>DDFK01000004.1 GCA_002337145.1 Chitinophagaceae bacterium UBA1930 | reverse complement strand
TTTGTTGGCACACGGATGATACGGGCTGAACGGATTTTAAAAGGATTCCCTACTTCGCAGGTTGAATTTTGCCAAACAAAGAGTTGCCACGAATAGCACAAATGAACACGAATGATTAATGATTGGTGCCGATTGGTGTTATTGGTGGCAAAAACGTGAATAGGTTTTATTAATGATTACTCAATTGGTATAAATGATTGATACAAAACAGGAACAGGACCATGCAGACAGGCCAAGCAGGAAGAAACCCATTTTTCCGGTAAATGCCACGTTGCGTGATTACCTAATGCAATACGGCCGTGAAGTGAACCTGCCCGTTGCCTACGAAGACCTGTTGCGTTTTACCTACTCTGTGGCCATTAAAGACGAAGCTGGCAAAGACACTTCGTGGGAAAGGACATCCTACGACATGCGTGAATGGGAGTTCCTCAGGGAAAGCCTGGTTAAGACCTATGCCATACTAAAAACCAAAGGCGATTTTGAATATGCCAGCCACTTGGATGTAGCTTCCATAGACTTCTGCTTTTTTGGCAACAGCCAACCCTTCCGCATACGCATTATCAATAAATACAATGCAAATATTGACCATTACTATATCAAGAAAGCCGATGCAAGCCGTGTGTATGGCTTGGAGCTGGAGCATCTGCTGTCGCCCAATCGCATTACCTATTTTACCAACAACAACACTTTGGTAGAAGAGCATATACCCGGTATTCCCGGCGATGTATTTATCAAGGAGTACCTGAACAACCCGGTTACCAACCAGATACGTTTGGCAAAGGAGTTTGTAAAGTTCAACGAGCGTTGCTTTACGCAATTGCTGGGCGATATGCGTAGCTACAATTTCATCATCAACATTACGCCCGACATTTTGAATTACCAGTACCGCTTCCGCTCCATTGACTTTGACCAACAGTCATACGAAGGACGAAAGAACCTGTACCTGCCACAATTTTTTAAAGAGAACAAGCCATTTGTGGATATTGTAAGCAGGCACCTGGACAATGAATCCATTGCCCAGTACCGGGCAGAAGAAAAGACCTTGATGGCCTTTCGCCTGTCCTCGGCCAAATACAGGGTAAAGGAACTGTTGGACATCATGATTGATGCTGCCATTTCCACGCCGGAAAAAATCAACCAATTGAAGCAGGAACTGGCCGAGCATTTCAACCAGCCGCATTTCCTGAAAGCCACTACCATGGGGCAGATCGTGAAACTTCAACTGAAACAGATGCTGCGGAAGAGCCTTGCATTTGTACCCAAAACAAAAAGTCGGATAGCCGATTGAGCTTCCCCACCCTATGCCCGATACAACCTATATCATTGACAATGGCAGTATCACATTGCCCGATTCGCTTCCGCAGGAATTGCGTGACTCTTTGATTTCCGTCATCACACAATCATCTCGGCATACAACAGAACATAAAGGATCGGATTCATTTGTGCCGCTGCTGCTGGTGCTTGGGATACTGGCGTTTGTGTGGTGCCGTAGTATCTTTCTTGGCCTGCAACGGGGCGAACACGTTCAAGGCAACAATGCCGGTACCGCAACCAATAACAGTGTACCTCAACATGCAGATAAAGATTACCTGGTTTATCATGGCAACAACCTGGGATTAACGAGGCAAGATTTGTTGGCCATTTTGCAGAAATACTATCCTTTCTATAACAAGCTGCATCCTTTTCAACAGCAAAGGTTCATCAATAGGTTACAGGCATTCATGCAGCAAAAAGTATTCAGGATATATGCCAACGAAGGCTTTAAGGAAATGCCTGTTCTATTAAGTGCAGCCGCTATACAGATAACTTTTGGCCTGCGGGATTACCTGCTTCCGCATTACCAATATATAGAAGTGCATCCCGAGGAATATTTTGCCGAAAACAGTTTTAGGGTACTGGCAGGCAATGTAGAGGGCAATACCATAACATTTGCCTGGAACCAGTTTCTGAAAGGCGTTATGGAACCCAATGATGGCGTAAATGTTGGCCTGCACGAGATGGCACATGCACTGTACTACCAACATGTAGTGATGAATGGTTCTAAAGAAAAATATTTCTGTGCATGTTTTGAAGGTATCATGGAAGAAGGCAGCGAAGTGTATGAACTTAAAAACAGGCAGCACATATTGTTTACGGACTATGCCTTTAAAAACCTGCAAGAGTTTTGGGCTGAAAGTGTGGAACTGTTTTTTGAACGCCCTGTTGAGCTGCAAAACGGTTACCCCGAACTGTTTGCGGCAATACAGGAATTATTGAAACAAAACCCCATCAATGGTTCGGATCCTGTTTTAGTGGCGTAGCAACCCAGGCCAGGCAAAGCTTATCAAACATTTCATAATGCAACTGCAAAGCAGTCTGTTTGAACCATGCATTGAAATGTCCTTTATTGCTGAAGTCAAATTTCTCCAGACGTATCATTTCGCTGAAATCAACTTCGCCATTGCCCCACCATTTAAAGATGGCTTCTTTGGCACTCCAGAGAAGCGTTAATTGGTTAATTGGTTGGTCAGTCAACTGGCCCACAGTTGAATCCGAATTACCAACGCCAAATTCTATCTGTTCCTGTTCATGCAGAAATTTATTGGCAATCTTTACCACTTTGGCCGTAGGTATCTCAATGTCTATGCCTACCCTATTACTGCTGCTTACAATGGCTGCTGCAAAATCGCCGCAATGCGATATGGAAAAATGGTACTGCTCGTTGGCTAGAAAAGGTTTCCTTGTACTGGCAATCAATATGTCCTCGTAAGGGAAACCCGGAAACAGGTAACGCAGCAAATAACGTGCTGCCAAGTGTTGCAGCCGTTTGTGTGGGTGGGTTATTTCCCTTTGCAAGGGTACAGTACCTGCAAAGAAATCCTCGGTCTCCTCAATCTTCCAGATGGCAAGTCTGGTGGTTGCGTTGATATTTTGTTGATAAAACAAAGGCATAAACCGTTTGCAGATTTTAGATTGCAGATTTACGATTTATATTGCAAACCGTTGCTACGAAATTGCATGGCGTGCAGGCGGTTTGCCGGGTATTGTTATAATGCCGATGGGTGCGACGCCCATGCTGCCGAGTACAGTTGTATAGCTGACCGAAAAAATTTAAGATATGATTTTAACCGACAAGAGAATTCTGGAAGAGATGGATAAGGGTACCATTAAGATTGTGCCCTATAACCGTGAAGACCTGGGCAGCAATAGTTACGATGTGCATTTGGGCAGTACATTGGCAAAGTATGTGGATGCGGAACTGGATGCAAAGAAGCACAACAGGATTGAACTGTTTGAGATACCCGACGAAGGCTATGTATTGCACCCACACGAATTTTATTTGGGCGTAACAGCAGAGTACACCGAAACACATGCCCATGTACCTTTTTTGGAAGGCAAGAGCTCTACAGGCCGCCTGGGCATTGACATACACGCTACCGCAGGCAAGGGCGATGTTGGCTTTTGTGGCAACTGGACATTGGAAATTTCCGTTAAGCAACCCGTGCGTATCTATAAAGGAATGCCCATTGGCCAATTGATCTATTTTCCGGTGGAAGGCGAAATTGAAGTACGGTACAACCAGAAGGGCAATGCAAAATATAGCGGACAACCCAATAAGCCCGTGGAGAGCATGATGTGGAAGAACAAGTTTTAAAGTTGCATCAGTTCAGTTTCCAGATAAAGAAATTGAGTACGGCCGCAAAGCTTACCCAGCCTATATAAGGCACCAATAGCCATGCAGCAGGCTTGCTCAGTTTTCTGAATTCGTTGATGGTAAAGAGGATGAACAGCCACATCACCATCATCTCTATGAATGCAAAACCTACCAAGTGCTGTTTGAAGAAGATAAAGCTCCAGCAGACGTTCAATATAAATTGCAACAAGAAAAAAAGTACGCCTGCCGTCTTTACAGGCGACGGATGTTTTTTCCATATCAAGTAGAAACTGATACCCATTAAAATGTAGAGTGTCGTCCACACCGGTGCAAACAGATAGTTGGGCGGGTTGAAGGCAGGCTTGTTTAAGCCCGCATACCAGGTGGTTATTTCCGGTGCCGTAAACAGGCCACCAATACTGCCCAACCCTACCGTGAAAAACAATGCAGCAAACAGTTTGATGAAATTAGATTTTGCCATATTTTTTTTTGTAAGCAATTAACAAGCCAACCACATCATTGTAGCTATCAATACCATTCTGCTGCTGGTTGGCCTTTAGGTACTGGTTGTACATACTTGATACCACAGGCGACACATTGTTGCTCTTTTTTGCGAAGAACAACCTTATATCACGCAGGTCCTTTCGTACCAGTTTATCCAGTTCCCAACCATGTACCGACCTGAAGTCTTTTAAAAACAGTTCGCTTGCTGCATACTTGTACAGGTCCAGATAAACCGAGTAAGTAAAGTATTGGTCATTTGCTGATGAACATGCCAGGTAGCCAACAAAATTTGCTTCGCTCTCACTGGCATAACCAAGCTGGTGTGCCATTTCGTGACAGGCAATATATGGCAATAATATATTCGGCAAATCGGTACTCACCTGTGCCTCGCCAGAAAAAGGATTGTAGTAACCCGTAAAACCCATGTAGTGGCTAATGCCACTGTACATACTTTTTTTGGCCGACAGGTTTTTATAGGTGAGGAAAGGTTTTTCTTTAGCAATGTTACCGTATGCCTGGTATGCAACGGAATAGATTTGTTTGATGGAAGATGGCTGCAGTACTGTATCGGTACCAATTGCCCTTCTTGCTTCATTCACTTTATCAACCAGGTCGCAAACAAGGCTTTCCACTTCTGCTTTTGTATATTGTGTGGGTTGTATTTGTAGTTGATGGGATATGCCAAGCCTGTTATAGTTAAGCCCCCATGCAAGTGCAAACCATATATATACCCATAGCAAAGTCCTTATACTATTCAGGCATTCAATGCCCAGCTTTTTCCAGGAAGCCTGTTTGCGTATCACTGTCTTAACCAGTCCAACAAGCCAACACAACAGCCTCACCACAATAGCAGCATAGAAAATATCGCCAATGCTTATGGGCAGCCATCCTGTAACAAGCCTCAGCAATCTTGCTATATAAACATACAGGCCAGTACTGTAATAGTTTTCTATAACCGTTGGAAAAAATTTAAGGAGCAGAATGCATACCACCAATAGTACAGGTAGTATCCATTTGCTCCTTATCCAAAACCCGAAACCGCTGTTATTTGATTGCATAAATAGTAATAGGCATTAGCCTAACAATACTACTTATAGAAAACTACTTTACAAAAGTTTTAATTAATGGCTGGTCATTTTTATTGTTGGTAACCCTTACGGTATAGGTACCAGCGGGCAGCATGCTAACATCTGCACCTATTTGCGTAGCACCTGCGGTTGCTGCATAACTGTTCAGCATAACGCGGTTGCCAACTGCATTGTATATGGCCACCGTTACACCATTGGTTTGCTTGCTGTTTAATTGAACCACCAGTTTATCCTTTACAGGGTTGGGGTAAAGCAAGAGACTGCCCCAGGCATCTGTACTGCTGTTCTTGATTGATACGATGGATGAATAGTTGATACTTCCGTTTTTATCCACCTGCTTCAAGCGGTAATAATTCGTACCGTCCAAAGGCTTGCTATCACTGGCCGTATAGCTCAGCGTGCCGTTGCTGTTGCCATTGGTGGCTTTTGTATCCACAAACAATATCCTGCTAAAATTCCTTCCATCTGCCGAACGCTCCACATCAAAGCCGGCATTGTTTGTTTCGTTTGCTGTTTGCCAGCTAACGATATTGTTGCTATTGTTTTTGCTTACGCTTACCGAAGCAATACTTACCGGTAACACACCTGCCTTAAAGAGGTATGATTGGTTATTGGCCGGTTTGTTGGCAAGGGTAGCTACTTCGGATGTCATGGTTGCCGCAGGCGATGCTGCAACATTCATTAAAGAAATGAAATTATAACTGCCCGTACTGGTTGCTGCCAGGCCAATGGAAGCCGATGGCGAATTGGCCGAGCCACTCTCCTGCCTGTATATGAATTCTATCCAGTTGGATGTTTCGTATAGCTTTACCTGAAACGACATGGCCGCAGCAGATGCACCAAAGCCCCACCTGGCATTTAACCATTGAACAGTAAAGACCCTGTTAGGAGAAGAACCCGTTGTTGTGTAGGTTAAGTTGGCCGTGCTTTGCAGGTTGATATCATCCCATAATGGAGCCACAATGGGCCTTTCGCCCGCCGCACCACTGGTAAGGTTATTCAATACATAAGAATCGCTCAGTTCCTGAAAGCTGATGAACCCATTGGTTGAAATGGATACTTCGGTATAGGAAGCAGCACCATTGTAGTTAAAGGAAAATCCAATGGGAATATTGTTTACGTAGCCCTCATCCGCCAATGGGTCCGAGCCGGAACCACCTGCCATCAAAAATGGAACAGTACCGGATATAGGTGTAAAAGTGTTGGTTCCACCAGTAAGGGAGTAATGCATTTGGGCATTACCAGTTACTGCTATCAGGCATAGCAGCAGGATTGTTAGATAAATGTTTTTCATAAAATTTAGGATAGAATGCATATTAATAAAAACGAAAGGCTATTGTTTGATAAAGGTCCTGGCTTCTGTTTGCTGGCCTGTAAGGCAAACCAGCTTGCTCATGTATACACCATTGCGTAAACTGCTCACATCTACCTTAAACACATTGTCTCCCTTTATCACGCTCACAGGCATGTTTACCAAAACCTTTCCATACATATCGGCAATTACAAAGTTGCCCCTTGTGTTTATGGGTGCTGCCACCACCGCCGTAACAATATCTTTTACCGGGTTAGGAAATACTTTGCTGTACTCCACTTCTAACGGTATGGTAGCTTTGATAACAATGGGCTGCGAGTAGAACTCGTTATTGTTGGCATCCACTATTCTCAGGCGGTAATAAGTATTGCCTTTAAATGGCTGTTCATCTACCTGTGTATAATCAAGTGCAACAGTGCTGTTGCCATTGATGCCTTTGGAATTGATGAAAGCAACGGTGCTGAAATTGATTCCGTCTGCTCCCTTCTGCAATTCAAAGCCCTTGTTGTTTATTTCAGAAGAGGTTTTCCACACAAGTACATTCTTGGTATCTGACCTGCTGCCACTAAAAGACAGTATCTTGACAGGCGATGGAATAACGGCACTCATTTCAATATCATCTATGAACAAGGTTGCTGTGTTCTTGTCGGAGTTGCACCTGAAAGCAATAAAGTAAATGCCATCCACTTGTGGTGCAAACAAAGCAGAAGTATCTTTAAAGATTGTTTCGTTTAGCTTGGTGTTCTTGTACACCGTATTCCATCCCGCAAAAGTTGAATTCAGTTCCGTACCCAACCTGATCTCCATTTTCTGGTTGATGCCTGCACTGTCGCTTACCTTGTACTTGAACCTTATACGGTAGCTATTGCCACCCACCAATCTTGCGGCAGGCAATACGAACCAGCCATCGGCCTGGTGGTTATTGTCGTTGCTGAAAGTGATTACATTGTTATAAGGCGGCAAATTAGACATATTAGAAATTTGCCAGCTATTGCCACCAGTTGGGTTTTCAACAGTAATACAGCCTGGCACTTTGGGTGCTGTTGCATTTTCAAAACCTTCTTTATAGGGCAATGTGGTTTCGCAGGCCGTTTTAAACGTATAGGTAACCCAACCACTTTTTTTGCTGACCAGGTTTGACGAGCGTACGTGCATATAATATTGCGTGCCGGGTTGCAACGATGCAACCGTTACATTGTTATTGGTAGTTGACGCATAAGTCAATGGCTGTAATGGCGAATTGGTAACTGCATAATCGTAACCCACAATATTTGCAGAAGCCGCACCCCACGAAAACGTAGCGGTACGGGTATTGTACTTGTCCATACTTAAGGCCACTGGCATGCTGCAAACACCTGGCTCAAAACGATAGGTGGTGCCAGCCGTTGGCTTTACTTTAATATCATCGTACTCTGTTATGCCACTTACGGATGTAGCATTTTCTATACTACCTACAGAAAGAAAGCTGCCCGTGCAAAGTGAACAAGTGGCAATACCAATTGATGCACTTGCATTGGATGCACTGCCCGACAATGGTTGGTAAACAAATTCAATTGCATTGGAACTTTCGTACAGTTTCATTTGAAAAGAAATGGCGGCAGCCAATGCGTTATAGTTCCATGATACGTTTGACCATTCAACAATAAATACCCTGTTAGGTGCCGTACCCTGTGTTGCGTATTTCAGCGAAGCATTGTCCTGTAAACGCAAATCGTCCCACAACGGGGCAATCAATGGTCTTATGCCATCCTGCTTTGGGCCCGATGTAAGGTTATTGGTATGGTAACGGTCATTTACATCCATTGTAAAAGGGGTGCCAAATGTCACGAAGCCATTTACGTTAATATTTAAAGCGGTATAGTTTGTATTGTTGAAATTGAATGTAAAGCCCAGTGGTACTGCATTTGCGAAGCCTTCATCGTCTTCGTAATAACCTGTTGGAGTAGGATTGTCCAGTGGCGGGTTTATTCCCGCTACCAATGGTGTGTATGTTGATTGTGATGCAGTAAAAAGATAATTTACCTGTGCGTTAGTTTTCAAGAAGGGTATTACACATACGAGTAGCAGTGTAAAGAAAGCGTAAAACTTTCTCATATCATAGAATATTGGTTTGCTAAAGGACTATACCCTATAATAACTGCTACTTATGTCTTTTTATTGTGGCAATGGATAGATAAAGTAGAAAAACTGGTTTCCCGGTTTCACGAATTACGCAGCACAACGCATATTTACGATGCATTTTCTTTCATCTGCAGCTTGGGTAGAAAGGCACATAGCTGAAGTATGACTGCCAGGGCCACCAATATATAGAGTGCAGGCTTTACTTCGGGACATTCCGGTCTGCACATGCAAAAGATAATCAGGTTCTTGATGGCCCAGCCTAAGTTGACAAACCCAATAAACAGGTTGGTCCTTTTTGCCCAAACGGTCGGTATCAGGAAAAAGGCAATCATGATTACACAGAATAAGGTATGGGGCTTCCATTGCTTACCAAAAGTGAGGTTGTCGTTTATTTTTCCATGCAGACCATCTAAGGTTAGGTTCAATGAGGGCACATATATCCATGGCAAAAAGCAGATGCCAATCAATGCCAGTGCCGCAACAATACCAATAGACTGAGAATATTTCATAAAACGAACTTATATGGAATAGCCGCAAATGTAGGCTTTACGGATTATACAGAAACATATTGACTATGATCCTTGATCCATACATGCCATTTGATTTTTTTTCGCAGAAAATCGTTATAAAATTTGGAGGGGAAAATTTGTTTATCGTAATATTGCAATATTAAAATAATGATATGGGAGCAAGCAAGACCGAACATTTTACCGACAAGCAGAACGAAATAGCCAGCTTGGTAAAAGCATTGGCACATCCTGCACGTATAGCAATCATGGAATACCTGCTGAAAGTTGACACTTGTATTTGTGGGGATATCGTGAATGAATTGCCCCTTGCCCAGCCAACAGTTTCGCAGCACTTGAAAGAATTGAAAACTGCCGGTATCATTAAAGGCACTATAGAAGGCAATGCCATTTGTTATTGCCTGGATGAAAAAGTACTGGCCAAACTACAAACCTATTTTGGCAATATCACTTCCAAGCTAGAAAAACGAAAAAACAATTGTTGTTGACAATCAAAATAAATAACATGACACTTGAACAATTCAAGAACGGGCTAGCCACGGTCACGTCTGTAAACTTCAAATTACCCAATGGTGCTTATGTTGCCGAGCACTTCCATATAACCGAAGTAGGGGCAGCTACCAAACATTTTGTTGATTGCGGTGGCACGGAACGCATGGAAAAAACGGTATGCTTTCAATTATGGCATGCAAACGATTTTGATCACAGGCTTGAACCGCAGAAATTATTGAACATCATTTCGCTTGCCGAAAAGAAACTGGGTATTGGCAATTGGGATATTGAAGTGGAGTACCAACGCGACACCATTGGCAAATATGCCTTGCATTTCAATGGAACTGATTTTGAACTGGTACCCAAACAAACAGCTTGCCTGGCTACCGATGCCTGTGGTATTGCACCCGTAAAACAAAAAGTACAATTAGCAGCATTACAAAACATTGCTGCCTGCGGCACACCAGACAATGGATGCTGCTAATTATGAAACACAGACTCATCAAATACAAGAAACCCATTATCATCACAACATCCATTATTGTGCTGCAACTCATTTTTGGCTTTGATGCCAAATTCTGCATCATCAATTTAATATGGTTACTCGTTTAATACTATGACAAAGAAAATATTGGTGCTTTGCACGGGCAACAGTTGCCGTAGCCAGATTGCAGAAGGTTATTTAAGGCATTTTGCAAAAGATAAAGCCGAAGTGTACAGTGCCGGTATAGAAACACATGGCGTGAACCCTAAGGCCATTGCAACCATGCTGGAAGATGGTATCGATATATCAACACATACGTCCAATAACATGGATGAGTACAGGAATATCGGTTTTGATTTTGTGATTACCGTATGCGACAATGCCAAAGAGCGTTGCCCTTTCTTTCCTTCCAATGCTAAAAAATTCCATTACAATTTCCCGGATCCGGCCAAAGCAACGGGAACAGCAGCAGAAATAGCAGAGCAGTTCAGGCATGTTCGCCAATTGATCAAAAATTACTGCGAAGCATTTGTAAAGACCAACCTATAATACCTTATTCCACCATTTACTATTGGGATAAGACCGGTTCAACACTACGGGCTCGCCAATCATTGGTGTTGTTACCTGCAGGCCCAATTGCTGTGCCTTGTTGTAAACCCTTTCCACAGGCTCATTCCAGGGATGCAGTGCTAGGGCAAACTTTGCCCAGTGCACGGGCATCAATACTTTTGTTTGCAACAGCAGGGCTGCCTGCACGGTTTCTTCCGGCATCATGTGTATATTGGCCCAGCCTTCGTTGTACTGACCAGCTTCCAACATGGCAATATCAAAACCACCGAACCGCTCCCCTATTGATTTGAATGTTGCCTCATCATAACCACCATCGCCACCAATAAAAATCCTGTAGCCAGCCGCTTCCAGTATAAAGGCGGACCATAATGATTTACCCCTGGTAAAAAGCCTGCCCGAAAAATGCCTGGACGGTGCAGCCGTAAGTTTGATGCCGTTGGGCAGTTGCTGTTCGTTCCACCAGTCAAATTCGATGATCTTGTTTTCATCGATTCCCCAATAGGTCAAATGCGATGAAACCCCCAATGAAGTACAGATAAGCTTTGTTCTATGGTTCAACGCAACAACTGTTTTATAATCGAGATGGTCATAATGGTCATGCGTCAAAATAAGTATGTCAATATCGGGCATGTCATCAACACCGTACACATTGGCCCCATCAAAGCTTTTTGCACCAAAAGAAAAAGGCGATGCAGCGCCACTGAATACAGGATCAACCAATATACGTTTGCCATCGATGCTTATCAAGTACGATGAGTGGCCAAACCAAACAATACTTGGCTCATCAAAATGCAGGGTCTTCAAATCTGTTTTAACAGAAGGAAGTGTTGTGGGCGGTGCCGTATTCTTGGGCTTGTTAAGAAATTTCCACGATGCTTTTAACATAGATGAATCACCCGTCATCATAGGTGTTTCGAGTATGTTTTTGAACGAGCCATTTTTATAATTGGCCGATGCTTCCATTTTTGCGAGATGCCTTCCTGTTGGGTTTTTCCCGAATGCCTTGTTCATCTTGTCAACCTGTTTTTTGGGATCATTAAGCAATATGCTTTCCATAGATGACGCATGGGCCTCTATTATATTGTATAACGGTAGCAGGCATGCAAAAGAAAAGCCAGTAATGATGATTACTGGCTTTGTATTGTTATAAGCTTCACTCTGTTTTAGGATTCCCTTCCGTGGCAGGCTTTGTATTTTTTACCGCTACCGCAAGGGCATGGGTCGTTCCTGCCAATCTTAGGGCCAACCGTAATCGGTTCCTGCTTTACAGGGGTTGGATCGTAATAATCGTTTTCGTTTGCACCATACTCCTGCCCTGCTGCATCAACCGCATCTTTATTGGCACGCATTTTACTCAGGTCTGTTTTTTCCTGATGACCTTCTTTAACCTGTTCACCCTCTTCCAGCGGAATGCTTGCATGGCATAGGAACTCAACAATACTTTTGTTCACTTCTGCATTCATGTTGCTGAACAGGTTAAATGCTTCCATTTTATAGATAACCAATGGATCTTTCTGTTCGTAGGTTGCTGTCTGCACGCTTTGCTTCAAATCGTCCATTGCACGCAGGTGTTCTTTCCAGGCATCATCAATCAATGCCAATGTTACCGTGCGTTCCAAAGCGTTTACCAATTCGGTGCCGCCGGTTTCCAGGGTTTTGTTCATATTGGCCAGTACCTGCATACCTTTCTTACCATCGCTAAAAGGCACCACTACATTCTCAATACGATCGCCCTGTTGGGTCCGTATGTTTTTAAATACGGGCAATGCCTGTTCGGACAGTTCGTTTTTCCTGCGTTGGTAGTTGGACATTGCTTCATTGTACAATGTATCGCTCAGTGCCTGCTCAGATTTGGAACCTAGCTGTTCCGCTGTTATGGAAGAGTCGATACCAAAATTCACAATAACCGCCAGGCGGAAGCCTTCATAATCATTCTGCTCTTTGAAAGAGTTTACCAAGCTTTCGGCAACGCTGTACATGGCATTGTCCAGATCCAGTGCCAACCTTTCGCCAAATAGGGCATGGTGGCGTTTGGTATAGATTACCGTACGTTGCTTATTCATTACATCGTCATATTCCAACAGGCGTTTACGTATGCCGAAGTTATTTTCTTCCACTTTCTTCTGGGCACGTTCAATACTTTTGGTAATCATGCCATGTTGTATCACTTCGCCTTCTTTGTAGCCTGCAAAGTCCATTACCTTGGCAATACGTTCGCTACCAAACATACGCATCAGGTCATCTTCCAATGCAACAAAAAACTGTGAAGAACCCGGGTCACCCTGACGGCCAGCACGTCCACGCAACTGCCTGTCTACACGACGGCTTTCATGACGCTCAGTACCAATAATGGCAAGCCCCCCGGCTTCTTTAACGCCTGGTCCCAATTTAATATCCGTACCACGTCCGGCCATGTTGGTAGCAATGGTTATGGCACCTGCCAAACCTGCTTCTGCAACAATCTGTGCTTCTTTGGCGTGCTGTTTTGCATTCAATACATTATGGGGTATCTGTTTCTGACGCAGCATCCTGCTCAGCAATTCACTTACTTCAACCGATGTTGTACCCACCAGACAAGGCCTTCCTGCTTCACGCAGTCTTGCAATTTCTTCTATTACCGCACCAAATTTTTCACGTTTGGTTTTATATACAAGGTCCTGTTCGTCTTTTCTTATTGCAGGTATATTGGTCGGGATTGAAACCACATCCAATTTATAAATGTCCCATAACTCAGCCGCTTCCGTTTCGGCAGTACCCGTCATACCACAAAGCTTGTGGTACATACGGAAATAGTTCTGCAAGGTAACGGTAGCATAGGTTTGCGTGGTTGCTTCAATCTTCACGTTTTCTTTTGCTTCGATGGCTTGGTGCAGACCATCGCTATAACGGCGGCCTTCCATGATACGGCCTGTCTGCTCATCCACAATTTTCACCTGTCCATCAATAACCACGTATTCCACATCCTTATCAAACAATGTGTACGATTTCAACAATTGTTGAACGGTATGTATCCTGTCTGCCTTAATGGAATAATCATTAATGATGTGTTCCTTCTTATGCAGTTTCTGGTCGGCAGCCAACGCAGCATCATTTTCAATTTCTGCCAGTTCCACACTAATGTCTGGAATAATGAAGAAGTTGGGGTCCTCTCCTGCCTTGGTAATTAAATGGATACCCTTATCTGTCAACTCTACGGAGTTGTTCTTTTCATCAATATAGAAATACAGTTCCTCATCGGCCTTCGGCATCTCACGGCTCTGGTCTGCCAGATAATGGTTCTCTGCTTTCTGTAGTTTCACACGCATACCGGGTTCGCTCAGGTACTTGATCAATGCTGTATTCTTTGGCAAGCCACGGTGTGCCCTAAACAAAGCCAAACCACCATCTTTGGGATCGTCGTTACCTTCGGCAATTTTCTTTTTTGCTTCCAGTAAAAACTGGCTGGTTGCCCTTTTCTGTGCTTCTATCAGTTTTTCAATTCTTGGTTTCAGTTCAAAGAACTGCTCAATATTGTCCTGACGGCCAATAGGACCCGATATAATCAATGGCGTTCTTGCATCATCAATCAATACGCTATCCACCTCATCCACCATGGCAAAATGGTGTTTGCGTTGCACCATTTCTTCGGGGCTATGCACCATGTTGTCACGCAGGTAGTCAAACCCAAATTCGTTATTGGTACCGTAGGTAATATCTGCCAAATAAGCATTGCGGCGGGCAGCGGTATTGGGTTCGTGTTTATCAATGCAATCCACAGTCAGGCCCAACCATTCAAACAGGGTACCGTTCCACTCACCGTCACGTCTTGCCAAATAATCATTCACGGTTACAATATGTACGCCTTCTCCGGCCAATGCATTCAGGTAGGCAGGCAAGGTTGATACAAGGGTCTTACCTTCACCCGTACTCATTTCGGCAATCTTGCCACCGTGCAAAACACTACCACCAATTAACTGTACATCGTAATGCACCATGTTCCAGGTAATCTGTCCGCCAGCAGCAGTCCAACTGTTTTTATAGATTGCCTTATCGCCTTTAATGGTAATATAATCTTTACGTACACTTAAGTCCCTATCCAACTGTGTGGCACTCACTTCCAGTTCAGTATTGGTGCTAAAGCGGTGTGCAGTTTCCTTCACTACTGCAAAGGCTTCGGCATGCACATCCGTTAAAGCTTCTTCAATCTTTTTGTCACGGTCTTTTTTAAGTTTGTCAACTTCTTTATAGATATTGTCCTTAACATGTATTTCGGTTGCCGGCAATGCATCTGCCTCTTGCTGTTTGGCAGCTATTTCGGCATCAATTTCCTGAAGGTGCTGTTTGATACGTTGTTTGAACTCCTGTGTCTTGTTACGCAGTTCGTCGTTGGTCAGGTTTTGGTACTGCTGATAAAACTGGTTTATCTTTTCAACAATGGGCCTTATCTGAGCTACGTCTTTTTCACTCTTGTTGCCTCCTAACAGTTTCCCTAAAAATTTCAACATAATATTATTATTTATGTATCCAGCAGTTGTGCACTATGTAGCTTCGGTGGCGTCGCACCCATCAACTGAAGAATATTCATTGAGCAATTCCCGATTTCAAAAACCCTGCACTAAATCCATTTTCGCCAAAATGGCACAGTTTTTTTGAAGGAAGGCAAATGTAAAGGTTTTGAGGTGACGACAATTGCAGAAAAACAATAGCATTTTCTTTATCAATACCTTAACTAACTTACCTTGTACAAGATGTATAAACACGTATGGAGAAAACAACCCTAACCGCCATTATTGCCACTGTTTTGCTTATATCCTGCCAAAGCAGCGAAATAGCCAACAGCAAAGACGTTAATCCCGAAACCATCTACATTACCTATAACGTCAACTATAACGAAGGCGATGAAACAGTGCATTGCAATGCCACTTTCCGTTTTGGTGGCAATAAAGGCACTACCCTTGTATTGACAAAACCCAGCAAAATTGAGTTGGATGGTGAAAGCATTGCTGTGGATAGCAGCAAATTTTTAGGTGCATATTATCAAGCAAATAAGTCTTTCGCCACTTTTACAGGTAGGCATACCTGGAGTTTTACGAACATCAACCATAGTTCCCTTAAAGAAAACTTCATTTTCAAGCCATTCAGTTTGGCCAATCCCATTCCCTCCAGCATCCATAAAAAAGACCTGACACTCGTTTTTAACGGCTTGGATAACGGTAGCAAAATAGATATAACCATTAGCGATACAGCAGCAAAAACTGACAACATTAGCAGGGTTTTCACTGTTCAAAACAACCAAGTTACCATTAATGCAACAGAATTGGTTCAGCTAAAAAATGGTCCGCTGGACATTTCCATTTCCAGTTACAGCGATAGCCCTTTGCAGGAAAGTACAAAAGAAGGTGGCCGCATTTTCATGCGTTATACCCTCAAACCCAGGAAAACAAGTTTGTTGAATTAACAATTGCAATCAAATTTAGCAATTTGCAGCTTTTTAAACAGGGTTTACCCACATTCAAAATCCTATATGGATTTTTACCCTGTTTCTGTTACTTTTGCAGCCAATTAAAAAGCTGGTAGCGGCTAGCTATTGGCAATTAGGTAAAACGAAAAAAAGCGAATGGCAAAGCCCATTGGCTAAAAGCTTTAAACTATGGCAGGTCAATTAAAAGAAGTCCGCAACAGGATCAAGAGTGTACAAAGCACGCAACAAATAACAAAAGCCATGAAAATGGTGAGTGCAGCTAAACTACGCCGTGCACAGGATGCAATTATACAAATGAGGCCTTATGCCCAGAAATTGCAGGAAATGTTGAGCAATATTGTAAGCAATATTGAGGGCGGAACAACACTTAAATTGGCAGAGGAAAGGGCGGTTGAAAAAGTACTGTTGATTGTGGTTACCAGCGACAGGGGCTTGGCAGGTGCATACAATGCCAATGTAGTGAAACTGGCCAAGGAAACCATTAAAACAAAATACCATACACAATTTGCAAAAGGCAATATCACCATTTGGAATATTGGCAAAAAAGGGTACGAATCGCTTACAAAATCCGGTTACAAAACCGATGCTACCCACAAGGATATTTATTTGAACCTGAAATTCGAAACCGTTCAGGCTGCTGCACAGGCTGCCATGAAAGCTTTTGAGAACAATGAATTTGATGCCATTGAAATTGTGTATAGCCAGTTCAGGAACGCTGCCACACAGACATTTGTATCCGAACAATTTTTACCGATACCAAAGATTGTGGCAAAAGCAGGTGCCAAAAAATCGGACTTTATTTTTGAACCGAACAAGGAGCAATTGATTGCCGAACTGATGCCCAAAATATTGAACACCCAATTGTACAAAGCGGTGTTGGACGGTAACGCCAGCGAACATGGTGCAAGGATGACAGCAATGGACAAGGCAAGCGAAAACGCCAATGAGTTGCTGAAATCATTGAAACTGTCGTACAACCGTGCTAGACAGGCTGCCATTACTACCGAACTTACTGAGATTGTAAGCGGTGCGGCTGCCCTTCAAGGTTAAGAAAATTTAAGGCTTAAGGTTTAAAGTTGCAGATAGCAGATAAACCTTGAACTTTAAATATTAAACTTTAAACTCATTATGGAACTTTCCTCCATTATACCACATATAGAAGTGCTGATTTTTGCCAGCGAGAAACCGCTGACAGCATTGGACATTGTTGAGTTGATCAACAACGCTTTTGGCTTTTTGGAAGAACGCATTACATTGGATCAGGTGGAGAGCTGCGTGGAAGGCATCAAAGAAAAATACAACAGCGAATTCTATCCTTTTGAAGTGAAGGAAAGCGGCGGTGGCCTGCAGTTCCTTACCAAAAAGGATTTCCATAAAACATTGGCCCAGTTAAACGGCGACAAGTACCTAAAAAGACTCTCCTCTGCCGCATTGGAAAGCTTGGCCATTATTGCCTACAAACAGCCCATTACCAAGGGCGAGATTGAAAGCATACGTGGTGTGAACAGTGATTACAGCGTACAGAAACTATTGGAGAAGGAACTGATTGTAATAAGTGGCCGTAACGAAAAAATGCCTGGCCAACCGTTGATTTATGCCACCTCCAAAACATTCATGGACTATTTTGGTATCAACTCCACAGACGACCTACCAAAAATCAGGGAGGTGCTAGCCGAACAGATTGTAGAAGGTACCATTATAAATCCTGAAGACTTTGTAAGCCACGAAGGGGAGATTGTAACAACTGAAACCATACAGGAAGACGCCGAAAACATTGCCATAACCGATTTGAATGATGGCGATGTAACATTGGATACAGAAGCTGAAGCAGAAGAGCAGGAAGCATTAAGACTGGCCGATGAAGCAGAAGCAGAACTGGCCAGGCAACAGGCCGAAGCCAGCAACACCACTGAGGGAACGGAACCTGCAGATGGTACAGAAAAAGAAGCAGACAAAACGGAAGAATAATAGTTAATAATATATTTATATACCCCAGCAACCGGTTACCATATTTAAGTAACCGGTTTTTTGTTGCCCTTGTTTTATCCCATCTATAATTCTTGCTGCTCCTTATCTTCGCAACATGCAGCAATTGAGCAACGAACAACTAATCAACATAGCCAACAGCTATGGAACCCCATTGTATGTGTATCATGCAGAAACAATCACCCAGCAGTACAACAAACTGACTGCTGCTTTTGCAAAAAGCGATGTGGTATTTTTTTATGCATCCAAGGCATTGACCAACATTAATATTCTAAAGCATTTGAAAAACATTGGCAGCAATGTTGACTGTAGCAGCATCAACGAGGTGAAACTTGCATTGCATGCCGGCTTCGATGCAAGCCGTGTGCTGTACACATCAAACGGTATTGCTTTTGATGAAATTGAGGAGGCACAAAGCCTTGGCGTGCACATAAACATAGACAGCCTGAGCAACCTGGAAAAGTTCGGTAAAAAATTCGGACACTCCTACCCTGTAGGCATACGCTTAAGACCCAATATACTGGCTGGCGGCAACCTGAAAATTTCCACTGGCCACGACAAAAGCAAATTCGGCATTCCGGTAGAGCAGATAGACCAAGTGGTGGACCTTGTAAACAGGCACAACATTTTTATACAAGGCCTGCATATACATACTGGTAGCGAGATAAAAGATGTGGCTGTGTTTGTAAAAGGCATTGAAGTACTGCTTGACCTGATTCCCCTGTTTAAGGAACTTGAATTTATTGATTTGGGTGGCGGCTTTAAAGTGCCTTATAAAGATGGCGATTCCGAAACCGACATACAGTTATTGGCTGATAAAGTAAAGGAAGCGTTTGACAACCATCCGCACGACAAGCATTTGCAGATATGGTTCGAGCCCGGCAAATACCTGGTAAGCGGATCGGGTTACTTTATATCAAAAGTGAACGTAATTAAGGAAACTACTGCAGCAACCTTTGTTGGGCTGGATACTGGTTTCAACCATTTGATAAGACCCATGTTCTATGACTCATACCATAAAATAAAAAACATCAGCAACCCTACCGGCCCGGAAGAAAACTATGCAGTGGTTGGAAACATTTGCGAAACAGACACTTTTGCCTGGGACAGGAAACTGAACGAAGTACACGAAGGTGATTATCTGGTTTTTCACAATGCAGGTGCCTATGGTTTTGAAATGAGCAGTAACTTCAACAGCAGGTACAAACCAGCAGAGGTATTGGTAAAAGATGGGGAGCCCCATTTAATAAGGAAAAGAGACAGTTTTGAAGACCTATTGAGAAACCAGGTAGAAGCCGCCGTATAGGCAATGCTGCAAACGCAGCACAATTGTTGAAGCAGGGCAAGAACCCTGATGGGTGCGACGCCAGTAAAGTTGATGCATGCACCGTTGCCGGTAACAAAAAACAATACGATGATTGAAATAAGAAACATAACAAAGTCTTTTGGCGACCGTACCATACTGAGCGATATTTCCGCCACTATTGAAACCGGCAAATGCAACCTGGTGATTGGTGCAAGTGGTAGCGGTAAAAGTGTTATGACCAAAGTAATGGTGAACCTGTTTGAACCCGATACGGGTGATGTGTTGTACGATGGCGTAAGTATTGTGAACGCAGACAATGAGCAACGCAAGAGCCTTAGGCAACAGATTGGTATGCTGTTTCAGGGCAGTGCCCTGTTTGACAGTATGACGGTTGAACAGAACATCCTATTTCCCTTGGATATGTTTACCAGCATGAGTGCGGCAGACAAAAAGAAACGTGCCGATGAAGTACTGGACCGTGTGAACCTGAAAGATGCCAACAATAAGTACCCGGCCGAAATAAGCGGTGGCATGAAAAAAAGGGTGGGTATTGCCCGGGCCATTGTACTGAACCCCAAATACCTTTTTTGCGACGAACCCAATAGCGGTCTTGACCCACAGACCTCTTTATTGATAGACAAATTGATTAAGGAAATTACCACTGAGTTTAACATGACAACTATTGTGGTAACGCACGACATGAACAGCGTAATGGAAATTGGCGACCATATTGTGTACCTGCACAAAGGGAAGAAACAGTGGGAAGGCACCAAGGAGGACATTATATTTAGTAAGGACGAGCTATTGAACGGATTTATTTTTGCCTCCGACTTTTTGCAGGATGCCAAACAGATGCGGATGATGGAGGCACAGGCAGCCGCAAAAAAATAATCGTTGCAAAGCAGCAGTCGTTTTGGGTACCGTATCTAGTCTACATTCACCAACCCAAAAACGGCCGATATGAAAAAAATATTTACCCTTCTATTTCTTGCCGCTTTCTGTACAAGTTCATTTGCCAACACCGTATATGTGCATGGCATAGTTACCAACAATGGCGTTCCGGTTGCCAATAAAGCCGTAAAGATTTTTACTGATACCGTTGGCGGCCCCTGCTACCAATTGCACACCAGATACACCAATGCTGCAGGTATGTACGCAGACACGCTTACTTGCAATGCATACAATATCAATACTGTAAAAACAAGTGCTGAAGGTTGTAACGGAGCAGTAATTACCTTCACCAATCAAGTAAATCCAAACGGAATAGTTGAAAGCAATTTTCCTTTAACCTGCACACCACCGCCTGCAGGCAATTGCCTGGCCAACTACGCCTTTGGCATTACGGGCAATGCGGTACAGTTTACAAGTACCTCCACATCCAGCAGTACCATTAGCAACTACTACTGGTCCTTTGGCGATGGCGGCACCGCCACCACACAAAATCCATTGCATGTGTACCCTGTTAACGGCACTTACAATGTGGCCCTGTTTATTATAAGTACTACCGGTTGCACAGACAGTATTGTAAAAGCAGTTACCATTACTGCCAATACGCCACCAACTTCTTGCAATGCCGAGTTCCAGTTTGCACCCGACTCGTTGACCAATTTCAAACTCATCCGTTTTTATGCAGGTGTCAATACTGCCTACCCTAGCAACGATCCTGTTGTTGAACGCAAATGGAGGTTTGGCGATGGTGACAGCCTTACCGGCAATGTTCAGAATCCCACACATCTATATGCAAATGCAGGCACCTATACAGTATGCCTAAGGGTTAAAACACAAAGCGGCTGTATTAGCGAACTATGCAAAACAGTAGTTGTTGCAGCACCTACCCCACCACCGTTTGTGTGTACTGCAGTGGCGGCGTTTACCTACGTTCCTACTTCTACCTTGGTAAAATTCAATAGCAATGTTTCTGTTGCTGGTTTAAACGATACCATCATTAGCCGCAAGTGGACCTTTGGCGATAGCAGCATATTGACAGGCAATATTATTGATCCGCAACATCAATATGCACAAGCCGGTATATACAATGTTTGCCTGACCATTAAAACGGTGAAGGGCTGCGAAAGAACCTATTGTGCCATAGTAACTGCTACCAACGTAAATGGCAACTGTGTACCGCAATTTACCAGTACACGTATTGCTCCCAAAAAAGTATCATTCAATAGTACCATGAGTTGGGCCCCATTGGGCGACAGCATTGTGGAACGCAAATGGACTTTTGGCGATGGTACTTCTTTGTTGGGCAACAATCCAAGCCCATCGCACGAATATTATAACCTGGGCATCTATACAGTTTGCCTGAAAATAAGAACGGCTTCTGGTTGCCAGAGCGAGGTTTGCAAACCTGTGGTACTGCAAGACAGCATTGTTCCATCTGCCACACCAGGTGCAATCAATATCTTGTCTCTATATCCCAACCCTGTTACCACACAGCTTACAACAGTGGTATGGAGTGCAAATAGCAATGTTACGGCCGAGCTGGCCATCTATGATATTTATGGTACCAAAAAATGGAGCATTACCAAGAACCTGCTGCAAGGCAATAACGTAACAGTGATACCTACTTCGTTCCTGTTAAGCGGTCCTTATTTCTTTAAGGTAAATACTGTTTACGGCGTAAAAACAAGAAGCTTTTATAAGCTATAGCGTATAGTTTTTAGTTTAGATTGATTGTTGAAATCAATATTAAACGCCCCAATTCTTTGGGGCGTTTCCGTTTTTGTATCCAATGCGTACGTGCTGGCTGTAAACTGCTGCAAGGCAATCCCCAAAAAACCGCAATTGTGGGCAACTTTAACCAATATTAAGCATTCACTTGGGCTATTTTGCAAGCCTATGAAAAAACGGTTACCTTTTTTAATAATGGCATTACTGTGTGCTTCGCTTGTCTGCAAAGCACAGGAGATTAATGGGCACTGGTATGGCGTGGGTATTGTAAACAGTGCCGGCAACAACAATAACAACTACTTATCGGAACTGGTACTTACCCAAAAAGGAAAACTGGTAACAGGCGAACTTAATTTCTATTTCCGTGATAGCCTTTTTTCCAATAAAATTTCTGGCAGCTACGATGCCGCCACAAGAAAGCTGCTGCTTAAACAAACAACCATTATTTATCATAAGGCTACCAGTACTACTTTAGGTGTGGATTGCCCCATGACTGGCGAGTTTATATTAAGGATAGCCAAAGCCGAGTCTGTACTTACAGGCTGGTTCATCAGTACAAAAGATTTCAGGTTCACCTGTCCCGACATCAATTTTAAACTGAAAAAATCTGCCGATACACTTGGCTTTGCAAGAACCAAGCAAAACTTTGAGCAGGAAGACACGATTGTAAAACAACAGGCACCAGTGGTGATAACTCAGGAAGAAAAAGATAAACTGTCCCTGTTCAATACAAGAACCAAAAACTATACAAGGGAAATTGAAGTAAACTCTCCCAATTTGCGTATTGAGCTGTACGATAATGGTGCCATTGACTACGATTCTGTTACCGTATTCTTTAACGAGCACATAGTTATACCGAAGTCCAAACTGGACTATACGGCAATCAGGGCCACACTGCATTTAAGCGACAGCCTGGAATACAATGAGCTAAGCATGTTTGCAGAAAACGAAGGTCTTGTACCGCCCAACACCGCCATGCTGATTATTTACGATGGTAGTACCAGGCACGATATATTGCTAACAAGCGACCTTAAACAAAACGCCACTATTAGGCTAAAGAGAAAAAGGCCCAATAACAATTAGTGCACTATTTTTTTAGGGATAAAATAGGGTCGATAAATAATGGTATCGCCTTGAGGGCTCACAATCTTGGCTATATGCTTCCTATCCCCTCCTTCAATTAGGGGCTTTGCCTGTGTTAACGTTGATGCTTTCTTTTTAGTGGAGGATGCGGCTACCTGCCTACTGCCCGAAAAATTGGGATTCTTATCTTTTGTTATAATACTAACTAGCAAGACGATACTTGCAACTGCTGTGACTAATGCTTGGTTCATTCAATTTTTTTACCTAATTAAAAATGCCTAATTAACTAAAATCCAATATATTGGATAGTTAATGATTAGATACGGTTGGCATTTTTCTAAGGTGCAACAGATACATTTTCCCAAATAAGGAAATTATCCTGTTTTTGGAAATACTAGGTAATAAGAACGCAGGTCAACGTAAATTTATTATCCAATACAAGTATAACTTATTGTTTTTTAAGCCATATTTAAATAATCTACCACTCGGCCCTTGCACTTGGGCTAATATCCAAGGATGTGAATTGTTGATGCAGGTACTTATGGTAAGCGGTAATTGCAATCATGGCACCATTGTCTGTACAATATTCAAACTTGGGTATATATACTTTCCAGCCTTTTTTATTGCCCATTTCCTGTAAGGATTTACGTAAGCCGCTATTGGCACTTACTCCACCTGCAATACAAACTTGCTTAATACCAGTGTTTTGTACAGCTTTATTCACTTTTTTTAGTAAAATATGGATAATGGTGTACTGAATGGAAGCACATAAGTCATTCAGGTTATTGGCAATAAAATGCTCATCTTTCTTTGTCTCTGCCTGTAAAAAATAAAGCACCGAAGTTTTCAATCCGCTGAAACTGAAATCCAAATCGGCAATTTGTGGTTCAGCAAATTTGAATTTTAAAGGATCGCCTTCTTTGGCATACTTATCTATCAATGGCCCACCAGGATAAGGCAGTCCCAACAGTTTTGCACTTTTATCAAAAGCCTCACCAGCAGCATCGTCTATTGTTTCACCAATTACTTTTAAATCCAATGGCGAGTTGGCCAATACAATCTGTGTATGCCCGCCACTAACAGTCAAACATAAAAAAGGAAATTCGGGTCTGTTACTTTCATCTATCAAATTAGCCAATACATGTGCCTGCATGTGGTGCACTGCAATTAAAGGTTTGCCCAAAGCCAACGATAAGCTTTTTGCAAACTGGCTGCCCACCAGCAAACTGCCTATTAAACCCGGTGCCTGCGTAAAGGCTACGGCGTCAATATCTGTGAGCTTGTAACCTGCGGTTGACAATGCAGCATCCACTACCGGAACAATGTTCTGCATATGTGCCCTGCTTGCCAGTTCGGGCACTACCCCACCATATTTTTCATGAACGGTTTGGTTGGCTATAAAGTTGGAAAGTATCTTGCCATCAACACAAACAGATGCTGATGTTTCATCGCAGGAGGATTCAATAGCTAAAATGGTTACTGGTTTCAAGTTGCTTATTACTGGTTTTGGTGCAAATGTAAAAGAAACTAATTGGCAATCAGTAACCAGCAAGCTGTAACTATTACTTCGTTCTAATAGCCACCACAGGGTTCATCTTAGCTGCAATGGATGCAGGAATGATACCCGACAAGATGCCCAATGCCACACAAATGCCAATAGCCAGCATAATAATATTGGGAGCTATATAAATGGGAAAAGGAAGTACCGTACCTAAAAACTTGGTAAGCAGCCATACAAGCAGCAAACCAATAATGCCACCTACAATACATAAAAAAGCACTCTCCAATAAAAACTCAGTAAGTATCGTCCTGCTTTTTGCACCAATGGCTTTCTTCAAACCAATCTGGCTGGTACGTTCACGTACGGTTACAAACATGATATTGGCAACGCCAAACGCACCAACAATCAGGCTAAGCCCGGCAATGGCCCAACCACCTATGGTTACGGAACCAAAGAATGACTTTGTTTGCTCCGCAAAAATGCTGATGTCATTCAAGCTGAAATCCTCTTCGCCTGTTGGGCTGATCTTCCTTATCTGCCGCATCACGCCTCTCAGTTCATCCTGAAGGTCTTTTGTATCAACACCGGGCTTGCCCTGTGCCATGATGACGGGATTAGAATTATCCGGGTTATAAATAGAAGCAAAATACCTGTACGAAGTAAGCAGGCAGTTATCAAAATCAAATGCATTGGCAAATGACTGTCCCTGCTTTTTCAATATGCCCACAATAATCAACCGCTTGCCATTATATGTTATCTCCTGTCCTTCGGCTTTTTGGGCATCGCCAAACAACTGATTGGCCACTTCATCCCCAATAACAATGGTTGGTGTTCCCCTAAAAAACTCCGCATCATTAATATACCTGCCCACGCCTATTTCCAATGCCTGTATCTTGCTAAAGTCTTCCGAGGCACCAATAAAAGTAATACCTGCCAAAGATGCTGTTGGTGTGGATGCAGTGCCTGTACTTGTTTTTGCCACAAAAGCAATATTAGAGGTAAGCGACGATTTGGCTTTTATGAACTGCATCTCCTCATACTTAGGCGAAGGACGTTTGATGTATTTCCACCAAGGCTTATCGGGGCCACCGCCATATTCCCACTTATCAATATAAATGCTGTTAGAACCAAGCTTTGCAAGGTCGCCCTGCACTTTCCGCTCAAGACTGTCCACTGTTGCCAATACGCCAATGATGCAAAAGATGCCAATGGTAATGCCAAACAGCGACAGAAAAGTACGCAGCTTATTCACCCGCAGTTCCTGCATGGCCATCTTGAAACTGTTCCAAAGTATATTCAGCAATTTGAACATGCTTCAAATGTAATGAGATGCCATTGTAGTTATGCCGATTATTTATCAAACTACCCAATAAAAATCTTTCAACCAACTGCAATTGTTGTCATGCAGTGAGAACGATGCCGATAAATTTTTTCGGCATTGGTAATTGGCATTTAGCAATGTCATACTTTTGCAACGAAATTTTTTCAACCACAACTTTTAGCTGTATGACTTGGAAACAGATGTTCACTTCTTCGGTAGGCAAGAAATTGGTGATGAGCTTTACCGGTATCTTTTTGATTTTATTTTTAATTGTTCATGCCGGGTTGAATGCCTGCATTTGGGCTATGGATGGCGGTGTCATGTTTAACCAAGGTGCCCACTTTATGGGCAACAATGTTGTACCAAGAATACTGGAAATCGGCCTGTTTGCCGGTTTCATTCTCCATATTGTACAGGCTTACATGCTCACCATCCAGAACAGGAAAGCAAGAAGTGTTGGCTATGCGGTTAGCTACGGCAATGCTGGTAGCAAATGGTACAGCCGCAGTATGGCTTTATTGGGAACAATTGTTTTGTTGTTCCTGATCATCCACTTATCCCATTTCTGGTTCCCTAACCGTTCGCACCAAGGTTTCTTATTGGGCGAGGAAATCAATCTGTTCGACACCATGAAAGAAGTGTTCAGCAATTTATGGGTGGTGATTGTATATGTATTGGGCTGCATCTCTCTAGGTTACCATTTGGCACACGGTTTTCAAAGTGCATTCAAAACAATTGGTGTACACAATAAAAGGTACCATGCAATGCTAAGCGGCATCGGTTACACTTTTTCAATCGTTATCATGTTGGCATTTGCCATGATGCCTATCAGCTTCTATTGCGGCTGGGTTAGCTAAACAGTTCTTTAAACAAAACAGGCTTCTAAACTTGAATCTTGAAAAGCTCCTTCTTCTCGGTTCCAGTTCTCTTATAAACTTGAAACTTCTTCGATATGCTAGATGCAAAAATTCCTTCGGGACCAATGGATGATAAATGGACAGACTATAAAGGCCATTGCAAATTGGTGAACCCTGCCAACAAAAGAAAGTTAGAAGTGATTATTGTAGGTACAGGTTTGGCTGGTGCCAGTGCAGCAGCATCTTTGGGCGAAATGGGTTACAAAGTAAAAGCGTTCTGCTTTCAGGATAGTCCACGCCGTGCACACAGTATTGCTGCACAGGGTGGTATCAATGCTGCAAAAAACTACCAGAACGATGGAGACTCCGTGTTCCGTTTATTTTACGATACCATTAAGGGTGGCGACTACCGTGCAAGGGAAGCCAATGTGCACCGCCTAGCCGAAGTAAGTGCCAATATTATTGACCAATGTGTGGCCCAAGGTGTTCCGTTTGCAAGGGAATACGGTGGCTTATTGAGCAACCGTAGCTTTGGAGGAACACAGGTACAACGTACATTTTATGCTGCCGGGCAAACTGGCCAGCAATTATTGATAGGTGCCTACCAGGCATTGGAACGCCAGGTTGCATTGGGCAATGTAACCATGTACTCTAGGCATGAAATGCTGGAAGTGGTAAAGGTTGATGGAAAAACAACCGGCATTATTGCAAGGGACCTTGTAAGCGGTAAACTGGAACGCCATTTTGGCCATGCCGTATTGCTATGCACCGGTGGTTACGGTAACGTGTTCTATCTTTCAACCAACGCCATGGGTAGCAATGTTACTGCAGCATGGAAAGCACATAAACAAGGGGCTGCATTTGCAAACCCTTGCTACACACAAATTCACCCAACCTGTATCCCGGTAAGTGGCGACCATCAAAGTAAATTGACTTTGATGTCCGAATCATTACGTAACGATGGAAGGATATGGGTACCCAAAAAAGCAGGTGATCCAAGAAAGGCAACCGATATACCCGAAGAAGAAAGGGATTATTATCTGGAAAGAAGGTACCCAGCATTTGGTAACCTGGTGCCCCGCGACGTGGCCTCCAGGGCTGCAAAAGAAAGATGCGATGCTGGTTATGGCGTTGGTACTTCTAAGCAAGCGGTTTATTTGGATTTTGCTGCGGCTATAGAACGTTACGGCAAAATTGAAGTAAGTAAAGAAGGCCGCACCGATGTACCCAAAGAAGAAATTATTGCATTGGGTAAAGAAGTAGTGAAAGAAAAATATGGTAACCTGTTTGATATGTATGAAAAGATAACAGGCGAAAACCCATATGAATTACCGATGCGTATCTACCCTGCCGTACACTATACCATGGGCGGTTTATGGGTTGACTACGAACTGCAAACAACCGTTAAGGGCCTGTACTCATTGGGCGAAGCAAACTTTAGCGACCACGGTGCCAACCGTTTGGGTGCAAGTGCCTTGATGCAAGGTTTAGCCGATGGTTACTTTGTGATACCTTATACCATTGGTAACTACTTGGCCGATGAAATTTACAACAAGCCTATCTCAACAGACCATGAAGCATTTGCTGCCGCTGAAAAAAGCGTGAGCGACAGGTTAAGTACTTTGATGAACATCAAAGGTTCGCAAAGCGTAGAAAGCTTCCATAAACGTTTGGGCAAGATCATGTGGGAAAAATGTGGCATGGCACGTAACGCACAAGGTTTGACTGAAGCCATTAGTGAAATACAGGCACTGAAAAAAGAATTCTGGAGCGATGTAAAGATACCGGGCGATATCAGCGAATTCAATCCTGAGCTGGATAAGGCCGGACGTGTGGCCGACTTTATTGAGTTGGGCGAACTGATGTGCAAAGATGCCTTGAACAGGAACGAAAGCTGCGGTGGCCACTTCCGTGAAGAAAGCCAGACAGAAGAAGGCGAAGCATTGCGTCATGATGACGAATACATGTATGTTGCCGCTTGGGAATATGCTGGCGAAAGCAACTGGAACCTGCATAAGGAAGACCTGAAATATGAAGTGATCAAACCTAGCCAACGTAACTACAAATAATAGCCGGGCAACCCATTTAATAATTTGACTAATTTTTTGATATGGAGCATTACAATATGAATTTGAACTTGAAAGTCTGGAGACAAAAGAACACAAAGTCCAAAGGCGAATTCAAGATGTACAGGGTAGAAAACATTTCCAGTGAAATGAGTTTCCTTGAAATGTTTGACGTATTGAATGAGCAGTTGATACATGAAGGCGAAGAACCGGTGGCATTCGACCACGACTGCCGCGAAGGTATCTGCGGTATGTGTTCCATGTACATTAATGGTAAGCCACACGGACCATGGCAGGCAAACACCACTTGCCAATTGCACATGCGTGCCTTTAAAGATGGCGATACTATTGTGGTAGAACCTTGGCGTGCCAACGCTTTCCCGGTTATTAAGGACCTGGTAGTTGACAGGACATCTTTTGATAGGATCATACAAGCAGGTGGTTATATATCCGTAAACACAGGTAATGCAGTTGACGGTAATGCCCTACCCATCAACAAAGACAAAGCCGATGCAAGTTTTGCAGCAGCTATGTGTATCGGTTGCGGTGCATGTGTGGCAGCTTGTAAAAACAGTAGTGCCATGCTGTTCCTTTCTGCAAAGGTTTCGCATTTGGCATTGTTGCCACAGGGCGAGCCCGAACGCCATAGCCGTGTAATAAATATGGTGGCACAAATGGACAAAGAAGGTTTCGGATCATGTACCAATACCGGTGCCTGCGAAGCAACCTGCCCTAAAGAAATTTCCATCAGCAATATTGCCAGGTTGAACCAGGAATATTTGGTTGCTAGTTTAACTGCGGAGAAATAGTATCTTACTCAATAATATAAAAAAGCTGCTTTATAATAAAGCAGCTTTTTTATTAAATAGATTTTATTGTTACTGTCCCCATCTATTGTTATGACTTTACATATTCTCCAAAAACAAATAGAAGAATCAGTCCCTAAATTGCTTGATATAGCAAGAGGTCTAACGTGGAACAAGTTTTCGGATAATTGTAAGTTCATTGTAACGGAGATAAAGAATAGCGAAAAGTCGTCTCATATACAAAGGCAATTAAGGAAAAAAGAGAACGACCTGAAAACTCCTGCACCGCTTCAAGAGCTCATGCCGACATTACAGCATCTTTATGAAAATCTCTTTGATATCAATCTCTACATTTATAGAGCTGAAAAAAAATTAACTGTAATAGACATTCGCTATTATTCTAAGTCTTCGCTTGAACCCAGCTATAAGCAACAGGTAATGCATGAACAACCAATGTTTCATTGCAAAATATCAATGCCGCCATGGTTAGGTAATAAAAAAGATAAATTTGATATTAATTGGGAACATAACGAATGGAGAATTAAATGGAAAATGTTTTGGGTAAGAATAAAAAGACTAATAAAATATTCTTGATAGCTTTAATATTGATTTATCCATGCTATAAGGGAATACGGGAATTACTATGGGTAAAACATAGTAGTTATACAATAGACAACATCTTAACAATCAAACTTAGAGTTGATGATGATATAATCAGCTTTCAAGACTTTGATAACGATAAAACAATTACCCTTACCAATAGCGAGACTAAAGCAAAAATGAAAGTTTCTTATATTTCATTAGAACCAAATCTATATTTCTATTTAGACACAATAAATTCTAAAAAAGCAATCTCGATTGTAGACCAATTTTCTGGGCAAAATTTTTATGACTATGCAACACTGAAATTAGTAAATACTAAAGACTGCTTTAATGAGTTTGGGGGTTGTGATGGCTTCAATAATGATAGCCTCTTGAAACTAAAAAAGCCATTCTTAACTTATGATGAAAACGGTTTTCATCAATGATATAAACGTACATAAACAGGGGCTTTCAAATGAAAGCCCCTGCCTGTTCAATGATTTATTATATAATCCCAGCTATCAGTTCCTCAACACCTTAAACGTCTTTGCCACACCTGCACTGGAAACCTGCAACAGGTAATAACCTTTGTTCAGGTAGCCCATATCATTCAATATAAAACTGCTGCTGCCATTGTTTATCAGCATTTCTTTTTTATAGCATAACCTACCAGTTGCATCAAATAAGTTAAAGCTTACTTTTTCTGTTTTTTGCAGATTGGCCACTATCTCCAATTGATTGGTAAACACATTGTGCAAAGGTTCGATCACGTTTGCCGAACTGCCTCTTTTTACAGATACGGTTGCAGAATATTTATAGCTGCCATCGCTCTGTACCTGTTTCAACCTGTAATACAGAACAGCACTGCTGTTAATGGCCAATATATTTGTATCCCTATAACTATACGTGGCAGCTGCTGCATTCAAAGCCTTTACAGTACTGAATGCGGAGAAGTTCGCCCCATCAAATGAGCGTTCTATGGAATAACCGTTCATGTTTATTTCCTGGCCTGCTTTCCATGCAAGCAACACATCTTTGCCACTTGCATTGGCATTAAAGTAAAGCAGGTTCACAGGCAACACGCAAGTGCTTCCATTTACAGAAGCAACCGTTAATGTATTGCTGGCATTGGTTGCCACTGTGCCCGAGCAATTGGCACTGCCCGAATACTGGATGGTCATATAATAACTGCCCGCAACCGTTGGTGAAAAAATGGTTGAGCTACCAGACTGTACAGGTGTGCTGTTGCCTACCTGGTACCAGTTATAAGTTACAGTTGCACCTGTACCCGGTGTTACTGCATTGGTTGACATGCAACCACCAACATTGGCAGCAATAACAGGCGGCACCTGAAAGTAGTTGGTGCTGCTGGTACTGCTGGTGCAGATAGATATATTGCAATCGCCCGTAGCAGTCATGTTCCAGCGGTACAGCATACCGGCTTCCAAGCCTGCAGCCGTAACCTGGTTGGGATAATTGCTGCAAGGAAAACCCGTTATCAAATTACTTGAACCATACGGGTATTTGCTGATGCTGATGGTATAACCATTGGCGCCTGTTACTGCATTCCATGTAAGTACCGTACCCGTTAATGTACCTGCTGTGCCGGGACATGCACTGGTACCGTAAGTAGGTACCGGCGTTGGCGATGCCGAGGTACAGGTTGTGCTACCCGTAACACAGGTAGTTAATGTATAAGATGGATAGTAATGCCCAATAATCCATTGCCATGTCTGTGCACCAAAACCATTGGATGCACCAAACGAACAGGTGCTACTTGTTAATGCAAGCCCTGTAGCCCAACGGGCAGAACCGTTTTGGCACATGCCACGTCCGTGCCCATTGTAGGTTTGCCCGGTACATACACCATCTGCTGCACATGGCCAGGCTGTGGCACCCGTGCCCGTAAACCCATTGCCGCAGGACGGGTTATTGTTCTGCTCGGCTGCATACTCTGCCCTTGCCACTGCACCACCTGTTTCCAAAATATAGTTGGCTGTATTGGCTGTTGCATTGTTACCATTGGTAGTTTCGGTAGTACTGTACACTTGGCAGGAAGTAGTGCTGCAAATATCATAAGTAGCATTAATGGGATGGTACACGTACCACATACCGTAACTACGTACCGCAACCGCACCTGCTTGCAGAGAGTTCATGCCACCTGCAGGGTTGCCCCAGCAACTTAGCCATTCAGACACCAGCACACGTCTTGTATAGGTTTCCATTGATACTACATCAACTCCCGTGCAACTGGTACCCGAGCAGGTTGTACCAACTTTTATGGTTGATGGGCAATTGGTGGCCTGTGTGGTTTCGGTTCTAAGGTTTTCGTTTACTGTTGCCAATCCGTTTAACCTTACTTCAACAGTTGGTACCGGTGTACTGCGTGCAATCGTAAAGTTGTTGATCTGGTCATCGCCATCGCATAACCTGGTAAGTTTTTTTGTGGTTGCCAAATAGCCTTGCTTGTATAAACCGATGCTTGCTTCTGTGCTTGACAATGGTAAGGAGCATTCGTAGTAACCTTTGTCATTGGTTGTTGCCAATACCTGATTATCGGAAGTCCTGATGTCCACATTGGCAAGTGGCACATGCGTATATTCTTCCGTTATATAACCCGTTAAAAAAATATAGCCCGATGCATGTTTGGCTTTTATATAGGCATTGTCAAATTCCGTATTGCCTTTATTGGGTTCCAGTTCAAAATTGAGTGTGCCTACAGAAGCATCAATCAAAAGGCTTGCCTGCATGGGTTTATAACCTTCGGCCTGTACCTGTATGGTATAACTGTCTTCGGGCAATACATACAATTGCTGTTTGCCATAATCTTTTGATTCATGTACCGAAACCTTGTTGGCAGCTGTGCCATGTTGAAATTTGATGGAATAAGCAGCAACAGCCTTATTGGTATTACTGTTTTTAACATTCACGGTCATTACCCGCTCCTGAGCATACACAAAATTGCACCCCAAAACAAGCAGCATAAAGCAGCATAGATTTCTCATTTCCAAGTTGTTTTAATAATAAAAAAAGGCTACGCAACAATCGGGGCAAATTGTTGATTAGTAAGTGGCATAAAAATAAGGGTAAAACAAAGCAATTCTGCACGAAATGATTTTAAATTAATAGTGGATTATTTTATTAAGCATTACCACATTGTCTTTGTAATTTCGTTTCAAATAGAAATTATGAAGATTTTTGTAGGTGGCATTTCTGGAGATTTGGATGATGTTGATTTAAAGGAAATGTTTGAGTTATACGGCGAGGTGAATTTTGCTCAGGTAATAAAAGACAGGGCCACTGGCAAAAGCAAGGGCTTTGGTTTTGTGGATATGAAAAATGCCAACGAGGCACAGGAAGCCATGCAGTTGCTGGATGGCGTGAGCCTGTTTGGCAAGAAGATCTCCGTTAAGGAAGCTGGCGACCCTCCTGCTGGCGGTGGCAATACACGTTTCAACAACAACAGGGATAACCGGGGCGGTGGTGGCGGAAGAAGGTACTAATATCCGTTCCCTTATTTTTTTACAGGTGTGTCCACAACTTCCACATAAAAGCTGGGATGTATATTGGCTGTGGGTTTCAATAACCATCTGGTAGCTTCCATATACTTCATCAGCTTCTCCACTTTTTGGGCATTCCGGCTGTTACGTATGTCTTTTGACGAAAGCAGCATGGCAGTGGCAACACCTTGTATATTGGTTTTTGCCAGTATGTTGTAGCGTTTGCCAAATGCAAAAAACAGTACCCCATTAATGGTGATATTGGTGGAAAGGGTGGTAAACTTCAATCCCCTTGCAGTAGTGTCGTGCCCGGTTTCAAGAAATGTCTTTACATATTTCAATGCTGCATAAAAAGTGTCCACACATTCCACTTCCACTGCAAAATAGTTATTGGTCTGTTGCTGTTCCGTCGTAAGGCTGTCTGCAATCACAATCGGCTCTTGCAGTTGCTTATCCATAATAGCAATTTTTTGTGAATACGCAATAGAACAGCTACAGAGTACAAACAGCAAGGCCAGGCAATACTTCATTGTTTAGCTTTATTTTTTCAGGCTGTAAATAAAAGCTTTTTTGTCAATTGAAGTCATGGGCAGGTTTCAATCATCTTCTTTTTTCAGCATATTGATGTCCTCAATCAAACGGCCCATTTCAACCAGCAATGTGCCATTGTACACACCACGTATCCTGCGGTGCCTATCTACCAATATAAAATTTTCCGTATGCAAAAACTCATTGCCTGTCTGGTAATAACCCACCGTATCACCGGCAAAGTATTGCTTCTTGGCAAGCGTATAAATTTCGTCCTTATTGCCTGTAAGCAAATGCCACTTGCCATCTATCACACCTTTGGCCGCAGCATATTTTTTTAGTACGGGCACACTGTCCATATCGGGCGTTACGGAATGCGAAAGCAGCATCACATCCTTATCGGTCTTGAATGCGGCCTGTATCATGCCCATATTATCGGTCATCTTAGGGCATATACTGCCACAACGGGTAAATATAAAATCAGCCACATATATCTTTCCTGCTACGGTAGCTTCGGTAACCGTTTCCCCATTCTGGTCGGTAAACGAAAATGCAGGAATGGTATGGATGTTTTTATAGGCGGCCGTATTGGCATCAATCCACTCAGGTGTAAAATCGGGTTTGTTGATAAACGGCAAGCCAAGCTCCATATGCCTGCCCCTGCAGCCAACCATGGCAACCATTGCAATAAGGATACTATTTTTTACTAACCGAATCATAAGGATTGCTGCAGATTTTAAGGCCAAGCAGGCCATATTTTTTACCGTTATGTATAACATAGTTGGCACGTATGGAGCCATTGTCCCACCACATTTTCTGACTGCCCTCCTCCTGCCCGTTCACATAGTGGAAATCGCGATACAGCATGCCTGCCGCATTCCACTCCCTTGCCTCGCCCACAAACATATCGTTGGATGCTTCAAAAATAAATTTCTGTTTCCCGTCCTGCCACCAGCCTTGTTGAATGCCTTCTTTTTTGCCGTTGATGTAAAAACGTCGTTCGGCCAGCTGCCCATTTATATACCATTTTTTTTGAATACCTTCTTCTACCCCGTTGAAATAGGACTTTATATATTCCGTATCGCCTGTAGGGAACAACGCATATTGGAACCCGGTAAAAAAAGCATTCTTATAATACACGGTATCCTTATGGTTGGCAAAGCCGCTATCTGTTGCAGTGATGTAGTATGGCGGAACCGTTTTCGCAATCTTCACTTCTGGCATTTGCTTTTGCCGGTTGCTGCAAGATGCAACAGCCAGCAAAAGCATACAAGAGAAAAAACCAGTTGCTGTTTTCATAGTACAATCTTATTCATCTATGCCGGGCAATTGATAGGGCCATGTCATGTTTTAATACGTAACGGTACCAGGGGTGCCCCAGAAGCCATTGCCGTTAATATAGGGTGCCGCTGCCGTAATATGGTAGTGGTAGATGCCGCCAGGATAATCAGCCGTAACACCTGTATGCCCGTTGTATGCATCCAGCCCAGTTGCCGTAGCACCATTTTCAATTGGACCGTATACAGGAAAGCCATCCAGCAAGAAACCCATTAATGCATTGCTGCCTTTGGCTGCGGTAAGGAACTTGGGTTCTACATGATAATGGTAATGCGAACCTGGGTCGGGGTGTGCCCAGCCTTGGTCAAAGCTCACAATCTCGCCTGTAAGTGGTTGGCTGGGGCCGGCATATTGGTTATAGAACGGAACACCGTTTAGCGATACACCCATTGGCCCCAATGGCGTGGAAGCATGTGTGCTGGCTGCCACTGGGTTCAACGGTATCTTGAAAGTATAAGTTTGTGCCGCAATGCTATTAGGATTTTTGGAGAATGTATTGCCGCCATAAGTAGTGCCGCTAAAAGCTTCATACAAAGGGTTAGTGGTTGCGTAATACACGCTCTTATGATCGGGCAGCCCAGTGGATTTTATAGTAACCCAAGTACCATCAGTAGTAATGCTGGTAGCACCATAAATTTTGCTGTACACGCTTGGCAATGTTACACCACCGGCGGCATTTACGGTAAGTGCCAAGGTGCAGGACTGTCCGCCAAAACTAATGGCAAAAGATGCCGTACCCGAAGTGGTCGGTGTGCCTTGTACACTGTATGAGAGGTTGCCCGTACCGCTTAGCAAAGTACCAGCCTGTAAAGTTGCCGTTAAACCGGTAACGCCAGTGGAACTGATGGCCGTACCTGCAGCATAAGCAACTGCGTTGCCACCGCTGTAAGCAATGGTTGCCGTAGCTATATAAGCACTGTTCATAGTGGCCGATGATGAAAAAGATGCACTGCCACATGCCAATGCAGTTATGGTTGCGGTAGTGCTGGTAGTAGTAGTAGTAGCTGTATCATCTTTTTTGCTGCAAGCTGCAATGGTAAACAATGCGGCAAGCATCATTGCAAACTTCAAATGGGTTGTTCTCATAAAGTGGTTTTCAAGGTTAGATGCCATATCGGTAAAAAACCTTCGGGTATTGGCAAATGTTTTTTTGCATCGTTCCCATTATGTGTTTGAAGACATTTGAAAACCTCTAAAACGCATCGCCCAAACTGAAATAGAAGCCTATATTTTTTAGCCTTGTATAGCCTGCATCGGCACGTATGTACAGCTTTTTGCCTTTGTTTACCAGGTACCGCAAACCGCCACCAACACTGCTCTGCATCAATTGCCATTGCATCTGGCTAAGACTTTCAGCGGTTTGTCCTGCACTTACAAAAGCAGCCAATACAAAACTCTTTCCTACTGGGTATCGGTATTCCATTTGTGCGGCAGCAAACTGGTTGTCCCTAAACCTGCCGGCAAAATAGCCCCGCATAATCTTGTCACTGCCCAAACGCTGTTTCTCCAAAAAAGGTACCGTTCCGCCGGTAATGGTTGCCACGGCATTCAGTGCCAGTATGCCTTTGCGGGCAGTTGGTATATAGTTCCTTACATCAAACATGGCCTGGTTAAAGGTATAGTTGCTGCCCATCCATTTTTCGTAGAAGCGTATGGATGCTTCGGCATACCAGCCATGTTGCGGACTAAACTGGTTGTCCCTTTTGTCAATACTTATTGTAGGGCCCATACCCACCACAAAACTTTTATCCGTGCCCGCTATGGTTGGCACAGGTGGTGTTGCCTTGTTTTCAAATTCAATGTGGTTAATATTATTGATGTTGTAGGTAATACCCACAAACAACCGCTGGTGCAGGTTCTTCAATATCCTTCCCTTTAGGAAGAGTTGCTGGTACGATACACCCAGAAAATCCTTATTGCTCACATCGCCACTTAACGTCCAATAACGCTCGTAAAAATCCTTATAGCCAAAACTGCCCTGTACATAATATTTTTCTGCATTGGTATAGATGCTGTACCCTATTTCGGATACGAACTGTTTGCGTGTGCTGTATTGCAGGTTCAGGAATGCAGAGGAAAGCCTGGTTGAACTGTCCTGCCCGGTTGTGGATGTCTTGAAAAAATAATGCAGCATTACCCCAAGGCTTGCACCACGTTCGGGGCTCAGCGTAAACACAGGTATCGGAATCACTTTCAGGTTGCCATTCTGTATCTTGGTAAGTATATTGAACGGGAACGGCTGCTTTTTAATGTGGACAGAATCCTGCTGCTGTGCCAGCAAGCCCGAAGCAAATAAGCAAGCAATAACAACAAACAGCATCCTTTGCATAATTGGCTGGCTGTATAAACGGGAATGGTTGGTAGGCAATGTATCTATTTTTTAAAGGACTAGAACTTGTAAATAATATTGTTGGACAGTGTATAATAAAAATGGCTAATGGGCACAATGGGCTGTACATCATCAAGCCCGGCATACCTAAAGCCTACGGCAAAATGTTTGGATACGTTTACATCAAGGTTCACGTTCAGCATTACCCTTGGCTCAAAAAAATCCTTAAAGCTAGCCTGGTAAAACAGTGCAATGGCAATATTGCTTGCCGATGAAATTCTTCCATCCCATTTAATGTAGTTATTGCTTTTTAACACATTGGTCTGTATATCGGGATGCACCAATGGTATCTTATTGGTATCAACACCGCTATAGTCCCACCGCTCATTCTCATACATCAGCCCACTTGCAAAAGTGAGTTCCCACATTTTATGGTGCCAAAAATTGTACCGCAGGTTGGCACCCGTAACAAAGCGGTGCACAATGCCACGTTTATTGTCCCATTGGTACTGTACATAGGTTTCGGGGTGCAACTGTTCTTTATAGCCATGTCGCCAACGCAAGTGCACATAGCCCGTGTTCAGCACATCTTCCGGCCCATTGTAGGTAAAACGGTTACTGGCAGAAAAGATGTATAGCTCGTGTTTTTGCTGTAACGAAACATCCACAAAATTACTGGCATCAAATAGGGTTGCCTGTTGCTTGTCCACCTCAAGTCCCAATGCTATGTTACCATCCCATTGGGCCTTGTTGCTATAGCATAGGGTATCTGTTTTATCGATGCTGATGGTTTGTGAGTTACAGGGCTGTATGGCTAACAGCAACAGTATTGCTGCAGCAAATGTATAAGGTGAAGGCATGGACAGGTTTAATAAATTAAAAATAAGCCAAATGCCGCTACGATATTTATTTTTGCACCCAATATGTACAAACGCTCGTTGCAGCATATCATGACACTTGTAAAAAAAGACCTGTTGCTGGAAGTAAGGCAGCAATATACTTTTTATGGCATACTGCTGTATGTGGCCAGCACCATCTTTGTTATTTACCTATCCATGGGGCAGCCCGAAGAGCAGGTATGGAATGGCCTGTTTTGGGTAGTGCAGTTGTTTGTCTGTGTAAATGCGGTAGCCAAAAGTTTCCTGGCCGAAAGCAGGGGCCGTATGCTGTACTTCTACTCCATTGCGGGTGCAAGGGATTTCATCATCAGCAAATTATTGTTCAATGTAGTGCTCATGCTGGCCATGAGCATTGTAAGCTTATTACTGTTTCTGTTACTGCTGAATAACCCATTAACCAATGCCCTGTTGTTTGTGGGTATTACTTGCTTGGGCGGCATTAGCATAAGCCTGGTATTTACTTTTTTGGCTGCCATTGCAGCCAAGGCACAGCAACAGGCTGCCTTGATGGCCATCATGGGTTTTCCCATCATCATTCCGCAACTGTTGTTGCTGATGAAGATTTCCAAACCTGCCTTTGCAACCGTGGTACAGTTGGGCTGGTGGCAAATGGCGGGCCTATTGGTTGGTCTGGACTTGCTGGTTATTGTACTTGCAGTAATATTGTTCCCTTTTTTATGGAAGGATTAAGTAAAACCAACATCACCTATCAAATACACTGCATATATGAAACTGATCAGATACCTACTACTTATTGCCATTACCGGTTTTTCTTTTGCAGTTGCTGCACAGGAAAAAAAAGTGGCCCCTACACCAACGGCATTGTACAATGAAATAGCTACGATGGACAGCATCATGTTCAGCTACTTCAACACGCAGAACTTTACAAAGTTCAGGCAACTGTTTACCGATGACCTTGAATGGTTTCAGGATAATGAGGGGTTGATACCCTATAAAAAAGTATTCGAGAATTTTGAGCATACTTTCAACCGTGAGTACAAACTGACCAGACAATTGGTAAAGGGCAGCCTTGAAGTGCATCCTATCAAAAACTATGGTGCCATTGAGATTGGCGTGCATGAATTCAGGCATGTGGAGAATGGCAAAGAGGAAGTGGGCTATTTCAAGTTCCTGATGATTTGGCAGAAGCAGGACGGGCAGTGGAAAATATCGAGGGTGGTTAGCTATGACCACTAGCCCATGCGATGATCAATACATTTACTTAAATACACGATTATGCCTTCTTTATTTGAACCGCAAACAGCAAACGAGACATTGCAACGCATCAACAAACTTACACCGGATACCAAAGGGCTGTGGGGCAAGATGAGCGTATCGCAAATGATGGCCCATGTGCAGGCCGTACTGGCATTGGGCACTGGTGAAAGAACGGAGAAGCCCACCCTTATTGGCAGGTTGATGGGCCCATGGATAAAGAAAAACATACTGAGCGACAAACCATTTAAACATAGCTTGCCCACTGGGCCTTCCTTTATCATGAAAGAGGAGAAGCAGTTTGAGGCCGAGCAACAGAAACTGCTGGCAAGCTATCACCTGTTCATCAACAATGGCACTGCGGCAGCAGAAGGAAGAAGGCACCCTTTGTTTGGTGTAATGACAGCGGATGAATGGGGCTTTAGCCAATGGAAACATTTTGACCATCACTTGAAACAGTTTGGCGTGTAATGTTTTTACAATACTTATTTTCAGCAAATGAAGCTACAGCTATGGAGCATTGGTAAAGCACATGAAGCCTATGTAAAAGATGGCATTGCAGATTTTACCAAACGCATCAATAAATATTTTACGGCCGACTGGTTGGTGATGGCACCACCCAAAAATGCAGCGGTACTATCCGAAGCGGACCTGAAAAAAGCAGAAGCAGAAATAGTGCTGCAGCAATTGGGCAAGGACGATTACCTGGTACTGTTGGATGAACGTGGCAAGCAGTTGTCATCGCCAGAACTGGCACAGTTGCTGCAACAGCGGGCCAATGAAAGCCATAAGAAAATTGTATTTTTAATTGGCGGTGCGTTTGGCGTAAGCGACGCAGTAATGCAGCGAGCCAATTATACGTTAAGCTTATCCAAACTTGTTTTTCCACATATGCTGGTAAGGCTAATTTTGGCAGAACAGGTGTACCGGGCCTGTACCATTTTACGCAACGAGAAATACCATCACCTATAATCCATTGGCGTCATGACCCTAACCATAACCATTATTATCATTGCCATTACCTGTATGGTTTCGTTCACTGCTTTTTCCAACGGCAAAATCGAAGATGACCTGATTTTTTATCCGCCTGCGGTTACCGAACAAAAGCAATGGTACCGTTTTGTTACTTGTGGTTTGATACATGCTGATGTTCCGCACCTTGCGTTCAACATGATTTCATTGTACATGTTTGGCAGGTATGTAGAAGAAGATTTTATTACTGTATTTGCAAGCAAGGGCAAGCTTATTTACCTGGTTCTTTATATAAGTGCCTTGGTTGTTTGCCTATTGCCTACCTATTCAAAAAACAAGTTCAATAGCAATTACAGAAGCCTGGGTGCATCGGGTGCTGTTTCGGCAGTTGTGTTTGCAGGCATTTTCTTGCACCCTACTTTAAAGATTGGCATGTTCATTATTCCACCCATTATTCCGGGTTTCATATTTGCACCCATCTATCTTTTTATATCTGCATATCTCGATAAAAAAGGTGGTGACAATATCAACCACTCTGCCCATATATGGGGGGCTATTTACGGTGTGGGTTTCCTTATTGTGGCCTGCTATTTCCTTAGCAGTTTCAGGGCTGTAGAAAATTTTATTGAAGAGATAAGCCATTGGCATCTGTAGTACCAAAGCTTATAAACGTTTCAGCATTACCCAATCCGTCTGTACATCGCTGCCCAGCACGAATACTTCTTCGTCAATTTTTTCGAAACCCCAACTTGTATAGAAGTTGATGGCCCGGGGATTATGCTCCCATACGCCCAAACAGATAGCATCCTTGTTCCTGTCCCAGGCCACTTTTATGCATTGCTGCATCAATGCCTTGCCAACGCCTTTGCCAATGAATTTATCCAATACATATATCCTCGATAGCAATATCGGGTCCACCTCAGGATGCTTGTCCAATTTATCGCACACACGCAGGTTGATGTAGCCACTTGCTTCGCCCCTGTAATAGGCCAGGAAAAATGTGTTCATGCCATTCTCCAATTCATCCATGGTGCCTTCCAAGGTAAAGTTCATGGAAAGGAACTCGGCCATGTTTTCCTTGGTATTCTGTTCATGAAATGCCTCATAAAAACTACGCCTGCTAAGGTCCGAAAGTAACTCGGCGTCGTCAATCGTTGCCATCCTGATATGTATATCCATGACATAAAATTAAAACAAGCGGGTATAATAATTTGCCCAACCCTGATATTTAAAAATGGCCTCCCTTGCGGGAAGCCATTTATCAAAAAAACAACTATAATAACCAACAACAATTTATTTGGCCAGTTCTATCACCATTGCACTTGCACCACCACCACCATTACAGATACCTGCGGCACCAATGCTTGCATTGTTCTGCTTCAATACGTTGATCAGTGTTACAATGATCCTTGCACCGCTACAGCCCAATGGATGGCCCAAGGCAACCGCACCACCATTTACATTTACCTGGTTAGGGTACAGTTTCATCTTTTCGCTGTTGCAGATGCCCACCACACTAAATGCCTCGTTCAGTTCAAAGAACTGTACATCGCCCATTTGCAGGCCTGCTTTGGCCACTGCTTTTGGCACGGCCAGGCTTGGTGTGGTAGTGAACCATTCGGGGGCCTGTTCCGCATCGGCATAGCTCCTGATGATGGCCAAAGGCTGAATGCCCAGTTCATCGGCTTTTTCCTTGCTCATCAATACTACTGCAGCAGCACCATCGTTCATGCTACTTGCATTGGCAGCAGTTACAGTTCCATCCTTACTAAAAGCAGGTTTTAAATCTGGTATCTTGTCAAACTTTACATTAAAAGGTTCCTCGTCTTTTGTTATGGTTACGGTGCCTTTTTTCGTAACAATTTCCACCGGCACCACTTCCGCATCAAACTTTCCCTCGCCCCATGCAGCCTGGCTACGTTTGTAGCTTTCTACCGCAAAAGCGTCCTGTTCCTCACGGCTAATGTTGCATTCCTTTGCAGTGCTGTCAGCAAAATTGCCCATGGCCCCATTAAAATAAACATCGGTCAAACCATCTTTTGCCAGTCCATCTATAAAACTCACGTTGCCATATTTATTGCCCCAACGCATGTTGGGCGAATAGAAAGGCACGTTACTCATGCTTTCCATACCACCAGCAACAATTATATCGGCATCGCCCAATAGAATACTTTGTGCACCTTGTGCAATGGCTTTCATGCCGCTGGCACAAACCTTATTTACAGTAGTGGCAATTACATTATCCGGCAGGCCTGCAAACTTGGATGCCTGGCGTGCAGGGGCCTGTCCCAAATTGGCCTGTATCACACAGCCCATCAATACTTCCTGAACCTGACCGGGCTGTATGCCCGCTTTTTCCACTGCTGCTTTTATGGCAACAGCACCCAGTTGGGTGGCCGATAGATCTTTCAGTACACCACCAAAACTGCCCATTGGTGTACGTACCGCACTTACTATATAAACTGTTTTATTGCCCATGATAATGATTTGAAGTTGCAAATATAATGGAAGAAAGCTAACAACTGTTAGGTAGGCATTAGTGTTGATAATTTTCTGGTGAATACAAGCACACGGATTGTGCGGATGGGAAGGATTTACAAGATAGTTAAGTAAGGATTTTCTGCTTCGCAGAGGATGGGTTTACCTACCTATAAACATACTACCTAACGCATAGATATGTAACAGCAATTTGCTTATTCTTTCATACAGTTATCCCTTAATGCTTTCATTTGCTCCACTCCTTTTTCCTGTGCATAAGCAATATTGCGTTGCGGTATGCTGTCTATATCGGGGTGGCCATCCACGGCACGGCTTACGCTTGCTTCACGTAGCAAATGCAGCATGGCATAGGGCGACCGGTTGGTATAGTTGGCTGCATCGTTTGGTTGGCTGCCAGCAAACAGGTATTGCGGATGGAAACCTGCTATCTGGTACACCCCTTTGTAACCTTCTTTCTCCAGCAATGTTTCTGCAAGTTCCACCAAGTTTAGGTATTTATTGAAATCGTTGAAGCCATCAGCCAATATCACAAACATGGTTTCGGTAGTATCGTCACTGTCCAGCACATGAAAAGCATCTACCAGTGCCTCCAAACTGTTTTTAGTGTTGGCCTGTTGTACCACTTCGTAACGGATGGTCTGTTTTTTTACTTCCCTTGCGGCAAAGGGGCAAAAATTACAACCTACCACTACATCAGTGATCCAGTTTTTGGTATGTGTTATAATGGCTTCGTCCGTAAGCATGACAATGGTTTTTATTTGCAGCAATTACTTGGCATCTACTGGTTCCGTTATAGGAATATTCCTTTTGCCAATACACAACGCAAGTAATGAAAGTATACTGGCACCTGCAATTGCCCCGGCCATAGGACTTGCAGAAGGCACATCAAACATACTGATTACTGCAGATACCAATGCACCCAGCCCCATTTGTATGGCACCCATTAAAGATGCTGCGGTACCTGCATTGGCAGTAAACGGTGCCAGCGAAAGCGATGATGCATTGGGATTGGTGATACCGATACAGGCCAATGATAAAAAGAGGAACACAATGGTTAAAGGCAATGTCAACAGGTGCAATGCGGCAACTATAAAAAATGCAGTACCTATGACGGCATAGCACACCACCATCACGTTTACGATCTGCTTACTGCTCCATCTTTTCATCAATAGGTTGTTCAATTGGCTGCTGCCTACAAAACCAATGGACAGGAATGCAAAGATCCATCCATATACTTTTCCGCTTACGCCAAATACGGTCATGAACACCAATGGCGATCCCGACACATAGGCAAACAGTCCCGCAAAAGCAATGGCACTGGTTAATGTATAGGTGTAAAACTGTGGGTTTACCAATACTTCATAAAAGCTCCTGATAATTACAGGTGGTTGTAACGAAAGCGATTTATTGGGTTTGTACACATCGGGTAGCCATAAGATACAGGCCAGCAATATAGCCGCACCGATGCAGGTCAATATGATGAATACATAGTGCCAGCCAAAAGCCGTGGTAATATAACCGCCAACCGTGGGTGCTATCATGGGCGATGCACCGAGTACCAGTATCAGTAACGAAAATACTTTTGCATTCTGCTCCGGCGGAAAAAGGTCACGCACCATGGCCACTGCTGTTACCGTTGCGGCACAGCTTCCAATGGCCTGTATGCAACGCAACAAAATCAGGTTGTCGATGCTGTGCGAAAAGGCACAGGCCAATGATGCCAGTATATATAAAACAAGTCCGCAAAACAAAGGTGGCTTTCTGCCATATTTATCCAGCAATGGGCCGTACAGTAACTGCCCGGCCGATATGCCTATAAAAAATCCGGTTAAGGATAAGGATACTTTAGCTGCGGATGTATGCAGGTCTGCCGCAATTGCCGGAAACCCGGGTAGGTACATATCTATTGAAAAAGGTGCCAATGCCGTCATGCTGCCCAGTATGAGCACCACGGCAAAATATTGTTTGTTGTTCATTGAAGTTGGTTGCTTGATGCGAAGGTCGGGGGAAAACAGGGATTGGAATTGGATATTCCGAATGTCGCAAAAAGGAGCACAGCAACACTATTAAAGGTTAAGAAGCAATAAAAATATCCTACTAACTATAACTATTTGTCAGCAGTAAAATGGTTATTTAAATCCGTTAGGAATTTCTTTTAACTGTTCCTCCATATCCCAGTTTTTAGGCTTTTCGTCTGGTGCAAACCATATTGCACCTGTATCAATCCAATTCTGCCTAAACTCTTTTATAGATTCTAAAGTACAATCTTCATTTCCAAACTCTACACCACAGCAAGGGCATATTTCATAAGTGGGAGAATCATTATTATCTCCCCAAGGCAAATCTTTAATATAGAGTCCACAAACTCTACAACTATGCAATTTATTGCTTAGCATGTATAATTAGATCTATTGTTAAGCCAATACGCCATATTATCCTTTGGGCCAAATATTGTTTTGAGGCCCCTTACGCTATACTCGAAGTGAGGTCTCTATTTATTCAATTACGACATTAATTTTATCTGAAAATACCACGCCTGATAAATCTTCATTTTCTATTGCTTTTTTTAGTCTTTCAGAAACAAATACCACGCCCAATCTCAAGTCAAACAAATCCAATGTATCATTAAAATTACTATTCAAAGAAATCTCACTGATATTTAAAGTATGCTCCCCTTCATAATTTTGATAATCCACAAAAGAGTCGAATGTATAATACCTGCCATTTTCTGGGTTATCAAATTCGGCAATAAAGCGTGTATTCTTAAAATCAATTACTTCTACATCATAATGCATAATATGCATCAGTTTATATCCATTTATGTCATCCCCGTTTTTTTTAAGAAAAACATTATAATAATAGTGATTGGATATATTAAAATCATTAAATAAATTGACCACCTTCTCACTTACCATAAATGGGCAACCGAACATATGATGCGAATAATGCATAAAATCTGTAAGCTTTGCTTTATTCACTATAGACGCACTTTCTATAACTACCTCAAAATCCGGAACAACATTTGCCTTTTCCCAATAGGATCGATTCATAAAAAAGTTTTTTATTTTATTAAACTTTTCTATACTAAATCCATCTTCGTTAATTTGAACCTGTTGCCCTGCATTCTTTACCCCTGTTATTTTTGAATCTGAGCATAATGATATTTCAAAGTATTTCATAGCATTATATTAATACTTACACTTCATAACAAAAGTAATTCAACATCCTATCCTATGGGAATTGTTGCAAAAGCCAATTGACCAAAGTCAAACCCTCCGTTGCATATAAATATATTTTCAATCAATTTATTACGATTAATAAGATAGTTTAAATAAGTAGATAAATCCTTTACAAAAGGTATAGAGCCACTGACACATTGTATTAAATTGATATCTTCCATTATTTGTGGATCTATCTTTCTTGAGTCCATCATATTAATCATAAAAAATGGAGTCCTCTTTTCTATCAATGTCATTAGTATCAAAATCAAATCTTTTGATTTTGATACTTCAACTAGAGCTATTTTTATAATTTCGGCATTTGCAATTGGATATACATGTTCTTTTATTACAACATTATTCAATTCTAATTCTGTCTTTTTCTTTCTATTAACTAGTGTATCAGAATTCCTGTCTGATACTAAAAAAATATTTACCACGCCATACAAATCAATCAAATAATTACTTATTTGCTCAATAAATAAATCCAGGATTAAACTATACTTATTTTCCGCATAATCATAGTCTAAGTAAAAAATAGAAGTTTTTTCATTGCCCATTATATCCAGCAATCCAATACTAGGATATTTTTTTATATAGTCACTATATATTACCTTTTTCAACATCTACGATTTGTTCTATTTATAATGTTGTTTTGAACCTGGATGATTATTAAAGTGAGGGGCTTATCCCAAGGGTGACCATTGTTGGTTATAATGCCTCACACCATAATCATAACTTTCCAAGTTCCCCCCATCATAAATTCATGTATTCGCTCCTCCTTACCGTTCTATTTAAGCTTGTTCACAGGAGCACCCATAGCCGTCTTTGAACTTATCCCCGCCATCGTCAACCCGAACGGATAATAAGCCGTCTCCTCCAACAATGCACCTCTTGTGTGCACAATATGCAACTGGTCAAAATAGGCAGGATGGTCTGTACTTGTATTACTCAGGTAAATATACAGGTACCCGTTCCGTTTTATATCAATGCCGTCACCCTCATTGGCCTGCAATAGTTTGGTACTTTCACACCTTGTGGACTCTAAACCGTAAGGGTCAGCTGGCGCAAGTACAAGGGAAGCAAAGCCCGAGCCACTGCTTATCAATTTTAAACGCTCCTTCCCCAGTAGTATTCAATGAGGGATGTATTGTCTTTATTGTAGTTCGCTTGTATACTTAAAAACCCCCAATGTCAATGCAAGAAAAATGCATTTCAAATAATGAAATAGTTGTTTTTATATTCTCAAAAGATAATACCCTACTTAATAGACGGATTAATTCCTAGAAATTCATAATGCTCTTTTAAATTTAATATCCCATTATTATCCGAAATTATCACCCCTACCTCAGAATTGCTTTTATCGTCGCTACCAGCAATAAAAAGGAAATCTCCTTTTTTTATTCTTTTATAAAGAAGGTCTTTGGGTTTATTATGCGACAATGTAGAGTATACAATAACAAAGCCATTTCCTCTAAGGACATAACTTAAAACACCATTTCCGATTTCTTTAATTGATATAATCGATCCTTCTATCAGAGCATAAACCGAGTCATTTTTCTTTACACTTACAAAAGTTAACCCATCTGAAGGATCTACATATTTATGCTCACTGTTAATATTGTAAACTTCAACAACTCCATTTTTAAACGGGCATTTATATGGAGCCTTTATTTTTTTTTGACAGACTGCACAGTAGCTCAGAAAGAGAAATAAAACACCCAAAATTGTATATTTCATTTTACTTATTTTTCTTATCCTTTTTAATCATTTCTTCCTTCGCACTCTTACCCGCTTCAATCCCCTCTTTTTCTACTCTCTTTTCATCATGTTCCTTCGTAGCAGCGGACACTATACTGGCTTAACTATCAAGGTGCCAAGAAATAGATGAAAATAATTCCATAAAGTATAACAATTTCAAATGAAGATAAAAGCAATATAATCAATGACTCTTTATCACGACGTATTGTAAAAGCATTTAACAACATGTGACCCAAAGCTACAGTAACATAGATGTAAGTAAATTTTTTCACATTTGCATCATGCGAAGCTAAACCCATACTAATAGCAATAATAAAAAGTACTAATATTAAAGCTAAAAATATTTTTAGGTTCATTAGAAATTTGCTTACGATATTTTTTTTCATTTCTTATTATTTTTGCTTTAAGAAATCTTTAATCTTATTAAATAGCTCAGTTACCTGCTGCTGGTTCATTCCTCCGATATCTTTCAGCTGGACCGAGCCATCTTTCTCTTTTTTAACTGATTTAAAATCACCTGATATTAAGCTGTGAACATTAATAGCTGTCCTAGTGAGTTCTAATGCCCCTTGATAATCTGCCGAATTAGGAAAAACATCATTTTGAGAATCGTGATGGTCCATATCTGTTCCTTTATGGGCATAAGAATCTTGAAGAGCATGGATGCCTTGACCGAATTCTTGAATGCCTGAAGAATTTATAGCCAGTTCTGATAGCTTCCCTTTTTTAGCAGAAGAAAAAATCTTTGACCACCCAAATTCTTGACCACGCAGAATAGCAGCCTCACTTGATATGCCTCCTGGAAGTCCTTTATTAAATGCATCAGCTTCTTCAGGGGACCGCATTGAGTGCCAAGTATTATAATTGTAACTTTTTGAACCGGGTTGCCAACTTGTATTTTGTGAATTTGCAGTTCCAGAATAATCAATTGATGAATAATAGGACATTGGAGTAGTTTATGCCCCATGTACAGCATTATTTAATTTTAAGACCGTTTTACTGGGGTGGTCTGAATAGACAGATGCATAGTGTGAAAGCAATGCAGCCTGTTTACCAGTTATTCCATATTCAGCAAGAGCAAAATTTGTTAAGTAGTAGTGGTGAGTTACCGACCATCTTCCGTCAACCTCAACCCTATTGACAGGGTTATTAATAGCATAAGCATAGGGAGAAGATGAATAATATTTATCAGCAAATTCGTCAAGTGTATGCCAACGTCCTATTTGTAGGTCATACATACGACTTCCAAAATCATTCCACTCCAATCCGCTACCATCACTGAACTCCTTGTTCTGTTCCTCCTTGCCATTATACTTGTAATTGTTCACAGGTGCTTTACTCACCGCCCTGCTACTTATCCCACTCATCGTCAATCCGAACGGATAATACTGCGTCTCCTCCAACAATGCACCCCTTGTATGCACTATATGCAACTGGTCAAAATAGGCAGGGTAATCCGTACTCGTATTGCTCACATAGATATAAAGGTAGCCATTTCTTGGTATATCGATACCATCACCATCGTTTGCCTGCAATAGTTTGGTACTTTCACATCCTGCCGACTCCGCACCGAAGGGGTCGGCTGGCGTAAGTGCAAGGGAAGCAAAGCCCGAGCCACTGCTTACCAACTTGAACTGTTCCTCATCCAGCAATATCCAGTTCAGGTAGGCCTTGCCATCGTCGTAATTGTCCTGCTGTGCCAGGAAATCACTGATGCCACTGGACAGTAGTGATGTGTTATCCCGCTGTAAAGCCACTATGTTCGCCCATGCCTGCCACACCCTGACTAAAGAGTGCAAGCACCACATCCTTTATTGGTACCAGATCATTCGGGTCGACAGTATTGCCATTGTGGCTAAACATACCAACCATATGCGCTGGCATCCACATGGTCACCTGACATTACTTTTATAATTTTGCCGCCTTAATTAATTAGTCATTCTTTTCTTTAACCATTTTATTAAATCTCGAATAATAAAAAAGATTGGTAGTCCAAAAAAAACGCATAGTAAGGAAAGTATTATAACATCTTCTTTGTTATCCATCCTAAATAAAGGGACTCCATGAGACCCGCCTAAAGCAAATAAATATAGAACAGTTCCAATAAGAAAGGAGAATATGTATAAAATTAGTTTTACCATGTTCTAGGAATATTTTTTAATTCAACTTTATCAATACCTTTTGCCTTCATTCCATCGCCAATTGCTTTTATAGCTTTTTTGAATTGGTCTGCGGACATACCATCAAAGCTAACCTGCATGCTAGAGGTTAGATGCTCATAATTACCACTTACAGCTTCCACTACAAAAATACCGCTTTTAGTTGCCATACCTACTTCACTTTCTTTCGCCGAACTTGGAAAAGTATCATCAGTCTTGCTATGATGCTCCATATCTACACCGCCATGAGCTACAGCATCCTGTAACCTATGCAAACCTTGGCCTAAAGCTTGTATTCCTTTAGAATTTTTTGTAAGCTTGTCAATTCCACCCACTTTTTTTACTTCTTCTGCAGCTATAAAAAGTTTATCCCATGCAGCTTCTTGGCCTCTGTGCTTTGCAAAAGCATCGGTTACATTTTCTCCATCTGCTTTCATTGAGTGCCATGTGCTATAAAATACAGATTTAGTGTCTTGTGAATTATTTGTGGCAGAATAATCAATCCCATCCCTATAAGGTTGCCCCTGAGACCATAGCAAGGCAGACCTTGTTGCACTAGATAGAACATGCGGATTGTCAGCATAAGTTGAAGCGTAGTGTCCTACTAAATCAGATACAGTATTACTATATCCAAAACGCTGCATCATTGTATTTGTATAATAATAGTGATTGCTTATAGAAAAGTCTCCATTGACATCAACATTGTTAGCAGGATTATTTAAACAGTAATTGTATGGTGTTTGTGAGAATACTCTTTCGGCAAGCCTGTCCTGAACAAAGAATCTTCCTATTTGGTTATCATACATCCTAGCACCATAATCCGTCCATTCCAAACCACTTCCATCACTGAACTCCCCTTTCTGCTCTTCCTTACCATTATATTTGAACTTATTGACTGGTGCATTCGTTGCAGCCCTACTACTTATCCCCGCCATCGTCAACCCGAACGGATAGTAAGCCGTCTCCTCCAGCAATGCACCCCTTGTATGCACAATATGCAACTGGTCAAAATAGGCAGGATGGTCTGTACTTGTATTGCTCAGGAAATATACAGGTATCCGTTCCGTTTTATATCAATGCCGTCACCATTGTTGGCCTGCAGCAGTACTGTGTTTCGGCAATCCTCCGATTCTCCAGATGTTGGGGCCGCTGCAAGCGAGGCAAAACCCGACCCGCTGCTTACCAGCTTGAACTGCTCTTCGTCCAGCGGTACCCAGTTGAGGTAGGCATTGCCTTCTTTGTAGTTTTCCTGCTGTTCCAGGAAATCAGTGATACCGCTGGACAACAGCGACGAACTGCCTGTGGTGAAACCGCCATGTTCGGCACCCGTATCAACAATCCCCTGCCCAAAGAGTGCCAGCAGCACATCATGTATCGGGTCCAAATTGCTGGGGTTGTATGTGTTCCCGTTCATGCTGAACATACCGTACACGCACGCTGGTATCCACATGATCGCCTGACATTACCTTTATAATCTTGCCGCATTAACTACATCGCTTGTGACAGACTTAACTACCTTCATGGGCAGAAGAAGAACATATTTACACCTTTTCAACTCAAGCAATTAGAGACAATACTCTATTTCACTTGCAAAGAATTAAAAATACAATCAAGCCTTTCATCTGCTTTTTGCTGATTGGATTCCGCAATAGTCATTTGCATATGGACAAATTTTTTAGCAGGGATTATATAAAAAATATTACCGCTGCATGCGTATTTATTATGCCTCCCATCAAAGTAACTAATTTTTGTAAGGCTAATTTTGTAGCCATTTAATTCCCTTAACTCCTCCTTTATCAGGCTATCATTCATCAATGATGTTTCATATAACCTACCTCGCATTTCCTTACGCATTATCTCAAAATCTTTTTCCCATCTGTTATAAACAGCATAGTCATTAACAGTAATCATAAAGGAACTTGAAGTGTCATTGGAATAAATAATCCGCGAATACTTGATTGCAGGATTAGGATAAATTGTTGTATCAATTTTTTTCCATTCAGATGGCAACTTTAATAAAATGCTGTCTTTATAGAAAGTATTTTGTTGAAGCCCAAGATCACATTTTTTTTCCTTTTGCATACATCCGTTTATTAGCATAAAGAATGCAAAAATTATAGTGATATTTTTCATATTAGCTATTCTTGAGTGGTTAATGTTGGTTTAGCAGTTATGGTTCCAAACCTTTGGAGATATTTTTTATGAATATAACTTGGTATAGACTGAGGTGGCGATGTTGGGATTAATGTATAAGTATTAGCGGGGGATGCAATATAATCCTGCAATGTATGTTTGCCATCCTGAATATTCCAAAGAATATCACCTCCATTTCGCATAATATTATAAGTTACTAAATTCCCTTTTGAAAGTGTTGAAATAGATTTTATAAAACCTATAATGGAATGACCTCCTTTTGGACTAACATTATCATTACCACCATTCTCTTTCGCCTTGCCACTTACCACTGCTATTTTCAAGCCGAAAGAATAGTAAGCCGCCTCCTAATACACTCCTTGTGTGTTTGATAAGCAACTCATAAATACATTATGAACTGACAATCTTGTTTAGGATAATTTAGCAGAAATAAAAGGATTGAATTTTAGTCCTTTTATTTGAAATGGAACAGTACCGTTAGCATTATCATCTGTTTTTGAATATCGTTTCATCATCAGTAGTAAATCAGGCTTTCTAATTAAGGCTCTCATTTGTCCTTTGCCTCAACCACTCACTAACTACTCCTTTGCTCTCTTTTATCTTTTTATGTAATAATGTCTCTTGTTTATGCATATATGCAAGAGTCAAACTATCATTGCCAAAAGACTCGTAAACAACAGTATGGTATATTGGCAAAAAAAACTTATTCTTAAGTATTGCAATTCCGATCAATCCGCCTGGTTTTAAAACGCAAACATTCATAGTATCTTTATAATAAAGATTAAAATAAGCTTTAGTTGTATCGCTATTTACCTTTATAATCGACATTAATTTTATTTCGCATTCTAATGGGTTTATTTGTCCCTGGTTTTGGAGATAGCCTTCCGATGAACAAGCATTAGCATAAAAATGCCATTTTGCATTTTCAATTTGTTCATTCTTTTTGGTAGCAGGTTGATTACATGCAAATACTACAATTGTCGATACTAATATTAGAATTTTCATCTTCTTATTTTTTTAAAAAATTTTTTGGAGCGAAAGCATTCCTACTAATTTCCATTTTTACTCCAGAGTTATTAAAGAAATATATGGCATTTTTTCCTGCTGCCATTTCAAAAATGCCAGTTCCGGGTTTTGCATATGAATTTGTTACATCCCCATCTTGTCCAACAGATTTTTTACCACTTTCAACATGCCCATTTGCACCTCTATATGAGTTGTGAAAATCTCTACCTTCATTATCATGTGTATGTAGAGTAACACCGGTCCCAATTTTATTTACAATAAATGGATCCCCTGCAGTCTTATCCGTTTTAGTAGGATTAACGGTCCATATACCATCTTTTTTCTCAACTGCTGCGGATTGCTCATTTATTAATGGGCCTTTTCCATCAATAGGCTGATAAAGATCTGTTCTAGTATTTATATTTTTTGCATTTTCATCAACAAAATCAAAAACGCCTTTAATATCATAGCTCTCCCCATAAGCCCTCATTACAAATGTCGCTATTGCTCCGTTCATATTCAATCCCCATCCTTCTAAAGTGGCTTTCATACTACTAAACCCTCCCAAGTTATCGTTTGGAATTACAGTTACAGCATTCTTGCTTGCATCAGTTGTCCTATACAATTCGGCACCTTCTGCAGAGTAATAGATAGTAGAATCTCCAAATGGGTCGCAATATCTTATAGGATTATTTAGCATGGCTGCATAAGGGCTCCATGCTTCCGTACTTTCAAGTTTTGGGTCTATTTGCCAAAACCTGCCTATTTGTGGGTCAAGGTTCCTAAAGTGTGCATCATACATATTCAGATTAAAGTCATTATTCTGTTCTATGCCATTATACTTGTAATTGTTCACAGGTGCATTGCCTGCCGCTTTCGAACTGATCCCCGCCATCGTCAACCCAAACGGATAATAAGCCGTCTCCTCCAGCAATGCACCCCTTGTATGCACAATATGCAACTGGTCAAAATAGGCAGGATGGTCTGTACTGGTATTGCTCAGGTAAATATACAGGTATCCGTTCCGTTTTATATCAATGCCGTCACCCTCATTGGCCTGCAATAGTTTGGTACTTTCGCATCCTGCCGACTCCGCACCGAAGGGGTCGGCTGGCGTAAGTGCAAGGGAAGCAAAGCCCGAGCCACTGCTTACCAACTTGAACTGTTCCTCGTCCAGCAATATCCAGTTCAGGTAGGCCTTGCCATCGTCGTAATTGTCCTGCTGTGCCAGGAAATCACCGATACCGCTGGACAGCAGCGATGCGTTGCCCGCTGTAAAGCCACTATGTTCGCCCATGCCTGCCACACCCTGGCCAAAGAGTGCAAGCACCACATCCTGTATCGGCACCAGTTCATTGGGGTCGGCAGTATTGCCATTGGGGCTAAACATACCGTACACCTGTGCATCCACATGGTCACCCGCCATTACCTTTAGCACTTTGCCTGCACCTACAACACCATTCACAAAGGGGTCCTTTTTCTCGCCGTCCATTTTTGCACAGCCTACAAGCTGAACCTTTTCTGCACTGCCACTTGCAGTAAAGCACGATAGTTTACCAACAATATTGTTATAGTTCATGAACAACTGCCCTTCAAAACTGGCATTTGCATCTTCAAAACCCGCATGGTAGGTATCCGCTTTCTGCTCATCGGTAAGCAGGGCACGCACGTTGCCCAGGTGGTCCTTCACCATATAGTCAAAGGCATAACCTGTCAGTTCATTCTTTACATTCCTTAGTTCCCGTATCCTGCCCTCTTCCTGCGGCATGAACTGCAGTGTACTGTTCTCGTACACGAACCCTGCCATGTAATCGGTTGTGGTGGTTTTTGCCGGGCTCACGGTATTGTCCACCGTCACCTTTTTCAGTTTGTTGCCAGTTGCATCGTAGGTATAACTAATGCTGCCTTTGCCCGTTACCGTTATTGCCTGCGGCAAGTTCAGGTGATTGTAGGTAATACTGCTAATGTCCTTGTTCTTATCATAGGTAAGGCTACCGTTTTCGTCATAGCCATAGTCCACAGTTGTAGCCGTTTTGCCTCCTGGCAGTGTTGACATATAAGCAGCCGAGCTGCGGAAATCGCCCAGTTTGGTATTGGGGTCGTTTTCAAGGTCTTCCACATTCTGTAACTTGTTGCCAGTATAGGTATAAATAAGTTTATCTATACGGCCAGAGCCGTTAAGCTTCAGCCCCCATTGTTGCATGCTCCGTATATTGCCATTGGCATCGTATGCATCTGTACCAGTAACCCCATCACCCATCTGCATGTTGTAGTTGATACCCGCACTTTGGTTCCATCCGCCATCGTTCTGCGTAAAGTCGCCACGCAGCAGGCGGTTGGCATTGTCGTAATTAAAACCGTAGGCACGTTGCTTGTCGCTGCCGCGGCTCTTCCAGATGCTGCCCGCAATATTGCCATTGTACTGGCCCTGGCTAAAGCCATAATCATATTTCAGTTCCATGCCGAACCAGCGGTCGGTATTTCCTTTCATTGTATCTTCCGTATATGCTTTGTTGATACCGTTAAGCCAGCCCCGTATATTGTAGCTGTAATCCAATGTTTCCAATGGTGTATCGGGATCTCCAGGCTTTCCTCCCAACCTCTTTGTTGCCAGTTGCCCCAGTTCGTTGTACGTGTTTTCGGCAACCTTTTTGGGTTCTTCACTGTTTATTTTTTTCCAGATGGCATTCACCCTGCCTGCATGGTCGTACTCCATTACTGTCAGCACCTTTATCGGGTCAATAGCTGCGGTACGCTGGTGCCAATGGTGCGTACGCAAGGGCTTGCCTGCAAAATCGTATTGGGTAGTCACTATTTCCCTACCGCCACCGGTATTGGTGCTGGTTACCTGTATGGCCCTGCCCTTATCGTCGTACAACTGCACCGTATATAAGTAAGTAGTTGTGCCTAGCACCCTTGTTTTGCTGCCCGTAACCATGCCTTTAACTGCAAGGCTCTGCTGCACGGGCTCTGCATACAATGGGTAGGTACCAAAGCCGCCAATATAGTCGGCACTGGCTGTAAAAGCCGTGTGCAGGCTGCTACTGAGCCCGCTGCCACTGCCGCTTACCCAACTGTAATCGTCATAATAGGTTTCGGTAAGCAGGTCGGGGCTGCCCTCGCCCGAGGTCCATGATTCGCCATGGTTCTCATCCACCCAGCCCTGTAGCTTGCTTCCATCCTCATCGGATTCCGTAAAATAGGTACGTATGGGCCTATTAAAATTGTCATAGTCCGTACACAGCCACTGGTAGCTGCTACGCATTTTGGCATCCTGCATCATCACTACCCTGTCCCTTTTGTCGTATACCATATACACCAAACCTGCTCCAGGCACTTTTTTCGTTACCATCCGGTGCTTTGCATCATAGGTATAACGGAAACATAGTTCCTCAATAATCGGGTCGGGGTCGCCACCTTCGTATAGTTCCCATATACTATTGGCAACAATGGTCTCCACAGCTTTCGGGGGCAGCACATAACGCAGCATCCCAAAATTGTCGTAGAGGTAATAGGTGCACAACCAGTCCGTATGCAATGCAATATTGGCTCCTGTCACAATCTCCACTTTTTTCAGCAGCACATGTCCTTCTATATCCTTGTACTCCACTACCCGCTTGCCATGCTCATCCGTGGAAACATTCCTTGCCAGGTAACCCGCACTATAATATCCGTTCGAAAAGGGCCAGCCAGCATCCTTTTCCCACAATATCACTTCATTGGCCACATTTACCCCGTACTCCATCTTCACCGCATGCTCGCTGCTGCTGCCCTCGCTGCCAGCCCAGCTATTGCCTGCCGCAAAGCTTTTCAGGGGGCGGTTCAATGGCGACTCTTCAAATACCGTTTTGCCATAAAAGAATTTTTCTCCATCGGGGTCGTTTGTAGGGTTGTACACCGATTTCAGGTAGGCTTCCTGCTCCGCAAAGGGGTCCAGGTGAAACTTGCCATCATCCGTGGCTGCCACATAAGGCATGTACTTGTACTGCTCCCTGCCCAGCCCGTCGTATATGGCAGCACTCACCATGTCTTTCTGCAAGGGGCTCGACTGTTTTGTCACCGTCTGCAATGGCCTGCCCAAACCGTCCAGGTACTGGGTGGCCTGCTGCACTTCGTTTACGCTACGCGAGCCCGACACTACATCGCCTATATTGGTAAAAGGCACTTTCACATCCCAGGTACGTACAAAATTCAGCTTAATGGTATTGCTGTAGGCAGCCGGCACAGGCTTCACGGTTTGTGTGGCTGTGGCCGGCACCATTGTACCATCGGGTATTATCTGGGCATTTGCAGTTGTAGTAACCAGTACCGCTGCAAAAGCTGCTATCTGTTTTTTATTGAATAACATAAATGTATTATTGGTAGGGTTTACTGGTTAGGGTTTTGCTGGTACTTGTAATCAAATGTCTTTAGTATGTTGCCATCCTTGTCGCGTATCAGTTTCAGCCTGTTAAAACTGTCGTACTCGTAGTACACCGTTTTGCCGTTCACATCGGTCATGGTGGTCATGCCTACCAATGGTTTATAAGTATAAGTGGTTACCATGGCATTGGGCAACCTGGTACGCAGTAGGTCCAGTTCGGCCCTTATCTGTTGCTCCGTGTACTGCCCCAGTTCATTGTTCAGCACACTCATGTTCACCAGTTCGTTCAGTGCATTGTAGCTGCTGCCAACAATTTTTGCTACGGGGCTGCTGTTCCTATAGCCCCACAAATAGGTCTCGGTTATATTGCCACTCAGTTTCTGGTCAAGAATATTCCCATTTGGGTCGTAGGTCATTATCTCCAATGCGGGCTTCATGCTGGGGTTCAGGTACAGGTTGCCGCTTTGGTTTGCAGAAATGGTAGTAGCGGGTGCCGTTATATAGGGGTCCTCCAACCGGTACACAGTGTTAGGCAATAGATTGGTACCATTGAACGCAGTAAAGTTGGAAGCAGTTACCCTGTCGGTTGAAAAGATATTCCCACCCACAAAGCTTTTCACTTCAACAGGCTGGTTAATGATGTTGGCACCTGCCAGGGCCCTTAAAGGGGCCATCGTGGCATTCACGGTACCCCATCCGGCAGCAAAATAGTCCAATGGGTATTTTATTTGGGTGGTCTTTTTTTCGCTACCACTACTCTGTACATAAGTTACCGTTTTGTTCTGCTGCAGGTTTTTGGGGCTATAGCTATAATCCGTAACAACCGCAATGGATTTGGTGGGCACTTCACTGTCAAAAGTGGTTTCGGTTGTTTTTGAAAGCAGTGCTATATCCATAAATTCTTTGTAAATACCCAGTTGCATGCCGTCATCCACATTGCCGTTAAAGGGAAGGACGCCTTCCCATATCTCTCCGAGATACCCTGCTATCATGGCCCCGGTAAAACCGTAACTGCTGGTTGCCTGTGTTGTATCCATGATATTGATGTATTCGTTTTCTACCCTTTTCAACAAATAAGGGGCACCATTCTTTATGGCATATACTTCCTTGCCCAGTATTTCGCCCTGCATATAGTCCCTGCTGGTTATGGGCTTAAAAGGCAACTGGTTGTTAGGGTTGCTGATATCAGGATACTGTTGCGGGTCGGTAAACTGGTAATTGGTAAAGCCCTTGGCCGTGTTGCCATCCCATTCGGTTTCCCTTACCTTGCTGTAGCCAATATTGCTGCCCTTGGTAGTGGCCAGCGGTATGCAGGAGTAGGACTGTCTTTTGAAATATTTATTGATCATAGGGGGGCCGTTTAAGGGAGAATCTCCGTCATACTTTGTGATTTCATAGTTGTTGATCATTGCAGAGGGTACGGAGCCACTTGAAAACAAGCCATCCCCCCCTATGGAATAATCGTAGGTTTTCTTTGTGGCAACTCCAGTAATGTTGTCGTTGGATACAATGGACTTTATACGCAAGCCACCCACATAATGGTTTACCACCGGGCTAGAATTGACCACATAGGTACAGTTGTGCAGGTGCATTACCGCACCTACCAGGCTAATGTAACCTTCGTAGCAATGCGTAATGTCCAGTATCAGTTTGTAATTGCCCGCAGGCAGGTAATAAGAAAAGGAGGGTCCGGAAAGTTCATAGCTGATGTTCTGGTTACCTGGGTCGGTGCCCTGTACGCGGAAAGAGATATTCATGTTTTGCGAAGGGCAGAAATTGGGGTCCGGGTCAGGGTCTATGTCCACCTTCCCCCAGCAATGTGCCGCTAAAGGGTCGCTGCTACAGTTGGATGAAGCATTTACGGTAAATGCCTGCTCCGTGTAGGAATGTGCCAGCCCGCCTACCATTTCCACATTGTCGGGGTGGTGTATGGAATAGCTTTCATCCACTAACTGGTAGCTGCCACCAGTTGCAGCTGCACTGCTCCAGCAATTGGTTTCGTATTCAAAATCGCTGTAGCCACCGGTCGGGTAGGTAATACGCTGCAGCATGCCTATTTGGTTGCGGAACCTGTTTACTTCCCTATCGCCACCGGCCAAATGCACCACCTGGCTGCCAATGGGTATATCAAATGCATCTACCAGGTGCTGGTTGCCCGCCGCATTGTAATAGCCCCACCTGTCCTGGTCAAGCGATACCCTGTTTACCATGGTTTCATTGTAGGCAAACTTGTATACATTTTTATCGGTTGCATCGGCATTGTTAAACCATAGCTCATCCAGCTTAAGCCGGTACCTGCAATAGGCAGGTGCGGGAATATTGCTTTGGGGTGGCAGATAACCTGCACCACCGTCAAAATAAGAGGTCTTGAATTCGCAACGTTTAATGGTATTGCCCAAATAGTTCTTTACGGTAATTTCTCCCAGTGCCTGATCGTTGGACATATCCAACCGCATTCCGGTCTGGGGTGTAAAAACCACTTCGCCCTCGTTAAACGTAATTTTTTGCAAACGCAACTGCTTCATCATGCTCGAATGGGCAATCAGTGAGGTGGAAGGGGTTGCCGTTCCTGCTGTCATGGGAAAGTAGCTCACCTCGCTTACCCCATTGGTGTATTCGCTGGAAGATGTTGGTACGGTATAGGAAAAAGCAACCGAGCGGCCTGTTAGCGGATCCTCGATAACACTCAGGAACCAAGAAGTGGCCAAGTCGCTCTCTATACGCGAATCCCATGATACATGCGTGGTTTCCCTTGACCTGAAATGGTAAATCAACCCATTCTGGTCAATCACCTGCCATTCCAGGCCCGATACCGCATCACCTGTAAAACTGATGTCAATTTTGGAAGCAGGCACTGTAAAGAACTTTTTCCTTTCTTGGTTATAGTAAAATTTGCAGCTTAAGCCAGGGGCATTCAGGGTAAAAAGGTCGGGTTCCGCATCAACCAGCCGTTCGGTGGCCTGGTATTGCCTGTTGCTGTACCATTTCATGGAGTCCACCGATGCAGGCATATTAGGGCCCTCTATTAGCTTGGCTACCGTCATCTCATCAAAATAGTTGAAATAGCCGCCTGGTATGGTTGCATTATCATCATCGGGCCTGCCCCTCAATGTACGGGTAATAACACCACCTGCCTGTAGCGACCAGCCCAGCCCTACCCAGGACGCGGACTCCTCTACCCTTATGCCACCTGCATGGTAGCTGAGTGCAATGGGCACTTTTATACGGCCAGTACTGATTTCGTAAATCGGTACCGATATATTGGGCACACCCGTATAAAGGGATACCGGTACCTCGCCATACTTGCCCAAAGCAGCCGCATTAGGGTTTGGTGGCACAACGGGCCTTAAAGTGATGTCGTTGGATGGCTGTGCATGCACCCTGAAACAGCAGGATGCCAATAAAAAGGTTAGGGTCAAAAATCTTGCTCGCATCATTGCATCTATTTATATTAACTGTTATATTAATTTGTTGTATTTATAATTTATAACCGATCCTAAATTTTATTGCCTCCGCACGTGGCTGCTGGCTGTAGCTCAAGAAGTCCCACAGCACCTGTATATTGTTCGTCTTCTTCCCTATCCGGTACTTCTTCGTCAGCCCCACCAACCCGCTGCGTTGCCATGCCTGTGTGTTGTACAGTTGCTCGTAGCTGGTGAAGGCCTGCAGGTAGTTCATCTCGTAGCCGCCGCTCAGCCAGAAGCTGCCTTTGAGTTTCACGTCCACAAAGCTCCTCAGGCCCATGCCCTGGCTGGTAAGGTGTATGTCCTGTATGCCCGTGCCCCAGCCCAGCTTGTAGCTGGCTCCGATGCCGATGGTGCTCTTGTCGTTGAGTTTATAGCCTGCCGTGAGTGCGATGTCGGTGGTGGTGGGCAGTATGCCGTGCACTTTCTGGGTCTGGATGTTCATGCCGTATTCCAGCCGCTGCAAAAAGGTCTTTGTCTTCTGTTTGTTGGGGGTGAAGTTGGGCATGTCCATATTGCTGCTGCCACCGCCCAGTTTGTTGATCCTGTCTTTTAATGATTTCAGTTGGGACTGTGCCTGCTGCATGCCCTGTTGCATGGCCTGGCCGGCATTGGGGCCGCCTGCGGCTGCACGGCCATTGAGCAGTTGCTGCACACCGGCCACCGTCTGCAGGCCGGCCAGGCTTTCGGGGGTACCGTAGTTATCGGGTAACTTAAATAGTTGTGCCAGCATGCTGTTGTTTTTCATGAAGCCCTGGTACAGGCTGCTGCCCTTCAACAGGGCAAGGGCCTTCTGCTCTATCTTCTTGGGGTCGTTCAGCATGGCCTTGTACTCGTTCAGTTGCTGCCCATAGTAGTACACTTCCCTGTTCATGGCCATCAGTTCCTTGCCCATGCCGAACTGCTGCAGCTGTGCGGCAAGTTGTTGCTTCCTTTCTTTTAATTGTTTCTTTATTTCATTGGCCACCTGCATCTTGTTGCCGAACTGTTGCAGCTGGCCTTTTGCCCTGCCTAGCTGCTGTTGCAGTTCGGGGTTGCCTGCTGCTGCCTTGTCCATGAAAGCAAGCGATGTCTTTAGGGTATCGTAGTGGGGCAGGTATTCCTTCAGTTTGATATCCGTGCTGTCTGCAGCATGCAGGCGGGCACGCATGGCGGCGTATTTCCTTGCATTGTCCTGGAAGAGTTTCCTGGCTGCAATGCTGTCTTTTTTCTGGAGCTTTTTGCAGAGTCTGGCTTCCTGCTTCTCAAGCCTGTCAAGATAGCCCTCTGTCTGTTTGGTGATATTGCTTTGTAGCTTGGAGAATTTGTTGGTGATGGAACCGAGGAACTTGGATGCGGTATTTGCTGGCAGTTCCAATGCATTACCCGTTACGGCCGTTTGGCCATGGCCCACGATGGATATAAGGATGGCCATAAAAGCCGCCGCCACTGCTGCACGCATAAGGGTTCAGGTTTTGGATGTTTGAGCTGCCGGCAGTGGGGGTACCGTGTTGTAGAGGCAAATATATAGGCAGCCATCACATAACAAAAAATATTTTTTGTTATTGCTAGGTTAAGACATAATACATTTAAATAAAACATAATTCAAAAAATAGCATGCAACACTCACCACAGCTGCAATACAGCCCAAGCAGTATCTTGCATGGGCCTACCCCAAATAGCCACCAACACCACATCAAACCCACATCAACACCATATCAATCCACAACAATGTGGCTTATTGGGGTGTTGATACATTTTTAATATAACTTTAATACGAACCCATACCCAACACACCCCATGGTTGCTTAATTTTAACTATATGTTTACGGCCCAACTATGCACCGCATTGTATTAACGCATTAATTGTTAGTATATGGCACGTATAAGCAATGGGGCACTCAGCGGGGCAATTGGCAACTTGGTTTTTTATACCGTAAACGGTATTACCTATGTACGCAGCAAGCCTGCACCCAAAAGTCCAAAACAAAGACAGCCGCCCAGTGCCATCAACACGGGGTTTGGCACCATATCACGCTACGGCAGCCAGATGCTGCAGGCCTTGGCCGGGCATATTTTGTATAAGCCCAACCGCAGCAACTACAACCATGTACGGGGCTGGATGCTGAAGCAGTACCACCACAACAGCCAGGCACTAGATTGGCCCTTAACGCCCTATGCCAGCGGCGTATGCAATGTGAACCAGTTGGTAGACATGCGGGATTGCCTATTGGTAAATATTGGTTTAAGCAACCACCCAAATGGTAAGCTAACCATGAACCTGCCTGCAATGAACCCTGCCAAACAGATAAATGCACCTGCCCATACCGGCACGGTCATATTAAAAGCAATAGCAGTGGGCTGCAGTTTTAATGCAAGGGCAGCCACGGGCTGCACGGTAGCAGTAGGGCAGCACAGCATGGCCTATACCAATGCCCTTTTGCCACCGGCACAACTACTGCTGCATACGGGTTTTGAAAAGGGCACCATGGCCATTGTGGCCCTGGCCCTGGAATACATTACCACCAACCGCAACAGTATAGCACCCCTTATGGATGCGGCATGGCTGCCTGTAGCCATTGTGGCCATGGGCCGGTGCTAAACAGGCAATAGGTTATTAGTATAGTAATAAAATAGAATACACATTAAATACAATATAATTATTAAAGCGGTAACTAATGGTACTTGTTACTAATGGGCAGCAACCCTGTTTGCACCATGGCCGTGCCAAGCATGCAAAAGCCCCTAAAAGCAACAACCCGAACCCCGTTGCATGCATAACAGGCACTGCCAGCCATGCATGCATATACAACATACAATGGTTACACATTCACAATCAACACAGGTATATCCAGGCTATGCCTAACGGCTTCTATGGTTTCGCCAAACAGGTAATCCTTTAGCCCCGCATGGCGGTGTGCACCCATTACCAGCATACCGGCATTAGCCTCTTTTACCATACGCACAATTTCCTTTACCCGGCTGCGGTAGCCAATGGCTGCAGATGCAGTGTAGCCCAGCACCTGCAACTGCTGGGCATAGCTTTGCAAACGTTCCTTATCCAACCTCGTTTCGTTGTCATCGGTCTGCTCGCCCAGGTATTTTGCCGAGGCACTCTCCACCACATGCAATAACACATACTTGGTGCTTTTTGTTCCCTGCGATAAGGCATAGGCAACAATCCGTTCATCATGGTCACTAAAGTCCAATGCCAAGGCAATGGTATGCACGGGTGCCACGGCAAGGTTCAGCAATGGCTTTGTATTGCCATGTATTTTTACGGATGCCTTTTGCATATGCCTGCGTACAATGGGCAAAAAAGTCATCATCAAAAACAGCCATATAAAAAACAATGCAAACACAACAATGGCAATCTTCCAGCCCATCATGCCATCTGCCTTAAACACTTCCATCACTTGCTCTGCCACCATTTTCACATTCAGGAAAACCAGTACAATGGCCACCAGCCAAGCGGCTATTTTGGTAAACGGCTTTATGGCAAACTCGCCCATCTCCTTCTTGTCGCTTACAAAATGTATCAGCGGTATCACTGCAAAACCCAGTTGCATGCTCAATATCACCTGGCTAAATACCAGCAATGCATCTACCTTGGCATCGCCATACACCCATATCACCAATACTGCAGGTACAATGGCCAGCAGCCTTGTTATCAACCGGCGCAGCAAGGGGTTTATGCGTAGCTTCAGGTAGCCCTCCATCACTATCTGCCCGGCCAGTGTACCGGTAACGGTACTGCTTTGCCCGGCGGCAATCAGGGCCACGGCAAACAGTATGGGTGCCACCTGTGTGCCCAGCAAGGGGGCCAACAAACGGTGTGCATCCTCAATCTTGGCCACACCGGTATTGCCCGTGGTAAAAAAGGCCGATGCTGCCAATACCAATATGCCCGCATTTACAAAAAATGCGGCATTCAATGCAATGGTACTGTCAATTAAATTGTACTTAATCGCCTTGCGTATGCTGGCCTTGTCCTCCCCTATCTTACGTGTCTGCACCAATGCACTATGCAGGTACAGGTTATGCGGCATAACCGTGGCACCAATAATGCCTACGGCTATATACAATGCCTCCTTATTCAACTTGCCCGGCACAAAACCCTTAACCACATGGCCCATTACAGGTTTCACCAAAAACAGCTCTATCAAAAAAGAGCCACCTATAATCAATACCAGCACTATAATAAATGCCTCCAGCTTGCGTATGCCAAACCGTTGCAGCCATAACAGCAAAAAAGTGTCAAGCACCGTTATGGCCACGCCCCATATCAACGGCAGCCCCGTCAACAAATGTATGCCCAAGGCCATGCCCAGCACTTCTGCCAGGTCGCATGCTGCAATGGCTATTTCCGCAAGTATATACAGGCAAAAATTAACCAATGGCGGGTAGGTTTCCCTATTGGCCTGTGCAAGGTCCTTTCTGCGCACAATACCCAACCTGGCCGATAGCCCCTGTAGTAACAAAGCCATCAGGTTGCTCATTAACAATACCCATATAAGCTGATAGCCAAACTGTGCACCGCCCTGCAAGTCCGTAGCCCAGTTGCCTGGGTCCATATAGCCCACACTAACCAAATAGGCCGGGCCTATATAGGCCAGCAAGCGTTTAATGCCTTTACGGGGCTTTGTGGTATCAACGGTTTCATGCACATCGCCCAATGAGTTTTCTATAGGAATATGTTGACGCATGGTTTGTAATTGGTTTATATATTTTATAAAGCTCGGCTACTGTTATTCCATCACTTGTACAAACAGTGCCTGTGCCAGTTGCTGGCTAATGATAAAAGCGGCATGGCCCTTTATCTTTATTTCAATGGAATGGTCAAAGGCAAATTGCTTCTTCACTTGCAACTGGGTGCCTATGGCAATCTGTTTATGCTTCAGCAGCTCTAGCAGGGCGGTGGACTGTATGCCAACGGAAGATACCTGGGCCTGTTGGTTCACAGGCAAGTCCGTAAGGTTTACCTGTGGCAGGGCCACCATCTTGCCATTCACATCGGGTATGGGATCGCCATGGGGGTCAAACTTGGGGTTACCCAAAAAATCATCCAGCTTGTCAATCAATTTCTTGCTCGATACATGCTCCAGTTCCTCAGCCATTGCATGTACTTCGTCCCAACCAAACTGCAGTTTCTCCACCAGAAAAAACTCCCATAGCCTATGCTTGCGTACAATGCCCAATGCTATCTTCCTGCCCTGGCTGCTCAGGCTAAAGCCATGATACTTCTCGTAATTCAGTACCTTTTTCTGTTTCAGTTTCTTCAACATATCTGTTACCGAAGCAGCTTTGGTATTCAGTTCCGCAGCAACTTCATTGGTGCCCACATTGCCATCGGCTTTTTGCAAATGGTAAATGGCCTTGATATAGTTTTCTTCCGTAACAGAAAAATTAGCTTCCACAAAAAATAATTTTAGACAAATCTAAAATATTTATACAGATTTTTCCCATTTCCTTTTGATTGACCTTATAGGTTAAAGTTGAACTACCTAAGTGCACCATTTGCCAAGTTGCCTGCCTCATGTTCTTTTTACAAAAAATACAAATGGGATAATTGTACTACAAAGCCTGAAAGGGTACCAAAGGCAAGCTAAATTTTTCAGGCTTGATGTACTTTGAAGCTTCGTGGTAAAAACAGTTTTCTTCAATGGCAGCATAGCAGCAGAGCCAGGCCAACAAGGTTCAGCATTCAAACAAGTGCATTGCCTAAATTGGGGTGCTAGAACGAATAGGCCGATTATCCCCTATTTTTACCCCTCAAAATACAACTGTATGCGTAACTGCCTATTGGCTTTGATGGTGCTATCCCTTTATGCCTGCAAGCCCAAAAAAGCCGACCTCTCTGGCGATGCTCCCGTAAAAGTGAACGATTTTGTAGCTGCCTTTCCGGTAATGGACCTGCCTTATGTTGGGGCAGATACCAATATAACCGACCTGGCGGACAGTACCCTGATCAGCTATCAGGTAATGGGCCAGTTTATACCAGACAGTGCCCTGCAAACCATTACAGGTAAGGAAAAAAAGGTACGCATTAACCCCGTGGGACGTATAGAGAAACAAAAGGAAACCTATTTATTGGCCAATTTTGTACTTGGCAAAAAAACACATTTGGCCACGTTTGTAATGGACAAGAAGAACAGGTTCCTGGCCAGTAAGGAACTGCTGAGCGATGGCAATAAAGACGGCTATATACATTCCGTATCCATTAACAAAGAACCCACTTTTGGCATTGCCAAAGAAAAGATGAACACCGAGAAACAGCAACTGCAGTACACCCGTACCGGCTGGGCATACAATGGCAGCAATGGCTTTATGCAGGTGGTGAACGAAACCAACGAAGACGCCAAACGCAACAATACCATTATTAACCCCATTGATACCCTGCCTAGGAAAAACAAGTTCAGCGGCAATTATGTACAGGACAATAAGAACTTCATATCTATACGCGACGGCAAAAATGCCAACACTTATTTTTTCTTTATCCATTTTGAGAAGAACAATGGCACATGTATTGGCGAACTAAAAGGCGAACTGCAAATGAAAACCGCCAACAAAGCCATCTATAGCGACAATGGCGACCCCTGTGTAGTGGACTTTACGTTTAATGGCAACCAAGTTGATGTGAAGGAACAGGGCAGTTGTGGCAACCATAGGGACATTAAGTGTTTTTTTGACGACAGCTTTACCCGCAAAAAAGAAGCTGTAAAAAAGAAGAAATAACCATTTAGCCAAACCAAAAACCAGTGCTTTAGTTAAAGCATTTTCATTTATTTTCGTGTTAGTATGAAGAAGATAGAACTGGAAATAGTTGCCCTTAGCCACAGCATTACACAAACACATTCCTATGCAGTGGTGCTGGGCGAAGTGAATGGCCTGCGCCGTTTGCCCATTGTTATTGGCGGGTTCGAGGCCCAGGCCATTGCAGTGGCCCTGGAGCACATGCAACCAAGCCGCCCCCTTACGCACGACCTGATGAAGAACTTTATGAATGCCTTTAATGTGGAACTGCAGGAAATAGTGATCAGCGATTTGCAGGAAGGCATTTTTTACTCTAAACTGGTTTGTTTTACCGATAGCGATACTGTAGAGATTGACAGCCGCACCAGCGATGCATTGGCACTGGCCGTAAGGTTTGGCTGCCCCATTTATACCTACGAACATATTATTGAAGGTGCAGGCATATTAATGGAAGATGGCCCCGCCAAAAAGAAAGTGGGCGAAGCAGTAGGTGTGGAAAAAGCAGGCGATGGTAACCGTGACGACCTGAGCGGGCTGAACCTGGAAGAGCTGCAGACCTTACTGAATGATGTACTGGAGCATGAGGACTATATAAGGGCCATTGCTATTAGGGACGAAATCAATAAGCGGAAGTAACCGCTGCTAAACCCGCATCTTATTTAATGATTGTTTTTCCCAACTGTAAAATAAACCTCGGCCTCAACATTCTCCGCAAAAGGGCTGATGGTTTTCATGACCTCGAAACAGTTTTCTATCCCTTAATGATCAAAGATGTGTTGGAAGTGGTGAGGGAGCAGGCAGTGGACAGAGCGGAGATGACAGTAGATAGTGGACAGTGGACAGTAGATAGTCCACAACCAACCGTCAACCGTCAACCGTCAACTGTCAACAACAGCATCTCGTTTACCTCATCCGGCCTAACCATCGACGGCGATACCAGCAACAACCTTTGCGTTAAAGCTTACCATTTATTGAAACAGGATTTCCCTACGCTCCCCTCCATACAGATGCACCTGCACAAAAACATTCCCATGGGTGCGGGCCTGGGCGGCGGCAGTGCCGATGGGGCTTTTGCATTAAGTTTATTAAATGAAAAATTTGCACTTGTTTTATCGCAGCAGCAATTGATGCACTATGCATTGCAATTGGGCAGCGACTGTCCGTTTTTCATCCTCAATCAACCCTGCTTTGCCACTTCCCGTGGCGAGGTAATGAGCAATATTGAGTTGGATTTATCTGCCTATACTTTCGTGATTGTAAACCCTGGCATACATGTAAATACAGGTTGGGCCTTTGCCAATATTGCACCTTGCGTACCTCAAAAATCCATTCAGCAAATTATACAGCAACCAATCGGCACCTGGAAAAACGAACTGCTCAACGATTTTGAACTGCCTGTCAGCAAACAGTACCCTGCAATTAACAGCATCAAACAACAGCTTTATACCGCAGGTGCTGCATACGCCAGCATGAGTGGCACGGGCAGTACGGTATTCGGCATTTTTGAAAAAGGAAGCAAGCCTGCACTATCTTTCCCTGCATCTTACTTTACAGTCATCATTTAATATTGTTTAATTTTATCTAACAATCATTGCAGTTTTTTGCTTACTAACAAACGTTTGCGTTAATTTATTGAAAATAATATAGGCCCCTTTCAACATTTTGGCCTAATTTCATGCCATTGCCTGCCACAATTATTTAACCCTTTTGTTTTAACCATCATGAGTGAACAAACCGGAAATTGTGGTCTTTACGACTCGTCTTTTGAGCATGATGCCTGTGGCATCGGCTTCGTTGCCAATATTAAAGGCAATAAATCCCATCAACATATATCGGATGCATTAACGGTATTGGAAAACATGGAGCACCGCGGTGCCTGTGGCTGCGAAAACAATACGGGCGATGGTGCCGGTATACTTATTCAAACGCCCCATGAGTTTTTCTTTGACGAATGCGTAAAAATGGGTGTGCACCTGCCTCCTTTTGGCAAGTACGGTGTGGGTATGCTGTTCTTTCCCAAAGACATCAGGCTGAAAGAAGAGTGCAGGGAGATTTTTACACGCAGTGCAGAGAAACTGGGGCTGGAAATATTGGCTTACCGGAAAGTACCCGTAAACACCACCGATATTGGCCCAACTGCATTAAGCGTTGAACCCGAAATAGAACAGGTATTTGTGGTTTGTCCCGACCATATCTCATCGCCCGATGCATTTGAACGCAAGCTCTTTATTTTAAAGAACTATGCCAGCCACACCATCAACAACACCGTAAAAAAAGATGCCATCGGTTTTTATGTGGCATCGCTATCGTATAAAACAATTGTGTACAAAGGGCAACTCACATCGCACCAGGTGCGTAGCTATTTCCCCGACCTGAGCAACAAGCGTTTGGTAAGTGCGTTTGGTTTGGTACACTCCCGTTTTGCCACCAACACCTTCCCTTCCTGGAAACTGGCACAACCCTTTAGGTACATTGCCCACAATGGTGAGATCAATACTTTGCAAGGCAACCTCAACTGGCTCAAGACAAGCGAAAAAGGTTTTACCAATCCATATTTTACCAAAGAAGAAATGGACATGCTGTTGCCCATTGTAACGCAGAACCAATCGGATTCTGCTTGCTTGGACAATATGATTGAATTGCTTACCCTATGTGGCAGGAGCCTGCCCCATGTAATGATGATGCTGATACCCGAAGCATGGGATGGCGATGAAACGATGGATCCTGTTAAAAAAGCCTTCTACGAATTCCATGCTGCATTCCAGGAACCATGGGATGGTCCCGCATCCATATCATTTACCGATGGTAAAATGATCGGTGCCACGCTGGACAGGAATGGCCTACGTCCTTCACGCTACTGTGTTACCAACGACGACAGGGTTATCATGGCCAGCGAAACAGGTGCATTGCCTGTGGACCAAAGCATTGTAATTGAAAAAGGAAGGCTGCAACCAGGTAAGATGTTTGTGGTGGATATGGAACAGGGAAGGATCATTAGCGATGAAGAAGTAAAGAAAAACATCTGCTCGCAGAAACCTTATGGCGAGTGGCTGAACAAATACAAGATACGCTTAGAAGAATTGCCAGAGCCAAGGGTACTGTTTACACATTTGCAACACGACCAGGTGTTCAAATACCAAAAGGCATTTGGCTACTCCACTGAAGATTTGGAGACCATTATATCATCCATGGCAATTGATGCAAAGGAACCAATCGGTTCTATGGGTACCGATACGCCATTGGCTGTACTGAGCGAACAGCCACAACATTTAAGTGCCTACTTTAAACAATTGTTTGCACAGGTAACCAACCCGCCCATTGACCCGATACGCGAGAAACTGGTAATGAGCCTTGCAACCTTTGCGGGCAACAATGGCAACCTGCTGATTGAAGATGCATTGGCCTGCCATAGTGTGGCATTGAAACATCCTGTACTCAACAACCATGAACTGGAAAAGATCAGGAGCATTGATACCGGCATCTTTCAGGCAAAAACATTACAGACCTATTTTAGGGCCGATGGCAAACCTGGTTCTTTACAAAAAGGCATTGAACGTTTGTGCCGTTATGCAACCGATGCAGTGGAAGATGGTTTTGAAGTATTGATATTAACCGACCGTGCCATTGATAGCGACCACGCTCCCATACCTACATTGCTGGCTGTGTCTGCCGTTCACCACCACTTAATCAGAAAAGGTTACCGTGGCCAAGTGGGTATTATTGTAGAAGCTGGCGATGTATGGGAAGTGCACCACTTTGCCTGTTTGATTGGTTTTGGTGCCACTGCCATCAATCCATACCTGGCGTTATCTACTATTCGTGACATGAAAATATCGGGCAAACTGCAAACAGATATTGATGTGGAACAGTTAAAGAAAAATTATGTAAAAGCGGTATGCGATGGCCTGTTGAAAGTGTTCAGTAAAATGGGTATCTCCACTTTACAGTCTTACCAAGGTGCACAGATTTTTGAAATAGTTGGGCTGAACAAAGAAGTAGTAGATAAATATTTTACCGGTGCCACATCACGTATTGAAGGCATGGGCTTGGATGAAATTGCCAAAGAAGCATTGGCCAAACACCATTTTGCTTTCAGCAAAAAAGATATACCAGTAGAACGTTTGCAAGTGGGTGGATTGTACCAATGGAAACGCAAAGGCGAGTTCCACTTGTTCAATCCGCAAACCATTCACTTATTGCAACATGCCACCAAGATGAATGATTATGCAACGTTTAAAAAATATTCGAAACTTGTAAACGACCAAAGCGAAAAAGCGTGTACGCTGCGTAGCATGTTCGAGTTTAAACGCAACCGTCCTTCTATCAGTATTGATGAAGTGGAAGCCGCAGAAAACATCTACAAACGCTTTGCCACAGGTGCCATGAGCTTTGGTTCCATATCGCATGAAGCCCATAGCACGCTTGCCATTGCCATGAACCGCCTGGGTGGCAAAAGCAATACCGGCGAAGGTGGCGAAGATGAATTGCGTTACGAAAAACTGCAAAATGGCGACAGCATGCGTAGTGCCATTAAACAGGTTGCTTCTGCACGTTTTGGTGTAACGAGTTTATACCTTACGGAAGCAGATGAACTGCAGATAAAAATGGCACAGGGTGCCAAACCCGGTGAAGGCGGACAGTTACCCGGACACAAAGTAGATGAGTGGATTGGTAAAGTGCGTCACTCAACACCCGGCGTTGGGCTGATATCGCCACCACCGCACCATGATATTTATAGTATTGAAGATTTGGCCCAACTGATATCCGATTTAAAGAATGCCAACCGTGCAGCAAGAATAAATGTGAAACTAGTAAGTAAGGCTGGCGTGGGCACCATTGCTGCAGGCGTTACCAAAGCAAAAGCAGATGTGGTGTTGATTGCAGGCCATGATGGCGGTACAGGTGCAAGCCCTATCAGCTCCATTAAACATACAGGCCTACCATGGGAAATGGGACTTGCAGAAGCCCACCAGACATTGGTAAAAAACAAACTGCGTAGCCGTGTTACCGTACAGGCCGATGGCCAGATGAAAACGGGCCGCGACATTGCCATTGCTGCATTGCTGGGTGCCGAAGAATGGGGCGTGGCCACTGCTGCATTGGTGGTAGAAGGCTGCATCATGATGCGTAAATGCCATTTGAACACCTGCCCTGTTGGTGTTGCAACGCAAGATCCTGAGTTAAGAAAACGTTTTACGGGCGATCCCGAGCATGTAATAAACTTCTTCAAGTTTATGGTACAGGAGTTAAGGGAAATAATGGCGGAGCTCGGTTTTAAAACCGTGAACGAAATGATTGGCCAGGTGGATTGCCTGGAAAGAAAAGAAAACATCACGCATTGGAAATATGCAAAACTCGACCTATCCCCCATCCTGTACAAAGAACCGGCATCGGAATATGTTGGCCTGTACAAACAAGAAGAACAGGATCATGGTTTGGTCGATGTGTTGGACTGGAAATTGTTGGCTGCTGCAAAACCTGCATTGGACAATCAGGAGAAAGTGACCGCATCGTTCAACATCAGGAATATTGACAGAACGGTTGGTACCATCCTATCGAACGAGCTTACCAAAATATACCGCAGCAGGGGCTTACCAGACGATACCATCCATTTCAAATTCACAGGTACCGCTGGTCAAAGCTTTGGTGCCTTTAACAACAAAGGCATTACACTTGAGTTGGAAGGCGACGCCAATGATTACTTTGGTAAAGGATTAAGCGGTGCAAGATTGATTGTGTACCCCGATAAGAAAGGCACATTTATACCCGAAGAAAACATACTGATTGGCAACACTGCCTTTTACGGAGCAACAAGCGGCGAAGCATTTATACGTGGCAAGGCAGGCGAACGTTTTGCCGTACGCAACAGCGGTGTAAGTGCCGTGGTAGAAGGCGTTGGCGATCATGGCTGCGAGTACATGACCGGTGGTAAGGTAGTGATACTGGGCAACACGGGAAGGAATTTTGCAGCAGGCATGAGTGGCGGTATTGCTTATATATACGATGTAAAGGAAAGCTTTGCCGGCAACTGCAATATGGAAATGGTGGACCTTGACCCATTGAGCGAAGACGACATTCTTGAACTGCAACACCTGCTGACCAAACATGCGGAACAGACAGGCAGTACGGTTGCAAAATTTGTACTCAACGATTTTGACAACCAGTTACAGCACTTCATCAAAGTGTTCCCGAAAGATTATAAGAAGGCTTTGGGCCAGTTCAAAAATTCAAATGTCCAACAGTATAAAAGCTAGCAAATCAACAAGCGGACATTCAACCATTCAACCAATTAAACTTTAAACTTCCTTATATGGGAAAGCCAACAGGTTTCATAGAATTTACAAGGGAACTACCCAGCAAACGCCCAGTGGCAGAGCGTTTGAACGACTATAAAGAATTTGTGCAACCTTATACTGATGAGCAACTGAACCAGCAAAGTGCACGCTGCATGAACTGCGGTGTTCCCTTTTGCCATAGCGGTTGCCCACTGGGCAACGTGATACCCGAGTTTAACGATGCGGTGTACGATGGCAATTGGAAAGAGGCATACGATATATTGACATCAACCAATAACTTCCCTGAATTTACCGGACGCATCTGCCCTGCACCTTGCGAAAGTGCATGCGTGCTTGGCATTAACCAGCCCGCAGTTGCCATTGAAGAAATTGAAAAGCACATCATAGAAATTGCCTTCAACAAAGGCTTTGTGCAACCACGCAAACCCAATATACGCACGGGCAAAAAAGTAGCGGTTGTGGGTAGCGGCCCTGCGGGGCTGGCTGCTGCTGCACAACTGAACTATGCAGGCCATGCAGTGACCGTTTTTGAACGTGACGAAAAGCCCGGTGGCCTGCTACGCTATGGCATACCCGATTTTAAATTGGAGAAATGGGTAGTGCAGCGAAGGATCGAAGTAATGGAAGAAGAAGGCATCACGTTCAGGTGCCATGCCAATGTGGGGGTGAACATCAGCATCAACGATCTGCTGCGTGAGTTCAATGCCATTGTATTGGCGGGTGGCTCAACCGTACCAAGGGACCTGCCGATACCGGGCAGGGAACTGAACGGCGTTCATTTTGCGATGGATTTTTTAAAGCAGCAGAACAAGCGTATTGACAATAGTGACGCTTTAGCACATGCCAATATTGAAAGCAATATTTATGTACATGATTTGAAAGCCACTGGTAAAAATGTAGTAGTGATTGGCGGCGGCGATACAGGTAGCGATTGCGTAGGTACATCCAACCGTCATGGTGCAGCAAGTGTTACGCAATTTGAACTGATGCCCAAGCCTGCATCTGCCAGAACACCTTTTATGCCCTGGCCTACTTACCCCATGATTTTAAAAACCACTACATCGCACGAAGAAGGTGCAGCAAGGCATTGGGCCATTGCCACCAAAGAATTTATAGGTGATGGCAACGGCAATTTGAAAGCATTGAAAATTGTTGATCTTGAATGGAAGATTACAGAAGATGGCCGGCCTGCAAACTTTGTTGAAGTAGTAGGTAGCGAAAGGGAAATTGCCTGTGAGCTTGCATTGCTTGCCATGGGCTTTGTGCATCCGCAACATACAGGCCTGATACAGCAGCTAAGTGTTGAACTGGATGAACGTGGCAATGTAAAGGCAACAGAGAAAAACTACCAGACCAATATCAGCAAAGTATTTACTGCTGGCGATATGCGGCGTGGACAATCATTGGTTGTGTGGGCAATAAGCGAAGGCCGTGAGTGTGCAAGAAAAGTAGATGAATTTTTGATGGGCTATTCTTTATTGGAAACAAAAGATGCTTCGCTGTTGCAAGAAATGGTTTAAAGGATTGATGTTTTATACAGATCATTTCTATTACCATATAAATATTATCTCTTAAATAAAAAACTCCGCTAATTGCGGAGTTTTTTTTCACTTATTACAAACTAACCTTTAAAACTTATATACGGCTGCAAGTATTGCAGTTGCTGCAGTTTTTGTTGGGTTGCCGTTGTTCTTTTCAAAGATGGCCACCTTAGAAGCATTGTCTAAACGCAGCTCAGGAATAACGGTTAACGGACCGAGTTTAATGTTGCCAGAAACGGTAAAGGCCAATACATCCGAGCCAATACCGGCAACGGTTTTCTTGTCATCGAAATATTCGCCGCGTACCGTTAAACCAAACTTATCTGTTGGGTCGTAGTTAAAGTACAAAGCGGAACCGAACCAGCTATTGGTAGTTCCAGCACTTTTAACCGAGTACAACGAACCATCGTAATTGATGCTGAACTTGGGGCTGATAGTCCCCAATAAAACTAAGTCAAACTGGTTCACTTTGGTATCGGGTGTACTTCCACCTTGGTAATTCAAATAAGCTTTCAGTTTATCATTTTTGGTACCTGTACTAAACTGGGCAATCACCATTTTGGTGGATGAAGTGGTGGTTGACTGGTCGGTTGGGTTGGTGATACCTACCATAAAAGCAGACTTTCCGCCCAGGCCAATATCGGCTTTTAAACCCGTATGAAAGAACGGTCCGTAAGAGAACATATAACTCATGCTATAGTTCCGGTTGCCAATGGCATCTACCAGTTCGTAGCCAACATGCGTGGCCCATTTACCCAATGTAAGTTTCACTTTATCGGATGCAGCATAGCTAACATACAACTGTTTTACCGATGCCAGCGAACCACCGTCGTTGTACGAAAATTCGGCGGCACGGCGGCCAAAACCCAAATCGGCCGTAGCACTAACCTTACCTACTGTATGGTCAAGCTTTACGGTAGCCATGCCCAATTCGTACGAATTTTGCGATTTTGTAAAACTTGTCTTATTGTTGAAGTCGGTAGCTTTTGAATCTTCGAAACTGTAACGATAATAAGCATCCACAGAGCCCGAAATAACAAGCGGTGCCATTTTTTTGGTGGAATCCTGTGCCGATGCATCATAGCCAAAAGAGGCCAAAGCAATTTGTGTTGCTAAAATTTTCTTTAACATTGTGATGGTTTTTATTGTTATGAATGAAAAGGTGTAGCCGTTAACCGGTGTGCGAAACCGGTTTTACATTATGGCTATACCTTTTCTGTTTAATGCAGCATTATATGGGGTAGCAGGTACCCATACGGTTACAATACAGGCTCTTCAACCAATACACCTTCTCTTTGTACCAACAAGGTACCCTGTGTATAGTTTTCATCATGCTGCGAAGCATCCAGCCCTTCTGCCTCTTCGGCTTCTGTAACCCTTAACGGAACAATGAAGTTGATGAATTTGAATATGAGGAAGGATACAGCAAAGCTGTACACAACAGCCAATCCCATACCTTTTAATTGAATGAGGAACTGGCCATCCAATACGGCACCATTCACGGTTTTGCTGCCCAAAGCACCTGTAAGTAACATACCTGTGATACCACCTAAACCATGGCATGCAAAAACATCCAAGGGATCGTCCAGTTTTGTTTTGTGCTTCAGGAACTCGGCCACAAAGTTTGAAACGATAGCAGCAATAAAGCCAATAAATATTGCTTGAGGCACACCTACAAAACCTGCAGCAGGTGTAATGGCAACCAAGCCCACAACTGCACCGATACAGAAGCCCAGTACAGACGGTTTTTTGCCCCTTAACACATCAAAGAACATCCAGGCCAAACCAGCAGCGGCAGCAGCGGTATTGGTAGTGGCAAATGCGTACACGCCCAATGAACCTGCACCTACTGCACTGCCTGCATTGAAACCGAACCAGCCGAACCAAAGCAAACCTGTACCGATTAGTACGTAAGGTATATTGGCAGGCCCTGCAGAAGTGATTGATTTACGTGGCTTGAGCACAATGGCACCTGCAAGGGCAGCCATACCGGCCGAAATATGCACTACGGTACCACCTGCAAAGTCCAATACCCCCCATTTAAACATGATACCTTCTGGGTGCCATGCCATGTGGGCCAATGGTGCATATACCAATATACCAAACAGTACAATAAACAGACTATAAGCAGTAAAACGGATACGCTCCGCTACCGCACCCACCACCAACCCTGGGGTAATGATGGCAAACATTAATTGGAAGAAGGAAAATAGTGGCAAGGGAATGGTGGAGGCAAGGCTCCAAGGTTCGCCACTCATTACACCTTTAAAGAACAGAAAAGTTCTCGGGTCGCCAATAAAGCCATGAAAGGACTTGCCGAAGCAAAGGCTGAACTGCACCACAACCCACAATACAGAAATGATACCTGCTGCAACAGTGCTCTTGATCATGGTGGAGAGCACGTTTTTACGGCCAACCATACCGCCGTAGAAGAAGGCAAGTGCGGGGGTCATTAAAAACACAAATGCACACGATACGAGCATCCAGGAAATGTCGCCACTATTGTACACGTATTTTGGCGACTTGCCGTCTGCACCCAAAACAGATGCAGGGTCAAATGAGGCATCGGGCTTAATGAAAATAGCAGCAATGGCTACTCCTGCCAAGATTAGAAACGGAGCGACGCTCTTAAAGGTGGGTTTACTCATAATTGTTGCAGTTTTAAATTAAAAAATTTAACATTTTGAACTTTACAACACAAAATATTCAAAAATTTAATCAAAACTTAAAAATAATTTAAATTTTATTATTAATAATATGTAATAATAAACAAACGAAACCCTTTACTGGTATCGTTTGCATAGTTTTTTGACTGTTTAAGCTGAATTTCGCCCTGCGTTAATAATTCCGAAAGAACAACGCATTACCAATTTTTCGTAAGCTGCCTTTACGGGGGAGTTGCTGACAAGCTGCTCTTCCAGTTCCCTTACCCGGGTAATGGCGTATTGCTGTATGGTTAATAGCGGAAGTACGATCTTTTCCCGCATCTGGATGGAAAGCTGGTCAACTGGGTAATTGGCCATCAGTTCATTACTGCCTGTGAGCAGGGCTATATAGCGTTTGGTACGTTCGTATTCCTCGTACATCATGGTCCAAATCTCCCCATAAGTTGGGTGGTTGGAAAGGAAAGAAGTAAGCGGGAAAAAGCATTTCTTCATGGCCATTTCACAATTATCAATCAACGTTTTGAAAAACAGCGATGATTGGTACAGCTTCTTTACCTCTTGCCACTGTCCCTGGTTGGCAATTTTTTCCATGGCAATGCCCACACCGTAATACCCGGTAACATTCTGCTTCAACTGGCTCCATGCCCCTACAAACGGTATGGCACGAAGGTCTTTCAACGCCAGTTTATTGGTGCTGCCACGTTTGGCCGGACGTGAGCCGATATTTGTTTCGGCATAAAAACGCAAAGGGCTGGCATGAAGCAGGTAATCGGTAAAATATGGATGCTCCTTTAAAGCAATATATGCTTTATGGCCCTCTTCTGCCAATGACTGTATGAGCGATTCCTGTTCGTCAGTCAAGCCAGTTACTTTGCCACTCATCACATCGTTGGAAATGCCTGCATGCAGCAATTGCTCAATATTGTATTGGGCTGAATCGATGGTGCCGAAATTGGAGCTTACGGTTTGCCCCTGCACGGTTAGCTGTATCTCTTTACTGGAAATATTCTTTCCGAGCGATGCATAGAAATTGTGTGTCTTGCCTCCTCCCCTTGCCGGCGGGCCACCCCTGCCATCAAAGAACGCCACATCTACTTCATATTGTTTGGAGATGGCGGTGAGTTCTTCTTTTGCTTTGTATATGCTCCAGTTGGCCATCAGGTAGCCACCATCTTTTGTGCCATCACTAAAGCCCAGCATGATGGTTTGCTTGTTGCCCCTGCGTTGCAAATGGGTTTTATAGGTTTCGTTTTCGTACAACTGCTTCATTATTTCGGCAGCTTCCTGCAAATCGTCAATTGTTTCGAACAGGGGTATGATGTCAACCGACAGTTCTTCTTTTTTCCATCCACTCAATAAAAACAGGCCAAACACTTCCATGGCATTCAGGGCACTGTTGCATTGGCTAATGATGTAGCGGTTGCAGCCCGCTTCGCCATTCAACCGTTGAATGTCCTTAACGGCCGTCATTGCCTGCAATACATCTTTCTGTACATCATCCTGCAATACTTGCACATCCACTATGGCTGTTGGCTGTTGTACCAGTAGATCTATCTTTTCATTATTGGAAAGGGATGCATAGTTAGTGGGCAGGAGGCCGGTTGTTGCTGCTGCAATGGCATCGAGGGTCTTACCGTGAATGGTACTTTCCTGCCTTACATCCAGCGAGGCAAAATGCAGACCGAATACTTCCACTTTGTTGATGAGGCTTTCCACTTGCTGTACAAAGAGCCCGTTGTGGTCGTATATCAATTGGTAGCGTATGTTTTGCAAAGCCTTGATGATTTCTTCCTTGGTGAGTTCGCAGGTGTGGCCAGGAACAAACAAGTGGTCGTATAGCTTTTTCTCCAATTGTGTCAAGGCAGCGTCCACACCTTTAAAAGTGAGCCTGCGTTTCAATTTGCGTATGTCCAGGTAATAGCATTTAATGGCGGAACCACGTAATGCATTGGCCACTTGCAGTGTGGTTGCCGCATTTACAAACGGGTTGCCATCCCTGTCGCCACCTGGCCAAAAACCCATTTTAATAATGGGGTTATTGGGGTTCAACAAGTCGCTAAAATTGCTTTTGAAAAAAGTGGCAATCCTGCCCGCGGCTGGATAGAAAATATTTTCGAGGTACCATATCAAACTCACGGCCTCATCGTAAGGTGTGGGTTTTTTCTGCTGAAAGAAAGGTGTACGCCCCAACTGTTGCAGGTAGGTATAAATCTGGTTCTCGTTGTTTGCGTTAACTGCAGAAGATATATCGTGTATGATGCCCAGCACGGCACCAGGGTAGAACTGTGTGGGGTGTGCGGTTAGTACCAACTGAATCGTGAAGTCCTTAAGCTTTTCTTTCAGTTCTTCTTGTTTGTTTTGCGACTGTACTTCCAAAGCCAGTTGCTTTAGGGTACCTGTTCCGCCAAGGTCATGTATCTGGTTAAAGGATGCATCTTCCAAGGCATCAAACAGCACCACTTGCCTTTCTATGTATTGCACAAAACGGAAGAGCAGGTCAATCTTTTCTTCTTCTTTGGTAAAGCTTACCTGTTTGGCAAAAAACTCTTCGATTATTTCAACGGGGCTTTGATTTTTTTTGTAACCTTCTTCGCAGTTGACCAATAGCATGGAAGCCAGTATGCCTGTTTTTTCGATGCGGTGAAAGGGAAGGGAGGTGAACAAACTGTTGTACAATTGGAACTTGATGCCCACCAGGTTCTTGAACTGTTGCAATGCACTGTTACTCGTGTTAGTCATATATAAAATTTACAGCAGGCAGGCAACCTTTTGAGGCATTGAAATTAAGCTATTTTACTGAAGCAGCAGAAGGTTTTGTTGTATAAAGCAGCAAATTATTTATGGTATCGTTACCAGTAACTATAACAAGTGCTGTAGCAGTTGCATGAACTGTTGCCGCATAATCATTTTTGCACCGAGACTTTCCAGGTGTTCGGTATACACCTGGCAATCTATCAACTGCACACCTTGCTTTACCAGCTGTTGCACATAGTGGATAAATGCAAACTTGCTTGCATTGCTGTGGTGACTGAACATGCTTTCGCCAAAGAACACTTTGCCCATTCGGATGCCATACAAGCCACCAACCAGTTTACCCTCAAACCATGCTTCGGCACTATGGGCATAACCGAGCTTATGTAATTCTATATAGGCACGCTCCACATCGTCTGTTATCCAGGTGCCTTGCTGGCCTTCGCGTTTAGTTTCTTTGCAATGATGGATCACTTCAGCAAATGCTTTATTGATGGTAAACACAAAATGTTTTTTCCGCAACAGCACTTTCATGCTCTTGCTCACTTTCAATTCATCGGGGAAAATAATAAAGCGTGGATTGGGTGCCCACCATAAAGGCACAGTGCCATCGAACCAGGGAAAGATGCCTTTTCGGTAAGCAGCCAGTAAACGTTCGGTACTTAAATCGCCACCCATGGCCAATAAGCCATCGGCCAATGCATCATCTACCGTGGGGAACCATATCTTATTGTCTAAAACTGCTAAAGGCATTGGTGCATGTAGAAAGTGAGCAATAGAAAGTTCAGCGTCAACCAGTTGGACCGTATAGACTTGCTAGCCAACTGTTTCTTCAACCGTTGCATTGATCCCCCTTTCGGTAATGGCATCGCAATACACTTTTAGGGTATCGTAGTCGCCATTCTTTACGGCGTATTTGCCTTTGAAATGTATCAGCATGGCACATTGCTCGGCCTGCTCCTGTGTGTGGTGGCAAACTTCTACCAAAGTTTCAATCACCCAGTCAAATGTGTTTACCTCATCATTCCATACAACCAGCATGTATGGCTCTATGGAGGTGATGATTGTTTCCGTTAGGTCTTTTTCCGAAATCTGAGTCGTTGTTTTCATGCTTCACTTATCTATGCAAATGTATTTCATAGTTGCTTTACATTATTACCGAAAAGTGCAAGGAAAAAGCCCTGAAAAAAAATTTGAAGAAATTGAAGATTTTTTTTGGCCAGAAATATTCAACACCTATTTTTGCACTCCCAAACAAGGAAGGGAGTTTAGCTCAGTTGGTTTAGAGCATCTGCCTTACAAGCAGAGGGTCGGCGGTTCGACCCCGTCAACTCCCACAAAAGCCCCACAGAAATGTGGGGCTTTTTGTTGCATACAACATGGCCAGCATCTAGCTTCACTGTATGCACAACGCAATTATTTATACAATACAAAGGCCCTTCAATGCGATGAATCGTATTGAAGGGCCTTTGCTGTTAAACATGACTGTTTAATATAAATCGGGGGCTGTGTTGAATATGGTATTGTTGCGTTGATGCCAATATGGGTAGATGGGTGTTGTATCGCTTGCAGCATCCAATCTTTTTACTTGGTCTATGGTCAGGTTCCAGCCAACTGCTTCAAGGTTCTGTTTCAATTGTGCCTCGTTTCTTGCACCAATAATGATATTGTCTACCGTTGGTCTTTGCAGCAACCAGTTCAATGAAACCTGTGCAACAGTCTTGCCAGTTTCCTCTGCCACCTGATCCAACACATCTACAATGCCGTACAGAAATTCAGGGTCCTTTGCGGGGCCATGGCTTCCCAATTGATCAAAACGTGAACCTTCTGGCAATGGGTTGCCCCTCCTTATTTTGCCCGACAGCTGCCCGCCCGACAATGGGCTCCAAACAATGGTACCCACATTTTGGTCAATGCCCAATGGCATCAGTTCCCACTCAAATTCCCTGTTCAATAAAGAGTAGTATGCCTGGTGTGCAATGTACTTGCTCCAACCATACCTTTCAGATATGGACAATGATTTCATTAAATGCCAGCCAGAAAAATTGGAGCAGGCAATATAACCTACCTTACCACTTTGTACCAATGTTTCCAATGTTTTCAGGGTTTCGTCAATAGGTGTGTTGGCATCAAAGCCATGCATGTGGTAAATATCAATATGGTCGGTCTGCAAACGTTTTAAACTTGCCTCGCATTGTTTAATTAAATGAAAACGTGACGAGCCATATTCGTTCACATCATCGCCCATACGGAACGTTGCTTTGGTTGACACCAATACTTTGTCACGCAAGCCGAATAATGCTTTGCCCAATATCTCTTCTGCCAAACCTGTTGAGTACACATTGGCAGTGTCGAACAGGTTCACGCCTGCATCTAAACATAAGTTAACCATTTGCGTTGCTTCATCAACCTGCGTTGTGCCCCATGCTTTAAAGAATTCGTTGCCACCACCAAATGTGGCCGTGCCGAAACTCAATACAGGAACCCTTAATCCTGATTGCCCTAATTGTCTGTATTCCATAAAATTGTTTTTTACTTTTTGTGGCACACGGATGATACTGGTTAAACGGATAGTCACAGATTATGTTATCGCTTGGCAATAACATGTGCATAATCTAACATTTTGCGAAGCAAAATAAATCAGTGACTATCCGTCCAATTCTTTTCATCCGTGTGCCATTATTTTTTAATTAATAGACGAACCTTTCCTTATTTCTTCTGTAGCCTTTGTAACGATGCTATCGCCTGTAATCAAGTTGCCGAACACTTCTACTTTTTCTTGTTGTGCCCTACCCTTTTGTATCGGTAGCCATTCTGCTTTACCCTTGTTTGATTTAATCACAAACAGGCCTTCGGCAGAATTGATGATGGAAGTTTCGGGAACAATGAAAGTACTATCTTTTGCAGGCAATGGAATAGAGATTTCCGCTACCATGCCGGGCAATAGTTTTTTATTGTTGTTAATGACATCCATTTCTATGCGTTGCGAACGCAGCTTGTTGTCCAACGCACCGGCCAGGCGTTGCACTTTGGCCGTGAATTTTTGCCCAGGCAATGATCGTACGGAGAAACTGATCTCGTTCTTATCGTTGAGGTAAGCAGTGTATGCTTCGGGCACGGCAACTACCAAACGCAGTTTCTTCTGTTCCTGCAAGGTAAACAAAGGCAGTTCAGAACCTTTGCCCGATGGGCCCACATAAGCACCGGCACTTACATTTCTTGCAGTGATTACCCCATTGAACGGTGCCCGTATTTCCAGGTAGTTCCGGTTGTCTGTTATTTCCCGGTATGCAGCTTTGGCGGCCTGCCATTGTGCATTGTCTGATTGTTGTTTTGCCAATGCCTGGTCAAGGTCGTTGGGCGATATGGTGCCAGGCGTCTTACTTGTTTCCAACAAACGGTTATAGTTGGCTTTGCTGGCTATGTATATTGCTTCCAAAGATTTCAGCCTTGATTCTGCACCCGACAGTTGCGAATTGATTTCCGGTGCTTCCATGATGGCCAATAGCTGACCGGCACTTACTTCCGAGCCAACATCTACATTCAGTTTTTTTACAAAACTGTTTACTTTGGCATAAAGGTCCACTTGCTGAAAGGCAACCAACTCGCCTGGCATATCCAGTGTTGAGGAGAGCTTGCCCTTTTGCAGTACAAAAGTGGGCACTACAGTTTTTTCAATACTTGTTTTTTCTTCTTCTTTTGGTGTGGAGTGGCAACTACTCAATACCAGCCCTAAAAACAACAAGGGGGTTAGGGCGTTCAGCGGCTTATAGGTAAGGATGTTCATGATATGATGCTTGGCGTATTGCTGTTTAAAAAATATGCTGACCATAGTTTATTTTTTTGTATCGTATAATGAAGGGATATAGTGTATGCTGTCTTTGTCTTCGGGATCGAGTGATACTGACACGGTGGATGTTTTGCCCTGCACCCAAGCAAATACCAATGGCAGTATCAATAACACTGCAAAAGTTGATGCGACAAGCCCACCAATCACTGCACGGCCTAGTGGAGATACCTGGTCGCCACCTTCGCCATGACCAATGGCCATTGGCAGCATACCTACCACCATGGCAAGGCTTGTCATTACAATAGGCCGCAAACGCAGTGCTGCTGCTTCTTTTGCCGACTTTAACGCATCGCCGTTGTGCTTACGCAACTGCTCTGCATTGGTTATTAATAGTACGGCATTTGCAATGGACACACCTACAGACATGATGATACCCATATAGGATTGCAGGTTTAATGTAGAGCCTGTTAGCCTAAGCAGCACCAACGAACCCAACACAACTGCTGGCACTGTTGTTAATATAACCAGTGGCACTTTGAATGATTGAAAGTTAGCGGAGAGCATGAGAAAGATAACCACGATTGCCACCAATAAACCCGACTGTAAGCTGCTTAATGTTTCGGTCAACACCTTACTTAAACCGATCCTTTCCACAAACAAGCCACGGGGCAGTTTGCCTAAAGATGCTATTACATTTTCTACATCTTTTGAGGCATCGCCAAGATCTTTGTTGTTGAGGTTTGCCGTAACAGATACATAAGGCATGGCACCGAGGTTATCGTTTTCGCCATACGTTGTATCGGGTGTAATGGTTGCTACATCGCCCAACACAGGGCGTGCAGTATTGCGTAAAATAGGTATCTCTTCCATCTCTGTCTTGCTGTTCATTTCGTTCAAGGGCACTTGCACCTGCACATTGTAGGAGAGTCCGATCTTTTCATCCAGCCATACATTCTTTTCGGTATAGCGAGAAGAGGACGTTGCAGCAATCAGCGAGCGTGAAACATCGTTCATGTCCACACCCAACTGTGCAGCTTTTGTACGGTCTATATCAATATTAAGGGCAGGGTATTTTAATGACTGTGCAACTTGCACATCACGCATATAGTTTAGTCCCTTCAATTTTTCTGCAACCTTGTTGGCATATTCTTCATTCAGCTTTTTGTTCTTGCCCGCAATACGTACTTCTATAGGTGTTGGCGACCCTTGACTCAATACTTTATCCGTTAACTCAATGGGTTCAAACGACAGCTTAACATCAGGCAACACCTGCTTTACACGGTTGCGTACCTTGTCTTTAAAAGCATCCATGTCTACATAGTAATCTTTCAGGCTCACCTGAAACACAGCCTCATGTGGTCCGGCCATAAACAGGTAGATAGGGCTTACGGAAAACAACGAGGGGTGCTGCCCAACATATACCGATGTAATGGCTATATGCTCCTGCCCCACCATCTTTTTCAGTTCATCCAAAACAGTCAATACCTTTTCTTCGGTACGTTCTATACGGGTGCCTTCGGGTGCACGCAACCTAAGCTGAAACTGGCTTGCATTTGTTTTGGGCAATACATCCCTGCCTATATTGTTGAGCAACAAAACTGCTGCACCAGAAACAAGCAAGAGGTACACAATTACAATTGGTTTCCTGAAAGGCAGCATGCGTGTGGTAAAACGCATGAAACGGTTACGGAATTTTTCAAAACCACTGATTTTACCATCGTTGTTAAAGTCTTCCCTTTCTACCAGTATCTTCTTTTGGTCAAATGTGTCTTTCTCCGATTCCGCTGTAAGACCACATGCTTCAAACGCCGCAGCATCGTTTGGCAAAACCGCTTCTTTGTCATGATGCTTTGATGTATGCGTCTTCATTAACCAGTTGGCCATAACAGGCACAAAGGTTTGCGACAATAAAAACGAGATGACCATGGAGCAGCCAATGGCCAAAGCCAACGGCAGGAACAGTGCACCCGGTATACCCGCCATGGTAAATGCGGGGGCAAATACGGCAAGTATGCAGAACAATATCAGCAATTTCGGGAAGGCAATTTCTTTACATGCATCCCATATGGCAAGGGCTTTGGGTTTGCCCATATCAAAGTGCTGGTGGATATTTTCGATGGTTACGGTACTCTCATCTACCAATATACCTATTGCCAGTGCTAGTCCACTTAACGACATGATATTGATGGTTTGCCCAAACAGTTTCAGGAACAGCACACCGGAGATGATGGAAATGGGAATGGTCAATATTACAATCAATGCTGCACGCCTGTCGCCAAGAAACAGCAATACCATAAGACCCGTAAGTAATGCTCCGATAATACCCTCGCTTACCAGGCTTTCCACTGCGTTGATTACGTAAACGGATTGGTCAAATTCGTAAGACAGTTTCACATCTTCTGGCAATGTGCTTTGTATTTTAGGCAGGTTGGCCTTTAAGTTGTTCACCACTTCCCAGGTAGATGCATCGGCAGATTTTGCAATGCTTACATATACGGAACGCTTACCATTGATCAATGCATAGCCTGCGGTTACATCGGCACCATCTTTAACTGTTGCCACATCGCGTAAATACAGGTTCTGTACGCCACCTTTAAATAAGGGAATGTTCTCAAAATCCTTTATCTGTTTAATGGTATTGTTGGTAGGTGTTATGTATTGCTTGTTGCCTATACGCACGTTGCCCGATGGGGCAGTTTGGTTGTTCAGGCGTATGGCTTCCACTATCTGGTCGGGCGTAAGGTTATGGCTACGCAAGGCTTCTGGACTTACATTGATTTCCACCGTACGTATGTTTCCACCAAAAGGCGGTGGTGCCAACAAACCGGGTATGGAAGTGAACGATGCACGCACATATACGTTTGCAAGGTCCTGCAGTTCGTTGTTGCTACGTGTTGCACTGCTTAGTACCAATTGCCCAACTGGCAACGAAGAAGCATCGAACCTGATGATAAAAGGCGGCTGCGTACCGGGTGGAAAAATTGCCTGTGCCCTGTTTGACAAAGCACTCAATTCCGATGCGGCCTGTGCCATGTTGGTACCTTCGTAGTAAGTGAGTTTCATCAGCATCAGACCCTGTATATTCTTCGTCTCAATAGTTTTTATGCCATTTGCAAACAATAGAATGTTTACGTATTGCTTACCAAAATACGATTCCATTTGTGTGGGCGTATAGCCACCAAAAGGGTGTGCAATGTAAATAACAGGCAGGTTCATCTTGGGTAATATATCCACCTTGATGTCCCTGATGGAACTGATACCAAAGAACAACAGACCTGCTACCAGAACAAGTATGGAAATTGGTTTTCGAAGTGCGAGTTTTATGAGGTTCATGTAAAGAATTTATTGAGGTTTTTTGGGGCACACGGATAAAACGGGTTGAACAGATAATCACAGATAACCGCTCTACATAGTAGCACCATTCTGGATAATCCAAATTTTGCTTTGCAAAATCCAATCAGTGAGCATCCGTTCAACCTGTACCATCCGTGTGCTTATATTCTTGAGCATAGCGTTTACTGTTTTTATTTTACCTGACTGATAAACAGGTTAAAATCTCCCATTGAAGCAGCTTTCAACAACAGTGATTGCCAAACATTACTGAATGCTATATCACGATTGGTTTCTGCCCTATTCAATGCATACAATGTCTGCGTAACATCTATGATATTGGTTAGTCCGTTTTTATAAAGCACTGATTTTTGCAAATAAGCATCCGAAGCAGATTTCACTTGAACAGGTGCTTCGTTGTAATTGGCAATAGCATTGGCAATTTTTGTTTCAGCCAATGATTGCTGTGCTTTTAATTGCAGGTTAATTGTATTGTATTCTTCTTGCAAGCCTTTAGATACAAAGCTTTGAGCCTTCTCTTGTTGTTTGATCCTTGCTAACGAAGTAATGTTCCATGTGGCACCCACACCCAATAAATAATTGCTGCGTGTAGGTTTTATGCCTTCTATATAATCGTGTGTATAGGCCGATTGGTCAACTGTATAATTGGAAGAGAAGCCCGACCCCCTTGTTTGAAAAACACCAAACAAAGAAAAGGTTGGATACTTTAATGTCTTGATGTACTTCAATTGTTGCTCGCTTACATCAATCCTACTTTTATAGTATTGCAACAAAGGGTGCATTACCGTTACCGTATCCACAAACGCAGCAGGCAGGGTATTGACGAACAAAGAGTCCAACATAAAATCCTGTTGCGGTATGCCCATTAGTAAGGCCAACTGATTAGCCCGTTCCTGCTCTGCATCTTTGGCCAATATCAACGCACTCTTGGCATTGGATACTTCTGCATTGGCCTGCGATGAATCAACCCCTGCAATCAGCCCGTTCTTTGCACGGGTGGTCACTACTTTTTTAATGGTATCGGCCCGGTTCAGGTTGTATTGCTGTGAGCGTGTTATGCGTTGTGCTGCCAACAAATTAAGGTAAGCCGCGGCTACTTTTATTTGATGCTGGAACAGTTCCTGCTGTTGATCGTTCTCATCCCTTACTATGTATGACTGTGCTGCTTTTACCCTTTCCTTCACCCTGCCAAACGCAAAGAAATCCCAGTTTATATTGGTGAGGTACAGGCCACCAAAGCCTGCATTCCAGTTTTGTGATGGCAACGCTGCACCCGAAGACGCTACGCCATAACCGCCCAGGCCATACAATGCCCCGTTCTGCCCGTTTACGGTGCCGTAATCCTGTTGTATGGACAGGATGAAATTGGGCAATGTTTCGCGTTTCGTCTGCTCTACTGCTGCCTTGGAAGCATTGATATAATTGGATTTCGCCTTGATGGACGGGTAATTGTTCACCGCTGTTTCAACTGCCTCTTTTAGCGTTATTATTTTTTGACTGTAACCTGTTGCCCATAAAAACAGGAAGAGGAACAGGTAGGTTAGCTGCTTGCTGTACATCATGAAATGGGGTTTCGAATGTTCGTTAGGCAAAATGAAAACAACATTTTGAAGTAATTTTGAAGCAAAGGTTTGAGCACATGGATAACACGGGTTAGATGGATGACCACGGATTTTTCTTGCTTTGCAAGAGAGGATATTGTTGCCACGAATAGCACAAATGAACACGAATGATAGCTGTACATTTGAGTGTTGACTTTTACCTCAATACAAGTACATAAAAAATGGAACTCTCCATCACATCAGCTTTGCCCCACCCATCCATTGCACATTTTGTGCATAGCTTTTGGATGCTGGAAAACAATACAGGCAAAGACATACCATCTACCATATTGCCCAATGGCATGGTTGATATGACGCTGATGAAAACAGGTAACAGAGGTTGGGAATTGTTTATAAGGGGCATTGATACCGAATCATCACAAGTGGTTATTGAAAAAGGAATGAAAATATGTACCATCGGGCTTAAACTATTGGCCGTGGAATACCTGTTAGGCGACTCCATTAAAACTGTGCTGAATGAGGGCAAGCCACTCTCCAATGACTTCTGGCAGTTTGAAGAAAGCGACACCAGCAACATTGAAAGCTTTTGCCACAAAGCAACACAACAAATCAAAAGCATTTCACCCGAAAATATCGACAACAGGAAGCAGCAGTTGTTTGAATTCATTTATGGATCTGAAGGCTCGATGACAGTAAAGGAACTTTCGGAAAAAGTATTCTGGAGCAGCCGTCAAATAAACCGTTACTTCAACCAGCAGTTTGGCATTTCACTAAAGGCCTATTGCAACATATTACGGTTCAGGGCTTCGTTCAAACATATCAGCGAAGGCAAGCTTTTTCCCGAACAGAATTTTACAGACCAGAACCATTTTATCAAAGAAATAAAGAAGTACGCAGGCGTTACGCCAAAGGAACTGAGCAAGAACAAGGATGAACGATTCATAGATATCCTTGCCATTAAAAAGCTTCCCACTTAAAATCCATTTGCCACGAATAACGCAAATGAGCACAAACTATTTGTGTCAATTAGTGCCATTCGTGGCTTAAATAAAGCTGCTTCGTAAATTCAGAAGCATCCCCTGCTTCTTCCTAAAACGGCTGATTTTTACTATTCCATTTCTTGGTCCATCAACAATTTTGCATTGTATTAAAACAAGCAAAATCATGTTACTACAAAACAAACAAATAGCCATTGTTGGCGGTGGCCCAGGTGGACTGACATTGGCAAGGCTGCTTCAAGTTAAAGGCCTTAGTGTAAAAGTGTACGAAAGGGACAACAATAAATCTGGCCGCCAACAAGGTGCCACACTGGACCTTCATTATGAATCGGGACTGAAAGCATTAAACATTGCCGGGCTAATGCAGGCATTTAAACAAAGCTATCGACCGGGTGCGGAAAGGATGACCATTGTTGACAACAATGCCACTATTCATTATACCGAGCGTGATGAATTGCCTTTGCAAGACTTGGACAGTGAATATGCAAGACCCGAAATTGACCGGGGGCCATTGCGTGATTTATTGATTGCATCATTGCATGATGATACCATTGTTTGGGGTTCCAAATTTTCTTCGCTGCAACAGAATGGCAATGGATGGAACCTCTTTTTTGAAAACGGCACCACGGCCTATGCCGATTTGGTAATTGCGGCAGATGGCTCCAACTCGCAAGTAAGAAAATACGTTACCGATATACAACGGGTATACTCTGGCTTTACCATTGTTGAAGGCAATGTGTACAATGCAGCAACCAATGCACCGCAGTTATGGCAACTGACCAATGGCGGAAAAGTATTTGCTTTATGGAACGGCAAAACTGTTTTCCTGAGTGCAAAAGGCGAAGGCTCACTTTCGTTTTACACCAGTACCCGTGAAACCGAAGACTGGGCAAAAACAGCAGCCAGCAGCTTTGCCGATAAAGCACAGGTGCATGCTTGGTTCAAAGAACGTTTTGCAGACTGGAGCTACGACTGGCACGAAATATTTGCAAGCAATGCATCCTATTTTGTTGTAAGACCGCAATATTATTTTCCTGCAAACCAATACTGGCAAACATTGCCCAACCTAACCATGATTGGCGATGCGGCACATGCAACCCCACCAGTTGGTGAAGGTGTAAACCAGGCCATGCTAGATGCATTGGAACTGTATGAAGCCCTTTGCATAGCAGGTCATGATACGGTTGAAGCAGCCATTGCAAATTATGAACAGGGCATGCTAAGCCGTACCGCTATTGCAACAACAGATGCATTGGATATGGTGGCAACTATGCAGTCGGCTAACAACTTGCAAAGCATGCTCCATTTCTTTAATGGGGCAAAAGAAGCAAAGACAAACTAGCACTATGTGGCGTGTCCCGCTGGGCCGGGCTTTACGCTTGTAGTCCTCGCTCAATGGCTTCGTGCCTCAGCCTTTCGCTGCGGGCTACCGCTTCAATCCCTCACGCAAAGCATCCGTATCCATGCATTACCATGGCCTTGAATGGTAGCAGCTATCACTAATGATTCATGCCTATCCGTGTGCTATTCATTGCAAGAAAAAACGGCTGATTTTTACTATTCCATTTTTTGCAATAGCAACAATTTTACAGTGCAATTAAACTTGCAAAATCATGTTATTACAAAACAAACAAATAGCCATTATTGGCGGTGGTCCGGTTGGCCTAACCATGGCAAGACTGCTACAACAAAAAGGCGTGGCCGTAACCGTTTACGAAAGGGACAAAGATGCACAGACAAGAATTTGGGGCGGCACATTGGACCTGCATAAAGGTTCGGGACAAGATGCACTGCAAAAAGCTGGGTTACTGCAACAATATTATGATGCAGCCATACCTATGGGCATCATCATGACCGATGAACAGGGCAATATACTTTCCACCCAAAAAATCACACCGGAAAACCGGCACGATAACCCCGAGATAAACAGGAACAATTTAAGGGCATTATTGCTTGACAGTTTAGCAAGCGGCTCTGTTGTTTGGGACAGTAAGTTTACCGGGCTTGAGCAACAAGGCAACCAATGGTTGCTGCATTTTGAAAACGGCCCCGATGCTACGGCAGATATGGTGATTGCGGCCAATGGCGGTATGAGCAACGCAAGAAAATATGTTACAGATAGCGAAGTAACAGACACCGGCACATTCATTATACAGGGCGACGTTCCCGAGCCAGCCATAACCTGTGCAGCATTTTATCAATTGTGCAACGGCAGCAGGTTAATGACTGCCCATAAGGGCAACCTGCTGGTTGCAAACCCTTACAACAATGGTGCATTAACCTATGGCATTATCTTTAAGCAACCTACAGCATGGGCCAATGGTAATGGCCTTAACTTTCAGAATAAGGACAGCATTGTTGCATTCCTCTGCAACAGGTTTGCCGAATGGCATGCCTATTATCAGCAACTCTTTCGTGCCACCTCTTTTTTTGTGGGGCTGCCTACCAGGAAAATCCCTTTGGACAAACCCTGGAAAAACAATCGCCCTTTACCCATCACGCTTATAGGCGATGCAGCCCATTTAATGCCACCCTTTGCTGGCCAGGGCCTGAACATAGGATTGGTGGATGCTGCCATCCTATCAGATAACCTTACCAATGGCAACTTTGTAACCATGGAAGCCGCCATTGCCGATTATGAGCAACAGATGTTCCGGTATGCAAACAAAGCACAACTGGAATCGAGCAGCAATGAAACAGAAATGCACAACCCTAACTTTTCTTTCCAGCAGTTTTTTGAATAGACCTGCAAATGCAACGCAAAACAGGTGTGGCAGAGTGTGACATATACAGTTAACGGTCACCCTACCGCCGTGAAGTATTTGTTAATGGATGGTTGCCTTAGCCAACAAGCCAATATATTTGGCAATCATTCATCAATATGCTGCCAATGCCCATCCATTCATTCAAAACGATAGCGGTTGCCGCTATACTATCCATCGCATCCATACATGCAACTGCACAAGAAGTAAAGGAACCCAAAACAGATTCCAACTGGGTAAAACCTTATCCGCCATTCCGTATTGCAGGTAACCTGTACTATGTGGGCACTTACGATTTGGCCTGTTACTTAATAACCACGCCTAAGGGAAACATACTCATCAATACCGGGCTTGCCTCTTCGGTACAACAAATAAAAAAAAGCATAGAAGCCCTGGGATTCAAGTTTGCAGATACCAAGATACTGCTTACCACGCAGGCACATTTTGACCACATGGGTGCCATGGCTTCCATTAAGGAAACCACCCATGCAAAATTGATGGTGGACGAAAAAGAAGCCGATGTATTGGCAAGCGGCGGGCAATCGGATTATGAACTGGGCAAGTATGGCGTTAGTTTCAAACCCGTACAACCTGACCGTTTATTAAAGGATGGCGATACCATTACACTGGGCGGCATGAACATTGTGATGCTGCACCACCCCGGCCATACCAAAGGCTCCTGCAGCTTTCTGTTTACAGTAAATGATAAGGACAAACCTTATAGGGTACTTATTGCCAACCTGCCTTCTATTATTACAGATAAGCCATTTACTGCAGTTACGGCCTACCCAACCATTGCCAGCGATTATGCATACACGTTGCAGTCACTGAAGAAAATCCGGTTCAACATCTGGCTGGCATCGCACGCAGGCCAGTTTGACCTGCACGAAAAGCACCAGCCTGGGAGTGCCTATAACCCTGCCGCATTTGTGGACCAGCAAGGCTTTGATGATGCTATCAGCAGCCTGCAAAAACAGTACGATGAAAAGATGAAGAAAGATGCAGAGCAGTAACAATCAATAAACCATTACACAGGCTGAACAATAAATGCTGGTTCCTGTTCTGCTACGGTTTCAAAAACAATGGGCGGCGTGGGGGCATCAACAGATTTGAACTGTATCTCTATTATATGCAAACCATTGTCGTAATTGTATTGTATGGCAAAATGGTGTATGTCGCAAATCTGTTTTACAATGGCCAAACCAATACCTATGGATTTGCTGCATTGGTCGCTTTTTTTAAAGCGTTGAAACAATTCTTCGGTTGGTACCGAAGGTTCCGTTCCATTATTCTGTATTATCAGCGAAGTATGCGTTAGCTGTACCTGTATGGTACCATTGGGTATGTTGTGACGTATGGCATTACTGATGAGGTTATTGAGCAAGAGGTCGCCCAACATGGGATGCAACTGTACATACACACTTTTTGCTACATTTTTTGACAGGGATAGCGACTTCATCTCTATAAGTTCCTTATAGGTGGCCAACGAACTGTTGATGAGCCTGCAAAAATGCAATGGCTCCTTGGTTTCGTATTCATGGTTCTCTAACCTGGTAAGCAATACCAACGAGCTGTTGATGCGTGACAGCTTATCCAGTGAATTCTGTATATCGGATATCATTACTGCCTGTTCATCGGTAAGGTCCGATTCGGCCAGCAGTTCCAGTTTGTTACGCATTACTGCAACGGGTGTCTGTAGTTCGTGCGATGCATTCTCTGTAAACTCCTTCAACGAGTTGTAATCATCAATTGCCTTGTCGGTCATGGCTTTTACAAAAGTGTTCAGTTCTATGAATTCTTTTGTGTTGGTTACAGGCAATTGCAGCCTTTCTTTTTTCTTGAGGTTAAAGCTTTCGATAGCTTTGACGGTTTTGTTAAAAGGCGACAATACCAGTCGCGACACGAGCCTTGCAGAAATGGCAATCAGGAAAATAATCAGTGCCCATTTCCACAGTACAGACACTTCAAGGCCAGACAGTATCTGGTCGGCCTTGCTTATATATCCATAACAGGTAATGCGGTAATTTTTGCCATTAATGGCGTAATAGGAACGGATGGTTAAAATGGATTCGGGTTTGTTTGTCGTGGGGTTTACCGAAGGCACTTCCGTAATATCAAACGGCTTGGTTGGCAAGGCTGTGCTTAGTTCATGCACTTCCACCTTACGGCCCTGTACAACGGAATCGCCCAATGTGCCTGCCTTAATTTCTTCGGCTGCCAATTGGTTGATGGTTTTTAAACGGTCAAACGCAGCATTGTCAATCCTGCTCTTAATGCTGTAATACGTAATGGCCGTACCAACAACCGTGCAGGTAAGGGCAATACATAGATACCATAAAGTAAACTTGTTAATCAGTTTCATGATGCCGTTGCATTGAATTTATACCCTATGCCATAAACAGTTGCGATATAATCCGTACCGTTGGCCGCCGCAATTTTTTTACGCAGGTTCTTTACATGCTGGTACACAAAGTCAAAGTTAGCCAAGTCGTCGGTATAATCGCCCCAAAGATGTGCTGCTATTGACTGGCGGCTCAATACACGGTTCTTGTTCACAACAAAATACAGCAACAGGTCAAACTCCTTACGGGTTATATCCAGCAACAGGTTATTGATTCTTGCTTCCAATGTATTGGTGTCAAGGCTTATTTCGTTGAACTGTACAATATTGCTTCCGTTCAGGTTCTTACGTCGGTATATGGCCCTTATACGTGCGTGCAGTTCGGGTAAATGAAAGGGCTTTGTTATATAGTCATCTGCACCTTCTTCCAGCCCGGTCACTTTATCATCCAAACTATTTTTGGCCGATATGATGAGTATATTGCTTTGCAGTTGCTCTGCCTTAATGAGGTTCAATAATTTCAGGCCGCTGCCATCAGGCAGCATAATGTCCAACAATATGCAATCGTACTGAAACATGAACAGCTTTTCCTCGGCCTGCTGGCAGGTGTAGGCAATTTCGCATACATAGCCTTCCCTTACAAGAAATTCGCGTACGCTTTCGGCAAGCTCTTCATTGTCTTCTATAATCAGCACTTTCATACATTGCGAAAGTAAATGTAGATTTTGAAGTAAAGTTGAAGTGCGTATAACTACGTTCTATAACCAGTTAGCAAAGCCAACCTTGGCAAAGCAGGCTGGGCATGAAACCATCGTACAGTTTCAACAGACTGCCCTACCTTATAATTATTCAAAAAATGAGTAGTTATCATGAAGTAATTTTAGTTGGGAATTATTTAATTTAGCACATGCTTAACAAGTTATTCATTGTAGACGACGATAAGGTAACCATTAAAATATGCGAAGTAGTTATTAAGAATACAGGCTTTGCAAAAGAGACCATCAGCTTTGCCAACGGTAAAGAAGCCATTGATTATTTTTCCAATTACTTTGAAAGAAAGAAAAAAGGCGAACCGCTGGAAGCCGCACCAGAACTGATTTTGCTTGACTTGAACATGCCTGTAATGGATGGATGGGAATTCTTGGAGAATTTTATCAGGAAGTATAGTGACCGTTTGCCGGGCACCCAAATTGCCATCCTTTCATCCAGTATAAATCCAGAGGATTTCATCAAGGCCCAACGGTACGATATTGTGATTGAGTTTATTCACAAACCACTGGTAGTTGAATTGATGGAAGAATTAAAAACACATGAGGCCTTGCAATCCTACTTCAACTAATTCAATTGAAGCGTAGGCAACCTGTATTGCTGGCTATCGTACACAAATAGCTCTTCAATTTCATAGGTCCAATATTTATACAAGGGCGACTTTGCCAAATAATTGTCTGCCTCTGTTTTTGAGGCTGCATTCAGGGTTATCCAGCAGGTTTGCGATTCCATGCTTACGGCATAGCTGTCTATGATACCTTTGTTGATTAAATAATTGATGTATGTTCTATGTGGTGGCACCAATTGCATAAAATCATCGTCCATCGAAAATTTTATAATTGCCTGTAACTTTTTCATTGCCTTAATTTGTTTAGTGATAAACAATATTTGTGCTGCTTTTTTTCAGATGGCAAAATGTCAAGTATTGCACATTGCAGGTTAGCAATTACTGTAAATTTAGGCACTTGTTTGCTTTTTTTGCAGGGCCAGGCCAGCAATGGCAATGGCATGGCACAACACTTAATACTTTCTTTTACAAAAAGAACCTATATACGATGAAGACAATAGCACTGCTTATCTGTTCCAATGTATTTATGACAGTTGCCTGGTACGGGCATTTGAAACACACAGGCGTGCCTTTATGGAAGGCCATACTGGTTAGCTGGGGCATTGCTTTTTTTGAGTATTGCCTGATGGTGCCTGCCAACAGGAGTGGCTATACAAACGGATTCAATGGCTTTCAGCTAAAAATCATCCAGGAGGCCATTACGCTGGTGGTATTTACTGTTTTTGCGGTATTGTACCTAAAGGAGCCTTTTCATGTAAAGTACATCATCAGCTTCCTGTTTATTGTGGGTGCAGTGTATTTTGCTTTCAAGAAATAAAAAAGGGGAACCTGAAACAGATTCCCCCTCCATTTAACCCTGCTGCATAAAAACTGCGTTCAAAAAAAATAGGTTATGGCTTTGCCGGTGTGGCCGGTGTAGTTGTTGTTGCTTTTTTGGCTTCCCTTCTGGCTTTCATTTTTTCTTTCAATGCCTGTTGCTGTTCTGGTGTCATGGCATCATATTTTGCTTTTGCTTCGGCTTTCTTTGTTTTTGCCTTTTCTTTCATGGCCTCCTTTTGTTCTGGAGTCATAGCATCGTACTTGGCTTTCATCTCGGCCCTTTTTTCCTTCATCTTCTCTTTCTGTTCGGGGGTGGCATTGGCCATTTTATCTTTCAATGCTTTTCTCCTTTCCATTTTGGAAGCAGCCCTGGCAGTATCAACCGCTTGTGCATGAGATGTTGCCGCTACCATTACCAGGCAACCTGCCATTATTAAGGATACAATTTTTTTCATGTCTATTGTTTTTATGCCTCTTGTGACGGGAGCTTTTGGGAAAGGTTTAAATGCATAGTTGAGAAAATAAAAAAATCCTGCACAAAAGCAGGATTTAATATTCTTCAACATGCAGGAGAATGGTATCAATATTGCAACCTGCCAATTTTTCCTTTTTCACCAGCCAGGAAAACCAGTTTCTTGTTGGGCGATACCATGCATACATTGAAGCCTTCTTTGGTTACACTGATCCAGTTGTTGCCCCCATCACGGCAAATATCAACGCCATTGATACCACAGGCCACCATTTTGTCCTTGTCAATTAAGCGTATGCAGCTCCTATAGCCAAATGGCGGTGCCTTACTTGGCGATGCCCATTTTTTGCCTTCGTCTGTTGTCCAGTAAAAATTATCGTACACAACAACAGGGTTCTTGTAATCGCCACCAATGCAATAGAATTTCTTGTTGCCGTCCGTAGCCATAGAAAACGCACCCGTACTCTCGATACCCTGGTTAATGGGTATCTGTGTGCCTTTGTTTTGCTTGCCTTCGCGGCCTATCATGTAAAAATTGGATACCGTGCCACCCGATATAAAAGCATAATCATAATCAGGATTGTTGAGCATGGCAATGTTGGTGCCGCTTGCAGAGAAAATACCTTCGCCATTTTGTGCTGCAGGTGGCATTTTGTACAAAGGCTCTTCCTGCCAGGTATCGCCGCCGTCTTTTGTTTTGATGATAAAGAAAAATTTACGGCCACTTGCACCAACAGCTATCGGATCGCCAATGCATACACCTTCTTTATCGTTGCGGAAGTCCATGGCATCCAGAAACATGCCAGGCAGGCTTTTGGTGTACACTTCCTTCCAGGTTTTGCCGCCGTCTTTGGTCTTTAGTATGTAGGCAGGATCACCCACAGACATTACAATTGCTGTTAGTGAGTCAAATGCTTCAATATCCCTGAAATCGTTTTTCTCGTATCCTTTTACCGTCATCCATTGCCAGCTATTGCCCCCATCTGTTGACTTTACAACCGTGCCATTGCTGCCGCTTGCCCAAATAACATCGTCACTGGGTATGCTCATGCCACGCAGGCCCGAACTGTTTACATTGTTTTGCAAGATGAATACACCCGTGCCTTTTTGTGCCTGGATATTTGCCACAATGCAGGCCAGCAATACAAGTAAGCAGATTGAACGCTTCATAGAAGGATATTTTGGTGTTTGGTATCGTTAAGGTAACCCATTATTATTTTTTGTGTTGATGGGCCGACTGGCTTTAAAACGAAAACCGGACCAATTTATTGGCTGTACTTATTAATACAATAGAAATTGGGCAATGGATTGCTGCCAGCTAGTAGCATTGGTAAGGGTTTCCAGTTGCTGCAGAAAGCGTAGCATTGGCAAATCGAATATTTTTTCGCTATGGTATATGCCCAATAGTTTATCCAGGTGGTTATTGCCCGTTGGGTTTACCTGGGTGGGGTACGGCTTCCATTGAAACTGTTGCGGATACAGGTCTTTTATCAGTTTAATGAGCAACAGGCCCGTAAATACAGGCAGGTAGCTTTGTGGATGTGTTACCTGCAATTGTACGCCATGGCATGGCTGGTTTTTGTATTTGCTGTCCGTTGGTGTAAAACAGATAGGGCTTAGCTGCACATTGCCCAAAGCAAAATGGTTGAATGTGGATGCAATACGGTTACCATCCATCCAGGGTGCACCTGCAATTTGAAAGGACAGGTCTGTTCCCCTACCCTCGCTGATATTGGTTGCTTCCAACAAACCGAGGCCGGGATACAATAGTGCCGCCGATGCATGGTTGATGGCGGGTGATGTGGGTACAAAATCAACTCCCCAATCCTGTTGAAAAAACTCCCTGTCCCAATTGCTGCATTTAATTACCTGCACGTTGGCATATATGTTTTTTACCTCGTTAAAATACAAAGCCAGTTCGCAAAATGTGCAGCTATGCCTTAATGGAATGTTCCACCTGCCAATAAAGGAAGCACAGTTGGTTTCATCCAGCATGGGGCCTTCTGCCTGTGAAAGTATGCCCGATATGGGGTTGGGCCTGTCCAGCACAATCAACTGCTTGCCATGTTTGGCACATGCCTGCAACACATGCGTCATCGTCCATAAATAGGTGTAATAACGGCAACCCACATCCGGAATATCAAACAGTACAATGTCTATACCATCCAAATCTGCAGCCGATGGTTCAAGTTTGTTGTTGTATAAACTGGTAATAGGCAGGTTGGTCAATTCATCGAAACCATCGCTCATGGTTGCACCGTCAACACCCTTTACATCCAACCCATGTTCGGGGGAAAACAGCTTTACAATATTGAAACCGTTTTGCAACAGTACCTGTCTTGATGGCTGTAGCTGATGGGTGGTGGCCGCATGGTTGGTAACCAACGCAATGGGTTGCTTTTTCCAGGATGGGTCCTGGTTAATGAGAATGTCAACACCAAACTGTACCATGCAATAAAAGATGTTTGTATTTGTGGGTTGTTGCTGTTATTAGTGGTGAAATTTTTCTTTCCAGTAACGCTCACCTGCTTTTATCTCTTCGGTCAATGTGTTTTCCCTGGGTGGTATGGGACAGTTGTAGCCGCTTGCAAAAGCACAATAAGGATTGTACGCCTTATTGAAATCTATCACCAGTTCATTGTTTACAATATCCTTTAATTCAAAGTCAAGGTAACGACCGCCAGCATAGCTGTCGTTGTTGGATGTTGCGTCTATAAAGGGAATAAAAAACAGGTTGGCCGTTTGGGCATTGTTCTTTAGCGACAGCAACTGGTAAGCATACAGTTTTTGTTGTTTGCCGTTTAGCGTAAACGTAACCAGGGCAAGCCTTTCCGCATCTTTGCTGATGCCCGAGGAGGTAACCATCTTAAAGGTTTTCTGGTTGGCCAGCATTTGCACTTTTGCTTTTACCCTGTATGTTTCCTGTATGCGGTAAAAGCGTATGAATGCGGTATCGCTTTTTATGATGGGGTACAGGTCTTGCACATACTTTTTTTGATGGGCTTTGATTGAGTCCGTGTAAGATGTTTGGGCAAAAGACGCATTTACAAAAAGCATTGCTGCCGCTACAAGCGTACTTGTTTTCATATACTGTTGTTTCTGGTATGCTTCATTAAAAAAGGATTACAAGTTACCTTATAATCCTTTTCCTTTTTATTCACTCAAAAAATAGGAATTAAATATCGATTGCTTCGCCATAAGCTGCTGCAACGGCTTCTTTCAAACCTTCGCTCATGGTTGGGTGCGGATGGATGGCGTTGAGTATTTCGTGTGCCGTGGTTTCTAGTTTACGGGCCACAACAGCTTCAGCAATCAGGTCGGTTACATTGTTACCGATCATGTGGCAGCCTAGGAACTCACCATATTTTGCATCAAAGATCACTTTTACAAAACCTTCTGTGGCACCGGCTGCAACGGCTTTACCACTTGCAATGAATGGAAACTTACCCACTTTGATTTCATAGCCAGCTTCTTTGGCTGCCTTCTCTGTATAACCAACGCTGCTTATTTCAGGTGTACAATAAGTACAACCCGGAACGTTGTTGTAATCGATGGCTTCTGGCAAGTGGTGATGTTTCTTTTCCATATAAGCCATATGCTCTGCAGCATTGATGCCTTCTTTGCTGGCTACGTGTGCCAAAGCTTGACCAGGTGAACAGTCACCGATAGCATATACGCCCTGCAAAGAAGTTTGCTGGTATTTATCAACAATGATCTTTCCTTTTTCTGTTTTGATGCCGTTTTCTTCCAGACCAATGTTTTCGATATTGGCCACTACACCTACTGCACTCAGTACAATATCGGCTTCTAAAGTAACGGTGGTGCCGTCTTGTTTCTTCACCAGTGCTTTTACACCAACACCAGTTGTATCAAGGCTTTCAACAGATGAGTTGGTCATTATTTCAATGCCTTGTTTCTTGTATTGCTTTTCCAGTTCCTTAGAAATATCTATGTCTTCAACAGGAACTATGTTTGGCAAAAATTCAACAATGGTCACTTTTGTTCCCATGCTGTTGTACACATAGGCAAACTCCACACCTATTGCACCGCTACCTACAATGATGATGCTTTTAGGTTGTGTTTTTAACGACATTGCTTCACGGTAACCGATTACTTTTTGCCCGTCTTGTTTAAGGTTAGGCAATTCGCGGCTACGGCCACCTGTTGCTATAACAATGAATTTGCTTTCTATAATTTGTTTGCTACCATCGGCAGCAGTTACTTCAGTTTGTCCCTTGGCTTTTACTTTACCATAACCCATGATCACATCAATCTTGTTCTTCTTCATCAAAAAGGTTACGCCTTTGCTCATTTTATCGGCTACACCACGGCTACGGCTGATAACGGCACCAAAATCTGCGGATCCAGTGGAGTTGATACCATAGTCTGCACTGTGTTTCAAATACTCATTTACTTGGGCACTTTTCAACAAGGCCTTTGTAGGTATACAGCCCCAGTTAAGGCAGATGCCACCCAAAAGTTCCTTTTCAACAATTGCTACTTTAAAACCCAACTGTGAAGCACGGATTGCAGCAGGGTAACCACCCGGGCCACTTCCAATTACAACTAAATCGTATGCCATGATAATTTGATTTTTTAAATTGTGGATGCGAAAATACTTGCTAAAGCTGATATGGAAAAAAGAGAGTTGTTTTGAAAAGCGATTTTTGTGGGAACGATGCCAGTTGGTGGGAACACAAATAACAATAATAAGTACCACACTTAACTAAATGCTTTCAACGAATTACTGATGATAGCGTTTTTGCACACGGATGGTACGGGTGTAACGGGTGCTCACTGATTTGTGCTGCTACGCAGCACACCGATTACCATTAATACGGAATTTGGGATTTCTCTCTTGGAATTTTGTTATTTGGAATTTCTTTCTTGGAATTTACCCCCTATACCACTTCGCCTTCTATATCGTAATCGAATGCCTTGGTAATTTTTACGTTCACAAAATCGCCAATGGTTAGTTTCTTTTTTGAATGAATGATTACTTCATTGTCCACTTCTACACTGTCAAATTCGGTACGGCCCAGGTAACGGCCTGCTTCTTTTTTGTCGATGATGACCTTGAAGGTCTTGCCCACTTTTTCCTGGTTCTTTTCAAGGCTTATTTCTTGCTGCACTTCCATAATTTCTTGGGCACGTCGTTCCTTTTCTTCTGCTGGTATATCATCTACCAACTGGTGTGCGGAAGTGTTTTCTTCATGGCTGTAACTAAAGATACCTACACGGTCAAAACGGTGCTCCTGTAAAAAGCCCTTCAGTTCTTCCACATCGTCTTCGGTTTCGCCGGGGAAGCCTGCGATCAATGTGGTACGCAGGCAAATGCCAGGTACTTTTTCACGGATGGCATGTATCAGGTCGCTCATTTCTTCGCGGGTAATATTGCGTTTCATGGCCTTGAGCATGTTGTTGGCCGCATGTTGCAGGGGCATGTCGAGGTATTTGCAGATATTATCGTGGCGGTTCATGGCATCCAGTATCTCCATCGGGAATTTTGAAGGATAGGCATAGTGCAAACGGATCCATTCAAGCCCTTTTACTGCTGCTAATGCATCGAGCAATTTCGGCAGTTCACGTTTCTTGTAAATGTCCAATCCGTAATAGGTCAGTTCCTGGGCAATCAGCATCACTTCCTTAACCCCTTTCTGTACCAAGCCTTCTGCTTCTTTTACCAGTTCTTCAATTGGTTTACTTACGTGCTGGCCACGCATTAAAGGGATGGCACAGAAGGAACAGGTACGGTTGCAGCCCTCGCTTATTTTCATGTACGCATAATGCTTGGGCGTGCTCAATAACCTTTCGCCCACCAGTTCACTTTTGTAATCGGCGTTGAATTGTTTCAGTATCAAAGGCAGTTCCAGTGTGCCGAACCAGGCATCCACCTCGGGCATTTCCGTTTCCAGGTCGCTCCTGTAACGCTCACTTAAACAGCCGGTAACATATACTTTATCGAGCCTGCCCCTGCGTTTCAGTTCAAGTTGGTCCAAAATGGTGTTGATGCTTTCTTCTTTGGCTTTGTCTATGAAACCGCAGGTGTTTACCACTACGATATTGTGGTCGAGTTTCTTGTTCTCGTGCACCACGTTGAAATCGTTGGCCTGTAGCTGCCCGCTCAATACTTCACTGTCTACCAGGTTCTTGCTGCAACCGAGGGTGATGATGTTTACTTTGTCCTGCTTTAATGTCTTTGCTTTCATAAAGAGTGCAAATGTACGTTATGGCAGCGAGAGGAGAAAACCTTGGCATTTCAGGCATTTGTAAACTATTCTTATGGCACACGGATGGTACGGGTTGAATGGATGATTGCTGATTTTTCTGCTTTGCAGAAGGGGATTTACCAATATTGGTTGAAATGTACATTATGGGTGAGAGCAAAAGACCAGGATGTTTTATGGCACACGGATGGCACGGGTTGAATGGATGATTGCTGATTTTTCTGCTTTGTAGAAGGGGATTTGCCAATATTGGTTGAAATGTACATTATGGGTGAGAGCAAAAGACCATGATGTTTTATGGCACACGGATGGCACAGGTTGAACGGATGATTACTGATTTTATGCTGCTTTGCAGCATTTGGATTAAGCCATATTTGTTGAACAGCTAATTATTGGCCGTATCGGTTTGAGCCTTAATGGCATCAATTGTTTTTTTCATCCAAAAGCGTATGGCACCCGGCCTGCCGTAACCAGATGAATGGAATTGCACTTTGCCTTCTTTGTCAAGAATTACATTGGTTGGGTAGCTCGTAATTCCGTACTGTGTTGCAATTGAACGTGCATTATCAATTATTTGGTAGTTGAATGGATTGGTCTTTAGCAGATCTTTTATTTCATCTTCCCGATCTAAACAGATGGCTATAAAAACAACACTGTCTTTTTTATACTCTTCTACTAATTTATTCAGTTCGGGCATTTCCATTCTGCATGGCATGCATGCAACAAACCAGAAATTAAGTACCACTATTTTCGCGTTTAGCTGTTTCAGGTTTACCTTGTTACCGTCTATGTCCCGTGTTTTAAACGATGCAATGGTTTTGCCGGTTGTAAAGGCCTCGCTTTCTTTTGGTTTGGGTGATTGTTCGGCACGTTTGTCTATTTCGGCTTGTGTAAGCTTTACCAATATCATTTCATTACTGTTGGTAACTGCTTTATTGGATTTAAGGATGTACTCGCCAGACTGCATCATTTTTTTCCAAACTACTGGTGGGTAAACCATTCCCGAAGAATCCTTTACAACTGTTTCATCTGTTAATTTGAACTGAGATTTTGCATTGGCAAAAAGGAACATGCAAACAATTAGTGACAATACTTTTAATAAGCGATGCTTCATAAAAATTATATTGAAACTTAATATTACAATAAAACAAAGCACAAACCGCTTGCGTGGGTTTATTATTTGAGAGAAGTATTAGAAGTGACTACTTTTTAGGATACCCGAAATAATTTTTACAGCATGTTCCCTTGAGTTTTCAATAAACAAGCTATGCGTATCCATACCGCCACAGATAACGCCGGCCAGGTATATGCCCAAGATATTTGTTTGGTGTGTATCGGGATTATAAACAGGTTTCTTTATATCGTCGGCAGATAGTTGGATACCGATTTTGTGAAGAAAAGAAAGATCTGGTTGGTAGCCTGTTGCTGCAATTACCCAATCGTTGGCAATACTCACTACGCCATCGGGTGTCTGTATCATTACTTCCTTGTCTTTTATTTCAACAATGGTTGAATTGAAGTATGCTTTGATGGAACCTTCTTTGATGCGGTTTTCCACATCGGGTTTTACCCAATATTTCACCCGCCTGCCAATGGTTTCACCCCGCACAACCATCGTTACATCTGCACCTTTACGCCATGTTTCCAGAGCCGCATCAACAGCCGAGTTGTTGGCACCTACTACCAGTACTTTTTGAAAGGCATAGAAATGCGGGTCTTTGTAATAGTGCGTTACTTTGGGCAAATGCTCGCCCAGCACATTCAACAAATAAGGTATGCCATAAAAACCGGTTGCTATAATTATGTTGCGAGCCTGGTAGTTTTGTTTGGTACTTATAACTGCAAACAGGTCGCCTTCTTTATTTACCTGTAGCACTTCTTCAAACAAATGTATGTTCAACGCACCCGAAACCGCTACCCTTCTGTAGTATTCCAATGCCTCGTTGCGTGTAGGCTTGGCATTGTTGCTTACAAATGGGATGGCCCCTATTTCCAACCGTTCGGAAGTGGAAAAGAAGGTCATGTTTACCGGGTAGTTGTACAAAGAATTTACGAGGCTCCCTTTTTCTATGATCAGGTAATCCAACCCTTTGGCCTTAGCTTCCAAACCACAGGCAAGCCCTATAGGGCCTGCACCGATAATGATGGTATGGTAAACTGTTTGGCTCAAGTATTATTTGTTCACTTCGTTGGTAAAATGGAATTCTATATCGGGGTTGTTGTTCATCTCGGTATTGAGGAACCATTCGCTCTGGGCCAAGTAAATGGGGTTGCCATCTTTGTCTTCGCCGCTGTTCTGTTGCTTGAAACGCAGGAACTCGCCCAGCTTTTTTTCGTCTTTACTTGTTAACCAACAGGCTTTATAGAAAGGCAGTGTGCGGAACTCGCAAGCGGCACCATATTCGTGCAGCAAGCGGTATTGTATCACTTCGAACTGGAGGTCGCCCACGCAACCGATAATTTTACGGTTGCCGCCAAATTGGGTGAACAACTGTGCCACGCCTTCATCGGTTAACTGCTGTACGCCTTTTTCCAACTGCTTTGTTTTCATGGGGTCTTTGTTCACCAGTTCCTTGAATATCTCTGGTGAAAAAGTAGGGATGCCTGTATAGAAAAAGTCTTCTCCTTCGGTCAATGTATCGCCTATTTTAAAATTGCCCGTATCGAACAAACCGATTACATCGCCCGGGTAAGCATCTTCAATCACATCTTTGCTTCTTGCCAAAAAAGAATAGGGATTGCTGAAACGCACATCCTTGTCCATACGTACGTGGTGGTAATATTTGTTGCGTTCAAACCTGCCGCTGCATACACGCATAAAGGCAATACGGTCCCTATGTTTGGGGTCGAGGTTGGCATGTATCTTAAAAACAAAACCGCTGAATTTATCTTCTTCGGGGCAAACTTCCCTTGCACTGGTTTGCCTGCACAAAGGTTTTGGTGCCACTTGTATAAATGTGTCCAGCATTTCCTTTACACCAAAATTGTTTACGGCACTGCCAAAAAATACGGGACAGATTTTGCCTGCCAGGTAATCGGCATTATTTAAGGCACCATATACGCCATCAATCAGTTCCACATCTTCCCGTAAGGTACTGGCATCGCGTTCGCCTACTTTTTCATCGAGTAACTTATCGTTCAGGTCATCAATTGCAATCGTGTCTTCATCATCGCCTTTGGTACTTGCGGTAAAAAGCGAAAGCGTTTTATCAAACAGGTTATATACCCCTTTAAATTCCTTACCACTGTTAATGGGAAAGGTCATGGGGTGCAGCGACAGTTTGAGTTCGCTTTCCACTTCTTCCATCAGGTCAAAACGGTTCTTTCCGTCACGGTCCATTTTGTTTACAAAAACAATAATGGGCGTATCACGCATGCGGCATACTTCTACCAGGCGGCGGGTCTGGTCTTCCACACCATTTACGCTGTCAATTACCAATATCACGCTGTCAACAGCGGTGAGTGTACGATAGGTATCTTCTGCAAAGTCTTTGTGCCCGGGTGTATCCAGCAGGTTGATGAGGTTATTGTTATATTCAAACGTCATTACCGAAGTGGCCACCGAAATTCCACGCTGGCGTTCAATTTCCATGAAATCGCTCGTAGCGTGTTTCTTGATCTTGTTGCTTTTTACCGCTCCAGCCGTTTGGATGGCACCACCAAAAAGCAACAGCTTTTCTGTCAACGTGGTTTTACCGGCATCGGGGTGCGAAATGATGGCAAAAGTCCTGCGGCGGTTTATTTCTTTTTCGTATTTCATGGTATAGTTGATGGGTCATAGGGTGTGGCTCATGGTTGTGCGTAACCATTGTACACGATACCCTATGTGCTAAATGGCGGCAAAGGTAAGGTTTGGGTGGTTAAGGTTAAAGTGAAACGCATTAAATACAGCGGTTGACCACGAACACAGGAAAGACACAAAGGAAGCGTTGCTTTAAATGTGGGCCACTCACCCATTGCCCATTATTTTGTAAGCTGAAAAAATGTACATTTAGTTTTTAACACTTAAACCAAACTACTATGGGCTTCATCACACGTTTATCCAATGGCTGGAAAATAGCCATGAACAGTTTCAGCGTATTGAAAGAAAACCGCCAGTTGATCATCTTCCCGATACTTTCGGGCATTTCACTTATACTGATCATGGCTTCGTTTGTAACGGTAGTTATGGGCCTGTCGGGCTGGGATGTGGACAATATTGACACGTCGAGCACCATTGGCAGTTACCTGTTACTGTTTGGGTACTATATCATCAATTATTTTGTGGTAGTGTTTTTCAATATGGCATTGATCCATTGCACATCACTTTACTTTAAAGGCCAGAAACCCACTGTTAGAGATGGTATCAATTTTAGCATGAGCAAGATAGGTAGCATATTTGCCTGGGCAGTGCTTGCAGCTTCAGTTGGTACCATACTTAAGATTATACAGGAGAACGTTGGTACGTTGGGCAAGATTATAACAGGACTTGTTGGTGCGGTATGGAGTGTGGCCACATTTTTTGTAGTACCTGTAATAGCTTATGAAAATATGGGACCCATTGATGCCTTTAAAAGATCATCCCAATTGATGAAAGAGAAATGGGGCGAGAGTCTGGGTGCTGGTTTCAGCTTTGGATTGATACAGTTGATAGGTTTTATGGCAGTAGGCATTGTAGGTTACGGACTGGCAATAGCAGTGCATCCGTTTGTAGGTATAGCAGTTGCCATATTGGGTATATTGTTATTACAGACCATTGTAGGTGCTGCACAAACCATATTTGTAAGCAGTGTGTACCACAATATTACGGGCGACCCGGTTGAACAGTATAACCAGCAGTTTATTGACAACCTGTTTGAAACAAAAGCATAATACAATCAACTATCATAAAAAATGCCTTGTATAAGCAAGGCATTTTTTATTGCATCAACTTTTCGGATATGCCCTTCTGTTATTTGCAATAACTATTTCTACAATCGTTGATCGTAATAGGATTGTTGTATCAATTGGTCATTAAAAGAAAGCCCCAGAGCATTTGCTTCGGGGCTTTTATGTATAATGATGATGGTATTGTTACCAGAACTTGATGTACAGTGCGGAAAGCAGTATTAGCGTGATTACGATCAATACCATGATAGAAGGTTTTACCTTGAACATGCTACTATCTATTTCAAATGCTTTAGGATTCACTTTCGGACCAGCCAAGCTGATACCTATCATTGTTAATACTGTAAAGAAAAAGGACCAGCCCATGTTTATCAAGAAAGGAATCTCTATCACGGTTTTCACTACGCCACCTTCCATTTTTTGGTATTCGTACGCAGTATATAACCATGTTTCCTTACCAAAAATCGATACGGCATAATTGTTAAAGAAGATGGCAAGTAAAAAGCCAAGAATCATTCCTACCAGTGCCGCTGAACCCGTTGTACGCTTCCAGAAGAAACCCAGAATGAACATGGCAAACACACCGGGGCTGATAAAGCCCGTATATTTTTGGATGAAGGTAAATCCGCCTTCGCCACCGATACCCAAAAGGTCTTTCCAAGTAAATACAATGGCAATAATCATTGCTACGATTACCGTAGCCCGTCCAGTCCAAACCAGCTTTTTTTCATCGGCTTCTTTGTTGATGTACTTCTTGTAAATATCCAATGTAAAAATGGTGGAGATACTGTTTGCCTTGCCAGCCAACGAGGCAACAATGGCAGCCGTTAAAGCCGCAATGGCCAATCCTTTTAACCCAGAAGGAAGAAAACCAAGTATGGCAGAATAGGCACCGTCTTTACCACCCTGGAAGCCGGGCAATTGACCATGTTTGTACAAAACAAATGCGGCAATACCGGGAAGCATTACGATAATTGGCATCAACAGTTTCAGGAAGCCTGCAAAAAGGATCCCTTTCCTGGCAGTCTGCAAGTCAGCACCCAATGCACGTTGCGTAATGTATTGGTTGCATCCCCAGTAGTTAAGGTTCACGATCCATTGGCCTGCAAAATACATGGCGATGCCTGGCAGTACTACATATTTCTGCACGCTCAGGTTTTCTGGTGTGTTGATGACTGTTGGCGTTGATGCAGGTTTGGGCAGTATCATGTGAAAGTGTTCCGGTGCCTGTCCCATCAATGTTTTAAAACCCGCAACCGCACTTCCGTTGAGTACACCGTTTACCCTTTCATCAACAATAATCAATGCCATGTAAATGGTTGCAAGGCCGCCAATAATCAGCACAGCCACCTGTATCACATCGGTGTAGCCAATTACCTTCATACCGCCCAATGTTATGAGCAGGGCCATCAGCATCAGTACAATCATGATTTCGTGCAGGTAGTTGCCACCCAATAACCCATTGATGGCAACTGCACCCAGATACAGTATAGAAGTAAAGTTGACGAAAATGTAGAGGAACAACCAAAACACGGCCATAATGAGTGCCACCGATTCATTGTACCGCACTTTGAGGAACTGCGGCATCGTATAGATCTTGTTCTTGAGGTAAATGGGAATGAACCATACCGCTATAATGATCAATGCAATTGCGGCAATCCATTCGTAGGCTGCCACAGCAACACCTACAAAAAATCCTTCGCCACTCATACCGATAAACTGTTCGGCAGATATATTGGAAGCGATGAGTGAGGCACCGATTGCCCACCAGGTCAATGAGCCTTCCGCCAGAAAATAGTCGTGCGATGCGGAAGCGGTTACCTGTTTTTTCCTGTAGTAGATGTAGAGGCCGTAAGAAACAATCACAATGAAGTAAAGGATAAATACAATATAATCCTTTGGGTTTAAGCTGTTCATAATGGCAGATAGGTTGTTGGTTATAAATTGCTCAGCATTGCTCATCGCAAGCCTGTTATACAAGGCAGGTTAGCGGCCAGGCATAACAGGTTTAGGATAAGCAATAATAAACATTAAATAAAACGGTTGATGATATTTTCCAAATATTCTTGTTTGCCGCTAACAGTAGCTGGCTCACCTTGCTCTATGGCAAAGGCCCTTAGCTCTTCCAGGCCCAGCTTGCCTTGTTCAAAGGCCTGCCCTTTGTCATTGTCGAAGCTTGCATAACGCTCTGCACGTATCTTTTTATAATCGGATTTCTGCAGTATGTTGTCTGCAACCACCAATGCCCTTGCAAACGTGTCCATGCCGCCAATATGTGCATAGAACAGGTCGGCAGGGTCGGTACTGTTACGCCTGATCTTTGCATCGAAGTTCACACCGCCGCCTTGCAGTCCACCGGCTTCAATGAATACCAGCATACACTCGGCCAGTTCATTGATGTTGTTGGGAAACTGGTCTGTGTCCCAGCCATTCTGTTGGTCGCCACGGTTGGCATCCAGGCTGCCCAGCATACCGGCATCTGCTGCCACCTGCATTTCGTGTTGCATGGTATGGCCTGCAAGTGTTGCATGGTTCACTTCAAGATTTATCTTAAAATCATTGAGCAAATCGTACTGGCGTAAAAAGCCGATAACGGTTTCTGCATCGTAATCGTATTGGTGCTTGCTGGGTTCGCATGGTTTGGGTTCTATAAAGAAAGTGCCTTTGAAACCATTGGCCCTTGCATAGTCCCTAGATGCATGGAGGAACTTTGCGAAGTGTTCTTTTTCACGTTTCATATTGGTATTGAGCAGGCTCATGTAACCTTCACGTCCGCCCCAGAACACATAGCCTGCACCACCCAAATCAATCGTTGCATCAATGGCTGCTTTTACCTGTGCAGCACCATGTGCCAGCACATGAAAGTCAGGGTTGGTGCTTGCACCGTTCATGTATCTTTTGTGGCTGAACAGGTTGGCCGTGCCCCATAACAGTTGCACACCACTTGCCTGCTGTTTCTCTTTAAGGTAAGCGGTCAATGTTTTCAAACGCCTGTCGTTTTCGTTGATGTCGTTGCCGTAATCCACCACATCCACATCATGAAAACAATAGAAAGGCAAATTGAGTTTGGTCAAAAACTCAAATGCTGCATCGGCTTTGTCTTTGGCACGTTCCACTGCATCAGCTTTCTCGTTCCAGGGAAAGATATGTGTAGGTTCACCAAAGGGATCGGCACCGCTACCGCAGAAGCTATGCCAGTAGGCACCTGCAAACCTGAACCATTCACGCATGGTTTTGCCAGCCACAACACGGTCTGCATCGTACCAGCGGAAAGCCAGCGGGTTGTCACTTTCCACCCCTTCAAATTTTATCTGGGGAATACCTTTAAAAAATTCCTTGTCACCTAATAAAACACTCATGGTATAAAATTTATGTTATGTATATATGTTGTTAGCTGCTGTATCGCTATTCGGCTTTACTGGCGTCGCACCCATCATGGTTCGGTACAGCATTCAGCTTTTATTGTAGCGTATTTACCCACCCCGTTTGTTGATCAAGCGGGGGATGGACGTCCTTCACGTTAAAAACTTTAAACACTTAAACCTCCAACTTTTCTTTTCAAATAAACTTCAATAACAAATCCTTCCAAGTTTTGTACACTTCATCGTAAGCCTCATGCACCGTAGGTTCTATCAGGTCTAATGGCTTCATGTGCTGAAACGCTTCTTTCTCGGATGCAAAAATACCTGCACCAATGCCTGCACCTTTTGCGGCACCAATGGCACCATCTGTTTCATGCAGTTCAACAGGTACGTTGGTTGCGTTTACAAAGGCATTTACAAATACATCACTCAGAAAGAGGTTGGCCTTGCCTGCACGTATCACTGTGGGGTTGATGCCGTTCTCTTTCATGATGTCCAGCCCGTACCTGAACGAAAAAGCAATGCCTTCCTGTACCGCCCTGAAAATATGGGCCTGTGTATGCGTATTGAAATCTATATTGCTGTAGTGTGCACCAACAGTACGGTTGTTGAAAATCCTTTCGGCCCCATTGCCAAAAGGCAGTACGCACAGGCCTTCGCTGCCAATAGGCACTTGCTTGGCAGCTTCATTAACAACCGGATAGCTTTTATCTGCCGCCAGTAATTTTTTGGAGAAGCTGTTGGCTATACCAGTGCCATTGATGCAGAGCAGTGTGCCGATCCTTATTTGTGATGAAGTATGGTTTACATGGGCAAAGCCATTTATCCTCGATTGCTTATCGTAACTTAATGTATTGCCAACACCATATATAACACCACTTGTACCTGCTGTTGCTGCTACTTCGCCAGGTTGCAGTACGTTTAATGATAAGGCATTGTTGGGCTGGTCGCCTGCTTTATAGGTTACGGGAATATTTAACGGTAAGGATAAGTATTTTGCTACGGCTTCGGTTAACAAACCATGATCACTGAATACATTTTTAATAGTAGGAATGATGGATGTATGGAAACCGAAATGGTCCATCACATCTTTGGAAAGTCCGTTGTTCTTGAAATCCCAGAACACACCTTCGGAAAGTGCGGATGCAGATGTGGTAACAGCCCCAGTCAACTTCATGGCTATATAATCGCCAGGCAGCATTACTTTATCTATCTGTTCATAAATATGTGGTTCGTGTTCCTTTACCCAAGCCAGCTTGCTTGCAGTAAAATTGCCGGGCGAGTTCAATAAATGCGACAGGCATTTTTCGTGACCAATGGCTTCAAAAGCTTTGTTACCAATGGTTACGGCACGGCTATCGCACCAGATGATGCTGTCCCGCAATACCCTTTGTTCCTTATCCACACAAACCAGCCCATGCATTTGGTAGGCAATACCAATGGCAGCAATATTTGCGGGGTTGTATTTCTGTGTGGCATTGGCTTTTAGTATGGCCAACTGTACATGGTTCCACCACATTTCGGGGTCCTGTTCGGCCCAGCCAGGCTGTAGCGATGTAATGGGCGTTTCCGTTTCGGGGTATTGCACAGCGGCAATACATGCCTGTGTGTATGCATCCACCACGGCAATCTTGATGGATGAGGTACCAATATCAATTCCTAGCAGTAGCATATAGCAAGTTGAAATCTGTAGTTTACAATCGCTTTCCTATGTCAAAAGTTCCATATTATCCATCATGCTGCAACTGCTATGTTCAAAATAAAATATGCTATCTTATCAATTAATTCTATTTTCATCTTCAATTACTGATAATATAACGGCTATTGGCTAACGGCAATGAAAACCCTGATACAAAAGATACATCTTGAGGAGCAACATTCGTTTGCCTGCAATATCTATAAAACGCCCCGGTTTGAAACAAACTGGCATAAGCATGAGGAGTGCGAACTGATATTGATTACGCAGGGGCATGGTACGGCCATGATTGGCGATTATGTGGGCGAGTACAAAGCAGGTGATGTTTATTTTTTGGCGGGCAACCTGCCGCATTGGTTCAGGAAGCACCAGCCCAAAATGATTGGCAGTGCCATCGTTATACATTTTAAAGAGGATTTTTTAGGGGAAACGTTTTTGCAGATGCCCGAAATGAAAAGTATCCATCAGTTCCTGAAGAAGAACGATGGCATACAGTTGCAAAAGAAACTGAAAAAGGAAGTTGCATCAATTGTTACGGCAGTGGAGCCGTCCAAGGGCCATCAACGGATATTTCTTCTTTTGCAGGCATTGCAAAAAATGGCTGCATCATCCAGCTATACAAGCCTTACGCAGAACTTCAGCTCCAGCAACAGCAATATAAACCCGGCCATTGAAAAGATTATTGATTATTCCTTTAACCATTACCTGGAGCCTATTACACTGCAGCAGATAGCAGATGTGGCGGCCATGAGCATCCCTACGTTTTGCCGTTTTTTTAAAAAGAACATCAAGAAAACCTATTTCGATTTTTTGCAGGAATTGCGTATCAGCCATGCCTGTAAATTATTAACCAATACCAATAAGCCCGTAATGGAAGTTTGCTACGAAAGTGGTTACAATAGCTGGGCACATTTCAGCAAGCAGTTCAAGCATGTAAAACAGCTTACGCCAACGCAGTATAGGAAGCAGTTTGAGGAAAGACTGTAGATGGTGGGCGATTGACTGTGGATAGTTGATAGGTCATAGTTGATAGCCCCCATCAACGATGACCTATTTACTATGAACCATCTATGCAACATAAAAAGCCTGTTTAACAATTGCTGCTAAACAGGCTTCGGTATATTTTATGAGCTAAAATTATTTTTTAGCCGGAGTAGAAGTATTGGTAGGAATGTCCTTGATTTTATTTGTATCAACGCCACCGTTGGAGATGCCTTTGAAGAACAAAGTTGAGAACAGTGCCAATAGTGCAATGATGCCCGCAAATAACCAAGTACCTTTTTCCAGTACATCTGTTGTTTGCTTTACACCCATGAATTGGTTGCTTAAACCACCCACGTTGCCAGATAGTCCGCCACCTTTTGGATTTTGAACCAATACAATAAAGCCAAGTGCTACACTTGCAATTACCACTAAAATGAGAAATAAAATAGCCATAATCAGATTCCTTTTAATTGTTGAATTTTCGCCGCAAAATAAGCGGATTTATCAGGATTTAAAAAACTTAATTTAATATACAACTGAATGGCCCTGTCTTTCTTGCCCTGTTTCTCCAGTACCTCGGCCATGGTTTCGGTAACCACATCCCTTGCTTCGTTGGATGTTTGGGCTATGCCCTGTATGGCTGTTTCCAGTTCCGGGTCCGTGCCCAGGTCTTTTGGTTCGGCTTCTGCATGCTTCATCACTTTCAGCCAATCGGTAAAGCGGCGTAGCTGAATGGAGAGCCTATCCTGCGAGCCATGATCGGCATTGGGCCTTATGCCTTGGGATGCAAAATAATCTACCGTGTGGTAGGGTTCATTTTCAATGGGAAGCTCGGTTTCTTCGGTCACAGGCTTATTGAAATCTTCCAGTTGCTGGTTAAGCAAGTTTGCAAGTTTGTCGTTTACGGCCAAATCGTCTCCGGTTGGTTCCTGTTCTTCGCTTGAGGTTCCTGCTTCGGCATTGTCTTTTTCTTCTAGGGCATTCTCAACAATGTTTACAGTTTCCTGCCCTTGTGTTTCACCAATCATGATTTCTTCGTCTGCCTCTACTGCCTGCCGTATCTTGCTTACTTCTTTGGGCACCGCATACATATATTCTTGCGTTGCTTCCAAAGCAAATGATGTGATGGAATTTTCCGTTGCATTGTCAACCACTTCTTCCTGTACGTCAATTTCCCTTGGCAGCACATCCACTGGTTGTTCCTGTATGCTGTCCATTGTATCTTTTACTACTTCCATGGTGGGTATGTGAAAGGTAAAAGGTTTCAATGATTCTTTCTTTTCTTCAAGGTAATTGCTCTTGTTGCCCTGCCCTTCCGCATCGGTTACTGTTTCTGCCTGTTGCGTAGTGGAAGCCTTTATTTCTTCTTCAACAACACGGTTGAGCAATGGTATGGTCTGCGGTTCCTGGTATTCTTTCGCCAATATTTTGATAGGCTCATTCTTGTGCAGTAACTGGTAATGCAGCCAATGTGGGTTATTGAAGTAAAGGGCAGTTTTTTGTAATTGTGGCAAAAATCCGCCATGCCCTTCTTCTTTTAATTTATAAGTAAGAAAAAACTGTGCTGCAGAAAAATAGGGATGCTCGTTCGTTAGCTTGAACAGGTCTGCCGCAGAAACATTGGCTAAACTGTTTCCAGCAAGTTGGTACAAGGCCCTTTCTTGTGTTGCATTCATAGCGTGAAGATATGGTTTGGCTACCAGTTAGAGAAGATACGGTTGAAAATTTCATCGGTTAGGCCTTGCAGCATTTCGGTCTGCAATTGGGCCTGTGCCTGGTCCAATGATAAGGTAGCCGAAAAATCGAAGTTGCGGGTTATATCAAATTCCTGTTCCTTGTTCTCTACTGTGTTCTTCAATTTTATGTGCACGCCCACGGTTAGTCTGTTGGTTGCCGCCTGCTGGGCACTTACACCTGCGGTACTGATGGAATAATCCGATATGTAACCTGTTATCTGGTAGTGTGCATCGTCGTTATTGGTACGGGTAAGCTTTGTCTGGTTCACTATCTTCTGTTGCAGCTTGTCCGTTAATTGCGAGCTCAACTGGGGGTTTACGATTCTTGCCCTGTTTTCGATAAAGCCAATCTTGATGGTCTTTATCTTGGTATAGTCAATGGACACATCCCTAAAAGAATATATTTTACAGGAAGGAATGATAGCTGTTAGGCATAAGCCGATAGCCATTAGCACCATATATTTTATGCGTATTTCAAATTTCATGTTCCTTGATTTCCTTTAAAGATCATCAATATCGTATTCCTTTAATTTCCTATACAATGTTCGCTCACTGATGCCCAGGTCTGTGCTTGCATCTTTACGTTTGCCTTTATGTTTTTTCAGTGCCTTAATAATCAGTTCCTTTTCTTTATCCATGATGTTCAGGCTCTCTTCCACTTCTTCATGGTGGTGTATGTCTTCGTTCAACAACACGGGCTGACTGTTGCCGTTCATGTTTACAGGCTGCATCAAAGTGGGCTGTATTGCCTGCGGCTGGTGCACACTTACATTTGCGGGCTGCAATTCGTTTTCGTTCATCAACGGAAAATCGTTCAGCAAGGATTCTTTGGTAAAGTTTGCTGCCGCACCTGCCAATGAAGGGTTCTGCAAAATTTCCAGGAACATTTTCTTCAGTTCCGTTACGTCTTTCTTCATGTCGAAGAAAAGCTTGTACAGTATTTCACGCTCATTGGAAAAGTCGCCCTGATGCTGGTTGCTGCTGCCAGACAATGCAGGCAGGCGGCTTACCACTTTTTCTGGCAAGAAGGCCCGCAATTGATTTGCTGTAAGAACAGGTGTCTTGCTTAGTACCGACATCTGTTCCGCAAGGTTCTTTAACTCTCGCACATTTCCAGGAAAAGGATAGTTAATTAACAGGTTCCTTGCTTCTTCATCCAGTTGAAGCGGATTGGTTTTGTAACGCTCCGCAAAGTCAACCACAAATTTCCTGAAGAGCAGTTGTATATCTTCTTTCCTATCACGGAGTGATGGCACCCTTATGGGCACAGTACTTAAACGATAATAAAGGTCTTGGCGAAACTTTCCTTTCTCTGCAAATTCCAACAGTTCCCTATTGGTTGCAGCAATCACACGTACATCGGTTTTTTGAACCTTTGATGACCCAACACGGATGAATTCGCCTGTTTCCAGCACACGCAGCAAACGAGCCTGTGTGCCCAGAGGCATTTCACCAATTTCATCCAAAAAGATTGTACCGCCGTTTACGGTTTCGAAGTAGCCCTTGCGGCTGTCAACCGCACCTGTAAAGGAGCCTTTTTCGTGACCGAACAGTTCGCTGTCAATGGTGCCTTCGGGTATGGCACCACAGTTTACGGCAATAAAGGGGTTGTGTTTCCTGGCAGACAATGCATGAATGATTTGCGAGAACACTTCCTTACCTACCCCACTTTCGCCAACAATCAATACCGTTAAATCTGTGGTGGCCACCTGCACGGCCGTATCAAGAGCATAGTTCAATGCAGGTGCGTTGCCTATTATGCCAAACCTATTTTTTATACTTTGTAAATCCACTATAATAAAATGTTTAATAATTGCTGAATTTCCAACTTAAGTACTGGAAGGTTTTTGTGAACAATATTCCATATAGTTGAATCTTCAATTAAATCATACTCGTGTACAAGAATATGCCTTAACGCTATAATCTTTGTTTTTTCTGTTACAGCAAGAAACGGCTCCACTTTGTTTGCCTTGAACATTGCCTCCCCAATAATTGACAACCGTCTCTCAACCGCATCCATTATTGTTATATCATCTTGATATTGTTCCAGTTCCTTCACATTACGGATATGCGTTTCTATAGCTTCAATAGAAATCAAAATATCTTTTAAATATTTTGCAACATCAGGCTTCATAGATTTTGATTTTTTCTTGTTCAATCCTTTCTATGAAATATTGATTTTTTATTTTTTCTTCTGCTACCAAATCAACTTTTCTGCCTGTTATTTCTTCCAACTTAAAAAGTAGGTCAAAATAATCGTATCCAGCTATTGGAAACCCTTTTTCATCTTTAATATATCTATACAAAAAATCTATATCACTATCATGGGTAAAATCTTTGCCTCTTGCTGCCGATCCAAAAACAAACAGGCTTTTAACCTGCATTGTTTTGCACAGTGAAATGATTTTGTCAAGTTTATTTTCAATTTCGATTATCATAATAATCTATTTTACAATTTCGCCAAACAATGTACCCGCAGTGCATCTGTTTACATGCACCGTTACATAATGGCCTTTTTGCAATGGGTAATTTTCTTTGGGAAAGATGACCACTTTGTTGTGACCCGTCCTTCCAAACCAATGTGCATCGCTTTTTTTGGAATTGCCTTCTATCAGTACTTTGAAGGTCTTGTTTACATCGCGTTGCATGCTTTCTAATGAATGGATGCGGTGTAAATCAATGATCTCTTGCAACCTTTTTTTCTTTACTTCTTCGGGCACGTCATCTTCATACCTTCTTTCAGCCAAAGTACCTGGTCTTTCGCTGTAATAATACATATAAGCCAAATCGTACTTGCAGTATTCCATTAAAGTATAAGTATCCCTGTGGTCTTCTTCTGTTTCGGTACAAAAGCCCGTAATAATGTCCGTACTTAAGCCTGCATCGGGCAGTATTTCGCGAATGCGGTTTACTTTGGCAATATACCATTCCCTGGTGTAGGTCCTGTTCATCAACTGCAGCACCCTTGTACTACCGCTTTGAACGGGTAAGTGTATATAGTTGCAGATGTTTTCGTATTTGGCCATGGTAAACAGCACTTCGTCTGTTATGTCTTTGGGATGCGATGTGCTGAAGCGGACCCTGAGGTCGGATGAAATCAATGCCACTTTCTCCAGCAGTTTGGCAAAAGTGGTTGTTTCATCTTTTTGCTCGTCTATCCAATAATAGCTGTCCACATTTTGCCCCAACAGCGTCACTTCTCTGTAGCCCCTGTCAAAAAGGTCCTTGGCCTCTGCCACAATGGAGTAGGCATCACGGCTACGCTCCCTTCCCCTTGTAAAGGGCACCACACAAAAGCTGCACATATTGTTGCAGCCACGCATAATGGATACAAAGGCACATACACCATTGCTGTCTAAACGTACTGGCGAAATATCTGCATAGGTTTCGTCACGACTCAATAAAACATTCACGGCTTTCTGCCCGGTTTCTGCTTCTTCAATCAAACCCGGAAGGCTTCGGTAGGCATCGGGACCAATGACCATGTCAACCAATTTTTCTTCTTCCAGCAATTTCGATTTCAAGCGTTCTGCCATGCAGCCCAAAACGCCAATCAAAGTGCCGTTTTTGTTTTTAGTTGCACGGAATTCGGTCAACCTTTTGCGTATGGTCAGTTCGGCCTTTTCGCGTATGGAACAGGTATTGATCAAAATAAGGTCAGCCTCTTCAAAATTCTTTGTTGCACCAAAACCTTCGCCCTGTAAAATAGACGCCACAATTTCGCTGTCGCTAAAGTTCATGGCACAGCCATAGCTTTCTATATAGAACCTTTTATGGTATTGGTTGGTATCCAAAGCAAAAGGGGCAAATACCTCTCCCTGTTTGGTTTCGTCATGCACTTTGTTCTGTACGTCCAGCATATCTATTAAAACACATTTAGTGGGCAAAAGTAACAAAAAAGACATTGCCTTGACAGATTGACAGTATCTTAACAACCTTATATTTTAGTAGTGCGTTATTTTGCGGCAATAAGTTTAAATCCTTAATAACCACATGAAAAGAATCGCCTTGCTTGTTTGTATTGGCTTTGTTTGTAGTGCCAGTTTTTCGCAAGATGCCATCCCTTTACAAAGATTGCCCGGGGAAATTTTTAGGAACGTAAAAAAAGAAACCGATACCAGTAGCTGGTCGTGGAAACGTGGCGGGCTGATAAATGCCAATATTGCCCAGGGCTCGCTGAGTAACTGGGCTGCGGGTGGCGACAATTTTTCCATGGCCATTGGGGCCTATGTAAACTATTACCTGTTGCATCGGGAAGCCCACTCTACCTGGGACAATAGCCTTGACTTTAATTTTGGTTTCATTCAGGCTACCAGTACCGGTGGCAGAAAGAATGATGACCGTATTGATATACTGTCTAAGTATGGTTATAAGGTTGATACGTTGAACAAATGGTACATGTCGGCATTGTTCAACTTCCGCAGCCAGTTTTTTGATGGCAATAATTACAATGGTGATACACGTACTTTATCTTCTTCTTTTTTATCGCCTGCGTATGTTTTATTGTCGTTGGGTATGGACTATAAACCAACACCCAAGTTCTCCATGTTCCTTTCGCCATTTACTTCCAGGTGGGTCATTATTACCAATAGTTACCTGTCTAAACAGGGGCTGTATGGTGTGCCTGCGGGCAAGCATTCCACAAACGAGCTGGGTGCTTTTGCATCGCTTAATTACAGAACGAATATTGCTAAAAATGTAACGTATAAGGGCAAGATGGACCTGTTTAGCAATTACCGTTACAAACCGGGCAATATAGATGTGTACTTCACCAATTACTTTGCTTTCAAGATCAACAAAACATTATCTGCCACTTATGCATTGGATATGATCTATGATGATGATGTACGGATCTTCGGCCCGGATAAAGACGGTGCAAGGTTGCAGTTGAGAAGCATGATTGGCATTGGCTTTTTGATGCAGTTCAGTACGAGAAAGGCGTAGGTGAATAGCATAAACATTATACTACTCTTGGCAATAAGCTCCTTGGCATGGGCATGTAAAAGTGTGAACCAATCGAATAAAAGCAAGCATTGCGACAACCTGATTGCATGGAACGAAGACACGCTATTGAAACATTGGTTCATGATTGACCAGAGCAATCATTTTACTTATATAGTAAGCAGCAAAGACAGTTCCAATAACATTATTGACAAGCAATACACGGGAACGGTAAGCTATAAAAGCGATACCCTTTTTTTAACTTATACAAAAAAGAGTGCCCCTCTAAACACAACACAATATTTAGTCAGGGAAAAAGCAACAGGCTCTTTGATTCAATATTCTCTTAACGGAAGCAGCGTTTCCATGCATATTTCGGATTTAAGACACGGAGATTGTTGGTTTTGATTCTCGGATATTTCCCATCAACTCACCACCTTTAACGTATGCTTTATTTTATTGGCCTTATACGTCAAATCCTGATAGTCTTTGTGTATAATGGTTACATGGCCCATCTTCCTGCCGGGTTTTGTATGCGACTTGCCATATAAGTGCACAAACACATTGTCCATAGCAAGTACTTCATCCAACCCATCATATTTTGCTTCGCCGGAATAGCCATCGGCTCCCAGTATATTCACAATTGCCGATGGCAGTATGGCATCTGTATTGCCCAATGTATAACCCAACATAATACGCCAAAGCATATCGTACTGGCTACAGTAGTTTGCCTCAATGGTATGGTGCCCGCTATTGTGCACACGGGGTGCAATTTCGTTTACCAGCACATCGTCATTAAAATCAACAAACAGCTCCACAGCAAACAGGCCAGGGCTATCAAAATGTTTCACTACCGATATAGCGATGGCTTCCGCTTTCCATAATATTTTTTCATCCAGCTTTGCGGGCGACAGTTGATAGTCCAACAGGTTCAGCACTGTATCAAACACCATTTCTGCCGGCGGGTAAATGGCCGTGTTGCCTTTATCATCAATGGCCACAATCAAGGCAATCTCTTTTTTTATCCTGACCATCTTTTCCAATATGGATGGTTGGTCAAATGCCTTGTCAAAATCATTTTCATGCTTCAGCACCTGCACACCTTTGCCATCATAGCCACCTTCGCCCAGCTTATGTACAGCAGGCAAAAAATCTATATGGTTCTTCAGGTCGGCCTTGGTAAAAGTCAATTTAAAATCAGAACTAGGTATGTTATGCTCCTGGTAAAAACGCTTCTGCAATATCTTGTTCTTGATGGTCTTTATGGCAGATGGCCGGGGATAGATGCGGACACCTTCACTTTCCAGTTTTTCCAAGGCTTCTACATTAACCGCTTCTATTTCTATGGTAAGTGCATCCAGGTTCTTGCCAAAATTGTACACCGTATCAAAATCCTTTATATCGCCTTTTACAAAATGATGGCACAAATGTGCAGCAGGACACTGTTCATCATTTTCCAACACATAGGTTTCAACCGTATAGTTTGCGGCCTGCTGTAACAGCATCCTACCCAATTGACCACCGCCTAAAATTCCAACTTTCATGTGTACTTGATTGTGCGGCGAAGATAACTTTCACAATATTGCCATCTGCTACTTTATTTCCACAGGAATTTAGCACAAATAGCATGCATGGGTAAGAACAAAAATGTACACCAACCAAAACTTTCTTCTATGCTTCATCAAATCTGCGAAGCAGAAAATCCATTTTCTTCATCTATCATAAACTCTGTCCAATCCTTCAAATCCGTGTTCCAATAAACTGGCAACTTGCATTCAATAGACCTATATCTTTGAAAAAACAATCAACACAAACATGCGTACACAAATTGCTGCCGCAAACTGGAAAATGAACTGCACCCTGCAACAGGCAGAGGAACTGTTGAACAAACTGGCCGCTGCCCAGGTAAATGTCTCCGAAAACAAAATAGCCGTAATAGCTGTGCCTGCCCCCTACCTTATGCTGGCCAAGCAAAAGCTCAATGACAAAGCAAACTTTTTTGTGGCCGCACAAAATTGCTATACCAAAAAAAGTGGTGCCTATACCGGCGAAACCAGTGTGGAAATGTTGCAGTCAATCGGCATTCCTTATGTACTCATCGGGCACTCCGAACGCCGCGAATACTTTAATGAAACCAATGCCATACTTGCTGATAAAGTAAACATTGCTTTGGAATATGCCATCACGCCTATCTTCTGTTGCGGAGAAGCATTGGACATACGCGAAGCCAACACACAAAACGATTTTGTAGCAAAGCAGTTGGAACAATCCCTTTTTCATTTAAGAGCAGAGCAGTTGCAAAAAACAGTGATTGCCTACGAACCCATCTGGGCAATAGGCACCGGCAAAACTGCCAGCAGTGCACAGGCACAGGAAATGCATGCACATATACGCAGCATACTCGCAGCAAAATATGGCGATGGCGTGGCCAGTTCCATTTCCATCCTATACGGTGGCAGCGTTAAAGGCAACAATGCAATTGAGCTGTTCTCACAAAACGATGTGGATGGTGGCCTAGTAGGCGGTGCATCTTTAAACGCCGATGAATTTACCGACATTATCAATGCCTTGAAATAAAGCACACATGATACGGGCAGCAATGCATATTGCAGCTTCCATGGCGTCGCACCCATCAGCCAAAGAATACAATGAAGCTTTTATAAAAGCGTAGATAAAAAGAGTGGCCAACCTAAACGGTTGGCCACTCTTTTTATGCCCACCAGCAAGTAGCAACCAATTGCTTAACCCTATCTAAAAAATATTTCAAAAAAAAATATCAAAATATATGCGTAACCAAATTGTTACACATATATTTGTAACCGATTGGTTACTTAATTAACATACACACATGAGAAGAGACGTATTTCAAGCAATAGCCGACCCTACGAGGAGAAGCATACTGGGGTTGCTGGCCCTGCAGAGCCTTACACTGAACGCCGTTGCAGAAAACTACAACATCAGCCGCCCCGCCATTTCCAAGCATATAAAAGTACTTACCGAGTGCGGCCTTATTGAAATAAAACAGGAAGGCAGGGAACGTTACTGCACGGCAAAACTGGAGCAGTTGAGTGAAGTGAATGCATGGGTAGCACAATACAAACAGTTCTGGGAAAACAAACTGGATTCATTGGAATCATATTTACATCAACTTCAAAAACAAAGAAAAAATGCAAAAAGAAAATAGCACAGCCGATAGGGAAATACGCATTTCCAGGCTGTTTGATGCACCTGTAGCATTGCTATGGGAAGTATGGACCGACCCGGAACATATCAAGAATTGGTGGGGCCCCAACGGCTTTACCAATACCATTGCCACCATGGATGTACAGCCCGGTGGCGAGTGGAACCTGACCATGCATGGGCCAGATGGTACCGATTATAAGAACAAAAGCGTTTTTAAGGAAGTGGTACCATTCAAGAAACTGGTGTACGAACATGTGTCTGCACCAAAGTTCCTGGCAACGATAGACTTTGAAGCACAGGGCGAAAAAACACTGCTTAACTGGCATATGCTGTTTGAGACCAAAGAACAGTTTATACAAGTGGTGAAAACATTCAAGGCAGATGAAGGCCTGAAACAGAATGTAGAGAAACTACAGCACTACCTGCAAACAAGAATCAAACTATACAAACAACAAAAAACAACCAATATGCCAAGAGTAAGCACATACCTCAATTTTCCCGGCAATACCGAGGAAGCCTTCAATTTTTACAGGTCGGTATTTGGTGGCGAATTTGGCGGTGGTGGCCTTCAACGTTTTGGCGACCTGCCACCAACAGAAGGCCAGCCACCCATGAGCGAAGCAGATAAGCAACTGATCATACATGCAGAACTGGAAATTTTAGGCGGACATTACATCATGGCAACAGATGCTCCGGAAAGCATGGGCTTTAAATTGAACAAAGGCAACAACATGCATATCAACCTTGACCTTGATTCAAAAGCTGAAACAAAAAGACTGTTTGATGCATTGTCTGCCGGCGGCGAAATAACCATGGAACTGCGGGATATGTTCCTCGGTTCGTACTTTGCCCACTTTGGTAGTTGCACGGATAAGTATGGCATCAACTGGATGTTTAACTGCAGCGAACAACCCCAATAATATTGAACAGTCAACAAACAGACATATGCAAAACAATCATATAAAAAACGGTTACTCCGAAGTAAACGGCCTAAACATGTATTATGAAATATACGGGCAAGGCAAACCGCTTGTACTGATACATGGTGGCGGTTCTACTATTGAGACTTCATTCGGAAACATCATTCCGCATCTTGCAAAAAACAGGCAGGTGATTGCTGTTGAACTACAGGCCCATGGCCGCACCAATGACAGGCAAACCGGACTATCATTTGAACAGGATGCAGATGATGTTGCTGTATTACTGCATAACCTTGACATCCACCAAGCAGATATATTGGGCTTCAGCAATGGCGGCCAAACAACAATGGAAATTGTTTTCCGCCATCCGGCATTGGTGCATAAAATAATCCTTTGCTCCATATTCTATAAACGTAGCGGTACGTTTCCCCAGTTTTGGGATGGGTTTGAACATGCTACTTTAAACGACATGCCCCAGCTATTAAAAGATGGTTTTCTTGCTGTGAACAACAATTCCGATGCATTACAGGTCATGTTCAACAGGGATGTGCAAAGAATGAAAACATTTAAAGGCTGGAGCGATGAACAGGTAAGATCCATACAGGTGCCTACATTGGTCATCAGTGCCACGCAAGATGTTGGCACCCCCGAACATGCAGTGGAAATGTACCGTAACATTCCCAATTGTGAACTGGCCATTTTCCCCGGCGGACATGGCACTTATCTGGGAACGATAGAATCGTTGGAGAATGGTAACTGGCCGGCATTCAACGCAATTGAATTGATTGAAGAATTTCTTGATAAGAAAAGCTAACAGCCAATAATAATCAGCACTAAAAGAAGTGCGGTACTTTAATACTGTACTTCTTTTATTGCTTTACAAGCATTAACCAAACATATCTATTGCAGCCCTGAATGTGTTGCAATGGGCATCCACAATAATCCTTACATCTGCGGAGTAGCCGCCACCCATTGCCACTGCAACAGGAATATTGTTCCGTTTCAACTGCATAAATACCATTTCATCCCTTTGTCTGCAACCATTGATGGACACTTTTAGCTTACCGAACTTATCAGTATCCAAAATGTCCACACCAGATAAATAGAAAGCAAAATCAGGCTGCACCGTTGCAATAAGCCTAGGCAATGTTTCCTGTAATATGCCCAGGTAAACAGCGTCGTCCATACTATCTTTCAACGGAATATCCAAACTGCTCCGCTCTTTATGAAAAGGGTAATTGTGCTCGCCGTGCATGGAGAAGGTAAATACATTGGGCTCATCTTCAAACAGCTTTGCGGTACCATTGCCCTGGTGCACATCCAGGTCAATGATCAATATGCGGGTTGCCATTTTTTTCTTCAATAAATAATTGGCAGCAATGGCCATATCGTTCAACAGGCAAAAGCCTTCTCCCCTATCAGCAAACGCATGATGCGTTCCGCCTGCCACATTCAACGCAGCCCCATACTGCAATGCATAATGGCAGCAGTCTATGGTGCCCTGTGCTATCATCAATTCACGCTGCGTAAGTTGGGGCGATTGAGGGAAGCCAATCTTTCGTTGCTCCGATGCAGAGAGCGTTTGCTGCACCAGCTTATCATAATACACCGAATCATGTGTCCATAAAACAGTGGCTGCATCACAAACAGATGGTGCAAAAATATTTGCCTCGGTAATACTTCCCTCGTACAGCAACTGTTCGGGAATCAGTTCATATTTCAACATAGGAAAGCGGTGGCCTTCGGGCAAAGGGTGGGCATAGATGGCATGGTGGGCAATCTTGACCATTATATCTCAATGATGGATTCGTTTACAATTGCAAATACCTTGTCAGTTTTTTTCAGCTTCATGGAAACCATGCCCGTAAAGCGGCTAAATGCAGGCAATACCGCATAGGTTTCGCCAAAGTAGAAACAGGGAAAACGCAGGCTTTGCTTACCGGCACCGTTTACCGTTACGCCCGGGTGTATATGCCCGGAAAAAACATACCTGCCATTGGTAGCAACAGCCTCGTTCGGGTCATGCACAAAGCAAAATTGATCCAGCATCAAACATTCATGATGCACTGTTATTTTGTTTTGCAGGTACCAGCTATCTTCCAATATATCGTGGTTGCCTTTTATCAAATGGAAATGCAGTTGCGAAAAATCATGCCGCCACTTGCTGAACAATTCCATCTCTTTGTTGGCATGGCTATGGAAAAGGTCGCCCACTACCAGCAACTGCTGCGGTTTGTAATGCGAGATGATGGTTACCAACCGCTGTATGTCTTCCTTGAAAATATCCTGCGGCACAGCAATACCATGCTTCCTGAAATGCCCTGTTTTACCAAAATGCAGGTCAGATACAATAATAGCATTCTGCTGTTGCCAATACATGCAGCGATTGGTTGTTAACCAAAACTGATTGTTGTGTAAATAATATGGAACCTGCTGCATGGGGCAAATATAATTGCAGCAGCCATTAGTGTAAGTATAATCAGGGAGTAGATGTTACGGGTGGCGGCACTGTTGTACCCAACGAATCGGGGTTTACCGCATTCAGGCTGTCTTTCTGTATTATGTCACGAAGGTTGATTGCCCAGCTAGAAATGGCCTGGCGTTGCTGCTCACTCAGGTCTGCTTTAGGGTTGTACCATTTATAGGCTTTCAACGGCATGCGGTTGGTCTTCATCACATCGTCAATTTCATTCAGCTTCCTGATGGCTTTTTCTTTGGTAAGGTTACCAAATTCGGAGAAGTTAAGGTGCTTCTTACCCCGATCTACCTTGCTTTGCATGTACCAGCCAACGGGCTGCACATTAATGAACCAAGGGTAATCCGTATTGTTGCTATGGCAGTCGTAACAAATCGTGTTCAGTAGGCTTTCAACAGTATCGGGAATCTTGTAATGGTTACCCAAGTCTGTCCGCAGATTTTCAGATGAAGTATTTCTATCAGGCTGAAACAATTGTATCAATGCAAATACAACCAGCAACCCGTAAAAAAATTTTTTAACCATAGGCTAAATTTCGGGAAAAAGACATATCGGCCAAAAATCATTTTTCCAACATCTGTTGCATACGTTTTACCCTGTCTTCTATTTTTTCGGTAGAAAGGTTGTTGCGGCTCAATCCGTCTACAATAATCGGAAAGGAAAGTGGCGTTAGTTGCTGTGGAAAAGTAAGTACGATGCGGCTGGTGTACATACGCTGAAAGGCAGCACGCAGCCTGGCTTCTTCCATCTGCTGTTCCATTACTTCGTGGTAGGCCTGCCTTAGCAGCATATTGTTGGGGTCGTACTCTTCAAACACATTGAACAGTAAAGAGGCAGATGATTGCAAGTGCCTTGCCTTTTGTTTTTCGCCCGGCCTGCCCTGGAATATAAGGCCACCAATAACGGCTATATCACGGAATTTGCGTTTGGCCATTTCAGTACTGTTCACACTTTTTTGTATGTCGGCCAGCAGGTTGTCCAAAGCAAACAGTTGCTGCACATTGCTATCGTCCACAGGTATCGGCATATCGCTCAGCAGTTCAAAGCCGTAATCGTTCATGGCAATGGAAAACGTCATGGGTACCAGCAATCCTATACGGTAGGCCAGTATTGCACTCATGGCTTCGTGCACCTGCCTGCCTTCAAAGGGGTACACCAATAAATGGAAGCCATCCTTGCTTTCCAGTTGCTCAATCAGCACTTCATTGTCATGGGGAATATGCGATAGGTATTTCTGCAGTTCAAACAAATGGTGCAGGCTTGCCAGTTCAATTTCTTTTTCATCGTGCAGGGCCTTATTGAATGTTTGCCTAAGTATATGGCCAAGGTTGGCAGTAAGGCTCATGCGTCCGCCCATCCAACTGGGCACGATTGTTTTTTTGGAAGACGACTTGCGTACCAATGCAGTCATGTCCTTTACCATTACCAGTTCCACATTCTTGCCTGCCAATGTAAATACGTCGCCAGGCTCCAGCCTGCTGATGAACCATTCTTCAATCACACCGATATAGCCTCCACTTAAGAACTTCACTTTCATCATGGCATCGCTTACAATGGTGCCAATATGCATACGGTGACGCATGGCTATGCGGCGGTTCTTTATCCGATAGATGCCGTTTTCAATCTCCACTTTCCGATACTCATCGTATTCACGCAAGGCAGTACCACCCTGTGTTATGTGCTGCAAGGCCTGTAGCCATTCTTCTTCTTTTATATCGGCAAAGCAAAACGTGCTTTTGATTTCCTGATAGGTCTCATCGGCCTTAAAGCCATCGCCAACGGCCAATGTGCATAGGTATTGGATCAGCACATCAAAGCATAGTATCATGGGCGGCTTGCTCTCAATTACCCCTTCTTGAATGGCCTGTTTCAATGCGGCAGCTTCCAGCAGTTCCAGTGAATGTGTTGGCAAAAAATAGATCCTGCTCACTTCACCCGGGCGGTGGCCACTACGGCCTGCACGCTGCAGGAACCTGGCTACGCCCTTGGGCGACCCAACCTGTATCACCGTATCAACAGGACGGAAATCAACCCCCAAGTCAAGGCTTGCCGTACATACTACTGCTTTCAATTTCTGCGTATGCAATGCATCTTCTACCCAAAGCCTTAGCTCCTGCTCAATGCTTCCATGATGCAATGCTATGGCACCTGCCAGTTGCGGGGCCACATCCAGTAATGTCTGGTACCAACGTTCACTCATACCTCTTGTATTGATGAAGATGAGCGTGGTGGTACTTGCTTCTATAATCGGTACTATTTCCTTGGCCAGTTTGATGCCCAGATGCCCGGCCCAGGGATAGTTCTCTATTTCATTCGGAATGATGGAAACCACGTCAATCTTTTTGTCAAGACTGGCTTTTACTGTTTCGCCTTCCGTGCCTAAAGAGCTGAGCAATACCTGCTTTGCTTCTTCGAGGTTGCCAATGGTTGCCGATATACCCCAAACAGAAAGCAATTGTTGATGTTGGATTGTTGATTGTTGATGGATGAATGCATCAGTGGCATCTGGAATTTGCAATTTGCAATTTGCTAACAGCCTGCTTATTGCCAGTTCTACCTGTACGCCACGTTTGCTGCCCAGCAGTTCGTGCCATTCATCCACCGCAACAATGCGTAATGTTTTGAATATTGCCGCATGGTCTTTTTGTGCCAGTAACAGGTGTAGGCTTTCAGGTGTTATAATCAATACCTCAGGCATGTTGCGTTTCTGCCTTTGCCGTTCGCTGGTATCCGTATCGCCATTGCGTATGGCCACCCTCCAGCACATGCCCAGTTCCGCTACCACTTCTTCCATGGCACGTCCAATATCTTTTGCCAATGCCCTTAATGGCGTTATCCATAATAGTTGCAAACCGTTGCTACTGGCCGTCTGGTAATTGTTGGGATGTTCGTTTATAAACTGTATCAGGCTTCCCAAAAACACCGAAAAGGTTTTGCCATAACCTGTAGGTGCGTTTACCAACCCACTTTTGCCTTGTGCAATATGCTGCCATGTTTGCTGCTGAAAGGCAAAAGCATTGTACCCTTTCTGCAGCAACCAGTCATTCACTATTTTGTATCCCTTGGTTTTTAACAGCATATAACAATAGTAACACAATTACGCATGGCATGGGCCACCTGTTTACAACAAGCAAGCATGCTGCCAAGTATCTTACTAAAATGCAATGTATATTGCACCCATTATTATTCACCTATTTATTTGTTTATGAAAAAAATTGCACTCGTTATTATTTTATTTGCATGCACGCTGGCCAATGCACAGGAGAATAAGACCAAGGGCCTGCAGACAGAAGTAAAGGGCAAGACCATACAAAAAGACGCTAGCGATACCGCTACTAAGACATGGAAGAAAGGGGGCATATTTGGACTGAACGTTTCGCAGGCAGCATTGAGTAACTGGGCTGCCGGTGGCGACGATTTTTCGTTGGCTTTGAACATGGCAGTAAATGGCTATGCCTTCTATAAAAAAGGGAAACATAGCTGGGACAATACCATTGCCTTTAACCTGGGCTATGTAAACACCACCAGTTTGGGCAGCAGGAAAAACGATGACAGGCTTGACTTTTTATCGAAGTACGGTTATGAGCTGCACCCGAAGCTGAACCTGAGTACGTTGTTCAACTTCCGTACACAGTTGTTTGATGGCTATACTTATCCAACGGCAACTACCAAAACATTCTCTTCCACCTTTTTGTCACCTGCCTATGTATTGCTGGGTGTGGGTCTTGACTGGAAGCCAGTAAAGGGCCTGTCCATTTTCTTTTCGCCACTTACTGCAAGGGTTACCATTGTTAACAATGATAGCCTTTCGGCCCAAGGGCTTTATGGCGTTGACCCGGGCAAGAAAAGCAAATTCCAGTTGGGTGCTTTTTCCAACATTACCTATGCAGCCAATATAAACCAGAACCTTACCTATACGGGCAGGCTTGACCTGTTTTCTGACTATCTGGACAAACCGCAAAACATAGCCGTCAATATGAATAACCTTTTTGCGGTTAAGATATCAAAAGCATTGTCTGCCACTTGGAGCCTTGACCTGATTTATGACGATAATGTGAAACTGTTTGGCGTAAACAAAGATGCTCCAAGGTTACAGCTGAAATCAATGGTGGGTGCGGGTTTACTAGTGAAGCTATAATTTTTTGCACACGGATGGTATAGGTTGAACGGATACCCACTGATTGTCTGCTTCGCAGATGGTACTGCATAATATATCAGTAGCTTACTTTACAAACTTTATTTACCTACATACTTTACCATAATCAAATCCGCAGTTTATAAAAGCTGCGGATTTTTATTTGTAGCAATGCCTTGTCTGGTAAATGTCATTTAACAAGGCTTTGTCATTTATTGAAGTGGTTGCTGATTAATTTGGTAGTGCAAGCCAATTATCCCATCTACTTAAATATCCCGACAATGAAACAGGTGTACGCTAAATTTTTATCCCATGCTACACACCAACAAACCTCATGCAGCAGTATTGCTGTTTAGCCTTCTTTTAATGGCTGCATCCGTAAACGCCCAAACCTTTACACAGAAATTACTGGAACGTACATCCGTAAACCTATCGCTTGGCATAGCCAATTATGGCGGCGACCTACAGCAAAGAAAGCTGACACTTAAAGAAGCCGGACTGGCTACAGGTATTGGTTTAAGCTATGCATTGAGTAACCGCCTGCATTTGCGGGGCGAGTACCTGTTTGCAAAAATCGGTGCGGATGATAAGCAGAATACCAATGCTGCCTTGCAAGCAAGGAACCTGAATTTTAAGGCAAACCTTTTTGAAACCGCCCTTACACTTCAATACGACCTGTTTGATATAGACCAACAAAGAATAACGCCTTATGTGTATGCGGGCATTGCTTATTTTAAGGCAAGCCCTTATACTTACGATGCCAATGGCACAAAGTATTACCTGGCCGGACTCTCCACCGAGGGGCAGGGTTTACCACAGTATCCCGATAAGAAGCCGTACAGTACCAAACATATTTCCATTCCGTTTGGTGCGGGCATACGCATGAAGCTTACGGATATTATTGGGGTGAGTTTTGAAACAGGGTTCAGGAAAACCTTTACCGATTATATAGACGATGTAAGTGGCACTTATGCAGACTATGCCACCTTGCAGGCTTATAACTCTGTATCTGCCGCATTGGCCTATAGGGGCAACGAAATTAAAAGCGATGCCACTTATCCTCCCGCAGGAACAATCAGGGGCAATTCCAACAACAAGGACTATTATTATTTCGGATTAATTAAACTGAATGTTGGCTTACAGTTTTTGAACAAGGGCGGTATCGGCTGCCCCAGGAATGTATTGTAGCATACCCTTTAAATCCAATAAAGGCAATGGCCCTGGCTGTTTGCAATACAATAGCCAAGGCTATACCTGTTATTTCTTGATACCCACACTTGCCTTTACACCAGAAAAAATGGACTTCCATATAAAACTAAAAACAGAACGTTTGGTATCCCTTGTAAACGTGATGGGTACCGTTCTAAGCTGCTTGCCCTTTTGCGGGTTGGCATCTTTGATAAACAAATTGGAGATAGCTGATACCAGACCTTTTTTCTTTAGCTTGTCTTCATCCTCATCTTTCTTTAACATGGCTACTTTTAAATGGTTGTATGTTAAGGCAAGTGCCCCTTTCATAGTATAATTGTCGCCCTGCAAATTGAAACGTAGGTTCTCTACATTACCAGTTTCAACCCTTGCGGGCCCCATGGGTTCAATTATCTGGTTTAGTACTGTTGCATTAAAGGCACCCATGTTTCCATTAACGGTAAACCGTCCATTGGGGTCCATTAAATACATTACCCATTTTACGGCAAAAGGGGCAGTGTTTAAAAAATCCGTCTGCACATCCACCACCATTTTATTGTCCGCTTTTATCCGCCCAACCCTATTGGTTACATTGCTTATGGTGCCATGCACATGGTAAAACTGTACTTTGCCACTCATTTTAGTAACTGCATTGCGTTCTTTATATTCCACAAAGCAATTGGTTAGTTGTAGTTTTTTAATGTCAATGGGCAATACCATTTTCATCAATGCCTGTTGGGGATATGCTCCCATTCTCGATTTATCGTCGTGGGGCAAATTCAAGTCGCGGTATATTTTAAAAGTGGAATTATTGGTACTGATACTTTCTGCCACGAACCTTTCATTCAATAATTGCTGCAGTTGCAACCCATTTATCTGCAACTGGTTTATGGTAAAATGGAAACGGTCTTTCTGCACTTGGGCATGTTGCATAAATTCCGTTTCGGAATATATGGGCTCTATGGCAAGGGTTTTTATATAGCTACTCTTATCCAATGTGTTCAACCGGAAACTGTCAATGGTAAAATGGTACACACCATCCTTGCTTTTCCAGGCAATGGTATCAGCTTGTACATGTATATTTTCTGCAAACAATATCCTTGTCGTGTCTTTATTGGCTGCACTGTCTATGCGTATATTGTTCAATGCAATATTGATGTCCGAAACGGTCAACGCAGGCTTCTTACTGAACAAATGCCGGGTTATTAAACGGGCCTGCTTAATCTCTACTGTGTCTATTGCAATCAGGTCAAGCTGCCCCAATACCTGTCTGTACACTTCTTTATCGGGCATATCTTTTACGGTTTCTTTTTCCTCGTTGGTGTACAGCAGTTCAATGAATGGGTGCAGCAGTTGCAGCTTACTCCCAATTATTTGTTTTGCCAGTAAAGCCTGTGGGGTTTTAACGCCCGTGGCCACAATACTATCGGCACTAATGGTGAATACCATATTGGGTGCACGGTGCTGTTTTAATAAAGTTTGTAATTGTGCGGAGTCGTACGTTAGCTGTATGCCTGTCAACGAAAGGTTGCCAGTTACTTCATTCAATTGCAGGTTGCTGTATTCAATATTATACAGCCCGTTGCTTTTTTTAACAACGGCTGTTTGCACTTTTTCTTTAATAATGGTTTTCTTTTTCAGGTTCCAGTACAATACACCCGCAGCAATGGTTATAGCAATAACGGCAAGTAAAATGTACACTATGCTTTTCTTTTTATGGGCAGCTGGCATGTATGTTTTTATGACAGGCAATTGCAATTAACACACCACTTGTATATATGCTGTGTTACTTGCCATGCACCAGATTGTGTTGGGTATTTTTTTCTACGTGTTTACGCAAGCCTCTATTGCTGTTAATGGCAACAATGTAAACTGTATGTTATGTTTGTTTTAGTTTTTACAATGGGCATCTTGCATCAAAAGCTTGCCCAGCTTTATTTACACGTTGTATAGGTTGTAAAAGACCACCTTTCTTTGTTATTGTTGGTGTGGGCAACAAGCTGCATGTATTGGCGGTATGCATTTTGACTATTAGCCAGTACAACAAAAACCACTTATTATGTTACAGCAAATAGAAATGACCACGCTTAGTTCAGTATTGGAAAAATTAAGGGTGAATAAAATGGACAATGAATTCCGTTGGACCAAAGAGGGTTTCCATGCAAGCAAGGGGAAAAATTATCAGCCCGAGGAACTGAAGATCATCAAGACCTATCGTTTTGAAGGAGACTCCGACCCTTCAGATTCTTCCATACTGTACATTATTGAAGCCAATGACGGACTGGTTGGCTATAGCCTGGATTCGTATGGTGTGTATAGCAACCACGAAGATGAAGAGGGCTATGACAACTTTATACGCAGCATTAAAGTGGAAGGCAGGGACGATCAATTAAACTTCAATATATAGCAACAACGCTTCCCCCACGTTGGTACATAGAAAAGGGCTGGATGAATCAATCCGGCCCTTTTTATATATTAGGTTATTAGTTGATTAGTTAATTGGTTAACTGGTATATTGGTTAATTGGTACGGGAGGTGTAAATAGGGCATATCTTTTTATCCGTATATAAACAACTGTTGCCAAGCATGCAATCAGTGCAACGTTTGCAAACAACTATTTAACCAATGAACTGATTAACTAATTAACCAGTACCCCAAAACCTTCAGCTACCCTTTCATCACGCCTAGCTTATCCCCTTTCCAATCAGGGAACAATAGCCCATCATTATTGATACGCAAATGCCTGTCCGCCACTTCGCTAAATACACTTCTAAAGTCTGTGGTAACTGCAAGGTCACGTTTGTCTTCCAGGTTTTCTATGCTCAATGGCTTTACTAGGCCATGCACTTTTCCACCATTCACATCATTGCCTAAAATAAAGTTGCACGACGCCCTTCCATGGTCAGTACCACCAGTACCGTTCTGTTTCACGGTACGTCCAAATTCGGTCATCGTCATTACCGTAATATCATCCTGATAAGCACCCATATCTGTCCAAAAAGCAGTAATGGCATTGCTCAGGTCCGTTACGTTGCGTGCAAATATGCCTTGGTCCGTACCCTGGTTAAAATGGGTATCCCATCCGCCGGATTCTGCAAAAGCAACTTCCAGCCCCACGTCCATTTTTATCAACTGTGCTATCTGCTTCAAGGCATTGCCCAAGGCACTTGCGGGGTACACCGCATTATTCTCCGGCCTGTAATTCTTGGTATCTGTTTTCTGCAGCATCTTCACGGCATCAAAACTTTCCTTACCGGTTTCCTTTAATAAGTTGTTGGATGTTTGGTCATACAGGTCCTCAAAGCTTTTGGCCACCATGTTAGTGGTATTGGCATTGCTGCCACGCATCTGTATGCCAAAATCCTGCAGGTTGCTGATGGCTATTGCAGGGTTATCGCCATAAAAAGAACGTGGCATGGACGATGTAAGGCTCACTGCCCTAAAAGGCGTGGCATCGTGTCCCATCAAACCCACTGCACGGTTCAGCCAACCGCTGGATGTGCCTTTGCTAAACGGCGTACCGCTTTCCATATAGTCCTGTGCATCAAAATGCGAACGAGTATTGTTGGGCGATCCGATGCCATGCACAATGCCCAACCTGTTTTCCCTGAACAGCGGCTCAAAGCTTTTCATGGCGGGGTGCAAGCCAAACTTTCCGTCCAGGTCTATCAATGGCGTGCCCTTGCCATTATTGGCCGCATCCATAAAAATGGTTGGCCTGGCAGCCCTTAAGTATTCATCCGTAAAAGGTGTTACGGCCATCAATCCATCCATGGCCCCACGCTGAAAGATGCATACCAGTATTTTTTTCTTTTTATACGGGCTGATAATTTTACCGCTGGCTGCCGCTGCTTTCATAAAGCTGGGCACGCCACCTATGCCAATACCAAACAAGGCCAAACCACCCGATTTTAGGAAACCCCTTCTTGTTGACATATACTTATTTTTAAAATGGTTCAATAATATGTTGTAGTTATTTACGCTGGTATTCGGGCGAGCCTATGATGATGCCCACCACTTGCGACAGCATGGCGTTGTTGGCAACTGCGTAAGTGTTCTGCATCTGTGCAACCGTCATGTCGCTGTTCTTTTTACCGGGCTTTCCTTTAGGGCCTTTGCCTTTTGCACCATCGGCAGTCATCATGGCATCGTCGCCCTGTACTATAGAGTTTGCTTCTACAGGTGGTGCGTTCTTGCCTGCCGCTTCATCTACCTTCTTGGTAAGGTTGGGGTCATTCAATAATGGAGTCAACCGTTTTATAGTAGCATCCAGGTTCCTTTCGGGCATCAGTATCTTACCGTACACCAACAATGCCGCTTCGGCACTTTCGGGTTCGCGGTTATGGTTTATGCCAGCCAGGCTAAATGTAATGCCCGGTATGCGTTGCGATGCCAGTGCCAGGCCAAAGTTCATCCTGTTTAACAAAGAGCCGGTATTGATCCAGTACTGGCTCCTGTCGGGGAAACCGGTAGGTGCCTGGTAGTAATACATCTTCTGCCCCATCTTGGTAATCCAGTTGTTCAACTGTTGCGGCTGCCTAACGGTAGCATCCAGGCTGCGTACAGAACTAATGGCCAGTTCAAAAGGCGATTTTGTTTTTTCCCTCAATGCATCTGCATTCCAGAACTCGGGCGATGCCGCCAGGGTTATCAGTACTTCTTTGATGTCGCCTTTCTTATCGGTAAATGTTTTGGCCATACGGTCAATCAGGGCCTGCGAAGGATTGTCGTTTACAAAACGCACGGCTAGCTTCCTGGAAATGAATTTGGCAGTGGATGGATGATGTGCCAGCATTTTAAGCAAGGTTACTCCTTCTTCGTAGCCGCCATTTGCCGGAAAGTTTTTGCCCAGTACGGTTTTTTCTTGTATGTCGTGCCTGTTCATGGTAAACAGGAAATCGCCTTCGTGTACAAAGCCACGTTCAGTAAGTTTGTCTTCACCAATTTTTTCAATCACTTTACGCATGGCAGCACCTGCACCATAATCGGTAAAGGGATACAGCGTCCAGCCGGTAAGCACACGGGCAGCCTGTGTTACATCCTGCTGCGTATAGCCACCATCCACACCCAAGGTATGTAGCTCCATTACCTCACGTGCATAATTCTCGTTTAGTCCCTGGTTCTTTTTGGCATTCTGCATTTTCTTTAATACTGCATCCCTCGAAGCGTCGTCCAATGCACCTGCTATTTCCTGTTGCAGACGTTGCTGCTGTTTGGGGTTCAACTGCCTGGTGGTTTCGCCCACGCTGGTAAAGTTGTCCAAGTACATTAACATGGCAGGCGATTTTGCCGTAGCCAACAGCAATGTTTCAAAATTGCCGTTTGCGTTGGGTCTTATTACATCCCTTTCGTAAGCGGGAATGAATTCGGCACAATCATTCTTGGTAAGCGATACATTGAAGTGGTTAAACCAAAAATCCGTCAGCACTTCGTTTAATTGGTTGTTGGTATTGGCAGCCCTTAGTATTTTCTGGTTAATGAACTGGCGGTACAGCTCGTTGCGTGGTTTAAAACCTTTTGATTTCATGTATTCGGCCAATTGGTCGCGGTACTCTTTTTTATTGGTATCCTTGTTTACCGAATCCTTATCTATAACACCGTCCCTGATAGCCATACGCCTTATTTGTGCAGGTTGCGGATAGGTTTTTGCAATTGTTGCATTGCTCATGGTAAGGGCATCGTTGTCTGCCAGTAACACATTCAGGGAGTCATCGGGCAAGCCCCCATCCAGTTGCTGTTGGAACCATTTTTCCAGCCCCATGTTCACTACTTCATCTACCTGGCCGGGTGTGGCACCATAGGTAAAGCGGCTTAGCAAATGTGCGGCGGCCTGCCTATCGGTTAGGCCCGCTTCCCTGTAGGGGAAACTGTAACGTATTTTTTTGCCACCACCGTTGTCCTGTAAAAAAGAAGACAGTGCAACAATGCCTAGGGCAACAAATAGTACAACAGCAAGTAACTTGAATACTGGTTTCATATGTGTAGCACTTAATTGGTTAGAAGGAAGATTTGTAAAATACTGTATAAATCCGCTATTTAATGCAGGCTATACCGGCTTTGTGCAAATTAATTGAAGCTTAACACCAAACAGCACCATACAGACAGGCCTTAGTGACATAAGTTTAACAGGTAAAAAGATTTTATTGCAAGAAAATGCAGTGTTGGGGTAGTGAGTAAAAGGTTGATTGGTTGATTAGTTTATTAGTTAACCAGTGTACTCCTATCATCTGCAAAGCAGGCCATCCGTGTATATCCGTTTTACCCAGCCCATCCGTGTGCTGCCTAACCTCTCCCTTTCACTAATAAGCCAATCAACCAGTAAACCACTGTACTCCTATCATCTGCAAAGCAGACCATCCGTGTATATCCGTTTTACCCTGCCCATCCGTGTGCTACAAAACCTTTCTCCTTCACCAATAAACTAGTTAACCAGTAAACTAGTGTACTCCTATCATCTGCAAAGCAGACCATCCGTGTATATCCGTTTTACCCAGCCCATCCGTGTGCTGCCTAACCTCTCGCTTTCACTAATAAACCAATCAACCAGTAAACTAGTGTACCCATCAATTATACACCATTGCCTCTTTGTTGTATTTATTGCGGTAGTCCAACGGCGACATGCCGGTTATTTTTTTAAACGTCACCCTAAACGCCTTGGTATCCAGGTAGCCCACATCGTACATTACTTCGTTGATGTTTTTACGGCTCAATTCAAACTTTTTCTTGGCGGCTTCAATCTTTACCCGTTGTATGTATTCGCTAATGGTATTGCAGGTGGCTTTTTTAAACCTGCGTTCCAGGCTACGCCTGCCAATGGCAAACCTTGTTGCCAGTTCGTCTACCGAAATCTTTTCCTGGAAATTGTTTTCTATATAGGTCTGTGCATCTTTTATGGCTTCATCGTTATGGCCCGTTTGCCCCTTGAACATGATGAACTGCGACTGGTTGTTGCGGTCTATTTCTATTTCATAATACTTGGCAAACAGTATGGCCATTTCACGGTCCGTATATTTCTCAATCAGGTACAGCAGCAGGTTCCAGAAAGAGTTGGCACCGCCGCTAGAGTAGATGCGTTGCTCATCGGTTATAATGCGTTCCGATACCAGGTGCACATCAGGAAACATCTGCCTGAACTCATTCGCCGCTGTCCAGTGGGTGGAGCATTTCTTTCCTTTCAGCAATCCCGTGGCAGCCAGTATAAAAGAGCCCACACAAAGGCTTGCCAGTTCGGCACCTGTCTTGTATTGCTGCACCATCCAATCAATAAATTGGCGGTTGGCCGCCAGCACTTCATCCATATTGCCATTTACTGCTGGTACAATTACAAGGTCGGTCTTGCTTATTTCAGCAATCGATGTATTGGGGTGCACGGCAAACATGCCATCGTACATTTGCGGTGTCCTGTCAAGCCCTACCAGCGATACAGTAAACATGGGTGGCCTGCCCATTGTTTGCAGAAAGTCGTTGGCCTTGTTAAAAAAGATAAATGCCCCTTCAATACAGGCCAGTGCTGCTGCACCTTTTGGTACAAGTATAGATACATGTTTCATACAACATCGCATTTTAGGTTGGGTGGCAGCAATGCCCTTGCTGCACAGTTTCAAAAATAGGTAAAATGCCTGTCGCAAAAAACCTGTAACAAGTCGCCCTTGCCCCCCAGGGCAGTTGGCTGGCCGCAATAGTTTTGTATCCTAAAACAAACAGTTATGCCAACACAGATCTTCGTGAACCTTCCCGTTAAGGACCTCAACAAATCCATTGCATTCTTTACCCACCTGGGCTATCATTTTAACCAACAGTTTACCGATGAGAAGGCAACCTGTATGGTGATTAGCGACCAGATTTTTGTGATGCTATTGGTAGAGCCATTCTTTAGAACCTTTACCAATAAGCAACTGTGCGATGCACATACCAGTACGGAATCCATTATTTGTCTTTCGGCAGAAAGCAGGCAGCAGGTAGATGCATTGGTGAGCAAGGCTGTGGCTGCCGGTGGCAGAACGCCGAGGGAGCAGCAGGACCATGGCTTTATGTATAGCCATGGCTTTGAGGACCTGGATGGGCATTTGTGGGAAGTAATGTGGATGGACCCGGCAGCCTTGCAGGGATAGCACAATATGTCCTTATTTATACAAGGTTCCAGCCCCGGCGGGGCTGGAACCTTTTTTATTGCACCTGTATATAGTGGCCATTGCTCATAATATTCCGTAGAACATAACAGTTGTATATACAACCGTATCCATCTTTGCCTTTATTATTCTTGAATGAAGCAGTAAACAGATTTTTACCATGTACACATTACCACATAAAGGCACGGCTTTTTCCGTATTGGACCTGGCCACTGTTATAGAAGGCTGCACACCGGCGGATAGCTTCCGCAATAGCCTGTCGCTGGCCCGTCATGCAGAGCAGTTGGGCTATACCCGTTTCTGGCTGGCAGAGCATCATAATATGGCCAGTGTGGCCAGCTCGGCCACTGCGGTGTTGATTGGCCATATAGCCGGCGGTACGCAGCATATACGTGTTGGCTCGGGTGGCATTATGCTACCTAATCATGCACCATTGATTGTGGCGGAGCAGTTTGGCACTTTGGCTTCGCTTTACCCGCACCGTATAGACCTGGGGTTGGGCCGTGCCCCCGGTACGGACCAGTTGACGGCGATGGCCATTAGGGGACGCAATTTTGGTAGCGAGCATAATTTTCCGAAGGATGTGCAGCAGTTGCAGCAGCTTTTTTCGGCGGCCAACTGTACCAGTAACCTGCGTGCCATTCCCGGTGAGGGGTTGGATATACCGGTATGGATATTGGGTTCCAGTACAGACAGTGCAAGGGTTGCGGCGAGTATGGGACTGCCTTATGCTTTTGCGAGCCATTTTGCCCCTGCTTATTTTTTGGAAGCCATCCGTTTGTACCGGGAGCATTTCAGGCCTTCGGAGCATTTGCAGCAGCCTTATGTAATGGCTTGTGTAAATGTGGTGGCTGCCGATACCGATGCGGAGGCTGCGGTATTGGCCACATCGGTGCAGCAGTTGTTTGTAGGCGTTATCAGTGGCAAGCGTAGGCTGTTGCAGCCACCCGTACAAGATATTGCGAGCGTGTGGAGCGATGCCGAAGCAGCAGCCGTGCAGCAGATGCTTGCATATTCGTTTATTGGCAGCCCGGCTACATTGCAGCAAAAGTTAGTGGCTTTTCTAAAGCAGACAGGCGTGGATGAAATTATGGCCACTTCGCATATATATGAGCATGATGCAAGATTGCATTCGTATGGCATTTTTGCGGAGGTGATGGAGGGGGTTGGTTAGTTGGTTTATGGGTTAACTGGTTCATTGGTTTATTAGTTTATTGGTTTATTGGTTAACCCCTTTCTTTTGTTGGGTATATGGTACTAGCTAGTAAACTAACCAGTTAACTAGTTAACAGATTAACCAATAACTTCATTACCCTTGGGCAAAAAAATCCACACTACACTGGCTTTATTGGCCTTGTTTAGGGCTGTTTCTGTTTACGTATTGTTAAGGTGAATTTTGAAGGGCATTGATTGCCAGTATTGTTGGCCGGTTGGTATAATAATAGCATTTGTGTGTTTACCAACCCAAAACAGGGGCCCTATTATACGTACGTATTTAACGGGGGTTGAACCACTGCGTAGTAATGGGGTCCTGGGTTTGGTTTTTGGGGTACTACCCTTTCGTGTTGCCGTTTTACAATCAATAAAAGCAATTACCACCAAGGCACTAAGACACAAAGTTTAAAAGCTTCGCTTTTGTTTGAATAAGGGATTTGTCTTTTACCTAACTGCATAATCCATCCTGCAACGCAGGCTATCAGTGTGCAGCCGTATAACCCGTTGCATCCGTGTGCAGTAAATAAGGTTTACCACAAAGAACACCAAGACACAAAGTCTAAAGCTCCGCTTTTGTTGCAATAAGAGGCTTTGCCTTTTACCTAACTGCATAATCCATCCTGCAACGCAGGCCATCAGTGTGCATCCGTATAACCCGTTACATCCGTGTGCAACAAATAAGGTTTACCACAAAGAACACCAAGACACAAAGTCTAAAGCTTCGCTTTTGTTTGAATAAGGGATTTGTCTTTTACCTAACTGCATAATCCATCCTGCAACGCAGGCCATCAGTGTGCATCTGTATAACCCGTTGCATCCGTGTGCAATAAATAGGGTTTTACCACCAAGGCACTAAGACACAAAGTTTAAAGCTTCGCTTTTGTTTCAATAAGGACTTTGTCTTTTATGCAATTGCATAATTCATCCTGCAACCAGCCCACTTATTAACCAGTTAACGGCATCCGGCTTTTTGTACAAAAATGTACTACAAATTGACCAGTTCCCTTCTTAGTGCTTCCAGGCATAACCCTACCCTGCTCTGTACTTTCAGTTTTTCGAACAGGCTTTCCCGGTACCCGTCCACTGCCCTTTCCGATACGCCCATTAGGTTGGCTATGTATTTATAGGTCATGTCGCTACAGGCATGTTGCAGAAACTGCTGTTCCCGCGGGGTTATGTTTAAGGCTTCCTTTTTTTCCTGTGCCTGTAGCAGCCGCCTGAAGTTGATGTTGCTGGCATCGCCGTTGTAGTAGCCCTTGGTGGCAATTTCGTTGAGGGCCTTTTCCAGTTCGTTGGGGTGGGTATCTTTTAGCAGGTAGGCACAGCAGCCTGCTTTAATCATGTTGATGATGGCGGTGTCGTTGTCGTTCATGGACAGGGCTACCAGTTTTATGGCGGGGTATTGCTGTTGCAGCCATTTGGCGGTTTCGTAGCCATCCATATGTGGCATGTTCACATCCAATAGCATTATATCTGGCAGGGCCTTGCTTTGCTGCATTTTTGTTTGCAGGTCCTTACCGTTCAAGGCTTCTATGATTACGTTATAGCCATCAAAAGTAGCCAGCATCAATCCCAGTGATTTTACAAATAACTGGTGGTCGTCCACAATGCCAATGGTTGTCATGCGTCAACAGGTTTTATAGGTAAGTAAATGGAAACGGTGGTGCCGGCAGCGGTTGATTGCCACGCTATGTTGCCGCCCAGCAGCTTTATGCGTTGCTGCATGTTTAGCATGCCCACACCGGCAGCATGTTGGGGTGTTTGCACAAAGCCTTTGCCATTGTCTTCCACAACAATGGTAAACCAGTCAATGCCTGTGGCCAGCCTTATATAGATGCTGTTGGCCTGGGCATGTTTGATGGCGTTTTGCAGGGCTTCCTGTACGATGCGGAAGAGGATGATCTGTTCATCGCTTTTAAAAGGTGTGGTTGGCTGGGCAGTAAAATGCACCTGCAGGTTGTCGGCTGCATTGATGCGTCTCACTTCTGCTTCCAGGTTTTCCATAAAGTTGAACTGTTGCAGCCATTCTTTGTTGAGCGATTTGGATAGTGCCCTCAGTTCGTTGATGGCTTTGCCGAGTGTTTCATCTGCTATGCCCAACGTATCGGGGTAGTTTACCAGGGTTCGCTGGCTTACGCCAATCAACAGTTTGGTGCTGTTGAGCAGTTGGCCAATATTGTCATGTAGTTCCTTGCCCAAGGCAGAGAAGGTTTCTTCCTGGGTTTCTATCTGCGATTGGAGGAGTTGTTGGGAGAAGGCCTGTTGCATCATGAATTTTTCTTGAAGGTTCTGTTGGTGCCTACGGCGGTAGTTGAGCACAAATGCAAGAATGATGCTTCCCAAGAAAAGGAAGACCAGCACAATGATGCTTATGCTGATAACAATTTGTTTGGTTATTTGGTCCGGCAAAAGAAGGCAATGGTTAAACAGGTGTATAATATATAGTTGACTATATTGCTTAATATCATGAAGGTATTGGAAAATAGTGAAGGAAACCCTTTGTGCATATGTATGTATTGGTAGTTGAAGTATTCGTAAAATGCAAATAGCGGAGCTTCGGCGGAGAAGAAGAGCAGGCAGCCAATACTGATCCAGAAGTAGGCGGACTGCCGTAATTTTTTATCCGTATTTGCGTAGATGATAGTGTTGAAGTAGAGGTAAGCAAAATAGACAAACACACAGCACATGAAAATGTAGGCATAGGTTTGCAGCGAACTGGTTGCTTGTAGAAAGCAGGCATCTATTATCATTAATATGGCTGTTAATACAGCAAGTATCAACACACGCTTTCGTATGGCGGTTTCTTTGAAGTAATGGTAGTACACGTAACTGTAGCAGAGCAGTTCAGTAGGGTGCACTACATAGTTATACGCCCAAAGGGGCGAGTTGTTGATTCTTAGTAAATGGAAAACATTGCTGCCCCATTCCACCATGCAAATAATGGGCAAGCTAAAAAGAAAAATGCCAATACCATTGGCTTTCAATTTTCTGTAATTGATGAAGGCAGCCACCAAAGCGGCTGCCTCAAAAAAAAGGACTATTTGCTGTATAAGCATTCTATTGGATTTTACGGTTCAAGTTCCACACAAACCGCCGGCGGGCAGGGCAAAGCGGTATCGAAATCTGATAAAGGTCCACCAGGTCCTCCTTTCATGATTGTAAAGTAGCATGCAGAAAATTCTTCCCATATCTCTTTCATTGCAGCTTCTTTCTCGGCTGTTTTATCTTTTGAAAAGTTTTCAAGGTCTTTGATCTTCTCCTTTATTGCAATGAGGTCCGTGTATTGCTTCTTATCCTTTTCTTTATCCAATGACTCTAGTATCTTGCCAATTCTTTGGTTAATTTTCTGAATGGTACACTCTGATGTTGGCATATCGTCAATATTCAACAATAAGGTAAGCTGTTTACTCGCATCAATCCTTTTCAACTTGTTATCATAGTTAACGAAGTCGTCCAGCTTTTGGTCATGGCCTGCAAAAACAATATTGAATTTGCTTTTCTTGGTCAGTTTCCCGTTCTTGCTTATCTGGCAAATAATCAATTTTTCCAACTTCAACAACTGAGGCATACTGTACCAAAGGGATTTGGCTTCTGTCTGATTTGCAGGTGGGGTTACATCCGTTTTACCAATATTTGCATTTGTTAGCACATATAATTCTTTTTTGTATTTGGTTACCCATTGTTGGGCTTCACTACCTTTAAGCATCACAACGCTACTTGTGGCACTATTGGGTACAATATAAAAACAAACATCTTCGTTGGTAATATCCTTATAATTGGGGTCCGGATCCGGATCGGTACTTGGTGGTATTGGAGGGGGGGCCACTTTGGTAGGCACCCATATTACACTCAACTGGTTTCGTTCATTTTTGGTAAGCTCATCCAATTTGGGATTGCCCGTTTCTGTCAGTATTGCAAAATAAGCCCGTAAGCCGGTAATATTGTACCCTTGTGCATCTGCCTGTTGAATCAGGGTTAATAATTGTTCCACATTTGCATTGATCTGTTCTGCAACTGTTATATGTGAGTCTATTGTTTTTAAGTATGCTTGAATCACACTCCATTTGCTCTTTTGATCAACGTTTGAGCCATAACCTGTTTGTATACCTGTTCTATATACCTGTGGGGTAGCAATTCCCATACGTCCCCCATTGTTTAGGTATTGGCAAGTGCAGTCATAGTCGTTAGGTGACTGGGCTGATGACAGTAAAGTCATTAAAGCCAGGATTATTGCTGGAATTAATTTTTTCATGGTCAATTAGTTTTTTGGGTGAAAGATTTCAATAACAATATTGCAACAAATCCGCAGATTTAAAAACGGTCTTTTCCACAGTTGGCAGTGGGCAATTTCCCCTTCTATCCATAATAGCATTTATTGCAGTTATACACTTTTATCAATTGCCCATCATTTTCCAAACAGGGCGTAGCTGAGGGAGAGGAACCAGCTACTACTGAATTTATCCCGCATGAACTCTGTTGTGGCTGCGGGATATAATTGATTGGCATCGTAGGCATCGGATAGGGTTCTAACAGGGCCCCCTATCCAACCTGCTGTTAATGCTATCTTGTTTGTTTTGCCGTATACGGCACCAAGACCGAGCATGACCCTTGGTTTGGGTTTGCTTTCGAGCGAAAGACCCGGGCCAAATGCTGCGAAGAAGCCCAAATCTTGATATACATAACCACCCACATGTAACAAAGCGGCAATACCCATTTCTATCTTTGAACTGCTTTCCTTTACTAAACTATAGTTTGTGGTATCGTATTTAATTGGGGTTGTGCTTACCTGTCTTATGTTGGCCCTAAAGCTATAGTCAGCAGGTTTTAAACCACCTGCGTAAACACCAGTTGAGAAGAACCAACATGCATTAGGGTGTTTTTTCAATTCTATTACCGTTTCGTAGCTCTGTGCATTTTTGGCGGGGTCCATTCCTTCTATTTTGATATTGAGTTTTGTTATGTCTGCAGTGAGTGCCTGTTCGAGTGAGGTATATGTTTCATTTGGAGCGGCTTTCTTTTTCATTTCAGCACAGACCTTGGGGATGATGGTGGTGTTGAAGCTAGTGTCGAAACCAGTTGTAAACTTCACAAAATCTTTTTTATAGTTCTGTATCATACTGTCTGCCTTTATCAGGGAAACCTCTTTTAGGATAATAGCATAATCGGGTAATACTGCTGTATAGTAGTCTCTATAGGTGTTTTCCAATTGCTTTATTTGGTTGCTTTTTTCTGTTAGTATATCGGTAGCCTTTTTTTCAAACCCATTGCATGTGTTTTCCCTATCCATTTTGTAGTCGAGTACCAGTTTGTCTGCCGGTGCTATTACCTTGTTTTGGAAATTGAAATAGTGGTCGAATAAATCGTTACGCATTTTTTGCATTGTGTTCATTAAAACCGTGGCTTTTATTTGTTGTTTCTGTTTGTCGGACAGCTCTTTCAATACGTTCAGTATTACTGCATCGTTGTTGTAGAAGGCTTTCAAATCGATCAGTGCATCTACATTCTCGATAAAAAAATCCAGTTGCTCTTCATCTTTCAGTATGTATCCTTTTGTTGCCGCCTCTTTTTTTAGCGGATCGCCGCTATTGATACCCTGGAAGTGTTTGATGGCTTTTTGTATTGTTGGGGCTTGTTTTGTTTTCTTTTTAGCTATTTCAGGCTCCCCTTCGCCGCTTTCCAAATCAACTTCATGGCTGTATTGCTTATTGATTGTTGTTACTGTTTTTGAGGCACCCGTAACAGCATAGTTGGTAAGGTTTGCCAGTAGTTTTGTATAACCATCACCAAAGCTTAGTGCACTGAACAGTGCGGGCATCTCGTTGATTTTTATGGTGGAGTCTGTTTTGCCGAGTGATACTTTATATATGCCTGCGGGCAGGTTTTTTATCTGTAGCTGTACTGATTGGGCGTTTTTTATTTTCTTGGGAACCGTGGTTGTTTTTGTACTAAAATCAATGACAATAGGGGAAGACTGTGCAAAGCCTTTAAGGCTTAGTGCTGTTATCAGTAAAAGCAGGGTTATTGTTTTCATGATGGTATGCTTTATTGTGAATGATGGAATAAAAGTAGCTGCGTGCCTATGGAGGGGTTAGGGGGTTTTTCCCATTAGCAGGGGTTGTTTTTCCTGTGCGATTTATAGTTAAGGGAAAGGGCTGCCAATGGCAGCCCTCTGTTTGATATTTGTGGCAACAGTTGCGTATTAGGACAACACTAACAAAGACTCAGAAATATATCTTGTATAAATTTTGCACTACTGCTTTTACTAATATTGAAGCAGTAGTTATGTTCTAGTTAAATCAATAGGTTGGTTATTTTTATACTATAGCAATCATAACAAAAGTCATTTTTAAATTCAGGATACGCAGCGCATTGAATATAATTAGGCGTAGGTTAATAAATAAAATATATTTTATTATTTATTTATAGCTGTTAACATCATTTCCCGTCTCCTATAGAGTTTATCAAACGATATTTAATCCCACTTAGCTTTTTATCCTCAGGGTTGAGAATTGACATGGTATCTAATATTTTAAATACATTGTCCTTAGTTAAGTAATTATATCCTTGTTTCCCTAGTTCTTTGCCCATTGGAAGAAACTTCTTAAAGTCCGGATGTGTATTTAAGTTTATATAACTACTAAGTAAATGTATATCCTTGGGTAAAGACTTAACATTCACAGTAAGTCCATTTTTAAATTCGGGAATCGGTGAAGGTTTATTAACTAATTGAAATGAAGGAAATGCATAAAATCCTATAATATAGTTTTGTTTATCGTGCCAATTCTTTGATTTGATAAAAACTATCTTAATATAACGTGCCTTTTCTTTATCAGGCATCCTAGTCCAAAGTTGTGGGAGAAGGCCATGGTAATATCCATAATCATCACATGGGAAAACCTCATGCCCAAAATTGAGTGATGTAAAAGTAAATCCATTTTCAACGACAAAACCAAAATTTGAATATTTTATATCCTCTACTGATGATAAGGCTTGCCACTTGTTAGAGTTCCAGTCAACAGAGGCCAAAATGCCATAATTTCTGTCCATCATATTCTTAACATATTTTAATTGATTCGCTAGATACCAAAAACACTGTAATTCCAAGTTTATCAGTATATGGTTTTATTTTCATAAGAATTGATTCATGATTAAAAGGAAAAGCCATACCAAATAAATTTTTCGGGTTATTACTTTCCGACATATTTTTAAGTGTTTTCATAAAACAATCACTTATATGGCTCCAGATTTGACTGCGACCAAATGGCTGTCCATACCGACTTGAGTCAGTTCTGCTACTAGTTTCACCTTTAATCTCAATGAAAGTTTTTATTCCTTTAGAATTTTCTACAACCAGATCAATTCCTTTTTGTTTGCAATTCAATTTCTGTACTATAATAAAGCCTTTCCTTTCCAGATATTTAGCAAGAATATTTGTTATTTCATCTTCATTTAACATATTAATGATTTCAGTTTTTCGCAACCTCACCCATCATCTTTGCCTGTTCTAATATCATTCTTATTGCTTTTTCCTGTTCGTTTGGCAAACAGTCATACTTTATTAAAATGCATTTTATCTATCCCAGTATATCTACTTGTACGCTTTTTGTCGAGTAGTCCTTGTTAGGATACTTGATTGGGTATAGAGGTCTATGGTTAAATAATTGCAATTCATTTGAAATTTATTTATTAGAGTTCAAATATTCTTCCATCGACTTATCAACACAATACACATAGCATCCCTTCATTCCTCTAGTCATCAATGTTCTATAGGTATTCTTTATAATTGATCTTAGCTTTTCTTTACCCTCCTCTGGCTTTTCATTTAATAGCTTTTTATATCCAAACACAGATTTATCAGCTTTAGCTCTTGCAAGTGGTTGTGTTAATACCTTATCATTTTCAACTAGAAGATCTGCTCCTATTATCACCCCAATATAATCCACTTCTAAACCCTGACATGTATGAATACAACCTATCTCATTAATTGAGTCTGGACTTATTATCCATAAACTACCATCAGTTGTTAAATTCCATCTCATTTTAAAATCAAATTCAGGGATGACAACATCATATAACGCTGGATTTCTTCTACTATTCCACTCCCAACAGTATCCAGCAACCATTCTAGACTTGTTATTTATTTTATTTTTTTCAACTATTGCTTCTTTTAGCTCTGCTGGTGATGAAAATACTTTGAAATCATAATCAATTCCTTCGAGTGATGTGTTAGCTGTTTTACGGATTTGTAATATATGATCTAACCAAGCTAAATAACCATCGGCACCATTACAACGAAATTGAGAACTCAACTCTAACTCTTCTATATCGGCATTTGCAAGGTTTGCCCATTTTTTAATTTCTTCTAGGGAACCTACATCATTTAGTGTTACTCTTTGGTCTTCATCAATAAAAAATACACTACACTTTGCTGCATTTATAATTTCTTTTATTTGGCTTTCACCAAGGTTGCTATAAAGGCCAGAAAATTGAGCTAGTCGATGTGCTTCATCTACAATCAAAGTGTCAAATGTGTTTGACTTTGTTGCAATAAATGCTCCCGAGCCACTAAACAAATTAGAAATAACTGTTTTTTTAAGTGTTCCAGTTAATTTGTTTTCATATACTGCACGAGGGGCTGCATTCTTTGAAACATATTGTGCTAGCATTCCTTTCTTAGTAATTTCTACTAAAAGATTAATCGCTACAACAGACTTACCCGTTCCAGGCCCACCTTTAACAATGAGAACTTTCTTCTTATTTGCAGAAGCTTTTCTAGTAAGCCCTAAAGCTGTTTCATATACAATTTTCTGATCGTCAATCATGATAAATTCAGCATTGCCTTTTATCATTGAAGCCATGTTATCAGCAAGCATTTTTGAAGGACGTATCTTGCCTTGCTCTATACGATAAAGTATTTTTCTTGTATCTCCGAATTTTACATATTGTTTTATAAAATCTCTAAGTTTTATGGCATCACCTCTCAAAAAAACTGGTGCTCTTTCGATATATTCCTGATAGTGCTCGTTTGTAATAACATCATCTGCATTGTAGTTATGGAGGTAAGCACAAGGTTTAAGATTAATGTTATCGTCAGAAACTGTTTGGTTAAAATTTTCTAACAAACTAGCATAAGACCATGCTTGATAAGATGGATGTGCGAGTTCTCTTATATTACCACCAACAAAGGAATTAATAATACCATCCTTAACAGATAATGTTGCTTCCGACCATTGCTTCAGTTCAACCAATATAGCATACTCATCATTATTGTCTCCTAATCCCGTCAATATAAAATCAATACGTTTAGCAGATTGTGGCAATTGATATTCAATAGCTATACCACAATCATCTGGTATAGAGGAGTCATTTAAAACCCTGTCCATATATTGCATGGAATTTTTCCAAGATGTAATTTCTTGTTTTGAAGTATTTTGATTTAGATGCTTTTTAAAGAAATTTAGAATTTTCACTTCAATCTTATCAGTCAACACATCATTTGAGAATTCTTCTTTGGTGGCTTGGTAAACAATCATAAGCAAGTATGGTTATTGAAATTATAGTTCCGTATATTTTTTTGCGTTGCCTTTGGCTTTGTCTACTGGATATTTCAAGTCGTTTGATGTAACTTTATCCAATACTATTTGTTTTACATCTAAATCATATTTGTTTGCCAATAAAAAAGCAAAGGAAAATATATCTGCTAACTCTTCTTTTATTTTCTCAACATTTGCATCTTCAGCTTTTTTCCATAAAAATTGTTCTAAAAGTTCTCCTGCTTCAATACTTATTGCTAGGGATAAATCTTTGGGATTATGAAATTGTTCCCAATCCCTGGCATCCCTAAATGCTATCAGGCTGTTCATAATATCTGATATATCACTCATAAAATTATTTCTCTCAAAGATACTCACTGTTTTAAACCTTCTTTGATTATTCTGTTTGTTACCCACCCCTCCTATTACTTTCAATAAACTCCAGCACCTCGCTCCACTTGTACAAAATGGTCTGGTTTATTTTGTAATGCTTCAACAGTCCCTTGCTGCGCCAGCTTTGCAGGGTGCGGTCGGATATAAAGAAAGTTTGCAAAATGGTTTGCTTGCTTACCCAGTCGCTCGGGGTAATGGGGTTGGTAGGTTTTGTTTTTGCGTGTTTCATACAATGCAACCGTTTATGAGTGGATACAATATGACCTGTAGCAATACATACATTGCCGGGCAAACAGTGCATAGTAGGCAGTAAACGGATGGAGTATAAAACAATGGAGGAGATAAGTGCATAACAAATATACATTAAACTGTATGTTATAGAAAAATTAAACAGCCCAGGCTTACTGCCCCTGCAGTGGCTGCCTGTATGCGTAGCTGCTTCGCCCTTTGTTCGGGCTGGCTTCGGTAATTACCGAAGCCGGCCCGAAGCGGTACCGAACAAATAGCGAAGAAATAGCGAAAAAAACACCTGTAAAAGGCAGCCCGACCAGGGGCCCAGCCACCCTGCCGGCAGGTGCAGGCCAACCAATGCAAACCGCCGCCAAACACTGCATGGCAGCCACTACTGCTGCACCCTGCAGTAACATGCTGCCTGCCACGGCAACATGCTACACGTTATATTTATTTACCATGCAATAACAATAGGTTTGTGCCGTACCGTTTGCTGCATGCACACATGCTGTGCAGCAAATATTATTCATCATTAAAAACAGGATTCTATGGGTAAGTATTCACAAGGCATACTAGGTGCCTTTAGCGGATTGGTTGGCCCCGTGGTGGGTAGCAACTGGAAGGGCAAGAACATTTTACGTTCCAAGCCCAAACAGAACAAGAACCGCAAGTTCACTGCGGCCCAACGCGACCAGCAACTAAAGTTTGCGGTGGCGGGCAGGTTTGTACTGGCCATGCAGGAACTGGTGGCAGACAGCTTTAAAGAAAGGGCAAAACAGAAAACGGCACAGAACGATGCATTGAGCTATACGCTCAAAAATGCCATTACGGGTGCATCGCCCGACTTTGCCATTGACTATGCCCTGGCATTGGTAAGCCGTGGCGGATTGCCCAATGCCAAGAACCCGGCGGCAGCAAAACAGGGAACGGAAATAAAGTTTACCTGGACAGACAATAGCGGCATTGGCACGGCCAAAGCCACCGATATTGCTGTATTGGTAGCTTATTGCGAGGACCTGAACCAGATGCTGTTTTTGCCAAACGGTATTGAGCGTAGTGCCGCTACGGGTATGCTGGATACCACGCTATTTGTTGGGCATGCCGTACAGGCCTGGCTATGCTTTAAAAAAGCCGAAGGCTTTGAATATGCCAACAGCTTTTTTTGTGGCGAGCTACTGATGTAGCAGGCCGGTATGGCATTTACTTAAACAGTGAGGCCACTTTGTTGCAAAGTGGCCTTATTGTTTAAATGTATTGTTGATGGCTGTGTGGCATGGTTTTAAACATATAACACAAGCGGTTAGCTATAACAGTTTTACAACCCAGCCAACAGGTATTGAGGCAAATGCTATGCACTATGCCAAGGCAGCAGTACCATGCAAGCAAAGGGTTAGCACTGATCATCAACCCGCTGGGTGGGCCCGTCTTTTTTTACGGCTGCAATGCCTGCTTCCCTACCCGCCACTGTTTCGTACATTTCGCTGGTACCAATAACCTGGTGGTTGGCTGCCGTTAAATTGAAATAGGGCTGGCCATTTTTGGCTTCGAGGCGTTTGTACCGCTCGTCTTTTACCGCATTTTGCTGGCAGGAGGCAATACCGTTGTTACAGCCTTGCCGGGTAGTATAGCTTTCGCTGGCCAGGATGGTTTTGTTGTTGGCGGCTACCAGCCTGAACCTGAACCCGCCTTTTGCATCTTTGAAAACCTCGTAACGTGTTTGTGACATAACTGTTGTTTTAAGTGTACTACAAATGAATTGTTGCGGTGTTTTAGGTACAAGGTGGTCAAGGTTAGCAGGGTGGCGGTTTAGGGCCGTGTAGGCAAACGGATACAATGTTTCATATGGCATATAAATGGTACAACCATGAAGTTAGTACACCTTATTTATATACTCAAATTATTTCATAAGTTTCGTGCAGGCTTAGTGCACCCATAATATGACTACAACAGGGCTCGTATGGCAGGCCTATAATTAGTGTGGCTGCTACTGTGCCATTGGTAGCCATACCATAGCTTACGTATGGCTACCCAATTTATGCGTACAAATACATAATATATAAGACATATGACCTATTTTTGACAAAACCGACCTAACCGTATGAAAAAAAATTTACCCGCATTATTGCTGTGCATGGTATTGGCCATATATGGCAATAGCCCCCTACAGGCACAAACCACCATTACAGAAGGCTTTGAAAGCTATGGCCTTACCGGTGTTACCAGCTTTACCAATAGTGGCCAGCAGATAAACTTAATAGGCGGTTCGTTTGCCGTGAACCAGTACCAAACAGGCAATGGCAATAATGGCAGCAATAAGTATATTGACAATGCGGGCAATACCAATACCCTTAGTAACGGTACAGGTACCAATAAGACCTATTCCATGAAAACCAATAATGGCCTGTTCTTTTCGGTAAAGCAATTGTACCTGTTTGTGTCTACCAACTCTGGTGGCACACCGGGCGGCGGTACCGGCACAGTAACCATTAACCTGAAAAGGGCGGGCAGCACTGCTGCTACCATCAGCCTACCCAACAGTTTCTTCCTTACCAATTTCAATGCACCCAATATGGGCTTTACGCTTATCAATTTTGCCACGGCGGGTGCAGCAGACTATTCAACCGTGCCCATGGATGAACTGGAAATAAACTATGGTACAGGTTATAACTATTTTGCGATTGACGATTTTACGTATAGCCTGGTATCGAACTGGACAGGCGGTACCGGTGCCTGGGGCACGGGCAGCAATTGGGACAGGACCACTGTGCCTACGGCTTCTATAGAAACCTATATTGCTTCGGGCTCGCCATCGGTATCGGGCACCATCAACTGCTCTAGCCTTACGGTAAGCGGTACAGGCAGCCTAACCATACCCAATGGTGCCACATTGCAGGTGGGCAATGCCATTACTGCCAATGGCAGCATTAATGCCACAGCGGGTACCATTGTTTTAAACGGTACTACCGCACAAAAAATACCGGCTTCTACTTTTAGTACCAATACCATTGCCAACCTTACCATTAACAATACGGCAGGTGCCACATTGGGCGGTACCTTGAATATTACAGGTATATTGACCCCTACTGCGGGCACTTTTACCACAGGCGGTTTTTTGACACTGAAAAGCAGCAGCATTAGCAGTACTGCCATGATTGGTGTAACAGGGGGCAGCATTAGTGGCAATGTAACAGTGGAGCGTTTTATACCGGCCAGAAGGGGCTTCCGTTTACTGGCACCGGGTGTTACTACCAGCACCAGCATCAGGGCCAACTGGCAGGAGGGGCAGAACAATACCACTACAGGCAGTAACAGCAATACTAATGCAGGCTATGGCACGCATATAACCGGCAGTACCAATGGCAGCAATGGATTTGATGCTACCAGTTCGGGCAATGCCTCTTTGTTTACCTTTAGCAACTCTGCCGCCAATACCTGGACGCAGGCTGCCAATACCAACTCGGCCACTTTGAATGCATCTGTAGCTTACCGCTTAATGGTAAGGGGCAGCAGGAGCATAAGCCTGAGCACCAATACACCTACGCCAGACAATACCATATTGCGTGCAACCGGTACAGTGAATGAGGCTGCAACCGTTGTATTCAATGCTGCCACGTCGCCAACTGCATTAAACAGCAGCAGTACTACCAACCAGAATTTTAGCATGGTGCCGAACCCTTATTGGTGTGCCATTAACTGGAATACATTCAACAGGATAAACGTGGGCGGCTCGTATTATATATGGGACCCAACGCAGGGTACCAGGGGTGCCTATACCAGTTGGAACGGAACCGTATCGAGCGGTGGTGGAACCATTAGCCGGTATATACAGCCAGGCCAGGCATTCTTTGTTACCAGCACCAGTGCTACCCCTAGCCTGAGCATACAGCAAAGCGATAAGGCACCTGCACAGGCCAACCTTACCACTACGTTTAGGACGCAGGAGGATTTTGCGAAAATGCGTATTGCATTGAGCTATACCGATGCCAATGGCGACCTTATTTCGGCAGATGGTGCCACGGCCATTTTTGGTAATTACCATGCGGCCATAGACAATAATGAGGAAGCTTTTAAAATGACCAACCTGGATGAGATGCTGAGCATAAACCGCAATGGTACATTATTGTCAATTGAAGCGAGGCCATTACCTACTGACAATGATACCCTGCCATTGGAGCTTGGCCAGTTTACACAGACAGCCTACCAATTGAATATTGCCAACAGCAATTTTAACGGTGCCGTTACAACAGGGTATGTGGTGGACAGGTACCTGCATGTAAACTATCCGTTGGACATGGACGGTGCCACCAATGTACCTGTTGTATTGACCAATGATGCGGCGAGCAAGGCAGCAGACAGGTTTATGGTTGTGCTGGGCAAAACAGCCCTGGCCAATATGGGCAGCACGGTTACGGTGGCCCTGAGCCCCAACCCTGCCAGCAATATGGTGAAAGTGGGCTTTAGCAATGCGGCGGCGGCCCCAACTACCGTATCCATTATTGGTATGGATGGCAAGCTATTGCAAACCGTACAGGCGGGCCATGTGCAGTCAGGCAGCGTGAGCATGAGTGTAAGGGGCCTGGCAAAAGGCAGTTACCTGGTAAGCGTGTACAATGGTACAACAGCAACAACCGAAAAATTGATGATACAGTAATAACCATTATAAACTATACCATATGAAATTGAAACTATCCACTGCCCAGTTGATTGCCTGTTGTTTGGTAATGCTGTTTTTTGTATTGCCCGCCATAACACATGCACAGCCTGGCTTTGGCGACGATACGGATGATGTGCCTGTAGATGGTGGCCTATCGCTATTGGTGGCTGCAGGCGTAGGTTATGGCATCAGGAAAATAAAAGACAGTAGGCAAGCCAACAAAACGGCCCTGTAAAAGAATGGATCTTGTGCAAGCCATTTACCATTGGCTTGCTAGTGTATGAGTTGGAAAGATGTCGGGTTGAGCTTGTTAGCAGTGCAACACAAAACCGCCTTCGACAAGCTCAGGCTGACAACCTCTAATGCTAACTTGTGTACTACCGTTGGTCTATACAGGTTGGTAAATGGTTTGCATAAAACCATGCAGCAATTGCTGTATTGCCGTCAATGTTGGTTGATGTATTATTTGATGCTGTGCGTTTACTTTTGTTTTGATAAACTGCACCAGCAAATTCAACTGCTGCACATTCCCTGCCTCTATTACACGCAAGGTTTCCAGCAATGCTGTATGTGCAAACTGCCCATCGGTTGATGCAGTAATAAGTACCGTTGGCTTGCCAGAAAACTCTCCCGTACCAACCGTCCAGTCTATGGCATTCTTTAAAGATCCCGGCACACCATGGGCATATTCGGGTGTACAGATGATTACCCCATCTGCCGCAAGCAACTGCTGTTTAAAACATAGTACAGTTTCGGCAATTTCCACCGTATCGGGATTGAAATGCGGCAGGTTTTCCAATCCATCAAAAATGGTCAGCTCACAGTTATCCATCATCAATTGCTCAATGGCTTTTAATAAACTGTGGTTGGATGAATGTTTGCGGGTGCTGCCACAAATAGCGAATATGTTTTTCTTGTTTGTCATGATAAATACTAGGACACAAATTGAAGATAATTATGGCAATGGGATGTGGTTATTTATTAACGGAGGGGTAATCGTTAATTGGTTAATTAGTTGATTCGTTAACTGGTTGATTGGTGTGGGGGTATTTGCATACGGATGGAAAGGGTTTTAACGGATATACACTGATTGATCTGCTTTGCAGATAATAGGATTTATTAATACTATTTATTTACCAATAAACCAACGAAGGAACTAATTAACCATTAGTTGATTCGTTAACTGGTTGATTGGTTTGGGGGTATTTGCACACGGATAGGAAGGGTTTTAACGGATATGCACTGATTGATCTGCTTTGCAGATAATAGGATTTACCAATACTAGTTATTTACCAATAAACCAACAAAGGAACTAATTAACCATTAGTTGATTCGTTAACTGGTTTGTTGGTGTGGGGTATTTGCACACGGATAGAATGGGTTTTAACGGATATACACTGATTGATCTGCTTTGCAGATAATAGGATTTACCAATAAACCAACGACGAACTAATTAACCAGTTAACAAATAAACCAATCAACCATTCTTGCATCCCTTATTTTTCCACCAATGCCAGCCATTGTCTAATCACTTTTTGTAAGTGTTTACCTTTTGTGTCAACATCATCCATGTTTTTAAATGTGGCCAGTCGGCGGCCATCTTTATAGTCACCTTGCAGTAGGCCTGTGGTATCCTGTATCATTGCACCGGTAGGAAAAATAATCAAGGCATATCCCTTTTGTGTGTGGATTACTGCTATATCGCGTTTGTACTCCTTTGCATCAAAGGCTTTTATTTCGCCGGTATAGAAAAAACTGGGCGAGTTCCATTTTATCTGCTCTCCTACCTGCTTGCTACTGTTCAATATCAATTGGCGTACGGCTTGTACTACCTCTGCCAATGATGGTTGCAAATTCTGTATAAACGCAGTTACACTTTCAGGGTTATGTATATCTTTTGTCTTTGCCATGTTGATTGATGATGGCTAATATATTTATTTTCCGGGTTATTGCAACTTGCCCTAAATATCCAGCACAAGTCAACCAATTAACCAGTTAACCAATTTTACCCCCCTTACCACAATACCACTAAATTTGTAGCAGTTAATTAAAACACCCACACATGAGTAAAGTATGGTTCATTACAGGTTGCTCCACTGGCTTTGGCCGTGAGCTGGCTACCTATGTAATTGCAAAAGGATATAAGGCAGTAGTTGCGGCACGCAAGGTAAGCGACGTACAGGACATTGTTGCAGGCCATGAGGGCAGTGCCCTTGCGGTAACATTGGACGTGACCCAACCCGAGCAGATAAAAGATGCCGTTGCAAAAGCGGTGGAACATTTTGGAACCATTGATGTATTGGTGAACAATGCGGGCATTGGCTATTTTGCCGCCATTGAGGAGAGCGAGGAAGCTGCGGTACGCAATATGTTTGAGATAAACGTGTTTGGGCTTGCCCATGTAACACAGGCGGTATTGCCCATTATGCGTAAGCAACGCAGCGGGCATATTGTAAACATTGCATCCATTGGCGGGTTGGTGGGCTTTCCGGCAGTTGGTTTTTACAATGCTACGAAGTTTGCGGTGGATGGGCTTTCGGAATCCCTATCGAAAGAAACAGCCCCATTGGGCATTAAGGTGACCATTGTGGCACCCAGTGGTTTCAGGACGGATTGGGCCGGACGTTCGGCCCAGAATAGTGCCATTGTAATAGAAGATTATGCAGCCACCGCAGGTGCCAATAAGAACTCTATACGTGGCTATAGCGGCAACCAGCCGGGCGATCCCAAACGTGCTGCCCAAGCCATTGTACAGGCAGTGGAATCGGAAAACCCGCCATTGCGTTTGCTGTTGGGTGAAGCAGCTTTAAAAGGTGCGAGGAACAAACTGGAAGTATTGAAAAAAGATTTTGATACCTGGGAGGCGGTAACGGTTGGTGCCGATTTTCCGAAGGATTGATATAAAATTGCTGGTTACAGGTTACTAGTTATTGGTAACCTGCAACCGGAATAATAGATTGGTTTAACGCATGTCATTATACATCTGCTCACTTAATTCGGGAAGCAATGGCAATTGTTACTATATCGGTAACGATACGGATGCCGTGTTGGTGGATGTGGGCATTTCGTGCCGTGAAATAGAAAAACGGATGCGGTTATTGCAGTTGCCCATGGATAGGCTGCGGGCCATATTTGTATCGCATGAGCATGGCGACCATATTACAGGCGTTCCTGCACTGTCTAAGAAATACCAGTTGCCCGTGTATATCACAAAGGGCACGTTAGGCAATTGCAGGCTGCCTGTGGAGGAGCAGTTGCTGCAATGCTTTCAGGCAAATATGCCTGTATCTATTGGCACCCTTTCCATAACTGCGTTTACCAAGTTTCATGATGCGATGGACCCACATAGTTTTACCATCAGCAACGGGAAAATAAAAGTGGGTGTGTTTACGGATATCGGCAGGGTATGCAGCAACCTGGTGGAGCATTTCAAGGATTGCCATGCTGCTTTTCTGGAAGCCAATTATGATGTGGACATGTTGATGAAGGGTAACTATCCGTACCATTTAAAAAAACGCATCAGTAATGGTCATGGGCATTTGTCGAATGCAGAGGCGTTGGACCTGTTTGTGAAGCATAGGCCGCCCCATTTGAGTCATTTGCTATTGTCGCATCTTTCCAAAAACAACAATACACCCGAAATAGTACAGGCTTTATTTGATGCCCATGCCGGCAGTACGCATATTGTGGTGGCTTCGAGATACCATGCATCGGAACTGTATTGCATTAATGGCGAAACAGTAAATGTAGGCAAACGGGCCACGCAGTTTAAATTGAGAAAGCACCAATTGCAGTTGAGTTTGTTTTGAGGGGGAAGAAGTTAATTGGTTAACTGGTTTATTAGTTAACTAGTTGATTGGTTTATGGGTAGTTTATGGTTAATTACTTTGTAGTATAAACAAGCGTATTATTGGCACACGGATGAAACGGGTTGAATGGATTAATCACGGATTGTCTGCTTCGCAGATAGGGTTTATATGCAACTAAATTTATACGCGACAATCGTTATCAATTAATGAGTCAACCATTCAGCCAACAATACTTATAAACCGACTTCTTCATCGTTTTAAAAAATACACATTATTGGCACACGGATGAAACGGGTTGAATGGATTAATCACTGATTGTCTGCTTTGCAGATAGGATTTGCATACACAACATCTTACCATCGATTAACAAATAAACCAATTAACTGATTAACCAATAACAAAAAGAAAAGCTGCCCTTGTTAAAAGACAGCTTACTTTATATACTTTATAAACCTATATACTTAATCCTTATTTCGCTTCTGCCATATCCGGTATCACTTCTGCCTTATACGCACCGGCATCCAGTTTCTCTTTTGTTTCGCTGAACGCTTTCAGGGTAATGTCAATATCATCAAAGCTGTGTGCTGCACTTGGTATCAGGCGGTAAATGATATGTCCTTTAGGAATAACAGGGTATACCACAATAGATGCAAACACACCGTAGTTCTCACGCAGGTCCATTACCATTTGGGTAGCTTCTTCCACGCCACCTTTCATGTACACGGGTGTTACAGGGCTATCGGTATTGCCAATATCAAAGCCACGTTCTTTTAAGCCTGTCTGCAAACGCAGGGCATTGCTCCAAAGCTTTTCTTTTAGTTCGGGCATGGTACGCAACATGTCCAAACGTTTCAGGTTGCCCATTACAATTGGCATAGGCAAGCTCTTGGCAAATATTTGCGAACGGATATTGTAGCGGATATAGTCGATGATGATTCTTGGGCCGGCAAGGAATGCACCAATGCTTGCCATTGATTTGGCAAATGTAGAGAAGTACAGGTCGATACCATCCTGGCAACCTTGCTCCTCACCTGCACCAGCACCAGTTTTGCCAAGTGTGCCAAAACCATGTGCATCATCTACCAGCAAGCGGAAATTGAACTTGCTTTTCAAGTCAATAATCTCTTTCAGTTTGCCCTGGTCGCCTGCCATACCAAACACACCTTCCGTAATCACCAATATACCGCCTGTTTTCTGTTTCTCAATCAGGGCAGTGGCACGCTCCATTTGTTTTTCAAAATCTTCGAGGTCGTTGTGCTTGAACACATAACGGTGACCGGGGTGCAAACGCAAACCGTCTATGATACATGCATGGCTTTCCGCATCGTACACAATTACATCGTGCCTGCCGCAGATGGCATCAATGGTACTCATGATGCCCTGATAGCCAAAGTTCAACAATATCGCATCTTCCTTGCTTTCAAAGGCAGCGAGTTCTGCTTCCAGTTGCTCATGGTTATTGCTGTTGCCGCTCATCATCCTGGCACCCATCGGGTAAGCCAATCCCCACTCCTGCGAAGCGTCTGCATCAATCTTACGTATATCGGGATGGTTGGCCAAGCCCAGGTAGTTGTTCAGGCTCCATACAATCACATCTTTGCCACGGAACTTCATCCTGCTACTGATGGGCCCTTCCAGTTTGGGAAATGCAAAATATCCATGTGCCCTTTCACGGTGCTGGCCAATTGGACCGTAATTCTTCACCAACTTTTCAAAAATGTCTGCCATAACTTGATTGCAATTTTTAAAGGGTTATGTACTTAGCTGCTGCACATTATTTAGCTGTAGTGGCGTTGCACCCATCAACTGTTGAAACAATATCCGGCAACTATTACCAAATTGTTATTTCTAAAAAACTGCCGCAAAAGTAAGGTTTAACGGCTTAAGCAGCAAGCCATACACATAATGTGCAGAATTATGGCCTAAAGTATCAGTAACCCTATTGCTTATATAGGTTAAAGGCCAAAAGGATTTACCATAAATTAATACCCGCATTATACATCTACCTTAACTTCACGGCTTAAACATTTTTGAATGAAAAGCTTTTTCTTTTGCCTGGCCATTTGCAGTGTTTTAGTAGTTGGTGCACAACAAAAAAATGTTGGCAACACAGCAACAGCAACGCCAAAACCCAAACTGGTTGTAGGTATTGTAATAGACCAGATGCGTTGGGACTACCTGTACCGTTTTTACGATGCCTATAAAGCCAATGGCGGCTTTAAAAGGTTGCTGGGCGAAGGCTTTACCTGCGACAATACTTTTGTGCCTTACCTGCCTACGGTAACCGCCTGCGGACATACCTGCGTGTACACCGGAAGCGTGCCTGCCATACATGGCATTACGGGCAATAACTGGTGGGACAATAACCTTAAACGGGATGTGTATTGTGTGGAAGACAAAAGTGTGCAGGGCATTGGCAGCAGCAAGGCAGATGACGGGCAAATGAGCCCCAATAATGTATTTGCTACCACGATTACAGATGAGTTGCGTCTGTCAACCAATTTCCGCAGTAAGACCATTGGTATATCCATGAAAGACAGGGGGGCCATTATACCCGCAGGGCATGCAGCCAATGCAGCGTATTGGTACGATGGCAAGAGCGGCAACTTTATTACCAGCACGTATTACATGACCGAGGAGCCGCAGTGGATGCAGCACTTCAACAATAAAAAAATTGCAGATTCTTTGTATGAAAAGAACTGGAACCTGTTGCTGGCAAAAGACGTGTACGAGAAAAACTGCGATACCAATTACAGTGCCTACACCAGGCAGTTGTATGGCAAAGAGCCGGTTTCTTTTCCCTATAACCTGCAGCAGTTTAAAGGAAAGGATTACAGCAAGATATTGGGCACCCCTTATGGCAATACACTGTTAGGTGAATTGGCCAAGAACGTAATTGCTTATGAGCAGATGGGTAAGCATGAAGTGACTGATTTTTTGGCGGTGAGCTTTTCATCGACGGATTATGTAGGACATGCTTTTGGTCCGAATTCGTGGGAGCTACTGGATACCTATGCAAGACTGGATGAAACCCTGGGCAGCCTGTTGGATTACCTGGACAAAACTGTGGGCAAGAACCAGTACACTGTTTTCCTGACTGCAGACCATGCAGGGGCACATGTGCCTGAGTTTCTTAACAAGCATGGCATACCGGGTGGCAGGCTGGATGATGGCGACATTAAGAAGTCGCTGAACGAGTACCTTAAAAACCAGACAGGCGTAACCAAGCTGATTAACGCAGTGCATGAGTTTGATATTTACCTGAACCATGCTGCCCTTGACTCTGCCAAGTTGGACGAAGCCGTTATTAAAAAAACAATAACGCAATACCTACTAAAGAAAGATGAAGTGTTGAATGTGGTTGACAAGCAGAACCCAGGCACTGTACCCATGAAGCTGCGTGAAATGGTGGTAAACGGCCATAACCCACAACGTAGCGGCGACCTGCTGGTGATTACCAAAACAGGTGTAATGGATGCAGGCAAACTGGGCATGAGCCATGGTGTATGGAATGCCTACGACTCGCATATACCCCTGGTATTTTATGGCTGGGGCATTAAGCATGGCAGTTTGAAAAGGGAAACCTATATGACCGATATTTCTGCAACAGTTGCAGCCCTATTGAATATACAAATGCCCAGTGGCTGTATCGGTAAAGTGATTGAGGAAGTGCTGAAATAATAAGTGGCAAGTTACCAGTTGCGAGATACCGGTTTTTACCAACTGAATTTGAGATTCCGCCAACTGGTACGCTACCCAATCAACTGCCATAACAGTAAACTGTTGCTTAATTTATTGAATGGATAAATTGCTATATGAAAAAATATTCTGTCCGGGTTTTGCTTGCCTGCATGTGTATAGTGCTTATTGTAATGGATGCAGTTGCACAGCAAGCCAATCATTATTACTTGATAATTGGCACATATACTTCGGGCAAAAGTGAGGGCATGTATGTATATGATTTTGATGCAGGTGCCGCAACGCTGCAATATGTAAGCAAGGTAAAAACATCTAACCCATCTTACCTGGCCGTATCAAAAAGTGAACAGTATGTGTATGCGGTAAATGAAAAGGCCGATAGTACGAGGTTTACCACAACCGGTAGCATTTCAGCTTTTGCATTCAACAAAAAAGATGGCAAGCTTACAGAGCTGAACACCCAACCTTCTGGTGGCAAGCACCCTTGCTATGTGGCCCTTGACCAAACGGGTAAATGGGCAGTGGCTGCCAATTATAGCAGCGGTAGTTTAGCAATACTTGCTGTAAAGGAAAATGGCTTACTCGATACGCCCATACAAGTAATACAGCATGCAGGTTCGGGGCCGGACAAATCAAGGCAACAGGGGCCACATGTGCATTCCACTGTTTTCTCCAATGATAATAAATTACTGTTTGTACAAGATCTTGGTATTGATAAAATAATGCTGTACCAGTTTGATGCGACAATCGGTAAGGCCACGCCTGCCAAGCAACCATTTATTGAAAGCGTACCAGGCTCAGGGCCCAGGCATTTTGAGTTTCACCCTTCGGGAAAATTTGCTTATGTAATTGAGGAACTGAGCAATACCGTAACTGTACTTACCCCAAATAGAAAGGGCGTTTTTGAACCAGTACAAATTATATCATCGGTGCCCGAAGGCTATAAGGGCAGTGCTGCTTCGGCAGATATACACTTATCCAGCGATGGCAAATTCTTATACACCAGTAACCGTGGCAGCAGCAATACCATCGGTATTTTTTCTGTTGATGCAGCAACCGGTAAATTGACACTAGTTGATCACCAGCCAACCTTAGGCACGGTGCCCAGGAATTTTGTACTTGACCCAAGCAACCGCTTCTTATTGGTGGCCAATCAACAAAGTGACAATGTAGTTGTTTTTAAACGGGATATTGCCACCGGTTTATTAACTTACACAGGCACACAAATAGCAGTAGGCAACCCTACCTGCCTGAAGTGGATCAGCAAATGATAGTCACGAATGTTACTAATAAACTGGTGCCCATTCTTGCTATTCGTAGTTAAAAGTTGCTGGTTATTGGTTATTAGTTCAGCTAAATGGTAGTTAGTACAAAAGAATAATCAAACATATTTTCCGCAAAGTCCCGCAAAAAATTATCTTTGTCATGCAAAAAACCGCAATTATGGCCCATAAACTTGACATTGACCTTACGGATAGTTTTGAGAAAGTTCCTGTAAAAATATTTGCTACGCCTAAAGACGGGTCCAAGTTCGTGGCACAGGAAATTGCCAAACTGGTACGTGAAAAACAGGCCAAGGGCGAAGACTGTGTGCTGGGTTTGGCCACAGGGTCTACCCCAATCAGCATGTATGCCGAGCTGGTAAGGCTGCATAAGGAAGAAGGCCTGAGTTTTAAAAACGTGATCACTTTTAACCTGGATGAATATTATCCTTTAGAGCGTGAGGCTTTCCAGAGTTATTGGAGCTTTATGCACCGCCACCTGTTCAACCATATTGATATAGACAAAGCCAATATCAATATACCCAATGGAGAGCTGGCAAAAGAAGACGTGAAGAAGCATTGCCAGAAATATGAACAATTGATTGAAGCCGTTGGCGGCATAGACCTACAAGTGCTGGGCATTGGTGGCAACGGGCATATTGGTTTTAACGAGCCGGGCTCTAGCATCTTTTCCAAAACAAGGATCACTTCGTTGGATAACAGTACGCGTATTGCGAATAGCTACGAATTCCAGAACATATCGCAGGTGCCCCGCATGGCCATTACTATGGGCATTAGCACCATATTGAAAGCAAAGAAAATATTGCTGATGGCATGGGGACGCAAATCGGCCATTGTGGCCAAAAGTGTGGAAGGCCATGTTACCGAGCAGGTGCCCGCCAGCATTTTACAGCAGCACAACGATTGCACTTTTGTAATTGATGAAACGGCGGCAAGCGACCTGACAAGGATAAAGCTGCCTTGGCTTACAGGTGAGTGCGAGTGGACGGATAGCATGATAAAACGTGCGGTAGTGAATATGGCCCTGAAACTGGACAAACCGGTACTTAGCCTTACCACACACGATTACAATGAAAGTGGCCTAAGCGATTTACTGGTAGAGAAAGGCGATGCTTACGAAATAAACCTACAGGTGTATTATATGCTGCGTGATGGCATTACGGGCTGGCCAGGTGGCAAGCCGAATGCAGTGATACCGCAGCATCCGGAGCGTAGCGAGCCCTATCCAAAAAAATGCATCATCTTCTCCCCTCACCCCGATGATGACATCATTAGCATGGGTGGCACATTCATGCGTTTGCACGATCAGGGGCATGAAGTGCATGTGGCCTACCAAACAAGTGGCAATATTGCGGTAACGGATGAGTTTGTGACCCGGTTCCTTGATTTTGCGGTGGGCTTTGAGGATATGTTTGGCATTGACAACAAAACGAGCCAGCAGATATTGCATGATGCAAGGGAATTTCTTGCCACCAAAAAAACAAACGATAGGGACACACCGGAAATAAGGGCCATTAAAGGTTTGATAAGAAGATGCGAGGCGAAGGCCACTTGCAGGTATGTGGGCTTAACGGATGACAAGGCACATTTTCAGAACCTGCCTTTTTATGAAACGGGCACCATTGAAAAGAACCCGATGGGCGAAGAAGACATAGCCATAACCATGGAACTGTTGCGTAAGATAAAACCGCAGCAGATATTCTGTGCAGGCGATTTGGCCGACCCGCATGGCACGCATAAAGTATGTTTGGACATTATTTTTGAGAGCGTTAAACGCATTAAGGCCGAAGGCGATGCATGGATAAATGATTGCTATGTGTGGATGTATAAGGGTGCATGGCAGGAATGGGATATTGCCGAAATTGAAATGGCCATACCCATGAGCCCTGACCAGGTAATGAAGAAGCGGTTCGGCATATTCATACATCAGTCGCAGAAGGACATGGTTCCTTTTCAGGGCAGCGACGCAAGGGAGTTCTGGCAGCGTGCCGAGGAAAGGAATGCGAATACGGCCAATATTTACGGGGCTTTGGGCATGACGAAGTATGCAGCCATGGAAGCCTTTGTAAGATGGAGATTTTAGTGAAGCAAACACATAACGATAGCTATACCACAGCTTATTAAATCCTGTGAAACGGCACCCGTACAATGGCCCCTGTAATTTTACAGGGGTTTTTTATTTTCAATTTGTACCATTGCAAAATGGAATTGACTTTTAAGCAACGTTGGGTCGAGGTTTGGCAGCAACAGGCATTTAGGAACAGGTTTTTATTGGGTTTTGTGGTGCTGCTTTTGTTATTGCCTACGCTTCCGCTGTTTTTTGGCCATATAGAAAAAAGGGAGGGTTACCGGTTTAATGATGTGGTATTGGCACACTTGCCCAGCATCAACCTATCCATTCCCATTTTTGCCATTATATGGACCATGGCTGTTTATACGGTATGGCGTTGCGTTCAGCAGCCGAGGATATTTCTATTGTTCCAATGGGCATTCATCTTATTGAATGTGTGCAGGATCATCAGCATATCGCTTACGCCCTTAAATGCCCCCATTGGTTTAATAGAGTTGAAGGACCCCATCAGCAATACATTTTATGGCAGCAGGTTCATTACAAAAGACCTGTTCTTTTCGGGGCATACGGCCACACAGTTCATGATGTTTTTATGCCTGCCCAGCAAAACAGACAAGGTGCTTACCTTTTTATCATCGCTGGCCATTGCAGCAATGGTATTGGTGCAGCATGTGCATTATACATTGGATGTGGTAATGGCTTTTGTGTTTGCCTTTCCCATTGTATGGCTTGCCAAAAAAATAGCTGCAGTATAGCATCAGCTTACGGCTGCAATCCACCTATTTAGCCAGTTGATGAAGACCTTGTTTTTTGTAGCCAGCAGCCTGAACAGTACAATGCCTACTATGGCACAGGTAATACCGGCCAATACATCCAGCACATAGTGGTGGCTGGTGTAGATGGCGGAGAACCAGATGCCGAGCATGATGGTTGCAAAGAAAATGTTTACCCAACCGGCTTTGGATTTTATGCCATAGTATAACAGTATAAGTGGGTAGGATGAATGCAGCGATGGCATGGCTGCAAATACATTGGAGCTTTTTTGGTACAGCCCTTTGAAGATGGATACATGAAAATAATCATCGAAGCGTTGCAGCCCGGCAGTATTGCCCAATGTACCTGCATGGAACTGGAAGCCGTATTGCTGTATATACCAGGGTGGTGCCGCAGGATAGATATAGTAGATGGCAAAACCAATGAGGTTTACCAATAAAAAAGTAAGGGAGAAGTAGAAGAATTGCTGTCTGTTTTTGAAGAACAGGAAGCCTGCAAATATCAAGGGCACAGGCACCCAGCTTAAGTAGAAGATGCCGCTTAGCACATCGAGAAATTTGGTGTGGTGCTGTAACCAGTATTCGTTGGGTGTGATGCGTACGCCATTGTGCATAAAGCCGAACACATCTTTTTCGGCATTGTACAACTGTGCAATATGTACTGTGTTGTAGTGGTAGTTGGGAAAGGCTTTCATGTAATCGAACACGATCCAGAAAACAATGAACACAGAAAAGCCGAGAATGAATTTCCTGGTGATAGATGAAAGGAAATAACAGCCAAGAAACAATGCTACCAATATTAGCTGTTCCGGCTTATAACCAATCAACCATGCAGAAACCAGTAAGTAAGCAATACTTATTACGATAGCAGAAAAGGCAGATTTGGTGGTTATTCTTTGGGGCATTAAAAACTGTTCTATCTATAAAAGGGTTATGGTTTTATTCTTTCAACAATCACTTTGCCGTTTTCCATATCGGTGCCTTTGAGTTCGATATAAATAACGTTTGGTTTGAACAAAGAGCCGCCGGGATCGATCCTGATGAATACACGGTTGAGTATTGCATAGCGGTTATTGATCAAGGTGTACATATGGTATTTGTTGTCCTGTACCGATTTCATCAAAGTGAGGTTGTGCTTTTTGTAGGCTACCATGTTAATGGTGTAGGTACCATCGCCTTTGTCTTTATGCGTTACGCCATAGGCAAACTTGCGTTGAATAAAGCTGAGGTCCTTTTGCACGCCACCTTCGGGGTACCTTATCCAGAAAACCTTTACGGGATTGTCTGCATCAAGGCTACCGTCCTTTTTCATGTTCAAGGCATATACCACCGTGTTGGTATTGCTGGTGCGTTGCAGGTAGTACAATTGGTTGGGAACATTTTGCGGCACGGGAAAAGTGTCCTGCGGGTCCATCATTGTAACAGCAGTATGGCTTTGGCCAATGGGTAAGGTAAAGCTGGTGATACCTATGAGCATGATGAGTAAAAGGGCAAAGTGTAGTATGCTGTATCTGAACTTGCTGTTAAGGGTTGGCCTCATAAAAACGAACATAATTTTACCTGAAGATGTTTAGTGCTTGTGTGTTTATGCTTTCAATTTGTCTTTTGCATCCAATGCCTTTTTTGCATCGGTCAATCTTTTAATGGCTGTAAGGTTGGTAAGCAGTGCCATTACCGTTAGGGGTATGGTGAAGATGGACATGGTTTCCAGTATATGGAACTTGATACCGGGAACAAACAATTTGTAGTCGCCCCCAATATAGTGTGCCGCAATGCCACATGCCATGGCGGAAACTCCAATGGTTACCACACGTTCGGGCCTTTGCATCAAACCGTCCTTACACTCTATGCCCAAACCTTCGGCCCTTGCCCTTGTGTAGCTTACCATCATGGAGCCTATCAATGCAATGAATGCAAATAGGGAGCTAAAGAAATAATGGTGTGCCACCAGGTAGTAGCAAATGCCTAGGAAGAGTACCAATTCGCTGTACCTGTCCAAGACAGAATCGAATAGTGCCCCAAAGGATGAACTCATTTTGCCGATGCGTGCCACCTGCCCGTCCAACATATCAAACAGTCCTGCAAACAGTACCAGTGCACCGGCCCAGCCCACGTAGCTCAAATCGCCACGGTGGCCACGTTCTGCACCTTCAATAAAAATTACCGTAACGCCAATATTCAGCAGTAGGCCAATAACAGTAACCGCATTAGGGGTGAGCCCCAGTTTTATCAAAACCCTTACAAAAGGGTTTATGATTACATAAATACCTTTCTGAAGCTTTATCCTAAATGGTTCCTGTACGTCGTTTGTCATACTTCTATATTGGCATTAAAAATCTACCTTGAACCTTGTTCTTATACCCCACTCTGCCACATCGGGATTTTTAAGGTAGGTAAACCTTTTTACAAGGTCTACCCTTAGCACTTTAAATATATTCTCTATACCCACACTTCCTTCTGCATAAGGCTCTTTGGGGTTTAATGCAAAAGTAGTGGTAACATTATCTGTAGTAGGATATTTAAACAGTGCAGGGTTCAATGCCGGATTGTTTTCGTTTCTTACACCACCTACCAGTATCTTGAAAGATGCCACTTCACGCAGCTTCAATTTTTTAAGCAGGGGCACACGGTTGAAGAACAGTCCATTAAAGTGGTGAACGATGGTTGCAGAAGCAAAGTGATCGCTCACAAATTCTAAAAAGTTCATCAAGTTGTAAGAGTTCAATTGATAGGAATAAGTCTGGTTGGCCCTGTGTATGTTCATCAACGGAAAAGGCACCTGGCCAAAAATGTATCCGCCTTCAATCCACGCATCGGTATAGCCTAAGGTGGACAGGTAAAGGCGTTTGTCTATTTTCAGGTTCAGCCTTTGGTAGCTGTATTGGCTATTCAGTATGCCTTTTACACCTGCAGCATAATCAACCGTAAAAATCGGGTATTTGTTAATGATGGGTATGCGGTACACTTTGCCTTGATAGTATTGCTCTTTAGGTGCCCAACGCAATTGTGCAGTCAGTTCGGTTGTGGTAATATCTTTTACATTTTCCGGAACCGGTCCACTGGTTTTGGTGTATGTAAGTATGCCCGCAGGCTCTTGCCGCCAGTTCTTTATACCCAATGTGTAAGAGAGCTTGTTCTTGAATTCCTTTACATATTCCAACCTGTAGATGTCATTGTATAACCACTTTTCATTATTGCCCCTTTTAAAGGAAAGCAGGAAGTTGTCTTCTTGCACAAACTGCAGTTCCTGACCGGGTATCTTGGTATCGTGCTGTGCACTTAACTTGATATAGTTGAGTGGAAACGTATAGATGGATTTGTTGTTGAGGGAGTAGGTGGCACTTCCAAAATATTTCCATCTTTCATCTTTAAACCCATAAGCACCATAGGTTTCAAAATAAAGCCGTTTGTTGAATTTGGGGGTTGTTCTTCCACCCAACCTGAGCCTGAAACCTTCTACCGGGTTGAAGCTGTAAAAGGCATTTACCGGACCAACTTCAAAGGGGCCCAATGAGCCGTAACCTGCAAACAGCAAGGTAACCATGGCCATGGTGCGGCGGAAGGATGGCATTTTTTCGAGGCTGTCTATATTGGTATATACTTTGGCTTCGGTGAGGCTTAACTTTTCGTGCCTTTTGTCTTCCCAGAAACTGTCGGGACGTTTGTCCACATCATCATTCCGTACAATGCTCTCGCCTTTGTACACACTATCTGGTTGTGCTTTATTGATAGTGAAGTTCTTGAACGATACGGTCCGTTCGCCAAAAAGACCGCCACTGGTTTTTCCTTTACTGAAACCCATATCGGCCATGAGGTCGCTTTTGATTAAATGGTACCTGCCATCGGTGCCACGTTCAAAGTTCAGGTCGGCATGCAGTTCCTTTACCCAGTTGATGTTTGCGTTCTTGCTGATGAACATGTTTATTTTCTGGATACCGTAATTGCCATCGAGGGTTATATACATGTTGCCACGGAACAGTAGGTCGTTGGTATTGCGTGGGGTGAAATACATTTTCACCAATTTGATACCGTTTTCGTCTGTAATGGTGTCGCGTATATAAAACATATACAGGCTGGGTGCCGTGTTGGCTATGGGGCTCAGGAACTGGAAGGTAAATATGGGAATGTTATTATCGTAAATATCAATGTTTTCGTATAGACGGTTCAGCAGGGTGCTTACGCCTGCATTGTCCACATACTCACCAAAGTTCACTTTCTTCTCACCAAGAATAATGGTCTTTGTTTTTTCGGGGTTCTTCCTATAGTATTTTTTTGATAAGGTTTCTTCAAGGTAAACAGGCAATAGGCTTTTGCCTTCCATTTTTGTGGTGTCCCTGTTCTGGAAAATGAAATTGTATTTCTTTAGCAGTTTGCTGTTGGTGAGCTTTTCAGAGGCATTGCTCAATGCCATCTGCAATTTTTCGTATTGTTCGTACTCTACATAGTCGTAGCTACGTGTACGGTTCTTCTCCTTGTTTTCAATTACCTTTCTTATCAGTTCCACCGCAGGGTTGTTGCGGTTGGTGTACTTAGCCCTTTTGTTGGTGTTTACGGTTACATTGGCCACTACGGGGTCGGGACCAAGTTCCACGTTAAGCGTCTGCTCCTGCCCTTTCTTTACCGTAAAATTCAATTGCCTGTAACCAACGGATGATACAATCACTGTAACGATGGAGCTTGAAGTCCTTACTTCAAACTTGCCATCGGCATCGGTTGTGGTACCCCTACCTCCTTTAAAGTACACACTTGCAGCAGCAATGGGCTGCCGGGTAATGGAATCGACCACCGTGCCCCTGACTATGGTAGCCTGGGAGTAAGCCGTAAAACTGCAAAACACTGTCATTAAAAAAGCAAGACATATTTTCATTCGCTTCCTTCCTGTCATTTGTAGATTTTTATTCATTATTGATGTAGACACATCTTGTTTACTCAATGTTTAAAAACAAATCTTTTTTGCAAAAGATAATTGTAGGTGAACCCAACAGTTAATGATACCAGCACTTTGGAAAAGATATAGTTTGCATTGAACACATTTACCATCAGGGCCAGCCCACCTGTGTTCAGTACAAAATTACCCATCCATACCAGCAGGTACTTGATGGCCTGATGGTGCATCTTTCTTTTGTTGGGAGCATTGAAAACCCAGTGCCTGCCCAACATAAAATTGGTGATGCCGCCAATGATAGTGCCTGTGGCCCCTGAAACAACCTTAGGCCAGCCCAGCACTTCTACCAGCAACACCGTACTCAAAAAATCTATAACAGATGCTATGAGCGATGCGGCCTGTGCCTTTATGAAAACAGGTTTTACCATAAGTTGGCATATACGGTTATTTGTAAAATGATGTTTGCATATATGCCAGCCAGCACATCATCGCCCATTACCCCCCAGCCTTTGGGAAGCTTTTCCAACTTCCGTATATAAAGGGGTTTGGCTATATCAAAAAAACGGAACAGCACCAACCCGATGGCTATGTTTATAATGGTTGCAGGCACGAACAGTAGTGTTATGAACATGCCTGCAATTTCATCAATCACTATTTTGCTGCTGTCTTTGCCCCAGTCCTGTTCCAACTGCGACGAAGCCCAAATACCATATACCGTAACTGTTGCTGTTATGGCAACAGTTGCCATTAAAGAACTGTTGCTACTAAAGGCAATATACCAAACAACACATGCAGCCATTGCTGCAACCGTTCCGCCGCCCTTGCCCATATAGCCTATACCCAGCCCGGTAGCCAACAGCTTATGCAGTTTTATTATCATAAAGCTTCTACCAGATCTTGGTAGTAGTCAAGCCCCAGGTGCGTTATCAGGTCTTCGCCCATCATGTGGCGTAGCGTGTTCTGTAATTTAATCAGTTGTTTGAATATATCATGCTCTGGCCTTAACTCCGGTGCCGTTTGTGGCGATTTGAAGTAGAAGGACAGCCATTCTTGTATACCGCTCATGTTGGCACGTTTTGCAAGGTCCATAAACAGTGCAAGGTCCAGTACAATTGGTGCAGCTAAGATGGAATCCCTGCAAAGGAAATTTATTTTTATCTGCATAGAGTACCCAAGCCATCCAAAAATATCTATGTTGTCCCAGCTTTCCTTATTGTCGCCATGCGGTGGGTAATAGTTGATCCTTACTTTATGGTAAAGGTCGCCGTACAGTTCAGGGTTGATATCTGGTTGCAGGATGTCTTCCAGTACACTTAACTTAGACACTTCTTTTGTTTTAAAGTTGTCCGGATCATCGAGTACCAAGCCATCCCTATTGCCCAGGATGTTTGTGGAAAACCAGCCACGCACACCCAGTGCCCTTGCCTGTAGTCCAGGGGCCAATATGGTTTTCATCAGGGTCTGTCCTGTTTTGAAATCCTTACCGGCAATTGGTGTTTCTGTTTCTTTGGCAAGTTCTATCAATGCCGGTATGTCAACCGTAAGGTTGGGTGCACCGTTTGCAAACGGAACGCCCAGTTTAAGTGCAGCATAGGCATAAATCATGCTCGGTGCAATGGCGGGGTCATTGTTTTTCAATCCTTCTTCAAAAGCCGCCAGTGTTTCGTGTACGGCAGAAGGTTCAATGTATTTTTCTGTTGAGCCGCACCATACAATTACTACACGGCTGCAGCCATTTGCTTCTTTGAAGTTCTCAATATCGGCGGCCAGCATTTTGGCCAGTTCATATTTGTTGGCAGCTTCTTTTATGTTGGTACCATCCAGGTTCTTGATATAAGCCTTGTCAAATACGGCTTTCATGGGTTTAATGGCTTCCAGTTCGGGTTTAACAGCATGCAGCAGCATTGGCTCCAATACTTTTGCATTCATAGCCGATTCAAACACGTTATCGCTGTACACATCCCATCCGCCAAAAACAATATCTTTCAAATTTGCCAAGGGCACAAAGTCCTTGATAAGTGGGTAACGGTTTTCTGTTCTTTTTCCTAAACGGATATTGCCCATTTGGGTAAGTGCACCAATTGGTTGCGACAGTCCTTTGTTTACTGAAATAACACCTGCTATCAATGTTGTTCCTACTGCTCCAAGTCCGGGTATAAGTATGCCTAACTTGCCTTCTGCGGGTTGAATGTTCTCTGTCATTTATTTATCTTTTTTTGTGTGGACGATTCTGAGTATATATAATTGTACGTTTTTTAATTATTTTTTTAACCCTTCTACAAACAGGGTAGAAATAGAGCCGATCCTGTTTTCCAATCCGGGCAACTTGTTGGTAAAATAATCCCTTTCAAGCCCACGGAAACAGCTTACGATGATGGAGGGCAAAAGGTCCATTTCTTTTTTGCACGATATCTTGAATTCGTTGTTCGAAATGCCATAAGATAAAATGGAAGCAATGAGGTTGGTTTCTTGCAGGTCATATTCGTTGAACAAAGTATTCCAACAGGTTGGCTTTTCCATCAGATCGCCAAAAACAAGCCTGTACAGATTGATCATGTTGCCAAGAACCGTAATTTTCGTTACGCCAAATGTCTTTAGTTTTTCTTCGGCGGTTTTGGCAGTATCAACGGCTATTTTGGTTTTGGAGAAAACCTCTTCCAGTTCTTTTTGCAGCACTTCCCTAAAGATGTCTTCCTTGCTGGTATAGTAATAATAGAGCGTACTTTTACCTTTGCCCATTGCCTTTGCGATGTCTTCCATACTGGTCTTTCTTAAACCGTATGTCTGAAAAAGGTTCTGTGCATTGTGCAGGATGCTGTCTTTTATTACATCATTTCTTTCCATAAACTTTTAGACCAAAATCGTTTTCTGGTCCAAAAGTATAGGTTATTTATTTCCTTGCTGAAAAAAATATTAAAACCTGCATGTATTCAATTAAAACAGCAGTTACTGTAAATATCTAGAAGGCTTCGCCCAATTGAAAATACAGGCCTTTGTTGTTGCCGCTGCCAAAACCATAGTCCAACCGAAGGTTGAGTTTCTCTTTTTTGTTCAATGCAAACCGCAAACCGCCGCCATAGGAATATTTCAGGGCATCGAAGGAGAAGTCGCCCAGGTTCTTGCTCACATCACCTGCACTGGCAAAGCCTACCACCCCTACCCGCCTAAACAAAGGCACCCGGTATTCTGACTGTACCACCAGCAATTGCTTGTCCCTATACCGCCCACTGTAAAAGCCACGCATGCTATTGGCACCACCCAATGCAGCAATGCTTCTAATAGGCACGTCCTGCCCTGTATTACTTAAACTATATGCCTGCAAAGCCAATACCTGTTGTTTGTATATGCGTATGTATTTCCTTAGGTCCACCACAATATTGTTGTAGTCAAAGTCGGAGCCAAACAGGTTATCAAAGTGTTCATAGTACAGTTGTGCAAAAACACCTTTATTGGGTGCATAAGCATCGTTGCGGTTGTCGTAAGTAAAACTGAGCCCTAACCCCGATGATTTGTAGCCATTACGGCCTGCTATATTCTGTTGGTCAAAAATACCGCCTGCATCGTACTTCACATTCATTACATTCTGAAATTCGAACAGGGTACCAATAAAAAGTTTATTGCCCAAATGCCGCATCAGGTGCAGGTAAATGTAGTACTGGTTGAAGCTGTAGTTTTCTGCCATGGCTTCGGTTGTTTTGTTGCCCAGCCCCCAGAATTTGTCGGGAAAGGAACTGTATGATATCTGTTCGTTCAAGATGAACCTTTCTTTCTTGAAATAGTGCGTACCGTTGAGGGCAGCAATAAACTGTTTTTTTAAGGAATAAAGTACAATGGCCTGCATATTGGAGGTGCGGGAAAGCGTATCGGCTTTTGAAATGCGGAAAGAAAATGCACCTGCAGTACCAAAAGACCAACCAGTTTCGATAGATTTGGCTACCACAGGGAAAACCAGGATATGCTTGGACCTTGCCGAATCTGACTGTGCCATTACGCAGAAAGGCAATAACAGCAAACAAAGCAGGGGCTTTTTGACCATAGGTTTCCGCAACGTTTTAGTATCCATAGCATTGCAATATAATATCTATGGCAAAAGAAAAAACTTAATATCCTTATAAAAAAGGTTCAACGGCTTTTTTTAATCACCTTATCTTTACATTTTTGTAATAATTTCTTAACATTACAAACTGATAAAGACCCTTTAACTGCGTAAGAATGAAAAAATGGAATTGCAATTTTGAACTGGGAGACTCATTAACACAGGAGCAGCTAGACTTTTTTGATGAGAATGGTGTAATAATCTTTCGCAATTTTCTTAGTCGTGACAAGATTGATTTATATATAAGCGAACTGAAAAGACTAGAAAAAGAATGGCTGGCCGAAAAGAAAGAAAAGGTTAATGGCATACCCCTAAAATTTGGCAAGGATGAAAATGGCAACCTGACTTTACAAAGGTTATGCTTCACTTCGCTGTATAGCGAACCCTTGCACCAATTGCTTGATGAGCCTAAGCTTCAGGCCCTTACTGGCTTATTGGGATCGTATGAAGGAAGGATTGGTGAAAATGAAAAAGATGGGCTGGTTATCAATAATTACATCAATACACCCAACAGTACCTTTACCCAAATGGGCTGGCATACCGATAGCCCAAGGGACCTGTTTCTCGGTCAGAAAATAATGCCCATGCTGAATGTGGGCCTACATTTGGATACCTGTTTATTTGATAATGGTGGCCTGCGTGTATTGCCTGGCACACATAAACAAAACATGCTGAAATTACTATTTGGCAAAAAGTATTTTATTGACAACAACGATGACAGCAGGGAAGTTGGCTTTGATATTTATGCTGGCGATTTGACCGTGCATGATGGCCGCACCTGGCACCGCGTAAAACAGTCGCCGCTGTTTGGCGAAGCAAGCCGCAGACGTGTAATGTACATACCCATCATTACCGGAAAATACAACCCGAAGCACGAAAAAAGCAAGACACCTTTTTATCATAAGTTCACAGGAAAGGTGCATCACTAACCTTCATGAAAAAATATATTTTTACAAGGGCCAACAACATTTGTTGGCCTTTTAAATTTCAACATCAACATGCAACAATATGCTTTAATTACAGGTGCCAGCAAAGGCATTGGCTATGCTTTGGCAGCGGAACTGGCCAAACGTGGCATTCATGTTTTACTGATAGCAAGAAATGAGCAACTGCTACAGCAGGTTGCAGAAAGACTGACCAACGAGTATAAAGTTTCGGCCGATTACCTGGCCATTGACCTGACCGAGAATGATGCTGCAAGAAAAATAGTGGATTGGACAGTGCAGAAGCAATACAGCATCAACATACTTATTAACAATGCAGGTTACGGACTTAGCGGTGCTTTAGAAAATTACCCGCTAACGGAACACAAAAACATGATGCAGTTGAACATGACCGTTCCATTGGAGTTAAGCTACTTGTTATTACCGCAATTGAAACAGCAGAATGCCGCCTATATAATGAATGTGGCCAGTGGTGCAGCTTACCAGGCAGTACCAGGGCTGAATGTGTATGCTGCAAGTAAGGCCTTTATTTTAAGCTTTAGCCGTGGTTTGCGTTACGAGCTAAAGCATAGCCATGTTTCTGTTACGGCAGTTTGTCCGGGTGCAACGGAAACTGATTTTCCCAACAGGGCAAAAGTTACCAGTGCCAAGGCACAAAAAATGGCTGCTAAGTTTAACATGCAGCCACAGGAAGTTGCAGCCATTGCAATAAATGGAATGTTTGCCAGAAAAGCAGAAGTGGTTACTGGCTTTGTAAACAAGCTGGCCGTGTTTTTTGCATGGTTGTTACCAAAATCTTTATTGGAAAAATCGGCTGCGGGCATTTATGATTTGTAAATTAAAAATGAGTCCCCTATATTTGCAGCCCCGAATAGGGAAATGGCTGCGTAGCTCAACTGAATAGAGCATCTGACTACGGATCAGAAGGTTTCAGGTTTGAATCCTGACGCGGTCACCAGAACATCAAGCACTTACACATTTATAGTTGTAGGTGCTTTTTTATTTGCACAGCATCTGCACATGGCTCCACTGATATAGCGGTAGGGATATGGAAAAATATTCAAATACTTATAGGATGAACAAAAAAAAGTACAAATACGCATGCTATACGTGTTTGTACGTAATATAAAAAAAATCGAGTAAGCAGTGATGGCTTTTTAAAAATATTGTTTTGCTTCATGGTTCACCAAAACACTGAACTATGAAAACATTACTTCTGATTGCACTTCTCTGTGCAGTCAACCTTTCTTTTGCTCAACCCAAACTCCAATCCTATGGGGAACCTTTTGTAAAAAGCAATGTGGTGGACCTCAAGGCCATGCAGTCAAGGTTCACAAATACTGGTTCCTGCGACACCATAGCCGTTTTGATCGATATCGGTGAAGAGGGCGGCTCCAATACGCAGAACTTCCAGGCAGTTTTCATAGCCCTCAACGGGCAATGTACCAATGCAACAGTGAAGGATTTTGCCGGAAACGACGTTACCGTTAATCTTGGAAAACCATCCAGTAATAATTTGGCTACTTTCACTGCTGCGGCACGTGGTATTGATGGCAACCTGTACGTAGGCACAGAAGGCGATGGTGGTCATTTGATACGGATAGACATGCGGAACAAAACTGCGGTGGACCTAGGCAAGCCCTATACTTCATCCGTTAGTGGCAAGGTAACTGCCTTGGGCATCGGGGCCGACTTCTCTGTTTGTGGCATTGTGCAAGAGGGTGGTTCGGCCTATGCATTCAGGTACAAGTACGGATGCAGTTTCGATGTACTTGCTTATACGGGAAGCTCCCCTTATAACCTTAATGCATACATATCCGCCAACTATCCTGACTTTACCAATATCGTGGATGTTGCCACGGACAGTGTGTACACATACGTAGAGGCCAACAATGTCAATAACAACAATCATGTGCTGTTTGCCATCAACAATGCCACCAATGAAGTGAAAGCAGTAGATCTATTGAGCGGTACAGGTGGTGGCTACGTGCATGTTGGCTATTTTTATATAGATACTTATGGAGAGGATAAGGTGTACATACGCAACGCAAGCGGCTCGCATGAAATCATTCCAAGTTCTGGTGGTGGGCTGGTACTATCTTTAGCAGCGGCACCTGCTGGTAAAAGGGTATCCTCAAGAATTTGGACATCCAAGGCCTTGAATGCCGTGAGCGACTATACAACCGAGTACAACAATGATGATTTCAAGTTCTATTACAAGAATGCCGGTGTGGATTCCGGGTTCAAGAACCTATCTAATTGTGTTAGGAAAGTAGGCAAGCCCATTGCTACCATTGCTCCATATATAGACAGTACCACAGGCCAAAAAAGCATATTCATACATGGTGCTGCAGCCCAACAGGCCTTTACCTATAATATTATTGCACACCAGCTTACAAAACTTGGTGCAAACGTTATGGGAGCGGCCGCAGCAATTACCAATAGCCAGAATTACAAAGAGGTTTATATTGGAGGGGGGAGCGTTATACAGAAATACAGTTCAGCATTGCCTTGGCAGTACAATACTGATATCAATCCAAAACAGGCATATAGCACTTATAAGCTCCCCAACCCACTTGGAGCAAACTGTATCATGAAAAACATAAATGGTACAAAGTTAATTGCCGCCGCAGGTGTAAACGTAGGATTAAGACCAGGTGCCATAGCAGATGAAACCAGTTTTGCCATTGTGAATACAAGGGTAGATACGGTTACAACGGTTTATGACCCGCTTTTCTCTGAATACTATTATGACCACAAGGTCATGGATGTTGACCAACGCAATAAGGCAATCGTACTTGCATGTGGTAAGACTTCAGTGCCCTATAATTATAAACTGATGGCATTTGATACAGCGAGCAACAGGCTTTTCCATTACAATGTCCTTAGGCCTGATGGTACCGGAATTGGCGGTGCATACAATGTTGCGATTGATACCAGCAACAATGCATATATAACATCAGGTGGCAGTTTGCTGGTGGTTACGGATTATTTTCAGAAAGGCCTTGATGACTCCACAGAAGTAAGGGCAGAACTTGTATATGCTGCATCGGGTGCAATTGGTGCCATTGGCCTTTTCCCCGATAAAAAGTATATGGTATTGGCTTGTAGTTCCGCTGGTTCTTCTGTGAATCCAAGTGAGTCTGGTGTGGAGATGCACGTTGTTGACCTGACAGATAGAAACAAGTCTTTTCCATACAACATGGGTAACACAACAATTGTAGAGAACATGATCGTAGGCGATGTTGGAAGGGCCATGGATTTCGTGTTTGCGGATTCGCTTTGCTTCGTGAATGGTTTTGGCAATTTATGGGGATTCAACTATTCCTCCATTACTGCACCAGTCATTGATTTTGATGATTATCTGAAAAAGGGCAATAGTGACATCAAGCAAAATGGGATTGGTCCAATAAAAGCAAATGAGGATGCAGCAATCAAGTTTTTTCCAAACCCCGCAACCAGCAAGATAAACGTAGCATTGACCTCTGATAAGGCCACATCACTGAAGATTGAAATATTTGATGCAAAAGGCACCCTTGTATCCAATAAGGATGGGAAAATTGCTAAAGGCAGAAATATTGTTGAACTGAACATTCAAAACCTTTCTTCTGGGATATACTTACTGAGGATAAGTAATGCCTCAGGTACCCAAACAAAACGCTTCTTTAAACAATAGAAGGTGGCAGGATATCTTACCTGAAGCTGCAAGCATTAAAAATGCTTGCAGCTTTTCCATTTTCAGAACAGGCCCAACTATATGGCATCCATACCAAGATACTCATTGATGTACTTGGGTGATTGTTTAAGGATTTAGGTGACACAATAAAGGCATCAACAGTTACCACCTGACTAAATGCATAGGCCCATTCTGTACAGAGAAACCTTTCACTCAATAGATGAACAGTTCAAGTAGATGCACTATCTATAAGGGCATATCGAATTTTGCAGTTATTTTCGCTTAAGCATCAATCGTTTATCCTACAATAACCTGTTTATGAGAAAGGTTTTACTTCTTGCTTTTTTATTGTGTTCCCTATCCTATGGTCATGCACAGAATCAGTACACCTGGATACTTGCATCGGGTGACTTGGATGAACCCGGCAATTGGTCGCCTATGCGTTACAACCCCCTCCCCGATGATATACTGATATTTGATGGCAGCAATTCATCAATAGTCTATATTACCAATTTCAGTCCGCGGGAAGTGATTGGCCAAATGGTATTCCTGAATAACTGCTCGGCCATTTTCCAAACAAGCAGTAGCACACCAGGGCCAGGTACGGTTTCATGGAGCGGCACTACGCTTACTGGTGTAGGTACTTCCTTTCTTAGCGATTTTGTACCTGGCGACCTTATCAACATCAACGGTACAGTGGTGGAAGTGGCTACCGTTACTTCTTCCAACAGAATAACCACCACCAATACCGGGGGCAGCATTCCTGCAGGTACCAGCTATATGGAGTATGCCAGGCTTACAATGACAGGTGGCACCAATGCATTCTATGTTGACAATAGTTCTTCCGTCACTGTTAATGCCAGCTCCCCTATTAGTTTCTATATGGCTGCCGGCAGTACAGGCGATATTGAAGGTGCACTTGATTTTAGCGTTAACCAGCACCGGTTAAATTCTGCCAGTGCAGCTGCCTTCACATTTGGTTCAACTGGCAAGTTTACGCAGTCCAACGGTTTTATCGGCAATGCTTTTACTGCTGCGGGTGTGCCCAATGCCGTAACCTTTACGAGTGGTTCTACCTGCACTGTCAGTGCCGGCTTAAATCCGTTTGCGTTATTGGCCCCTGCTTCAAAAGTTGTTTTCCAAACCGGCAGCCTTTTTAAACAGACATCCGGTGCACCTGTTTTTGACGGACGCAAGTATGGCAATTTTGAATTGAGTGTAAATGGAAGCACCACCGTTACGGGAAGCAATGCAGCAAGCGTAGACAATATCGTTTTGTCTGGCACTTCTACTACTTTCAACTGGGGCCTGACGGGGAGTCCAGGGCATGTGATTAAAGGGAATATAACAGTAGGTACCGGGTGCACATTCAATTTTTTCTCCATTAGCAATACGGTTCCTAGCACTGTCACATTCGGTGGTAGTTCCTTGCAAACCATCTCCACCCCAGGTGCAATTAGTCCAATTACAATCAATAGCAACGCCACTATTATCAATGGTAATCCTGCTGGCATGGCACTGGCACCGGGAACCACGATAAAGGCCCAAGGTAACAGTATAACATTCAATCTCAACAACAACCCGCTTATATTAAAGAGTACCGTTAACGGTACGGCAGGGATAGGCAGTTTTGACGGCAATTTGAGCAACTACCTGCTTAACGCCACCAATGTAACCGTAGAGCGTTATATACCGGCACATGCAGCTAGGGGCTATACCTTAGTGACCAGCCCGTTAAACAGCCCTACCATACGCGAAAGCTGGCAGGAAGCTGGTGCTGCCATTGTTGGTTACGGCACACAGATTTCCGGCTCTGGCACAGGCAATGGCTTTGATTTTGCCAGTGCTTCGGGTACTTCCAGCATTTTTACTTATAATGATGCCAATGTTACCGGCAGCAAATGGGTGAGCCTGGCCAATACCAACAGCACAACCCTTGGTACAGGTACGGGTTACCTACTTTTTGTAAGAGGCGACAGAACGGTGGGTGCCGGCAGTGCTGCCCCACAAGCCACTACCTTACGTGCCCGCGGCAGCTTAGCAGTTGGTTATGTAACTTTTGCTACCAACGGTGGCACACCAGGTACATTGAATTTAACAAGGGGGGCTAATAAATATAACCTGATAGCAAACCCTTTTGCATGTGCCATTGCTTGGAGTACGGCTTCGGTTACGACGGACAACCTGTCTACTTCCTATACCGTTTACGATGCCAACCTAAAGGTTTTTGTTACATCTGATGGAATTACCAAATCGCCCAATATTGGCCAGCAACAGGCCAACATCATACAATCGGGCCAGGCATTTTTTATACAGAATGATGCATCAGGCAATGACCCTGCATTCACCATTAAGGAATCGGACAAAGTCACTTCTTTCAGTACCAGAACGGCCAATACCGTATTCAGGACAGCCAACTCCACTGCCCAATTGAACATGAACATCTATCATGGCACTGTGGCACAGCCTACAGATTTTGCTGATGGAGCCGTAGCTATATTTGGTAGTGCCTATTCAGCAGGCGTAGGAAAAGAAGATGCAAGTAAATTCACCAACTTCAATGAAACGATCGGATGGAACAGGGATGGAAAAATATTGAGTATAGAAGGCAGGCCATTAACAGCAACCAATGATACCCTGTATTGCAATATGCAAAGCATGAAGCAGGAAAATTATAACTTTTCTATAGATGCAACAGGCTTTACGAATACCACTACCGCCACCTTGATAGATCGTTACACGGGAACCAGGCAACAGCTAGACCTGACGCAATTGAACAGTTATGACTTTACAGTAAATGCGGATGCTGGTTCATCAGCGGCAGACAGGTTTATGATTGTATTGGGTAGCAATATTCAATTAATTGCAACCTCTGCAGTACAGGTGAAACTTGGCCCCAACCCATTCAACAATCAATTAACAGTGAGCTTCAGCATTCCAGGAACAGCAGCCAAAACAATAAGGTTACTCAACACTTTAGGACAAGTAGTAAAAACGCAGGCAATAGGTAGCAGGGATGAAACCGGCACAGTAACGGTACATACAGGGCATTTGCTACCAGGTGCCTATATAGTGGAAGTATGGGGCGGAGGGAATAAAGTGTTCACACAGCAAATAGTGAAACAGTAGCATTGGTTAAACATTACAAAAGGAACAAAACAATACCATGAAATTACGCTATACCAAATACATAACCGTTGTTTGTGTGCTATTACTTGTACTGGCTGTACCAATGCTTGCACATGCTGATAGCCCTGATAATCCGCCAGGTGATCCGGATGTGCCGGTAGACGGAGGCCTTTCACTACTGATAACAGCAGGTGTAGGCTATGCGATCAAAAGAACAAGGCAGGCAAAGAAGTCTGCGGTGCAGTCTTCAAGCACAACAAACAATCATCAGTTATAGTGGGTTGTGTTTTCCCAAACGCAAATAACATCATTGAACTTTGCCCCTGCATGCTGTAGGCAACACCCAACCAGTTACGTTATATCATTTGCTGCTTGATTGCCTTGCCAATAAGGATGGCAGTATTTTTTGCACCGAATTTTTCAAGGAGACTTTTACGGTGTGTGCTTACAGTAGGTATGCTTATGAAAAGCTTGCTTGCAATCTCCGCATTCGTAAGCCCTTCGGCTATCAATTGCAATATTTCTTTTTCACGGCGGGTAATCATGGGGGCTTCCGCTGCCCGCTCCTTCATTGAAAGGGCAGCTTCAAAACTCAGGTAGCTCTTGCCTTTCATTACGGCGTCTATTGCTTCCAACAGTTCGCTTTTTGTGGCATTCTTTAGTACATAGCCCGATGCCCCATTGTCCAGCATATTGCGTATAACAGCCTGTTGGTTAAACGTGCTAAGCCCCAACACAAATACCGATGGGTATTGTTGCCTTACGGCCTTGCATAATTCAATGCCACTGCTGTCTGGCAGGTTCACATCCATTAATATAATATCGGGCTGTTGTTGCTTTAAGAAGCTGAGGCAGGAAGCCGCATTGGTAGCATGCCCCATCCAGTCGATATTTTTTTCGTGCAGCAGCAACGAGCGGATGCCTTCAATCACCATATAATGATCGTCTACTATAAAAACACTTGTTTTCATTCAATACTGTTTATTCCAATCAATACAGAAGGGTTACGTCTTTGTCGGATTGCGTATGCAGATTGTATTATCATACCAACCCCGCTTTTCTCATCTGTTGCAATTTAAAGAAGCCACTAGGCTGTTTTCCTCATACTTTTTAATGATTTTTTGCCTGTAAAAATCATGTCCGGAATGATTGCACCCAAGTTGCTGTTTATATTGGTGCACTCAAAGCAGGAAGGATTTTCATTTAATAACCAACCCAATAACAGGAGCAAATGCTTTTCAATTTCTAAACAAGGTAAAATATTGCAATGACAAAATATACTGCCTTGTAAATTTTGTAATAGCCAATGCCATTAGGCAAAACCAAACAATCCCCAAAACCAGCATAGTACGGGCAATAAACCACAAACTGTAAAATCCGTTATAGAAAAGGGCCGGACCAATTAAATAGTCCAGCCCTTTGTTTTTTATTATGGTGCCTACCTACTGCCCCTAATCAATTTTCCTTGCCCGTTGTTTTACTTTCTTTACCCCATAACCCACCCCTGCAGCTACCAGTAAAGATAGCCCGCCATCAATGGGCACATCATCCGTATCATCGCCAAAGCCCGGCTGTGCGTGCAGCAATGCAGGAAGTGCAAGTATTATCAGTATAACAAGAAGCGGAAAAATATATTGCTTTTTCATGGTGTGTATTTGATTGTTTAAAATGAACCTGTGCTGTTAAATACACAGGTTCATTATTGGCCTGTTACTCTATTACTATTTTTTTGGTAGTTGATGTATTGTTGCCAGTTACCTGCACATGATAGCTACCCTTTGCAAGCCTGCTTACATCCATCGTTTCGGTAGCACTGCCACCAGCATGGTTAATGTTTTTGGTTGACATTAACTGACCTGCATTATTGAAGATATTTACGGCATATTTGCCTTTGTCTACATTTTCCAATTGCAGCACTAGTGTACCATTCTGTATCAGTGTTGGTGCTATGGCAAACTGGTTATTGCCTTTACCAATTTTTACTTTTACAATAGCAGTATACGCACTGGCAGCAGATTTATCCACTGCTTTCACCCTATAAAAATTATCACCTTTAATGGGGCTTGCATCAAACCAATTATAGATAGCATTGCCAATGGCGGCAATAGTGGCTACTTTGTCAAAGTGGATGCCGTCAGCAGATTTCTCCACTTCATATTTATCCGTATTAATTTCCTTGGCAACATTCCACTCTACCTGTATGCCATCATTCTTTTGGTAAGCCTTAATATTCGTGAATGTTACCGGCAAAGCTGAACTACTGCGGAAAACAAGCTCGAACCTACCGTCGCCCTGTGTGGCTGCATCGGCAGTTACCGTAAAAGCATAAGTAAAGCCTGTTGCCAATATAGGCTGCTCCACATTCAGGTAGTTGTCTTTTAAGAAGGCCACTTTACCAACAGGTATGTCTATATCGATAACCTTGAGGTTGTAAGACATTGGGTCTGTAATGTACAGTCCCAACTTGATCCTATCGTTTATCGCAGGTTCAGGCAAACTGTTCAGGTAAGCTTTTGCATTGTCTGCTGTTAGGCTATAAATACTGTTCTGGTTCAGCATTTTTCCACCATCGCTTGCTTCGGCATTTGTGTTGGAAATTGCATTGAAGCGTATCATTGTCTCATCCAACACCGTTCCATTATACTCCAGGTTGATGGCAACATTATTGCCTACACTGCTGGTACGGAAATTAAGGTCGGCAGCATTGCTTACCTTATCACTTTCGGAGAAGTTAAGGGCCGTATTGTTGTTTACAGTTGTCTGTACCAACACAACGCCGTTCATTGGCAGGTTATAAGTGCCTGTTGCAGTAGTACTGATATCTATTGCATCGTAGCCGCCTTTATTGGTTCCTGTTTTATTGGGATTCCAGACATAGGCAATGGCACCAATGTTATTGAAGGGAGATGAAGCCCCACGAAGCGTTACCAGTTTCTGTTTTATCTCGATGGTGGATGGCAATGGATTGCCTATTACATTCCACCCCGCCCCTACTGTACCATTGGTACGCAGGTTGGTGGCTATTGGAGTGGTAGCTATATTCAATTGCCCACTCATACCAAGCGTTACATTATTGGCAGTGTAGCTTACCGTACCATCTAATGAATTGGCCTGTGCCTTTGTACCCCTTACCAATACCCTAATGCCCTGTCCTACTTTCCATGCATTGTTGTCTGTACCGCTTGCAGGCAATGCATTGGTAAACGCTTGCCAACCATAATCTGTATTAGTGGCATCGTTGGTACCTGCCTGTGCATTGGTTGGGTCAAACCAATAAGCAGAAGCAGCATTGGTAGTGGTTTGCGTAAACAGTGCATTGGTGGCTGGGTTGGTTGCACCGCTTCCAGTTATATCAATATCATCGGTAAGTTGTGTAAGATCTGTATAGGCATTGAACGGATGACTTAAAAACCTGAATGCCCTTTTACCCGGCGTCTGTGTAGGTATGGTACCTGTGTAAGCTGAACTACCGCCAGCAACATAACGCTGTACGATGAACCTTCCTGTACCACTATACACAAACGGTGTAGCTACAGAAGCCTGTGCTACCCTTGCCGTACCGCTGCTGTTGGATGAAAGGGTGATATTGTAGTTGCCCAGACTGATGGAACCCGCAGTTGGCGTAATGTAGCTTGAATAAGGCAACACCAAGCTAGATGCCAATGTATAGGTGCCGTTGATGGCAAAGTTGGTAAATGTTGCACCAGACTGTGCGTAGTTCAATGTTTTACCTGTACCGGTAAGGTTGATGTTGAGCAAGCTACCCGTAATGGCATTTGAATTGAATGTGCCACCGCTAATACTGAAATCGCCACCAACAGACAATGTGTAGGTAATGTTGCTGTTTTCCCGAACATTTACCGTACCACCTGTTTGATAATAGCCACCAGGGAAGGTGGTTGTGCCAGATGTTTGACTGAAGCTGATATACGATGTACCTGTACTTGTTACTGTAAAGCTGCCCAATACATTGGTAGCTGTAAGGTTGTTACGGAAGGCATAGTATTGCGACTGCGATGCACAGTTCCAAACAATATTGCCATAGGTAGATGCACTCTTAAAGATATTGGTCTGGTTGGTAGTGATACCCGTTACCAGGAATGTTGAACCTACAGCACCTTTTATATTGGTAGGTGTAGAGCCAGTGTTTACATTGTGCTGGTAAGTACCGCCACTGTTAATGAGTACACTATCTCCAGCATTGGTCATGTTCAATGTTCCGGAAGCAACATAGGTACCGTTAATAACCAGCGATACATTGCCATTGGTGCCAATGGTGCCCAGTTGGGTCATAGTGCCATCTACCTGCAAATCTGTTGTGGCGGTAGATGGTGCACCATCATTGGCAAGGTTCAATGTTACACCACTGCTCACCACCAATTGGCCACCTTGGTTCACTTTGGTTAAATGGATGTAACCGGAGCCATTGGTAAGATTGGCCGATACCGATACGGTATGCCCGTTCAATATATTGGTTGTTTGCGAATTGTTGTACACAGGGTATGCAGGTGCAGGTGTTACCCATGTTGTACCATCATAACGCTCCCAGGTATTCACATCGGCCCAGTCGCCAGACTGATGGCTCCTATAATCACCTGTTACCGGATTGATGGTTGCAAGCCCCATAATGTATAGGTTCTTGATTTTTCCATAACGTGCCGCACTGGAGCTGCCGCAACTATTGTATATCCTAAAAGTCAATGTTTCGCCCGATGCCAGGCTAATGCCCGTTGCACCATTGAACGCTATCCTGTAATTGGCAGTGGTTCCTGTTGTTGTTTCGTTGGTCAACAAAATAGGTGTTGCAAAGCCACCCAGCCCGCCAGTGCCCGTAACATCAGTTGAATCGGCAGTAGTGAACCCGGTTTTTGAATAGACTACTGCTAGCTTGGTATTGCTGGATGTATTGTAGAACGAACTGTTCAATATCAACGAATCGATCCTTACCGAATAATTGGAGCTTGCAGTAATGGTGAACTGTTCGTAATTGGTACGGTTCAGGTTGCCGCCTGGCCCGCCGACGGCTGTTGTCCATGTACCATCACCATTGGAACTTGCACCATAAGCCTGCCCATGCAATGCAGAGTATGGTGGCATAACAGTGGTTCCTGTAATAATGGTGGTACCATTGGCAATTGTGAGCTTATTAAATGTTGGTACACTTGCCACAACACCTGGCGACCTTACCCCTGCACTGTCCTGATTGCTCAGTGTAAAAGGCCATTGCTGCAATATGGTAGAAACAGTTAATGGCGTGCTCTGCACCGTTCCAGACACTGCAAGGTTTACAGTAGCCGCACCCGTACTAACATGCACCACATTACCGCTATAGGTACCAGGGGATGCCGCATTTAACCTTACCAATATGGTTGTGGCAGCAACAGTACCGCTTGTTTGTGTAAGCACAACAGGTGTGCTGCTATTGTACCAGGTGGTACCGCTGTTGGAGGATAGCTCATAGTTAGCAGGTGCCGTAATGGTAATATTATCTGTAAGGTTTGCACCAGAAACAGAATAAGATTGTGCAGATGACGGTATGCCCACACCTTGTATAAAGCTTCCTGTTGAACCCGTAACGGTAATGGTAGGTATGCTTGAAATAGAAACCGTATCGGTTATATGTGCTGCAAAACCAGCCTTGGAGGCGTTGATGTAATAGTAATAGGTTTGCCCCGGAGGCGGTACCGCTTCTGTATAGTTGAAGTTTACTGCTGTATCCGAAACAGCAGTCTGTGTGTTTACAATACTAAAGCTTACATTGTTGGTGCTGCGGTACAGGTCGTACTTGATGCCTGTCATAGGCCAACTGATGTTCCAGTTGAAAGTAGAAGTAGTTGTTCCTTTTGTTCCCTTGAAATTGGATACCGCTATATCCCTGCCTGCTGCATTGCAATAATCAACCGACACTGTACAAGGGTCCCATGAACCAAACATATTGGCAAAAGTGTAGGTGCTGGAATCTGATTGCGTTAGCTGTTTTGACCATGATACGCGTTGGCTTACATCAACATTGGTTCCATTAAAATATTTGCTATTGTATTCGCCATAATACAAGTTGGCGGTAATGGTGTTGGCATCCCATGTGCTCCAACCTGTTGGTTGAATATGGCTGCTAAGCTGGCAACTGAGGTACACGGTTTTTTGTGCAGTACTTGCTACATCCGGACTTGGCCAGGGCCTGCTCAAATAATACGAAGTGCCGCCCGTGTTGGCCGTGAGTGCCGTGTTCCTGAACACAAACCCGTAGGCCTGCCCTGTGGGCGTATTGGGTGCCGTTATAAAAGAGGACGATGTACTGGTACGTGATTTTGCATACACTACACATGAATCGAACACAGCAACGGCACTACCAAAAATAAAGTCCACGTTGCCATCAATATAACAGTTCTTGAAATAGTTTCTTGGTGTACCGCTTCCTTTTAAGTAGATGGTATCTTGGTTGCCGAGGAACCTGCAGTTCTTGAAAGCTGCCCTATCGGCATTTACCAGTACGGCCACGGCTTGTGAGCCATCGCCAAACGTATTGGCAAATGTGATATTGAAGGCACTGAAATCGTTGGCCGATACGGTGAAGCTGGCAGAGTTCTGTGTACCCAGCACGGTGGCAGGGTCATCGTAATAGATAAATACGTTGGCCACACTTTCACCAATCAGTTGTATGAATGGCTTGGTAGCAGGAACCGTGTTCTTTTCCCTGTACCTGCCATTCTTGATAAAGATGGTATAAGGTGCGGTGCTGCCTGTAGGGGCAGCATCAATGGCGGCCTGAACCGTTGTGTAGTTGCCACTGCCATCTTTGGCCACCACTACATTATAGGCTTTTGCCTGCAAAAGGCCAAGGCCAAACAATGCCAAAAGTGCAATGCGTTTCTTAATAAAATTTTTCATAATAGCTGTTTTAATTGGGTTATCACGTCTTTGTTTCATCGTTGTTTTAAATACTTGTGTCTTTTTAGATGTTAAAAAAATCTCCCCGCTGAGAACAGCAGGGATCTACTTGCTGTTGTATAAAAAAAATAGTTCATTACTCGTTTCATCTACCTTGTATCAATAGTATGGGTTCTGTTCCAAACGTCCCTGGTATGCATCCAGCATGGCTTGGTCAAAAGGGAACAGCTCACTTTTATTGGGTACAAAAAAACTGGCAAACCCTTGCCACAAGGGCTTTCCATCAATCACGTCCACATTCAGGCTTTGGCCCCAAGGCACTGCCGTATAACCTGCCGGTGCTGTTGCCGTGCCCAGACCAGGCTGATAGAAGGAGCCATACCATTTCAGTTCCTCCCCATTGTTTTTGTAGTACACATATTGCGGCACTTTTGCATAGGCACCAACCGCATCCCTTATCTGTTGCATCTTTGTTCTTGCCTCTGCAATCTTTGTTGCCAGCAGGTTCCATCTTATCAAATCATATTTGCGTATGCCTTCGCCTGCAAACTCCAGTAGGCGTTCATTTACGATGGCATTAAAGAAACCAGCCTTGTCGTTTGGCGTGGTACCTATCAGGCCTGCATCGCCACCGTATGCCCTTGTCCTTACTTCTTCATAGGCCGCTTTTGCTTGTGGCGTGGGGCCGTTGCTGATTTCGTTGTCTGCTTCGGCAAACATGAGCAGCACGTCGGAGAAGCGGATGAAAGGCCAGTTGTAACCAATGTTCAATGCAGTGCCGGGCAGTATGGGCGAACGCCAGTCCCTGCGGAACTTTCCATCGGTCAATACATTCAACCCAGCAGGGTTCACGCTTTTAATATTGGTTGCATCCATGATGCGGTAAAAGGTCACAGAAACATCCCTTCGCTTATCTGTTGAATCGAATGCATAGAAAAGGTTCGGTAGGCAGTATATGCCACCACCACCTTGGCCGTAGCGGCAGTCGCCACTTAGCACCACACCATTGTATTGACCCATACGGCTATCGGCATTGCTATTGCCGCCACCTGCACCTGCTTCAAAAATTATTTCGCCATAAGGGTCAGGCAATAATCCACATACATACTTGTGCCATATATCTTCAAAGCTGGGGTTCAGTGTGTGCTGGTTCCTGTTTGCCATCAGCTCGGCACATTCCGTTCTTGCCATTTCGTAATACATTAAGTAGTCAGCCTTGCGTTGCATGGTACCTCCGGTTGATTTCCTGCCACGCAGGGCATAGCCGCCACGGCACAGTGCCATCTTTGCCCTTAATGCCTTTACTGCACCTTTGGTGATCCTTTCATTACGGGTCACTTCTGTTCTCCAGGGTACCAATGCTGTTGCTGTTTTTAGATCGTTTAACAACAAGTCGTAGGTAGAGTCACGATCGCTTCTCGGAACAAAGAGTTGTGTTTGCCTGTATGCGGGAATCATTGGTGCAGGCACATCGCCCCAGTTCCTGATCAGTTCAAGGTAGAACTGTGCCCTTAGTGTCAATACCTCTCCATACAGGCGGTGCAGTTCTTTCTGTTCTGCATCGGTGCCGTTGTTGTACTGGGGCATAATGGGCAGTTGTTCTATACATAAGTTTGCTTTTTCAATGCCCCTGTATAAAGCCCTGCAAGGGTTGGCAATTTCTGTATTGGATACCTGTAGCTGGTACCTGCCTATGCCACGGCGGCCATTGTCTATATTGCCCGCCACAATGGCTTCATCGCAGTCGTACGGATAGTACATACTTATACGGCTACCATAAGCATTGTCACCCATCAGTTCATCGTACACACCCAATACAGCAGTTGTGGCATTGGACACATCGGAGAATACCTGCGGTATATTGCTTTGTGTAACAGGCTCTACCTGCGTAAACTTTTTGCAACCAATAGCCATAACCAATGCCATGCATAGCATTGTGTATGGTACCAAGTTGTATAAAAATTTACGGTTCATATTTGTTGTGCGTTGTTTTAAAAACCAATATTTAAACCAAATACCCATGTCCTTGCTTTTGGATAGGCTGCAAAGTCAACGCCCGGTGTCAAAGGGTCCGTCCTTCTTGTAGTCACATCCGGGTCGTAGCCACTGTAGCCTGTAATGGTTGCCAGGTTGTTTACGGTTGCGTACATCCTGCAATTGGAAAGCCCCACTTTGTGCAATATTTTTTTGGGTAAAGTATAACCAAGCGTTAAGTTGTTGATGCGTAAATAGGAACCATCTTCTATTGCCCATGAATGCAGGAAGTAGCGTTGCGAACGCACAGGCGACCAGATGGTGGCATTGGCATTGAGGGCTGCAAGAGCTGTTGGATCGGTTACCTTTTGCCCCTGTGCGTTGATGTAGGTGAACCTGTTGCCCATCACATCCAACATATTCAGGTTAGGAAAGGAACCATCCACCCATTCTATCTTATTGGCATTGTACACATCGTTGCCTACAACAAAATTCAAAAAGATGCTTGCATCAAAATTCTTATAGGTGAATTGGTTGTTGAAGCCACCAGAGAACTTTGCATTGGCATTGCCAAGAATGGTCCTGTCGCCATCGGAGTTTACTACGCCATCGCCATTGATGTCTTTTAGTTTTATGGAGCCCGGTTGTGGTGCCCCGTATAACGAAGCATTTGAAGGGATGCCAGCTTTTAATGTATAGGTACCAGTAGCAGTATTGTAATCAAAATCGCTGACCTTATAAAAGCCATCTGTAACAAAACCGTACATCAACCCTACCGGCTGCCCAACTTTTACCAGATAATCATCCACACCATCCGTGCCTTGCCAGCCTGCACTCCTGGTTAGTTGTGCAACACCACCCAGGCTTTCAACCCTATTGCGGTTAAAGGCAATATTGAAGCTGGTTGTCCATGTAAAATTTTTATTGCGAACGGCAATGGCATCCAGTTGCAGTTCCACGCCCCTATTGGACGTAGAGCCTATATTTTGTAATTGCGAAGTATAGCCAACCGTTGGCGGAATGGCAACGGCCAGCAGCAGGTCGTTTGCCGTGTTCCTGTACACATCCATCGAAAACTGCAGCCTTCCTTTGAAGAAGGAAAGGTCGAGCCCAATGTTCCTGCTGATGTTTTTCTCCCATGTCAAATTGGGGTTGGCCAATGCCGTTGGCGAAAAGGCCGGAAGCACTGTGTGGTTGAGGGCATACATACCCGTAACACCATACAGTTGTTCGTATAGCAGGTCGCCAATACGGTTGTTGCCTACCACACCATAACCTATTCTTATTTTTCCATCACTTATCCATGAAAGCTTATGCATGAATTTTTCTTTGGAGAACCTCCATGCAAAGGAGCCTGATGGGAAAACCAGTGCACCTTTGTTGTAACTGAACTTGGAGGACCTATCATCCCGTAGGTTCAATGTTAGCAAGTACTTGCTTGCGTATGCGTAGCTGAGCCTGCCGAAAAAAGAAAAAATGCGGCTGGGTGGGTTTACACTCGATGATGGCAATGGTTCCGATGAGCCTGGTGGTGGCGAGCCGAGGTTCATATTTGCCAATGCCTTGTCTGCACTGATATCTGCCGGAAAGTACCGTGTTTCTATATAGGTTGATTTTGCTTTTACATCCACTGTTTCCTGTCCTACCAGCAAGGAAAAATCATGTTGTGCATTCTTGCTGGTAACACTGTATTGCAAAGTGTTTGAGTTGGTGATGCTTGTATTGTTCTGCTCGCCTATTGATGCCACAGGCAGGCTTGCATAGGTTCTTGCAGTGGTGGTTAGCTTACTGAAGAAAAGGTCTTGCCGTATATTGGTGTTATCAAAACCAACAGTGGATCTGAAGACAAGGTTTTTGAACACGGTGTAGTTGATGAAGCCCGTTAAATAAGTTGCTTTTGTGTATTGCCTCCTATACTCTGCCTGTGTAAGTATTACAGGGTTTTGCACCTGGTTGGATGCCAGGTAGTAGGCTTCGTCAAATTGGTTGGATGATGGCACTGTGGGAATATCGAAAGGCCTGTACACGATGCTATGCCTTAGCCTGTTTGTTGTTCTTGTGCCTGTATTGGTAGTGCCTGCACCGCTAATGGTCTGGTCCAGGTAACGTACCGTCATGCCGATTTTCAATTGGTTGTTGATGGTATGTTCCAGTTTAAAATTCACCAGCTTCCTGTCAAAGCCCGATTCAAGCAATAAACCATCTTCTTTATTGGCTGTGATGCTTAGATTGAAAGTGGTGGTTTTGCTACCGCCGCTGATGGCAATGTTGTGGTTGCGGTAGCTTGCCTTGCGGCCAAATACTTTTTGTTGCCAATCAATGGGTGCAATGTTTTTATAGGCATTCAATGTATCCCAGGTTGTGCCATAGGTTTTGGCAAAACTGGTACTGTCTGTAATATTACCACGGCTTCTTTCATATTGCCATACCACAAAATTGTATGGGCTTAGTACATTCATTTCTTTGGGCAGTTCACGCCAGCCAAAAGATGCGTTGTAGGTAAGCTGGGTTTTACCGGGCCTGCCTGCTTTTGTTGTTATGATGATAACACCGTTTGCACCCCTTGCACCATATATGGCGGTGGTGGCTGCATCTTTCAATACATCAACTGTGGCAATGTCTTGCGGTGCTATAACGGCCAATGCGTTTTCTACCTGCACACCATCTACAATATATACGGGCGAATTGTCTTGTGTAATGGAACTGCCGCCACGTATGCGTACCACAATCTCTGCACCAGGGGCCCCTTCAGAAGCCGTAATCTGTACACCCGCCAACCTGCCTTGCAGCACTTCGGCAGCAGATGAGAGTGGGTTCGATTTCAGTTGCCTTGCCGATATGGAAGAAATGGAACCCGTTATATCCTTACGTTTTATGGAGCCATAACCCACTATAACGATATCGCTTAAATCCGTGCTTGTCTTTTCCAGTTTTACCGCAACAGCAGTTTTTGCGTCTGCCACTATGGTTGCGGTTCTGTAATTAATGTAGCTGATTGAAAGGGTGTATTTCATATCGGCATTAGCTGTGCTGAACCGGAGGAAGAATGCACCGTCATCATCGGTTTCAACGCCCATATTTTTTTCTTTTACCAACACATTTGCACCGGGCAGTGGGTTGCCTTTTTCATCAGTCACTGTTCCTGCAATAACCGTTTGCATTGGCTTTACAGCAACACGTACTCCGGTTTGGAGTGTATCTTTCCAGTTATTTTTTTCGATGAATAGCAAGACTTTCTTATCGTTTATTATTTTATAGGCAATACCGTATGCAGGAAAGAAACCATCCAGAAAATCCTTTAACGGTTTGTTGCTGCAATCGAAGGTTACCTTCTTGTTGTCTTCAATAACGGTTGGGCTGTACACGAACCTGATACCTGTTTGCACCTGTACTTCTTCTATCACTTTCAGCAATGGTGTGTTGTATGCATGAACAGAAACCTTTTTGCCGGGCAGCTCCTGACCATTGGTATTGTTGGCAAGCAGCAACAATAGCATGGCAACAACAAGCATTTTTCTTATACATCTACACATTGCAAGCAGCATTAGAAACAGCAATCGTTTATTTTCAATCATTAAAGGCAGCCATACTTTTTCAATGGCTACCGTTTATTTGCAACCCTTTCCTTTTAACAGCACTTTTGTTCCGGCAACCTCGTAAGTGGCGTTGATGGCCAGGCATAGTATATCCAGTTTTTCAAACAGGCTATCGTCATCCAGCTCGCCGGAGAATATGCATTTGTTGAGGTTTTCGTTTTCAGGTACCACTTCTACACCATACACCTGTTCAATCCTGCTGAGCACTACACCAAGTGGCTGCCTGTTGAAATCGAAGTAGCTTTTTTGAACCTGCTTGCCGGGAACGGGCATTGGCGTGGCAACCAATGTTGTTTTGAAATTGCCCTGCTGCTGCGAGTACACGGTTTGCTGGTTGGCAGTAATGATAACGCCGTTAGTGGTAAGGCTTTTGGTATTGAGCTGGGGTTCATTTGCCGTGCTTTTTTCAAACACCTGTACCCGGCCGGTATGTACGGCAACACTTATGTTGTTTGTACCCGAATCTGTACGGATGGTGAAGCTGGTGCCCAGCACTTTTGTTACAACATTGTTGGTGTACACCAGAAAAGGCTTTGCAGGATTTTTGGCCACTTCGAAGAAAGCGTTGCCCAGCAGGCTCACTTCCCGTTTATCGTTGCCAAAATGCTGCGGGTACGATATGGATGCATTGGGCGTTAGCCTGACCATTGTGCCATCTTCTAACAACACCGTTGTTTCGGAAGCGGTATTATTTTTCTTTGTTTCTATATGGCTGCCGTAGGCAGCAAGATTGTTGTTGATGGCTGCATGGTCAAAATGGCGGTAACCAAAATAACTGCAAACCATGATGAGCAGAATGGCTGCGGCCGAAAAGTAACGCAGCTTTTTTTTGCGGAACAGAGATACTACCGGTGTTGCTGTTTCTTCGTCCTGGTATGTACTATCATCGTTAGCTATCTGTTGTTGAAGGTTTTGCCAGATTTTATCGGCATCAGGCGTTGCGGTGTCATGGGTCACAGCTGGCTGGTCCCATTGCCATTTCATAAAGGCCTGCAGTTGGGAATCGTTTGCTGGATCACGTATCCAGTCCTCCATCTCCGTTTTTTCAACGTCGGTGCACTGGTTCAAAAAAAACCGTTCAAGGGCGGATCTGTTCATTGAGTCATCTTTCTTATCCAGTACTACGTAAAAAAAGTGGCCAACCCCTAATTGGTCATAAAAAAAAATAGTTGCAGCTGTACACTGCAACTATTGTACAAAAACGTACTACTAAATGAAAGGGTGGTTTTTATTGGTTAGCATCCATTGTATGCAACAATTAAAATAGGTACATATTGTTTTATTGACCACGAATACACAAAGGCACAAGCAAAGCTTTACTTTTTATGTAAAACATTTATTGAGCCATAACGTACGTTTTTATTGCCTGCTTAATAAATCCTTGTAAACAGCCCTGCCCCGTTTCCGGAACCGCCACTACCTGTAGTGGTTATATGGCCAGTATTTCCGTTGCCATCGTAACCCCATGCCAGGTTGTTGGTAGCGGTACAACTGGTTACGGTATGTGCCACGTTTTGCCCTGCACTGCCCAGTTTAAAACCGTTGCCATCGCCGGCAGTACCATAGCCATTGTTGCTGGCCGTGCAATTGGTAATGGTTACGGTGTATGGTTGGCCATAGAGGTCCCACCCATCATCGGAGTTGTGGTTGGCCACGCAATGGTCAAACTTGTTGCCTTGCCCTGCGGAAAGCTTGCAGGCGTAGCCATCGGCATTTTCGCCACCGGCAGATGCATCATAGTTGTCATTGGAATGGCAGTAGCTGATATTGTTGTGGTGGCCGCTGTTGTATATCTGCAGGCCAGAATCGCCATTGCCAGATGTGGTTACATTGTACACATAGTTGTAGCCGCCCGTTTGGAACACGATACCGCAACTGGGTGCATTCTTGATGGTCATGTTCTGTATGTTCCAGTAGCTGCCGTTTACTTTTACGCCCCAGCTACCCGATGGCAGGCCAGAGCAGTTGAGCGTGCCGCCACTGATATTGATTTTGGAACTTGAAGTGCCGCTACTAAGCAGTTGCAAAGTGCTGGTGAGGTTAATGGTACCACTAATGGTAATGATGTCGCCAGCCACTGCTGAAGCCACTGCAGATTTCAATGCAGCTTCGGTAGTAACTGTTGTTGTTTTTGCAACAAACAATGGGTTGCTGCTTGCCTGTGGTGTTACAGGCTCATCTGCGGGTGCGGGGGAATCGTTTGTTTTTTTACAGGCCGAAAAGGCAAGAACAATACATAGCAGCATGCTGCATGTGGTCTTTTTCATAATGGTTTACAATTTAATCGTTATAGAAAATTCGTTACAGCATTTACTACGTTGCGTCAACTGTAAACCCCTATGCAGACATGAAATTTTATAAAAGGGAAGTGATGCAGAGTGCTACCACGCCTATCTCTGCTTTCCTTAAAAACTCTTTGAGTGTAAACAATGCAGCCGTCATGTGGTTTTCTACGGTCTTTACAGACAGTTGCAATTTTTCAGCAATTTCTTTGTTGGACAGGCCGAGATGCCTGCTCAGCAAAAATATTTCCTTTCGTTTGGGCGTGAGTGTATTGAGTGCCCTTTCGTATTGCGAAGCCAGTTCGTGGTCAATCAGCAGATGGTCTGCCGATGTGTTGGAAAAGGGTTCTTCATGGTGCAGGAAGCGGACGATGGCATGTTTTTTCTTTTGGGTATGCTGTCTTATATGATCAACAATTTTGCGGTAGGCAATGGTGAACAGAAAGCCGCTGAATGATTTGTCGGCATCAATCGTATCCCGTTTAACCCAAACCTTGTGAAACACGTTCTGCACAATGTCTTCGGCCTCTGTACGCTCTTTCACATAACCGTACACAAATTGGTACACCTTGTTTACATACAGCTCAAATACTTGTCTGAATGCTTGTTGGTCGCCGTTTTTTAACCGGGTTATCAAGTAGGTTTCGTTTATCATATGAAAGCAGTAATCGTTGGCCTTGGCACAATAAACTTATTTTCATTTGAATTGATAACAGCCAGTTATTTACGCAAACGATTGCAAAAACGACGAACCGTGCAATCATACCAACAGAGCGGACGACAGTATTTTGCAGAAGCAGTTGTTGTGGGTATTGACTATACTATCCACCAAGGCATCGGAATATTTGCCCTTGACTATTGCACACTAGCGAAGGCAGCAATGTATTTATCGATGTAGTGTTGCTTACTGGCATTTTTGTATTGCATGATAAAGCGGGGATGCTCAAGCGGTACAATCTTTTTGAAAAAAGCATGTTCCGCATTCAGCTTGTTGAGGAATTTTTCGTTTTTGCCTGTACCCAGGCAGAAGCAGGTATCCGTATGGATGCCCAGGGCAAGCAGTTTACGGATGCTCTCTATCATAAAACCTTTTACGGCAGTTATCAATTCCTTACTGTCGTAATAGTTGTAATTTTTTTCATTGCCATTGATGCCAATGGAAGTGAACCCCAGCGGGCATGGCGAGTTGATGTAGAAATGCTGGTAAAAACGTTCAACACCACCATAGGCATGGATCATTTCGTACATGAATACAGAAGATGGTTCATGCGTTACACGGCCAGTGTACTGTATGCCACATTCTTTTACCAACCGTTTGGGATCGGTAAATGGAATACCCGTTAACCCTGCCCCTAGCCTGCTTGGATTAATACCCAATATGATATGCCTTGGTGCATGGTCGTTGTAGTATTTATGGTAAAAAGTATCGGCAATTTGCATGGTTCCATCAAACTCTTTAAAGGGGTTCATGATGCGTATGCCGGGCGGCAACGGTGCACCTGTGTAGTTTAACTGTTTGTTGAAACGGATGGCTTTGTCTGCAAATGTCATACCTGCATTTCTTTATTGGTTATCGGGTGTAGATGCAGTGCCGTGCAGCCGAAACCACAGCAAATTAAAGCCCTTGGCTTTTTACCTGTTGTTCTTCTGCTTCTTTAACGAGAAGAAACGGCTGTAGTTCTTTTTGTGTAATAGGATTCTCTAACAAGAGCGACATGCCTTTTTCTGTGATGGAAAAACTTGGGGCATCGCCATGCTGGATCTTTACGGAACCGTCCTGTTCCAACAGTTCAAGATGTTTGTTGATGATTTCCCAATCGAAGGTGGAATGCAGGATCATTTCACGGGGCGTGCAGTGGTAATTGGTGGGATGTGTTTCTTCCTTTACAATTTTATAGAGCACCTGTAAGGTATCATTCCGCTTATCCATGCAGGAAAGATAAAAGGACAGCAGCAAAAAAAATTAATTAATGCTTTCAATTTGTCCACAAAAAATAAAATACGGGGTTCTACGCAGTTTGCCGTGTATGATCGTCAGCCTAAATCTGGTCAATCCTTACCCATTGCATACCAGCCGCAATAGCTGCCATTACGCCTGCTTCGCCGTCTTCAAAAACCATGCACTGATCAGGTTCAACGTCCAACTGTTTTGCAGCCAATAAAAATGGATCGGCAGCAGGTTTACCATGTACGGTATCGCCAGCACCAACCAGCACTTCCACTTTATCCCAAATACCTAAGGTTTCCAAAGTACGTTGCACGGTACGCCTGCTGCCACCAGATACCACACCTATCCTGATTTTGCCTGCATGTTCAATCAGGTGCCTGTACACAAAATCAATAGGCTTGGTGCCTTCCATAAAATCGGTGAAGAATACTTTTGATTTGGCATCGGCAAATGCAATGGCATCAAAAGCCACGCCGTAGCGATTGCTTATTTCTGCAGCCACTTTTACTGTTGGCCAGCCGGCCAGTTCATCAATAATAGCAGTATCAAGTTCAATACCATAGGTGGCTGCAACTTTTACATAAGAATCTTTGTGGGCCTGCATGTTATCTGCCAGCGTACCATCGCAGTCGTATAAAAAAGCCTTGAATCCTTTATCGGTAATCTTCAATAGTTTCTGGTACTTATCGTTTAACACTTCGGGCTCAAGCATAATCCGGTTGTTTTTTTGGCAAATATAAACCCGGCAGCATCAACAACCATATCTCAAATTGGTTGGCTTGTCGTAATGCCAGTGTATGTTCGATAATAAGAGACATCATCTACACGACCCATATCCCTTATTTTTTAGTCAGCCACATGGGTTTTGCTTTAAGTACCTGCTTATGTATTTCGCAGCTTGTTGTATGGGCACCTTGCAGGTAACCGATGCTCATTAAAAATTCGTTCACGATTTCGCCACCAGTAAACTTGAATGTTTTTTTGAACAGTTTCACCCATTCGTCTTTTGTTTTTGGATGATGGTGGGTCAGCCATTTTTCGAACGAACCATATTCCTTCTGTAGTTGCAGTATGGTATTTGCGTTTTCTATGGCTGCATTTATTTTTAACCGGTTGCGTATAATGCCGGGGTCTGCCAAAAGCCTTTCCCTATCGGCTTCGGTATAAGCTGCCACTTTCTTGATATTGAAATTGTGGTATGCTTTTCTGAACGTAGCTTCCTTTTTGAGTATGGTTTCCCAACTAAGGCCTGCCTGGTTTATTTCCAGTACCAAGCGACAAAAAAGTTCGTTGTCGTCGTGTATGGGAAAGCCATATAGTTTATCGTGGTAGGCTTTGTGCAATGCCTTTTTTTCGTCGGGCATGAATTCTATAACGCTGCAGTATGACATGGTATCAATTAAAAGTATTGTTTGAGTTTATTGAATGAGGCTAACAATTGGCTCAGCCATCATCGCTGCTAAAGGTAATAGCAGTAAACGCAAGTTTGTTTACTTGACAGCCATTTAATTTGTTGGTGCAGAAAAGAGAGCAGTACTCTGCAAGAATAGTGGCGAAAAAGGTTCCGGGAACGAGACTGTTCCAAGAATTGACAAGCAGTTAATGCATTATAACCTATCAGCCATTGTTGCTGGCAATAATTACATCGAGTATGATTACTACGGCTGTTAATACAAGACACAATAAGAAAACACACAGCCTGACTGTGTTGCGGCCAAAACCTGGCAAAGTCGTTTTAAGGGTTTCCATGTCAAATAATAATTATTGACAGGCAAGAAACTAATTTTTCTGGTATGATGTAAACGTACAATTACCTAAATATTTAAGTACAATCCGAAATACTACGTTGATATTCAGCTTTTGGGCAATGATTGTGTCTTATTATTAGCCGATAATTTTTGCATTGTAGCAATTATTTCATAACTGGCGGTTGATGATAATTAAAGCTGCCTGTTATGCAAAACTGCCTGCATAGCAGCTTACTGATTACTACTATCTTTAATACATGAACTATTTTTTTGAAAAGCTTGCATTGTTGCTGGTATTGTTTACTGGCATGTCCTTTACCAACCGGCATGGGGCTCCCAAGAAAAAACATGTGGTAATTGGCTATGTAACGGGCTTTGCGGGTGTGGTTGATGCAGACAGGATTGACGCAAGAAAACTGACCCATATCAACTATGCCTTTATTGATATTAAAGACAACCGTGCATGGCTGCATAATGAAAAAACGGATACGGTCAATTTCAGGAAGCTGAACCTGTTGAAGCAGCAGAACCCAACGCTTAAAATATTGATTTCAATTGGTGGCTGGAACTGGAGCAAGAATTTTTCCGATGCTGCATTGACCGACACATCGAGAAAGGCATTTGCCCAAAGTGCCGTGGCCATTATAAACAGTTATGGTTTGGATGGGGTGGATATAGATTGGGAGTACCCGAACATGCAAGGCAATGGCAATGTTTACAGAAAGGAAGATAAGGAGCATTATACATTGTTGCTTAAGGCCATCCGCAACGAACTGGACAGCCTGCACCAACTAACCCATAAAAAGTACCTGCTTACCACTGCGGTTGGTGGCTTTTCCTATTTTACAGAAACCACAGAAATGGGTAAGGCACAATCCTACCTTGACTATGTTAATGTAATGACTTATGATTATGGAGGTGGTATTGCCGGGCACCATACCAGCCTGTATGCATCCAAAGAATACCAGCAGGAAAATTCGGCAGACAAAGCATTGAATGCTTTTGTAAAAGCTGGCGTGCCTTATAGCAAATTGGTAATGGGCATTGCATTTTATGGCAGGGGCGGCATTGTTGCAACTGCTGATAATAATGGACTTGGGCAGAAAATTATTGGCCAGGACCTTAGCAGGAAGTATACTTATATAAAAGACAGCATGATGGGGCAACCTGGCTTTGCCAGCTTTTGGGACAATACTGCAAAAGCTGCTTATCTTTTTAATGCTTCAACAAGACAGTTTATTTCCTACGATGACGAACGCTCCATTAAGGAGAAATGCAACTATGTATTGCAACACAAATTGGCTGGTGTCATGTTTTGGGAGTATTCAGGCGATTTAACGGGTAGCTTATTGTCAGCAATTGACCAATACCTACAATAAACATGCAGTAGCCACAATAATTGGCACCGCATGTTTACGCTTGAAGAAGAACCGTTTTATTTTTTCCTGCTGCGTAACAAAGCTTCCAGATAATAATAATCCGCATAATTGATCGGTACATCAATTTCGCTATTGGCAGGTCGGTGACCAGTGCTATGCATCAGTATAAAACCTTTGTTGTCGCCAATGGCAGAGCGGTAATGATCGGTAAGGCTCTCCAATAGTTTATCCGCAAAAGCAATGTATATTTTTTTGTTTGTGCTGTAACCGCTCAACTCGTACAATGCAGATGCAGCAATGGCTGCAGCCGATGCATCCCTTGAGGTATTGGGTATGGCAGGATCGTTGTAATCCCAGTAAGGTACACCATCAGCAGGCAAGTTGGGGTGTTTCATGATAAATGCAGCAATGCTATCCGCCTGGTTAAGATAGCGTTTGTCTTTTGTTTCCCTGTAACACATGGTATAGCCATACAGGCCCCAAGCCTGTCCACGGGCCCATGCAGATGCATCTGCATAACCCTGTGCAGTTACCTTGCTTCTCACCTGCCCGGTGGCAGTATCGTAATCCACTACATGGTAGGTGCTGTAATCTTTCCTGAAATGGTTTTTCAATGTGGTGTTGGCATGCGTTACGGCAATGCGGTAATAAGACGAGTCGCCTGTTAACCTGGTAGCTGCAAACAACAGTTCCAGGTTCATCATATTGTCTATAATAACGGGGTATTGCCATTCGGCCTTTCCATGATCCCACGACCTGATTAAACCAATGGTTCTGTTGAAGCGTTTGGTAAGTGTTTGGGCAGCCTGTATAATTACTTTTTTATATCCCTCATTCCTGGTTAGCTGGTAGCCCGCACCGTAACTGCAGTATATTTTAAAACCCATGTCATGCGTACCGGCATTGTATTTTTCTTTATCGAGCAGTGTGGTAAAGCTGTCGGCCTTTATTCTCCAATAGCTGTCTTTTGTGTATGTGTACAAGAACCATAACTGCCCTGCAAAAAAGCCCGAGGTCCAATCTTTAGACGAAACCAGTTTCAGTTTGCCGTCTTCAAATGTTCGTGGTGCAACCAGTTCATTTTTGCCATCCCTTGCAGTTGGAATGTTTTGCAGCATTACTTGTGTTTGTGCCGCAGCATCTTTAAATACTTTTTGCATGTTTATTTGCTGTGCATGGACAACAGTAGTTAGCATAACAGCAGCAGCCAAACTTATCCGTTTAAAAATCATATTCAATTTATTTGCTTTTTCAAAAATGGTTATAGCCATAGCAAAGGGTTGCGTATGGGCAGGTTCCTGATTACTTCATTTTCTGTTGGGTAATGCTCCAATGCCTTCCATGTTTCCAGATAATCGGTGCTATTAAAATTTGCTGCTGCAAACAATAGAAAAGGCTGTGCCACTGGCCACTCGTTCCAGTACATGACGTCTTTGGTATAAGGCCAGTTTTTTTTGTTTTGAATAAAGGGATACAAAAAGCCGACTGCTTTTTGCATGCACCTGCCATCGGGTGTTGCATAGCTCCATAAATCGTTGCCTTTGGAAGAAAGCACCTGGCATATTGTAGCCATAGCATCCAGGTTAAAGATGGAGTAGCCGTAAGGCTTGGTACGCTTCAGTTCCAGCGGAAAGCTGCCATCTACTGCCAATTGTTCCGGCAGCAATTTGTTTTTGAACCTGTCCGCACAAAAAGCAAGCAATACTTTGTTATTGGTGAACCTTGCAAATACGGCTACCTGCATTGTCCAGCAAGTGCCATGGTTGTTCTTTGCATTCATTTCGTCTTTGCCATATGGATGTGTGGTTACCCATTGTAGATATCCGCCGAACCAGTTCTGAAATTGCTGATACAGTTTCCCATCTATCGCACCATGCATCACCAACAGGCCCTGGGCCACTTCCATTAACTGGATCGCATCAATAATACCAATGCCCCTTCCGGTTGCCCTGCCCTTAATGGCCTGTGCATATAGTAAGGATGGGTTCATTGATGTGGCGGTATCGGTTAGCCATGCCCTGCAATGCAACAAGGCATGTTGCACATATTTTTTGTTGCGTGTAATGGTATATGCTGAAGCCAATGCCCCCACTACCCTGCTGAAGCGTATCATGGCTTCGCGGTGTGCCGTAAAATTATCGGGATTGGTCAAACCGTCTTTTTGAATATAGGGACTATCCACGCTTGCAGGGTTGGGCCACCAGTAATCGCCTTCCGAATAAAAATCGTGTTTGCCTCCGGCACTTCTTTCGGCAATGGTTGCAGTAACAGTAATGGGTTGCTGTTTCATTGCCCATGCTGCATTGTCAAGCACCTGCTGCTGTATGGCGGCGATTGCCGACTGTTGTATGGACATGGCAGCCTGCTGTTGTGCATGCGTGTTGCACCAGAGCAAGCAGCCCATTACGTAAAGCATTGCATGCCTGAATACGATTGCAGCTTTGGCTGTTGCAGAACTGTTGAATATTGTAATGGGCATATTGAGACCTGTTGCCAGCGTTTGTTAGCCACTAACCACCAGGTTACAAATATAACTTCCGTTTATGGAAGCAACCTTATTCATTACCATGTTTACGGCACAGTATGTAATATTTAGAAAATGGATGTGTATGGATGTATAAAAAAAATGGGAGGAATGAGACAAAATCATTCCTCCGTTTACTCTACGATTGCTTGTTAAAATAGACCCTGTAAATTATTGCGTCAGTTCAAAACTGCTTTTCAGTTGAATATTATCCGATGCGGTGCCAATCATCAATTCAAAGCTTCCGGGTTCGGTAACCCACTCCAGTTTCCTGTTATAGAAAGAAAGTTTCTCTTTGTTGATAACGAATCTTACTTCTTTCGTTTCACCAGGCTGCAATGATAGTTTCACGAAATCCTTCAACTCTTTTACCGGGCGGACAATAGAAGCTACCTGGTCGTGCAGGTACAGTTGGGCCACTTCTTCTCCCATGTATTTACCCGTGTTGGTAATGTTAAAGCGTACAACTATGGAATCTGCATCTGTTATGGAAGCGGAACTCAACTTCAAATCACTGTATTCAAATTTTGTATAGCTCAACCCATAGCCAAAGGCGTAACGTGGACTGTTTTCTTCATCGATGTATGCAGATAGGTAAAGTTTGTTTTTTTGTTTTGCAGGGTCGTAAGGCCTTCCGGTACTTGGATGGTTGTAGAACAAAGGTATCTGCCCAACCGATCTTGGAAAAGTGGATGGCAGTTTACCTGCAGGGTTGTAATCGCCAAACAACACATCAGCAATGGCATTGCCTGCTTCGCTGCCTAACCACCAGGTATATAAAATGGATGTTGCCTTATCTGCAATGCTGTTAAAGATCAACGGCCTTCCTGCCATGATCACAACAACTATCGGCTTTCCTGTTTTTTGAATGGCTTCAAAAAGCTGCTCTTGGTTGCCCGGCAAATGTATATCGGCCCTTGATTTTGATTCACCGCTCATGTCATAGGTTTCACCAACGGCAAGCACTACCATATCTGCTTTGTTGGCTGTTTCCACTGCTTCTTTTATTTCTGCATCTGTACTGCCCAGTACTGTTCCGCCTTTGGCATATAGCAACTTGCTGTTGTCTATTCTTGCACTGAGCCCATCGTATAAACTAACCATGGTGGTCGAGTCTGTATTTACTGTCCAGCTACCAGCCATATCCCTTTTTGCTTTTGCTGCGGGGCCAATCAATGCAATGGTTTTTGCATTCTTTGTTAACGGCAACAATTCATTTTCGTTCTTTAATAACACAATGGATCTTTTTGCTACATCCCTTGCTATTGCCCTGTTCTGTGGGTCGCTGATCACTTTGGTTTCCCTTGCAGAATCAGAAAACCGATAGGCGTTGTCAAACAAGCCCAATTCAAATTTTTTGTAGAGTATGCGGCTTACTGCATCGTCAATCAGCTTTACATCTACTTTCTTTTCATTAACCAGTTGCACGAGTTTCTTGCGGTAATTTTTCCCTTCCATATCCATATCGCTACCGGCCAGTATTGCTTTTAAAGCCGCATCGGCAGTATCTTTTGCATAGCCCCATTTCATCATTTCGCCAATGGAGTTCCAGTCGCTAACCACAAAGCCTTTATAGTTCCACTTACCTTTTAAAATGGTTCTTTGCAAATATTCGTTGCCTGTTGCAGGCACACCATTCAATGTGTTGAACGAGTTCATAAATGTAGCCACGCCTGCTTCTGCGGCTGCCTTGAATGGTGGCAAGTAGGTTTGCCACAATTCAACATCGCTCATATCAACCGGGTTGTAATCACGCCCTGCAATGGCTGCACCATAAGCTGCAAAATGTTTTGCACAGGCCATGATGGCATCGGTACTGCCCAATGCCTCTCCCTGAAAACCTTTTACCCTTGCTTTGGCAATCAGGCTGCCCAAGTAAGGGTCTTCGCCTGCACCTTCCATAATGCGTCCCCAACGTGGGTCACGGGCAATATCAACCATTGGTGCAAAGGTCCAGTGTATGCCTTTTGCTGCGGCTTCTTTTGCTGCAATGTGTGCAGAGAGCCTTATGGCATCCATATCCCATGAAGCGGCTTCTGCCAGCGGTATGGGGAAGATGGTTTCATAACCATGTATCACGTCGAGACCAAACAGCAACGGGATCTTTAACCTTGACTGCATAGCCAATGCCTGCACTTCACGGGTATCTTTCACGCCTTTTACATTGAGCATGGAACCTACCCAACCGTTCTTTATCTCATCCTGCAAATTTGTTTTCTGGTTGCTTGCCGGACCAGTTACGGCTTTGCCGGAGTATTGGTTGAGCTGGCCAATTTTTTCTTCCAACGTCATCTTCTTCAATAACGCATTTACCTTTTTTTCAATAGCTGTATTCTGTGCAGCAACAGTTGCTGAAGCCAAAAGCAATCCACAAAATGAAGCGAGAACGGTACGGTATCTGTTCATAAATTTTATTATATTATATTAGTTAAAATCATTTATTGATGGGTCAGTAATTTTTTCATTGCATCTGCATAGCGTTTGCCCAGTTGCCTTGCAGATGGGGTATCAAAATGTGTCTGGTCTCCCCTATCTGTCAATCCTTCTGCACTTACCGTTGCCGTGTTTGGCACCTTGTTGGGCAGTTCATCCAGCACGCTGTTGATGCGGGTACTTTTACCAAAATAACCAATTTCGCCAGCAACGAAAGGGAGCACAGGGTTGTTGAATGCTGCCCGCAGGCGGGTTATCAAAACTGTCAGTTTATCCATATATGTTTCCACGCCAGCAGGGCTGTTATCTGTTTCGCCCTGGTGCCATAAAATGCCTTTGAGTACACCTTTTTGCATGGCCACTTTTGTTCTTGCAATGGCATCATCATAAGGGTGGCCCGTCAGGTAAGCAGAATCGGGCTGCCATACTTTGATACCTGAACCGCCCCATGCACATGGCACCAATCCAATTATTATTTTGCTGTTGCCTTCCATCATGGCTTTTGCAAAACCAATAGCAGGGCCCACACCTGCTACAGCTGGTTTGTCAAAATGAACAGGATCTGTTGCCAGCACCCAATTGTTGGTTTTATCCAACATGAATATTTGCGGGTTGGTCTGTTTGCTGATGGAATCGATGGTACCACGCCCTGCCATATTTGATTGGCCAATCAACAAGTACACATGAAAATTGGTATCTACTTTTTCATTGTTTTGGGCAAATGAAAAAGTAGCGATGCAGGTGAATAGTATGGATAATAGTAGCTTCATTTTTTTGATGAACTGTTATTTGTTTTTTGGTCTAACCGCTGACAAGGTTGAAACCGTTGTCAGGGTTTATTATGTTCCCGTTATTTATCAACCGCTGACGGGGTTGAAACCGCCGTCAGGGTTTCTTATCCCAATCATCCGTTCTGAAAGAAGAAGCCGGAAGGTCTTCCTTGTTGTACAGGTTTGCACCCATTGGGTTGTTGGCCCATGCATAGCGTACAGCAACAGGGTCCGTAATCTCATCGCTCCATACAATAACCTTATCGCCTGCTATGGTTGCTTTTGCCCAAACAAATTTCCTGTCATCGCCTGCAATGGCAAACTGTTTCAGGTTGCCATCTTTTGCAACCAAGCCGGTACCAATATTGGTAAAAGAAAGCACAATTTTATTGCCTTCCACTTTCATGGATTGATATATGGGCCCACTATACACCATATCCTTTTCGTTGTAGGCAATTTTTTCAGCAGCCAGGGCAAGCCTTCTACCCACTTCTTTTTTATTGAGTGGATGGACATCGTTTGTTTCGCCAATATCAATAGCCACAGCCAATGCAGTATTGGGTACCTTTTGCGTTGTTAGCAATTGAGCCTCCCTGATCCATGCCCAGCCGCCATCTGCTGGCTTGTCCTGCACTGCCATATAGTTTGCCAACTGCACTACCAGAAAAGGGAAGTTGCCCTGTTGCCAACGTGAACGCCAGTCTGCAATTAAAGCCGGCAACAGTTTCTGGTATTCAAGTGCCTTACCAGAGTTGGACTCGCCCTGGTACCAGGCCACACCTTTAATGGTATAGGGAACCAACGGTGCAATCATTGCATTGTATAGCGTTGCAGGTTGATAGTACATTCTTGTAAAAGTATTTACAGGCAAGGCCGAAACAGATACGCCTACTTCATATTGCCAATTGCCAGCAAGGTCCATTTCTTCGTTACCCAAAAGCAGGCGGTACTTTTTGTCTTTTATAAAACCGCCGCTACCATCTGTATCTACAATGCGAACGGTTATCACATTCTTGCCAACCTTTAGCAGCGAAGCGGGAACAGTGTATCGGCGTGGTATATATTTATTGGATGACGTGCCCACTTTTACACCATTAAAGTAAGTAATGTCGTTATCGTCCAGCATGCCTAATTCAAGTATGGCATCTTTGCCCAGCATGGTTTGTGTAAGGTCGATCTCTTTTCTTACCCAAACAATACCATCCACATCTGCTGCACCATAGTCTTCCCAAAAGCCCGGTACTTTCATGGTACGCCATTTAGCAGCATCCATATCTACAGATGCCCATGTTGTACCATTGGGCAACATGCCTTTGTCGTTATCGTTTATTTTTTTGTACCAGGCATCCTGTATTGCTTTGTCGGCTTGTAGCGTAGCATTCAAGTTGGCCGTGTCTTTAAAGTAATGGATGCGTTCTGTATAGTTGGAAAATTCTTTCAGCCCCTCTTCGCTTGTCCATGCTTCTGCAGGTGTGCCGCCCCAACTTGTATGTATAACACCCATGGGTACTTTGTATTTTTCGTACAGGTCCCTTACCATGTAATAAGCTGCTGCCGAGAACCGGAGTATATTGGTTGGGTTTGCAGGTTTCCATTTTCCATTAAACGTATTTTTTGGTGCGAAGCTGTATTGCTGGTCTACATGAAATTCCCTGATACTGTTGTTGGTTGAATTGGCAATATCATCTGCATTCTTCACAACCAACCTGTACATGGCAAACTCCATGTTGGACTGGCCGGAGCAGAGCCATACATCGCCAAAAAGGATTTCTTTTACATCGATCCTGTTGCTGCTTGTGCCGATGTGCATATTGTATGGCCCACCTGCTTTTGTAGCTGGTAAGGTCACGGCCCATTTCCTGTTTGCATCGGGTGTTGCAGTGTATTGTTGGTTGTTGAACTTAACAGTTACCTCTTCACCATTCATGCTCCAGCCCCAGATTTTTACTGGCTGGTCGCGTTGCAGTACCATGCTATCGCTTACCAATGCCGGCAATACAAGCTGTGCAAAGATGCTGGTATTTGCCAGCATCATTATCCCCAAAAACATAAGCCCTTTTTTCATAAACTGCTGTTTTTATAACGCACTTATCCTATAAGCTACTTAACAAATTTTGTATTCACCGTTTCGTTGGTTGTAACCAATGAAGCAATATAGGTTCCTTTAACAAGCAATGGCCTATCCAGGTTCACATTATTGTTGCCTTTTACCAATTGCAGTTTTTGCTGTAAAACCTTCCTGCCCTGCATATCAATAACAGCAAGGGTTGCAGGCATGGGTTCATCGCTAGTTATATTTATTTGCAGTTGGTTGGAAGCGGGTGTGTTTATCTTCATTACAACTTTGCTGCTTGTAAAATTTACCATTGCTATTTGTGATTGCTGACTACTGCCATCTTTATCAACCTGGTTCAACTTATAATAATTGATGCCTTTAACAGGTGCATGGTGTATAAAAGAATAGCTGCTTGTTTGCGAGGTATTGCCATTGCTTGCAATGGTACCCACAGTATTGAAATCGCTGCCATTGGTTGAATGCAGTACATCGAAACGGGTACTGCCTTGTTCAAAAGCGGTTGACCAGTTAAGCAATGTATTCTCGTTTTGCTTTTTTGCAGTAAAAGATGAAAGCCTAACAGGCAACGTAAAGTTTACCGTAGTGCCAGGCGTAAACGTAACGCCCCTGAACATGGTATTGGTATCTGCAACGGCCAACACTTGCAGGTTTGCATTTGCGAGGCTTATGGTTGATGTAGCAGCGGCAACATCTGTAAACTTTAATAAAACCGATGGGGCAAATACGGTTTGGTTGCCCCATGTAACCGCATACAGTTGCACATTGCTACCAACTGCAGTGCCTGTAATACTTTTCAATCCATGTATCAATGCTGTATCACTTACTGTTATGGTACCTCTTGCCACCCAGCTTCCACTAACCAAAGCATATTTGCGTAAAGCTGCATTTTGCGGTGTGGCAATGGCACCGTCATCGGCCATGTACATCAGGTCTGGCACACCATCGTTATTGGTATCAAACAGAGCGGTTTGGTTGTTGCCAACCGCACCTGCCAATGCCGCTGTTGATGCAACGGTACTTGTAGCTGTTGGCAGGTTGGTAAAGTTGTACAGTTTTGTATCGCCAATAAAACAGTATAGTTTATTGTTGAAAATACCGAGGCTCCTGCTTGCACCGGGACTTGTAGCAACAACCGTTGCCGTGCCTGTTGAACCCAACGCTGCTAACTGTATACCACCTGCATTGCCTGCTACCCAGAAATTGTTGCCATCGGCTATAGCAGCACGCGGTTGCCCCAATGCAGGCAGAATGGTTGTGGAGCTGTTGATATTGCCCGCATTATCTATACGTGCAATAACACGGTTAACGGTGCTTGTAGTAAATGAACCAACAACCTGGTCGTATCCAAACAAGGTAAGGTACTGCCCATTTTGCGATAAGGTTGGCATGCCTTCGGGTGCATAGGCCAATGGGCTTCCTGTTTTGGGCAAGCCTGTAAGGCGTAGGTTACTACCATTGGTTACAGAAGGTATGGACAAACTTTTAACCGGTGCAGCTGCTGGTGTTGTGGCATACTCATCCAGATAAACAGGCACTACTGAACTGGATAAGGCTTTGATTGCATCGCCTGTGCTGTAACGGTACACCACAATATTGCCGGGTGTAAACGGTGCACTTAAAGTAGAAGGTGTTGCGGGTGCAAGATAGGTAAGGCCGGACCATGCATCTGTTCTGAAAGAAGCTGCTGGCAAGCCTTCTGCATTATACAGGTTTGCACCCATGGGGTTGTCTATCCATGCATAACGCACAGCAACAGGAATGGGCACCTGTAGACTTGATACTTCCACCGTATTGCCCACAATGGTTGCAGTGGCATATACAAATTTCCTGTCGGCACCAGCAATGGCAAAGCGTTGCAGTGGCCCACCTTGAGCAACAAGGCCGCCACCAACGTTTGCAAATGTGATGACAATTTTGTTTCCGATAACTGACATGGATTGATAAGAAGGGTTTCTGTACACAACAGTTGCATCGCCATAAATGATGTTCTGTGCCGCTAAGGACAATCGGGTACCAACAGGCTTTTTATTGAGGGGATGCGTAACCGTATCTGTATTGGTTTCATGTATTACGGCCATTGCGGTATTGGTAAGGGATAAGGCCATTGCCTGTGCTTCCCTGCACTCGGCCACATTGCTTTCTGCCGGTGCAGCATCAACGGCTAAGTAGTTGTGCAACTGCACAAACAGGAATGGGAAGTTGTTGCCTATTTCGAACTTTGAACGCCAGTTGGTAATGAGTGCAGGGAACAGTTTCCTGTATTCATAGGCATGCAGCCTGTTGCTTTCGCCCTGGTACCACAACACGCTTTTGAAAGGCACTTTTAAAAACGGTGCCACCATTGCATTATACAGTACACTAGGGTCGTACTCGGGGTTGGTGGTGTTGTGTGTGAAGGTGATATAGTTGGGGAAATCGACCAAGCCGTCTGGGCTCATCCATGCCTGTGCAGGCGTGCCTTCGTAGCTGCTGTTGATTAAACCGATAGGCACATTTGTTTTGGCATACAGGTCCCTTGCAAAAAAATAGGCCACTGCAGAAAAGTTCAACACATTTAAGGGGTTGGCAGCTTGCCAACCATTTACAGACTGTACATCTTCCTGTAGTGTTGAGCTATAGGTGCGGGTTACTTTGAAATGCCGGATATTGTTGTTGTTGGACGAAGCAATTTCCGCACTGTACAAACTGGCTGAAGTGTTTACGATATGTGCCATGTTTGACTGGCCGGAGCAGAAGAACACATCGCCTATCAATATATCGGATACGGTAACTGTATTGTTGCCCGCAATGGTCATGGTGTAAGGCCCGCCTGCATTCATTGCCGGAACAGATACTTGCCATTTGCCGCTTGTATTGGCAACGGTTGTGTAGGTATTGCTGTTGAAGGTAACAGTAACCGTTTCGCCAGCAGCGGCCCATCCCCAAACAGGAATGGCAATGCCCCTTTGCAGTACGATGCCGTTGCTGATCAATCTTGGCAATGTAACATTTGCCGTGGTTTTTATACTGCAAACAATTGCAAGTATAGCAGCAATAACAATTTTATTTTTCATACGTTAATTTTATCCATGTATCAAAATGGCTATTGGATGAAAGAAAGCATGTATCAGGTTGTTCCGATAGCTGCCATTGAGATTATCGGAACCTTTCCCATTAGGATTTTGTTCATCATACTTCGACAAGCTCAGTATGACAATGAAAACCTTGCACCTTTCCCTTTACCTTATAGTTAAAAATTCTAAAAGACCTTTCTTACCTGTAAGCCGTTCAATATGGTTTCGCCTTTTATGGGTTTAAAGTCAACCGTTATTCCCAGACTGTTTTTTACATCAATTATTATCTTGGTGCTATATGCGGTTTCTGGAACCAGGTAGTTCTTATTGCTTAACCCTTCCACCACTTTTTGCCCGTTGATCAAGATGTCAAAAGTCCGTTCTTCCATTTTTGTTGGGGGCACGCTCTTGCCATTGTCGAGGTTGTAAATATTGGCATCGCGTATAGCTGCGGAAAGCAGTTCGGCAAACAGCAAAGTCACTTCATATCTGCCATCGGGCACATCCAGTTTAAACTGTTCAATGCCTACCCGTTGGGTTTCATAAATGGGGTCGTATTCGGTACCGATAATATTTTTGTCTGAGCCGTAAGGCTGTCTCCTGCTGTCTTTCAGCATAAACACTTTACCACCTATATAGCCCCAACTGCCTTTGGTGTATTGCTGTTCGGGCAACCATACCTGTTGCAGTTTATCGTCTGTAAAATATCGTTTGTCGCCCAGGCTTACATTGATTTCCTTGAAAGCAGTCTTTGTATCTGAGAGATTAAAAGGTTGCAATAGGAACTTAACTTCTGCTTCATCCTTGTATGTTTTTCCCGATGCAGTTGCTGTTGCTTCGAGGTTATTGATGCCATCCGTAAACGGCACATTGAATACAGCGATACCGTCTTTTGTTTTTGCAGTGCCGATTGTTTTGCCGTTCACAGACAAGCTTACATTTGCCTCGTTACTGAACACTTCTACCGGCTGCGTGCAATGCAGGGCACCTGCTGCATCTGCTATACCGCTTCTTAAATTCCAGTTCCTTGAACCGATCTTTATAAAAGGCTGTTTCAGTAATTGCGATTGGTAATAGAGGTATGCATCTTTTGGCTCACGCTCCATGGTCAGCAAACCTTTGTTGTTGATATGCGGCATGGCTTCTGCCCTGCCCTCTGCATTAAAGTCGGCCAGGTTCCACATAGCGGCACCGCTAATAAAGGGCCGTTCTGCAATGGCTTTTAAATATACCTGGTGGTATTGTGTTTCGTACTCCAATGTCTTATCAAACCTTTCCGGAGAGAAGCTCCTTACACGTGGGTCACCATCGGCACCAAACTCCGTTACCATTACAGGTTTGTCGGGCAGTTCGGCACGGTGCTTATCCATGTTTTCTGCAAACTTGTTAATGTCAGGGCTGTACCAACCAGAGTATTGGTTCCAGCCAACTATCTGTGGTATCTTGGTAAGCCCTGCCCTATTGTACAGGTTCAGGTCGCCGTGGCATGGCAGCATGGTATACCGTGATGGGTCTTCCGCTCTCGAAATGCTATCAATAGATTGTGCCAAACGTTTTACATTGGCAATATAGATTTCCTGACGGGGCTTATCATCTGTGTAACGCAAGCGTAGCAATACTTCGTTCATGTATGCCCAAATAATAACAGATGGGTGATTGAAGTTTTGCCTGATCATTTCCACTTGCATATCCAAACAGTTCTTCGTAAAGATTTCATTCTCTGTAATGGCATTTACAATGGGTGTTTCAACAGAGGCCAGGATGCCGAGCCTATCGCATGCTTCCAATACCGCAGGGTCCTGTGGGTAATGTGCCACACGTAGAAAGTTTGCACCCATGTCTTTCAGCAATTGGATATCCCTTACATGCAAGGCATCGGGCAATGCATTGGCGATGTACATATAGTCCTGGTGACGGCTTGCACCCCATAGCTTGCAATGCTTTCCGTTTAAGAAAAAGCCCTTATCGGGTGTGAACTCGAACCAACGGAAACCCAATGGGTTCAAGGTTTCATCCAATACCGCTTTTGTATTTGCATCGGTTATTACAGAAGATACTTTGTAGAGATACGGGTTTTCTGGCGACCATAAATTGGGCTTGCTGATGTTGGTAAAATGCTGCTCGAAATACCCGTTGCTATTGGCGTTGATGGTCAACTGTGCTTTTTCTTCCGCCACTTTTTTACCATCCTTATCTGTAATGGTATGCGTTACCAGTACCTGCTTGTTTACAGAAGATGTATTGGATACGGCACCTTTAATGGTTACCGTTGCTTTGTTATTGCTTACACTTGGCGTGGTAACAAAAACACCTTTTGATGCATTGTTGTCTACATCAAAATGTATGGGGTTGATAGCGGTTAGATACACGTCCCTGTATATGCCACCATAAAAAGTGAAGTCTGCCGAAAGCGGTGGTATGTTTTCATTGTGGCTATTGTCAACCATTACCGAAACCTCATCGGGTGTATTGGCATCGCCCCATTTAAGGAAGTCGTTGATCCTGCAGTTGAATGCTGTATAGCTTCCTGTATGCTTACCGGCAAGCTTTCCATTTACATATACAGTGGCAACCTGTGCGGCGCCTTCAAAAAACAGGTACACATCTTTGTTCTTCCAGGAAGCAGGTACATAGATATTTTTTTTGTACCAGGTAACGCCACGGTAATAACCGGGCTCGTCATCGCATACATCATGACTATTAAAACTATGCGGCAAGGAAATATTTTCCCATGTTTCTGCTTTGCCATCCAAAGGCCTGTCGCCTTTATGGAACTGCCAGTTGGAATTGATGGATTGAACAATTCTTGTTTGAGCGGATACGGATGCATAACCACCAACAAGCAGTATCAACAGTAAGCTGTACAGTTTGCCCAAGCTTTTGTATTTCCTGTCTTTCATTTTTCCTCCTGTTTCTTTTCTTGCATTCATTGCTTCTTATTTATACTACTTATTTGGATATGGATAAGCCATTTATTGAACAATCATTATTTTTTGGCTACTCAGCAGTTTTGTGTTGCCAAGCAATTGCAGGTAGTATATACCTGTAGCGTACTTACTTATATCAATCTTATCATTACCGTTTATCAACTGCTTTTTAATCAATAACTGACCAGTGGGCGAAAACAGTTGCATCGTAATGCCTGCAGCATTTGCCTCGTTGCAATCAATATGTATGAAACCCTTTGCGGGATTGGGATACACGCGTATGCGATTGGATGATTGCTGTATGGCAGTGATGGATGGTTGCGTTACAGGTTTTGCACCTGTACCCGTTCCTGATGCAATGATCAATTGCGGACGTAACGCAGCAACAGCAGATTGTTTGGATGAAAAATTCACATTGGTTGCGGCCCCTGTAACTGTTGATACCAATGCCAGTGACAAGGTATCGGTAGTTAACCCTTGTACGGCACTGGTTACATCCCAGTATTTGTTTCCTAAAACTGTGCTACCATTAATGGTTGATAGCAATGTACCGTAAGCAGGGCGGTTGTTGTAAGTGATGCCTGTTTCCGTCCATGTATTGTTGCTTACTTTATATAATTGCCATTGTGTTGTTGCAGCATCGGTATTTGCATAGTTCATGTATAGCTGCAGCTGTGCGTTGCTTACGGTGCCCTGTGCCTGTGCGGGGACTTTAAATTTGATGTAATCAATTCTTGTAAAGCCAACGGTTGCATCTTTCTTCAACATCAACAACGTATCGGTACCGTAATTGGTATCACCGTAAGGGCTGCCATCACGTAAATAGGCATCGCCGTTGGTGGTGATGGTAATTTTGTTGGGCTTGAAACGGTATGTCCAGCCACTTGTAGGTAGTACGGTTTTCCTTGCATTGAACTGCGGACCTGCAGATGGATAGTTGCCTTCTGAAAAATCGTAGTTGGCAGTATTGGTCATGGTTGTGTTCCAGGCAATACTGGAAAGTTTCGCAACGTTTACGGTTTCATCATCGCTAATGCCTTTGATGCCGCAAGCCGCTGTAATGGCTGCTTCTGTGTTGGCACTTGCATACCAAGGTCCATACACAAACTCTATGGCACCTGTTTCTTCGTACAATTTAATTTGGAAATTGATATTGTTGAACTGTGCAGGCGATGGTTTATCCGCTACGTTTTTAAACTGGATGATGCATACCCTAGAGCCGGTTGTGCCATTGGTATATACCCTGTATTCCGGTGTACCGGTCCCTGCTTTCAAGTCGTGGTTATAGGGATAGATGATATCAATATCCGAAGCAGTGATAGCACTGCCCGAAGTACCATTGTAGCCTGCATAATAATATTGACTGCTTGAAGGAGCCGCACCCAATTTGATATAACCGTTACTGTTCAATACAAACTGTGTGTAGTTGGTACCGTTGTAAGGGAAACTGAAACCAATATTCTGTATGGATGAATTATCATCATCGTAAGTCATGGTTGTACCGGCAGCATTGGTAGTAATGGCAGTGCCATTTGTTCCCAGGTCGGTATAGGTTGCTGCAAAGCTTTGGCAGGATGAGGAATCGAAATCCCATGAACCTGTTGCCCCATCTTTTATACCTTGATAGGCCAGTTTCTTTTGGTAATTGCTGTCAAAGGGCAAGGGCCAATCGGGGCGGTTGTAGAAACCGGGTATCCATGAATCTTTGTCTGTTACGTTCCAGGTAGTGATACCATAAAACTTATTAGGTGCAATTGCATTTGCCCTTCTTGCCAGGTATTTGTATTTACTGAACTGTTGGCTGGCAACTGTTGCCGTATAGGTTTTATTGGAATCGTTTTCGGGGTTCATGGATATGTCCAGCTCGGCAATATGCACCATCAAATTTTTGGCAAGCATGCTATCAATCACATTGCTGATATTGTTGTTGTCAACATTCTTGCTTTGGTGCATCTGGAAGCCGATACCGTTAATGGGTGCACCCTGTGCAAGCAGCGTATTTACCAAAGCCTTGATGGCATTGAATTTGGCGGTATTGCTTTCATGTGCATAATCGTTGTAAAAAAGCAATGCACTGGTATCTGTGGCATGTGCATATTGAAATGCACGCAGTATGTAGTTGCTGCCTAGGTGCTGTTTCCAGATAGAGTTACGCAGCACACCATTGTCGTCTATCACTTCGTTTACCACATCCCATGAAGTGCATTTGCCTTTGTAATGTGCAACAACGGTTTGTATATGTGTCTTGAAAATATTTTCCCATGCGGCAGAGTCGCCCACGAAATTGGTGACCCATGTTGGAATGTTCTGGTGCCAGATCAATGTATGGCCATGCACACGTTTACCGTATTGTTGTGCAAAGTTCACCAGGGTGTCTGCATCCGTCCATGAATAGGTGTTCTGTGCAGGATGGATGACACCGAACTTCATGGCATTCTCCGGTGTGAGGCTATTGTATTCCCTTGCTACCAGTACCCTGTACGTGGCATTGGTTTTGAGTAACGGCACACTTACTGCTGCCCCGAACCTGTATGGGCAGAAGCCTTGCAAAGTGGTGTCTGATACTTGTGAATAAGCCACAGTAATGTTACTGATGAGTATCAATATGCAGCATGCCGCATACGATACACGGTTAGTGAATCGTGTTTCCTTTTTCATATAGCCAGCCGTTTTTATTGCAGTTAAAAAATGATTTTATTGCATTAATCTCCGGAACAGGATACGTTCAAGCAAATCGTTAATCGTTATTTCAACATCTTTATACAGGGATGTTTGCCTTATATGTTGTTCTTGGTCTTTCGTTCTTTTATTTTCCTGATACCATAACCAACACCACTTGCCACCAATAAACTCAAGCCGCCATCAATAGGCACATCATCTGTATCGTCACCAAAACCTGGCTGGGCATGCAGCAGGCTTGGCAATAAAAAAGCAAGCAGCAAACAAATGGTTGTTATGGTTTGTATTTTGAGTTTCATGTTTGTTTGTTGAATGTTTGAATCAATTATTGAACCTGTAATTTTTGTGTAAGCTTTTCGTTGTTGCTGGTAAGCGTTACATAGTAACTTCCTTTGGTCCATTTTTTTACATCCACATTTATTTTGCCGGCCTGTACATTGCCTGCATCAATTGTTTGCATTACCTGCCCTATTGTATTTACGATAGCGATAGTGGTGTTTGCCTTTTCTTTGTTGTTGAATGAGATAGACAATATATCTGTTGCCGGGTTAGGGCTCAACCTTACTTCAAATTCAGTAACAGCAGGCATTACAGCTATTGGCGGTACCGTTTTCAAAACAAGCTCAAACCTGTTCTCGCCCTGCGATGCATTGTCTGCCGTTACATCAAACACATAGCTGCTGCCTTGTATAAGCGGCACTTCTTTATTCAGGAATTTGTCATGCAACAAAACAAGCGTACCTGTTTCTATATCCATGTCTGTTGCATCGATGGAGTAAGTTGCCTGCATGCTTGTTACAAAACCTAGCGGTACCAATACGTCTTTGGTCTTGTCCAATGGCCTCCTGTCAATTGCTAAATGTTTGCCGTCTTGCGAAACGGTATAAAAGTTCAGGTTGCTGTTATCCAGTTTCAACGCATCTGTTGCGTCATAAGCCGCATTGGCTTTATCATTGTTGAAGAAGAGCAATAAACGGTCTTCAAAAACACCGTTCCTGCTCAACTGCAATTGCAAGGTATTGTTGCCGTATACAGATGTGGTACTGGTTCTTAAATTGTATGCAGCATTTTGTGTGGCCATTGCCTTGTGTGCTTCTTTAAACGTGGCAGTTGTATTGGCTGCAACATTTACAAAGAACGAGCTGTAAGCAGGCAGGTAACGGTAGGTTTCGCCGCTGGCTGTCATATCGCCTGCTATGTATTGCCCTTTGCCATTTACGCCACCTGTTGGCACCCATATATAAAAGTTGGTACCAGAACTTGCATTGGCATTGCTGTTTGCGGTGCGGAACTGGTACATATCCAACGGTGCACAATATGGGTTGCTGATAAGGTTATAGCCCGAGTTGGTGCCTTTGGTAAGGTTCACCGTAACATCGCTGCCATCGTTTATGGTACCACTCATGTTGATGGTTGCATCATTGGGTGCAGGTGTTGCTGTAAGTATGTTGGGTTGGCCTTTTGGTCCACGCACCAATACCCTTATACCTTGCCCAACATTCCAGGTATTGCTGGTACTACCTGCGGCTATAGATGCAGCAACACCATCGTTGCGTGTAAATGCAACCCAACCCGCACTGGTGTTGCCATTGCCTGTTGTTGGATCGTACCAATAGGCAGAAGCATTGTTGGTTGCGGTTGGCGAGAAGCCCGTACCCGCAACTGCCGCATTGCCATCGTTGCCTGTAATATCAATATCATCTGTCAGTTCGCTTAAATTGATGGCCGCATTGAATGGATGGCCCAAGAAGCGGTAAGCCCTTGTGCCGCCGGGTATAAATTGTTCAACGGTAAACTTGCTACCACTTATGCTTTGATCGATCGCAGCACCGCTGCTAACATATACCCTTGCACTGTTGCTCGCAGAAGTGGACCTTAATGTAGTAGCAAAACCGTTCAGTTTTAATGAACCGCTGCTAATAGTCAATGTGCTGCCTGGTGCCATTGACATATTGCTTGCCAGTGATACGAAGCCGGTTGAAGTTTTGTCAACGACTACATTCAATGCATTGGCAAAGCCAGTTGTAGCAATGGTTTTACCCGTATTGTTGCCTGTAAAAGTGAGCAGACCGCTATTGGCAACCGCTGTACTGCTTACACCAAATGTACCCGCGGTATGGTTAAGGCTACCTGTTATGTTGAGCTGGCCCACACCTGTTGAACCGGTGGTAACATCAGACAATAAGAAACTACCGCCCGTAATATTTACATTGCCTGTTACATTACATATTTGATTCACCGTTGCTGTTGCAGAAGTAATGAGTTTGAAGTTGGCACCTGTTGCAATGTTTAAGTTGCCTACTACATTCAACGTCCTGGAAGTAGCACCACCACCAATATAAATGGCACCTGCACCCGTTGACTGCACCGTAAAATCTCCATTGATGGTAGTGGGTGTGCCACTAAAAAAAGTATTGGTTGCCGCTGCCAATTGGCCTGTGCAGTTCCATAGTACATTGTAGCAAGCTGTTGGCAACTGCACCACGCTGGTATTGCTTACAATGCCCAATACCTGTATGGTTGAGTTGGTTGCATAGGTAACACCCGTTTTGGGTATCGTGTTGGCATCTGCATTGTGCTTGTAAATATTGTTGATGACCATTAAGCCAGATGTGGCAATGGCATTGGTGCTTTTATTGTCAAGCGTTCCGTTAACGGTCAATGTATAGGTAGCTGTTGTGCCCAATGTACCGCCACTGTTGATGGTGATTGTTTTTGCCGCATTTGCCTGCAACATGTTGGCAACCGTTAATTTGCTTGCTGCATTGATAACAATGTCGCCGTTTACCGTTGCCAAACTTGCACTGCCGCTAAAGCTCGCATTGGCCCAACCGGTTACGGTCAATGTACCGTTGATTGTCCACGGACTGCCCGGCGAGTTGGTTGCCGTGATGGTATTGGAACCGCTTAAAGCATCAATATCAAAAGTGAGGTTATTGTATGTCCTGCCACCAAACGAAGGCAGCGGCTGGTTGGTAAACGAAGCAGAGCCACGGGCAACAATAGTAGAGTTTGCACCCAAACCTGTACTTGAATTTACGGCTGTAAACACATGTGCCATCTGGCTGGTAACGCCAGCGGTTGAACCATGTGGAGAGTTGTGTATATAGGTACCATTAATCACCAATGTATTGGCAGTAAAATCTGTGGTAGCTGTTGTGGTACCCTGAAAAAGCAACGTAACACCAACCGGTATGGTTGCTGCAGAAAGGTTTGTCCACGCATGTGTGGGTTTGATGGTAATGGTATTGCCACTGGCCACATTGCCATTGGGTGCAAGGGTTGCCGTAACCCAGGATGTACCATTGTACACCTGCCAGTTGGTAGCCGATGTAAGCGTTACGGCACCGGTGCTTTGGTAGTCGCCGCTTAGCTGTGCATGCAGTTGAAGCAGGCACGATAAAAAGCAAACAAGTAAAACTATTTTTTTCATAGCAATCGTTTTGGGTTGGGCAATCGTTATAGTTTGGTTAGTTTAATGATCCTTTCTTCTGTTGGCGAAGCAACCTTCAATAGATAGATGCCCGCTGCAGTTGATGGCATGGGCAATGAAACAGTGGTTGACCCTGCCTGTACATTCAGTTGCCTGCTTTGCAATAGCTGCCCGTTCATGTCCATTAACGTAACGTTGATGGACTGTGCCGTTGCTACCTGTAACTGCATATCCACTTTTTCTTTCACAGGATTTACAACCGTTACTGCCAATGATGCTTTGCTGTTACGTTTTATTTTGATAACGGCCGAGTAACTGCTGCCACCATTTTTATCGTTCTGTTTTAAACGGTAGTAGATCACATCCAGTGCAGCCACATCATAATCGGTTAGGCTGTATTGATTGATGGCATTGCTGTTGTCGCCTTTAGAATTGATGGTGGCAATGGTGGCAAAATCTTTTCCATTGAGCGAACGCATCACTTCAAAACTCTTACTGTTGATCTCGTTGGTGGTTGACCATTGCAGCAATACATTGCTGTTTTTTTCAACTGCCGTAAAACTGTTTAATGTAACGGGTAAAATAGAAGATGCTGCAAAACGGAAAGTCCTACCTGCATCTGGCAGGAATGCATTGCGAGAGTTGAATTGCGGACCAGCCAATGGATAGTCACCATTCCTGAAAAAATAATTGTTGGCCGTGCTTAAGCTGGTGTTCCATGTTACGGTTGAGCCTTTGGCAACATTTACCGACTCTGCAACGGTTGCACCTTTAATACCAACCGCAGCAGTAACAGAAGTAGATGTATTGCCACTGGGTAACCAGGTGCCATATACAAAGTCAATGGTGTTGGTTGTTTCGTACAGTTTTATCTGGAACTCGATATTGGTGTATTGTGTTGGTGCAAGTTTATCGGCCAGGTTCTTGAACTGTATGGTGCATACCCTAGAACCCACTGCCCCGGTTGTGTACACCCTGTATTCGGGTGTTCCGGTACCCGTCATCAAATCGTGGTTGTAGGGATAGATCAAATCAATGTCCGAAGTAGTTGTTACGCTTCCTGTATTGGCATTGTAGCTTGGATAGAACACGGTAGTAGATGATGGTGCACTTGCCCCCAACTTGATATAGCCATTGGTATTTAAAACAAACTGCGAATAAGTAGTGCCGTTAAAAATAAAATCGAAACCGATGTTCTGTACCGATGAGTTGTCGTTGTCGTACGTCATGGCAGTGCCGGAGAAATTGGTGGTAATGGCAGTTCCGTTGGTGCCCAGGTCAGTATAGGTGCCTGCAATGCTTTGGCCATTGGCTGCGGCTGCATTCCATTGCTGCACAAACCCGTCTTTGAACCCTTGGTAAGATGATTTTTTTTGATAGCTGCTATTGAAGGGCAAAGGGAAATCGGGCCGGCTGTAATTGGTAGGTATCCATGAATCGCCATCCGTTACGTTCCATGTGGTGATGCCGTAAAACCTGCCTGCTGCAATGGCTTTGGCCATTCTTGCATAGAACTTGAACTTGCCAAACTGTTGGCTGGCAACGGTTGTATTATAAGTTAAGCTCTGGTTGCTTTCGGGGTTCACGGCAACATCCAGTTCGGAGATATGGATCTTTAAACCCGTGTTCAACATAGAATCTACCGCACGTTGTATATTGGCATTGTTGGTGTTCTTGTTTACATGCATCTGCATACCTACACCATTAATGGGCACACCTGCTGCTATTAACCCGTTTACCAAATTCTGTATGGCATATAGTTTTGCAAAACTGTTGCTGCTGCTTTCGTGGTTGTAATCGTTGTAAAACAATAAGGCATCCGGGTCTGCATCGTGTGCATATTGAAAGGCCCTTGCTATATAGTTGCTGCCCAGATGTTGCGACCATATGGTGCTACGCATGGTACCATCTTCTGCTACGGCTTCATTCACCACATCCCATGAAGTAACTTTTCCTTTAAAATGCGTTACCACGGTTTGTATATGCGTCTTCATTACATTTTCCCATGCAGCAGAATCGCCTACAAAATTCGTTACCCAATCCGGCACATTGTTGTGCCATACCAAAGTATGTCCATGTACACGTTTACCGTACTGTTGTGCAAAAGCTACAATGGTATCGCCATCGGCCCAGGCATAGGTATTTTGTGCAGGATGCACCACACCAAATTTCATGGCATTTTCTGGTGTAACACTATTGTATTCCCTTGCCACCAATGCCCTGTACGAGCTGTTTGTTTTTAAGATGCCGGCACTGATGGCCGCACCAAAGGGAAAGGGCGAAAAGCCCTGCAGCACCGTATCCGGCACCTGTGCCTTTGCTGCAAAAGCAAACAATACACAGCAGAAAAACAGACCCAGTTTCTTTGTAACGAATATTATTGATTGAATAGCTTTCATACTATAGCGGCAGCTTATTTATTGTTCCTTTTATCAAAAAAATCGATGAGTGCATAGACGTTGGTATTGATCTCTTTCATCTTGCTGAGCAATGGCTCGTACACTTCGTACACCGTATTCACGATACCTTTATTGGCATCTGTATTGGATGGGTCAACGTTCTTGTTTTCGGGATCGTTGTCTTGGTACTTGAACCAATGAAAGCCAACGCAGCTACCCGATTCAAGCAATGCCAATGAAAAGTTCTGGTAAAACAGGCCACGGTCGTTTTGTGTATGTACCAACCATCCTGCACCTGAGTAGTTGGTCATCTTTGAATCTTCGCCTTTGGTGTACCATTCGGTAATGATGAAAGGCTTGCCTGTCCATGCTTCCCAGTTCTGCATGTCTTTGGCAACGGGTGTCCATACCCTGTAATAGTTGATGGCAACCACATCGATGTATTTGCCGATAGCCCTGAAGAACGGTTCCACTTTCAGTTCGTAAGAATGTAAACGGCTGCCCAGGTACAAATGGTTGGGGTCGTATTTCTTGATTGCTTTTGAAACAACTGAATAGTACTTCTCTCCCATCAAACCTAAAAACTCATTGCGTATGGAATCGTTGATGGCATTGGGCTGAATGTTGTGTTGCTTTAACCATTGCTTTGCTGCAACACAGCCAGGATCGGTGGTATCTTTTTTTGCGAGGTACCTATCCAATGACTGTCTTTCAAAAGGCAGTTCGTTATCGGAGAAATAGCCAAAGAGATTCTTGTCGTCTTTGTTTGCTTCCAACTGTTTGGCATATTGGTCACAGAATTTTTCAAACTCTGGATCAAATACAAAAATGGTCCTGTCGGGGTAACCCATGTGCCCAGATTCTTGGTAAGTACCACCGCGTTGCTTGCCATAATCGCTCATGAAATTTTTGATGATGGTATACGCCAATGGCCTTTTACGTTGTTGCGATGTGTTCTTAAACAATTCCACGTTGCTCCATGCACCCAATGCGTTGAAACCATTGTCCAGCATGAGTTTCTGGGTTTCGTTGGCCCAGTTATCATTGTCGCCGTACTTTTCCTTGGAAGCTTCTTTTTCCCTTTGCGATGCAGCAGGTGCCACATTTACCAGCCCTACATTGATGAATGCATTGCCATTGGGATCAACCAGCCACCAACGGTTGTTTTGCTTTACTGCTTTAAAGAAACCCGATGCAGTGAATTTTTTATCTGCCCTTCCACCATAGTTGTCCAATGGCGTTTTTGTATTGGGGGTATAACCGTTCAAGGTCTGCATGCTCCTGGTAGGGTAATCCTTCCAAGGGCCATAAGTTTTTTCCTTACTGTTCACAATACTTGCACCCACTTTTAACGTGTACTCATCTTGCGTTTGTGCCATTGTGGCAAGTGATAGGAAAAGCAACCCTACGCTACATACGCCATACTGTATTTTTGAAAGTTTCATATTGTATAAATCAGTTATTGAATAATGATGGTTTGCTGTAATTGCTGCATGTTGCTCTTTACAATTACACGATAGGTTCCTGTTGCAATGCTTTGTTGCAGCGGTAATGAAATGGTTTGGTTACCATCAATGGTTCCCAATGCTTTTACGAATACCTGTTGGCCTGCATTGTTGATGAGCAATAAAGTGTATTCACCTGCATCCAGTCCATTCAGTTGCAGGTTCAATGTTTTGTTGGTAACGGGATTGGGGTAAACCAATAACTCGTTTTTACCTTTTATAGCAGTGTTTACTTTAACGATTGAGCTGTACCTTGTTTCGCCGGATTTATCGATGGATTTTATCCTGTAGAAATTGTTGCCGTTAAAGGGACTGTTATCTGTATAGGTATAAGTTGATGCAGTGCTGTTGTTCTTGGAAGCAACAGATGACAGTTCATTGAACGAACTACCGTCTATAGATTTTTCTACCATGTATTTTTCAATGTTTGTTTCATTGTCCACTTTCCAGCTAACATTGATCTTGTTGCCTGCTGAAACAGCAGTAACCGCAGCAAAACGTACAGGCAATGTTGAACCGATCTGCCCAACACTAAAAGCAGTGAATGTACTGAACGTACCAGTTGCTGTGTTGGCGGTATTGTTGCCACTGCCACCAAATACGCCCCAGTACAAATTGAAACCCGATACACCAATATTGTTGCCCAAAGCAGCAAAGCCAGTGCCTTCCAAGGCATCGGGCCAGTTGAGTGCAACGGTGCAGTTGTCTGTGTTGGTTGATGTGCGTTTAACAAGCCATACCGCATCTACAATGGTTGCTTTTTGTGCAACCGTTACAGCAGTACCATTGGGTGTTGCTTCTTTGGTTGCTCCCTGAAAAACACCAACCGTAAAATCTGATGATGATACCGGTGTAAGTGTTGCAGGCAGGTAAGCTGTTGATGTACCTACCGGGAAAATGGTAGCAGTTGTTATGCCGCTCATTTTTAAAGTACCTGTATTTGCACCGCTTGTAGCCGTTACAATATAGCTTGATGCAGATGTACCGTTAATAGCAACAGGTGCGGTTTCCAATGTTGCAGTAGCTGCAATAACCAATTTACCTGTTGTAAAGTTCAAGGTAGCTGTTGCAGGTAGCTGCAAGCTGGAAGCCAATGTTACAAAGCCTGTGGCTGTTTTATCGATGATAACAGCAGTACCACCAAGTATGCCCACCGTGTTGATTGTTTTGTCTGTATTGTTTGTTGTAAAAGACAGTACAGCTGTTGCAGCAGTGGTTGTGCTACCTGTACCAAAGCTGCCGCCAGTATGGTTAAGGCTACCTATTATGTTTAAATAACCTTTGCCTGTATAACCTGTTGCCCCGCTTAGTGCATCGGCAATATAGAGTTCGCCACTTGAAATGGTTACATCGCCATTCACCGTACATGCCTGATTGCCCGTGGCACCTGTTGCAGGTTTTATGATACCCAGCTTTCCGCCATTTACAATAAGGTTGCCATTCACCGTTAATGTTCTTGCAGTAGCTGCCCCGCCTAAATAAATACTGGCGGTACCTGTGGACTGTATCGTAAGGTTGCCATTTACGGTGGTTGCATTACTGGTTGTATTTACAAACGTGTTGGATGCAGTTTGTGCCGTGCAGTTCCATACCACATTGCCAGTAACAGCAGGCAGCACGGGTATGTTACTGATATTGGTAATACCTGTAACCAATATGGTGGAACCTGTATTGTACGTGCAGTTGGTGCTGCTTGGCATGGAACCGCCATTGGCATCGTGCTGGTAGGTACCGGCAAGTACCATGGTGGCACCCGTACTGAAAGCAATGGGCTTGGTGCTTTTGTTGACCAGTGAACCATTTACGGTAAGTGCAAATGCATTGCCGATGCCCAATGAATCCGTTGCATTAATCGTAAGTGTCTTGCCTGTAGCAATGGTGGCCGTTCTTACACGTAAGTAACTGTTGGTTCCTGTTAAGGTAACATCGCCATTCAGGTTCACGGCTGTCGTGTTGCCCGATGTGTAGAAGTCTGCCTTCCATGTATCGATGAGCAATGTACCGTTTACCGTTAATGTTGCAGTAAAGCCCGGCGTGGCAAATGCAGGCTGGGTAACGGTTGTACCGTCTGTATCAAAAGTTAGGTTATTGTAGGTCCTGCCTCCCAATGATGCTGTTGGTGTGGCATAGCTTGCAGAAGCCCTGTACACAATGGTTGAGTTTACGCCCAAACCTGTTGTGGTACTAATGGCTGTGAAAACAGAACTGGGTGCCGTGGCACTGGCATGTATATAGGTTCCATTAATGGTTAGTGTATTGGCAGAAAATGTACCACCCGTACCTTGAAACAGTAAGGTAACACCTTCGGCAACCGTGGCATTGGCGGTATTGTTCCATGTATGTGCGGCCAGTATGGTAATGGTATTGCCCAAAACCAGTGTTGCAGTGTTGGGGGCAACGGCTGCTGTGGACCATGAACCGGCAGCATAGGTTTCCCAGTTGGTGGCACTGGTGAGCGATACGGTACCGGCACTTCTATAATCGCCTGCCACTTGTGCATGGGAAAACAGTACAAACAATACACTACATACCAATAGAACTTTTTTCATAACAAACAACTTTAATCGTTATCATTTTAATGGGGTGAACCTGTATATATGTCCCGCTTCTGGCAAGGCTGCATTCTTGTTGCCAAAATTTGGTCCCTTCACACTGTAATTACCGTTGATGAAAACATAGGGCTTATCGTTCTGGCCCATTTTTTCATCCCATTTAATAGCAGAGCCTTTGGCAACGTTTACGGAGCTTTCCACGTTGTTGCCTTTAATGCCAACTGCAGCAACGGTAAGGGTTGCAGCGTTTTCGGCAGCCGTCCATTCATCGTACACAAACTCAATTACATTGGTGGTTTCGTACAGTTTTATCTGGAAAGAGATAGCTGAATATTGTGCAGGGCTTATCTTATCAGCAAGGTTCTTGAACTGTATGGTACATACCCTTGAGCCGTTGCTTCCTGTAGTCAGTACTTTGTATTCGGTTCCTTTTTCAGCAATCATGTTGCGGTTGAAAGCATAGATCAGGTTGCTGTCTTTTGCAGTGATGGTGCAGTTGCCACCACCTACAGCTGTTGTATAGTATATATAAGTTGATGACGGTGCCACGGAACCCAACTTGATAAAGCCATTGGTGTTTAATACAAACGTGTTGAAGGATTGACCGTTGAATTTGAAATCGAACCCGATGTTCTGTACGGCAGAGTTGTCGTTGTCGGCATCCATTGCAGCACCGTTGAAGTTGGTGGCAATTACGGTTGCCTTTTTGCCAAGGTCTTTGTACGAACCGGTAATGCTTTCGGCACTTTTTGCATCAAAGTTCCATTGTGCAGCGGCTGAAAGGCAGGCTGCTATTGCCATTAGGGAGAATGTTGTTTTTTTCATGCAGAGAATAGTTGAGTGGTTAATAGTTTAGTATCCAAAATTTTGTGGCAGTACTGTCAGGCCTACGGTATTGATTTCGCTGATAGGAATCGGGAACACCAAATTGTGTGCATCAATCTGTACTATTGGCGAAGAAGCATTTAAGCGTATGGCATATTTGGTAAAGTGGTTGTTCATCACTTCAATGGCACGTCCTGTTCTTACCAGGTCAAACCAGCGGTGGCCTTCCATGTTCAGTTCTATCCTTCTTTCTTTTTCAATGGCCAATCGTAAGCTGCTTTGTGTTTGTGTAGCTGCTACCAATCCTGTAAGCCCTGCACGGACCCTTACCTTGTTTAATTGCGTAATGGCAGCAGCAACGTTGGAAGTATTCTGTTCGTTGAGTGCTTCGGCATACATCAGCAGCACATCGGCATAGCGTAACACGATCCAGTCGCAATCTGCATCAAGGTCGGCAGCAGCAACGTCAGCAAATTTTTTGGTAGCATAGTACGTGTTTACCGTTGTGTAAGATGCTGCGGTACGTTTATCGGCCGTTCCGTTTGCAGCCATGGTATCCACTAAATCTTTTCTTAACGTATTGAACAGGTAACCTGTACCAACACCGCCTGCATTGGAAGTGCTTGCAGCAAAGTAGTTGGTAAAAGGGCTTCCCGTACTGGGCACATTGCCTTTGGTGTAGCGTACTGCAAAAACGATTTCGGCATTCATTTCGTTGCTGGTAAGAAAGATGTCGCTATAGTTGGTCAGCAATGAATGCGTTGCCCCTTCGTAGCTGGTCACAAAATCGCCGAGTTTGGTTACTGCATCTGTGTATTTTTTTTCGGTTAAATACACTTTTGCCAACAAGCCTTTTACTGCCGGTTTGGTTACCCTGCCCAAATCTGTTGTAGCTGCATATTTGGTGGGTATGTTTGTATCGGCTTCTGCTTCGGTAAGGTCTTTTTCAATCAATGCATATATATCTGCCGCAGGCGTCCTTCCATATTGGTAAGCTTCCTGTACGGTCTGTATTTCTTTGGTAACCATCGGTACATCGCCCCATATCCTTACCATGTTAAAGTAGGCCAGTGCACGTATGAATTTCACTTCAGACTGCCACCTGCTTTTTACCCCTGCATTCATTACAATAGGGTCAATACGTGCCAGTACAATATTGCAACGTGCAATGCACCTGTACATATACGTCCACGAAGATTGCAGTACGGGGTTGGAAGAAGTGAAGGTGAAGTATTCAAAATCGCCAATGCCCGTGCCTTCCACAACCGATGTGCTATTGTCTGATGCCACTTCGCCATAAGGGAAGATGCCCCTGCTTGCACCGCTTTTGCCATACATGTCTTGCAGGCTTGCATAGGCGGCAATCACTGCGGTTGACATACTTGCAGAATCTTTGTAATAATCGCTGGTAACAATCCTGGTAGGATCGGTTAGGTCTATGAAACTTTTTTTGCAGGATGCGGCAAACAGGGCCGTAACCGCTACAAGTATGATGCTGTATTTATTGATAACTTTTTTCATGGTGACAATTTTTAATGGCTTAGAAACTAATATTGGTTCCAAAAGTGATGGTACGGTTTAAAGGATAGGTTCCTTGATCCACACCGTAGGTTGGGTTAACCGAGTTGCCATATAAATTGGCTTCGGGGTTATAGCCATAATATTTCTGGAACGTGTACAGGTTCTGCCCCATTACATATAAACTGGCCGACTGTATCTTCAATTTTTTAAGCAAGCTGTTAGGAAGGTTGTACCTGATCTGTACATTTCTTATACGTAAGTAAGTGGCATCAAATAATTCGTAGGTAGAGAAGGATGTAAGAGATGACGGTGCGTTGAGTACCACTCTTGGTGTCCAGCCATCGCCCTGATCTGTTTCCGATTTCCAACGGTTCAATGCATTTTCACGTGCATTTACTTTGCCATAGAAATTGTACACATACCTGTCAACACCGTTGATGATCTTGCCACCTACAATGCCTTGTAGCGATAAGCTCAACGACCATCTTTTATAGCTGAAACTGTTTTGTATACCGTAAGAAAATTTAGGATAGGGATCGCCCAACAACTGTATATCGTTTGCATCTATGATGCCATCGGGTTTACCCAATGGGCCACTTACATCTTCGTATTTGATATCGCCCGGTTTTGAACCGCCAGAGCCCCACACTGCACTGTTGGCAACATCTGCAGCATCGCGGTACACGCCAATTTGTTTGTAACCAAAGAAGCTGCCCATTGGCAAGCCCGGTATAACACGTATGGCAGATGTGTAACCAAATACAGGGTCAAACAATATCTGGTCCGATGCACTTGCCAATGCAATTACTTTGTTCTTGCTCCAGAAAATATTGGCAGTGGTGGTCCATTTAAAATTCTTCTTGTTGATGTTGGTGGTTTGTAGCTGAACATCCAATCCATCGTTCCTTACTTCGCCCACATTGTTCAATACACGTGTGGCAAAACCTACCAGTGACGGCACGTTGCGGTTGAGCAACAAATTGGTAGTCGTCCTGCGGTAAGCTTCCACGGTCAGATATATCCTGTTTTTCAACAGGCCCACTTCCATGGCTATATCCAACTGTTTGTTGGTTTCCCAGGTAAGGTCTTTAATGGCAACAGAGTTGGGTGAGAAACCATAGTTCCTGGTGCCGCCATTGGCTCCAAAAATATAATTGGCTGCCTGCTCATAGCTTTGCCAGTTGTAGTCGCCAATATTGTTGTTGCCCGTTACGCCATAGCTTGCCCTCAGTTTCAGTTCACTTAATGTGGCTGAATATTTCTTCATGAATTTTTCATCGGCAACACGCCATGCAACAGACACGGATGGGAATGTAGCATACCTATTGTCTGAACCGAATCGGGAAGAACCATCGGTACGCACGGCAGCAGATAGGATATATTTTGATTTGTAGCTGTAATTCAAACGGCCAAATACCGATACCAAGGCACTTGCACTATAGGTGGCCGTTCCAAAAATGGTTCCCGCACCTGTTACGTATTGCACTGCATTGCTGGTGTACGAAGAAGCCTGGCCACTTGTGGTACCGCCTTCGCTGGTGTTTTTTTGCGAACCGTAACCAACAAGGGCATCAAACCTATGGCCACCTTTAATGGTTTTGTTGTAGTTCAAGGTGTTTTCCCAAACCCAGTTGTACGAGTTGCTGTTCTGCTGCTGTGCATTGATGCCTGCCAATATAGGTGTGCTCAGGTTGGCATTGGGTGCACTACCGTTGGCCAATGTAGCAGGTATATAATAATTACGGCGGTTAAAAATGGCCTCGCCGCCCAATGTGGTTTTAAAGCTCAGGTTCTTGATGATCTCGTACTCAAGGTAGCTGATCATTAAACCTTTGAAAGAGTTTGTTTTGTCCTGGTACAGGTCAAGCGTGGCAACAGGGCTATACAAGCCACCAATGGCAATGGCATTACTGAATGTGTTTACCAATTGGCCATAATCGTCATTGGGTTTGTACACAGGTATAATAGGTGGCAACAGCAATGCATCTGTTACAACGGCACCCAGGTTTGCCTGGCCACCATTGGTAATGGATGAGCTGTTGAAACTTCCGGCAATGGGTTTTGTTTGTGTGATGCTGAAATTGGGGGCAATGGTCATACCCAGTTTCAGTTTCTTGGAAAGTTTGGCATCGTAGTTTGCCCTGAACATGTAACGTTCAAAAGAAGTTCCGGGCACAACACCTTTCTGGTTGAAATAGCTTCCGGTGATATAGAACCTGGAAACATCCGAACCGCCAGAAGCCGATATCTGGTAATTGTCTTGCTTACCTGTCTGGAAAATTTCGTTCTGCCAATCGGTATTGCCATATTGTGCGGGATCGGCCAATGCAGTTGGAAAAGCCTGGCCTGCATTTACATAAGCTTCTTTGGTATAGTCCAAATATTGATCGGCATTCAGCAGCTTTATCTTCTTGGTAACGTTGGCAATGCCATGGTACACATTGGCTGCAAACCTTGTTTTGCCAACAGCACCCCTTTTAGTGGTTACCAATACAATACCATTGCCGCCACGGGAGCCATAGATGGCACTGGCTGCTGCATCTTTTAATATTTGTATGGATTGGATATCTGCAGGATTGATATTATAGAAGTTGTCGGAGTTGTTCAACGGGTAACCATCCACTACAAACAATGGGTTATTGCCCGCACCAATCGAACCCAGGCCCCTGATACGTATATAGGGGTTTTGTCCCGGCTCGCCAGATGGTGTTGAAATAGTGGCACCTGCAACCATGCCCACCATTGCTTCTGCTGGTGATGCAACGGGCAGGTCTTCTATCTGTTTGGCAGAAAGCGAAACAACGGAGTTGGATGCCTGTCTTTTGGTGGTGCTTCCGTAAGCAATTACCACCACATCGTCCAGATCGGAATTTTGTGGTTTCAGATTCACCGTTACCGAACCTGTGGGTTTGCTGGTAAACTTCATTTCGGTGGTTTCGAAACTTACCGATGTAAATACCAGTGAAAAACTGTTGGGGTTTTTAACCTTGATGGTAAACGACCCATCCGCCTTGGTGGCAACAGCATTCTGGGTGCCTTTTTCTGTTACGGTAACACCTTCCAATGCAACCTGTTTCTCATCTTTCACATAACCTTTAACCTCGGTGGTGGACTGGGCATGCACACTTGCATGCAGCAAAACGGACAAAAGCAGACTACAGAGAAAGCGTAGTTTTGTTTTCATATAGCAATCGTTTTTAGAAAGGAACTTAAATATTCCCCGAACAGTAACCTAGAATGCAAGCGGGGTTTCGTTAGCACAAATATGACAGATTATTGCGAGCACCATGGGGGAATAATGAAAATGAATAGGGGGAATTTTATAAATTATACGCTGAAAATCACCTTATTAAACAGAAAAACATAAAAACCTACCCTCTTATTCAGAATTACAGCCCCTTAAATATGGGCAGGATAAACAAGTATTTTTTAAGACCGGGTTGTAGAAGCCGGATAGGACGATACTGGAAAACATTCCGGGCAAAAAGGCAAACCAGCCACCACCATACATTATTCTATATGACCGTAAAAGACCAAATTAAACAGTACATAACCAGCTTGCCCGAACCCAAACGTGGCCACATGCAGTACCTGCACGAACGCATTCTTAAAATTTTGCCAGGTTGCAGGCTATGGTTCGACGATGGCAAAAACAGCGACAATAAAACCGTGACCAACCCAACAATCGGGTACGGGTTTCAGGTAATGCAATATGCTGGCGGAAAGACCAGGGATTTTTTCCAGGTAGGCATCAGTGCAAACAAAACGGGCATATCGGTTTATATACTGGACATAAAAGACAAAACCTACCTGGCCCAAACATTTGGCAAACAATTGGGCAAGGCAAGCGTAACGGGTTACTGCATCAAATTCAAAACAATACAGGACATAGATACAGATGTGCTGGAAGCGGCCATACGCTACGGGTTTGAAGCCACAGGCACACACTGAACCAAGTGCCTCCAACAAATGGATGCGGGTACGCAAAACTAATTTCTGCAAAAAGAAGCTTAATCAGGTATATCAATATAACTTTATCGCATCTGCCCCCAATGGAGAATGCGTTGCTATGACTGTTTTGAAAAGACTGACCAAACATATTTTATATACTGCTGTTTTTTTGCTTTGCTCAAAGTTCATATTCGGGCAAAGCCTTGCTTTTAGGCACCTTACCGTTGAAAACGGTCTGTCGCAAAATGCCGTAATGGCCATTGCCCAGGATAAACAGGGCTTTTTATGGTACGGCACACGTTATGGACTGAACAGGTACGATGGCACCAATTTCAAGATCTATAAAAACAACCTTGCCAACAACAAGAGCATTTCCGATAACCTCATCAATACGCTTTTTGTTGATTCCGAAGGCATACTTTGGGTGGGCACTTCCAACGGGCTGAACAAATACAATGCAGAAAAAGACGAGTTTGAAAGGATCATTGCCAACCCGGCAGATAAGAACAGTTTAAACAACAGTTCCATCAACTGCATTTATGAAGACAGCAAGAAACATATCTGGATCGGTACAAAGAACGGGTTGAATTTACTGACCGATAAAAAGAACAACAAGTTCCAGTCAACCTTTGGCAGCAAACAGGACCCTATTGGAAACTACATCCGCATCATTTTTGAAAGCAGCGATGGCAACCTCTGGATAGGCACTTCCACCTCATTGATACAAATGAACATTGCCAATGATGTGTACCAGTACCAAAGCTTCCATCACGATACAAAGGATGCTTCCAGTTTAAGTGCGGACTATATTACGTCGCTGGTGGAAGACAACCAGCACAACTTATGGATAGGCACTTTGCACGATGGCATCAACCTGTACAATAAAGACAATAGGACCTTCACCCGTTTCCTGCAAAACAGCAGCAGCACCCCTATTGTACACAACAATATCCGTAAGATGATGCTTGACCGTAACGGCAAGATATGGATAGGCACACAGGATGGTTTAAGCATTTTTGATCCCGTAACAAAAACAGGTATCTCCTACCAGCACGACCCCGAACTAAGTACCAGTTTAACCAATAACTCTATACACAGCATTTACCAGGATGTGCATGGCACTATATGGATAGGCACTTACCACGGCGGTATCAATATTGCCTATTACTATACCACACCTTTTGTTATTTATCAGAACAGGCGTTTGCCCTATAGCCTTAGCAGCAATGTGATCAGCTCTGTTGTGGAAGATGCCCAGCACAATTTATGGATCGGTACAGAAGGTGGCGGTTTGAACTATTTCAACAGGACAGACAAAAAATTCACCAGTTATAAAAACAACCCCAACGATAGCAGTGGCATCAGTTCCAACTTAATCAAAGTCATTTACAAAGACAGGTCGGGCAATTTATGGATCGGTACATCGTACAGTGGCGGGCTGAACCTCTTTGATCCATCCACCAAACATTTCAAACATATCACCATTGAAAAAAGCAGCAAAGAAACCGTCAGCTTCGATGAAGTAGTGGCCCTGCTGGAAGACAGCAAGGGCAATAGGTGGGTGGGTTCGCAAAGTGGGCTTACACAACTGAAAAAGAACAATGGTGTTTTTGAAAACCATACATCGGTAACGCCTTTGGAAAGCCAGTTGAACAACAAAAGCATCCATGTACTATTTGAAGACTCGCATAAAAATTTATGGATCGGTACATCGGCCGGGCTGCACCTGTTAAAGAACAATGCAACCAAAGTAATTACCTATTTAAAGAACGAAGCTGCAAATACGGCTTTGCAGTCAGACTTCATCAACTGCATTACCGAAGACAGCAAAGGCAGGATATGGATAGGCACCTATTATGGCGGCATTAGTTTATATGATGAAAACAAACAAACTTTTACCACCTATACCGATAAAGATGGACTGCCCAACAACAATGTATTGGGCATACTGGAAGACGATGCAAACAACTTATGGCTAAGCACAGACAATGGCCTGAGCAAATTCAGCACCACCGACAAAACCTTTAAAAACTATACCACCAGCGATGGCCTTGCAGGCAACAAGTTCAACAACAACTCTTACTACAAAGACAGCCAGGGCGAAATGTTTTTTGGTGGCAACAATGGACTTACGGCTTTTGATCCAAGTAAGATTGAAACCAACAAATATGTGGCCCCACTTGTTTTTACTGCATTGAAACTGTTTGGCAATGCAGTGGCCATTGACCAAAAAGACAAGCTGCTAACAAAAGACATCAACTTTACCAAAGAGATCGTGTTTAACCACGACCAGAACATCTTCACCATAGAGTTTGCATTGCTCAACTACATCAAACCAGAAAAGAACCGCTATGCCTACAAACTGGAAGGCTTTGAAAAAAACTGGAACTATGTAAGCACCACTGCTGCCACCTATACCAACCTGCCACCCGGCACCTACACCTTTTTAATAAAGGCTGCCAACAACGATGGCGTATGGACTGCCCCTTCCAGCCTACGCATAAAAATACTGCCGCCCATTTGGAAAACATGGTGGGCCTACTGCCTTTACGTAGCTGCGTTTGCGGCCATCATTTTTTTCTTCCTGCGTTTTTTATGGATGCGGGAGCTGTTTAAACGCGAACATGAAATGCAGCAGTTCAAGCTCAACTTCTTTACCAATATATCGCACGAAATAAGGACGCACCTTACCTTGATTTCTGGCCCGGTAGAAAAACTGTTGGCAAACAACAACGAAGAAGGCTTCCTCAAAAAACAATTGCAGCATGTTAAAAGCAATGCAGACCGTTTGCTGAACCTGGTAAGCGAACTGATGGACTTTAGGAAAGCAGAAACCAACAACCTTCCCCTACACGTAACCAAGCAGAACATGGTACTGTTCCTGGAAGAGATCTATGTTTCCTTTCAAGACATGGCCATTGCACGAAACATCCACACGGCTTTCATCAACAGCACCAATAACATTGAACTGTACTTCGATCAAAGGCAAATGGAAAAAGTAGTGTTCAACCTGCTTACCAATGCTTTTAAATTCACGCCCGATGGAGGCAACATATCCATCGAGGTGCAGGAAAAAAAGAATGAGGTGCTCATTAAGATCATTGACGACGGCAAAGGCATTGCCCCCGAAAACCTGAAAAGGCTGTTTGCCAACTTCTTCCAGGTAAACGATGAAACGCACAATACCGGCTATGGCATCGGGCTTGCCCTATCCAAAAGCATTGTGGAGCTGCACAAAGGCGAGCTCTCCGTTGAAAGTGAGCTGGCAACAGCAAACACCAATGGGCACACCACTTTTACCGTTACCTTATTAAAAGGCAAAGAACATTTTAAAGAAGACCAGCTATTGCCCGAAGGCAAACAAACCGCATCTTTAATAGAACATACCGCAATACTAAGCAACGATGAAGCAACCATACAGCAAGCAGACAAAAAGCCTGTTGTATTGCTCGTGGAAGACAACAACGAGCTGCGTTCCTTTATCAACGAATCCTTGAGCCATCAATACACCATTATTGAAAGTGCAAATGGGGCAAACGGTTTGGATATGGCACTGGAACATATTCCCGACCTCGTCATCAGCGATGTGATGATGCCCGAAATGGATGGGCTTACCATGAGCCGCAAACTACGCAGCGATGAACGCACCAACCATATACCCATTATACTGCTCACTGCAAAAGCCTCTGCAGACAACCAGGTGGATGGGTTGGAAACAGGTGCAGACATCTACATCACCAAACCCTTTAGTATTAAGGTACTGGAACTGCATGTACGCAACCTGATTGCATCAAGGATTGCCATGCGGCAAAAGTTCAGCCGGCAGGTAATGCTGGAACCCAAACATACACCCATCAATCATGTGGAAGAAGACTTCCTCAACAAAGTAATGGGCATTATTGATGAGCACATGGAAGACCCGGAATTTGGTGTGGCCATGTTATCAACCAAAGTGGCCATGAGCCAACCCATCCTGTACAAAAAGCTGAAGGCACTTACCGATATGTCCGTAAACGATTTCATCAAATCCATACGGTTAAAAAAAGCAGCATATTTGTTACAGCAAAAACAGATGACGGTATATGAAATTGCCTATGCGGTGGGCTACAACGACAGGAAATATTTCAGCCAGGAATTCAAGAAACAGTTCGGTAAAACACCAAGCGAATATGTGCAGAAATAAGCATCTATTACCTTGTTCCACAAAACCTGTTTGATCGGCAAAATGCAATCCTAAACCTATCCTAAACTTAACATTGCCCAATATCTATCATACCTATTTTTGAATAAGCAAGGACTACAAATTATGAGCAAAAAACATTTTATTCAAAGAGATATAAGTTGGTTAAGTTTTAATGCAAGGGTACTGCAAGAAGCAAACGACCCCAATGAATCGCTTCAGCAACGCATCCGCTTTCTCGGCATATTTTCCAATAACCTCGACGAGTTTTTCAGGGTACGTGTGGCCACCCTGAAACGCATGATTGAATTTTCTGAAAAAAGGAAAAAACTCAACATGCACATGGAAGTGGACCCGCATAAAGTGCTGGACGAGATACAGACCATTGTACTGCAACAGCAAAACGAGTTTGACAGGATATGGAAAGGCATTTATACCGAACTGAAAAATGAAAAGATATTACTGGTTGACGAAAAAAGCCTCAACAAGGAACAACAGAAATTCGTAACCACTTTTTTTGAGGAACAGGTACGCAGCAACGTGATTCCATTAATGATCGAAAGCCTGCCGCAATTGCCTTACCTACGCGACAAAAGCATTTACCTGGGCGTTGTGATGAGCAAAAAAGATTCTGCCTACCAACAGAAATATGCATTGATAGAAGTGCCTGTAAGTGCCGTGGGCAGGTTTATACAATTGCCTTGCAAGCAAGGCGAGCACAACATTATTTTATTGGAAGACATTATACGCTTCAACCTTCCTGCCATATTCTCTTACTTTGAATACGACCATTTTGATGCACATATTTTTAAAGTAACCAAAGATGCCGAGATAGACCTTGACAGTGACGTGAGCACCACTTTTGTGGAGAAAATAGAAAAGGGTTTAAAGAACAGGCGTAAGGGCAAACCCGTGCGTTTTGTGTACGACAAAGAAATGGATGCAGGTTTATTGGAGCATTTAATAAGAAGGCTGAGCCTTACCCGTAAAAGCAATATCATTCCTGGTGGCAGGATACACAATTACCGGCACTTCATGGACTTCCCGGATGTGTTCACTAAAAAGAACACAAGACGGCAATCCTTTACCCACCCTGCATTTCAGGGCACAACAAGGGTTACGGATGTAATTGTGAAGCAGGACGTGATGCTGCACTTTCCCTACCATTCTTTCAATACATTGATTGACCTGTTAAGGGAAGCGGCCATGGACCCCCATGTAAATTCCATTAAGATAACCGCCTACCGTTTGGCCGAAAATTCAAAGGTCATCAATGCATTGATCAATGCCGCACGCAACGGCAAGCAGGTTGTGGTAATGCTTGAACTGAAAGCAAGGTTTGATGAAGAAGCCAACCTGGAATGGAAAGAGATACTGGAACAGGAAGGCGTGCAGGTATTGCTGGGTGTACCTAAGATCAAAGTACATGCAAAGCTCTGCATCATCAAGAAACGTGTGGGCAACACCACCATTCAATATGGTTTTGTAAGCACCGGTAACCTAAATGAAAAAACGGCCCGTGTATATGGCGACCATTGCCTGCTTACATCCAACAGAAATGTAATGGCCGATATCAACCGCATTTTCCATTACCTCTCCAACTGGAAAACAGGCACGCTTGCTTTAACCCAGTGCAAAACATTATTGGTTTGCCCGGTAAACATGCGTAAACAGATAGATGCACATATTGTACGTGAGATCAAAAATGCAAAAGCAAAAAAAGCCGCATCCATTACCGTAAAGCTAAACTCGCTCAGCGATGTGCACCTTATCAACAGGCTCTACGAAGCAGCAACAGCAGGCGTTGAAGTAAAGCTGATTGTACGTGGCATTTTCTGTGCCCTGTCAGAAAACAAAAAATTCAAAGTGCCCATGCAGGCCATCAGCATTGTAGACGAATACCTGGAACATGCAAGGGTCATGCTCTTTCACAATGGCGGAAAGGAAAAGGCATTCCTTTCTTCTGCAGACTGGATGGTGCGTAACCTTGACCACCGTGTGGAAGCAGCCATACCCGTTAACAACGAAGCCATCAAACAGGAACTGAAAGATATTATCCACATTCAATTAAGAGACAATGTAAAGGCAAGGATACTTGACAATGAACTCTCCAATAACTATGTACCTTCCGCGGGCAAAAAGAAAGTACGTTCACAAATTGAAACGTACCTGTATCTGCACCAAAAAACGCTGAAGAACATAAATGAAATTAGCAGCAATTGATATAGGAAGCAACGCAGCACGGCTATTGATCGTTGATGTGGTAACCGACACTTTTGGCAACCCCCAGTTCAATAAACTGAACCTTATACGTGTACCATTGCGGCTGGGTTTCGATGTGTTTGAATACGGAGAGATATCCAAGGAAAAACGTGGCATGTTCATACAAACCATGAAGGCCTTTGGCCATTTGATAAAAGCATACGATGTTGAACATACCAAAGCCTGCGCCACTAGTGCCATGCGGGATGCAGCCAACAGCCAGGATATTATCCGGAAAGTGAAACTGGAAACGGGCATTGAAATAAAAGTGATCAGCGGCGATGAAGAAGCTTCCTTTATTTATGAAAACCATATAGCCGAGAACCTAGACAAGCTGCACTCCTATTTATACATTGATGTGGGCGGCGGCAGTACCGAACTTACTTTTTTTGCCGATGGCAAACTCAAATACAAAGAGTCGTTCAATATCGGTACCATACGCTTATTAAAAGGTATGGTAACCGAACAGAACTGGAACGACATGAAAGACCATTTAAAACAGAACACCAAAAGCTCCCTGCCCATGATTGCCATTGGTAGTGGCGGCAACATCAACAAAGTATTCTCCTTAAGCAAAAAGAAAGAAGGCAAGCCATTGACCCTTGAACTATTAAAAGATTACCACAAAGAACTTTCTTCTGTTTCGCTGGAAAAACGCATTGGCGTTTACAAGCTACGCGAAGACAGGGCCGATGTGATTGTACCTGCATTGCAGATATACATCAACGTAATGCGCTGGGCCGATATTGAAGAAATCCATGTGCCCAAAATTGGCCTTGCAGACGGTTTGGTACAGAGCCTTTACGAAGAAGTAAAAACGCATTGACTATTTCCAAAAGAACATTTACCTTGCACCGCACATTTGAATATGTTTTATTCTAACGCAGAGCCATATTCAGTTATTCTCATTAAAAACATTTCAAATGTCAGTTCACAACGAAGTAAAAAAAGTAACCACCCATACTTTACAGAAAATGAAAGCAAACGGGGAAAAGATTTCCATGTTGACTGCTTACGATTTTTCCTTTGCAAAAATCATTGATGGTGCGGGAACAGATGTGATACTTGTAGGCGACAGTGCAAGCAATGTAATGGCAGGGCACGAAACAACATTGCCCATTACATTGGACCAAATGATATACCATGCACAATCTGTTGTACGTGGCGTAAACAGGAGCTTTGTAGTGGTTGATTTACCGTTTGGCACTTATCAAAGCAATAGCGAAATAGCACTGGCATCTGCTATAAGAATCATGAAGGAAACCGGTGCACACTCCATAAAGCTCGAAGGTGGCGAAGAAGCTATTGAAAGCATCAAAAAAATTGTGAGTGCAGGCATACCGGTAATGGGGCACTTGGGGCTTACGCCACAAAGCATCTACAAATTTGGCACTTATGCCGTTCGTGCAAAAGAAGAAGCTGAAGCCAACAAATTAAAAAGGGATATTCAACTATTGGAAGAGGCAGGCTGCTTTGCAGTAGTGCTGGAAAAGATACCCGCAGCACTGGCAAAAGAAGTAACGCAAAGCGTAAGCATACCCACCATTGGCATTGGTGCGGGTAACGATTGCGATGGGCAGGTACTGGTCATGCATGATATGCTGGGCATCAACACCGAATTTAAACCACGCTTTTTACGTCAATACTTAAATATTGCCCAACTGGCTACCAATGCTGTACAGCAATACATTAAAGATGTAAAAGAAAAAAGTTTCCCTAACGAACAAGAGAGTTATTGATTGTACACTATTACTAGCTAAATCCTGTTTCACCCAGTATTGAATAACTATTAGAATTAAACAGAATACAAATTTTTAAGGAATAGTTTTGGTGGTGTTACCAGACCCTATAATTTTACAAACCACGGTTTAAGTACCTGGACAACCAAATAAAGCATGAAACAAAAAATAGACGAAATTATCAGTGCATCCATCAGTACCAAACAACAGATACTGTCAGATGAAACATTGAAGCAAACAGTAGCAACGGCAGTAGATGTAATTGTTGCCGCCTTTAAAAATGGCAACAAGGTTTTATTTGCAGGCAATGGCGGCAGTGCAGCAGATGCACAGCACTTGGCTGCAGAGTTCAGCGGCCGTTTCTACAAAGACCGCAAAGCCTTGCCGGCAGAGGCTTTGCATTGCAACACCTCCTACCTTACAGCCGTAGCAAACGATTACAGTTACGATGTTATCTATGCCCGCCTGTTAGAAGGCATCGGCAACAGCGGCGATGTAATTGTTGGCCTCAGCACAAGTGGCAACAGCGGCAATATTTTAAAGGCATTCGAAGTAGCTAAACAAAAGAATATTGCTACCATTGGCTTTACCGGTGCCACCGGTGGCAAAATGAAAGAGGCAAGCGATTACCTGATCAATGTACCATCAACTGATACGCCACGTATACAGGAAAGCCATATCATGCTTGGCCATATCATTTGCGAACTGGTAGAAGCTCAACTATTTTAATTTTTGGTAACCATCCCCTGTTCATGGTTCGGCTGCTGTGGCGTCGCACCCATCAACAGAGGAACATATTCCTGCAACCCACCCACTCAAAATTTCTATGCTCGATCTTAAAAATATAGACAAGTCATGGACACTTTTCCTGGACCGTGACGGCGTTATCAACCACGAAAAAAAAGCAGACTATATTTTAAACTGGCAGGAGTTTAAATTTTATGATGGCGTTACAGAAGCTTTGCACATACTCAACAATATCTTTGGCACCATTGTAATGGTCACCAACCAAAAAGGCATTGGCAAAAAACTGATGTCTGTTGATGATTTAACCAATATCCACAACAATATGCTGCAAACAGTGGCAGCAGCAGGTGGCAGGGTAGATAAAATATATTACTGCTCCGATCTTGAAGACGCCTCTCCTAACCGCAAACCCAACCCTGGCATGGCTTATCAGGCAAAGGCAGATTTTGCAAGCATCGATTTCAGCAAAAGCATTATGGTTGGCAACAAACTAAGCGATATGGGTTTTGGACGAAATGCAGGCATACCAACCGTTTTCCTGGCAACCACCAATCCCGAAACACCTTTCCCCCACCCCGATATTGATGCAAGGTTCAACAGCCTGATTGAATTTGCAAAAGCGTTTGTTTGATAAAGAAACCAACCTATCCGTCAACAGCTAAAGCTTTGGAGATTAAGCTCAACTCAATGGCTGCTATCCAATACTACCATTAAAATTGATGTAAGGTTCAATGCCTATCTACCCCGTCAACGGCTAAAGCCTTGACGGCGGTTAACCCCCAATCCTACCATTAACAAAAGCCTAAATTTCGGTACATAGGGCATTTTGCATGTACATCAATTTCCAAACATGTAATTTAGTTGGCAATACCAGTTTTATGAAAATAGCTACCCTTGTTTCATTTGTATTTTTTGCATCGGCTTCTCATGCACAACCCATAACAAGTGCACAGGAAAAAGAAATAAAAAAAATTGAATTGTCCATAAAAGACGATTCACGCAAAATGATCATGCAGGAAGAAGCCATTGACCGGTACATATCCGACAGCATTTTTACCAAAGGGCTAGTGAGGGCACTACGCGTAACCAATTCGTTCTACTACCCATTCGATTCAATCAATACCATTTCCAAACTGTATGCACCAGACAGCACTTTCCGCATCTTTACCTGGCAATTGGTAAAAGACCAGGCATCTATACGGCAAAAAGGTGCCATTCAAATGCGTACCGCAGATGGTTCCTTAAAGCTGATTCCCTTGTTCGACAATTCAGATGACTCAAAAAGACCTGTGGATTCGGTCAGGAACAACCAAAGATGGATCGGTGCCATCTACTATAAAATAATTCTCAAGACCTTCAACAATAAAAACTATTACACATTATTGGGTTTTGATGAAAACGATGAAGTAACCAATAAAAAATGGATTGAGGTATTGACTTTTGACGATAAAGGCAACCCGCAATTTGGTGGACGGTATTTCCAGTATCCAAATGATGAACTGAAACCGCCACAACCCGCATTCAGGTTCTGTTTGGAATATAAAAAAGATGGCAGGGCTAGGATGAATTACGATCCGGAACTGGATGCTATCGTATTCGACCATTTGATCAGCGAAAGCAAAACACCCGATGCATCCAAAAGGGAAACATTGATTCCCGATGGTGATTACGAGGCCTTTAAATGGAACGAAGGCAGATGGATACACATCAATAAGCTATTTGATTATAAAGCCGATATGCAAGGTGTTGACCCCATGAAAGGCAACCCGCCGGTACCCGCCCCGCTAAACGAAGGCAAAGAAAAGCCCACTAAAAAAGGGCAGCCGTCCATTAAATCGCCTTACGAGGTAGATGATAAAAGAAAGCCTTCTAAAGAAGAACGTAAGTCAGAGAATTATTAAGGGCTAAGAGGTTGAAAGAGTTAAGGAGAAAGAAGGGGGGTGCATGCATCTTTCCCCTTTCTAGTTTAATGCTTCTTCTTCCACTCTTTTCCTCTTTAATCTCTTATTGATAATGTTTTAAAAACTAAATCCAACACTCATTACAATCGCTCCCCTGCTCCTTCCTGTTATAAAAAATTTTGAAAAATAAGAGTTCAAAAAGAAAAGGAGAAAAAGAGCATCGCACTCATCTTTCCCCCTTTAATATTTCTTCTTTAACTCTTTTCCTCTTTAACCTCTTAGCTATTAAAACTTAAACCCAACAGTCATTACAATCGTACCCCTGCTTCCACCCTGTGCAGAAAAAGTATCGGGTTTATCATTTAAACGGTAAGGAAAAACAACATCTTTATTGAATGCATGTGAATAGGCAAGGTCAATAAACATCCCATGGTTACGATAGCCTAAGCCGCCGGTTGCCAATATCCTGTTTGCCTTCAATTCCTTGTCAGCATAAGGACTGCCATAAAAAGCACCACCCAACCTAAACATCAAGGTGTTGAATTTCAGTTCGCCGCCCAAACGGAAATTCAGGTTGCCCTTGTAATAATCTTTTATAGTGGAGTTCACTACTTTCAAGTAATCTTTGGCAACTGCATCTTCGCTGTTGCCTGCATAGAACCTCGATCCACGATAGTTTACATACTCAATATCGGCACTTATAAAAGCACGTTGCTTACGGGTATCCTTTACCTCCCTAAACACATAGCTGGCACTTGCAATGGCCCTCCAGGGCGTAATCATGCTGTATTCCCTTTGCCCGGCATTGCCGCTATTCAAGTTATCGCTTGTTTCTGTTCTTATACCTGCATAGCTTTCGGTGTTGGCCGTAATGGCAGAACGTATCTGGTCCTTAAACGACATCAGTTGTGGGGTATGGATAGCAAAACCGATCCGCCAAAACTCCTGTGGCTTATAAATCAGGCCAAGCTTCAGCCCCAAACCAATACCCGTGCTCTTGAATTTTTCGGTATAAGTAAAACTTTGAAAATTGTTGTTAGGGTTATTGGTAGCATCCGTTTCGCTATAGGTAAGGTCACGCTGGTACGACACAACAGGTATATCAATACTGCCGCCCAGGTACAGCTTATCGGCCAAGTTGCCTGCAAAGCCAAAGGCAATGTCGTGGAAACCGCCCCTTGTAGTTGCACTATATGATTGGTTGACACCAGTGGAAATAGGCACCATACTCTGGTAACCCAATACCTCGCCACTCGTACCACGGATGGTATCAACCAGGAATGTCCTGAATGCCAAAGATGAACCAAAAATATAATTGCTCAACGCAGCATTGGTATCGGCCCGGTCACGCACCAGTTCTTCCAGGTACTGCTCAGTAAAAGAGCTGAAATTATTGTACCCGCTAAACTGTACATGATTATTATAATTGGCCAACTGGTTAACCGAAATGGAAAAAGCAGTACTTACCCATTTGCTTTCGTTGGTATTATGGGGCGTGCCAAAAACAATACCGATGGTACCGTAATTAAAGCTGTTTTTGGAAACAGCCGTATCCTTGCCACGAAAATTGAATTTATTATTGTTTAGGTTAAAGCCGGGCGTAAAAACAAACTCGTTGGTTTTAAACAAACCAAGACCCGCAGGATTTACATGGGCTGCAGTAATATCACCACCAAGGCTACCCATTACACCACCTGTGGCCATATTGCGGGCAGAACCGTTCTGTGTGTACCATGCTGTACGCAGGGCCTCGTCTGGGCTTTGTGCAAAGGCCTGTGCACAAGAAAGCAGACTTATAAAAAGTATATATTTTTTCATAACGATTGTAAGTTTAGGATAATGCATTGCATAATAAACCAATCAAAACGATTGCTTGATTTATTGCATAATTGAGTTTCAATAAACATTGGTTAATTCCTGCCGCCTCGTCCGCCACCACTGCTACTGCCTGTGCTTCCAAAACCGCCGCTCCTGCCGCCTGCACTGCTGCTGGTTGAAGAAGAAGAAGAAGCCGGCTTACTATCAAAAGTCCTTGCAGGCCTGTCCCAGCTTGAAGATGAATTGGGATTGGAAGAGAAAGCCTTTTTAACCAGGCCACCAAAATTATTGCTACTGTTTACCGAGCCGGTTTTTGGATTGTAGCTTGTATTGATATTATTGTAGCCTTTTATGATATTGTACGCAGTAATATTGCTGGCACTGGTACTACCGTAATAGGTTGGGTTCTTATAAGGTATCAATTGGTAATAAGGATTGTAGAACACACTACCCTGATAAGTATGGTACCAACCGTTCCAGCTATAATAAGGTGGAATGTAGTATGCGGAATAATAAGAATTGTAATTGCACTGAAAATCGTAACGGGTATCGTACCAGTAACTGTAATCGTCAATAAAGTTCCACCTGTTGTAGTTACGCACTTTCATGCGTAGGTAATTGTTGTCTGCAGAAGTGTACTCATCCTGCTGTACCTCTTCTTTGACTGCCCGGGCTGGTGAATAATAAACATCATCTGGAGTCTGCCCACTTTTGTAGGCAGTTGAACAAGAAGCCAACAGGCCTGCAACAAAAACGCTGAGTAAAAGTTTGTGTTTCATACAACGAGGTTTTGAGGTGTTACATAATGTGAAGTTACATACATTTGCGACGCATTTGCATGTGACAATTCAATGACAAAAACTCTGCCGTACAACGTACTAACAAAGGTTAGCTTGTTAAAGAAAATACAATAATTATATTGGTTGTAAAGATTGTATTTGTTGCATAGAAAATTAAAACTAACATGCCGCCCGTTAGCAGGTTTTACGCTTTGGTAAAGCTGGTACCTATTTGGATGCCGATGGGTGCGACGCCAGTAAAGTTGAAGCAGGTGCAATAGCCGGTAACAAAAACAAACAAGTTAAGACCTGCACTTGCGGTCTTTAAACCATGTATAAAAATGAGTAAAGAAATAACAAGTAGAGAAAAGGATTACAGCCAGTGGTACAACGACCTGATTATTAAAGGTAGCCTTGCAGATTATAGTGCAGTGCGTGGCTGTATGGTGATTAAACCTTACGGTTATGCCCTTTGGGAAAACATGCGTGATGTATTGGACAAGATGTTTAAGGATACCGGGCACGTGAATGCATACTTTCCGTTGTTTGTGCCCAAGAGCCTGTTTGAGGCCGAAGAAAAAAATGCAGAAGGCTTTGCAAAGGAATGTGCCATTGTAACGCATTACCGCTTAAAAAACGATCCTGATAAACCTGGTAAGTTAATGGTTGACCCAGAAGCGAAACTGGAAGAGGAACTGATTGTACGCCCCACCAGCGAGGCCATTATTTGGAACACCTACAAAGGATGGATACAGAGCTACCGTGACTTGCCATTATTGATAAACCAATGGGCAAACGTGGTACGTTGGGAAATGCGTACCAGGCTGTTTTTGCGTACCGCAGAATTTTTATGGCAGGAAGGGCACACGGCACATGCAACAAAGGAAGAGGCCATTGTGGAAACAGAAAAGATGCTGCATGTGTATGCCGACTTTGTAGAGAACTGGATGGCATTGCCAGTAATTAAAGGTGTGAAAACTGCCAACGAACGTTTTGCAGGTGCGGAAGACACCTATTGCATTGAAGCATTGATGCAGGATGGCAAGGCATTACAGGCCGGCACCAGCCATTTTTTAGGGCAGAATTTTGCCAAGGCCTTTGATGTGAAGTTCAGCGATAAGAACAACAAGCAGGAATATGTGTGGGCCACTAGCTGGGGTGTTAGTACCAGGTTGATTGGTGGCCTGGTTATGGCCCATAGCGATGATGAAGGCTTGATACTGCCACCAAGGATTGCCCCATTGCAGGTAGTCATTGTGCCTATTTATAAAGGTGATGAAGAAAAAGGCGTTATTACCAACAAAGTGGATGTATTGCTGAAGGAACTGAAGGACCTGGGCATACGTGTAAAATACGACGACAACGACAATAGCCGTCCAGGTTGGAAATTTGCCGAATACGAAATGAAAGGTGTGCCCGTACGCATTGCCATTGGTGCAAGGGACCTTGCCAACAACGTAGTGGAAGTGGCCAGACGTGACACAAAAACAAAAACATCCGTAAGCATTAACGGCCTGAGCTTTTACATTAAGGAACTGTTGGAAGAGATACAGCTGCACATGTTTAACAAAGCCCAAAGCTACCGCGACGAGCATATTACGAAAGTGGATACTTGGGAGGATTTTGTACATACGCTGGATACCAAGGCAGGTTTTGTTTCGGCCCATTGGGACGGCACACCAGAAACAGAGGAAGCGATTAAAGAAAAAGCAAAAGCAACCATACGCTGCATACCTTTAAACAACCCGCAGGAAGACGGCATCTGTATTTTTAGCGGAAAGCCAAGCAAGGAAAGGGTACTGTTTGCAAGGGCATATTGATATTGCAGCCAATAATGCTGTAACAAAAAGCCTTGAAGTAAATTAATTTACTTCAAGGCTTTTTTTATTGTTTGCATATTGTATTTTTATAATCAAACCAAAACCCTAACATGTATGGAAAATTTGAATGAATCACAACCATCGCTTTTTGATTTGAGTGTTGACCACTCCTCGCAGCATTCGCTGGAACAGGCCGCCAAATGGGCAAGGTTCCTGGCAATTGTTTTTATATGCTCTGCTGTTATAGTGACCGTTGTTTTCCTAATTTTCGGAGGCGGCTTACTGAATAACCTGTCTTACAAATTCGGTTTCTCCTACCTGCAATCTGCATTCTTACTTATACTGCTTGTTTGCCTGGCCATATTTTCCGTGTTCATTGTATTCCTGTACCGGTTTTCATCCTTTACCACAAAGGGTTTACAGGAAACCAATCAGAACGACCTGGAAAAAGGCATCAGTTCTTTGAAAACCTATTTTATCATGGTGGGTGTGCTGGGAATACTTGGCTTATTCTTTTCGCTACTTGGCTTGCTCAGAAAATAAACCACAACACTTTACCCTTAAACTTTATACAAAATGGAAAATAGCAATACCGAATCTATATTCAACCTTACCCTGTCACAGAAGTTAAAAGACGACTTCAAAACTGCCAGTACCTGGGCTTCAATTACGGCAATCGTCGCATTTATCAATGCGGCCGTCACCCTGTTTGTCAATGTATCCCAAGGAGCATTGTTTTCTGCCTTTCTCACGGCGGCAATATCTGTATTGATAAACATATTCCTTTTGAATTTCGGACGTAAGATGAAAGCCGGCATTACCGATGACAATCAGGAACAAATAAACGATTCGCTAAACGACCTGAGGCTATACTTTAAAATAACAGGCATCCTAATTATTGTGGTGCTTGTAATTGTACTGCTGTCCCTAATTGTGTTGGGCTTTGCCTACGGCACTAAATAAAGTTACTTGGAAGATATGTAATTGTAATCTTTAAGCAGGGTCTCCAGAAAATCCTGGGGATCCTGTTTTACTTCAATATTCAACACAGAAGCAATCTTGTCTGCAGTACGTGCAGCAAGCCTGTAATCATCTTTCTTAACAACAGTATTGTAAATATTCTTTACCATGTTCATGTCCCTGTCGCTCAACTTCATTACATCCGGGTATCTTGGTATGTAACTGTCCTCAATTTCCATAAAGACAGTTTCATTGATGTCGCTCTTGTTCTTTGTATTGATCAATATCGTACCTGCAGCCATATCGCCCAGGCGTTGCGACTTTTGCGTAAGTGCCACACAGAAAATATCCACGATTGCCAATACGGCCAAAAACAGGGCTTGCTTATCCATCTGGTTGCTAAAAAACACCAGCATAACAAGCACTAGTACCAGCATAAAATCAGACACCCTTAGCAGCCACCTGATGATATATTGACTGATTGTTGCATTGCCCCCTTTTTCATTGATGACTTTTATATGCATCAAACGCTTGCCAATGGTTTGGCCGTTCATGGTGGATTCCATAACAACATGGTACAGGGCCACGGGTAAAACCAATATCAAAAAAAGCCCCCAACTGTCTTCGCCGTTCATGTTCTTGAACTCGCTCGACATGAGCTTACTGATAAGGAAAAAATAGAGTATAAAAATAACGCAGTCAATTAGCCAGGCCAACAAACGTATATGAAATGACGGGATGTTGAACTCTAAATCTATATTAATATTGGTGGCAACTTTAAATCGGCTCATAAACTTATTAGATAAAATTATGCGAGTATGCTGATAGAACCAACAGATTCTTTATTTTAGAAAAAAATTTACTACTTGAGAGAGGCATTGTTTATTAAAAAGAACAAAGAACGTTGGGACAACATCAGCCAGTTTCCATCCGATGATACAGATGAAATGGGTAGTGAATTCGTTCAGTTGGTAGACGATCTGGGCTATGCAAAAACATTTTACCCGCATAGCAACGTAACCCGTTTCCTGAATGCAGAAGCCGCAAAACGTTACCTGAATATTTACAAGAACAAAAAAGAAGAAAGGAACAAGTTCGTCCTTTTCTTTAAATACGACCTGCCCCTAACAGTTGCCAGGCACCACAGGGTTGTGGCCATTTGTTTTGGCATTTTTTTGCTGTTCTTCTTTGTTGGTTTTTACTCTGCCATTAAAGATCCCCATTTTGTAAGGGAAATCATGGGAGATAATTACGTGGACATGACAGAAAAAAACATTGCCGAAGGAAACCCCTTTGGTGTGTACCAAACAGGCAATTCCTTTTTAATGTGGCTTGGTATAATGATCAACAATATCAGTGTATCGTTCCGGTATTTCTTGGAAGGGCTTGTGTTCCCTTTCCTGACCATTCCAGAATTGATACGTGATGGCGTAATGGTAGGCTCATTTGACTATATGTTCTATTCAAAAGGTCTGGGTCAATTATTTATGCTTACCGTAATGATTCATGGTACGCTTGAACTGTCTGCTATTACTATTGCTGCTGCGGCAGGAATCATCATGGGCAAGAGCTGGATTTTTCCAGGCACTTTAAGCAGGTTGACAGCCTTTAAACAAGGGGTTAAAGATGGCATCAAAATAATTGTTGGCCTGGTGCCCGTATTTATGATAGCGGCTTTTTTTGAAGGCTTTGTTACCAGGCATTACCGCATGCCTGTATGGATGAGTGCCTCCATCCTACTTGCATCCCTGTTCTTTGTTATTGGCTACTTTGGCGTTTACCCAATAGTTTTAAAGAAAAGGATTTTAAAGAACGCAATAGCTTAACACCTATGTCCATCAAGAAGCTGCTCATATATTTTTTACCCCTATGCCTATTGCTGTTTGTACATATTGCAAAAGCACAAACCGATACCAGCACAACAGTTGTTGAAGCACCACCCATGGTGGACTCTGCAGAAGTAACCACAATTGAAGACTTTGAAGTAAAAAAGGCAAAGGCAAACTTTGACAGCATTGACGCAAGCAATACCGCCGTCATAACACAAAGAAACAATACCGACAATGCCGTTAGGGAACTGAAAAAGGATGATGATTTCTGGTATGTTAATGCAACAGAAAAGAAAAAGCAACCTACAGAAAGCAAGGATTATTGGCAATCGTTTTTCAACTTCCTCACCTCCGAAAACTTCAGGCTCATTAGTTGGATCATACTTGGTGTATTGATGATTGCTGCCATTGCCCTTTACCTAAAAAACAACCAGATCGGTATCTTCTCCGCAGCTTCAAAAAAAATAAAACAAGAACAACCCGGCTATGATGCAATGCCAGAAAATATCATGGAAGTTGATTACGAAACAGCAATTGCTGCAGCCTTGGCCGACAATAATTATAGGGTAGCTACCCGGCTGCTGTTCCTTCGTTCATTAAAAACATTGAGCATCAAAAACATCATTACCTATGGTGTAGACAAAACCAATTTCGATTACCTGTTCGAAATCAGCTCTACACCTTACTACAACGGGTTTGCCAATGCGGCACGCAATTACGAATATGTATGGTACGGCAACTTTGACGTGAACGACCAGCAGTTCAGTTTATTAAAGAAAGGATTCGACAATTTTGAACAACAACTTGCAGCTTAACTATTGTGAAGAAAAACTTACCATATATATTATTGTGTTTACTGGTGATTGTTGCTGGCGTATTGATATTTGGCAGCACCCATGAAAAGGAAATTGACAAAAGGGTAACACTTACCAAAAATTACAAGAGCCCTTATGGTACTTATGTTGCCCATGAGCTATTACCCAAAATGTTTCCAGGCAGTATTATGGAAACCAATAAAAAAGCACCCGAACATTGGTACACCTTGGAGAACAATGGCAGCACATTGTTCTTTGTAATAAGCCAGCACTTTGACCCGAACGAAGAAGAAATATTGTTGCTGAACAGGTTTGTAACAAATGGCAACAACGTTTTTATTGTGGCCCCCAAATTTGGCAAAGTTGCCCAACGCTTTTTTGGGCTAGACGTAAATACCAGTAACTACTTTTATGGTGGCTATGCTGACTCGCCAAACGTATTGCTAAAAAAGCCTTTGTTTAAAGAAGACACTACTTATACCTATCCCGGTTTCAGTTTCAGTAGCGACTATTCAAATTTCGACAGGGCAAAATTCCATATACTGGGAACCGATGAACGTGGCATGCCCAATTTTATAAAAGCCAGTATAGGCAGGGGTAGTTTCTATTTGCATAGCGACCCTTTCCTATTTTCCAATTACTTTATCCTCTACAAAAACAATAAAGACTATTTTGAAAAAAGCCTGTCTGACATAACAGCATCTACAAAAAAAATCATCTGGGATGAGTACTATATCTATAGGCTCGAAGACGATCAAAAAGCAAGCAACCCATCCCCATTAAGGGTACTATTATCCATTCCCGCATTCAAATGGGCTTTCTGGCTGGCAATCGTGTTACTGGCATTGTACTTACTATTGAACATGAAACGCAACCAACGTATCATTCCGGTTCTATCCAAGCCCAAAAATGAATCATTGGATTTTGCAAAAGTAATCGGCAGGTTATACTTCGACAAGCAGGACCACCTGAACCTGTCGCAAAAAATGGTCACTTATTTCCTGGAACATATACGCAGCAAATACCTTATCAATACCGCAACCTTAAATGATGAGTTTGTAAAGAAGCTAAGTGGCAAATCCGGTTACGACGAACAAGAGATACAGAAGATTATAGAAAGTATATTTATCATTCAAACAACTGCGAATATCAGCCAACAGCAACTGTCTGGCTTTTACCAGCAATTTCAGAAATTTTATAAACACACCGCATAATGGAAGAGAACATTTTTCAGCAGCGTACAGACCTATCGCAACTCAATGGGGCCGTACAGTCCATCAACAACGAAATAAAAAAAGTAATTGTTGGCCAGGGCGACATGGTTAAAATGATTATTGCAGCCATACTTGCCGATGGCCATGTAATTATTGAAGGTGCCCCAGGCGTAGCAAAAACACTTACTGCAAGGCTTGTGGCAAAAACAATCGACGTGCAGTTCAGCCGTATACAGTTTACGCCCGACCTGATGCCCAGCGATGTGTTGGGCACTTCCATATTCAACCCACGTGATTCTAAGTTTGAGTTTAAACGCGGGCCCATCTTCAGCAATATTGTACTGATTGATGAGATCAACCGCTCTCCCGCAAAAACACAAGCAGCCCTGTTTGAAGTAATGGAAGAAAGGCAGATAACCATGGATGGACAAACTTATAAAATGGAACCACCATTCATGATTATTGCCACACAAAACCCCATTGAATACGAAGGCACGTACAGGTTACCCGAAGCACAATTGGACCGGTTCCTCTTCAAGATAACAGTGCCCTACCCTACCGAGGAACAGGAATGCAACATCCTGTCACGTTTCCATCAGTTGGGCAATGGCGAAGTGCTGGGTGCCATTGACAAAGTATTGTCCGTACAGCAAATAAAACAATTGCGTGAGCAGGTAAAAGAAATATTGATTGAAGAAAAGCTGTTACAGTTTATTGCAAAAATCATTGTTACCACACGTAGCCACAAGTCCATATTCCTGGGTGCATCGCCAAGGGCATCGCTAGCGTTGATGAATGCATCAAAGGCCCTTGCAGCCATGCAGGGAAGGGACTTTGTAACACCTGATGACATTGTATATGCGGCACCTTATGTATTGCGTCACCGCATTATTGTTACGCCAGAAAAAGAAATGGAAGGCATTACATCCGACGAAGTGATACAGCAAGTTATTCATTCATTAGAAATACCAAGATAGTGCTGCGAAGAGCAAAACTTTTATACGAATCCTTTTACCTGGGCCAACGCACGTATGGTATTGGCACTGCTATCGTCATGCTGCTTGCCCTTTCTTTTTTTGTACCTGTACTGTTCCAGTTGGCGCAGGTTGCCTTGCTGCTGCTGGGCCTGTTGATTTTGGTTGATGTACTGCTCTTATATGTGAAACGCAGGGCATTGCTTGCAGGCAGGATCTGCCATGAACGTTTCAGCAACGGCGACGATAACAAAGTGACCATCCAGTTATATAACAATTATTCCTTTCCTGTTTCATTAAAGATCATTGACGAAATACCTGTGCAGTTCCAGAACAGGCAATGGCAGCAGCATACCAATATAAAGCCCGGTGATAAATCTTTAGTTGAATACCTGCTTAGGCCAGTGGAAAGGGGCGAATACATTTTTGGCAAATTGCAGGCCTTTGTAAAAAGCCCTTTGCAATTGGTTGAAAGAAGGTTCAGTTTTCCTGCCGAGGAAACCGTGTTTGTTTACCCATCGTACTTGCAGATGCGGAAGTACAATTTATTGGCCGCAACCAACCATTTAAATGAAACAGGCAGCAAACGCTTACGGAAACTGGGCAACAGTATGGAATTTGAACAGATAAAGGAATATGTACAGGGCGATGATTATAGGAACATTAACTGGAAAGCCACAGCCAGGAAAAGCCAGTTGATGGTAAACACTTTTGTGGATGAGAAAAGCCAGCAAGTGTACTGTATGATTGACAAAAGCCGCAATATGCGTATGCCTTTTGAAGGGCTGAGCCTATTGGACTATGCCATCAATGCATCGCTGGTGCTGACCAATGTGGCATTGAATAAGCAGGACAGGGCGGGACTTGTAACGTTTGCAGAAAAGATAGATTCTTTTTTGCCGGCCGAAAGGAACAACCTGCAAATGGAAAGCATACTGGAAAACCTGTATAACCAAAAGACAGAATTTAAGGATGCGGATTATGAAGCCCTGTACGGGCATATACGCAACAAGATAAAACAGCGTAGCCTATTGGTGCTGTTTACCAATTTTGAGTCGTTGTATGCATTGCAACGCCAATTGCCTTACTTACGTAAGATTGCACACTACCATTTATTGATGGTGGTATTTTTTGAGAACACCGAAATAAGGAAGCTTGCACGTGAGGAAGCAAAAGACACCGAGGGCATCTATATACAGACCATTGCCGAAAAATTTGCCTACGAAAAAAGACTGCTGGTAAAAGAGCTACAGAAATATGGCATACTTACCCTACTTACCACACCCGAACAACTTACCGTAAACACCATTAACAAGTACCTGGAAGTAAAATCAAGGCAGGCAATTTAGTTGTTCTATAATTTTAGCTGGAACAGGTTCTCTACATACATTTTATATTGAAGCTGCAAGCAAATATGCTTACCAAATAAAAAAGGCAGTATGCAATGCATACTGCCTTTTTATATCATTAAAGATAGGACCTATACGGCACCTACTTTCTTTAGTAGTTTCATGTTGCTACGTTTGTGCATGAATTTGTAGACACCTCCGTACAGAATTGGAAGTATCAACAAAGTAAGCAAGGTAGAGGTGATGAGCCCCCCGATAACCACGGTTGCCAACGGTTTCTGGCTCTCACTGCCGATACCTGTTGAAACAGCGGCCGGCAGCAAACCAATGGCTGCCATCAATGCCGTCATAACAACCGGGCGAACCCTTGATACCACACCATGTAAAAGGGCCTGGTGCAGGCTCATTTTTGCTTCGAGGTTTTTCCTGAACACACTGATCAATATAACCCCGTTCTGTATACAGATACCGAACAATGCAATGAAACCGATACCTGCACTGATGCTGAAGTTCATGCCACGTAGGTGCAGGGCAAGTATGCCACCAATTAGTGCAAACGGCACATTGAGTATGGTAAGTATGGAATCCTTTACATTGCCAAACATGATGAACAGTATAAGGAATATACCCAGCAAACAAAGCGGTACTACATTGGCCAATGTCTTTGATGCACGTTGCTGGTTTTCGAACTCACCATTCCACGACATCTTGTACCCTTCGGGCAAAGTAACACTTGCGTTTACTTTTTCCTGTGCCTCTGCAATACAGCTACCGAGGTCTCTGCCACGTACCGAGAACTTAACCGGTATATACCTTGAGTTGTTGTCACGATAAACAAATGCAGGCCCCGTAAGGGTCTTTATATTCGATATCTGGCTGATAGGAATTTTGGCACCATCCTGTGTAGGAATCATCAACTGTTCCACTTTTTCTTTGGTGTCCCTAAAATCTTTCTGGTACCTGATCCTTATATCAAACTTGCGTTCGCCTTCATATAACTGTGTGGCAGCCTTACCACCCAATGCCATTTCAATAACACTCTGTGCATCGGCAGTTGATATGCCATAGAAAGCCATCTTCTGTTGGTCCAGTTCAATCCTGAATTCAGGTTGTCCCAGGTTCCTTAAAACACCGAGGTCTTCAATGCCCTGTATCTTACCCAACGTAGCTTCTACCTTGTTGGCCAGGTTATCGAGTGTATCGAAATTGGGTCCGAATATCTTAACAGCCAACGATGCTGGCACACCTGCTACAGCTTCTTCCACATTGTCACGTATGGGTTGCGAATAGTTCAATAACAGCCCGGGTATCTTGCTCAGTTGTGCGTCGATGCTGTCAATCAGGTTTTCTGTTGTTACGCCTTTTGCCCATTCATCTTTGGGTTTCAGGTCCACGGCAATTTCCACGTTAAAGAAACCTTTCGGGTCAGTACCGTCGTTTGTTCTACCAATCTGTGCAAGCGTATGGTTCACTTGTGGAAACTTGCGGATGATAGCGGTCATCTTATCCGATATTTCTTTGGACTGGCTTAATGAAGCACTCATGGGTAACTGTGTCTTCACCCACAATGCACCTTCATCCAGTTCGGGCAAGAACTCATTGCCCAGGAACTTTGCAGAAAAGAAGGTAACTGCCATAAATGAAAGTGCTATCACCAAACTTGTTTTTGGAAATTTGTACGCCTTTTGAAACAGGGCCTTGATGCCGTTCTCAAAAAACAGTACAACGGGGTTGTGCTTTTCTTTCACATTTTTCTTCAAGAGTATGCTGGAGAGTGCCGGCACCAATGTAAGCGTGAAGATGAGTGCACCCAACAAGGCAAATCCCAATGTATAGGCCAGTGGCGAGAACATTTTTCCTTCCACTTTCTGAAAGGCAAAAATGGGTATCAAACAGGTTATGATAATGAGCTTGGAGAAGAAGATGGCCTTACCCATTTCGGTACCTACCTGTTTAAACAAACCGAGCTTGGCCAGTTTGTTGAACTTTTCCATACCCACTTCTTTTGCACGGTGGTCCAACGCAACAAAAAGCCCTTCTACCATTACCACGGCACCATCTATGATGATACCGAAATCCACGGCACCCATTGACAGCAGGTTGGCCGTCATGCCCTTTAACCGCATGCACATGAATGCAAAAAGGAGTGCCAGCGGTATAATGATACTTACGGTTATGGTGGTACGCCAGTTGGCCATGAATAGCAGCACTATACAGGTAACCAATACAATACCTTCTATAAGGTTGTGTATAACGGTATGCGTTGCATAGTCCATCAAAGTGGTCCTGTCGTAGAAAGGCACAAGCTGTACATCTTTGGGCAAAACAGACTTGTTGAGTTCATCTACCTTTTCGTGAATCTTCTTCAATACCGCTTCTGCGTTCTCGCCTTTACGCATTACCACAATGCCTTCTATCACATCGCTCACCGTATCTTTCGATACCTGTCCCAGCCTTGGTTTACCTGCTTCTTTAACCTGTGCAATATTCTTAACCAGAATGGGCACATCCTTTATCTTGGTTACAATAATATTATTTATTTCATCAATATTATTTAATAGACCTATACCTCTTACAACATAAGCCTGTCCATTTTTTTCGATAATGTCGCCACCTACGTTGATATTGCTTTTGGATACGGCATTGTACACATCCAATGATGAAAGGCCATATTTGAGTAAATAGTCTGGATTCACGGCTATCTCAAAGCTCCGCTCCTCTCCGCCAAAACTGTTCACGTCTGCCACACCGGGTACGGATTTGAACTGACGATCCAGCACCCAGTCCTGAATGGTGTACAATTCCCTGATATTTCTTGTATTGCTTTTTAACGTATAACGGTACACTTCGCCTGTTGGTCCATAAGGTGGCTGTACATCGGGCTTTATGCCATCGGGCAGGTCCACATTGGTTATACGGCTCATGATCTGTTGACGTGCAAAGGCATCGTCTACATCATCATCAAAAATGATACGTACATAGCTCAACCCGAAAGAGGATGTTGTTCTGAGATTGGCTTTTTTCTGTACGGAGTTCAGTACGGTTTCCAATGGTATGGTCACGAACTTCTCCACTTCTTCTGCACTTCGGCCAGGCCATTGTGTAATGATGATGATCTGTGTATTGGTTACATCCGGAAATGTTTCAATAGGTGTGTTCTGGTAACTGACATATCCAATCACTGCCAGCACACCGGTAAGGAAGAATACAAAGTACCTGTGCCGTAGTGAAAAATGGATAATGCCTTTTATAAATTTATTCATAATATAATGTGTTTGTTTCCATTTAGAAAAGAAGGTTATTGGTTAAGGAGACGCTGAAAAATAAGCAGTTGGTTCTGCGTTATTATTTTGTCGCCCACATTGAGGCCACTGCCGATGTAGGTCTTGTCTCCCGAAACTTTCGTGATGGAAACTTCCGCGATTTTCATATTGCAATTATCCGTGTACACTATTACATAGTTCTTTCCGTTTTGTTGCACAACCGACTTGGTGGGAATGAATGTGCCGTTAACACCGGATTTGTTGGACACAATTACTTTGGTGAACATTTCAGGTTTCAGCATCATGGCTTCGTTCTGTAAACGTATACGCACTTTCAATGCTTTGTTGGTTGGGTCCAGCACTTCGCTCACTTTCTCTATCGTGCCTTTGAACTCTTTATCCGGATAGGCCAGTGTTGTCACTTTAACGGCATAGCCTTCTTTTACTTTGGGAATGTCTGCTTCAAACACGTTTGCCAAAACCCATACTTCTTTCAGGTCGGATATGGTAAAGAGGTAATCGCCCATGTCCTGACGGATGAAATTCCCTGCATTCACTTTTTTCTCAACAATGTAGCCGCTGTTGGGTGCAGTTAAGTAGTAAGTGCCATTTGCATTGGTCTTGCTGCCGCCATTGATGCTCAATGTGGCTTCCAGCTTGCGTTTTGCAGCAAGGGCCTTTTCATAATTCTGTCTTGCTTCGGTCAGTTCACGCTCACTGGCAATACCGCTTTTGTACAGGCTTTCGGCATTGTCCAATTGGCGTTTGGCTATTTTTATATCGGCTTCAGAACCTGATAGGTCTGCATAGTTGCCTGCAACTTCTGCACTGCGTATTACAGCCAGCACCTGGCCCGCTTCTACCCTGTCGCCCAGGCTTACCTTGCTTTCAATTACCTGTCCGCTACCTCTCGGAAATACTTTGTTTACCTTGTTTTCATCAAAGCTTACTTCGCCGCTCAACTGTATCTCGTCTTCCATTGACGACAGTTTAACGGAGTCTATGGAAATCATTTTCTGTGCGGTATCGCTCAGGCAGAAACCTTTTTTCTCGGCTACTTCTACCTTGTGCTCCTTGCAACTGGTAACAGTAATACATGCCGCAAGCACAAGGGGTAATATTATTTTCTTCATTATTCTGGTAATTAAAATGTTATTTAATGATGTTGGTACCAACATGGTAGTTCACTTCTTCTTTTGCCAATTGCAGGTTCAACTGTTGCTGTACCTGTCTTAGCTCTGCATCTTTGTATGCATCGAAGAAATCGAGGAACTCTAACAGACCGATCTGTTTTTGCTGGTAGCTCTGCAACATGTTCTTAAACATATTCTGATACTTGGTATAAAAGGCTTTGTTCTGTTCGTTGTTTTGCTGAAGCGTAAGTAACAGTTTGTTGTAGGCACCGGTTATATTGTTCCGCAATTCGGTTTCGGCACTCAGCACAATGGTTTCCTGTTGCTTTATGGCAAAGCCTGCCGATTTGATATTGCCCTGGTTCTTATTGAAGATGGGCAACGGAAGCGATATGCTTAACCCAACATAATGCGGTGCATAGTTACTGTTATGGTCATACTCCGTTCCGATGGTGAGGTCGGGCGAACGCAACGATTTCTGGTAAACCAGGTTCTGCTGTTGAAACAGCGTCTGCGTTTGTTGCAATTGGTAGTAGGCATTGTTCTGTTTGGCAACATTGAACAGTTCATCTGCTGTTGTCGCAGCATTCACAGCTATATTGTCAGTTTCTGTTGGGTAAATGAAACTGTCACCTTTTATCTGTAACAATGTTTTCAGGTCGTTCTGGTTATCGGCAATTGACTTGTCCATATCCAGTAAATCCTGTTGCAGGGAAATGACTACTGCCTGTATACGCAGGTAATCCTTTTCTGCAATATTGCCTGCTTTCAATTGGGCTTCCTGTGCTACCAGTAGCCTATTCAACTGCACCAGCGAGTTTTCAGCAATCTTTTTATTCTTCAATTGTTGAAGGATGGTAAAATAGTCCTGCCTTAGCTGATAGCGCAGGTTACGCAATACATCATTCAACTGCAGTTCGCTTAGTTTGGCATTGGTGGTGGCAAGGTTTATGAGCTTGCCCCTTTTGCCGGCAGTTTTTATTAACTGTTGCACCTGGATAAAGTATTGTCCCGTAGGCTGCCCGGTAGCATTGTCTTTTCCATGTTCAAAAAATTTACCGTCGGCATAAATATTCTGATCGGTAGACAGTACGGGATTGTCCCAAAGTTTTGCCTGTTCTATCAGGGCCTTGTTGGCATCTATGTTATAATGGGCTGCAAGCAGTACCAGGTTGCTATCAATAAAGCGTTTTTCAGTTTCATTAATGGAAAGCCTTAGGGTATCGGTTTTTGTTTGTGCCTGTAACAGGTTGGTATTGCATAAAAGCATTGCTGCAATGATGCAATTACTTACAGGCTTTGTAAGCATCTTGTACATGAGGGAATATTTATTAAAGAATAGAAAAAATACAGCGTTCTATTTTGCACTGTTTCTTCAATGGCCGCAATTATTTTACATAATCAGCACTTGGGAGGAGGTGGAACGATTTCGGATATGAAATCAGCAATCCTCCCTTCCTTAAAGGAAACGAAATAAATGGAGCCGGAATTGTTCCCAATTTGGTAAGACGCAAAGTCTTCCTTGATCATTTTGAACTCGGGACATTTAATCGAAGTTGGGTGCTGGTCTTTTTGATTGGAAGCACCGGTTGAGGAATAGTCTGTGGTTTCGGGGAATGCATCTTTTTCGTGCAGCATCACTTCGGCAACATATTCCGTTACGGAGTTGATGATATTCTCATCCACATTGGGCATATCGACCACTTCGAAGCCTTGCACAAATAAACCCAGATTAAGGATTTGGAGGGCTACTATAATTAATGATATTTTTTTTAGATACTTCAAAAAAGTCTTGCTATGGAATTCTGTTGCAAGATTAACAATGTATTTTTATATTCTTTGTAACATAGTGTTAAACAATCTTAATTTAATAGGCTTTTAATTTTATTGAGAGATATGAAAACAAAAAAGCCCCGTTGAAATTCAACGGGGCTTTTTGATATATAGCTATTTGCTATTTCAGTTATTGTTTCACAAACTTGCTGATGGCAGTTTCGCAACCATCGGCACAAATGGCCTTAATGGTATAAGTGCCTTTGGCCAATGTGCTAACATTTACGGCGATGTTGTTATCGCCATTGCTTACAGCAGCCATTTGCCTGATGATTACCTTGCCTGTAAGGTCGCTTACCACAAAAGTGATGTTATCGGCCTTGGGGGCTACCAGGGCAATGTTTAGCTTGTCTATTGCAGGGTTAGGATAAACGCTTACCAATTGCAATGTGTTTACTTTAACACCTTTAATGAACACAACTTGGCTCAACGTTGACTTGCCGTCTTTATCCATTTGTTTCAAACGGTAGTAAGAGCCTGCAATCAATGACTTGGCATCAGTAAATGTATAGTTCAAAACAGCATTGCTATTGCCATTTGAGGCTTTGCTGGCAATAAAGCCCAAAGAACTGAAATTGACACCATCTGCACTGCGTTGCAGTTCGAAACCATTGTTGTTGATTTCGGTAGCGGTGGTCCAGGATAGTAAATTTGAACTGTTCGTTTTTCTTTCACCAGTAAAGCTTGACAAAGTAATTGGAACAGGGGCAGCAAATTGGACATCCATCATGAATTTAAACACATTTGCCGTGTTTGCAGCGAGATCAGTCCAGCTTCCAGTTGTTTTCAGATAAAACACCCCACTGCGAATAGGGTTTTCAGTTTCATATCCGTAACCTAGATTGGTTGTTCCAGTTTGTTTTACTGCAAGAAAGAAATCACCTGATACCGTAACGCCAGTTACAGGTATATTAACTATACCAGCCCCAACTGCAGTTTGCCCTGTCAGAGTCCATAAAGCAGTAGCCCCAGGAGTACCGCCAGTTCCGGAAGCATCATAAATGCTTACGTCATAGCCCAAAGCTGCTGATCCAGCAGTAAAATACAATGAAACTTGTTCTATGCTTTTGGACGAAGTATTCAAAAATTTCGAAGCAAACTCAATAACAGAAGTATTACCAACCCCTCCTTGCGGAGTGGTGCTATAAGCTGTACTATAAATATTGGAACTCACCGATTGGCTTAGGGAAGAACTATTATTTGTATTATCATTATCACTAGGTATAGAAATCGTAACAGTTGTGGCACCATTTGTAGCTGGTGTATAAGAAGCAAAGGTTACTGTTGTAGAAGCATTGGCTGCTAAAGACGCAATTGTTTGCGTATTGGTAAAAGTATTGGTACCAGTTATATTTAATGTAACTGGCAAGTTTGTTTGTGCACTTGATCCAAGGTTCAATATAGTTGCAGAAATAACCGTTGGAGCTCCACTAATAATTTTACCATAAGTGTATATCAAACCAATTGCGGCATCATTGGCTAATTGAGTAATAGGTGTAAACCTATAAATCTGCCCTTCGGCGGGTTTTGTCGTTATGTTATTTACTTCAACAGTTTTGCTAATTGAAGGAGAGGCAGATACATCTTGTAACGATATAAAATTATTAGCCCCTGTACCAGCAGCAGTGATACCTATCGAGGCTCCTCCACTAGCAGTACCAACCGTACCTGCACCTTGGCTATATATAAATTCTATAATATTAGTAGTTTCATAAAGTTTCACCTGAAATGAGATGGTACTTGCTGAAGAATTATAATCCCATTTAGCATTAGTCCATTGTATTGTACATACCTGGTTAGGAGATGTACCTGTTGTAAGATATCTTATATTTCCTGAAGCTTGCATATCAAGATCATCCCAAAGTGGTGCAATAATTGGGCGGCGAGCCGTAGCCGAACCACTACTTAATGTTGGTCCTGTTGCAAGGTTATTGCTATAATAGCCATTACCAGTAGTGGTAAAATTTGTACCCAATGCTAAAAACCCATTCGTACAGACTTTTGCAGATGTAAAAGGCGATCCATTGTATGTGAATGTGAAACCGATGGGAACGCTATTATTGTAGCCTTCGTCATTTGGGGCACCAAAACCACTGAAGCTGGTTAAAGTAACAGCGGTACCTGTTGCCTGAATTGAGTTAAATGTACCTGAAGCAGCACTAAATGAATAATTAATTTGTGCATTAATTGTTTTTGAAACCAGAAGAAGGAACATTAAACCCAAAAAAGTGTATTTTTTTTTCATAGCAATTATTTAATTAATAATTAATTTACACCTTAAAAATAGCTAAAAAAAAGTCTTGACCAAATTAGGCAAGACTTTTTTTAATTAAAGCTAAATTTTCTCTATTGTTTCACAAACTTGCTAATGGCAGTTTCGCAACCATCGGCACAAATGGCCTTGATGGTATAAGTGCCTTTAGCCAATGTGCTCACATTTACGTTAATGTTATTGTCGCCATTGCTTATAGCAACCAGTTGCCTGATGATGACCTTGCCTGTAAGGTCGCTTACCACAAAAGTGATATTGTCGGCCTTAGGAGCTACCAGGGCAATGTTTAGCTTGTCTATGGCGGGGTTAGGGTAAATGCTTACGAGTTCCAGCTTATTTACCTTGGTTCCTTTAATAAACACAACCTGGCTTAAGGATGATTTGCCATCTTTATCTACCTGTTTCAAGCGGTAGTAAGAACCGGCAATCAATGACTTGGTATCAGTGTACGCATAGGTCAAAACCGCATTGCTGTTGCCATTGGAAGCCTTACTGGCAATAAAGCCCAAAGAACTGAAATTGACACCATCGGCACTGCGTTGTAGTTCGAAACCGTTGTTGTTGGTTTCTGTAACGGTGGTCCAGGATAAGAAATTATTTGCACCTTGACGTTCGCCTTTGAAGCTGGAAATAGATACAGGTAATGCTGCACCTGCTGCAGTAATTGCAAAAGCCCCTTCTGTGCCTGAACTACCATAACCATATACCCTAAAGTAGTAGGTTTGTCCAGCTATTAAACCTGTCAAGCTAAGCACTTCTGTACCACCACCTGCAGTCGCATCTGCACAAGCAATATTTGTTAATGCCCCACAAGAACCTGAGTAAGCCATCATTACAGCATCAAAAGAAGTTCCAATTGGCGTTAAAGTAATTAAGGCATCCCCATTTTGGGACGTAGTAAATTTATACCATACATCATCATTTGCATTACCTGTATAAGTACCACAAGCCTCTGCTGCCTGGCTTTGTGTAGCACCAATTGTAGTACCATTAACTGCTCCATAAGCAGATATTACAATTGCCCCTGTGCAATCATCATTTACAATTGGGGTAGCAAAAGTTGCAGAATTATAAGAACTAGCATCGGGGTTTACACAATTTGTTCTTACATAAAAAGTGTATGTGGTACCTCCAGCTAATGAAGTCAGGTTCACGCTTGTTGCAGTTGTGTTACCACTATTAGCCAATCCAGTGGCCCCACTTCCAGCAATGCCTGATGTTCTTAATTCCCATGAATAATTGGTAATAGTACCAATTGCCGGAGGAGTCCAAGATACAGTGGCTGAATTTCCTGTGAGAGCAGAAGGGGTTAAAGCACTAGGTTGATCGCAGGTTGCAAGCACCTGAACAACAATATCATCAACATATAAATATGCCTGATCTGGATCTGAAAATGCATGTAAGCCTAAATAATAAATACCCGAAGATGGTACAGTAAAGGTAACATTGGCATCCGTATACGCGTCTGCCAATGCTGATGCGATATTGGTGTTACTGAATATCGCATTAGAAGTCATGGCAGCAGCGGTATTAGAAGTGCCATATTTCACCTCAAGTTTTTCAATATAAGTAGGTCCATTGGATGCCTTATACTTAAATTTCAATTGATATGTTGTACCGCTAGTCAGGTTTAGACCTTGCGTAAACAACCAATCATCTGCCCCTATCGTTGCATTATCAGCGTTATAGGAATATCTGACCAAAGTAGTTGGTAGATTGACAGTAGGTGTACTTGGCGTAAATGTTGCCCACGAATATGTGTCATTATTTACATCCTGTTTTGTTACACAAGTTGGAAGTGCGGGAGCCGTGATTGCATTAAAATCAAGTGTATATGGCAACCCAACACTTGCACAAGTCGTAGTGAAATTGTGTACAGATGACCAAGCACTATATGAACCGCTACCACAATCTGTTCTCACATAAAAACTATAATTTGTTATAGGTGTTAAGCTACTCAGGTTTATCGAGGTTGTAGCGGCATTACCACTATTAACTAGTCCTGTTGCACCACTTCCTGCAGCACCGCTAGTTCTTAGCTCCCAGTTGTATTGCGTTACAGCGGAACCACCTGCTGGTGCAGTCCAAGCAGCTGTACTAGATACAGAAGTTGTTGAAGAAGTTGATACCGAGGTTGGCAATTGGCAACCAGTTAGTGTCAATCCGTCTATTTGTATATTTCCTAGTACTGAAACCCTGGTGCCAGTGGGTGGGGAGATTGGGTCAGGGTTATTGGAATCACTCGCATACCGCAATACCCTATTTGTGCCAATTGTTGTACCAGCAAAACTTGTTGATATATCATAATTAGACTTATTTTCATCCACGGCAATCAGTAGATTATCAACATTGTTATAAGTAAAAGGGGTGCTAAGAGTTATAGTTACCCATCCAGGAACTGTATAACCAGTTAGCGTACCGTCGTACACGACTGTTAAATTGCTAGCTGGTTCCCAGTTAGTCGTTGAACTAAATGATGATCTAGCAACATGCCCCATGTAAACTTTAATTTGATCACTACTGCTTAAAGATCCAGTAGCATAAAATCTTACACTTGTAATGTTACCTACGGCATTAATTTCTGATTTTAGATAAATTGTTTGAACATAGGAGTAGCCGTAAAATGGTGACCAAGGTGAGTAATAAGCAGTTTCTGAGCCATTACCAATAGTTACGGTTTGGGCATTGGTGCTATTCTCAATGACCAATAGCCATAAAAGCAGAAAGTAGACTTTACGCATAGTGTTAGATTTCCTTAAAAATAAGTTAAAAAAAAGTCCTGCCCTAAAAAGGGCAGGACTTTTTTTTATGGAATTTTAATCTTTTGTTACTGTTTCACAAACTTGCTAATGGCTGTTTCGCAACCATCGGCACAGATGACCTTGATGGTGTAAGTGCCTTTGGCCAATGTGCCCACGTTTATGTTAATACTGTTATCGCCATTGTTTACAGCGGTCATTTGCCTGATGATCACTTTACCGCTAAGGTCGCTTACCACAAAAGTTACATTGTCTGCTTTAGGAGATGCCAAGGCAATGTTCAACTTGTCTATGGCAGGGTTAGGGTAAATGCTTACCAACTGCAATGTATTTACTTTAACGCCTTTTAGGAATACAACCTGACTTAATGTTGATTTACCATCTTTATCTATTTGCTTCAGGCGGTAGTAAGAACCAGCGACCAATGATTTGGTATCGGTGTATGCATAGTTTAAAGTTGCATTGCTGTTGCCATTGGAAGCCTTACTGGCAATAAAGCCCAAACTGCTGAAATTTATACCATCTGTACTGCGTTGCAATTCGAAACCAGTATTGTTTGTTTCAGTAGCCGTTGTCCATGACAATACATTGTTTGCTCCTTGGCGTTCACCTTTAAACGATTGCAGGGTTATTGGTACAACATTGGGCATCAGCACAGCAAAATTAAATGAAGCGAAATTACCTGTGCTGCTAGTCATTACCCTTACAAAATAGGTACTTCCCACTGCCAATCCCGATACGGTTGTCTCTCCATTAGTTGTGCCGCCCAATGCACAGTTCACTTCGGTAGTAGATGCACAAGTACCGGAGTACACGCCCCAATAAAAAGTACTTGTTCCTGCAATATCCGTCCAGTTGGCCACTTTAAGTACAACAGATGTAGCAGTTGCTACAAATGAGTACCATACATCATCGTCGTTAGACGAAGAAAAGCAAGATGAAGTATTGGTTGATTGGGTTGCGCCAACAGTGCTTACACTGACATAAGTTGGTGAAGCACTATATGTTTGCTGCACAATTGAAATTGCTCCGGAGCAATTATCGTTAGCTGGTGGCGGTGGTGCACTTTGCGTGGTGAATGAATAAATAGTTGCATTGCATCCGGTTGCGGTGCCACCAGAGTTTCTTGGTACAATGTACCAATAGTAGGTGGTGCTATAAGCAAGCCCCGTAATATTTGCCGTAGTGGCAGTGGTGTTTCCGATTAAAGTAGTTGGCGGATTTGCTGTACCAAAGTACACATCGTAACTGGCAGCAGTAGCTGCTGCATTCCATGTTAGAGGAGAAACAGGTGCAGCCACGTTCGTTGCCCCGTTTACTGGAGAGATAAGCGTGGTACAACCAGGTGCAGGGATAGCCACATCAATAGATATATCATCCAGGTAAAGTGCATTTTGATCGGCATCGGAGTACACATGAAAACCAAAATAATATACACCACTTGTGGATGGGGTAAATGTTCCGAGACCACTGCCCACTGTAGTTATTGCCGCATTGTTAAATATTTGTGGCGATGTCATACCAGCCGCAGTAGCAGAAGCACCAGCTTTTACTTCTAGTTTTTCCGTATAAGAAGTACCCGAGTATTTGAAGTTTACAGAGTAGGTGGTTCCCCCAGTCAGGTTGATGCCACGTGTAAAGAACCAATCGTCTGCTGCATTTGTGGCATTGTACCCATACCTAAGTACATTGGGTGCAGATGAACCGGTAAAGGTTGTAGCTGAGGTTGCCCAGGTATTGGCATCTGCATTTACATTTTGCACCACCGTACAATTGGGTATGGCAGGTGGGGTTGCCCCGTCAAAATTTTCAGTATAAGGAACACTGGCAGCATTACTTGTTACAATATAAATAGAGGTAGATGTTGCACTATTGGCACCACAGGAAATTTTTCTCCTATAATAAGTTGAGCTAGCCTGGGTTGTTGAATAGGTAGCAGCAGTAGCGGCACCGATATCTGTCCAAGCTAAATTGTCTGGCGAAGATTGCCATTGGTAAGTAAGCCCACTTACCCCCGTGGTTGCCCCGGTTACACTTAAATTGATTGTTGTACTACTACAAACATTCGTTGCCGAAGATGCAGTTGCTCCAGCAGTGGGTGCACCAGAACATCCTGCACCAGGTGTATAGGTAATCTGTATGGTAGGCCGTGTATTTGTCAGCGTTCCAATAGAATTGCTTGTAGGGCTTAAGCTAGTAGTTATTGTTGCTAAATCACAATAGCCCAAGATGGAACTTGCTACAGTCGTTTTTTCCCATGTAAAAGCACCAGTGGTTGGGTTTCCTGCAACAGCACTGATATCCCAGTCAACCATTATTTCCACAGAGCCGCCTGTATAAGTAAACGGCGTCGTTAATACAAAATCCAAGAAACCTGCAGTTGCGGGAATGTTAAGGCTGCTATTATCGTACACTAAACTTGCCCCGGAAATGAGGCTGCTAAACGATGTAGCAGTTGTATAGGCAGTGGTGGACGAATTCTTCATGTAAATTTTGAATTTTGCAGCCCCAACTGTTGAGCTTGTATTGGTTTTGTTCCATGCCAATTTGGATATTATGGCACCTGCCCCTAAAGAATTCAAATCGGTAGGGCTGTACAGGTAAGCAAACTGGCTATAATCGAAACTACTGGCAGCACTCGATCGGTAAATAGGCCCCGACTGCTGGTCTGCAGTCAATGCAGCCCCAGTATTGATGGTTATAGTTGTTTGTGAAAAGGATTCAATGCCGGATAGGCAAAGCAGGGTAATCAAGAGAAGGTAGATGTTCTTCATAACAGTGCATTTAGTTTAGTAGCAAAATATCCATTTTAATTCAAATTCTATATAAAAAACATTGAAATTTTTAAAGTCCCATTTACAATCGTGGGTATCATAAAAGATAGGATACAATGGGCCAATAAAATAAAAAGCCCTGTTGAATGTTCAACAGGGCTTTTTATTGAAAAGGATTATACTATTGTTTCACAAACTTGCTGATAGCAGTTTCACAACCATCTGCACAAATTGCCTTGATGGTGTAAGTTCCCTTGGCCAGATTGCTCACATTTACTTGTATGTTGTTATCGCCATTGCTTACAGAAGCAGTTTGTTTAACTACAATCTTACCAGCAATGTCACTTACAATCAATATGATGTTGTCTGCTTTTGGAGATACCATAGATACATTCAGCAGATTCACAACCGGGTTAGGATAGATACTTACCAGTTCCAGTTTGCTTGCTTTGATGCCTTTGATAAATACAATTTGGCTCAATGTTGATTTGCCATCTTTGTCTATTTGTTTCAAACGATAGTAAGAACCAGCAATTGGTGCCTTGGTATCAGTCAGTTCATAATTGGTAACGATGCTGCTATTGCCATTTATTGATTTGCTGTTCACAAATGCCAATTGGCTAAAGTTTACACCGTCTACACTGCGTTGCAATTCAAAACCAGCATTGTTTGTTTCGCTTGCAGTTGTCCATGACAATACATTGTTTGAACCTGCACGGTCGCCCTTGAAGTTAAGAATGGAAACAGGCAATGTATTGCTTGTTTTTGCAGATGCAATAGCAAACTCGCTAAAGCTGGTTAAGCCCGAACGTGAAGCAGTTACGCCGCTACCTGCAACATGTGTTCCTTCTACCGCCCAAGCAGCAGCAGATGTGGCACGTTTGATAACACGCAGCTCAGCAGGTGTAGTAATACCTGGGAAGCCTGTGCCAGTGATTGCAGCTGTATAAGTACCGCCAGTTAAACCATCGCCAGCAACTATTGACCAGTAGCCCGTTGTGGCAACTGCATCAATTGTTACAGCACCATCTGTCAATGGCAAGCCATTAGCTCCAGGAGCAGTTGTTTTGAATTCTGCCGTCAATGTACCTGCAGCAGTTGGTGCAGTTGTAAAGTTGATACTGGCTGGCCTGTAAACAGTAGTTGTACCAACCGGTAATGCATAAGTACCTGTTGCAGCTGTTATTACCCTTTTAAACGGACCAGCAATTTGACCTGCTGTATAGGTTAATGTACCAGCAGATGGTGTAGCAAGTACACCTAGCGTTAAAAGGTTTGCTGCAGTTGTGTTTATTGTACCTGCTGTTAATGTTAAAGTGCTACTAATGGTCAGTGGAATATTTAAAGTAACTCCGGTTGCGTTGGAATTGTTAACAGTGAAACTTGTAAAATTCGCTGTAGGGGAAGTTGCAAGGTTCCTAAACACCCCCGTTCCACTTATTGTTTGGGTATTTGTAGCAACAGCATCTGAACCACTGGATGTTAAATCACTACCCCACTTAGCAAGGTTGATAATAGTTGTATTAGTTAATATACCCAAGCTATTAACTGTAATGTTCCCACCAATTTTATGGGTAGTTGCACTTGCAGCAAACTCTCCGTTATTTATGGTAAGGTTGCCTTCAACTCCTACAGAATAAACTGGTACAATTCTTCTGTTTGTACCAGTTGGAGCATCAACAGTAAGGTTACCAGCTATAAAATAACCAGTACCTGGCCACGTATCATATTGATAGCCACTTGTATTTCCACCAGCATCTGTAGATATCCCATTTCCGAACTGAATGGTATGTCCTGTACTTGACCTATAACCATCACCCCAATAAATAAGTGAATGCCCGTTTGAAGTACCGCCTGCTGCAGTAGTAACAGTATGTGGATCCACAATTATTAATGAACCCCCAGTTAAATTCAGCGTAGCCCCTGAACCAGATGTTCCGAAACCAACGATATTGGTTCCTGAAGCCACACTATTTGCAGCAATACCTGCTGCGTTTCCATCTACACTAATTACCCCACCAGATTGGTTAAATGTAGAACCATTGGCGATATTCAAATTTCCATATACGTTCAATGTCCCCAAAGAAACAGTAAGGGTGCCACTATTGGTAAATGTACGGTTACAGAAAGTATTATCGGTAATACCTACATTGACACTACCACCACTAATGGTAAACGTACCTGTAGTTGCAGTATTCGTAATACCGCTTGTAGAAGCCCCTGTAACATTTGTGGTTCCACCCGAAGCAGTAAAGCTACCGGAGTTTGCGAAAGTAGTTCCAATATTCAAAGCTCCTGAAGATACTGTTACAGTTGAATTTGCATTGTTTGTTAATGAAGTGGCAGAAGTAATTGATCCACCGCTTACAATCAAAGTGCCGCTATTGGTCAATGCACCAGAAGCTGTTAATGTGCTGCCACTTACAGTTAAGGCTCCACCAGTATTTACATTTACAGATCCGCTATTTGCAGCAACTGCATTAATCGTTACAGTATGTGCATTTTGAATAAATACTGCTGCATTTGCAGAAGGAACAACCCCTCCAACCCATGTTGAAGTATTTTCCCATGCACCAGATTGTGCAGTTAATATCGGAGCTTCCGATGCTATTAACCCAATTGTATAAGTTCCGGCAATACTTGCTGCTGGCACGGCGGTCCTTTCTACCGAAGGCTGGTTGGTACCTGCTTGATGTGTACCTACCAATGCACCACCAATTAACAACCTGGCGTTTGTTGAAGTGGCAACATATGCCCCTTGGCCTTGAATTGCAAAACTGTGGTTTGCAGTAGCCGTATAACCGTTTGCAGTAGCAACCACCCAATTGGAATTGGTTTGTTGATCAAATGTCAAAGTGCTTTCTGTTACCGCAGGGCTAAGCGTTGAAACACCTGCAGCCCCATTAAATGTAACAGATAATGTACCCGCTGTGGTCAATGCAGTAGTAGCCCTATGGAAATGGTTTGCATTCATGCTTGTTGTAGGATTACCTGTTACAAAGGGATAGGTACCCGCACCTGGAGTTGGCAAAGTATTGGCAGCAATAGTTGTACCTGTTCCTGTAGTTCCAAACCAGCGGCTAAATGTTGAGCCACTTACAAATCCACCAGCAGTATATGACAAAGTACCGACTGTTGTTCCGCTAACACCTAATATAAAAGTATTGGAACCAATGTTTACCAATCCATTGGTAAAGGTCAACGTTCCAGAGACGGTACCACCATAACCCGCACTGTTTAATGTATTTGCATTTGCAAAAGTTACACCTGACGTACTGCCGTTATTGATGTTTACATTAGTAAAATTTGCTGTAGGAGTTGTTGCTGCATTTCTGAATGTACCGGCACCAGAAATCGTTTGGGCATTGGTAGATGCAGCAGCGGTTCCATTAGCAAAACTGGCAAATCCTAAGGTAGAAGTTGTTGTTAATATACCACCTGTATTTACTGTTATGTTGCCAGCAACATAATTGGTAGAAGCAACCCTGTACTCACCACCTGCATTAATGGTCAAATTGCCTAATATACCAACAGTTGATGTTGTTGCTACAAACCTGTTTGTACCCACACCTCCATTTACAACCACATTTCCTAATACCAAGTAACTGCTTCCCGCAAATAAATAAGTGTAAAACCCATTTGTATGCCCACCAGCATCTGTAGATACGCCATCGCCAAATGTAAATGTATGTCCGGTACCGCAATTGGTAGCAGCACTCATATTGGCATACAATGCATAATCAGATGTGGAGGATCCGGCATGTGGATCAACAATTGTCAGGTTTCCACCTGTTAAAAGAATGCTGGTTGGCCCTCCTGTGAGCCTTACCAAATAAGTACCAGTTGCTACACTATTTGCAGTAACGCCTGCAGCATTTCCATCTACATTGATATTACCACCAGATTGTGTGAAAATAGATGTAGAAGCGACTATGAGGTTTCCGTTAATATTAAGTGTACCACCACTCACCGTTAAATTACCATTTGCGGTTAATGAAGAATTATTCAATGTGCAACCTACAGTTAAACTGCCGCCTGATATTGTTAGTGTACCACCACCATTTATTGTCATGGAAGAAATAGCGCCAGTTGTAGTGGCACTCACAGTTACGTTGTGGCTATTTTGAATTATAACAATGCTGGCACAAGTAGGAACGACACCGCCCACCCATGTGGATGGATTTTCCCATGCACCAGTTTGTGCGGAATATGTAGGGGACTCTGCTGCTATTGTGCCAATAGTATATATACCGGCAATATTAGCTGCAGGAACAGATGTACGTTCCACCAATGGCAGATTGGTACCAGCTTGATGTGTTCCAACTAACGAACCACCTATTAATAATCTTGCATTGGTAGTTGTGGCTGTATAAGAACCCTGTCCTTGAATAGCAAAACTATGTGCTGCAGAGGAAGCATAGCCATTCGAAGTTGTAACTACCCAATTGCTGTTTGTTTGTTGATCAAATGTTAATGCATTTTCCGTAACGGCTGGGCTTAGTGCAGAAGTAAGTACACCACTGGTAAACTTAACATCCAATGTACCGGCTGTTGTTAATGCGGCAGTAGCACGGTGAAAATGGTTTGCATTCAATCCTGCAACAGGGTTACCTGTTACAAACGGATAGGTACCAGCACCCACAGTTGGCACAGTGCTAGCAGCTATAGTTGTACCGCTACCTGTAGTAGTGTACCAACGGCTAAAGGTTGCACCACTCGCAAAACCTCCAGCAGTATAGGTTAATGTACCCACAGTTGTGGCACTAATACCTAAAATAAAGGTATTTGAACCTATATTCACAACACCATTTGTAAATGTTAATGTACTGGATACAGTACCTCCATAGCTTGCACTATTCAATGTGTTAGCGTTAGCAAAAGTTACCCCAGCAGCACTGCTATTATTGATAGTTAAGGATGTAAAGTTTGCAGTTGGAGATGTTGTTGCATTTCTAAATATCCCAGAACCGGAAATTGTTTGCGCATTTGTGGAAGCTGCCGCCGTTCCATTGGCAAAGCTTGCCAAATTAAGGGTAGATGAGGCAGTCAATGTACCGTTTACGGTAACATTTCCTGCAACATAAGTTGTAGATGACAGCCTATATTCTGATCCTGCATTAACTGTTAGGTTACCGAGGATGCCAGTAGAAGATAAAGTACTAACAAACCTATTTGTACCACTTCCTCCATTTGCAACAAGATTGCCTAATATAAAATAACTAGACCCAGGGAACAAGTACGTATAAAAACCATTTGTTCCGCCGGCATCTGTAGAAGTACCATCTCCAAAAATAAAAGTATGTCCTGTACCACTATTTGTGGCCGTACTTACCGAACCATATAACGAGTAATCAGTTGATACATGTGGATCAACGATGGTAAAGTTGCCTCCTGTTAAACTAATTGTAGAAGCAGATCCCGTCAAGGAAACTAAGCTGGTTCCGCTAGCAACACTGTTAGCTGCCACACCCGCGGCGTTTCCATCCACATTGATATTTCCACCACTCTGTGTAAATGAGCCTGTAACTACTAAGTTACCGTTTATATTCAAGGTACCGCTAGATACAGTTAATGTACCAGAGCTGGACAGTCTTCTATTACTACCTCCAGCAGCTCCAATAGTAACTGTACCCCCCGAAACTGTCAATGTACCACTATTGGTAATCCCAGTTGTTGAAGTACCTGCAATAGTTAACGAATTAGATGAAGCTACTAACGAACCTGTACTATTGATTGTAAGTGTATTGGCTGCATTGGTTCCATCTAATGTTACAGTATGGCCAGCAGCAATTACCACATCATTAATACTTGTAGGTGTTGCACCACTTTGATTCCATGTTGCACCATTGCTCCAGTTACCAGAAGTAATTGAAGTAAATAATGCAGAAGTAGTAGCAGAACCTGTTAAATAAGGGGATTCAGCATCAACAAAAGAAGATACCCGGAAATAATAAAGGGTATTTGCCGTTAGCCCAGTAGCAGTCTGCGAATAGGTTGTGCCTGTAGTAGCTACTGTTGCACTTGCAACATCAGACCCAACTTGTGTAAATGTTACATTATCAGTTGATCTGTAAAGCCTAAACCCTATTTCATTTGTAGAATTATCTTTCCAGTTAATAGTAATGCTTGTGCTACCTACTGTTGTACTAAAAGTAATAGGTGCAGCAGGGATAATTGGTTCCTTTACAATTACATTATCAATAAATAAATCATAACTACCATAAGTGGATGCTACCTGAAAGCCAAATTTAGCCGTAGCAATTTTATAGGCGGCAGGAATGGTTACAGTTCTAAGTGCCCAGGTATTTGAAGCTGTAGTGGCAATTGTGCTTAAAGTATTCCATGTTGTTCCCCCATCTAAAGATCCCATTAAAGTTGATGCAGCGGAACCTGCGTAACTATAAGAAAATGATATAACGGGTGCAGTTGATGTAGACAAATCAATTGCTGGCGTATATATCAGTCTTGTATTACCAGAAGCAGTATAGCCATCGTAAAACCATAATATTTTGGTTCCATCCACTGCGGTACTGGGAGCGGTACTCGCATAAGGGGTACAACCAGTAGGAAAAGAACCACTAGAAGCCCAAGTGGTACCAGTCAATGTTTGTTGGCTCCAGTCATATTTGCCACTTGTTGTAGAACATCCTGTTGAAGGTGCAACATTGTTTACAGGCCTTGTTTGTGTCCAACCGCTAGGTGCATTGGGTCCTGCAGCTACTGCTGGAGTATTGGGGTTACCATTTAGATACCAGGCCCCTTCAAAACTTTCAGTAAAATAGGTTTGCGAAAATGATTTGATGCCGGAAAGGCAAAATAGGGTAAACAGGAGAAGGTAGATCTTCCGCATAACAGTTAGTTTAGTTTAGTGCAACAAAATATTACTTTTAAGTGAAACCTCATTTAAAAAATCATTGAAATTTAATAAAAATGCCCATTCCAGTTAGGTAACATCATTAAAGTTGCCGCCTATTGGATATTAAAAAAGAGGTCCGGCTGATAACCAACCGGACCTCTTTTATATTTCACAAACAAATTTTATTGTTTCACAAACTTGCTGATGGCAGTTTCGCAGCCATCCGCACAGATTGCTTTGATGGTGTAGGTTCCTTTGGCCAGTGCACCAACATTTACACTGATGTTATTGTCGCCATTGATTACTGCAGCAGTTTGCTTAATAAGCACTTTACCACTTAAATCACTTACAACAAAAATCACATTGTCCGCTTTTGGAGATGCCAAAGCAACATTCAATTTGTCTATAGCAGGGTTAGGATAAACACTTACCAGCTCAAGTTTGTTCACTTTAACACCTTTGATGAACACAACCTGACTCAACGTTGATTTACCATCCTTGTCTATCTGTTTCAAGCGATAGTAAGAACCAGCAACCAATGCTTTTGTATCAGTAAACGTGTATGCCAAAGCCGCATTGCTATTGCCATTTGAGGCTTTGCTGCCAACGAAAGTCAAAGTGCTGAAGTTGATACCGTCTGCACTGCGTTGTAGCTCGAAACCTGTATTGTTTATTTCAGAAGCTGTTGTCCATGACAATATATTGTTTGCCCCTTGGCGTTCGCCTTTAAAGCTATTCAATACAATCGGAAGGTTGCTGCTTAGATCCACCAATATGCTATCAACAGACAAGAAGAACTGGTTTGCTATTGAGAAAGCATGGAAACCAAAATAATAAGTACCAGTAGAAGCAGGCGTAAACGGAACCTGCACCTTAGCCGGCCCTTGCATAGCAGTATTGGTGTACAATGCCGATGACGTCATTCCAGCAACTGTTGCAGAAGGGCCATATTTCACTTCCAGTTTTTCAAAGTACGTAGAAGCATAAGATGCCGCTGCAAACTTCAAGGTATACTGTGTTCCACCAGTAAGTGTAAGTGGTGCCGTAAAGAACCAATCATCGGCAGCAGAAGCACTATTCCAAGTGTAAGTCATGGAATTGGTACCACCAATTAAATAGCTTGAATTACTCGAAGTTGCCCAGGTTTTACCATCGGCATTTACATCCAATACAGAAATACAAGGTGGCAATGTTGGTGCAGTAACTGCATCAAAATTTTGCGTATAAGGCACATTACCTGTTGCACAAGCCGTGTTAAAAGTAGCAGCAACAGACCATGTACTTGTTCCCGCTCCCCCACAATTGGATCTTACCCAAACAAAATAAGTAGAGGAAGAAGCAAGTGTGCCAAGGTTGGTTGAAGTACCAGTAATATTTGTAACCTGTGGTACAGTACCAGAAGTAGGTGCTGTACTTGTTGTACTGTAGTAAAGCTCATAGCTATTAGGTGCAGCACCTGGGGCTGTCCAGCCTATAGTTGCACCTGTTGTGGTAATTGCCGATGCAGTAACTACTGTAGGAGTTCCACATGCAACTGCAGTAACAGCAATATTATCCAAACCTATATCTGTTGAGCCTGCATCGCCATAAGCAGTAAAACGTATTACAGTTGTTGCAGACGAAGAACTAAATGGAACAGTAATAGTAGACCAAGTAGTAACAGTTGTATTCTTATTGCCAATAAAAGTAAAGCTGTTTCCGCCATCAGTTGACAGGAATACTTTTAAACTATCGCTACCGCTGGTGTTGATATAGTCATATGCAATCTGTTTTGTGATTGCACCCGTACTGCAATCCAGAAACAGGTCAAAATTACCAGAAGCACTTGTGGAATAAGTATGTATACGGGCGGAGTAAGTACCGGCAGAAGCAGCAGGCGTATAGGCACCACTGGTGCTAGACCAACCAGAATTGGTTGTGGTTTCATCATTCCTTCTCCAGGAGTTATTACCTGTAACCGGTGTGTTCCTCCAGCTATTGGTAGGAATGCTTTTGCTGCCTGCAGCACCACAACCATCTATCCATGTGTTTTCAAAACTTTCGGTAAATGGTACAGTAGCATATGTTGCCGAATTAACCGTTACCTGAACTGCATTGGACACTGCAAATGCATTGCCGTTTGTACAAGTATCCACCAACCTGAACCATGTGTTCGAATTGCCAATAGTTGTTGTAAAAGCAGCAGCAGTTGTTCCAGTGGTATTGGTCCATGTGGCATTGTCTGGAGAAGACTGCCAACGGAAAGTAATACCCGTCATTCCAGTCGGGTAACCAGTAGCAGTCAAGTTTACGGTAGTACCGGCACAAACAGCAGTTGAAGGTCCGGTTACAGTAGCGGCAGCTGGCGTACCCGAGCATGCTGCAATTGTTACAACAGCAATATTATCAATACCAATATCTGTACTTCCATAATCGGCTGTGGCCATAAAACGTACAACCGTTGTAGCAGAGTTGGAAGTGAACAAGATGGTCTTATTGCTCCAGACAGTTCTTATATAAGCAGTATCAAGCCTTGAGAAAGATGTACCGCCATCGGTAGAAACCAACACTGTAAGCGAATCACTTCCATCAATGTTTATATAATCGAAACTTAATTGTTTGGTGGAATTGCCAACAGAACAGTCAAGGTACAGGTCCATAATGCCCCTTCCCCTATTGTTTACATAACCAGAGTGGAACCTGGCAGAATGTGAACCTGCAGAAGCCGCAGGCGAATACAGGTAACTGGTGTTATTTGTCCATACAGCAGTATTGCCACCTGATGGTGCATCGTCTTCCCTCCTCCAGCTACTGTCCGAAGTTACAGGCCTGTTCCTCCAGCTATTGCTTGGTATGTCAGCAGTTCCGCAACCATTGATCCATGTTCCTTCAAAACCTTCTGTAAACGGCAAGGAAGCATACGTTGCGGGTGTGATATTAATCTGTATTACATTGGAAATTGCAGATTGACCAGAAGCAAAACAGGTATCTACCAAACGGTAATAAGTAGTAACAGCCTGGTTAGCTACAAATGACGCAGGGTTTGTTCCGCTGGTATTCGTCCAGGTAACATTGTTGGTAGATGACTGCCAACGGTAGGCAATCCCACCAATATTCAAATCAAAACCAGTGGCCGTTAATGTGTTATTGTAACCACTACATGCCGATGCAGGTCCGGAAATGGCAAGTGTTGGCGGTGTGCCGGTACATCCTGCTAACGTAATAACGTTCACTTCATCCAAACCTATGTCGCTCGATCCATTATCGCCATAAGCAGTAAACCTAAGCACTGTAGTTGCTGAAGCAGAAGTGAATGGAACAATAATATTGCTCCAGGTTGCACTTACCACGTTTTTAGTGCCGATGGCATTGAAATTAACGCCGCCATCCGTAGATAGGAACACCCTTAAACTATCAGTGCCCCCTGCATTGGTATAATAGTAAGACAATTGCTTTGCAGAATTGCCTACACTGCAATCCATATAAAGATCCAGATTACCTATACCGGTTGTTGCATAAGTATGTATACGTGCCGAATGACTGGTACTGTTTGCCCCGGCAGGTGTATAGGCACCATTCAGGGAACCCCATCCGCCACCGGCAACACCATCATCATCCCTTCTCCACGAATTAGCTCCAGTCAATGGATTGTTTCTCCAGCTTGCAGAAGGGATACTCCTACTTGAAGCGGCCCCGCATCCATCAATCCACGTATTTTCAAAACCTTCTGAAACTGGCAGGCTGGCATAGGTTACCTGATTTACATTAATGGTAACGGTATTGGAATTGGCAGACTGTGACACTGCCGCACAAGTAACCACACACCTGTAATCGGTTGATGCATTGGGTAATGTTGCCGATAGGCTACTAGAAGTGGCAGAAGCAATATTGCTCCATACACCAGAACCTGCAACTGCCGATTGCCATTGAAAAGTAAGACCCGAAGCTGCTGATGTTCCGGTTAGCGTAATAGTAGCTGACGCACCGGCACAAACAGTGGTAGTAGTTGTTGTGGATGCCGTTCCGGCTACAGGTGCCGCAGAACAGGCTGCAGGAGGTGCCCATGTATATGTTTGTCCATCAACAGGAAATTGTGCTGGCGAACTAGTCGTAAACCTACATACATCAGTAGATGTTGTTGCAGCCAACGGAGCAGCCCAGGTTTCAGAACCCGAAGCAACTTTATTTGCTTGATAGTCCCCCGCAGCAGTAGATCCCCTTAAACCAACTTGTGGCTGATATGATGTAGAAGTTGTTGCACTTGAACATCCGGTATAAACAATAACAACATTGCCATTGGAGGTATTAAGTCTGATTTGGAAACTGAATTTTTCTACCCTGTTGTAGCGGCACATATCCTGCCATTGAAAAACAACTTCATTACCAACTTGTTGCCATCTAATTTCGGGGGAGCCAGAAGCGGCCTTATCCAGGTCAGCAGAAAACGCCGCTATAACCTTAGCACTACCATTACCCGTTGAGGAAGAGCTAAGTGGTGTATATTCTGTGGTAGAAGGTACCGTCGAACCTAATGTTAAAAAACCATTTGAACTCACATAAGCAGTTGTATAGCTGGTGCCGTTAAATGTAAAGCCAGTAGGCAAGGTAATCGCACCAGAAACATAGCTATCCATAGAAGTGGGGCTTGACACAATTACTGTTCCGCCAGTAATTGCAGTATATGTTCCTGAGCTTGGAACAAACGAATAACCCGTCACCTGAGCCTTTACGGCAGTAAAAGAAATAACAAAAAAGGATAAAAGAAAGTAGATCTTCCTCATAGCAATTAGTAGTTTAGGCCCCTAAGCTATCCCAACTTATTCACACAGCCATAAAAAACACAACGAAAATCAAAAATTTACCCACATAAGACATTCTGGCAATTAATCCTTTGCGTTTTCGTTGCAACACCTTACCTTTGCCCACCCTAAAAAAAAGTCATGGGTAACCGCCGGGAATTTGATATTGCATTTGTGGGACTGAAACCTGGCGACCATGTATTTGAATATAGGGTTGATGACAAGTTCTTTGCACCTTATGGCCCGCAGGATTTTACCAACTGTGCTGCCGATGTTAAACTGAGCCTAGAGAAAAACAACGGTTTTATGCTGTTGAAGTTTGATGTGGGCGGCAGTGTGGACATCAATTGCGACAGATGCGGAAACCCCATACACAAACAGCTATGGGACGAGTTCAACATCATTGTAAAACTGGTGGAAGATCCCGATATAATGAACGAACAGGAAGAAGACCCTGATATTTATTATATAGGCAGGGGCGAAAGTCATCTGCACGTTGCGGACTGGTTGTACGAATTCATTAACCTAAGCATTCCCTTTCAACGGATGTGCGGCGATGACGACAACGGCAAAACCAAATGTAACCCCGAAGTACTGGCGAAACTGAAGAAAATGGAAGACGAGGTGCAAAAAGAAAGCAACAGCTACTGGAAAGGACTGGACCAGTTTAAAGATTTAGATAATTAATACTTGGATACTTTTAAAATTTGATTTATGCCAAATCCAAAAAGAAGACACTCACAACAACGTAGTGCAAAAAGAAGAACACATTATGTAGCACAGGAAGTTACATTGAGCAAAGACACCACAACTGGTGATTTGCATGTACGCCATCGTGCCCACGTAAGTGAAGGCAAATTGTTTTACAAAGGCAAATTAGTAGCTGAAAAAGCTCCATTGAAAGCGTAACACTTTGTTTCCCTTAAAGGGATTTTACAGATTGAATATTAAATGCTCTTTTTTAACTAAAAGGGCTTTACTATTTTTATAACTTTCCTGCTGGCTTCAATAAACGAAACGCCTGTATCAGAACAATACCGGAAGCAGGATACGCTGGATAGTACTTACATTTACTGCCCTCAACATTTCTTTAGTTAAACTTGCTGAACATGAATATTGGATTGGATATGATGGGTGGTGATTTTGCACCACTTGAAGCAGTAAAAGGCCTGCAACAATATTTAAGTCAGCAACAAGACCTCGCAACTGTTGTATGCATTGGCGATGAAGCACAGGTAAACCCGTTGTTGGAAGAATACCAGCTTACCTCCAAAGTTCAACTGGTACACGCACCAGAGGTAATCGGCTACCACGAACACCCCACCAAAGCCTTAAAAGAAAAGCAACGCAGCTCCATTGCAATTGGCTTCCATTTGCTGGCTACCGGAAAAATTGATGCCTTTATAAGTGCAGGCAATACCGGTGCAATGTTGGTGGGTGCCATGTTCAGTATCAAGGCAATTGAAGGCGTACTAAGACCAACCATTGCCACGGTCATTCCCAAAATAAATGGCAGTACCGGTCTGTTGCTGGATGCGGGCCTCAACGCAGACTGCAAGCCCGAACACCTCAACCAATTTGCCATACTGGCAAGCCTATATGCCAAAAACATACTCAATATAGCAGACCCCAAAACAGGCCTGTTGAATATTGGCGAAGAAGAAGGCAAAGGCAACGCACTGGCTCAGGCCACCTATCCCCTGCTTAAAGAAAACAATCAGGTAAATTTCATTGGCAATATTGAAGGGCGTGATATGTTTAACGACAAGGCCGACATCACCGTTTGCGATGGATTTACTGGGAATATCATCCTTAAAATGGCCGAAAGTTTCTATGATATTGCCGTTCAACGCAACTTTCACCAAGATGCCTATATATCCCGCTTCCATTACGAAAACTACGGTGGCACACCGGTACTGGGTGTAGCTAAACCGGTAATTATTGGTCATGGCATCAGCAATGCCACCGCATTTAAAAACATGATGGTACTTGCTGCAAAAATGGTTGAGACCGACCTCTGCGGCAAAATGAAAGAAAGCTTCCAAACCATCTAAACAATCCTCATCCCCTTAATTGAATAGGCCTGCAAGTCATGCCCTGCAATACCTTTCCATGCATTATTGTTAAATACTCTTAGCATTCCTTTTCTAACTCGTGAATACCTGTTACCTTGCACCCGCTTTCAACGAAAAAAAATGACAGACTTATCTACGTTCAACGTAAACTCGCTCGGTAACCCCAACAACAATATTTTTGGTTTGCCCTTTACAGAAGAAGAATCCAAACTTATTTTATTACCCGTTCCCTGGGAAGTAACAGTAAGCTACGGTGCAGGCACGGCAAGGGCTGCAGACCATATTTTTGCCGCAGCATTACAAGTGGACCTATGCGATGCCGACTTTAACGATGAGTGGAAAAAAGGCTTTTTCATGAAGCCGATTGACAGGAAGTTGTTAATGAAAAGCGACTACTTACGCAAGGAAGCCGAGCTGTACATCGACTTTATTTCCAAGGGCGAAGAACTGGAAAAAAACAAGTTCATGTGCAAAGGCCTCAAAGAAATAAACGAAGGCAGCAACTACCTCAATACCTGGGTGTACGAACAAAGCAAGCAACTGCTTACACAAGGCAAACTCGTTGGCCTGATTGGTGGCGACCATAGCACGCCTTTTGGTTATATAAAGGCACTGGCCGAAAAGCATGGCAATTTCGGTATACTGCAAATTGATGCCCATTGCGACCTGCGTAAAGCCTACGAAGATTTCAAGTACAGCCATGCCAGCATCATGTACAACGTGCTTACCGAAATTGAAGCAGTGGAAAAACTGGTACAGATAGGCATACGTGATTATTGCGAAGAAGAATTCAACTATACCAAAGATTCCAACAACAGGGTGGTTACCTATTTCGACAGGGCCATCAAAGAAAGGATGTACGAAGGCGATACCTGGAAAAATGTGGTGGATGAAATTGTGAACCACTTGCCTCAAAAAGTTTACATCAGTTTTGATGTGGATGGTCTGGACCCCAAGCTATGCCCCAATACCGGCACACCGGTACAAGGCGGTTTTGAAGCGGAACAGATCATGTATCTTTTCAAGAAAGTAAAGGAAAGCGGCAAGGAACTAATCGGCTTTGACTTGGTAGAATCAGGTGTTGGCGAGCACGACTGGGACAGCAACGTGGCAGCACGTCTATTGTGGAGAATGTGTAATCTATTGGTTAAAGGACATAACTAGGATGGCAGAAAATTATTGTTTGCATATACAGAATACTAGGGCAAAACAAATCAGGTTATTAGCAAACCTGATTTTGTTTTTAAACACATTTGCGTTTATTTATTTTGGTATTAGAGCAAATAACAAAGGAGCAATTGCCATTGGCATGCTTACATTTCTTGTTACACTTTTTGATGTTGTTTTTAAGGAAAAAAAATGGACTATACATGCTTCTGCAATACTAATTGTTTGTATTGGATATTATGATATTGGCTATTGGTGGATTGGAATCATTCTTGCCTTGCTATCAGCATTAGCTGAAAAAACGGCTTTAAATAAAAAGATTGAATTCACTTCAACTCAAATAAAACTCTCCTCGCCCTTTGGCAAAATTTTTAACTGGGCAGAGCTGCAGAACATTGTTTTAAAAGATGGTTTGCTTACGCTGGATTTCAAAAACAACAAATTGCTGCAGACACTTATTTTAGACGAGCTAAATGAAGCAGAAACAAAACAATTCAACGACTTTTGCAGCAAACAGCTAATAGCCCACGGCTAACAGCTTTCAATCGACAATTATGGCAACAGCATCACCTTACATACTCTATTCCGATGGCAACGGAAATATTTTTGAAGATACTTCCCTGTATGCTTTGGGCAGGGCGGGTTGGGATGCTTTTCCTGTAGATCCCGAATATTGGATGGAACTGCCCGATGGTGGCAACCTCTATGAATTGCCTGGCAGGCGTGGCATTGGCATTGATGTGGAAACAGGCGATATGCGTTTATGCGAAAAAGGATGGGCCGTAGCTGCATTCATTCCACCTGCACATACCAGTCTGTTTTTGGCTGCTTATGAATCGCTGGAAGAAGCCCCCACCCTTCCATTATTCTGCTATACAGCCGCTGGTTGGCTCGACAATAAATTCTATGTAACGGCTGTGCGTATTGAGCAGGACATCAGGCAGGAATGTGCAGGCTATGATGATGGTAAAATCCAAAACGGTGCACAGCATTTAATAGAAACCTATCCGCACAACCGTTTGGTAAAACACTTAATGCAAACCTGCTGCCTCACTTATAGTTGCCCCGCAGCAAGAAATTTTTCTTTGGACAGATGGGAATGCCCCGTACCTGTTTCGCCGGCATGTAATGCCAACTGCATCGGTTGCGTTTCCTTTCAACCAGTGGAAGAAGAAATCACTTCGCCACAGGACAGGCTCACCTTCAAACCATCACCCGAAGAAATTGTAGAGTTCACTGTGCCGCATTTAATGAATGCACCTTTTCCTTTAATCAGTTTTGGACAGGGCTGCGAAGGCGAACCTTTGTTGATGTGGGAAACCATCCGTGAATCCATTATTGAAATACGCAAGCATACCGATAAAGGCAGCATCAACATCAATACCAACGGTTCCATGCCCAAAGCCGTGAAAGCTTTATTTGAAGCGGGTCTCAACAGTATCCGCGTAAGCACCAACTCTGCACGCAAAGAAATCTATACCCGTTACTACCGCCCCAACAACTACCAGTTTGAAGACATTGTGGAGAGCCTTAAGATAGCAAGGGATTTTGGCGGTTGGAGCAGCATCAACTACTTCGTTTTTCCGGGCATGACGGACAGCATAGAAGAATATGAAGCCTTACGTAAACTGATACGCGATACCGATTTGAAAATGATACAATGGCGTAACTTCAACATCGACCCCGATTGGTACCTTGCCCAGATAGGCGTAATGGAAACAGGCGAGATCATGGGTGTTAAGCAATTGCAGGAATTGATACATGAAGAATTTCCTTATGTGAAATTCGGCTACTTCAACCCACCAATAGAAAGGATAAAAGGCAATTTCGAAATGGATTTTGCACATTAGCCAATAAACCAATGCAACCACAAACTACTAAAAATACGTTCTTCATCGGTGTGGCATTGGCCTTAACAACAGTCATCATCTGGAGCGGTAACTATGTTGTGGCAAAAGGCATATCGCAACAGGTGCCGCCTCTCAGCCTTGCATTCTATCGCTGGGGCACGGCTTCCGTCTGCATACTTCCACTTGCTTGGAAAAATTTCTGGCAAGACAAGGCAGCCATCCTCCAAAACAAGCAATATATTTTCTGGGCGGCACTTACGGGTGTTGCCATCTTCAACTCGTTCATATACCTGGCAGGGCACCATACCACTGCCATCAACCTTGCATTGATTGGCACAACTGCAGCACCTGTTTTTGCAACAGTAATGGCAGCAGTCTTCCTAAAGGAATATATTTCGCCCTTACGCATTGCAGGTATGGTTACCTGTTTTGTTGGCGTGCTGTTCCTGCTATCGCAAGGCAGTATGCAAAAACTATTCAACTTCCACTTTGCCAAAGGCGATGTGCTCATCCTCATCAGTGCATTTGCCTTTGCCATCTACAATACACTGGTCAAGAAAAAGCCAACGGGCATTTCGCCCATGAGCTTTTTAATGGCCACATTTATTACAGGTACCATTATTATATTACCGTTCTTTATCATCGAAAGCAGCCATGCACCAGCCATACATTGGACCACAACAAACCTTGCCATCATTGCCTACCTTGGCATTGGCAATTCCGTAATCGGTTTCCTTTGCTGGAATGCTTCCGTGGCACGCATCGGGGCATCACGCACCGTTATCTTTGCCAACCTCATTCCCATACTCAGCACCATTGAAGCCGTATTTATTTTAGGTGAACAGTTTACCACCATACATTTGGTAGCAGGCATCATTATCATTACAGGATTAATCATTGCGAATTTTAGAAAATGATTTTCATGTTACCAGCAACAGAATATACTTCAACTGCAGAGGCGTCGCACACATGTACTACATAACTTTACCCAACATACCCAATTCATGAACCAACAACTGGCACATATAGCACTGGTAGTAAAAGACTACGACGAAGCCATTGCCTTCTATACACAAAAATTAAACTTCATATTGGTTGAAGACACGGTTTTAAGCGAAACCAAACGCTGGGTACGCATCAAACCAAATGGAGATGCCACAACCTGTTTGCTGCTGGCCAAAGCCGCCAACGAAGAACAGGCAACAAGGGTGGGCAACCAAACAGGCGGCCGTGTTTTTTTATTTCTATATACTGATGATTTTTGGCGTGACTACAACAATATGGTTGCAAACAATATCCATTTTGTTCGCCAACCCGTGGAAGAGCCCTATGGTACTGTTGCCGTATTTCAAGATCTTTATGGCAATCTCTGGGATTTCATTCAACCAAAAAGCTAACGCATACATTGGCAGCAACCACACTCATATTACTTTGCATGGCAGCATTCACCGCAGGTTTTGTAGATGCCATTGTTGGTGGCGGCGGGTTGATACAAACACCTATGGGGCTTATACTGATGCCACAGTTTCCTGTGGCAACCGTAATCGGTTCATTAAAGATACCAGCGTTTAGTGGCACCGCATTCGCCGCAGTGCAATACGTAAAAAAAGTAAGCATGAACTGGAAGCTGCTTGGCCTTATGATGGTGCTTGCAGTGGCATCGGCCTTTACAGGCTCGCACTTATTGACTTTGGTGCACAACAATTTCATGAAGCCGGTGTTATTGATCGTACTCTGTTTTGTTGCACTGTACACCTATACCAAAAAAGACTTTGGCCAGCATACCGAAAAAAACCATTCAGCCAAAAGGCAAACAATCTATGCCATTGCAATAAGCATGGTCATCGGTTTTTACGACGGCTTTATTGGCCCGGGTGCAGGCAGCTTTTTAGTACTTGCATTTATTACCCTGCTTGGCTTCGATTTCTTGCATGCTTCTGCCCATGCAAAAATGGTGAACCTTGCCACCAACTTCGGTTCCATTTGTCTTTTCTTGTTAAAAGGAAAGATACTCTGGGCAGTGGCCATACCAATGGCGGTATGCAATGCCATTGGCGGTGCAATAGGTGCAAGGCTTGCCATTAACAAAGGCAACCAATTCATCCGCATCTTCTTTCTCATTATTGTTATTGGCACATTGCTACGCTTTGCTTTCGATGTGTTCTGGCACAGTAAATAAACATGCCACCATTCCCAATAAAGCAGGTTCATTTTATTGCTGCATAAAGCATTAATTTGCCAATTCATGTTAACACTACAGCATATAGCATTATACCAGTTCCGCAATTATCTGCAGCAATCATTCCAGTTCAATGAACGGGTGGTGGGCATTTGCGGACTTAACGGAACGGGCAAGACCAATTTGCTGGATGCAGTGTACTACCTGTCGTTTACCCGAAGCTATTTTTCCAGGCCCGATAGCCAGAATGTACATCATGGACTCGCAGGCATACGCATGCAAGGCAACTATCTACTGAATAATGAAGAACAACAACTCATTTGTATTGTACGTGAAAACAACAAGAAGGAACTATCACTGAATGGCAACGAGTACAAAAAATTCTCCGACCATATTGGCAAGTTTCCCTGTGTAATGATTGCCCCCGATGATGTGGAACTGATTACCGGCAGCAGTGAGGAAAGAAGAAAGTTTATTGATACCATCCTATCGCAGGTGAACAAAAGCTACCTGCAACATTTGATTGATTATACCAAACTATTGCAGCAAAGGAACAGCTTATTGAAACAGGCTGCGGAACAGGGCAGGATGGATGAGGCGTTGCTGGACATCCTCTCCGAACAATTGGCTTCAAAAGGTCAGTACATTTTTGAGGAAAGAAAAGTTTTCCTGTCAGGCTTCCTTCCTTTGGTTGCGGGCTTTTACAAAAAGATTTCGGATAAGGACGATGGCATTGGTGCCAACTACGAAAGCCAGCTATTGAATGGCGACATGAAACAGTTACTTCAATCAAGCAAACAAAAAGATGCCGTACTGCAACGCACAACCGTTGGCATACATAAAGATGATATTGAGTTGATGATGGGCAATGCTGCGTTTAAATCGGAAGCATCGCAAGGGCAACGTAAGAGCCTGTTGTTTGCCCTAAAACTGGCTGAGTGGCAGACTTTAAAAAATAGCAAGGGCTTCTCCCCTATCCTTCTACTGGACGATGTATTTGAGAAACTGGACGAGCAACGCATGCACAACCTATTGCATTGGGTTTGCCATGAAGATGATGGTCAGGTTTTTATAACCGATACACATAAGGAAAGATTGACTGCATCCTTACAAGCGATTGAGGTAAAGTTTCAACTGATAGAATTGTGACCCATTTATTTGTATAGCTGTATGGCCATACCAAGAATGGTATCGATTGTTTGTATAGGAATATCCTGCTCCGTGTCAATAAACATGATTTTCATCCTTGAACGGTTCTCCATTACCAATGCCGGATGGTCAATGTTCCTGCCTTCCACTATGCCAATATAAGGTTGATGCGTTTTTTTGTGCACCCATAGATAGCAGAACATTTTTCCTTTGTAGCAAAAGAAAGGCATACGGTATTTCCAGGCTTCCGTAATGCCTGCATCATATTGCAATAGATACGTTCTTAAAGCAAGCAGACAACTTTTTGCAGGCTCCTTTTGTTGCAGGTAAAAGTTGTCGATTTCACGGAGCATGGGCCAACATATTTAAACTGTAAAGCTAGCTATATTTGAGAGGCGGATATAAACAAACCGACATGGAGAAAGCAATAAAAAGGAATTAGACATGCATTTGTGATGCGGTCTAATTCCTTACATTATCTTATTGCATGGATACTTTACTTGATAAACTGGCCCAGTTTAATACTTATGCCAATACTGTTATCAAACCTTTGATAACAGCTGCAAGTTTCACTGCTTCAAATACCCGCTGCTCTGTGCTGCCATGCTGCATTACAGATTGTTCGTGCGATGTAACACACATTTCGCAACCATTTACCGATGATACAACAAGGCTGAGCAGTTCAAAAAATTCCTTGCCCAATACCGGGTTCATCATGATGCTCATTTTTATACCGGCAGGCATGTTGCTGTAACTGTCTTTATGCATGAAGTGCCTGAAACGGTAAAAAATATTGTTGGTGTTCATCAGCGAAGTACATGCTACCACTTCTGCTATTTCGGCTTGTGTGGCACCTGCTTCATGTGCAAGGGTTTCAAAGCTTTCCCTTAATAGGTCAAACTTTTCATTTACTGCAATGGACAATGCAAGCAGCAATGCTTCTTTCCTGTTTAAGTATTGTGTGTTGCTTAGTACGTTGCTTACATTAATTTTCAGGTCCTTTATATAACGTGCTTCCGTATCCAATAAAACCTGTGCATTGGCACTTGGAATATAGTCGGTAATCCTTAGCTCGGCCAACAGGTTGTTGAAGGTTTCGTTTTGTATGGCGATTGTACTCATATTGTTATTTTAAAAATGGCAGCAATTGGTTGCTGCCATTCAAGTTTCAAAAAATGTGTGCTTAGTTTAAACTTAGCTGTGCGGTCAATGTTTCTTCACCTTTGCTCCAGCTGCATGGGCATAGTTCATCTGTTTGTAAGGCATCCAATACACGCAGTACTTCCTGTACATTGCGGCCAACGTTCAGGTCGTACACACTCACCCAACGTATGATTCCTTCGGGATCTACAATAAATGTGGCACGGTAAGCAATCTTTTCTTCGTTGTCCAAAATGCCCAGTTCTTCTGCCAATGATTTGGATGTATCTGCCAGCATCGGGAATTTCAGGTCCCTCAAATCTGCATGGTCCCTTCTCCAGGCTGCATGTACAAATTCAGAATCGGTAGATGCACCAATCAGGATGGCATCACGGTCGCTGAAATCACTTGCTTTCTTATTGAACTCGGCAATTTCTGTGGGGCATACAAAAGTAAAATCCTTAGGCCACCAGAACATCACCGTCCATTGGCCTTTGCTTGTTGCATACTCATTGGTCAATTCTGTAAACTCTTTTCCTTTCTCAATTGAAACCACTGCTTTCTTTTTGAATGCAGGAAATTGGCTTCCGATAGACAAAACGCTGTTACTCATATTGTGTGTTTATTTTTTCAATACGTTATATAATGATGGCAATAAATAAATGGCAATCGTGTGCAGGCAACCTGCTTGAACGAGGTGCAAATGTGGGGCGGCAAATCTTATAAAAGAAATAGATTTTGTTGAATGGCTAATAGATAAAATCTATTTCTTTTTATAAAATATTGCATAATTGAATCAGTCAAGAAACTGGATCAATAGCTATTTTTTACGCTTTGCTAAAAGCTGGGTACTGTTTTCTGTACATGGGTGCGACGCCACCGAAGCTGATTGATGCACGGGTGATGGCATTATAAACTTACACCAAACTTGTTGCCCGTAATTTTCAAATCGGCTGCAACGCTTTCCAGCAAAGGGATTCCTTCGGTTAGCCTTATAGCTTGCATTTCCCTTTCGGGGTCACCTGGTATCAATACTTTATCATGGCCATCTGCAGGCTTTGCATCCCTGAAACGGGCAATCCAGTTATCCATGTGATTCTTGAATTCATCTGCTGGGCGGAAAGCATCCACACGCATGGCACCAAAGAAATGTCCCAAACCTTTGCCGGGCATATTTTCTGGCATAGCGATATAAGCGGGAAAAGGTGGTGCCCAGGGGCCATAACTTGCACCGCTTAGCACTGCCGAAAAAATATCTACGATGCTGCCCAGTGCATAGCCTTTGTGGCTACCATGTTCCCTATCGCTACCCAATGGCAGGAGTGCCCCGCCTGTTTTTAGGGCATGTGCATTGTTTGATGGGTTGCCGTCTTTGTCCTGCACCCACCCGTCTGGAGTGTCGGCATTTTTTCTCTGCAGTATTTCCAGCTTGCCGTTGGCTGCAGTAGTGGTTGCAAAGTCTGCAACAAAAGCCGGTTGTTCATTTGCGGGTATGGCCACGGCAATGGGGTTGGTGCCCAACATTTTTTCCACTGAAAAAGTGGGGGCAACCAGTGCACTGGCATTGGTCATTGCCATGCCGATCATATCGTGCTGCAAAGCCATCATGGCATGGTAACCTGCAATACCGAAATGGTTACTGTTCATAACGCTTACCCAACCTGTGCCTGCAAGCTTTGCCTTATCAATGGCTACCTGCATGGCAAAAGGTGCCACTACCAAACCCAGCCCTGCATCGCCATCAATGGTTGCGGTTGAAGATGTTTGATACACTATTTTAATATCGGGTGTTGCGTTGATGCGTTTTGCTTCCCATAAACGTACGTAGCCGCTTAGCCTTGCCACACCATGACTGTCAATGCCCCGCAAATCGGCACTGAGTAAGGTTTGGGTAGCAGTGGCCGCATGTTCATCACTGCATCCGATACTTTTAAAAACAGCATCGGTAAAATTGTAAAGATGTTGGTAAGTGAATATCTGTTCTGCCATAGCAGCAAATGTAAGTGGTGAATGTATTGTGTTTGTAGTTGTTTAGCGTACGGCCCTGCCTGGCAAATCATCAATGGCTTTGCCAAATGTTTTGCCCGGCACTTCGCCCAGTATAATTTCTAGGGTGCCGCCTTGCATGATATCAAAATGGCGGATGTATGATTTGGTGTAAAGCTCGCCATTCCATTTTACTTCTTTGATGTATTTGTTTTTTTCGTTGGCTTCTTTTACCAGTACATGAAACAGGTTTCCGCTGGGCAATTGCAATGCACTTTCCTGAACAAGAGGCACACTCAGTACATATTCGCCGCTGACCGGGTTTACAGGATAGAAGCCCAGTACACTGAATACATACCATGCACTCATTTGTCCGCAGTCTTCATTGCCGCATAAGCCATCGGGCTTGTTGCTATACATGGTTTTGCATATCTGTGCAACGCGGTCTGCTGTCTTTTCGGGCATGCCCACATAATTGTATAGGTATGCAATATGATGGCTTGGCTCGTTGCCATGTGCGTATTGGCCAATCAGGCCGCTGATGTCTGGCGTTATGTTAGTGCCCTTTACTTCTGAGCTGACGGTAAATAAGGAATCAAGCTTTTTCACAAAGCGATTGGATCCTCCATGATAGTTGATCAATCCATATACATCGTGCAATACAAACCAGCTATGCTGCCAGGCATTGCCTTCGGTATAACCCGATTTTTTTGAATCGGTATCTGCAAAATATGGATCAAAAGGCTCTACAAACCTATTGTTTGCGTTTTTGGGTCTTATGAAACCAGTCTTTTTATCAAATAGGTTACGCCAGTTAAGTCCACGCTTCATGAACTCTTTGTATTCATTGGTCCTTCCCAAACGTTTGGCCACTTGTGCTATGCACCAATCATCATAAGCATATTCCAAGGTAATGGTCACGCTTTCACCAGCTTTGTCTTGTGGAACAAAATTGTATTGACGGTACAAATCTGTAGCACGTATGTTCTGAAAGGCACTCGCTTTCATGGCATCATAGGCTTTGTTGTAATCGAAGCCTGTTATGCCTTTTAGTATGGCATCGGCAATAATCGGTACGGCGTGGTAGCCTGTCATGCAATTGGTTTCGTTGAACTGCAGGTCCCATACAGGCAGCAGGCCATATTGGTCGTAGAAACTGAGATAGGAATTAATGATGGCGGGAACGAGTTCCGTTTGTGTCAATGTAAGCAATGGGTTTGCCGCTCGGAAGGTATCCCATAAGGACTGTGTTGAATAGATGGCTTTACCATTTACGATATTGCCTTTTACGCCTTTGTAGTTTCCGAACCTGTCGCTAAAACGGGTTGGGGCAAGGTAGGTATGGTATAGTGCGGTATAGAACGTCTGTTTCAAAGCCACATCTTCAGTACGTATCTGCAGTTTCCGCAGTTCACGTTCCCATATATTTTCTGCATCAATTTTTGTCTTGTCAAAATCCCAGCCCACAATTTCGTTTAAGCTTTCCAGTGCCCCTTCAACATCGGCAGTGCTTAGGCCTACTTTCATCATTACCTTTTCGCCTTTTTTTGTTTCGAATTGCAGGCAGGCTTTCAGGTCTTTTGCTTTTGCGGTATTGCCTTCTACTTTGTTGCTATCTGCAAACAATACAATATCTTTTACAGATTTGCTTAGGCGGATTGCATAATATATTTTTTGGTCTTTTGCCCATCCGGTTGAGAAACGGTAACCAACAAAAGTGGTATCGTTGAGTTTTATGAAAGATGATTCTGTTGGCCTGTCCCAGTTAATGGCAAAGCCCAGATCGAGCCTTATGGAAGCATTCTTGCTTTCGGGAAATGTGTAGCGGTGCATGCCGCAACGTATGCTGGAGGTGAGCTCTACCCAAATATCAAAGTCCTTTAATTGCACTGCATAGTAACCTGGTTTGGCCGATTCCTGTTTGTGCGAGAAGCGGCTTGTTGTTTTTTGGATGGACGCTGTTTTATCAACCATTGGCAGCACAGAAATATCGCATAGATCGCCAATACCTGTACCGCTTAAATGTGTGTGACTAAATCCTTGTATTACACTGTCGCTATAATTGTAGCCGCTGCACCAGTCCCAACCGTTGGTGCCATTGTCCGGGCTTAACTGCACCATTCCGAACGGCAAGGTAGCACCAGGATAGGTATGCCCATGCCCGCCTGTGCCAATAAAGGGGTTCACAAAATCGACAATACGTTGCGAAAAAGATGGAAGGGAAATCAATGTAGCCAACACCAGTACCAATTTTTTCATAACGCAATATTTAAGATTTGCCATGCAATACAGGCAACTAAATTATACAAACAAAAAGCGGTTGAACTAAAAAGTAATTCAACCGCTGTGGATATAAAACAATTCAATGTATTTAGAAAGGCAAGTCGTCCAATGGCTCTGTCAGCTCGCTTGCAGCCTGTACCGGGGCAGGTGCCTGTTGGTAAGAAGGTTGCTGATAAGATTGCTGTTGTTGTGGTGCCTGGTAGCCGCCGCCTGTATTGCCACCACCCTCGTTTCTTGTACCAAGCAACTGAACACCCAATACACGTAAACTTAAGGTTGCACCGGTTTTGCCATCCTGTGTGGTATAGGTCCTGATGTCGGGGTTACCTTCTACATACACTTGAGTGCCTTTTTTCAAATAAGGTGCAACAGCAGTCCTGTCTGTCCAATAGGCACAGTCTACCCAAATTGTTTTGTCTTTTTGATTGCCTTGTGCATCCCTGAATTTTTCGGTATGGGCCACAGTAAAATTGATCACTGTCTTTCCATTTACATTATTTACCACTGCATCTTTACCAAGATTGCCAATTGCCTGTAGCTTGATCATAACTTATAGATTTGTTCGATAACTGAATATAATTGAGTTTGGAAAAGTAAATAAAATGCATCACAAAGGTTGCAGGAAGATTTGCACGCTTTTTTAAGATATTGAATTGCGGCATACTTAACAGAACAGGGAATGGCTTTGAGGGTAGGTACAAAAAATAAGCCCTCCCGTGGAAACGGGACGGCCTCTAACGATTGCTTGCCATATGAAAAATTTTTATCGCACTGTTCCGGCCCTTTCGGGCTTCTTTTCAGAATCAAGCAGGAACACCTTACGCACTAGCCGAATTACTTTTTAGCGGCAGTATCAATTGCTTTTTTTGCAGTATCGATAGCTTTCTTCGCAGTATCGATAGCTTTAGCAGCTTCAGCTTTAGCAACTGAATCTTTATATTTTACAGAATCAACAGCAGGAGTTTCTGTAGAACCGTTGTTACAAGCAGCAAATGCAGCGATTGCTACGATAGCCAATACTTTTTTCATTTTAATTATTTTTTGTTGTTAGTGAATTTGCTCTTAATACCGGCATATAACAAAAGGTAACCCAGCTTTGGAAAAGTTTTTTTAAACTTTTTTTTCAAGGCAGCTTGGGTTACTTTTAACCCCCTCACGGTATAAACTACACAGATTGTGAAAGCTGAGTTTAACGAACAAGCATTATTGAAAGGACTGGCACTGAATGACTCGAAAGCCATTGAAACCATTTATAAAGACAACTTTACGATGGTTCAATCTTTCATTATCAACAACAATGGTTCTTATGATGAGGCAAGGGATATTTTTCAGGAAGCGATGATTGCACTGTACGAAAAGGCCCAGAGCGAGTCGTTTGTGCTTACCTGTAAAATCAATACCTATATCTACTCTATCTGTAGAAGGCTGTGGCTTAAGCGTTTGCAACAGCTTGGCCGTTACACGAACCAGGTAGACGGATTGGACGAAACGGTTTCGGTGGAAGAAGACCTTGAAATACATGAGAAGAGGAATGCGGATTTTGCAATCATGGAAAGGGCCTTGAACAGTTTGGGAGAGCCTTGCCGTAGCCTGATAGAGGGGTTCTATATCAAGAAGCTGGATATGCAGTCCCTATCGAAAGAATTTGGTTACACCAATGCAGATAATGCCAAAACACAGAAGTACAAGTGCCTGATGCGATTGAAAAAATTATTCTTTGCACAATATAATATAGGTGAGTGATGGATGACATTTTATTACAACAGACGATTGAACGCTATTTGGAAGGCAAAATGCTGCCGGAAGAGAAGGCGTTTTTTGAGCAACACAGGAAAAATGTGCCTGAAATAGACCAGATGGTTGTGGAACATACCATGTTCCTGCACCAAATGGAAGATTTTGCAGCCAACCATAACCTGAAACATAGCCTGCATGAAGCCCATGCCAAACTTTTGGCCAATGGCGACATTAATGAAGGCGGCGAACTAAGCACCAAGGGCAAAGTGGTTAAAATGTGGAACAAATACCGTAAGGTTACCGCTATTGCTGCTGTTGTGGGTGGTGCCATTGCATTTATGATTAGTGGTTTGGTGGCATATTTTGCACCGGCAACCAATCAGCAGGCCGTTGCCCAGTTGAGTGCGAAATTCGAACAGCAAGAAAAAAAATTGACAGACCTTACCAATAAAGTAGTTAAGGAAAGCAAGTTGCCAGAAAGTGCCATTGTAAAAAGTGGTGGTTCAGCTTTTTTAATTGATGGTAATGGATACCTTGTTACCAATGCACACGTTTTAGAGGGTACCAATTTTGCCAACGTTTATAACAATCAAGGAAAAGAATTCAAGGCAGTTATTGCATTGAGGGATGAAAAAAGGGATCTGGCCATCCTGAAAATCGAGGATGCTGATTTCGTTTCTATCAAGTCCCTACCCTATGCCATCAAGAAAAACAATACAGACTTGGGCGAGGAAATTTACACATTGGGTTACCCTAACTTTCCTAGGAATGAAATTGTTTACAATATTGGTTATTTAAGTGGCGAAACCGGTTTTGAAGGCGATACTTTAAGTTGCCAGATACAGATGAATGCCAACCATGGCAATAGCGGTGGCCCCGTATTGAATAAGAGTGGTGAAGTAATTGGCGTATTAAGTACCAAACAATTAAAGGCAGACGGTGTAACTTTTGCCATTAAAAGCAGGAACATTTACAGGCTTGTGGATGAGTTGAAAAAGAAAGACGACGCCAATGCCCCATCCATCAAAGGCAATACCGCTTCATCATTAAGGAATAGCGATAGGGTTTCGCAAATAAAGAAAGTGAAGGATTATGTTTATATGGTGAAGGCCTATAATAAATAAGCAAAAAGATTTGATTGCAAAACGCCGTTCAACATTCCTTGAACGGCGTTTTTATTTCGCTGTTATACGATTGAAAAGCGGCAGTATAAAACTTTGGAGATGAGCGTTTTCTTCTATTAATATGATAATCATACTTCAATAAAAAAGGAACTGCAAATGCAATTCCTTTTTTATTATTCGAATTTCTTAACCTATTAAAGCATGGATTTGGAGCTTTTCAATTGAGCCAGTTCTGGGTCCATAGCAATTGCCTGGTCGCAGATATAGGCACCTTTTTGTTTGTCGCCTTTACGTATCATGGATACGCCGCTCATGTACAAGGCTTTTGAATTTTTATTGTCGTTCAGATAAATTTTATAATAATAGTCAAATGCGGTTCCGAAATTCTCTACACGGTAGTAAGCCTGGGCTATCTGTGTCATGATCTCGGGATCGTCCGGCTTTTTCTCCATTACTTTATTCAGTACTTCCACCCCTTTCTTTATATCAAATTCAAGATAGGAACTACCCAGGTTCTGCAAGTAAGCCAAATCCTGTTTCAAACCTTTTGAAGCCGCCAATTCAAAATACTTAACCGCTTCCTTGTCTTTTCTTTGGGCACTGTATAGCAAACCCAATTCGTATGTCAGCTCGGCATTTTCTGGCGAAGTAGCCAAACATTTCAAATAGATATCAATCGCTTCGTTGTATTTGTTCAATTCCACATATACCTTACCCAATAATGTAATGGTTTCCTTGTCGGCTGGGGTTTGGGCCACTTGCAACAGTAAACTGTTTTTGGCCTGGCCATAATTTTCCTGCTCGTAGTAGGACTTACCTACCATGTAATGCATTTTATCTACCTTGATATTGTTCTTGGTTGCTTTGTCCGCATAAGCAGTCACATCTTCCCATTTCCTCAACAAAAAAGAAATGTCAATTAATTTCTTGATGGCGATTGCGTGGTTGGGATCTTTTTCCAGTAGGCTAACATATAATTTTGAAGCAAGTGAGTATTTACGCTGTTCGCAGTAATAATTGGCAAACTCCAATTTTACGGCTTCATTTTCTGGACCAAAACCAGAAGCTTTTTGGAAGAACTTTTCAGCTTCCCAATTTTTGCGGGCCTCTTTGGATTCCTTTGCTTTTTGAAGATAAAATGTGCAACTGTCGGCATCTGAAAAAGGTTGGGCTGTAGCACTTGCGGCACAGCTAAATAGAAGCCCTCCAGATAACATAATGATTAACCTGTTTTTCATAAGAAACGTTTGGATATTAGGATAGGACACTTTAGTGTTAGTAATAGTATTTCTTAAATGGATAAGCATCCTAACAAATATAACGCAGCTATGGCTCGTATAATATTTGAAAAGCTGCCTATTTTTTGAAATCTATGACCGAATTGTAGTAGAAATTCATTATAAACAACTGAAAACAAGCAAATTACAGCTAGCATAGCATAACTCATCCACCATCAATTTGTCCAATTCAACCATTCTATTGCCTTTAGTAGCCATATTCGTATAGTGTGGAAAAATATCGCACTCCTCCATAAATCTGTACAAAAAGCTAGCCCAGCACAACTGCACCAAGTGCCGGCAAATGGATGTTCAACTCGTACAGTTTGCTTTTCTTATCAACCAGCTTAGCTTCAATGGTTGGGTTATACACGTCACCCGTTCCCCAAAACTCCTTGCTGTCACTATTAAAAATTTCGGTCCACTTAGACTTACCTTTTACCGAAACCTTCCAGTTATTATGCACAACGGGCAGCATGTTCAGCACAATCAAAAGGTCATCTTTAGGTTTGGTCCCTTTTCGTTTAAATACAAGAACAGCTTCTGTAACATTTGTCAAATCAACCCATTCAAATCCATCAGGCGAAAATTGTTTTTCATATAAAGCAGGACGGGTTCTGTACAGTTCATTTAACTTCTGCACACAATATTTCATACCGCCATGGCTTACAAGATCCAATAGGTCCCATTGTAATTCGCTTTTATAGTTCCACTCCGATGTCTGTGCAAATTCATTGCCCATAAACAACAGCTTGGCACCGGGGTGGGTAAACATGTATGTGTATAATAAACGGAGGTTCGCAAATTTCTGCCAGGTATCGCCCGGCATCTTATAGATCATCGGGCTCTTGCCATGCACCACTTCATCATGGCTCAAAGGCATCATGAAATTCTCGTCATAAAAATACATCATACTAAACGTGAAATCGTTTTGATGGAACTGGCGGAACATCGGGTCACGTTTAAAATACCGCAAGGTATCATGCATCCAGCCCATCATCCATTTCATACCAAAGCCCATTCCGTCCTCAAAAGTGGGCTTGCTGATTCCCGGCCAGTCAGAAGCTTCCTCGGCAATGGTCTGTATATCCGGAAAATCCCTGTACAATGTTTCGTTCAGGTCCTTGATAAATGCAATGGCTTCCATGTTACCGTTGCCACCAAACTCATTGGGCTCCCACTGTCCTTCGTTGCGGCTATAATCGAGCCTTAGCATGGATGATACGGCATCTACCCGGATGCCATCAATATGGAACCTGTCGAACCAGAACCTGGCCGCACTGATCAAAAAGCTCTTCACCTCTCCCCGCTTGTAGTTGAAAATATAACTGTTCCAATCTGGATGGTAGCCCTTACGCATATCGGCATACTCATACGTATGTGTGCCATCAAACATAAACAGTCCATGTGCATCATAAGGAAAATGCGAAGGAACCCAGTCCAGTATCACGCCAATGCCTTCCATATGGAAAGCTTCCACCATTGCAGCAAAGTCCTGTGGACTACCAAAACGCGAAGTTGGTGCAAAATAACCCGTGCCCTGGTAGCCCCAGCTTCCATCAAATGGATGCTCCATAACAGGCATCAATTCGATATGCGTAAAACCCATCTGTTTTACATAAGGCACCAAACGTGCAGTTATTTCTGCATATGTGTTATAGGATTCTTCATCATTTTTATCAGGCCGCATCCAACTTGCCAAGTGTACTTCATAAACACTCCACGGAGCATTCAAAGCGTTGTGCTTTTTCCTTTCCTTCATCCACTGTTGGTCCTTCCATTCATAAAAAGTGCCCCATGCAATGCTTGCAGTAAAGGGCCGCTTTTCCCATAGGTGGGCATAAGGGTCGCCCTTGTCCAACTTTAGTCCCTTAAAGCCATGTATATGGTACTTATAAGCCTCGCCTGCAAGTATGTTGGGTATAAAGCCTTCCCATATACCGCTTCCATCCTGCCTTACATGCAGTGGGTGCGACAGTGTGTTCCATTTATTGAAATAGCCAATAACCGATACAAAAGTTGCATTGGGTGCCCATACAGAAAAATAAGTACCTGCTGTGTTCAGTACGGTTAATTGTTTGTTGCCAAAATGTTCATATAATTTGTAATGCGTCCCATTCTGAAAATTGGCCACATCTTCATTCGTAAACAAAGAGTAGTTCCAAACAGTTTTTTTGGTATCAACAAAATGGGCTTCTTCATATTTTTTGTTGGCAGGGGCAACTATTCTGGTCTTTGCGGCATTTGATGTTTTGTCGGGCTCTTTACTCATATTATCATTTTACAGATATACAAACAATTAACTAAAAATTGGGATGAGCGGTTTTTATTGGTTGTACAATTTATGGATTTTGCGACTTCTTTAGTCTTATTATTCAAATACCTATCAAACTCTGCATGAAAAAACTAACCCTGCTGCTGCTTTTTGCCTTATTGGTACATTTTTGCTTTGCCCAAAAGGGAAGTATTAAAGGAAGCATTACAGATACCTTTAGCAAGCAGAACCTCACGCATGCCGTTGTCAGCATTTTAAGAAGCAAAGACTCTGTGCTGTACAAATTCACACGAAGTAAGGAAGACGGCATCTTTAACCTCAGTGGCCTGAATGCAGGCAAGTACCTGATGCTGGTATCTTACCCAAGCTATGCAGATTATTACGATACATTAACCATACAGGACAATAGCAATATAGACCTTGGCAAAGTGATGCTTACCACCAAGGCCCACTTGCTATCGGACGTTACGGTGGTACAAAAGATAGCGGCCGTAAGGATGAAAGGCGATACGATTGTGTATAAGGCCGACAGTTTTAAAGTAAAGGAAGGAGCATCGGTAGAAGACCTGCTGAAAAAGTTTCCCGGCATACAGGTTGACAAAAATGGCAACATTACCGCACAGGGTACCAAGGTAGAAAAAGTGATGGTGGATGGCGAAGAGTTTTTTGGCGATGACCCAACCATTGCCACCAAGAACCTGAATGCAAAAATGGTGAATGAGGTACAGGTATTTGACAAGAAAAGCGACCAGGCAACTTTTACGGGTATAGATGACGGGCAAACTACCCGAACGATAAACCTAAAGCTGAAAGACGATGCCAAGAAGGGCTGGTTTGGCAAAGTGGAAGCAGGTGCTGGCCCCAACGATGTATGGAACAACAGTTTAATGGCCAACTCTTTTAAAAAGAAACGGAAATTCTCCGTTTATGGCATAGCCAGCAGCACGGGCAAAACCGGTTTGAACTGGGACGAAAGGGGCAAATATGGCGACCAGGGCGGCGGCGATATGCAAATGACCGATGATGGCAGCATGTTCATGAGCTATGGCGGTGGCGACGGCTTTGACAACAGCAATTATTGGGGAGAAGGCATACCCAAAAGCTGGAGTGCAGGTTTAAATTATGCCAATAAATTCCAGAACGATAAACAAAGCCTGAATGGCAGTTACCGCTATTCAAAAATCATCAACAATGGTGGTGGCAGTACCGTATCGCAATCCATTTTGCCGGATACACTTTTCTTTAACCACGAAACAAGGAATGTGTATGGCAACAAAGACCGCCATTCCATGAACGGTAGTTTCGATTGGATGGTAGACAGCTTCTTCTCCGCAAAACTTTCGGTTGTTGGCACCAAGGGCACCGTAAATGGTTACAGCAATTATTACAGCGATGCCATGAACGCCTTCAACAAATTTGTGAACACCAGTAGACGCAACGTAAGTTCAGCCGGCGATAACCAAAGCTTTAAAAGCAGTTTGCTGTTAAGGAAAAGGTTCAAGAAAATAGGCAGGACATTGTCGTTGAATATTGACCAGGCATTCAACGAGAGCAATACAGATGGTTTCCTTTACTCCCTAAATGACTATTACGATAAAACAGAAACCATTTTTAGAAGGGACACTACTGACCAGAAAAAAATAAACGGCATCAACAGCAACACATTGAATAGCAGGTTGGCCTATACCGAACAGCTTGCCAAGAATACCACATTGGAAGTGAGCTATGGCATCAACATCAACAAATACGAGAACAAGATATTGAGCTACGATAAAACCGCAGCGGGCAAATACGATGCGTTAAATACCAAGTACAGCAACGATTACGACTTTAATATTATAACCAATAAAGTAGGCTCTACCATCCGGTTCAATAAAAAGAAAGTCAATATTTCGTTAGGTGGCGATATTGCCTTTGCTGCTTTTAAACAAAAGGACCTGCTTAAAGATTCCGTTACCAAATACAACTATACCAATCTTTTTCCGAGGGCAAATTTTGTATATAAGTTCAATGCAAACAAAAGGGTCACTGTAAGCTATAACGGCAGTACCAGGCAACCTTCCATACAGCAGATACAACCGGTGGCCGACAATACCAATCCGTTGTTTGTACAGTTGGGCAATGCCAACCTTAAACAGGAATTCAATCACAGGATAAACCTGAACATGAACAATTACCAGGTGTTGAAAAACAGGGGCTACTGGCTTGGTATCAATTACAATTTTACCGAAAATGCCATACGCAGTAACCAGTTTACCGATTCCGTTGGCAAAACAACAAGCCAATACATCAATGCCAACGGCAATAACAACTATGGTGGCAACCTTGGCTATAACTGCAAGCTGCAGAAGCTTGATATGGATTTCAATATCAGCTATTCATACAACGTAACCAATAGTACCAGCTTTGTTAATGCGTTAAAGAACGACACGAGGTCTACCCGCCACAACATCAACATCAACCTGGGCAAAGAGAAAGAAAAGCTGTACAATGTGTGGTTGTGGAGTGGTATCAATTACAATATGTCCACATCATCTATCCGTCCAGAAATCAATACCAATTATTGGAGTGTCGATCTCAATATCGACTTCAACCTTCAATTGCCTTGGAAGCTGGAACTGAACAATTCCATAGAAACAGAGATACGTCAAAAGACACAGCTATTTAGTGGCAACAATAACGTAACCGTATGGAACAGTTATTTGGCAAGAAAAATTCTAAAGAACGATAAGGGACAGATACGTATATCTGCTTTCGACATCCTGGACCAGAACAGGGGTTACAGGCGTAGCATAAACTCTACTACCCTGACTGAAAATACGTACCAGCAATTGGCACAGTACTTTTTATTGAGCTTTGTTTGGAACTTTAGCAAAGGCGGTATGCAAAAATAACCTTAAACAAAAATTGACCATGAAACATATACTGTATATATTATTTGTATTGGTAACCCTGAATGCAAGGGCACAGCAAATATTTATAACCAAGGGCAAAATCGAGTTTGAGAAGCAACTGAACATGCACAAAGAAGTGGATGAAAGCTGGAGTGGCGACGATGACAACCTTTGGAAGCAGAACATGAAAAAGATGCTCCCTAAAATACAGACCACGTACTTTGACCTTTACTTTAACGAAAACAAGACCTTGTATAAAGTGGGCAAAGATGCACCACAGGGCTTTCAGAAAGTACCCGACTGGATGCAGGACAGGACAACGGACAATATTATTTACAACGACCTGCAACAGCAGCAGACCGTATCGCAAAAAAATATTTTCGAAAGCATATTCCTTATACAGGATAGCCTGGTAAAGATAGATTGGCGTATAACCAGCGATACCAGGACCATTGCGGGCATTGAGTGTAGGAAAGCCGTTGGCAAAATAATGGACAGTGTTTACGTGATTGCTTTTTATACAGACATCATTCAAAGCAGTGGTGGGCCCGAAAGCTTTACTGGCTTGCCCGGAATGATTTTAGGCATAGCCATCCCGAGAATAAATACCACATGGTTTGCCACAAAAGTGGAACTGATAGACGTTAAAGAAGCAGATATAGCAGCCCCCAAAAAAGGAAAGAAATCCAACTACAGCGACCTGCTGCAACAGCTTAAGAAAAGCACCAAAGACTGGGGCCGCCAGTCGGAAAGAAACGTATGGAAAATGATGATATAACGGGTTGCCAATCGCATTGAAAATACTTGCAGGCACCACAAGTTTGTTTGTTTATTGCGTTATTTGCTAACATTGTAACATGCAAAACGCCATACATTGAAACAGACACAGCCACCAATTGCCAATACATACAACTGGGCCAATAGCTTAAGGGCATGGGCCACATTGGGCGTAATGCTGTTGCATGTGGCTGCAGATGTGAACGGCAATTTTGGTAAACTGTCAAACACCCACTGGTGGGCAGGCAATATATACGGGGCAAGTGTACGCTGGTGCGTACCCATATTTGTAATGCTTTCGGGCACGTTTGCATTGAACAAGTACGATGGCAACCTACAAGGCTTCTTTGCAAAAACAGGCAAACGCATAGCCCTACCCTTTCTCTTCTGGAGCATTTTTTACCTGCTGTACTACAACAGCAAATTCCTGTTTGGCACACAGCAAAGCATATACGAAAAAGCCTATTTCATTTTTGGCGAAATCGTAAACGGCTCTGCCGTGCATTTATGGTTTGTATGCATGATACTGAGCATGTACCTACTGTTTCCCTTTATCAGCAAATGGGTAAGGTACTGCTCACGCAAAGAGATACGCCTGTTTCTGGCCATTTGGTTTGCCTACCTGACCCTAAAGCCATTTACGGAAAATGTGGATACGCATTTCGACTTCAGTTATTTTACCGGCTTCATCGGCTACCTGATTCTTGGCAATTACCTTTTTGCCGAACAGCAAAAGCCCAACACGGTACTGCTTTGGATACTATTGCTGGCCAGTTTTAGCTTCACGGTATGGGGCACGTATTATTTAACCCAAAGGGACCATGAACTCAATGAATCCTTTTTGGCAGGGCTTACCCCCAATATCGTCATACTCTCATCAAGCGTTTACCTGCTATTCAAACACAGCACCATAAAGGCAGGCAGTACATTCCAGAAAATAACCGACCTAGTATGCCAGCACAGTTATGGTATATTCCTCATACACATATTGGTGTTAACGCTCTTTAACCAATATGGGTTCAGGTACAGCCTGTTTAACCCTATACTCAGCATACCTGTTATTACCCTATCCTGCTTCCTGGTATCTTTTGCACTGGTTTACCTGCTGAAAAAGATACCTTATGCAAAGTACCTGATTGGATGACGTCCTGCCGGGAACTGTCCCATTGCCCGATGGGTGCGACGCCACGAAAGCCCCTGCCTGCACTGTTGCCCGAACCAACACCGCCCTACGTATAAAGTTTTGTACTTTCGCAGCAATGCAACAGAAAACATATTCAATAGAAACGGTACTGTCCAATTTAAAGATTGATGCACTCAACGAAATGCAGGCAGCATCAATGGAAGCAAACCAACAGGAAGGCGATGTTGTGCTACTATCGGCCACAGGCTCAGGAAAGACACTTGCTTTTTTACTACCCCTATTACAGTTATTGGATGGCAGCAAGAAACAGACACAGGCCATGATCATAGTACCCTCTCGTGAGCTGGCACAACAGATTGAAGACGTGTTTAAGCAAATGGGCACCGGTTTAAAAATAACCTGCTGCTATGGCGGCCATAAAAGGGAAACAGAAGAGAACAACCTGATACAGCCACCTGCATTATTGGTGGGCACACCCGGAAGGCTGGCAGACCATATACGCCGTGGCAACATTACTTTACCAAGCATTGAGACATTGGTGCTGGATGAGTTTGACAAATCGCTTGAATTTGGCTTTACAGAAGAAATGTCTTTCATCATTGGCTCCCTGCCCAATATCAAGAAACGCATACTTACTTCTGCCACCGAAGCGGTTGATGTGCCCGGGTTCATTGGGCTGAACAATGCAAGGCAATTGAATTTTTTAAGCGATGATGAACTGCCTGCCGAAAAGCTGGCCGTGCAAAGCATACTTTCTGGCGAAAAAGACAAGGTAGATACCCTGTTCAAACTATTGTGCTACCTGGGCGACAGGTCGGCCATTGTATTTTGCAACCATCGCGAATCTGTTGAACGTACCAGTACCTTGCTGGCACAAAAAGGAATTGTAAACGAGTTTTACCACGGTGCCATGGAGCAGCAGGAACGTGACAGTGCCCTGTGCAAGTTCCGCAACGGCAGTACCAATGTGCTTATTACAACCGACCTTGCTGCACGTGGGCTGGACATACCCAATATACGTTATATTATACACTATCATTTACCGCACACAGAAGAAATATTTACGCATCGCAACGGCCGCACGGCACGTATGGATGCCACGGGCACTGCCATACTGATACTTTCATCGGAAGAAAAGATACCCAGTTACATCAATGTAGATGTTGAACAGTTGAATGTGCCCGAAAACAGCCCCCTGCCCGACAAACCCAAATGGAGTACCCTGTTTATTGCTGCCGGCAAAAAGGACAAAGTGAACAAGATTGACATTGTTGGTTTTTTAAGCAACAAAGGGCAACTGAAAAAGGAAGACATTGGCCTGATAGAAGTAAAGGACTTCTTTTCGTTTGTTGCCGTAAGAAAGCTAAAAGTGGGTCATGCCTTACAGCTCATCAAGAACGAGCGTATCAAGAACAAGAAAGTAAAGATCGAAGTGGCGAAATAAATCCCAGAAAATATTTTCTTTTTTTATGGAAACGCTTGCCGTTTGAATCATAGAGGCATCTACAAACCAAAACTTTTGTTATGCCAAACCCCAAATTGCTTCAAACATTGGCCATTCTTACCATTATTGCATTAAACAGCTATGCAATTGCCGAAGGTGTTATTTACCAGAGCTACCTGGGTATATTGCTGGCCATTGCAAGCCTTGCTGCACTTGGTTACTGCATTCACCTAATAAAGAAACTGAAACAGTTGGATGCGGAAGAAGAGGAGCAACAGTTATTCCACTAATTTTTGAAGTTCTTGTTTAAACCTTGGCTCCGGCACTTGCTCTCCAAAGAACTGGCGATAGTGCGTCTTATTGTTAACCATAATGGTAGCAGGTATGGTGCCGCTCCATGCCGTGTCTATTTTGGGGCAGAAGGAATTGGCATCTGTTTCATCCAGCCAAACAATGGTTGACTGGTAACCTTTTTCCTTTACAAAGGCTTTGAGTTTTGCAGGATAGTCGCTGACAAAATCAAGGCTTACCAATACCAGTTTCACCTGCTTGCCTTTCAGCTCTGCAACGGCTTTTTCAAACCAGGGAATCTCGTGCACGCATGGCACACACCAACTTGCCCAAAAATTAACAATAATGGGTACGCTGCTGGTATCAATCATTTTTACCACATCGTCCATTTTTACTTTACGTATCTTTTGGCTATAACCCATGTTTACCAAAAGCAGTAACAGGCCAACTGCAATTATTTTTTTCATTACCCTCATTGTTAAAGTGTACCTGTAAAAGAACAAATCATTTTTCATAAACCTTCGTGTGCAAGCAATTATTTTTGCGTTGCCAAACTAACGGCTATCACATGCCAAGAAATATTTACCTATTACTGCTATTGTGTTGTTGTTCGTGCATCAACAACAACACGCAACAGGGTCACCAACCCGTAACCTATACCACAAAAAACTATATAGAAGTAGGTAAAATAATGGACACCGTTAAAACGCCTTATGTGATTGATGTGCAGAACAACGGCAAGCGGATTGTTTTTATCGGCTGTGTGCATGATGTGGATAGCAGCCACCCGCAATTTGGCATTATAGGCAAATACTTTAAGGAACTGCAACCACAAATTGCCTTTAATGAAGGCGGGCAGATACCAGACAGCATGCATTACGCATCGCTTAACGAAGCAATCAAAAAAGATGGCGAAACAGGTACACTGAAATTTTATGCCGACCAGGCAGGCATACACATGCAGAACGGTGACATGGATGCGAAAACGGAGTTTGCCCTGACTTTGCAGAAGCAGCCAAAAAGCGATATGTTCCTGTATTATGTAGTGGAACGCATTGCCATACCCTACCATTATGGTGCATACAAAAACGAACCGTTTGACAGTGTATTCAACCGCATCATTGCCAGGCATTTTGTAAAGAATGGGTTCCCGCTAACAAAGCAGGAACAGGACATTACCTATTTTAAGGGTCTATACAAAAAAAATATAGGTCACGATTTCAACATCAAGGATTTTGACATAGAAGCATTCGATTACATCAATAATAGCTGCAAGTTCTGTGCAGTAGGCAGAACATCGAAGATGGTCAGGGACAGCATCCTGCTATCAAAGATTGACCAGGCCTTGAACACTTACAATAAGGTAATGGTAACTTTTGGTAGCGGCCATGCACTAGCAGTGGAGCCGGCTTTAAAAGAAATTGTGGACAGAAAAAGAACGGCAGCCAAACAATAACTGCAACCACTATCCCTTATACCCTTTTAGCCGGTAAACGAATACCTGCTTGCACAATACATTGCTTCTATAAATGGGTATGGTAACGGGTGCATACACCGAATCGAACCGGGCTTTGTAGTAAGCAATATGGTCTTCGCTAAAGTTATTGGATGGCATGATAAAATAAGCATCATCCTGTTTCTTTAAAGCAGGTTTGTATTTATTCAGCCATTGATAATGGTGCAGGTCAAACAGCTCACCCATAGCATAGGTTGTTTGCTGTGCAAGTGGTACCACATAAAAATCTATATGTGCAGCAGGGAACCATTTGTTCACAACAAAAGGCGAATGGCTGGGCATGGTACCATTGGCAATATCTGCCTTGCATAACGAATCTATTGCATGGCCTGTCTGTTTCCAGCCATACATATCTAATGTAAAATCGCCATCGCCCAGGTTATTGGCCCTGGCAGTTGATAGTGTGCCGGGATAATACCGGATAACACCTACCCCTGCAACTGCTACCACAAATATCAATGTCAAGGCGGCTTTGATACTGTTAGGCACCCTTGTAAAATGCTTTGGCAGCTTGCCATCCAAGTAAATAGCCGCTACCAATACAAGTGCCGTATAGCCCGGGCCCGACCAGTGGGGGAATGTATCCCTGAACATGGAAATGCCAAGCAGTACAAGAATCAGTGGCAAGCCACATAGCAACAACAACTGCACATCCTTTTTATTATGGTTCAGTTTTCCGATACTGAATACGCTTATCCAGATAAGCACAAAATTGATGGGATTGTTATAGAACAAACCGCCCAATAGTTCCCTGCCAAAGCTTTCTATATTGAATCCACCGCCGTTTAAATTAACGCGATTGCCGTGATACGTATAGGTAATAAAATTGTTCTGCACATTCCATACAACAATTGGCGAAGCAATAACAACCGACACAATAATTGCCAGGTACATTTCTTTTTTCAATAGCCATTTCCTGTCCATCAGCAATGCATACAAACCTACTGCAATCCATAAAAACACGCCATGTATTTTGCTCATGATGCACAGCCCGGCCACAAGCCCAAACCAAAGCCACAACTGGGTTGCCTGTTGCTCCTTTGTATATGCCTGCTTTATTTTAAAGAGTAGCAACAGCCCCCATAGCCAGAAAATCATTTGTGGGCTATCGGGCAAAATAAAGGTACCCCCCACAATGCTGCAGTACAGGGATGCCGTGTACAGCAATGCAGCATACCAGCCAGTGCGTTCGTTGTTTATAAGCCTGCCAATACGGTAAACAAGCCCTGTACATATTGCTGCCGATACAATGGCACCCAACCTTACAAACAGTTCGGTATGCAATAAAAGGTTGGCAGTTGTAAGCCTGATGAGCAAGCCAACCATTGGCGGGTGGTCAAAATAATTGTATTGAAGATGCAAGGCATAGGTCCAGTAATACACTTCATCGTTACCAAGCTCTACCGTGCATGCCATAACAATCCTAGCTAAAGTGGCAAGGCATATAAGCAACCATATTTTCTTATTGTAGTTCAATGCTTCTTAAAGGTTAGCCTGCTGTTGGCAGCATAGTTCCATACAAAAACAATCAATACCACAACAGCTTTGCTAATGTAGAAAGGAACATGCAATTGCTGATGTATCAGGTACAAAAAGCAAGTGCTGATGCAAAGCCCGATAATAGAAATGAGCAGAAAAACAGCAAACTGTTTTGCAATGGAGCTGTCTTTGCTTTTAAAGGTCCATATTCTATTGAGTACATAATTATTGATGACTGCAATAGAGAAGCCGATGCCGTTAGAGAAGTACTTATTCCAATGCAACTGCTCCTTACATAACCATGTACACAAGAAATCGATCAATAAACCAACAAAGCCCGTTACTATAAAACGGGCCAGTTGCATGATTTTTTTATTGGCAAAAAACTTATGTGCAAACGCTAGTTCCATTGCGGCGAAATTTCCTGGTTCATGGAATACTTGTTCTTTTTCCACCATTTTATTGTTACCTGTTTTTGGTAGATGCAATAATAACTGCCCATAGCACAAACAATGCCCAGTACTGCACCTGCAGTTACATCTTGCAGAAAATGCTGACCAAGATACATGCGGGAATAAGCAACCAATAAGGCGGCTGTTATGGACATAAAAGAAAACAATTTGTTATTGGACAATAACACAACAACTGTTGCCATGGCAAACGCAGAAGTAGTATGACCTGAGGGAAACGAACTGTTGTTGGATAAAGTGACCCCTTCTATAAATTGGCCATACAGAAGGTGCGTCTGCTCAAAATAAAGTTTGGGCCTGGGCAAACTGAACAGGTTCTTTAGCAGGCACGATAGTAAACCTGATGACAGGAATGCCACTAACAATAGCAATGCTTCTTTATATTTTTTAAACAAAAGCAGGGCTATTACAGCCAATATGCTTATTAGCCCATCGCCCATAAAAGTATAGCCTATAAAAAATCGGTTCAGCCAGTCGTTATGGTATTGATTGAAGTATTGAAAACTGTAAGCCTTAGACATAACCACACTGCTGGTGATGCCAAAACACAACAGCATACCAATCAACATAAAACAAAATGGCCTAAGCCGCAACTGGGTCAGCATCTGCTTATTTTGCACAAACCTATCCTTGCATTGTTACCACTAACTTTCCTGCAAGTAAAATAAATGTTACGGGTCCATTAAGAAAATATTACCGGCCTTGTACATGCAACAGCCCATCAACCCACCGCTTGTTTAAAAGAGTGCCATTTACTCCAAAACTGCATCAATAGGAAAACTTAACATTGAAAAGGCGGTTTCCATATTATTTTTGTGTTAACTAATCTTACATACAATGGACAAAAAGAACAGCTCCCCTAAAAAACAGGCCCGCGAAAAAATAGCACAAAAAATTGAAGCAGCTTTCCTCGACTTAAAAACCGCACTTGGCGGCAAAGAGTTTGAAGCAAGGGTAAAAAAGGCCGCCAAGATTTTTGCCAAAGGCTTTAAAATTGAAGCTCCAAAGAAAAAGGCAGAAACACCGGCGACCAAATCCGTAATACCAAAGCCCAAACCGGCAGCAAAAAAGGCCGCCAAAAAAGCCGCAGCCAAGAAAAAATAAGCAGTACTATTTACTATTACCCGTATTGTAAACAGGTTTTGCCATAACGGTTTGCTGAACCGCAGAACGTATTCCGGCAATCTGGAAACCCACAGGATGGTTGGCTGTAAATTCGAAGCCCAACAGCGATGCGAAAGTTGCAGCCAACTGTTTCTGGTAAATGGTCTGGTTAGAAGACGCTTCACCAATTGGTGCAGAATCCGGCCCCATTGCAGCAATCCATACCTGGCCCGATTCAGCAATTTCGTCACCGTGATCCACCCAATTATCCTTCTCTCCCCTACCGTGGTCGCAAGTAATCATCAAAGTGGTCTTATTGGCATAATAAGCAGATGATTGTATGTACGACCAAAGGTCGGCTATCATCCTATCAGCAGCATTGGCACTCCGCAAATACTGATCATACATGCCATTGTGTGCAAAATCGTCTGTCTCATCCAATGCTATGTACAATACCTTCGGTTGATATACCTTCATGTATTCACGTGCGGCCATATAGGTAAAAATATCGGGCCTTACATCAATAGGCTTGCTGGTAAGTAACTGCATGTCATTAATCAGTTTCATGGCTGGATTGGCTGACTGGGCAGTATCCATATCGGCATTCATGTAAATACCGCTCCGCTCCTTGTTGAATATATAAGGGAACACATCCCATGTAGCAAATACCGCTACCCTGTTTTGGTATCCTTGCTGCTTATTGATAAACTCCAATACATTGGTATTCCTGTTTAGCACCTTATCGTTTGAATTGACTGCTGTATCCGGATAGCCTGTAAAGATTTCATTATAACCCGGGTAAGAAAACTTATAAGGGTTGGCATTGTTTACATAGTTGCCCAATTTCCTATTACCGTACAACTGTCCTTCCCTGGCTACCACGTTCCATAAAAAAGGGAACAGTTTGGTACGCTTCTCCTGTGCCGTGCTGCCGCCAAAAAGGTAATTCGTTCCCTGTATATCCTTAGTGTACCGTGGGTTTTTAATCAGTGTGGTATCTGCCCCGCCAAACACTTCCTGCCAACGCATCCCATCCAATGTCACAATTATCAGGTTCTCTGTCTGGTGCTGTGCCATGGCATTTGCAAACACCGTCAACAGGAAACAAACACCCATCAATCTATTCATCTAAAATGGATTTGGTTACACAAAGCAACCTCTTAACGCCAACAGTTACCAAGGGGCATTATCGAATTAAAGTATAAATAACGCATCGGTAATACTGCTATAACAACATGGAAACAATTGCGTAACACCAATGCTTCAAGCCATTGCTAAGTTTATACCCCTATCTTTACAGCATACTCAAGGGGTGCCTTACGGAAAGATGGCAGGTTTTACCATTCTTTTCGATGAAAAACAGGCTGAGATTATACCCATTGAAAAATTGCAGCAGCATTTTTTCATACACCTGATACGGGTAATGCCGGCGTAGGGAACAAAGGATAACAACACAGCATGTATTTGCATTGCCCACCACTATTTGAGTAACCATTTACTATTATTCAACACAACCTGACATGAGCTTACACGAATGGTGGAACCTGTTCTGGCTACAGATCAAAGAAACAGATGCCCTGCAATGGCTGGCAGTAATACTGGGCGTTGCAGAAGTGCTACTGGCCAAGGCAAACAAAATATGGCTGTACCCAACAGGTATTGCAAGCACTGCAATTACCATTTATATTCTATCAGTGGCAGGACTGTATGCAGAAAGCATACTGAATGTTTACTATGTTATAATGAGCGTTTACGGTTGGTGGTACTGGGTAAAAAAGAAGAACAGGCCTGCTGTCAAAATCAGTTACTGTACACGCAAAGATTGGATAGTAGTTGCCTGGATAGTGGCCATCAGTTTCGCATTGCTTGTGTTCTTGCTAAAATACTACACCCCTTCAACAGTTCCTTTTTGGGATGCATGGGTAAGTGCCACGGCATGGGCAGGCATGTGGCTGCTGTCAAAACGTAAAATAGAAAATTGGGTACTGCTTAATATTTCCAACCTGTTTGCCATACCATTGCTTGCCTACAAACAATTGCCACTCTTTGCAGCATTGACGTTATTCCTGTTTATAGTAGCCCTGTTTGGCTATTATGAATGGCGGAAAATAATTCAGCAGGATAAAAAAACGATAGCATGATTGAACATCCTTCCGTACATATAGCACCACAACTTGTAACAACCATCCGCAGCCTTGCTGCCGAAGCCGAAGGCTTGAAACAATTGCACCCACAACAATTGCAGCTTATTTACGAACAGCGATGGTTTCAATTATTCGTGCCCAAAGCTTACCAAGGCCTTGAACTTGACTTGCCCAATGCATTGCAATTGGAAGAAGCATTGGCATGGACAGATGGCTCCCTTGGTTGGACTGTTACCCTTTGTGCAGGTGCAGGCTGGTTTGTTGGCTTCCTTGATAAAGCATTGGCTGCCGTCATCTTTTCGGACAGAAGGAACTGTCTTGCAGGTAGCGGCAAAGCTTCTGGCATTGCCAGGCAAACAGCAACAGGTTATACCATAACCGGCCATTGGGATTATGCAACGGGAGCCAACCACGCCACTGCCTTTACCGCCAACTGCATTATTGAAGTTGATGGACAGCTATTGAAAAACATGGATGGAAGCCCCGTTGTTCAATCTTTCTTACTATTACCAAATGAAGTAACCATACATAAAAGCTGGAAACAGGTAGGCATGCTTGCCACTGGCAGCAACAGCTTTGAAGCAAACAATATTGTGGTTGACAAAAACAGGACCTTCCTCATCAACAGCAACCATGCAATTTTGGAACAACCCATTTACCAATTCCCTTTTCTGCAGTTTGCCGAAACAACATTGGCTGTAAACAGCAGCGGTATGGCGATGCGTTTCTTGGATATATGCAAGCCCTTGCTTCAATCAAAATCCCCTACCATACATGCATCCCTAACAGCGGGCATACAACATTTGGAAGATGCAAGAAAAATATTTTATGCAACGGCAACCCGTTCATGGAAAGCATGTATAGCATACAATTCCATCGATGCACAGCTATTGCAGGAGCTTAGTTATGCCAGCAAACAACTGGCATATACCGCCAGGAGAGTTGTAGATGAACTGTACCCCTACTGCGGCATGCAGGCAGCCAATCCGGAAACCGAAATCAACAGGGTGTGGCGAAACCTGCATACAGCCAGCCAGCATAGTTTATTCAATGGTTAGGTACAACAGCAATGTTATTGCTAAGCCATAAAAGCTGCATCCTTATTGTACTTGCCTTTGTATGCTATGGGCGACATTCCAGTTATCTTCCTGAATACTTCCCGAAATGCTTTCACATCGGCATAGCCCACTTCATACATCACTTCATTGATTGTTTTACGGCTTGTTTCCAATGCTTTTTTTGCTGATTCAATTTTTACCCGTTGTGCATATTCAACAGGTGTGTTACCTGTGGCCTTAATGAACCTCCGGTCAAAATTCCGCCTGCCTACAGCAAACATGGCCGACAAATGCTCAACAGATATTTTTTCATCCAGGTTCTTTTCAATATATGCCTGTGCTTTTTTAATCACTTCATCCCCATGCGACTTTTGTCCTGTAAATATGCTAAATGCCGACTGGCTATTCCTGTCCATTTCAATCTGGAATACTTTGGAACAAAAGATAGCCGTTTGCCGGTCAAAATATTTCTCTACCAAAAAGATCATCAGGTTCAGGAATGAATAGGCACCACCATTGGTATAGATCCCATTTTCATCCGTAATCAATTGATCAGCCTGTAGGTTAACCTGTGGGAACATTGCCCTGAAATCATTTGTAGCAGACCAGTGCGTAGAGCATGCCCTTCCATCCAACAAACCTGCCGATGCCAGTATGAATGCACCCGTGCATATACTGGCTACTGATGCCCCTTGCCCATACTGTTTTTGAACCCAGTCAATCAACAACTGGTTTTGCTGAATGGCTTGTTGATAGTGATGGTTCAAGGATGGGATGATGATGAGATTGGTTTTGGCAATCGCTGAAATATGGGTATGCGGTTTTACTGCAAACAGCCCGTCATAATATTCCACTTTTTTGGAGATGCCTGCCACTTCAATTTTAAACAATGCCCTTCTGCCCATCTTCTGCCAATACGCATTGGCCCTTGTAAAAATCTTATAGGCTCCTACGATACTGCTTAGGTTATTGCCCTCGCCATTGGGCACTACAATGGTAAGATGTTTCATTATTCTTTTTTGTAAAAGTAAATAATAAGGCTGTCCAAATTGCCCCTTCAAGAAGTCTATTTTGCACCTTATACAATTTGCATGTCCATAATAATTTTGTGAAACAAAAAATTTCATCCATCAAAAACAGACACAAATGGACACTACTCAAACAATGGTCAAAATGGTATTGGATAGCTGGAACACATTACTTAAACAATTTGATACAGCACTCAATTCCATTACAGACGAACAGTTGCTAAAAGAAATTGCCCCAAATAAAAACAGGGGTGTGTATCTGGTTGGGCATCTGATAGCCATACATGACGACATGTTGCGGTTATTGGACCTGGGCGATAAAATATATCCCGAGCTACATGAAATGTTCATCAAGTCGCCCGACAAATCAATGGCTCCAATCCCTTCCGCACAAGAGCTAAGGGCATACTGGAAAAACTCAAACGAGATATTGGCACAAAGATTCGATAGCCTACAACCAGAAGAGTGGTTCCAAAAACATACGGCTGTTTCTAACGAAGATTTTGTAAAGCAACCACATCGCAACAAATTAAACATCATCCTCACCAGGACCTGCCACCTCTCCTACCACCTGGGACAATTCATACTGCTGAAATAACCACACCAGTATAAGACTATTGAAAGAGATGCCTTTAAATTGAGATATTAATACAAACAACAAAATAGCCAACAATATGAATCAACAGAATTATACGGCAAGCATTGTGGTGGATGCCACGCCACAAGTAGTATTTAATAGCATTAACAATATTGCAAGCTGGTGGACAATCAACGTTAAAGGCAATGCAGAAAATCTTGATGATATTTTTACCGTAAGCTTTGGCGAAACCTTTATGACTATAAAAATTATCGAATCTATCCCTTACCAAAAAATAGGCTGGCATGTAATAGACTGTTGCAAACATTGGCTTGAAGACAAGGAAGAATGGAAAGACACTACAATGAAATGGGAAATCTCTACAACCAATAATACCACGCAGATACATTTTACACATATAGGCCTGGTGCCCGGCATAGAATGCTATGATGTATGCGAAAAAGCATGGGATTTTTACATACAAGAAAGCTTGTTTAAATTATTGACCGAAGGAAAAGGTAAACCCGATTTAAAATAGCTGCAACTATTAAAGCAAGAGTAATCGACTTGCCACAAATCACATATATAAAACAATCTGTCACCATCATTTATATATTGAATGATGGTGACAGATTCCACAACATACAACTCCACTTTTACAATCAATACAAAACCTACTTTGCTCCAGCTTGCTGCAGTTGTTAAAAATAGTTTCAACAAAATACCAATCGGTATATTTTTATACTATATTTACATTCGTTATGACTGTAAGCACATCAAAAAGCGATAGGACAAAGCAATTTATTATTGAAAAGACGGCACCCATTTTTAATGCCAAGGGCTTTGCCGGCACTTCACTCACAGATATGACAGTAGCTACCGGTTTAACCAAAGGGAGCATTTATGGCAATTTTGAAAACAAGGATGAAGTTGCACTGGCTGCTTTTGACTACAATTTCAACAACGTAACCAATTATATAAAGAACAAGATTTTAGCTACAGAAAACAGCATTGAGCGTTTGCTGGTTTATCCAAAAGTTTACCGGAATTTTTTAGTCATCCCCTTTCTTAAACCAGGATGCCCCATTCTTAACACCTCCACAGAGGCAGACGATACACACCCTGAGCTAAAAGCAAAAGCAGCCAATGCACTCAGTTTCTGGAAAGCCTCTATTGAAAACCAGGTTAAGCGTGGCATTGCCAGGGGCGAGATAAAATCCGGCACCAATGCAACTGCCATTGCAGTGGTTTTAATGTCGTTGATTGAAGGCAGCGTCATGCAGGCCAAGGTTACGCAAAAGTCCAAAGACCTAAGCATTGCAATGGACTATCTTGAAAAATTGATACTGGATTTGAAAGCCTAATTTTTTTGACTAAAAATATACCGATTGGTATATAATCATTACAATGGAAATAACAAATATCAAAACATTTGTAGCATACTACAAAAAAACGAGGGGGATTACCAAAACTGTGATAGACGTGATACCAAAAGACAAACTTGATTGGACATACAGTGCCAGAAAGTTTACCATTGGAGATCTGATAAGGCATATAGCAGCAATAGAGCGATATGTATTTGCAGCCATTGCACTTGGCAATAAGCCAAGCTACAAAGGCTGTGGCAAAGAAATAATAGAAGGATATGAAAGCCCCTTTGCCTATTTCGATGCAATGCACCTGCAATCAATAAACATATTTGAAACACTAACAGATAGCTGCCTACGCAACAAAATAACTTCTGTGGACGGAAAACAAATTGAGCTCGGAAATTTCTTACGGGCACTGATAGTACATGAAATACATCACAGGGCAGCACTCTGCATTTATTTAAACCTGTTGGGCATAGCAACACCACCAATCATTGGCCTAACGGAAGAACAAGTTATTCAACTAAGTAAATAGAACCAACAATGAACCCCGTGTACATAGTGTCAGCAAAAAGAACGGCAATTGGTGGCTTTCTCGGCTCGCTTCAAAGCTACAGTGCCACCGTACTTGGCTCAATAGCTATAAAGGCAGCTTACGAAAGTGTACAGCTACAACCTGGCTCAATTGACGAAGTTTACTTGGGCAATACACTATCTGCCAACCTGGGGCAATCACCTGCACGCCAGGCATCGTTACTGGCTGGGCTTGACAACAGAACAGATTGCACTACCATCAATAAAGTATGTTCATCTGGCTTAAAAGCCACTGTACTGGGGGCCCAGCAAATTCAATTGGGCCAGTCGAACCTTATTATGGCTGGCGGCACAGAAAGCATGAGCAATACACCTTACTACCTTCCCATACGCAGGCAAATGAAATTGGGCAATGAACAATTGGTTGACGGTATTTTAAAAGACGGGTTGGTGGATGCCTATAGTCAACAACACATGGCAAATGCAGCCGAATTATGTGCAAGAACCTTTGGTATTTCGAGGGAAGAGCAGGATTCTTTTGCGATTGAATCCTATCAAAAAGCAATCGATGCAACAACACAGGAAAAATTCAAACATGAAATAGTACCCATAAACATACAAGGCAAAACTGGAAATACCCTCTTTGAAAAAGATGAAGACATAGCCAAGATCATACTTGAAAAAGTGCCAAAACTGAAACCCGCATTTGAGGAAAACGGAACGGTTACAGCAGCCAATGCAAGCAACCTAAACGATGGTGCAGCCGCAATTCTCCTGTCATCGGCACAGGCACTAAGCGACTATTCATTAAAACCAATAGCCAGGATACTGGCCTATGCTGATGCGGCACAGGCACCTGAAAAATTTGCCACTTCACCTGCTATCGCCATTTCAAAAGCACTGGCCATGGCAAAACTGTCAATCAGGGATATTGATTATTTCGAAATCAACGAAGCCTATGCAGTAGTGGCCATTGCCAACCGAAGCCTGCTAAACATCAAAACAGAAAGACTGAACGTTTATGGTGGTGCCGTGGCAATGGGCCATCCTTTAGGAGCCTCTGGGGCAAGGATACTCTGCACGCTGCTAACGGCCCTGCAACAAAAAGCAGGCAAATATGGTGTTGCCGCCATTTGCAATGGCGGTGGTGGTGCCACAGCTATAGTAATAGAAAATTTAAGCAACTAAACAATATGCAAACTTTTAAGAAAACAATAGAGAGCAAAATGAAAATCCGTTTTCATGATTGCGATCCCTTTAACCACTTAAACAACTCCAGGTACATTGATTACATCGTTACTGCCCGGGGCGACCAATTAATTGAAAACTATGGACTGGATATATACAACCTGGCAAGACAAGAAGGCATTGGCTGGGTTTCTGCACAAACACAAATATCCTATATAAGGCCTGCATACCTGATGGAAGAAGTTACGATTGAAACCAGCCTGATGGCCTTTTCTGAAAAAAGCCTGATGGTAGAAGGACTCATGTGGAACAGCAACAAAACAATACTTAAAGCTGTTATGTGGACCAAACTTGTACACTACAACATTGCACATCAAAAAAGCCACTTGCACACAACCGAACTAATGGACCTATTTACCAAAATAGTGAACCCATTGCCCACCCAGTTTGATTTTGAGGCAAGGGTGAAAAATTTAAAAAATAAATATTAAACTTTTTTAGTTTAAGAATAAAATTAGCCACACATTTATCGCAAAAAATTGACCCGCTAAAAAAATACTCCACCACCGCACACTAGCTGCCTAATGAAAATGCAAACCTACAACATGAAAAAACAACCTGCTACCAAGAAACAAAACCAATTCTTTGTCAGATGCTGCCAAATAACTGCACTGGCAATGTTATTGCTGCTTACACAGTATGGCACCACAAAAGCACAAACATGGACCACACCTTTTAAACAGGGAGGAACTACCTATTTAAGTGTCAGCCTAAACGCCACTTTCATGTTCTCCGCCACGCAAGGCTGGGCAGTGGGCAATGACGGTACCATAATAGTAACAACAGACGGCGGTGCTACCTGGACACAACAAACATCCGGCACGGTAAGCAGCCTCAGGAGCGTGTTCTTCATATCTGCCACACAGGGCTGGGCCGTAGGCGATAAAGCTACCATCATTACCACCAATAATGGCGGCACAACATGGTCGGCACAAAGCACCAGCATCAACTCCGGTTATGGGCTTACCGGTGTTTGCTTTACCTCAACCACGCAAGGCTGGGCTGTAGGTGTACAGGGCACCATCATAACCACGAGTAACGGTGGCAGCACCTGGGCGGCGCAAACATCCGGAACAACATCTTCCTTTTCTGCTGTAAAATTTGCATCAGCCACGGCAGGCTGGGCCACAACAAGCGATGGAAAAATATTGGGTACCAGTAATGGCGGCACATCCTGGAGCCAGCAAACATCCGGGCACTCCTATCTTGGCTCAATAACATTTGTTTCGGCCACGCAGGGCTGGGCATGTGGCATAAGCGGAAAAATCATAACTACCAGCAATGGCGGCAGCACCTGGACATCACAATCCATATCAACTATTCAGTCCTTTTATGGCATCCATTTCATATCCGCCACCAATGGTTATGTGGTAGGCAGCAGCGGTACCATTTATATCACCACCAATGGCGGCACATCCTGGAGCCAGCAAACATCGGGCATCACCAATATTTATGAAAACTTAACGGCTGTTTGCATGGGATCTGCCACACAGGCAATAGCTGTGGGCAATGCAGGCATTGTACTAGCCACCAGTAATAGTGGCACTACATGGACAAGACGTACCACAGGAACGAGATCAACTTTTGCTTCAGCCAGTTTCGCATCTGCCTCACAGGGATGGGCAGTTGGCTCCGAAGGTTCAATTTTGATGACCACTGATGCAGGTAGCACCTGGACACCACAATCATCGGGTGTAACGTCTTCCTTAAACAGTGTTTGGTTTGTATCCGCTACACAAGGCTGGGCTGTTGGCGACAATGGCGTTATCAGAACTACAAGCAATGGCGGCACAACATGGACAGCACAATCAGGGGCAGGTACGGATTACCTGTATGGCGTGAACTTCTTTTCGGCCACACAAGGCTGGATTGTTGGTAGTGACGGCAGTGGTGCGGGCTACGTAATTTATGCAACTACCAATGGCGGTACAACATGGACAAGACAGAAATTCATAGCCAATGTCAATGGCTCCTATTTCACCGCCGTATATTTTGCATCGGCTACCAAAGGATGGGCCGTTGGTGCAGAAGGTGCTATCTACATAACAAGCGATGCAGGTGCAAACTGGACGGCCCAATCTTCCGGACTAGCCACACCAGCCAGTGAATACTTTACATCAGTCTATTTTGCCGATGCCAACAATGGCTGGATTGTTGGCGATGTGTCTGCAGGCTCTGGCAGGATACTCGCCACCACAAATGGTGGCAGTACATGGACGCCCCAAACATCCGGCACCGTCAATGGTCTTTATAGCATCCGTTTTACCTCTGCAACCAAGGGCTGGGCTGCCGGACAAGGGGGTACCATTTTAACCACGAGCAATGGAGGCAGTACCTGGACACCCCAAACATCTGGCACCAATGGTTATATCTTTAACCTGTCTTTCAATTCATCCACCAAAGGCTGGGGCGTTGGCTCAGAAGGCTTGGTATTGCTCTATTCAGCACTGCCAACCAATACAACCTGGAATGGCAGCACATGGAGCGATGGGGCACCTACTGCAAGTGTTGATGCGATAATAGCCAGCAGCACTACACCGGGCTCATTTACCTGCAAGAGCTTAACCATCAACAACGGCTATGCCCTAACCATTGGCAGTGGCGTAACAGCTACGGTAAATGGCGACATCACCAACAATGGCAATGGCATAAGCGGTGCAGGCAACCTTACTATTGCTACATCTGCAGGTCTGTTAGGAACAGCCATTTCGTTTAATGGAATTTTGACTGTTAACGCAGGGGCAACACTTACAACCAACAACCTGCTTACTTTAAAATCTACCAGTATCGCCAATACCGCCATGGTAGCCAACAGTGCTGGCACTATTAGTGGCAACGTAACGGTGGAAAGGTTCATACCTGCAAGAAGGGCATTCAGGTTAATGGCACCAGGCGTTACCACCACCACTACCATTAAAGCCAACTGGCAAGAGGGCCAGAACAATACAACCACAGCCAGCAACAGCAATACCAATGCAGGTTATGGCACGCACATAACAGGCAGTACCAATGGCAGCAACGGTTTTGATGCCACCACAACAGGCAATCCATCGCTTTTTACGTTTGGCAACAATGCAGCTAATACCTGGACGCAGGCAGCCAACACAGGCACTGCCACATTGAATGCACTAACGGCCTACCGCTTAATGGTAAGGGGCAGCCGTGCCGTGAACCTTAACAACAACGCGGCTACTGCAGATGCAACTGTATTAAGGGCAACAGGTATTTTAAACAATGCATCATCAGTTGTGTTCAACAATGCAAGTACGCCAACTGCATTAAACACCACCACTACTACCAATCAAAACTTCAGCATGGTACCAAACCCTTATTGGGCACCTATCAACTGGGCTACTATTACCAAGTCGGGTATTGGCACTTCCTATTATATATGGGACCCAACACAGAACACAAGGGGGGCATACACCAGTTGGAACGGTACCGTAGGCAATGGCGGAAGCATTAACCAATACATTCAGCCGGGGCAGGCATTCTTTGTTACAAGTACTACTGCTACCCCAAGCCTTACGATACAACAAAGCGACAAAGCTACATCGGCCAGTAACCTTACCACCACATTCAGAACACAGAACAGCTTTGCAAAACTGTCTATTGAACTGACCTTTATGGATGCCAGTAACAACAGGATATATGCCGATGCTGCAACTGCCATATTTGGCAACTATAGCAAAGAAATCAGTAATGAAGAAGAAGCCTATAAACTGACCAACCTGGATGAAATGCTCAGCATCAACCGCAACAATATGTTGTTATCCATTGAAGCAAGACCAATGCCCATTACAGCCAACGACACTTTGCCATTGGCTTTGAGCCAATTCACACAAAGCCAATACAGCCTGCATATTACTGCGAATAACTTCAGTTATACCGGCAAAAATGGGTATGTGGTTGACAAGTACCTCAATAAAAATTATCCATTGAACATGGAAGGGTTGACCACCGTTGACTTTGAATTGAACAACGATGTTGCAAGCAAGGCAGCAGACAGGTTCATGATTGTATTGGGCAAAGCCACACAGCCAATGCAGGCAACAATGGCTTTCTCCCTAAAGCTATCCCCCAACCCGGTTAAGCATTTATTGAGTATCGATTACGAAGGGCTGGATGAAAAAGAAAACAGTAGCCTGCAAATTATAGCGGCCGATGGCAGTATTGTAACAACAAGCAATATTGGCAAAGTGCAGGCAGGCAAGCAAGCAATCAATATACAATCATTAAGCAATGGCATGTACACATTGCAGTTGCTCAATGGAAGCAGCAAGCAAGTGTTAAGCTTTATCAAGCAATAATTGTTTCAACCATATAATAACCTATTACCAATACTTTGGCTATTGGTAATAGGTTATACCAAACCCTCCATACAGTTAAAATACTTTCCGTTATATGGACTATGTACTTATTATACACGAAGTGGAAGACTACCCTGCGTGGAGAAAAATTTTTGATGCGGCCGAAAAAATAAGGAAAGAAGCAGGTGAAATTTCATATCAGGTATTGAGATACGATACTGACGAAAATAAAATTGTCCACTTTTCAAAATGGGTTTCGCATAAGGCAGCCAAAGCATTTTTCGAATCTCCCAGGCTGATACAAATAAGAAAAGAAGCAGGCGTAAAATCCCCAGCATTCATTTACTTGAACGAGCTTGCAAACGGTGTGTTATAGCATTACTTAATGCAGCATAACAGCCTAGTCAATTACTACTATAATATCCATCAATTGCAAACTACCAACCACAGCTTATGCCAGCACATTTTTCCAATTCAATACATATTTTAAGGAATACGCCCAACGTAATAAGCTCATTACTATATAACCTTGACGAAAGCTTCATTACTGCGGATGAAGGCGAAAACACATGGAGCCCCATTACCATTGTTGCCCATCTTGTTTCTGCCGAGCGTTCGAATTTCTACCAGCGTATAATACTTACACTTAACAACAACAATCAGCCCAACCTTCCGCCTTTTGATATGGATGCCCAGGCAAGAATCATGGAAGGGAAAACACTGGCTCAGCTACTGACCGAATTTGAAGAAGCAAGAAACAACAATATCAGTCTTATCTCAAGTTTAGTGCTAACGGATAATGACTTTCTTAATACAGCTATCCACCCCACCCTGGGCACCGTTACGATTGGTAATATCTTTTCTGCCTGGGTTGCCCACGACTTAAGCCACATTGCACAGATAGCAAGGATATTGGCAAAGCAATACAAGAATGAAGTGGGTGCGTTTGCCGAATTTCTGAACATACTAAAATAAGCGAAGCAGCATTGAAAGCAATTCAGGCATACGGCAAAAATTCCAAAATTGCATAATTGGGTATATTTACGAATGAGTGGCAAGTAAATATTTCAAATAAAGAAATGAATTGACTCAATGACCAGTCTCACCAAGAACAATTAATCTAGCGATTACAATGAACAGAAACATAAACATTGCAAGCCGGTTACGAGAAGTATTATTAAACGGACACTGGATTGCCAATACCAATTATAAGGAACAGATAGAAGCCGTAGATTGGCAGCAAGCAACACAGAAGATTGACAGCCTAAATACGATTGCGGCCCTTACTTACCATATAAACTATTATTTGATAGGCCTCTTAAACGCTTTTGAAAATGGAAGACTTGAAATTAGCGACAAATACAGTTTTGACCTTCCACCAATTAATACTGAATTGGAATGGAAAAAATTAGTTGCTGACTTTTTAAGCAATGCCACAAAGTTTGCGGACAAAATTGAAGCAATGGATGACCAGACATTTGACCTGCCTTTCATTGATGAAAAATATGGAACATTCCTGCGGAATATTGAAGCAGTTATTGAACATAGCTATTACCACTTAGGGCAAGTGGCATTGATTAGAAAGATGATCTTACACAAATAATTTCAGGCACCTCCCTTTACACAGTAAAATGCAATACATGCCCCTTCCAGATACAATGACCAATCAATACAGCAATTGGCCTAACAGTAATTATTGTACCCTTCTTTTATGCATAGCATATAAATATGTTATTGTCACTTATCAATAACCTGCTTATAGAATTAGGAACATTTGTACTTATCTTCAATCAGTAAACCCTGACAGCAATAAATCAATAACATCCAACACAGGCTATTGCTGCAATCTTAAAAAACGTCAACTAAAAAAGAATGTTTTTACGTGTAGTACTTCTGACAGTTTGTTCCTTTCTTATAACAGTATCATTTGCCCAGGACATTACAGGAACCTGGAGCGGCAATTATGAGAAAAAATTCCTCACACCCACTCCCCAAAAACTCATCGTTGAGATTTTTATTCAGAATGACTCAATCATAACGGGTGCTACCCATCTTTACTATAAGAATTCCAAATATGAGCATTATAAGATAAACGGCATTTTCCGTTCAAAAGACAGTACTGTTTTCTTTTCAGAAGACAGCACCATCAGCGTCAGGCTTGGTTTTATGGCTAGCAATTGCCTGGGGAACTACACCATGAAACTACTAGTAACAGATACTTTAATGAGGTTAACAGGCAGATGGAAAGACAACTCAAGGGCTTTTCTGCACTGTCCAAGTTCTGGTGTATGGCTTGAAAAGAAACTCGATAAAATCAATCCGCCTCAACCGGAAAAGAAAGATGCATTGCCTATTGAAGACAATCGGTTAAAAAGGAATGTAGATATTCAAAGCCTCATTGAAATAAACGAAAGCGAAAAAGATTCGATTAAGGTAGAGATATATGACAACGGCGTAATAGATAATGATTCCGTATCGGTTTATCACGACAATACGTTACTTGTTCACAAACAAATGATCTCCCTAAAACCTATTACATTCTATATATCCCTGAATAAGGAAAATCCTTTAAGCAAAATTAAAATGGTTGCAGAAAGTATGGGAACGATACCTCCATGTACGGCCTTCATGATCATAACAACAAGAAAGAAAAAGTATGAAGTAAACCTGTCAAGCAACTTTACTTCCAATGGATCCATTGAATTCTTCCTGAAAGAATAAGTGCATTAGCCATGCAATGACAAAAACACGGATGCTGCCAAGGCAATAATGTACTTTAATATCGTCCGGCATTGCTCATGTCATTAAAGACTTGTAAAGGTTTTTACCAACTATTATATATGCTTCCAAATTATTTGTCTTTGATCGGTTGGCCAGGCAAAGGCAAACATTCAAGAAACAAGAAGCCCTTTGACAAAAATCAAAAGGCTTAATAAGCGAGTCGGGATGAATAGACAAAGTTCTAACCTAATTTTGACTGAAATTGAGCAAATTCGTAAATTTTTAGAACTACTTGATTACTAGTAGCAGTATTTGACCAGTATCATGTCACCATCATACCAAACGCCGCAATATTCCAATCGCTGATAGAAATTTAATAAGTAAATGTTATGCCAGCACCCAATCCCATATCGCTATCGTAGTGTGATGAAACAGAAATGTACTTTGTGACAATGTACCTTAGCCCTAACATATATTCCTTATCGGTGTTTATCATCATGCTTGCCCTTAATCTTCTGGAAGCAGGTATATCTTCCCTGCTAAACTGGAAACGAAATTTGCCATCGCCATCTACCCGTAAATCTGCTACAAACAACATAGGCAAGGTATATGCAATACCTGCCACAACTGTTTTGCGATTGTTCTTATTGCTTGTTTGCCCGAACCAGTTTTTTTCTTCACTGCCGAAAATGTTGTTGGCACCTCCTTTTGTTTTATAATGATAATCGAAACCTACATAGGGAAACCACCATTGCATACGCCCTAAGTAACGACCTATCATTGTTTCGCTTTCGTAGCCGTGCATATCGTGATACCCTAAATGCCAAAGCGTATTTAATTTCCATCTTGTATTAGCCAGCATGGCTTCGCCATCGCCGCCATTGCTTTCAATGCCTACCCTGCCCATTAAATGAAACATCCTGTCATCTGCAAACAGTTTTCGTTGTGCTAATTTTGGATTTGGTATTTCAGGATTCGCCGGTGAATTTTCGTAACTGAAAATTCTGCCCATGCCGCTCATCATGTGGTATAAGATATGGCAATGAAAGAACCAATCACCGCTTTCTGTTGCTGCAAATTCTATGGTATCTCTTTCCATTGGCATGATGTCAATGATGTTTTTCATCGGTGCATAATCGCCTTGCCCGTTCAATACCCTAAAGTCATGTCCGTGCAAGTGCATAGGATGCCGCATCATACTATTGTTGTAAAGAATTATTCTTAGGTTCTCTCCTTTTTTAATTAATATCTTATCGCTTTCGGAAACTGTTTTGTTATCCAATGTCCATACATAACGGTTCATATTTCCTGTTAAATCAAATTTCAGTTCTCTAAGTGTGCCTGGGGGCAATGTTGTTTTTTCGGGTGAACGCAACATGCCATAATTGAGGGTTACTATGCCTGAACTTTCAGCAGCCATGTTCATGCCTTGCATACTGTTATTGTTGGGCATCTGCATGGTATGGTCTGAATGGCTGGCTGTATCTTTCTTTGATGCTTTTGGGGTTTCTTCTCCAGTTATTTCAGGGTACATCACGGTGTTCATATCCATGACCTGGTTTTGCATTTTCATTCCTTCCATTTCAATCATGTTGCCTCTCATGTCCATCATGTCGTTCATCATCTTCATGCCTGCAAAATATTTTGGACGGTTCATCTTTACAGCGGGCACTTTTTCGCCACTACCTAACCATAATGAAGCATGTTTTGTGCGGTCTTCGGGTGTTACTAAAAACTCGTAACTCTTGTTTTCGGGAATGTTTACAATAACATCATAGGTTTCTGAAACGGCTATAATCAACCTGTCAACTTCTACAGGCTCTACATCATTGCCGTCAGTTGCTACAACGGTGATTTTACCGCCTGCATAGGTGAGCCAAAAATAATCGGATGCACCTCCGTTTGCAATACGCAACCTTACTTTATCGCCTGCTTTAAATTGTGGCAACTGATTTTGATTTTTACCATTGATTAAGAAATTATCATAGTACACGTCTGTTAAATCCATTGCATTCATCCGCTTCCATTCGTTGGTAACTTTGGTTTTGAAATTACCTGTCCGTATTGCTTCTGTATAGCTTTGTGTGCTGCCTTTTTGTATGGCAAACCAATCTGTTGCACTGTGCAGGCTTCTTTGTATTTCTTCGGGTTTCATATCTGCCCATTCGCTTATCAAAAGCGGTACGGTGGGTATATCCCATTCTTTTCTTTTGTTCATAATGAACATGCCGTACATCCCAATCTGTTCCTGCAACATGGTATGGCTGTGATACCAGTGTGTGCCATGCTGAATGATGGGGAACTTATACAAATGTGTTGTGTGTGGCTTTATCGGCATTTGTGTAAGGTTCGGCACACCATCGTATCGATTGGGTAAGAACAAACCATGCCAATGCAAAGATGTTTCTTCATTCAAATTATTGTGTACATAAATTTCTGCTGTATCACCTTCTGTAAATGTGAGTGTAGGCATTGGTATTTGACCATTTACAGCAATTGCCCTTTTTTTCTTTTTGCCAAATGTTACGGTTGTATCTGCTATGTATAAGTCGTACCGGACAGTACGGGGCGGAGTATTGTTTACAATGGTTTTTATTTTTCCCATATCCGCTTCAGGCATTGGCATTTTGCTCATGTTATCCATTTGCATATTGCCCATATCCATACTTTTTTTCCTAGCGGTGTCTTTTGGTATTGGCATTTCATCATGCTTTTGCACGGGCTGTTGCTTTGCCTGTTTTGTTTTTTCCTTTACCAGCTTCATACCGCACTTAGGGCAGTTGCCCGGTTTTGTTGCATGTATCTCCGGGTGCATGGGGCAGGTATAAGTAACAGGCTGCGGCTGTTGTTTTGTTTCTTTCTTGCCCATATCCATGCCTTTCATATCCTGTGCTTGTGCAAGGGAATAAAAGGCAAGAAGGAATATTATTATGATTGCTTTTTTCATTGTAAGATATTTTTATTTGCAGCAACTCTTTTTCCTGATAAAGATTGCTTTGAAAATCCTGATTAATATTTGCATTATCTTTTGCATTTCTTCTTTAATTGTTTACAGAAAGGCTGTCTGCTGTTCGGCTCATCCAATCCATTATCAAATCTTTTTGCTCTTTTGAAAGTCTTGCATTTTTGTGCATCATTTTGTAAGAGGATATTGGCATTTCATCGTCTTTAATTTGATTAGCAATACCCTTTAACTTGCTTATTTGCCTGCGGCTTGTGTAACTGCCAAAATCACTAAAGTTCAATTTGTCTTTGCCGTTCTTTATATGCCTTGCCATTATCCATGCCATTGGCTGAATGTTGGAATACCACGGGTAATTAGTATTGTTACTGTGGCAATCGTAACAGGCATTTTGTAATACTGATTGAACATTATTTGGTACAACAAAAACCTTTGCAAAATCTGTAGGCAATACCTGCACAGCTTTGTTGTGTGCAGGTTGTATGAATTGAATTGCAATGAATACAATTAATAAAGCCAATAGTATTTTCTTTGTCCGGTTCATGGCTATTTAATGGTTTCTTTTACTGAACCGCAATCGGGCATTTTACTACCTAAGTATGGGTTTTGTATTTCTTTTACTTCGCTTATCCATATTGCACCTTTTCCATCGTTTGCCATCGGGCAAAAATCCTTGTATAAAGTTTGTCCTCCGTTACCGAATGTTTTTATAAGGTCTGCCATGTCTTTGCTCAACATTATAAAATGCTCTCTCTGATGTTCTAACTTATCGGCATTTGCTCCAATGTGTTCTGCATTTTCTTTCAGGTCACCGGCTATATCCATATAATTTTTCATCTGTGCTTCTGATAAACTTTTCATATCCACTTTTACCAATGTTGTAGCGATTGTATTGCCTGCTGCGGCTGCATCTTTTCCATTGTCTTTTGCCAAAGCATTTTTTAATTGCAGGTAACCTGCAATTATTTCTTTGGCAGGAAATGCTGCTGCGGTTTGCGTAGCTGTAGTATCGTGCATTGCCGATGGTTGTGTTGTCATTGATGTGTCTTTGCTTGCTGCCTTTTGCGTAGCATCTGTATTTTTATTGTTGCCGTTGTTGCAGGCTGCTAAAGTGGTGGCAGCAATTGCAATGCCTATTAATATATTTTTCATTTTAGTATTGTTTAAAATAATGCCTTTAGCCCTTCATGTACTGAAAGGCTGTGAGCAGGTGAATAAATTATAAAGTTGTTTTTACGCTGCCGCAGGTAAGCATGGCACTGCCGAAATAAGGATTTTTGATTGCCTTATCATTGCTTAACCATGATGCTTTTTTCATGGGGCAATATTGCTGGTAAACAGGCTCGGCAGATAGCTTTACTGTTTTTGCCAACTCAAACATATTGTTTGACAGGATTACAAATTTTTCCCTTTGCAGTTTGATGTCTTTTGATCGGACAATAGTATTTGCATCGTTTAACAGGCTTGTCCTGGCATTATCATTTACGGTTTGCTTATCGGTGCTGTTGATGGCTTTAACCAATTCGTCTGCATTGGCAGCAGCCAATGTTGCGTTGCTGCTTACTAAAGCATCTTTCAGTTTGTAATAAGCACTGAGTATTTGTGCAGGTTGTGTTTCTGTACTATCCTGTGCAAAGCTGTTTTGAGTGAATGCAGTTGCGATTAACGCAAGCATTAGAAATATTTTTTTCATTTTGATTTAATTTTTATGTTGAATACATTGATTACGGGCATAACAATGCCCTTCATGCTGAAAAACATAAAATCAAATCATATCTGAAAACTCTGAATAGCTATGCGTATGTCGAGGATTGGTGGGTGATGCCCACGGACAAAGTATTTGGTTGAAGTAATTACCTGTGAAGGATAAGTAATGTTTATGTTGTAAAAGGTTGCAACAAATACAGTAAAAAATATAGGGCTTAATAGTTTTGCAGTTTGTGGCACTGCTTTATCTGCCTGTGCAATTTTTAATACCTTATCATTGCAGCAATCATCTTTTCCGTCTTTATGCGAATGTTTATGTTCCGCTTCTTCGTGATGGTGTTTCCTGCCATTTGCATGAACATGCACTTCTGTTGCTTCTTCATCGTGGTGGTGAGTGGTATTAAAGCCCATATCTACACCAACAGCACAGGCAAAACCTACCATCATATTGAAACTGAATATGATTAGCAGGAAGGCTGTTTTCAGTTGTATAGAAATTGCTTTACTCATTTATGGCTGTTACAATTATAACATTATTTAAACCCTGTTTTCCTTTACGAATTAGTGAGGGCAACTATCATACCTATGCTCATTGCCATCATTAAGGCATCTTCTATTATAGTAACTGTACTCATGGGCAGGTTAAAAACTGCTCCTAAACAGGCACATTGTATTTTACGTTTATTGAACACACTTTGCAAAACACCTGTGATGCTTACTGACATTACTGTTAAGCCAACAATATTGGTAAGTAAGGGCAGAAAGCCCGTTGCGTAAGCAATACCCAAAGCCAGCTCTGTAAAGGCGTAAATAAAGCCCCATGCTTTTATTTTCTTTGCCACAATATCATACATGGCGTAACTATCTGCAAAACCATTCAAATCAAGCATTTTAAAGAACGAAAAAGTGAAAAAAAGCCTGCCATAAAAACATTCATGCCATGCATCCAGTTAAAACCGGTATGCTCTGCAGCTGCAATAACCACAATTACTGTGATGTATAAAAAAATAAGCAGTATAGGTTTATAAGTGCTGAACCAACTTTTTGCCTGCTCTGCTGTTTCGTTATGGTCTGCTGTTTCAATTGTATATTTTTTACCTAATGCATTTTGAAAGACGGATAAGGCTATATGTTTATCCATACTGATAGTTGCTGTTTGTTTTTCTTTTGACACTTCCACTTCTGTAACATTGGGTAGCATGAGTAAACTGCTTTTTACTTTCGCTTCTCAGCTGCCGCAGGTCATTCCGGTACCTTTATAGGTATGTGTCATTCTGTTTTGTTTGATATAAAGTTAGAATGGCTGTACAGGCTACCTGTTGCGGAATTTTGTATTTGATTTGTAAGATTTACAGTTCTTCTATATTCCTGCGTTTGTGTTTTTTCAAAGATTTGAAATAGGATGGTGTAAAGCCTGTTATTTTCTTGAACTGGTTATATAAATAAGCTACGCTGCTGTAACCTAATTGGTCGGCTATTTCAGATAAGGATAGTTCGTTGTACATTAATAATTCCTTTACTTTCTCTATCCTGTGTGCAATAAAATATTTTTCAATAGTTTCACCTTCTGCTTCTGAAAACAGGTTGCTTAAATAATTATAATCCTGATGCACCTGTGAAGTAATATAAACTGAAAGGTCTGTTGTTATATGGGGTCTGAATGGTGTAACAATGGCATTCTTTATTTTTTCAATGGTCTTTGCTTTTTTATCGTCAATCAATTCAAAGCCCAATGCTTTTAATGATGTATTGAGTTTGTCTAATTGTGGTTTTGCCGGCTTTCCTTTTAATTCAGCTTCTCCTAATTCAACTGACGCAGGTTGCAAACCTGATTTTTCAATCTCCGCTTTTACCGCCATTTACAGCGACTGCAAACCATATTTTTTATGTAGAGTTTCATTTTTTTTATGGCAATAATCAAATAAAGCTAATCTAAATAACCCCATCTCCACAACTGCCTGGCCTTACCTTTCCCGGTACTTAAATGGCCACAGGCTTAAGTACAAATACTATAAATAAAACTGGGAGCAATTGAAATCATTTAATTCCAATTGCCCCCAGTTGATTCCAGTCGGGATGACAAGATTCGAACTTGCGACCACACGCCCCCCAGACGTGTACGCTACCGGGCTGCGCTACATCCCGAAACCAATGCCAAACTTTCATTTAGCGGCAGCAAATATAAGAGTGAAAAGAAATTTTCAAGTTATATTGCACGAAATTTTCAAAGCCCACATGAAGATTCTGTTACGGAAGGTGCTAATTGCAGACACAACATCGCCATACAATGGACAGGTAAAGGATATTTTAATCAATGACGGCACAATAATTTCCATAGAAAACGAGGTTGATGCCAACCATTCCGATACGGTAATAGCCGAAGAAGATGCCATTGTATCGCAGGGCTGGGTAGATACCTTCTCCCATTTTACGGATCCAGGCTTCGAATACAGGGAAACATTGGAAACCGGTGCAGCAACCGCCGCCGCCGGGGGCTTTACGCAGGTATTCGCACTGCCCAATACCAACCCGGTTATACACAGCAAAACGCAGGTAGAATATATTGCCCAGAAATCCAAATCCCTACCCGTAACCATTTACCCGTTAGGGGCCATTACCAAAAACACCGAAGGCAAGGAACTTGCAGAAATGTACGATATGCAGGCCAGCGGCTCCGTTGCATTCAGTGACGGGCTCAATCCCGTTCAAACGCCCGGCCTACTGCTGAAAGCATTGCAATACGTAAAGGCTTTTGACGGTGTGTTGATGCAAATGCCCATAGACACAAGCATCGGTCAGTTTGGGCTCATGAACGAAGGCATTGTATCCACCCAATTGGGCCTTCCCGGCATACCCATGATGGCCGAAGAGCTGATCGTGGCAAGGGACATCAAACTGGCCAGGTATGCAGGTTCCAGATTGCATTTTACGGGCGTTACCTCCCCAAAATCTTTGGAATACATACAACGTGCAAAAGATGCAGGACTGAACATTACCTGCTCCGTTACACCATACCATTTGTTTTTTTGCGATGAAGACCTACGCAGCTACGATACCAACTTAAAAGTGAACCCGCCTTTACGATCCAAACAGGACATGCTGCTGTTACGTGAAGCTGTATTGAAGGGAACAGTTGACTGTATTGCATCGCACCATATCCCCCACAATTTCGACAGTAAGGTTTGTGAGTTTGAATACGCCAAATACGGCATGATTGGTTTGCAGACTTCTTACCTGGCAGTAAACCATATACTGCCGCAACTAAGTACCGAACAGGTAACAAAACTGTTCAGTAGCAATGCCAGTAATATTTTCAACCTGCCTGCTACCAATATTACCGAAGGTGCAAAAGCTGCCCTTACCATATTCAGCCGGAACGGAAGCAGCACAATTACCAGACAGAGCAACAAAAGCAAATCCTTTAATACGCCCTTTGCCGACCTGCAACTAACAGGTAAAGTAATTGGTATAGTAAATAAAGGAAACCTAATTTTAAATTAAATTCAACCAGTATGGAAGATAAAAAATTCACAACCGAGTCAATAAAGTATGGCGTAATTGCAGGCCTTATCTTCACAATTATACATATTGGTTCATGGACCATGGGAACAACAACCTATGTTTCCGTAATTGGCATCGAAACCTTTGTCCCATACATGATTGGCTTATTTATATTCGCAGGTTTCAATGTAAGAAAACAAAATGGCGGCTTCCTTTCTTTCAAAGAAGCTATGAAGTTTATTTTTTTGGCGTTTGTTATTGTGGCACTTATAGAAGCATTAACCAATTACATTTTATTCAACGTTCTTGACAAAGACCTTACAGCCAAAGTTCTTGAAATCACCAGAGAGAAATCTTTACGGATGATGCAAAAGCTTGGATTAAGTAAAGAGCAAATTGACGCCTCCCTTAGCAAGATAGATACTGAGAAAAAAGAAACTGGTTTCAAAACAATTTTCTTGGGCCTTGGAATTTCATTGATTTGGAATTTTGTAAAGTCGATGCTTATATCAATAATTGTAAAAAAAGACAAGAAACTTGACGACGAATTTTTAGCATAAAAGATTATGGACCTATCGATCATCATACCCCTCTTCAACGAAGACGAATCGCTTCCCGAATTAAGCGAATGGATACTTCGTGTAGTTACACAAAACAATTTTTCCTTCGAGGTAATCATGGTAGATGATGGCAGTACCGATGACAGTTGGAACGTTATTGAAACAATAGCAGCCAAACACAGCAATTTCAAAGGCATCAAATTTCAACGCAACTATGGCAAGAGTGCGGCGTTGAACGAAGGCTTCAAAGCAGCCAAAGGCAATGTAATCATTACCATGGATGCAGACATGCAGGACAGCCCCGACGAAATACCCGGCCTGTACAACATGATTGTGCAAGAAGGTTTTGACATAGTGAGCGGTTGGAAGCAGAAACGTTACGACCCCATTACCAAAACCATTCCAACAAAATTCTTTAACGCTGCAACCCGCTGGAGCAGTGGCATACAACTGCACGATTTCAACTGCGGCTTAAAAGCCTATCGCAACAAAGTCATCAAAAGCATTGAGGTTTATGGCGAGATGCACCGTTACATTCCGGTAATAGCAAAATGGGCCGGCTTCAGGAAAATTGGCGAAAAAGTAGTTGAGCACAGGGCAAGAAAATACGGTACCACCAAGTTTGGTTGGGAGCGTTTCATAAATGGTTTTCTCGACCTGGCAACCATCAGTTTCGTCAGCAAGTTCGGCAAACGCCCCATGCATTTTTTTGGTCTATATGGCACTTTGTGTTTCCTGCTGGGCTTTGTTATGAGCATCTATATGGTCATTGCAAAATTTGCTTACGCCGAATACTCGCTTACCAACAAACCCATCTTCTATATTGCATTAACGGTGATGGTAATTGGTATGCAACTTTTTCTTGCAGGCTTCATTGCCGAACTGCTTGGCAGGAACTCACCCGAACGTAATTCTTATTTGATAGAAAAAAAACTGGGCGTATAATCTTACCAACTGCCAATGGCTCATGGGTTATGGTCATAGTTAAAGCATGGTCCATAATCTGTTACCCATTCACAAAAACTTCCCATCTTCGCAATCAAAATCAGTCAAGTGCCTGCATCAAAAAAAATCATCATCATTGGCCCGGCACACCCATTACGTGGTGGCCTTGCCTCATTTGACGAAAGGCTTGCAAGACAGTTCCAACAAGAAGGGTTCAGCACAAGCATCTATACATTCTCCCTGCAATACCCGGGCTTTTTATTTCCCGGCACTACACAATATTCAAGTGAGCCTGCACCAACCGATATTGATATAAAGGTCTGCATCAATTCCGTAAATCCCTTTAACTGGATCAAAGTTGGTAGGACATTAAAAAAGGCAAAGCCCGACATTATTGTAGTGCGATACTGGATGCCTATTATGGGCCCATGCCTGGGAACCATTTTACGCAGCGTTAAAAAGAACAGGCACACAAAAATCATCTGTATTGCAGACAATATCATTCCACATGAAAAACGTCCGTTAGACAAACAGTTCACCCAATACTTTGTAAAACCCATTGATGCGTTTATCACCATGAGCGACAAAGTGATGCAGGACCTTCGCCTGTTTAGCCAAAAACCTGCAAAGCTTGTTGTGCATCCGCTTTACGACAATTTTGGCGAAGCATTGCCCAAATCAACAGCAAGGAAACATTTAAGGCTGAACGAACAGGAAAACATCATTCTATTCTTTGGCTTCATCAGGGAATACAAGGGACTTGATTTGCTATTGGAAGCAATGGCCCTGTTAAAACCCAAAGCCCAAATGGCAAACATCAAATTATTGGTTGCAGGCGAGTTTTATTCGGACAAAAAAAAGTATGACGATTTAATAGACAAATTGAACATTGCTGCTTCGCTTATTTTAAGAACGGATTTCATTACAGACAGCGAAGTGAAATATTATTTAAGTGCTGCCGACTTTGTCATTCAGCCCTACCGCAATGCCACACAAAGCGGCGTTACCCCCCTTGCTTACCATTTTGAGAAACCCATGCTTGTAACCAATGTTGGCGGCCTTCCCAGCCTGGTACCAGATGGCAAGGTTGGCCTGGTTGCCGAGCCTAACCCCGCTTCCATTGCAGAAAAAATAGAACAGCTATACGCCCTGGGCGAAGCACATTTTTTACCCCAGCTTCGCGAAGAGAAAAAGAAATACAGTTGGCAACTGCTGGCACAACAAATAACAACCTTGGCACAATAGCTTTGATGCCGGCAGGTTAAGCCAACTGCCAACCATTTACCGATTAGTATTCTTTGTTCACCCCCAAATTGGGCATACCGGTATTATGCCCAATCAGTTTTCCCCTAATTTCATAAACCGATGAAAGAAAAGACATTGAAATCGAACCGGCAGAAGTTCATCATCCTTGCCCATATTGCTGTATGGATATGCTTTTTTATGCTGCCATACATTTTCTCTGACCAGCCCAGGGAAAATTCCGCCATATTGACCAGGCACAAGACAGTGCTGCTTGCTGTAATCAACATTTACCTGCTTGCATTTTACTACCTCAATACCTTGGTGCTTATACCCAAGCTGTTGTTCAACAAAAAAGGAATCATCTACTTTATTATTGTGGCCATTTTTTTTACCGCATTCGTATATGTGCCAAGGCCAATCACTTTTGCCATTAATGGCACAACCGAAGAAGTGATACGGGAGGAAATGAGGACCGAGTTCAAGCTGCGACGTTCCAGCATGTCGGCAGACTCTACATTGAGTCCTTCCATAACACCTGCACAAAGGGACAGCATCAAAGCCAGAAGGGATACGGCCAAAGCTGGTAAAAAGAACAATGCACAGGCACGCAACAACAACCTGGCACTAAGGTATTTCCCTGGCTCATTCGTGGTGTTCCTGCTCGTGTTCAGCATAGGTATCTGCATAGCCATCATGCAGCAATGGCTAAAGGCCGAAAGGACAAAGCAGCAAGTGGAACTTGAAAAAACCAATACGGAACTATCTTTCTTAAAGTCACAGGTAAACCCTCATTTCTTCTTCAATACGCTAAACAATATTTACTCCCTGGCTGTAGTGCAAAGTGAAAAAACCGCACCCACAGTCATGCGTCTTTCCTCTATCATGCGGTACATACTTACAGAAACGCAAAACGAAAAAGTACCGTTGGAAAACGAGATAGATTTTGTGAAGAATTTTATAGACCTGCAACTGGTTCGCCTTACAGACAAAGTAAAAGTGCATTTCGAAACCGAAGGCAATACCACCAACAAACAGGTAGCCCCGCTCCTTTTCATATCATTTGTAGAAAATGCTTTCAAGTATGGCGTAAGCACCAAAGAAGCATCCGAAATAAATATTCTGTTCAAGGCATCAGACAACAAAATACAGTTCAGTGTCATCAATACAATTGTAAAGGCCGACAACGGAATACTTGATACCACTGGCATTGGCATAAGCAATGCAAAAAGAAGACTGGAACTGTTATACCCCGATACGCACACCCTGCATGTAAAGGACGATGGCAACATTTTTGAAGTACAACTTGAAATAATTACCGCATGAGCATAACCTGTATAGCCGTTGACGATGAACCACTGGCACTGCAGCTGGTAAGCCAGTACTGCAGCAAGATCCCCTTTCTGCAATTACAGAAAGTATTTACCAACCCCGACGAAGCCAAGCAATACATAGAGCAGAACAAAATAGACCTTGTTTTTCTGGATATACAAATGCCCGACATTAATGGCATGCAGTTTTACAAGAACCTTTCTGTGAAACCTGCCGTTATCTTCACTACGGCATTCAAGGACTATGCGGTAGAAGGCTTTAATGTAGAAGCGGTTGACTACCTGCTGAAACCTTTTGAATATGACAGGTTCCTGAAAGCAGTGTACAAAGCAAAGGAATACCTCGAGTTCCTATCGTCGCAAGACTTACAGCTAAGCTCCATTTATGTAAAGGTGAACTATGAGATGATGAAGATAAACCTCAAAGACATTGACCTGATTGAGGCACTGGACGACTATATCAAGATACATATAAAACCCTACCCTGTACTTACTTTAATGACCTTGAAAGGCGTACAGGAAAAACTGCCCACATCTGCCTTTGCCAGGGTGCACCGATCCTACATTGTGCCATTGGGCAAAGTGGAAAAATTCAGCAAGAACAAACTCATGGTTGCCGGCAAGGAAATTCCCATTGGTAGCAGCTATGCAGATATCTATGACAAATTGCTTCAACTGACGCAGCAATAGATTTCCCCGATATTTTTTTGATGTTCACCTAAGCAGCCAAAAAAAGAAGGCACAACATTCTACTTTTATTTCCTCAAGAAAAACAACGCAATTCGATCATATTTTTTCAAGACTGTTTCATGCAGGGTTACATTTCAAAGGTATTGCTGGCCGTTCTCGGTCTGGTAGTACCTTTTGATTTTTAAATACCTTAATTTGCGGCACCGTTTTCAATGCTATTTTTCAATTCAAAATAATGCTTGCATGGAATTTTTACAACAACTCAACATTCAGCAACAAAATCAGGGTACTTCAACCGGTTCGGTTTGGATAGAAAGCAAAGGGGCCATTATAGAAAGCCACTCCCCTGTTGATGGCAAACTCATTGGCTCTGTGGTAAGTGCCGATGCCAGTTCCTATAAACAGGCCATAGAAAAAGCCAAGGAAGCTTTTGCCGAATGGCGTATGTGGCCTGCACCCAAACGTGGCGAGATCGTACGCCAGGTAGGTGAGGCATTAAGGGCCAACAAAGAGCCACTGGGCAAACTGGTAAGCTACGAAATGGGCAAGAGCCTGCAGGAAGGTTATGGCGAGGTACAGGAAATGATCGACATCTGCGACTTTGCGGTTGGTCTTTCACGCCAGCTATATGGTTTAACCATGCACAGCGAAAGGTCATTACACAGGATGTACGAACAATGGCACCCACTGGGCATTACAGGCATTATATCGGCATTCAACTTCCCTGTTGCGGTATGGAGCTGGAATGCAGCACTGGCATGGATTTGCGGCAATACCTGCATTTGGAAGCCAAGCGAAAAAACTCCTTTATGTGCAATAGCTGTACAGCATATTGTAGCAGAAGTGTTCCAAAAAAACAATGTGCCCGAAGGTGTAAACTGCCTGGTACAAGGTGCAAGGCAGGTAGGCGAATGGATCAGCAACGATACCAACATACCACTGGTTAGTGCCACCGGAAGCACAAGGATGGGCAAACAACTGAATGCCGTTGTTGCTGCCAGGCTGGGCAAAACCATACTGGAACTGGGTGGCAACAATGCCATCATTATTTCCAAAGATGCCGATCTTGACATGAGCCTGGTAGGTGCCGTGTTTGGTGCCGTGGGCACAGCAGGGCAACGTTGCACCACCACAAGAAGGTTGATTATACACGAAAGCGTATATGAAAACTTCAAGAACAAACTGGCCAACGCCTATCAACAATTACGCATTGGCAATCCGTTGGACAGCAACAACCATGTTGGCCCATTGATTGACAAAGATGCCGTAAACATGTATCTGGATGCCATAGAAAAAGGCAAGGCACAAGGTGCAAACTTTGTTGTGGAAGGCGGTGTTTTAACAGGCAACAATTACGAAAGCGGTTGCTATGTAAAGCCCTGTATTGCCGAAGCAAGGAACGAAATGGAAATTGTGCAGCACGAAACTTTTGCACCCATTCTATACCTGATGAAATACAGCACCATCGACGAAGCCATTGCCCTGCAGAACGGTGTGCCGCAAGGCCTGTCATCGGCCATCATGACATTGAACATGCGTGAAGCCGAACAGTTCCTATCGCACAAGGGAAGCGACTGCGGTATTGCCAACGTAAATATTGGTACCAGTGGTGCCGAAATTGGCGGTGCCTTTGGTGGTGAAAAAGAAACTGGTGGTGGCCGCGAAAGTGGCAGCGATGCATGGAAGGCATACATGCGTAGGCAAACCAATACCACCAACTGGGGCAACAGCCTGCCACTGGCACAAGGAATTAAATTTGACCTATAGATACGTTATAGCCAATGCTGGCAACAAACGGCTAATTATGCAAGCAATGCATAATTAGCCGTTTTACCGATGCAGCTTACCCAACCCAACCACACTTTGCATGAAACTGTTCTCATCAAGATATAGTTACCTGATTGTTGCAATGGTTGCCGCAATCATACTTGCAGTGAACTTTAAGAAACCGATGGGCTTTTTCAGGGAAAGCAATGCAGCACTGGTCTGCATCAATACCAATATCTGGCTGCAGAACGACCACATGCGTAACAGCCATATACCGGCAACCACTTATTCCTTCAGCAACAAGGCACTGCAATCAACGCCGTTATACGGCATCTGTGCCACTTTTGGTTATGCATGGTTTTCGGTACCCTATTATTTTTTCAGCATTACGCATTTACCTGTAAACGAAATCGGCCTCCGCCTCTTTGCCCTGTGCTGGTTTGCCTTTACGGTATTTACCATTTATCTGCTTGCCAGAAGCCTTACCAGTTACTATGGCTTCAACAAACAGGCCACAAGGCTTACAATATGCCTATACATCCTATCCCCCGCCATTTTATGGTACCAGGTGCAAGGCTATGTACACGAAATTGCGGTGCTGCCATTTTACTATTTGGCGTGGCTATCATTTCTTCATTACCTGCACAATGGCAATAGGCTAAAGGCATTGCTGTTTACCGCAGCCTGTATATTCATTGGTGTTCAGTTCGACTGGCTGCCCTGTATGCAGGCAATGGTAATGGGCTGTTATCTTTTAGTGCAGCGTAAACAGGTAAAGCATCCATGGGCATTCCTGCTTCCGGCTGCAGCCATTATTACAGGAGTGTTCTATATATTTTATACCTATAGCAGTTGGGCGGGCACCAATAATTATATACAACATTTACAGGACAAGTTCCTGAACAGGACAATGGGCGGTGGCGATTTTCACCTCATTCCCTTCCTCAACCACAATTTCAACATTCTTGTTTTTTATGCATTAAGCTATGGCCTGCTTCCCCTGCTGTTCATAGCTGGTTTAATAAAACTGAAAATCAAGAACCCTGTTCTCTGGATGCTGATGGTTACGGCAGCACTGCACCACCTGGTCTTTTGGGGCTTCTCAACCGAACATGACCATGCTGTTGTAAAAATGGCCTTCCCCCTATTGTTTATTACTGCACTGTACATTGGCTCACTGCGGCCATACAAACAATATATGGTTACGGCAATGGCCATTACCATCAATATTGTTCTTTACTTTTTATTGCACAATTACAACTATAGGAAAGGCATGTATACCGATCCCAATTTCTGCTACACAATTGGCAATGGCATCAAGCAGCTTTCTACCGACCCTGCTGAATATGTGTTTGTGGACACCGAAAACAGGTACTACCCACAAATAGAATTCTATGCCAATAAAACATACATCATGGCCAACTCTGTAGAAGCTGCCCAACAGTTCATGCAGAAAAGAAACATACACGCCAAGGGCTGCTTCATTCAATTAAAAGACAACAAGATAGTTGGCAGCATCCGGTTCAACAACATGCAGCAACAATAACACACCATGCTTGTTTTGTTGCTCAATTGAAATAAAAGTTGGAAATTACCTGGCAACTGATACCTACATTGAACAGCATTATCATCTATATCATCCTTTCGCTTATTGCACTTTCTATCATTATCTATTTTCTGCAGGAGCGGTTTATCTTCAAACCAGAAAAACTTAAACGGGATTTCAAGTTTGAATATGACGTACCTTTTACGGAACTGTTTTTTGATGTGGAACCCGGCGTAAGCATTAACGGCCTGCATTTTTACAGGCCTGCACCACAGGGGCTCATACTCTATTTTCATGGCAACAGCCGCAGCATAAAAGGATGGGCCAAATATGCCAAGGATTTTTACCGGTACAATTACGATGTAGTACTGGTTGATTACAGGGGCTTTGGCAAAAGCACCGGCAAACGTACCGAGAAAGACATGCTAAGCGATATGCAGTTTGTGTACGACAGGCTTTTGGAAAAATACGAACAGCACCATATACTGATCTATGGCCGCAGCCTGGGCAGTGGCTTTGCTACAAAACTTGCATCAGACAATACGCCCCGCTACCTGATACTGGATGCACCCTATTATAGTTTCAAAAGGGTAATAGAAAGGTTCCTACCCATTTTGCCCATACGGTATGTACTACGTTTCCATTTGCGAACGGATAAATGGATACGTAAGGTAAACTGTCATACCTATATTATTCATGGTACAAAAGACAGGCTGATACCCATAAGCCAAAGTGAGGAGCTACAACAATTGAACCCGCATAAAATAACCCTTATACGCATTCATGGTGGCAAGCACAACAACCTGCCAACATTTAATGAATACCATAATTTTATAAGGGATATATTAAAGTATTGAGGCATGAAGCGAACCCTGTTTAAATGGTTAAAGACCCTGTTGGTGCTGTACTGCATCATAGGCATTGCCTTGTATTTTTTTCAGGAGCAGTTACTGCTACGTCCAACGGCCTTGCCCCCAAGCTACAAGTACAACTTCAACATACCTTACAAAGAAGTGAATATTGACTACAACGCCTCCACCAGGTTCAACATCATCCAGTTTCAGCCCGCCGGGGCCAATGCCAAAGTGGTGCTGTACTTTCATGGCAATAAAGAAAACATCAATCACTACGCAGTTTTTGCAGACAATTTCACCAAACAGGGTTATGCAGTATGGATGTGCGACTACCCGGGTTACGGCAAGTCAACCGGCACCATCAACGAAGCCATCCTATACAAAGAAGCATTGGAAGTGTATAAACTGGCAAGCAAGGAATTTACGCCAGACAATATTATTATCTACGGAAAATCGCTAGGCACCGGCATTGCAGCACAGCTGGCCAGTACACAACCCTGCAAAAGATTGATACTGGAAACCCCTTACTGCAATATTGTTTCTTTGGCAAAGCGTTATGCATGGATGTACCCAGTGGCCTATTTTTCAAAATACAAGATACCCACAACAACATACCTGCAAGCTACCACCGTACCCATCAGTATATTTCATGGTACAGATGATGGCGTTATACCCTACAAACATGCCATACGGTTACGAGCAGCAATAAAACCAACGGATGAATTCATTACCATTCCCAATGCAAGCCACAACAACTTAAACGATTTCCCTTTGTTTCACCAAAAGCTGGACAGTGTGCTTGCACATTAAAGGCAAAGAAAGGTGTGGTACTAGCTTCCCCTTGTACCGCCTGTTTTAATAGGCTTCTTGCCTGCACCGCCCCCGCTTTTTATAGAGCTTGGCTTTGCAATAAATTTTGAACCCTGAGCAGTGTTCTTAGATGCTTTGCCGCCAATTTTTGCATTGTTCTTATCATTAACAGGTAATCCCATAACGCATATTTTTAGTTCAGTAAATGTAGCAATCTTAGCGTAAGTCTACGGTATTTATTTCAAGAGTATCTGTGTACATTGCAGCAATATGAAAGATGCACTCATCCTGGTCTTACTGATCCTCTCCATGCACACAAAAGCACAAACGGTAATTGAGCTGTACCATGGCCATATACCCAACAATATTGCCTGCAACCAGAAAGAATTTGAGCCCTTGAGTGGTAGGGTTACTGGCATTACCGTACCTACCATTACAGCCTATCTGCCTGCTCACCGGGATTCCTTTGCATCTGCCGTATTGATCTTTCCAGGCGGCGGCTATACACGTCTGGCCATTGAACATGAAGGCTACGAAGTAGCCAAGGCATTCAACAGATATGGCATTGCAGCTTTTGTGGTAAAGAACAGATTGCCCAATGACAGTTGCATGGTAAACAAAACCATCGTTCCGTTACAGGATGCAGAGCAGGCCATGAAAATAGTAAGGGAACGTGCTGCTGAATGGGGCATCAACCGCATTGGCATTATTGGCTTCTCTGCCGGTGGCCATCTGGCATCGTCGCTGGGCACCAAGTTCAACGAAGTAGTGATTGAAAACAGCAACAATACCGTACTGCGTCCGGATTTCATGATACTGGGCTATCCCGTTATCAGCATGATGGACAGCCTTACACACAAAGGTTCCAAACAGAACCTGCTGGGCAATAACCCATCTCCTGAACAACGCATCTCCTTTTCCACCGACTTACAGGTAACGCCACAGACTCCACCAACATTTATTGTACATGCCGCAGATGACAAAACAGTAAGCATCCAAAACAGCATGGAGTTTTACAAGGCATTACTCAAAAACAAAGTATTGGCCGAAGCACATTTTTATGAAAAAGGTGGCCACGGTTTTGGCCTGCACAATGCAACCACCAAAGACGACTGGTTTGAAAGCTGCATTAATTGGATGAAAGCCAACGGATGGGTTAAAGGCGATGCCCAACAATAAAACACAGCAGCCATTCTTAAATACGCCACAACTTACAGCAATGGAAAACAATACAGCATTGATTGATCAAATGGTAGGTTTTGTAAATTCAATAGGCATACCTGTTGCCTTTGGAAAGATACCCAAGGAAAAAGAATTTGTACCGGGTATATGTATACAGGATGGTGGCCTGTTAATAGACAGGGACAACTTACTTTATCCCGGCGACATATTGCATGAAGCTGGACATATTGCTGTAACACCAAGCGAAGAGAGATCCAACCTGGATGGCGTGCTAGAGACGAATACCACCAAATCGGCAACCGAAGAAATGATGGCCATTGCCTGGTCGTACGCAGCCGCCCTACACCTGTCCATTGATCCGCATATTGTTTTTCATGAGCATGGATATAAAGGCGGCGGTGCATCGCTTGTTGATAATTTTTCGGAAGGCAGGTATATTGCTGTACCCATGCTTGAATGGGTGGGCATGACTGCAGATAAAAAAAAGGCGGCAGAAAATGGGCTTGCCCCTTACCCGCACATGATTAGCTGGATCAGGTAATTCATATTCATAACATATTTATCATGACAGACACATTAAAGATCATTGAATCAACCGAGATGGGCAGCCTGGGCGTGTACCACGTAAAAAGGTACTGGCATAAAAGCCTGCTCAAAAAACAGGGCACCCTGCCACAAAGTGCCTTGCAGGATGAATGGAACATTGACAATACTTTGCTTGCCATACTATCGCTTGGGCTTGAGCAGACCATTAAGCATGTATTTAACAACGAGCCGAGTTTTGAGGAATTCGAGAACTGGATACTGGCATTGAACAACAACAAACTGGATACAGATAAGATACAACAGTTTAACGCCTACATAGAAAACAGGCAACTGCCTTTTACACAGCAGGAGATGGAGAACCCGGTATTGAGCGAGGCCGATATGTATTTTTGGAACGAGCATGGCTATGTGATATTACGCAATGCTATACCCAAAGAAGACTGTGAAAATGCCATTGCCGCAATATGCGAGCATATTGAAATAGACCGTCATGACCCTGCTACATGGTATGGGGCACATCCATCAAGACAGGGAATAATGGTACAGCTTTTCCAGCATCCCGCATTGGAGAAGAACAGGCAGTCGGAAAAAATAAGAAGGGCCTATGAACAGCTATGGCAACGGAAGGATATATGGATGAATACGGACAGGGTTGGCTTTAACCCACCAGAAACAACCAACTGGCAATTCCCTGGCCCAAGAATGCATTGGGACGTGAGCCTTAAACAGCCCATTCCATTTGGCCTGCAGGGCATACTGTACCTGGCCGATACCGCTGCACACCAAGGGGCATTTACATTGGTACCGGGCTTCCACAACAAGGTTGCTGATTGGCTAAATGGTTTGCCCGTTGGTGCCGACCCAAGAATGGAGGACATTTATGCATTGGGTACACTGCCCATAGTGGCATCGGCAGGCGATTTCATTATCTGGCACCATGCGTTGCCACATGGCAGCAGTGCCAACACATCTACCGAGCCGAGATTTGTACAATACATGAACCTGCAGCCTTTGGATGCAGAAAAGCATGATGAATGGATTTGATGCACGGCTTTATAACTGCTAGGCCGTTATGGCCCATCTTTATTTTCCGCATATTTTAAGTTTACGTTTTATTTGTAGCTGCTAACTGACTTATACAAACCAATACATGCCATACAAACTGCTGATCATAATTCCCTGTTACAACGAAGAGGCATCCATTGCGGCACTGCTGCAGCAGTTGCTGCAATTGAGTTTGCCTGGCCAGTTCCATAAAACCATTGCAGTGGTAAACGATTGCTCAAAAGATAGAACGGCAGGCATTGTAAGTGGCTATCCTGTTGTATTGCTTAACCTTCCTGTAAACCTGGGCATTGGCGGTGCCATGCAAACCGGTTACCGATATGCACAGGAAAACGGTTTTGACCTGGCCGTGCAAATGGATGGTGATGGGCAGCACCCTCCGGCAGAACTGCACAAGCTTTTAGTTGACTGGCTGCAGACACAAGCCAACGTTATCATTGGTTCCAGGTTCATTGTAAAGCAGGGCTACCAGTCATCTTTCATGCGTAGGGGCGGTATCGGCTACCTGCACTGGCTCAACAAATTGCTTACGGGCATACATGTGTACGACAGTACATCGGGCTTTCGCCTGTTCGACAAAAAAGCAATAGCCATTGCTGCCAGGAACTACCCCGATGAATACCCAGAGCCGGAATCCATTGTCATTTTTTCAAAACAAGGGCTCACCATAGCAGAGACCGCAGTAGTGATGCAGGAGCGGCAAGGCGGCCAGTCATCTATCAGGCACTTTTCCCAATTGTATTATATGGTTAAAGTGACCATTGCGATATTCTTTTCATTCATCAGAAAAAACAGTAAACATGGCTAGGATACAGATCATTGTCATCATCATCAACCTACTTTTCCTGCTGTACATTTCCAAACTGATTGTAAAGGGAAGGTTAAGGGAGGAATATGCCATTGTATGGATTATATGCACCATCTTTCTGATCATCTTTTCCTTTTGGCGAAAGGGGCTGGATGTGGTGGCAAAACTGTTTGGTGTGTACGAGGCTCCCAACCTGGTGTTCACGGCATTTATTTTTGTGATACTGATTTACCTGTTGCATTTAAGTGTGGTAAACTCCAAATTGCAGAACAATATTAAAAAGCTTACACAAGATATGTCCATACTGAAGCAAAGCATAGAAGCAGAAAAGGAAAAGCAACAGGATTAACTTTTACACAATAGGCTTGCCAACATTGAACCATTTACCCAACTAACCGAAAACGACTACATGACATTGAAAATTAAATTTTACCTGATTTGTCTTTTTGTGTGCATCAGCATATTGTTCAATTTTTTGAACGTGCTGGATAGCGAGCCTACCAACCGGCTGAAGTTTGATGGCTTGCGGTACAATAGTATCGTGCAGGAATACATCAATGGAGGCTATAGCTTTAGTGCTGTTACAGGCAGCCTGTTAACGGATGACCTTACCAAAGAGGAGTATGCAAGCAGGGTTGGCTATACCTGGTTAGCTGCAACCATTTACCGCATTACACATATAGACTTGGTAAATATTTACCTGGCAATAAGCTTGCTGTTCTTTATGGGCACTGCCATTGTGCTCATGAAAATAGGGAGTAACTTTTACCAGTTGTCTTTGCTGGAAACTTTTGCCTGCGGCCTGTTGTTTGCCGCATTCCCGGCTGTGCACCTGATATTTGAAATTGGTGCCCACCCCGATGCCCCTTTCTTCTTTTTCTCTTGCCTGGCTATGTACTGCTTTTATAAAAAGCAGCACTTGGTTGCTGCTATATCCATTATGATTGCACTATTGTTTAAAAGGGCTGCCATTGCCGTGCCTGTTTATGTCATTGCCTTATCGATAGCATCCTACAAAACAAAACCCATCAAATACCTTCATCTTATTTATTATATAGCAGCAGTTTTATATGCCTACCTGTTACCCAAACTATTGCTTTCAAACCTAAGCTACCATAGCAATTATGCAGAAGTGTTCAAGCTGATTGTTACATACAACAGGGGCAATTTATTTGCTTATTTCCTGTACAATTTCCAATTGCTCAGTTTCCCTTTTTTGATATTTGCACTAAACAGGCCATTGGCCGAAAAGCTAGCATTGAGTGCCGTGCTGTTAATGGGTTTACTGGCCCATGTGTACAATGTGGTTGACTGGTTCAGGGTATGGTTCGGGCTGCTTTTCATCTGGGCAATACCATACGCGGTTGCCTATTTTGCCAGGTTCAAACCTTTACTGGGCAATAATGGGCTGGCAGTGCTGTACATCTTTTTATTGTTTGGCATATACCAGTCGCCAGCATTACTGGATATTGAAAAAATGAGGGCCGTTCCTGTTGCAACATACAGCGTATTGCTTTTTATAATACTGGTTCTTGAAGTAATGAAACATTTGGGCATAGGCAGTAATAAAGACGAACAAGAATCATTGGCAATTGACCAGCAATAATTGGTATGCTATAGTCTATTGCATGCTATATATACATGCATACCTTAAATTTAAAACCAAGATTAAAGGACTTATACGATAAGGCATTATTTACAATAAATAGTGCAACAAATAATTGGCCCATTTGTAAAACAGGCCGAACCTTTGCATAATGGGAACAGGTCAGTGTAGCAACGTGACGATTACTCGCCTTTTTTCTCACTCAAGGCCCACTCAATATTATTCTTTGCAAGCTGATTATTGGGATCCGCTTTCAGCACCTTATTAAATTCAGCAATTGCTTTGTCGTATTCTTTTTTCAGAACCAATGCAGTGCCGATATCGTTAATGAATATATTGTTATTCACGTCTTTGCTCAGGCCTTCCTGCCATGTGGCTATGCTTTTGTCATAGTTGCCAATGTACAGGTTATACAACCCAAGTCGGATATAATAGTCTGTATTCTTTTTGTCAGCAGGTGTTTTTTCCAACTGGGCAATCATGTCAATTGTCTTGTTGCTTTCATCAATTCCCCATTTCAGGTTGTTCTTTGCAAGTTCCGATTTACCGTCTAGCGATACTGCTTTCACGCAAGCTGCAATGCCTTGTTTGTAATTCTTCAACATAATATTGGCAACCCCCAAATTGTTATAGGCCGCTGCTTTTGTAGAGTCCAGCTTGATGGCCTGTTTCAAATAGGTTATTGATTTACCCGGCATATTGCTATTGATATAACCTTGCGACAGGTTGATGAGGTTTTCATAATCCGGTTTGGATTTTACCAAAGCCTCCAGGGCTGCAATATCTATTTTGGGCTGATTGGCAACAGGCTGTTGCACTTTGTCTGCCGTGGCCGGTGTTTTTTTCTTTACTACGAGGTAAGCAATCGGCAACAGTATAACGATGCATACTACAGCGGAAATAAGTGTTTTCTTGTTCATGTTATAGGTTGATTGTATATCTTTTCAAATATAGGCACTTACTAATTGACAACGTTTTAAATTGGAGGCAATAGAAAGCTCAGTGTCAAGAAATAGGGTTTATCAGCAAAGCTATAAGTCAATTAAACCATTGGCTACTCCTTTACAGGATGTGTTTTTGCATATTTTTCCCATGCATCGAACACCCCGTGTTCGTTTTCAGTGAGGCTATCCCTATGGAAGACAAAGCCACCCGTATTAAGTAAACCGCCTTTTGTGTCTTCCGATTCCCATTGTATAGGGCAACCATTTCCGTACTTACGGCTAAAAGTTTTATCGAACTGAAACATCCTGTGCCCTGGTGCTGCATTACAGTTGAGGTAAACATCATGACGGATAATCAAATCCTCACTATCCTGTTTACGTGTTTCATACATGGAAAACCGCTGGTAAGTGATATTGTGCATCACCGTATCTTTCATTTTTCTTACCGTACTGTCTGCATCGGCATAAGGCATTTCTCCAAGAAAGGCCCATATCTTGCCATACCGCTGATCGGGTACCATCACTCTTGCTTTTATGCAGGTTGCCGTATCGGAAAAATTGAGGAAGTCGTATGCATTTTTGGTGCGTACATCAAGAAAAGTATAGGATAGGATACTGAACTTGTAATTGGTATGCCCATCAGAAAAAGTTTCCGTGTCCTGCACGTAGTTTTCGTAGATAATCATGCTATCCCTGTACCAGAAATAGGTATCCTTAACAACATTCTCAAACTTAATGAACGCCTTTTTACCTTCATTCCAAAACCAAATATCGCAGGAAGCATACCCGCTATAGCTGGTTGTCGGTATGTTCTTTTGTCCCTTTCTGACTGAACAACCAAGCAAGGCAATTGCAATAAGAAACATTATTAGCCTGACGGCATACTTTTCCATGAAATATTATTTACGGCCACAACTGAAAAGCCACCCAAGTGCACCTTTTATTTCTAGAAGGGTAAGGAAGTACTTTTCGATCTGAAAAAACGACATCCCCATCCACTTTGGAATCTGCCGCAAAGGACCACCCATTTGAGGGGGCTACCAAGTTTGCATCAACCGTGCCTTGAAACCATGTGCCCGTGTTTGTTGGTGCAACCAGTTGTGAGGACTGGTGAGCTATAGAGGTAAACCTTGCACTCCTGAGCTGATACTTTGATCCCGTCAGCCGTTCAGTGGAGGTTACTTTCCATGACACATTTACACCGCCTATAACCGTTACCCTATCTTCCAGTGTCCATGTCTGGTCGGAAGTCATAGTTGTAGGAGGGTCGTTTTGATCGTTGTAATCCTCACCTGAACCTCCTGTGCAGTTTTCGCAGGGTGTGGGGTCAAGTTCAGACTGGCTCTGTACATTTTCGCAGGTAGTGTACAGGTATTCTTCCGTTTCAAAGCTGTTGCCTTCACCATCGGAATAGGTCGTTACCAAAAACCAAGCCTTGCATTCCATCTTAGAGGCTGTCGCCTGCTTTTCCACTTTGACACTTACCGAAGACTGTTTGCCATTACGGAAACCGATGCCCCACGTAATTCTGTCCAGCAGGTTCAGGAAGAAAAAATCGCCATCCACTTTTGCTGTCTTATCCACGAACAGATCGGTAAAGGTGTTCTTTGGAAGTGAAGTGGCTTTTTTCCCGTCTGCCGCAATATACTGCACGATATTGGTTTTGCGGACCTCCCCTTTTGCATCCAATATGGCAAATAAATAAATGGCGGGATTTTGCTTTGTATGAACCGTTGTTACAAAGCCATCTTTGATAGGAACTATAACAAACCGCTCGCCATCCCTGAATGGCTCTGTATAAGCAGCAGCATAGTCGAGGTTGTTTTGCAACGATGCTATTTTGCCCGCATTCAACGTTCCACTACCTGCTTTTTTGTAGTTCAGCCAGTTGCTGATTTTTGTGGTTACTCCTGCCATGTCGGCGGCATTAGCATCAGGGGTTGCCAGTTCTGCTTTCTTACATGAAAAAGCAATCATGCTTAGCAGAAGTAATGACACTGCATAGCAGCACAAAGCACCACACTTTACAGTTTGCATTTTTTTCATTTAAATAATTCTTTAATGTTTGGATTGGCAGCAATGATACCAGAAAAATAAATCTATACATAGCGTATAACTACGCCTTTTGTAGGAGGGTTAACAACAAAGCATCAACAATAAACAGCATATCAACTGTCAAAGAAAAAGCCTAAGTATTGATATGGTCGTATAAGGGAATCCAGCACAAGCATGAAATCACTCAGGCTCATTTAATGAGTAACCCTATCAGTTACAAGTTTATAGGTTACACAATTATTTACTTCCCCTTTTATACGATTCCTGCAAATTGTTCTTTAGCAACTGGTTGTTCGGGTTTATTTTCAACCCCTTCTCCCCTGCTTCAATTGCTTTGTCCCAGTTCTGTAAGCGGTTGTATGCAGCACAGATATTGTTGTACGCCAAATCGTAGTTGGGGTTCAATTTCAACGCCTGTTCGGCAGCTTCTATACATTTTTCAAACTGCCCGCTATTATAGTATTGCAAACTGCTATTGATATAGCTTTCCGCAGCCTTTATATTTTGTGCATCGCCTGTTGCAGTGCTTGTGGCAATCGTAGTATTGGGTACCTTACTCAAAATTGCATCGTTCTGCATTTTGGATTGCAGCAGGCTTTCAAATTGCGGACTAATGGAAAGCCCTTTTTCAATGAAAGGCCTTGCTTCTGCATTCCTTCTATTGTCCATTAAAAACCGGGCATAAAAAGCATAGGCATCGGGCAGGTTGGGGTTCAGGTTCAAAGCCTTCTTGAATGCATCATCGGCTGCGGCCACATCGCCTATTGCATTTTTGGCAATGGCCATATTAATATAGGCATAGGCATAATAAGGCCATTTTTCCAGCGTCTTCGAATAGTAGCCAATTGCGTTCTGGTAATCGCCCCTTGCCATTAACGCAAGGCCATAATTCATTTGCCCTCTGGGGTTGTCGGGACTTTTAACAGTCACATCTTTCCATAGGCTTTCGGTGGTATGCCAAACCTTGTTCCTTTCATTGGTAGCAAAAGCATACACCGACAAAATTGTAACGATGGCAATGGCCAGTATGATCCGGTAATTGACTAAAGTATTTTTCAGTACCGGTATATATTTCAGCACTAACAGGGCTATGCTCCAAGTAACCGCCAATGCCAATCCGATAAAAGGAAAATACATACGGTGGTCATTCAGCACTTCGCCCAAAGGGATGATGCTTGACGTAGGCACAAGGGCCAGAAAGAACCAGACAATACCAAAACTGATTGGCCTGAGCCATGCTTTTTTGGAGGTGTAGAAAACCAGTGCAATCATTACTGCAATAAAGAGGCAGCCAATAAAGAAACGGTAATCTGCAATGCCCGTCAATAGTTGCCAATCGCTATCTGCACTCAACCCGTTCGGTACAAAAAAAGTAGTGAAATAATGCAGTATCACAAAGGGCTGTGTAATCAGGTACAACCAGGGCGATGTTCCACCAGGCTGCCAGGCTTCGGGCGTCATTTTATTAATGAACCAATAAGTAAACAGGCAGGCAATAAAAGCGGGCACTGTTTTTTTGATAACGATCCATCTTTGCTTTGAATGGGCTTTTTTAAACAGGTCGCCCACAGCCATTTTTTCTTCAAAAAAAAGTATATAGAAAAAAAGTATCGGTGCAAACATTACCACAGGCGGCTTGGCCAGGCCACCAATAAACAAGGGCACTAGGTACAGTAAATATTTTCTGCAGAAGCCCGAATAGATAAACAGTATAAATGCCAAAACAACGAAAAAAGTAGACTGTATATCTGACCTTGCAATAACATAGTTCACCGTTTCTGCAATTGCAGGATGCAGGGTGTACCAACTGGCAGCAATAACCGAAACATAAGCTACCGTTTTATTGTCTGCCCACGATAGCCCTAACAACTTCTTGAATAAAAACATCAGCAAAACGGCCTGTACCAAAAACAGCAGAAAGGAAGAAAGATGGAAATAAAACAGGTTGTACCCATTGCCCAGCCAATAATCCAGGGCCAGAGAAGCCGTAACCAGGGGGCGGTATGCCTGGTTGGCCGGCAAAGTACTGCTGGTTGTACCATCCTTAAAAAAAAGCGGCAGGTTGTGTATATCCCTTATATATACATTGTTTACAATGGTATGTGCATCATCAAATTGAAAGGCATTGTAGAAATGATTGCAATAGGTTGCAATGGCCGCCAGCAGCATTGCCAATAAACAAATCATTAAATGGCTTTTCTTCATGGTTACAGTTATTATGGCTTTGGGCTGTAAATATATAGTCCCCCAATTTTATTTGGTAAACCTTTTGCATGGTTATGGAAAAGGTTTTCGTGTTTTGCTACAAAGAAAATTACAATTTGTCTGTATTTTATCGCTCCATTCGGTCACCACGTAAGCAAAGCAGCTATTGCATAGCATAACGACAGTTTTGCTGTGCATCTACTTTACTGTTAAAACTATACATTTGTTTTGCTATGCTAACAATAGCTGAACGTTTTGCCCTAACATCCACCAACCTTCACTTTTACTAATTATGAAAATAGGTATTGTAACCAACACAACATCTTCCTTTCCATTGCTTCAGTTTTTAATTGCCAATAACCTAAAACCTTTCCTCTATATTGGAAAATCACGTAATGTGACAGAAACCGAAAAGATTATCGCCTTTACTAAATATGCCGCTTTGACCAGTGTGCAGGAAAACAATAAGGATGATTTTTATGCGTGGACAAAAAAACTACAATTGGATTTGGTTATTGTAATTGGCTATTCCAATAAAATACATTTATCAAAAATGCACACTCCTTCTAAAGGCATCTATAATGTTCATTTCGGTAAACTGCCCAATCATCGTGGGCCAACACCTCTGTTTTGGCAATTGAAAAATGGCGATGAAACTATTGGAATGGCTATTCATGAATTAAGCAGCAAGTTGGATGAGGGCAATATTGTGTGGGAAACATCCATTAAAAACGAACCGCATTATACGTATACTTATCTACAACAAATATTTGGCAACCTCACAGTGAATGGGGTTGCATTCATGTTTCACTCGTTAAACACTTTGGGTAGCATTGTAAGCAGGCCGCAACAAACAACAAATGTAGGTTACCAACATTCACCAACTTTTAAAGATGTCTGGATACAGTGGGATTTGATGGAAGCGAAACAGGTGGCTGATTTGATAAAAGCCTGCTGTGACTGGAATATTGGTGCATTGGCATCTATCAATGACAATTGGGAAGTAAAAATAATTGATGCTGATATTGAAAGTGAAACATCGCTAAATGGCAACCCAGGAACAATTCTAGAAATCAACCAATATTACTTCTTGGTAAAGTGCAAAGGGAACAGCATTTTAAAGATTTACAGTTTAACTGTAAACCATGTGCTTGTTGCTGCAAGACATGCAGCAGTCTTTGGATTAAAGACTGGCATGCAGTTTAAATTGACAATTCAGCAACCCTAATATTATGTTGTTGTTACATGACTAACTAGTAATTAAGTAATGCTTATCGTATACATATCTTTTATCTATTGCAGATTCAATTAATAGTTGCAACCTGCTTAAAATTCGATTAAAATATAGCACTTAACATGTGTTTTTAGAGGCCTATGCTAAGTCTATATTATTTGTTAATAATAATTGGAGTGGGTATTCATTAAAATACTACATTCGTTCAACTTTTTAGCTGCGAATAACTTTGCCAAACCAAATTAACCTGATTATGAAAGCACATATACGCTCGTTCCTATTATTATTTGCAGCAACAATCACTAACAATTTGGTAAATGCCCAGGGTGGTATAACAATCGTTTCTGGAGGGAACCTTGTGGCAAATGGAGCGGCCAATCTGGTAATCAATAACGGAAGCATCACCAATTCCGGCACTTTTACCCCTTCTACCAGTACAGTTACCTTTACTGGTACTGCAACTTCTGCAACAACTTATGTTGGTGGTACTTCAGCCACTGCCTTTTATAATCTGGGTATCAACAAATCGGCAGGAACAGCAAAATTCTTACGCAATACAGCCATTACCAATAGCATAATCATGACCGCAGGCAATTTTGACCTGAATGGTTTTGATATAGACCTGGGCAGCTCGGCCAGCGTAATAGGCGAAAGTTCAGCTTCTACTTTTGTTGGCACTTCTGGCGGTACTTTACAAAGGACCGTAGTGCTGAATGCACCCAATGCTGTGAACCCAGGTAATATCGGTATAGAAATTACCAGTGCAGCCAACCTTGGTTCAACAGTAATCAAAAGAGGAACACAGCAACAAACAGGTGGAACAGGTGGTTATGGCATTTACCGTTACTACGATATTATACCTACCAACAATACAGCATTGAATGCAACTGTGAAGATGTATTATATGGATTCGGAACTGGCGGGTATTGCTGAAAGCGAATTGAAACTTTGGTCATTGAGCACCGCACCAGGTTCTATCTGGACACTTTTGGGTGCAGATGCCCAGGATGCAACAGCCAACTACGTTTTAAAGAACGGTGTAAGCCAACTTTACAGGCTTACCTTGGGAAGCTCTGTTAGCCATACATTGCCTATCCAACTATCTTCTTTCAATGCACAGTTAGTAAGTGGCAAGACGCTGCTTGATTGGACTACAGCATTTGAATTAAACAATCACCACTTTGATGTGGAAAAATCTGCAGACGCAAGAAACTTCGGCTTACTGGGCACGGTTACTGCCAAAGGCAATAGCAATACGCCTACTACCTATAGTCTGGTAGATGCAAACCCATTCACTGGCGTAACTTATTACCGCTTAAAACAGGTAAATGCTGATGGAAGCTTTACTTATTCAAAAGTTGTTGCAGTAAGCAAATCCGGTTACAGTAACGCATTGGTTAATGCATATCCTAACCCAACAGCTGGTCCGGTAGCAATAAACTTCACAAGTAGCGATGTAATCAAAGCAATCGTTCAAGTAACGGATGCAAGGGGACTTGTAGTTATGAGCAAAGAAGTAACAACTTTGAAAGGCCTGAACAATGTAAGCATCAACATGGCTCAATTGGCACAAGGCACCTATTACCTAAGACTGGTAGGAATAGATACAAAAGCGATAACAATTCTAAAAAACTAACTGACTAATGACTTTAAACAATAGAAAGATGAATTTCAAAAAACTGGTATTCGGGTTGATGCTTATGATAGCTGTACCCGCACTATCGCAGAACGTTGGTGTAAATACAGACGGTTCAACACCAGACAACAGTGCCCAACTTGATGTAAAAAGTTCTACCCGTGGTATATTGATACCACGTATGACTTCTGCACAACGTTTAGCTATCAGCAACCCTGCAACGGGTTTGTTGGTGTACCAAACAGATGGTGTTGACGGTTTTTACTTTAATAAAGGCACACCCGCTACTCCTAACTGGCAGTTTATAACAATTGGTGCAGTTGGAGCTACGGGTGCAACAGGTGCGACTGGAGCAACAGGTGCCAACGGTGTTACAGGTGCTACCGGTGCACAAGGTGTTACGGGTGCGACTGGAGCAGCAGGTGCCAACGGTGCTACAGGTTCTACTGGTGCACAAGGTGTTACGGGTGCGACTGGAGCAGCAGG
>DDFK01000002.1:964489-1842747 GCA_002337145.1 Chitinophagaceae bacterium UBA1930 | reverse complement strand
AAGCAGGGAATCCTTTTTTCAAATCTGTTCAACCCGTATCATCCGTGTGCCAAAAATTATTCCAGCAACAAAGCATCTGTATCATCCAATAAATTCAGGTTCACTGCATCTGCACCAGCTATGCCTTCTACCGAGCCACGTATATGTGCTGCATTCAGCAATACTTTTTCCAGTTGCTTTTCCCTTGCCTTCCATAAACGCTCCATTGCATCACGTTCCTTTTGTATGGACAGTTTCATGCTCATGAAACCTTCGCGTATGGCTTTCCATTGTTCACCAAATTCATTGCCGGTTAGGTAGTCGTATAACATCACCATTTTGTCGCCTTTGTTTTCCTGGCTCTTTTTGGCATCTGCAATTTTCAGTAATCCATTACGCAGCAACAGCACCACACTTCTTACTTCTGTAAATGTGCATATGTACACGCCGTCTTTTTCGCCAAAGCGTTCCATTTCCTTCGGCAATGCTTGTGTTACAATCACCGCTATATCTGCACCAAGGTTACGCATATCCATTTTCAGTTTCTCTATCCAATCGTTGGTAAAGTCTTTGGTGCGTTTGCTTTCATAAATAATCTTGCCTGCTTCGTTGCCAAACTGGTTGCGTACGGTTTGTATGCAATCTGCACCACGCACACCTTTGCCCACTTCTTCAATATTGTCAAAAGGAAAAGTTGCTTTCAGCAATTCTTCCAACAGCAGTTCCTGTACTTCGCCTTGCATTTGCATGGAACCCTGTTCGGCCTTGCGTTTCATTTCGTCCACCAAACGTTTCTGGTCTTCAATCTGTTTTTCCAGTTCCTTGGTACGCAACTGGAATTCCTGTTCTTTTAAATTCAGTTTTTCGTTTTCTTCTTTTTGCAATTGCTCTTTCAGTTTGCCCCTTTCATCCATCAGCTTCCGTTGAAGCGATATTTCCATTTCTTCTTCCTTTATTTTCAGGGCCTGTTCCTTTTGTAAAAATTCCAGTTCCTTTTTGCGTGCTTCCTTTAGTTTCTCTTCTTTGTCTGCTTCGGATTCCTTTAAGATCTTTACCTGGTTCTCAAAGTCTGACGAAATGGACTTGCGTATGCTTTCTTCCAGTTGCTTGTTCTGTTTCTTCAGTTCTTCCTGCAACTTTTGTTGGTAGGCTTCTTCCTGTCGGGCTGCAAGTGTTTTCAGGTCTTCTTCTTTCTGTTTTATCTTTTCTTCTGCGTTCTTTTTATACTCTACCATTTGCTGGCGGAGTTCCTGTTTTTCCTTTTCAATTGCATCCTTTAATTCATCGTTCAATGCATCTTCCAAATGAAAATGGTGGTTGCAATTGGGACAGGTAACTTCTAAAGCCATTGTGTAAATTTTTTACAAAGTAAACCGTTGGCATCAATCTGCAAAATGATGTGGAGAACGGTTATACCATCCGTTTGGGTAATTGAAATATAGGGTAGGCGAGTATTTGTTATTAGCAGAATGCTGGTAATAATAACAAACAATATTGGCATATAAATAAAACAGTCCCGCCAAGTGAATGACAGGACTGTTTTGTACTTATTCCCAATTTCTTATAAATGTGCTTGAATCTTTTTGTCCAATACACTTTTTGGAACAGCACCAATTTGTTTATCTACAATCTGGCCACCTTTAATAAAAAGGATTGCAGGGATGGAAGTGATGCCATAGTTTACGCTCAGGTTAGGGTTATTGTCAACATTTACTTTGCCAACATTTACCTTGCCATCGTATTCCTTAGCCAATTCTTCTACAACGGGTCCAATTGCACGGCATGGTCCACACCATTCTGCCCAGAAATCTACCATGGTTAATTTGTCGCTATCCAATACAGTTGATTGAAAGTTTGCGTCTGTTAATTCTAGTGCCATAACTATTTTTTTAAATTGATTGGTTTTTGAAACTTGTTCAATAGTGGATGTCAAAAATAGACCCAAGTTTCGGTTTCTGCTGAATTGACTTTTCCACCGCTGTTATTAATGACGCAGGTGGCTTTAATAACTGACAACGGGGCAGAAATTTGTTGATCCGCATCAATCTATAGTTAGGACAACAGGTTTTGACGTGCCAGGAATTCCAGTTTCTTATTTACTTCCAACAATTTATCGGTCAGGGCCTTGTTCTCACGTCTCAGTTCGAACAGCTCGTATGCTTTGTGCACAAAATTCCTTACTTCGGCCTCTACCCAGGGTTTGGAAAGGTATTTGTACACCTGGCCCAGGTTAATGGCATCCACTACCGCTTTAACATCGGAATAGCCGGTAATGAGTATGCGTATCGTTTCGGGATAAATGGGGATAATTGACTCGAAAAATTCGATTCCGGTCATATTGGGCATCCGCTGGTCACTGATAATGATCTGGATTGCAGGGTTTTCATCCAGAATTTGCCTGGCCACTGCCGCATTTTCTGCAGTGTACACATTAAAGTCACGCCTAAAGGCTGCTTTGAACGAAATGATGTTATTTACCTCATCATCAACGTATAATACATTAATATTTTTCGGGTCCATAGGAATTGGTGCTACTGATTAATAAATTGAAACATAGAATTAGCAGTACTAGAACGCAAATTGTGTATAATAATTATGGGAAAGGAGATATAGTTTTGCATAATTGTACGTTATTATACTACGAAACAAGCAATTTTTACTAATGAATGACCAGACCTTGACGACGAATACTGATATCCGGATACGTGCATTTCGTGCTACTGACGATTTAGAAACCTGTCGGAAGTTTATTGATGGGCACAGAAAGGTCCTTTCCATTTATGGTATAGAAAACATTACTACAAATACGGATGACTGGATTTACATGCCCAATATTTTTGTGATTGTGGTAGAAACAATGGATGGTGAAAAGCTGTATGGTGGTGCAAGGGTACAGGTGGCAGATGGCATTCACCCATTGCCCATTGAAGATGCAACCGGCGAAATGGACCCTAGGATATATGATATTGTGGCACAACATGCACAGAACGGTACGGGCGAATTGAGCGGTTTGTGGAATTCAAAAGAAGTGGCCGGTTTGGGTATCGGTAGCCTGTTCCCATCGAGGGTGGCAGTAGTTATTGCCGAACAGATCGGGCTCAGCACCATGTTCTCCTTATGCTCCCCAACAACAGTTAGGTTCAATAAATGGATTGGCAGCAATATATTGACCACCGTTGGTAACGACGGTACTTTTTATTACCCCAAAATAGACCTGCTGGCCACTGCTGTTTTTTTGGAAGACGCCATTACGCTAAAAGACGCACATCCCAAGGAAAGGGAAAAAATGCTATACCTAAGAAACAACCTGCAATGCGTGATAAAAGAAAAATCGCCTTTTAAGAACATCGAGGTGAATGTGCACTACGATTTGTTGATTGCTTCTGCCAATAAAGAAGAATTCAAAATTAAACAACCTGCAAAAAAGGTTGCTCCATAGTACCATTATGAAGTTTTGTTTACGCCTGTTTTTTTTTGTACTGCTAGTAAGTAGCAATGCCCTGTTTGGCCAAGACACCATCTATATACAGAACAACGCATCTTTAATGATTGGCGACAAGGTAGGGGTGTATGTGGATAGTGCCAACCAGTTTGCAGGCGATATGCCGCCAGCAACAACCTACTTTAAAAAAACGGTAGCCAAAGTACCCAGCTTTCTGTTGCCCAACAACAATGTTTGGCTAAGGGTTGTGCTTAAGAACAGCTCCAAGAACAATAGTTTTTTTTTTAGTATCCAATACGCCAACATTCCTGAGGCAAAATTTTTTAAAAAAGACTCTGCCAATAACATTGTATTCCAAACAGTAAATGGCAATAATCTGCCGTACAAAGACCGTAAGGTAGACGATGCCAATTGTGTGTTCAAGATACGTCTGCTGCCAAACGAAACAGGCGAATATTATCTGCACATAAAAAGCGACAAACCGCTGCAGTTGCCCATGTTCCTCAAGTCTACCGACGAGTACCGCAAAAGCAGCGTGCAGGAAACATTGATTATTGGACTGTACGCAGGCATCATTATCGCCATCTTCTTTTACAACCTATTCCTGTTCTTTTCCACCAAGGATACCAGCTACCTGCTATACGTTATCTACCTATTCTGCCTGCTGTTTGCACAGCTTACCTATGCAGGTTGGATGTTCAAATTCCTATGGCCCAACTCACCGGGGATAAACCATTACATTGTACTGATAACATCGGCACTGCCCGGCATTACGGGGCTGGTGTTCTCCTTAAAATTCCTGCATGTAAAAAGCTATTCACGCATATTATGGGTAGCTTACTTAATAGCTACGGGGCTGTACACTTTTGTGTTTCTGTTTGGTGGCGTGCTGCCTTCATCAACCGGGTATGCCTTACTAAACTATAGTGGCATCTTTGGTGGGCTGTTGCTCATCGTGTCTTCTGCCTATATATCCTGGAAAGGTTACCGTCCGGCCTACTACTACTTTATTGCATGGTTCCTTTTTGCACTGGGCAGGCAGATACACTCCCTACGCAATTTAGATGTGGTACCCTACAATGCATTCACCAACTATATTCTATACATCGGGTCGGCACTGGAAGCCATACTGCTTTCGCTGGCGTTGGCAGACAGGATAAACCTGTTGCAAAGGGAAAAGGATTTTTCGCAGACCCAAATGCTGAAAGTGTCTGAAGAAAATTCCATGCTTATCAAAGAGCAGAATATTGTATTGGAAAACAATGTTGCGGAGCGTACCAAAGAATTGACTTCTGCCAACAACCAGTTGAGCCAGACGCTTACGGATCTGAAGGATACCCAGACCCAATTGGTAGAAGCCGAAAAAATGGCATCGCTTGGTCAATTGACAGCAGGTATTGCCCACGAGATAAATAACCCTATCAACTTTGTAAAGTCCAATATACAACCATTGCAGTTGGATATTAGGGACCTGATTGAAGTGATTGACGAATACGACAAACTGCACAAAGCCACCATTGAAAACGTACCGCAGCAACTGGCACAAATTGAAAGGCTGAAAAACCAGATTGATGTGGAGTACGTAAAAACCGAAATCGTTAGCCTGATGAAGGGTATTGAAGAAGGTGCGGAACGGACAGCAGAAATTGTAAGGGGGCTTAGGACTTTTAGCAGGCTGGACGAAAGCGAAATGAAAGTGGTAAATGTGCACGAGGGTATAGATTCTACCTTGGTTATTTTACGCAATACTTTTACGGACAATATCAGCATAGAGAAAGACTTTAAGGCAGATGGTGACATAGAATGCTTTCCCGGTAAGCTGAACCAGGTATTCATGAACGTTATTGGCAATGCGGTACAGGCCATAAAAGAAAAGCCCGTTCAATCAGACCAGGAAAAAATAACCATTGCCACAAGGGATGTGGGCGACAGTATTGAAATAAGCATCAGCGATACTGCAATGGGCATGAGTGAAGAAGTGAAGCACAAAATTTTTGAACCATTCTTTACCACCAAAGACGTGGGCGAAGGAACAGGTCTGGGCCTGTCCATCGTATTCAAGATCATACAGAAACACCATGGCAAAATCGATGTAGTTTCTTCACCAGGAAATGGTTCCACTTTTGTTATAACTTTATTTAGGAAACTACCAGATTCTGCCATTATTTAAAACCATACACGACCATGAACCCAACCAGCCTAAAACATAAGATACGTGTGTTGTATGTGGACGATGAGGTACATAACCTTGCTGCATTTAAGGCAGGGTTTAGAAGGGACTATGAAATTTTTACTGCCGTATCTGTTGCAGAAGGCATGAACATACTAACCGAACATGAAATACATGTAGTGATTGCCGACCAGAAAATGCCCAAAGCCACGGGTGTTGAATTCTTCAATATCATCCGCACATCGCACCCCGAGCCCGTACGTATCTTAATGACGGGTTATGCCGATGTGGACTCTGTAATAGATGCCATTAACAAAGGCGAAATATTCAGGTACATCAAAAAGCCGTGGGACGAGCTGCAGTTGAGAAGCTCCATACAGAACGCATACGAAGTATATGCTACCAGAAGGGAACTGAACAACAAGATAACCGAACTGCAAAAAACGAACGATGAACTGAACCGCTTTGTGTACAGTACATCGCACGACCTGCGTTCGCCGCTGGCAAGCATCATGGGTGTACTGAATCTGGCCAAGCTCGAACAATCGGTTGATGACCCCAACAATTACCTGGGCATGATTGAAACTTGTACCCAGAAAATGGACGTGTTCATACATAAGGTAATTGAGTACTACAAGAACATAAGGGTAGAAGATGTGAACGAATCCATCAACTTTAAAAAGTTGATAGACGATTGTATTGAACTGTGCAGGATGCAGAACCCCAGCATTATTTTCGATAGTATCATTAACCAGGAAGCAGATTTCATTGGCGATGAGTTCCGCCTGTCGGTTATACTCAACAACCTTATCTCCAACGCAGTCAAATACCAGAAACCCAACGAAGAGTTCCCTACTGTGAAGATACGTGTTACGGTAAGCAAGGATGAGGCAGTGATAGATATTGGCGATAACGGTGTTGGCATTATTAACGACCACTTGAACAATATATTCGATATGTTCTTCCGCAGCAACAACAATGTTACCGGCTTGGGCATTGGTCTGCATATAGTGAAAGAGGCCCTTACACGTATTGGCGGCAATATATCCGTAACATCCGAAAAGGGCAAGGGTACCAATTTTAAAATGACCATACCCAATAAAACAACGGGCTAAACTGTAATCAATACATGGGCAATACTGTTGCACATAAATTACGCATACGCATCAGGGCAATGCTGGTATTTTTTGCAGTATCGTTGGCATTAAGTGGCATTACTGCCTTCCCCGTTGAAACGGAACTGCATTGGCTATTGCAGCACAAAGGTTTGATACCCGATATGATGGAAGGCTTTTTTACCGATACCTATCAGGCCATATCAGTTACCAATAAAAACTATCCCACATTGGCTTACGGCTACGATTGGCTGGCATTTGCACATATCGTATTTGCCATGCTGTTCATTGGCCCCATCAAAAATCCCGTACAAAACATTTGGGTCATAGAGTGGGCCATGCTAGCTTGTATAGCCATTATACCCGTAGCCATGATAGCCGCACCCATACGTCAAGTGCCTTTTTACTGGCGTTTAATTGATTGCAGTTTTGGCGTTATCGGCATCATACCTTTATACATCTGTAGAAGATGGATCAAACAGCTTGCTGCTCAGTTTCCAGTTGCAAGTAACTAGTTATCAATAACAGGCAATCAGCAACCAATACCTAATAAACCAATTAACCAATCAACCAATAACCTATTAACTGGCAACCAGTAACCTGCAACCAAAAAACTTCCTATTCATAACATTGCCCCTGCTTATTATGGCTCCATTATATTATTTTCGCCTACATGAGCAAGCAAGAACTAACCAGTTACCCCAAAGAAAAAATAAACATCCTTTTCTTGGAAAACATCAGCGACAAAGCTGTTGAACAATTCAAACAGAACGGTTACACCAACGTACAAAAAATTGGCGGTGCATTAAGCGAAGCAGAACTGATGGCTGCCGTAAAAGATGTGCACCTGTTGGGCATACGCTCCAAAACACAGGTTACGGAAAAAGTGCTTTCGGCAGCAACCAAACTGCAGGCCATTGGCTGTTTCTGCATTGGTACCAACCAGGTAAACCTCAAAGCTGCCACCAAAAAAGGGGTAGCCGTATTTAATGCACCATACAGCAATACCCGTAGCGTGGCCGAGCTGGTAATTGGTGCATCGGTAATGTTGATACGCAGGATAGTAGATAAAAACAATGCAGCCCACCAAGGCATTTGGATGAAGGAAGCCAAAGGCAGTTTTGAACTGCGTGGCAAAACACTGGGGCTGATTGGCTACGGCAACATCGGCTCTCAAATAAGTGTGCTGGCCGAGGCATTGGGCATGAAAGTGATGTTTTACGATGTGGAAACCAAACTGCCCCTAGGCAATGCACACCCCTGCAAAAGCCTGAAGGAACTGGTAAGCAAGGCCGATATTGTTTCATTGCATGTGCCCGAAACACCGCAAACCAAAAATCTCATCAATAAAAGCAACCTGAAATTCTTTAAAAAGGGCAGCATATTGATCAACTATGCAAGGGGCGAAGTGGTTGATCTGGATGCACTGGCCAAATACCTGCAGGATGGGCATTTAAGCGGTGCCGCCATAGATGTGTACCCTTGGGAGCCGGAGAAGAATGGCGATACTTTTAAGACACCCTTACAGGGCTTAAGCAATGTGATACTTACCCCGCATATTGGTGGCAGTACCGAAGAGGCACAGCAAAACATTGGCGAAGATGTAAGCACCAAACTGTTCCAGTACCTGGAGCGTGGCATTACCAATGGCTCGCACAGCATACCCGCTATTGGACTGCCACCTATAGAAACCGCACACCGTATTTTGCATATACACAAAAACGTGCCTGGCGTATTGAGTGCCATTAACACCACGCTGGCCAAACATAAAATAAACATAGTAGGGCAGTACCTGAAAACGAATGATGAAATTGGTTATGCTGTATTGGATATTGACAAGAAGCTATCCAAACAGGCATTGGAATTGTTGAAAGAGGTAAAAGATACCATTAAAGTGCGTATGCTGTACTAATGGGCTTGATTATAACAAAATCCCTATAACCATTGTGGATTTTGGTTGGTATATGATTGTACCAGTTGCAAAACAAAAGAGTATAAACAGAAAGGCTGCATTTTTGCAGCCTTTTCCATTTGGTGGGGGCAGTTGGTGTAATTGATAGAAAGCAATAAAGTAGCCGATGTTCAAACCTATGCCTGGATTCTTTGCCCTGCAAGGGGATAAGTTCTGAATTGTTTGCGTATAAGTACCTAAATTTATCGGTATACGGCGGGCCGTTTTGATATATCTGCCGGCAACAAAAAATAGCAAGCTGCTAACCACTGTTGCCGGAGCATGGACCTAATTAAATAGTACAGAAAATGGTAATCAGTGATTTGGCTTTGGATGTGCATACGTTTAGTTTACTAAGCAAAGTGAACAAGCAAATACTTGACTGGAACTTGGAGCCACTTACAGGCAAGGGCCTTTATTCCAAACATCATAGCGTTGCTTACCTGGAAATAAAAATGTATGCCAGTAGGTTAGGTGCGTATCCTGATAAAAATATTGTTATTTGGGATATACCCGAGGACCAGATTATTGACGTGCACCCCCATTATAAAGCGGATATTGAAAGAAGCCTCACCTTTTTTCTACGGTACATTGCTGCATTACGGGGTGAGGTTATTAACCTCTCTTTCGAAATAAACGATGCTGGTTTTGATAAAACCTCCGCAAGGTTCAGTCCATTTGAAAAAGCAGCTATTTATGCCATCATTAATAGTTTCGATCCCAATGCCATGAGCTTTATGCCAAAAAGGATACAAACATTGAAAGCGAATGGCAAATAAAAAATAGGGTTGTTTTTTGTGATGTCTATATACGGTAGTCACCAAAACAGTGTAGCAATTTGCCCGGTACTTTGCTGCAATGTCACCAATAGATTGCTGCAATCTCAGTAACGCTTTGCTGCAAAGTGGGTAACAGGTTGCCGCAAACTATGTGTTGGTTTACTGCAATATTGCTTTTAGATTGGTTTATAAAAGCAAACAATTTATATAATAATTTGATAACCACCTAATTAATTAAAATATTGATTTTTGAAATCTCCAAATTGTACAGAAAACCGGTTGTTTTACCTTAGTTTGTCACCCATTTCTATACACTTAACCCTTATTAAACTCATTTCGGCAACTTTTACTGCTTAAATACATTTATTTTAAATAATAATGATAGTCAATTATATAGGCGATATTACTTAATGAAAATATTACAAATTAGCCAGTATTTTTCTCCCTCTGCTTTTAAATGCGGGAGTTTCATTGTCCCATTTGTCTTCAATAATCAGTTTCAATTCGGGCTTTATTTCGGGGTAGGTCTTGCAGAGGTTGTACAGGGTGGTTAGCGAAAAGGCTTTTATGGCAATAGGTGTGGCGGGGTTTTCAATAAAGTTGAAACAGGCATTCATTACCTCGCCATGAAATGCTTCGGGTATATCTATGGCTTCCAGCACCCGTACGGCGTTTCTTACTACGGCATTGTGTACACCAGGTTTGTTTAGTACGGCTACTAGGTCTTTTATATGCGGTACCATCATTTGGGACTTTTTGCGTGCTGCCCAGCTTACGCTCCAGGCCGCACGTTGGGCCAACCGGTACTCGTTGCTCATAAAGCAATGCATCAATTGCTTAAAGTTGCTTTTAGATGCACAGGCATAATCGGCAATTTTTAGGGCATGCTCTTTTGAGTGCTCCTTTAAAATCTCTTCTTCAATGTTCATGGCAGTTGGCAGGTGTTAAGGGTTCAGCAACTGTAGCATGGCTTTTATTTCTTCCACATCAACGGAAACGGTTTCCAGTAGTTCGTTCATGGTAGGTTGGGTTATGCCCATGGCAGATGCCAGCATTTTTCTGGCAGATGAATGCAGTTCGGTTGCACCGGTGTATGTAGCCAGGGCTTTTATATTGTTACTTCTTACGCCACTGCCGGGCATTACGATGATCCTGTCATCTGCCTGCTCAATCAATCGCTTTATCAAATCCTGTCCATCAACTGCATGGGGCTTTTGCCCGCTGGTCAATATGCGTTGGCAGCCACATTGCACAATATTTTCCAATGCCTGTAAGGGGTCTGCTGTTCTGTCAAATGCCCGGTGAAAGGTTACTTCCAGCGGATAGGCCAGTTGCACAAGTTTGGTTGTTCTTTCTGTGTCTACCGTGGCATCGGCATTCAACAAACCAATTACCACGCCTTCGTAACCCAATTGCTTGCATAACAACACGTCTTGCTGCATGGTTGCAAACTCGTCATCGCTGTACAAAAAATCGCCACCATGTGGCCTGATGATCGGAAAGACAGGGATGTCTATTTTTTGCCTGACAGTTTTTAGCGTTCCGTAGGATGGGGTAGTGCCGCCCTCATACGCATTTTCGCATAGCTCCAGCCTATTGGCCCCGGCACTGGCAGCAAGTAAGGCCGATTGTAGGTTGAACACCGCAATTTCTAATAGCATATATAGTAAGTATGGCTGGGTTTATAAAATATGCTTTCCATCAATCAAAAAGTTCTTATCGCCTGCATAACATACGGCGTAATTAAAGCCTTTCTGTATGCAGTAACCACCGTATTGCCCTTGCTTGTTGATGGCAATAAAACCTACCTGTATCTCTTTACTTTTTTCGATGCCTTTTATTTTAATGATGCGTTCCACGGCTGCCTTGCAGGCCTGTTCGGGTGTGTAGTTGTGCCGCATCAGTTCCACCACCAAATGGCTGCCGCAAATGCGTATCACATCTTCGCCCTGGCCGGTTGCGGTTGCGGCACCAATTTCATTGTCCACAAACAGTCCTGCCCCAATAATGGGCGAGTCGCCCACACGTCCACGCATTTTAAACCCCATGCCACTGGTGGTGCAACTGCCACTCAGGTTGCCGTTGGCATCCATTGCCACCATGCCAATGGTATCGTGGTTCCAGTTGCCATTGGGCAGTTTTGTAGGGGCACTGGGGCCATGGCCATTACTACTGTTCTCTATGTTTACTACAGGTTTGTATTCGCTTTTCTTTAGCCATTGGCGGTAGGCTTTTTCGGCATCGCTGCTCAGTTTCTGCTCTTCCAGTTTAAAGCCTTCGGCTATGGCAAACTGTTGGGCACCTGTACCTACCAGCATTACGTGGGGTGTTTTTTCCATTACCCTTCTTGCAACAGATATGGGGTGCTTTATCCTCTCCAAAAAAGCCACACTGCCACAGTTGCCCTGGTGGTCCATGATGCTTGCATCCAGTGTCACAAAGCCGTCCCTGTCGGGGTTGGCACCCAGGCCCACGCAGCAGCCCAGTTCGTCTTCGGTAACCATTACGCCTTTTTCTACCGCATCCAAAGCGGTACCGCCTGCACCCAGTACCTGCCATGCGGCTTTGTTGGCGTTGATGCCCGCATCCCAGGTTGAAATGACAATGGGCTTTACAACGGCTTTGTTGGCTGGTTTGAAGGCCGAAGCGGCCAGTGCCCCCAAACTTAGGGAGGAGCCGAGACGTAAGAAGTTTCTACGTTGCATAGGTTTGTTTGTTGCTGTGAATATAGTACACACGGGGAAATATTTGTAAGTGTGATTAAAGCTGCTGCTGCGGTTGTGCACATATTGTGGTGCTGGTTGAATAAAGCTTGGTATTGCCTGTTATATAAACCTGAATTTTGACTGCTGCGAATTTTAAATCGCTTAATTTATTGTAGCATTGTAGGGTATATGTAACCAGTTTTGGTAATGGCCATTAGCTTTGTAGATATGTTTAATAGAACCTTTGTTAGATATTGTGCAGTTTTTATTTCCACTTTCCTGGTTCTTTATTATGGTACCACGGCTTTTATTGGCATTACTGCCGAGGGCGGCAAGTATTACAATGCCTGGCTGGCCCATAACCTTAACTATGTGGCCTGGCTGCGTGGGGGCATTTTGTACGGGGCCTGTGGCATGATGCGGTTGTTGGGGTTTGATGCAAGTATTATTGGGCAGTTTTCCATACATATACAGCATTCGGCTACAGTGCAGATGGTGTATTCCTGTTTGGGGTATGGGGTAATCAGTTTTTGGCTGGCGTTTATTGTGGCCAATACTGCCAGCATTAAAACAAAGCTGGTTTGGGGGCTGTGCGGGCTGGCTGTTATTGTGTTTAGCAATATGCTTAGGGTTTGCATATTGCTGGTGGCCATCGATAAAAAATGGCCAACCTTTTTTGAGATTGACCATCATACATTTTATAATATATGCAGTTATATTATTGTAATTGCACTTATTTGGGCCTTTAACCGAAGGATAAACAAGCAGCAGTAGACAATATTATTTTAAACTGTACACTGTTTTTTGTTGGCTTTACGTGAAACAAGGTATCCATTAACCAAGCCTATTGCTAGCAGTATGGTAATGCCGCCATCAATTGGGGCATCTTGTGGGGGTGGGTCGGTATCGCCCGGGCCACCAGGACCAGACTGTACAGAGCTTCCTGGATCGATGCTGGCAGCCCCACCTGTAGGATTGGTTCCGCTGCTACCTATGCCACCATTGCTGGGTGTGCCACCCGGAGATGAAGGGTCGGGTAGGGTGTTGTTTAGTTGTGCGTTTGTTATACTTGGACTGGCAATCAATAAAAGCATTATCATAAATGCCAGACCAATAATTTTTTTTCCGATAGTCGTCATAGAGCGTAATCTTTAAGCGAATGTAATTTTCTGCTTGTCATTTTCATTTGGTTGATTGTTGTTACGTCAAGTCAACAATCAGGGGGCAAAAAACACATTTTTCTTGTAAAAGCAACCCAATTTCAAGATCCAATCACTTGCTCAGTTCAAAAAACCGAACAATTTTTCAAAAAAGGTTTTGGGTTTCTGCTGACCTTTCTGCTCTTGTTTAATGAACACTAATAAGTCTGCAACCTGTTTTACCGGTGTCCAGTCTTCCAAGCCTTCATACCATACTAGATCCGTTTCCTTAAACCCTTTTTGTTTGATTGTTTCCATGCTATATGGTCCATAAAGAAGTTTTTTTTTCTTTAACACATATATATTGTCCATGGGATGCTCTCAGTTGTTAGGGTTCAATCGTAAAACGTTGTACAACAATACAATGTTTTTTTTAATTTTTCGCTAGTTTTTGGCAAATATGTCCAAAAATGTTAGTATGTTAATAATTCCAGTGCTTTTTTTACGGCATCATCGTCCAAATTGGCAGCTTCGTAATATCCTTCCGTCCTAAACATCTGCCTGGCCATTAAAAACTGCAGTTTCTGTAATACTTCGGTTTTGTCCTTACCTGTAACCGAAGAAAGGTTGATACTGTCTTTTAATGCAAACTTTTCCAGCTGCTGCCATTCCTTTTCGGAAGGGGCAAAATGTTTTACCAGTTCCTGCGGTGTTTTGAATGCGTTTAGTGCTGTTTGGTTCTGCATATAATAATTGTACACAAAATTGTTGAGTGTGTATTTATAATATAGCTTGGAAATATCTTTCTGCATTTTTGCGGTATCTGCAGGAATGAAGTAGTCGGGCGTAATGCCGCCGCCGCCATATACTATATGCCCGGCAGGTGTTTTGAATGCGGGTCCAACGGGTTTGGCCGTATCGCCTTTTACCACTTCGCCATCGTGGTACCTCTCCATCAGTTCGTTCTGGTATTCTTTTTTTGTTTTGTTGGTATAGGGCTTTTGTATGTTCCTACCCAAAGGACTGTAGTACCTGGCAACGGTTAGCCTTACCGCACTGCCATCGCCTAGCTGAAACTGTTGCTGTACCAGCCCTTTGCCAAAAGTTCTGCGGCCAACAATTTGTGCACGGTCCCAATCCTGCAGGGCCCCGGTAAGTACTTCGCTGGCACTTGCACTTGTTTCATCAACCAGCACTACCAGCTTGCCTTTTTCAAACAGTCCGTCACGTTTGGTTTTGTATTCAAAACGTGGGCTCTTATCGCCCTGCGTATAAACAATCAGTTTGTCGCCATCCAGAAACTCATCGGCAATATTGGTTGCTTCCGTCATCAGTCCACCACCATTGCCACGTAAATCCAGTATCAGCTTCTGCATGCCTTGTTTCTGCAGTTTTTCCAGGTTCTGCATAAACTCCACATAGGTTTTTTCGCCAAATTTATTGATGCGTATAAAGCCGGTTTGCGGTGCAATAATGTAGGCCGCATCTATGGTGGAAACAGGTATGGTACCCCTTGTTATGGAAGCGGTCTTTATTTCCTTGCCCCTTACAAAAGTGATGTTTACCTTGGTATTGCCAGGGCCACGCAGGTATTTGCGTATAAGATCGGTTGTAAGGGTTTTACCGGTCACATTCACGGTATCATTCACTTTTATGAACTTGTCGCCAATCATTAAACCTGCTTTTTCCGAAGGGCCATCCTTTAAAACATTGGTCACATTTACGGTATCGTCAAATATTTGGAACTCCACGCCAATGCCTTGGAAGTTGCCCATCAGGTCCTCATTCACTTCCTTTAGGCTAGATGCTGGTATATAGGTCGAATGCGGGTCCAGGTGGGAGAGCAGTTCGTCTATCACTTCGCCGCTGATGCTATCGGTCTTTACAGGGTCAACATATCTTGTACGCACCAGATCCATCACTTCCTGAATGGAGTTTCTTGTATTGCTTTTTAAAAAACTACTGCCACCGGTTATTCCTTTAAGTTGATAGCCAACATACATTCCCAAAACCATGATTAACGAAAACAGTAAGGGTAACCAAACCTGTAATTTTTTACTTCCCATAAATAATTGCTTCTTTGTGCTCCATTTTAAAACACGAATATCAGTAAATTAGTTCAAGAGTTTGAAAGTTCAATTGTGCAATAGCATTAAAAACTTGCCTGATATACGCATAAACAGACCGTAAATATTTCAAAATATTCAATAATGACAAAGCTTATAGCCGATAGTGGTGCCACCAAGTGCGAGTGGTGCCTGCTTGCCAATGGAAAAAAGAAAACGATACTTACGCAAGGCATCAGCCCCTATTTCCTGAACAAGGAACAGATTGTTGAACTGTTGCAAAAAGAATTGCTGCCCAAGCTGAAAAACGCACCGGTGGTAGATGAGCTTTTTTATTATGGCACTGGTTTAAGCAATGCCAACAACGTGGCTATTATGAAGGCCGCATTAAAGCAGGTTTTCCCCAAAGCAAAGATTGAGGCCAATAACGATTTGCTTGCCGCTGCACGTAGCTTATGTGGCAAGGGCAAAGGTGTTGCATGTATATTGGGCACAGGTTCTAACTCCTGCTATTACGATGGTAAAAAGATTGCAAAGAACAGCCCGGGGCTTGGTTATGTTTTGGGCGATGAAGGCAGCGGAGCCTACCTGGGCAAAAAAGTGATCCAGTATTATTTGTACAAAACATTTGATGAGGAACTGAATGCCCGTTTTGAAAAGTTCTTTAACACCAATGCCATTGACATACTTGAAAACGTGTACAAAAAACCATTGGCCAACCGTTACCTGGCTTCGTTTGCCATTTTTTTGGCAGACAATAGGGGCCATTACATGATTGAAAATATTATTGAGGACGGACTGAATGATTTTTTCTTTAACCACCTGTATAAGTACCGTGAAAGCTGGACCATGCCTATTCATTTTATTGGCAGCATTGCCTATGGGTTTAGGGATGTTTTAAAGGAACTTTGCGACACTTATGAGCTTCAATTGGGTACCGTGATAAAAAAACCTATGCAAGGTTTGATAAATTATCATAAAGTAGCGTAGATTTACCCGAATAAATACGCATTAATTTGCGTTAATTTGCAGCTATGCCGAAATTCATAAAAGTCACAGAGCAAGCCTCGCCCTATCGTCACCTAGAACAAATGGGCATTGGCGAAATTCTTTTACATATTAACGACGAGGATAAAACAGTACCCCTGGCAGTTGAAAAAGCGGTACCGCAAATTGAAAAACTGGTAGCTGCCATAAGCGATAAAATGCTTGCCGGCGGAAGACTGTTTTACATTGGTGCGGGTACCAGCGGACGCCTGGGCATTTTGGATGCAAGCGAGTGCCCACCCACTTACGGCGTACCCTACGGCTTGGTAGTAGGTATTATTGCCGGTGGCAACAAAGCCATTACCGAAGCAGTGGAGTTTGCAGAAGACAGCAAGGAAGAAGGCTGGGCCGATTTGGTAAAACATGGCGTGAACGATAAAGATGTTGTAGTGGGGCTAGCAGCAAGCGGTACCACACCTTATGTTATTGGTGCATTGGAAGAATGTGCAAAACGTGGCATTACTACGGGCAGCATCTGCTGTAATCCGGGCTCCCCCGTTTCGGAAGTGGCCAACTTTCCGGTAGAGGTAGTGGTAGGCCCCGAGTTTGTTACAGGCAGCACAAGAATGAAAAGCGGCACCGCACAAAAACTGGTACTGAACATGGTAAGCACTACCGTTATGATACAGTTGGGAAGGGTAGAGGACAATAAGATGGTGAACATGCAGTTGAGCAATGAAAAACTGGTGGACCGTGGTGTTAAAATGATCATTGAAAAACTGTCGCTTTCCGACTACGAACAGGCCAAGGAACTTTTGCTGAAATACGGCAGCGTTAAAAAGGCAATCGAATCTGCCATACCTGTCTAAACGCTTTCAACAATATGGTTGTGCGTTACATGCTGGTAAAGGCTTTGGCAGGCCATGCCACAGCAACTTTAAATAATTACTATTTCATCAAATAATATTTCCATATTTAAAGTTTCTTCATAAATTGGGGTACTAAAACCATCTATTTATGAAGAAAGCAATTTTACCCTCTTTTCTTTTTTCCGCTTTACTATTCAATCAGGCTACAGCACAGACCAATAAGGCATTTGCCATTACCAGCGAAAGCAAGGGCTCTTATAACTGGACGGTTGTAAGGGAACTGGACCTGGCCACAGGCAATGTGATACGTACCCTGTTTAATCCCGCAGAAAACAAGACGGTTATTTACGAAGGTGTAAACGGTGCAAGGTTCGCAGTAAATGCAAACACGCCTTCGCCTACCTATTCGGGTGTTGCTGCCGCTGCTTATGATGGCAAGCACAACCGTTTGTACTTCTCTCAGATGTGGACGAATGAGCTAAGGTATTTTGACCTGAACAGCAACGAAACAAAAGTTGTGGTGAATACAGATGCAAATTATTCAACAGGTGCACGCAACGACGAAAGCAATGTGGTAACCAGGATGACTTTTGCATCGGATGGCAATGGCTATGCTTTAACCAACGATGGCAACCAGTTGATACGTTTTACCACTGGCGAAAAACCTGTGATAACCAACCTGGGCAATTTAATAGACAGCAAAAACAACAATGGTGTTAGTGTGCATGCACAATGCACCAGTTGGGGTGGCGATATGATTGCCGATGTATATGGCAACCTATACCTTGTTACCTACCGCAGCCATGTGTTTAAAATAAACATACAAACCAGGATTGCCGAACATATTGGCGTAATAAAGAACCTGCCTGCAACCTTTACCACCAATGGTGCCGCCGTTGATGGCAACGGCGACGTATTCATTAGCAGTGCAGTAAATGCCGAGAACTATTATAAAGTGAACCTTTCTACATTGGAAGCTACCGTAATAGACAAAAAAGACGGCGACATTTACAATGCATCCGATTTGGCCAACAGCAACCTGGCCTACCAGGCAGCAAAAGTGGCACCTGTTGCTGCTGCTGAAATTATTGGCAACAATGCCATTTCCATTTATCCCAATCCTGCCATCAATAAAACATTCAGCGTACAGTTCCAGAAAGTGCCTGCGGGTGCCTATACTGTGGAACTGACCGATGCAAATGGCAGAAAAGTAATCAGCAAGAACATAACAGTAGGTGGCTTGCAAAACGAAACCATGAGCCTGCCAAAAGGTACATCTGCTGGCTTGTACTTAATCAAAGTAAGCAACAGTGCAGGTAAAAGCATCTACAACGATAAAGTGGTTGTACAATAAATAATAGCCTGCTTAAACTGACAAAAGCCCTGTATCATTGCAGGGCTTTTTTGTTGCCGTTATAGCATGTATGCATATCCTATCAACAACTGTGCATGGCTTGCGAGTTATTGTGTTATGGCTACATAAAATTCATTATTTTCATTTTCTAAACTAACGATATGCGTATAGTTCCCTTTATAATCTCGGCAGTGGCCACGGCAGGCGTGGTGTTTGCGTTAAATGTACAGTTGCCTTCCGGTACAAGCAAGACGCCGAGGTTAGGCTACTTCTTATCACCACAGCATGGCTTCTGGCAAAATGCGGAGCCAACGGATATTTCTTATAACGACGACATCAAAATATCGGGTGTAAAAAAACAGGTGGACGTGTATTTTGACGAACGCCTGGTGCCACATATTTATGCAGAGAACAATGCCGATGCCTATTTTATACAGGGTTATATACACGCAAAGTTCCGCCTATGGCAAATGGAGTTCCAGACCTATGTGGCAGGCGGCAGGCTATGTGAGATTGTAGGGGAGGAACGGCTTGCAACCGACAAATACTTTAGGCGTTTGGGCATGGTATACGGGGCAGAAAACACGTTGAAGGAAATGGAAGCCAATCCGGAAACCAAAGAGGCATGCGATTCTTATACAGCAGGCATCAATGCCTATATAAAATCATTGAAGCCAAGCGAACTGCCATTTGAGTATAAACTGCTGGACTATAAACCCGAACCGTGGACCAATCTGAAAACAGCACTGTTTCTAAAGTTCATGAGTTGGGACCTCTCAGGCCATGGCGATGACCTGACCTATACCAATGCAAGAAATGCTTTTGGTTATGACGACTTCATGAAACTTTTTCCGAACGTACAGGACACATTGGACCCCATCATACCAAGGGGCACCACATTTGAAAAACCATCCATTGATGTAAAAGTGCCTGCGAATGTGGACAGTGCCTATTTCGGAAAAAAAGACATCATTACCAATACGCCACCCATTACCCCGCAAAAAGGGAATGGCAGCAACAACTGGGCAGTGGCAGGCAGCAAAACAAAAAGCGGTAGGCCAATACTTTGCAACGATCCGCATCTTGGTTTGAACCTGCCTTCATTGTGGTACGAAATGCAGATTACCACACCTGAGTATAGTAGTTACGGTGCCACATTCCCAGGCTCGCCTGCCATCATTATTGGCTTTAACGATAGCTGTGCCTGGGGCGTTACCAACTCTGGCCGTGACGTGAAGGACTATTATGAAATCAAATTCAAAGATGCCAGCATGCAGGAGTACTGGTTCAATGGTAGTTGGAAGCAGAGCACTTTCAGGAAAGAAATCATCAAGATAAAGGGCAAGCCCGACAATGAACAGAAAATGGCCATGACGGTGTTTGGTCCGGTGATGTATGATACCAGTTACAAATCAGATTCAAAAGATGGCAAATACTATGCGGTACGCTGGAAGGCACATGATGCCAGCAACGAACTGACCGCCTTCTATAAACTGAACAGGGCAAAGAATTACTTGGAATATGCAGAAGCCATTGCCAACTACCAATGCCCCGGCCAGAACTTTGTTTTTGCCAGCAAGAGTGGCGATATAGCCATAAGGCAGCAGGGCCTGTTTGTGGCCAAATGGAAACAGCAGGGCGATTTTGTAATGCCCGGCACAGATAGCAGCTACATGTGGCAAGGCTACATACCGGCTAGGGAAAACCCGCAAATGACCGATCCTGCAAGGGGCTTTGTAAGCAGTGCCAACCAGCAGGCGGTTGATGATACCTACCCGTACTATCTAGGCAGGGCCGGTAACTTTCCGCCATACAGGGGCTATATCATTAATAGGAAGTTGAATGCCATGAACAACATTACGCCAGAAGACATGCAACAGATGCAGACAGACAATTACAACGTGTTTGCAGAAATATGCCGTCCTGTATTGTTGAAGTACTTAGATGAGACCAAGCTGAATGCCGATGAGAAAAAATACCTGGATATATTCAAGTCATGGAACCTGAGAAACGATGTTGCGGAAAAAGCCCCTACCATATTCAAGGTTTTTTGGGACAGTGTGGAAGTGCAGACTTGGGGCGATGAATTTGCACAGATAAAAGTACCCGTGCCCTGGCCCGATGAAAGTGTGCTGATTGAAAGTTTCATGAAAGACAGTGCCTATAAGTTTGCAGATGATATACGCACACCCAACAAGGTAGAAACCATTGCTGATGTGGTGTTGGCTGCTTATCAAAAAGCAGTGAAACAGCTAATAAAAATTGAAAAAGACAATAAGCTGGAATGGGCCAAGTTTAAAGGCACCCATATCAACCATTTGTTGAAGTTGCCATCGTTAAGCCGCCTGAACCTGAACATTGGTGGCGGTGCACATATCATCAATGCCACAACAGAAGTGCATGGCCCTAGCTGGCGTATGATTGTACACCTAACGGATAATATAGAAGCTTACGGCGTTTATCCCGGCGGGCAGAATGGTAACCCTGGCAGTAAGTACTATGATACGTTTATTGATACTTGGGCTGCAGGCAGGTACTACACAATTGTATTTTTAAAGAAACACGATGCCAGGAAAGATGAAAGAATGAAATGGCATATTGCATTTGTTAACGCTTAATTCTACAAAATGGTCAAGTTTATTATTGCTATTATATTAACTGCTTTATTGAGTTTTGCCATCGGCATGTTCCAGTCATTGCCTTGGTGGCTATTTGTTTTCTGTGCATTGGTTGTTGCCATTGCCATTCCACAAAAGCCCTGGAAAGCTTTTCTGTCGGGCTTTATTGCACTGTTTTTATTATGGGCTGTAATGGCCTTTATGTTGGATAAAGCAAACGAGCACATACTCGCCAAAAAAGTGGCACAGATACTTCCTTTAGGCGGCTCCTATATTGCCTTGATATTGATTACGGGTTTGGTTGGCGGGCTGGTTGCCGGTCTTGCGGCTTTAACAGGCAGCTATGCAAGAAAGAAGTAATGCAATGCATGGTGCTTGGTGCGTTGCCCGCCTGTGCGGGCCGGGCTTTCCGCTACAAGTACATTTGCTGCAAGCAGCAAGCCGTGCTTTCCGCTTCAATCCCTAACGCCATCCTAATGATATGCTTAATTGATTTAGGATGCAATATTTTTCATCATCCAGATATCACAGCCTGTATGTCCTGAGTTGCCTAATGGTGCAGCTAAATATTCAAACCCGAATTTTTCATAAACGCTCACTGCTTTTTTCAGTTCGGGCATGGTTTCTAAATAGATACTTGTATAACCTAATGCAGTGGCGGCTTCTATGCATCGGTCAATCATCAACCTGCCTAAACCCTTGCCACGCACAGTATTGCTTAGGTACATCTTTACCAGTTCGCAAGTGCCCTCGGGTAAATTGTCGGTAGGGTATATGCCTGCACCGCCCACAACAGTATCATTGTGCAATGCAATAAAGTAGATGCTTCCTTTTACAGTAGAAAAGAGTTCATATAAATGGTCAGTACTATCGTCAAAATAAACAGTACCGGGTTTGTTTGCACCAAACTCTTCCAACGATTTTCGTATGATACCTGCAATGGCTTTATTGTCGCTTGGTTCAATCTGCCTGATTACAATCCCATCCATTAACCTTTCCTCAGCTTTTTATAGGCATTAATCAATCCGTTGGTTGAGGCATCATGCGATGTTACCGTGTCTTCATTCTCCAACTCGGGCAATACCTTACTGGCAAGCTGCTTGCCCAGTTCAACACCCCATTGGTCAAAACTGTAAATGTTCCAGATAACACCCTGCACAAAAATCTTATGTTCGTAAAAAGCAATCAGGCTGCCCAATGTATAAGGTGTAATCTTTTTTACAATGAACGAGTTGGTTGGCCTGTTGCCTTCGAATATTTTAAAAGGGAACAGTTTTTTGATTTCTTCTTCGCTTTTGCCTTCTTTGGCAAGCTCGGCCTTAACGGTAGCTTCTGTTTTGCCATTCATCAAGGCTTCTGTTTGTGCAAAGAAGTTGGACAGCAATTTCACATGATGGTCGCCAATGGGGTTATGGCTAATGGCCGGTGCAATAAAGTCGCACGGAATCAGCAATGTTCCCTGGTGTATCAATTGGTAAAATGCATGTTGACCGTTGGTGCCTGGCTCGCCCCAAATTACTGGGCCGGTAGCATAGTCAACCGTGTTGCCGTTCCTGTCCACGCTCTTGCCATTGCTTTCCATATTGCCCTGCTGAAAGTAGGCCGCAAAACGGTGCATGTATTGATCGTATGGCAATATAGCTTCGCTTTGTGCATTAAAGAAGTTGGTGTACCATGTACCCAGCAATGCCATCAGTACCGGAATGTTTTTGGAAAATTTTTCCTTCTTGAAATGTTCATCGGCAGCATAAGCACCCTTTAACAACTGTTCAAAATTGTCGTAACCAATGGTCAACGCAATGGATAGGCCAATGGCACTCCATAAGGAATAACGGCCACCAACCCAGTCCCAAAATTCAAACATATTGGCTTTGTCGATACCGAATTTGGTCACTTCCTTTTCGTTGGTACTTAGTGCCGCAAAATGTTTGGCTATATGTTGCTCGTCCACTGCCTTTTCCAGAAACCATGCACGTGCAGTAAGGGCATTGGTCATGGTTTCCTGCGTGGTAAAGGTTTTGGAAGCAATCAGGAACAGGGTTTCTTCGGGCTTTACTTTTTTTAGCGTTTCTGCTATATGTGTACCATCCACATTGCTTACAAAAAAAGTTTCGATGCCTTTTTTCCAATAAGGTTTCAGTGCTTCAGTAACCATTACAGGGCCAAGGTCGCTACCGCCAATGCCAATGTTCACAATGTATTTTATCTTTTTGCCCGTATAGCCTTTCCATTTGCCCGAATGTATCTCGGCACAAAAATCCTTCATGTGGTCCTGCACTTTTCTAACCAAGGGCATCACATCTTTTCCGTCAACCAATATTGGTGTGTCAGAAAAATTACGCAATGCCGTATGCAGTACGGAGCGTTGCTCGGTTTCATTTATTTTGATGCCGGCAAACATGGCATGTATGGCATCTTTTACATTGCAGTCATCTGCCAGTTGCAATAGCAGTTGCAATGTCTTGTCGTTGATGATATTTTTGGAATAGTCAAAAAGGATATCTTCAAATGCCAGTGAAAATTTGTTGAAGCGTTCCGCATCTGCCGCAAACATGTCCTTCATTTTCCTGCGGTTCATCTCATCTTCGTGGTGCTTTTTTAAAAGGAACCAGGCCTGCGTAGTTGTTGGATTAATCTTTGATAACATAGTGTATGGAATTCCTATTTTAAAATTCAAGGGCCTATAACCGGTTAATGGCATCAATGGTTTGCTGTACCATTTGTTGGGTAATGTCCAGGTGCAGCACCATCCTTACCATTGTGGGCGATATGGCAAACATAAGCATATTCTGCTCTTGTAGCTTATGAACAAATTCTGTTGCCGTTAAGCGGCCCTTCACTTCAAAAATTACGATATTGGTTTCTACGGGTAATATGGTTCCTACACAATCTTTCTGCTGCAGGGCTTCGGCCAATTGTTTGGCATGTTGATGGTCTGTTGCAAGGCGTTCAATATGGTTTTGCAATGCATAAGTGCCCGCTGCTGCCATGAAACCTGCTTGACGCATACCACCGCCAAATACCTTACGTAAACGTCTGGCTTTTTTAATGAAATCCTTTTTGCCCAGTAACACGCTTCCTACAGGTGTGCCCAGGCCTTTGCTTAAACAGATGGAAATACTCTCGAAGGCTTCGCCATATTGTTTGGGGGTTTCATTTTTTGCTACCAATGCATTGAAGAGCCTTGCACCATCCAAATGCAGTATCATGTTGTTTTCGCTGCATACTTTTTTAATCAGCAGTATCTCTTCAAAATTGTAGCAACTGCCACCGCCACGGTTACTGGTGTTTTCTAGGCTTACTAGGGTGGAAGGTGGTTTGTGTATATCATCGGGGTTTACCGATGCCTTTACCTGTTCGGCTGTTACCCTTCCATTGTCGCCCTGTATCAGGCGAACGGAGCAGCCACTGTTGAATGCGATGCCGCCACCTTCGTATTGGTATATATGGCTCATGGTATCGCAAATAACTTCATTTCCGGGCTGCGTATGGCATTTGATGGCAATCTGGTTGGTCATGGTGCCACTGGGACAAAACAGGCCGGCTTCCATACCAAACATATCGGCTGAGAGGCTTTCCAATTGGTTAATGCTCTCATCTTCGCCAAATACATCATCGCCAACTTTTGCATGCATCATAGCATCAAACATGGCAGGTGTGGGCTTGGTTACTGTGTCACTTCTAAAGTCAATCATGTTTCACTTGTTAAAGGATATTGTGCAATATTATTTCTGTATAAATGTAAGTGCATTTATGCCTATTGGCACCGTATAAAAGGATATTATTTGCAATAATGCCAGTATGGGTTATTAACGCTATGCATCCATATTCGTGAAGGGTTATGTAAAATACTGTGAGGCTCTATGTTTATATTGGGTGGCTGGATGAAGTAGGTTCTAAGCGTTGATACAACAATACAAGCATGCCATGTATGCAATAAAAAAGCCACTCCTAAAAGTGGCTTTACTATGCACAAATGTTGTGTTATTTGTTTTGAACCGAAGGGTAATGGTCAATGGTTTCAAACACATTCCTTGGGTCTTTTTTTAGTACCTGTATAAACTTCCTAAGTGAATCTGCATATTGTGTTTTCTCAAACAACCTGTCGTGAGAAAGTATCACAATCATATTTGCTTCGTTGGTACTGCCATCATCAAACTTCTGCCCAATGTTCCTGATCATTTCATCAACACTTTCCCTTGGTGCTTTCATCTTGGCTTGTTGGCCCCATTCAATATCCCAGCCAATTATTTTGTAACCGGTATTGTCCAGCCTTTTGATTAAAGGGTTGTCGGCTTTTTGTCCATGTATCTTTCCGTTGGAAGCCCAGGTATTGTTGCCTGGCAGGCGGATGATTTTCACGCCGATATTCAATTCCTTTTCATTACGCATGAAATCGTTGTAGGCACTGTCTGGTGTGTTATAGAACTTGCTGTACTTGTCGTTGAAACCATGAGAGTAGCTATGGTTGGCCAACAGTACTTCTGGGTAACCTGCACGTATGGAGTCGATCAGTCTTTTCTTGAAAGGCCCAACCTGATTGAAGCCTACTGCAAAAAAAGTTGCCTTTACGCCCTCTTGGTGAAACACGTTGCGGCAATTGGTAGTGCCCGGAGGCTGGGGAGAATCGTCCCAGGTTAAAAAGATATAGCGTTTGGAACTGTCGTATTTAATAGGCGTGCCTGGAACAGGCTTGGTTGCCACAATTTTAGAGGAGTCTACTGCCGGCTTTTCTGCTGCCGGTTTGTTTTTGCAGGCTGTTATGGAAGCAGTTGCCACCAAGCATACAGCCAGTGTTTTAAATGTATTCATGATTCTGTTTTGAGTGTAAATATAATCGGGTGCAACCTCGGTAAAATATTCAAGTTATTCTTTGGATGTTAATAAGTGTTTGTACTTTTTATTGGATACACTGCATGCTTTAACAACTTATTACAATTATATATGGCGTATGCAATTTGTATGGCCGTACATTTGCACCCCAATAAAAAACAACCCTTCTCGTTTCGGGATTCTTTGTTTACTAACTGCACTAACGTTACTACTTGCCATTCGGGGGAATTCGGGGGATCTATTCAAAAGACAAAACAGGAATACTATGAACAGTAATGTAATGCCATCTCGTATGCAGATGGGAACAGATGAATTGAACAATCTGGTTAAAGAAGTAAAGGAAACAGTAGCAACAGTTGCACACGTGAGTGAAGACAAAAAGCAGTTTACGGCGGTTGATATGTGGCAAATCAAAAAACAAATGAAAGCGTCTGCAAGGGTTTCCAGAAGGTGGAACCTGAACTAATATTTCTTCTTACATCCCGCTGGTTTGCAGCGGGATTTTTTTTGCCCAATTTAATGGCCTACATGGTTGGACATTGGCTAAAAAGATGATTTTTGTGCAACTTTAAATTAGTACTGCTTTGGCAAAACAAACATCCATCCATCCGTCTGCTGTTTCGGCTAAGGCCGAAAAGGAAACAATAAAGAAAAAAGGCAATGCAATAAAGGCAGAACCTGTTAAAAAGAAAGTTGCTTCCAAGAAAAAAACTACTGTGGTTAAGGATGGCCAAAAGCCTGCAGCTAATAAGAAAGCAGCAGCTACTACAACTAGTGAAACCGTTAGCAAGCAAAAACCTGTTGGTAATAAAACGAAAACAGTAAAGGTTACTTTCCAGTTAAGGTATCATACCGTGTTTGGCCAAAACCTTTTTGTTACGGGCAACCATGTTTTGCTGGGCAATAATGATATAGATGCAGCATTGCCCTTGCATTTCTTTAACGAAGATTATTGGTATGCAAATATTGAGTTGGATAAAACGGACGCAGTAATTGTGTACAACTATGTACTTAAAAATGCTGATGGATCGGTTGTGGTTGATTGGGGCACGGACAAAACATTGAATACCGCACACATTAAGCAGGAACTGTTACTGCTTGATTCATGGAACGACACCGGGTTCATAGAAAATACCTTTTATACCGAGCCTTTTAAAAATGTGCTGCTGCCCAGGGCCACTGCAACCAAGATGGGGAAGCAGGCAACAGGTACGCATACGTTTAAAGTAAAAGCCCCATTGTTGGGTAAAGATGAAACCCTTTGTGTATTGGGCAGTGCAGATATGTTGAAGAACTGGGCCGCTGAAGATCCAGTGCTTATGCAACGTGCAACAGGGGAGGACTGTTATACTGCACAGGTTGATCTTTCTAAAGAAGCATTTCCTATTGCTTATAAGTATGGAGTGTATAACAAGGCTACCCAAAACTTTAGCAGATATGAAGATGGCAATAACCGCACTTTATACGATACCGTCAACAGCCATAAACAAACCATTGTTAACGACGTGTTTGCAGCATTGCCCAACACAACCTGGAAAGGTGCCGGTGTGGCCATACCTGTATTTGGTTTAAGAAGCGGCAACAGTTTTGGTGTGGGGGAATTCAACGACCTGAAACTATTGGTTGACTGGTGCGTGTCTGTTGGATTGAAGCTAGTTCAGGTTCTGCCGATAAACGACACTACGGTTTCGCATACCAATGCCGATTCCTATCCCTATGCTGCCATTTCGGCTTTTGCGTTGCATCCTTTGTACCTGAACCTGGATGCATTTGTAACCGATAATAACAAAAAGCTACGCACCAAACTCAACAAGGAAAAAAACAAACTGAATGCTTTAGATAAATTGGATTATGCAGCAACCATGCAGGCAAAGCTTTATTTTATAAAGCAAGTGTATGCCATGCAGAAAGAAGCTGTTTTTGCCACAGATGGGTACAAGGATTTCTTTCAGCAAAACAGGCATTGGCTGGTACCTTATGCAGCTTTCTGTTATTTAAGGGACCAATACGGTACTGCTGACTTTACGCAATGGGCAGCTTACAACAAATATAATGAAGAAGCAGTGCTTACTTTGACCCATGAAACATCTGTTGCTTACGATTCAATTGAAATGAATTATTTTATACAGTACCATTTGCATGTACAGTTAAAAGAAGCAACAGCTTACGCACATGCAAAGGGCGTTATTGTAAAAGGCGATATTGCCATTGGCGTGAACCGTTGCAGTGCCGATACCTGGCAACAGCCAGACCTGTACAATATGGATTTTCAAGCAGGTGCACCGCCAGATGATTTTGCGATGAAAGGCCAGAACTGGGGCTTTCCTACCTACAATTGGCAGCAAATGAAACAGGACGGATTTGCCTGGTGGAAGCAGCGGCTGGAACAGATGCGTCTGTATTTTGATGCCTTCCGCATAGACCATATACTTGGTTTCTTCCGCATTTGGAGCATACCCATACATGCGGTGGAAGGTATAATGGGTTGCTTTGTTCCCGCCATTCCTGTACACCTGAATGAATTCCATAGAAAAGGGATATGGGTGGATTACCAGCGTTATACAAAACCATTTATTACCGATGCCGTTTTACAGGAACTGTTTGGAGAATACGCTGAAGAAGTAAAGAACAATTTTCTGGTTGCTGATGAACCGGGCAACTATAGCATCAAACAGGCTTTTGCCACACAACGTTTGATAGAAAAGCATTTTCAACAACTGGAAAATGCCGATGCACATAACAAGATGAAACAGGGACTGTATGACCTGATAAGTAATGTTATCCTGTTTGAAGTGGAAGGCTCGCAAGGGCAACAGTTCCATTTCCGTTTTGCAGTGGATGCCACGCTTTCGTTCAGGTATCTGGATGATGCCGTAAAACAACCATTGAAGGAGCTGTACAATGATTATTTCTTTGGCCGTCAGGACGGTTTTTGGATGAAGGAAGCCATGCAGAAACTACCTGCATTGAAACGTGTAACCAATATGCTGATATGTGGCGAGGACCTTGGTCTGGTGCCTGCCTGCGTACCAGAAGCGATGAAGCAATTGGGCCTGCTGAGCCTGGAGATACAACGTATGCCCAAAGATGCTGGCAGGCAATTCTTTCATCCCAACGACGCCCCTTATTTAAGTGTAGTTACGCCATCAACCCATGACATGAGTACCATACGTGGTTGGTGGACAGAAGACCATAACCTTACGCAACAATTCTACAACCAGCAATTGGGGCAATATGGGCTGGCCCCTGAAACCTGTGAAGCATGGATCAATAAAATGATTGTTGCACAGCACTTGTATTCGCCTGCCATGTGGAGCATTTTTCAGTTGCAGGATCTATTGGGTATGGATGGAGACATAAGAAGAAGCAACCCTGCCGATGAACGCATCAATGTGCCTGCAGACCCCAACAATTATTGGTGTTACAGGATGCACCTTTCGTTGGAAGACCTGCTAAAGGCCGATAGTTTGAACAAGGAACTTAAATTAATGGTTGAACAAAGCAACAGATAGCTGTACTGTTTATTCACTGTACAATACCTGTATGGTTTGCTTTGTTTGCTGTGTCAATATAATGTTCTTGCTGTTGGTCAGTTGCTCAAACAGTTCGGTGGTATAATGCCTTATGGTAAGCAATAACAGGTTCTTCTCAACCTGTACATCAAACACATTGGCTGCAGCTGCTGCAAGCTGTTCTATCTTGTCGCTTTTATCATCCAGGCAAAGCTGCACACTAATGGCACCTGTCTGTATCAGGTTCGGCCGCATCTTAAGCTGGGCAAATATTTCGTACAGTTGGGCCATTGGCTTTTCGCCCACAAAACTAAAATCCTGGCTATGCAAATGCACCAATGCCTGTTGCTGTTTTACTACAATAATAGGGGGCAGGTTCTTTACATGCTTTTTATGTATCACAGTACCGGGCAGGGCGGGGTCAAGAAAACACTTTACGTACAAAGGAATGCCCTTGTTCTGTAAAGGTTTTATTGTTTTGGGATGTATCACCTGTGCACCATAATAGGCCATTTCAATTACTTCATCAAAACTCAGTTCGCTTATCAGTTGTGCATCTGCAAACTCTTTAGGGTCGGCATTCATCACGCCTTCCACATCTTTCCAAATGGTCAGGCTTTCAGCGTTCAGCAAATTGGCAAAAATGGCTGCAGTATAGTCGCTGCCTTCCCTGCCCAATGTGGTACTTTCATTTTCATCGGTACAGCCCACAAAGCCCTGTGTTATATATATGGCCGATGGTTGTTCCGTAATCTTCCAACTGTCCACTACAAGTTTTGTCCGTTCCCAATCAATGTTGGCATCACGGAAATTATTGTCTGTTCTTATAATGTCCCTTACATCCTTCCACTCGTTTTCAATGCCGGCTTCGTTCAGGTAATGACTAATAATGCAGGTGCTCAACAGCTCGCCCACACAAACAATCTGGTCGTAATAATAATCGTAACTGCGTACAGGATTGTCGTGCAACAGCCATTCCACTTCGGTAAAAAAATCATTCAGTTGTGCAAGGCATTCATTGTAATGCGTAACCATCAGGTATTTGGCCTTGGTAAGGTGCTGTTGTTTGATTGCTTCAAACAGGTTCAGTGCATCGTCTTTTTTACCATCAAAAAAAGCTTCCGTTACTTTTTCCAATGCATTGGTGGTTTTGCCCATGGCCGAAATGATGATCATTAACTGCCCGCCCTCGTATTGCTTGATGATGGATGCGATGTTCTGAATCCTTTCTACTGTGTTTGCACTGGCCCCGCCGAATTTGAAAACCTTCATGGTACTTGCGAATATTTGGTCAATGCTGCAAAGTGAAAAGTAAATGTTGGTACTACAAAAAATGATTTTGTACAGTACCATAACCCGGCTTCAACAAGCCCAATATGGCAACAGTTCAAAACAGGGCCAGCCTATGCACTTCGTTAAAATAAACCTACAAAATTTATTCACCTGCACTTGTAACATTCCTGTACTTACATTCGTACCAACTACTGTATATGAGACAAACAATAACCATTCTAATCGGCTTTCTTATTTGTGGCAATATTGCTGCTGCAACTATTTCGGGAACAGTTACGGAAAAAAATGGCAAGCTATTGCCCTATGCTTCCATATTAATCAAAGGCACGGCACAGGGTACTACTGCCAATAGCAAAGGCTATTACAACCTGCAATTGCAAAAAGGCACTTATACCTTGGTTTGCCAGCATGTGGGACATAAATCAGTAGAGAAAAAGATTACCGTAACCCATGAAGACATGGTACTGAACTTTGAACTGGAAGAGCAGCAATACAATATTACAGACGTGGTGGTAAAGGCCGGTAGGGAAGACCCGGCTTATGAAATAATCAGGAAGGCCATCAAGAAAAGGCCGGATTATTTAAGAGAGATAAAAAAGTTTGAATGCGAAGTGTACATAAAAGGGCAGATGCAGTTAAGGAATTTTCCCAAAAAGTTCTTGGGCGAGAAAGTTGACTTTGAAGATGGGGATACCAGCAAACGCAAGATGATTTTCTTATCGGAATCCGTTGCCAAATATGCAGTGGAAGAACCCAACAACAAAAAAATAGAAGTGATATCCACCAAGGTTAGCGGCAATAGCGATGGCTTTGGTTTCGGTAGCCCGCAAATCATTTCGTTTTATGAAAACATTGTTACCATGGGCAGGAACCTGAACCCACGTGGCTTTGTTTCGCCCATTGCAAACAATGCACTCAATTTTTACAAATACAAATTTGAAGGCACTTTCTTTGACAATGGCAAAGAGATCAGCAGGATAAAAGTGATTCCCAAAAGAAAGTACGAGCCTTTGTTTACAGGTTACATCAACATTATAGAAAACGAATGGCGTATACATAGTGTGCAGTTGACCATTGTAAAGGAGCAGCAGATGCAGTTTCTGGATACCCTGAACATTGAGCAGTTGTATGTGCCTTTGAAAGATAAATGGGTCATCAAGCAACAGGTTATCTATCCCGCAGGCAAAATATTTGCTTTCGATTTTTTTGGAAGTTTTGTACAGGTGTACGACAAATTCAATATTGATCCCTCGTTTAAGAAAGGATTTTTCAATAGCACCATTCTTAAGTATAACGACAGCAGCAACAAAAAGACAATGGTCTATTGGGACAGTACACGCCCCATTCCTTTATTGGAAAATGAAGCAAAGGATTACAAAAAGAAGGACAGTTTGGAGCAGGCAAGAAAAGACCCCAGGTACCTGGACTCGTTGGATAGGATGCGAAACAAAGTGGGCATAGTGGGTTTGATACTCACGGGCAAAACATTCAGCAACCAGAAAAAGAAATCCAACTTTACAGTTGAGCCCCTGTTAAGCAACATCAATTACAATACGGTAGAAGGTATAGTGGCCAATGTGTCGCCTACCTATACCAAAAGTTATGGTGGTAGAAAGCTGTTGTACCTGAGTCCCAATGTACGTTACGGTTTCAGCAATCACCACTTTAATGCACACCTTACGGGCAGCTATAGTTTCGGGAAAAAATATGCCAATACCCTTTCTTTTTCAGGGGGCAAAAGGGTGTTCCAATTCAACAATGCACAACCTATTTCGCCAAGGGATAATACGTTGGCCACCCTGTTATACGTACGCAACTATATGAAAATATATGAAGCATGGTTCGGTAAAATTGGGTATGCGGCAGGTATTGGTGAGGGCATAACGCTGTTTGGCAATTTCCAGTTCCAGGACAGGATGCCATTGGACAATTTGACGGATATAGCCAAGTGGAGAAATGTGGAGAACAGGGACTTTACACCCAATTATCCAACCGAGTTGACGAATAGCAATTTTGTACGCCACCAGGCATCTATCTTAACCGTTGGTGCTTCATGGAGGCCAGGCTCTAAATATATAGAAATGCCCGACAGAAAAATTGGTATCGGTTCAAAATATCCCATTTTTACGGCATCTGTTACGCAAGGTATCAAAGGCTTTTTGGGCAGCGATGTGGATTATACAAAATGGGGCTTCTCCATTAGTGATAACTTGAACATGAAGCTGGGTGGACGTTTCAGCTACCGTGTAAACATTGGCGGCTTCCTGAACGACAAGCAGGTGGCCATACAGGATTACCAGCATTTTCAGGGCAACAGGATTGTGTTTGCCAGTGCCTACCTGAACAGCTTTCAATTGGCCCCTTATTACCAATACAGCACAACGGCTCCTTTTTATGCAACCGCACATGCAGAGTACCATTTGAATGGCTTGTTGACGAATAAGATTCCTTTATTGAAAAAATGGAACTGGTTCTTTGTAGTTGGTGGCAATGCCCTTTATATTGATAAGAACAACCATTATTACGAGGCAATGTTTTCAGTTGAGAACATCCTGAAAGTGATACGTGTTGATTTTGTACAGGGCTTTCAACCATCTGGCAACAGGACAAGCGGTGTAAGGCTTTCGTTGCCACTTGCCTTAAGCGGCGGTAGACTTGAGGATTAACGGTTCCAGTTCGGCAAGCTTGCAAAGAATATTGTAAATGGTCTGGTCTTTTACCCTTGCCGGTAAGTAACCATCGGCCAATTTATCTGTCCAGATGATATAGGTAAGATGCTTTAGGATCTTTGGTACCGTTGTATCTGCAAACAATGCCTTGCCCATTTTGTATTGGTTGGCTTCCAGGTGAATGCTCATATAATCGCTATCGGGAAGGTCGTAGGTACAGAAAGTATTGATGAAGGTATCCATGATATTGCTGTAGGTCACCTGTTCGTAGCTAACAGTAATATTCATTTCATTCAACCAGTGAAGGTTGCCACTGGCGAATTCATCTTTCAAGGCAATGATCTGATGGATGCCTTTTAGTTGGTTTTCGGTTAGTGCATCTTCCATAGTATGATTGTTTCTAATGCTAAAGTAGTTTAGCCGTTGCTACTATGTGTTACCGTTTGGCTAATTTAAAATCATTTTAATGTATTGCTTAAATAGGCATTAATTGTTAAGGCATTTTATAAGTTTTGTATTGTTTGTGGCCATTGCATATTTTTGCCGATGTAAATTTTGCCCGTCATGCAAACGGGTTCATTATTCATTGAAACATTGATACTGCGGCCGTTTGATGATGGCAGCAGGATGGATGTCGGAAATTTAAATACATGGCATTACTATACAACCGCGTCAGCAACGAAGAGCTGAAACAGCAACTGATGCAAGAAACCGAAGCCCGAACCACCATCAGCTTCTACAATTATTTCCCCGTTCAGAACCCGCAGGAATTCAGGGACCATTTGTACAAACACCTGAATGCATTGAAAGTATTTGGCAGGATCTATATTGCCAAGGAAGGCATCAATGCCCAGATAAGCGTACCCACGCATAACTATGAAAGCTTCAAGGCATTCTTGTATAGCAATGAGCATTTAAACGGCTTGCGTTTAAACATTGCTGTGGATGATGATGGCAAGAGCTTTTGGGTACTGAAGATCAAGATACGTGACAAAGTAGTTGCCGATGGTATTGACGACCCCTCGTTCAGCATGGAAAACAAGGGACAGTATGTAAATGCCCAGCAGATGAATGTATTGCTGCAGGATGAAAGTACCGTAGTGATTGACATGCGTAACCATTATGAATATGAGGTTGGCCATTTTGAAAAAGCCATTGAAATACCTTCTGATACTTTCCGTGAGCAATTGCCCATGGCGGCCGATATGATGAAGGGTAATGAAGATAAAAATATCATCATGTATTGCACGGGTGGCATACGCTGCGAAAAAGCAAGTGCCTATATGCTGCACAAGGGCTTCAAGAATGTTTTTCATTTGGAAGGCGGTATTATTAACTATGCCCAACAAATAAAACAGCAGGACCTACCCAGCAAGTTCATTGGCAAGAATTTCGTGTTCGACAATAGGCTGGGGGAGCGTATAACAGAAGATGTGATTGCCCAATGCCATCAATGCGGCAAGCCCAGCGATACACATGTGAACTGTAAAAATGATGGTTGCCATTTGCTGTTTATTCAATGCGAGGCCTGTGCTGCAGAGTATGAATCCTGTTGCAGTGTTGAGTGCAGGGATACCATTCATTTGCCAATTGAACGCCAGAAAGAAATACGTAAAGGCGTTGATAACGGCAATATGGTTTTCAATAAAAGTAAATCGAGATTAAGGCCTAGATTGGATGAAATGAATAAAGGAAACTGACTTTTCTCATGACTGTTTTTTCCTGGCCGTTAACACCGTATGTGTTTCGGTTACCGTGGCAGATCTTTCAAACTGCACTTTGAATACCTGTATGTGTTCAAAGCCATTGTTGGCGAGCAGGATTTGCAACCTGTTCAGGTTATAATAATGAAAGAATACCCTTTCGCCGGTGCTTGCTGTATGAAAGCAGGATTGTTCTGGTTCGCCTTCAACGAAACTGATGTAAATAAGGCCATCACTGTTCAATAAGCCAGATGCATCGGCAATGAATTTTTCACTATCGCTTTCAGACAGGTAAGGCAACGAAAAGCCGCAGATGATGCCATCGAATGTTGTAGTGAGCTCATGTATTTTCCGGCTGTCCATTACACTGCATGTTGCCGTAGGGTTATTCTTTTGGGCAAGTGCAATCATATTGGGTGCAATGTCAATTGCATGTATATTGAAATCGGGCCGCTTGGACAATAGGTATTTAGTGATGTTTCCTGGGCCGCAACCAACTTCTAATAGGTTTGCATGCGGTGTAGTAATGGAATCGCATATGAAATTGTAGGTTTCGTTGTACAAATCCATATGCATATACTTGTCCTGGTATATATCAGCAACTTTGTTCCAGGTGTCAAATGTTTCTTGATAGTTGTCCATTTGCCTTTCAGTGAAATAGGGTTGTTATAGCAATCAGTTTACTTCAATCTCATCAATAAATACCCAGGCCGGTTTGCCTGCACCTGCATTGCCTTCGGGGATTTTCTTTACGGCATCGATCCATATTTTAATGAACTGCGATTTTGTGTTTGGCGGAAACGTAAGCTGTATGGTGCTTTCATCAAGCCACTTGCCATCAAAGGTCTTTACGGTACGGTCGCTTTGCGGTTTGGAATCGGTCAGGAAAGTGGCAGATGCACTGATGCTTTCTGGCGGGTATATCCAACTTGCTTTCTGTTGCAGCACATGCACGTTCAGTGTTTTCACTTCCTGTTCCTTGCCAAGGTCTATCAATAGTTCCACTTCTTTGCCGCTCCAACCGCACCATTCGCTGGAGTTGATGCCCCTTTCGCTTTTTACACCATTAACCAAACTGAAGATGCCACCATTGCCAGGGTAACTTGCTGATGGTGGAATGTTGGCAGTAATTGTTTTGCCGGTTGCTTTGTTGAACGAGAATTTTTGTGTTAATGTATAAGCAATCTTGATCCTGTCTCCCGTTGCATTTGGTTGTATCAACTCAGTTTTATAGGTGCCGCTTTTTGTTATGGTAGTTGTTAATGAATCTTTACCCATACTGCTCGTTCCATCAAGCGTATAGAATTTTAGCCAGCTATTGGGCAACTTGCTTTTAAATGTAAGCAGCAAGCCTTCCTTGTTTGCTGTGGGTAAAATGGATGATTGTATTTCATAGTAAGCCCTACTATAATTGGCTTTCCACAGCTCATACCTTTTTATCTGAACGGGCAAACGCCTTTCAAAATCTTGCCAGTTGCGTTTGTCCTTGCCGCTCCACAATACTTCACTCAATGCACTCATGCGTGGAAAGATCATGTATTCTACCTTGCTTGGGTAGCCAACATATTCCGTCCATAAATTGGCCTGTGCACCCAGTATGTATGTTGCTTCAGAATCGTTCAGTTCTTTGGGTATGGGTTCGTAGCCATATACTTTTTCCAATGGCAAATAGCTGCCAATGGTTACGCTGTCTTCGTTTTTTGTCTGGCTATGGTCAAAATAGCACCAGCCGCCCGGTGTCATAACGGCCTGGTGTTTTTCTTTGGCTGCATGTACACCGCCTTTTTCGCCAGTCCAGCTCATTACCAGGGCATTGGGTGCAAGACCGCCTTCCAGTATCTCGTCCCAGCCAATAATTTTCCTGCCTTTGCTGTTTACGAATTTTTCCATGCGTTGTATAAAATAGCTCTGCAGTTCGTCTTCGTTTTTCAAACCTTTCTCACGCATCAGTTGTTGGCTTATGCTGTCTTTCTTCCACCATATCTTACTGCATTCGTCGCCACCAATATGTATCATCTGGCTTGGGAACAGTTCTATCACTTCGGTCAATACATCTTCCAGGAATTTGAACGTGGTTTCTGTAGGTGCAAACACATTGTTCTCTTTTCCGTTCAGTCCCCATGTCATGGCCACTTTGGATTTTATATCGGGTGTTGTGCCGAGTTCAGGATAAGCAGCCAGTGCCGCCATGCTGTGGCCGGGCATTTCAATTTCGGGCAACACGGTAATGTATCGGTCTGCTGCGTATCGCACAATCTCCTTTACCTGTTCCTGTGTGTAGTAGCCGCCATGACGTGTACTGTCGTTGCCCGTGCCGGGAAAGCGGCCAATAATAGTACCGTCACGCCATGCACCAATGGATGTGAGTTTGGGATATTTTTTTATTTCTATACGCCAGCCTTGGTCATCGGTCAGGTGCCAATGGAAGTAATTCATTTTATGCAATGCAATGTAGTCGATGTATTTTTTTACATAGCTTACGGGAAAGAAGTGGCGGCTCACATCCAGGTGCATACCACGATAGGCAAAGCGGGGCTGGTCTTCTACCTGCACACAAGGCACCAGCAATTTGGCAGTCTTTGGTTTTTCTACAGGCAGCAATTGTATCAGGGTCTGCATGCCGTAGAAAGTGCCTGCCCTGCTGTCGCCCTGTATGCTTATGTTTTTGGCAGATACACTAAGGGCATATCTTTCTTCATTGTCGGGTTTGCGTATAAAAGTGGGTGTGGTCAAGCTGATATAATTGGCAAGTGGTTGCTTGCTTACCGTTTTTAAGGCAATGCCATAAAACGTTTTTAAGTACGTGTTCAGGAAATCGGCAGTTGCCTGCTCGCCTTTGTTGGTAGCAACAATTACCGTTGATGCAGACAGGATGAAATTGCCTTTTTGCAGTTGTACACTGGCCGGTGCAGGAACAATATTGAGTTGTTGCGATTTTGATTGTAGGGCAATGATGGCAGCAATGGCAAGCAATAATCTTTTCATCTGTTGTTGTTTGAGATGGAAAGATAAAGAAGCTGCGGTTTTTTTTGTGTATTAAATGCGTTTTATTGCAATGTTTAAACTATACACGGTTAAAAAGGCCCAGCCTTATCCGATGGCTGATGGGTGCGACGCCGCATGAGCCGATTGGAGTACTAGTGCCTGTGAACAAATCATCTCCACTCGCCATACAGTACAAATGCACTCCAATAAAATGGATGGTTGAACTTTGGGTTCTGGCTAACGGCTGCCTGTGCAAAACGTAGTGCCTCAACTTTGGTCATGTGCTTATCGTTTATGTTTTTGTAGAATTCCTGTAGTAGCAGATTGGTTGTTTCGTCTGGTACTTTCCAAAGCGTTCCCAATACTGCATCAACCCTATTGGTAAGAAATGCGTTAGTAGGGGAGATGTACCAGCCTTTTATCTCTTCTTTAGTAACTGCAGTTTCACATGCAGATAACACAACCATTGAATTGGTTTGCTTTGTAAGTCCATTTATTTCTTTAATAGTAAGCCTGCCATCGTTGCCGCTACCGGGATCTGGTTGAAACAATAAATAGGAGTCTTCAAAATGTGTATAGTCAAGTACACCATGGGTTGCAAAATGCACGTAGTTATATTTTTGCAGGCTTTCTTTTGCTTTGTTTTCTGTAGCCTGCTCTTCTATATAAACAGTTGCTGTTGGTACAATCTTACCAATTTCTTTGGCTTCTTCCGTGGCCCCAGGCAAACTTTTATCAGGGTTGCCAAGTACGGCCAATGACGATTGCATGGGGCGGTTCTTGAATTTGTTTTTGAATACGCTTATTTTACTGGTATAGAAAATGGCATAATCTTCAACTAGGAAATGGAAGTCATTCTTTTCGTTATAATTACCCAGGCATTGAAATGGGATACTGCCTAATTTTCCGTTGGTGATGATGCACATGTTTTTCTTGTCTTTCAATTGGTCGGCAATTGGTGTAATTAACAGGTTGTACAAGTCTGATGCTTCGGTCTTGAAATCGCCCCGAACATCGTCTACTGGTTTTAATGTGCTTCTTAAGGTAACGGAACCGGTTCCCGTTACATTTTTTGGGTTACGCAACACACCTAAAAAATGAGCGGCTTGTTTGTTGATGTCTTGTTTTAATTCAATGGTTTTAATAGATGTTTCTTTATTGGTGACGGTGAAAATAAGCAGCTGTTTGTCGTTAACCACGTATAAAGCCACAATGGTACTGTCGGGTATTTCTTCAATATAGTTAAGGAACTCTTTGGGGTCTGTATTGGAAAAGTAGGCCTGCATATCGGGGTACTTTCTTTGCAGTTCTTCTATGAAATTGATATAATCGGTTTCCGTTATATTTTTTACCGTTTCCAATGATTCGATCAATCGCTGGCTTTGTTCCTTTTCGGGTTTTGCTTTTTCTTTTAGGATGGCCTGTTCTACGGCATTCTTTTTTTGTAACAATTCACCGCCTATTTTCAATGCATTGGCTTTATCCTTGTCGTTCGTAACAAGACCCGCTTTTTCCATCTGCTCTTTTACTGCTTGATTGTTGGCTTTGTCTGCATAATACAAAGCATCGTTTGGATTGGGGTTTTTTGTTTTTGCAATACTTGCCACCAATTTATTGTAGAGGTCAACCTTGCGGTCGTCGGCGTTGTATATCTTTTTGGCTTCTGCACCGCCAAACAGGTTTTGCGAACCGCTTTCCACTATCTGTACGGCCTGTTTAAAATAGGCGGTGGCACTATCAAACATGCTTTTGTTGTAAAGGCTCAAGCCATATTCATATAAAGCTACCCAGGTGTACTTGCTGTTATCGATTGTTTTGGTAAAGGTTACCGTTTTGCTGTAGTACTCCTGTGCTTTTGCGGGTTGGTTGACGACTGAATACAGTTTCCCCAAGTACATACCTGAGTTGATGTAGAGGTCCGTTTCATTGCTTTTTTGTGCCAATGCAAAACTTTCCAGCAAGTATTTTTCGCTGAGGTCGTATTTTTTTAAATCATAATACAATGTGCCAAGAAAGGAAGATGCAATGGTGAGCATCCTGCCGGCTTTTTTATCTGTTGCCATCTTGTAGCCATCAACCAGGTATTTTTCGGCCTTTGGGTATTCTTTTAGGTAGTAGTAGGTTTCACCGATATTGATGGGGGCAAGTATATGCGATTCGGTAACGGTCTTTATAGAAGACAATAATTTGTCTGCTTCTTCAAAATATTTCAATGCCAGTTTGTAATCTGTCTGGTAATACAATACCGCACCAATATTGGTTTTGCAGCCGCTTTGGCCCATCAGGTCTTTTTCGTTTTTGTAGATGCTGTCGGCCATGTTGTAGTATTTCACGGCATTGATATTGTCCGACTTTGCTTCGTACACCAACGCTTTGCTGAAATAGGCATCGGCTATCTGGTAGCTGTTGCTGAGGTCGTTGAAGATGGCATAGCTGCTGTCGGTAGCGGTTTCCGCTTTGCCCAATTCGCCCTGTATGATGTATAGGAAAACGAGTGCGTTGTAGCCGTAACCCACGTCTGACCTGTTGTTTACAGCATAACCTGCATCAATGGACTGCTGGTAATATTTCCTTGCTTCATAAAAATCGCCTTTAGCCTGTAAAGCGTTTCCAAACGCCCTGTACAATTGTGGCAGCTTTGATTTTTCGCCCAATGAATCGTATATGGCCATTGATTTTTTGAGATAGTAATTGGCTTTGTCGAACTCGAATTTGTTGGAGTTGGCCAACCCGAAAACATAATAGCATTGTGCTTCCTGGCTTTTGTTTTTTTGACCCAGTGCCACAGTTAGTGCCGTGGCAAAATATTTTTCGCCTTCATTGTAATCGTATGTTTTAAATGAAAGTGCACCTAGGTTGAGGCTTGCACTGTATTCGTTTGCTTTGTCGCCAATTTCCCTTGACAGTTTCAAACATTCCAAGCCGTATTTTTTGGCCGTGTCTGTATTGAAATAAAATGATGCATCTGCCAATTGGTAAAGGCTGTTGATGATGTAGGATTTGTTGCCGCCAATGAGGTTCAGCTTGTGCCATTTTAAATAGTAGTCAAACGCTTTTTGGTATTGCTTATCGTTGTAGTAAACATCGCCCACATCCGAAAGCAGGTCTTTCAGGCTGCTGCTGTCTTTTGCTAATGTGTAGTAATGCGTAGAGCTGTCATAGGCATTAAAGGCTTTTGTTTTTTCACCTGTTTTTTTAAAGAGGTCGCCCATTTGTTTGTAGGAGTAGCCAAGACCGGAAGCACTGCCCGTTTGCCTTCTGTATTCAATGGCCTGTTCGTGGGCCATAATGGCAGAATCGTATTTGCCCAGGTTCCAATAGGCCTGCCCAATATTTGATTGGGAGTAACCGGCATTGTCTAGGTTATTGAAATCGAGGTGTATTTTTTTTGCATCGGTATAGCTTGCGATGGCTTTTCTGTAAAGGCCCCGTTTAAAATCGATGCTGCCAATATTGTCCAATACATCGGCAATGTTTTTCCTGTCGTTCAGTTTGGTGTACAGTGCCAATTGTTCAGTATATATTTCAAAAGATTTCTGCAGCTCGCCTTGTTTTTTATACAACCTTGCAAGCCTTCCCTGTACACCCAGGGCCGATTGTAGGTAACTGTATGAACCCAGCGAGCGGTAATTGCTGATGGCATTGGTATAGCAGTCAACCGCTTTTTTCATTTCGCCTTTATTGGCAAGTATGATGCCTGTAAAATGGTAGTATTTTGCAAGGAACAATGTTTTTTGTGTAGGCTTTATTTTGGTAGCAGGGTCGTTGATGGCGGTAAGCATCTGCTCAAAAACACGTAGGGCATCTTCATTTCTGTCAATGGTGTTATAGGTTAGCCCTTTCTTTAAAAGTGTCTGTATCTTAAAGTAATCGTTGCCACAAATGGTAAAATATTTATAAGCGGTATCGCAGCTTTGCAGGCTTTTGTTGTATTCTTTCTTGTTGTCGTATACAGAAGCATAACAGTAGTGGTAGTAGCCGGTAAGGCAATTGTCTTGCAAATAGGGTAGCAGCGTTTTTGCAGCTTCAAACATTTGCAATGCTTCAGTTGTTTTGTTGTCGGATATTAAACTGTTGGCATCGCTTATCCAGTCTTCCACAAAGTTTTTTTCTTTTAACAAAGCAAGGTTCCTGGTTACAAATGCTTTTAACAGCGTGGGGCTGTTTTTATAGGCAACAACGCTGTCGTAGATTTCCCTTTTACTGTAAGGGGCCTTGTTCATTACCCATGTGGCAAATGTTTCGTTCAGTTTCCAGGTGTTGCCAATATATTTACCAGGGTAGTTGTTTACAAAATGCAGGAAGGTAAAGATATCCCTTGGTTTGCAGTATTGCATTACATCAAAAATGCTTCTGCCTGTATACCTGCCCTCCTTCATCGGCGTCCTCAGGTCATGGAAACTGGTATCATTTTTCAGGGCTTCATAGGTTTGTACCACATCATAGGCACCGGCTTGCATTAAACTGTCTTCCAGTTTTTTACTGTCTTTGTATATCAGGTCATCAAAATCGTATAAGGGTTCCCTGTTCAGGTTGTCGAACCTGATGTCTAGCAAAGCCAGTTCAAACAGTATACTTCTATAAGATAGTTTGGGAACGGAAATGTTCAGCTTTACATAGTCGCCCACACGGGTTTCATAATTCTTATTGGCAGCCGCCTGGTCTACGGGTCTTATGATTACCCAAGCGGTTGCATCGTCAACGCTGGTTACACTGGCAAAGCCAATCTCCAGGTCGCTTCTATCGTCGCCTATTTTGTACACGCCTTTTACCGGGCCGGTACTGCCTTTTGAGAGGCCTTGCTTTTTGCCGCCCACAATGGATGCCGCAATACTGTCTTTACCCATTTTTTTAATAGAGCTGATGCGGAAGAACATTTCCCTTGTTTCTGTTGCCGGCTGCTTTTTTTGGGCATGGGCAACAGTAAGGAGTAATGCGGCTATGCAGCAGGTAACAATTATTGAGCGGATGGCATTATACATAACATTACAATTTGGATGTAATATTAGAATGTTTGTTTGCCGGGTGCAATACCTGCTGTTGGGTAGATTCTACTTTACTACAGGCAACAGTATCTTGGAATCGTTGCAGTATATTTTAATGGTTGCTTTTTGAAAGTCCGCATCCTTGGCATGGTATATATCCATGAACTGTTGCGGGTTCCTGTCCACCAACGGAAACCAGCTACTCTGTACCTGCACCATGATGCGATGGCCTTTTTTAAAGGTATGTGCCACGTCGGGCAGGGTGTATTTTACCTGTGTGGGTTTGTTGGGCACAAAGGGCTCGGGTTTCTCGAAACTGTTGCGGAACTTGCCCCGCATGATCTCGCCACGTACCAGCATCTGGTAGCCGTTCATTAAGTAAGTATCTGTTTTGGAATAGGTGAAGTTGTCGGGAAAAACATCAATCAGCTTCACTACAAAATCGGCATCGGTGCCCGAGATGCTTACCATCAAATCTGCTACCAGCGGACCTGCCACAGTTACGTCTGCCGTAAGGGTATCGGTTTTAAAAACCAGTACATCCGGTCGGGTGCTGGCAAAGCGTTGGTCATCGGTCATGTATTCCCTTGTTCTGTTGTCATGTATACCATCCGTATAAGGAACAGGTTTTGCGGGGTCGCTCACATATTGCTCGAACCTGCTTAGTGGTGCAATCAATGGAACTGCCCTTGACAGGTAGCCGTTGGTTCTTAGTGCCCAGCCTTGTATTTCTACATTCTTTGGCGGCCATGTGTCCAGTTGGTGCCATTTGTTTTCGCCGGTAAAAAATATATTGGCTTTAGCAATATTATCTACATTGCCTTTGCCTTTTAGGTAGTAATTAAAAAAGGGCAGTTCCATATTCTGCTGGTACCATAAGGCTGTTTCGGTTTCAAAACGTACATTGCCCAGGTAGCTACCGTTGCCATAGCCACGGCCTGCCCATTGTCCATGAAACCAAGGGCCCATTACCAGCTTGTTGTTTGTTTTGGGGCTTTGCTTTTCAATGGCTTTGTAGGTATTCCATGCACCAAAGCAGTCTTCTGCATCAAACAGTCCGCCTACAACTAACATGGCAGGTTTTACATCCACACAACCAACCCTTGCGTTCCTTGCTTTCCACCAGGCATCAAGAGTGCCGTGGTTCATGAGGTCGTTCCAGAATTGGATGCTGTCGCCTGCAATTTTGGTAAGGTTTGTCAATGCACCGCTACGCAGGTAAAAATCGTATTTGTCGTTGGTAAAGGGTGTGTAGCCTTTTGCAGCCATTGTTGTTGGCTTGGGATGCGGTGCCCCAAAGCCCCAGCCTACATAAAATTCAAATGCGTCCATCTGCATGAATGCACCGTTGTGGTGAAAGTCATCGCCCATGAACCAATCGGTAACAGGGGCTTGCGGACTAACGGCTTTTAGTGCAGGGTGGTTGCTAAGTGCGGCCATGGTGGAGTAGAAGCCGGGGTAGGAAATGCCGAACACGCCTACATTGCCGTTGTTATTGCTTATGTTTTTGATCAGCCAGTCAATAGTGTCGTAAGTATCGCTTGCCTCGTCAATATCTGTGGGCGTTTTTTTGTTGCTGTTAAAAGGACGCACATCCACAAATTGGCCTTCGCTCATCCAGCGGCCACGTACATCTTGTAGCACGATGATGTAGCCTTCTTTGAAATATTCTTTTTGATAGCTATGCCATACCTCTGGAAACTTGTCCAGGCCATAAGGCTGGCAGGAGTAGGGGGTACGTTTTAACAAGAAGGGATGTTTTTCAGTTGTGCTTTTGGGCACATAAATGGCGGTGAAGAGTTTTACCCCGTCACGCATAGGTATGGCGACTTCCTGTTTGGTGTAGTTGCTTATAATCCATGCCGAATCGGCGTTGGTATTTTGTGCCGTAGTGATAAAGGGCAGTGCGAGTAACAGGAAAAACAGCTTTCTCATGTGTGTTGTTCAGTTTGGGAGCATTGAAAATAAAAAACATTCCGTTATGAATGGAATGTTTTATACGAATGAAGTTTGTTTCTTGAATTTAATAAGTGCATCATCTATAAGATGTGCTATTGTCAAGAAGTTGTTAGAGAGTTGTATGATTTTATCTTGAAAATTATCTTGGCCTGTTTTTACAGAACCCTGCATCAATGTAAGTGGCCCGAATTGTACACTTACATTTGGCCATGCAGTTTCAAAGGGTTTGAAACTGTTCCTGAATGTATCGGCAAATTTTCTACTTTCTATTGTATAGCCTTGTAGCTTACGCAGCTTCAATGCATGTATATTGTATAGTAATTGTTGCTGCTGTATTGCTCCATCGGTCACCCAAACAGAAAAGAAAATTCTTGACTCGGCAGTTAACGGGTCTTGCAATGTACTGGCCCAGCTTTTCTTGTACAGCTTCAAAAAAACTGCTTCCTGCTGGTAGATGCCGGTTGCTATATTGATCTGCTTTGCAGCAAAACGTTTTTCATCCAGCATTGCTGCGGCCTGTTTAAATTGCTTTACATAAAATGGTATATCCATATTGCAATGTTTAAAACATCCTATTCGTTTGGCCATTGTTGAATAATGATGCAAACATCTGATGCATCTTTCAACGCAAACTCTTTTGCTCCCCATGGTTTTAACGTAACCTGTTTTCCGTTGGGGTGCAGCAGTTGCGGGTGCATAGAACTTACTTTTGCATACACTTCTTCAATATTGTCTGTTTGCAGCCTAAGCTCCGGTCTGTCTTTTATAGCAAACTCTTCGCTTTGAATAATGAAGATGGCCAGGTTGTCCTTTGCTGCAACGCAACAGGGTTGTGCGGATTCGAGGTCATTGTAACCAATTGAAAATTCAAGGCATTCAACAAATAGTTCCAGCCCTACTTTGATATCCGTATAAAAAATATTGGGAACCAATTTTGTAAATTTCATCGTATCTATTTTAGTGTACTGTTTCGTATATGTTCAGCTTGTAGCAAAATAACGGCTGCTAGGCAAGACTATTTTGCTACAATATATGCAACTGTTCCGTACCAACCGTTGGGCAACAGTAGCAATGATGTATCTTTAAACGGTTGCAAAAATATTTCTTCCACAAATTATCAAGCTAACACCTGTTAGCCTATTTTTGCGGCACTAAAAAACATACCCATGCAGTTTCAATTAAGCGAAGAGCATATAATGATACAGAAAGCAGCCCGTGACTTTGCTGTGAATGAATGTTTACCCGGTGTTATTGACAGGGACGAACACCAGCGTTTTCCAAAGGAACAGATTTCGCAATTGGCCGACCTTGGTTTTATGGGCATGATGGTAAAACCTGAGTACGGCGGTAGCGGTATGGACACCGTCAGTTATGTATTGGCAATGGAAGAAATCAGCAAGATAGATGCAAGCGTTAGCGTGTGCATGAGCGTGAACAATAGCCTGGTTTGCTATGGCTTGCAGTCGTACGGATCGGAAGAACAAAAAGAAAAATACCTGACCCCCATTGCACAAGGCAAGAAAGATGGCGAACTGTACTTGGGTGCGTTTTTATTGAGCGAACCTGAAGCGGGTAGCGATGCAACCAGCCAGCAGACCAAAGCCGAAGACATGGGCGATTATTATTTGCTGAACGGTACCAAAAACTGGATTACCAATGGGTCTTCAGCATCTGTTTACCTAGTAATGGCACAGACCGATGTTAGTAAGGGCAGTAAGGGCATTAACTGTTTGATTGTTGAAAAACACTGGCCAGGTGTTACCGTTGCAGCCAAGGAAAACAAACTGGGCATACGTGGCAGCGATACACATACCATAATGTTCAACGATGTTAAAGTGCCCAAGCAAAACAGGATTGGTGCAGATGGTTTCGGTTTTACTTTTGCTATGAAGACTTTGGCTGGCGGCCGTATAGGCATTGCATCGCAGGCATTGGGTATTGCAAGTGGTGCGTATGAACTGGCACTGAAATATTCAAAAACAAGAAAGGCTTTTGGTAAGGAGATTTCGCAGCATCAAGCTATACAGTTTAAACTGGCCGATATGGCAACCAAGATTGAAGCCGCTCGTTTACTTTGCTTAAAAGCTGCCTGGGAAAAAGATAATGGACTTGACTATACTTTAAGTAGTAGCATGGCTAAAGTATTTGCCAGCGAAACTGCTATGTGGGTTACGGTTGAAGCAGTACAGATACATGGCGGTTATGGTTTTGTAAAAGAATACCATGTAGAGCGTTTGATGCGTGATGCCAAGATTACACAGATATATGAAGGTACCAGTGAAGTACAACGGATTGTAATTGGCAGAAGCATTTTGAAATAAGTAAACAAGCCAATCAGGCGATACAAGATTCAAGTTACAAAGGCCCCGGACTGTTTATTGGTTCGGGGTTTTGTTTTGTGTACCAGTACCTCGTGGTAAAAGTTTAAACACTGTATCAATCAAATTATTTTAAACGATTGGTAACTGCTGTTGAGATTAAAACCACCAACAAGGTGTTAAGCAAGATTGCAGTATTTTCACCCCAAATAACAGTACATCCATGAGCATTATACAACTGAACCAGCTTAAGAAACAATACAGTGGCAACTATGTTTTGAAGGGTATCGATTTGCAGTTTTCAGCAGGTGAAATCATTGGCTACATTGGGCCAAACGGTGCGGGCAAAAGCACTACCATTAAAATACTTACAGGCATCATTGGCGATTTTGAAGGCGAAGCAACCGTGCTTGGAATGGATGTACGCAAGAACCCATTGGAGATAAAACAACGTATTGGTTACATACCCGAACAGGCTGCTTTGTACGAAGTGCTTACGCCCAATGAATACCTGGATTTTGTAGGCAAACTGTACCAGTTGGATGAAGCCACCATCTATAAAAAAGGCATGGATTTATTAAGGCTTTTTGAACTGGCCGATAAGGCCGATATGCGTATGAACGGCTTCAGCAAAGGCATGAAGCAAAAAGTACTGCTGATTTCGGGCCTGATGCATAACCCGGAGATTATTTTTTTGGATGAACCCTTAAGCGGTCTCGATGCCAATGCCGTGATACTGGTAAAGGAAATACTTGCCCAGTTGAAACAGGCAGGCAAAACCATTTTTTATTCATCGCATATAATGGATGTGGTAGAGAAGATCAGCGACCGCATCGTGATCATCAACAAAGGCGAAGTAATTGCCGATGGCACTTTTGAATCGTTGAAATCCGAAGCACACAAGGGCTCGCTGGAAAACATCTTTACGGCCCTTACAGGCGATTCGGGCTATGAAAGCACTGCCCATGATTTTGTGGACATCCTAAAAAATTAACTGGATTGGCTATTGCCGTTTTGAATAAATACATGCTTGTATGGATAAATTATTATTGAAACTTGTTTACTTGTGCAGGAGGCTATTCACCAGTCAGGGTATAGATTTCAGCCGCATGATGACCATTGTGGAAACCAAGCTGACCATGGACAAACGCCGTGTGTACATGAACTGGAAGCAGAAACAGCAGCAAAAAGAAAATGCCAACCACTTAAACAGCATCTTGTTTTTTTATGCGTTGATGGGCATCTTTATTGGTGCGGTGCTTTTTGCCATACCCTCGCTTGTATTGGGCATGATACTGATACATAGTTATGTACTGTTCATGATGTCAATGACATTGATTACCGATTTTTCAACTGTATTGCTCGATACAACAGATAACCAGGTGATACTTCCCAAGCCGGTAAGCAGTAAAACGCTTTTCATGGCAAGGCTGGTGCATATACTGGTTTACCTGTTGCAGTTCACTATTGCTATTGCCATCTTTCCCATTGGACTGGCATTTTTTAAATACGGGGCCATTGCGGGGCTCGTAATGATTGTAACAACATTGCTTACCGTATTGCTGGCCGTGTTCCTTACTTATCTACTGTACCTGCTTATCATCCGGTTCAGCAGCGAAGAAAAAGTAAAGGACATTGTTACCTATTTCCAGATACTGATGACGGTGCTGTTCACGGTAGGTTTCCAGATACTTCCCCGAATGATCAACCTGAGTCAGCTCACACAGGCTTTTGAACTGCATTGGTACTCCTATTGCTTGCCACCTGTATGGATGGCATTGACCATAGAAGCTTTTCATAACCTGCAGTTCGATGCAATGCATCTGTCAATGATTGGCCTTGCATTGATTGTGCCCACGTTTACCTTTTGGGCAATGAACAAATACCTGGCACCATCATTTGCCAAAAAGCTGGCAGCCATGAATGCCGGCGATGGCATTAAACAAACAGTTGCGGTTGTTGTTGTGCAACAAAGAAAGAAACAGTTGTCACAAACACTGTCCAACATTGCCTGCACATCACTTATCGAAAAAAGTGCTTTTGAAGTTACCTGGAAAATGACGGGCAGGGATAAGAGCTTCAAGCTGCAGTTCTATCCCAGCTTGGCTTATATACCCGTGTTCATTTTTATTTTTGTGTTTAAAAGCGGAAAGGATATTGCTACCGTATGGCAATACCTGTCTACCACATCCAGCTATCTTTTCTTTTTTTATGTACCCATGTTAACGGTTAGCGGAAGCATCATGATTGTTGCATTCAACGAAAATTATTTGGCATCCTGGGTGTACCATAGCCTGCCTGTCTATAAGCCTGGCGAACTTGTTTCGGGCATGATGAAATCGTTGTTCGTAAAGTTTTTCATGCCGGTATTCCTATTGTTGTTTGGCGTTTGCTTATATGTATGGGGCACTGCTATTATAGACGATGCATTGTTTGCCTTGTTCAACAACCTGTTCTGCTTTTTGGTAGTGGCCAATTTGACCGAACATTATTTACCTTTTTCACGGCAGCCCAACACACAGCAACAAAGCGGTAAGTTTTTAAAAGCCATGCTTCAGTTAATAGCAATAGGTGTAACCATCGGCATCCATTTCTTATTGATCAAAACCAACTTGCCATGGTTGCTGTGGCTGTTGGCACCTGTAATGGCATTTGCCAGTTTATTGCTCATTAAAAGGCTGCAGAACCTGAAGTGGTACCAGATTGCCATATAAATTATGACCTTAACAGCAGTACATGATCGAACAGCATTGGTCCCGATAACTATCGGGACACCCATCGGCCAAAGAATATATCCTGGCTAGGCGAAACAGGCTTATTGTTTTTCAACAACCTACTTAAAACAGCATATTCAAATAAAACCATGAGCGTAAACACACAAGCCTACCAATCCATTATACAAGAGCTGCAACCCAAAGCAGTAACGCTTGTTGCAGTAAGCAAAATAAAACCAGCGGAAGACATACAGGCATTGTACAACCTTGGCCAGCGTGACTTTGGCGAGAACTATGTGCAGGAACTGGTAGATAAAGAAGCCAAGCTGCCCAAAGATATCCGTTGGCATTTTATTGGCCACTTGCAAAGCAACAAGGTAAAATACATTGCACCTTTTGTGCATTTGGTACATGGTGTTGATAGCTTTAATCTCCTAAAAGAAATCAATAAACAGGCCATCAAAAACAACCGCGTTATAGATTGTTTGTTGCAGGTACATATTGCAGAGGAAGAAACCAAATTCGGTTTTGATGAACAGGAACTGTTGCAGCTAAAAGGCATGGATGAACTGAACAACATCCGCATCGTTGGTTTGATGGGTATGGCTTCCTTTAGTGATGATGAACAGAAGGTGAGGAATGAGTTTAAGCAACTGAAAGCGATATTTGATAAATTCCAGGTTTTAAATTCCCAATTCCAAACGCTCTCCATGGGCATGAGTGGCGATTATAGAATGGCGATAGAAGAGGGTAGTACAATGGTTAGGATTGGGAGTTTGTTGTTTGGGGCAAGATTATAGGTATAACTGTTTTTTGTCACATTATTCTTGTGCCAACTGTTCAATATTGCTTACTTCTAAAATTTGTATAACCTTTCTGCATTGCTTGCCCAATCTGTTTAATGACGTTGTTCTTTAAGGCTTTTAACTGTTGTTTTTCTTGATGCCTTCTACAAAGTCGTCTTCGCTAAAATGTAACCTCAAGCCAGCAATTTTTCCATTGTCATCCCTTCTAAACCTTATATAAGTGTTACTGAACGACCAGGATTGAAACTCATCTTTAGAAGTCCAAACAAGCTCAACGGTAGGGTAAAATGAAAGTGTCATAAATAACTGTTGTTGTTTATGGGTTAACTTTAGGTCGAAGTTATTTACTTCAATTCCCATGGTTGTTTTCATAAACTTCTTCATATCAAAAGGTGCATTTTGTAAAATATAATTGCCCGTATATTCTTTAAGCACTTTTTCGGGCAAGCCATTTTTTTGAACTTCATCCAACACAAGGTTGAATTCCACTTGTTTTAAATTGTCCTTATCTACTAACGGTCTAATAAGAAGCTGCTGCTCTTCGTGTGTGAATATTTTCAAGATAGGGTCTTTCTTGTTTCTTTCTTCACCTTCAAAAAATAGTTGTGTGGTAAGTTCGTGATAATCCCTTCTGGAAACTTTGAAATGGATATGCCTTGTCCTTGCCCCATAAGGAGCGGGATAGATTGTTTTGAATGTATACTCTCCTTGTTCATTTGTAATTGCCTGTCCCCAACCTTGAAAGTTAGGGTCATCTTTGTATCCGCTTTTGTCATATTCGTGATGGTACTTGCCGTAATGGTTGGCCGACCATATTTCTACTACGGCAGCAGGTATCGGGTTGCAGTCTTTATCGGTTATCTTGCCAAATACCGTTATGATTTGTCCAATTGCAACGCCAGCATTTCCGTCAATCTGTGTAAGGTCAATATCATGGTCTGCTTGTTTTCTGTATTTCATTACGGCATAAGGACCGAGTTCCACAATAGGAATTGCTTTGCATTCATTGCTGTTGTTGCTTGTTGGCGGAATAGAAAAGCTGGAAGAAATGATACCTGTGCCAAGTGTTAAACTTAACTGGTTTAAAAACTTGCGTCTGTGTAGGTTTTTGTTGCTCATGCTATCCAGATTGTAGAAGGTTAATGGATACAACAAATTAATGAAAGTAAGCTACTTAAATGGTAGCATAAACAAATGCTTTTTTTGGTATTTTATTTAAATTGTGTATTCATGGAATAATAAGCAAGTATTGATTTGGAAGTTGCAATTATTATTTACAATACATTGTTTAAAGTTTGTAATCCCCATCAGGCTGGTGAAAAAGTGCAAATTAAGTTTCTTGGAACTACTGCTAAAAATCAATAAAACAGCAATTATTCAAATTCACTGATATCCATCTCCATAAAGTCTTCGCCTGAATAAATTAAGGGTAGCCCTTCTTTCTTCGCAGCTTTCAGGTTGGTTTCCGTTCCGCAGAAATACAAAACATCTTGCCCGAGTAGACGTGGGTTAACCATGAAAAATCGTTTATCACTACCCATTTTTTTGGGTATGGATTCCAGTAAATAACTAAAAGTATCCGGTAAAAAATCAGCGTGGGTATCTGCAACAATTTCAATTATTTGCTCATTGTTGTGTTTCACTGCTGCAACATACTGCTTGCCATCAGCGGAAATAGTTTCGGTGATTTGAAATTGTTCTTCTGGTAAAAGGTCTTTTAAAATTGTTGATAACACTTTTGTGAGGTCACCTTTAGAATAAATGCATTCGGTATCGAACCCGGTTTGTGTTAGATTGTATTTTGAAGCTAGACGTTTTGCTTTATCTGTCAATGATTCTTTAGCAGGTGCTGCCATACTGGTTTGTACTTTGGTTTGACAAGATAAAATTGTTGCTAACAATATGGGAAGATAAATACGCATCATAGCTTATCGAAAAATAACATAAAACAATTGCCCAGTTGCATTCAACCGCCCATGGGTGCGACGCAACTGCAGTACATGTATGCACTGCAGTTGGTAACACAAAAAAATTACTTCAAGGTCTCATCCAGCCAACTATAAAATTCCCTTTGCCAAACCAATGCATTCTGTGCACTTAACACCCAATGGTTTTCATCGGGCAGGTACAGGAACTTGCTTTTGATGCCTTTTAACTGTGCAGCCTGGAATGCACCCTGGCCTTGCTCAATAGGCACACGGTAATCTTTGCCACCTTGTATAATGAAGATGGGCGTGTTCCATTTATCTACCATGTTGCTGGGGCTTTGGCTGAAGGAACGTTGTGCCACGGCATTGTTCTTTTCCCAATAGGCGCCGCCTTTTTCCCAATTCTCAAAAAACATTTCGTCTGTTGTGCCATACATGCTCCTGAAATCGAACACACCATCGTGTGCAATGAATGTCTTGAAACGGCCTTCATGCAGACCTTCCAAGGCAAATACGGAGTAGCCGCCAAAGCTAGCACCTACGCAGCCCCTGCGGGTTTTGTCCACATAGCTTTCCTTACTTATAGCATCGATGGCACTGAGGTAATCTTTAATTACTTGCCCGCCCCAGTCCTTACTGATCTGTTCATTCCATTTGGTGCCAAAGCCGGGCATGCCACGGCGGCATGGTGCCACAACGATATAGCCTTGTGAAGCCATCAATTGAAAGTTCCAACGGAAGGAGTAGAACTGTGTAAGCGGCGATTGTGGCCCGCCCTGGCAATACAATAATGTTGGGTATTTTTTGGTGGCATCAAAGTTGGGTGGATATACCACCCATACCAGCATCTGTTTGCCATCGGTAGTGGTAACGAATTTCCTTTCGTTTTTGCATGCACCAAGATTGCTGTAAGCTGCATCGTTTACATGTGTGAGTTGTTGCATGTTACCATTGGCCACGTCAACGGAATAGAGTTCGGCAGCATGGTTGAAATCTGTTCTTGATACAATGAGTTTGTTGTTTGCTTCGCCAACAATGCCGGCCACATCAAAATCGCCTTTGGTAATTTGGGTAATGGTAGGTACCACCATGAGCATACCAATATTGTTTACTTTAAACAGTTGCAGTGTGCCGTTAATGGGTGCAGTAAAGTAGATATTCTTACCGTCCTCGCTCCAGGTAAAGCTTTCCACATGAATGTCATCACGTAAGCGGGTAAGGTTAACCACGGTTTTGTCGTTTACCATTACTACAATGTCCTGCTTGTCGGCTTCATAGCCATCGCGTTTCATTTGCAGCCAGGCCAGTTGACCTTGCTTGTTGAAGCGTGGACTGATGTCGTAGCCTTTGTTGCTTTCTGTAAGGTTACGCGTAGTGCCTTTTTCTACATCATATTCGTATAAATCGGTATTGGTGCTTACGGCATAAGCAGTACCGAAACTTTTTTTGGCAACGTACACCACATGCTTACCATCGGGGTTCCATACAAAATCTTCATCGCCACCAAAAGGTTTCTGTGGACAATCGTAAGGCTCGTTGGGCATAATGTCTTTGCCTTCGCCAGCTTTGCCGTTTGCATAAGGTGCAACAAACACATGGCCGAATTTGCCATCTTCCCAAGTGTCCCAGTGGCGGTAATTCAAAGAAATAAATACATAGGCATTGCTTTTCGGCAGGTCTTTATAAATATCGGATCCCTTTACATTTTTTACCTGCACTTCGTTGCTGCTGATAATGTATTTACCATCGGCAGATATTTTTTCGTTCTCCATCAAGCTATCGGCATTGCTTACTTCAATGGCATCGCCACCGCCAACAGGCATTTTATAACTCTTTCTTTTGCTCTTGTTCTCATCCATATTGGGTATGGCAACACTGTACAGCACAAACTGTTTGTCTTTGGTTAGGCCAAGGGCAGATACCCTTCCCAGTTGCCAAAGCTTCTCTGGCGTTAATTTATTTTGGGCATTGGTTGCCATGCATAGCATACCGGCACCAACAAGCAAGCATAATTTTTTCATCTGTATTGTTTTTGTAAGTTGAAAGTTTCAGGTCTAATTGTTCAAGGTTGTATTTAAACCAATTCAAAATTTTCTGTTTTGGGTAGCAGGTGCATCTTATCTGCAAACATAGGTGGTGGTATGGCCAGTTTGCGGATCTGTGTATCGATCCATGCACCGTCAATGGTTATAACGGCACTCAATGTATCGGTGTTTTTCCATACTTCATGTATCATCGTCCACCGGGCAGCATCTTTGGTACTCTTGGCCAGTTTCAGGAATACTTCAACGGTATCGCCAAACTGTATCTCCCTTTTAAATACGCATTCTTCCCTAAAGATGATGGGGCCAATATGGTGCTGTATCATCAGTTGCGGCGTAAGCCCGTTTTCGTTCAAAAAGCTGATACGTGTATAGGCACCCCAATCGTAATAAACACTGTGCCTTAAATGAAAGTTGGGATCAAGGTCGCTCCACCTGATCTCCACTTTTTTACTATAAACATCCATAGATTATTCTTTGCATGAAAGTACAGGTTTTGCTATTATGCAAGGCTAACATTTGGTAGTAAATGATTGCGTGTTCTTGCGGTTAAAATTCTTACTGAAAAAATATTCCAGCCATTACATTTGCAACTCAAATAAAAAATCAAATCATCAATCGGGCGGGGGGACAAATGAAACAAGCTACTTTCCAGGGTTTGGGTCTTTGTAAAATCCATGTGTCCTACAAACAAAACAGAAGACGCACATGAAAGTAATGAAATTCGGCGGCACCAGTGTTGGCAAGCCGGAACGTATGCAGCAGGTGGCACAATTGATTACAAGGGGCGATGAGCCAACCATTGTAGTGCTGAGTGCATTAAGCGGAACAACCAATGCATTGGTAGAGATCAGCAACTGTTTGTCGCAAGGCAATAGGGAAGCTGCCAAACAGAATATTGATAAGCTGGAGATCCAATACAAGAATTTTGTAATGGACCTGTTGAAGACAGAAGAATGCCAGGCAAAAGCCTATAAGATTGTTGAAGAACATTTCGATTTCCTGAACATCATATTAAAGATATCTTTTAGCGAGGCATTGAACAAAGATATATTGGCACAAGGCGAACTGTTGAGCACCAAATTGTTCTCCATCTATTTGGAAGAATCGGATGTTGACCATTTGCTGTTGCCTGCATTGGAGTTCATGACCATTGACAGTAACGAAGAACCACAGGTTGGCAGTATCAAGGTAAAACTTGGACAGCTATTGCAGCAACATGCCAATAAGAAGCTGTTTGTAACGCAAGGTTATATATGCCGCAATGCAAGGGGAGAAGTGGACAACCTGAAACGTGGCGGTAGCGATTACACTGCATCGTTGGTGGCTGCTGCCGTTAAGGCAAGTGTATGCGAAATATGGACGGATATTGACGGCATGCACAACAACGATCCTCGTGTGGTAAGCAAAACCGTTGCCATAGAACAGTTGAGCTTTGATGAAGCTGCAGAGCTTGCCTACTTTGGTGCCAAGATATTGCATCCCGCCTGTATATGGCCTGCACAGCATTACAATGTGCCGGTAAAGTTGTTGAACACCATGCAGCCCGATGCCAAAGGCACCACCATTGAACAGAATGCCAATAGCCGTGGCGTAAAAGCCGTTGCTGCCAAAGATGGCATCATTGCCATCAAGATCAAGAGCAGCCGCATGTTGCTGGCTTATGGCTTTCTGCGTAAGATATTTGAAGTGTTTGAGAAGTACAAGACTTCCATTGATATGATCACCACTTCTGAAGTGGCGGTAAGCGTAACCATTGACAGCGATACATTTTTAAAAGAAATAACAAAAGAGCTTGAACCGTTTGGTACGGTTGAGGTTGAAAAGGAGCATACCATTATTTCCATTGTTGGTAACGAGATTGCTTCAACAGATAATGTGTTGAAGAAGCTCTTTGATGCCATTAGTACAGTTCCTGTAACCATGGTAAGTTATGGAGGAAGCTCGCACAACATTTCGTTGCTGTTGCCTGCAACCTATAAAACGCAGACATTGCAATTGTTGAATGAAGGCCTGTTCGGGTTGAAATAATTGAATCGCACCGTTTTTATAAAAGCCATTCCGTTTAGCGGAGTGGCTTTTATGTTTATGTACTTAGCTGGAGATTAAAGATTGGACTTTCTCGGCGTCGCACCCATCAAGGTTCAGATCAAAGCTCAACTTTTATCGAAGCGTAAATGTCAGCCTGAGCTTGTCGAAGGCGATTGTATATAGAAGTGCTAACTTGGTTTCTACTCGATAGCTATCCGAACAACCTAACATCTCTGATACACTACCTTTTTTGAACTGCGGTTCCGTTTGCCATACTTCGAGAGGCTCAGTATGACATTGCTTTCCTGTACTTGAATAATCAAATGCATCTATTACTTCGCCCTGTAAAAACCTTTTCTCAAATTGGCGATAGACTGTTTGAATTCTTTGAGGTCTTCGTTCTGTTGCTGTATAAAACTGTTGTCATCCAGCTTGCCCATAACATGGTCCATTTCTTCGTTGGTGTCATACACCATTTTGCGGAACTCACTATTGTAATCTTTTGCACGGGCATCGTAAATGCCTTTTGTCATCCATTCCTTGGTGGCAATGGCTGCATTCAGCAAACGGTCAAATGTTGGCTTGTCCAGTTTCTTTATGGAAATATTTTCTATTTCTGCAAGGCTTGCCAATGCATGTTGCAGTTTCTGCAAGTCATATTTGGTGCCTTGTGTAGTATAGAAATGGTGTATGGCATACCATGATTTGATACTGCCTTTTTTGATCTTGTCTTTCAACCCTTCTACTTCTACTGCAGGCATCAATTGCCCACCGATATTCAACCATTCCGTCCTTGCGTTTTTGGAAGGCAGTGCAGCTACCAAAGCACTCAGGGTTTTGATATTGTTGGCTTTGATAAATTCCAACAATTCAATAACGCCATAGTAAACAATGAGGTCTTTGTAAAGCGTGTATGCCGTTGGAAGTTTGGCAAAAACCACTTTGCGTTTGGTGTTTTCAAACCCGTTGGCTGTTATTTCAATACCTTTCAAAGCATTGCCTTTATTGTTCAGCAGTTCTTTTCCTTTGGCAACATATGCTTCTTTGGTGAAGGTTGCAGTAGCATCTGTTTTTTGCAAATAGGCTTTACCCGTGCATTCTTCAAATATGGTAAGCGATGCAAAAATTTCATTGATGGTATCTGGGGCCAGGTAATTGTATTCAAGCTGCTGTATGCGTTCCACACGTTTGTCACGGTCAATGTATTTCCAACTGTTGCGTGCCAATGCATACATATTGTACATGAACCAATAGCCCGGCATTACGGTCAACTGGTCTTTGCTCACATCGTTGCTTACCAATGCAAACGGAATGGGTATGTTCAGTTCCGCAGGATAATCGCCTTTGGTTAAAATGGTAAAAGATGCAAACCTGCTGTTGTGTTTAAGGCTTACGCAGAGCCCCGGCCAAAAGCCACGCCCTGCAACTATCTCACCATCTGCACCACGTGAATTGTGGTTGCTGCCAATGGTGGCACCGGCTGCTATATTGCTTTGCCCCATTACCAATGCAGCACATAAAAAGGAGTTGTTGTGGTGCTGTTCATGTGCGGGAAAGATCAATGAATTCAGTACCTCGCAGCAGGATATGGTAGCATTGTTACCTAAATAAGAATTGATTAACCTTGCCCCGTACTTTAATTGCGAATGCGACGCCATAATAAAGCGTACGGCTTTTACGCCATAAAATATCCTGCAGCCATAACCAATAACACCGTTCACTATTTCGCAGCCTTCACCAATCTGGGTCTTGCCTTCTTCGCCGGAGTTGATGGTAAGGTTCTTTAATTTGTTGGCACCTTTTATATAGGCATCGCTGCCGATCCATACATCTTTTATGATGGCTGAATTTTTGATGACGGTACGGTCGCCAATCTTGCCGTAATAGCCACGGTCTTTATTGAAACGCAGTTCGGTAAACTGTTTAAATTTTTCCAGCAAGGCATCATCATCACGGTACTTGCTCCATAGGTAAGCATCGCCGGGTAACATGCCGTTAAAGGGCAATATCTTGCGGCCACCATTTTCGTTGCATACTTCCAGCCATATCCGGATGCTTTCGCTTTCTCCTTGTTTGATGATGCCGTTACCAAACTTTGCATGGTTGGTGGTGATCAGTTCATTTACATTGGTAATGATCACTTCGTTGCCCAATATATAATGTGACAAGTAATTTACATTGTCTATGCAGACATTGTCGCCAAAGTCGCAACTGATGATGGTGGAATTGTACAGACCCACAGGCACTTTCAGGTCGCTGAATGCAAGGCAGTAAGGTTCCAGTTTGCCAATGCGTACCAAGCCGTAAAACTTGCAGTTCTTAACTAGCTCTGGATTGAATGCATCGCTTACCAGTATCTTGTTCCAGTCATCGCTGGTATTGCGGTTGCGGACAAGTACCTCGATTTCGTAGGCAGACAGTTGCCGGTAACTGATACCGCTCCTGTTCTGCATGTTACGCAAATAATATTCGTCTTTGCCTTTGGGCATGTTCTCGGTGCTTACAAAGCCATAACCCAAAGAAGAAAGCGAGGTTTTGGTGATGATGTTTTGAGGCATTCGTATGTATAATGATTATGCTTTATTAATCGTGAATCGAGAATCGCTAGTCGTGAATCGTAAATCGCAAGATGGTGTAATAGTCTTCTCCGTTCTAGCGATTCACGATTTTACGATTCACGTTCCATTCTTATTCAACCGTTACGCTCTTGGCAAGGTTCTTTGGTTTATCTACATCAATGCCTTTTGCAATACCTACATAGTAACTCAATAACTGTAGGGGAATGGTGCTTAGCAATGGTGCAATCACTTCATCGGTATCGGGTACAAACATTACATCGTTGCTCATACCCGGTATCACTTCATCGCCTGCGGTTGCTACGGCAATTACCTTTCCTTTTCTTGCTTTAATTTCCTGTACGTTGCTTACAATTTTTTCGTAATAACTGTCTTTTGTTGCCACAAATACAACAGGCAGGTTTTCATCAACCAATGCAATAGGGCCGTGCTTCATTTCGGCAGCAGGGTAGCCTTCTGCATGTATATAACTGATCTCTTTCAGCTTCAATGCACCTTCCAATGCAACGGGGAAGTTGTAGCCACGCCCTAGGAACAGGAAGTCTTTGGCATCTTTGTATTTTTCGGCAATGGCTTTTATGTTGCTGGTGTCCTGCAATATCTCTTTTACTTTTTCTGGTACTGCATGCAGGTCACGCATCAATTGCAGGTAACGCTCTTCGTTGATGGTGCCTTTTGCATAAGCAATCTTTAAGGCCATCATACTCAACACAGCCAATTGGCCTGTGAATGCTTTGGTACTTGCTACACCTATTTCATGCCCCGCATGTGTATAGGCACCTGCATGGCTGATGCGTGCAATACTGCTGCCCACCACATTCACCACACCAAAAATAAATGCACCCTGTTCCTTTGCTTTTTCCAATGCCACCAATGTATCGGCCGTTTCGCCACTTTGCGAAATGGCAATAATTACATCGCCTTTGTTGATGATAGGGTTGCGGTAGCGGAACTCGCTGGCATATTCCACTTCAACGGGTATCCTGCAAAGTTCCTCAATCATGTATTCTGCAATCAGCCCCGCATGCCAACTGGTACCGCAGGCTACTATTACGATGCGTTGTGCATTTACCAACGACTCTAAGTTGTCATCCACACCACTCATGATGATCTGCCCCGTTTCAGGCAACAGCCTTCCGCGTAAACAATCATGAATGGTATCGGGTTGTTCGTGTATCTCTTTCAACATGAAATGTTCGTAACCGCCTTTTTCAATGGCAGCAAGTTCCATATCCAGCTTGGTAATAAAAGGTGTCTGCTTTTCATTGCCCAGGTTTTTCAGTATCAGTTCGTCTGGGCGTACAATGGCAATCTCGTAATCGTTCACATACACCACTTCTTTGGTGTATTCAATAATGGGACTGGCATCGCTTGCCAAAAAATGTTCGCCCTTGCCAATGCCAATTACCAATGGGCTTCCTTTTCTTGCAGCGTAAATAGTTTCGGGGTCATCCTGCTCAATCAATAAAATGCAGTAAGCACCTACAATACGTTTCAGTGCAATACGCAAAGCTTCTTCAAGCGTACAATTGTTGTTCTGCTTAATGTCTTCAATAAAGTTCAGCAGTACTTCGGTATCTGTATCGCTTTTAAACGTGTAGCCTTTTTTTAGCAAATCATTTTTAATGGGTACATAGTTTTCAATGATGCCGTTGTGCAGCATGGCCAGTTTGCCGCTGTTGGATAAATGGGGGTGTGCGTTCCTGTCGCTTGGCTCGCCATGTGTTGCCCAACGGGTATGGCCAATGCCGATATGCGAATGGAGATTTTTTCCTACCAATGTTTCTTCCAGTTCGGCCACTTTTCCTTTCTTTTTATAAACGTCCAGTTTGCCATTGTCCAATAAGGCCACACCGGTACTGTCGTAACCACGGTATTCCAATCTTTTCAAACCTTTCAGTACAATGGGGTAAGCTTCCCTGGGGCCTGTGTAACCAACTATTCCGCACATAGAATTATTAAATTAAATGATGAAGGTGCAATATTCAAATTTTTTGCTCAATTTGCTTGCTGCTTATTAACGATTTTAAGGAATATTAAAGTATATCGAAATGGCAGAAGAACGATTTGATTTTGAAAAGGATTTTGTTTTGGAAGATGATTGCGTTTTGTTGCGACCATTAGTGGTAGATGATTGCAAGTATCTGCTTGAATTTAGTTTGCATGAACCCGATACCTGGAAGTATGGTCTGGTATCTGCCGCAGGCGAAGAACAACTTAAAAGCTATATTGGGCAAGCGGTTGAGGGAAGAACAGCGAAGCATATGTACCCCTTTATTGTGTTTGATAAAATAACGCAGCAATACGCAGGTAGCACCAGGTTCTATGATATGAAGCTTAACTTCAAAACTTTACAACTGGGTTACACCTGGTATGGCGAAAGGTTCAGGGGAACTGGGTTGAACAGGCACTGCAAGTTTTTATTGCTGCAGTTTGCTTTTGAAACAATGGGTATGCTGCGTGTGGAGTTCAGGGCCGACAATACCAATGCAAGAAGTATAGCAGCCATGAAAAAAATCGGCTGCACGGTAGAAGGCGTGTTGCGGCAGGATGTACCCAAAGTTGGTGGTGGCAGAAGGGACAGTATCATATTGTCTATATTGAAAGAAGAATGGGATAGTGGTGTGAAAGAAAAATTGAAAGCAATGCTGTAGAAATTCCAGTTAGGAAATTCCAAATTCCGATACCAATAAACCAATAACTAATAACCAAATACCAATAAACCAAATCCCAAATACCAACACCATTAAACCTTAAACATCCAACCATTAATATTATACTTTATGAAACCTATAAACACGGCACTTTGTTCCTTTGGCATGTCGGGCAAACTGTTCCATGCACCTTTTATTGAACTGCATCAAGGCTTTAAATTGTGCGGGGCATGGGAGCGGAGCAAAAAGATCATACAGGGCTTTTATCCGGATGCGGTTTCGTACGATAGCTATGAAGCATTGCTTGCAAATGAAACCATTGACCTGGTGATTGTGAACACGCCCAATATTACCCATTACGATTATGCAAAGAAAGCATTGCTTGCCAATAAGCATGTGGTGCTGGAAAAACCTTTTACCGTAACGGTTGCAGAAGGGGAGGAACTGATTGCATTGGCGAAAGAAAGGAATTTGGTACTGTCTGCATACCAGAACCGCAGGTACGACAGCGATTACAGGACCGTGAAAAAAGTACTGGATGAAAAATTACTGGGCAATGTAGTGGAAGCAGAGATTCATTACGACCGTTTTACCGAAGCCTTGAGTTATAAGCTGCACAAAGAAGAACCTGTATTGGGCACTGGTATCGTATATGACTTAGGTGCACATTTAATTGACCAGGCCTTGCAACTGTTCGGTTTTCCCGATGCGGTTTTTGCCGATATAAAGATCATACGCCCCATCAGTAAAGTGGATGATTATTTTGAGATACTATTCTATTACCCGAATGTAAGGGTACGTTTAAAAAGCACGCTGCTGGCAAGAGAAGCATCAATCGGTTATATTATTCATGGTAGCAAGGGCACTTTTATTAAGCCAAAAACAAATGGGCAAGAAGTTGCCCTGCTTGCGGAGAGGAAGCCCGATGAAGCCAACTGGGGTGTGGAAGATACAATTGAATGGGGGCTGTTGCATACTGAAAAAGATGGTGTAGTGATCCGTGAAATCATCCCATCGCAACGTGGCCAGTACCTGGATTATTATGAAGGCATTTATCAAGCTATTGCACATAACCAACCCGTGCCTGTAACAGCCGAAGACGGGCTGGCAGTAATACGGATTATTGAAGCGGCGTATAGCAGCGGCAGAGAGAAGCGGGTGATTGATATAAGTTAATTATCAAGTAGTTGTACGGCTGGCAATGGATGGGCGATAAAATGTCTTTTTGGATGCACCTAGTTCCCGTTTTACCAATTATATTTATTTCTGTTTAATTGATAATTTGATAACAATGGGTCAGCATATTGTTGTTTGATTTATGGCATTTTTGCTGCCCACTGTTGAAAATGTAACCCCATTTCTGAATTTAATACATCCGTGTATGCGTATAGCTGCTACCCGTAACTTTTTGATGCGTAAGTTTTCATTTAAAAGTTTTTTGTTAGGACTGTTTCTGTTTTTGGGATTGGCAAAAGGATGGGGGCAGACAAACCTGTTTACAGAAACTTTTGGAACTACAAACGCTGTATTACCGACTGGATGGACTAGTTCAAATACTACTAATGGTTGGAATGGTAGCACAGCTTCTGCTTCTTCCACATATACAGGTGCTTCTGGTGGTGCTAATGCCTTATTTAATGGTACAGGAACAAACGGCACTACACATACACTTACTTATTCAAATAATTTATCCACTGTAGGTTACTCTTCAATAACAATTTTGTGGGGTGGTAGAGGGACTACTGCGTTTAATGGTACAATTGTATTTCAATGGAGTTCTGATGGCACTACTTGGAATAATGTTTCGTATACATATTCTGCAAACGGAAATGCTTGGGCATTGGTAAATAGTGGTACAAAAATAGCTTTACCTTCAGGTGCTAGCGGTCAATCAAATCTTAGATTAAGATGGTCATCAGCTGCAACCAATAATGGTAACTACAGGATTGATGATGTTACAGTCGAGGGCACATCATCTTCCACACCAACAAAACTTGCCATCACTTCCATCAGCCCCACTTCTCCAATAGCGGGCAGCACTTTCAGTGTTACTGTGCAGTCGCAAGATGGTACCAGCACAGCTTCCAATGTTGTTGCAACAACCGGATTTACTTTAAGCAATACAGGAGGTGGCTCCATTGGCGGTACTACAACAGGTTCCATTACCGCAGGCACCAACCAGGTAGTTGTGTCCGGTGTTACTTTATCTACTGATGGCACTGGTGTTACCCTTACGGCCACACGTACAAGTGGCGATGCTTTAACAGCAGGAACAAGCAGCTCATTTACCGTTTTAGCAAGCGTGCCTTCTGTAGCATCATCGGTAGTGGGCAGCAACAGGAATACAACCACAATGGATGTTGGCTGGACAAATGGTGGTGGCACAGGACGTATTGTTGTTGCAAGGCTGAATGCAACCACAGCAGTTGCCCCAACAGTGGGTACTACCTATACGCCTTCTGCCACAGGAAGCTTTACAGGTAGCACCACTACAGGTACAGGCAATATAGTAGTGTACAATGGTACGGGTTCAACTGTATCTATAACTAACCTTACTGCAGCTACTGCCTATGCTTTTGATGTATATGAATACAATGGTACAGGTTCCACAACAAATTATTCCGCAAAAGCATCATCGGCTTCTACTTCAACTTTGTCTATAGAGCCATCGGTACAAGCCAATTCCGTAACTTTTTCTTCATTATCCAGTAGTGGGTTTACCATTAATTTCAATGCGGGTACTGGCGGTTCGGGAAGGCTGGTTGTAGTAAGACAGGGTAGTGCGGTTGATTTTGTTCCGGTTGATGGAACCGCTTATACTGCCAATACCTTATTTACTTCGGGTACAGGTCTGGGGCCAAGTTCAGACAATAAAGTAGTGCTTGCAAGTAATGCAACAAGTGTGGGCGTTACTGGTTTAACAGCCAATACACTTTATTATGTGGCCGTATATGAATTTAACGGAAGTAGCACCACCATCAACTATTTAACAACAACACCTGCTACTGGTAACAAGCAAACACTGGCAACAAAGCCTACTGCCAATGCAGGTACGCCAACTTTTGCCAACACCACCACTTCTTCTTTTGATGTAAACTGGACGGCTGCAAGTCCTGCCCCGGATGGTTATATTGTCATAAGAAGATCGGGAGCAAACACGCCCGATAACCCAGTTGACGGAACAGGCTATATTGCCGGCGATGCCATCAACAGTAGTACGGTAGTATATGTTGGTAATAGTTTAACCGTAGCACAAAGTAGTCTCAGTGCAGGTACAGAATACCGTTACCGCGTATTCAGCTACAATGGCTCTGGTGCCGGTTCCAGTTACCTGTTAACAGGTGTAAGTAGCGGCATAAACTTCACGCTATCCTTGGAGCCATTGGCACATCCTGCAAGCTTTACAGCTACGGCTGCATCATCTACTTCCATCAATCTTGCATATAGTGCCGCAAATACAATTACAAACGCTTCGGGTTATTTGATATTACAGAAAATAGGCTCGGCACCAACAGGTACACCTACCGATGGGCAGTCTTATGCCAATGGGGCTACCATTGGTGATGGTACCGTTGCCGCAACAGAGACAAATGCAGCAGCCGTGTCCAGAGCCATATCTTCCCTGTCATCCGCCACTAATTATTATTATGCCATCATACCGTTTGGTTGGGATGGAACCAACAATGCAACCAAAAATTACTATACCGCACCCACTATACTTACTGCGAATGCCACTACTGTTTCCGCATCTTCCGATGTGGTTGCGGTTCCTGCCTCTTCACCGGCTTCTATTTCTTCTTTGATAAATGACCCTGCTCCGCTCACTTCCTCAACAGGTATACAGGTTTGGCAAATAACCATACAGGATGGAGGAGCAAGCTTAAATGACCTGGACCTGTTGCCTACCAAAGTATCAGGCATTACATTTACGGCTGCTGCCGGTAACGCCGTTACATGGAACACTGCTATTAAAACTGCTGCATTGTTTGATGGTTCAACCTTGGTTGCAACGGCAACAAGCATCACCGCATCATCCATCATTTTCTCTGGCCTTACTGTTTCTGTTGCAGACAATACCAGCAAAACGCTTTCGTTAAAAATATCCTTGAATGAAACACTTGGTACGGGCAATGATGATGGGGACGATTTCCAGTTTCAATTGTCCCAAGGCAATTTCACCACGGTAACAGATGGAACCAGTTCCGAAAAGAATAGCAGTTTCCCTGCTATTAGCACTGCTAATAATATTGAAAACGTTATTGCTGTTGTAGCAACAAAGCTTGCGTTTGTACAGCAGCCAAGTAGTACCACAATTGGGGTGGCAATAAGCCCATCTGTTACAATAAGCGGTGTGGATGTAAACGGCAACCTTGACCTTGACTTTGTAGCTTCGGTTGCATTGGCTGTTACTACAGGTTCGGCAACATACAGCGGTGCAACAAGCTCTGTAAATGCCGTTGCGGGTATTGCCACATTCAGCAACCTGGTTTTTGGTGCTGCTGCAACTGGAAATAAGTTGACAGCTTCTTCTACAGGTATTACTTCCAGCTTAGAGTCAAGTGCATTTGATGTGAACAGTAACCCAACAGTAGGCTTGCAAATCAGCGCCACCAATACAACTTATACAATTGACTTTGACAATACTTTAAGTGGCGTGAATAACGGTGCTTTTACCGGGGCCGGATTCAACCCTACAGCTTCTTTGGCAGCAGGGCAACTGAACTCTGATGCATGGGCAGTAACCGGTTGGAGCGATGGCGACCTGGCTTTTGGAGCTTCTAACACAACGGGTGATTATGCTCGTGGGGCAAGTGCAGGCGGTGTAACAACAGGCGGTACGTATGGGTTTGATGTGGACGTTACGGCAGGCGTTAACCGTGCACTTGGCTTTCAGCCAGGTGGTAACGACTGGGCACCGGGTACACTTACTTTAAGAATGCAAAATGCAACAGGTGCTCCCATTACTTCTTTGTCCATTGCATACAAAGTATATATCAATAACGACCAGGCAAGAAGCAACTCTTTCAATTTCTCTTATTCAACAAACAATAGCAGTTATACAACTGCCAATACAGATGCAGATATTGCTTCTATTGTTGCAGCAGATGCCTTGAGCTGGAAAATGTATTACAGGGTTATCAAGATAACTGGCTTAAATATACCGGCAACAGGCTACTATTATTTAAGATGGTCGGGTACGGATGTAAGCGGCACAGGTAGCCGTGATGAATTTGCCCTGGACGATATTGTGGTGATCGCAAACCCAACAAGTGCAATACCTTCATTTGCGGGAGATATACTTAATGCAGCAATTGCAGGTGATGCTGTTGCCAGTGGCAATGTTACTGGCCTTTCCAATTTAACGGTTGCATCCAACGGTTCTTTGGATGGGGCAGACAAAACATTTTCTTTTGCAGCTTCAAGCACGGCCAGCATAAAAGGTGTATTGAAAACAGCCAACCTCAACGGATTAACCGGAAGTACATCCACAACCATTGTTTCCACAAACTCACCTACTGTTACATTGGCATCGGGCTCTACTATTGAATACAATGCAAGTTCCGGCACACAAACAGTAACCAGTAGAAGTGATTACAGGAATTTGACCATATCCAATGCAGCCACTAAACCGTTAAGCGGAAATGCAACAATAAATGAAATACTCAACCTATCAACCGACCTGTCTATTGCAGGCAATACGCTTACACTGGCAGGCACAGTTACTGGCTCGGGTTCCTTAAAAGGTAGTGCTGCTTCCAATGTGTCCATTACAGGAACAAGTGCACTTGGTACATTGAAGTTCGATCAAACAACCGATGGCACCACGAACATCCTCAGCAACCTAACCATCAACAGAACAAGTAGCGGTAGCGTAACACTTGGCAATAAACTGGTATTGATAGATGTGCTTACACCAACAGCAGGCACATTGAACACGGGCGGCTTCCTGCATTTGAGAAGCACAGCCACCAATACGGCAAGGATTGCTCCTGGTGCATCTGGCGGTAACTATATCAGCGGCGATGTAACGGTGGAAAGGTACATCAGCTCCAGCAACAACAGGGCCTACAGGCTATTGGCACCAATGGTTACCACCAGCACCAGCATCAATGCCAACTGGCAGGAAGGTAAGGCAAACAGTGTGGTAAACACAAACCTGCCAAGTGATGCCGCAGGTTACGGTACACATATTACGGGATCGGGTGGCAGCAGCAACGGCTTTGACGCAACACAAACCAATCAAGGTTCTTTGTACACCTACACCTATAACCCCGATGCATGGACATTGATAACGAACACCAATGTAAATACTTTGAATGCAGGTACAGGTTACCTGTTGTTTGTAAGGGGCAACAGGGATGATATAGCCACCATCAATACAGCAAACGGCAGTAGCAATACCACATTAAGGGCAAAAGGTACATTGACCCTAGGGGACCAGACATTGAACAATTTATCAAGTGATGGTAATGTTACGCTCATTGCAAACCCTTTTGCATCGCCTATACGCTGGGATGCGTCAAGTGGTATGTACACGGGTAACAATGCCACGAATTTTGAGAACTATATTACTATATGGGACCCTAACATTGGTAGCCGTGGTGGTTTTGTTACTGTAAACACAAGCGGCACAACAGGCGGTGGTGCCACCAACTTAACAAGGGACATTCAAAGCGGGCAGGCATTTTTTATACAGGCAAAAGTTGGTATAATGTCGCCTTCGCTAAGCATAACAGAAAACAACAAAAGCACCACCAACAACCTGGACGTGTACAGGGCAGGCACACAGACCGAAACCTTAAAGGCATTGCTGTACTATACCGATAATACCGGAACCGTAAGAAGTGCAGACGGTGTGACATCTGTATTCAACAACGGTTTCTCTAACAGTATTGATGGGGAAGATGCACAGCAGATTGACAACTGGGATGAAGATGTGGCCATTACAAGGGACAATAAATTCCTGAGTATTGAAGCGAGGAAACTGGTAGATGCAGCAGACACGATACAGTTGGCCATTGCCCGTTTCAAGACACAGGCATACCAATGGAAACTGGTACCGGACAACTTTAATGCACCCGGGTTGACTGCATTCTTGAAGGATAATTTTGCTGGCATCAGTACACCTATCAGCTTAAGTGATACAACCGTAATCAATTTTACTGCTACGGCCGACCCGGCTTCTAAAGCAGCCAACAGGTTCAGCATTGTATTCAAACAAAGCTCCACACTTCCCGTAACCATCAGTAATATCAAGGCTTATGCAAAAAACAGTGGCGTGCAGGTAGAATGGCAAAGCAGCAACGAAATCAATATTGCCCGCTATGAAGTGGAAAAAAGCAGCGATGCGATTCATTTCACCAAGCTTGCTACACTGGTTGCAACGGGAGCAAACAACTATAACAGTTTTGATGCCATGCCTATAACCGGCAACAATTTTTACAGGATCAAAATAGTGGAAAGCACAGGCAACGCTTACTACTCGCCAATCGCAAAAGTAACCATTGGCAAAGCCGCTGGGCAATTGGTCATTTATCCTAACCCTATTGTGGGCAACCAGGTTGGCCTGCAGATAAATGAGTTGGCCAAAGGCAATTATCAAATAAGCATCACCAATGCCATTGGCCAAACGGTTTATACCCAAAACCTGCAACATGCTGGCGGGGCCCTTAACGAAAACCTCCTAATCAGCAAGCAACTGTTGAGTGCTGGCGTCTATCAAATAAAATTGGAAGGGGGCGAAAGCATACGGCTTATCCAGACATTCCTAAAACAATAGAAAATGTCAGTCAAATAGCCAACCAATATTTCCTTGAAAATACCGGCCTTATTAAGAAAAGAAGCAGGTATGCTTACAACCCACAATTTGTTTATGCAGAGTAACATAGTATCAATTATACAAAAAACACGTACCGCATTTCTGTATTGCTCGTTTTGTGTCGGGGCTTTTGTGTTGCGTGCAGGTGCTCAGTCATCAGGCAACACAAGCCCTATATGGGGCAACGTGAACAGTTCACAAAACATGATCAGCGAGCCCTTACACAATGACCCTACATGGGGTGTGCTGCCTTCGGACCAGATACTCAACAGCGATACTGCCAGGATGCGTTTGGCAAGGAACCTGCACAACCTGCAAAGAAGGCAACAGGCAAGGGATGCTTTGGGTAACCCCTTACGCACAGATGTGCAGGGCAATGTACTGTACGATGCATACGGTAACCCTTTGATAGATTCTTCAAGGATGAACCAATCATCTGCAACTTCCATCGATGACAATACCATTAACTCTGGCCCAGTTATACCGCCAGACGACCCCGTAGATATACCCATTGATGGTGGTGTAGGTATATTACTGATGATTGGTGTGGGTATTGGTTACAAAAACAGTCGCAAACGCAAAATCGCCACACTAACAGTGGTCTAATGGTCAAAATAAACCAGATAATATAATTGTACTAAAAAACAAAAGCCAATAATGCAATTACACATTATTGGCTTTTGTTTGCTCTTTGAAATTGCTCTGTTCTGCTATTTCTTTTTTGCACTGCTTTCCCTAACAAACAAATCGGTAGGTAGCACCCTTGTTTCAAAATCGGTAACGGCACGTTTGGCCTCAATCATTTTAATTAAAAGCTCTGCGGCCACACGTCCCATTTCAAATGCAGGTTGGCGTACAACAGACAACGAAGGGGAGAGGAGCTCCGTCAAATCAAGGTTACTGAAACCAACTACCGCAATCTCGTCCGGGATCTTTATTTTTTTGGCTTTGCAATAACGCATACAATTGGTGGTCAGTTTGTCGGCCGAAGCAAAAATGGCATCGGGCCGCTGTTTCATCTTCAGGAACTTATTCATGGCATCTTCCACCTCTTCGTAAATCATGCCGCCATGCATGCACTGCCTTACAAGGCTCTCATCATAGGCAATCTTATTGTCTTCCAGGGCTTTTTTGTAACCCGCCAAACGTTCCTTGGTAATGGACAGGTACTCGGAGTTTGACAAGTGCCCAATTTTTTTGTAACCATTCTTGATCAGATGCGTGGTTGCATCATAGGCACCTTTAAAATTGTCAACAATAACCTTATGGGTATCCATTTCCTCCACCACACGGTCAAAGCCAACAATGTGCATTCCCCTATTATGCAGGTCGGTTATATGCGAAAAATCCTTTGTCTCTGTCGAAACGGAAAGCAGGCAACCATCCACGCTTCGCGACGAAAGGAACTGTAGGCTCGATATTTCCTTCTCATAGCTTTCATGCGTCTGTGTAATGATTACATTATAGCCATTAACATGTGCCACCGACTCTATACCATTAATTGCCTGCGAGAAAAAGCTGTTGGCAATCTCGCTAACAACAATCCCAATGGACCGGCTACGCTTTTCCTTCAGGCTAAGGGCAATGGGGTTGGGGCGGTAATTGATTTCTTTGGCATATTCCAGCACCACTTTCTTGGTTTCGGGACTAATTTCATAGCTGTCCCGCAATGCACGGCTAACGGTAGATGTGGATAGGCCCAATGCTTTCGCAATATCCTTTATAGTAACAGCTTCAAATTTCATTCAGCAAGTTTTCTTTATAGCGAGTTTAACAATTACAGGTCGTTTAACGCTTGCAAGTTATGCATCATTTTTTGCCTTATTCTTTGGAACCTTAAAAATACATAAAATACCATCGTTATCGGAAACGTTTGCGTAAAAAAACAATTGCAATACCCGCAGCCTTAGCCAATTACTAAGTAGCATTGTTCATGCAATTGATAGGGTACATCAAATTCAAATTGCAAACAAATAATATATGAAACGATTTTGCCAACATGCAATCATAACTGTTTGCATTGCTAGTATATTTTCTATAGGTCTGGCAAATGCCCAGAAATTGCCGGGTGTAAAGCAGGCCAAATTTAAAAAAGACACTTTCAATATTGTTAGGTACGGTGCAGTTGCAGATGGTATCTCACTGAATACAGATGCTATCAACAAAGCAATCGATGCCTGCAACAAACAGGGTGGCGGTACCGTGCTGGTGCCCAATGGCCTCTGGATTACTGGGCCCGTTGTCATAAAAAGCAATGTGAACCTGCACTTGCAACAGAATGCAGTTTTGCAGTTTACCAGCGATTTTAACCAATACGCATTGATAGAGACAAACTGGGAAGGTTTGCCCGCTTACCGCAACCAATCGCCGGTATCTGCAACCAACGCCACCAATATTGGCATTACCGGCTCTGGTATCATTGATGGCAATGGCGATGCATGGCGTATGGTAAAAAAGGAAAAGCTTACCGAAAGCCAATGGAAAAACAAGATAGCCAGTGGCGGTATGCTGAGCGACGATAAGAAAACATGGTATCCTTCCGAGAAATCGATGAAGGGCAGCAAGACTAAGAACCCGGGTGTTATCGCCAACGGTATTTCAAAACAGGACGTGGAAACCTACAAGGATTTCCTTCGTCCCAACCTGGTGGTGCTTACCAACTGTAAAACCGTTTTGTTGGAAGGGGTAACTTTCCAGAACTCACCCGCCTGGAACCTGCATCCGTTGATGTGTGAAGACCTGACTGTAAGGAACGTTTACGCCAAAAACCCTTGGTATGCCCAGAATGGCGATGGCATAGACATAGAAAGCTGCAAGAATTTTGTAATTGAAAACAGCACTTTTGATGTGGGCGACGATGGCATCTGCATCAAAAGCGGCCGCGACGAGGAAGGCCGCAAACGTAATATGCCAACCGAAAATGGCATTATACGCAACTGCGTAGTGTACCATGCCCATGGTGGTTTTGTAATTGGTAGCGAAATGAGCGGCGGTGCAAAAAATATCTGGGTAAACGATTGCTCTTTTATCGGTACAGATATTGGCCTTCGTTTCAAGACTACAAGGGGCAGGGGCGGTATTGTTGAAAAGATTTACGTAAACAATATCAACATGAAAGATATTGTTGGCGAAGCCATACTATTTGATATGTATTACATGGCAAAAGACCCGGTGCCTTTGGCCGATGAAAAACGTGAGCCGCCGGTAGTGGAGTTCAAGAAGGTTGACGAAAGCACACCGCAGTTCAGGGACTTCTATGTAAAAAACGTAGTGTGCAACGGTGCAGAAAAGGCCATACTCATACGTGGCATTCCCGAAATGCACATTAAGAACATCAATTTAGAGAACATGGTATTGCAGGCCAATAAAGGCATCGATATACAGGAAGCCAGCGGCGTAAACATTACCAACGTTAACTTGATTACCAAACAAACAGACCCTGTTGCCTATATATTGAACAGTGATGGTATTGTACTGAACAAAATAAGGTACAACGATGCAGCAGAACTGTTGTTACAGGTACAGGGCGACAGGAGCGGCAGTATCAAACTATTGAACACAGATGCCACTAAAGCCAAAAAGAAACTCGATATCGGCTTCGGGGCAAAGGAAAACCTGGTAGAAATAAAGTAAATAATTACATCAACAGCGTAGGATAATACAGCAAAATGCGGTGCTTAATTCGCATATTGCTATAGGTTCTGAAAAATTAATGTATTTTTTGAGGAAAATGAACATGAAGAAAATAATAACGATATGTTGCTTGTTGCTGGTGGTGAAAGCTTATTCCCAGAACAGTTACAGTGAACGCATGGCCAAAACTGTAATGACCATCTGGAAAGACTCCGTCTTCTCTAAATGGAGCTACGATATGGGCGTGGTGTTAAAAGGCATGGAAGGCGTATGGTACAAAACGGCCGATGCCAAATACTACAACTACATACAGAAACAGATGGACTTCTATGTACAAGAGGATGGCACCATAAGAACCTACAAACCCGATGAATACAATATAGACCACATCAACAACGGCAAACTTTTATTGCTGCTGTACCGCATTACCGAAAAAGAAAAATACTGGAAAGCTGCTTCGCTTTTGCGTGAACAGTTAAGGCACCACCCACGTACGAACGAAGGTGGCTTCTGGCATAAAAAAGTGTACCCTTATCAAATGTGGCTGGATGGCCTGTACATGGGTGAACCTTTTTATGCAGAGTATGCCATGCTGGCCAATGAAGACACGGCTTTCAATGATGTTGCCAACCAGTTTATCTGGATGGAAAAACATGCAAGGGATGCCAAAACTGGTCTGCTCTACCACGGGTGGGACGAAAGCAAAGAACAGCAATGGGCCAACAAACAAACAGGCACATCACCACTTTTTTGGGCAAGGGCCATGGGCTGGTATGGTACTGCCTTGGTAGATGCATTGGAGTTCTTCCCCGAAAATCATCCCCAAAGAAAAGCACTCATAGATATATTGAACCGCTTGGTAAATGCCATAGAAAAAGTGCAGGACAAACAGACCGGCCTTTGGTACGATATACTGGCTTATGATGGTCCGGACAAACAAAAAAACTACTTCGAAGCATCAGCATCATCGCAATTTGTGTACACCATTGCCAAAGGCGTACGTAAGGGCTATTTGCCTGCATCCAAAATAGCCATCGCCCAAAAAGGCTACGATGGCATTACCAAAACATTCATCAAAGAAGAAAACGGCCAAACCAACCTGCATGGCACCGTTAAGGTAAGCGGCCTCGGCGGCAAGCCTTACCGTGATGGAAGTTTTCAATACTATATGAGCGAGCCTGTAATTGTAAACGATCCCAAAGGTGTGGGTGCATTCCTCATGGCAGCAAACGAAATGGAACTGTTACCGACACTTTCGGTTGCCAAAGGCAAAACCGTTCTGCTCGACAACTGGTTCAACGCCGAGAAAAAGAAAGACATCACCGGCAGGGAAAAATACTGGCACTACAAATGGGATGAAAAAAGCAATGGCGGTTTCTCTTTATTGGGCAATCTGTTCAATAGCTATGGTGCAGCCACCAAAACATTGAGTGCAGCACCAACGGCTGCCAACTTGAAAGGTGCAAACCTGTACATCATTGTTGATGCAGACAATATAACCGATAACCCCAAACCAAATTATGTAAAGCCAAACGATGTGGAAGCGGTGTACAACTGGGTAAAAGCAGGTGGTGTACTGGTACTGCTGCACAACGATAAGGGGAATGCAGAGTTTGAGCACTTCAATACATTGAGCGAAAAATTCGGTATCCATTTCAACGAAGACAGCCGCAACCATGTGGATGGCAAACAGTTTGAAATGGGTGCATTGACCGTTGCCGATGGCGATGCCATTTTTAAGACAGCAAGGAAACTGTACCTGAAAGAAATTTCCACCTTAAAACTAAGCGGTACCGCAAAAGCAGTGTACACAGATAAGGGCGACAATATTATGGCTGTTGCCAAAGTTGGCAAAGGAACCGTGTTTGCAGTTGGCGACCCCTGGTTGTACAACGAATATGTTGACGGAAGGAAACTGCCTTCCGATTTCGACAATTTCAAAGCGGCAAACGATTTGGTGAAATGGTGGCTGGCCCAGATCAAAAACTAAACTTATTCAACAGGTAAATGAAGAATAAAATAAATATAGGTAAATGCTTTTTGGCGATGCTTGTGCTGCATGCATCGGTACTGCATGCACAAGACATGGTAGCAGACAACATGCTCCTGTTTCAACGCAGCGAAGGCGGTTGGCCCAAGCATTACGAAGAAAGGGCCATCGACTACAAACGCATATACAACGAAGCTGAAAAAGCATCCATAAAAGACGAACACAACCGCAACGATGCCACGATAGACAACAAAGCAACCACCACCGAAATACGCTACCTGCTAAAAGCATACAAAAAAGAAAACAATCCCGCATATTTAAAGGCTGCTGAAAAAGGCATTAAATACCTGCTTGAAGCCCAATACAAAAATGGCGGCTGGCCACAGTTTTACCCCGACCTCAGTTCGTACAGGCACGAGATCACTTACAACGACGATGCCATGATCAATGCCATGAACGTACTGTACGACCTTACAAAAAAGACAGATGATTTTGATGTGGTCGATTCCACATTGATACCCAAAGCAAACAAAGCCATCCAAAGGGGCATTCAATGCATTTTGAAAACACAGATCAAAGTAAAGAAACAGTTAACCGCCTGGTGTGCCCAATACAACGAAAACACCTTGCAGCCCGCAATGGCCCGCAAATTTGAACTGGAATCCATCAGCGGTAGCGAAAGTGTGGGTATCGTACGCTTTTTGATGAAGGTAGAAAACCCTTCACCCGAAATAAAAAATGCCATCAACAGTGCAGTGCAATGGTTCGAAAAATCGAAGATCGTTGGCTACAAATTTGTGGACATACAGGACCCCACCCAACCAAAAGGAAGGGACAGGGTGCTGATTGCAGACTCCACCAGCGTTATCTGGGCAAGGTTTTACGACATTGATACCAATGAACCTTTCTTCTCTGGTAGGGACAGCATCAAACGTAAAAAAGTATCGGAAATTGAAAATGAAAGAAGAACGGGCTATGCATGGTACGGCACATGGCCAAAAGAATTGCTAGAGAAAGAATATCCCAAATGGTTAAAGAAGAATAGTTAACATATATGAACAAGGCTTTTCTGTTATATTGTTTTATAATTGCATCTGTTTCTTCGTTTGCCCAACAAAGAATTATTGTTGATGCAAATGGTGGCGGCAATTTTAAAACAATACAGGAAGCCATCAATAGCTTAACGGATAACGCAGATAAAACAAGAACAATTTTTGTTAAGAATGGTATCTATAACGAAAAGGTATTTATTGAAAAAAACAATATTGTTATAGAAGGCGAAAGCAAAGAAGCAACCGTGCTTACGCAGGCAATTGCAAGGGATATTTGGCGTTGCGGCAATGCAGACGATTGGGGCGTAGCAACATTGAACCTGAAAGGCAGCGACATCACGTTAAAGAACCTGACCATTACCAATAGTTACGGTTTCGACAACGACAAAGAAACAACGGTGCCTTGTAAAAGCGATACCGCAAAGGGGGAGAAGAAAGTGCGGAAAGATGGCCACCAAATGGCATTGCGTTCTTTTGGTACAACCAGGTTAAAAGTCATCAACTGCATACTCAAAGCTTTTGGCGGCGATACCGTGAGTCCCTGGAATGTAGAAGCAGGTATGTTCTATTTCAAGGACTGTGTAATGGAAGGCGGTGTGGATTTTTACTGCCCTCGTGGTTGGGCCTACGCAGAAAACTGCAAGTTTTATGCACATACCGGCCCCGCAAGTATCTGGCACGATGGCAGCAAATACGAAGATTCAAAAACGGTATTGAAAAACTGTTCTTTCGAAGGTTACGAAGGTTTCAAGCTGGGCCGCTACCACAGGGATGCACAGTTCTATTTGATCAATTGTTCATTCGCAAAAGAAATGGCCGATGCACCTATTTACCTTGTGGCAACAAGCAACACCATTCAATGGGGCGAAAGGATCTACTATTACAACTGTCACCGCAAAGGCGGCGACTACAAATGGTTCGGCAACAATTTGGATAAAGCAGCAGGCAAGCCTGATGCAGACAATATAAATGCAAACTGGGTATTTGGCAACAAATGGAACCCGTTAAAAGATTAAGGAGCAACAACAGATGATTTTGAACAAGCAAAGTATTGCAACCATTAAAGCAGAAGGACTGAGTGTACCTTTCGCCAACATTTTTGAGCTACCCGAAAAAGTGCTCCAGTTCGGTACAGGGGTCTTGTTACGTGGCCTGCCCGATTATTATATTGACAAAGCCAACAAACAAAATGTATTCAACGGTAGGGTGGTAGTGGTCAAATCAACCGGCAACGGTGGTGCCGATGAATTTTCGCAACAGGATGGCCTGTTCACGCACTGTATCAAAGGCGTGCAGAACAATGTATTGATAGAAGAAGACATCATCAACGCATCCATCAGCCGTGTGCTATCGGCCAAAACAGACTGGGCAGAAATACTCAAATGTGCTGCCAATCCAGAAATGAAACTCGTACTCTCCAACACAACCGAAGTAGGTATCGTGCTGGATGAAAACGATAAGATAACCAACACGCCACCTTCCTCTTTCCCCGGAAAATTATTGGCATTTTTACACGAGCGTTACACCATCTTCAACGGTAGTGCCGATGCAGGTATGGTCATTGTGCCTACGGAACTGATCATTGATAACGGTACCAAATTAAAGCTCATTATTCTGCAGTTGGCAAAACTCAACAACCTCGATGCAGCATTCATCAACTGGCTGGAAACCGCCAACGATTTCTGCAATTCTTTAGTAGATAGGATCGTGCCGGGCAAGCTCCCCGCAGACCAGCACGGGGCAACCGAAAACAGACTGGGCTATAAAGACGACCTCATGATCATGAGCGAGGTATACAGCTTATGGGCCATTGAAACATCCAGCGAAAAAAGCAAACAGGTACTGTCATTTGCACAGGTAGACAAAGGCATTGTTATAGCACCCAACATCAACAAGTTCCGCGAACTGAAACTGCGTCTGCTAAACGGTACGCATACCTTTACTTGCGGGCTTGCATTCCTGGCAGGTTTCGATACCGTTAAAGAAGCCATGGTTGACAAACCAACCAGCCTATACGTGCACGATTTAATGACACACGAAATTGCACCATGCATCGAAAACGTGGAGATATCAAGGCTCGAAGCATACGAATTTGCAAAAGGTGTAATAGACCGCTTCCGCAATCCCAACATCGACCACCGTTGGCTAAGCATTACCATGAACTATACCGGTAAAATGAAAATGCGTAACCAGCCATTGATTGTGGAGCATTACAAACGCAACGACGATGTGCCGCAATACATGGCAATCGGTTTTGCTGCCTATTTGTTGTTCATGAAAGTGGAGCAGGAAAAAGACGGTAGATACTATGGCAGCAGAAATGGTACTGAATACCATATTCAAGATGAGTATGCTGCATACTACCAGAACCTTTGGCAAACAGAAAAAGCCGTAGGTGTGGTAAACACGGCTTTAAGCAATACCGAATTATGGGGCACGGATCTAAGCAAACTGAACGGCTTTGCAGATGCAGTAACCAATTACCTGCTCGCATTCATGCAAGGTAAATTCACAGAAACCTTAACCGATCTGGAACAGAACAAAGAACAGGTGGGCACCTAGTGTGGCCACACGTATCAAGTATGGCTACACTTTTAAAGTGTGCCATACGTAAACAACAAACCAGTTAACGAATAAACTAGTAAACAGATTAACTAATTAACCAATAGAAAGTGGGCAATAAAGTTTTAAAAGTAAATCCCAAAGACAATGTGATCGTTGCATTGCAGGACCTTGCAAAAGGCGAAACTGTTGATTACAATGGCGAAACATTTGTGATGCAAGAAGACATTCCCGCAAAACACAAATTCTATGTGGCGGATATGAACACAGGCGAAGAAGTGATCATGTATGGCGTACTGGTGGGCAAAATTCAGCACCTTGTTTTAAAAGGCATGCGTATGAGTACAGACAACCTGAAACATGCAGCAGAACCTTATGAATTTCGTCCGTACCATTATGAATGGCATGCACCCGATACATCAAAATTTCAAGGTCGCACATTCAATGGTTACCACAGAAAAGATGGCAAAGTAGGCACGGCCAATTATTGGCTGTTTGTGCCAACGGTGTTCTGCGAGAACCGCAACCTCGATGTGATCCGCGAAGCCATGCACAACGAACTCGGCTATGCTGTAACAGACAAGTACAAAAGCTATACACATCAATTATTGGAAGCCTATAAAAAGAACGAGGATGTAAACAATCTCGATCTGTCACCATCAGCCAATATCGACAACAGCAACCGTCCGTTTAAAAATGTAGATGGCATCAAGTTCCTCAACCATCAAGGTGGTTGCGGTGGCATACGCCAGGATGCGGCGGTGTTGAGCAAGTTACTGGCTGCTTATGCAGACCATCCCAATGTTGCAGGTGTTACCGTATTAAGCCTTGGTTGCCAGAACCTGCAGACGCAGGATTTTTTGAACGACCTTAAGGAACGCAACCCCAACTTCGATAAACCATTGTACATTTTTGAACAGCAGCAATCGCAAAGCGAAGAATCATTGATTGCCGAAGCCATCAAAAAAACATTTATTGGTCTTGTTGAAATCAATAAAATGGAACGCTCACCTGCACCATTAAATAAACTGGTGCTTGGCGTAAAATGCGGTGGCAGCGATGGTTTCAGCGGTATATCTGCCAACCCTGCCGTTGGTTATACCAGCGATCTGTTGGTAGGGTTGGGTGGTACGGTTCTGTTGGCCGAGTTCCCGGAACTATGCGGTGCCGAACAGGACCTGATTGACAGGACAAAAGAAGAACCCAAAGCAAGAAAGTTCATGGGCTTAATGAAAGCCTACAGCGATTCAGCCGAAAGGGTCGGTTCCGGTTTCCACATGAACCCATCGCCAGGCAATATAAAAGACGGTTTGATAACCGATGCCATTAAAAGCAATGGTGCCGCAAAAAAAGGCGGTACATCGCCTGTTGAAGATGTGCTGGACTATACAGAGCCTGCAACAAAACCCGGTTTGAACCTCGTATGCACACCGGGCAATGATGTGGAAGCTACAACTGGTAAAGCTGCAAGCGGTGCCACATTGATATTGTTCACCACCGGTTTGGGCACACCAACAGGCAACCCTGTTTGTCCCGTAATCAAAGTATCCACCAACTCGTCTTTGACAAAAAGGATGGGCGATATTATTGACATCAACACCGGCGATGTAATTGATGGTATCAAAACCATTGAACAGATGGGCGAAGATATTTTGGAATACTGCATCAAAGCCGCAAGTGGCGAAGTGGTACCCAAAGCTGTGCTATTGAACCAAGATGATTTCATTCCATGGAAACGTGGGGTAAGTTTGTAATACGCAAGTCGGTAGCCTTTTTTCGCGGGTCTCAATCAACTTACGATTTACGACTACCGATGTACGATTTATTACTACTAAAGAAATAGAGCTAACAAAAAAGATAAAAACACTGTGCAATTTGAAATGGCTATTCAACATTCAGCTTGCACCATTCACGAATAAAAGTTGGTAACATGAAAAAGTTCCTTGACGAAAATTTTTTGCTAAACAATAAAACGGCAGAAAAATTATTTCATGAGTATGCGAAAGACATGCCCATAATAGATTATCACTGCCACTTGCCGCAACAGCAGATTGCAGATGACAAGATTTTTGAGAACCTTACACAGATTTGGTTGTATGGCGACCATTATAAATGGCGTGCCATGCGTACCAACGGCATCGATGAACGCTATTGTACAGGCGATGCAAGCGACTATGAAAAGTTTCAGCAATGGGCTGCAACGGTTCCGTATACATTGCGTAACCCGTTATATCATTGGACGCATTTGGAACTGCAGCGTTATTTTGATGTGCATGAGCTGCTGGATGCAAACTCTGCAAGAAGGATCTACGAAGAATGCAGTGCCAAGCTAAGAACAAGCGATTACAGTGTAAGGAACCTGCTGCGTAAAATGAACGTGGCTACTGTTTGCACAACAGACGACCCGATCGATAACCTGGAATACCATGCACAATTGCGTGATGAAGGTTTTGAAATTCCGATACTGCCTGCTTTCCGTCCGGATAAAGCAATGGATGTTGCCGATCCTGTCAAGTTCAACGAGTATTTGAAGAAGCTGGAAGCGGCAAGCAATATCAATATCTCTTCATTTGATGATTTCCTGTATGCCTTGCAGAACCGTCACGATTTCTTTGCATCTATGGGTTGCGGTGTAAGCGATCATGGCCTCGAAGAAATGTATGCCGAAGATTTTACAGGCACCGAAATTGAAACCATCTTCAACAAGATACATATTGGCAAACATTTAAGCGATACCGAGCAACGCCATTTTAAAAGTGCCATGCTTTTGCATTTTGCTGAATGGGATTGGGAAAAAGGCTGGGTGCAACAGTTTCACCTAGGTGCACTGCGTAACAACAATACAAGGATGCTTCGCACGTTGGGTCCCGATACCGGTTGGGATTCCATTGGCGATTTCTCCCAAGGCAAAGCATTGGCAAGTTTCCTCGGCAAACTGGATTCTGAAGATAAATTGGCAAAGACAATATTATACAACCTGAACCCCGCTGACAACGAATTGATGGCAACCATGATTGGCAACTTCAACGATGGAAGTGTGGCCGGTAAAGTGCAATGGGGTAGCGGTTGGTGGTTCCTCGATCAAAAAGACGGAATGGTAAAACAGATGAACGCCCTGAGCAATATGGGCCTGTTGAGCAAATTTGTAGGCATGCTTACAGATAGCCGTAGCTTTTTGTCGTTCCCCCGTCACGAATATTTTAGAAGATTGCTTTGCAACCTTTTTGGCGAGGAGATTGAAAGGGGCGAACTGCCAAACGATATTGTATGGGTAGGCAAGGTCATTAAGGACATCTGCTTCCACAATGCCCAGAACTATTTTGGCTGGCAACACGAAAACGTGAAAAAAGCCGTAGCAATACCTGCATAGGTTTATAGAATAGAAAAACAAAGGCTATCCACATTTGTGGATAGCCTTTGTTTTTGGCCAAAGCAGCGTATAATGTATTACCGTTGTTTTAAATATTGGAGCAAAAACCCTTATTTTGCAGTTATCTACTATCTTTACCAGAACTAATATGAATATGAAGCCTATTTTACGTTATTTCTTACTTACTCTTCTTCTCACTGGCTCCGTTGCAAGTTATGCACAAAGGGTTAGGGTTTCGGCAGCACTGGGTGGTAGTGCCTATTATGGCGACCTGGTGCAGGGTGCACCACTTGTAAAACAGGTTTCGCCTGCCTTTACTTTTGGTGGCAGCTATGATTTTACAGAGCAGTTGAGGGCCAGGTTCAACATTTCGATGTTGGGTATTAAAGGAGATGACAAAGACAATAAGGATATTATTTACAAGAACAGGAACCTGAACTTCAAAAGTTTTATATGGGAAGTAAGTGCAGCCGCTGAGTACGACTTTTTGAACAATACTTCCGAGTACGGCTGGACCCCATACATATTTGCTGGACCGGGTCTGTTCCATTTTAACCCAACAACAATTGACAAATTTGGCGAAAAAGTAAACCTGCATGATTATGGTACCGAAGGGCAAGGCTTAGCTGCTTATCCCGACAGGAAACCATATTCATTGACACAATTCAACATTGGTTTTGGTGGTGGTGTAAGGTTTGATCTTACAGAAGACCTATCCCTTGGTGGTGAAGTATTCATCAGGAAAACCTTTACGGATTATTTGGATGATGTAAGCGGAAGCTATGTTGAACCTACCGACTTCACCAACCCATACAGTGCACTGCTTTCATACAGGGGCGATGAGGTTGGAAAACCTTTTCCGGGTGTTTCCATGCCAAGAGGCAATCCTAAGAGCAAGGATATGTTCTACACATTCCAATTGAAACTTACATACAGGTTGGCCAATATATCTTGGGGTGGTGGCCTTGGTTTCTACGGCGGTGGCGGTGGCAGGCAGCGTGGTAGCATGAGAAACCCAGGAAGGGTTCTATAATAAAGAGAATGACACGCATGATATATATGAAAAAGCTTCTACAATTTGTAGAAGCTTTTTTATTCTTGCAAAAGATAAACCAGGTTTATTAGCTACATAATAATACTCACATAGTTACTATTTAATGAAACCCTTTGCAGGTAGAAATTTGCAACTAGGGCATTATTCCTGCTTTTTTAAAAAAGTATAAGGATCGAACTCAATAAAATCATTGGCCTTAATATCTACGCCAATTACTTTGTCCTGTTCAACTTTGAATTTTATAGGAAAAATGCCATACAGGATATTGTTGTACTGCAATAGCCATTCGTTGTTGTCCAAATAATCAACCGTGGCAGTAAGGTTATTGTGGCTTTTAAAGTTGATGAAGAGTTGTTTGTCGTCTTTTACACTTATCACAATTTTTCCATACAGCTCGTTCAGGTACTCGCCTTCATACTGCTTTAATGCCAATGGGGGGGTATTGTCTTTTACCCTTGCTTTTAAATCGGCAATTTTTTGTAGGCTCTCTTTTTCATTTTTTTGAAAGGCAGGCAATTGCTGCCAGCTTCTGTTTACATAATCCACGCCAAGGTAGGCATCCAAAATCTGGTAACGCAACAGTTCAAAAAAATTCTGGTTGTCGTTATTGGTCAATATGGCAATGCCCAAATTTTCTTCGGGCACAAAACATACATTGCTTACCATGCCACTGGCACCCCCGGTATGCCAATAAATTTGCCTGCCATTATAGTCTGCCACATTCAGTCCTAAACCATAGCCCCTGAAATGTGTAGGATAAATGGTCGATTTGCGGCTATTGGTCATAATGTTCACATCCCTTGTTTTTTGCAATACTTTCCAAGGCAATACCCTGCTACCATTATAGTTGCCGCTGTCTAGCTGCATGTACAACCAATGGCTTAAATCGTTTACATTGCTGATAATGCTTGCTGCGGGTGCCAGGTTATCCCAAGTATCATACGGCACTTCGTTTAACTTGCCCGTAAACGTGGTGGTATAAGGTTTGGCAACGTTCTGCATTTGGCCAATGCCTGCAGATAGTACATGGGTATTGACCATGCCCAAAGGCGTAACGATACTGTCGTACACATACACTTCCCAAGGCTTGCCGCTTACAATGGGTATAATTTGACCGGCTGTTAAATAGCAACTATTGCAGTAACCATAATCCTGTCTGAACCTGCCACTTGGTTTTAGGAAACGCATGCCAAACATGATTTCGCGGCGGCTGAAATTACCATCAAAGAAAGTGAAATCGCCCTGGAAGGTCTTGGTGCCAATACGATGGCTCAGCATGTCGCGTATGGTTACAAGGTTGGTTGTTGCTTCATCATACAGCTTATAGCCTTCAATGTACTTGGTTATCTTGTCATCAAGTGAAATAACCTTGTTATACTCCAACTGGGCCAATGCAGTGCCTGTAAAAAGTTTGGTATTGCTGGCAATCATAAACAGGGTCTGCTCATTTACGGGTTCGTTGCTTACAATATCCTTTACACCATAACCCTTCATTACAACGGGTTTGCCATCTTTTACAATTACAATGGCCAGCCCTGGTATCTGCCAGTCTTTAAGCCCTTGCTGAATATAGTTTTCCAGGCTGTCTTTAATAAACGATGGTTGGGCATTAGAGGTGAAGATGGGCAACGAAAAATATAGGATCAGTATTAGGCGTATCGTTCTTTTCATGAAGAAAATTTGAACGTGGAAATTACTCAGAAGCATTCACTTGCACAATTATTATATGAGTAGCGGTTGCCTGCAACCCATGCCCAGTACTGTTGAGCAGTTGAACGGCTGCGGGATAGCGTGGAAAGCCCTGAGGAACGAAGGCTTGCAACAATAGCCCGGACCGCTGCCGAATATTGATTTGCTGCCAACAGCCCCAATTTTTTATATTTGCAAACGGTTCAATTGTATTCGATTAACCGATATACTTTATTTACTTAAATCTATACCAATGCCTTCATTTGATATTGCCAGCAAAGTTGATTTGCAAACATTGGACAATGCCATTAATGTGGTTAAAAAAGAAATTACCAACCGTTTCGATTTCAAGGACAGCCATGTAGTGATTGAGCTGAACAAGAAAGACTATAAAGTGATGCTGGAAGCCGATAGCGACATGAAACTTGACCAGATAGTGGACGTGATCATCAGCCGTGGCGTAAAGCAGGGAATTGATGCCAATGCTTTTGATTTCAGCAAGGAATCGTACCCAAGCGGCAAGGTTGTTAAAAAGGAAGTATCCGTAAAAAACGGCCTGAAACAGGAGGATGCCAAGAAAATAGTAAAAGCCATCAAGGATAGCGGATTAAAGGTTCAGGCGGCAATTATGGACAATATCATTCGGGTAACGGGTAAAAAACTGGATGATTTACAGGATGTTATAGCTCTTTGTCGTAATAGCAATTTTGGTTTGCCTTTGCAATACGAGAACATGAAGTCTTAAATTCCAAATTAGTAAATTCCAAATTCCGTTAACCCATTGGAATTTGGAATTGTGTAATTGGAATTTTTCTTCTTTGGAATTTCTCCTTTTCCTTATCTTCGCCGCCCAAATTATTATATAATCGTCACGGCAAAATCCGTGCGGCCTTAAAACAAATCAAATGAAACAAGGTATCCATCCAGAAAGTTACAGGGTTGTTGTGTTTAAAGACATGACAAACGGTGACGCATTTTTAAGCAAGTCAACTGCTGCAACCAAAGAAACCATTCAGTGGGAAGACGGCAACGAGTATCCATTGGTGAAGTTGGATATTTCCAACACATCGCATCCTTTTTACACAGGTAAAAATATGATGGTGGATACTGCAGGACGTATCGACAAATTCAAAAAACGTTACGCCAAGAAAGCTTAATTCCGCTTCAACAAATTATAAATCCCGCTTCATGCATGAGGCGGGATTTTTTGTTGCATACAATATTATCTTTACCGATAAACAAGTAACAATGAAGTTGGACATATTGGCTTTTGGTGTGCACCCCGATGATGTGGAACTGGGCTGTGCAGGCACTTTGATAGCCGCCATAGCAGAAGGCAAGAAAGTAGGCGTGGTAGATTTGACGCAGGGTGAACTGGGAACAAGAGGCTCGGCAGAGATACGGTACGTAGAAGCCACCAATGCTGCCAAAGTAATGGGCGTACATGTAAGGGAGAACCTGAAAATGGCCGATGGCTTTTTTCAGAACGATGAACCGCATCAACGAAAAGTAATTGAAGCAATAAGGAAATATCAACCTGAAATTATACTGTGCAATGCACCAGAAGACCGCCACCCCGACCATGGGCGTAGTGCAAAGCTGGTAAGCGATGCCGCCTTTTTATCAGGCCTGCGAAAAATAACTACTTCTTATGATGGCAAAATGCAGGAAGCATGGCGACCTAAATATGTGTTTCATTATATACAGGACAGGTTTATACAGCCCTCTTTTGTAGTGGACATTTCTGACCATCAAGCAAAAAAAGAAGCAGCCATTTTATGTTATACCACACAGTTCAATAGTCCGGGTACCGATGAGCCACAGACCTATATCTCATCGCCACAATTCATGGAAACCGTAAAGGCAAGGGCAATGATGCTGGGCAAAAGGATTGGCGTGCAATATGCCGAAGGCTTCATTTCAGAAAAAGTACTGGGCGTAACAAGCCTGGATGCCTTTGTACAGAACGTTACTTAATAATAAAGCAAGAACCTTAACCAACCAACTACTTAAAACCATGCTTAAGCAAAAACATTTTTTATTGGCAATAGCTGCGGCAATTGTTATTTACAGTTGTGCCCCCAAGCCTTATGCAGACACAAATAAAGTGTATAAGACCCAGGCAAAAAGCTATGCCAGCAATTTAAAAGAGATACCAACTGTTGAAGGCAACGACTCCATTAAAATGCCCGATTATTTTGTGGGCACCACTAACTTCAGTATGCGTAAACCCAACTTTGTAATTATACACCATACGGCACAAAACACTTGCGACCAAACCCTGAAAACATTTACGCTTACCCGTACGCAAACCAGTGCACACTATGTTATTTGCAGGGATGGCGTTATACACCACATGCTAAACGATTACATGCGAGCACACCATGCTGGCCTAAGCAAATGGGGCAATGTAACTGATATGAACTCATGCTCCATTGGCATTGAACTGGACAATAACGGTTTTGAGTCTTTTAGCGACGCACAGATAAACAGTTTGATAAGCCTATTGGGCAAACTGAAAAAAGATTACAATGTACCTACGGCCAATTTTATTGGGCATGGTGATATTGCACCCACTAGGAAAAATGATCCTAGCATCCTATTTCCTTGGAAAAAGCTTGCTGACAAGGGTTTTGGTTTATGGTATGATGAAGTAAGGGATACCATTCCTGCAAACTTTAGTTACCTGCAAGCATTGCGGATTGTTGGTTACGATACAAGGGATACTACTGCTGCCATCCGTTCTTTTAAAAGGCATTTTATGCAGGACAGTACCAAGCGTATAAATGATGCTGACAAAAACGTATTGAATAACCTGATGAAGAAATATTGATATATGCACCACGTAACGCTCATTACCAACATACAGCTTTTAGTAAACACGCAGGACCCTAAAACAGCCTTGCGTGGTAGCCAACTAAAGCATCTGCCATGTATAGAGAATGCCTATTTGGTAATTGAAGATGGTATCATTGCTGGCTTTGGCAAGATGGACGAACTCATTCACCATGAACGTGCCATTAACGAAGTGCTGGACGCCGATGGCCTGACCATTATGCCTGCCTGGTGCGATAGTCATACGCACCTTGTTTTTGCGGCATCAAGAGAAAATGAATTTATTGACAAGATCAATGGATTGAGTTATGCCGAGATTGCTGCAAAAGGTGGTGGTATTTTGAATTCGGCACAAAGGATTGCTGCTGCAACAGAAGACGAATTGTTTGACAGTGCATGGAAGCGTTTAAATGAATTGATAGCACTGGGTACGGGTGCAATAGAAATAAAAAGCGGTTACGGTTTGTCTGTGGAAGGCGAACTGAAAATGCTGCGTGTAATAAAGCGTTTGAAAAAGGAATCGCCCATACCTGTGAAAGCAACTTTTTTGGGTGCACATACTTATCCTATTGCCTATAAAGAAAACCATCAGGGTTATATTGACAGTATCATTAACGAAATGCTGCCGGCTATTGCCAGGGAACAGTTGGCAGATTATATTGATGTGTTTTGCGAGGAAGGTTTCTTTTCGCCAGCAGAAACGGAAACCATTTGCAAGGCAGGTATGGCCATTGGACTGAAACCAAAGATACATGCCAACCAACTGAACCTTTCTGGCGGCACGCAGGTAGGGGTAAAGCTGGGAGCAGTTAGTGTGGACCATCTGGAAACAATGGATGATGCGGCCATTGATGCATTGGCTACATCCGATACAATAGGCACATTGTTGCCAACCGCTGCTTTCTTTTTGCGTATGCCTTTTCAGCCTGCCAGGAAACTGATGGATGCCAATTGTGCCATAGCACTGGCCAGTGACTACAATCCCGGTTCATCGCCCAGCGGCAATATGAACCTGGTTGTTTCCATGAGCTGCATACAAATGAAGATGCTGCCCGAAGAAGCCATTAATGCAGCAACCATTAACGGGGCCTTTGCCATGCAACTGAACAATGAAGTTGGCAGTATTGCTATTGGCAAAAAGGCAAACCTTGTTTTTATAAAACCCATACCATCACTAGCTTATATACCATATGCTTTTGGCAGCAACCTGATTGACCGTGTAATGATTAATGGAGAGTTCATTTAATCTCCCTTTTTGCTTATCTTACCAACATGGAAGGATTATCAACGGAACTCTTGCTTATTATTCTAAGCTCGGTAGTTATTCTGTCTTACTTGTTTTCAATTGTAAGCAAATACATACGTGTGCCATCTGTACTGCTGCTAATGGGTGCAGGCATGGTTACCAAATTATTGCTATCGCACTATCATATCGGCTTCTCCATACCAAAGAAACTGGTTGAAATGCTAGGCGTGATAGGGCTGGTGATGATTATACTGGAAGCAGGGCTTGACCTGAAAATAGGAAAGGACAAATTGAAGATCATACGCGATTCGTTCTTCTCTGCCTTTACCATTTTTATAGTTACAACTGTTGGTGTTACCACGGTGTTGTACCTGCTACTACACGAGCCTTTAAAGCAATGCATTGTGTATGCAATACCATTGTCCATTATCAGCAGTGCCATTGTCATTCCGAGTATCCATGCATTAAGCGATTCCAAAAAAGAGTTCCTGGTTTATGAAGCATCTTTTGCAGACATTATTGGCATCCTTTTTTTTAACCTTTTTACAGAAGGCGAAAGTGTTACTGCAGGTTCGGTGGGGCATTTCTTTTTCAATATTGCATTGTCCATTCCGTTGTCCATTATTTTGTCTGCCATCTTATTCCTGATATTGACCAAAAGCAAGATGGGCATTCGTTTCTTTTTGATTATTGCGTTGATTGTACTGCTCTATGCCGGCGGCAAATTGTTGCATTTGCCCTCTCTAATATTGGTACTGATGTTTGGTATGCTCATGAACAACTGGCACTTGGTACGTGCCCCAAAAATCAGGGCTTTCTTTTCTGACGATAAAGTGCATCAGGTAACGCACCTGCTGCATTCCATTACTGCCGAAACATCCTTTATCATCCGTACGTTCTTTTTTATACTTTTTGGCTATGCCATAGATATTAACCTGCTTGGCGATTCGCAGGTAATGCTTGTTGGAATATTGATTGTAACCGTACTGTTTGTGGTAAGATGGCTATACCTGCGTTTCTTTTTGCATACAAGAATCTATCCCGAAGTTTTTTTTATACCAAGAGGGCTTGTAACAGTATTGCTTTTTTACCGTATTCCTGATACCCTGAAGTTGAACAACTTTAATGAAGGCATTGTGTTCTTTGTGATCATAGCCACTGCATTGGTGATGATGACAGGCATGATCTTTTACAAAGACAAACCCGGTGACATCATCGAAGAGAACTAGTTATTTTTATAACAGCAATACTAAATATCCTGCAAGGTTGTTGACTATTGTTGCTACTTACTTCTTTGCAACACGCCACACTTTTTTGCCACTGTCATCTGCCACTAATAAAGAACCATCATTTGCAAAGGCAACGCCAACGGGCCTGCCATATACTGTACTGGTTGATATATTGGAGATGAAACCGGTAAGGAAATCCTGTACAGGCCCATCCGGATGACCGTTCTTGAAAGGAACAAAAGCCACTCTGTAACCTGTTAGCACGCTACGGTTCCATGACCCATGCTGCCCAATAAAAAGCCCACCGGCATAGGCTTTTGATAAATAATTTTTATCATTAAAAGCCAATCCTAAAGAAGCGGTATGCGAGCCAAGGGATATATCAGGTGTAATGCTACTATTTACTAGGTCCATTCTTTCGCCTTTCAGCCTTGGGTCGGGGTTCTTGCCAAAGTAAGCATAGGGCCATCCATAGAAACCGTTTTCCTTCACCCCAGTAGCAAAGTCGGGTACCAGTTCATCGCCCAATTCATCTCTTTCATTTACTGCTGTCCATAATGTATGCGTGCCTGGTGCCCAGCCCATGCCTACAGGGTTGCGTAAACCGCTGGCATATATTCTTTCGCCTGTACCGTCAGGATTTATTTCCAGTATGTTGGCCCTCCGTTTTTCATTCTCTATTCCGTGTTCTGCAACATTGCTTCCAGATCCAACGGATACATAGATCTTGGTGCCATCGCTATTGGCAATCAAATTCCTTGTCCAGTGATTATTGTAGCCACCTGCAGGCAGGTCAAGTATTTTTGTTCCCGTATCCTTAATTTCTGTTTGGCCTGTTGTATAAGGGTACACTTTAATGCCATCTGTATTGGCCACATAGAAGAGGTTGTTCAGTATCAACATGCCCAGCGGACGGTTCAGTCCTGTTAAGAAAACGGTTTTTGTCTCCGGTACGCCATCGCCATCTGCATCGCGTAACAATAATATGGTATTGCTGCTTTTCTTTAAGGGCTTCTTGTCGCTGGCAGTTTTGGTAAAACCATCGCTGATGGTATTGGCCATGGCCACAAAAACATCGCCGTTTGGTGCCACATATATCCAACGTGGGTTATCCAGGTTTTCTGCAAATGCGGTTACGGTAAAGCCCTCGGGGGCCACAGGTGTTTTGCCTTGTGGCCAACCAATTACTTTTGAATTGTTGCGTACCGATGGTGTAGCATAAGGAGCGGGCAGCTCAACAGGTTTAACAGCCTTGCTTTGCTTGGCTTGCTGGGTTTTGCAGTTGGTAAAATACATAGCTGCCAACATGGACAGGTAAATTGCTTTGTAACGCATATATGCCAATTTAAGTTGGGTAATGATTGGTTGCAAGTTGCAATGTACACCAAATAAGGTGCCGTAACTACCCGTGCAACAAAGGCTTAATGAATGCTGAAAGATGTACTGTTGCCGATGGGTGCGACGCCACTACAGTTGGTATATGTACCGTGGCCTGTAACAAAATGGCCTTCCTGTTTTTTATTAACGTACAAACAATATCTTAGCCATCTTAATACAATACCCATGCAGCAGTTAATAGAATGTGTTCCCAATTTTAGTGAAGGCAACGACTTGAATATCATTAAACAGATAACCAATGAAATTGAAGCAGTGGAAGGCGTGCGGTTATTGAATGTTGACCCAGGTAAGGCAACCAATAGAACCGTAGTGACTTTTGTGGGCGAACCATTGCCTGTTATAGAAGCTGCTTACCGTGCCATAAAAAAGGCGGGTGAATTGATTGATATGTCGAGGCACAAAGGCGAACATCCACGCATGGGTGCAACAGATGTATGCCCGTTGATTCCCATTGCCAATATAACAATGGAAGAAACTGCCAGCTATGCACAGCAATTGGCACAAAGGGTAGGGGAAGATTTGCAATTGCCCATTTATTTATACGAAGCCGCACAGCCCAATAAAGAACGCAGCAACCTTTCTGTAATACGTGCAGGTGAATACGAAGGCTTTTTTAAAAAGATAAAGGAGCCACAATGGAAGCCTGATTTTGGCCCTGCAGAATTTGATGCCAAACGTGGCGGTACTGTTATTGGTGCAAGGGCTTTTTTGGTGGCTTACAATGTAAACCTGAACACAACCTCAACACGCAGGGCCAATGCCATTGCATTTGATGTGCGTGAAGCCGGCAGGGTAAAACGGGAGAACGGGAAAGTGGTGAACGACGAAAATGGCAAGCCTGTTTCCATACCCGGCAGTTTGAAATGCGTAAAAGCCATAGGCTGGTTTATTGAAGAATATGGCATTGCACAGATATCCATTAACCTGACCAACTTAAATGTAACGCCTATACATATTGCATTTGATGAGGTTTGCAAAAAGGCGGATGCAAGGGGCATACGTGTTACGGGTAGTGAACTTGTTGGCCTTGTACCATTAAAAGCCATGCTGGATGCGGGCAAATATTTTTTGTTGAAGCAGCAACGCAGTATTGGTGTAAGTGAAAAGGAACTGATTAAGATAGCCGTGAAATCATTGGGGCTTGATGAGCTTACGCCTTTTAACCCCGAAGAGCGGATTATTGAATACATGCTGGCCAACAGTGCCGATAGCAAACTGGTAAGCATGACGCTGAGTGGCTTTGCCGATGAAACAGCCAGCGAAAGCCCGGCACCTGGTGGCGGCTCGATTGCTGCATATATAGGTAGCCTGGGTGCTGCATTGGCTACAATGGTGGCCAACCTCTCATCACACAAAAAAGGTTGGGACGAGCGTTGGCAGGAGTTCAGCACATGGGCAGAAAAAGGTGAGCAATACAAAAATGAATTGGTGAAACTGGTTGATGCAGATACAAGGGCCTTTAACCAGATCATGAACGCATTTGGCCTGCCCAAAACTACTGATGAAGAAAAAGGCATCCGTAAACGGGCCATACAGGACGCTACAAAATATGCCATCGACATTCCCTTTAAAGTTATGGAGGCAGCTTATGCAAGCATGGAAGTAATTAAGGCCATGGCCGAAATTGGTAACCCCAACTCCGTTTCGGATGCAGGCGTTGGGGCATTGTGTGCACGCAGTGCCGTTATGGGGGCATTCATGAATGTGCGTATCAATGCGAAAGATTATGACGATAAGCAATTTGTGCAAGCTATTGTTGCAAAAGGAAAGGAAATTGAAAACAATACAATTGCTCTAGAAGCAGAGATACTGAACCTTGTAAATAATAAGATTGGCCTGTAATAGCCAATCTTATTGTTTTTAGAGTGATGCGGTTAAAGTGTTTTTTTTTATTTTTCCCTGTCTTCCATTAAATCGCAAATATGCACATCCAAGGCACTGCATATTTTTCTGAGGGTCAATATAGTGGTATTTGTTTGACCAGATTCAATCCTGGACATGCTGGCTTTTTCAAAATCACACAACATAGCTAATTCGTTTTGCGAAATATTCTTGTCAGTCCTTAATTTTTTGATCCGGGCACCTATTTCCTGCAAAAATTGAGAATCATTCATCATATTAGTTAGGTTAGTGGGGGTTGGCTGCAAATGTCAATAAGTAAATTGAAACAAAGGTTGTCGTTTAGAACAATTAAAATAATAAAATAATAACGTCCATCAATAGTTGTTCCATGCTACATAACAAAGAAAAAAGCATTGCCATTACCCATTAAAATAAATGTTTAGCCAATCTATTGGGCATACCTGAAAGTTACAATAGTATGGCATGGCTACAGGCTGAAAAAGGAGGTTGGGTTTTATTGTTTTCCTGTCCACAATTTACCTTTGCCGCAATGGCAATTCCTGTTGTTCCGTAAGCAGCATTTACAAGTGGGAGTGAAGAATAGTTTGGTTAAAAGGTTGACTATTTTTTTGATCATGACCTTTGGTGTTTTCGGCTTTATAGTATGGTAAATGATTCTGCATGTCAGGCAACTGCTGCCTGTTCCTACTGCTATTCCATTATAGCAAAACACCTGTTTGTTGCGAAGAAGGGTTTAGAAAGTCTTATAAGCTTAAACAGTATTGTGTATAAATAATAAATTGATTATTGGATGAAGGGAAATAATTGAAGACCTTCATTATCATACTGAGCTTGGCGATCCCCATAACTATCGGGAATAATAAACGGAGTTATAGTCAATAAATGATTTCAACAAGGCTTTAACCTGACCTACTTTCTGTCATCCGATAGTCAGGAAAAATAAATTTTAAAATTGTATGAATTAATTCCATCTTACAGCAGATTGCAACAAACTTCAAAAAACGATTAGCCATGCACCATCTCAAAATCTATAATAAACAGGATGTACTGTCACTTACCAAAATCAGGCGTTTCGAAACCAAGCTTGGTGAAAGGATACATGTAATAAACGATGCCAAACAGTTGGAAGAATCAATTGCAAAAACCACAGCCAAATATGTTGTGGTGGGTGTGCCGGAAGATATTGGCGTAAAGGCAAACATGGGCATTGGTGGTGTTGACACTGCCTGGATACCCTTTCTGCAATCTTTCCTGAATATACAGAGCAACGACTTTATTGATGGTGGTGATATATTGCTGGTGGGGCATTTCGACTTTTCGGCCGAAACCAATTTGATTGAAGCAAATGCAAGTTCCTACGAAGAAAAAGTAGAAGCATACAGACATGTGGTAAATACCATAGACGACGAAGTGGAGCATCTGGTAAAACTGATTACCCAGAACCGTAAAATGCCCATTGTAATTGGAGGTGGTCACAACAATGCCTACCCATGCATTAAAGGTGCCGCAAAGGGATGGTACAAAGCCGGTGTAATTGATATAGCACAGATCAATGCCATAAACCTGGATGCACATGCCGACTATAGACCGTTGGAGGGCAGGCACAGTGGCAATGCTTTCCGTTATGCTGATGAAGATGGCTACCTGGAAAAATATTGCATTATAGGCCTGCACGAAAACTATATACAGCAGAATGTTTGGATGGATATTGTGAACAACCCTTTTATTGACTGTATTACTTATGAAGATATTTTTATTCATGAGAAAAGGAACTTCCTTCAATCGGTAGCATTGGCCACCACGTTTACGGAAGACAGTTTGGTGGGCATTGAACTGGACCTTGACTGCATTGAACATACGTTGAGCAGTGCCGCAACACCTGTTGGCATTACCACGCACCATGCAAGGCAATACATCCATTTTGCCACTGCAGACAGTAAACCGGCTTACCTGCACATTTGCGAAGGGGCCACCAAACTGAGCGATGGAAGGGAAGACATTTCAACAGGCAAACTGATGAGTTACCTGGTAAGTGATTTTATTAAAGCCATGGGTATTTGACAATACACCATAAAAAACATATATTTATACTGCGTTTACTTATTTCGATTGCTGCCATTTACCATTACCGAACCTAAAAACTAACCCAGATACCATGTATTGCAGGCTGGCAGCCATATTCATTCTTTGTTGCACTACTTGTGTACTGTTTGCACAGGACTTCATCGTTGACCTTTCCAAAAAGAACAAAAACGACTTTGCAAAATCTTTCGTCAAACTTATCAACGATGCACCCAACAGGTTCAAGGATGTAAAGGACAAGCCTTTCAAAGGAATGGATTCCGCCTATCCGGCATCAAAAGTGTTTACCTGTAAAATAAAGATACCAGGAGCCATTTCAGGTAAGCTGATATTGGACAGTCTCTCATTTGCCGAATACCATTTTGGCGACTTTGACAAGATAGAAGATGCCGAAGCCGCTTTTGTGAACCTGAGCAATACTATAGCCGAAGCCATGAACCGTAAAGTCATGTTCCGCAACAACGATACTGCCAGTAAACTGGGAATGGTAAGACAAACAAAGATTGCCTACACACAGCAAAGCGGCTTCTTTCACTACAATGTGTTTGTGCAGTTGTACAAAAAGAATATGGGCGATGGTTACCGCCTGTTGCTGAAAATTAATGGCGGTATGCCCAAGTACTATTACAAAGTAATGCGTACGGAGCCCATTAGCAGTTTCATGTTTGCCACTGCTTTAAAAGGGCAACTCAGCAGCTTTCAGAAAAGCAAGCCACAGGGTTGCTTGGGTGAGCTGCCACCTTTTGTATGTAGAGGTGCAAAGCAGGTGGGCGATACCACCGTGATTGTGTACTATAAGGCAGGTGTTGAAGATATACGCGATGGCAAAAAGGAATTTGAAGCAGCACTTACCAACTTGCGGGTAAGCCTTGGCGAAGAATATGTGTACTATTTATTGATGCCACACGATGACCGCATGCGTGAAGTGGCCTTCCTGAAAATTGATGATCTTGAAAAAAGGAGAAGCAAGACCATACACCTTACATTGATAGAACAGACAAAATCGGATTATATATTGGAACTCGGTTTTGCTTATTGAGCATCCCCACCAACAAATGCATGGATACTCTTTGCAGCTTTTGCAGATGCATTGCCTCCGGCCGACAGGATCTTTTTCAATTCGGCATAATCATGTTGCAACTGTGCTATACGGCTATTATTCGTTAATAGGTCAGTCAGTTCTGTTACTAGGTTTTTGGTTGTCAGGTCATGCTGAATCAGCTCCTTCACCACCAGCTTATCCATAATAAGGTTCACCAACGAAATGTATTTGATCTTTATCAACCGCTTGCCAATCTGGTAGCTGATGTTGCTGCTCTTGTAACATACTACTTCCGGCACGCCAAACAATGCGGTTTCCAAAGTGGCCGTTCCGCTTGTTACCAATGCGGCTTTGCTCTGCAGCAACAAATGATAGGTATCGTTTCTAACAGTCGATACATTGCTATATGCCGCAAGAAAAGGTTCATAAAAAATGTCTTCCTGTCCCGGTGCTTTTGCAACAATGAACTGATAGCCTGGAAACGATTTGGCAACCTCCAACATAATAGGAAGTTTCTTGCTTATTTCCTGTTTACGGCTGCCGGGCAATAAGGCAATGATCGGTTTAGGGTTCAATGCTTCCGGTTTAATGTTGTTTGAACCTTTAACTTTCAATTGTAAGCCTTCAACTTCTTCCACCAACGGGTGCCCAACATACTCCACATCCCAGTTCCATCTATTTTTATAATAATCCTTTTCAAAGGGCAGTATCACCAGCATCTTGTCTATGCACTGCTTCATCTTCTTTACGCGGTTCTCCTTCCATGCCCAAACCTGTGGCGATATATAATATACTACTTTAAAGCCTGCCTGCTTTGCCCACTCGGCTATGCGTAAATTAAAACCAGGGTAATCAATCAGCACCAATACATCGGGCTTAAATGCGGCAATGTCTTGCTTGCAAAAAGCAATGTTCTTAAAAATAGTAGGCAGGTTCTTTACCACTTCTGCAAAGCCCATAAAAGCAAGGTCACGGTAATGCTTTACCAGTCTGGCCCCCGCAGCCTGCATCAGGTCGCCGCCCCAGCAACGTATGTCTATGGCAGCATCCAGCTTATGCAGTTCCTTAATCAGGTTGCTGCCATGCAAATCGCCACTCGCTTCTCCGGCAATGATGTAGTATTTCATGTACCTAACCCCTAAGGGAAGTTGTTGAGGCTGCAAAATACGGCTTTGCTTTTTATTGACGAAGATGTTAAGATTGGGGTGTTTTTTGTTAATAACTAAAAAAATAGTTGTTTAACTAAAAATATAGTTTATATATTTGTTCAACTAAAAACTTAGTTGATATGTCTAAGCCTTTGACCAAAGCAGAAGAACAGGTAATGCAGGCCGTTTGGAAACTGGAGCATGCCTACCTGAAAGATATACTGGATGCCATGCCTGAACCCAAACCACATAGCAACACCATTGCCACCATTGTAAAAATTTTAATGGACAAAGGCTTTATCGGGCACGAAGTGCATGGGCGGGTACACTGCTACCATCCATTGGTAAGCAAAGAAGACTATTCCAACTCAAGCATCAAGAACCTGGTGGATGCATATTTTGAAGGCTCCTTTGCCGATGTGGTTTCTTTTATGGTAAAACAGAAAGACCTTAAGGTAAAGGACCTGGAACTTTTATTGCAACAAATCAAAAACAAAAAATAATCAGACCATGCTTACCATTGCTTATTACTTTCTGCAGGTAGTATTATGTAGCGGCATTATGATGGGCTATTATTGGTTGGTACTACGCAACAAACGCTTCCATCAGTACAACCGTTTTTATTTGTTGTTTGCAGCCATTGCCGCATGGCTTATTCCCATAATCAAGATCACTGTAAACAAGCCCGTTGCCGAACCGCAACCCATTGTTAAACTGGTAAACATTGTGGCCGACAACAATTCCGAAATGGAGAACCTGGTCGTGCAAAAAGGTTTTGCCATCAACTGGGATGCGGTAGTGGTTTCTTTGTACATCACGGTTTCGCTGCTGTTCCTTATTTCATTATTGGTTGCCCTGTTCCGCATCTATCAATTGCTTAAAAAGCATTCCTGTAAAAATGTGGATGATGTGTACCTGATACTTACCAATGCCAAGGGGACACCTTTTTCTTTTTTCAAGTACATTTTTTGGAACGATGCGGTTGACATGAACACGCATACGGGCAAACAGATGATGCAGCATGAACTGACACATGTAAGGGAGCATCACAGCATAGATAAAATGTTTGTACAGGTACTCATGATGTTTGGTTGGTTCAATCCTTTTTTCTGGTTGTTGAAAAAGGAACTGCACCTCATTCATGAATTCATAGCCGACAACAAAGCCATACAGGATGGCGATGCATCGGCCCTGGCCAACATGCTACTGGCAGCGGCATATCCACAACAGCAGTTTTTAGTGACCAACCCATTTTTCTTTTCACCAATTAAAAGAAGATTATTTATGCTTACAAACACAACAAACACAAAGAGCTCATATGTAAGAAGGGTAGTGGCCTTGCCATTACTATCCTTGGTGGTATTGCTATTTGCCTTCCGTAAGAAAGATGCGGTTAGGCACAACGCCCCGCTAAGCAGGGTATATACCGTAGTGATTGATGCAGGGCATGGCGGTGCCGATGCAGGTGCCGTAGCTGTTGATGGAAGCCATGAAAAAGACCTGGCCTTGTCGATGCTGAAAGCCATTAAAGAAAGCAACAAAAATGAAAATATCAGACTTGTATTTACCAGGGAAACAGATGTGTTTCAGACACCTAGTCAAAGGGCCAATTTCGTGAACGCCAGCAAGGCAGACCTGTTTGTGTCACTGCACATGAACTGGGCAGGAAATGGCATTGAGCAGGTGCAGGGTTTTGAAGTTGACATTCCCAAAAGCAATAACAAAAGGCTGAATGTTGAAGAAAGCAAACAATTTGCAGGTTCAATAGAAAGGGCCATGACAAAATCATTCAAGTCCAGGGGCATCCATGCAAAAGAACAAGGTATTTGGGTATTAAGTGCCACTAGTTGCCCTGCTGCCTTGATTGAATGTGGTTTTCTCAGCAATGAAAAAGACCTGTTGCTATTAAAGGATAAAGCAAAGCAAAAAGAAATGGCCGCATTGATACTGGAAGGCATAGAAAACTATCTGGTAACTGATGCTGTAAAGCCAAACGTTGTTGCTGAAAATATACAGGATAGCTTGTCAAAAGAAGCATTCGATCATTATGAAAAAGTGGCAAAAAGCTGTTTCAAAGGCAAAATAGGCAAGAATGGTAAGCCAACACAGTTTTTGGATATAGACAAAGTGCCCGTTGATGAACTCAACAATTTGTTCGATAGGATGAGCGATGCCCAAAAAGTAAGGGCTACCAAACTTTTAGGGCTGGTTCCAAGGATTGAGGCACCAACAAAAAAATCACCAACCCCAAGTGATTTGACAACTTGGCTGGATTCCAAAACCTATGGAGTATGGTTGGATGGCAAAAGAGTAAGTAACAGCAGCCTTACCAACTATACAGCCAATGACTTTGCCTTGTACGGAGTAAGCAAGCTTGCAAAAAATGCCGTTAATTATGGCAGTTATTACTACCAGGTAAGTTTATATACACATGCTTACTATAAAAGCCTTTACGAAAACAATCGGTATAAAAAGGCGACTGCAGGTGTTGAAGACAAACAATGATTGATAAGAAAACATCCATAAGCCATACCTGCCCTTGCAGGTTTCCTGAAACGATTTAATACAGTACAATTTTGACTATCAAGTATAGGTTGCTAATGCTATGCCTGGCATGCAGCTTCTGTAGCCTGCTGCAATCGCAGGTGAAATTTTCGGGAAGCGTGACAGACATCAACCATCGGCCACTTGCGTATGCATCTGTCATATTGATGCAGGGCAGTAATTATGTGTATGGTACTTCATCAGATGAAGCAGGCAGATTTTGGTTGGTATGCACTTTAAGGCAACATGAAAGGTATAGCATACACGTGTCATTGGTTGCCTACCAGCCTTTTGTAAAAAGTTTTGTTTATCCTGATACCGGCTTTCTTGTAACCATTATTTTACGTGAAGACAGCCTTGCTACCAACAATGTAACAGTTATGGCAAAGAAGCCATTGGTGACAAGAAAAGCAGACAGGTATATTGTAAACGTAGAAAACAGTTTTTTGGCAGATGGCAATTCTGGTTTGGAGGTATTGCAAAAGTCGCCAGGCATCTGGGTGGACAGTAAAGGCTCTATCCGTATAAAAGGTAACCAGCCTGTAACGGTAATGATTAATGATGTGGTGCAACGCATGGGCGAGGATGAACTGGCGGAATACCTGAAAACATTGAAGTCGGAAGATATCAGCAAGATAGAAGTGATACCCAACCCGCCAGCAGAATTTGAAGCTGCGGGTGCCGGTGGCATGATTCATATTGTGCTGAAAAAATGGAAACGGAACGGCATGGACGGTTCCATCAACGCACAATACAAACAGCAGGGCAGTAAACCCTACCAAACAATGGGGGCATCGCTGAATTATAAGAGCAGGCAACTTTACCTGTTTGGCAATGTTTCATTTGCCAAAGACATTAAGCCTTCATTTGCAACAACTGCCATTACCTATGCCGATAAAAGTTTTTATAGCAACCACACGGATAGGGTTGACAATGCCAGCAGGCAGCAGTACCGCATTGGCTTGGTGTATGACTTTGCAAAAAATCAATCCTTAAACATACAGTCAACGTTAAGCGGCAATGATATGGTACAGGCTTTTGTTACGGATGGTAATTTAACAACGGCCACACAATCCATTAGCAGTGTTGCTTATTCCGATAAGGACAGGCATGCGAGTGCAAGCAGCATCACATTGAACTATACATTGAAGTTGGACACTATAGGCAGTATGCTGAAACTGATTGCAGACTACTCAAATAACAGTAAAGACGAGACCAATTATTTTTCTGCCGTATATGTTGATCCTACGCAAAATTCACTGTATAGGAATATTGCACCGAATGGTACGGATGTATATACCGTTCAGGCAGACTATAATAAAACACTGCAACATAAAGCCGAGCTGAAAGCTGGTATCAAGTATGCATCCATTAAAAGAAGCAATACATTGTTGCGTGAAGACTATATCAGTAACAGTTGGGTGAAAGATGCTTCTAGCAACCAGTTTGTATATACGGAAAATCTCTTGATGTTGTATTCGTCAATCGAAAAGAACATCAACCACACCAATATCAAAATAGGCATAAGGGCGGAGCAGACCTATGCCGATGGTAATTCCATCAATACCGGCCAACAGTTCAACAGGGAATACTTTGGCCTGTTTCCCTCGCTGTTCATTACGCAGACATTGAATGAAGCCAAAGGCAATGCCTTGTATATAAGTTATGCAAGACGTTTGCAAAGGCCCACTTTGCTTCAACTGAACCCCAACCGCTGGCAGTTTGATAGCTATACATCGCAGGTAGGTAATCCTGCTTTGCTGCCACAATACTCGCACAACATTCAACTGGGGTATAATTTTTTGAACAAGTATGCCGTGGATATCTATTTTACAAGAACGGAGCATGTAATCGCATTGGTGGCCAACTCAACCAACAACAATATAGAATACCAGATGCAGAACTTTAATAGTAGTAACCAGTTTGGGATTAACATAGCTGCACCGTTTACGTTAACAAACTGGTGGACAAGTACCAATAACCTATCTTACTATAATCTTTCATATAACATTAATACCTACGCAGCCAACCAAACAACGTTTGATGCAAGGTCCATTAATACGATTGCTGTAAAAGGTATGATAGATGTTGACCTTATTGTGGGTTACCGATCGGCTTCTGTCACTTCCAATTATACCACACCAGGCATGTTGTATGTTGATCTGGGCCTCTCCAAAAAAATGTTCAACAACAAGGCAAGGTTGCGGTTGTATTGTACGGATATTTTCAATGGTATGTACGAAAAGGAAGTAACCGACAATAATGGTACTTATATTGACTTTTACCAGAAAAGGGCCACCCGTACCGCAAGCATTTCCTTTACTTATAATTTTAGTTCAGGTAAAAAGTTCAGTAATAAAAAGATCGAGCAAAACAGTTCCGAAGAAAAAAGCAGGATAGGCAATTAGTATTGGATGGACGGGTTTTCCATTTAGAAAGTATGTTGCCCGTATGGGCCAATACCCATTAAAGCATAAACCATGTTATACTTTAATTCGTATGTTGTGTAAAATTGTTTATGCCAACAGCTTATTCTTTTGTAACCCAATGGCAAATAAAAGCACCATTGCCAGCTGTGTGGAATGCTGTGTACCATTCTTTGGAATGGCCCAATTGGTGGAAGGGTGTTGTTGCCGTGCGGGAGCTTGAAAAAGGTGATGCACTTGGTATTGACAGTGTAAGGGCCTACACATGGAAAAGCATATTGCCTTATCAACTTACATTCAATATGCGGCTTACGGATTTAGAAACCCACAGGTACATGAAAGGAACTGCCTTTGGCGAACTGGAAGGGATGGGGGAGTGGTTCTTTGAAGAAAGGGATGGCATAACCTATATACGGTACAACTGGAATGTATATACCAATAAAGCATGGATGAACTACCTGTCTTTTCTACTGAAGCCTGCATTTACATTCAATCACAATATCGTGATGCGTTGGGGTGCAAAAGGGCTTGCTAAAAAACTGGATGCAGCATTGTTGAAGTACTGATTATTTATACTCGCCAAATACTTTTCTTAAACAGTCGCTCACCTCGCCAAGTGTGCAATAGTTTTCTACTGCTTCAATTACAAACGGCATTAAGTTGGCACCAGATTGGGCAGCAGTTGCAATGGCTTGCAGGCAAGAAGCCGCTTTGTTATTGTCCCTTTTATTTTTCAATGCAGTCAATTTGTCAATCTGCAACTGGCGGATGCTGTCATCAATTTTAAAACCGGGTATCGGTGTTTCCTTGTCAACTGTAAACTTGTTCACGCCAACAATAACCTTGCTGCCGTTTTCAATATTGCGTTGGTATTCGTAAGCACTGTTTGCAATTTCGTCCTGCATGAAACCAGCTTCAATGGCACTCACGCTTCCGCCCATCGCATCAATCTTATGCACCAAGTCCCATGCTTTCTGTTCCACTTCATTGGTAAGGTTCTCCACAAAATAGCTTCCGGCCAATGGGTCAACGGTATCAGCAATACCGCTTTCAAAAGCAACCACCTGCTGTGTACGTAAAGCAATACGTGCAGCTTCTTCGGTAGGCAGGCTCAGGGCCTCGTCGTAGCCATTGGTATGCAAGCTCTGTGTGCCGCCCAATGCGGCAGCCAATGTTTGAATGGTTACACGGCTGATATTGTTCAATGGCTGTTGTGCTGTTAATGTGGCTCCACCGGTTTGTGTATGGAAGCGAAGCATCATGGCTTTCTCATCTGTGGCTCCCAATTCCTTCATCATCTTTGCCCACATACGCCTTGCTGCCCTGAACTTGGCCACTTCTTCAAACAGGTTATTGTGTGCATTGAAGAAGAAGGAAAGCCTTTTGCCAAATACATTAATGTCAAGGCCTTTGGCCAGTGCAGCCTGTACATAGGCCTTTCCGTTACTAAGGGTAAAAGCAATTTCCTGTACGGCTGTGCTGCCCGCTTCGCGTATATGATAGCCGGATATGGATATGGTGTTCCACTTGGGCAGTTCTTTGCTGCACCATTCAAAAATATCTGTAATGATACGCATGGAAGGTTTGGGTGGATAGATATAAGTGCCCCTTGCTGCATATTCCTTTAGTATATCGTTCTGTATGGTGCCGGATATTTTCCTAAGGTCTGCTCCCTGCTTTTTAGCCAACGCAACGTACAATGCAAGCAGTACAAAACCCGTGGCATTAATGGTCATAGAGGTGGAAACATCTTCCAGTTTGATGCCGTCAAACAAACGCTCCATGTCTTCTATACTGTCTATGGCAACGCCCACTTTGCCTACTTCGCCTTCGGATAAATCGTGACTGCTATCGTAACCAATCTGCGTAGGCAGGTCAAATGCAACGCTCAGCCCCATTACGCCCTGGCTCAATAAATAGTGATAACGTTTATTGCTCTCTTCAGCAGTTGAAAAACCGGCATACTGACGCATGGTCCATAAACGGCCACGGTACATGTCGGGCTGCACGCCCCGTGTATAGGGAAATTCGCCAGGCAGTTCTTTGTTTTGCACTGTATAATCATCAGCAGTGTACAGTTGCTTTATTTCTATACCGCTATCCGTATATCTTTTGTTATCGTTCATGGCAATCGTTTTTTGCTTGGCAGATGGGGGATGGTTTATAGCAAATAGCACACCCTGCATTGCTATGACCTATTAACTATGAACCAATGTTTACATCAATTTCTTGGCTTCAAAACTCAGTACTTCGCTTACAACTTCGTGCAGGGTGCCTTTCCGGTCGTTCATTAAAAACTCCAGTAAAAATTTACAAAGGTCAAGCCCGGTAGCATCTGGCGGCAACACATTGGTTATTTGGTTTACCACCAATATATTTTGCTCCTTCAGGTTCTTCACGGCTGTCCATGCCTCGGCACTTACATAAATCTGCTGGGTAATATTGTAGTTGAACTCTTCTTTGATATTGCCTGTCAGCAGCAACTGCATTTCCCTTGCACTAATGCCCGGTGTGTTTGTCCTGCTGATTATATTGGGCAGTGCAATCCTGTCAACCAGTAATGTAAGCCTTTCATATGCTTGTAGCTTCAGCAGGTTTGCTTCCCTGCTTTCCTTTTGTTCTGTGGCTTTTGTTTTTTTCTGCATAAAAATAAGCCAGGCTGCAAAGCCGCAAACCACTACTGCTATCAAAAGCATCAACAGGAAATTATTGTCCATACCGTTTGTTTGTTTTGGCAAAAATAGCTGAAAGAGTCTCCCAAAAATGAGTGGGCATAAATGCCCTTTTAACAATGAATTTCCCATATCGTAACAGCCGCTGTTCGATAAAACAAAAGCAGGGCGTATTTTTGTGGCAGAAATAGCATATATGAGCACAGCAGTTATTACAAAATCGCCTGTATCGTTTACGGCAAATGCCATTGCAGAAATAGAAAGGCTGATGGGAGCGGATGGGTTTGACAAGGCACAGCATTTACGTGTTGGTGTAAAGGGGGGCGGCTGTAGCGGCCTTAGCTATGTTTTGGGTTTTGATGAGCAGTTGCCCGAAGATGAAGTGCATGATTTTGAAGGGCTGTCTTTTATCATGAACAAAAGCCACGGTCTTTACCTGTTTGGTATGGAAGTGGACTGGCAGGACGGCCTTAACAGCCGCGGTTTTACCTTTACCAACCCCAACGCAAGCAAAACCTGTGGTTGCGGCACTTCGTTTAGTATTTAATCTTTTTTGAAACATTGTAGAATCACTTCGTAAAAGCACTTTTTGTTCTTAGCGTTTATACGACCCTATAAGTCACTTCAGCCCCCGAATCGGACGTTTGGGGGCTTATTTTATGCATATAGTGCAAGTTTCCGGCTACTGGCATAATAAAAAGTTGCCGTTTGCAGTTATTACTGCTGCAAGGTTCTAATATCCAAATATCCAATATTCGTTAACCCGAATAATTCCAGATTCTATGATAACCATTAAGGCTTCATGGCTGAAGTTTGTTCAGCTTGTTATGGCCATAATCCTAACCTTTGGCACTGCAAATGCACAGTTGCATGCCAATTTTACTGCAACACCCGTTTCGGGATGCTCACCACTTATTGTAAGTTTTACCGATGCATCTACTGGCAATCCAACCGAATGGAAATGGGATTTGGGCAATGGCACACAGTCAGTATTGCAACACCCATCTGTTAGCTACGTTAGCTCAGGCACTTATGCCGTTAAACTGGTAATTAAAAATGCTACCAAGGCAGATTCTATTGTAAAGACCCAATTCATTACTGTGTACGATAACCCAGTAGTCAATTTCAACGTTACACCAACTTCGGGATGCTATCCCTTGCATGTGCAGTTTACGGATTTAAGCATTGCAGCAGGCGATGCCATTAACCAATGGCAATGGGATTTTGGAGATGGCCATGTATCTACGCAACAGGCTCCCAACTATACATACACCACACAGGGCATTTTTGATGTGGCCCTTAAAGTAACCAATGTGCATGGCTGTTTCAAGGTAATGACAAAGCCAGCCCTGGTAAATGTAAGTGGTGGTGTGCATGCGGATTTTTCCTATGTATCATCTGGCAATTGCCAACCGCCAACACCTGTTGCATTTACCAATACCTCAACAGGTACAGGGGCATTGACCTATCAATGGTTTTTTGGCGATGGTAGTACTTCGTCTGATGCAAACCCTACGCATAGCTATACCGATGCCGGTTCTTATACCATTAAGCTGGTAACCACCAATAGCAATGGCTGTACCGATACCATCATAAAATACAATGCCCTAAGCATCGGTAATGTAAAGGCAAACTTTGCAGCTGATGCAACAGGCTGTGCAGGTGCACCCATCACCATCAGCAACACTTCCACACCCGCAACTGCGGCAGCTTTGTGGAGCTTTAGCGATGGTACATCTTCAACAGATATCAACCCGGTTAAAACATTCAATACGGCAGGTACCTATCAAATAAAACTGGTCAACAATTTTGGGGCCTGTAAAGATTCGGTTACTAAATCCATAACAATATTGGCAAAGCTAGTTGTTGCATTTACTGCTACCAACAATATGGCCTGTGCTGTACCTGCAACGGTTCAGTTTACAAATACTACTATGGGTGGGGCGAATTATTTCTGGAATTTTGGTGATGGAAATACTTCAACCTTGCAAAGCCCCACCCATTTATTTAACCAGCTTGGAAACTATACGGTAAGCCTTGTAGTGACCAATGCCAATGGCTGTAAGGATTCCATTTCCAAAAAGGATTTTGTGCAGGCCAGTGCCCCGCACATCAATGAAATAACGGTAGCCGTTAAGGAAGGCTGTGTGCCGCTTTCAACAAGTTTTACTGCCGATATAACAAGCGTACAGAATATTGCCCATTACGAATGGGATTTTGGCGATGGTAACAACTCGTCACTTGCTGCACCGTCGCATGTATATACCAGTGAAGGAACTTTCACTGTAAAGCTCATCATTACCACAACAGGTGGCTGTACGGATACCTATACGTTGGTAAATGCCGTAAAAGTGGGGCATAAGCCACATGCTGCATTTTCCGCATCGCCTAAAGATGCATGTGCCTACAATGGTATTTCTTTTGCCGATGAAAGCACCAATGGACCTATTGACAGGTGGCTGTGGAATTTTGGCGACTATCAAACATCTACTGCCGAAGACCCGTTTCATAGATACCTAGACACTGGCTATTTCAGCATAAAATTAATTGTATGGAACAATGGTTGTTCCGATACATTATTGAAACCGAACTATGTGCACATCAATCCGCCGGTTGCAAAATTTGATATTGCATTGAGCGATTGTAGCAACAAGCTTACTGCTTCGTTTATTGACAAGTCAATTGGTGCCATAACCTACAACTGGGATTTTGGCGATGGCACTTTTAGTGGTGCAACCAACCCAACACATACTTATGCCACACCGGGGTTCTATACAGTGAATCTTACCGTAACCAATGGCTCCTGTTTTTATGTAAAGACCAAATCGCTTACAATTGATGACAGGAAGGGCAAGTTGAGTTTATCGTCTGTAGTTGCCTGCCGCAATGAAGCAGTAACTTTTAAAGTGGATAGCCTGGATTATAATGATGTTACCAAATACGAATGGAATATTGGTGTGGGCAACAACTTTATAACAACAGACCCTGTAATGGGCTGGAGGTACAACCAGGCGGGTACCTATCCCGTATCGGTAATGGTAACACGTGCCAATGGTTGTAAGGATACACTGTATGGCAATACTTATGTTACCATATATGGGGCCACTGCAAAATTTGCTGCACAGAATAATTATTACTGCTCCGGCACTTCGGTTAATTTTCTTGACTCATCTGTTACGGATGGTGTACATGCCATTAGCAATTACACATGGGATTATGGCGATGGCAACATTGTAAACTATACCAACGGGCCATTTACGCACCAATACAATACGGGTGGCAATATGATGGTAACCTTGAAAATTACCGATACGTATGGTTGCGTGGATAGCCTTGTAAAACAGAATGCCGTAACTGTATCAAAAAGCATTGCAGCTTTTGCTGAATCCGATACCACCATTTGCCCTGGCTCTGATGTTATTTTTACAAGTCAGTCCACCGGCAACAACCTGGCTTATCAATGGAGCTTTGGCGATGGCAGCCAGTCTGCAATTGCCAACCCCATACATGCTTATACCAACGAAGGCACTTATACCGTAAAGCTATTGGTAAACGACCCATTTGGTTGCAACGATTCTTTGGTTAAGGTAAACAGGATAAGGGTTTACAGACCAGTAGCTGCTTTTACTATGAGCGACTCAACAGCGGTATGCCCGCCATTGTTGGTTAACATGGCCAACAGTTCGACAAATGTGGCCAACCATTTATGGTCTTTTGGTGATGGCAGCAGTGCAAATTTCGAGTCGCCGTCGCACTTATATACATATCCCGGATTGTATATTGTAAAACTGGTGGTTACCAATCATGGTGGCTGTGCAGATTCTGCAACAAGAAAGGTTTCCATACTTGGCCCTACGGGTGTGTTCAGTTATAGTCCATTGGTTGGCTGTATCCCTTTACAGGTAAACTTCTCGTCTGTAACCCAAAATGCCGTAAAGCTTACATGGGATTACAACAATGGTGTAACTGAAGCAACAACGGGCAACAATGCATCTTTTGCTTACACAATAGCTGGTGATTATATACCTAAATTGATATTGGAAGATGCACAGGGATGCAGGGTACCCATTATTGGCAAGGATACCATTAGTGCCAAAAGCATTATTGCCAAAATAGGTGTTTCCAATGCAGTTGTATGCGACTCCGGCTACGTTAACTTTCAACATGCTTCCATAACAAATGATGTTGTTACAGGTTATGTATGGAAGTTTGGTGACGGAACTATATCCACACAACCGCAACCATCGCATGAATATACCAGCAACGGCTTTTACAATGTAAAGCTTGTTGTAAAAACACAGGCCGGTTGTAAGGACAGTGTTACCGTAAACCAGTTAATTAAAGTGGTAAGTACACCGCATGTAACCATAGTAGGAGACAATTCAATATGTAGGGGTGGCTCATTGCTCTTCTCCTCAACTGTCAATAACCCAGATACCTCTGCACTTACCTGGCATTGGAATTTTGGCAACGGCAATACATCAACCCTGCAAAACCCGCCTGTACAGGCATATACACAGGCTGGTGGTTTTAACCTGGTAAACATCATTACCAATAGCAGTGGTTGTGCCGATACTACAACCAAGCTCATTAGTGTGCACGATTTACCAGTAATAAATGCCGGTGTTGATACGACAATATGCAGAAACCAATCTTACACACTGCATGCAACAGGTGCCGTATCTTATACATGGGCCACACAAAGCACGCTAAGCTGTTTGAATTGTGCAAACCCAATTGCCAAACCACTAACAAGTGTCATGTACAGCGTTACAGGTACCAATGCCTTTAACTGTGTAGGCACCGATACGGTTTTTGTTCGGGTACAGCAACATTTGAAACTGGCTGTTAGTAAAGACGATACCTTATGCCTGGGTCAAAAAACAATTTTAAAAGCAAGTGGTACCGAAAAATACAACTGGTCGCCATCGCTATACATAGACAATGTGAATGCTGCACAGGTAAATGCCTATCCTGCAAAAGATACATTGATGGTGTACCGTGTACTTGGGTCAGATGAAAAAGGATGCTTTACGGATACGGCCTATGTAAAATTGAAGACCTACCCGATGCCTAAGTTCGAGATCAAGCAAGATGAAATAATACTGAATGCGGGCAGCAATTCAAAAATTGAGACCGCCAGCTCTGCCGATGTTTCGCAGTGGAAATGGTATCCTACAAAATGGCTGGATAACGGAACCATTGCCCACCCAACAGCGTTGGCCAAAGAATCGTTGACGTACACCTGCATTGCATCCAACGATGGTAAATGCGTTGCCAAAGACGAGGTAAAAATTACCGTACTCTGCAACAATGCCAATGTATTTGTACCCAATACTTTCTCGCCCAACAACGATGGGGCAAACGATATCTTCTATCCAAGGGGCAAAGGCGTATTCACCATAAAAAGTTTCAGAATATTTAACAGATGGGGTGAAGTGGTATTTGAAAGGGTTGGTTTCCAGGCAAATGATGCAACTGCAGGCTGGGACGGAAGCTTCAAAGGGGCAAAATTGCCATCGGATGTATATGTCTATTCCGTTGAGGTACAATGTGATAACAGTACGGTAATACCAATAAAGGGCAACGTGACCTTGCTTCGATAAATCTTTCTCCTATATTTGTTCGTAAATAAAATGTGACCAACTCTTAGCCTAGGCAACAGTTTGGTCACATTTTTCGTCTAAATAAAGTTGAAAATACAAGAAGAAAGAAAATCCTGCCAGCCTGTTTGAAAACGATATGTAAATGGTTGCTATTGATGTTTTGCTTAACAACATTGTTAGGTACCACATCCTATGGTCAATTAAAAGCCAACTTTTCTGCAGATAATCTAAGTGGCTGTAACCCGTTGATCGTGCATTTTCAGGACCTTTCCACAGGCGGTGCCACATCCTGGCAATGGGACCTTGGCAATGGTGCCACTTCTTTTCAGCCTTCGCCCACTACAACTTACCTTACACCTGGTTCCTACACCATCAAGCTCATTGTGCAAAATGCAAGTGGCGGTAAAGACTCACTGATTAAAACCAATTACATTGTTGTAAATGACGCACCCTCAGTGAATTTTGTTTCAGACAAAACATCTGGTTGTTATCCGCTTAATGTACAGTTCACAGATATCAGCATTGCCAACTCAGGTACAAATGTGGAATGGTTCTGGGACTTTGGCGATGGCAATACATCAACGTTACAAAACCCTGCACATACCTATTTAATCATGGGCAATTTTGGGGTTACCTTAAAAGTAAAGAACAGTACAGGCTGCACTAAAATATTGAACAAGCAGAATTTTGTCAATATCTCAGGCGGAACAAAATCAAGTTTTTCGGTAGGTGCAACAACGGGCTGCGGCGTGCCGGCAGTGGTGGGGTTTACCAATAGCTCTACTGGCACCGGAACTTTAAGCTACCAATGGTTTTTTGGCGATGGGGGTTCATCAACACAGGTTTCTCCCACGCATCCTTACACTGCTTCTGGCAATTATACAGTCACGTTAATTACAAGTAACAACCAGGGTTGTAGCGATACACTCATAAAAACAAATGCCATCAACATTGGTACGGTGGCTGCAGCATTTACAAGCACAGGAGTCTGTGCAGGGTCGCCGGTTGTTTTTTCCAATACATCCACACCTGCACCAACAAGCGTTACATGGTACTTTGATGACGGTACCACTTCCACACAACTTAGTCCTATAAAAGTATTTACGGCACCCAATACCTACAATGTAAAACTGGTTGCCGATTTTGGTTCTTGTAAGGATTCTGTTACGCATGTCATAACCATACAGCCCAAGCCTGTGGCGGCGTTTACGCAATCTGCAACGGGGGCATGCTCGCCACCTTTAAATGTGGTGTTTACCAATACATCGGTAGGGGGCAGTTCCTATCAATGGGCATTTGGCGATGGGGCAACATCGCCACAAACAAATCCGCCACATACATATCTGCAAAATGGTAGCTTCGATGTTACACTGGTTGCAACCAATGCATTGGGCTGTACCGATACACTTAAAAAAGCAGGGGCAGTAAAAATAAACCCACCAAACATTTTAAGCCTTACGGGTGGTGTGCCTTATAGCGGCTGTGCACCTTATGCAGCATCATTTGGGGCAACAATAGATACGCCCGAACCTATCAGTATTTTTGAATGGAATTTTGGCGATGGCACCCCTGTACAGAACGGTAGCAACCCACAACACACTTATGTAAACCCGGGTTCATACGGTATACAATTGATTGTTACCAGTATTGGTGGATGTAAGGACACATTCTTTATGCCCGATGCTGTAAAGCTAAGCGTAAAGCCACATGCCAATTTTTCGGCAACGCCCCTTAACGCTTGTGCACAGGACGTAATACATTTTACCGACCTCTCTACCGGAACGATAGATATCTGGAACTGGAGCTTTGGCGATGGTGGCCATTCAACTTCACAGAATCCGCAATACAATTATACCGATACGGGCTATTTCAATGTTATGCTGGTGGTGCAAAGCAGTTTCTGTAAGGATACCTTAAAGCTCAATAACTACATTTACATCAATCCGCCCATTGCCAAGTTCGACAAGATATTCAATTGCGATACGCCATTGCAACGCAGGTTCATAGACCAGTCAAAAGGTGCCGTAACCTACAACTGGGATTTTGGCGATGGTGGCCAGGACAATATACCCAACCCTGTGCATGTATATGCTGCCAGCGGCATCTACAAGGTAAAGCTCACTGTATCCAACGGTACCTGCACACACTCCACTACCGATACTTTACGCATCAACGATGGCAAACCGAATTTTACAGTTAATGGTAGCAGTTTCTGTAAATATGCCGATGTAATATTTACAGCAACCAATATTGATACGGCCCTCATTACCAATTATCAATGGTTTTATGGCGATGGGAGTTTCGAATCCATTACCCATAACCCTGTTGCAACACATAACTACACGCATTCCGGTACTGTAACCCCATCATTGGTAACAACGGATATACTGGGTTGCAAAGACTCTGCAAACATGCTATTGCCTGTTGTTATTTATGGGCCAACAGCCGGTTTCAGCAATACGCCCGCAGGTACCTGCATACATGGCACCATCTTTTTTACCGATACATCCGCTACAGATGGCATACACCCCATAACCCAATGGATATGGGATTATGACGACAGCTTTAAGGATACCTTGACAGCTTCTGGTAACTCGCAGCACCAGTTCAATGTTACGGGCAGTTTTGCCATCAAGTTGTTTGTGAAAGACAATTTTGGTTGTTATGATACGGTTGTGAAACCTGCCGCAATCCTTATTACAAAACCGGTTGCCAACTTCAACTCGCCTGATACCATTAAATGTGCCAACTCAAATGTGCTGTTCAACAATACATCGCAAGGCATTAACCTGACCTATAGCTGGGACTTTGGCGACCTTTCGGGTTCAACCAACCTTTCGCCCCAACATGCTTATGCAGATACCGGCAGGTATTCCATAAAGCTTGCCATAGCCGATCTGTTTGGCTGTACGGATACCATTTATAAACCACTTTACATTCACGTAGCCAATCCAAAAGCAACATTCAATTTTTTGCAGGGCGACAGTTTGGGGTTATGCTACCCCTTCTTGATAGAAGTGGCCAACCAGGCAGCCAATGCACAAAGTGTTAGCTGGAGCTTTGGCGATGGTGGAACCTCCAACCTGGATACACCGTCACATTTCTACAATTATGTGGGTACATATCCATTAACATTAAAAGCCTATGGTTTTGGCGGCTGCGTGGATTCTGCTACCACAAAAGTGGTGGTTCGTGGGCCTACTGGTTCGTTTAGCTACGCCCCGCTAAAATTCTGTGCCCCAGATACGGTACATTTTACGGCATTCACCAAAAACAATGCAACTTTTGTTTGGGACTTTAGCGATGGCAATATTGTAACCACGCCGGATTCATTGGTATCGCATGTGTTTCAGGCCCCTGGGCTTTTTAAACCCAAAATGATACTCATTGATGCCGCCGGTTGCCAGGTACTCATAACTGGTGCCGATACCATTAATGTGGCAGGGGTGGATACACATATACAATTGCCACAGGCACAGTTCTGCGATTCCGTGCACGTTAATTTTGTAGAAACAACAATTGCAACTAATGATGCCATAGCAGGTTATGTATGGAGTTTTGGGGATGGCACAACATCCACACAGCAGCACCCGCAACATTTTTATCCCGTGCCGGGCAACTATTCCGTTACGCTTACGGTAACTACCAGTTTGGGCTGTAAGGACCTTGATTCGTTGGTGGCACCGATTAAAATTGTACAGACCCCCATTATAAAAATCGACGGCGACTCCGTTGCCTGTGTAAGATCGATATTGCAATACAAAGGCACTGTGGTTAAAAGCGATACCAGTGCAATAACATGGAACTGGAACCTGAGCAATGGCAATACGTCAACCTTGCAAAACCCGCCACCACAATCTTACGCTACGGCAGGTACCTATCTTATTACGGCCATCTCGTCCAACGCAAGCGGTTGTGCCGATACGGTGAAAAAGAATATATTGATACACCCGCTACCCAATACCGACGCAGGACCTGATTCTGTTGTTTGCAAGGGACAGTCAATTGTATTGAAACCCACGGGTGCCGACAGTTATATCTGGAAAACGGATCCCACATTGAGCTGTACCAACTGCGGCAATACAACTGCTACGCCCGATAGCATTCAATGGTACAGAGTTACGGGCTACAACAGCTTTGGCTGTTTTTTGGCCGATTCGGTTTTGATAAACGTAATTGAACCATTCAAGATAAAAGTCTCGCCTACAGATACCCTATGTGTGGGTGAGAGTTCGCAACTGTTGGCAACAGGTGCTGGTGCTGATAATTTTGTCTGGAGCCCCACAACCGGTTTAAGCAATCCCAATATCAATAACCCTATTGCTACGCCAACAGTTACCACAACATACCAGGTAGTAGCTACAGACAAACGCAATTGCTTCAGCCAAGTGGGCAATGTGGTTATTAAAGTGTATCCCATACCACAATTCAATATCGTGGAAACGGTTATCAAGGCAAATGTTGGCAGTACGGTACCCATACTTACTACAAGCTCGCCAGATATTACTGCATGGAAATGGCTGCCGGAAAGGTTGCTCACCTGCATCAACTGTCCCATACCCAATGCCATTATCAAGGAAAATATCAAATACGTAGCCGAGGCATCCAATGAGGGCGGTTGCAAAACGAGGGATGAAGTGACCATAGAGACCCTATGCAGCAACACCAATATTTTCATTCCCAATACTTTTTCGCCCAATGGCGATGGGGTAAACGATGTATTTTACCCAAGGGGCAAGGGCCTTTTCAAAGTAAAAAGCCTGAGGATTTTTAACCGTTGGGGCGAGATTGTATTCAGTAGGGACAATTTTGCACCCAATGATGCTTCGCAAGGGTGGGATGGAAGCTACAAAGGCGTAAAATTGAGTGCCGATGTATATGTTTATACCATGGAAGTTCTTTGCGACAATAACCAGGTAATACCGTTAAAAGGCGATATCACCCTATTGAAATAAGATTTTACACGTTTGGTGCAATAAAAAATAAATGCCACAATAATGAAACCCGATCAGCGTTTATACCATATCCAATATCTCCCAAAATGAGAGTTCGTACCTATTTAACACTGGCACTGGCCGCTTTATGCATCGCCTTACAAAAGGCAGATGCACAGGATGTGCACTTTTCCCAATTCTTTGAAGCACCCTTACTCAGAAACCCTTCATTAACCGGGACTTTTCAAGGCGATTACCGTTTTCAGGGCGTTTATAGAAGCCAATGGGCATCTGTTTCCGTACCTTACCAAACAGGTTCTTTTGAATTTGACTTTAAAAAGCCAGTTGGTGGTGGTAATGATTTCATTTCCACGGGGTTACAAATTTTATACGATAAGGCTGGTTCTGCATCTTTAACCACCACCAATGTAATGCCCGCACTTACTTACCATAAATCCATAAGTGGCGACAAGAACAAATACATTGCGTTGGGCTTTATGGGAGGGCTGGTACAAAGAAGGTTCGACCGTAGCAAGATCACTACCAATAGCCATTTTGATGGAAACGGGTACAATCCGTCGTTAGCAGACGGTGAAACATTTACCAATTCAAACTATACCTATTTGGATGGAGGTGTCGGTATGACATTCAATTCGGGCATTGGCGAAAAAACGGAAGACAACTATTTTGTGGGTGTTGCCTATCACCATTTCAACAGGCCCAAAAATTCCTTTTACCAGACACCGGAAATAGAACTGCAACCCAAAGTTGTGGTATCAACCGGCGTTAAGTTTACCCTGAACGAAACATCTTATTTTACCATACAGGCCGATTATAGCAAACAGGGTACCTATTCCGAAATAATTGGTGGTGCTTTGTACTCGTACAAAATGGGCAGCGATATAGAGAACCCGGACTATACTTTGCATTTGGGCGGCTTCCTGAGGGCAAAAGATGCTTTTATACCCGTGGTTAAATTCGATTACCATCCTTTTTCCATAGCATTCAGTTACGATGCAAACGTATCGCAACTAAAAACTGCAAGCCAAGGTAGGGGTGGTATGGAACTGTCTATTTCCTATATCGGATTTTTCGATAGGGACAATAGCTCCAAATACATTCCGCTTTGTCCCCGCTTTTAATGGATAGATAGGCCTGGATCAGGCTTTCAGTTCATTTAAAGCTGCAATTGTTTTATTGTACACATCCTCATCATTCCATGCTTCTGGTACAAATTTTTTACCAATTACTTTCTCGTACAACTCAATATACCTGGTAGAAATCGTATCAACCCATTCGTCGCTCATGGCAGGTACGCTCTGTCCTTCCTTACCCATAAAATTGTTGGCAATTAACCATTCACGAACAAATTCCTTGCTCAGTTGTTGCTGCCGTTCGCCAGTTGACTGTCGCTCTTCAAACCCATCGGCATAGAAATACCGTGAAGAATCGGGCGTATGTATTTCATCCATCAAATAAATGGTATCGTCAATTTTACCAAACTCATATTTGGTATCAACCAATATCAATCCCTGCTTTGCCGCAATTGCCTTGCCCCTGGCAAATAGTTGCAATGCATATTGTTCCAATGCAGCCCACTCTTCGGCAGTTGCCAAGCCCTGGGTTATAATTTCTTCTTTGCTAATGTCTTCATCATGTCCTTCCGATGCTTTGGTGCTGGGCGTAATAATAGGGGTAGGGAAGTAGTCATTCTCTTTCAGGCCTTCGGGCATGGTAACACCACACAATGTTCTTGCACCGCTGGCGTATGTTCGCCATGCATGGCCCGTGAGGTTGCCCCTTACAACCATTTCAATTTTAAAAGGCGTGCATCTTTTGCCTACTGACACATTGGGTGCAGGCGATGCCAACAGCCAATTAGGGCATATATCTTTCGTTGCATCCAGCATGTAAGCAGCAATCTGGTTCAGCACTTGTCCTTTAAAGGGAATGGGGCGTGGCAGTATTACGTCAAATGCCGAGATCCTGTTACTGGCCACCATTACCAATAAATGGTTACCGATGGAATAGACGTCTCTGACCTTGCCACTATAAAAGCTGGTTTGTTGGGGAAATTGAAAAGTTGCCATGCCCAAAATTAAGCGGGCAAAATGTATTCAGTTGGTTATTGTATCTATCAGATTCAACAATTCTACTAACACCTTGGGGAAAATAAAAATTTTGAATAACAAACTAACAATCACTACTTTGCTATATAATTCATTAAAACTTGCCTTTATGAGAAAGCTAAAACCCTTTTTGCTGCTGTTTGCTTTGTCCTTCTTTGCTGCAGTAACATTTGCCCAACAAACTGTAACGGTGTCCGGTAATGTAAAAAACACCAAATCGCTCGAAACAGTATCTGCCGTTTCTGTAACAATCAAAGGAACATCTTACGGCACCTTTACAGATGATAAAGGCAACTTCAAAATCACTACTACACAGAAGCTGCCCTTTACACTGGTTTTTTCATCGGTAGGTTATGCAGATAAAGAAGTGTCTGTAACAACGAACAATCAAACTGTCAATGTCGACATCGAATCCAAATACACCATGGGAGACGAAGTGGTAGTTGCTGCTTCAAGGTCGGCAGAAAAAATAATCGAATCGCCCGTAACCATCGAAAGGATGGGGCTTGCTGCCATTAAGAATGCAGCTGCACCCAATTACTACGATGCGATTGCCAATTTTAAAGGTGTTGACCTTACTGCTTCCAGCATCAACTTCCGCACGGTTAGTACCCGTGGTTTTAACGGAAGCGGTAACCTACGTATGAACCAATTGGTGGATGGTATGGACAACCAGGCACCTGCACTGAACTTTGCAGTAGGTAGCATTATTGGTTTAACAGAGTTGGATGTAGACAATGTAGAACTTTTGCAAGGTGCTTCATCGGCCCTATATGGCTCTGGTGGCATGAACGGTACTTTGTTGATGAGCAGCAAAAGCCCTTTCAAATATCAAGGTTTAAGTTTCCAGATCAAACAAGGTGTTAACCATGTGGACGCTGCACAACGCAAGGCAGCTCCTTTTTACGACTGGAGCTTCCGTTGGGGCAAGAAACTGTCAGAGAAATTTGCCTTTAAATTGTCTGGTCAATTCACACAGGCACAAGACTGGCAGGCCAGCGACAAAACCAATCTTTCAAGGAACAATGTGTTCAGCAGCACAAAAGCTGGCGACAGGGTTTCTGATCCTAACTACGATGGTGTAAACGTTTATGGCGATGAAGTAAGTACAAGCATGCAATACATTGCCAGGTTGGCTGCATCGCAGATACCTGCTGCAAGCTTGCCAACTTTTGCTGCATTGGCTGCTTCTGTAACCAGCCAGGCCACATTTAATAATGCCATTACGGCTTTGGGTGGACCAACTTCTGCCGGTGGCCAATTGTTCCCATTCTATCTTGGCATCAGCAAAGGATATTTTGGTGGTACATCGGTTAGCCGTACCGGTTACGATGAAAAAGATCTGGCCAACTACAATGCCTACAACGTAAAATTATCCGGAGGTTTATACTACAAGATAAACAGCAATGTGGAAGCATCGCTGATGGGTTACTGGGGCATTGGGTCAACTACTTATACAGGTATTGACAGGTATAGCCTGAAGAATTTTAAAATGGGTCAATACAAAGCTGAGGTGAAAGCCAAGAACTGGTTCCTGAGGGCTTATACCACACAGGAAAACTCTGGCGATTCTTATGCCAATACCATTACTGCCGTACAAATGGACAGGATGTGGAAAGCGGATGGTACATGGTTTCAACAATACATAGGTACATTCTCTGCTGCCAAGGCGGCAGGTGCACCAGATGATGTGGCACATGCAACTGCAAGAACTGCTGCAGACCAAGGCAGGTACCTGCCTGGTTCAGGTGCTTTTAAACAGGCTTTCAATGCAGTTACCAATACAGCCATTACCAATAATGGTGGCCTGTTTGCCGATAAAAGTGCATTGTACCATTTTGAAGGTCAATATAACTTAACCGAAGCGGTGAAATTTGCCGAAGTGCTTATTGGCGGTAACTACAGGATATACCATTTGAATTCTGGTGGTACCATCTTTGCCGACAATACGCCAGCATTTGGTACAGGCAACGTTAACATTAAAGAATATGGTGGCTATGCACAGGTGGGCAAGAAATTCCTGAATGACATATTGAAATTGACAGCCACAGTTCGTTACGATAAAAACGAGAACTTCGATGGAAGGTTCACACCAAGGGTTACAGCTTCTGTAAAAGTTGCCAAAGACAACAACATCCGTGTGTCTTACCAAACAGCTTACCGTTTCCCTTCAACACAGGACCAATGGATTAACCTGAATAGCCCAAGTGCCACTTTAATTGGCGGCTTGCCAATATTCAATACCGTGTACAACTTTAGCGGCAACCCTGTTTACACTGCAGAAAGCATTGCAGCTTACAGGGCACAGTTTGCTGCCAATGGTACAGTTAACCCAACTTTGCTGGTAAAAGGTAGTTTCAACAGCATTAAACCAGAAAGCGTACAATCTTATGAAATTGGTTACAGGGGTGTAATTGCCAAAAAGCTCTTGATTGATGCTTACTACTACTACAGCTCTTACAAAGATTTCTTGGGTAAAGTGGCTGTAGGCCGTGGCAACAATGGTGCTGCAAACTTTGCAACTGATTTGTTGAGTTCACTTTCAACAACCAACTACTCTTTTGTGTACAATACTACCGACCCTGTAAAAGCTACAGGCTGGGGTATTAGTGCCGAATATCAATTGCCTATGAACTTTGTGTTTACAGGTAATGTATCTGGCGATAAACTGAGCGATGTTCAGGCTGGTGTGGTTACCTTCTTCAACACACCCAAAACACGTTACAATGTTGGTATAGGCAACACTGGTCTGTTTAAAACCAATTTAGGTTTCAACGCCATTTATAGGTGGCAGGACAAAGTGGATTGGGAAGGTACATTTGGCAGCGGCCAGATACCGTCTTACGGTACAGTTGATGCCCAGTTGAACTACCGTTTTGTTAAAGACAAAGCGATGATAAAATTGGGTGCTACCAACCTCTTCAACAAATACTACAGAAGTGCATTCGGTAACCCACAAGTGGGTGGCCTGTACTACGTAAGCTATGGCTTCAACCTGTAATAACTGAACTGAATGATATCAAAATCCCTTCCAATACGGAAGGGATTTTTGCTTGTAGTAAATGCAATATTCATGAATAATACAGGATACCAGCTACTTTTGCAATATGAAATACCAGATTGGAGACGATATTATTGTGCTGCACAGCAATGAAGAAGGCAAGGTAATTGATTTGATTAACGATAAAATGGTGATGATTGAGATACGCGGCGTAAAGTTTCCTGCGTATATGGACCAGATAGATTTCCCTTACTTCTACCGTTTCAGCAAAAAGAAGACAGAAGAGCAAAAAAAGCCCAAATTATTCATTGACGATATACCCAAAGAAAAACCCAAACCCAACCAGATAAAAGTTGCCGATGGTGTATGGCTTTCTTTGGTGCCAAAATTTGCATTGGACGACTTTAATGACGAAGTGGTGGAACTGCTGAAAATACACCTTGTAAACAAAACAAACCACTACTTCAACTTCAGCTACCATCAGCAATTCTTTGGCGAAGATGCTTTTGGGCTACAGGGCGAAATCATGGGCTTTCACGACTTTTACCTGCACGATATTTCCTTTGCCTCGGTAAACGACAGTCCTTCTTTCTATATAGACTTTTCGTTGGTCAATCCCGACAAAAAGAAAGCAGCCCATTTTGAAACTTCCTTGAAACTGAAACCCAAACAGGTGTTCCAGAAAATAGAGGCACTCAAAGAAAACAATGAACCCACACTTTCCTATAAACTGTTTGATGAATACCCAGACAAAGTAGAAGAGGAGAAGTTCGAGCTTTCGGGCCTGGCCGCTAAAGGCTTTAAAATATACGAAGCCAACAAGATACGCCAGAACCTGGAGCCTGCAAGAAGTGTTGTGGACCTGCATATAGAAAAGCTAAGCAACGAATGGGAGGGCTTGGGCAACTTTGAGATACTCTCCATTCAACTCAAGGAATTTGAAAAATGGTTCGATCTGGCCATTGCACACCGCCAGCCAAGCTTGATTGTAATTCATGGTGTAGGCACTGGTAAACTGAAGGACGAAATACACGACATACTGAAATCAAAAAAACAGGTCAAGTACTTTGTGAACCAATACGACCATCGCTTTGGCTACGGTGCCACCGAAATATTCTTTCAATACTAGAGGCCTTTGGTAATGGGTATAAATTGCTGCTACAATCATTCTTTGTATTTACAGCCCATTCCCTACATTTGCCACTCTAAATAAATTAATATGGCAACAACATCGGACATTAGTCGTGGTATGATCCTTAAACTAGACGGCAGCCTTTACACCGTAGTTGAGTTTGGTGAAAACAAAACTGCACGTGCGGCCGCAAAGGTTTGGGCTAAATTAAAGGGCGTAGACAACAAACGCAGTATCGAAAAAACCTGGAACAGTGGCGAAACGGTTTACCCCGTTCGTGTGGAAAAGAAAGCGTTTCAATTTTTATATAAAGACGAGAGCGGCTACAATTTGATGAACAACGAAACATTCGAACAGATTGTTTTGGGTGAGGAAATGATTGATGCCCCTCAGTTCTTAAAAGATGGCGGCGAAGTATTCGTATTCATCAATGCAGAAACCGAACAGCCAATTGGTGCCGAACTGCCCGAAAAAATCGTGGTATTAATTACTTATTGTGAGCCTGGTGTACGTGGCGATACAGCCACCCGTGCCACCAAACCTGCCACAATCGATACAGGGGCCACTGTAAACGTTCCGTTATTTGTAGAAGAAGGCGAAATGATACGCATCAACACAAAGAGCGGTGACTACGTAGAAAGAGTAAAAGAATAATTGATACTGTACACATCATTTAAAAGAGCTGCCAATGGCTGCTCTTTTTTGTTGATAAATGATCGTGAGATAAATAGTGTAAAAAGGGTGATTTTAGCTTTTTTTGCCTATTTTGCCCCACTTTCTAATAAAAACCTATTGTTTTTACCCAAAAACTTGCCTACTATGGACTTGAAACAAATTCATGAACTGATTAAGATTGTAAACAAAAGCAACATTGGAGAGATAAGCATTGAGGACAAGGATGGTAAAGTGACCATCAAGCAAAAAGAAGAACAAGTAGTAACTGTTGCGGCCCAGCCCCAAGTATATAACGTAGCACCACAGCAAGTAGCTGCTGCTCCTGCTCAGGCCACCGCTCCGGCTGCACCGGTAGCTGCTACAGCCGCACCTAAAGCCGATAACCTGATTACAATTAAAAGCCCGATGATCGGTACTTTCTACCGCAAATCCGGTCCGGACAAACCAGCGTTTGCAGAAATAGGAACGGAGGTTGAAGTTGGAACCGTGGTATGCATTATTGAAGCCATGAAGCTCTTTAATGAAATAGAAAGCGAAGTTTCTGGTAAAATCGTAAAAGTGCTGGTAGAAGATGCAAGCCCGGTAGAATACGACCAACCTTTGTTTCTTGTTGAACCCTAGCGTTGAATATGTGCTCATTTGCTGATATGATAATGTGCCAATTTTTGCAACCAAACAACTGTATATGCAAAAAGAGATGATCGACAGTAATCCAATCCTTAAACTTTCAATAGAGTTTTCATTATTGGTTGTTGATTATTGTGACAGGCTACAGGAATTGAAAAGGTTCACCATAAGTAACCAATTGCTTAGGTCTGGTACTTCAATAGGTGCAAATTGTTTTGAGGCACAGAATGCAGAAAGCAAAGCGGACTTCATTCATAAAATAAAAATCGCAGCCAAAGAAGCAGACGAAACACAATACTGGCTTATATTATGTGAGCGTTCTGTAAACAATCTTGACTGTGCCATACTTGCAGAAAAATTAACGGAGATTCAAAAAACACTGAACAAGATATTGGGCTCATCCAAAAGAAAAAGCCCGATCAGCTATTTGTTGAGTTTCTTTATTTTTTAACCGGCTATTGTGTTGAGGGTATTGGCTTATCAGCACATTGGCTAACTAGCTAATCAATTTATGTTTAAAAAGATATTAATTGCCAACCGTGGAGAAATTGCACTTCGTGTAATTAGGACCTGCCGCGAAATGGGCATTAAAACTGTTGCTGTTTATTCCACTGCCGATAAGGAAAGCCTGCATGTACGTTTTGCAGATGAAGCGGTTTGCATAGGCAAGCCTGCTGGTGCCGATAGTTACCTGAATATTCAACGTATCATGGCTGCTGCAGAAATTACCAATGCAGATGCGATTCATCCGGGTTACGGCTTTCTGGCAGAAAACTCCAAATTCTCCCAAATCTGTGCCGACCACGGTATCAAGTTCATTGGACCAACGCCGGAGATGATCAACAAAATGGGTGACAAAATCACTGCAAAGGATACCATGATCAAAGCTGGTGTACCCGTTGTGCCAGGCAGTGGCGGGTTGCTGGAAAGTGTGCAACAGGCAAAGGACCTTGCCAAAAATGTAGTGGGTTACCCTGTTATCCTAAAAGCAACAGCAGGTGGTGGCGGTAAAGGTATGCGTGTGGTTTGGAAAGAAGAAGACCTGGAAAAAGCATACGAAAACGCCAAGACAGAAGCTGCTGCATCGTTTAAGAACGACGGCATTTACATGGAAAAATTTGTGGAAGAACCACGCCACATTGAAATACAGGTTGCAGGCGACCAATATGGCAATGTTTGTCACATGAGCGAACGTGACTGCTCCATACAACGCCGCCACCAGAAGTTGGTAGAGGAGTCCCCTTCGCCATTCATGACACCGGAATTGCGTAAGGCAATGGGCGAGGCTGCCATTAAAGCTGCCAGTGCCATCAACTATGAAAGCGTTGGTACCATTGAGTTCCTGGTTGACAAGCACCGCAACTTCTACTTCATGGAAATGAATACCCGTATACAGGTGGAGCACTGTGTAACAGAAGAGGTAATCAATTTTGACTTAATTAAGGAGCAGATAAAAATTGCCATGGGCGAAAAAATCTCTGGTAAGAACTACGAGCCAACCATGCATGCCATCGAATGCCGTATCAACGCCGAAGACCCATACAACGACTTCCGTCCATCGCCAGGAAAGATAACCACCTTGCATACACCGGGTGGTCATGGCGTTCGGGTGGATAGCCATGTGTACACAGGTTATGTGATACCGCCTTATTACGACAGTATGATCGGAAAACTGATCACCATTGCACGTACCAGGGAAGAAGCGATTGACACCATGTACAGGGCCTTGAGCGAATACGTAATTGAAGGGGTAAAAACGACCATTCCTTTTCACCTGCAATTGATGCAGAACGAAGATTTCAGGAAAGGCAACTTCACGACCAAATTCTTGGAAACATTCACCATGAAATAGATAGCATAACTACTGAATGCCTTCCATAAAGAAATCCCGTTGAACAATATTCAACGGGATTTCTTTATGGTGTTGTTGCTACTTATTTCTTCGCTGCACAGATGCGGCACCTTGGTTCGTAAATGTCTTTTTCACCCACCAATACCTGGCCTTCCTGTGCCGTTTTACGGTACGATATATTGGCAATATTGCCGCACTGCACACAGATAGCATGAAGCTTGGTTATATAATCGGCCTTGGCCAACAGGTTGGGCATCTGTCCAAATGGCTTGCCCTGATAATCCATGTCAAGTCCTGCCACAATTACCCGCACGCCACGCATGGCAAGTGTTTCGCATACATTGGCAATCTCATCATCAAAAAACTGGGCCTCATCCACACCAACAACATCCACATCCTGTGCCAGCAACAATATCTCCTGCGAGTTGCTTAATGGTGTTGACTGTATGGCATTGGAATCGTGGCTCACCACTTTTGTTTCATCGTATCTTGTATCTATACCGGGTTTAAAAATCTCCACTTTTAAATTGGCTATTTTTACGCGTTTCAACCTGCGGATAAGTTCTTCTGTTTTTCCGCTAAACATACTGCCGCAAATAACTTCAATCCATCCCCTTCTTTCGCCACTGATATTGGGTTCTATAAACATTGATAAAAACTTGTGTTAGTTGGTAAAAGCTTATTAACTTTAGCTGCTGACTTTTTTTAACCCCCCAAATGTATTATATCCCATGGAAAGAGTGGGTACACTTATCAACAAATTGCAGGAACAATTTGAACAACAAGTAGATGCCAACAGCTTGCTAATGACTGCACAGATGCTGCTTGCCGAATTGCAGCAAAAACAGACAGCCAATGCAAACAGAAAAGTATCTGTTGTAATGCCATCATACATAATGGGGCAACAATCTTTGGTGCAACAAGATGCCCAGCCTACTATTGTTGAAACTGTAATTGTTGAAAAACAGGAAGAGCCAGTTGCTGTTATTGCCGAGCCCCAAGAGCCGCATTATACAGAACCATCCATACCAGAAACACCAAAGCAGGAACAACATACGGGTTGGTTATTCGATCCTGTAGTGGCAACCATTCCTACACTGGCCCATCAGGAAGTGAAAGAAGTGTACGAACTGAATACATCCATTACGGTGGAAGATGAACCCGAAAGCCACAACGATAAACTAAAAGAAGAAAAAATAGAAGTGGCAACCGTATTGCAAGGCACGCCTGTTAAGGACTTAAAGAAAGCAATCGGCATTAACGACCGCTATCTTTTTATCAACGAACTGTTCCGTGGCGATGAGAACATGTACGAGAGAAGCATCAAAACAATCAATGCATTCAATATCTATCCCGAAGCAGAATACTGGATACAGCGTGAAATGAAGACCAAGCTTGGTTGGGTTGATGATACGGAAGCTGTGAAGCTATTTGATCAATTGGTCAAAAGACGTTTCTCCTGAATATAACGGATGATGCTATCGGTAGCCCCCGACTTACTTTTTACATAACTGCCTGCATTCGCACACATGGCTTTATAAGTAGCTGTATCGTTTAACAACATATCCAGTTCCGCTTCCAGTTGCAATGCATTTTCTATGCTTATGGCCCCGTCTGCCTCTATCAGTTCTACAGCTTCTGCAAATTTTTCATACGCTGGTCCAAATACAACCGGTTTGCAATAAACGGCGGCTTCCAATACATTGTGCACGCCATCGTCGCCAAAAGCACCGCCTACATAACAAATGGTAGCATAATGGTAAAGCCTGCTCAGCATGCCGATATTGTCAATGATTAAAATATTCCAACCATGGTTGGCCATTGCTTCAGAGCGGTTGCCCAATGCATTCCACTCACTGAACAATACCGATTTTTTATATAGCGACAAACATTCCTTGATACGCTCACTTTCAATAACATGTGGTGCTATAATGAATTTTATTCCTGTATGCGTATTCGCATAATGATCCAGCTCTTCATCATCTTCTGTCCAGGTGCTGCCCGCAACAATTACCTTGCTATCGCCAATAAAATCCTCTATTGCCTGTATAGGTTTAAACTGCTCTGCAATTTCAATTACCCTGTCAAACCTTGTATCTCCACTAATCGACGCATTGCTATCAATACCAACACTTTTCAACAATTTCAAACAAGCCTCATTCTGCACGAACAAATGGGTAAAACACTGCAACATTGACCTATAAAAACCTCCATAGCTTTTAAAGAAAATCTGGTTGGGGCGAAAGATGCCCGATACCAGCAACAACGGAATATTTCTTTGTTTGGCCTCATTTAAATAATAGAACCAGAATTCATATTTTACAAACAACACCAACGATGGCTGCACAATATCAAAAAACTGCCTAGCATTTTTTGCAGAATCCATTGGCAAATAGAATATCCAATCGGCTGCTTCGTAATTTTTCCGCACTTCATATCCCGAAGGGGAGAAGAAGGTAAGCAGGAACCTGGCGTTGGGATACTGTTGTTTCAGCCCCTCCAACACGGGCCTTCCTTGTTCAAATTCGCCCAGCGACGAACAGTGCATCCAAACAACCTTAGCGGTATTGCCGGCAAAAGCGGCCTGCAATTGCGAAAAGATATTTTGCCTGCCTGCCAGCCATAGCTTGGCTTTCGCATTTCTGCCACTGATAAGCCAGGCCATTTTGGGATACAACCCGATAAATATATTGTACAGGAACTTCAAGAAGACAATAGTTTACAGCAAATAAACAGATTAAAAGCATTATAAATAACATAAAAGCAATAAGCTGGCCAAGCAGATATTTCAATCGTTTTTTGCAGTAGTTTTGCCCGCACTTAGAAAATGACTATGAAGCCTATTCAAATGGTAGATACTAAGACACAGTATCTCAAAATAAAAACAGAAGTTGATGCCGCAATACACGAAGTACTAGACAGTGCAGCGTACATCAACGGCAAGCCAGTACACGATTTTACGGCTGCCTTAAATGCCTACCACAAATCCGGTTACACAATACCCTGTGCCAACGGCACGGATGCCCTGCAGATTGCCATGATGGCTTTGGGGCTGCAACCCGGCGATGAAGTAATTACACCATCGTTTACATACATTGCCACAACAGAAGTGGTGGCTTTGCTGCGTTTGACACCCGTTTTTGTAGAGGTTGATCCAAAAACTTTCTGCATTAGCCCCGATGCGGTGCGTAAGGCCATTACACCCAAAACAAAAGCCATTGTGCCGGTGCACCTTTACGGGCACGCAGCACCCATGGAAGAGATCATGCAGATTGCAAAAGAGCATAACCTGTTTGTAATTGAAGACAATGCACAGGCTATTGGTTGCGACTATACTTTTAGCGATGGTACGGTAAAGAAAACCGGAACCATTGGGCATATAGGTTGCACTTCGTTTTACCCCAGTAAAAACTTAGGCGCCTATGGCGATGGTGGTGCAATTTTTACCAACGATGAGGCACTGGCCCATAAAATGAAAATGGTTGCCAATCATGGGCAGGAAAAAAGATACTACCACGACCTCGTAGGCTGCAACTCAAGATTGGATTCCATTCAGGCAGCGATACTGAATATCAAATTGAAAGAACTGGATAATTACATAACGGCAAGAAGGAATGCGGCTGCATTTTACAACAATGCCTTTGCCAACAATTCCAGGATAACAGTACCGTTTGTGGCCCCTTACAGCAACCACGTTTACCACCAATACACTTTGTTGTTGGATGGTGTGAGCCGTGACGGATTGAATGCCTACCTGGCCGAAAAGAAAATCCCTTCCATGATTTATTATCCAGTGCCAGGCCACAGACAAAAAGTATTTGCTGCTTTTGGTTTGGACAGTTACCATTTGGAAACAACCGACTGGTTAACCGAGCGTGTAATTTCTTTGCCTATGCACACTGAGCTGGATGAGGAACAACTGACATTGATTACGACCGAAACATTAAATTATATAAACAACAATTAACACATGAAAATTGCAGTAGTAGGTACTGGGTATGTAGGTTTGGTATCAGGAACCTGTTTTGCCGAAACAGGGAATACGGTTACCTGTATTGATATTGACAAAACAAAAGTTGATAAACTGTCCAATGGTGAGATAACCATCTATGAACCGGGGTTGGAAAAAATCTTCCTGCGTAACTTGAAAGAAGGACGCTTGAAATTCACGACCAGTCTTGCAGATGGCGTGAAAGATGCAGCCATTATTTTCCTGGCATTGCCCACGCCTCCGGGTGCAGACGGTAGTGCCGATTTGAAATATGTATTGGGCGTAGCAAAAGACCTTGGGAATATTCTGACCGACTATAAAGTTATTGTTGACAAAAGCACTGTACCTGTTGGTACTGCCGAAAAAGTACATGCTGCCATTGCCGCCAACTGCAAAGTGGAATTTGACGTGGTAAGCAATCCCGAATTCTTGCGTGAAGGTGTTGCGGTAGACGATTTCATGAAACCCGACAGGGTGGTTATCGGTACCTCTTCCGAACGTGCAAAGAAGCTGATGGGCGAACTGTATGCACCTTATGTACGTCAAGGAAACCCGGTAATATTCATGGATGAGAAAAGTGCGGAATTGACCAAATATGCAGCCAACTCTTTTCTTGCAACCAAGATATCTTTCATGAACGAGATAGCACAGCTTTGCGAAAAGCTGGGAGCCGATGTAGACATGGTTCGCCGTGGTATTGGTAGCGATGAAAGGATTGGCAAACGCTTCCTCTTCCCAGGCATTGGCTATGGTGGAAGCTGTTTCCCGAAAGATGTGCAGGCACTCATCATGTCATCTGAAGAAGTGAACTATAATTTCCAGATACTAAAAGCGGTTGAAGAAGTAAATGAAGCACAGAAACTTCACCTGATGCCCAAGATCAATGCATACTTCAACAACGATTTAAAAGGCAAGCATTTTGCTTTATGGGGCCTGGCCTTTAAACCCAATACGGATGATATACGTGAAGCACCGGCTTTATACCTGATAGATGCATTGACTGCTGCAGGTGCCACTGTTGCTGCATTTGACCCCGAAGGCATGACGAATGTAAAGAACCAGATTGGCGACAAGATTACTTATGCCGCAACGCAATATGATGCACTGGCAAATGCAGATGCCTTGATTATTGCAACAGAATGGAGCGAGTTCCGCACACCTGATTTTGATAGCATTACAGCATCGCTTAAGAACAAGGCCATTTTTGATGGGCGTAACCTATTTGAGGTAAAACAGATGCGTGAAGGGCTGGGCTTCCATTATGAAAGCGTGGGTAGGCCTTAAACAAGATCAGGAGGTTGCCCATACACATTCCAGTGCTCATGGGTGCGACGCCACGACAGTTGATTCATATTTTAAAGCTCGTTACAAAAAATATACAATGGCAAGAAAAAGGATTTTGATTACAGGTGCTGCGGGTTTTTTGGGCTCGCATTTGTGCGACCGTTTCATAAAGGAGGATTACCATGTTATTGCAATGGATAATTTAATAACGGGCGACCTGAGGAATATTGAGCATCTTTTTCCACTGGAGAATTTTGAATACTATCACCACGATGTAACCAAGTTCATCCATATTCCGGGCAAGCTGGATTATATATTGCATTTTGCATCGCCGGCCAGCCCGATTGACTATTTGAAAATTCCCATACAGACCTTGAAAGTAGGTGCACATGGCACACACAATTGTTTGGGGCTGGCAAAAGACAAAGGGGCCAGGATACTGGTGGCAAGCACCAGCGAAATCTATGGCGATCCATTGGTGCACCCACAAACAGAGGAATATTGGGGCAACGTGAACCCGATTGGCCCAAGGGGCGTGTACGATGAAGCAAAACGTTTTCAGGAAGCCATTACCATGGCGTATCATACTTTTCACAATGTTGAAACAAGGATCATACGGATTTTTAATACGTATGGCCCGCGTATGCGACTGAATGATGGACGTGCATTGCCTGCATTTATTGGACAGGCCTTGCGTGGTGAGGATTTAACGGTATTTGGCGATGGTAGCCAGACAAGGAGCTTCTGTTATGTTGCAGACCTGGTTGAAGGTATTTACCGCTTGTTGATGAGCGACTACACCATGCCTGTGAACATTGGCAACCCCAACGAGATTTCGTTGAAGGATTTTGCAGAGGAAGTGCTGAAGCTGACCGGTTCAACCGTGAAAATTGTGTACAAGCCATTGCCAACGGATGACCCCAAGCAAAGGAAGCCGGATATTACAAAGGCCAAAGAAATATTGGGCTGGCAACCAACCATTGACAGGGCAGAAGGTTTAAGGATTACTTACGATTATTTTAAATCATTGCCCAAGGAAGAACTGGTGAAACTTCCGAAAGAGTTTGAAAGCAGGAAATAAACAATAACAGGCCCCGAGTTTTTTGGGGCCTTGTTTTCTTTGAACCATCTAATCTTTAACATAAACAGTCATGCATAAAAAGAAAGTAATCGTAACAGGTGTAGGGGGGCAATTAGGTTGGTCAATCCAACAACTGAGCAGCCAATACCCGGCTTTCGATTTTTTGTTTGTTGATAAGGAAGAAATGGACCTGAGCAATCCTGCATCCGTAGCAGGTTTCATTCAGCAAAACATACCCGATTATTTTATACACTGTGCTGCCTATACGGCTGTTGACAAGGCCGAAACCGAAAGGGAAACAGCCTTGGCCATCAATGCAACATCGGTTGCCGAAATTGCCAGGCAATGTGCATTGGTAAATGCAAAGCTGGTTACCATTTCTACGGACTATGTATTTGATGGCAATGGTACCAGCCCTTATAAAGTGGATGAAACCATTAACCCTATTAACTATTATGGCTACACCAAATGGCTGGGAGAGAAGGCTGCATTGGAAAACAATGCCGATACGGTTATCATCAGGACATCGTGGGTGTACTGCCAGCATGGACACAATTTTGTAAAGACCATGCTGCGTTTGATGAATGAAAGAGAGGAGATAAAAGTAGTGGATGACCAGGTTGGCTGCCCTACCTATGCACCGGACCTGGCAAAAGCCATACTCACAATTCTGCATGAATCAGAAAAAGGCAACAGGCATACGGGTACTTACCATTTCAGCAATAGTGGCATTATATCCTGGTACGATTTTGCTGTGGCCATACGCGACCTTTCTGGCCTGTCCTGCAATGTGCTGCCCCTGCCTTCTTCCGCTTATCCAACGCCGGCAAAACGGCCTGCCTACTCGGTAATGGATACTAGTAAGATTGTGGATGATTACCACGTACAGCTCACTAACTGGAAAGAAAGCCTACAGGTTTGTTTAAAAGAATTGGCATCTTTATAGCATGAAGTCATGCTTATTGTTGTTGGTGGGTATAGCCGCCTTATGCAATGCCTTGTTTGCCCAGGCTGATTCTGTTATATCATTCAGTTTCAGGAATGATGTGACAGTTACCATAGACTATCCCTTGAATTTCTCTCACAAGAAAAACACGCAGTTGCTATTTTTTGCATTGCCCAATGGCAACACCACAGCACAAACAATGGGCAAAAAAATGCAGCAGGGCGATGACTGGCATTTTGATATACAACATATTGCTGCCCAAACAAAGTTTGTAAGGAACAAACTGCCCGATGAAAATATTGTTGTTGTTTACCTTGAAAATAAACTGAAGGCATGGCCTGCCTGGAAGCGTGGCCACGCCGATTATAAAGAACTCATCCCAAAACTGCTGGATACTGTTCCCAGAATCTTATCCCTAAAAAAATATTCCATCCATTTAAATAGCCATAGTGGTGGCGGCTCATTCATATTCGGGTACCTCGATGCAGTACGTGAAATACCCAATAATATACAACGCATCAGTTTTATTGATAGCGATTATGGGTACGATTCATCTTATGCAACAAAAATGCTCCGCTGGGTAAAGGCAAACCCAAAGCACCTGCTTACTGTGTTTGCTTACAACGATAGTATTGCCCTGTACAATGGAAAGCCCATTGTATCTGCCAAAGGTGGCACTTGGTACAGGAGCAAATTGATGATGAAAGATTTTGCCGTACAATTTGATATTGTTGTGCAGGACAGCGTACAGGTGTTTTCTGCTTTCCATAAACAGGTAAATGTGTTGTTGATTGACAACCCCGACCGAAAAATTTTACATACCCAACAAGTAGAACTGAATGGTTTTATCCATTCTGTATTGATTGGTACCAAAAAAGAAAGTGAAGGTTACCGTTATTTTGGGCAGAGAAGCTATGTGGATTATATCCAATAAAAAATGCCATAGTTTCATTGTTTGTATCAATGAAACTATGGCATGGGAAATTGTAGTAGTAAAGTGTAAGATGAATGCTTAATACACCATTATAATTTCACGAATTTTTGCATTATTTTTTCGTTACCCCATATTACAGAAACATAATATACACCTGCATTCAACTTGCTTGCATCTGCGGTAAATACCTGGCTGCCTTTTATGAGGTTGGTTGATGATTGCAATACCGTTCTGCCCGAAGCATCATGTACAACCACAGCAACTTTGTCGGCATTTTTCGAATTGATGTTCAATACCAGTTGATCCTTCACAGGATTTGGCTGAATAACAAATGCATTCACGTCGTTTTTCTTCAGGTTTACCGAAACAATATTGGAGTAGGTAAACCTGCCATCATTGTCCACTTGTTTCAGGCGGTAATAATTGGGGCCGTCCTGCGGTTGAAGGTCATTACTGGTATAATCATTACTTGTTGATGCTGTCCTGGCAATCACTGTATCCATAGCAAAGAAGGAAGCAGCATTGTATGATTTTTCTACAACGAACAGGTTGCTGTTTGTTTCATTGGCTGTCTTCCAACCAAGTTTTACTGTCTTGTTCGGCTGTAATGCTGCAGTAAATGATAGCAGTTTTAAAGGCACGGCACTGGCACCCGTAATACTTACATCGTCCACATAAAGATTGTTGCCATAGTTACTGGTGGCTTTAAACTGTACCTGTACGGTTTGGTTTTTATAGGCTGTTAGGTCAATGGTTATCGGGCTTGTTGTCCATTGTGCTGCAGTTGGTGTAAAAGCAGTTGATGCATAACCGCTTACAGTGGCAAGTGCTGGATCAGTCCTGCTCCACAGCGATGTCCACGAACTGCCGCAGTTAGTGGAAACCAATACTTCTAGTTTATCCTGTTTGGTGGCCGAATAGGCCCTATGTGCATATTGGAAGCTCAACGTGGCTGTTGTATAGGTTGGGCTGAAAGTGATGGGTGGTGTTGTAAGGGCCGAAATGGTTCCACTGGTATAATTGTAGAAATCCATTTTAATGGAAGCACTGCCCGTTTTGTATGCTGCTGTAGTCTTTGCCCAGTTACCCGTACCTGCCAATTGTTCAAGTGTCCAGGTAGTGGCCGGGAACGAACTTTCAAAGCCCTCTGTCACTGGTGCTGTACTGATAGCTATACTGATGTTTTGCGTAACGGTATTGTTGCCTACTACTAGGTCGGTACCGCCATTGGGTAGTGATAATGTGAATGTAAGTGTATTGTTGCCTGCAATAAGTGTTTGACTGGGAAAAGTAAGTACGCCAACCCTGTCTGTAACTAGGTTTACCGAAAATACTTGTGGTGTGGTAGATACACCATTTACCGTAACAACACCAGTAACATTGGTAAGTGTGCTGCTTCCATTGTTTTTGATCAATACTTTTGGTACAAATGAGCCAGGGCAGTTGGGTGTTGAATAATTTACAATGGAGCAGGTACTCTCGCTGAACTCGCTGCCACCCGGGCTTACCACTTCAACGGCCGCAACATCCAATGCTGGTACAGTGCTGGGTGGTGTGGCCCCATCGCTGGTGAGGTAGCCCGACCTGAAATTCTCCAGCACATATTCCATCCTGTTTACCTGTGCTTTGGTGAACATGGAGTAGCAGGCATCATTGGTATAATCCATGAAATTCTGGTACATTTTACCCGGAGGGTTGGGTACACCGCTAGAGCAGGAACTGGCAACTGCCCCTACTGGGCAGCCAGAGGTACTGGTAGACAGGCCAGGCGTATCGTCCGATGAAGCCAATAGCGACGAAGGCAGGGTTTGCGTAGTGGTAAGCTGCACAAAGTCGGCTCCGGCAGCACAGCCTTCAAATGTATGGTACAGCCCAAAATTATGGCCTACTTCATGCACTACTGTACGCCCCATATTAAAGCCAGTGCTTGAAAAACAGCCATTAGAAAACCCGAGTATATTGCAGCAGATGCCATCGATACCATTGGTACTGGAAGTGGTTTCGGTTGCATTGCCCTTGCCAATGGCAGGGGAAATGCCCAACAGGCTCTGCCCACTAGAATCGGCACCTACCCACATGTTATAATATTTGTTGATGTCCCAAGGGTCAAGTCCGCCATTGGATGCATGTTTTATTCTTTGGTAAGTGGTGCCATAAATACCAACGGTGCCAACCTTTCTTTCAATCCCGTTTGTCAGGTTACCGTTCGGGTCCCTTCTGGCACGTACAAACTGTATTTTAGAATGTCCCCTTACACTGTAAAAAGCGGTTGCATTGGTACTGTCGGAATTTAGGCCCGAATAATCCTTGTTCATCCTGTCCAATAAGTAATCCACCTGGTCTTCCGTTACCATATTGGGATTGGTGTACACCACATGCACCACAACAGGTATATACACAAACCCGGTTAGGGTAGATGTTCTTGCCGTAACACGGCTGCCATTGTCCACAAACATGGCCTCCGCATTCCTCCTTGCCATTTCAGCAGCAAACTCTGGATTGGCCTGTTTGGTTTTTTCAATGGCTTCCGTGGTGCCGCAACGCTTAAACTGGGTCCTGCTACCAGTAGCTGTTTGGGCAGATGCAATATGCGTAGCTGCCGTGCATAGCACGACTGCAAGACAGGGTAGGATGATCTTTTTCAAGCAAAAAGGTTTTGGTAATAAATATGGATTAAATGTAATCCATAAAAAAATCGAGGAATGAATGTACCACTTCCATTACTCTTTCACAAGTTTTTGTGTAATGCTTTCGTTACCAAAAAAGATGGTTACCTGATAATTGCCTGTTTTGAGGCTGCTGACATTTAAACTGGATGATTGGTTGCCTTTTACCAGATTGGTATAGGTTTCCGATACAATACGGCCCATGATGTCGCTTATGGTAACTTTTGCTTTCAGGGTAGCGGTTGAATTGATGTTCAGTGTTGCCACATTTTTTACCGGATTGGGGTACACATTGAACGCATTGGTTTCGCCTTTTTTCAGGTTCACCGAAACAATGTTGGAGTAGGTAAACCGGCCATCATTGTCTATTTGTTTTAAACGGTAATAGTTTACACCATCGTTCGGCTGAAGGTCATTGATTGAATAATCGTTTACGCCACCTATGTTTTTGGCATTCACAGAGTCCATGCTAAAGAATGCAATGCCATTGTACGATTTCTCAACTACAAACAGTTTGTTGTTTATTTCGTTGCTTGTTTTCCAGGAAAGGTGCACGGTCCTGTTGCTGTTCAGCGATGCGTTAAACGACAATAATGTAATGGGCACGGCCGCTGTTTTGGTGTACCATATAGGTGCGGTAATGGTCCTGTTACCTGCAATGGTAATGTCTGCATAATAATAGGCAGTAGCCGAATTGCTTAAAGAGAAATCCGTGTACGACAATGCATTGCCCGTGGCACTGGCTACCTGTGTAGCAGTTATGCCGCTGCCCGGTACGCCATACATCAGTTTAATGCTTGGCGTGGCGGCGGTATTGGTGGGGTCCACAGCATACACGCTTATGCCCGGTGCAGTGGTACCTGTAATGATGCTGCCCATTATCTGGTTGTTAATGGTAAAGTTCACACGGGTATCGCAATCTTCCGTTGCATAAAAATGCCTAGCCTTCATTGCATTCAGTAAATCTGTTTGCGTTAATGTTGGGGCTATTACTGCCAGCCTGTTATTGCTGGAACGGCCAAAATTGGTGTTGTGCGAATCATGGTCCATAGTAGGGCCTACATGGTAACCCTTTGCCAATAATTTGTTGTAGTAGCTTAAATAAGCCATTGCAGATGGTGGGTCATTATAAGTAGTGTTGGTAGAAAATGCAGGGCCACTGGCAACGGCTGTTCCCCTCAGGGCACTATCTACCACGGCACTGTAGGGTATGTTGGCTATATTGTTGTAATCGGTTGATGAAGGGTGTGCACAGGATGCAAAAGCCGTGCTTGGCCAGTTGTTGATGGTCCTGAACAGCCCGGTTGTGCCGGTTGTTTCAGGTGTGCCTATATAATCACTTTTGGCAACATATACATTGTAGTTGCCCGATTCCCATCCAATCAACTGATTGATGCCATATACCAATACGTGACCACCATTGCTGATAACGCCCCATTCCATGCCATACAGGGCAAGGAAGTTGCTGGTAGTGGCTGCCAACGACTGGTTGATACCCAACTGGTAACTGCTCAGGTGCATGCCGGCTTCTGAGTGGTTGTGTTCCGATATGCCCAAGAAGTCCATACACAAAGAATTCTTTGCATAATTGTAATCATCCAGTGGTGTCAAAGATGAATTGTCTGCATTGCCGTCCGAATAGTCGGAGTGTGCATGCAGGTTACCAAAATAATAATTGTACGGGGCAACGGTTGTAGTGGTGGCCGATGCTGTAAGTGGAGATGCTGTTAGGTACAACGGGCCGCCATTGCACACACTATTAAAGGCAAACACAAAATAATAGTATTGTGTGCTTGCGGTTAAATTATAGCTTACAAACGATGTTGCAGACGAGTTGCCAATTACGGTTCCGCCACCCAAGGTAGTACCTACTGCATAGGTGTTGCTATTTTGCGGCGTTGCCGATAAGGTGGAAGCGGTGCTTCTGATCACCAGATAATTGTCCACGTTGGTGGCTGGCGTAAAGCTTCCGTTAATGGTAGTATTGGCGGCAGAAAGGTTTAAACCTGTTGGCTGTGCGGTGGGTGCCACACAGAGTGCCAGGTTAGATGTGTTGGCATTGGCCGTTAATGGCGAAGTGGTATTATAAGTAGGCCCGTTGCTGCAGTTTTGCGAGTTAAGGGCATAGATAAAGAAATAATATTGTGTGCCGCTGCTAAGCCCCGTTGTGGAGAAAGTGGTGGCTGCAGACCTTGACACAACAGTGCCATTGCCTAAAAGGGTACCTGCATTGTAAACCGTTCCGTTGGTAATGCTTCCGGTAAAGCTGGCTGCAGTGGTACGTACAACCAGGTACTCATCTGTATTGGCCGATGCCGTAAAGCTGGCAGTAATGCTATTGGTATTGATGGTGGTAAACGTTAAAGCCGTTGGTTGTGCCGCAGGTACGGCACAGGGCAATGCCCCGGCCAATGTAGTGGCGTTGCCTGTTAAGGGGCCGGTTGTTAAATACAATGGGCCACCGGTACAGGTGTTGTTCATGGAAAAGATAAAGAAATAATATGTGGTTGAAAGGCTAAGCCCATTGGCCGTTATGCTGGTGCTGTTGTTTAATGATATAACGGTACCATCGCCTATATTATCGCCCAGTGAATAGTTCACACCATTCACGGGCTGGGAGGTAAGTGCATTGTTGGTGCTCATTACCACCAGGTAATTCTGTGGTGCAGGACTTGCGGCAGTAAACGAGAACTGTATGGAATTGTGTATCACGGTTCCCAAAGCAAAACCGGTTGGCTGTGCCGTAGGGGCAGTACAGGCATTGGTTGAGAGTGCGGTAACTTTTACATTGTCTAAACTAACCCTTGGCCTTGAACCGGATGACCCGCCCGAACCATTGTGGTAATAGAAACGCAAACGTGCTGTTGCCGAGTTGTTGAAGGAAGCAGGCAGGGCCACATTGGCAATGCTGCCCGACGTTGGGCTATTGTTGATAAAATTCAAAACCTGTGCAGCAACAATTTCCGTAAAGTTGGTACCGTCTGTAGAAGCATACACCCTTAAAGAACCTGCCCTGTTGCCCGTACTGTTATTGATGGATGCCCAATCGAAACTTAAAGTGCCTGCATTTACGCCCGTAAAGTTCAGGAAGAAATCCACGGCAACGGAAGTGGAGTTGTCTGTGGTTCCGGTAGAAAGCAGGGAAATATCGCCTGTTGACCTGTACAAGCCACTGCTATAAGTAGGCGGCGTGCCACCAGAAGGTGTCTGGAAAACATTGGACAAAGCTGTTATACGGGTAGCATTGGGTATGCTGGGCGTGCTGGTTACGGCATCAATGCCTTTCCAGGCCGCTGCACCTATGCCTGCGGTAAAAGTGCCGTTGGCCGGACTTGTAGCAAATACCCAGTTACTTACATCGCTAAAGGTTTCTGTGTAGCTGAACCCGCTTTGCGAAGACATTACAACGGGCGTTTGGCTGATGGCACCCAATGCAAGCAAACACATTGCGGGTACCATGAAAAGTACTTTTTTCATTGACTCGGAGTTATACGTGGCTGTAAATATCGGGAAAGAAAACGGGAGGGGAGTCTTAAATTAAAATGAAGAACCCCGCAATTACTTGCGGGGCTCTTTGTTGTTCCATAAGGATTCGAACCTTAACTAACTGAACCAAAATCAGTAGTGCTACCGTTACACCATGGAACAATCCTGTTTCCATTATTTCTAATGGGTGGCAAAAATAAAGGTGAGGGGGAAACCAGCCAAATTTTTTAATTATTAAAATAGTATTTCTGTAAAATTTTTTCAACTGGCCTGGTTGAGATGTTTTTTATTGATTATCAGCAGTAAGGAAAACACATGCTTTTGCTGCAAGCAACAGCGGTCAATCTTAAGTCATCTTTAAGTCGATATTACGGTTACGTTAAACCCATTGGGTTAAATTGCGTCTTGTGTTTTGCAAAAAGCTAACTACCCTTCCATGAAAAAGATATTTCTACCCTTGCTGCTATGTCTCGGTTCATTTTTTACATTCTCGCAGGATTTTTCCAATAAGGGAAAGGACTTCTGGTTAGGATATGGCTATCACGTAAATATGGGGGCAGGTGTGGCAACAAACCAACAGAACCTGCAAGACATGGTTCTCTATTTTACCTCAAACCAAAATGCACAGGTTACTGTTGAGATACCAGCGGTTGGTTATTTACATACTTATACTGTTTTGGCCAATCAGGTTACTATATCTGAACCTATGCCCAAATCTGGTTCACAGGATTGCAGGATAATAGATACTGGTTATTATAATAGAGGTATCCATGTTTATAGCGACAATCCCATTGTTGCCTATGCCCATATATACAATGCCAGTGTTTCGGGTGCCTCTTTACTTTTTCCAACAAATACACTAGGGCAACAATATTATGCAATCAGTTATACACAAGCGTCCAATGCAACTTTCGCAAACAACTTTTTTTTCGTAGTTGCTACCGAAGATAATACCACTGTTGAAATAACACCTTCTGCTGCCAATAAAAACGGCAAGGCTGTAGGGGTTCCATTTAATGTTACTTTGAACAAAGGACAGGTGTACAGTGTTTTTGGGACCACTTCGGGCAATACGGGTACAGATATGACTGGTTCCAAGATCAGGTCTGTAAACGTGGGGGCATCTGGTTGCAAAAGAATTGCTGTTTTTTCAGGCTCGGGTAAAATGAGTATTGGAGTTTCTCCGGCTGGTGGTAGCGGAACTCCTTCTGGAAGTGCAGATAACTTGTTTGCACAAAATTTTCCTTCCAACGCATGGGGAAAACGATACCTGACAAGTCCAACAGGAACGCAACCCAATAATTTTTATAGGGTATGCGTGTCGGATCCAACAACCGTGGTTAAACTGAATGGAGTTACCATTCCATCGTCTAGTTTAGTTAATGGATTTTATTATCAATTTAGAAATAGCAGTGCAAGTAGTACCACTAGTTCTGCTGCACCTAATTTAATTGAAGCAGATAAGCCAATACTCGTAGCACAGTATTGTACCTCTCAAGGGCAAGAATCCAATCCTGCTCCAACGGGTACTGGTGGTAATGGCATTGGAGGGGATCCAGAAATGATTTATTTAAGCCCCGTTGAACAAACTATAAATAACATTACGTTATATTCTGCCACCGCCAACCTCATTCTCCAAAGCTATATCAACGTTATTATTAAAAATGGTGGGATTGCTTCTTTTAAACTAGATGGCATATCAAAAGCTTCTAGTTTCCAGGTACACCCTCAAGATGCAAACTATTCATATGCAACATTTGCTGTTTCATCTGGTTCGCATTCTGTTTATTCCGATACAGGCTTCAATGCAATTGCTTATGGTTTTGGTAATGCCGAAAGCTATGGTTACAACGCTGGTACAAACGTTATAGACCAATACCAATACGTAACCCTGCAAAACCAATACGCTACCGTAAATTTTCCTGCCACCTGTAAGGGCACACCATTCAGGTTTTCCATTACATTGCCTTACCAGCCCACCAAACTGAAATGGGACTTTAACCAGAACCCAAACCTTACACCACATGACTCGGTGGTATTCTATCCGCCCACGGGTTCCAGTTTTGTGCCTTACGACAGCACATTTGTAAAAGACGGAAAGACCCTGTACGTATATAAAATTCAACAGAACTATACTTTTTCCGCTGCAGGTACCTATACCGTAAACGTAATTGCCAATAACCCCACAGCAGATGGTTGCAGCGGCGAGCAATTAATCAATTACGATGTAACGGTGTACGACCCGCCAAAGGCAGATTTCATCTACACACATACAGGTTGCGTAAGCGATTCCGTTCACTTCTTTGATGCAAGCAATGGTTTGGGCAGGCCCATGATCAAATGGCAATGGAGTTTTGGCGATAGCGGTATAGACAGTGTTAAGAACCCCGTTCATAAATACCTGAGTGCAGGCACGGGCACATACAATGTGCACCTTACTTCCTATACCGATATAGGGTGCATTGCCGATACCATAAAATCCATACCCATCAGTTCCGTACCCACGGTAAAATTCGGTGTCAGCGATACTACCTGTGTGGGTAAAACAATACAGCTTACCGACTCCTCCGCTATAGCGGTTGGTACCATTGTAAAATGGTATTGGGATTATGGCAATGGCATAAAAGATACCCTTACTACCAATGCACCAAGAACGGTAACCTATACTACGGCCGGCCCTTATACCATTACCCTTAAAGTGGAATCGAATACCGGCTGTACGGCCATCTATACAAAACCCATAACCGTGCATGTGAATGCCGTACCCGATTTTAGCCTGCCCATTGTGTGCCTGCCCATTGGTGCCGCACAATTCAACAACTTAACAACCATTAGCGATGGCACCATTGCCGGCGTTACTTATAAATGGGACTTTGGCGATGCAAGCCCTACCGTAACAACTGCAAGCCCTTTACACAACTATGCCTCTACCGGACCTTTTGCAGTAAAGCTTACCACTATATCGCAATACGGCTGTATTAAGGATACCACTAAAACACTGGCTACTGTTTACCCACAACCCAAGGCCAGCTTCACCGTATCTGCCGAAACATGTTTAAGGGACAGCACAACTTTTACCGACGCAAGCAATGCCAACGGCACAGGCAATACCATTACCAATTGGTACTGGAACAGGGATGTTACCGGTGGGGCCTTTTATAAAGACACGGCCCAGAACTTCAAATACCGTTATGGCTTGGCCCAAACCTACATCACTAAACTGTACGTTAAAACAGACAAAGGCTGCATCAGCGATACTGCTACCCAAACCACAATTGTAAACCCATTGCCAGTGGCTCCGTTTATCAATTCGGCACCACTTTGCGAAACAAGGGATGTGGTGTTTACATCGCAGGCAGTGGCCAATGCAGGCAACCTGGTGCGTTGGAACTGGAACATGGGCAATAGCGTAACGCACGACTTTGCAACAGGCACAGCTTTCAACGAGCAATATGCAACCGTTGGCAGCTATACCATTAAACACATGGTAGAAACCAACAAGGGTTGCAAAAGCGATACGGTTACCAAGACAATCTATATAAACCCACTGCCACAAGTGGGCTATATATTGCCCGAAGTATGCCTGGCCGATGCCGCAGCCGTGTTTACGGATACATCAAAAATTGCCGACCATTCAGAAAGCCAGTTTACGTATTTGTGGACTTTTAATGCAGGTACACCAGCCATTGTTCCCGGGCCCACACCTGCAACGGCTACCATCAAAAACGGTTCCACCAAATACAACAAGGCCGATAATTACAGTGTGTCGCTAAAAGTTACTTCCAAGGATGGCTGCATGTCGGAACTCATCAAAGCCTTTACGGTAAATGGTTCCATACCTGTTGCCGATTTCAACATCATCAACACCACAAGCCTATGCAGCAATTTGCCTGTACAGATACAGAACACATCCACCGTTGATTTCGGTTCCGTAACAAAAGTGGAAATTTATTGGGACTACCTGAACAACCCTACTGCAAAAGTGGTGGATGATAACCCCGTGCCCAACAAGATCTACACAAACACATACACCAACTTTCAGCAACCGGCAACCAAAACTTTTACCATACGTTTTGTTGCCTACTCAGGTGGCACCTGTGCCAATATAAAAACAAGAACGGTTACGGTTAATGCAAGCCCAAAAGTACAGTTCACGGCAATGCCCGGCATCTGCTTCGATGCCAATGCAAGGCAAATTACGCAAGCCACCGAAACGGGTGGGGTAGCGGGTGCAACGCCAGCATTTATGTACTATGGCACGGGTGTAAACAGTACCGGCCTGTTCAGTCCCGCAATAGCGGGGGTGGGTACATTCCCCATCAAATATGTGTACACATCCAACCAGGGCTGCCAGGACTCTGCCACACAAAACATCACTGTTTGGCCATCGCCTACGGCAAATTTTGGGTTCAGCTCGCCTGCCTGCGAAAAAAATGATATTACATTCAGCGATACCTCATTGGCCAATTTTGGTACGGTTGCTACCTGGCAATGGAGCTTTGGCGATGGTGGCACCTTGGTCAGGAACAATGCCAACCCATTCACCTACCAATATGCGGCAGCAAATGTCACTCCTTACAATGTAAGCCTCACTGTTATTACCAATAACGGATGCGTGAGCCCCGTAAAAACCAAATCCATTACGGTACACTACCTTCCGGTAGTTGCTTTTTCGCTGCCGGATATATGCCTGCCAGACGGAAGGGGACAGTTCAACGACCTGTCAACCATACCCGACGGTTCATCGGCCCTGTTTACTTACCGCTGGGATTTTGGCGATGGCAATGACCCCACACCATCCACGTTAAAAAATCCTACGCACCAATACACCGCACTGGCACCAACCAATGGCTATCAGGTAAAATTGAAAGTGACCAGCAAGGATGGCTGTATCGATTCGTTGACGCAGAAGTTTAATAAAGTGTACCCGCAACCTAAAGCCAACTTTAGCACAACACCGGCCAACGGGGAAGTATGTATTGGTGATACTTTGTTCTTTGCCGATTTGAGTAATGGAATAACTAGTGCAGTAACCAAATGGAACTGGGATTTTGGCGACAACACTACTACTACATTGCAGAATCCTTATAGAAAATATGCCGACTCGGGCAGCTTTGCCGTAAGCCTCTATATCTACAATGCACAAGGTTGCGTAAGCGATACCCTAAAGGATACGGTAATTGTGCACCCGTACCCCAAACTGGATGCAGGCCCCGACCTGTTTGTATTGGAAGGCGGTACCGTGCAAATAAAACCGGTGTACTATGCAACAAACCCACAGTTTTTATGGTCTCCCTCCACGTACCTGGACAATGATACTTTGGCCAACCCAAGCAGTACACCGCTTAAGGACATTACGTATTATGTGCAGCTAACGGGTATTGGCGGTTGTGTGGATACAGGCAGCGTGTTTATCAAGATACTTTTGAAGCCAGTGATACCCAATGCATTTTCGCCCAATGGCGATGGCATTAACGATACCTGGCATATTGAGTACCTGAACAGTTACCCCGGTGCCACGGTAGAGATATATGACCGGGGCGGCAAATTGATATTCAGATCGGTTAATTATACAAAGGACTGGGATGGCACTTACAACGGCAAGCCGCTACCCGTTGGCACTTATTATTATATCATCAACCCCAAAAACGGAAGGGCTATCATGTCCGGGAACGTTACCGTACTTAAATAGCCCGGATTGTACACATTAAAATTGATAAAATCACCGGAACATTGGCAATTTTATGAGAATGTTTCCTTTATTTTGAGCGTATGAAGATGAAGAAATTACTAACTGCTGCTTTGCTATTGGGGGGATTGACTGCTTCGGCCCAGCAACGTCCTTACTATACTCAATACATCATGAACAATTTTATAGTGAACCCTGCCATGGCGGGTATAGAAAACTATACGGATGTAAAGATAAGCCACCGTGCACAATGGGTTGGCTTGGATGGTGCCCCGGTAACAACCTATTTTACCATTCACGCCCCTTTAAAGAAAAGCAGTTACGATGTGGAAACCGCAACCTCTTTTCACCGCAGCGGCTTTAACCCGAGAGGGCAGGCCTACTGGCAAAACTATGAGGCACCGGAAAACCACGGCGGTATTGGCTTTACTGTGTTAAACGACCGTACAGGGCCTTTGAATAATTTTTCCGCAACAGGTACTTACGCTTACCACATGGGTATTGGCCCGCATACTGCCCTCAGTGCAGGTATCAGTGCAGGTATTACCAATTTGCGTTTGGATGCAAGTAAACTTCAATTCAATACCCCGGTTGACCCAGCAGTTGCCGGTAGCGGTTACCTGAACAATGTAAGGCCCGACATTAGTGCAGGGTTGTGGTTGTACGACAGGGACTTTTTTGCTGGCCTTGCCGTGCAGCAGATTGTACCGCAAAAAGTAGTGTACAATACCAATGGAGTTGGTTTGGAACAAGGCAAATTGGTGCCGCACATGTTCCTTAGCTTGGGCTACAGGATGTTCCTGAATGAAGACATCAGCTTCCTCCCTTCAACAACCATACGTTATATAAGCCCCTTACCAATGGGTTTTGATATCAATGCCAAAGTACAGTACCAGGACCTTGTTTGGGCCGGTGCATCGTACCGCTACCAGGATGGCTACGCTGCCATGGTAGGTGTAAATATTAGCAGCACGGTAAATGTTGGCTACTCTTATGATTTTACCACTTCCCGTTTAAACACCGTAAGTAAAGGTTCGCACGAAATTGTGATCGGTTTTCAACTGGGTAACAAATACGGCGACTGGTGTCCTAGGAATACTTATTAATTTCCTTGAAAATATTGCAAAAAAGCCCGAAGATTTTCTTCGGGCTTTTTTGTAGTGTTTACTTAATCCATTTTATCTGTGAAAAAGGCAGTGTGATTTTTATTTTATCGCAGTAGTAAAATCACAATCTTGTGATTAAAATATTGTGATTTTTTAAAAATCACGAGAAAAAAATCACAAAAAAATAAATGAAGAACATAACTAAAAGTTCAGTGAGTTTAAAGCCAGATGAGATGGAAAGTTGGTTTAGATGGCAGTATTTATTTGTCCAATGATTTCTGCGTCAAATACTGCATTAGTTCTGCTGCCTTTGTCAATGCAGGACCTGCCATTGAATCACCAAATAAGACGTCTATTGGTCCTTCTCCAAAATAGAACCCGTCTGAAACAAGAAAAGTAATCCTTGCATTTCCTTTTGTAGGATTTGGTAGTCTTGGTTTGCCCCAAACGCCAATTTGATTTACTATACTTTGGCTGTTTGCAAATAAGTCACTTTTAATTTTGTTTGCTGTTTCGTCATTGATAGTTTCCCAAACTAAAATTTTTCCCGTTTGGTTAATATAGCGTGCTGTTCCATTATTGAAAGATGCCAATACATCAAGCCCATTGTCTAATCCAATTTCCACAATTACCGCAAAAAGTTCTTTTTTATTTGGTTTATGCCCATTTGCAAGTTGTTTGTTGTATGCAAGTACTTTAATTCTTGGGTCGGAATTTTTGTCATCAACTATCTTTTGAAGATCTGATACAGAGCTTGTTTCAGAGAATAAAATATCAAATGGATATGTATAAGGCTGTTGTACTTTTCTCTTATATAAATTTAGGTCGTCGCAAAAAAGCAAATTATAAATAAAATTTGCCGAACTGTCTTTGTAAGGGTTTATCGAACTTGATTTCGTAGGTGTCTTTTTTAAAAAGCTAAATAGTCCCATAGAGGCAAATATTAAAACTATTAAGGTAAGCCGAGTGAATATTTTTCTTCGCGTTTTCATTTCCCCATTAATTTTTTTCTTTGATAATAAACTGTGTTTCCAGTAATTCATTGTAAAGTTTGGGGTGTCTAATAATTTACTTTTGAGTTTTTATGAAACAGGATTCATTCCCATTCCAAAAACATTTCATACACCTATCATTTTTAAATTGATGTGCACAATTATCGTAGCCATACAAGATATGCGTACAATTAGGACATAAGTTAGCCATTTGAGAAGTGTTCAGGTAATATTGGCTATCGCATTCATCACAAATACTAATATTTTTATTTGAAAGATTATTGTCCATTTTAGGTTTATTAAAAGAAATGCTTACCCCCAAATATATACGAAAGTTTCAATGGAACTATTGAGGATGAGCATCCTTGATTTTAATATTAGTGTGGCATAAAAAAATAAAGCCCTCAAAATCCGAGGGCTTTATAAAAACTATGCTTCATTCAAAAATGGATATTTATAATCCGTAGGTGGATTGAAGGTTTCCTTAATCGTTCTTGCACTCAGCCAACGGTACAGGTTCAAGGCACTGCCTGCTTTATCGTTGGTGCCACTGGCCCTGGCTCCGCCAAAAGGTTGCTGACCAACAACCGCACCAGTAGGTTTATCATTGATGTAAAAATTACCAGCGGCATTTCTTAATCTATTGGTAGCCAGTTCAACGGCATTCCTGTCCTGTGCTATGATAGAACCTGTCAATGCATAAGGCGATGTGCTGTCAACCAATGCCAACGTGTTTTCAAAATCATTGGCAGGGTACACATAAATGGTCAGTACCGGGCCAAAAATTTCCTCGCACATGGTAGTGTACTTAGGGTCGGTTGTTTCAATAACGGTTGGCTGTACAAAATAGCCATCCTTCTTGCTGCACGCACCGCCCACCAAAATGCTGGCCTGCTTGCTACGCTTCGCCTTGTCTATATACGATTTTATTTTGTCAAAGCTCTTCTCATCAATTACCGCATTAATAAAATTGGTAAAGTCCTCCGTGGTGCCCATCTTAAAACTGTTCACACCCGCAACCAGTTTCTTTTTTACCTGTGCCGCAATATTGCTGGGTATATACGCCCTTGATGCCGCACTGCATTTTTGCCCCTGAAATTCAAAAGCACCACGCAGCAGGGCAGTGGCCACCACATCCGCATCGGCTGTTTTATGTGCCAGTACAAAATCCTTACCGCCTGTTTCGCCCACAATTCTCGGGTAGGTCCTATACTTGCCCATGTTTTTACCAATGGTTTCCCACATATTGTTAAACACGCCTGTGCTTCCCGTAAAATGCACACCTGCAAAATCCTTATGGTTAAAACAGATATTGCCCAGGGTTGGGCCATCCACATAAATCAAATTAATTACACCATCTGGCAAACCTGCTTCTTTTAGTACACGCATAAACATCTGTGCAGAATAGATCTGCGTGTTGGCCGGTTTCCAAACCACCACATTGCCACACATGGCAGCACTGGTAGGCAGGTTGCCGCCAATGGCCGTAAAGTTGAACGGTGTAATGGCCAATACAAACCCCTCCAATGCACGCCACTCCAAACGGTTGTGCATGCCGGGTGATGAAATAGGCTGTTGCTTATAAATTTCACTTAAATAATGAACATTAAAACGTAAAAAGTCAATCAATTCGCAGGCACTGTCAATCTCCGCCTGATAAGCATTCTTGCTTTGACCAAGCATGGTGGTACCATTAATATAACTGCGGTACTTGGTAGCCAATAAATCGGCTGCTTTCAAAAATATGGCAGCACGGTTTTCCCAACTCATATTGCTCCAATTATCCTTGGCAGCAAGGGCAGCATCAATGGCCTGCTGCACATGCTTTGCATCGCCGGCATGAAAATAACCCAGTGTATGTTTTATTTCGTGTGGCGGGTGTATGGACAGTTTTTTATTGGTACGCACTTCTTTGCTGCCAATGTACATGGGTATATCGGCTTCGGTAGCCTTCAGTTCGGCTAATGTTTTTTTGAGGGCAGCTTTTTCTGCACTGTTGGGTGCATAGCTTAAAACAGGCTCATTAACAGGCAATGGATAAGAGAATGTTCCTAAACTCATATGGATGATTTTATTGAGGCTGCAAGTTACGGTTAAAGCTTGTAGGTTGAAATTTTTAAAGGATGCCGTTGCAATCATTTTAATGATTGCCTGATTCATCGTATCGAAACAAGATAGAGGCATGTTATCTAATCAGCTTCGACAAGCTCAGCTTGACAGCCTGTTTTTCAAGTTGAACCTTTACCAAAGTGCAGTTGGTAACAACAAATGTATATGTATCAATAGCTTCAACATTTCCTTCTCAAACCTTAGCACTTACACCAGTACTTACATAAAGCACATCAATCGGTTCGGTCATGCTTGTATGATTGAAAAAATTGCGAAGCATAATTTTTTCAAAAAAGCGATTGGCGTGCTGTTGCAAGTACGAAGCCATGCGGCTTGAGCCAAAGATTTTTGATAAATGATCTGGGCAACTCTTAAATGTGAGAAAAATACCCACTAAAAGCCCTTCTACATTATCTTTCCACCGTGAACTATTTGCAACTTTCATACTACGCAGCCGATTATGGACTCAGTGCCTACAAGCAGCTCCGTTTCATGAAATCCTTCCTCAAACCCATTGTAGATAGGCACTGTGCAGCACTCAACTATCCCTTATCCAAAAAGGAAAAAAAGAAAGTCGATTTCTATTACCCACTCTTCAACCATATCGTCAACTGCGAAAACTACCTGTGCATCAAAGGCCGCAGGCTTACCCTGCAGGAGTCGCAACGCCTTGCCATCATATCGGCCATGGCAACACTGTACGATGATTTGATTGATGAGGAAGACTGGGAAAAGGAACAGTATTTTCAGATACTGGACAGGACGTTGCCATTGGCACAGCAGACCCCCAAAGTGCAACTGATTTTTGCCCTGGACGATGAACTGCTGCATTACTGGAAACCTACACAGCAGTACAAAGATGCCCTGAAGCTTGCCATTGAATGGCAGGTTGTTTCTGCAAGGCAATTGCACCATGATATTTCGTTGCAGGAAATACTGCATATTTCAGAAGAAAAATGTGGCAACAGTTCCTTGCTATGGGCCAGCATCATGGACGAGGATTGGCAGCCGGAAGACAAACAGTTTATTTACCAGTCGGGCTTTGTGGGGCAAATTGTAAACGACCTGTTCGATGCATTCAAGGATAGGGAAGATGGCGTGTACACCATTGTACGCAAAGCAAGCTCCATTGCAACTGCAAAGGAAATTTTTATAAAGGAATGCAGCAGGCTTCACCAGAATGTGCTGGCTTGTAAGGTAGCTCCAAGCAAAAAAACAAGGACCATCAGACGCATGGCTTGCATACATGCATTTGCACTGGTGTCGCTGGAGCATCTGCAGCATACGGAAAATAAATATCCCAAGCCAATGGACTGGAGCAAACCACTGCGTAGCGAACTGGTAACCGACCTTGCCTTTTGGAGCAACAAGTTCAAGCTGTTGAAATATGCCTGCGAGTTGGCAGAGCTGAGATAAGTTTTTGTTTCTTACATTTAATGCATTATGGCAATTGTTCTGTTCGATAACCAGTACCGCAAAAAACTGTATCCACTTACACTTACCAAAGCGGTGGCTGATTTGCGTACCGGTATTGTAAAAGTGAAGGATTGGTGGCAGTTGAAAACGGGCCAACCTGTTTTTGTACATACCGAAAATTATTTGCAACCGCTGTACGGAAGCATACCCAATGGCGACCATACCTGGATTGATGCAAGCCTGCTTGCAGACGATGATTTATTTGACCGCATCTTTTCGTTGGGCAGCAACGAAGCATTGGCCGATGATGAAGGGCTGGTTGCAGGCAGGTTAAACATAGCCGCCAATGAGTTTGATGTGCATAGTTCGCTAAGCCTGTTTAAAAATATTGTAGCTGTACCATTTGTACAAAGACTGGAAAATCTGCAACAGATTTTTCTGGAAGCAGACCAGCGTATTCGTGAACATTTTGCATTGGTTACCAAAGGCAGAACAAGTGAACCTATTGCAGCCACCAACAGAACTATACAGCCCGAAAATATTTTTATTGAAGCCGGTGCAAGCGTGGAACACTGTATTTTAAATGCAGCTACGGGCCCCATTTATATTGGCAAAAATGCAGTGGTAATGGAAGGCAGCATGATACGTGGCCCATTTGCATTGGGCGACAATGCCGTGGTGAAAATGGGTGCAAAAATTTACGGGGCCACAAGCATTGGCAACAATTGTGTTGCAGGCGGCGAAATAAAGAACAGCATACTGATGGGCTTTAGCAACAAGGCACACGATGGCTACCTGGGCGACAGCGTAATAGGCGAGTGGTGCAATTTTGGTGCGGGCACCAGCAACAGCAATGTAAAGAATACGGGCGGCGAAGTGAAACTTTGGAGCCCCCATACCGAAAGCTACGAAGCAGTTGGTTTGAAGTGTGGTGTGGTAATGGGCGACTATTCGCGAACAGCCATCAACTCATCCATTAACACGGGTTCGGTAATAGGGGTTTGCTGCAATGTTTTTGGCGATGGGCTGTTGCCGAAACTGATACATGATTTTACTTGGGGAACCAAGAACCTGTCGAGATATGAATTTGAAAAGGCCTTGAAAGACATTGCCAATTGGAAAAAAATGAAAGGCCAGCTGCTGACCGATGAAGAAGCTGCGGTGTTAAAATATGTGTTTGAGCATGTGTAATGCCTGCTTGTTTACTGGTAGCACTAGGTCACAGGGCATACAGAAAGTACACAACATACTGTTCTTTGTGTTGTTGCAACTAAGGAATAGAATATGCTGTTGGGCAATATTTAATATTCATATCGTTTCTTTTAAACCGCTGTCGAGGTTATAAACCGTCGACAGGGTATCGTAGCGTTCTTTGTGTTGCTGTAACTAAGGAATAGAATACGCTGTTGGGCAATATTTAATATTCATATCGTTTCTTTTGAACCGCTGTCGAGGTTGTAAGCCGTCGACAGGGTATCGTAGCGTTCTTTGTGTTACTGTAACTAAGGGAATAGAATTATGCTGTTAGGCAATATTTAATATTCATATCGTTTCTTTTGAACCGCTGTCGAGGTTGTAAACCGTCGACAGGGTGGCGTTGGAACTTGGAATTTAAAACTTGGAATTTACTCTAAAGTTTACCCTATTTTTGTTGTACAATGCTGCCAGACTATCCCCATAAAATATTCAACGATAAACGCACCAATTATTCGTTGCTCATGGAATCTCTTGCCATGGACAGTACAGTTTAACTGACCCTGCACACCGTTATGAAACGGCTGCGTAAGGGATAGTAGCGGAAAGCCCGCAGCCACATAGTGGCGTGGACTTGAAGCGGATAGCCCGGCCCGCACAGGCGGGATACGTTATAATAAACATCAATCAAATTTTAGTTGTTTGAAAAGTAATGTTGGTAAACATTTGTTTCCATCAACTTTAAACATCCAACCTTCAACAGTAAACTTTTTACGATGGAAACTTTAACAACAGATAAAGCACAGCAAGCAATAGCAACAGATTTTTTGCCCTTGCAGGGAACGGATTATGTGGAGTTTTATGTGGGCAATGCAAAACAGGCTGCCCATTTTTACAAAACGGCTTTTGGCTTTCAGAGCCTTGCCTACGCCGGGCCGGAAACAGGTGTTAAAGACAGGGCCAGCTATGTGATACGCCAGAACAAATTGACGTTTGTACTGACCACACCATTGAGAGCAGGCAATGCCATTGCTGACCATATTTATAAACATGGCGATGGCGTTAAGGTATTGGCATTAAAAGTGGAAGATGCCACCAGTGCCTGGGAAGAGACTACCAAACGTGGTGGCAAAAGCTATATGGAGCCTACGCGTTTAACAGACGATGCAGGCGAAGTGGTGCTAAGCGGCATACATACTTATGGCGAAACCGTGCATCTGTTTGTGGAAAGGAAAAACTATACGGGCGTGTTTATGCCGGGCTTTGTAAAATGGGAGAGTGCGTACAACCCAACCAGTACGGGATTGGAGTATGTGGACCATTGCGTTGGCAATGTGGGTTGGAACCAGATGAACCCTTGGGTGAAATTTTATGAAGACGTGATGGGCTTTAGAAATATATTGAGTTTTGATGACAACGACATCTCTACCGAATACTCCGCCTTGATGAGCAAGGTAATGAGCAATGGCAACGGTTTCGTGAAGTTCCCCATTAACGAACCGGCAGAAGGAAAGAAAAAATCACAAGTGGAAGAGTACCTGGATTTTTACAATGGCGAAGGCGTGCAGCACGTGGCCATTGCAACAAAGAACATAATTGAAACGGTTACCGAACTACAGAACCGTGGCGTGGAATTTTTAAAAGTTCCGAACAGTTATTACGAAACGGTATTGGACAGGGTTGGCAAAATTGATGAAGACCTGGCACCTTTAAGCGAACTGGGCATATTGATAGACAAAGATGATGAAGGTTATTTGTTGCAGATTTTTTCGAAGCCATTGGAAGACAGACCCACTTTGTTTTTCGAAATCATTCAACGCAAAGGGGCCAAGAGTTTTGGTAAAGGCAACTTTAAGGCATTGTTTGAGGCATTGGAAAGGGAGCAGGATTTGAGGGGCAATCTTTAATTGGAATGTGTAAAATAGTTGATGGTTCGTGGCCAATAGTCATGAACCATTTTTTATGCGTTGGGGTTTATCAGGCTTAATACTTCCGAATCCAGGAACTGGTCTTTGAAACGATAGTTTTCTTTAAAGTAGGCTTCTTTTACAAAACCCTGTTTCAGCAACAGGTTGCGTGAAGCAGTATTTTCGGGATTGATATGTGCTTCCATGCTATGCAGCTGCATGTTGTTGAACCCGAAATGGATAACGGCTTGAATGGCTTCGTTGGTAATGCCCTGGCCCCAATAGGCGGGTTGCAACATGTAACCAATTTCTGCACGATGATGGTCAAGATCAATTTTATGATAACCAATGCTGCCAATAAATGTAGGGTTCGTTTTAAGTGATATGCCCCAGTTAATGGCGGTATTGTTTTCTATGCCCGCATCTATTTTATTGATGATTCCCTGTATCAGCTCAATAGTTTGCGGTTCTTCTTTATTCAGGTATTTCATGGCTTCGGCATCGTTCCGCAAGGAAAAATAATCAGCCAAATCGTGCATGGATATACGGCGGAGCAACAAGCGTTCCGTTTCAATAACGGGAAATGGGTTCAGGTTTAACTGTAGCATGGCAATGATTATCCCTTTAATTGAGCAACCAAGTCAATGTACTGCTGCATGGCATCTTCCTTGGTTGTGCCTTTTAATTTTGTCCATGCTTCCTGTTTGAATTTTGCAACAAAGTCAAAAGGGTTTGCCGGGGCACTGCCATCAGCATCGCCTTCTGTTGCCTGCTTGTATAAGGAATATAGTTTTAGCAAGGTTTCATTGTCGGGCTTTTCGCTCAAGGTTTTGCTATTGGCCACTGCTGCTACAAACTGTTCGTTAAGTTCCATACTATATTTGTTGTGTGTAAATAATGGGTTGGCAATCATGTTACGACATTTCCTGCAACAGTTTCTGCCCTTCTTCTTTTATAGCTTTGTCGTCAATGGTCCTAATGGGCAGCTTTACCAGCTTCTGTAACACTTCAATTGCTTTGGTAGGTTTATTGTCCTGCTTGTATGCTTTGGCAAGGTCCAGATAGTTTACCATAAAATATGGTTCCAGGCTCCTGCATTTTTCCATGTACAGGATGGCATTTTCTATAGTGCCTTGCGGCATGCCGCCGTAGAGTAATTTAATGGCAATTTTTTTTGCACCACCCAGGTTCAGCATTTCAATATTCCATTTGCCCAATGTATAGTTGGCCCTTGCATGGTTGGGGTTTATGCTCAAGGCCTTGTCTGCATAGGTCTTAATGTCCTTTACAAACTCCACCACTTTTTTGTTCTCTGTTTCCACTTCGGTCATTTTTCCACTGGCCACTGCCATTGCATAATTGGCATCTGCATCATTTGCATTGGCAGCTAAGGCCCTTTGTGCAAAAGCTAGGGCCGATTGGTAATGCAGTTGTTTGTCTTTCTTAATGGGTTGCCTGCCACCGATGCTGCAACTAAGTTCGGTTGATTTTACCAGTGCCTTTATATTGTTGGGTTCCAGCACCAGTATCTGTTTGTATTTTTCCAACGCTTCGGGCTCCTGCAGTTTTATTTCAAGATTGTCTGCTTCCTTAAATAGCACATTTACTTCTTGTGAAGAAGCGGTTAGCCATAAGCCATTAGCTATTAGCAAAGTGAACACTGCTTTTAAAATATGTTTCATTGTTGTGTTTTTATTGCTGAATTTTTTAAATTACTATCAACTATCAACTATCAACTATCAGCTTCTCTTCATTTCAAAAGTTATACCAACGCTGCCTTCAAAATTAATGATTGGCGGGTAAAGTTTTTTGATGGAAAACGATACTTCTTCCGCATGATGGTACTGTTGCAGAATGGCTTCGCAAATTTCCTGTGCCAGTGTTTCCAATAAACCGGTTGGCTGTTGCATTCTTTGTTTAACGAACATGTACACGGATGCGTAATTGATGGTCTGCTCCAGCGAAACAATTTTTTCGGTAACAGGAAAATGCTTGATAGAAATATTCACTTCGAACTCGTTGCCCGAAACCTTTTCCTGTTCGTACAGTCCATGATATGCATGGAAGCGGAGATTGTGTAAATGAATTGTTAGCAAGGCCATACTAAAGGGCGTGAAAAACAAAAAGCGGGGAATGAATAATTAAATACCAATCGTTATTCATTCCCCGCTTTTCATTGTTAATTATTGGAAGCTGTGTAATGTTTGTGTGCCAAAAATCTTTCGGCATCCAATGCCGCCATGCAACCACTGCCTGCGGCAGTTACGGCCTGCCTATAAATTTTATCCTGTACATCGCCAGCTGCAAATACACCTTCCAAATTTGTTTTTGATGTTCCGGGAACAGTAGTGATATAGCCCGTTTCGTCCATATCTATAAAATCTTTGAAAATATCGCTATTGGGTTTATGGCCAATGGCAACAAAGAAGCCGCTTACCGGTACTTCTGTTTTTTCGCCAGTTTTTGTGTTATGGATACGTACACCTGTGGTTTTGTTTTCGCCCAATACTTCATCTGTTACACTGTCCCAATAGATCTTGATGTTGGGTGTATTCATAACCCTGTCCTGCATTATTTTACTTGCACGCATTTCATGTTTGCGAACAATCATGTGTACATTGGTGCAGAGTTTTGCCAGGTACAGTGCTTCTTCGGCAGCAGTATCGCCGGCACCTACAATGGCCACTTCTTTTCCTTTGAAGAAAAAGCCATCGCATACGGCACAGGCACTTACGCCAAAACCGTTCAGGCGTTGCTCGCTTTCCAGTCCCAGCCATTTGGCCGATGCACCGGTTGATATGATGACAGCATGTGCTTCGATCCAGTTTTCCTCATCAATCTGCACTTTGTATGGTTGCTGGCTAAAGTCAACTTTTGTTGCCAGCCCATAACGTATATCGGCACCCATGCGTACGGCCTGTTTTTCAAACTGTATCATCATTTCGGGGCCCTGTATGCCATCGGCATAGCCAGGATAGTTTTCAACTTCTGTTGTAATGGTCAATTGCCCGCCCGGCTGAATACCTTGGTACAGGACGGGTTTCATACCTGCACGTGCAGCGTAGATGGCTGCTGTGTAACCTGCAGGCCCGCTGCCTATAATTAACAATTCTACTTTTTCTGTTACTTCATTGCTCATAATCGATGCTTTCTTTAATGACGGCAAATGTATTGCAGCCTTACGGTTGTATCAGTTTGGTTTTTGCACAGGGAAGTTATATTTGGGGATAAGAACAAATATACTTTTGCTGAAACAAGGCCAATAGCTCTAAAACAAAAATCCCATCTTTTCAGATGGGATCTTAAAACAAAATCTATTAAAGTTATCCTAGATAAGCTTTCAATGCATTGCTGTAACGTGCTTTCTGTAAACGTTTAATCGCCCTTTCCTTGATCTGGCGGATACGTTCCTTGGTCAGATCGTATTTCATACCGATCTGCTCAATGGTGGTACCGTTTTCGCCATCCAGGCCAAAATAGGCATTCACGATTTCAGCTTCTCTCGGACTCAATGATTTCAATACACGGCGTATTTCTTCACGTAACGAATCCTTCATTACATCTTCGTCTGTATCGTCACTGCCTTCCAATAAATCGCCCATGGCCACATCTTCTGCCTCATGCACAGGTGCATCCAACGAAGTGTGTCTAGTGTTGCTCTGGAAAATGTTGTTGATTTCAGTTTCGCTCATTTCCAGAATTTCACTCAATTCCTCAGTGCTGGGTTCACGTTCATGTTCCTGCTCAAATGCCATGTAGGCTTTATTGGCCTTGTTGTAAGTACCAATCTTGTTTTGAGGCAAACGGACCAGACGTCCCTGCTCTGCCAACGCCTGTAAAATGGATTGGCGAATCCACCATACCGCGTAAGAAATAAATTTAAAACCCTTTGTTTCATCAAAGCGTTGAGCCGCCTTTATGAGGCCGAGATTTCCCTCGTTGATGAGATCGCTAAGTGAGAGCCCTTGGTGCTGGTACTGTTTTGCAACAGATACCACGAAGCGTAGGTTAGCTTGCACCAATTTGTCCAATGCCCTTTGATTACCCATTTTGATTTTCTGGGCCAGTGTGGTTTCCTCTTCGGGAGTGATCATGGAAATTTTGGAAATTTCCTGTAGATACTTTTCTACTGCCTGTGAATCTCTGTTGGTAATCTGGGTTGCAATTTTGAGCTGCCTCATAGTGTGTTGTTACTCCTTATTGTTTAACGTACGAATTATGACCATTAAAGTTCAGGCAACGTTGCAAATGCCTGCGTTAAAGTTTCCCACTTTGTGGATAAAGCGGTCGCAAATGTACGTTGCAAATACGGATTTTGCTAGTATTTACAAAACTTTATACCGATTTGGAGCAATATTGCTGCCGTTTTTAGCAGCTGCGGACAAGTAATTTACATAAATGGTATGCTTTGGTGGGCATGCAGTACATAAAGGGTGCAAACGGAATATGCACAATATTTTATTGTTTGACTGTTGCATCGATGCTTTTTACAGACATTTGCCCACATTTGTACAATATGAAGTTCCATTACGAATTTGACATAAAGCCATTGGCAAACCCTATTGGCCATCAGCACAAAACATTGCTGGTAGGTAGTTGTTTTACCGAAAATATTGGTGAGAAACTGCGTAAACATAAATTTCCGGTATTGGAAAATCCGAACGGTATTTTGTTTAACCCCGTAAGTGTAGCCGAAGCGGTGATTAATATGGTGGAGAACAAGCAGTACACGGTGGACGATCTGTTTAATTATAACGAAGCATGGCATAGCTGGCAGCACCATAGCAGGTTTTCGGGTTTAAGTGCAGAAGAGGCATTGCAAAAAATAAATGCTTCAACAATTGAAGCCCATGCTTTTATAAAGCAAGCTGATTATTTGCTGGTTACATTGGGCTCTGCATGGATTTATACTTTAACAGATAAAGCCATGAATGCAAAGGTGGGCACCGTAGCTGCCAATAATCACAAAGCACCGGCAGACTGGTTTGAACGGAGATTGATGGATGTAGGGCAGGTGGTAACTGTTTTGGGAACGATGCTGGACCGGTTGGGTGCATTGAACCCGAACATCAAAGTAATTTTTACCATAAGCCCGGTAAGGCATCTGCGTGAAGGCATAATTGATAACAATAGGAGCAAAGCGGTGTTGATTTCGGCAGTGCACCATTTGATGGAGCAGCTTGCAAAGTTGTACTATTTTCCTGCATACGAACTGGTGATTGACGATTTGCGTGATTACCGTTTTTATGCTGAGGACCTGGTGCATCCTAACTACCATGCTACACAATATGTTTGGGAAAAATTTGTACAGGCCTGCATGAACACAGAAACCAAGAACCTGATGGAGGAAATTGCAGGCATCAACCTGGCTTTTAACCACAAGGCTTTTAATCCAACTTCTGCACAGCACCAAAAATTCATGGCTGCTTACTTGGAGAAAACAAAGGCATTGCAGCAACAGTTTGCTTATATGGATTTTAATAAGGAACTGGAGTATTTTGGTAGCTAGCTTTAGCAATACAGGGCTTATTCATTTTTTATTTGAATTATTTTGTCAGTCCCGCCAATGTTGCCAATGTGCTTAGGCTGGGCAGCAAACAATAAGCGGTTCCCCTTGTGGTAAGGAATTCCGGTAAGGCATCAATTTTTATATTGGCTCCATCTATTGGTTTTGTGCCACCTTCAATAGGAATGGTAAAGCTTGTTACCGACCCTGGAAAATAGCTGGAGTTGGCAGCCTTCCTGTTTCCTAGCAAAGCATCTTGTGGTGGGTGCTTAACGCTGAAAATCGTTTTGTCGCTAAAATTGTTATTGTTCATCCAGCCATACAGTTTTTCGAACTGCCCAGCCAGGTCGCCACATAAGAAAATGCCGATTAAACCCCTGTCAACACCATCGTCAATAGTAGATGCGTTGGGCAATGCTGCACCATAAGGCATGCCCCTGCGTGCAATGCGTGGCACATATTTACCCTCTGAAGAACTTAATGTTTGGTCACGTGGATTGGCCACCCGGGTATGTGCCGAAAATGGGCAGCGTAAACTACTTGCCACATCATTGGCACTGCTTGCAGCACCTTGTTGTGACTGTGTGGCATAGCCAAAATCTTCGCTGGCACTTGTTGCAGGATCTGGTTTATCGGGGCTTAACATTAACGGTGAGCCGTTTCGCCAACGGCCACAAAGTTTTGCTGCAAACCATTCTTCTAACTGTGGTTGGGTAAGGTTTAGGTAAGCCAATGTAGAAGCTGCATTGGCAGCCTGCTGTTTTAAAAAACTATTGAATGCAGCAGCATTCTGGTATATGATCCTAAATGCATTGTAGCAACCATCTTTTGCAAATGTGCTGGCAGTTGTACCATCACCTGCAGGACCAGGTTGCGTAACGGCACCATCCGGATAGCCAATGACAAAATTATTGATGGTTTGTGGATCGGGTACGTTTGTGGGATTGGCAAGCGAAGGTTCTGAAATGCCATCTGTGTAGCCAAAATGTATTTTGTTGACATCGTTTTCTACAATGGACTGGTAAAGACGGCCTTTGTTGACTGTTGGTGCCAATGGAATAAGTTCTTGTAAACCATTTTTTGTTGCAGCAGTAAGAACAGTTGTTACCAATGCATCCAAATCTTTAGTGGTAAGTGCATATATATGAACCACACAATGCAGGTTAGTATTTACAGCATCGCCTTGCCCGTTCCACCATTTTTCGGGTGTGCTGGCCGGGTCGCAAACATCGGCAAGTGAAGACTGTGAGCCGCCCGAAGTAGGGCCTTGTTGAAAAGTAGCAGGAAAGTTTGCGAGGTCTTGTGGCCTTATAACAGTAGGATCTAATTGTGCAATGCCATTGAAAGTGAAACCTATGTTGAGCATGGATACAGGCTTGTTATTGCCCCAGTCTTTTGCCGATTGCACTTTGCTGTAAATAGCATTGAAGAAAGCTTTCTGCTTACTGATACTTGTAGGGAAACTGAACAGTAAGTGACAGGAGAAAGGATGCGTATAACCTCTTAATATAAGACCTTGAACATTGCTGCGGTCTGGTACATTGGAATTGACATTCATAAGTTTACTATTAGCATCGGCAAGCAATTGCCGATGCTTGTTTTAAGAACCGATTAGGATTGGTTGATGTGGCAGATTAACTGAGTATCTGCTTTACACTTAGTGGATACGCCTGATAAAAATTGGTCCATACACCATTTTTTGGAGCAGGGGTAAGGTTTACCGAATTGATGAAGTTCTCAAATGCGGTTTGTGTTGTAATAGGCGCTGCCGGCGGATTATAAGCAATGGAAGATATGGCTGCTATTGCCGCTTGAATGCCGCCACCTTTTTGCCAAAATGTATCAAGGTAAGGATTCATTGCAAGGTCAAAATCGGTCATTAATAGAATGGCTAAATAACCTTTTGCAGGTTTGCCTGGCGTAGTGGAGGGGTTGGGTACCAATGCCAGTGTTGCATAATGCACAATGCCCGTATCATCAAGACCAGCTTGCACGCCTTGTGTAAAATTTGCAACTGCTTTTTCGGCTAAGGTTTGCGATACTTTGTCTTGCTTGATCTGTACATACATTGTAAGTGGACTTGCCATGATTATTGTTTTATTATTGGCCTACTCTATAAAGGGCTTTTCGGCTTACGCCCATAATGCTATACTTAAGAGATGTTCAATCATCTTTAAGAATGGATAATTTGTATGGTATGTATTCCAAGCTTGTCAAAATATAATATTGACAAACAATCAGTAGATGCTATGGCAATTAATGGAGCAGTGTTTTTTAATGCAGTTGGTTATTGTAAAACTGTTATTTCATTAAAGGGTTTACTTCTTATTTGCTGAAGTCAAATGTAGCAGGCGTTATTTACCGCAGCAATGCTATATATACTGAATTTATTAAGTAGTAGCACCTTTTTTTGTACGTATTCTTACTTGACAACTACAAGCCTGGTAATAGACATTTCAATGATTTTTTTGTTTCACTAACGCTTGTTTGCATTTTGAATGCTGCATTTTATTATGATTGTCAACAGGCGTGCAGCTAATATACATGCTACACTTACTGATAGCCCTAGGCAGTTGCCTGCATAAAAATTCACCATTCACTTAAACATTCGTTTATTTGCGGCTGATGGCAGAAAAAATTCATTATACAGATTGCCCCGCCTGCAAAAGCAACACAATCAAGCAGGTATTTACGGCAAAAGATTATACCGTAAGCCATGAAGTGTTTGCGGTGTGGGAATGTAACAACTGTACGCTGCGTTTTACGCAGGATGTGCCAGATGCGGCAGCAATTGCACCTTACTACCAGTCATCCGCTTATGTATCGCATTCGGATACAACAGAAGGCTTGATTAATAGGCTATACCATTTTGTTAGGGGCATTACGCTAAAGTCCAAACGCAATTTAATCAAACAGGATACGGAATTGGCCAAAGGCAGCCTGTTGGATATTGGTGCCGGTACCGGTGCCTTTTCGCATACCATGCAGCAGGCAGGTTGGCAGGTTACAGGGCTTGAACCGGATGCGGCTGCAAGAAAAATCGCCTCGGATAAGTACGGTTTGCAGTTGCAACTGCCACAACAGCTATACAGTTTGCCCACAGATGCGTTTGATGCCATTACCATGTGGCATGTATTGGAGCATGTGCATGACCTGCATGCCTACCTGCAAAAATTCCATACTGTATTAAGGCCCAATGGCAGGTTGTTTATTGCCGTGCCTAATTATACCAGCCATGATGCCCAAGTATATAAGGAACATTGGGCTGCTTATGATGTGCCCCGCCATCTGTACCATTTTTCGCCGCAGAGCATGCAGTTGCTGGCAGCAGCCAATGGCTTTACAGTAAAGGCTTTTAAGCCCATGTGGTTTGACAGTTTTTATGTAAGTATGCTTAGCGAGCAATACAAAAAAGGCAAAGACAATTTGCTGATGGCTTATTGGAACGGCTGTATCTCTAATCTTAAAACAATGTTTAATGTAAAGAAATGCAGCTCGGTTATTTATGTGTTAAGCAAAAAATAGCGGCATTCATTTTAGGTATTTTCCTCTGCTACATTCACGCCAACCCTTAATGCCTTCAGTCCCGAAATGCCTTGCAGTTCTTCCAGTTCCAGGTATTCCAGGTCGTTCAGCAATAGCTTCTGCTCCTGCAGGTAGTTGATGTATGCTACATATTCTTCTGCATCTTTTTTATGGAAGTACACCATGGCAATTTTGCCTACCTGTGTAAGCCTTTCGTTGGTGTTTTTTATATGCACTTTGTCTATACGCTTCTTTACCATTTGGTAACGGATATTGTATGCACCTTCCACATCAAATCTTTTTTCATCGTTCCTGAACGAGATGTCTATGGGCTCGCCATTGATGAAAATAAGCTGTGTGGTCTGCAACTGTTTGGGCATTTGCGGCAGCAGGGCATTGGTAAGCTTGTAGATAGCTGCCATGGATGTCAACTGGTTCAGGCGAAGGTTCTTTAGGTACACGAGGTCAAATGTCTTGTTGGGCATGATGGACTGGCCTATGTATATATCATACTCCACACCATCGGTCCTGAATTTTTCGAAATAGCATGGATACGACTGTTGGAAGTCGTCTTTCATGAGTTCCAAGTAGTGGTTGATGGCTTTGTTGATCATCTGCATGGATGTTTCCAAGTTCCTGCGGTTCTCATGTGCAAGTCCTTTTTCCTGGTCTAGCGTTACAAAGTATGCATCTATAATGTCTGCAACATCGTTGTTGGTTTCTTTAAAGTGCCGCAAAAAGGGTATGATGTCACGTTCTATAAAGTCGTTTATTTTATAGGCATCACTGGAAACAAAATGTTCATCCAATTTCAACAATGTCTTGTTGCACTTAAAAATCATTTCATGAATGAGGGCAAGTGGTTGCCGCTGGTTCAAAGTCTCCAGTGTGGTAACAATAAGGCTTAACTGGAAACGCAGGTCTTCGCAAAGGGCAATATTCCTTTCAACAGACGAATTGCGTATGTCTATTGAACCATATAGCGGGTACACATTTTTGAAGGAGATGGTTTCCATTTCCGCATCTCTTTTGCCAATGAACTTCGCCTGCATGTACCGCCATGCTGCTTCGTTGAATTTCCATTGTACCGAAGGTTGCAATGCCGTGAATTTTTCATTGATGGTTGCCGCAATCTTGGTATTGAAATCTTCAATGGATGTCTTCATCAAACGGGCAAGATGGGGTAAGGCTATATCCAGTTTGGACAATACCTTATCGGTCAACAGTCCTTTTTCTTTTGTATATATTTCCAGCGAACCCGTTAGTTCGTTGTTATAAAAAAGCGGCAGTACGGCAAAGGATGCATTGCCTGATTTTTTCAGGATGGCGGTAAAGGCACTGCTTGCCGTGGTGGCTTCTATGTCCTCAAAAAAAAGTGGGCGTGGCTTTTGAATAAAGCTTTCTATGATGGATAGGAAAGTGGCTTTGTCAATAAGGCCGTTCCTTCCATAGTTCAGTATAAGGCTGTTTGACAGTTCGCCAAACTCCAGCAAAGGTTCGCTGTTAAGCCTGATGAAAGGCACGAAACCAAAATTGATGGCTGTGCTGCCCAACAATGTCTTTAAGGATTGCATGGCTTCGCCGATACAGGTTTCTTTTGGTTTTGTACTGCTGTTGATGATGATGTTTTTGATATTGCCCACCACTTTTTCCGCCGTTACATCGTGTATGCGGCAAACAGTGAAACCGGTAAACGTAAATGATTGTAAGGGCAGTATCTCTTTTAGGTATTCAACCAGTGAGCCGTCGTAGGAATGGCTTTCAATGGTGCCGAAATCCAGTTTGGGCAAGGGATTGCTGTTGCGTACCTCTATAAAGCTGGTGTCCACTTCTGCTTTGTAATATTGCAGCAGGCCGGTGTCTTTTCTGGTAAACGAAAGCACCATTTCCTGTTTCAACAATGTGGTATATCCATAAAACCTTTCGAGTATAACGGAGTAGATGAATGAAAGGTGCCTGGTTTCATTCTTGTCGGTATGGTTGGTAATCACATCGCTATAGTCGCGGGAAATCTTGTTTGCCACCAGGTCGTACAAGGTGTCCGTGCCATAAAATACATCTGCAGTACCGGGCATTCCGAGTCCCCATAAAATTTCTTCGTCCTCTGTCTTTATACCTGTTATTACGGCGTATATTATTTCGAGCAGCTCGCTGTACTTGCCTACCTGTTCAATATTTATTGGTTCGGCCAGTTCGGGATGTTCCTCAATTTTTTTGATAAGCAAATTGTACAGGTGTGCCTTGAGCGTTTTTTCGGATGCAATTTTCTTTTGCAGGAAATTGTACAAGGGCCTGAACGAAAGTTGCGATATGGGAAAGTTGGACGATTGTATATGTTCCTTTGTCTTTTGTAAAATCTGTTTCATCTGTTCACTTTTTCTGTTGTCTACTATTTGTTTTAACACTTAAAACCTAAAACCCAGTGTAAGGTATGGGTACCAGCCTTCGCTTGAATTGGCGGCTATTAATTGCACCACTGCAATCTGTGCCGGTGCAAAATATATTCCACCGCCGGCGCCGGTATGCCATGTATTGCTGTTGTATCCTGCAGCCCAAACCTTACCCACATCAAACAATCCAACCACGCCAAGCTGCCCAGGCAGTATGTAGCTACCTATATTGGCCAGTTTAATGCGTAGCTCGGTGTTGTTGTATAACATGCTTTTCCCTGCAAAACGGTATTGCTTGTAACCAAGCAGGTTTTCGTGCCCGCCAAGAAACATGGATTGATAGAATGTTGTTTGGCCAATGCCGATGCCGCCACCAATCCTGTTTGCAAAAACAATGGAGGACTGTTTGTCTAGGCTTTTGTAAATGGCTAGTTCGGGTACAATCTGTATAAACGATTTTGAATATTGGTTGAGCCCGGTATAGCCCGAAATTTTCAGGTTGATGTAACCACCTTCTGTTGGTAATAGTTTGTTGTTACGGTCGTCTTTAATAAAGTTCAACACAAGACCTGCAAATGTTTTGTCTTTGGCCAAAGTGCTGCTGTCGTAGGTATGCAGCAGCGATGTATTGTTGATGAATTTATTGGTGTTATCTTCTGCATCAAAACGGTAGTATTGAAATGATGGGCCAATGGATACGCTGATTGTTTTGTTACTACGCCAACGTAGTGCTGGGTCAATCTGGTACAATGCAAACCTTGCACGGTAGTATCTATTGTAATCGCCTGTTTTGTTGAATGGCGTATTGTTGCCCAGCCCAAAAAAGTTTTGGGTATTGTCTGGTGCAAGTGCCTTTGCATCTATGGTTGCGTCTGCCTTTCCAATGGATTTAAGCCATTCGCTATGGAACTTGAAGTTGAACGCCTCGCTGGAGAAGGAATGCTTGAACGAGAACTGTTGCACACTGCTGTAAGGGGATTTGCGGAAACCCTGGTTAACGAATTTTATACCAAGCCCCAGCATGATGCCATCATCAATATTGTAGCCCACAGCAATAGAGGGAATGATTTTGTTATAGGGGTTGGTAGGTATGTAGGCAGTATTGGCATTGTCGTCCGATAAGTGTTTGTTCAGTTTGGAAAGGTTGCCTGCAAACAAAGCTTTATGTTCCCTGTCGTATAGTTCTATCTCTTTGGAAGATGCAATTACATTGTAGGCCTTATCGCCTTTGCCGCCAATGATCCTTAGCTTGATGGTGGAGTGGTTGTTGATGGCAATACTGTCATCGCCATTGGAAATGTATAGACGTATTTCTTTGGTTACGATTGGGTAGAAGACCCTGTTGAACAGTTCGTCTTTTATCTTGCCATCCTTGTTTATTTTTTTGATGGTTACCTGCAGGCCATTGTTGGGTGCATCGTTGATGGTTACCAGTTCGTTTTTGTCCGATGTCTGTATGTCCACTACCTTGTTCAGGAAGTAATAATATTTTTCCATTGCAGCGGGCAGGTTGTTCCTGCGTTTCTTTAGCTGTTGCAATAATTTAGCGTAGCCTATTTTAATGGATGTTTCGGGCAATTGCTGCAATGCTTTTTCCAGAACGGAATCTGTCATGGCCGCAACAAACTCGTTGGTTGTTCTCATCCATTCTTCATAACTGAACTGGTTCAGGAAATTTTTGTTCAAGGTATTGCTTTCGGTAAAAAAGGCATTTACCTGTTTGATCTTTCCATCAAAGTCATGCAGAAAGGGGGCTATCCAGGGTCTTGATGCGGTTGTGGGTATAATGCCATCATCCACATGAAAAACTTGGTCCCTGTCGCGTGGCACTGCTTTGTATTTTTTGTCCTTACCATCTTTCTCGGCAATCCAACGCCATTGGTCTTCATGCCTGTCCCAGTCGCCAATAAACAGGTCCAATAATCTTGCACGTAAAAAAAGACTGCTGTCGAAACTGTTGTCATTGTCCCGTTTCAGTTCCTTGAACATCTTTAATGAATTGTCCGATTTGCCGGCAGGTTCCCTTTCTTCCAGCAAGCAAACCGTGTTCATAAAGTCTTTGTTGTAAATGCCCAATGCTTCGTCGGGTATCACAAAACCGATCATGGGGTTGGCATGTGGCACCCTTGCTGCATTTGCCAGTACAGGCACAACGAGGGCGGAGTAGGGGTGTTGTGCACTGGTAGCATCTATGAGTATGTTTTTGGCCACCGTTTCCCTTAATTGCTCTGGCAACAATATCTCTGCATTTTTGTTTACGGTTCGTAACACCCATTCCTTGCCGTTCCTGTCTTTTAGCCTTAAGGATTTTGATTGGTGGCCACCGCCACGTTGTATGGGTACAAGGCCACCTTTTATGGTGGAAATCCGGATAATAGGCAGGTTGGTCTTGGCAGACCATTCCTTTCTGTAATTCTCGCCAAACAATAAGCGGTGTATGCCACTTACGTTATCAAAGTTTGCATTGGCCTGTATGGCTATACTGTCTTTGTACACAATGCTACAGGCAAACGAAGAGTCTTCCATAGCTTTTACACTGGTATAGGGTTGCGTGTAGGTAAAGGCAATGGTTGGCGTACTGTCTTTAAACGTGTAGTAGGTAAACCGCATATTGTTGTTGGCCAAAAGGTCGGCCGTAACAAAGCCGGGGGCAGTTTCTGCAAACAGTGCATGTTTGCCTTTTTTCACAAATGCTTCTTTGGCTCCTGCACCGCTTACAACTTGTACCTGTTTGTCTTTAATGAACTGTAGGCCATGTTCGTGCCCAGCCACATGAACCAGGTTGGGAAAGCCTTCAAATGCCCCGTCTATCTGTTTGATCATCTCTTTGTATAAAGGATGGGCGGCATCTTCGGGGTTTACGAATGTGCTTCTTAGCAATGGATAGAGCGAACCGATAATGGGCATGGGTATGTACAGGTTCCTGTTTGCGGCCGTAAGCGGAAAGAGATGGTCCTTTAACGAATAGTAGCCGCCATGGTGCCCATAGCTTTGAAAGGGGTGGTGCGATGCCAGCAGTATTACTTTGTACCTGTTTTTGTACACCAGCTCCTGTATTTTTTCGGCAATATCTTTTTTTGTGTTGCAGCTGCAGTCTGCATCCGGGTTGTTTTTGTTGTGTGTGAAAAGCCACCATTCGCTATCGAAAGCAATAATGACAAGGCTATCGGAAAGGTTTATTTCCACTGGGTCGGGACAGCCATTGGCAGGAACCATTTTCAGTAATGAATCTTTTTGCTCTTCCAAGTAAGCCCATTGCCTTTTTATTTTTGCAAGGCCTTGTGGGCCCATCCTGTCCCAATCGTGGTTGCCGGGAATAAAGTAAACGGGTGCACCATTGGCACGCATGGGTTTGTATTGGCTTTGCAGTATCTGTTTGGTTCTTTCTTCTTCCTTGCTGCCAGGCAGGCCCATGCCTGTTGGGTAGATATTGTCGCCCAGGTATAGGACCGTTGTCCTGCCTTTGATGATCTGCATGGATGCATTGGGTATTACTGCTTGCTGGCCTTTGTCTATTTCGCCTGCATCGCCAATAAATATCACACGGTAACGAATGGAGTCCTGTGCGTTTGCAGCAAGCAACAACAAAAGAGATACTATACAACCAATTATCTTTTTCATGCTGTGCGGTTATTGCTTTTTGTAAACGAATTTTAAAATATTGCCGCTGCCTGTATTGCCACCTTCGTTTGATATGTAGAGGTTGTGCTCGTTGTCAAACGCAATGCCTTCGGGCTGATTGAATACCGATGGGTCGAGTGCATACACGTCCTTCACCTTCCACGCACTATCCGTTACTACCAGCATCTTGTTTACCGATGATAGGATGAACCATTCGTTACCTAGACTGCTTTTGGCCAATGCCGACGGGTGGAAATTGATCTTGCTTTGTTGGGTAATGGTTTCAATGACCCTTACATCAATGGAAAAGCCACCATTGCTTACCAGTTGATTGTTGGCCGTGAGGTTAAAGCTGTAGCCGCTTACCTGTTTGCTGGTCTTGTCCTCACCACAATGCTTGCATAATACATAAACAGTTTTGGTAGCTTCGTCTGCAAACATGCCTTCGTATTCGCCATCGGGCAACAGTCCTTTAAGCTCCAGTACATTGTCTGTTTTTCCTGCTATGCTTTCGTCTAAAGGAAAAGTGTACAGTACGCCATCGCTTCTAAGCATGATAACTGTACCGTTGCAGATGGCAATATCTTCATAGTCGCCTTTCTTGCCAAATTTTACGGCATCAATCTGTTGGTCGCCCAGTTTAAAATAAAAAAGCCTGCCTTCTTCGTCCTGCTCGGCATACACTGTATCGCTGTTGCCTTTGTTGAAGGCAATACCCGATATTTCGTGCAGCACATTGGGCATAATGTATTTTTCTGGTTTGGTCAACTCGTAGCCTGCGGGACTTTTGTATGCAGGCTTTTGGGCACATGCAAACAGGCTGCTTGCCAAAAGAAGGAAGAAGATATGGGTTAGCCGGTTATTGGGCATTGTTATAATAGGTGTTGCATTCATGGTGTTGACAGTAACTCATAAATATTTTTTTGCGACTGGACTTCTTCGCCAACTGGCACTATGGGTATATTGTTGATATTGCTATCCAATTGCACCGCACTTATATTATCGTTTAGCTGTAGCTGAATGATATGCCGGATTTCATGCTTCAGGGCTTCGTCATGAATGGGGAAGCAGACTTCTATGCGGCGGTAGATGTTCCTGTTCATCCAGTCTGACGAACCAAGGTATATTTTATTGTATCCCTTGTTGTGAAAAATGAAAACCCTGCCATGCTCCAGGTACCTGTCCACAATTCTTTTGATGTTGATATTGGTACTTTGCCCGGCCTCATTGGGCACCAGGCAGCAGATGCTCCTAACAATCAAATTGATGTTGACCCCTGCATTGGAGGCTTCGTATAGTTTGCTGATGAGCTTTTTTTCTTCGAGGTTGTTGAGTTTGATGGTAATGCTGGCTTCGAGGCCATTTTTTGCATTGTTTATTTCTTCATCAATCAATTGCAGGAATGTTTCCTGTAGATTGAACTGTGCAACCAATAGCTCCTGGAATGGTATTTCATCGGGCTGTTTGGGCTTTCTTCTTTTGGTAAGAAAAATAAACAGCAATTCCAGTTCCCGCAGCATGGCGTGGTTGGCTGTAAGCAATATATGGTCTGTGTAAAACCTGGCTGTGCTTTCGTTAAGGTTGCCTGTTGCAAAAAGGCCATAGTACACCGATCGGTTGTGTTGCTTTTTCTTTACCAATGCAACTTTTGCATGCACTTTTAGGGCAGGTATGCTGTAGATAATTTTAATGCCTGCCTCTTTCATTCGTTTGGACCACTTAAGGTTATTGGCCTCATCAAACCTTGCTTTTAGTTCTATAAACACAGTCACTTTTTTGCCGTTCTTTGATGCACTGATTAATGCACTGGCAATTTTTGAATCCTGTGCAATACGGTACATGGTCAGGTATATTTCTTCTACATGGGCATCAATGGCAGCTTCATTAAAAAAACGCAGCACGGTATCGTAGCTTTGGTAAGGCGGGTGCAGCAATATGTCTTTATTGGCAATATCGTTCAGTAAGCTATTGCCAATGGCTTTTTTTGCAGGCACCCATTTTGAATAGGATAGGCTAGTTGCCTTTACCGGAAACGAGGACAGGTCTTTCAGGTTATGGTACATGCCACCTGCCACTACAGAAGCCCTCTGTAAATTGAAATGGCCAATGAGCTGTTGCAGCAGGTGTGCGGGCATATCAGGCTGATACAAAAAGCGAGTAGCAAAGCCGAGGTCACGTTTGGCAATCTGGTGTTCTATCTTCTCTGCTATGTCGCCTTCAAATTCGTCCTGCAGATCCAATTCGGCATCCCTTGTTGTTTTAAAATTATAGGAGCCCTTAATGACCGTACCGGGAAAAATATGCTGCAGGTTTTCTTTGATGATGTCATCAATAAAGACCACATACTGCGTATTGTTGATGGTAGTGCTGTAAAACCTGGCAAGGCTGTCGGACGGGATGTTTACAATTACAGTTTCTTCTCCTGCATCTGGCTGCTCAAGTACCACTGCTTTGTATAGCTTGTTGTTGCCTGGAAAAAAACCTGCTTCTTGGTTTGCTATATATACGGGCTGTATAAATGCAAGCACCTGCGTAAGAAAGTATTCTTCGGCAACTGACCCGATACTTTCCGGGATGGGTTTGTTGTACACAAAATATATATTGTTACTGGCCAGTTCATCAATGATTTCTCCAAACAGTATCTTGCCAAACAGTTGAAGTTGCCCATCTATTTTGGTAACAGCCTGTTGCAACAGGGAGGCTGTCTTTTCTTTGCTGCCAAAAGATTGAATGTTTTGAAGGGCCATTAAAGCTGGTATGCGTACACGGTAAAACTCATCGAGATTGGATGAGTAAATAGAAAGGAAGTTGATCCTTTCCAGTAAGGGAACGCTGGCTTTTCCGGCTTCCAGCAAAACCCTTTCGTTAAAGGAGAGCCAGCTTAGGTCCCTATCGTAAAATGAAAAATCTTTCATGCTTCATTATTTGCCCGAGTATAAAGCCGAGGTAATTGAAAATGCCAGTACCGCTGCAATTAGTCCAAACATAAAAACGTTGTACGCCAACCTGAGCAAACGGTATTTTCTGCCAAGCACTACGCCTTGCGAATACACGTCTTTTATCAATGTGCTGTAGAGAAAGTCCTTGCTGTTCATTACCTGTTGCATGCCTGCCGCATATTCATCCAGGTTCATCTTATAGAAGTTGCCAAAGAACAGGAGGTTCACTTTTTTATTGTTTACGTCTTCTTCCGAAAACCTGCCACTTGGTATGGATGGCCTTGTTGCAAGAATGGCAATTACAATGGTAACAAGGCTTACGCCCAATAAAAGAAAAGTGGGGTAGATGAGGAACTGTGTCTGCTCCAGCTTGCGTAGCACCAAACTGATGATGGCAGAAAGTATGATGGAGTTTACAGTAATCAGGATATGTGCTTTGTTGTCTGCCATATCGCTTAGCCTTTGGTTATTGCCGGATGTGATCCTGAACATAGTTTCAATGCCTCGTTCGGGCCGTGAGTCCTTATCCTTTTTGGGTTTCTCTGGCTGTGCGGTAGCAACGGTATTGTTGGGCTCGTTCATCGCAATCACTTTTACCGAATTGGTGGCTGCTTCTTTTTGTTCTGCATCCTTCTTTAATAGCTTCTGTAGGTTCTCTTGCTTTTTGTCGTTTAGCAATACACGGCAATAATCGGTAAAGTAATGGTGCTCATTCATCAGTTTGATGGAACCCTTACGCCAGTCGGCCTTGCTTATTTCTTTGTTATGCGAAAGTTCAAATTCTTTACGCATCAGTTTGCTGCGTTCCGCAAATTCATCGGTACCAAAATGGAAGAGGTCGGCATCGCAAACAATCTGTTGCAGCAGGTTATTGGGGCTTTGTGGCAATTTGGTAGCCAGTATGCATTGCTGTATGGCAGTAATGGTATCGGTTGTAATATCAAGAGTGGTCAAAAAGTCCGCTGCAATTTCGGCCCCTTTTGCTTCGTGTACCAACGGTGCATACAGGTAGCCAATGTCGTGAAACCAGGCTGCCGTTTGCACTATAAAAAAATCGGCATCATTCAATTGGTAGTGGTTGGCAATTTCCACAGCGGCATCCACCACATGCTGGGTATGCACCATGTTATGGTAAACAAGATTGGGATTACTGTGGGTGTGGTATAAAGATTCAACGTGTTGCTGGACCTTTTGAACTGCTTCATCGTAGTTTGTTGGCGACATAGATAATCAGCTTAGTTATAATGCGGTGTCTTGAATGGGCTTCCCTAAAATATAGATGTGAAGTTAGTTGCTTTTGGGTTAAAGGGGCTGGCTGCAATAGTCGACATGGGGAAATATTTCCCCGCACTTATAAAAATAGTTTTGTAGGTTCCGTTTGAAAAAATGTGGTATGGTTTTCACACTATTGTGGTAACATGAAAAAATGGATAAAAAGGCTAGCATATTTACTGGGTGGATTAGTGCTGTTGCTGGTGCTTTTTATTTTGATACTTCAAACAACCTGGGCTAAGAACCTGCTTAGGAACAAACTGCAGGACTATATTTCGAATAAGACAAAAACCGAATTCGTTATTGGCTCCATTGATTACAGCTTACCCAAATGGGTGGAGCTGAACGGTGTATTCATGCGTGACTTGTCGAAAGACACATTGCTGTATGGCAAACAGATCAAGGTAGATATTGCGATGCTTAAACTGATCAGCGGTAAGTATGAAGTGAACCGCATTGTGTTTGATGATGTGTACATTAACCTGACCAAAAAGGAACAGGATAGTGTGTTCAATTACCAGTTCATTGCCGATGCGTTTAAAAGCAAGTCAACCGATGCAAAGGAGAAAGACAGCAGTTCTTCTTTGAACCTTTCCATAAGAGATATAGAATTGAAACATACCCGTTTCAATAAGCTGGATTATAACGGGGGCTCGTTGATGCGGTTGGCAGCAGGTGAGTTCCGTTTAAAAGTGGACAGCCTTGACCTGAACAAAATGCATTTTGACATCAACAGGTTGTATGCAGACAGCATCAGCTTTAGTATGCAACTATTGAAAGAGCAACCAGTTGAAACAACTCAACAGCCAACTGTATTGGCATTGCCCATTATAAAAGCAGACAGTTTAATTATTAAGAACTCATCAATTCTTTTTGAAAACAAGCCCGATCAGTTATACACTAATAACCATATTGGTTTGATGCAGGCTTCCAGACTCAACAATACCAAGAACGCCAATACATTCAATGGCAAATCTTTTGTATTGGCACAGTCCGATATAGAATTCAGGCATGCAACAAAAGAGCAGGCTGTTACGGTAAAACATGATACGCTTACTGCAACGGTTGCAAAAGGCAGCAGCCTGAATTTCATTATGGATGACATCAGCCTATTGCATAACAATATTGTGTACAACAACACGGCCAAGCTCGAAAAGAAAACGGGGCTTGACTATTTTCACCTAGGTATCAAAGACCTGAACCTTGTGGCCAAAGCAACAAAATTTGTGGATGGCAATATCCAGTCAAACATTGAACGTTTTTCTTTTAAAGACAAAAGCGGCTTCAGTTTGGATAGTATGAGCGGCGAAGTACGTGTGGATACCAATTTTATTTCCATTCAGAACTTTGTGTTGAGAACGCCCAACTCCACCATTAATGCAAGTGTAGCTGTGTATCCCGCTTCATTTACAACACCACTGAAAGGCGAAGGCAAACTGCCGGATAATGATATAACACTTACCAAAACGGTTATCGGCAAAAAAGACCTGGAGCTGTTATCGGAAGGCTTGACGGAAAAATACAAACAGCAATTGGATGAACTGGGTAACCTTGTTGTGGATGCACATATAAAAGGCAATGCAGAAAAACTGAACATTCAGCAATTGGTGGTAAATGCCACAAGGCCCAATACATTGAACATACAAATGTCTGGCGTGGTAGAAAATGCAACCGATGCAAAGAACATCCGATACAATACCAATATCAGAAATTTGTCTGTATCGCAAAAGATATTGTCGCCTTTTATCAATAAGCAGCAACAGAAAATAAGCCTGCCACCCATCATTAATGTAAATGGCACATTGGTAGGCGATATGAACAATGTAACGGCAAACCTTACCACTAACTCTGCCTATGGCTTTGCAGCCATAAAAGCCAAGATTAACCAGTTTGCCAAGCCTGAAAACATGGTGTACGATATTGCTGTGAATGCAAAGGACCTTGAAACAGGCAGGTGGATAGGGCAGGACTCTGTATTGGGTAAGTTGAATGGCAGCATTGCGGTAAAAGGCAATGGTGGCTTTGATGTAAAGAACAACAACATGAAAGTGCTGGCCGCAATAAAGTCTTTCAGGTTCAGGCAAAACATCATTGACAACATCAACCTCAATACAACACTCAATAAAGGGTTGATCAATGGTACAGGATCCATACAGGATGAACTGATCGGCATCAGCTTTAATGGCAAGGCCAATATACATAACGAATACCCAACGGTAGATGCACAGATCAATGTTGCCAATGCCGACCTGCTGGCTTTGGGTTTTGCAAAAGACACGCTGAACATTATGGCGGCAACCAATATCGAAATTGACAATGCCACGCCAAAGAACCTGCATGCTTCCATAAGGATTGACAGTGCCATCATCAAAAAAGACCAACAGAAGATAACGATAGATAGTGCAACTGTATTGGCATTTGTGCGTAACGATTCAACCATCATACAAGTGGTATCGCCTTTTGCAGATGCCGATGTAAAGAGTACCGTTTATTATAATGATATACCCGTACTGTTGCAACAAGTGATGGACCAGTTCATGCCATCAACCACTGCATCCAATAAAGAAACAAAAAACAAGACAGCTCCTGCAGGAACCATACAGGCAAATGTTGTAATTAAACCAAACGATACCTATGCCGCTTTTGTAAAGAACATGGCTTTCGATGAAGCCATAAATATACATGCCAACATTACCAATACAAACCAGGACAGTTCGGTAACCGTTAAAATGGATGTGCCTGGCTTGCAGGTAAATACATTGCATGTAGGTAAAATGCAGGCAAATGTATTGGGCAAAGGCGATTCGTTGAATGTGAACATAGGCATTGATACCGTAAAGGCCGGTAGCATTTTGTTGTACGATGCAGCCATAAAAGGCGGCTTCTCCAAAAACAACATCACTGCTGCCATTGCCACAAAAGACGAAAACAAGAAAGACCAGTTCAAATTATCGGTTGCCGCTAAACCAAACAATGAGGAAGGCTATGATGTATCACTTGGCAAGGACCTGATGCTGAACCGCAAGAACTGGTCGGTAAACGAACAGAATGTGATCCGCACTTCCAACGAAGGCTTCAATATCCAGAACTTCGATATAAGCAGTGGTACACAGAAAATAGCACTGCACAACGAAACCGCATCGGCTGTATCGCCCATTATCATTGATATAGACAACTTCAAATTGAGCAGCATCACATCTGCATTCAACAAAGATTCTTTACAGGTGGAAGGCACATTGAATGCAGACATCAAAGTGAGCGATTTAAAAAATGCCATACCCACTATGGACGGTACGGTAAAGTTGGACAGCATCCTTTATCAAAACATGTATGTAGGCAATCTGGACCTGAAGGCACAAAGTGCCAACAACAATGTAACCGTAAGCGGTAAGATATCGGGCAATGGCAACAATGTGGACATAAGCGGTAACTACAATGCTGATAACATGAATGTGAAGGTTGATATGCAGCCCATTGCATTGGCAAGCATACAGCCCTTTACGCAAGGCAACCTGGCACGCAGCAGTGGTACGGTTTCCGGACCCATCAATATAACAGGCACGCCAAGTGACCTGCGATGGAATGGCGAACTTACGTTCAATAATGTACAGACCACTGCCGCACATTATGGCACCCTTCTGAAAATAGACAAACAAAGTATTGGCTTTATTTACCCGAACATAGAATTGAACGAGTTTACCATTACAGACAGTACCAATAATAAACTGGCAATAAATGGCTCATTGGTACTGGACAAGCAAAAAGGTTTTGTGAGCGACCTTTCAATTATAGCAGATGGCTTTCATGCAATGAACAATACGGCGGCCGATAACAGCATGCTATACGGCAATGCCATTGTTGATATTGATGCAACTGTAAAAGGGCCCGTAACCGCACCCGAAATTGGTGGAAACGCAACAGTTAAGAATGGCACGCAAATAACTTTTGTACGCCAGGACATACCGCCATCTGCAAAAGACAGGGAAGGGGTGATAGAATTCATAGACATGGATTCCGTAACCAACCTGCTTACGCAAAGGACCTATCAGGAGATAATTGCCTTGCAGAAAAAAGAAGAGGCAGGCGGCTCGTTGGTGTACAATGTAAACCTTGAGGTGGAACCCGAAGCCAAATTCAATGTAGTGATAGACCCCATTACAAGGGACGAACTGGAAGTGCAGGGACAGGCACAGATAAATGCCGGTGTAAACCCCAATGGCTCACTGGCCTTGGCAGGAACGTATAATTTGAAAAAGGGCAGTTACCAACTCAACTACCAATTCATAAAACGGAAATTTATCCTGTTGGATGGTAGTACCATCACATTAAGTGGCGACCCTAAAAATGCCTATGCAGATATTACAGCGGCTTATGAAATCAGCACATCGGCTTACGATTTGGTAGGCAGCGAAATAAGCAATACTTCCTCGGCAGACAATGCCATCTACAAAAGGAAAGTACCTTTTCAGGTACTGCTTAAAATTAAGGGTGAAGTAATGAAACCAGAACTGGGTTTTGATATTGTTATAAAAGACAAGGCCGAAGGTGTAAGCTATGAAATGGCCAATACCATTGACAATAAGTTACAGCAGCTACGCAACGACCCATCTGCCATGAACAAACAGGTTTTTGCCCTACTGGTGCTTAACAGGTTTATTGGCGAGCAGAGCCGCGACTTCTTTGCAGGCAATGGCAACAATAGCAGCAGCATTATTGCCAACGAAAGCGTAAGCAGTTTCTTGAACGGTGCCATCAACCAGATTGCGGCCGATTTGGTAAAGGGTATTGATATTGACATTAACCTGAAAAATGTGGACGATGACCCCAATGCACAAAGAACCGATCTGAGCGTGGCATTAAGCAAAAGCTTCCTGAACGACCGGTTAAATGTAAGCGTAGGCAAAAGCTTTACCGTAGAAGGCAACGACCCCAGTGCCAGCAGTAGGAACAGTTCCAATAACAACGTGCAGTTTATACCCGATGTGAACACAACCTACAAGCTCTCCAAAGATGGCAAGTACATGCTAAGGGCATACCGCCGCAACCAATACGAGGCCTTGCTGGATGGTTACTTTATAGAAACAGGCATTGCCTTTTCTTTTACCATTGATTATGACAAACTAAGTGAGCTTACCAAAAAGAAAAAGAACTGATGGCATATAGGCGATATATTTTTATTGGGTTGATGAGTATGCTCTTCATCACATCGTGCAGCATAAAGAACAAGCTGCCCAAAGGCACTTACCTGTACAATGGTGCCAAGGTAAAAGTAGAGAAGACGCCCGACAATAAAAGCAAGGAAAAACCCATACGCAAATCGTTGGAAAAAATAGCATCGCCCAAAAAGAACAAAATGATTTTTGGGTATGCCTACAAGGTGGCTATCTGGTATGCCGTAGGCGAGCCCAAAAAACAGAAAGGGTTCAGGTACTGGTTACGCAACCGCCTGGGCGAGGCCCCGGTACTAAGCCCTACCGTTAACCTCGAAGCTAACACGGCCAATATGCAGGCAAGCCTCGAAAACATTGGCTTTTTTAAATCATCCGTCGGTAGCTCAAAAAAAATAAAGGGGTATAAAATGACGGCATTGTACACGGCAAAAGTGCCGAGGCCATACAATGTGGATTCCATTAAATGGGTACTGGACTCGTCCGAATTAAGCACCGCCATTTTAAAAATAAAAAACAAGAATGCCTTTGTAAAAACGGCCCAACAGTTCGATATTGAAAACATCAAGGCCGAACGCAACCGAGTAGATATTGCACTGAAAAGAAGGGGCTATTACTACTTCAGTCCCGATTATATCAAAAGCTATGTAGATACCACTGTTGGCAAGCATCAACTAAACATATTCTACACCATCAAAAAAGATATACCGCTCAATGCAAGGTTCCCGCAAACCATCAATTCCATTACGCTGTTTCCCAACTATACATTAATCAACCCGCCACCGGATACTTCCAAACATGGGCTTGCCATATACGATAGCATTTATATACGAGATACCATCAACAACTTTACACCAAAGGCATTGGTACGCCCATTAACCTACCGTCCCGGCTCTTTGTACAATCTCAACAAACACAACCAGACCCTCAACCGTTACATCAACATGGGCGTATTCAAGTTTGTAAAAAGCAGGTACCAGCCATCATCCGATTCGGTTGAGCCACGCAGTATGGATGTATATTATTACCTGACGCCTGTAAAAAAGAAAACGGTAAGTGCCGAAGTGGGAACCTTTACCAAATCAAACTCCTTCACGGGTGCACAGGTAAACCTGAACTGGAAAAACAGGAACTTGTGGAAAGGGGCCGAACTCCTTAACATCAAGACCTATGGAGCTTTTGAGGTTTCCAGCAACGACAGTTTAAATGTAAACAACAACTGGCGTGTAGGTGCCGAAGTGTCCCTGTCCATACCACGTTTCATAACACCGTTCAAAATCAGGGAAAGCAGTTATTTTCCGCCCTTCACCAAGTTCACAGTGGGTTATGAATGGCTAAGGAGGCAGTTGCTCTATACCAAAAACTTTTTCCGTGTCCAGTACGATCTCAACTGGAAAGAAGGCACCAACAAAGAACATACGCTATCGCCCATTAGCATCACCTACAACAACGCAACAGCTTTTTCCGATGAATACCTCAAACAGGTAAACCAGTTTCCCGTTCTGCAATATGCCAACAGGCCCGAAATAATTGTAGGCTCATTTTACAATTTCACATTCAACAGCCGCAACCCCAAGGCCAAGAATATTTTTTACCTCAATGCCAATGTTGATGTGGCGGGCAACCTCATGGGGCTCATCAATAAACCCGATACAGCCTTCAGCAAAAAGCTCATCGGTGCCTACTTTGCACAATATGGCAAAATAGATATGGACTTTCGCTATACCCGCAAACTGGCCACCAATACATACCTGGCCAACAGGATAAACATAGGTGCAGGCATACCGTATGGCAACTCTGCCTACCTGCCTTTCTCCCGTCAGTTCATCATTGGTGGCAGCAATGGTTTGCGTGGCTTTCAGCCAAGGCAGTTGGGGCCGGGCCGTGTGGTTACTACAGCCGAGCAGCAAGTGGCCTATCCACAAATTGGTGGCGACTATAAGTTGGAAATGCAGTCAGAACTCCGTTTTCCCATCATCAGTAAATTACGTGGGGCATTGTTTGTGGATGCAGGCAATATCTGGACAAGGAACAGCCTGCTGTATGGCGATGATGGCAAGCTGACAGCCAAGTTCCTGAACGATCTTGCGGTTGACGGTGGCTTTGGTTTGCGTCTGGATATTAGCATACTCATCATCCGGTTGGACCTTGGAATACCATTACGCAAACCCTGGTTGCCTAGGGGCAGCGAATGGGTTATCAAAGACATAGATTTTGGTAGTTCCACTTGGCGTAGCAATAACCTGATATTCAATATCGGTATCGGTTATCCTTTTTAAATTGTGTATGTTACCGGCAGTTGCACATTGTTCAACTACAGTGGCGTCGCACCCATCAGCAATATAACAGGACCGTACACTTTGGGCGTAGAGTTTATGCCAATAAAAAACCGCTTCAAAAATTTGAAGCGGTTTTACTAGTATAAAGCAAGTACTTACTTGGTTTCATTAATTTCAACACTAAGGTTCACACCTTGGTACTGGCTATATTTTGCAGTGGTTTCTTTAGGTTGTTCAATACCGTTTACAAACAGTTTGCCTTCCTTCCACTCAATATTGGTCTTACCTGGTTTTATCAGGCCATCGGCTTCAAGGGCCTTAATAAAGTCATCCGGATTTTGCCTGGCAGTTGTAACCACTTCGCCTTTTACGGCAGAGCTGTCATTGGTGGTAACAATCACTTTCCTATCAACAATACTGCTATGTGGTACGGCAGCTTTTACATCGCTTGTATGGTGCAATTGTGCCAATGTTGGGGCAATTACCAACGATACAATGCTCATCAGTTTAATCAATATATTCATGGATGGGCCAGACGTATCTTTAAATGGATCACCTACCGTATCACCCGTTACAGATGCTTTGTGCGGGTCAGATTTTTTGTAGAACATCTCGCCATTTATCTCTACACCTTTCTCAAAAGATTTCTTGGCATTGTCCCATGCACCACCGGCATTGTTCTGGAACATACCCATCAATACACCGCTAACGGTTGCACCCGCCAAAAAGCCACCCAAGGCTTCTGGTCCAAATACAAACCCGATAACAATAGGGGAGAGTATGGCAATGGCACCTGGCAACATCATCTTCTTAATGGAAGCTTCTGTAGAAATGGCCACACATTTATCGTATTCCGGTTTGCCTGTACCTTCCATGATACCAGGAATGGTACGGAACTGACGGCGTACTTCTTCCACCATGGCCATGGCTGCCTGGCCTACCGCACGTATACATAATGAGGAGAAAATAAAAGGTATCATTCCGCCTACAAACAAACAAGCCAACACATCAGCTTTGTAAATATCAATTCCTTTAATGCCAGCAACACCAACAAAGGCAGCAAACAAAGCCAATGCAGTCAAAGCTGCAGAAGCAATGGCAAAACCTTTACCGCTTGCTGCTGTTGTGTTGCCTACTGCATCCAATACATCTGTTCTTTCGCGTACTTCTTTTGGCAGTTCGCACATTTCGGCAATACCGCCTGCATTGTCAGCAATAGGTCCAAATGCATCAATAGCCAATTGCATGGCAGTTGTGGCCATCATGCCGGCAGCTGCAATAGCAACACCGTATAAACCTGCACAAGCGTAAGAGCCATAGATACCGGCAGATAAAACCAGTATTGGCAACAAGGTACTTTCCATACCAACAGCCAAACCACCAATAACGTTGGTAGCGTGCCCGGTGGCACTTTGGCGTATGATGCTTAATACAGGGCGTTTGCCCATTGCTGTATAGTATTCGGTAATGATGCTCATAAGAACGCCCACGCCCAAGCCAACGGCAATTGCACCCAGCACACCGTTACGGGTAAAATCAAAACCACGTAGGGTCATATGTTCTGGCAATACAAAAAACACCAGTGCCGCACAGGCAATACCGGTTAGTATCATAGAGCCCCAGTTGCCCATATTCAGGGCATTCTGTACGGCTGCTGTGCTGATACCAGCCTTGTCGCTGATGCGTACAAAAAAGGTTCCTACTATTGAAAGTAAAATGCCCACACCTGCAATTAGCATTGGTAATAAAATAGGGGATAGTCCACCGAATTTATCACCTGTGGCAATTGTTTCTTGGCCCAATACCATGGTAGCCAATACGGTTGCTACATAAGAGCCAAACAGGTCGGCGCCCATACCAGCCACATCGCCTACGTTGTCGCCAACGTTATCTGCAATGGTAGCCGGGTTACGAGGATCGTCCTCAGGTATGCCTGCTTCTACTTTACCAACCAGGTCGGCACCCACGTCGGCAGCTTTGGTATAGATACCACCACCCACACGAGCAAATAACGCAATGCTCTCAGCACCCAGGCTAAAGCCTGTCAGTACTTCAATGGTACGCAACATACCTTCGGCATCGTTCCCGGGAGCAAAGAAATGCCTAAGCACAATGAACAGTGCCCCCAATCCCAATACGGCCAGGCCAGATACACCCAGACCCATAACGGCACCACCTGTAAAAGATACATTCAATGCTTTTGATAAGCTGGTTTTGGCAGCTTCGGCTGTACGCACGTTTGCTTTGGTGGCAGCAATCATACCTATATAACCTGCTGTGGCACTACTAACAGCACCTAGCACAAATGCAATGGCAATGCTCCAATGCGAGTGTGCGTTGCTTTGCGACATGAAGCCTAACAATAAGGCCACTATCACTACGAAATAGCCCAGTATTTTCCACTCGGATTTCAGGAAGGCCATGGCACCTTCGGCTATATAGGTGCTTATCTCTTTCATGCGGTCGTTACCAGCATTCTGTTTGGCAACCCACTTAAATTTAATTAACGTGTAAAGAAGGCCAATAATGCCCATTGCCGGAACGGCATAAAACAACATCTTAGTCATAAGCAAGTGATATACTTTATTTTGAAAATGTGGGCAAAAATAGGGGTTAATGGCTAATAATGAATACGGTGGGCTGTTTTGTGGAAACTTAGGTATATACTGAATATATAGTGGCTGCGTGTAGGACAGGGGCTTTTCGAATGTGTTTTGATTAATGTATGTAGTTTAAAGCTAATTAGAGATAATTTGACGAGCCGTTTACAGACAAAGTTTTTAAAATCCATTGAGCAAGGCCCGTTTTTGTGGCAAATTGCTGTTGTTTGCTGTTTTTGAAAAAAAATTAAAAAAAGTCTCTTTAATATTTTTTTAAGATTTAATTTTTTTTTAAGTTTGTCTTGTAGACAATCCTAAACCCCAATCTGTACCATGTTTAAACCCGTTGCTACATTATCTAACCTGCTGTACGAAAGCAACCATTTAACTGTTGCTTCCGAAATAAAAAATATTGTTGTGGTTTTTGACGGCAATCATTCAAATGCTGATTGTTGCGACATTATTCACAAATACAAGAATGAGGAAGATAAATGGGCTTTTAAATGGATAAAGAAGAACAATGATACGAGGCAGGAGTTTGTAAGTGGGTTTGATTATGACGATATTATTTCTATCAAGAATAATAGGTTGGTTTTTATAAAAAATGGCGAAACCGGATTCTGGTATTTTAATTCAAGAACCGAGTTTACTTATCCATAAAGATTGTTTTTAGGGTGATTTTTTAAAAGCGAAGGGTTAAAGGGATGCATCTGCATCCCTTTATTATTTTGTGTGAAGAGACTATCCAAGAATTTTTGATACAAGATCCGAGTGCAGGGATATTTTCATGAAGGCCGTTAGCCCCAACACGATGCCCAATAAGCTTACACCGCAGGAAAAATAGAGTAGCCATTTTTTTTGCGTTAGCGATGTAATGCCAAACATGGCAATTGAAATGGTAAGCAATGCCTCTGTCATGTCGAACTGGTCATCAAAAACATTGATGTCTTCATATTCTTTTTGAAAGCCTTCGGCCTGTGCCTTTATTTCCTGCTTTTCTTTTTCGTAACGGGTTATCTGTTCCTCATATTTTTTGATGATGTCATTGTTGGCGGGGTTGTTCTGTACCCTTAACAGTTCAAGTGCATTTTCTGTAATGGACTGCTTGGTACTTTTTGCCTGGAAGTAAGACCATGCATCAATGGAATGTGCCTGTGCCTGCGACATTGCCTGCACAATATTGCCATCCTTTACATTGCACAATGCCATAAAAGTGGCCGTAATGGCCACAAAGAGTGCTACTTTGGAATTGATCTTGCTTTGCCCTGCATGTTCAATGGGCTCTTGAATGGTTTCGGAAATATCTGTCATACAATGGTTGTTTAAAGTGTGTCAATGCTTCGTTTGCTGTTTCTGGATAACAAGAGGGTTAGCAGCAGCGGCAATGTCTCGTAGTAGGGTATACGCATCACTAAATGGTCAACAATCAGGAACAGTATAAATACAAGTGCCAGCCATTTGTCGAACTTTTTGGTAAAGAAGCCAACAATGAACGACAGTTCAAACAAGGTTGCCGTGAGGTATAAACCATAGCTTAACAAAGGGTGGCCAATAAGGTAAGCAATGGTTTTTGCATACCAGTGCTGGGGGGTAAAGGCAAGTATTTCCCTGTGCTGAAACAGCAATATATTGCTCATTTGTTGCGAATAGAAAATACCGCCCTGTACAAATTTCCAGATACCGGCACTTGCAAAGAAGAAGAGGAAGAAGTATCGCAAGCCATCGAGCAACAAGGCAAATGTTTTGATGTTTTTAGGTATGAAAACAATGGGAAACAATAGCCATGCAATATGTGCTTCTATTGATGTTGTAGGAAACAGTACATAGCATTGTATATAGACCCAGTTAATGCACAGCAGCACAAATGCCGCCCATTTTGTAAAGGCATGTCTTTTTTTATATACTGTGTAAAAAAGTAAGGGGGCTGTGTAGAATAACACATCAAACAGTATGCAGCCTGCAGGGTTGTTCAATAGCCATTTGTGGATGCCCGGAAGCATTACGAACCATGAAAAAATATCTTCCCTTGTATAAAAAAAGAATGGTTGCATCTGGTAAAGGAACATGCTATTGAACCACTTGTACACCATCAATACATAGAAGATGATGCAGAAACCTGTTATAATAACTGAGCGATATCTTTCCTTTACATCCATCAATTAAAAAGCGGTTGTTTTTGTATGAACTGTAATTGCTTGTTCACAGCCAGGTAGCTAGCATAGTAAACATCCAGCGATTGAACATTGCTGCCAGTGATATGGGTTACATATTTTTTGTACCAAGCCATAAATGCTACCGGGTTTGACTGTGTGGTAAAGTTGTAGGGGTTGGTATGTATATGTACTTTGTTCAGCAGCCGCTCAATATCGTTGCCGTAAAAATTATTGTTATGGCATTCTATGATTGCATATTCATATAAAGGCAGGGTTAGTTTGTCCCAGTCCTGAGCAGAGAATTGAAAGGGTTGCAATGTCTTCCCGTTTACGGTTATTTCATACATGTAGATGGTGTCGCTTAATACTGCTTTTGCAGAGTACATGCCATAATGGTAAAAGGGCGAGAATACCACACCACGTTTGTAATTGATAAACAGTTGCCCCATAGCAAATAATACTACAAATAAGAACCAGCCTTTATGCCTGCGGTATAATTGTTTAAGGAACAATAGTTGACTTGTTTGGTGCTAAAGGTAAATACAAAAAATAAAGGCACACAACGCATTTGTCATGTGCCTTTATGATTTATTGCATGTATTGTTTACAAATAGCTCAGGTTTGTTTTTGGTGTCAATGCCAACAGGGTTTCATACATCAGTTTTATGGTGCTTTCAATGTCGTCTTTATGCAGCATTTCTACCGTAGTATGCATATAACGCAACGGTATGGAAATAAGTACGGATGGGCAACCATCATTTGCATAAGCAAAGCTGTCGGTATCCGTGCCCGTGCTGCGGCTTACGGTACGCATCTGTAAAGGGATGTTTTTCTTTTCTGCCACTTCTTCCACAAATTTCAATAGCTTGTTGTGCACCGCAGGGCCATAAGCTGGAGACGGGCCTTTGCCGCAGGCCACATCGCCTTCCACAATTTTATTGATCATGGGTGTTTGTGTATCATGTGTCACATCAGTTATAATGGCCACATTGGGTTTTATCCTGCGGGCAATCATTTCTGCACCACGTAAACCAATTTCTTCCTGCACGGCGTTTACTACATACAGGCCAAAAGGTAGTTTCTTGTTGTTTTCTTTCAATAGCCTGGCAACTTCCGCAATCATGAAACCGCCAATACGGTTATCCATGGCACGGCCAATATAATAGCCATTGGCCAGCTCATCAAACCCGTCCTGATAGGTAACAACTGCACCAATATGTATGCCCAGTGCCTCTACTTCTTTTTTGTTTCTTGCACCGCAATCCAGAAAAAGGTTCTCCACTTTGGGCTGCTGTTCCTTTTCGCCGCCACCTAAGCGGGTATGTATGGCAGGCCATCCAAATACAGCTTTTACCGGCCCTTTTTTACCATGTATGAAAACACGTTGGGATGGTGCAATCTGATGGTCCACACCGCCATTCCTTTTTAAATAAATCAGCCCTTCTGCATTAATGTAATTTACGAACCAGCTTATTTCATCGGCATGTGCTTCTATCACTACTTTAAAGCTGTCGTTAGGGTTTATTACGCCAACGGCCGTTCCATAAGGATCCGTAAAAGTGCTATCCACATAGGGCTTCAGATAATCCAGCCACAATTTTTGCCCACTACTTTCAAAGCCAACAGGCGATGCGTTGTTTAGGTACGACTTTAAAAACTGGAACGATTTCTCGGTAACAACTGTTTTTTCTTTAGCTTTTACTTTCTTTTCTTTAGCCATGATGTGTTTATTTTAATAGCATTACGCCTGCTATGCCACAGATTGCCTTTACAATCATCAGCCCATCAATAACAGACAGGTAGTAGATAATGCTTCTTTGTTTTTTTAATGAGTATGCAGAAATGAGCAATAGTAAGTAAGGTATGGAGTTGATGATGATACGTGAAACCGGAAAGTGGTGCTTGATGGTGAACATATAAAATGCAAACAGTCCCACCAATACCAATGGAATAATGATAAAGCGTATGGTGTTCTGGATGCCGAACTGTACTGCAAAGGTTTTCAGTCCCTGTTCCTTGTCTTCTTTGTAATCCTTTAAATCGAACATGATGCATAGCGTGGAAATGAACATCATGTTCTTTAGCCATAGCCAGCCCGAAGGAAAGGAGAATACTTCGGCATGGCTGCCCACCTGTATCTGATAAAAAATAATGGGATAAACGGATACAAAGCCGCTCCATACAAACCCGATAATAAACGGTTTCAACCAACCGATACGCCTCAGCTTCTTGATATTGGGAAAAGGCAGTATGTTGAATGTATAAGTAAGTGCAATAAGGGGAAAAACCAATATCAATCCATACTTAGGCCCGTTTAATGTCTTGAATGAATCGAAGTATTTACCAACGAAAAAAAGTATGTCGGCTATCAGGAATAAGAGAATGATGTTCTGTGTCTTCTTTAGTACAGACAGTTTTATTTTGTACCATACCACACGGTCGTTCAGGTTCTCCACCGGTACGCCATTCACATACAGGAAAGTATAGTAATAAACGGTGCCAAAAAATATCAGGGTGTAAAAGTGCAACCCATTCAGCCGCAATCCATGCTGTACGGTTGTTTCAATACAAAGCGAAACGGCACATATACCGGCAAACAGATTGCCATAAAAAAAAATATCCGTTAGTTTTTTAAGAATGGACTGCCGCATTTACTCAGTTTCTAAGCACAATGATAGTGGATGAATAAGCTGTGTCGCTTACATTTTTTGCCTTGTCTTTTACAATGAATTTTAAAAGCAATGTATCGGGCTGTTTTTGTGGAGGCGTCGTGCCCGGAATGTTTGGCGGGTTCAGGGCAGATACAAGATGGTTGTTGTAGTTTAACGACATATTGATTTCGCCAGTGGTGTTCTTGTCGTAATCGGGTATCAGGAATTTCAGTGTGTCACGAACCGTTTGCACTACCTGTTTGTTGAGCCTTACTTTATAGATATAGATGCTGTCAAGGTCACCTTCTTTGTCACCAAAAGTAAGCCTGGCATCCAATGAGCCATTTATGGGAACAACATCCGGACTTGTTGACTTTAACGTTAACGAAGGCCTTGTATTAACGCTATCTTTGTTGCATGAAAAAAATAACAAGGATAGTATGGTGATGGTGGCAAATGTTTTTTTCATATTATATCTTAATCGGTACAAATCTAATGGTTAATCATTGAATAATAATGGCGGTCATGGACTCTCAATCAGTTTTATCAATATTCGATACCAAGGCATCTTCTTTTCTTGAAACAGCAAACAAAGTATTCAGTTTTCAAGTTACCAATAATCCGGTTTACAAACAATGGTGCGGGTTGTTAAATATGCAAACGGCCCCAATTGTTTCGTTGCAACAAGTGCCATACCTGCCTGTTTCTTTTTTCAAGACCCATAAAGTAGCCACTACGTTGTTTGAACCGGAATATGTTTTTGAAAGCAGCGGTACCACGCAAACGGTCAATAGCAAACACCTGGTAAAGGATATTTCGCTGTACCGGAAAAGTTTCATGCAGGCGTTTGACCTGTTTTATGGAAACATAAGTGACTGGTGCATTATTGGCCTGTTGCCAGCGTACCTGGAAAGAAAGGGATCTTCTTTGGTAATGATGGTGGACGAGATGATTCGGCAGAGCGGACATTCACAAAGCGGTTTCTATTTGTACGAACATGAAAAGCTTGCCGCAACATTGCAGCAACTGGAAGTCGCAGGGCAGCAAACATTATTGATAGGGGTAACTTTTGCCTTGCTTGACTTTGCCGAGAACCACCCCATGCCTTTAAACCATACCATTATTATGGAAACCGGTGGTATGAAAGGCAAAAGAAAGGAGCAGACAAGGAATGAAGTGCATGATATGTTAAAGAAAAGTTTTGGCCTACAGGCAATTCATAGTGAATATGGCATGACGGAACTTTTGTCCCAGGCCTATTCAAAAGGCAATGGCAGGTTTGTTTGCCCGCCCTGGATGAAGGTATTGGTAAGGGATGAGGAAGACCCTTTGCAGGTTAAGGAAACCGGACGTGGTGTATTGAATGTGATTGACCTGGCAAATGTATTTAGCTGTTCCTTTTTGGCATTGGAAGATGTGGGGACTGTGTATGAAGACGGGAGCTTTGAAGTGCACGGCCGTTTGGACCATTCAGACATACGGGGCTGTAGCTTATTGGTGTTATGATGCATGGCATTAAAAGAAATAAAAATGGCTTCCTGCAAGGAAGCCATTCTCTTTTTATATACGTAGTTCACTAACTTTTTCTTTTGATGCTGCAGCCTACGGAACGGCTTTCTTTAACGCTCACCGTTTTGCCCGCCGTGTTTTCAGTAATGGCATCTTTCAGGAACTCTTTTTTTACATTGCCTGCATCGGCTGGGTTGTCGTCAATGGCACCTTTGTAAACAAGTTTGCCACTTGCATCCAACAGAAAAACTTCAGGTGTGCGGGTTGCCCCATAAGCATCGGCCAGTTGGGCATTTTCATCAACGGTATAATAATATTTGTAGCCCTGCTTTTCTGCATATTCCTGCATGGCTTTGTAGGAGTCGGCATCTTCCCTTTGTGCAGCATTGGAGTTGATGATGATGACACCTGTCTTGTTTTTTAATGCAAAGTCGGCAATGGCTTTTGTTCTTTGCTGGTTCTTGATTACGTAAGGACAGGTGTTGCAACTGAACATGATGAGCACGCCATTCTGGTTCATGGCATCTTTAATGGAAACTTCCTTGCCAGAAACATCTTTCATTTTTACCTCCGTTGATGGGGCTGCACTGCCAACCGGAATTGACTGGATGTTCTGTGCAATGGATCTTACGGCCATTAGGGCCATCACGGAAAGGAATATCAATTTTTTCATGTGTTTATTTTTAGATGCTGAAATTACTGATTGATGCCAAGCCGCCCAAACCGTTTATGTTATTGTTTTGTCTTCCTGCTGCTTGGCTTCCAAGTACATGATACTTACATTTAGCTCAAACCCAATCAACAGGATAAGCGAATTGAGAAAAATAAGCAACATCATAATCAATACTGTACCAATGGAACCATACACCTTATTGTAGCTGCTGAAATTGTTCACCCAATAAGAAAACAGTATGGTGGTAATCAATATCAATATTGTTGCCAAAACGGAACCGGGCGAAAATAGGGTCCACCTTTTTTTTACTGATGGGGCAAATTTGTATATAAAGGCGATACCGTAAAAGATAAAGGCCACAATAATGAACCATCGTACACCATCCCACCAGGGTAGTTTGGCCCTTCTTTTCATGTGGAAGAGGCCTTTTAATATAATGGCCAACTGTTCTTGCCCAACCAGTACCAATAATGAGCCAAGCATCAGCAGCAATAGAATGGCGGTGAGCTTGATGGCCCGCCAACGTTTGTGCAAAAAGTATTTCTTCTTTTCTGATATGGACTTGTCAAAAGTGCGGATAATGCCAATCATGGCGTTGGATGCATAAAACATCAACAACAAGAAACCGAATGAAAAAACACCCACATGCTTTTTAAGCAAGTCGTTTAACAAGCCTTCAATAAATTTATACGTGGTGGAGTTGGGCGTAAGGTCCTTGAACAGGTGCAGTATCTGTTTCTTTATGTTGATTGCATCGGGAAAATAGGGTACAATGGAAAAAAGGAACAGCAAGGCTGCGGGCATTGCCACAACAAGGTTGTAGGATATGCCTGCGGCACGTTCGTTAAGTCCTACCTTTTTCAGTTGCTTGAAAAGTACAATGGACACATCATATAACGAAAACCCCCTGAACCCAGGTGGCACAACGGTCCTGCTTTTTTTTACCAGAAAAGCAACAGGCGGCAGCTTATATATGTATCGTTCAAATTTTGTCACTACTCTGCTGCTTTGTCTTCTGCATTTTGTTTTTTGCGGGCCATGTATTCATCCAACGCCTTTTGGTATTCTTTGGCATATTTATCATGCTCGGCATAAGTGCTGCTAAAATGATGGAAGCCGCTCATATCGGCCTTGGCCACAAAGAAAAGATAATCTGTTTTAGGGGCATTCAGTACAATGTCAATACATTTTGGGTTGGGCGTACAAATGGGACCCGGTGGCAGGCCTTTGTTTCTATACGTATTATAAGGAGAGGGGTTAAATAGGTATTTTTCATAAATCCGGGTAAGGCTAAAATCCTTCATGGCGTATTTAATGGTAGGGCAAGCTTGCAAGGCCATGTTTTTGTTGATGCGGTTAATGTACACGCTTGCAATTTTGGCACGGTCACCATCATCATTGGTTTCTTCTTCCACAATAGAAGCCAATATGTACACCTGCGTAGGAGAGAAGCCAATGTCGGCTGCCTTCTGTTTGCGGTTGTTCTTGTTCCAAAAACTGTTGCTGGCATCGGTCAGTTTCTGAAATATCTTTTGTAACGGCGTGCTCCAATAAAAGGTATAGGTATCTGGAATGATGGCAGTGAAAACAGTGCTCGTATCCACATTGAAAGCCTTGAGCGAATCATTAGAATTCAAGAAATTCATGACACTGATAGAATCCGGTGCAAAATTCCTGCTTACCAGCCTGGCAAAATCTTCTTTGATGCGTAGCTTGTTGATGACCAGTTTCATTTGTGCCTGTTGTCCGTTTTTCAGCATTCTTGCAATGCTCAATAAGCTTTCCCCGTGTTTCACTTCGTATTTGCCGGGTTTGATTTTGCCCCACACACCCATACCCGATGCTAAGGCAGAAAATGCTGCCCCACGTTTAATGATATACTTTCTCTCCAGCATTTCAGTAACGGCAATCTTGTCGGTTTTTCCTTCTTCTATTACAAAATATTTGCTTTTTTCCGAAAATGCAGTGCCACTGGCCATTACAAGCCAGCAGGCAATGGCTGCACCAAGTAGCAGGAAGAGGAACAGGTATGCGAATATTTTTTTCATCCGGTTAAATTATAGGTTAATGGGCCAGGTGTTTTTAAATTCTTTCAAAAATAAAGAAGCTGGGTTTTAAACCGGATTATTTGTGGATTTTGTTATTACAGGTGAGGTATTATTTGCTAGGTATTGCCGCGATTTTAGGGATGGATGGCCACTTTGTTAAATAAAAAGTCAATCCTGCAATCCGTATGTTATAATCTACTAAATTTGTAGGGTAATATTGTAAACAACAAAAACCGATCATCATGTCATTAAGATTAGGCGATGAGGCCCCAAATTTTACGGCCCAGACAACACAGGGCGAAATCAATTTTCATGAATGGCTTGGCAATAGCTGGGGCGTTCTTTTTTCACATCCTGCGGACTATACGCCTGTCTGTACAACGGAGTTGGGTGCTACTTCGAAATTGCAGCAAGAGTTTGAAGCACGTAATGTAAAAGTCATTGCCGTGAGCGTGGATCCATTGGATAGCCATCATGGCTGGATCAATGACATTAATGAAACGCAGAATACCCATGTTAATTTTCCCATCATTGCCGACCCGAACAGGGAAGTGGCTACTTTATACGATATGATTCATCCGAATGCAAGCGAGAAATTTACCGTGCGTTCGCTATTCATTATCGGGCCAGACAAAAAAATAAAACTGACCATTACTTACCCGGCATCTACCGGAAGGAACTTTGTGGAAATACTGCGTGTAATTGATTCGTTGCAGTTAACGGCAAACTACAGTGTTGCCACACCTGCCAACTGGAAGCATGGCGAAGATGTGATCATTGTTCCTGCTGTGAAAAATGAGGACATCCCCGCTAAGTTCCCCAAAGGGCATACAGAAATAAAACCTTATTTAAGGGTTACACCACAGCCCAATTTATAAGCATGAACGCATAAAAAAATCCCGAACACTATAAGGTTCGGGATTTTTTTTATGCGTTGTTAACGTATATTATTTGGTAGTTGAAACCGCAGCTTGTTTATGCAATGCTGCAGTCCATTCCTGGCTGATGGCACTTTTCTCAATCTTGATATAGCTGCCCGGGTTCACTTCTAGTTGCAATGTGTTATCGTCGTTTACTTTGTTGATGGTGCCATGTATACCGGCAATGGTCACAATCTTTTCACCTTTTTGTAAATTTTCGAGGAACTTCTTTTGCTCTTTAGCTTTTTTAGCTTGTGGGCGTATCATGAATAACCAGAATACCAATATGATACCACCTAGCATGATTAATTGAAAGCTTCCGGCACCCTGTTGTGATCCTGCTGTTGGAGGTGCCATTAATAAGAAATTGAATTGCTGCATCATTGTTGTTTTTAGATGTTAAAATTAGTTTGTTTTTACAGGCTCGGGCTGCTTTTCGTCTGATTTTACAGTACCGGTAAATGAAAGCCTGTGGTCGGTTGCGTTGCGTGTATTGCTTGTAACGTTAATGTATTTGTGCACTTCGCCATGTTGTCCTTCGCTGTTGAATATGCCCGTAACCCAGCCTTCCTTGCCCGGGGCAACGGGTTCCTTGGTATAATCCGATGTTGTACAGCCGCAACCAGGGTGAACATCTGTAAGGAACAATGGTTTGTTGCCAATATTCTTGAAAATGAATTTCACTTCTACCTTTTGCCCTGCATTCACGGTACCAAAATTGGCTACGCTGTCTATCCATTGGATTTCGGTAAAGTTAGCAGTATCATTTGCCGCTTTTACATTGGCAGCCAAATCGGGTTGGTTTTTGCTTTTTTTGTTGCCGCAAGACATAGCTGCCACGGCAAGTGCGATGATGAATAACTGTTTCATTGTTTGCAAATTTATCGGTATAATTATTTTCTGCCCTTATTTCTGAAATCGACCTTGTTGATTTTGCCAGCAGCTGTCTGCTCCTTATGTATATTGTCCAGGATGCCGTTTACAAACTGGCCGCTTTGTGGTGTGCTGTAGTCCTTTGCAAGGTCTATGTATTCATTAATGGTTACTTTGGTTGGTATCGTTTCAAAATACAATAGCTCGCAAACGCCCAATTGCATAATGATCATGTCCAGCACTGCAATACGTTCCGCATCCCAGTTGTTCAGTTTGGGCTTGATCAGGTCCAATACAAATTCCTTCTTTTCTATGAAAGTAGTGAGCAGCGATTTGGCAAATATCCATTTTTCGTTGGATACCATTTGCTGCACGTTCAATGTAGGCTTGTGCAAAAAGTTGTTGATGAGCTGCTGTATCATTTCGCCATCATCATCCCAGTTGTTGAATAGCTCTTCTATATGTGCTCCAAAATCTTCATTGGGCAACAATAGGCTGTTGAAGATAAACTCGAGTAGTGCTACTTCTTTCTGTTTGTCCCTGCCCAATTGGTTGATGTAGGTTTTGTACTCGTCTGTTTCAAGCAATAGCTGGTAAAACTTCCTTACCAGTTCGCCATCCATTCTTGCCAGGGTCTTATCTGCTTCAATGGCTTTTTGGAAGCTGGTATTTTCCAGTATCTGCCAAAGCAATTCATTACCCGCCATTTTGATATTCACATTCAGGTCATCGGCCGAAGGCAAATGCTTGGAAGCTTTTTTACGGGCATCTGTTTCTGCGTAACGGGCCACTTCTGTTATAAAGGCCAAGAGGTAAGTAAATAGCTCCCTTGTTTTATCCAACTGTTTCTGTAATTCGTGAACGGGGTCCTTGAAAAGCGGTTGTTGTTCACCTGCACTATCCATCATGTACAACAGCTGCATTACCTTAACCCTGATATTTCTTCTGCTAATCATCCGTAAAAGAACTTTGTTTTAGGGCTGCGAAGATAGGTTTTCAGGGCAAATAAAATAAACAAAGCTGAAAGGCTTGCTGTTATTGAGTTATACATGAGCCTATTATGTAAGGTTATGTTGTTTGGGCTATTTAGGGACACGGATGAAAGGGGCAGACGGATTAGACACTGATTTTTCTGCTCCGCAGAATTGATTGATTAGAACAGATTAAGCGTATGCTTTGCAGAATAATTGAAAGGCACGTTTACAAATATGCCTGCTTTGCCAACCCTTGTGGTGCCGCTTACATTTATCAGTACCTCTTTATTGAACAATACGGTAAACAGGTTCTTGAAAACGCCTTTCATGTCCACTTCCATTTTTGAAGGTAATGTAAACTCTGCCCTGCGGTCAATATGCATCAATGTATCCAGTTTGTATTTGCCCAAAAAATTATTATCGATATACACATCGCAATCTACCTTGCGTAAATCCACACCGAACCCGTTGGGGTTGTAGTACACCAGGTCCATGCTTAACTGTGTTTTGTCGAAACCGATGTTTTCTATTTTTACATTCCGCACATCCCTGTAATCGAAGCCCTGTGGCTTTTTGCAGGAGGAGAGGGTGATGAAGAACAGTATTGTTAAAAAGCCAGTTGTTTTTAAACGAAAAGATATATTCATTTTGATAAGCTTTTAGCTATAAGCCATTAGCCTTTAGCAGTTAGCGAAGAAGAAAATGAAGTAAGCATTTTTTCTTCTTCGCTAAGCATTACTAAAGTTTCCATTATTTTTTCTTGATTGCCATAATTCAATTGTTGGGCATCAGTAACTGTGTTTCCATCTCAAAGCACGAACCCAAAGATATTTTAATAAACCTGTTGTAATCCTTGTCGCCCGTTCTGCTGTTTCCTTCTGCAATATTGGAAGGAATGGGAATACCCGCCCTTGTAACCTGATTTGCCAATGCAAACCTTTCTTCCTTAGGAAAAGTCTCCACAATCTTAAAACCACTAATTGCAATATCAAACCCTTTCTGCCAAATTTTTAATTTTCGCATAAAAATGAAAATTTGGTATGGGTAATCAGCCCAAAAGCTATCAGCCAACAGCTTTATCCTCCCTGTCCTTCAATTCCTTGATCTTATCCAATGCCCCGGCCACCACGTCGCACATAATGGTGTACAGTGCACCTGGTTTATAGTTATTGTAAATATGTTCCAGTGCCAGATTTTCGTTGGCAATAACTGTTTGAGGTATGTTGGGGTTAACGGAGTTGATACCTTCTTGCAGCAGGCCAATTATTTCATCTGCCGTTCTGCCTCGCAGGTTCTTGTCGCAGCGTATGATGATCTCGTCAAAATATTTGGCAGATATTTCTCCAAGCTCACGAATGTCTTCATCACGCCTGTCGCCTGTGCCGCTGATCACGCCAACTTTATAATTGTAATCGAGTTTGCTTACAAAGTCACAAAGCAATCTTAAGCCATGCGGGTTATGTGCAAAGTCTGCCAGAAAAGTAAAGTGTTTGAACTGGAAGAAATTCAACCTTCCGGGAGTGGTATTACTGCCCGCAACAAAAGTGAGCAAACCTGTCCTGATATCTTCGATCGTTATGCTTTTGAACAGGTAAGAAGCCATTACACTGGGCAATGTATTGGCAATATTGTGCATGGCCTTGCCTTCAAAAGTTAAGGGTATGTCTTTTACATTGGCTACGCGTATCTTCCATGTGCCTTTGAGTATGCTTACAAAACCGTTCTCATAAACAGTGGCCAGTCCGCCAGCCTTGCAATGGGCCTGTATCCGTGGGTTGTTTTCGTCCATACTGAACAAGGCAATATTGCATTTCAACCCATCTTTCATTTTATATACCAAATCATCATCGGCATTCAATACGGCATAGCCATGCGGGAAAACAGTTTCCGGCACCACCGCTTTTACGGCAGCCATCTGTTCCAATGTATTGATGCCGCCAAGCCCCATATGGTCGCTGGCAACATTGGTTACAATGGCAACATCGCAGTGCTGGAATGCAAGACCATTTTTCAATATACCGCCCCTTGCACATTCCAATACAGCAAAATCAACTGTTGGGTCTTTCAGTACAAATTGTGATGACACGGGGCCTGTACAGTCGCCTTTCATCAACAATTGATTTTGTATATATACGCCATCACTTGTTGTATAGCCTACTTTCTTGCCTGCCGTTTTGCAGATATGTGATGTTAAACGTGTAGTGGTTGTTTTACCGTTGGTGCCTGTAATGGCAATAATGGGTATGCGGCCATTGCTTCTGTCGGGGAACAACATATCAATTACCGGTTCTGCAACGTTGCGTGGCAAGCCCACAGCGGGTTCTATATGCATGCGGAAACCCGGTGCAGCATTTACTTCCAGTATGGCACCGCCATTTTCGCTTACGGGTGTACGCAGGTCCTTGGCCATAATGTCTATGCCGCAAATGTCCAGCCCAATGATCTTTGCAATACGCTCACACATTACCACGTTTGCGGGATGCACTTCATCCGTTACATCTTCGCTGGTGCCACCGGTTGATAGGTTGGCCGTTGTTTTCAATAATACCAATTCTCCTTTTGGCGGAACGGTTTCCAAGGTATAGCCAATTTCATCCAGCATTTTCATGGTGCTGCCATCAACAGTGATCTGTGTCAGCACTTTTTCATGTCCGTAGCCACGGCGAGGGTCCTTGTTGGTTTCGTCTATTAAATATTGAATTGTATTTACGCCATCGCCTGTAACAGCAGCGGGTGTTCGCAAGGCTGCACAGATGAACTTATAGTTGATGACCAGTATCCTGAAATCGAAGCCGGTAATGAACCTTTCCACTATTACGCTACGGCCGTAACGTTGGGCCGATTCCAATGCTGTAACCGCCTGCTCCCATGTGGTGATGTTCGTAGTGTTGCCTTTGCCATGGTTGCCATCAATAGGTTTTATCACCAATGGATAACCATATTTTTCAACTGCATCTTTTAAGCCTGCTTCGCTTCTAATAACCGTACCGCTTGGCACGGGTATCTCTGCGGCTTCTAGCAGGTCTTTTGTTTCTTCTTTATCACAGGCAATGTCTACCGCAATATTACCGGTAGTGCTGGCAATGGTTGCCCTGATCCTTTTTTGGTGCACACCATAACCCAGTTGCACAAGGCTGTGTTTGTTGAGGCGTATAAAAGGTATGCCACGTTTTGCCGCTTCATCTACAATGCAGCCAGTACTTGGCCCAAGTCTTGTGTCTTCCCTTATTTCACGTAGTTGTTGAATGTCTTCTGTCAAATCATACGCTACATCATCAACCAGGCTTTGTGCAATGCGTACCGCAGCTTTGGCGGCGTAAACGCCTGCATCTTCTTCCACGTAACTCAATACCACAAAGTATTTGCCTTCTTCGCCGGTGCCACGGGTACGGCCAAAACCGGTATCCATGCCTGCCAGTGTCTGTATCTCCAATGCAATGTGTTCAATTACATGGCCCATCCAAGTACCTTCCTTCACACGCATGAAAAATCCACCACGTACCGATTCGCTGCAACGGTGTTCTATCATGGTTGGGAACATGGCTTCCAGTCTTTCCAGAAAGCCATCTATGGTATTGGTAGGTCTCTGTTCCAGTTCTTCCAGGTCCAGTTTCATCTGGATCAGTTTATTTCGGCGTACGCTCCAGTAATTCGGTCCTCTTAATACTTTGATTTCTTCAATTCTCATACAGTGATTTTTGCAGTTTAGTTTTTGGGTACTTGGCTGGTAAACAGGTCCAAGCTCCCGTTGCGTCGCACCCATGTACAGCATATCATTGCCAAACGTTGGTGCAACCATTTTAGCTTAGGTTTGGAAGATAGGAAAAAATGGATTTGCAAGAAAAATAAAAGTTTTGCTTGCAAATCTTTTTAAATAATAGGTTGTGATTTTTTACTTAGTACTTTTAAACATATAAAACTGCTGCACATGAGAAGAAAAAACGATCACGCGTTTTTGCCTGCACGCTATGCTATGCTGCAAAGGCAGGTTCTTTTGTTGTTGTGTATTTGCTTTATCTGTTGCAAGGCTTTTGCACAAACAGGGGAGCGGTCCGTATCCATAAAAAACAATTCCACCAGAAAGGGACAGGTTGGCAATACGTATGCAATTATTATTGGGGTTAACCATTACGATAATATTGATAGTTTGCGGTTTGCAAGAAATGATGCGGAAGCATTTTATAAACTGCTTGTGTCGCCCGTATTTAAAGTGCCCAAGGATAATGTTTTTCTTTTTTTGGACCAAGCTGCAACACGGTCCAGTATATTGTCTGCCTTCTATGCCTTGCTAAAAAAGGTAAGCCCTAACGATCAACTGATTTTTTATTTTGCAGGTCATGGCGATGTCGAGTCTACCATACTGCAGGACAATTCGTTGCTGCTTTTGCCAAAAACACCTAAGGACAATTACCTGGTGGATGGTGATTATATTGAAATGGACATGCTGAATAAATTACTGGAGAATTTACGTGGCCAAAAAAAGGTCAGTTCTTTTTTGATTTGCGATGCCTGCCATAGCGGTAAGTTGATTGGGGGCGTTAGCGGACAAAATGCAACAGCAACCAGTTTTAAAGAGAACCTGAAAAGCGACGTGAAGATATTGTCGTGCCAGCCCAACGAGTTATCTGAAGAAAGCACACAGTGGGGAAATGGAAGAGGCGTGTTTTCGTATTATTTGGAACTGGCCCTTAAAGGGATTGCCGATGACGGGGATGGTGTTGTTACATTGGAAGAAATAGAAGCTTTTATAAAGAAGGAAGTGTCTGGTTCCACACTCAGGAAACAGCATCCTTATGTTTTTGGCAGCCCTGTTACGGAGGTTTGTGCCATAGACAAAAGCATTATGGAAGAAGCCAGAAAATGTTATGCCAACAAAAGCCTTTCAACAGATACTTATGCAAGTGTTAAGGGCAGGGGAGTGGGCAACAGCGATATTTATTACAATAGGATAGATGCTTTGTTTGCACGCCCGATGCCGATAGATATACTTGTGGATAGTGCAGACCATTTGGCAACTGAATTTATGGGTAACGCAAGTGCAAAAAAAAGCTTTCCATACCTTGAACAGAAGCTTTACGATTGCTTGATCAACCAGTTCAACAAATGGACGGAGGATATATATGAAGGCAAAAAGGATATAATGACCCTGCCTTATTTTAAGGAGTATGTAAGGGGCATACAAAAGGCAAGGAGCATTATACAGAACCCTTTTTTGTTGGATGATGTTTTTGCACGTTACAGTTTTTGTGAGGCCCAGTTGAATTTAAGTGCAAGGTCGCCTAGGCAAACGCTATTGGCTAGTTATGATTCTTTGCGTAAAGCACAGGCCCTGATGCCAGCAGCTGCCTTTTTGTATAAACAAAAAGCAGAAGTACTTTTTGCTTTGGGCAGAAATGCAGAGTCGCTTGCACAGTTGGATACCTTGATACGTTTATTGCCCAATTACCACAGGGCGTTTAACCTGGCAGGTCTTATAAGTTACCGGATGAAAAATTATGAGCAATCGCTGAAGTATTTTGCAACGGCAACAAAAATGAAACCGGATTTTTATGATGCTTATTATAATATGGGAGTAGTGCTAAAAGAGATGAACCGCGGTGCAGAAGCAAATTTCTATTTCCAGAAAGCCCTGAATAAAAAGCAGGATACGGAAAAGGCAGAATATTGATGGTTTACTTGGCAATAATTTTTATTTCCACCCTTCTGTTCATGGCTTTTTCCTGATCGTCCCTTTCCTGCGTCAAAGGAAACTTGTGGCCCAAGCCTTTATAGCTCATGCGGCTTTCGTCAATACCATTCCTTAACAGGTAAAGAAAAACAACTTTGGCCCTCTGTACAGACAAGTCATTGGTGCCCAAATCCATATCGGTAGCATCATCCGCAAAATCGGTACAGCAGATATGCCCTTGAATTTCTATGACTAAACCAGGGATGCTTTGCATGGTATTTAAAAGCTCTGCCAATGTTTCGTAGGACTGGGTGAGCAGTACATGCCTGCCGCCCATAAAATGTATGTTCTGCAATGTAATTTTATCGCCAACTTTTGTTGTGGTATCTTTTATTTTATCAAGTAACGTGTTTTTCTTTTTTGCACCTGTGTCTGCTGTATCTTTTTTTGTTTTGTTGCTTTTTATAATCACGGTTTCTTCCACAATCTTTGCGTTGTATTCAATCTGTATCAAAACACGCCTGTTTTCCTGTCTTGACGTTTCGTCCATTTTATCGGTAACCAGTTCCGATTTCCCTTTGCCTTCCACCACAGTGATGATATTGGCAGGAATGCCTTTGCTGACCAGATAGCTTTTTGTTTCGTTTGCCCGTTTAATGGATAGTTGCCTGTTATAGGCATCGCTTCCTATTTGGTCGCAATGGCCAAAAATCTTTATGTTGGTCAGGGTTATGGAACTGTCTTCCGGCAGCACATCGTTTAACTGCAATTTGGTTTCGGCCGTTAATGTATATGCGTTGAACTTGAAGTACACTTTTAATGAAGTGGTATCACCGGCAGCACAACGGTTAACAGCAACCGTACATAAGAGAATGGCAAAAAAGGTTTTAAGCATGGCTGTATTTGTACGTAAAGATGAAGAAATAAGCGGATGGCATAATTGTAGGGCCTATTTTTTTATGCGGCTTTTACACAATTGTGGAATTTTAATAGTTGTGCACTGGCACTATCAACTACTATATTTGTTTAAAGCATAACATTAGCATGGGTATCCCTAAAGGAAAATTAATAGCAATTGGCGGTGCGGAAGACAAAGGCACTGATTTGGAAAAAGGCGAATTCGTTAGAAACAACCTCAATTTTTTTGCATTGGGCATCCTTCGCCGCATTGTGGAAGAAACAGGTGGCAAGGAAAAAAGAATAGAAGTAATTACTACCGCTTCTATGATACCATACGAAGTGGGCGAGGGCTATATGGATGCATTCGGAAAGATAGGCTGCATCAATATAGGCGTGCTGCACATCCGCAACCGCGAAGATGCCATGCGTGAGGATTATATCGACCGCATCAAGGCCTGCGATGCCGTAATGTTTAGCGGCGGCAACCAGTTACGCCTGTCTTCAACCTTTGGAGGCACGCAGTTTCTACAGACCATCAAGCAGCGTTACCATAACGAGGATGGCTTTGTAATTGCAGGTACCAGTGCCGGTGCCATGGCCATGAGCAATACCATGATTTATGAAGGCAATGCTACCAAAGCCCATTTAAAAGGGGAGGTGAAGATTACTACTGGGCTTGCCTTTATGGACAATGTAATTTTTGACAGTCATTTTGAAAAACGTGGCCGCTTTGGAAGGCTGGCACAGGCTGTGGCCAGTAATCCTAGCTGCATTGGCATTGGCTTGGGAGAAGATACTGGCATGTTGATTACTGGCGGTAACAAGATGCAGGCCATTGGTAGCGGACTTGTTATTATTATTGACGGACATGAAATAAGGCATAGCAATATTGCAGATATACCAGAAGGCAACCCGATAAGCGTAGAGAATTTGAAAGTGCATTTTTGCGAAAAGGGCAATGGCTACTTGGTAGAGGAACGGAAGTTTTTGGTAGAAGCCGAAGATGGGGCCCTGATAGCCAAACAGGTTCACGTTGAGTAAGTGCAGTAATCAGTTGTCTGCATCAATGGGTTTTGTTTCTTTTACAATCTCCCTTATATAACTGTCCAGTTCGGCGGTGGAAATCTTTAGGTGCTCCAATAGCTTTTGGTCTTCTTGCTGCAGTTGGTTGCGGTCAAACAGCGGAATAAGTCCTAGTATATTGGCCACGGGTTTGCGTATCTGATGCGACTGTATCCAGGCAATCTTTTTAAGTTGTTTGTTCTGTTGCCTGATGGCGGATTCTATTTCCTTTCTTTTGGTAATGTCTGTAATGTTCATCGAAACTGCTTCAATAATACCATCATCATCCATAACAGGTTGCAACTCAATAAAAAGCCAAATCAATTTTTTGTCAATCGTGCTTTTGAACAAACGGAAATTTTCGATGAACTGTATTTTTTTCCCCTTGGCTGCAATATCAAACGAAATGGCAAAGCCGTCTTGGGCCACATCGCTTACATGATTGAATATATCATCGCCTATCACCAGGAACTGTTCGCCCGAAATATCCACCATAAATGCAGTTGCCGCCCTGTTAAAGGCAACCACTCTTTTGTCCAGTCCAATCAACACATTAATGTCGCCACTGCTATTAAAGATGGCTTTTAGCTTTTTATTGCTTTCCTTCAGGTCGTTTGTCTTTTGTTCAATCAGTCCACGCAGTTTTATACCGTATTGCAGCTCAGTTGCCGATTTTAAAGAGTTTGCGTAAAAAATGGCCGCTGTTGCAAAGGGTAGTGCATCAATAAAATAGTGGAAAGGATACAGTGTGTGTAACAGAAGCCAGTTGTGAACACTAAAAACCATATGGTGTGCCTGTAAGCTGTACGAGTAAGCCACAATTGTGCAACTGGTGCCAATAGCAGCCCCCATCAATAGACCCAATATGGTGTTTTTGAGTACGTTCATATATTACGCATAAAGGTAAAACGTACAGTTGGGTAATTTGGTATCCTATAAAGACAAAATCCCACATAAGTGGGACTGTGTTTTGGTGTGGGTGGAGATTAGCGGGGTCGAACCGCTGACCTTTTGCATGCCATGCAAACGCTCTACCAACTGAGCTAAACCCCCAAGGAGTTGCAAATGTATAAGGTTGCAGCTATTGAAGCAAAAAGTTTTTTATGTAGGCCAATCATTCTTTAATTTGTTGTGCAAACAGAACTTATGGGCATATTTAAACAAATGGCAGAGTACCTGTACCTGAGGAAACGGGACCCGAACGAGCAGCGTACCAAATACCAGAAGTACATGCATGGCATGAACCGTATTTCGTTACTGGTATTTATTGCAGCATTGCTGTTTATGCTAATAAAGCTGGTTATACTGCCAATGGTTAAAAAGTAGCCCTGCCTTAACCGATCTGCCCTTCCAACTCCATGATTTTCTCAAACATTTGCTCGTACTGCTTGTCGGCTTCGGCCTTTTGTTGCTGCACGGTTTTGTAGGCAGCTTCCAGTTGGGCAAACTTGGTATGGTCGGTATAGTTTTCTGGCTTTGCCAAATCGGCTTCTATCTGTTCCTTTTTTGTGTTGATCACCGAAATGTCATCTTCCAGCTTGCTGAACTTTTTCTGCAACTGCTTCAGCTCATTTTTCAACGTGGTAATGGCATGGTTGCTTTGCTGTTGCTGATTGGGTTTTGTTTCTGCTTTCTTTTCGGCAACAGGTGCTTTGGCCGTTTTTGTTTCTTCTTTGGCATTCGCCAGTTTCTGTTTTGCCATCCGCTCGTTCCAATCAATCCACTCCTGGTAAGTGCCTTTAAATTCCTTTATCTGGTGGTCAACAATTTCCCAGATCTTATTGGCTGTTTTGGATATGAAATAACGGTCGTGGCTTACCAGTATCAAACTGCCTTCGTATTTGTTCAATGAATCGGCCAGCAGTTCAACGCTATGCATATCCAAGTGGTTGGTAGGCTCATCCAGCATCAGGAAGTTGGATTTACTCACAATTACCTTTGCCAATGCAACCCTTGCCTTTTCGCCACCACTCAATACTTTTATTTTTTTATCGGCATCTTCTCCACTAAACAGAAAGCAACCTAAAAGGCTTCTCAATTCAAGTTCGTTTTTCTTGCTGCCGCATTCCATCATTTCTTCCAATATGGTGTTGTTCAGGTTCAATGCTTCCAACTGGTGCTGGGCATAAAAGCTTTCTTCCACATTGTGGCCCCATTCCCTTACGCCCTCGTATGTTTCCGCACCGGCAATGATGCGTAACAGGGTAGATTTTCCTTTACCGTTGGCACCGATCAATGCAATCTTATCGCCACGGTCTATTTCAGCCATGCCATCTGTTACAATTTCTATATCGCCAAATTTTTTGGTAACGCCTTTTAATGAACTGATCACTTTGCCCGGCTGCTTATCTACCTGGAAATTGATTTTAATGTTCGGTCTTTCCAACGTTACGCTTTCAATACGTTCAATCTTATCTAAGCGTTTTACAATGCTCTGTGCGGCGGCAGCCTTACTGGCCTTTGCTTTAAAGCGTTCCACAAAACGTTCCTGCTGGCGTATATAATCCTGCTGATTTTCGTAAGCCTTCTGCTGCATGTCTATGCGTATGGCCTTTTCCGTTTCATAATATTCGTAATCGCCGCTATAGATATGCAATTGCTGTTGATACACTTCCACGATCTTGTTCACCATCCGGTTCAGGAAAAATTTATCGTGGCTCACAATCACCACGCTACCTTGATAGTGCAACAGATATTTTTCTAACCACTCAATACTAGGTAAATCCAAGTGGTTCGTAGGTTCATCCAGCAACAGTACATCGGGCTGCTGCAATATCATTTTTGCCAGCAACACACGCATCCTCCAGCCACCGCTGAATTCTTTGTAAGGCCTGTGCAAATGCTCATTCTCAAAACCCAACCCTTGCAATACTTCTTCTGTTCTATGGTGTATGGTATAACCACCGGCAACATCCAGGTCGTGCAGTTTTTCGCTGTACAGAATAAGCAGGGCTTCATCTTCGGTGTTCTCTTCCAGCTTTTTGCCCAGTTCCTCAATTTCCTTTTCCAGTTCCTTCACTTTTTCAAAAGCACCCATGGCCACTTCCAAAATGGATTCGTTCGTGTCAAAACTCAACAGGTCCTGATGCAGGTAGCCAATAGAGGTATCACGTCCTTTTTCTACTGTTCCTTTAGAGGGTGTGTATTGCCCAACCAGTACTTTTAAAAGAGTGGATTTTCCTGTTCCGTTATAACCAATCAGCCCCACGCGGTCGCCGGGATGTATATGCCAGGTGGCATCTTCCACAATAACCCTTGCACCAAATTCAAACGTTACGTTCTGTAAACCTATTAACATTGTATTTATTTAAAGGCAGCAAAGGTAATGGCAGGCAGATGAAAAATTGCTTTACATTTGTTGCCATTAAAATTGAAAGACAGAAGCATGAAAAAATATTTTATCTACGCCGCCGTTGTTGCACTGGCAGCCTGCGGTAGCAAAGACAATAAGCCTAAAGTGGAAGACATACCCGCCGCACCTTTGGCCAATAGCAAAAATTCGGAAACATTCAACAAGGCTTTTACTGCGTTGATGGATGACTATTACCATTTGAAGGACAATTTCATTACAGAAAAGGATTCCATTATTAATTTCTATGCCCAAAAGATTGTAAAGGATGCAGATGCCTTGCCTTTGGCCGAACTGAAAGGCGATGCTACCATTAATGACCTTGCAAAATCTTTGGTAACAAGTATAAAAGGTGAAGTGGAAGGTTTGAGGGGAGAGAAGGATATAAAAGGTAAAAGGAAATCTTTCAACATGCTTACCAGCCAAGTGTACGATTTAGTGAGGACCGTGAAATATGACAGAGAAATTGTGTACCACCAGCATTGCCCCATGGCATTTACCGAGGGTGACGAAAACGGTTACTGGTTAAGCCGCAGTGCCGATGTAAAGAACCCGTACCTGCCCAAAACCATGCTTACCTGTGGTGATGTTGCCGATTCGTTGAACTACACCAAATAATAATAAAACTGAAAAATTGAAACCTCTTTGCCAAAAAGCAAGGAGGTTTTTGTTTTGGTGAGAATGCTAATTCAATCTGCATCCATCCCTTCTGCGAAGCAGAAAATCAGTATACAAATCCGTTCAACCTATTTTATCCGTGTTCCATTTTTTCCGCATTTGTACTGCCAATTGCGGCTTGCCATCAAATAACTAATGCCATTTCGTTAATCAAACCCATCCAAATGATGGCAAATCTGACAATTTTGCATTTCGTAAACGGTGGCATAATGGTTGAATAAGGGCTTTGAACTTAATAAATTAGAAATCATGGGAAAAATAATTGGTATTGACTTAGGAACCACCAACAGTTGCGTTTCTGTTATGGAAGGTAACGAACCAGTGGTGATTGCCAACGAAGAAGGAAGGCGTACAACCCCTTCTGTTGTTGGTTTTTTAAAGAATGGCGAACGTAAAGTGGGCGATCCTGCTAAACGCCAGGCCATCACTAACCCGCAAAACACCATCAGCTCTGTTAAGCGTTTTATGGGTAGAAAATTTGATGAAGTAACGGAGGAAATCAGCCACTGGAGCTATAAAATAGCAAAAGGTGACAATAATACCGTTCGTGTTGACATAGATGGCAGGTTGTACACGCCACAAGAAATATCTGCAATGATTTTGCAGAAAATGAAGAAAACAGCCGAAGACTATTTGGGTACAGAAGTAACTGATGCGGTAATTACCGTGCCTGCCTACTTTAACGATGCACAACGCCAGGCTACAAAAGAAGCCGGCGAAATTGCTGGTTTGAATGTAAAACGTATTGTAAACGAACCTACCGCTGCAGCGTTGGCGTATGGTTTGGACAAAAAAGGGCAGGACCAGAAAATTGCTGTGTTTGACCTTGGTGGTGGTACGTTCGATATTTCCATTCTTGACCTGGGCGATGGCGTTTTTGAAGTGAAAAGCACCAACGGTGATACACACTTGGGTGGTGATGACTTTGATAAAGTGATCATGGACTGGTTGGCTGATGAATTCAAAAGCCAGGAAGCGATTGACCTGCGTAAAGACCCAATGGCTTTGCAACGTTTAAAAGAAGCTGCTGAAAAAGCAAAGGTTGAACTGAGCTCCAGCACAGAAACAGAAATTAACTTACCATACATTACGGCTGTTGATGGCGTGCCTAAACACTTGGTGGTAAAATTGAGCCGAGCAAAATTTGAGCAATTGAGCGACAAATTATTTGAACGTTGCCTGAAACCTTGCGAAGCTGCATTGAAAGATGCTGGCTATAGCACTTCACAAATTGATGAAGTGATATTGGTGGGTGGTTCTTCACGTATTCCTAAAGTACAGGAAATAGTAGAAAAATTCTTTGGCAAAAAACCGAACAAAGGTGTAAACCCCGATGAGGTAGTTGCAATCGGTGCAGCTATACAAGGCGGTGTATTGACCGGCGAAGTAAAAGATGTATTGCTGTTGGATGTTACCCCACTTGGTTTGGGTATCGAAACAATGGGCGGCATCATGACCACCATGATTACCAGCAACACCACCATACCTACCAAGAAAACAGAAGTGTACTCAACTGCCAGCGACAACCAACCTGGCGTACAGATACATGTATTGCAGGGCGAAAGGCCAATGGCCAACCAAAACAAAAGCCTTGGTATATTTAACCTGGATGGCATACCGCCAGCACCACGTGGCGTACCGCAAATTGAAGTAACGTTTGACATTGATGCAAACGGTATGATACATGTAAGTGCAAAAGACAAAGGCACTGGCAAGGAACAAAAAATTCGTATTGAAGCAGGTAGCGGCTTAAGCAAGGAAGAAGTGGAAAAAATGAAAGCCGAAGCCAAGGCACACGAAGCAGAAGACAAAGCTGCTCGTGAAAAAGTAGAAAAAATAAACCAGGCCGATAGCTTGATTTTCCAAACGGAAAAACAATTGAAAGAGTTTGGCGACAAGATACCTGCCGATAAAAAAGCACCTATTGAAGCCGCTTTGGAAAAATTGAAAGAAGCACACAAAAGCCAAGATGGTGCAGCTATTGATACGGCCCTTGCAGAAATGAATACTGCTTGGACTGCAGCCAGCGAAGAAATTTACAAAGCACAGGCGGAAGGCGGTGCACAACCACAAGGTGAAGCCCAACCAGATGCTGGCCAACAGCAAGGCGGCGGTGGCAACGACCATGTTGAGGATGCACAGTTTGAAGAAGTGAAGTAAAAGCACTAGTTGGTCATTGGAGTTGGATAATAAAGCAGTTCTTTTTAATAGCAATATTGATTTTTCATTTTGTAGAAATAAATAAAGGTTTTGAAGAAAGAAGATTAGAGTTAAAGAGTTTAAATAAAAAGGAGGTGATTATGAAAAGTGAAAAAAATAAAACCGATTCATTACACCCAACTCCAAAAAGGCATTAATATATGGCCCTCACATTTATGTGAGGGCCTTTTTATTGAAATAAAAGTAGAAAGAATGCTTAAAAATCCATTTGATGTTCTTACTGAAATTGGTAAAAAGAAAGTTGAGTCTGACGGTAAAAGAAATGAATTTATTCATGCTCAATCAGATAGTCTTGTTACATGGCTTGTCGGATTTGCTTTTACAGCGTTGTGCTTTATTTCAGTAAATATTGGCACTATTAAAACGAATATTAAAGGTGCAGCAAAACCAATAATTATTAGTTTGTTTCTTACAATTATTGTTGGACTGATATTTAGATATGTTTCTTATTTGATAACGCTTTTTAACAAGGATCTGGAAGATAATTATCTCGCAGGAGTGTATGGTGATTGGGAGATGATGCCTATTGAGCCAGATGAAGAAGTTGAATCTGCTGATTATGATCTTATAACCAAAAAATTAAAAGAAGATTTCGGCGAAGAAATATCCTTTCCACGAGAACTAAATAATGATGAGAAAGAAACTAAATTGCCCAAATTGATTGAACATTATAAGGCTTTGTGTGCTTATTCAAAAAAGCAGTATGATGTAGGAATCAATCACCTATCTGAAATTTATGAAACTGCTTATAAAATTAAAAAACAAAAAACGATCAATCAGTTTAAAAAAATCGACAATGTCAAGATTGGATATTCAATGGTAAGATGGGTTATATTCAGAAGCTGTCTTTATCTATTGTGTATCCTTTCGTTTATTATTGCGATTAGTATATCTGTTGTATTACTATTGTCTTACTTATAGATGATTCAGTTTTATACTCGCAATTATTATCTATTTTCACCAACATCGAATTATTTAATTTTATTTCTTCTCCAACATCTTTTCCAACAAAGCAACTTTTTCCCTTTCCGTTTGCAATAAACGTTCGTAGAGTTTTTGTTTTCTTCTAAAGTTTCCAACCATTTTTCCAATGGGTTGATATTAAATGTGCCGCTGCTGTTAATGAATGCAGCTTCATTGAAGGTGTTCGATATAATATTTACTGCTTGCTCCTCATCAAAATTTTCAATAGCTTCTACAGGCACTTTCAATACCTGTGCTATTTCTTGTAGCAAATTATGGTCTACTGTTTCTTTTGCTTCCAGCAACGAAATTCTCTTCTGGTTCCAATCATCGCCAAGCTCCAAAGCCAGGGCTTCTTGCTTAATGCCAAACATTTCACGAAAACGTTTTACGTTTCTACCTTGATGTATTGTTTTCTCCGTCATAGAAATGGAACACGGATGGCACAGATTGAACAGATGCCCACGGTTTTTTCTGCTACGTTACACATGGATTGATTTTGTTTTTCTTTCTTTCTTTCTTTCTTTCTGCGGAAGCAGAACATATCCTTTTAATCCATCCAACCCATGTCATCCGTGTTCTACATCCATTGTTTTTAACCGCCACCCAATATATTGTAGCTATGCAAATTTTTGTAGCAAAATTTTTTGTGCAAAATATTTTGCTACAGAAAAAATTGCACAAACCTTGTAGCAAAGTGGTGTAAAATTATTTTTTCGCTACAAATTTCCTTAACCGGCAAAACGCAATAAAAAAGCCCTGCTATGGGTATAAAGCAGTTTTTTGAAATTTTATCATCTTTTAAGTAAACTCGGAATAATTATAGCATTCATAAAACAAATACATTTAGGTATGCCTGCTGTTATTAAAAACCGGTTTATTAAAAATATACTCCTTCCTGCTTTAACAACTGCAATAGCTGTGCTGTTGTTCGTAATTGTTTATCAGTACCTGCCCAATGCCAATTGGCCTTACAGTATAGATAAATTGTTGGTACTGGCTTTTATTCTGGTTGCACTGTTTTTATTGGTAAGGCTTTTTTGGCCTGTACTTATTATAAGTATGGTATGTATTGCGGCGTGGTTTGGCAATAGCTGGTACAACAGCAATTATACAATGGACAGTTTTTATAAAGATGGGCAATATGTGTTCAACGATTTAAGGGGTGTGCAGCAAAACAAAAATTTTGTGTACACAGGTTATGGTTCTTTGTACAACGATAAGGCAATACTTGCTGCCATAGATTACCGCAACCCTATTGTACGCGACTTTGCAGTAAATGCCTGCAACACTTATTTTGAGAAGGAGCAGCAACAGGCCCGTACCGATGAAACCCGTTTGCTGATACAGGCTTTTGCAGTATTTAAAAAAGTAAACAACAAATGGAATTATGTAAGTGACCCTGCAGGTGAAGAATATTTTGCCAAAGCCAGCGAAAGCACTTCTTTACTTGCAGGCGACTGCGATGATTATTCTATTTTAATGGCCGGTGCCATAAAGGCCATTGGCGGTAAAGTGCGGTTGCTTTGTGTAAAGGGCCATATCTATCCTGAAATGTATATTGGTACAGCAAAAGACCTGAATGCTGTTGCAGCTTTGATACAGAAAAAATTATTTGTATTTGAAAGCAATGGTAAGAAACTGAATTACCATACGGATGATAAAGGAAATATATGGTTGAACCTTGATTATACAACCTTGTATCCTGGTGGTGGTTTTATGGATAACACGGTGCGTGAATTCATTTATCCTTAAAAATTATATGCTGTTATATAAATGTATGTACAAAAAAATAGCTCCCTTTACAGGAGCTATTTTTGATATGCTTTATAAATGTATTAATTTTTTGTCTTTGCTTTCTTCTTTTGGTTGCCATCAATAATGGCACCTACACCTGCACCTGCACCGGCACCAAGCAAACCACCAACAATGGCACCTTCACCTTTTTTGCCGTCAACCATGGCACCTGTAATGGCTCCCGCACCGGCACCAATCACTGCACCTTTAAGTGTACTGTTCCAACCTTTTTTGGTGGTTGTGGTAGTAGTAGTTGTTGTACCGCTGTTACCGTTTCCGGATGAATGTACAATTGTTACACGTTTTGTTTCGGCTACCGCATTCATAGAATCGATGGTCCTTTTTTTAACGTCTTCAACTTTTGCTATCGAATCTACAGTCATCTGTTTTGCTTGTAGTATTTCTGCTTCTCGCTTTGCTTTGTTGTTACAGGCCGCAATGGCAATGGTTGCAAAGCAAATGGTTACTATCTTTTTCATAAACTATAATTTGTTTTACTATTTGACAAAATGATGCCAAAGATGTTTTGTGTACTGTTTTTAAAGAATGCGATAGACAATATGAGGAATGCTGTGCAATTAATTCCACAGTCAAGAAGTTTGTTGCTAACCGTATAATACAGGCTTGCTGTCTATTTTATTGAAGCAGCTACATTTCTTTTTTTATATTACGCAAAAATTACAATGCATGTTTAGCAGTCATAAAAAAAAGGCCATTACTGTTACAGTACTTACAGGTTTTGTTGCCGTAACCATACTGGCATTTGTGCAGCCGCAACCCAAAGTGTTGAAGAACATCAAAGCCTTTCCGGCAAATGTTACGTTTAAGGAAGTGGATGAAGCCATGGACCAGTTCAAAGAAGATCTGGGCGTGAAGTGTGTGTACTGCCATGCACCATCTAAAGAAAACAACCGCAAGCTGGATATGGCAAGCGATGCCAACCCCAAAAAAGAAATCACCCGCCAAATGATGCGTATGACAGATGAGATGAACAAAAAATACATCTCAACCCTGCCACATGCCGATACTGCAAAAATTCAATTGGTAACTTGCAATACCTGCCACCGTGGTTCGGCAAAACCTGTGTTTAAAGAAGTTAAATAACAGGTAAGGGGAGCAAGGCAGGTTACTTGTTGTGCTGCTCTTCGTTCAATTTCTTTTCTTCCAATTTAGCTTCCATGCCTTCTTTTTTAATATCTGTTCTCAACAAAGCAAACAGGCTCATGTACACATTGGCAATCCATACCAGCGAAAAGCCGGCAATTAAATAACCCCTCCAATCGGCAAACAGTAATGTATAGTGCGTTATACATAGCATTGCCAATGTTATGTAATGGCTAAAGCAATACTCGCAGGTAAAAAGGTAAAAGAATTTGCGTTGAAGGAAACGTTTGCACGTTTTGGATTTGTTGATGCAGTACTCCCTCGGCTCACGGAAAACTTCTTCATGCGTTACCGTCCATGCAATACAGGCAATGGGTATGGCCAATACAAAAAGATAGGTTAACTGCAATTGAATGGGCATAACGGTTTTACAAACGTTTTTGCAAATTGCTTACCAATAATTATTGGGTGGAAAAACAAAACGGAGTGCAGAAAATAATTCCCACAAAAAAAAGACGTGCCCATATAGGGAACACGTCTTTAGTTTTCTGGGGTTCAATATTTTTTAGTCAACCAGAACCGCCTGTTGCATATTCATATTGTCAGCGGTTGCAATTACCAATGTATAGATGCCTTTTGTTACAGATGATGGCAACTGAATGGTTTGTGTTTGGTTGCCACCGGTATAGCTTATTGTTTTTGCCAATAACTGCTGACCCAAACTGTTGTACAGTTTCAACTCAACATTTCCTTTTGCAAGGTTCGATAGCTGAAGGTTCAACTGGTTGCCTTTAACAGGGTTGGGGTATACGGCAATTGAAGCTTTGTCGTTTTTCAGTTTCACTTGTACAATGCTGCTGTAATCAAAGCTGCCGTTTTTGTCAACCGCTTTAATGCGGTAATAGTTCGTGTTCAATGGGCTGTTGTCGGTTAACGAATAAGCGGAACTGTTGGCGGCGTTTAGTTTGCCTATTTCGCTAAATGAAATGCCATTGCCCGACCTTTCAACAACATAATTGCTGGTATTGGTTTCAGTGGCAACTTTCCAATCTACTTTTATTTTGCCTTGTTGCTCGCTTGCAGCAATGCTGGTAAATTTAACAGGAAGGTTCAGTGCCAGCTTACCTACGCCAAAACCACCAAATACGTTAAAGCTATTGGTTGCGTTATTGGTGGCATTGTTTCCGCTACCGCCTACCGTGCCCCATGCGGTTGTGTACCCTGCAATACCAATTGTATTGCCAAATGCGGCAAATGCACTGCCTTCCAGGCTTGCAGGCCAGTTAAGGTTAATGGTGCAGTTGTCTGTATTGGTAGATGTTCTGTTGATTGTCCAAACAGCATTTACCACCATTGCTTTTTGTGCGGCAGTAAATGCGGTACCGGCAGGTGTTGCATCGGCAGTTATGCCTTCAAACACGTTCACGGCAAAAGCATCGCTGGTGGTTGGGGTTAATGTTACGGGCATGTAATTGGTTGCGCTGCCTATAGGCAATAGGGTAGCAGCCGTGATGTTTGTAAATGCCAACATTCCTTTGTCGCCGGTGCCGGTATTCACCAAAGTGGCAATATAGTTCGTGTTGCTGAAAGAGCCGGCCAAGCTGCCCCCGTTAATGATTACGGAATCAATTGGCCTGATGCTTAGTTTGGCATTGGTTAAGGTTAATATGCCTGCTACTTTAACCGCTGTATTTGTTGTGGCATTTGCATTAATGGTAACGTTACCTGCCGATGCGGCACTTGTGGCCCCTGAAGAGATGCCTATTGGCGAAGCCGTACTGGCATTGATAATAAAATTTGTACCCGCCCTGTACGACTTGTTTCCAATTACGGTTACACTGCCCAAAGTGCTGTCAAAGCCATTGGCATTGCTGGTTGCAAGCGTAGCGGCATTGCTGCTAAAAGTAAGCGTTGTACCGGTGCTTGTTGCAGTAGCTGGCTGAGAAAGGGTAATTTGCCCACCCGAAGATGAATAAGATGCAATGTTTGTACCTGCAGGTATGCCGGCACCTGAAATGGAAAGCCCCTGAAGCCCGCTTAAGGCCAATCCGGTTGCAACAGAAACCAGGAACGAACCACTGGTTAAACCCGCACCTGCTTGTGTGGCACCGGTAGATGGTACCATGTTTACCCTTGATGTAAATGTACCTGTACCCAGAATTTTATTGCTGTTGAAATTGATATAGCCATAAATATTTGTTGCAGTTGCCACATTGATATCCATATTCAAGGTAACGTTTGAATTGTCTGCCACTATAAAATTGGAAACAGCAATGCTTCCGCTGCCTGTTATTGATTGGGGACCGTTTCCAGACATTACCAATATGGTGGTACCCGGCGATACGGTACCGTTAATGGTGCCATTTACAACCAGGTTGCCCAGCACAGGTATCTGTGAACTTGTAGAGGAACCCACCACCCAGCTACAGCCGGCATCTATGGTCAGGTTATCTATTTTGTTTAAAGCCGCTGCATCACTTGTTAGTGTGGCATTGTTCTGTAAAAACACATTGCCAAAAGTTTTTGCGTTGGTATAGGAACCGGTAGTCATTGTGTTCCTTACATAGTAATTGCTGTTTTGTTTAAAGTCTACAATGGTACTGGTTGAGTTGCTTCCAAATGGGCTGTAGATACTGTTGTTGATAAGGCTTGAGCCTGTTTGGAAAACAATGGCATAGTTCAGTGAATTGCTGGCAGCGGGTGTGCCGCTTGCTACGGTACCAAATGGGTAACCCAATGTATTGTCGTACTCAAACGAAGAGCCCGCCGTAAACACAACCGCACCAACGGTTCTTGCGGTTAAGCGGTTGCTTGAAGGTGTGGCAGCACCTTGCACAAATTTCAGCTTGCCTGCAATAGTGGCTGTTGAGGTAGGCAGGTCTATATAAATGGCACCTGTAGATGAGCCTACTGTTGTAAGCAGCAGCGATGAAGTTGCATCTATTATCAAACCATCTTGCCCAACCGTGTTATTGGCAATGGTTAATGTGCCGTTTGTTGCTGTCCTGTCAAAAATTACATTTGCATTATTTATAATTTTTAACTGTGCCGTAGTGGCTGCGTTAACGTTAATAGTTGCAATGCTATTGGGTGCGGTAGGCGTGGCACCGCCAAAGTTGCTGCCATCCACAACTAAGATATCCGTTGCCGCAATGGTGCTTCTCGAAGTACCTGAACCGTTTTGTTGCGTGTTCCAGTTTGCCGCAACCGACATGTTTCCTTCTGTTGTACCCGCTACCCAATAATAGGTTGTTTGGGCAAATCCAACGCCCACAATAAAAATGGACAATAGTGTAGAAATTACTTTTTTCATACAGCAAATTTTTGTTTACAATAAATTAAATAAAAATTATACCTGTTATAGGTACATATACAGGAGGGAAGCAAGCATGATGAGAAAACGAAAATAGAAAAAAGTTTTTTGCTTTCAATTTTATTTTCGGTGAAGAAAATATTTTTTCCTGTTTATAAGTTAGCCAATACATTTGCACTGCTTACACTATGTACCGGTTCCTGGTACCAATTTCATTTATCTAAAACTTTTTTAATGACAGCAATTCATTCGTTGCCTGTATTGCATGCAGTGCACCCTACACAGTACCCAACATTTACGACGCAACAGTTGCGGGAGTTTTTTCTTTTATCTGATTTGAAAAACACAGACAAACTGAACCTTACCTATACACATTACGATAGGCTGATTGCAGGTACCGTTATACCAGTAAACACAACAGTAAGCCTACCAACCTATGACAATTTGAAAAGCAGTTTCTTTTTGGAACGTAGGGAGCTTGGCGTGATCAATGTTGGCGGCAAAGGCACCGTAACAGTTGATGGAACAGCTTATTCACTGGAGAAGCTGGACTGCGTTTATGCGGGTATGGGTACAAAAGAAGTAAGCTTTGCAAGTGATGACACAGCCAACCCCGCCGTGTTTTATCTACTGTCATCAACAGCACATGCAACACATCCAACAAAGTTGATGAAAGGCAACGAAGCATCGCCTGTATCATTGGGTTCAAGTGCCACATCCAACGAAAGGACCATTTACAAATACATACACTTAGAAGGTATACAAAGTTGTCAATTGGTAATGGGACTTACGGTATTGCAACCCGGCAGTGTATGGAACAGTGTGCCGCCACATGTGCACGATAGGAGATGTGAAATATATTTCTACTTCGACCTGGCAGAGGACCAACGTATCATGCATTTCATGGGCGAACCGCAACAAACAAAAAACATTGTAATGGCCAACCACGAAGCGGTTGCATCGCCATCATGGAGCATACATGCAGGTTGCGGTACCGCCAGCTATAGCTTTATATGGGGCATGGCGGGTGAAAACAAAAACTATGCCGATGTTGACCCTGTAAGCGTTGCCTCCTTATTATAAACTGTTATGAAAAAGTACCTGCTAACGATTGCTTTTTTTGCCTGCTGTTACTTATCATTTGCACAGACTGTAAATGTTGCCACTTCAACACAGTTACAGAGTGCATTGAATGCAGCTGTGGCAGGGCAAACCATTGTTATGGCAGATGGTGTGTACGATTTGCCCAGCGGGTTGTTTACGCCACCCATTGGTGTTAACGGAACAGCATCTGCCCCCATAACATTGCAGGGCAGCCGTAATGCAGTGCTTACAACAGGTACGTATATCACGGGTTACGGCTTCCAGTTTAAGGGAAACAAGTATTGGGTATTGAAAGGCTTTACCACCCGCAACTGTAAGAACGGCATCATGGTGGATAGTTCGCAGTACATAACCATTGATAGTGTGCAGTCTGTCTACACCGGCCAGGCAGGCATCAACCTGCGGCGTTATTCAAGCTACTGCACCGTTAAAAACTGTTATATAGATTCTTCGGGCATGCTGGATGCAGCCTATGGCGAAGGCATCTATATAGGCTCGGCCTATGAGAACTGGTGCACCAACACCTACTGCAATGTAGATACCTGCAACTACAACAAAATACTCAGCAACCGTTTCGGCAATTATGTGCGTGCCGAAAATGTAGACATCAAAGAAGGAACAAAATACGGGTTGGTACGTGGCAACATCTTCAACGGTACGGGGCTTGCCAATGTAAATGGCGGCGATAGCTGGATAGATGTGAAAGGCAACTACTATACCATTGAGCTGAACACTGGTACCAACTCGTACCTTGACGGTTTCCAGACGCATATACAACAGCCTGGTTGGGGCAACTACAATACCTTTAATCAAAACACATTAAATGTAAATGCCAGCGGTTACGGCATACGGGTGGCCACATCCAACAGCAATGGCACGGCGTTGAACAATGTTGTATGCAACAGCAACACCGTAAGTGGTGCTGCGTTGGGGCTGGCCAATATTGCTACACAAACATGCAGTGCCGTACTGGCCAGCGAACTGCTGAACTGGAACGTACTGCAACAGAACGGCCAGCTTGTTTTTTCATGGAGGATAACAGATGTAAGCCAATTGAAAAATTTCATCATTGAACATTCTGCTGATGGCAACAATTTTTCAACACGCTCTGTTGTGGATGTTGCGGGTTTGAGTTATGCCGTCAATCTGCAATCGGCCAGTAAATATTTCAGGTTACTGCTCAATAAAAAAGATGGCGGTAAAACCTATTCGACCATTATCCATATCAATACAATTAACGCCAATAATCACCAAGTATTCAAAGCGAACAATGCGTTGGTGGTAGTTTCTTCAAGCCCTGCAACTATCAGGCTCATCAATCTTCAAGGGCAGTTGCTCTTTACTGCCAATGCCAATGCTGGTGCCAGCTATTTCTATCCCAAGCTTACTACAAAAGGCATGTATGTGGTAGAGATCAACAATGCAGCATCTGCAGAAAAATTCCATCAGAAAATATTCTGGTAACAAGCCATTGATTGCTTGTGGTTGTTCCATTCACCGATTGGGGGAAAAATATTTTCCAAAAAAACTTGGTTGATTGGAAAAATGCTCTAATATTGGCAAACCAATTATTGGTAAACCAAAAATTGGTACACCAAAATACGATTGCAATGGAACAGCATAACATTATTGAAACCATTACTGCCATTAAGGTTGACAATCCTGTTGACAAGATCATCCGACAATTAAAGCAATTGATTTCCTCTGGCCAATTAAAACCCGGCGACCGTTTGCCAGCCGAAAGGATATTGGCAGAAAGGCTGGGCGTGGGGCGTGGCTACGTAAGGGAAGCAATCATGAAGCTGGAATTTTTCGGCTTGCTGAAAACCTCTCCGCAAAGCGGCACTTATGTAGCCGGTTTAAGTATCAAAATATTGGACAGTTTATTAAGCGATGTCATCAACCTGAACAAAGAAGATTTTGGGGCCCTAATTGAGGCAAGGTATTACATGGAGTTGAACGCCGTGAAACTTGCTGCCCAAAGAAGGACCGATGCGGACATTGCAGAGCTTGAAACCGCTTTGCATGACCATGAGAAAAAAGCATCACAAGGCCTGGATGCATTTGAAGAAGACATGGTATTCCATTTAAAAATTGCTGCTGCCACCAAGAACCAGGTAATAGAAAGCATGATGCTGATTGTGGTGCCCGACTTAATAAGAACCATTGTGGAAAACAAGGTGTGCGGTTCCGATAGGAGCGAAAGGGCCATTGCCGAACATAAAAACATTCTCGATGCTATTGTTTTGGGCGATGCTGCCGCTGCCGAAGCTGCCATGCACTTGCACTTGGATGAGATCATGAATGTGAGCCGTGGAATGAAAATAGAACTATAACTCTTTGTATAACGATTGCTAATCAACAACAACTGCCATTATGAAAAAAATAGTGTACGCACTACTGCTTTTTTGCACTTTCTGTACATCTAAACTATTAGCCCAGGCCGATAAGATTACGGTAAAAGGAGTAGTACTGTCTCAGGAAACCAACTTGCCACTGCCTGGTGCAAGCATTATTATTAAAGGTGCCACCAAGGGTATCAGCACAGATTCATTGGGTGCCTTTTCCGTAAAGATCGACAGGAACTCTGCTATACTGGTAAGCTATATAGGTTACGAAAACCAGGAGTTTACCTTCTCCAAATCGCAAACGGTGGTTGTGCAGTTAAAGTCAACTGCTGCTGCGGCCGATGAAGTAATTGTGATTGGCTACGGTACACAAAAAAAATCGCACTTAACCGGGGCAATAGCCAAATACAAGAACGACAAGATGGACGAGACATCTGTACCAAGGCTTGACCAGGCCCTGCAGGGAAGGATAGCAGGCGTGCAGGTTCAGAATATCAACCCCGAAGCTGGTAGCGATCCTAAAATTACCATACGTGGTACCACTTCATTGAATGCAGGTACCAATCCTTTGGTTGTTGTTGACGGGCAGCCAATACCTGATGGTCTTGCGTTTGTGAACATGGCCGATGTTGAATCGGTGGAAGTACTGAAAGATGCAGCTTCTGCCGCCATCTACGGAAGCCGTGGCTCTGCAGGTGTTATCATGATCACCACCAAAAGTGGCAAGGCAGACAAACCAAAATTCTCCTTCAAATATTCATTGGGCGTAAAGAATCCATATAAGCTGTACGATGTAATGACCGTAAGCGAATACACTAAAATGCTGTTTGATGAAGCTGCATTGAGGTATGCCGATTCGGCTGCTTACACCGTAGGCTACACTACAGCACAACGTACTTCGTTCAGCACTACCAAAGGCAACTTGATCACGACTGCAGAACGTGCTGCTTATGTCATCGAAAATACATTGACTGGTTCAACCGATTGGCAACGTGAAGCCTTGAGAACAGGTGTAAACAAGAACATACAATTAAGTGCTTCGGGTGGCAGCAAGACCTTGAAATATTTTATATCGGGCGGCTACCAAAGGGATGAAGGCATGATGGACCATAGCAATTATGAAAAATACAACATGCGAACCAAACTGGATGCACAGTTGAGCAAAAGGGTTAAACTATCCATTAACCTAAACCCATCTTATACAAAAAGGGAAAGGCCATCTGTGAACTTTACAGATTTCTACCGATTCCTCTCTTACCTGCCTGTTTACCACAACGATGTTACAGCAGCATTTGTAGCACCGGCGTGGCCTAATGTTAAGGCTGGAGATTTTGCACAGGCAAGGCATTTCAATGGCAGGGTATATTCAGGTTTAATGCCCGATGGCAGCAACTGGGTAAATACCGTAGCCCAAGATCCTTTTGCAACGGCTAACAATACGCCTAAATCCATTATGGAAACAAGGACCATCAATGCCAACGAATACCGTATGCAAGCTTCTGCAGACCTTACAATAAATATTTTGCCAGGTCTTGATTTTAAAACACAAGGAAGTGGATACATTAACTATGCAACCTCGCTTGATTTTGCTAAAAGGAACTCTAGCCAAGATGGGGTAGTGGCACAAGGTGTTTATGTAAACAGGACTAGCATTAACCTGTATTCAGAAAACACGTTTATCTACAACAAAAAAATAAAGCAACATAACATTAGTGCAGTAGTAGGTTTCACTGCAGAAAAGAATTCATTCAAAGATGAAAAAGCTACTGGGCAAGATTACCCCAACGATAACATTACTTCGTTAAACACAGCATTGATTGTAAACAAAGACAGCAGCTATAATAAAATTTTCAGGGAAGGTCTATTGTCTTACTTGGGCCGTGTAAACTACAGCTTTGCAAATAAATATTTGCTTTCTGCAAGTTTAAGATACGATGGTAGTTCAAAATTTGCTACAGGTAATAAATGGGGTTACTTCCCTGCGGTATCTGGTGGCTGGGTAGTTACTGAAGAAAAATTCTTGAACAATAAAGTTAGTTGGTTAAACAGGTTGAAGTTAAGGGCAAGTTATGGTCTTACAGGTAACAACCGTATTGCAGACTATGGCTTTGTTGATCTATTATATTCTGGTAACTATTCTTTTGGGCCAGGAACAGGAACTGCTTCTTCAGGTCAGGTGTCTTCATCAACAATATTGGCAAATCCTAATATTACTTGGGAAAGGACAAGACAAGCAAATTTTGGTTTGGATCTATCTGTACTTAAAAACAGGATTACACTTTCTCTTGATGTGTACCGTTCCAAAACAGAATCATTATTGTTGCAACAGTCTGCTATGGCATTTACAGGTGCACAATTCTATAACAACAATAATGGTAGCTTCAAGAACAAGGGTATAGAAATAGAATTGAACACAATAAATATTGATAAGAGAAATTTCAAATGGTCAACATCTGTTAATTTCTCTAGAAACAAAAACGAAGTAATTGAATTAGGTAAAGAAGCCTTCTTATTAAACCAAGGTGAGCGTACAGAATTATACCTTAACCAAGCAGGCTTTCCTTTAATACAATATTTCGGTTTCAAAACAGATGGTGTATGGTTGTCACAGGCTGATATAGATGCGGCCAAAGCAAAAGGCCTTACCAGCCCACTAAGCAATGTATTTGTTCCTGGTGGTTTAAAACTGGTAGATGTGGATGGCAACAACATTATAGACAACAACGATAGAACAGTGATCGGTAACCCTTACCCGGACTTTACTTGGGGCCTTACCAACAACATCACGTACAAGAATTGGGATTTGAGCTTTACTTTCCAAGGTGTGCAAGGTGGTTCATTGATCAATGGCGACGTGAACTACAACGAAAGCAAACGTTACAACAGGCAATACAATGCCAACCGTTGGATAAGCCCCAACAACCCTGGCGATGGCAAAACGCCTTACTCAACCGTCGGCTTCAACTGGATGCTTACAGATTACAGTGTGGAAGATGCGTCTTACTATGCATTGCGTGAAGTATTGCTGGGCTACAAACTGCCTACATCATGGGCCAAATCAATTGGTTTAAGCTCATTGCGTTTATACACTTCTGCACAAAACCTGTTCTTCCATTTTCCTAAAGGTTACAGAGGGTTGAACCCAGAAGTAAGAACCAATTCTGCTGCTTATGCTTCACCATTAATAGATGGTTACCAACGTGGGGGTTTTCCAACAGCAAGATCATTCCTGTTCGGTATCGACATCAATTTTTAATGATTGAAAAAAACACAACGAAAGTTAACGTTAAAAAAAAGCCACATGAAATCTCTTAAATATATAGCACTTGCTTCAATCATTATATTGTCAAGTTGCCAAAAAACAATAGACTTATTACCGGAATCAAATTCCAATACGGGTGACTCCTATAACAACTACGACCAGATATCGGTAGCCTTAACTGGTTGCTATAATGGCATGCAGAAAACATTGACGGATGAATGGACATTGACTGAGTTGAGATCAGACAATTCAATCATGGGTGTTCCAGGAAGTACTGCATCAACCAATAGAGACTTGAGCGACTTGGATATGTTTATGCCCAGTACATCGCATCAAGGAAACTACAATTACTGGTCAACAGTATATGCCAACATACACAACGTAAACTTGGTATTAAATGCACTACAAGTAAACTATTCAGAAAGTACAGGTACCCTTACTTATGATAATTTAAGCATACCGGTAACGGATGCACAAAGAAAATCATTGGCTGCCGAAGCACTATTTATTAGGGCATATCACTACTTTAATTTGGTACGCTTATATGGTGGTGTGTTCTTGATACATGAGCCGGTTACAGCAGAAGATGCAAAAGCCATTAACCGTTCTTCAGTAGCTGATATATATAAACTGATTGAAGCCGATCTTAAAGATGCAGTTGCTTATGGCAATACTACCAAATTTGCTTCTATTTCAGCAAACCTTGGCAGGGCCAATACTTGGTGTGCAAAAGCTTTGCTTGGAAAGGTTTACCTTACAGAGAACAAAAAGACAGAAGCGATTACGCAATTGCAAGATGTAATTACAAATAGTGGTTATGGTTTGCAAAATGCCTACGCCAATATTTTCTCCATAGCTAATGAAATGAACGGCGACATATTGTTTGCTATACGTTTCAAAGCTGGTGGTCTTGGTCTTGGATCTCCATTCCCTAATCTTTTTGCACCGTTAAGCAGCGGTTCCAATGTGGTAAATGGCGATGGTAAAGGATTGAATTACCCTTCTACAGATATCAATAATGCATATGCCGCAGCCGATACAAGGAAGGCAGCAAATATTGGTGTATATGGAGCAGGAACTGCAGCAAAGCTATACCCTAAGAAACATATTTCGGTTGTTGCCATAGCCAATGATGCAGAGAATGACTGGGTCGTATTAAGGTACGCCGATGTATTGCTGATGCTTGCAGAAGCCCAAGGAAATACACCATCAAGTTTGGGGTTGATCAACCAAACAAGAACAAGGAACGGTTTAACTGCCATTCTTGCAACAGCAGTTACCACTACTGCCCAGTTTGAAGATTCATTGCAAAGGGAACGCCGCTATGAATTTGCATTCGAAAACCAGCGCTGGTTCGATCTGGTAAGGTACAATACCACCATGACCACCATCAATGCGGTTCAGGTAATCAAAGACCATTTTGCAAAAGAGTACGCAACACAGTATGGACAGTACCCTGCACCAAGGCTTTCGTTGCTTGATTTGCAGAACCAAGTCACTATACAAAAATTACTGTTGCCCATTCCGCAAAGGGAAATCGACAACAACACCCGGATAACGATACCGCAGAACCCGGGCTATTAAACAAACAGCAAACAAACCATATTTTATAAACTCTGTACATAGGTAAGCAAGCATGATAAAGGTTGTATTAAAAAGATCAGTGTTGTTATTCATTCTGGTTATGTCTATAACTGAAGCAATGGCAACACTGGTTTACAACCAAGCCGACTTGGTTGCCGCTATTAAGAATGCCAAACCTGGCGATACCATTACAATGGCCAAAGGCGAATGGAAAAACCTTTCGCTTGTTTTTGAAGCCAATGGCACCAAAGAAAAGCCCATTGTCATCAATGCCGAAGAAGCAGGCAAAACAAAACTTATTGGTAGTTCATCCATAAAATTTGCAGGCAGTTATTTAGTGATTGAAGGCTTGTATCTTACAGATGGCTATGCAGAAAATGCAGCCATCGAGTTCCGTAAAAACGACAAGATACTGGCCAACAACTGCCGCCTTACCAACTGTGCCATCGACAACTACAGCAAACCCGAAAGGTTCGAAAACAACGATAGCTGGATCATACTCTGGGGCCGTAACAACCGCATAGACCACTGTACCATTGGCGATAAACTGAACGGCGGCACTACCTTGATCGTGAACCTCAACGATGAAAGAAGCCAGCAGAATTTCCACTCCATAGACAGTAACCATTTCTACAAACATTCACCTTTAGGCAGCAACGGTGGCGAAACCATACGGGTAGGTGTATCGAGGTACTCGCTAACCGCATCCAACACCATCATAGCCCACAACTATTTTGAACAATGCAGCGGCGAAGTGGAAATCATTTCGGTAAAAAGCTGTTACAACAAAGTAACAGACAATACTTTTTTTGAATGCGAAGGCGGGCTTGTATTAAGGCATGGCAACCATAATCTCGTCGAAGGCAATCTGTTCATCGGCAACAACAAACCGCATACAGGTGGCATCAGGGTCATCAACCCATTCCAAACAGTAACCAACAACCTATTGCTCAATTGTGCAGGTACACGCTTCCGTTCTGCACTCGGTGTGTTGAATGGTGTTCCCAACTCGCAGCTAAACCGTTACTACCAAGTAACCGATTCAAAGATCGACCATAACAGTTTCATCAACTGCCCCAATATTGTGTTTGGTGCGGGTAAAGACAATGAACGCACAGCTGCACCCAAGAACGTTTTGTTCGAAAACAACTTTGTTGCTTCAAAACAAAGGCAACTGTACGAAGACCTCAACAATGATGGTGGTGTTATCTACAAAGCAAACACAACAAACAATCCCGCTGCCATAGCAAAAGGTTTCACCGTAACCAAAACAAAAACGGTGCAATGGCATGGTTTAAGTTTTGAAACGCCCATTGCAAATACCACTGGTGCAGATCTGGATAAAGTGGCATTTACAGAAAAAGGAAAAACAGGTGCACACTGGTACAGGCCCGTTGAAAAAAATGCAGTGCAAGGCAAACAGATCGAAGTAAGTGCAGCACAGGCAAAACAGCTACCATCCATTATAGCAAAAGCAGGTATCAATGATATGATTGTATTGGTTGATGGCGGCCGCTACGAAGTGGATGCCACCATCAACATCAACAAACCGCTTAGCATTATTGCCAAAACAAAAACCGAACTGGTGAATGTGGGTGAGAAAAGTTTGTCAACCTTCATCTCCATAGAAAACGGAGGAAGCCTCTACATCAAAGGCATTGCATTCAACAGTGCCTACCAGAGTTTTGGCGATGCACAAAGTGCCATTGCCACTTCCAAAAAATCCATGATACAGCACTATACTTTAAAAGTGGTTGATTGCGAATTTTACAGTTTCAACGAAAGCAACTATGCATGCTTCAGGGCCAACAAAAACACGTTTGCCGATAGCGTAGTGTTTGAAAACTGCCTGTTCCGCAACATGAGCGGTGCAGCCATTGACCTCTCCAGCGAACGGGATGATAAAGGCATGTACAATGCAGAAAAAGTGATTGTACGCAACACCGTATTCACCAACATGCTTGCAGGTGCCATCAACGTGTACCGTGGTGGCAACGACGAAAGTACCACCGGCCCTTTTGTAACCATTGACCATTGCGTGTTCAACGATATCGATAACCGTGAGCAAGGCTGTGTAATAAAACTGTTGGGCGTGCAATATGCAAGAGTCATCAACTCCATCTTCAACAACAGTGGGCAGGGTGGAAGAACGGTCTGGTTCGAGGAACTTAGTTGGGACGATGTGAAAGTTGACCACTGCGATTTCTACAATGCAGGCCGTGTACAGACTTTTCACGGCAAACTATTTGGTAAGAACAATTACAAGATAAACCCCGCTTTCGCAAACGAAAAGGCATTCAACTTTTCAATCCCTAAAACTTCCATGCTCATTGGCAAAGCTGCCGATGGTGGCAACATTGGTATTAAATAATTATTGAAATAAACATTGCATGCCTTGATTGGTCAAAGGCAACTAGAAAACACACAACATGAAAAAAGTATTTCCCATCATACTCATCATCTGCACTGCCACTGCATTTGGGCAAACGCATCCATCTATCATGCTCACCAAAAAAAATGTGGATGCGGTACGTGCGGGAATTACAAAATACCCCTTGCTCAAATCTTCTTTCAACGAAGTAAAGGCCGATGCCGACAAAGCAATAGCAACACCTATTAATGTGCCCACACCTGCAGATGGTGGCGGTGGCATTACACACGAGCAACACAAAAACAATTACAAAGCAGTAACGGCCTGCGGCATTGCCTACCAGTTAACCAAAGACGAACGCTATGCCAAGTATGTAAAAGACATGCTGTTTGAATATGCCAAAAAATACAACACTTGGGGCAGGCATCCCAAACGCAAGCAGCAACCGGGTGGCAAGATCTTTTGGCAAAATCTCAACGACGATGTTTGGCTGGTGTACATGATACAGGGCTACGATTGTGTGTACGACTACATTGCACCAAAAGACAGGCAATACCTTACAGACAGTTTATGGACAAGCGTTGTAAACGAACAGTCTGTTGTGAACACCAAAATATTCAACCTCATACACAACCATGCCACTTGGAGCACAGCAGGTGTAGGTATGGCTGGTTATATATGTGGCAAGAAAGAATGGGTTGACATTGCTTTGCGTGGAAGTAAGAAAGATGGCAAGTCGGGTTTTCTGAAACAGATAGATGATCTGTTTTCCCCTGATGGTTACTATGAAGAAGGGCCATACTATTTGCGTTATGCCATTCAGCCCTTTATCATTTTTGCAAGGGCCATACAACAATACCAACCAGAGTTGAAGATCTATGAATACAGGAACGGCCTGTTAAAGAAAGCCGTGCAGTGCGACCTTCAATGCACCTACACCAACAAAGTATTCTTTCCGATAAACGATGCGTTGAAAGACAAGACCTACGAAACAGAAGAACTGGTATACGCAGTGGATATTGCTTATGGCGATATTGAACCAGCAGATAACCTGTTAGATATTGCCCAGCAACAGAAACGGGTAATAGTAAGCGATGCAGGATTGAAAGTGGCCAAAGCCATTGCCGAAGGCAAAACAAAACCATTTGTGTACAAACCACAATTCATTACAGATGGTGCTGATGGCAAAAGCGGTGGCGTTGGTATTCTAAGATCTGGCAGCAACCAAGACCAGACCTGTGTTGTAATGAAAGCAGGTACACAAGGCATGGGCCACGGGCACTTTGACAGGTTGAACATATTGTTCTTCGACAACAACGTAGAAGTATTGAGCGACTACGGAGCCGTACGCTTTTTAAATGTGGAAACAAAAACCGGTGGAGGCTATACCAAAGAAAACGATACATGGGGCAAGGCAACCATTGCACACAATACATTGGTGGCAGACAAAACATCGCACTATAACGAAGATTGGGAAGCAGGTGAAAAATCATCACCATCACTCGTGTACTTTGATGCCAACAAAAACTACCAGGTAGTATCTGCCGAAGAAAACAAAGCATACAGCGATGTGAAAATGTTGCGTACGGCTATACTGTTTAAACCAGAAGGAGCGGAGAGCCCATTGTTATTGGATGTGTTCAAAGTAAGAAGTGCAACACAGCATCAATACGACCTGCCGTTCTGGTACCAGGGGCATTTAACCAACATCAACTTCAAATACAACAGCAACAAAACACAGTTGAATACATTGGGCACCAAAGATGGTTACCAGCATATCTGGTTAAATGCACAAGGCAAAGTAGGTGCAGCAAACGGAGCCATTACTTTTCTCAACAACCGTAAATTCTACACCACAACATTCTTAGCTGATACCGCTACCAATGTTGAGTTTGTTACATTGGGTGCCAACGATCCCGAGTTCAATTTAAGGAGCGAGAAAGCCTACATCATCACACAGCCAAAAGCCGCTAACCACACATTTGTAAACATTACGGAGCCGCACGGCAAAAACAATCCCATTGCAGAGTTCACGGTTGGCTTTATGCCGGTAACAAAAAACATCAAGCTGATAAGTGATGACGACAACGGTACAACTTTCTCATTCGAATACAACAAGAAAACATACACGGTTCAATTGCAATACAACAACAAGCAACAATTTATAACTATAAAATAAGTAAAGATGATCCACAGTCCCGCGTTCCAGTTTGATAGTGAAATACCTTGGCAAGACCTTGGTAACGGTGTACAAAGACAGATGTTTGGTTACGACGAAAAAGTAATGTTGGTTAAAGTAAAGTTTGAGGCAGGTGCCATCGGCACATTGCATGAACACCACCACAGCCAGGTTACCTATGTGGAAGATGGTGTGTTCGATATGACCATTGGCGATGAAGTGAAACGTATAAAAAAAGGCGATGGCTATTATGTACTGCCACATGTGGTACATGGTGTTACCTGTGTTGAGCCAGGTATGCTCATAGATGTATTTACGCCAATGCGTGAAGATTTTTTACCCCAGACCCCCAAAGAGGCGTAACAAATCTGGTCCACTCTAACAGGGTGGGCCATTCTTGTGGTTGCTCTATAGATGGGCAACACAGCTTCACGTTATTTCAATTGCGGTAACCTAAATGTAAAAATGATGAAAAGGATTTTTGTTGGTATACTGATGCTTGTTGCCTTCCACGTATCTGCACAGGAAGATACTACCATAAAAAAAGTAGTGTACCCTGCTGGCTACGAAGCACAGATAGATGTAGTGTACAATAAAGGAAAAGACTGGCAGGTAAAACACGATATCTACTTTAACCCAAAAGCTGCAAAACCCACACCCGTTGTGTTCAACATACATGGCGGCGGATGGAACCACGGTACCAAAGAAAGCCAGACAGGTTTCAACAGTTTCTTTAAAATAGGTTTTGCTGTGGTGAACATCGAATACAGGATGTACCCACAGGCAAATGCACCTGCCGCCATTGAAGATGTAAGGGCATCTATATTATATACTGTTCAGCATGCAAAGGAACTGAACATTGATCCCAACAAGATCGTGGTGATGGGCGGAAGTGCAGGCGGCCACTTGGCTTTGCTTGCCGGATTGTTACAAAGCGACAACAAATTTGATGGCGATTACAAAAATGTAAAAGGCTATACCATTGCTGCTATTATTGACAAATATGGCCCTGCCGATTTAAGTGCGGCCAATTTTTCCAAATACAAATCATTGGTAAACTGGTTGGGCAAAGAAGCAGACAATACTAAGTTCAGGGAACTGCTCTCACCTATATTTTATGTAAAGAAAACAAGTCCACCCGTGTTTATTGTACATGGTGATGCAGACCCGATCGTGCCTTACCAGCAATCAGTTGACCTGAAAAAGAAGCTGGACGAAGCAGGTGTAAAGAACGAATTTGTTACAGAGCCTGGTGGCGGTCATGGCAAGTTTACCAAAGAGCAAAGCTCCGAGCTCAGCAAGTCCATCATTGCATTTTTAAAAGCATTAAACATACCCAACTAAAATGGCTTCTTTAAAAAAAAGTATTGCTTTAGTGATTACCGTACTGTTCCTGCAACAATATAGTTATGGCCAGTTGCCCCAACTGTACCTGGTAAATGCCAATAAAGCCGCTGCTGCAAAACGCAATGCCAATACAGACGATATAAAACAGTTGACCAAACTGGCCGATAAACTGGTGGACAAAAAATACGGCTCTGTTATGGACAAAAAGTTTGTACCGCCTTGCGGCAACATGCACGAATACATGAGCATGGCCAGGTACTACTGGCCCGACCCCAGCAAACCCGATGGCAAGCCCTACATAAAAAAAGATGGGCAAAAGAACCCTGCAAACGATCTGGTAAGCGATGACAAAAATTTTGACGACCTCGTAGATGCCGTGCACAACTTATCATGGGCCTACTATTTTACCGATCAGGAAAAGTATGCAGCAAAAGCAACGCAACTGATACGCTTCTGGTTTCTGGACACAGCCACACGTATGTTGCCCAACCTGAACCATGCCCAGATAAGAACAGGCATCGATACAGGCGTAAGTACCGGCATCATTGATACACATAACCTGCCGCAAGTAGTGGATGCTGTGGGTTTGCTGCGTTTGTCAAAATCATGGAAGCCAACCGATGAAAGCGGCACCATGCAATGGTTTAAAGCATACTTAAACTGGTTGCTTACCAGCAACAACGGTAAAAAAGAAGCAGAGGCAAAAAACAACCATGGTACTTTTTACGATATGCAGATCGTGACCATTGCTTCCTTCTGCGGCGAAAAAGCTGTTGCTGACAAGATATTGAAACATGATTTTGAAAGGCTGGCTTGGCAGATAGAACCCGATGGCAAGCAGCCATTAGAGCTGGAACGTACCGCTGCATTGGGTTACTCAACTTTTAACCTGCATGCATGGACAATGCTGGCCAACGCTGCCGAAACAAAAGGCGTGGACCTTTGGCATTACCAAACCGCAGATGGCAGAAGCATCAGAAAAGCGATTGACTATTTGATGCCTTTTGTGGTGGATGACAAGCAATGGGAATACCAGCAAATAACCCCTTACAAAAAACAGGACTACTATGTACTGTTACTGGCTGCTGCAGAAAAATTCAAAGACGGTTCCTACAGCAAACAAGCAGACAAGATAAAGGACTCCAATAAAAATGTTATAGTAAAACTTCTTGCACAATAAACAATGGCCAACAGACCCAACAATATAAGTATTATATGCATGATGATTGCCTTGCAACTGTTGGTGCAGTTTGCCCATGCAACCAATTATACGGTCAGTACCAAAACAGACCTCGTAAACAAAATGACGGCTGCCATGCCCAGCGATACCATAACGGTTGCCAACGGCACCTATAATTTTGACCTCGTAGGTTTTGTGAATACCAATGGCTCTGCATCGCTTGCTCCAATTGTATTAAGGGCTCAAACACCAGGCGGTGTCATTTTTAACGGCACCACAAAATTTGCTTTCCAGATCACCAATATGGTGTTTACCGGCTTTGTGTTCAAGAACGGCAATGCAGGTGCAAGCTCTGTTTTAAAAGTAGGTAAGGGCTCCACATTGCCTTCCTATTATTGCCGCATCACCAATAATGTGTTCGACAACTACAACTCCGATACCGCACTGCTGCAAAAGAATGCATGGGTGGAACTGGATGGCGACCACCACCGTGTGGACCACAATACCTTTATCAATAAAAGCAATGGAACAGCTACCATTATTGTGATCTATACACCGGTGACCTATCCTGCAAAAGCGGTATCTACTTACAACCGTATCGATTCAAATTATTTCAAGGGACGTTCCTACATGGGTGCCAACGAAGGCGAGACCATACGTGTGGGCGATGCTGCCAGTGCAAGAACAGATGGCTATAATATTGTTGAATACAACTTGGTGGAAGATGTAACCACATCTGGCGAGCTAGAGATATTCAGCAACAAATCGCACAGGAACACATACCGCTACAATACCATCCGCAACAGCAATGGTGGTATCTGCCTGCGTTTCGGAAGGTACTGCAATGTGTACGGCAATTTTATTTTGAACGACAATCCTGCACGCCAGGCTGCCGGCATACGCATCATCGATAAAGGGCATAAAGTATTCAACAACTATATCGAAGGCGTAAACGGTGCATCCTTAAGCTCTGATCAAAAACGTGCATCCCTCTGCATCTACAACGGAAACTACTCCGATTCAACATTGGGCTCCGGTGAATATTTTGCTGCCGATAGTTGCACAGTTGCTTTCAATACCATTGTGAATGCAGTGGATGGTGCAGGCATTGCACTCGGCTGTGTACATGGTGGCACCATCCAGCCAAAAGGTATAACGCTGGCCAACAATTTGGTTAAGATGAGTTCGGGCAATGCAGCTTACATGAATGCGGCAAATACCTTGCTTACACAATCATCCGAAGGCAATATATACGATGCAGCAAGTTTGGGCATCACAAGCACCGGTTGGCAAAACAATACACTGGGTTTTGGTGCAAGAACAAACGGCATTCTCGTTGCCCCTTCACTGGTTCAGGATGCAGCCATCAATACCGCTAACTATGTTTCATTGCTAAGTGCAGCAGACGGGCAGGGACAAACAAGAAGTTCCATTTACGATGTTGGTTTTGATGAACTGAACGCAACAGGTTCCGTTATCATAAAACCGCTATCGCCAAATGAAGTGGGTGCGTTGTATTACTTATCAGTATTGCCTGTGCGTCTATTGGACTTTACTGTTAAGAAAAACAACAACGGCGTACTGTTAAGCTGGAATGTTGCCGAAGAAATCAACATGAAGCAATACGAACTTGAACAAAGCACCAACGGCAGCAGCTTCTCAACTATTGCTACTGTTACAGCTAAAGCATTGGCCAATGCTGCTTACAGCTATCAATACAATGCAGTGCTGCAAACCAACAATTACTATCGCATCAAAATGGTGAATGCAGACGGTTCCTATCAATATTCACCCATACGTTCCATCGCTTCAAAAGAAGATTTGTCTATTAAATTATATCCTAACCCTGTACAAAACTTTATAACGGTTGAATTGAGTGGAGCAGCAAATCCTCAAAACGAAATCGTTCTGATGAATGCAATAGGCATGGAAGTGAAAAGGATGAAGCAGACTTCTATCACCATGAATATTGATGTAAAAAATTTAGTGGCAGGCTCATATTACTTGCAGCTTATACAAAATAAACAGGTCGTTTCAAATCACCCTTTCATCATTGCTAGATAAGTGAGTAGCCGTTATTTATATCACCCATACTTGTTTCATAGAATTTTTTTTTCTGTGTTGATTGTCCTATGTGCCATGAAATCACAAGCAACCAACTACACTGTTTCGGATAAGGCCACTTTGCAGACCCGCATGAACGCTGCACTCCCTGGCGATACCGTTACCGTAACCAACGGCAGCTACAACTGGGGACAGATCAACTTCACCAACAACAATGGCACGGCCACTTCCGCATGGATCGTATTGATGGCACAAACCTTTAACGGCGTGCAGTTTACGGGCAGTACCTATATACAGTTTGCAGGCAAACGTATTTTAATTACAGGGTTCAAGTTTATAAATGGTAATACAGGTGCAACAGATGTGATCCAGTTCAGGAACGCATCATCTGTGGCTGCCACTTACTGCCGTTTAAGCAATATCACCATAGACAGTTACAATAGCGATTCCACGGGTTCCGTTGCAGGCACCAGTCCCGACATTGACAACAAATGGGTTTCATTATACGGCACCAACAATAGGGTAGACCATTGCACATTCATCAACAAAGCCAATGCAGGTGCAACTGTGGTGGTGTGGTACGACAACAATACCTATCCGCAAAAATCAACCACCACACTGCATACCATAGATTCCAACTACTTCAAAGGGCGTGGCTATCAAGGTGCCAACGGCGGCGAATCCATACGTGTGGGTACCAGCACCACATCAAGATCAAACGGCTACAACACCATTGCATACAACCTGTTTGAAGGCTGCACGCAGGTAGAGCCGGAGATCGTTTCCAACAAATCCAATTTCAATACCTACAAATACAACACATTCAAAAACTGTTTCGGCGGCATGACCATGCGGCATGGCAGGTACTGCAGTATTTATGGCAACTTTTTTATTGTTGATGATGCTACTGCCACCAAATCGTATGGCGTACGCTTGATTGATAAAGGGCATAAAGTATTCAACAATTATTTTGAAGGCCTGCTGGGCAACAAGAACAGCCTTACAGCATTGCGTTGCCCCATCATTATGTACAATGGCCTTTCAGCCACTACCGATACAACAGATGCCAGCAAAGCATCGGGCTATTTTCCGGCAGACAGTTCCATGATCGCTTTCAACACCATCGTCAATTGTAGTGGCGGTGCAGGTATCGTGTTGGGTTTTACAGATGGTGGCAGCAACACTTTTCAACCATTGGGTATTACCATCGCAAACAATATTGTTAGGATGACTACAGGCCAGGCTGCGTATAACAATCCATCCAATACTTTGCTTACTTATACTGCGGAAGGCAATGTGTACAATGCACCCAATGGTGTTGGTCTAACATCATCAACGGGCTTCACAAATACAACATTAAGTTTTGGAGCAAGAACAAATGGTATATTAACGCCTCCATCTTTGGTGCAGGATGCAGCAACCAATACAGCTAACTACACAAGTTTATTAAATGGTTTGGATGTGCAAGCACAAACAAGATCGGCCATATACGATATTGGTTGCGATGAAATAAATGGCACTGGTTCTGTACTCGCTTATCCGTTAGATTCGAACTTGGTTGGTGCAGGTAAGCCGCAACTGGTAATGCCTGTTCAACTAATCAGCTTCAAAGCATTGCTGGTTAACAAGTCTGTTCAATTAAAGTGGCAGGCTGCAAACGAAATAAACTTTAAACAATACGATGTGGAAACCGGTACCGATGGCATACATTTCTCACTGCTTTCATCGGTTGCCGCAAATGCCTCAACGTATAGCTACCAACACAATGCACCCAAAGAAGGCTACAACTACTACCGTTTAAAAATGGTCGACAAAGACGGCAGCTTCAGCTATTCGCCCATACGTACAGTTAACATAGGTAAAGGCATTACGGTAAATATATACCCTAACCCCGCAACACATGATGTTACAGTTGACCTGAATGGTACACTGCAGCCTCAAACACAAATTATACTGTTGGATGCAAGCGGCAAGCAAGTTAAAAAACTGGCTGCTATAAGCAATACAGTCAATATCAATATAGAAAGATTAGCAAAAGGTATGTATCAGTTACAGGTAGTGCAGCAAAGCAAAACAATGCTCAGCTACCCATTAATGATTGTACAATAAAACAAGTGTATGAAAGTAAAAGGAATGCGTTGGTGGGTACTTGGTCTGGTGGTGCTGATAACCATTATCAACTACCTGGATAGGGGTACATTGAACTATATGTGGGTAGCCAATACAAAAGTTAAATACGAATTGCTTAAAGGCGAACAGGCTGTCAATGCATCAACCAACTATGCTGTATACAACATAAACGATAGCACCTATACATTGCACAACAAAGACAATACTACTAAAACTGTTGATGCAAAAACGGTAACGGTATTAAGCGATAACCATATACAATACATCAAAAAAGGTGGTATAGCATATGAACTGGGACTTGTTAACTTAAACGATCCGCAAAGCGTAATTGACGATACACTGAAAAAACTCTATTCCTACATCTACATGTTTTTTATGGTGGCTTATGGCATCAGCCAATTGGTATCGGGTAAAGTGTACGACAAAATAGGTACACGAAAAGGCTTCGTCATGTCTGCATTAATTTGGGGCACGGCCGATATGCTCACTTCATTGGCCAAAGGTGTTGCCTCATTGAGCATGTTCCGTGTGTTGCTCGGTTTGGGCGAAGCAGGCCCATGGCCAGGTACCGTTAAATCAAATGCCGAATGGTTCCCCGTAAAGGAACGTGCATTGGCACAGGGCCTCTTTGGTGCAGGCGGTTCCATCGGCAATATTTTTGCCCCCATCATCATCTCCATGCTCTTCATCGAATTTGGTTGGCAGAAAACATTTATCATCATCGGTTCATTGGGCATACTTTGGATCATACCCTGGTTGGTCATCAACAAAAAAACACCAAAGGACCATCCCTGGGTTACCGATGAAGAAAGGGAATACATCTTATCTGGTCAGCCCGAAAGCAAGAACACAAACGACAAAGCAAAAACATGGGGCGAGCTGCTCACCGATAAAAAAAGCTACGCCGTCATCTTCGGCCGTTTCTTTCTCGATCCCATCTGGTGGATGTTTGTGGCATGGTTGCCTATATACCTCAGCAACAAATTCAAACTGGATATAAAGCAAGTGGCATTCTCTGCATGGGTGCCCTATGTAGGTGCGGCCATCGGTGCCATTGTTGGTGGCTGGTTCTCCGGCTATTTGATACGCAAAGGCAAAACCATTCAAACGGCAAGACGCACAGCCATCATACTGGGTGCATGCATCACATTGCCCGCAATGATTGCGGCTGCATATGCAGACACAGCAACCGTTGCAGTGCTCATCATGACTTTTGTGCTTGGCGGTTTCCAGTTTGCCATTGTCAATATACAGACATTGCCCAGTGATTTCCACTCCGGCAAAACCGTTGGTTCACTCGCAGGCATTGGTGGTGCCGCTGCCGTATTGGGTACCATCATCACCATGTTCCTTGTGCCGTATATCACAGCAGGCAACAACTGGACACCCTTCTTTGTAATGGGTGCACTGCTGGTACCGCTATCCATTGCAAGCGTATTCATCTTCTCATCAAAAACAGCAAACAAATAAAACAATCATTCTAAAAAATAAGCATTATGAAATTTAAAGGCAAAGTAGCCATCGTTACAGGTGGAGCAAGGGACATCGGAAGGGCAGTATCGGTAAAGCTCGCAAGCGAAGGGGCAAAAGTGGTAGTCAATTATTTGGGCAATTCCGAACAGGCAGATGAAACATTGGCACTCATCAAATCCGCCGGCGGCGAAGCCATAGCAGTAAAAGCAGATGTCACCAAATCGGCCGAAGTGGCAAATCTGGTTGCCGAAACACAAAAAGCTTTTGGCAACGATATACATATACTGGTAAACGTTGCAGGTGGTTTGGTAGCAAGGAAACTGCTGGCCGATATGGACGAAGACTTCTGGGATTTTGTAATGAACGTAAATGCAAAGTCTGTGTTCCTTACAGCAAAACATGCATCGCCATTCATGCCTGCTGGCAGTGCCATTGTAAACTTCTCTTCACAGGCAGGGCGTGATGGTGGCGGCTTTGGTGCAAGTGCATACGCTACCGGTAAAGGTGCCGTTGCAACCTTTACAAGGGCCATGGCAAAAGAACTTGGGCCCAAAGGCATCCGTGTAAACGCTGTTGACCCCGGTATGATCGCAACCACTTTTCACGACACCTTTACCAAACCCGAAGTCCGTACTGCCGTTGCCAATGGTACGCCGTTACGGAGGGAAGGTAAGGCCAGCGAAGTAGCTGATCTCGTTGCATACCTCGCAAGCGATGAAAGCAGCTTCCTCACAGGTACCAATATCGACATCAATGGCGGAACTTGGTTCTCATAAGCTGTATAGGATAAATGCTATGTCACCAGCAGCGGCACATCAATCAACTGCAGTGGCGTCGCACCCATCAGCAAAATAGCAACGCCCAACTTTTATTGAAGCGAATGAGATAGTAACACAAAGAACACAACATCGTGTTCTTTGTGTGTACTTAATGTCCTTTGTGTTACTTAAACAACAGCAATGAAAAAGATCATCTTCTTACTATCTATAAGCATTGCAAGTATTGCCAATGCTGCAGACCACTTAGTAACATCTACAGAAGAAGCAAACACCTTGCTCAACAAAGCAAGCGAAGGCGATAAAATAATTTTGAAAGATGGCGTGTACAAAAACGCAGCAATAAAATTCACCAACAACAATATTGCTTTTGTTGCAGAGCATGCAGGCAAAGTCTTCTTCGAGGAAAATTCCACACTCAACTTCTCCGGCAACAACATTACTATTGATGGCTTTGTATGGCAAAACGGTGGCCGCGGTTTAGATACCAAACAGGTAATACAGTTCAGGGTAAAAGATGGCAGCAATGCCACCCACAGCATCGTTAAAAACTGCGTTATCAACGATTACAACAATGCAGACAAGACTGTTGTAAACACTTGGGTTGGTTTATATGGTCAATACAATACGGTAACCAATTGCCTCTTCAAAAGCAAAGACAACCGTGGGCCAACACTGGTTGTTTGGCTCGACAATAATGTAACCGCACACCACACCATTAGTTACAATTATTTTTTAATAAGAAAAAATGGTCCCGATGCAGACAATGGCCTTGAAAGCATTCGTATCGGCGATAGCAAAACATCTTTTACCAATGCACATTGCGTGGTGGCCTTCAACCGCTTTGAAGAATGCGATGGCGAAATAGAGATCATCTCCAACAAATCCTGCCACAACACTTACCTCCACAATACTTTTGTAAACAGCGATGGCGGCCTCACGTTACGTCATGGTAACTATGCCTTATGCGACGGCAACTTCTTTGATGGTGGCGATAAAAGGTTATCCTACGGCATCCGCATCATCGGCGAAGGCCATGTTGCCATCAACAATTATTTTTACCACCTCAACGGTGCACCCAACCAAACTTTCAGGGCACCGCTTACTATTGTAAACGGGTTGGTAAACACACCACTCAATGGTTATTTTCAGGTAAAGACGGCAACCGTTACAGACAACATATTTGTAAACTGTGCAACGCCCAACATCCGCATGGGTGCATTCTCCAAACGCGATGGCATGACCGTGGCACCCGATACCGTTACAATAAAAAACAACCTGTTTTTTGATGATGCAGGCAACAGCGGCGATGTGTACGAATCGCTTACCAATGCACAGCATCTCTTTATGCAAGACAATACCATACTGGCTGCACGTATAAAAACAAATACCAAAGGCATTGAGCAGTTAGCTTACAAAGGTGCCAAACGTAATGGCTTCGGCTGGATCAAAGACGGCAAAGGCAATACCGTTGCTTCTGTTGAAACAAGGGCCGTACTGTCTGCCAACAGTAACGTTGGGGCCGATTGGGTAGAACCTTCCATTGCCGATGAAGTAAAGAAAAGCAAGTACAGCATCCTATCACCAAAACAAGTTGGACCTATTTGGATGCGATAATATATACAACTTTTTGTAAACAATTATTCGTGTCAATTAGTGCCATTCGTGGCAAGTACTAAAAGTAAAACTAGACTTTGCCCTATAAATAAGATTAGCCATGAAATACATTTTATCTTTTCTGTTTTTTGTGTGCATGCTTTCAGCAAAAGCAAATGTGAAACTGCCTTCACTGGTAAGCAGCAACATGGTGCTGCAACGCAATACATCGGTAAGCTTATGGGGTTGGTGCAGCAAGAACGAAAAAATAACCATCAGCTTCATGGGTAAGCAATACAAGGCAACCGTAAAAGACACGGCCTGGCAATTGATGCTGCCAGCAATGAAAGAAGGCGGCCCTTACAAAATGGTTATTAAGGGCAACAATGAAATTGTGCTGAATGACATAATGATTGGCGATGTATGGCTATGTAGCGGCCAGAGCAATATGGGCTTTTTAATGATGAATACCAGCAACGCCAAGGACGAATTGCCTAAAGCTGATTATAAAAACATCCGCCTCTTCACCGTAAAAAAAGACTACAGCAATAAGCCATTGCAGGAGCCTGTGGACGTAATTAAATGGGAAGCCTGCACACCGGCATCCATCCCCAAATTTTCGGCCGTTGCATACTTCTTTGGCAGGAAACTGCATGAAGACTTAAAAGTACCCATTGGTTTGATATGGAGTGCTTACGGTGGTACTACCATCGAAAGCTGGATCAGCAAGGAAGGCCTCGCAGGCGAAGTGACTTTTGGCGAAAAAGCGGCCACTATTGAACAGTTTGACCTAAAGGAAGAAGAAAGGAAAAGCAACGAAAGGTTCGATGCATGGATAAGGAACATCAATAAACTGGATGCAGGCTACGACAATGCCAACTATACCTGGGCAAAAGAATACCATGCAACATGGGCCAACGCAACAATGCCCGCAAGCTGGGAAAACACACCTGCATTAAAAAACAAGGATGGTGTTATCTGGTTTCAAAAAGAAATACAGTTGACTGCTGCCGATATTGCAAACGATGCAAAGCTATCATTGGGTGCGGTTGCAGATGAGGATTTTACTTTCATCAATGGAAGCCAGGTGGGGCATAGGTTTGATGAACGTACCAGGAAGCGTGAATACACCATTGCAAAAAACGTTTTAAAAGAAGGCAATAATTATATAACGGTCCGCATAACCAATTACCGGGACGATGGCGGTTTCATGGGCAAGGCCAATGAACTGTATCTGCAGACTGCTTCCAATAAAATATCACTTGCAGGTGAATGGAAATATAAGATTGGATTGGATACCATTGTGCCTACAGGCCTAGCAAGGCAAATAAACACGCGTCAGGTACCTTGTATTTTATACAATGCCATGATTGCACCGCTGATGCCCTTTACTGTAAAAGGGGTGTTATGGTATCAGGGCGAAAGCAATGCCCCACGTGGCTTTCAGTACAGGGAGCTTTTCGCAAGGATGATAAAGGATTGGCGTAAAAAATCGGGCAACGACAAACTGCCATTTGTATATGCCCAGCTTCCCAATTACAAAAAAACACTTACCAACCCTGCTGATGCCGAATGGGCCGAAACCCGTGAATCGCAAACGGAAGTATTAAAACTGCCTTACACATCAATGGCCTGCACCATCGAACAGGGCGAAGCATTGGACATACATCCCAAATACAAAAATGAAGTAGGCAAACGTTTGGCACTGCAAGCCGAATATCATGTGTACGGCATGAAAGACATTGTTCCCTCTGGTCCCGTGTACAAGGGCATGAAAATAGCCGGCAACAAAATACTGCTTGAGTTTGATATAACTGGCGAGGGCCTTAAAACCAAAGACGCGGCAAAAATGGTAAAGGGCTTTGCCATAGCAGCCGATGACAGGAAATTTGTTTGGGCCAATGCAGAAATAATCGACAGTAAAACGATTGCCGTTTCTGCAGATGCCATCAAGCAACCGGTTGCCGTGCGGTATGCCTGGGCCGACAACCCCGGCGAACTGAACCTTATAAACAATACGGGCATGCCTGCATACCCTTTCCGCACAGATAAATGGAAAGGCAAAACCGATGACGTGAAGATATTAGACTACAGCAAAGGGGCTGTACAGTAACTACACCAATTGATTATTGATACATTCATTGCTATAGTAAAGAGTTGAAAAAAGGCAATATGTTGGCGTAGCAGCATAAAATCAATGACCATCCGTTTAACCCGTGTTATCTGTGTGCCAATAAAAATTAGCAAAGTCACGGCCTTATCCAAATAGCACCTGAATTATACATTATAAAAGCAAAGGTTTCCAATAAGGAAGCCTTTGCTTTTTATAGTTGTTTGATTTTCTCTACATTTGACATTTACAAAATATTATTATGGTTGCTACAAATACCTCATTTGCCATTCCGGATTTTACTTTATCGCCCCGCATAGACCAGGTTGGCGTTGAAGAAAAAGCCAAGCGTTTTACCGCCAGAAGCATAAAGGCGGAAACAAAAGTAAACGGCTTGAAACTTACCTTGAACATGATAGACCTTACTACTTTAGAAGGTAAGGATTCCGATGGCAAGGTAAAACAGCTCTGCTACAAAGCCCAGCACCTGCATGATCAATACCCCGGTTTGCCAACTGTGGCTGCAGTTTGCGTGTATCCATCCATGGTGGGTATTGCCAAAAAGTCCCTGGGCAATTCTGGTGTTAAAGTGGCTTCGGTTTCTACTGCATTCCCTAGTGGTCAAGCCCCACGTGACGTGAAAATCCGTGACACAAAATTTGCCGTTAGTGAAGGTGCCGATGAAATTGACATGGTAATAAGCCGTGGCAAGTTTCTGGAAGGTGATTACAACTTTGTATTTGACGAAATAGCTGCCATAAAGGAAGCCTGTGGCACCGCAAGATTGAAAGTGATACTGGAAACAGGCGAACTGGTTACTTATGACAAAGTAAGACGTGCAAGCGATATTGCCATGTATGCCGGGGCTGATTTCATCAAGACTTCCACAGGCAAGATTTCACCTGCCGCTACCATGCCCGTTACATTGGTAATGCTCGAAGCCATACGTGACTTCTATTACAAAACCGGAAAGAAGATTGCGATGAAGCCTGCGGGTGGCATCAGCAAATCCAAGCTGGCATTGCATTACCTAGTAATGTTGCAAGAAACATTGGGAACGGAATGGATGAACAATGAATGGTTCCGTTTTGGAGCCAGCAGCCTGGCCAATGATGTGTTGATGCAATTGGAGAAAGAAAGGACAGGTGTGTATCAAAGTGCAAATTATTTTTCGATAGATTAAAATGTTTCAGGTTTTAAGTCTGAAAGTATAAAGTTGTTAGCCTAGTATTTATTATTCAATTGAAATGCTATGGCAACAATTAAGTCATTTGAAGAAATAATAAGTTGGCAAAAAGCCAGGGAAGTTTGTAAAGCGATGGGCAGGTTAATTGACGATAAGAGATTCAAGAATAATTACAGGTTAATAGATCAGATTGAAGGTTCATCTGGTTCAATGATGGATAATATAGCGGAAGGGTTTGAACGGGGAACAAAAGGTGAGTTCATACAATTTTTGGGATATGCAAAAGGGTCGTGTGGCGAATTGCGTTCCCAATTAATCAGGGCATTTGACAGGAATTATATCAATCAAAATGAATTTCAAAATATAAAGCAAGAATTGTTGAACATAAGTGGCTTATTGCAGAATATGATAGGCTATTTACAAAAATCGAATATTGCAGGTACAAGGAAGAAAGTATAGATAAAGAGCTTTATACTTTCAGACTTAAAACTTTAAACTTTTATGGCAAAAGCAAAAAACAATACATTAAAACTAAAGTTCGATACCACTTATGCACCTGCACCAGAAAGTAAGGCAAGTGCAAAGATTGATGCAAAGTATGAACTGTTTGTGAATGGCAAATTTGAAAAGCCATTGAGCAAAAAATATTTTGATACCATCAATCCTGCTACAGAAGAGAAACTGAGCGAAGTGGCCGATGCAAATGTGGCCGATGTGGACAAGGCTGTCAAGGCAGCACGTACGGCCTACGACAAGACATGGAGCAAGATACCTGCAAAGGAGCGTGCAAAATACATTTACCGCATAGCTAGAATGATTCAGGAACGTGCAAGGGAGTTTGCCGTTATAGAAACCTTGGATGGCGGTAAACCCATTCGTGAAAGCCGTGATGTGGACATCCCATTGGTTGCAAACCATTTCTTTTACTATGCGGGCTGGGCCGATAAATTGTCCTACGCCTATCCCAATAAAAAAATTGAGCCATTGGGTGTTGCCGGGCAGATTATCCCTTGGAACTTCCCATTGTTGATGGCTGCGTGGAAGATAGCACCTGCTTTGGCAACAGGCAATACCGTTGTGCTGAAACCTGCAGAAACCACGTCGCTAACAGCTTTGAAGCTGGCTGAAATCATTCAGGAAAGCGATTTGCCACCAGGGGTGGTAAATATTATTACTGGTGCAGGTGCTACCGGGGCTGCAATTGTTAACCACCCAGACATCAACAAAGTAGCATTTACTGGTTCAACAGATGTAGGCAAGATCATTCAGCGTGCAGTTGCTGGAACCAACAAAAAAGTGACACTGGAATTGGGCGGCAAAGCGGCCAACATCATTTTTGACGATGCACCTTTGGACCAGGCAGTTGAAGGTATCATCAATGGCATCTTCTTCAATCAAGGGCATGTATGCTGTGCAGGTTCCCGTTTGTTTGTACAGGAATCCGTATATGACAGTGTACTGCGTAAATTGAAAGACAGGTTAGAAACGTTAATTGTTGGCGACCCGATGGACAAGAATACAGACATTGGTGCCATCAACTCGAAAGAGCAGTTGGGCAACATCAATAAATACTTGAAAATAGGTGAGAAAGAAGGTTTGGAGATGTACCAAAGTTCATGCGAGCTTCCCAAAAAAGGCTTCTTCATGCGTCCGACCTTGTTTACCAATGTTGCACAAAGCAGCCGCTTGGCCCAGGAAGAAATTTTTGGTCCTGTACTTACCATTCAGACTTTCCGTACCGATGATGAAGTGATAGAGAAAGCCAACAACACACCATTTGGTCTAAGTGCTGGCGTATGGACAGACAAAGGCTCCAAGATCTTTAACCTTACTACCAAATTGCGTGCAGGTGTTATTTGGGCAAATACCTATAATAAATTTGACCCTACCTCTCCATTTGGCGGCTACAAAGAAAGTGGCTATGGTAGGGAAGGCGGTTTACATGGTTTGGGTGCATATTTGAAATAGTTTCTTACAACAATAGGCATCGCAACCTTGCTTGTTATCATTACGTAATGCACTGATGGATTGGATATATTATTCGGCTTTTAATCAAAATATTTTTAGCTGAAACGCTTGTAAATAAAGGGGTGTATCGATAAAGTAGGTGGTCGCATTTTGCGACCACCTACTTCGAAATCAAAAAACTAATTGTTCTTTTATACTATTGAGACCGACCTAAAAGCACCAACTGCAACACATCTTTTTTAACAGAGGTGGTCGCATTTTGCGACCACCTCCAAATAGCAAAATATGGCTAGAAAAAGTACAAAAGTTGGCTTGACGGACGAATCGGTAATGACCAGGATATTGCTCGTTCGTAAGCAAAAGGTAATGGTTGATAAAGACTTGGCCGAATTGTATGGTGTTACCACCAAAAGGCTGAATGAACAGGTAAGAAGAAACATCAAGAAATTCCCAAAGGATTTCATGTTTCAATTAACCGTAAAAGAGAAGGACAAGGTGGTCGCAAAATGCGACCACCTGCAAAGTTTAAAGTTTTCAAAAACCTTGCCCCTTGTGTTTACGGAACATGGAGCGGTTATGCTGGCAAGTGTACTAAATAGCGACAGGGCAATAGAAGTGAATATTCAGATTGTGCGGATATTTACCAGGATGAAAGAGATGCTGCTCACGCATAAGGACATTTTATTAAAGCTTGAGCAGGTTGAAAATAAAATGAACAAACATGATGATGATATAGCATTGATATTTCAATACTTAAAAAAATTACTTACCGAACCTGAACCCCAGCCAAGAACAAAGATTGTTGGTTTCAGGCGTAAAAGCGAGACAGAATAAAACTTAATTTATCTTATGGCAACAAAGACAATAGCTAAAAAAGCAACAGCAGCATTCAGTAGCAATGGCCACGCAGGTACTATTGCTGCCAAACGGGTAGAAGTGCTGAAAACCTACAAGATATATATCGGCGGCCAGTTTCCAAGAACCGAAAGCGGCAGGTACTATGTTGCCAAAAACAGGGCAGGTGCACCTTTGGCAAATGCCTGCCTCAGCAGTAGGAAGGATTTCCGGGAAGCAGTAGTGGCAGCCCGCGGTGCATTTGGTGGCTGGAGTGCCAAAGCTGCGTTCAACCGGGGCCAGATACTGTACCGCATTGCAGAAATGCTGGAAGGAAGGAAGGCCCAATTTGTTGATGAATTGATCAAGCAGGACTCAACTCCGGCACAGGCCGAAGCTGAAGTGAATCTTTCTATTGACAGGTTGATTTATTATGCAGGCTGGTGCGATAAGTTCCAGCAATTGTTTGGTAGCGTCAATCCCGTTGCATCGTCGCATTTCAATTTCTCGGTACCCGAGCCAACAGGCGTTGTTGCAGCGATTGCACCGCAACAAACTTCCTTGTTGGGGCTTGTTTCTGTTATTGCACCGGTAATAGCTGGTGGCAACAGCATTATTGTATTGGCGTCGGAAACAAAACCTTTGTGCTCTGTAACATTTGCAGAAGTAATCAATTCGTCTGATGTGCCCGGAGGTGTGGTGAATATCCTGACAGGAAAACCTTCGGAACTGATTAAATACTTTGCAGACCATATGGACGTGAATGCAACCATTTATTGTGGTGACGATGTTGCGTCGCAAAAGCTCGTTCAGGAAAAAGCAGCATTGAATGTAAAACGGGTGCTTTTTTACAACAACATTGACTGGAACAGCAGTGATGCAGAAACGCCTTACTTTATTTTAGATACGCAGGAAATTAAAACCACTTGGCACCCAATTGAAAATATTGGCGGTGCAAAAGCGGGCTATTAAAACGGGTTACATATTAAACAGGATTGAATGAAGCAGTTGTTATTTATAGGAATGGCTATGGTGTTTTCCTGCACAGCAAATGCGGGTAATGACGATACGATTGTTGTAAGGAAAGACGCAAGACTGGATGTGCTTACTGCAAAGCAGATAGCTATCAACAAACGTACTTCTATGCTAACCAGTACCGGGCAGTACAAAGGCTACAGGATACAGGTGGTAAGCACAACCAACAGGGAACAGGCATTTAAAGTGAAATCCGATTTGCTTGCCCGCTATCCAGCTGAAAAAAGTTATGTACTGTTCCAATCACCCTATTTTAAAGTACGTATTGGCAACTTCCTGAAAAGAGAAGATGCAGACAAGTTCAGGAAGCCTATGGCCAAGCTGTACCCCGAAGGTGTTTTTTTGGTGGAAGATGCAATTGAATACACGCCTCCGCCAGAAGACGACACGATAATGCCTTAAACAACCACCAAATCTTACAAACAAAAGGTTCTGCCAATGCTGCAAAGCTAAACATGGCAGAACCTTGTTATTTTTGCCAGAAGCTGTTCATTAATACAAGTATATGCTGCAACAAAAAATAAAAGCTTTAGCCAAAAAATATTCCGATGAGTTTATTGCTGTACGCCATCACCTGCATGCCTATCCAGAGTTGAGCTATAAAGAATTTGAAACATCAAAATTTATTCAGGCCAAACTGGCCGGGTTAGGTATTGCGTACGAAACAAAAGCCACTACCGGTATTGTTGCACTGATTGAAGGGAAAAATCCTTCAACAAGAATCATTGCATTGCGTGGCGACATGGACGCTTTGCCTATACAAGAGGAAAATGAAGTGGCTTACAGATCCGTGAACAATGGTGTGATGCATGCCTGCGGGCATGATGTACATACCACCTGCCTATTGGGGGCAGCCAAGATATTGAATGAAACAAAAGCCGAATGGGAAGGAACGGTGAAACTCATTTTCCAGTTAGGTGAAGAAAAAAATCCTGGCGGTGCAAGTTTAATGATCAATGAAGGGGTATTGGAAAACCCAAGGCCACAGGGCATCCTAGCCTTGCATGTGCATCCCGGTTTGGACTTTGGCAAGCTCAGTTTCAGGAAAGGAAGGGTAATGGCAAGTGCCGATGAAATCTATATCACCATTAAAAGCAAAGGTGGCCATGCTGCGGCACCACACCTTACTGCCGATACAATATTGATTGCATCGCAATTGATTGTTTCACTGCAACAGATTGTTGCAAGGAACAACAACCCAACCTCGCCTTCCGTGCTTTCTATCTGCTCTTTTCAGGGGGGGCATACAACCAATGTTATTCCCAACGAAGTAAAATTAATGGGCACTTTTAGGGCAATGGATGAAACCTGGCGTTACAGGGCACATGAGCTGATTAAGAAACAGGCAATCGGTCTGGTGGAAAGCATGGGTGCCGAAATTGATTTACTGATTGATGTTGGTTACCCAACGGTTGACAATGACGAAAAGCTGACTACCGAAGCCTGGTCCCTTGCAGAAAGCTATATGGGTAAGGAAAATGTATTGGAAACAGAACTACGCATGGGTGCGGAAGATTTTGGTTTTTATACACAACAGGTACCCGGTTGTTTTTTTAGGCTTGGCGTTCGCAATGAAGAAAAAGGGATTGTCCATAACGTACACACACCAAAATTCAATATAGATGAACGTGCCATTGAAACAGGCATGGGCATAATGGCCTGGTTGGGGGCAAGCGTCAACAGCTAAACTGCTTTCAAAAGCAGGTTTCTAAACAATTGTTAATCCTTGTGCAGAGTGGCCCGATTTCCTGCAATTAAATCCACACCATAAACGTTCATCCAGTAGAACAATTATTTTCGGCAAATGAAAAAATCAGTTTCCTTCATCGTTTCTATTTTATTGGTTGCTACCATTTCTGCACAACCTACTTTATTGGAATCACAACGTGGCAATAGCCGTGTGGTAAACGCCATCAAGACAAAAGAAGATACGTTAAAGAAACAGTTTATCCAAGCTGGTCTGCAATGGCCACCACAGCAACTGTATGTAAGGAGCTTTAAGTACGACAGTCAATTGGAAGTGTGGGTACGTAATGATAGCAAGTCGGCTTTCAAATTATTCAAGACATACAAGGTTTGTGCATTAAGCGGCAGTCTTGGCCCCAAGCGGATGGAAGGAGACTATCAGGTGCCAGAAGGTTTCTACTATATTAATGTATTCAACCCACGCAGCACATACCACATGAGTCTTGGCATCAATTACCCCAATGCTTCTGATGCCATGTTAAGCGATTCGGCACAGCCAGGCAACGACATCTACATTCATGGAAGCTGTATTACGGTTGGCTGCATACCCATTATGGATAGCCAGATAGAAGAAGTGTACCTGATGGCATCTTATGCCAAAAATAGCGGTGAGGATTTTATACCCGTACATATTTTCCCTATTCGTTACAACAACCCTAAAAGTGCGGAGCAGCTTAGGAAAATAACCAAGGACGATAAAGACTACCTAAGCTTTTCAGAAAATATCAAATCTGTTTATGATTATTTTGAGCAGTACAAAAGGCTACCGATTATTTCGGTGAACAGTAAAGGCGAGTATGTACTTCTTTAATGGATCCTGTCGCCCCTTACTTCCATTTCCTGTATAATGGTTGCTTCGTATTCAAGCCATTCTGTCCAGCGTTTCCTTACTTTACCTTTGTCAATATAGGTTTCTGCAAGCTCTATAAACAACGTATAATGCCCTGCTTCACTTTCCATGAACCTGCGATAAAAGTTACGCATATATTCATCTTTCAGCCCCTCACTCAATCTTTTAAACCGTTCGCAGCTACGGGCTTCAATCAAAGCCATGCACAGCATCTGGTCCAAGAAACGGTCATCTATATGCCCGCCTTTCTTTTGGAACTCCAATAACCTGTTTACATATTCATCCTTACGTTGCCTGCCAAGTTTCAGGTTACGTTTTTTCAGTTCGTTCAGCACCAGCCTAAAATGTCCCCATTCTTCCGTAACAATGGGTGCCAGTTCAGCCACCACTTTTTCTTTCTCGGAATACCGTTGAATATAGGATATGCAAGTGGTGGCTGCTTTCTGTTCGCAATAGGCATGGTCTGTTAAAATGGCTTCTATGCTGATGCTGGCCAGGTCAACCCAACGCGGGTCTGTTGGCAACTGCAGCCCCAAAATATTTTTAGTGTCCTGAGATAATTCCATGATAAAATGCTTGCGTATAATGTTACAAAGATGTAACAAGAAAGTTTAGTTTTGAAATTATGTACAACGATGATTTTTTGGACAGGAAGTTGAATGAGCGGAAGGCCGTAAATGCTTTCCGTATATTGAAATTGACATCGGGCAAAACCGATTTCTGCTCCAATGATTATTTGGGTATTGCCACAAACAATTTGCTGAAAGTTGATGAGGGCCTATTCAATAATGGTTCAACCGGTTCACGTTTGCTGGCCGGCAATTATGCGTTGGTAGAAGAGGCAGAAAAGTATATAGCCCATTTTCATAAAAGTGAAACAGCATTGATTTTCAATTCCGGTTACGATGCCAATGTAGGTTTGCTATCAAGTATATTACAAAGGGGCGATACGGTTATTTACGACTATCTTTCCCATGCTTCCATACGTGATGGCATACGCTTATCGTTGGCCCAATCTTTTTCTTTTGCTCATAATGATATGGGCGACCTGGAGCGGAAACTGCAACATGCTACGGGCAATATTTTCATTGTCACCGAATCTGTTTTCAGTATGGATGGCGATACCTGCCCGTTGGAAACTCTACTTGAGCTTTGTGAAAAATACAAGGCCCATTTAATTATTGATGAGGCCCATGCCACTGGTGTTATTGGAGAGAAAGGGGAGGGGCTTGTTCAACACTTACAACTACCGCACAAAGTGTTTGCAAGGGTGCATACATTTGGCAAAGCCTGTGGTTGCCACGGTGCTGTTGTTCTGGGCTCGAATAAATTGAGGGATTACCTGGTCAATTTTGCAAGAAGCTTTATTTACTCTACCTCTTTGCCGCCACATGCTGTTGCAATCATCAAGGAAAGTTATTCGCTGTTTCCGGCCATGATGCAGGAAAGGCAATTGTTGCAAGGCCTCATCCAGCAATTCCAATCGGCACAATTAAAGTTCGAGAAAATAGTGTCTCATACACCTATACAGGCAGTGATTGTTCCGGGCAATGATGAAGCAAAAAACATTGCCCAAAGACTGCAGGAAAACAATATCGACGTCCGGGCAATACTTTATCCAACGGTGCCCAAAGGAAAGGAACGGTTACGTATCGTACTGCATTCCTTCAATACAAAAGAAGAGCTAGCTACGTTGATTGGCTTATTGCAATAATGTTGTACTATACCAACCCGTTGGCGGAATTAATTCAAAAATAAAAAAAAAGGGAACCTAGCAGTTCCCTTTTTTTACTATGATTCTGATAAAGTAAGAACCTATTGCGATAAGCCCTGTAATCACAAACGTGCTTCTAACAATCATGTCCTTTTCAAAGTAATCAAGTTCATCATTGGAATATCTTAATATCAATCTGATACCCATAAAAATACCCAATAACAATAAAGTCGATCCAAAAAACAGGAATGCTGTGTTGGCTGCTGTCCCATATTGAACATGCGTCCCTTTTTTCTTACTCGTCAGCGTAAGTATCAGGCCAAAAACTGGCGATGCTGCAAGGCATAAAAACAATGACCATCCAGAACCAATGTTCCTTTTGCTTCCAAGCGTTTCTGAAATAACAAAAGAAAGGATTACACAAACAACGAACTGAACCATGACTAACTAGTATTGGCCCTGTCCCGTCAGGCTTTTAAAGAATAAAAAGCGTGGGACAACTAGCCAACAGGGAGGGAGCAACTGGCGAAGTGCTTGTACCCAATGACTAATGCCCACGCCATAAGCATGAGAACAATTAGTCTTATCTTGGGTACAAGTTGTAAACTCGCCAGTTTTCCCTCGCCGAAATAAGCTAAACGCTTTCGTAATATTTTCACTGTAAATATAGAGATTATCCCAAAGCGTACTTGACCTGACCTACAGGTTTGTGATGAATGAATTTATTGAGATACTGGAGCAACGTCATGCCACTTACCTTTGCATGTATTCGTGTACGGTAGCCCCTGTAAGACTTCGCGTAGTTCCGCTGTATCATGAACTGGTCGCACAGCTGCGAGAACACCGTTTCGATACGCCGGCGTATCACTTTGTAAAGGCCATTGATTTTCTTTCTTTCCTTTTGGTTGTTACGGTACGGTACCTCTACATGGATATTCTTTTTCTCCTTCAATTCACTGTGTACCAGCTTGTTCACATAGCCCCTGTCGCCTGTTATTATACAGTCCCTCAAATGCTCTGCAGCTTCTTTCAAATAATGCCCATCATGGGCAGAAGCCTTTGTAATCTCCATTGATTCCACAACACCCTTGCTTGAACATATGCAATGAAGTTTGTAACCATAGTACCATCTGTTCTGCGAGGCACAGTAACCCCTGTTTGGTGAAGACCATTCATTTTCCTTGCCTATCCTGTTACGGTTTTCCCTAGACGATTTGCATATTTCCAATGGCATGGAATCAACAATAAAAACTTCTGCTATTGAGTTGAGTTTGTAAGCAATTTTCTTACGTATAGCTTCCTGCCAAGGGAACAGTGATTTTCGTCTGTCGTTGTACTGCCTGCGGCTTATCATGTTAGGGAAATCCTGTTTGTAATCAGCTGCTATTTTATGGAACAGGTACAGTTCGCTATCTATGCCAAGGCACTCTGCTGTAAGGCTAAGCGTAATGACTTCTATATCCGTGAATCTTGGTTTCGGCCCTGGTCTTTTCAGGTTGCCACCGACAGGAAGTTCCTGTCCTAAAGTTTCCTTTAGGACATGCATAATCTTCATGAAGCTGGTCTTTATACAGTGCACCAAACATAGACGGAATCCTTTGTGGGCAAGGCTTTCCGTTCATTGTTTCCTATAACCACTCCACACGACCCTAATTGACTATAGTAAAGCAATTTTAGAAAAAATCAATACTTTTAATCCCATGTTAGTAAGGTTAAAGCAAATACGTAAGGAGGTTGAAGTTCTTTGGCACAAAACCAAATCTGATCAAGCGTATAGTAATGCAAGAAGTATTGCGACGGAACTCATTATTATAGCTCCGGACGAAGAATGCAAAAAGAATTTTGACAAGGACAGGCGTATACTTAATAAGTATACCTACAAAGGAAGTGATAGTTTTAAAGCTGATGTGATAGCTGAATTCAGAGCAGAAATCATTTATGATCTTGACGCTTTAATCGGGAAAATTGAGAGAGGCCCCAATCCTCCCATTCAATAAAAGAAACCTCAATTGTTCCTCAGATTCGCAACGGTACCTGTTTGCTACCATTATATCACTGACTCTTTCTTGTTTATCTATAGCTTCTAAAGTGAATATATCCTCACTGACACAAATATCTGCAATAAATCCATTGGTAAGGATTGTTCGGAAATGTGTTGTGTGATCGGATCTATCATGAAACACAAAACCATATTCAGAAACAATCTGTGCTATACGTTCAATTGCAAGAGGCATGTTTAACCCGTCAGCAGAGGTTTTTTAATTCCGCCAACGGGTACTATACCAATTATTCGTTCGTGTTGAACACTACATCCCCGTCGTCCAACAGTTCCCTTTCTATTTCTTCCATCTGCACAATATCCCATGCCTCGCTTTCGGTTGGTGTCACATTTAACAATTCCAACAGCTCCAGTTTTTCCAGCGCTTCTTCTACCGCAGGTTTTATTTCGCAAATCACAAAACTGGCATTTGCGTCATAGAATTTTTGCTGCAGCTTGGCAATCAGTTCGGCAGCACCATCCTCTATATCGCTTACTGGCTGCAGGTTCAGTATCACATTCTTGGTTTCCTTCATTAAGATACCGTCACATATTCCGTCAAGCTCCGCAGCCATATTGACATAAATTTTGGGCTCAACTGGAGTTATCGTCGTAAATTTTTCTTTGGTATCAACTTTGATTTGCATAGCTTGTAATTTCATTAACACACTGTGCATAAGTGCACTGTAATGTTGGTCAAAAATATTCGTTATTATTGTATAAATCCTACCAAATCATGGATAATAATTTTTCAGCTCAAGTAAAAGAGATCATTTCTTTCAGCAGGGAAGAGGCTTTACGTTTAGGCAATGACTTTATCGGTACGGAGCATTTGTTACTTGGTTTGATACGTGACGGCGAGAATATTGCCATTAAGGTATTGAAACAGTTGAATGTTGATTTGTATGAACTCCGTAAAGAAGTGGAGCTTGCCATAAAAGACAAAACAGGTAAAAATATAGCAAACATCAACAGCCTTCCTTTAACCAAACAGGCCGAAAAGGTAATACGTGTTACCGTTCTGGAAGCAAAGGCATTAAAGAGCCCATTGGTTGAAACGGAACACCTGCTGTTAAGCATTTTAAAGAACAAGGAAAATATTGCGACACAGATATTGAACCAGTTTGATATCGATTACGACGTGTTTCGCAATGAGTTGGGCGTAGTAAGCACCAACAACCCGAAAAGCGAGTTTCAGGACAGCGACGATGAGGACTTTGATGATGAAAAGCGTGGTGGGGGCTTCTCCCAGCAACGTGGTGCAGCACAAGGCAAGCAGGGGGCAGGAACCAAGAGTAAGACGCCTGTATTGGACAATTTTGGAAGGGACATTACCAAAATGGCAGAAGCAGGTACGCTTGACCCCATTGTAGGCCGTGAAGCAGAAATAGAAAGGGTTTCGCAGATACTTTCCAGAAGGAAGAAGAACAACCCGATTCTGATTGGTGAACCCGGTGTTGGTAAAACGGCTATTGTAGAAGGTTTGGCCTTACGCATCGTACAAAGAAAAGTGAGCCGTGTACTCTTCGATAAAAGGGTCATCTCCCTTGACCTGGCAGCATTGGTTGCCGGCACAAAATACCGCGGGCAGTTTGAGGAAAGGATGAAAGCCATCATGAACGAACTGGAGAAAAACCGTGATGTGATACTGTTCATAGATGAGATACATACCATTGTTGGTGCAGGCGGTGCCAGTGGCTCGCTGGATGCCTCCAATATATTCAAACCGGCCTTGGCAAGGGGCGAACTGCAATGCATTGGTGCCAGCACATTGGATGAATACAGGATGCATATTGAAAAAGACGGTGCATTGGACCGCCGCTTTCAGAAAGTGCTGATAGAGCCACCAAGTGTTGATGAGACCATCCAGATATTGAATAACATTAAAAACAAATACGAAGACTACCATAGCGTATCTTACGATGACCAAGCTATTGAGGCATGTGTGAAACTGAGCGACCGCTATATGACCGACCGTTTATTGCCCGATAAAGCAATTGATGTATTGGATGAAGTTGGTGCAAGGGTGCATTTAAAAAACATCAATGTACCTGAAGAAATTGTTGAGCTGGAAAAACAGATTGAAGAAATAAAGAACGAGAAAAACAAGGTTGTAAAAAGCCAGCGTTTTGAAGAAGCCGCTTCTTTGCGTGACAAAGAAAAACGTTTGGGTGAGGAATTGGAGAAAGCCAAAGGCAGTTGGGAAGAAGAAAGCAAAAACAAACGCTACCCGATTAACGAAGAGCATATTGCAGAAGTGATCAGCATGATGACCGGCATACCTGTGAAACGTATGGTTCAAGCCGAAACTGACAAGCTACGCAAAATGAGCGAGGACATGAAGGGTATGGTGATTGGGCAGGACGAAGCGATTTCTAAAGTGGTGAAAGCCATTCAGCGTAACCGTGTTGGTTTGAAGGACCCCAAGAAACCCATTGGTACATTTATTTTCCTTGGTCCTACAGGTGTTGGTAAAACAGAGTTGGCGAGGAGCCTTGCCAAACAGATGTTTGACAGTGAAGATGCATTGATACGCATTGACATGAGTGAGTACATGGAGAAATTTACCGTGAGCCGTTTGATTGGTGCCCCTCCAGGTTATGTGGGTTATGAAGAAGGTGGTCAATTGACAGAGAAAGTACGCCGCAAACCTTACAGTGTAATCTTGTTGGACGAAATTGAAAAGGCCCATCCAGATATCTATAATATTTTATTGCAGGTGTTGGATGATGGTATCTTGACAGATGGTGCCGGACGCAAAATAAATTTCAAGAACACATTGATCATTATGACGTCCAATATTGGTGTACGCCAATTGAAAGAGTTTGGTGACGGTGTTGGTTTTGCAACGGCTTCACGCATACAGAACCAGGAAGAGAACAGCAAAGCCGTAATTGAAAAAGCTTTGAAACGTACCTTCTCGCCAGAGTTCCTGAACAGGATTGATGATGTGGTTATTTTCAATTCATTGTCAAAAGAAAATATCTTCAACATCATTGACATCTTGATGAAGGGCGTAATGAAACGTCTGACAGCATTGGGCTTTGCCTTGGAACTGTCACCAGATGCAAAGGATTTTATAGCAGATAAAGGATACGATGTACAGTTTGGTGCAAGACCCCTGCACAGGGCAATACAGAAATACCTGGAAGATCCTTTAGCTGAAGAGATCCTGAATATGAACGTGAAGGATGGTGATATACTGGTTGCCGAACTGGATAAAGAAAATGGGAAACTGAAATTCGAATTCAAGAGAAAAGAAGAAGCAACAAGTGCCGAAGCATAAGTAAAATAGATAGTAATACAAATAAAGAATCCTGCCATTTCAGCAGGATTTTTTATTTGCAAAAGCTCTCAAGTTCTACCCATACTGTTCTACCAGTTCCAATTTATTGATCCGCATGATGATGGCACCTTTTGTTCTCCCGAAATGCGTGGCCATATCGCTTAGGCTGTTACCTTTTTTGTACATGGCAGTAAGTGCTGCATCCAGCTCTTTTGTCCATGCTTTATGGGCTGCTGTATGTGTTTCTTTTATTGAAGTGGCTGCTTTTTCATTGCTGTTCTCTTTGTTGTGTTTCTTTAAAGGCAGTATGATTTTTTTATGCGGTGTCCTTATCTGTTTCTTATCGTTATCGGGTATTTCCTTTTCAATGTGAATTTGTAAGGATGGCGGAAAATCAACAGGCATCAATGTTTCGGGAATATGGATATTGGTTTTTGCCCTCGTTACCGCAACATACAATAAATTGATTTCTTCGTTCAGTTTTGGCTTGCCTGTTTCTTCGGATTTGCCTTCTGCCAGTATTTTTTCCAGTTTCTTTTCGGTAATAAAATCATTTACTAAATGTACTTCATCGTATTCCATGCCCTTGCATCGATGAACAGTAGAGAAGATATAAGATGCTTTTTCCTTTTCGTCGTTGGCAACGTGTTTGTCTTTGATGGATTGTATGATGCTGGGAATTTCATTGCCATATTCCTTTACAATTTCAACCATCATTGCAAGCTGAACATCTTCTGTTTTCTCTATATAATCTTCCAGTTCCTGTATGTCCTTCATCACTTTTATCAGGTTGTCTTTTACAAGATGATGCTTGCCATTGTACAGGTTCAATACATCGTACAGTGATGTGCCTTCATCGGCATAGGTATAGGAACTGATATTACCTTCAAAATAAATAGCAGACAGTTGTTTGCGTTCGGTTACATATTCAATCGCTTTTAACAACAGTCCTAGATTGGTTCTCCCTATAACAGCTTTTGTCTTGTGTGCATTGCTGGTTCCCTTGCCAGTGATGCCGATAGGTTTGTAATCGCCTAATTGTTCCTTTAACCGCAGCAACCGTATGGCCAGGTTTGCAATGGACTGACTGAACCGGAAGCTGGTTGAGAGGTGGAATGTTTTGAAATTGGCCTGTTCCAGTGAATTCACGGCAAACCGCCAACCATAAATCTGTTGATGCGTATCGCCAACAATTACTTTGGTTGCTGGTTGTTTCAAAAAAATATCCAGCATCGCAGGCGATGCATCTTGCCCTTCATCAAATAAGATATAATCGTAACCTAATTGTGGGTTGGACAACTGGAATTTTTTGAGATAGAAATCATGTGTAATTTCTATGGTTCCTTTATTCATTTTATCCAACAACAAACGTGTTTGCTGTTGCAGGTAAGGGTAGAAGGATTGTACAAATGCTTTGGCTTTTGTATCTGCAACAATGTCCAGGTAATTCAGTTGATCTACCCTTGTTTTATTGCTGTTGCAGAAATAGGCAATAAATTTATTGATATGGTTTGCCACCACATAGGCTGCATGTTTATCACCGGCAACTTCCAGGTTCAGTATGTCTACAATTTCACTGGTCTTATAGTCCTGAGACCTTACTTTATAACCATGGGCAAAAACAACATGCTTGTAGGCAAGTGAATGTGCAGTTTCAATTTTTACATTGCTCAATCCCTTATCGGCAAATTTCTTGCTTGCTTCCAGCCTTACGGATTTATTGAAGGCAAGGTATAGGATCCTTGCAGTTGATGGCCTTGCTCTTGCGTATTCAATGATTGTTGTTGTTTTACCCGAACCCGCAACCGCATTGATCTTTATATTGCCAGTGGAATTGATGATGGCAATTTGTTCTTCGGTTAAATGCATAATTGTGAAAAATAGAAATTTCGTTGATGAAATCTTGGAAATTTGTTTAGCAATGATATTAGCAACTACTCGCTTCTCTATTAGGAAACTTACACTTAAATTATGCTAGTTAATTAGCATTTAATATTGAATAAAGCAGTAATAATTATTAATACAGATTCAATAAGAAACAGCCATAAATACTTTTTTAATACACTTTGAAGTATATAATCAACTAAAAATCCTAATAAAATTACAGGGATTAAAAAGATATGTAGATAGCCATAATGTTCACCTGCCAAAGATTGGGGAAATGCAAAAAAGACAATCTCAAGTCCGGTTAAAAGAGCACATAAAATGTTTAAAGGAGTTGTTTTGTATTTCATTCAATTAAATGTATGAATTCATTGAACTGTATATTTCCTAAAACAATTTCATTCCAAAATGCCCAATAGTTGTAAATATGGCACAACGTGCCAATACCCCAACACAGCACCACATAGCCAATTTATGCATAGGTACATTGAAGCCTACACCAACTGCAATGCTTACAGGTGCACCTACTGTAAATGTGCCAACGAGGCCAAGACCAACAATGCCATATTTTTCCCAGAGCTTATGTGCAAGATTGGGTTTCTTTTCTTTGATTTCCTTTTTAGGCTTCCTGTATCTTGAAATGAATTGCTCAATTTTTTCACCTAAAAAAGCCGCAACAAAAACACCCGCAATACCACCAACAAGACTTGCTGCAAAAATGGTCCAAGGGCTTAACCCAAAAGCAAAGCCTGCAGGTATGGCTGCATATATTTCAAAAGTTGCCAAACCGGCAACGGTGAGTATCTTATAAATCATACAGGTATTTATTGGCAATAGTAAACTTAATTTGACAAAAAAATCCCGCTACTTTAAATCGTAACGGGACTTCTTTTATGTAGGGCTTTTAGGTTATAAAGAATTAACCTGCTACTTGTTTTCTGATAATGTTCAATGCGGCACCAGCCTTAAACCATTCAATTTGTTGCTGGTTGTAAGTATGGTTTGCCTGTATCACATCTGTACCGCCATCGGAATGATGGAATACCAACGCCAAAGGCTTGCCAGGTGTGAATTCTGTTAGTCCCAATACATCAATGGTATCGTCTTCCTGGATTTTGTCGTAGTCTTCCTTGTTGGCAAAAGTCAGGGCAAGCATGCCTTGTTTTTTCAGGTTGGTTTCGTGTATACGTGCAAATGATTTTGTCAATACCACACGCACACCCAAGAAGCGTGGTTCCATGGCAGCATGTTCACGTGAAGAACCTTCTCCGTAGTTTTCGTCGCCCACTACAATCGTTCCAATGCCATTGGCTTTGTAATCACGTTGTGTTGCAGGTACAGGAGCATATTCGCCAGTCAACTGGTTCTTGATATTGTCTGTTTTTTCATTGAAGAAGTTAACTGCACCAATCAACATATTGTTGCTGATATTGTCCAGATGTCCACGGAATTTCAACCAAGGGCCCGCCATTGAAATATGGTCGGTTGTACATTTTCCTTTAGCCTTGATCAATAGTTTCAAACCTTTCAGGTCAGTGCCTTCCCAAGGTGCAAATGGTGCAAGTAACTGTAAACGTTTGCTTGCAGGGTCCACGATTACATTCACGCTACTGCCATCTGCAGCAGGGGCCTGGTAGCCTGCATCTTCAACTGCAAAACCTTGTGGAGGCAATTCCTGGCCAGTTGGCTCGTCCAGTTTTACTTGTTCACCTTTATCGTTAGTCAAGGTATCTGTAAGTGGATTGAAGTTCAGGTCACCGGCAATGGCCAATGCAGTTACCAGTTCAGGCGAGCCAACAAAAGCAAATGTGTTGGGGTTGCCATCGGCACGTTTGGCAAAGTTCCTGTTGAAGCTGTGCACAATGGTGTTCTTTTCCTTCTTTTCTGCACCAACCCTGTCCCACATACCAATACAAGGCCCGCAGGCATTGGCAAAAACAGTGGCACCAATCTTATCAAACACATCCAGGAAACCGTCACGTTCAATGGTGTAGCGAACCTGTTCGGAACCCGGTGTTATGGTGTATTCGGATTTCAGTTTCAGGCCTTTGCTGCTTACCTGTTTTGCCAAAGAAACAGCACGGCTAATGTCTTCGTAAGAGCTATTGGTACAGCTTCCTATTAAACCCACTTCAATTTTTGTAGGCCATCCATTGGCTGCAGCCACTTCTTTCATTTTTGAAATAGGGGTAGCCAGATCGGGTGTAAATGGACCGTTCAGATGCGGCTCCAATTCACTCAGGTTAATTTCAATTACTTCGTCGTAGTATTTTTCTGGAGAAGCCAATACTTCTGCATCTGCATTCAGGTGCTCTTTGATTGCATCTGCCGCTGCGGCAACATCGGCACGGCCAGTAGAGGAGAGGTAGCGGCTCATGCTTTCGTCATAACCAAAGGTTGAGGTAGTTGCACCAATTTCTGCACCCATGTTACAGATGGTTCCTTTACCTGTACAGCTCATGGCTGTTGCACCTTCGCCAAAATATTCAACAATGGCACCGGTACCGCCTTTAACGGTCAATATACCGGCTACTTTTAAGATAACGTCTTTGGGGGCTGTCCAGCCACTTAGTTTACCAGTCAGTTTCACACCAATCAGTTTAGGCCATTTCAGTTCCCATGCAAGACCTGCCATCACATCGCAGGCATCTGCACCACCCACACCAATGGCAATCATTCCCAAACCACCAGCGTTTACAGTATGGCTATCCGTACCAATCATCATACCGCCAGGAAAAGCATAGTTTTCCAACACTACCTGGTGAATGATACCTGCACCGGGTTTCCAGAAACCGATACCGTATTTGTTTGAAACGGAGGCCAGAAAATCATATACTTCCTTGCTTTCTGCATTGGCAACACGCAAGTCCTGTTTTGCCTCCACTTTTGCAGTAATCAAATGGTCGCAATGCACGGTAGAAGGAACCGCCACTTTGGGACGGCCAGCCTGCATGAACTGCAGTAGTGCCATCTGGGCAGTTGCATCCTGCATGGCCACACGGTCCGGTGCAAAGTCCACATAGCTTTTGCCACGTTCAAAGTTTTCCAGTTTCATATCGCTGTGCAAATGCGAAAACAAAATTTTCTCACTCAAAGTCAAAGGCCTACCCAGTGCTTTCCTTGCTGCTTCTACTTTTGCAGGCATCTCGGCATAAACCTTCTTAATCATTTCAATGTCAAAAGCCATACTGTTATACGATTTAAGATTTAGGAATTACGTTATATCATTTTTGTAACCAGTAACAGTTTTTCAATCATCGTTCTCGGTGTTTGGACCCTTCCATAGAAGAATAAAACGGGGCAATGTGACAAACTCTTTGTACCTTTTATAACTGGTTGCTGCGAATTTACATAAAAAGAAAAGTTTGATAAAATGTGTTTTGCATTTTTATTAAATTGATTTCACTAAATTGCAAATAAGTAACCCCCTTTACTTGTAAAAATTACTACTATGCACAAATTACGACAGTTTGTAGAGTTACATGCTTTTGGGGTATGTTCTGCCATTGGCGAAAAGCTAGGCATTGCCACGTCACGCATCAGGATGTGGTTCATCTATGTCTCATTTTTAACTATGGGCTCACCCGTAGTGGTTTACATGATTCTCGCTTTTTGGCTGAACATGAAAAAATATATGTATAGTGCCCGGCGTAACCCATTGCGGTATTTATAAAAGATATGCTTGCAGAATTTCAGGAATCCCTTTTGCGAATCAAATCCTTATCCCTTGCTTAAAATAGAATACGATCACACCAATTATGAAGACATGTTGAAGCATACTGCCAAGTGCTTCAATAGTAAAGTAAAAGACGGCTATATGTACCTGCCCCCGGAATACGGAGAAGGCTACATGCGTTTGATACTACTACCCAATGGCTTACAGGCCATTATTGCCGATTATACGTTGCACAAAGATGTGCTGATGCAACGGAAAAAAGTTACGTCAGACTATTTCACGCTACGCTTTGATGAGGCCTTTACACCCACCGATACAACGGAAACAGTTACCAAAAAAGAAATAAAAGATGTGCAGGGCGGAGGTACCAAGAGTGCCGTGTTTTTAATGAGCACACGTTTCGACTGGCTGTTCCTGACCACGAAAGGAACAAAGGTGCGGGGCATTAACCTCATTTTTAGCAGGGAATGGATGGAAACCTTTTTGGGTGTTGAAAAAGTGGGCGGCCTTATAAAGAAATACCTGAGTCTTAAAATGAGTGCGTTTAATTATGAGCCACTTGATACCGAATACAAAAGATTGATGGGTGAGGTAATCAATACCACAACGGACCAGGTTTTTGAAACCTTGGTGATACAGAACCGCATCATGCTATTGCTGGAGCGTTTTTTTACGAGGATCTATAAAAAAATGAGCAATTCCAATTTCGATGTCAAGATTTCCAACGATGACCTGGAAAGGTTGATGATTGTGGAAGCGGAACTGGTAAAGGATTTTTCGCAGCCACCTCCCGGCATACCCAAACTGGCCCGGATGGCTGCCATGAGCCCCTCCAAGATAAAAACGGTTTTCAGGGAAATATATGGACTGCCTATTTACCAGTATTACCAAAAGCACCGCATGAACAAGGCAAAAGCCATGCTGCTGTCGCAGAAATACAATGTAAAGGAAGTGGGCATGGAAGTGGGTTACAGCAACCTCAGCAATTTTGCCAAGGCATTCAAAAAATCTTTCGACCAATTGCCCAGTGCCATACTTAGCAACAAATAATTGCGTTATAGAAGGGTGAAGCGGACCTGAAATCCACCGTTTCAACTTCTAAACCAATATCCCGTGATCGAACTACAATTTGATGGCCATAACTATGTTGCCATACTTCAGCAACAGGCCGAAAGACTGAACCTTTCTGCAAAAAACAATGTATTCACAGTTCCCGAAACATATGGTTCGGGTTGGGTTTGGGCCGAAAATTTAGGGTCGGGCATATCTGTTATTGCTTCCGATACCAGGCTGGCGAAAGATATTACCCTGAGCAGGCCAGCAATGGATGAACAGTATTTTGCCCTGCAGTTTACTGAAATCCATACAGAAAAACAGAGCGTACTTCCCTTAAAAATTGACCGTGATGGAAAACAGGTGATCATGTTGCAATCCTATGTCATTCTTTCGCACACACTTGTACCTACTACTTATGTGGTGCCTGCAGGTGTGCAGGTAAAGAACCTGAAGTTTTTGTTTAACAGGCCTCAACTTGCTTCGTTAATTGGCGAAGCCGCTGCGGATAAATTGATTGCCCAATGTTTTGCTCCGACCCTGGTAAAAGAGACTCCGGAAATTATTGATGTAGAATACAGGGGCATATTGGATGAACTGATGGAGCAAAATATAAAACAGCCCTTACGCATCAATTATATTCAAAATAGGGTATTGTTATTATTGGAAAAATTTATTGAAAAGCAATTGGTTAAAAAGGATACTGTTGTATTAAAAGCAAAATTGGGCGATAGTGAAGTAGAGCGATTGATGAAGGCAGAATCGCTTTTGGTAAAGGATTACTCGTCTGCACCACCAACCATTACCAAGCTTTCCAAGATATGTGCAATGAGTGCAACAAAACTTAAAAACGATTTCAAGTCATTGTACGGCGTGCCCATTTATGAGTACTATCAAAAAAACAGGCTGGCCAAGGCCAAGGCTGTTTTGCTGGAAGGCAATTATAATATCAAGGAAGTAGGCATGATGGTTGGCTACAGCAACCTCAGCCATTTTGCGGCAGCATTTAAAAAGGAATTTGGAGTTTTGCCAAGTGCCCTGCTTGCAAAAGATACATTGATGTATGCGATGTAAAAAATGCACCCGTTAGATACGCCCCCTAAAATTCAGGATTCACACCTGTATAATTATGGGGTGTTATTGCTTTCAGTTCCTTTTTAATAACAGCACTTACTTTTAATGAAGCGATGAATTGGTGTATGGCAGCTTTGTCAATCTTATCTTTCCCTCTTGTCAGGTCTTTTAACGCCTCATAAGGATTGGGATAGTTTTCCCTACGTAAAATCGTCTGTATTGCTTCTGCAACAACGGCCCAGTTGTTGTCCAGGTCTTCTTTCAGTTTGGCTTCATTCAATACCAGTTTCCCCAGGCCTTTTTCCAATGACTTCAATGCAATTAATGTGTGGCCAATAGGCACACCAATATTTCTTAAAACGGTACTGTCTGTTAGGTCACGCTGCAACCTGCTTAAAGGCAGTTTTGCCGAAAGGTGCTCCAGCAAAGCATTGGCAATGCCCAAGTTGCCTTCTGCATTTTCAAAATCAATCGGGTTTACTTTATGTGGCATGGCACTTGAACCAACTTCGCCCTTCTTGGTTTTCTGTTTAAAATAGTCCATGCTTATGTAAGTCCATATATCCCTGCACAGGTCAACCAAAATATTGTTGATGCGTTTAATGGCATCAAAATGAGCGGCCAGGTTATCGTAATGCTCAATCTGCGTGGTAAACTGCATACGTTGTAACCCCAATACATTTTCCACGAAATCGTTGCCCAATGCAACCCAGTCCTTTTTAGGAAATGCAATGGCATGTGCGTTGAAATTGCCAGTGGCCCCACCAAATTTTGCAGCATAGGGTATGTAGCTAAAAAGCTCCACCTGGCTGTTCAGTCGCTCCACATATACCATAATTTCCTTGCCCAGGCGTGTGGGGCTTGCGGGTTGCCCATGTGTACGTGCAAGCATGGGTACTTTTTTCCATTGAATGGCAAGCTCTGCCAGGCTTGCTTGCGTGTTGATGATACCAGGCAGTAGTTCGTGCTCCATGGTATGCTTCCAGCTTAATGGGATAGCGGTATTGTTGATGTCTTGCGAAGTGAGGCCAAAATGTATCCACTCCTTCAACTCGCTGATGCCCGCTTTTTCCAATTGTTCCTTTAAAAAATATTCAACCGCCTTTACATCGTGGTTGGTTACGGATTCTATCTGTTTTATCTGCTGTGCATCCGACAGGCCAAAGTTTTCGATGACACTCCTTAAGCTTTGCCTTGCCTTTGCAGGCAGTTTAAAGAACTTCTTGTCGGCCAGAAAAAAGAAATACTCAATCTCTACAATTACGCGGTACTTTATGAGGGCGTATTCTGAAAAGTATTCATCAAGGTGGGCTACTTGTTTTCTGTAACGGCCATCAATAGGGGAGATGGCAGTAAGGTTGCTGAGTTCCATTAAGGAGGTTTGTTGGTTAAATGTTTATTCGTTAACTGGAAGAAGATTGTTGCAACGGCACGCTTGTTTATGGATTAAACAGACGCTTTGATAAAAGCCCGGCCCTAAACTGGACATTGATGGGTGTGCCGATAACTACCGGCACCAGTAAAGCCTGATATATATTCAAAAGCCGACTAACAAAAAACTTCTTTTCTTTGCGGCAAATTTAATTGAATTGGAGAAGATTAAGGTAGGAGCAGTAAGTTATTTAAACACAAAACCTTTGCTGTATGGTGTAAAACGCAGCGGGTTGATGGAGCGGATTGAATTGATAGAAGATTACCCGAGCCGTATTGCAGCCATGTTGCTGAACAATGAAATTGATGTGGGACTTGTGCCCGTTGCCATTATACCCAAATTGCGGGAAGCACATATTGTTACGGATTACTGTATTGGTGCCACGGGCGAAGTGGCCAGCGTATGCCTGTTTAGCGAAGTGGAGATTGACAAAGTGGAAAGGGTTTTATTGGATTACCAGAGCCGCACTTCTGTGAACCTATGTAAGGTTTTACTGAAACATTACTGGAAAAAGGAGGTGGAACTGGTAGATGCATCCACTGATTTCCGGTCGCAGATAAAAGGCACCACTGCTGGTGTAGTGATTGGTGACAGGGCTTTTGAGCAACGGAAAACCTCTCCTTATATTTATGATCTGGCAACTGCCTGGCAGCATTTTACCCAACTGCCTTTTGTATTTGCGGCATGGGTGGCCAATAAGGAACTGCCCGAAGATTTTATTGATGGGTTCAACATGGCCAATGGCTATGGCATGAAGCATATAGATGAAATTGTTGCAGAAAACCCTTACGGACTGTATGATTTGAAGAAATACTATACAGAGAATATCAGCTATGTACTGACAGATGAGAAAAGAAAAGGTCTGCAGACATTCCTGGAATATTTAAAATAGCTGCTGAATAACTCAAGCTTTTTGTGGTGAGAAAAAACCTTCTATTACCCACCACCTGAATTTTACCAGCATCACCATTTTGGATGGTTTGCCCTGAAACAGGTAAAGCATGCCATAGGCCATGGCATAGCCCAGTTTGGCTACATATTCAAGAAATTTTAGCGACAGCTTTAATAAGGAACCTTTGTTCATGATGCGTTCGCTGCCGCCAATACCCATGCTGTGGCGTCTTACATATTGCTTGTCAAACTTATTGCCTTCCACATGGTGATAAACAACCACATCGGGCAGGTAGAACACTTGTTCGTTGGCTTTGATAAGTTTCAGGTACATGGCTTTTTCCTCGCCAGCCATCAGGCTTTTACCGCTGCGGCCCAAACTGCCATCAAAATAACCATATTTTTCAAAAGCGGTTTTCCTGAAATGCATGTTAGCACCCGAAGGGTAGCGTACACCCTGCATCCTGAATATTTTTGGGCCCTGGTCATAATTGCCGATCAGCCCCCAGAAATACTTGCCAAACCAATCGGCCACCGGCACCAGGAACTTGGGCACAATGCGGCCACCGCTTGACATGGCCTGTGGGGTTGCATCATAAAAAGCCACAATCCGTTTGAGCCAGTTTTCATCTGCCAGGCAGTCATCATCTATATAGGCAATAACCTGCCCCTGGGCTTCTGTTGCACAACGGGTACGGGTAAAACCAACACCCTGTTGGGTTTCCAGCACATAACGGCAATTAAGCTGGGGATAAAGCGAACCGATTCTTTTACACAGCTCGGCTGTATTGTCGGTGCTGTTGTTGTCAACAATCACTACTTCAAATTCGTTGAACGGGAAATCAAGCTTGGCAATACTTGCAATACAAAGCTCCAGCAGCTTGGCACGGTTAAATGTGCAAATGGCAACAGTAGCTTTATAATGGGTGTGCATTTTCGGATATATTTATGATGGGCAATAACCTGGTTATGTTACTTTCGGTTCTATTTCAGCAAATGCATTTGTATAAAAAGTGCTTACTGAAATGGTGTCGGACAAATATAGCAATAGGAGACACGTAGTTGCCAATTCCGGTTAAATTTATGCAAGCAGAGATACAACAAGACATAGCAAATTTTTATGGTTGGGATGCAATGTCCATTGAACCGATAGCCACGGGCCTTATAAACCATACATGGAAAGTGAGTACAGGCAACAAGGCCTACATTGTTCAACAAATAAACAACCATGTTTTTAGGCAACCAGAATACATTGATGCCAACCTGCAAAAAATAAACCGCTACTTGAAGCAACATGCACCGGGCTATTTGTTTACTGCACCACTAACAGGTGTGGATGGCCACAGCCTGTATAATATAGGCAACGATTTTTACCGTGCGTTTGATTATATACCTGCCACACATACCCTGAATGTTGTGCACACACCCGAACAGGCTTTTGAAGCAGCCAACCAGTTTGGCCAGTTTACCGCAGTGTTAAGCGGTTTTGATACCAGACAGCTGCACCCCACAATTCCCGATTTTCATAACCTGGTTGTCCGTTATCAACAGTTTCAGGAAGCATTGAAGCATGCCGATGCACAGCGTAGGGCCAAATGCATGGCAGAGATTAAGGAAATTCAGAACGAAGTGAACACTGTTAAGCATTATGGGCAATTGGTGCAGTTGCAACAACTGAAAACCAGGGTAACGCATCACGATACAAAAATCAGCAATGTGCTTTTTAATAAGCAGGAAAAAGCCATTTGCGTAATTGATCTGGATACCGTGATGCCCGGTTATTTTTTAAGTGATGTGGGCGATATGATACGTGCCTACACTTGCCCAGTTAGCGAAGATGAGAAAGACCCCAATAAGATACAGGTACGCAAAGAATTTTTACAGGCCATTAAAGAAGGCTATTTCAATTGCATGAAAGACGAGCTTACCAATATTGAAAAAACACAGTTCTATTTTGCTGGCGAAGCCATGATATATATGCAGGCATTGCGTTTTATGACCGATTACCTAATGAACAACCGATATTACAAAGCCAGCTATGAATCGCACAATCTGGTACGTACCAGGAACCAGTTGCGTTTGCTGCGTGAATTCCGCCAGACTATTGCATCGTAAAAAAGCATGTATTGAAATTGCCAGCATTGCTTGCCAAAAAATGTAGAAAGCTTACTGCATATTGTGCTTTCAAGCAAGCTATTTCCTAGTGATTAGTCCATATAAACCTATGGCAGCAAGTTTGTAGTAGCAATTGCAAAATTCCCTTACCCGAAATAAATTTTCTAAAACTTTCAATAATTTCTGAAAATTAAATTTATCTTTGTCACACAAAAAGCAAGAACCATGAAAATCGTAATTATAGGTGGTGGTTTTGCCGGGCTAAAGCTGGCAAGGATGCTGAACAATAAAGCAGGGTTTGAAGTGACCCTGATTGACAGGAACAATTATCACCAGTTTCAACCATTGTTTTACCAGGTGGCCACGGCGGGGCTGGATGCAAGCAATATCTCTTTTCCGTTACGCAAGATTTTTCAGAAAAGCAGGAATGTACGGGTAAGGCTGGCCGAGGTAAAGGAAATTATTGCAGCGGAAAATAAGATCGTAACAGATATTGGCGAGTTTGGCTACGACCATTTGGTACTAGCCACGGGTGCCGACACCAATTTTTTTGGAAACCAACGTTTACAGGCAAATGCCTTTCCTATGAAGAGTACAGTAGAGGCATTGCAGCTACGGCATAGGCTATTGCAGAATTTTGAAGATGCCCTGATGGCAACAGATAATAACGACCTGCAACAAAAACTGAGCGTGGTAGTGGTGGGTGGCGGACCAACAGGCGTTGAGGTAAGCGGGGCTGTGGCCGAAATGAAAAAATATGTATTGCCCAAGGATTACCCGGAACTTGACTTTAATGCCATGAAGATTTACCTACTGGAAGGATCGCACAAAACATTGGGTACCATGAGCGAGAAGAGCAGCAAGGAATCGAGGGGCTATTTGGAGAAGCTGGGTGTGGAAGTATTTACCGATACCGTTGTAGAAGCCTATGATGGCGAAACAGTTTCATTAAAGAATGGTACTACCATAAAAGCAAATACAGTTATTTGGGCAGCAGGAATTAAAGGCAATGTTCCCACAGGAATTGATGGGGGTTTGATTGCAAGGGGCAACAGGATAAAAGTAGACAGGGTAAGCAGGATGGAAGGCATATCCAATATATATGCCTTGGGTGATGTGGCTTATATGGAAACACCCAGGTACCCCAACAGCCATCCGCAAGTGGCCAATGTGGCCATTAACCAGGCAAAGAACCTGGGCTTGAATTTTATACGGATGCTGAACGGCAACTCGCATAACCTGTTGGAGTTTGAATACGATGACAAGGGCAGTATGGCAACGGTTGGAAGGAACCTTGCCGTAGTTGACATGCCTAAACCCAAACTGCATTTCAAAGGCTTGCTGGCTTGGTTAATTTGGATGGGGCTGCACCTGTTTTTGCTGGTGGGTGTAAAGAACCGGGTGCAGGTTTTTATCAACTGGATATACAATTATTTTACGCATGACCAAAACCTGCGTCTGATTTTTAAAGGCCTGTTCACGCCAAGAAAAAACAATGCTTAAACGGAGTAAGGTATTTACTCTTCCAGCTTCTGGTCCTTGTTTTTATCGTTAAAGATTGCACCTAATTGTCTTGATAGATATACTGCACGGTTGTACCGGTTACCAATTGCAATAATGGTGGCTGTATCATTGATCAACCTTGTAAATACGGTATTGTTGCCATGCCACCAACCATTGTGGTACACAATTTTTTCATTGTTGTCTATAAAAAGACGCCAGCCCAAACCATAGTTGTGAAAGGATTTTTTTTCGTTGCTATAGGGTGTGAATGCCTTTTGTAGCGTTGGCTTGCTTACAAAAGCTCCGCTATACATGGCTTTGTCCCAAAGCAGCATGTCTCTTGGGGTGCTGTACACATTCTTGTCACCATAAATACAGTCTATACTTTCCAGTTTGCAGACGGTGTTGCTGCTGAGGCACGACGGTACATAGTTGGCCGTATCTTTTATGCTGAACACAAAACTGTTGTTCATGCCCAGCGGCAAAAACAAACTATCCTTCAGGTATTGCGGAAAAGACTGTTTGGTAACCTTCTCCACAATTAAGGCAAGTAGGGCATAATTGGTATTGCAGTAGTGAAAACGTGTATTGGGCAATGCTTCCAAAGCAGGCTGCTTGGTTATCATGAATTGGAGCATGTCGTTGTTGGTGGCTTTTATGTTCTTGTTCCATGCAGTATCCATAAAATACACATAGTTGGGCAGGCCGCTACGGTGGGTAAGCAGTTGCTGGATGGTAATCTGGTGATAAGGGAACTGCGGAAAGTATTGTTGCAGGCTATCGTCCAATGCGAGCTTGTTCTGTTCCATTAGCCTAAGTACGGCCATGCCCGTAAATGTTTTGGAAATGGATGCCAAATGAAAGGCAGTAGTTGGGGTAATGGTATCTTTTGTGGCAAAGTTGGTATAGCCTTCATAGGCTTCAAAAACAATTTCCCCATTTTTTGCAACGAGAATACTGCCATTGAAGCGGTTACGTTTTAGTACCCGGTCATAAAATTCCTGTGCCTTTGCTGTGTATGCCTGTTTTTCCTGTGTCGATAAAGTGCGGTAGGTAAAGTCGCCTTTTAAAAGCGTGACACTATTGGGTTTGGGCGTTTTTTGCTTGCATCCAAAAAGGGATATAAAAGAAACAACAATCAGCCAGTACTTCATTAAAAGGGGCAGTTTAAAATTGAAAGCGGCAAATATAATACTGTAACCTAAACTTAACTAGCAGTGCATACAGTTACTTGTATAGAAAAGGATACAAGAGAACCTAAGGTTGTATTACATTGAACAATACAATAGCTTATTATGTATAAGCTATAATATCCATTGCTGTAACCTATTTAAGTTTATACATATCTTGGTAGGTAATGTATTGATCCCGTGCAATGGCATAAATGGGCCTGTCATTGTCATCCTTAATAATGCCTTTGCTTTGGTCGCCTGCTAAAGGAAAATGGATAATATATGTCCTGCCATCGCGTAGTTTGATTCCATAGGTCCTAACTGAGTTCTCAATTGACACTGAATTTTGTGTGTATTCAAAATTCTTTTTGGTTCCTGTGCTGTCTTTTGTTGAAAAGCTTTTGGCATCAAACAGTATCTCGAGTCTTTCGCCATTTAGGTCGGTTGCTTTCCATAGTCCCCGGTATGTATCGGAACCGCTGCAACCACAAAAAGCCGTAACAATCAGTATTACAAAGAAGACCCTTATTTTTTTCATTGTTGTTTTTTATTGAAGTGATGTTTCAAATATAGCATTGTAGCAGAAACAACCTACTGGAGTTTTTGTTTGCGAGGTATATTTTATGTAACGGGTTGCGTGAGGGATAGGAGCGGATGCCCCGGAGCCAATGAATTGGCGAGGAGCAGTAGCGTATAGCCCGGCCCGCACAGGCGGGACACGCATCAGTAATAAAATATGCAAGCAGAGTGGTTCGCCTTTTTTAAAATGAGCCAACCTGCTTGCATTCATTAAGTTCTATCAAGCAGGCCTACTGTTACTTCCACATCGGGATTGTCAATAAGAAAATCGGCCATTTCTTCGTTCATCATGAACCCTTTTTCGGTATTTAAAGTAACTTTTAAATTTTGGGTGGGCTCCATTACATTGAAACGCAGGGCTGCATTGCCCGGGTTGTTCCTGACGTTTTTTTCAAAAAAGGAAACAAACTCGCCTGATAAAGAAGCCACATGCATGTTGATATTGATATCTTTTGTCAATGCCTGTTTGGCTGTTTCTAAAAGGTTGATGCTGGATATTTTGAATTCGTACCTGTCTGGCTCGCCTTCCTTTTTCCAGCCCTGTTTGAAGAAGCCGTTGATAAGCAGGTTCTTGCCTTTGTGCAGGTAATTGGTAAACTTGATGTAGTCATCGCCAAACATGGCCAGTTCGGTTTTGCCTGTATAGTCCTCAATGGCAAGGATTCCGAAGTTGCGTCCTGTTCTGGTTACTCTATGCTGGGCATCCACAACAAGGCCAGCAATACGTAGGTTCTTGCCCACATTGGCTTGTGAGAGGGTACTACTTTCTTTTATTTCATTGAAATCGGCCAAGGTCATGATGCCATAATGTTTCAGTTCAAACCTGAAATGGTCCAACGGGTGGCCACTCAGGAACATGCCCGTAACATCTTTTTCGTGTTCCAGTTTTTCAGTTAAGGTCCAGGGCTCACTGGGCGGTATCTTGGGAATGGGAATTTCCATGGCATCGCTCAAGGCTCCAAACAAAGTGTTGCTGCTGCCTGCCACGGAGCTCTTGGTTTGGGCATAGCCAATGATTTTTTCAAGACCGGTTACCCTGTCGCCTTCTGCAATATTGAAATATTGTGCCCTGTGGAATTGTGGGAAGCAGTCAAAAGCCCCACCATACACTAGGCATTCCAACGATTTTTTATTGGTGGCTTTTTGGTTGATACGTGTGATGAAATCGAACACATCTTTGTATTCGCCATGTGCATCCCTTTCTTCAATAATGTTTTCAATGGCATTTTCACCCACACCTTTCAGGCCGCCCATACCAAAACGTATTTCTTTCTTTTTGTTGGGGGAGAAGCCTTTGATGCTTTCATTGATATCGGGACCAAGCACTTTTATACCCATGCGTTTGCATTCTTCCATGAAGAAGGTGATTTTTTCTATGCTGCCTGCATGGTTGAGTACGGCACTCATGTATTCGCTGGGGTAATGTGCTTTTAAGTAAGCTGTTTGGTAAGCCACAAAAGCGTAACAGGTGGAGTGCGATTTGTTGAAAGCGTATTGGGCAAAGGCTTCCCAGTCGGTCCACACTTTTTCCAGCTTGTCTGCCGGGTGGCCTTTGGCAACCGCACCATCAATGAATTTGGTCTTCATTTTGTCCAGTACGGCTTTTTGTTTTTTACCCATGGCTTTACGCAATACGTCTGCATCGCCTTTGGTAAAGCCACCCAGACTCTGGCTTAGTAGCATTACCTGTTCCTGATACACGGTGATACCATAGGTTTCAGCCAGGTATTCTTCCATTTCAGGAATGTCGTACACAATTTCTTCACGGCCATGTTTACGTGCAATGAAGTTGGGTATGTATGCAATGGGACCGGGACGGTACAAGGCATTCATGGCAATCAGGTCGGCAAACTGGTCGGGTTTCAGTTCACGTAAATATTTTTGCATGCCCACACTTTCAAACTGGAACGTACCATTTGTTTCGCCCCGTTGGTATAATTGATAAGTGAGTTCATCATCCAATGGCAACAGGTCCAAATCTATTTCCTTGCCATAGTTCTGCTTAATAAGTTCCAATGCGGTTTTTTGTATGGACAAGGTCTTTAACCCCAAGAAGTCCATTTTGATAACACCTGCTTCTTCAATAGTGCTTCCTTCAATTTGTGTAACCCATAGGTTGGAGTCCTTTGAAGTGGATACCGGCAACAGGTCTGTCAAGTCTGTTGGGGCAATGATGATGCCCGCAGCATGCAGGCCCGTATTTCGTACACTGCCTTCCAAACGTTCTGCTTCGTGCAATACTTTGTAACGTAGGTCTTCGGGATTGCCATGGTATATCTCACGCAGGCGTTTGGCATTGTCTATATCTTCTGGTGCATAGCCTTTTTCTTCAAGACTTTTTTCGCCTTCTTTTATAGTGAGCGGGGCATGAAGTATCTTGCCTAGTTCGGTTCCGGGCTTGTCGGAAACCATTTTGGCCAAGGCATTGCTTTCGGGCAGGGGCAGGTCCATTACACGGGCCACGTCCTTGATGCTGCTCTTTGCAGCCATGGTACCAAAGGTCACAATCTGTGCTACCTGTGCCTTGCCGTATTTGTCCACCACATAATCAATTACACGCTGCCTGCCTTCATCGTCAAAGTCCGTATCAATATCGGGCATGCTTTTCCGGTCCGGGTTCAGGAACCTTTCAAAAAGCAGGTTGTATTTAATGGGGTCAATATTGGTGATGCCGATACAGTAAGCCACTACGGAGCCTGCAGCCGAGCCACGGCCCGGGCCAATGAATACGCCCATATCCCGACCGGCCCTGATAAAGTCACTCACAATTAAGAAGTAACCTGCAAAGCCCATGGTCTTGATGGTGAACAGTTCAAAGTCTATACGTTCCTGCGTACTGCTTTCAATTTCGCCATAACGTTTCTTGGCCCCTTCGTATGTTAAGTGTTTCAGGTATTCCCATTGGTTGTTCACGTTTGGCTTGATGATGTCCTTGCCAATCACTTCGTCGCTTACGTGAATTTGAAATTCTTGCGGAATGGGGAAATTGGGCAGCAGGATGTCTTTCTTCAGGTTCAGTACTTCTACCTTGTCTACAATGGCGTTGGTGTTGTCGATACTTTCAGGAATGTCGTGAAAGAGGTCTTTCATTTCCTGCGTGGTCTTGAAGTAGAACTGGTCGTTGGGAAATTTGAAACGTTTGTTCTTTACCTGTGCATCATCATTCACAATATCGTCAAAGCCGGGCGTTGCCTGCTTTTCGCCGGTGTTCACACAAAGTAAAATGTCGTGGGCATTGTAGTCGTCCCTGTCGGTATAATGGCTGTCATTGGTAGCAATTACAGGCACGTTGTGCTTCTTTGAAAATTTCATGAGCACTTCATTGATCTTTATCTGCTCATGTATATTGTGCCTTTGTATTTCTATGTAATAGTCTTCGCCAAACAGGTCGAGCCACCATTTGAATTCCTTTTCGGCTTCCTCTTCACTTTCATGCAGAATGGCCTGTGGTACATAAGCACCAATACAACAAGTGGTAGCAATCAAACCTTCGTGGTATTGCAGTATCAGTTCCTTGTCAATACGGGGGTACTTGCTGTACATGCCTTCTATATAACCTAACGAAGTAAGCTTTACTAAGTTCTGGTAGCCTGTTGCATTTTTGGCCAGCAGCACCTGGTGATAGCGGTTGTCTTTTTCGCCTTTGGTAAAAGTTTTTGCATGACGGTCCTTTACCACATAGAACTCGCAGCCCACCACAGGTTTTACAATGGGTTCATGTATTTCTTTGCCATTGGCATCGGTACCTACAACCTTTGTTTTTTTCCATGCATGTGCCACAAACTCGAAAGCCCCAAACATATTGCCGTGATCGGTAATGGCCAGGGCAGGCATATTGTCACGCATGGCTTTCTGGTACAGGCTGTCTATAGGGGCGGCACCATCCAGTAAGGAGTATTGCGTGTGTACGTGGAGATGAGAGAATGGTGTCATTATAATTGATTCGTTTATTCGTTAATTGGTTTATTGGTTGTCTCAACGGATGACAAAGGGCGGCTAATTCACTTTTTTAACTAAACAAAATGACCAATCTTTTTCGTCATAGACATGTAAAGAAAACTGCTTTAAAACGATGCTGAGTGGTTCAATGATTTCCTTCTCATCACCAACAATGCCTATTAATTGAATGGCATTTTCTTGTTCATTATGTAAATCCTCTATTTTACTTATTGACAAGACAAAATCATTTCCTTTATTTTCAATATCAAAAAAATAGGCTACTGGTTCCAACCACCAAGTTATTCGTGTGCTTTGGTTGTTTTGCAATGTGGTAATTGCATTATAAAGTTCTTCGATTGGGTTATTCAAAGCGTCTGAAGCATCGAACTCCAAACGGAAATTTTTATAATGAAAATCTACTGGTAGCCAGCCATTTTTAGGTATTCCAAATGCTATCGAAATTTTGTTATTCATTTAGCTGCCGACTATTTATTTTCTTAAAACTGAACACTTTTAAATTACCACCTACATAGTTGCAGACCCAGGCTTCCAGTTTGTCTTCATCTTCATGTATATCTACGCCAACCGGTTTGCCTTTGCATTCCAATGAGTAGAGCTTTGTAAAGCTGTTGCTGTTTATTTTAAAAACATCTATCATATTGCCGCTGTAGCAGGTTACGAACAGGAACTTGTGGTTCTTGCTCAACACAATGGTTCTTGGCTGTGCATTGGTTGCGGCGGTGAACAATGTCTTTCCGGTTGCGGCATCAATACAGCCAATTTGTCCGATGCTGTTGTAGCTCACAAACAGGTGCCCACTTGTGTCCATTACAATATGTCTCGGCGTTGAAGCCACTTCAATATTCTTTTCAATTGTCCAGGTACTGTTGTCTACCACAGCAATTGTTTTGCCGCCCATAATGGCTATATACGATTTGTTGGTCTTGTCGTCCACCACGATGCCTCTAGGTATAGCCGTAACAGGAATGGTTGCTGTTACCTTACCGTAAGGGCTCAATGTATCGTTCAACTCAAGTACGCTTACATTGTTGCTATGCCAGTTGCTTACCAGCAAATATTTATTGTCACCTGTTTTGGCAATTACTTTTGGTGTCTTGCCTGTTTTGATCAGGGGCACATACACGGAATCTTTTGTATGCTGTTTGGGGTCAATCAGGTACAGTTTCTTCGTTGTTGCATTTGCCTGTTGCCCATTGCCAACTGAATCCAATCGTATGGGTACAATGCCACCTGCATTGTGCAGGCTTACCCATAAAATTCCGTCGTTGTGGCTAAAACATGCTTCAACCGGTTTTTCTTCAAAAGAAGGTATGGCAGCATGTGTCACATAGTCCCAGCCAAACCCTTTTGTTGCCTTGAACTTAAATTCCCTCAGGATTTTCCGGGTCGCTTCGTCAAACTCGTACACGCTCATGCCTTCCAGGTTCATGGCATATAGCCTGGTACCTGCGGCATTGAACAGTACCGATTTTGTACCGGCAGCGGATGTTAGGTTTTCTGTCTTTTCAAAAACCAGCTTGGTATAGGTTTGGGGCAGTACCGTATCTGTTGCGGCCTGTTTTGCCTGTTGGTTTGCATCCGTAAAATAGCAGCCACTTACTGCAAATGTTGCGGGTAATATGCAGATGCCAGTAAACAGTTTCCTTACACTCATGTTTTATGCAGCATCCGGGGATGAAGCGGGGTCAAATATCGCTATAGATTGATGCTACGTGAAATTACAGTTTTCCACAGTAATTTATAAACTGAAGAGAATGTTAAAAAGTTTTACAGATTGCTTGCTTCTTGGGTATTGAAAGTTTAATTTGCATCTACCACACATGAAAATAAACATTTTAACCACCGGACTGGCGGCACTTGTGTTCATGACAAGCTGCAAATCGTTGAAAACGCTTTCTTCGAAAGACACTTCATCTACCGCCCAGAAACAGAATACGGTAAGGCCCGACAGGCGTGATGTGGCTTTTATAGACAATATAGAAGTTACACCCGGCAATGTGGTTACTTCTAAGCATACCACCATCAATACACGTACAAAGAAAAACACTAGCAATACCAGTACAACTGCGAGTACCAAAAAACAGGGGGAGAATAGGCCAGAGCCAAACCCGAACCTGTCTAAAGCTGATATTGAAAAAGCGGATTACTTGCAACTGAAATATGCGGTGAAGCTGGATGCCACGGTGGAAAAACTGACCAATATTTCGTTACTGGAACTGATTGACCATTGGTGGGGTACCCGTTACAGCCTGGGCGGTACTACCGAAAGTGGTATTGATTGCTCTGCATTTACGCAGGTGCTGATGCGGGAACTGTACAATATTGCCTTGTTGCGTACGGCACATGAGCAGTATGCAAGTACGGAGCATATTAAAGTTGATGACCTGGAAGAAGGTGACCTGGTTTTTTTTGGGCATGGCGGTAAAAAATCGAGCATCAGCCATGTAGGTTTCTATATACTGAACAATAAGTTTGTACACGCATCTACCAGTAATGGCGTAATGATTAGCGATTTGAACGACAGTTATTGGAAACAGCGGTTTAAAGGTGCGGGCAGGGTAAAGAAAGCCACGACCATTACCGACTAATCTCTATGCCAACCAACATTCATAAGTAGTTAATTGCCTTCAGTCTTTTTTACTTTTATATAATACAGTTTATCCAGGTTTTCCGGAAGCACAAATGCCTGCTCTTCTTTTTTGATTTCAACCGTTTGCCATTGTTCTGTTGGCAATAGTTTAAATTGTTGTTGGTTGTTGTTGAATACCAATGGAAGGTTGAATCCCTTTACACAATCCGTATAACGATAGCTCAGTTTGTTGCCCGCTTCATTAAAATAATATTCCAAGGTAGGCACCTGTGTGGTTCGCAGGTATTGGTCGAATACTTTTTGAAAGTTGAAACCCGATTGCTTGTTGATGTAATCTTCTATTTGTTTGGTGCCAACAGTTTGGTGATAGAAAGTCCTGTTCAGCCCACGCAATATTACCCTGAATTTCTTGTCGTCGTTTATTGCATGGCGAATGCTGTGTATCATGTTGCTGCCCTTGTCATATTCATCACCGCTGCCTTCCCTGTTCACACCATAAGGCCCAATAATGGGTATATCGTTCTGTATATTTTTACGTTGCCCGTAATTGTATTCGTTGCCGGCCTGTTTGCCATAATAATATTCAGTAAACAGGGTTTCGCTATAGGTGGTAAAGGCTTCATGCACCCACATGTCTGCAATGTCATTGGTGGTAATATTGTTGCCAAACCATTCGTGCCCGCTTTCGTGCACAATAATAAAATCCCATTTAAGCCCCCAGCCGGTCTTGCCGCTCCTGTCCACACCCAGGTAACCATTCTTATACTGATTGCCGTAAGCCACGGCACTTTGGTGTTCCATTCCCAAATGCGGTGCATCAACCAGTTTGTAACTGTCTTCATAAAAAGGGTAGGGTCCAAACCAGTATTCCATGCTACGCAGCATGGGTTTTACTTGTTTGAACTGTTCCTTTGCTTTGTCAAGATTATAATCAAGCACCCAATAGCTCAGGTCCAGCTTGCCCTTTTCGCCCATCAAGGTATCGGTAAAGTTTACATATTTACCAATGTAGGGAATAATGTTGTAGTTGTTGATGGGGTTCTTCACCTGCCATGTATAGGAGCGTAACTGTGAACCGGGAATTTGGGAATTGGCTGTTAACCTGCCATTGCCAACGGCTACCAAAGTATCCGGAACAATTACTGTCAACGATGCACCATTGTCTGGCTCATCGCCCTGGTAATCCTTGCAAGGGTACCAGGCACTTGCACCAAGACCTTGTACAGCAACGCTCATCCATGGATTTCCGTTTTTGTCTTTCTTCCATATCCAGCCACCATCCCAGGGTGCTTTTTTTGCTTCGATGGGTTTGCCATGATAATATATTTTAAGCTGTTGTTGCTTCTCCGTCCAACCCTTGCCGCCTTCCACTTTATCAATGTACTGCTTAGGCTCAATCGCTTGCAACGTGCAATACCAAACGTTTGCCCCCGCTTTGGTGAACTGCACTTGTTCGTCATTAAAGTAGGCTGAATCAATCATTAAGGGAGATTGCAGGTCAAGCTGAAGCAACCTATTGCCATTTACCTTGGTACTGAAACCGATTACTGTCTTACCTTTTATCTCTTTCTTTTCATAATCCGGTTGTACGGTTATATCGTACCGCAACACGTTCCACCAGTTCCTGTTACCGTTATTGGTACCACGTAAAGTATCTTCATGGGTCAGTTTGTCCTTTGTGTCCAATAGCTGTGCATCTGCATAATTGAACAAGCCAATGAAACAGAAAAATGCAGATAGCATTACCGTACGCCGATGGGTGCGACGCCAGTAAAGCCCAATAGTGTTACTGCCGTCTGTTACATAATTATTTTTTGTATTGTTTTTGAAACTGCCCGGCAAACAGGGGCAGCATAAATTATTTCCGTTCATGTTTTAAAAGTAAGATATTCGGGGTGATGAACAACACAGTCCATAACCAACGGTCAATCGTCTATAATGAATGGTCAGTAGTCCGCAGTCAACGGTTATTCTTATTGAAACCTTTAATGATGATTTGTTGCCTGTCTGCTTTGCTTTCCTGCAAAACAAAAACGGCATCCAACAAAAAAGTGTTTACCTATAACGAAAGCACCGGTATTGCCACGCTCGACCCTGCTTTTGCCAAGAACCAGAGCATTATGTGGGCCGTGCATCAACTGTACAATACTTTGGTTGAAGTGGATACGGGCCTGAACATTGTGCCCAGCATTGCCAAGAACTGGGACATTAGCAGCGACCGCCTTACCTATACCTTCCATTTACGGAGCAATGTATTTTTTCATGACAACGAAGCCTTTGCCAATGGCAAGGGCAGGGCCATGAATGCAGCCGATGTGGCCTATAGTTTTGGCCGTATCATTGACAAGCAAACAGCCAGCAGCGGTGCATGGATATTCAATAACCGTGTTGATACCGTGCAACCTTTTGTGGCATTGGACGATTCCACTTTCCAGGTAAAGTTGTTACGGCCATTCCATCCCATCTTAGGCATTTTGTCTACACAGTATTGCAGCATCGTACCCAAAGAAGTAGTTGAAAAATATGGCAAGGATTTTCGCCGACATCCCTGTGGTACGGGGCCTTTCCAATTTTTTATGTGGGAAGAAGGGCAGGACCTGATACTGCATAAAAACGAACGTTACTGGGAGAAGGATCCCTCTGGCAAAACCTTGCCTTACCTAGATGCAGTAAAGGTTACTTTCTTTGATAACAAGGCTACTGAATTCCTACAGTTCAGGCAAAGGGGGCTGAGTTTTGTGAATGATATTGACCCCAGTTTCAAAGACGAAATATTGACCAAGAAAGGCGAGCTGCGGAACGAGTGGAAAGACAAGATCATACTGAATAAACATGCGTACCTGAATACAGAGTACCTGGGCATTTTGGTGGATGAAGCAAATCCGCTGGTAAAAAATTCGCCTACAAGAATAAAGGCCATAAGACAGGCAATCAACTATGCCATTAACAGGAAGCAATTGATGATGTATATGCGTAACTCCATTGGTATTGCTGCGGAGAGTGGCTTTGTGCCTGGTGGGTTGCCCAGCAAGAATGTGGAGATGGTAAAAGGTTATGATTATGACCCCAACAAAAGTCGTGAGCTGTTGAAGCAAGCAGGCCTGGGTGATGGAAAGGACCTGCCTACCATTAAATTATTGACCATTGCCATTTATGCAGACATAGGCAGCTTTATTGCCAAACAGTGCGAGGAGGTAGGCATTAAGGTACAGGTAGAAGTGGTGCAGAAAAGTTTGTTACTGGAGCAGACCGCAAAATCGACCGCATTGTTTTTTAGGGCAAGCTGGATTGCAGACTATCCGGATGCCGAGAACTACCTGGCCGTTTTTTATAGCAAGAACCCTGCACCGCCCAACTACACCAGGTACAAAAACCTGGCATTTGATGCCCTGTATGAAAAGGCCCTCCTGGAAACCAATGACAGCCTGCGTTACAGCCTATACAGGCAAATGGACCAAATGATTATTGACGATGCACCGATTGTGCCTATTTGGTACGATATGGCCATACACCTGGTAAACAAAAATGTGCATGGCATGAATGCCAATGCCCTGAATTTATTGGAACTCCGCAACGTACAAGTTGATTAGGTACATGCAATCGGTAACTTACACAAAACAACCATTCATACAACAAGCTTCCGTTAATACAACTTTGTTTGTACATTCCTTTCTCAAAAAAGAATTTTATGAACAACAAACTGCTTGCTGCGTTTACATTTACAGCTATGATGGCATGTAACAACAAAACAGAAATGGCACACGAGCCCTACAAATGGCCTACTGTGGCTGCACCTGTTGCAGAAACAAAAGCTCATTGGCGTACCATTCATGGTGATAGCGTATTGGATAACTATTATTGGATGTACGACTATTTTGGCAAGGGGCCAGACAGCACGAAAGTGGTGGATTACCTGAAAGCCGAGAACAGTTATTTGGATACCATGATGGGTGGCACGAAAAAAATGCAGGCCGATCTCTTCACCGAAATGAAAGCAAGGATTAAAGAGAAAGATGAAAGTGTGCCAGCACTTAAAAATGGTTACTATTATTATACCCGTACTGAAGACGGCAAACAGTATTATAAATTTTGCAGGAAAAAAGCGGCCCTTGACCCCAAGCAATCAACAACAGTTATTGCCGAAGAAGTACTGTTGGATATTGATAAAATGGCCGAAGGCAAAGCCTATTTTGCAGCTACTGGTTTCGCCATTAGCGAAGACAATAAGCTGCTTGCTTATGGCGTAGACGATGTGTCACGCCGCCAATACACCATTTACGTAAAGAACCTTGAAACAGGCGAAACCTATAAAGATGCCATTAAAAACACGGAAGGTGAAGCTGTTTGGGCAAATGACAACAAGACCCTGTTCTATACTTCCAAAAATCCGGTAACACTTCTATCGGAAAAAATACAACGGCATGAATTAGGTACAGATGCTTCAAAAGATGTGGTGGTATATGAAGAAAAAGACAAAAGCAATTATATAGGTGTTGATAAAAGCAAAAACAGCCAATATATTTTCATTTACTCACAAGCAACCATGAGCAGCGAGATAAGAATGATTGATGCTGCCAAACCAAACGATGCATTCAAAGTGTTTGCACCACGTATGAAAGATGTGCTGTACAGTATGGCAGTACTCTCCGATAAATTCCTCATCCGTACCAATAAAGACGATGCAAAGAATTTTAAAATAATGGAATGTCCATTGGATAAAACCGATGCTGCCAATTGGAAAGACTTTATTCCGCACCGCAACGATGTATTGGTGCAGGGTGTGGAAGAGTTTAAAGATTTTATAGTAATCAACGAACGCAAAGACGGATTGGTGAAAATGCGTATCAGGAACCTGAAAGACAATAGCGAACATTATATAGACTTTGGCGAATCTGCCTATGCTGCCAACTTCGGTGCCAATCCCGAATACAATAGCAATACGTTACGTTATGGCTATACATCACTGGTTACACCTTCTTCGGTATATGACTACAACATGTTGACCAAAGAAAAGAAACTCATGAAACAACAAGAAGTAGTTGGCGGTTATGACCCGAAGGATTACGTGACAGAAAGGTTGACCGTAACTGCAAGGGATGGAGCAAAAGTACCCGTTTCATTGGTGTACAAAAAAGGCTTCGAAAAAAATGGCAATGCCCCATTGCTATTGTATGCCTACGGCAGCTACGGGTCCAGCATGGATGCAAGCTTTAACAGCAGCCGCTTAAGCTTACTTAACCGTGGCTTTGTGTATGCCATTGCCCATATACGTGGTGGGCAGGAGCTTGGCCGTAGCTGGTATGAAGATGGCAAGATGATGAAAAAGAAAAACACATTTACCGACTTTATAGACTGTGGGGAGTTTTTGGTAAAAGAAAAATATACCAGTAAAGCACATCTGTATGCACAGGGTGGCAGTGCCGGTGGACTATTGATGGGAGCAGTAACCAATATGGCACCGGAACTATGGCATGGCGTTATAGCACAGGTGCCGTTTGTTGATGTGGTAAACACCATGCTGGATGAAAGCATACCCCTTACTACCAACGAGTTTGACGAATGGGGCAATCCAAAAAACAAAGATGCCTACACGTACATGAAAAGTTATTCTCCCTATGAAAATGTAGAGAAGAAGAACTATCCAAATATACTGGTAACAACAGGCCTGCACGATAGCCAGGTACAGTATTTTGAACCGGCTAAATGGGTAGCCAAACTACGTGCCATGAAAACGGACAAGAACATCATTCTACTTCATACCAATATGGAGTTTGGACATGGCGGTGCAAGTGGCAGGTTCGATTACCTAAAAGATGTTGCACTGAATTACGCATTCCTGTTTGCATTGGAAGGCATCTCTAAGTAATATTTATAAGTAATAAGTTATTAGTAAGTGCCTGTTGTACAACAGGCACTTTTTATTAGGGAACCAACAACGTACATAACCCAACTTTACTGGCGTCGCACCCATCAACGTTTGGATTAAAGCCAAGCAGCTTGAGCAAAGGCTTTTAAGTTGTTTCAACTTTCATTACACAAAATCACTTTAATTCGCATCGTCAAATCATTCAATGCCCAACACATTCTTCCAATTCAAACAGTTCACTATCCATCAAGAACATTGTGCCATGAAGGTTACAACAGATGCCTGTCTTTTTGGGGCCTGGGCTGCAAGTAAAATAGGTAATAGTCTAAGAGGGGATAAGATACTGGACATTGGCACAGGTACCGGCCTGCTTTCATTAATGATGGCGCAGGCAAATACCCATGCAATCATTGATGCAGTTGAAATAGATGAAGCAGCCGCAGCACAGGCAACGGAAAATTTTCAAGCATCAGCTTTTAAGGAAAGATTACAGTTGCATACAACTGCCATTCAACAATTCAGACCTATCCATAAATTTGATTTCATTGTAACCAACCCGCCATTTTTTGATAACGAATTAAAAAGCCTTAACGATAAAAGGAACCTTGCACTGCATAGTGCATCTTTAAGTTTAGGGGAATTGTTAGCGGCCATACAAACAAATATTGCAGCAAATGGAAGGTTTGCAATACTATTGCCATATCACCGCACTGCTTATTTTGTTCAATTGGCAAAAGACTTTCACCTACAAGAAAATGTATCTGTAAAACAGACAGAAAAGCATCAGCCATTCAGAAGCATGTTGCTGTTTTCAACAAAGCCAGGCATATTAAGGGAAAGCGAATTAATCATCAAGCAAAACAACCAATACAGCACTGAATTTGTATCATTGTTAAAGCATTATTACCTGCATCTTTAATTGAATCAATTACTCGCTGGCGTAGTCACTCAGGTATTTGTACTGTTCCGTTAGCTTGCCTTCTTTTACCATGGTTGCACGGTCTATGATTTCGCCACTGCCTTTAAACAGGTCCTCCAATACATGCTTTATCAATTGCTCACCAAAATAAGAGGAAGCATCCCTGGGCAACTCGTTGGGCAAATTGCCAACGGCCATTATATCGATACTGTCATGTAGGTAAGGGGCGGTTTTTTCAAACGTTTTTTTATCAACACCATACACGGGGTCCTCAATGGTCTGGTCGCCCAGGTTAATGGGTATCGAGCCATGCTCATCATCGGTAATGTCTGCAATCGTCTGTATGGTAAAGCTTTCATCAATATCGCCCTGCTCAAACAAACGTGGTATGGCTTTATCCCAATAAATACCATTCATCAATATATCCGTGCTATGGGTATAGGGCAAAAAGCGGGTCCGGTATTCATCTGCATGGTCATGAAAATGGCTGCGTTTATATGTCTTGTTCTCTTTGTGCGTATATAGGTCATGCCCTTTCAGTTGCACATAAACAGGGTAGGAGAATTTGCGTTCCAGGTATTCATCAGGCTCCACTTCTGTAATGCCCATCAGGTTCATGATCTCAACAACACCATGTGCCACACGTCCGCTACCTGTAACGGCAATCTTTATATTGGGCAGTTTCAAACCAAAATAATGGTGTATCAACGAGCGGTAATCCTTGCTCTCGGCCACCCTTGGCAAGGTGTACAAACCGGTGCGGTTGCCATACGCCATAATGCCATTGTGTGCACCTACCACACCCGCAAAAAAGCCAAACCCAATGATACGCTGCCCATCCTCATGTTCCAGGCATTCATAATCAATCAGGGTAATGCCTTTCTTTAAAATGGCTTTCAACAGTTTCTGGTTATGTTCCTGTTTTTTCTTGGTATGCGAAAAGAAAAGATAGGTCTTGTTTGCTATCAGCATGTCCACGGGCACTTCTTTGATACCAAACAGGATATCGCAATGGCTCAGGTCCTCTGTAACAGTAATGCCTGCAAACCTGTACTCATCATCTGTAAAACATCTGCTAGGGCAGCCTTGCACATATATTTTCAATCCTTCTACGCGGTGCTGTAAAAATTTGCATTGTGCCGGGGTCAGGGCCACACGGTTATCGGCAGGTATTTTTCCTTCTCTAATAAGTCCTATTGCAAGCATTGATGTATTTTTGAGGAACGCAAGATAAGCAAGAATGGCAAGCGTTGATGGTAAAATGGACAGTTGCCGGATTGTTTTAATCTAAAAAATTCCTGCAACAGAAGATGAACTATTTTGAACTGTACAACCTGCCTATAAACTTGCATCTGGATGCCGCAGCAATCAAGAAAACATTCTATGAGCTTAGCCGCAAATACCATCCGGATTTCTATACTACTGCAACGGAAAATGAACAGGCCGAAGTGCTGGAAAAATCGTCAGCCGTAAACAAGGCCTTTAAAATATTTTCCGATGCAGAGGCAACCATACAGTATGTACTGCAACTAAAAGGACTGTTGGAAGAAGAAGAGAAGTATCAGTTGCCCAACGCATTCCTAATGGAAATGCTGGAGCTGAACGAAGCAGCAATGGATGCAGAAATGGAAGGCGATACAATAAAATTGCAGCAACTGCAAGCTGCTATCCATGAACTGTCAACTACAATATATGAACCTGTTAAGCAAATTGTGGAGCATTATCAAGAAGGTATTACTACCCAAGAAGAGCTGTTGCAAGTAAAAGAATATTACTTCAAAAAAAAATACCTGAATAGAATTTTGGCTAGTTCAAACTGATGCCATTATATTTGCAACCCAATCCAAAAGTAGAGGCCCATGTGGCGGAATTGGTAGACGCAGCAGACTCAAAATCTGCCGTTCGCAAGGGCGTGAAGGTTCGATTCCTTTCGTGGGCACTCAAGCACTGGTTAACAGTGCTTTTTTATTTAAGCTGCAAGTATTGCAGGCTGCCCAGGTGGCGAAATTGGTAGACGCACCATCTTCAGGTGGTGGCGCCGCGAGGTGTGCTGGTTCGAATCCAGTCCTGGGCACGTTTAAAGTGTGAAAAGGTTATAAATCCAACGATTTATAACCTTTTTTGTTTCTGTCATTTTTCGGTCTTGACCGTTATCGGAAAATCTTTTCAAGGCAGTTCCTGCAACAGTTTTGCAGTAATAATTGCAGTCATTGTATGACTGAGATGCAGCCGCCATCTGGTGCTCGCGGAATGTATGGAAAAAAATATCTGGCCGCATTCATCCAGTTCTTACCTGTTCATGCCAGCCTCAAACAAATAGCAAAAAACAGTAGTGCGAAATGGCAGGAAACGCCTGCCATGGTAAATAGATTGACATTTTATTGCATCTGTCTTTTCCTAAAATAGCTTTACAGCAATCCAATCAGGATGACTGTAAAGAAAAAACAAAACCCCAGCCCGCTTAATCGGGTGCCATGGAAACGACGTAGTAAACGGGAAATGGAACTTGTAGTCGGAGAGATTCGCTCTGGATCGATATCTATTTGGGCAGCGTGTAAAAAACATGGCCTCAACCGGAACACTTTAAAACTTTGGATGACTCGTTTAAGTGTCGGAAGTTTGACAGACAAAACGCACACCGTATTGCATTGTAATTAGATCCTATGAAAAGGAAGAACCGTTTCTATTTTGTCTTTATCATAATTGCAGCCATACAGACCCATTGCGTCCCACCATTCATTGTTACCGTATTTTTTTGAATAGAACCTGATGAAGTATTTTGTGGCTGCACCCGAAATGGCCTTTCTTTCCAGCACATTTCCTTTTAAGGTAAATGCACCTTCGCCTTTGAATTGCTTTTTCTTGATCAGGTCATTGTAATAGTCGTAACCCACCGTATAGGAGGACTGCGTTAGCACATAATATTTCCCCTCGGCAGTGTAACTGGTAGCAGTGCTTAAGCTATTGCCATATAATCCGCTGTTTGAAGCCCATGTACCTGTCAGCTGTTTTTTATAATCCACATTCCTTTCGGCAATACCGTTTATTTTTAAATTGAACAAGAGAAAGTTTAAGGCCATATCTGATTCGCTGCCCAGTATCTTATCGGCTGAATTAATAACCGCTACGTTTGTTCCTGTCTGTATAAGCAGTACGGTGCCTTTTATGACATCACTTCCATTTTTGGTAATGCTATTGCTTAACATGTAATAGGGCAGGCCCTGGCAGGTAACTCCTTTTTCATGGTCACCCTTTTCAAATAAAAGGGTGTTGGGGCTGTTGAAGAGGTTCCAGCCATCAAAAACCTCAAAGAAAATATGTTCCATGTCCTTTTCCAAACTGCCCGATGATTTTATCATACCCATAAACTCAATGATCCTTTTTCCAGTAGTTGTATTTTTTTCCACCGTCAAACTATTTCCTCCCGCATTTAAACTCCATGTGGGCGGAACAGTAATGGAATAGATATTTTTATTTCCTGGACCGGACACAGCGTTTGTTGACGGAGCCGGGTTCGTATTGTTGTTTTGTGCGGTTGCCGTTTCGTTCAGGTCCAGGCTTTTTATAAGATCCAATATCTGGTTTTGATATTTATCGGTATTGGTCATGATGACCACATTGGCCATTTTGCCCTTTCCTGTAGCGGTTATCAGCGTTACCCATCCTTTATTGGAACCATCGTTATAGATGGCTTGTCCTGAAACAATGTTCCATCCCTTTTCAACAGCAGGTTCTTGCATGGTCGGTTCTCCAGAAACAGGTACGGTGCTTTTCACCAATTTTTCCCAACTGTTGTTGAAGTTTTCATTTGCCGCCGCCGTGGTTGCAGCCGAACCCAGAATAATTGCGGTTGCATAGTTCCCTTTGCCATCTTTCCTGGCAGACAGTTGTATGCCTTGTGGCATTTCCGTTTTGTCCCAGCCTTTGGGTATGGTATAGTTCAATACATCAAAAACCTGCTTTTGGGCCAAAGCGGATGCAACAAGGACAATACTGATCGCAAAGGGAATGATCTTTTTCATATACAGAATTTATGTGGTAAAAGTAGGTGGCTGCAATGGCAACGGTAATCAGTAAAAAAGATGATTTTTGGGAAATGGGTACAAAAGAAAAGGCACGAAGTTTTATGATATGAAAACTTCATGCCTTTATGGCAAATCAATTATTGCTGTCTGGCCTTAAAATCGTTTTACAGCCGTTCCCGTGTAAACTGACCCACATTTTTGCTGGTATAAAATTGCATATCATATTCCTTTCTTTTTTCTGGGTTGCTGTATAGTATTATCTATCAAATTCCTATAAATGGACATCATTCCCGTTTCGGGCAAACCGATTTGGTTTTATTGATGCCCAAATAAGCGGGTTTACATTTTAAGGCCCTGATACACCGTTACTTTATGCGGTATCCCTGATTCCCTTTGACTTATATGAGAAACCACCATTTTGCTGATATACTGCATTCATATAGGCAACCCACGGCCCGCCTCTTGCACTTTGCTAATCGGGCACCTGCATCTTACCTTGTAAAGAACCTTGTCAGAACAGTTTTGCTTTTACTGACTATCCTTGGAGGTACAAGTCCTGCTGCCTTTGCACAGGGTTTATGTACCAATACAGCAATAACGCCTGTGTTCAAAGAGGATTTTGGTTCGTTGCCTGTTGTGCTCAATAATGGTTTTGAAACAACCGGGACACCCGCTGCCGATTGGGCAATCCTAAGTCAATCAAACGGTGCCATTACAAGGCAAAATGTAACGGCCCGGGCAGGTGCGTGGGCCATACAGGCCACCAACAATACCAATTCTGGCAATACGCTTGCAAGTCTGCAGTTAGGCTCTTCGTCTTTTGCTGTTACACCTGGCATTACTTACCAGGTTACCTATTGGATAAGGGCAACCATTAACAGTAGCACTTTTCAATTTCTGGTAGATACCAATGGTGTCAGCACAACCCCTTTTAGGGCCATTCCACATACGATTGCCACTAGGAATACCTGGATACAGGTCAGTGATACCTTTACCATACCGGCTACTGTAACTACTGCATCCCTTGTTTTTAATTTAGGTGGCACCAATGCTTCCAATCCACTTACTTTTTACCTTGATGATATAAACTTCAACTCGTCTACGGTTCCGGCAGGATTTAACACCAGTTATTTCTACAAGCCCTATACCATGCAACAGGATGGGGGGTATATGGTAACGCCCCGTGTCCTGAATGCCAGTTGGGCTTTTACTATCCCTACAGGCGGCGCACCTATTACTTGGGCAACAGGAGGGGACCATACCACAGGCAATAATGGTGCAGGCAACCTATTGTTGGTAAATGCAGGGCTTGTGGATTCCGTGTTCTTTACAAAAACTGTGGCTGGATTATGCCCCGGTTCAATATTCAATTTTTCTGCATGGCTGGCAAATGTGCAGCCCAATAATGCACCTTCCGGAACTGCCTATATTTTCCCTAGGGTTACCTTCAAAATATTTGACACCAATGGATGGGACCCTGTTACAAGAACGGGATCACTTTTGGCATCCTACACAACAGGCAATGTACCTGCCCCCCCTAGCGGAGGCAATTATGCATGGCAACAATATGGTTTCCAATTTGCACTGCCCATCGGTACTACCTCATTGGTACTGCAAATGGTGGATTGGAACACCAAGAATCAACCGTCATCTTCCCATCTTCCAAGTGGCTGCTCATACCCTGCAAATCCTAGCTGCGGTTTTTGGGGCGACGATATTGCGGTGGATGATATTGTATTTACAGCCTGTGCCCCAACTGTTACGGCAAGTGTCAATGCAGGCACAGGGGCATGTGTGGGCATGTCGGATACCATTGCTGCCGTACTGGTGAACAGCCCTTATACCAATCCTGCATTCCAATGGCAGAAAAGCAGTGATGGGGGCACCACATGGGTAAATGTTGGCAGCCCATCCACTACTCCCAATCTGGTATTTACCAAGGTTTCCATAACAGATGCAGGTCTCTACCGGGTTATTGTGGGCCCTGATGCAGCAAGCCTCAGCAGTCTTACCTGTACTTCCATTTCCAACTCGGTCAACTATATCGTCAATACATTGCCCACTGTTACTGCCCATGCCAACACGCCCATTTGTTACGATACGGAACTGATATTGGGAACCGTGGTAACAGGTGGCACGCCTGCTTATAGTTACCATTGGTACGGCCCCAATAACTTTACTTCCACCAGACCCGATACCATAAAATACCATACTGTTTATTCGGACAGTGGCTATTATTCCGTGATATTGATAGACAGCAGGGGCTGCAGGGATACTGCAAGGGTGCATGTGGATATAGTACCTGTTCCCGTATTGACCACAATCAATAATTCAGATACCATCTGTACCAATACGGCAGCAAGTATTGCCTTGGGAAGTTCCATGACAGGCAGCCATTTTTCATGGCAGTCAACTGTAGTTTCCGGAACCGTTTCGGGCAATACCAGCCAGACCACTACTTCATCGGTCAACCAATCCATTACCGATGTGCTGGTCAACAATACCAATACCCCAGGTGTGGTACGTTATATTATAACTGCCATCAGCGATTCGGGCTGCGTAAGTAAGGCCGATACGCAGTATGTGGTTGTTCATCCCAAAGTTTCCATTGCTGTTGCAGGCAACGACCAGATGCTCTGCAATGCAATAGTTACGGCACTTGCAGCAAATACGCCCAGTAGCGGCACGGGAACATGGTACCAGATTGGATTACCCACAGCAATCCTTACCAATCCCAACAATGCAAATACCACCGTTACAGGATTGACGGGCAATAACAATGATTATTATTTTGTATGGAAGATCAGTGATGCAGCCAATGCCTGCCCGTCCTCGGCAGATACGGTGGTTGTCAGGAACAGGCCCGCCACCACCATTGCCCATGCAGGGAACGATACCACTATTTGCTATTACAATTCATCTTCCATTAAGCTGAATGCAAATATTGACACAGCCAGGCATTTTGAAACCGGTACATGGACATTGCTTTCTCAACCAACAGGTGGCAATGCTTCCTTTGGTGACATCCATTCCCCTTCATCAACGTTTACTTATAACCACTATGGCACTTACCAGCTTGTGTGGACCATTACAAATGATAACTGCCCTGCCACCACGGATACGGTTTCCATTAACCTGTTCGATTTGCCTGCCCCCAATTTCACTACCAACAATCAACAATGCCTGATGGGCAACAGTTTTGCTTTCAGCAATTCATCTACCGTAGCCAATGGGAACATCTCATCGTACAATTGGAGTTTTGGTGATGGACAAACGTCCATTGCACAGCATCCTTCACATAGCTATGCAGCAGCAGGTAGCTACCAGGTAACATTGTTGGCCACAACCAACAACGGCTGTAAAAACAGTACCACCAAAACCATAACCATAGCACCCGAACCTGTAGCGGCTTTCACCATTAACAATGTTGCACAATGCTTGGGTGGCAACAGTTTCAGTTTCACCAGCACATCCGCTGTAAGCAGTGGAAGCATTGCCGGCTATTCCTGGACATTTGGCGATGGTGGCAGTGCCTCTGCACAGGATCCTGTACATGCTTATGCCTCATCGGGAACTTATCAGGTAAAATTGGTGGTAACAACCGATAATGGCTGCAAGGACAGCACCACACAAACAGTAACAGTGGACCCTAAGCCTGTGGCAGGCTTCGCTACCAATAGCAACCCGCAATGCCTAAGCAGCAACAATTTCAGTTTTACCAATACATCCACTGTAAGCAGTGGAAGCATTACTGGTTACTCCTGGACTTTTGGTGATGGTGGTAGTTCCTCTGCACAGGCCCCTGCACATATTTATGCGTTATCGGGCACTTACCAAGTGAAGCTAGTGGTTACAACCAACAATGGCTGCAAGGACAGTACCACTCAAACATTGACCGTCTATCCCCAGCCAATAAACGTAAACTATACCATCAACACAGGCAACCAGTGTTTAAGCAATAACAGTTTTGGGTTCACTACCAATGCCTCTGTAGGCAGCGGTACCGTCAATTACACATGGAACTTTGGTGATGGGCAAACCTCAACCCAACAGTACCCAACACATAGCTACGCCTCAGCGGGCATCTATGTGGTTAAGCTTATCGTAACCACCAACAATGGCTGTATTGACAGCAGCATGCAAACGGTCACTGTTTTTCCGAAGCCCATTGCCAGCTATACAGTAAACACCATCCATCAATGTTTCGGCAGCAACATTTTTGTATTTACCAATACATCCACCGTAAGCAGTGGGGCTATTGTGCAGTACAATTGGGACTTTGGCAATGGTGCAACATCTTCCCAACAGGCCCCAACATACAGTTATTCCATACCAGGCACTTACCAGGTAAAACTGGTGGTTACAACCAACAATGGATGCAAGGACAGTACCACGCAGTACATAACAGTAAGCCCGCAACCCGAAGGCGTGAACTTCAGCATCAACAGCAGTTCGCAATGCTTTAGTGGCAATAGCTTCTCGTTCAATGCCGCAGCCACAGTAAACAGTGGCAACATAACAGCCTATAACTGGTATTTTGGTGATGGCACCGTAGCTACTGGTCCTACTGCCACGCATAACTATACTGCAGCCGGCACCTATCAGGTGAAACTGGTTGTAACTACGGATCAGGGCTGCAAGGACAGCATTACACGGAACGTAACAGGTTTCCCGCAGCCCGTTCCGGGATTCACCATCAACACCAACCCGCAATGTTTGCGTAATAACAGTGTTGCCTTTACCAGTACATCTACTGTAAGCACGGGAACCATCACAGCCTACAACTGGAACTTTGGTGATGGGCAAACCTCGACCCAACAGTCCCCCACACATGCTTACACGGTTTCGGGCAACTATCAGGTAAAACTGGTCGTTACAACAGACAATGGCTGCAAGGACAGCACAATGCACAACATAACAGTGTATCCACAACCTGCAAATGTGGACATTGTTATGAATGCAGGCAACCAATGCCTTAGCAACAATAGCTTCGCTTTTAACACCAATGCAACCGTCAGCTCGGGAAGCATTGCTTATACCTGGAATTTTGGCGATGGCACAGCTTCTAACCTTCAAAACCCAACACATAATTATGCAGCAGCAGGAACCTATCCTGTTACATTGATGGTAGCAACCAATAATGGCTGTATAGACAGCACAGTCAATAACGTAACCGTGTACCCGCAGCCAACAGGCGTGGCTTTTACCATCAACGCAACATCGCCATGCGTAAATGGGAACAGCTTTGCCTTTAATACCAATGCCACTGTGGCCACAGGAACAGTAACCTATAACTGGGATTTTGGTGACGGGCAAACATCCACTTTACAGAACCCGGCACATACCTATGCAGTGGACGGCACATACAATATTAAACTGGTGGTAACAACCAGTAACGGCTGCAAGGACAGCATCATTCAAAACGTTACGCTCCATGCCCAGCCAACAGGTGTGGACTTTAGCGTTAATGCCAATGCACAGTGCCTAAGCAGCAACAGTTTTGCATTTACTACCAACGCCACTGTAAGTACCGGCAGCATTACCTACCATTGGGATTTTGGCGATGGTCAAACATCCACTTTGCAAAACCCGACAAATACCTATGCCACTACAGGTACCTATACTGTGAAACTGGTAATAGCCACCGATTATGGCTGCAACGACACTGCAACACATAACATAACAGTGTATCCCCAACCGGTTGCAGGGTTTACCAGTAACAACAGCCAGCAATGCCTGGGCAACAACAATTTCAGTTTTACCAACACATCCACCGTAAGCAGTGGAACCATTGTGCAGTACAATTGGAACTTTGGCGATGGGGGAACTTCCACAGCACAGAACCCGGCACATGCTTATGTTGCAGCAGGCACGTACATAATTAAGCTGGTGGTGACAACCAATCAGGGCTGCAAAGACAGCATTACACAAAACGTGACAGTTTTTCAGCAACCAACCGCCATGGCTTTTACGGTAAATGCCGGAAGCCAGTGTTTAAATGGGAACAGTTTTGTGTTCAATACCAATGCAACTGTTGGTTCAGGAACAGTTGCCTATTCCTGGAGCTTTGGCGACGGCCAGACTTCCACCTTGCAGAACCCAAGCCACAGTTATGTTTCAGCAGGGACCTATCCTGTTAAGTTGATTGTTACAACGGACAATGGCTGCAAGGATAGCCTAACCAAAAACATAACCGTATATGCCCAGCCATTGGGCGTGGATTTCGCATTCAACTCAGGTACACAATGTTTAAGCAGTAATGTTTTTTTATTTACCACCAATGCAAGCATAAGCACTGGCAGCATTGGCTACAACTGGGATTTTGGTGACGGTCAGACTTCCACCTTACAGAACCCAAGCCATAGCTACCTTTCAGCGGGAACCTATCCTGTTAAGTTGATCATTACCACCAACAATGGTTGCAAGGACAGCATTGTAAAGGATGCAACCGTATATGCCCAGCCAACAAACGTAACTTATATTACCAATACTGCTAACCAATGCCTGAACGGCAACAGTTATACATTTAATGCCAATGCCATTGTGGCCACAGGTACCTTAAGTTATAGTTGGGACTTTGGTGATGGGGGAACAGCCGCTGTACAGAACCCAACACATACTTTTACTGCTGCGGGAACATATCTTATAAAGCTGGTGGTTACAACAAACAATGGTTGCAGCGACAGTGCAGCACAAACCATAACAGTCCATCCGCAGCCAACGGCAGGCTTCGTTACCAACAATAACGCACAATGCTTCAACAGCAACAGTTTTTCCTTCACCAATACCTCCACCATAAGTAGTGGAAGCATTGCTTACAACTGGAGTTTTGGCGATGGGGGAAATTCCACTGCACAAAACCCCGTACATGCCTATACAGCAGTAGGTACCTACCAGGTAAAATTGATTGTCACCTCCAATAATGGCTGCAAGGACAGCAGTACACAAACAATAACGGTATACCCACAGCCAACGGGCGTCAGCTACACGGTTAATGCAGGCAACCAATGCCTGAACAGCAACAGTTTTGTGTTCACTAGCAATGCCGCTGTGGCAGCAGGAATATTAACCTATAGCTGGAACTTTGGTGATGGTGGCACTTCTGCTTTGCAGGATCCGTCACATAGCTATACGGCAGCAGGCACTTATCAGGTAAAATTGATTGTAACCACCAGCAATGGCTGTAAGGACAGTACCACTCAAACCGTTACAGTGTACTCGCAGCCAACAGGGGTGAGCTATACTGTTAATGCAGGCAACCAATGCCTGAAGGGAAACAGTTTTGGGTTCACGACCAACGCCGGTGTTGGTGGGGGAACGGTAACCTATAATTGGAATTTCGGTGACGGAGGAACTTCCGCTTTACAGAATCCATTGCATAGTTATGCAACGGAGGGCACCTACCAGGTAAAATTGATTGTAACCACCAACAATGGCTGCAAGGATAGTTCAATACAAACGGTAACTGCTTACCCCCAACCTGTGGCAGGCTTCTCTACCAATAACAATCCACAATGTGCAAGCAACAACAATTTTGCGTTCACCAACACATCAACCGTAAGCAGCGGAACAATGACCTATTCATGGAGCTTTGGTGACGGGCAAACATCCACTGCAAAAGATCCTGCACATAGTTATACGGCAGCAGGTGCCTACCAGGTAAAGCTGGTGGTGACTTCCAACAACGGTTGCAAGGACAGTGCAACGCAAACCATAACAGTATATCCGCAACCAACAGGCGTTAACTATAGTGTCAATATAGCCAATCAATGCTTGAGCAGCAACAACTTTGTATTTACCACCAGTGCCGCTGTGGCCATGGGGACAATAATGTATAGTTGGGACTTTGGTGATGGCCAGACTTCCTATTTACAGAACCCGACACATAGCTATGCTTCCTCAGGCACCTACCAGGTAAAATTGATTGTAACCACCAACTATGGCTGCAAGGACAGTGCAACACAAACCATAACGGTATATCCACAACCAACAGGTGTCAGCTATACGGTTAACATGGCCAACCAGTGCCTCATTGCAAACAGTTTTGCTTTCAGCACCAACGCCGCTGTGGCCACAGGAACGGTAGGTTATAGTTGGAACTTTGGTGATGGTGGGACTTCCACAGCACAGAACCCGGCACATTCCTATGCAGCAGCAGGCATCTACCAGGTAAGGCTGGTGGTTACAACAGCCAATGGCTGCAAGGACAGTGCAACGCAGCCGGCAATGGTCTATCCACAGCCAGTGGCAGGGTTCAGCATCAATAACAATGCACAATGTTTAAGCAGCAACAATTTTTCCTTTACCAACACATCGGGTGTAAGCAGCGGGAACCTGGGCTATAGCTGGAACTTTGGTGATGGGGGAACTTCCACGGCACAGGACCCGATACATCCCTATGCAGCAGCCGGTGCCTACCAGATAAAATTGATCGCAACATCGAATAACGGCTGCAAGGACAGTATCACACAAACAATAACGGTATATCCCAAACCAACAGGTGTGGCTTTCTCCATCAATACAGGTAACCAATGCTTCAGTGGAAACAGTTTTGCTTTCAGTACCAATGCCACTGTGGCCACAGGAACAATAACCTATAACTGGAGCTTTGGTGACGGTGGCACATCTGCCGCACAGAATCCAACATACAATTATGCCTCACCAGGCAGCTACCAGGTAAAATTGGTTGTAGCTACCAACAATGGCTGTAAGGACAGTTCGATACGGACAGTAACGGTATATCCCGGACCAATTGCAGCGTTCTCCATCAACAGCAATGCACAATGTTTAAGCAGTAATAATTTCTCCTTCACCAACGCATCAAGCGTAAACGGCGGGAGCCTAAGCTATAACTGGACCTTTGGTGATGGCGGAACTTCCATTGCACAAAGCCCTGCACATAGCTATGCAGCAGCAGGCATTTATCAGGTAAAATTGATCGTCACCTCCAATAATGGGTGCAAAGACAGTAGCATACAAACCATAACAGTGCATCCCCAAGCGGATGTGGACCTTACTGTGGATGCAGGCAACCAATGCCTCAATGGAAACAGTTTTGCTTTCAGTACCAATGCTACAGTAGCGTCAGGAACAATAACCTATAACTGGAACTTTGGTGACGGGCAGGCTTCCACCGTACAGAACCCAAGCCACAGTTATGTTTCAGAAGGGGCATACCAGGTAATGCTGGTAGTTGCAACCAATAATGGCTGCAAGGACAGCACCATACAAACAGTTACTGTCTATCCCCAACCAGAAGCAGGGTTCACTGTCAGTAACAATGCACAATGCCTGGGCAGCAATGAATTCTCCTTTACCAACACATCAAGTGTAAACAACGGAAGCATTACTTATAGTTGGGACTTTGGTGATGGACAGGTTTCCACTGCACAGGATATAACACATAGCTATACAGCAGCAGGCATTTATCAGGTAAAATTGATTGTAACATCGAACAATGGCTGTAAGGACAGTTCAATACAAACAGTAACGGTGTACCCGCAACCAACAGGTGTGCCTTTTATTGTGAATACAGGCAACCAATGCCTCAATGGGAACAGTTTTGCTTTCAGTACCAATGCTGCAGTAGCATCAGGAACAATAACCTATAACTGGGATTTTGGTGATGGGCAAATTTCCGCTGCACAGAACCCTATACATAGTTATGCTTTGGCAGCAACCTATCAGGTAAAGCTGGTTGTAACCACCAGCAATGGTTGCATGGACAGTTCGGTACAAACAGTAACGGTCTATCCAAAACCAATTGCAGGGTTCGCCATCAGTAACAATGCACAATGCCTTAGCCGCAATAATTTTTCCTTCACCAATACTTCAAGTATAAGCAACGGGAACATTACGTATAGCTGGGACTTTGGCGATGGGGGAACTTCCACTGCACAGGATATAACACATAGCTATGCAGTAGCAGGCATTTACCAGGTAAAATTGATTGCAATATCGAACAATGGCTGCAAGGACAGTTCAATACAAACAGTAACGGTGTACCCGCAACCAACAGGTGTGCCTTTTACTGTGAATGCAGGTAGCCAGTGCTTCAGTGGAAACAGTTTTGCTTTCGGCACCAATGCCACTGTTGGTTCAGGAACAATAATCTACAATTGGACCTTTGGTGATGGGGCAATTTCCACTGTACAGGGGCCAACACATCACTATGCTTCAGTGGGTACCTACCAGGTGAAATTGATTGTAACCACCAACATGGGATGTATTGACAGCACAGCACAAACGGTAACTGTCTATCCTCAGCCTGTGGCAGCATTCACTACAAACAGCAGCACGCAATGCCTGAGCAATAACAGCTTCAGTTTTATCAATACATCCACTGTAAGCAGTGGAAACATTGTTGCCTACAACTGGAGTTTTGGCGATGGGGGAACTTCCACGGCACAGGATCCAACACATCATTATGCCTCAGCAGGTACCTACCAGGTAAAATTGATTGTGGCCACTAACAACGGTTGCAGTGATAGCACCACACAAACCATAACCGTATATCCGTTGCCAACAAGTGTAAGCTATACCATTCATGCAGGCAGTCAATGTTTACATGACAATAGTTTTGCATTTGTAAGCAATGCTTCTGTAGCTAATGGAACAATAACTTACGCCTGGAACTTTGGCGATGTGGGCACTTCTTCTGTACAGGACCCGATACATAGTTATGCTTTGGCAGGAACCTATCAGGTAAAGTTGACCGTAACCACCAACAATGGCTGCATGGACAGTTCGGTACAAACAGTAATGGTCTATCCAGAACCAATTGCAGGGTTCGCTATCAGCAGCAATGCACAATGCCTGGGCAATAACAGCTTCGGCTTCACCAATACATCAACCATAAGCAGTGGAAGCATTATTGCCTACAGTTGGGACTTTGGGGATGGGGGAACTTCCACAGCACAGGATCCGACACATAACTATACCTCGGCAGGTACCTACCAGGTAAAATTGATCGTAAGTACCAACAATGGCTGCAGGGACAGTAGCATACAAACAGTTACTGTATATCCACAGCCTACAGGCGTGGCCTTCACTATGAATGCAGGCAGCCAATGCCTTAGCAGCAACAGTTTTGTTTTCAGTACCAATGCAACTGTTGGTTCAGGCAACATTAATTACCATTGGGATTTTGGCGATGGGCAAACTTCGGCAGTGAAGGACCCCACACACACGTTTGCTGCTGCAGGTACTTACATTGTAAAATTGTCACTCATTACTGATCATGGATGCAATGACAGTGCTGCACATAGTGTAACCGTTTACCCGCAACCAGTTGCAGGGTTTACCGTCAATAACAGCCAGCAATGCCTAAGCAACAATGGCTTTACGTTTACCGCCACATCTACAGTAAGTACAGGCAGCATTACCTATCATTGGGATTTTGGCGATGGGCAGACTTCCGCTGCACAGGACCCTGCACATAGTTATACAGCATCAGGAACCTACCAGGTAAAGCTGGTTGTAACCTCAAACAATGGTTGCAGGGACAGTATCATACAACCAGTAACGGTTAACCCCCAACCAGTAGCTGTGGCTTTTACTGTAAATGCTGGCAACCAGTGTTTACATGGCAACAGTTTCGTCTTCAGTACCAATGCAAGCGTATCAGGTGGAACGGTCGCTTATAGCTGGAACTTTGGCGATGGGGGAATTGCTACTGTTCAAAACCCTACACATACTTATGCAGCAGCAGGGACATATCCTGTTAAGCTGATGATTACAACGTACAATGGTTGCGTGGACAGCATTACAAGCCCTGTTACTGTCAATCCCGAAGCCATTGCTGAAATAACCTATAGCAACCAACAAGGCTGTGCCCCATATACAATTTTGCCATCAAGCATACAGTCCATTGACCATCCAGCAGCAAACATTTCCTACGAATGGTATGTAAATGGGGTACTGGTGGGTACAGGCACAACGTTCCCAGGTTATACCATTGTAAATGATGGCGATACCGCAACCATCACATTGAAAGCCATCAGCAGGTTTGGCTGTTTCAATGATACTGCCAATGTCAAGTTCTGGACAGTCGCCAAGCCGCATCCAGTATTTGCATTGTCCGATACGGTTGGCTGTGGCCCTTTATCCATCAATATTTCAAATACAACCCCTTCTATTGGCAACTTCCAATATGCATGGAATTTTGGGCAGGGGCAAACATCAACCAATGCACAACCAGGTACCGTTACTTTCCCTTCAAATACGAACCATACAGATACAACCTATACCATTACGCTCACAGCCAGTTCTGTATGCGATGCCATATCCATTACAAAGGATATATTGGTAAGGACAAAACCCAAAACCGATTTCATGGCCAGTAACCTTACTGGCTGCTCCCCAATTACTGTAACATTTACCAATACTTCTGCTGGAAGCAATATCCAGTCTTTCACTTGGTTGTTTGGTGATGGCACTACTGTAACAACAATGGCCACAACAGTTTCGCATAGCTATACTGTTACAACTAATACCACCTTCAATGTGCAGTTGATTGCAACAAACAGCTGTGGCAGTGATACAGCTACTGTTCCAATTTCCATCAAGCCAAACCCCATCAACATCAATATACAGGTACAGAATAACCAGGCTTCCGGTTGTGCCCCCCTTACCGTCAACCTCAGCAATGCTTCTTCCGGTGCCACTTCTTATCATTGGGATTTTGGTGATGGCAATATCTTGACCACAACTGCCAATGGTACAGTAACACATACTTACAATACGGTTGGGAACTATACAGTAACGGTTGCCGCAACAGATGGTTGTGGCTTTGACACCATAAGGATACCTGTGTATGCATTGCCATTGCCTAACATCAGCTTTACGGCTTCCACGGCCCCTGTTTGTATAGGCGACCCGGTATTGCTCAATAACCTTTCAGAAACCGGCCTGATTTACAATTGGGATTTTGGGGATGGTTATAATTCAACTTTGTACAGCCCAGTACACGCTTATACCGCAGCTGGTACATATACTATCACACTCACGGTTACCAGGCCTGCAGTAGCTGGCAATGGCTGTACAGTTACATTAACAAAACAAGTAGTTATCGTAAGCCAACTGCATGGTGCTTTCACACTGAGCGACACAGTGGGTAAATGCCTTCCATTCGCTGTTTCCTTTACCAATCAAAGCCTGCCATCTGCACAAACCACCTGGGATTTTGGCGATGGCACTACAGGTACAGGAAACAATACCAGCCATACCTATACACAGAATGGCAACTATGTGGCGAGCATGGTATCCATAAGCCCTGGTGGCTGTACGTATGTTGCTTCAAGGAACATCAGTGTAACGGCACCTGTCGGAAACTTTACCTTCCCCACAGGTTATCAATGTGCCAATACCCTTCTTCAGTTCCAGTCGCAGGCACAATATGTTACGGGCTATATTTGGGACTTTGGTGACGGTACTGTTCTCAACACTTCCAATGCACCGGTATCGCATTCCTATGCAACGCCTGGCATTTACCATCCAACACTCACAATAAAAAACAATGATGGCTGCAATGTGTTGGTTCCTGTTACGGATTCCATCAAGATAGATAAAGTAGTTGCCGCATTTACTGCACAGCCCTTGCAAACCTGTTTGGGAACATCTACCAATTTCACCAATAACTCCACAGCTTACTTTGGCATGCAGCAGTGGCAATGGGATTTTGGCGATGGGGGGACTTCATCCAACCAGCACCCAAGCCATCCCTATTCGGCAACAGGAACATACCCTGTCCAATTAATCACTACAGGTGTATCTGGTTGCAGGGATACTTCAATGCAATCGCTGAACGTACAGGTATATCAGGTACCTGTTGCAAGTATCAATAGCAACAATGATGCTTGTATCAATAGCAGCATTACATTTAATGCCACCATTACTGGCAACGACCCAATCGCCAGTTACAGTTGGACCCTAAGCAATGGAGCTACTTCCACATCTTCAAGTGCTTCCACAACCTTTACCCAGGCCGGGGTGTCAACAGCAACAGTCATTGTAAAAACAATTTATGGCTGCAGCGCTACTGCCACGAAAACAGTCAACATTAGGCCATTGCCAAATGTAAGTGCCGGCACTGATGGAATGGTTTGCGCAGGAAACAGTAAGCAATTAAATGCAACAGGAGCAGACACCTATCAATGGGTAGCATCCCCGGGCCTTAGCTGCACCAATTGCCCCAATCCCGTTGCCACGCCTGCTGCTGATACTTATTATACCGTTGTTGGAACCTCTTCTTATGGTTGTGTGGCCAATGGTTCCGTATACCTAAGAGTTGTAGCCCCTTTTGTTTTGACCGCCAACAATGCAGTGATGTGCAGGGGCGATAAAGTTAACCTGTTTGCATCTGGAGCTGCCACTTATCAATGGTCGCCGTCCAATACATTAAGTGCTGCAAATATTGCCAACCCAATTGCCACACCGGCTGGTACCACAACTTATACCGTAACCGGAAAGGATGCTTATGGCTGCTTCACGCGTACTGCCAATGTAACAGTTACTGTGAATCCATTGTCTACCTTGTATATCGGAAAGGATACAGTAACAACGAATGAATCTTCCTACCAGTTTGTTACAACTGTAGGTATTAGCCCTGCCGTAACATGGAACTGGACACCCGCTACCGCCCTTAGCTGTACCAATTGCCCTAACCCTTTTATTGCTACAGTTGGCAAAGATGTTTCTTACATAGCTACCATCACAAATCAATGGGGTTGCAGGACAAGTGACACGTTACGCATTATGGCGTTTTGTCCAGATGCAAAGCTTTTCATCCCTAATATACTTACGCCAGATGGCGATGGCTATAATGATAGGATGATTGTTAAGGCACAGGGTATCAAGAAAGTTACTTCTGTTAAGGTATTCAATCGTTGGGGCGAACTGGTGTTTGTAAGGAATGATTTCGTACCCAATGACAAAACATATGGTTGGGACGGAACCTACAAGGGCAAGCTGGTGGACCCAGATGTGTTCGTGTACGTTTGTGAAGTGATTTGTGAAAATAACAGGACTGCATTTTTCAAAGGGAACATTACAGTAATCAGATAGCACTATGAAATATATCTCTACTTTTTTGATTTGTTTCTGCAGCCAGTATTTATTGGCCCAGGACTATACGTTCTCGCAATTTTACGAACAGCCCGTACTTCGCAACCCTGCGTTGGCAGGCATCTTCAAAGGGGATATAAGAGTAAGTGCCATCTACAGGAACCAATGGGCTTCGGTTACGGTACCTTATAAAACATCGGCCTTAAGCCTGGAGTATAAAACTCCCATATCCAATCAGAACGATTTCCTTACCATTGGCTTTCAGGGCATATTGGATGCTGCTGGCGACCTGAATCTAAAACGGACAGAGGTTTTGCCTTTCCTCAATTTCCACAAATCATTGAATGGTGACAAGGATGAGTATCTATCCCTTGCTGTAATGGGCGGGTATATCAGTAGCCAGTTTGACCCTTCCAAAATAAGGGGCGAAGAGCAGTACATTAACGGGGTGTACAATCCCAACAATCCTGTTATACAAAAGTTCGACAGGGTTGGTTACAATTATTGGGACCTGTCTACCGGTATTTCATACAGTAACTCATTTGGCAACGAGTCTAGGTATTATGTTGGTGCCGCCATGTTTCATGTAAATAAGCAAACAAAAAGTTTTTTCAATAAATCCAATTTTGATTATTTCAAAAGTAAACTGGTACTGAATGCCGGGGTTACGGCTAACCTCACAGATTACACCAGGGTAACCGGTTTTATAGATTACTATATACAAGGGCAGTATAGGCAGTTGTTCCTAGGGGGATTGTACCACTATGACGTTGATGACTATGAGGATTCAGAAAAGTGTTCATTGGGTCTTGGACTATTCTATCGGGTAAACGATGCAATAGTCCCTGTTGTAAAACTTGATTACAAACAGCTCACATTGGGTATTAGTTATGATGTGAATATTTCGGCACTCAAGTCTGCCTCCATGTATAGGGGCGGACTGGAACTTACCATGAACTATAAAACATATTTCCACATACCCAATAGTACACTTGACAAAATGCGTTGTGTAAGGTTCTGACAGAAAAGAAAAAAGAGTGATCCACTTCTCAATAAAGGAAGGGGTATATTAGGGCTCCATCTTCCTGTTGTACTTTCGATGCAACCTTAGCAGCTTCAGTTTGATGCTGTCATAGCATAGCCCCATCACTAATAATGTGGCAGGTATATACAATGCATGTATGCCCATATAGGTATAGGATATGCCCCCAGCCAGGCCACCCATAAAGAAATAGGCAATGATCCGCAGGCGGAGCTTGATGGTGGCAAACAGCTTGTTCCGCTGTTCTTCCCCTTTGTAAAAAAATAATTGCGACAGTTCTATGCCGAGGTCGGTGAACAGGCCCGTCAGATGGGTTGTCCTGACCATGGCACTGGAAATCCTTGTCACCAGGGAATTCTGGAGCCCCATGGCAAAGAGCAGGCTGCACGCAATCAGGTTGGCATGCCCTGCCACCCATATTCTTTGTGTACAGGCAACCGACAATAGGATAACGGTTTCCAGCATAACGGGAATGACATACATCCATTGTTCCCCCTTTCTTGCAATAGCCTCTACCAGCATACTCGAAATATAGGAGCCCAGGAAGAAGAAGAGGATGTAGGCAAAAAAGACAAGGCTTCCGATAAGGTTCAGTTTAAAGACCTCGTCCACAAAGAAGGCAAAATGGCCTGTTACATTTGTTGTAAGCCGTTGCACGGACAGGAACCCCGCCACATTCACTGTTCCTGCTACAAAGGAGAGGAGCGAGGCAATTTTCTTGTTGTGGTTCAAGGTCCTTGCCTTGCCGTGATGCCGGAACATGTATTACTGGTTGTTATGCTTTTTTTACGAACTCAGATTTGAGTGCCATTGCACCGAAGCCATCAATCTTGCAGTCGATGTTATGGTCGCTGTCAACAAGACGGATATTCCGCACCTTGGTACCCGCCTTGATACTTTGGGAGGAGCCTTTTACTGGGAGGTTCTTGATGGTTACAACCGTGTCCCCATCCTGCAGGATGTTCCCGTTACAGTCCTTTACAATCAATGCCTGTTCGGAGTTACTGGCTTCTGAAGGGTCCCATTCAAAGCCACATTCAGGGCAGGCGAGCAGGTTGCCCATTTCATAGGTATAAATGCATTTGCAAGCAGGGCAGGGGGGAAGTTCTTTCATTCTCTTACTGTTTTTGCCGCAAAGGTAAAAACAATATGCGGCAATTTATTGGAGAAGGATATGTTGCCCTGTCTTTGTTGCATCAAGGTTTGCTCTATGCATCCCGAATAGCTGCTTGCGGTCCTGGTTATTTACTTTTCCCGAAATCTCCGCTACCAGGGAATCCGTCCCGATTTTTGTATATGAAATGATCTGCGGAAAATCATGTTGGGGATTTTCAAAAACCAATTGGGTTTCTGTGATACTGGTCGCAGCAAAACGGACAGGCAAACCGCCATTTTGATTTTTTACTGTTGGGATATAGAACACCCCGTCCTGCTCCTGTACCAACCGTATATTCTCAAAAACGGTCGTGTCCTTTTCTTTTACAGTGTAGCTTTTTCCCGAGAGCTCGTCGGTCTTTGTTTGCACCCATGTTTCATAAATAGTGCCTCTCTTTGTTTTGTTTTCCCAGGTCCCGATAAGCCATCCGGCTTTTTTGATGTCGTCTGCCCGCTTCTTTGTCCATGAACTCAGCATGATCAGGACAGTAACAGTAATGCAGATTTTTATTTGTGTTTTCATATCTTTTAGTTGATTGAATGAACCGCCATTTTGTTTCCTTCTGTATCAATGAACATCCCGAAATATCCCATTTCAGGGCCTATCTGTGTCTTGGGTACAATTACTTTACCATTGCTGTTGGCTACTTTGTCCAGCACGGGTTGAAGGTCGTTCCCGCCGTTCAGGTAAGCGGTCACCCCATCTGCTGAAGGCTTGTACCCTTTGCCCTGCACGATTGCTCCGGATACATTTGTGCCATCTGTTGGAAAGAAGCCCATTTTTGTCCCGAACATTTCGGCTTCCTTGATCTCTAGGTCAAGAATGGTTTTGTAGAATGTAATAGCCCTGCCGAGATCCGTTGCAGGTATCTCGAACCAATTGATCAGATGTTTCATATTCAAACCTTTTTAAGTTAGACCACAAAATTGCACCCTGTCCGGAATGTAAAATTGTAAGAATGCGACAGGCTATTTTTTATTTGCTTTTCTGGAAATAAGGACAATGAATAAAGTAATTCCTGCTCCGGATAATATCCGGCATGTCATGATATTAAAATTGGTTGTCGCAAAAATTACTGATGAGGGTGCTGCAGAACTGTAGGGGATGCGGCATTACTTGTCTGCTCCGTAAAAAAGTGAGGACATTTTTAGTTTGTTTCCGTAAAACTCTTTGGGCGTATAACCGGTCAGCTCCTTGAAATCTTTGATGAAGTGTGCCTGATCATAATATTCGCCTTCATAGGCCAATGCGGTAAGGCTCGTAAACTTTTTAGTTAGCAGCATCTGCAGTGTTGCCTGCAGCCGGATGGTTTTGGAGAGCTGTTTTGGGCTTAAACCGATAATTGCAGAAAATCGCCGTTCCAATTGCCTGCGGTGGATATTGGTCTGCTTGGAAAGATCGATAATGGATAGCTGGCCCTTCGCATTCAAAATGGTATCCACAGTTGATTTTACGATACGGTCTATGGCTTCATTATTGGATAACAGGCCCAACAGGAATGTCTCGATCAATTGTATCCTTTCTGAAGAAGTGCCGGCACCTAAAATCTTTTGTTCGATTTCGCATCCATCCTTTTCAAACAGTCTTTCCAGCGGGATGGCTGTATTTTCCATCTCCTTGATAGGTATGTTCGCAAAAGGCATGAACCCTCCTGGATGGAAACGGACAGAAAAGATCCCTGTTTCTCCAGTAGGCTCTATTTTGAGCGGCTGTGTCAATTGACCGATCACAAAAGACTTTGGCTGTATGATGCTGTCACCATTTAAGAGGTATTGTTTATAAAGGTCGCCATAGTGAAAGATCATTTCCATGCAGCCATCAGGGACGATTGTTTGCTTTTCGGCCTGTTCTTCTTTCGGGCTCTCCAAAGTCCAGTAACACCTGACAATTGCCGCCAGTTGCTCGTTGGGTTCAAATGTCTGATAGTTCATTGAAGTTGTGTTTTGCTGCTTGTCTTTATATTGATCTTGCGAATGGTTACTCCAGTCTTTTTAAACGGAAAAGCAACTGTTGTATGGCCTCTTGGGCATCATCAATAATGGATTGCGAAAAGGATTCTGGGAAAAGTTTCTTCCTTTTCGATTCCACGCTTTTGTAAAAGCCCTCGATATGCTTTATTTTATCTTTTGGTTTTGCTGTTTCGGGTACAACAATATCCAATGTCCCATCCAAAGCAAAGGTTGTTTCTGTAAGACGGTCCGTAATGTCAACAAGCGAATCGATTGCCTGGTCCAGTGAGATATGTGCTTCATAGCTGCCCTTACCTGTAATGGACCAGTGGATGAGCTTTAGGGAAATACGGAAAGAGATCATTTCACCAATAAATGCTGCTACATCCTTTTTGTTTGGTTTGCTGTTAGCCATAGCTTATTTTTTAAGTGATTGAAATGCTTTTTATGTACAAGATATAAAATATTTTCTTCGATAACAGACATGCAAGCAGGTATTGACCGTCCTTTCAATATTGCATACAATCATGCACAGGCTACCTATTTTGAAACCAGCGGTCAAATTCAATAGCAATGGTGTCTTACCCGTTTTACTTCAATATGTATATCGATATATTTCTTTGTTGTACTGTGTGCATTGTTTCAGACGCATACTTGTCGTTTTGATATATAGCGACATTGGTAACTACAATTAAAATTTTCATTATCATCGGTAAAGATTGCTGTAATGCTTGAATTACTGTAATAGAGATTGGGTGAGTAAGACTCAAAACCAATGTCCACTTTCTTTTTATTGAGTGTCTTAAACCAACTTGGGTCAATGTTCGGATATTCGGAAGCAATAACCCAAAGTGGTGTGTTTGAACGATAACGGTCATACAAACCACCTTTACGAATCGGAACGCTGTACCCTGCAATATCAATGGTCGTTTCTTCCATAGTTTGTGCCTGTGTGCTTAGAACAAAAACCATTGTAAGTAGCATTAAAAATAATTTTCTCATGCATTTCCATTTTGCTCATTCATTATTTGTGTAATGCCTTCACGATACGTTGTAACCTTAAATCCGGGAAATCGTTTTTTGAATTTATCAGAAATAAAAAGGTTGTCATACTTGTAGCGTGGCAGAAGTTCTTGCAATTCTTTCACTTGTTTATTGAACAAACTGCCCAATTCGAAAAGCCACATTTTTATGACAGAGTATTTGAACTCTTTTTGATAAATTTTTGAAGCAAGACTTATCAGTTCTTTGTAGGTAAACCTGTTGTCGTCGCAAGGCAAGTGCCACGTTTGATTATATGCATTTGGTGTATTCCCGATTAACGCCATTGCACGGCTTGCGTCTGGTGTCCAAATAAGTGTTCGCAATGTATCATCTTTCAAAGGCACTTTTAGTTTTTTGCTTTGTTTGATGTTCTCAAAAATCAAAGTGTTTGTAATGCTTTGCGTTTTGCCTGTACCATAAAATTCAGGTGCTCTGCAAATAACGGCTTCTATGGTTTTGTTGTTTATTTCGTTTAATAGCATTGTCGCCATTTTTGCCCTAACGGTTGATTTTTGTCCAACGGGAACAAACGGGCTTTCTTCTATTTGCGGTTCGTTGGTTTTTGCATACATATAAGTATTGTCAAAAAACACCAACTTGGTTTTATGTTGTTTACAGGCTTCAATTACATTCTTCATCATAATGGGAAATTGTTCTTCCCACACTTGAGCATTCATTGGTAAACCTACGGTCAGGTAAGCAATTTCGCTACCTGCTATTGCTTTATCCGTTGCATGTGCATCCAAAAGATTTGCGGGGAACAGTTGGTCTGTGTCGTTTGTTTTTTTAGGGTTTCTGCTTACTAGCCGAATATCCGTTGTATAATTCCTGTGCAATTCTTTTGCTAATTCTTCGGCTATTTGTCCGTTTGCTCCAAGTATGGTTTGCATATTTGCAGTTCTCTTTTACAAATGCAAAGGACGGACAATTTGCAGGGCCAAACAATGAACCCAGGTTAACAAATTCGTTTGCGGATCCTGCTCAACGCTTGCGGTGTAATTCCAATATACGAAGCGATGTATTTCAATGGTATTTGCTGTATAAGTTTTGGTTGTTCGCTGAACAGGTTTAAGTAACGCTGTTCCGCTGTGAGATTTAGAAGTGCAAGTTCCCGTTTCTGTTTTTTCAAAAACAATTCTTCACTTGCTTGCCTGCCGATTATGTTGCCAATTTCTGTTTCTTTATATATAATTTGCAGGTCGCTGTATGTAAGCCGCCAAAGTGTAGTGTCTGTCAAGGTTTCTATATTGTAAGTTGAAGGCGTTTGCGTTAAAAACGAATCGTAAGCACTTAAAAAGCCATTGTCAAAAACGATATTAAAAGTCAGGTCTTTTTCTTGCTTTGGAATGTAAAATCGGGCAACTCCGCTTTCAATAAAAGAAAGACAATTCTCTGTCTGTCCCGCTTTAGTAAGTATGTGCTTTTTAGAAAATTCCTGTCTGGCAAGTTTCGGCAAAATGATTTCCCAATCCCTTTCGCTTGGAATATGTCCTGCCAATCGGGAACTGTCCTGTAAGTATGCTTTTATTTGTTCCATTTATCATTTTCTCTTAGCACAAGGCCGGGCTAAAATTGTGCACAACTCTCAAATATACGAATGTAGCTTCCTTTTATTTCGCCAGTGCATTAACAATACCACCTATACGCATATTGTTCGGAGCAGAAGGGCAATGCCATAGGCTGAGCTGTTTCCGATGGTATTTCACAGACCTTTCCAACAACAGATTGTTTCATAAAATGCATGTACTTCCCTTGATAACGAATGACGGGAGTTAAAAACGAAAAAAAAATTGTGCAACCAGATGGTTTCTTATATATTTGCAACCAGATGGTTTCATAACTAAAGCCAACATTTATGAAAAAAAAGATCCTGTTTGTATTATGCGTATTGGTTGGGCTCGTCTTCATCAATGCCGGCCTTGATAAATACCTTCATTACATGCCGTTGCCTAAAGACATGCCTGAAAAAATGGTAAAGACCGGTATGGCCTTCATGGAAATCGGCTGGTTGATGCCTTTGGTAGGTGCGGCTGAAATTATCGGCGGCATACTGCTGATCCTTCCGAGGACAAGGGCCCTTGGTGTCGTTGTGCTGGTGCCTGTATTAACGGGCATCCTATTGGCAACTATCAGTATGTCTCCTTCTGGCTTGCCGATTGTACTGGTGCTGATTGCGGTTATTGGATGGGTTGTTTGGGAAAACAGGGCAAAGTACCTTCCCTTGATAAGCAAATGATTTTCTGGAAATAGAAATGGATCTTATGGAAACACGAAGGGATATTTTTCAGGCAATAGCCGATCCGACACGCCGGGCAATCATTGCCCTGATCGCATTGCAGGCAATGACACCGAATGCCCTTGCCGAGCATTTTGACACATCGAGACAGGCAATTTCAAAACACCTCCGGGTCCTGACAGAGTGTGAACTGGTAACACAGAAACAGGAGGGCCGTGAAATACATTACCTGCTTGAGGTTGACAAAATGAAAGAAATAGATAAATGGCTTGAACAGTTCAGGCAGGTTTGGGAAAGCCGCTTCAAACAGCTCGATCAACTTATATCAAACATTAAAAACAAAAACCAATGACACACAATCTGCAATTCGACTTTATCGCCGATAAGGAAAGGAATACGCTTACGATCAGGCGTGAATTCGCCGGCGAAAGGCAAATAGTATGGGATTGCTATACCAAGAGCGAACTGCTTGACCAATGGTTTGCTCCAGCACCACTGACCACAAAAACGAAGTCAATGGACTTCCGTGAAGGCGGCCACTGGCACTACGCGATGGTAGATCCAAACGGCACCGAGTATTGGGGCTACACCGAATATGTAAAAATCAGCCCGATTGATTTTTATACCGCACTGGATGCTTTCAGCAATGCGGAAGGTGAAATAAATGCCGGCCTGCCCCGTGCAACCTGGGTAGTGACTTTTACCGACAAAGGCGGAAATGCCCTGGTGGAATCCATCGTAACCTACAAATCCCTCTCCGATCTTGAAAAGGTCGTACAGATGGGCATGGAACAGGGCATGATTGCAACACTGAAAAAACTCGATGACTTATTGACAAAACTAAAAAAGGAAAAATAATGAACAACAAAATCACAATTAATGCAACAGTAAAAGGTGATGTCCAAAAAGTATGGGATTATTACACGCAACCGGCACACATTACAAACTGGAATTTTGCCGATCCCTCATGGCATTGCCCTTCTGCTTCAAACGATATGCGTATAGGTGGTAAGTATATCGCACGCATGGAAGCAAGAGATGGCAGTTTCGGTTTTGACCTGGAAGCAACTTACGATGCGGTGAAAGACGGGGAGGGCTTCACCTACACCATGCCGAACGGAAGACAGGTCGATACCTCCTTCAAGAAAGAAGGCGGCCAGACAAATGTTACGATAGTATTTGATCCTGAAGACGAAAATCCTTTGGATATGCAAAAGGCGGGCTGGCAGGCAATACTTGACAATTTCAAGCAGTACACGGAAGCAAATTAGGTACGGGTAAATTACAGTAGGCTTTCCTGTTAAGCAGGAGCAATGCGGTTCTTTTAGCTCAAGCATTCCGAAAGGCCTTTTTAACAATGGCCTAATTGGAACTTCTTGTAGCCCTAAATGGACAAACGCCACATGAGACAGGATGGTTTTGTAGATTTAAGGACAACCCGAAAGCATGTCTACCAATACAGAAAATCATGTTGCGTACCTGGCAGTATTGGCAGCACTCGTAACACTAATTGCGATTGCTGCAATAAAGTTCATAGAAACCAGGATAAAGGATGATTGAGCCATGCTGCAGCTAGGCCGCCATAAATTGTGAAACCTCCAGCCAGCAATTTCGACAGGGCCTCCCATACCTCGATTTGGAAGTCAGTGCCTTTCAGGTGGAGTTTTATTTCATGCAGCCTGCTCAAGTCCTAGGTAAATACGGACAGGGAAATGCAGGAAAAGTTCAATGTCAATACTGTTTGCAGGTACTTGACACTAAAAGATGCATTGCTTTTTTTCAACCGGCTTCCCAATCTTGAACACCGCAAGTTTCTGTTCAAATTTCAGTTTGACTTGTTACCCGTAAAGATTAAGCCTTATACTACATGCTACCAATACTTATTTTTAAAGCATGAATCGGATTCTGTCCTACATGTTTTTCTTATTGCTTTTTGATGCAGTTACGCTTGCTGCACAAAATCCTTTGTTATTCAAAAAAATGGAAGGGCTTAATAGCAATATGGTTTACTGTGTTATGCAGGACAGCAAGGGATATATATGGATAGGTACAGAAGCAGGTGCTGCCAGGTGCGATGGTTACACATTCACCCATTACACGATTGATGAAGGGCTTACAGACAATGATGTTTTCCAGATAAAGGAAGACAGCAAGGGTAGGCTCTGGTTCCTCACCAATAATGGCAAACCCTGCATATACGACCAAGGCAGAATATTGAATGCTGCCAATACTAGTTGGCTGCAACAGGTGCAGCCACAGAAACTGGCCATCCATTTTTTGCAGGACAAAACGGGCAGTATATGGTTCACTACCCTGGATACTGCCTATCATTTTATCAATGATGCCGTACAGGAAAAACTGGTATTACCTAAATCCCTTTCGGGCAATGCCAATATACTGGGGCTTCAATTGCTGAACAATGATATATTATTGGTACATAACTATGGTGTTTACAATACTGCTACCAAAGCGAACCATTTTTTTGACAGTTCAAAGCATATATCGAACCTGCACACCAGGTTGTTGTTAAACGAAAAGGAAGTATTCTATTTTGTAAAAAACAAGCTGCATGTTTTTTCGTTGGCCGATAATAGCACACAAACAATTGCTACCATACCACCAACACAGGCTTTTGTCGTTTTTATGAAGACCAGCCACCCCGACACTGTTCTGGTAAGCACCACCTACAATGTATTTAAACTCAACTTAAGAACCAGACAATTTATACAGGCTCCGTTTAAAGGAATGGAATTGATAACCGGTATCCTTAACGACAAAGAAGGCAATACATGGGTATCGTCATTAACGCAAGGGCTGTTCCTGCAAAAAAAGAGAATCCCATCGGCAACTATAAAAATTGGCGTGCATGGATTGCCCGAAAGCATTCAAAGTACAGCTATCAATAAAATAGGCTCCAGTATCTTCATTGGCTTTAACGACGGCCATTATATTTCCTTCACTGGTAAGGATACAATGCATGAACAGTTCAATGCAAAGTTCCTCCGCAACAAAGTATTGCAGTTTTACAAAGGCCCCCGCAATATGTGTTTTGTTATGGGCAATGGCGTGCTGCTTAAATCCGGGCATGCAAATGCCGAGCTCTACTACAATATCAAACATGTACAAGCATACAAAGAATGGTTGTACATGGCCACATCAACAGGGCTGTACAAACTGCCCACCGCCTCATTAACTGTACCAAAGGTAACTACGCTCAAAGATGTACCGGTTCATATAACCACACAGCGTACCAGCGAATTGTTGGTCATTTCGGCAGACAGCATCTTAACCGGGGGCATACTTGGCCTGCAATTATTGGTCAAGGAAAAAACGGTTGCACCTTTGCCATGGAAGGGCAACATTACACAAGGCTATACTTCCAAGATGGTCAATATGGGCAATAACCAAATTGCCATTGCAACATACAATATGGGGCTTGGTATTATTGATCACGATACTATCTATACTATCAACAAGTCAAATGGGCTGCTAAGCAATACCTGCAACAGCATATCCGTTGCAAGCGATAATTCCATTTGGGTAGCCACTGCAAAAGGTATCAACAAAATATCCTATCAAATAAAGAGCAACAGGAGCATCAATTACACGATTGAAGATTACAGCAACCGCATTCTTTTGCCAACTGCGGCAGCCAATGATGTACTGCAAACAAACGATACCTTATATATAGCAACAGACGAAGGGGCTTTTTACCACTTGCTTTCTAAAGATGCCAGTATAAAAGAAATGCCTGCGATATATATAGAATCGGTTCAGGTAAACGATAGCATCTACAGTTTCCAATCTTCCTATCAACTTGCCCACCATCAGAATAAGATACGCATCAACTTCATCGGGCTATCCTTTCAGTCTGAAGGTAAAATAAGGTACCGTTATAAATTGGAGCCTATTGATACTGGCTGGCAACAAACAGAAAACACTTTTGTGGAATACCCATTCCTCGCCGCTGGAAAAAAATATACGTTCATTGTAACTGCAGCATTGCCCAATGGAAACTGGAACCCGGTATCTGCAATTGTCCAGATAAATATTCCGTTGCCTTTTTGGAAAACGGGTTGGTTTATAGTAACCACCATCGCAATACTGTTGCTCATTTTCCTTCTAATAGCAAAATCAATTATAAGGAATATCAAACGTAAACATGCCCTGCAACAAAAACAGTTGACTTACGAAAAGCAGCTGTTGCAACTGGAACAGCAGGCCCTCTCGCTGCAAATGAACCCACATTTTATTTTCAATGCCATGAATGCCATCAAGGGTTTTTATGCAGCGGCCAATAAGCAGGCAGCCAATGAATATATTGACAAGTTTGCCAGTTTAATGAGGATGATGCTGGAAAAGAATGCACAGCCAACCATTGCATTGCAGGATGAAATAGCCATGCTGACATCGTACCTGGAACTGGCAACAATTAGACAGGAAAAAAAGTTTGTATTTGATATATCAGTAGCCAATGGCATCAACACACTACAGTTACACATACCAGCCATGCTAGTGCAACCATTTGTAGAAAACGCAGTGCAGCATGGTATTGCTCCTTTGGCAAGTGGTGGCAAAATAAAAATCGCTTTTTCCCTACAAGTCGATATGCTAATATGCACTGTAGAAGACAACGGCATTGGCCGCAAACAGTCCGCACAGATTCACAAATACGCGTTGCACCAATCAAGAGGCATCACCATTACCGAGCAAAGGCTGCTATTGCTATCGCCCAAAAGCAAACTGTTGATAAACGATATTATGAATGAAGTTGGCCAGGCAGCAGGAACAAAAGTTACCTTGCAGTTACCTTTGCTATTTAAAGGAACCAATACATGACACGTTGCATAATTATTGATGATGAGCCACAATCAAGAATGGCATTGAAAGATGCCCTGCAGGAAAATGTGGCAACCATAAAAATCATTGCAGAAGCAAATAGTGTTGCATCTGCTGTGGAAGCAATGGACAATTTTCAGCCAGACCTGGTTTTTCTCGATATCCAATTGGGCGATGGTAGCGGCTTTGACGTACTTGAAAAAGCAGCATGGAAAAATAGCAAAGTTATTTTTGTAACTGCCTATAATCAATATGCCATACAGGCTTTTAGGGTAAATGCAATGGACTATTTATTGAAGCCCATCAATAACCATCAATTGGCAGAAGCCGTTGCAAAGATGGGTTCTTTTGATGCCAACAAGCAGTTTGCACAATTACAGAAATTGGTGCAACAGTTAAGCAGCAATGATAAGATGATAGGCTTCTCTACATCAGAAGGATACAGCCTACATTATGTAGACGACATTGTCCGTTGCGAAAGCGACAATAACTACTGCAACATTTTTTTTATTAACCAGGAACGGTTATTGATTGCCAAAACCTTGAAAGACTTAGAAGCACAATTTTCCGGCTATAATTTTCAGCGTGTACACCATTCCCACCTGATAAACATGCAACACGTAAAAAAATACCTGAATAAAGATGGGGGCGTAATTGTAATGAGAGATGGAACTATCGTTCCCATCTCTCATCGGAAAAAAGCATCAATCCTAACTGCGTTCCAGAATTATATTTAATTACGCTCAACAGACATATACACTTACTCATTAAATACCAGCACTTACCAAAGTGGGTAAGTGGTTATAAAAACTGGTAAAGAAATTTGGGTACTACAATAAATGTACTCAAATGAACAGTTTTACCAGATCCCTTAGTGGTATAATTATAGGTTGCCTGTTTGGCTTTTTTTCAGATGCCCAAACCACACTTTCTGCTGGCGATATTGCTTTTACAGGTTATAATTCTGACAATACGGCCCCGGCACTGGATACTTTTAGTTTTATGATCACACGAAGTGGGGGAATTTCCAACGGTACCATTATTTCCTTCACCGATAATGGATGGCTTTCTGCAACAAGTGCCCTTGCAACAAATGAAGGCGTGATTACATGGACCTGTTCCGGAGCTTTGGCTCAGGGCACTCAGGTAAAAATTGGAGGCCTCTCAGCTTTAATTGATGGTGTTGCCAATGGTTCTGTTGCGAATACTTCAAACGCAAGTGCCGGGCTTTCACTGGCAACTACTGGCGACCAAGTGCTTGCCTTTCAAGGTGCTTCTACATCCCCAACATTTATTGCTGGTATCCACATGAATGTTTGTACCGTGGCCGGTGATGGTGCTGATTCGGATGCCAATAATTGGGACGGCTCGCTGGTTAGTACCAATAGAAGTGCGAAACCGCCTGGGCTAACAACTGGCACAACAGCCATTTGGTTTACGACAGAAGTAGACAATGCCAGATACAACTGTACCAGTAATACAGGTGCAACCTTAGCCCTTGCTACGACTATTAATACTCCATCCAATTGGTCTACCGATGATATTAATCCTTTTGCATTGCCACCTACGTGTACACCAACCAGCACCACCTGGAATGGCAGTACCTGGAACAATGGTACGCCTTCAAGCAGCCAGGACGCTGTGATAGCCAGCAATACGGCCCCGCCAGGCTTTACCTGTAAGTCGCTCACCATCAACAGTGGCTATGCATTGGGCACAACGGGCATTACCGTTACGGTAAATGGCAATATCACCAATAATGGTAATGGCATTGCCGGAACGGGCACAATGGTCATTGCAGCAGCAAGCACGCTTTCGGGCAATGCCCTGGCCTTTGGCGGTACACTTAATCTTTTAGCAGGCACGTTTATAACCAGTGGCCTGCTTTCCATTGCACCCGGTGGTGCAATAACCGGCACCTATGCCAACCTGAGTGGCAATGTAACCCTGCAACAGGACATGATCGGGCAGCGGGGTTGGCGTATATTCTCCAACCCGTTCACCACGGCACAGGCCATATCCACCCTTGCTTCAAGCAATAATATTTCTATAACCACAACGGTACAGGCAAGCGGGCTTACCGATGCAAGAACCTTTAGCAACAGCACCAATGCATGGAGCAATGTAACGGGCAGTACACTGGCCGCTAACACGGCTTACGCACTATTCATACGTGGGTTGGCAAGCGAGGTTACGGGCAGCAACTATACAGGTGGCCCCACTGCATTTACCTATAAGGCTACGGGTACATTAAATGGCAATACCGTAAGCATTGCACCTACCAACACAGCCAACTTTATATTGGTGGGCAATCCCTATGCGGCACCTGTAAAAACAAGTGCACTCACCAATGGCACCGCTGTTTCCTATTATGTGTACACCATTGCCCAGGGTGGCACACAGTCCCTGCAAAGGACAAAGGCCGGAAACTGGTCTGCCGTGCTTTCTTCGGCTACAACTACTACCATTCCAGTAATGGGTGCAATAGCATACAAGCCAAGCAGCACAACCCCTTATAACATCACCGCATCAACAGACCTCAACACCACAGGTACCTTGCAAACAGGTCTCTTTCGTACACAGGAAACCATTTCCCATCTTGAATTACAGGTTGGGCAGGATGGAATGCTGCTGGACAAATTCTTTGTCAGGATGGACAACAATGCCACAAAGAATGGCAACGACCGGAACGACCTGGAGAAGTTCTGGAACGACAATGTGAATCTGTACAGCAAGACGGCGGACAATAGATACCTGGGCATTGATGCAAGACAACAACTGGACAGTATTAACCTTGGCTTCAGTGCACTTACGGGAGACTATGTGTTTAAGGTTGGCAACAATAGCTTGCCTGCAAACTATAATGGCTACCTAAAGGACAATTTCCTGCATACAAGAACGGAGCTGAAGGAGGGCACTGCTTACCCTTTCTCTGTAACACAGGATGCAGAGAGTAGGGGTGAGGAGAGGTTCGTTCTGGAATTCACTAAGGCCTTACCAATTACGGCCATGCAGGCTTTTGATGTGAAAGTGCTGGGCAATATGGGCAGCAATACCATCAGGCTGGATATAGCTGGCAGCAGCGAACCTGTTACTGTTACCGTTAGCGACTTGTTAGGTCGAAAACTGGCAACCGCCAGCAACCTTTCCAATGGCACAGTCAGTATACAAGTGGGCAATGTTGGCATGGGCATGTACATTATACAGGCCAGCAATGGAAAGGAATCGCTTAGTAAAAAAATTATCAAGTTTTAGTATAACCAAACACTGATACATGAAAAAGATACGCTACCATATTTTGAAAAACCATAAAATTATTGCCTGTTGCCTGCTGTTGCTGGCCGTGGCCACTATTGCCCATGCCCAACCACCCAGTATTGGTGGCGATGTGGATGAAGTGCCTGTAGATGGTGGCCTTAGCCTGCTGGTTGCGGCAGGTCTGGGGTATGGAATAAAAAGAATGAGGGGCAATAGCACTGGATCAAAGCAACGATAAATTATTAGTGAACATTAAGCCAGACACGACTCAAGCCAAATCAGCATTTGTCTGCCATTTTTTATTCTATGTATTACAAATAAAGTATAACCAACAATGTTGTAAAAGAAATTACGATCCACAACAACAATCCCTGCAACATGGGCTTGAAGCCAACCGAAGCCAATGCTTTTCTGGATAATCCGCAGCCGATTAAAAACAAGGTAAGTGTCAATCCCGACTTGGAAACCTGCAGGATATAGCTACTGAATTTTTGTGCAAATGGCATATAGGTATTTACAATGATTGCCACAACAAACAACCCAATGAAATAAGGTATCTTGATTTTTTTGTCTTTCGATTTGAAAGCAAGACTGCTCAGGAAAGCAATTGGAATGATCCACAATGCCCTTGTCAATTTTATAGTTGTCGCAATCTGTAAGGCATCATTTCCGTATTTGCTTGCCGCACCAACAACGGAACTTGTATCATGAATGGCGATGGCACACCATAACCCGAAATGGGATTGTGATAAATGCAATTGAGCACCAATAAAAGGGAATACGAAAAGTGCAATGGAATTGAGTATAAAGATCGTTCCCAATGCAACGCTCACTTCTTTTTCATCGGCTTTGATAACAGGAGAGATGGCAGCAATAGCACTACCGCCACAAATGGCAGTTCCTGCAGAAATCAGGAAGGAAGTCTTCTTTTCTACCTTCAACAATTTACCGCTAAAATATCCCAATACCAATGTGCTGAAAATAGAAACAATCGTGAAGAGGATGCCTTCCTTCCCTGCCTTTAATGCCGTATTTACGTTCATTCCGAAACCAAGCCCAACCACAGAAACCTGCAACAGCAAATGCGTGGCCTTGTGATTGAGGTGCAGGTATGGATGCCCTACAAATTGTGCTATTGCTATTCCGAGAAGCAATGCAATTGGTGGCGATATATAAGGCGATAGGCACAATAACAGTACCAGTAAGAATATGCTTTTCCTGCTTGCAATGCTTAAGTTCAAAAAGTTTTCCCTGCCATGGTCAAGGGATGTGTTGCGTTCCATTTCATTGATATTTTTCAATGCAAAAGTGAAAAATCTAGCAAAGGTGGGGAAATGACATTTGGCTATGCGTTATAACTTAAAGTTATTGCCCGACATGAATTTCAGGAACAGCTCTTTTAAATGATGCGTATCGCCTTGCTGTGTGATGAAATAAAAATACCGTTCCACTTGTAAACCTTTGATATCAATAATTTTCATTTCATTGCCTTTTAATTCTTTGTAAATGGAATGAATGGACAGGAATGCAAAAGCATCTGAATGGAGCAGGTAAGACTTCATGCTTTCACTACTTTCTAAAACCATTTCAATTGACAGTTGTGAAAATTTCACATTCACTTTTTTTAAGGCAGCAATCATTACTTCTAATGAACCAGAACCTTGTTCCCGTACAATCAAGGGAAGCTTGTGTAGATCATTCAACGTAACGACTGCCTTTTTTAGCGACTTGTTTGCATTGCTGGTGCAAAGCACGATCTCGTCTTTAATAAAGGGCGTATATTTTATATGTTGCCGTTTGGATTGTCCTTCCACAATACCAAAATCAATTTTGTTTTCAGTCAATAGATGCTCAATATGTTCTGTGTTCCCATCTGTAAGTTCAATATGGATGTCAGGGAATTTCTGTTTGAACAAAGCAAGGTATGGTGGCAGCACATATTGTGCAACAGTGGTACTTGCACCCAATTTCAGCTTACCTTTTACATTTTCATTCAATGCCGCCAGGTCAAATTCAATATCCCTATAAATATTGAACAGTTTTTCGGTATGGGCCAATAGCGTAAAGCCAGCAGCCGTTAACTTTATTTTTGTGCCATTACGTTCAAACAACTTGCACCGATAGAATGTTTCTATTTCGTGAATGTGCTTCGTTACGGCAGGTTGCGTAATAAACAGCTCTTCGGCGGCCCTGGTAAAATTCAGCCGTTTTGCAACCGTATGGAATACTTTTAATCTGAAATCAAACATCTGTCAAATATAACGATCGGCTTGGTCATAGGAATTACAAGTAACAAATGAGGCTTTATGCAGATTGGGTACAGCTACAAAAACGTACAATATATTTGCAGTGATTCTTGTTTAATAGATACTTGCCATTCACGAATGGCTTCCTACAGAAACAGCATTTTGCAGCCATACCCAATACCTTTGTACACATGGGCAATATGAAAAAAAGAGAAGTGCCTTTTGAACGCGTACTGTTTTTCAGCGATGCCATTGTTGCCATTGCCATTACCCTGTTGGCCCTCGACCTCAAATTGCAGGTACCGGATGGCCGCCACATCCGTTTCCCTGATCTCTGGCTGCCCTGGAAAAATTACCTCGCCTTTTTTCTTTCCTTCATCAATATTGCCAGTTTCTGGCGAACGCATCACCAGATGTACACCTACATCCATAAGATGAACGAACGCACCATGGGCTACAACATCTGTTGGTTGTTCTTTATCGTTACACTGCCTTTTTCCACCAACGTACTCAGTACCCATTTTGGCGACGCACCTGCCGTGTTCCTGTACAGCATCAACATACTCGCACTCTCCATTTTCCAGAACTCCATCTGGGACAGTGCAGACACCAAACACGATTTCATAGATACCGAAAAAGTAACCATGCAGGAACGGGAACGTTTCCGCCTCATGTTCAACCTGGACATGATCAATGGGCTGTTATGCATTGCCCTATGTTTCTTCTTGCCCAAGCTTGCTTTCTTCCTGCTATTCTTTAAAGTGCCGATGCTATTTCTTGCCACCATTTATATTGCCAGACAAAGGCACAGGAATGTAAAGAAAGAAAGGAACGGAACCAATAAGTAACCCCTTCATTAAACAGTCATCATCAGGCTATTTCAGGTACGCCTGCATTGGGTAATAAAAAGCAAGATTGTACATCTGAATAGCATATTGTTACAAACAGGTTTGCAACGGAAAGTTCTATGTTTGGCAGTGCTAAACCATAGTTCAAGTTAAACCCAAACAGGATGGATCTTCAGCTAAACAACAAAGTAATCATCGTAACGGGCGGTGCCAAAGGCATTGGCGAAGGTATATGCCATGTGCTTGCGGCCGAAGGGGCCATTGTGGCCGTTGTGGGTAGAAAAGATGCAGACAATACACTGGTGGTGGATGCCATACAGGCAAAGGGCGGCAAGGCTATTTCCGTTGTTGCAGAACTGTCCAACCCGCAAGACTGCCAAAAAGCAATTGCTATTGTTATTGAAAAATACAACCGTATAGATGGCTTGATAAACAATGCCGGCATTAATGATGGTGTGGGGCTGCAAAGCGGCAACTATGAACAATTCATGAAAAGCCTGCACAGAAACCTGGTACATTATTACCTCATGGCACACCATGCTTTGCCAGCGTTGATAAAGAGCAAAGGAGCTATTGTAAACATTACATCCAAAACTGCAGAAACTGGCCAAGGCAACACATCGGCCTATGCCGCAGCCAACGGTGGCCGTAATGCACTCACCAGGGAGTGGGCCGTAGAACTATTGAAGTATGGCATCCGTGTAAATGCAGTAGTTGTGGCCGAATGCTATACGCCTGCTTACGAAACCTGGATCAAGACATTAAGCAACCCTAAAGAAAAGCTACAGGAAATAACATCGAAAATTCCGCTGGAAAATAGGATGACCACTGCTGAGGAAATTGCCAACACGGTTGCATTCCTCATCAGCAGCAAATCATCGCACACCACAGGGCAAATGATACATGTGGATGGCGGCTATGTGCACCTGGACAGGGCTTTGGCCAATGCATAGATTTTGATGTAACCGGCAACCGTACATGCATCAACTGCAGTGGCGTCGCACCCATCAGCCATTCAGCAAAACCCGGCAATTACAAAACAGCAACAATGAAAGCATTAATCTGTACAACACCGCACCAATTTGACTATGCAACGATAGAAGCCCCAGAGCCAGCTATTGGCGAAACCTTATTAAATATTGAAAGGGTTGGTATTTGCGGCACCGACCTTCATGCATACGAAGGCACACAGCCTTTCTTCAACTATCCAAGAATACTGGGTCACGAACTTGCCGCAACCATTGTGGCCACAGATGCCCAAGGCTTCAACAATGGCGAAGCGGTCACGTTTATTCCCTACTTCAATTGCGGCACCTGCATTGCATGCCGTATGGGCAAGCCCAACTGCTGTGCAAACATCAAGGTATGCGGTGTGCATATAGACGGCGGCATGCGGCAATACCTAACGGTTCCATCATACAGTCTGGTACACGGCGAAGGGCTCAGCTTCGATGAACTGGCCCTGGTTGAACCGCTGGCCATTGGTGCACACGGTGTGCGTAGGGCAGGGGTAGGGCCTGGTGAATATGTATTGGTAGTAGGTGCAGGCCCCATTGGCCTGGGCACGATGGAGTTTGCCAGGATAGCCGGAGGCAAGGTAATTGCAATGGACATTAACGATACCCGTTTACAGTTCTGTAAAGAAAAGCTACAGGTAACGGATACCGTGAACCCGGCAACAGAAAATGCCTTGCAAAAACTGGAACAGATAACCAACGGCAATATGCCAACTGTGGTAATTGATGCAACCGGAAGCCTGAAAGCCATCAACAACGCTTTCCAGTTTTTGGGACATGGTGGACGGTATGTGCTGGTAGGGCTACAGAAAGGGGATATCACTTTCAACCATCCCGAATTCCACAAGCGTGAAAGCACATTGATGAGCAGTCGCAATGCCACCAGGCAAGACTTTGAACATGTAATTGCTTCCATGAAAAAAGGACTGGTAAATCCAACAACCTACATTACACACAGGGTGCAATTCAATGAAGTGAAAGACAATTTTGAAAGCTGGTTAAACCCTGCAACAGGTGTTATAAAAGCAATCGTGGAAATATGATGATATCACTTTTTTGATGGAACATTTTATTATGTGCAACCAGTTGGCACAATAAAACAGGACTGGCTGGTTCAAAACATATTTATTTGTGCAACTAAATACGATTGCATGCTTAAACTACACAACAAGATTGCTATTGTAACAGGTGCAGGTAGCGGTATAGGAAAGGCAGTGGCCCTGCTGTTTGCCCAACAGGGAGCAAAAGTTTTTGTGGCCGACCTGAATCCCGAAAATGCCGATGCAACCACCAATGAAATCATTACCAGCGGTGGCACTGCAGAAAGCAGGGTACTGGATGTAGCCAACCAACAGGCAGTAACTGACACCTTCAATGCCATTGGCCCAATAGATATACTGGTAACCTGTGCAGGCATTAGCCATATTGGCAATGCAGCAAATACCACCGAAGCCGATTTTGATAAAGTGTACAACGTAAATGTAAAAGGCACTTACAACTGCCTGCACGTTGCTGTGCCCATCATGAAGAAAAATGGTGGCGGTTCCATCGTAAACATCAGCTCCATTGCAGCCAAAGTAGGGCTGGCCGACAGGTTTGCCTATAGCATGAGCAAAGGTGCGGTATATGCCATGACGTTGAGTGTTGCCAAAGATTATGTGAATGACCATATTCGTTGCAACTGCGTATCGCCTGCAAGAGTACATACACCGTTTGTGGATGGGTTCCTTGCAAAGAACTATCCAGGTAAGGAACAGGAAATGTTTGAGAAACTATCCAAAACACAACCCATTGGAAGGATGGGTCAGCCTGTTGAAATTGCCGGGCTGATACTGTATCTGTGCAGCGATGAAGCCAGCTTTTTAACCGGAAGCGATTATGCAATTGATGGCGGCTTCGTTACACTGAACAGTTAATAAATAGGCTCTTTGCAAAGCTGCATCACATTGTGCTGTACATGGGTGCGACGCCGAGAAAGCCCATTGAAAATATATAGCTGGTAACATAAATCCATAAAACAAAAAGAGGTTCCCATATAAGGGATAAAAGCTTATGAAACTGATACGCTTTGGAGAAGCAGGAAAAGAAAAACCCGGTGTGCATATAGATGGTGTGAACTACGATGTAAGCGGTTTTATAAAAGATTATGATGAAGCATTTTTTGGCAACGGTGGCATACCGCATCTGGCCTGGATGCTACAGCAGCACAAGACCATGCTGCCTAAAGTGCCCGACAATACAAGGATCGGCAGCCCGGTGGCACGCCCATCAAAAATTGTATGCATAGGGTTGAATTATGCAAAACATGCCAAAGAAACCAATGCACCCATTCCTAAAGAACCCATCCTGTTTTTCAAGTCAACCACATCAATGGTTGGTCCATACGATAATATCATTATACCAAAGAACTCCGTAAAGACCGATTGGGAAGTGGAACTGGCTTTTGTGATAGGCAAAAAAGCAAGCTATGTAGAAGAGCATGAAGCAATGGACCATATTGCCGGGTATGCCCTGCACAACGATGTCAGTGAACGTGAATTTCAATTGGAACGTGGCGGTACATGGGACAAAGGCAAGGGTTGCGACAGCTTTGCACCCATTGGTCCCTGGCTGGTAACCAAAGATGAAATTGCCGATCCACACAACCTGCGTTTATGGCTAAAAGTAAACGGCAGGATGATGCAGGACGGAAATACAGACGATTTGATATTTAATTTGCCATTCCTTGTTTCTTATATCAGCCAGTTTATGACCTTGCTGCCAGGTGATATCATCTCTACAGGAACCCCTGCCGGCGTGGGTTTGGGCTTTACACCCAACATCTTTTTAAAAGAAGGCGATGTGGTTGAGCTGGGCATTGATGGTTTGGGAACAAGCACGCAAACCTGCATTGCTTACACAAAGTAATGCAGCATGATGCAAAACAATAAACAGCAGCAACATTGAACGTAGCACTTTTTATACCTTGTTATATTGATCAGTTCTATCCACAAGTAGCCATAGCCACACTGCAGCTACTGGAAAAATTTGGATGCAAAGTAAGCTACCCGTTAAAGCAAACCTGTTGCGGGCAGCCAATGGCAAACAGTGGCTTTGAACACCTGTCAACAGCCTGCAACGAACTGTTTGTAGAAAATTTTTCGGGCTATGATTACATTGTTTCCCCATCGGGAAGCTGTACGTTGCATATAAAGGAACACCTACACACTGCAAGACATACCCAAGCCGAAGAACAGATACGTACACAGGTGTACGAGTTGACAGAGTTTTTAGTAGATGTATTGAAAGTGCAAACGTTACAGGCAAAATTTCCTTATAAAGTTGGGATGCACCAAAGCTGCCATGGGCAGCGTGGACTGCATTTGAGCCAGATGACGGAACTGAATGCTGCACCCTTTTCAAAGCCTGGCAGTTTGCTGAACATGGTAGAAGGACTGGAACTGGTAACCCTTGACAGACCTGATGAATGTTGCGGCTTTGGCGGAACCTTTTGTGTTACCGAAGAAGCAGTAAGTGCAAAGATGGGCAAGGATAGGGTAGCGGACCATGTGACACATAAAGCCGATTATATTACAGCAGCAGACATGAGTTGCCTGATGCATTTGGAAGGCATCTTGAAACGGCAGAAAAGTGCCACCAAGATTATTCATATAGCCGAAATTTTAAATGCAGGATAAATGAGCCACACCAAGAATACGATTGCCCATGCCGATGCTGCTGCTGTTTTCAACAAAGACGAAGCAAGGGTAAACTGGCACGACAAAACATTGTGGTTCATCCGTGAAAAACGCGATAAGATCAGCCACTCCATTGATGAATGGGAACAGCTAAGGGAATATGCCTCACAAATAAAGAACAACGTACTCTCCAATTTAAGTGAATACCTTCAACAGTTTGAAGCCAATGCAATAACAAACGGCATTACCGTACACTGGGCTGCAGATGCTGCGGAACACAATGCAATTGTGCACCGCATATTAAAGCAGCACAACATTGACAGGATGGTGAAAAGCAAGAGCATGCTTACAGAAGAATGCGGCCTGAACGAATACCTGGAAGCCAGTGGCATTGAAGTGATTGATACCGATTTGGGCGAACGCATTGTACAGTTGGCAGCCGAGCCACCAAGCCATATTGTGCTGCCTTGCATACATAAAAAGAAAGAGGAAATAGGCGAACTGTTTCATGAACACCTGGGTACGGAAAAAGGTGCAAGCGACCCCGAATACCTTACGGCTGCTGCAAGACAGCATTTGCGTGAAACTTTCTTGACCAGGCGGGCAGCTCTTACAGGCGTTAACTTTGCCGTGGCCGAAACAGGCGAGTTTGTTGTTTGTACCAACGAAGGCAATGCCGATATGGGTGCCCATTTGGCCGATGTACATATTGCCTGTATGGGCATTGAAAAAATAATTCCGCAACAGCAACATCTAAGCGTATTTCTGAGGCTATTGGCAAGAAGTGCCACCGGCCAGCCCATTACCACCTATTCCAGCCACTTTAAAAAACCGCAGCCACAACAACAGATGCATATTGTTTTGGTAGACAATGGAAGAAGCATACACCTAGGCAAGGAAGATTTCAGGAATGCACTGAAATGCATACGCTGCGGTGCCTGCATGAATACCTGCCCCGTTTACAGGCGAAGCGGCGGACACAGCTACCACAATGCAGTTGCTGGCCCCATAGGTTCCATACTTACACCCAATATGGACATGAAGAAGAATGCCGACCTTCCGTTTGCATCAACACTGTGTGGCAGTTGTACGAATGTTTGTCCTGTAAAAATTGATATACACGACCAGTTGTATAAATGGCGGCAGGTAATTGTACAAGAAGGCTATGCCCCAACTGCAAAAAAGGCAAGTATGAATGTGATGGGCTGGGTACTATCCTCCCCTAAAATTTATGACATGGCGGGCAAGGCTGCAAGATGGACCTTACGCAACACGCCATTTGTTGTGAACAATAAACTGAACCCCTGGTTCAAGGAAAGGGAAATGCCAGCAGCACCCAAACAGTCATTTAAGGAATGGTATAAAACGAACAGGAAGATACATGAGTAGCAGGGACAAAATATTGCAACAGGTAAAACAGCACCAGCCATCTACTAGGGCCTTGCCCAAAGTGGAGATTGCAGTTGAAGACAAGGATTGGCTTGCCGACTTTAAGGCAAGATTGGAAACATTGCATGTAGCCGTTTTTGAAGTAAGCGACAACAATAGCATCGGAACTATCATCCAAAACAATAGCAAGGCAACAGACAGAATTGTAACGACCATGGCATCATTAAAGGATTATGCTGTACATATCGATAGGGTAGAAGAAGATGCCCACCAATTGGAAAATGTGGAATTGGCCATTATTCCTGCACATTTTGGTGTGGCTGAAAATGGGGCAGTATGGGTTACGGATGCATTGATAAAATACCGGGTGCTGCCCTTTATTGCACAGCAGTTGGCTGTAGTAATAAGCAAACGTAATATTCTTGCAAACATGCACCAGGCTTACAGCAGGATAACCAATACCAATTATGAATTTGCTGTGTTTATTGCCGGCCCATCCAAAACGGCCGATATTGAACAGAGCCTTGTGCTGGGTGCACATGGCCCCAAAAGTATGATGGTGTTTATTACGGATTAGGTTTGCTGGCCTTTTCTATTTTGATGTTCTCACGTATCACATCCCAATACTCCTTACCATAAGGCACTAATATTTCGGCTCCGGCGGGGATATCTTTTTTGGCAACGATGAAAACCTGTAAGCCATCCTCTTCATAGATGCTGTTATTGGTAACGCCAACATTCTTGCTTAGTCCCTTGGCATCATTTGCATAACGGGCAAGTGCCTTCAAATCGTTCAGGCCATCAATTACATGATTGGCCTTTAGATAATACACATAACCATTAAAGCTGTCGCCTTTCAATACTTCTTTCCAGGTAGTGATGCGGCCTTTGTATTCAATAATACGGGTACCTTTTGGAATAAATACTTTGGTGAACAGCCCCTTACCGGCGTTGGGTATGGTAGAGCGTTTAACGATTAGCTGCTTGTCTGATAATGCCATGCTGCGAATGTAAAGGCTTATGCCATACGATATACAGTTGGCAGCATAATTCTTACCGTTTTGTATGCTGGCAACAAAGCAATACAGATTCTTAACCATTAAATAATCATGCAAAGCTTGTTACTATTGGTTTTGTATTGTATAATATCAGGTAGCGATAAGGCCCTATAAGCGAAGCAAAACTGGATGGTCATTTGGTGAAGCAAGCAATAAGCAGTCTGAAAAGAAGCGATTCAATTGGGCAATGTCATACAATGTCATAGTGCATTTGTCCAACAAAATGGCAATGATTCCAGATTGAAACCCTATTGTGGTTTTGATGTCATCCTGAACCGTTGAAGGCATTTTAAATTGGGGATTTTATCGGTTTCGGCAGGCTCAACCTGACATACTAATTCAAACCGGGTTGCCACCCGCTAAATAATAATTTGTTTATCTCCATGTAAGTTTACTATTTTTATCCCATCATCGCTTGCTTCCTCTGTGGGTACAACCGTGCCCGAATTTTTAATCATTTAAAAATCTTGCCACTATGAGGAAGCGTTTACTCTTGCTATTTTTATGTGCAGCTACTGCATCAACAACTATCTTTTCACAAACAACTTATCAATGGACAGGTGCTGTAAGCACAGCTTGGAACGTTGCTGGAAACTGGAGTAGTTCGCCAGGAAACAATCCTAGAACTGTACCTGCTGCAAACGACATACTTGTGTTTGACAATGTTACAGTGTCACTAACAGCAATACCTTATGAAACCATTGGGCAACTGGTGTTGCAGAACAATGCAATTGTTACAGTTGCAGGTTCTACAAGTACAGGCAATGCACCCGATGGAGGTACAAGCCTTACAAGGGCACTTACGACTATCACAGGAACAGGTACGCATTTTGACACCTATTTTCAAGTGGGGGATTTTGTTTATACAAACACCACCAACATTTCGCAGATTACGGCAATTGGTAGTGCTACCAGTATGACTACTGCCGAATCTGGTACCATTGGTTCAAGCACAAGCTATAAACGTCCCGCACACTTACACATAGCAGGTAACCCTGGTTTATCGGTTTCGGCCAACAGTTCCTTTACATTGGCATCAACAACGCCTTTTGTGGTTTCTTTAAATACTGGTGCAAAAGGTACAGTAGCTGGCTCCATTGTTTTGTCAACACTTGCCCAAAGGTTAATCGTAACAGATGGCGGCAATGCCCTTACATTTCAAAATGGCAGTAGTTTCAGTGTTTCTGGTACGCATTCGGGCAACCCATTTGGTTTAGTACCCGCATCAACCAATGATAATATCCTATTTCAAACAGGTTCAAGCTATACACATGCAAGTAGTGCAAGTACACCACCATTTGGTCCGGGCCAAAGTGCGGCAGCCATACCTGCAACAATTGTGAATTTTACAAAAGGTAGTACGGTTACATTCAATGCTGCTTTCACAACTTCCAGTGTCAACAATTTCTTCAATAGCCGTGTTTATCCCAATGTTATAATAGGCAATAGCACTTCTATAACGGTAGATGGGGCATTTTACGGCATAGATACACTTACTATACAAAGTGGATCAACCTTTTTGCTACCTACAAATGGCACTTACCCTGTTATGGGCAATGTTGTAAACAATGGTACACTTGGATTAACCGGAACACCCACTACCAGCAATTTATTATTGGTGGGTACATCGCCCCAAACAGTTGATGGAACTGGTACATTTAATACTTTGGGCTCATTTATAGTAGGGGCACTTTCCAATGTCACCATCAATAAATCACTTTCAATAACGGGTACTGGTACTTCATCAATTATAGGTCAATTAAATATCGGTACAAATGTTATATCTGGTACAGGCCCTTTTCAATTACGCGGTGCCGTGGCTCCAAGTTATACAGCAAACACAACCACGGGTAGTTATATGATAAGCAATGTTTCCAATTTTTCAAATATATCGGCAGGTACGGTGGTTACGGGCCCAGGTATACAGGCCAACACAATTATAATAGCAACCAATAGTAGTGCATTTACTTACACTATTTCTAAACCAGCAACTGCTACAGCAACTGGCGTTGCACTGACTTCGGCAGGTTACCTTGCTACTTTTGTTACATCCAACACCAGTGGTATTGATGGAAATATTACAACAAGCGGAGCCAAAACATTTGGCTCGGGAACCAATTATATATTCAATGCAGCAACTACAACACCTTTTGCAGCAACAGGTTCTTCTATAACGGCTACCAATGTTACCATCAATGCAAATGTTACATTAAATAAAGTGCTTACTGTTACAGGTGCATTAACGGTTACAGGTAGTACTTTAAGTACTGGTGCAAATTTGATTTTGGCAAGTAATAGCAACGGTACTGCCCGTATTGCAAATTCTACTGGTTCCATTACAGGTAATGTTACCGTGCAACGTTACATACCTGCAGGTAAAAGGGGTTTCAGGTTCCTGTCGCCTGGCGTAACCACCAGCAACTCTATCAAAGCAAATTGGCAGGAGGGGGCCACAAGTTCAACAGCAGACCCCAACCCACTGTATGGTACACATATAACAGGCAGTACGGTAGACCAGACAAACGGGTTTGATGGCACCTTAACAGGCAACCCTTCATTGTTCCAGTTCAACAATGCCACACAATTGTGGAACACAGGCATAGCCAATACCGACGCCACCAATTTACTGCTAGGCAATGCTTACCGTGTATTGATAAGGGGCAACCGCTCATTCGATTTAACAACCACATCCACAACCAATACCGCCACTACATTAAGGGCTACGGGCACAGTGCTTACGGGAACGGTAACAATGAACAGCAGTGGCATTGGAGCCACCGCAGGCATGCCTTTATTGGCTGCCAATGCAGATGGGTATAGCCTGGTTGGTAACCCTTATGTATCACCAATTAGCTGGGCTGCTATAAATGGTGCCTCAACAGATATTACTGGCTATTATTATATATGGGACCCGACATTGGCAACTAGGGGTGCATACGTTTCCTGTTTTACGGACGGTACCAAGAACGATCCATCGTCTGGCGTTACAATAGACATACAGCCAGGGCAGGCTGTTTTCGTAAAAAACAAATCCACCATAACAACAGGCAGTTCGTTGGTGTTTCAGGAAGGCTATAAAACGGCAGCCAATACAACTGTTTTCAGGACACAGGAAGCAGATAGGACCAAGCTTACCGTACAGTTGTTCCTTTCGGCAAACCTTGCCAGTAATAATGCCCAGGATGCTGTAACGGCTGTTTTTGGTAATAGCTACAACAATGCCGTTGACGACAACGATGCAGGCAAAATGCTGAACCTTGATGAGAATATGGCCATACAAAAGGGAAGTGGCCTGATGAGTATTGAGCAAAGGAACTTGCCTGCCAATGCAGATACCATGCAGTTAAAAATATGGCAAATGACGCAGAACAGTTACACATTAAGGGTTAGCGGAAATAACTTCAATGCGAATACCACAGCATTTGTAAAAGACGGTTTCCTGAATACTGAAACACCGCTGAACCTGAATGGTGTTACAGACGTCAATTTCATGATTACTGCAGACCCGGCAAGCAGTGCAGACAATCGTTTTTCGATCCTGTTCAGGTCAACGGGAGCTTTGCCCGTGAGTATTGCCAGTATAAAAGCCTACCAAAAAAATGCGGGCATACAGGTGGACTGGAGTGTGGCCAATGAAATAAATATTGATAGCTACGAAGTGGAAAAATCTGTAAGCGGTACTTCATTTGCCAAAACTGGCAGCTTAAAAGCTACTGGAAACAGTTCTTATAACTGGTTGGATGCCAACCCGAACACAGGCAATAATTTTTACCGCATCAAAAGCGTCAGCAAAAATGGAACTGTACAATACAGCCAAGTGGTGAACGTAAAAATTGGCAATGGCAAGAACAGTTTCAGCATTATTGCAAACCCGATAATTGGCAGCACAATTTTATTGCAACTGGAAAATGTGGACAAAGGGAATTATGCTGTAAAACTGTTTAACGAGGCTGGCCAGTTGGTCAATACATCGGCTATCAACCATCCAGGCGGTTCTTCTACAGAAAGCATCCGTATAAATAATATGGCTAAGGGAATTTACCAGCTTGCTATCAATGGTTCAGATGGCTTTGTTGTAACCAAGACCGTAATCATCCAGTAATTATAAGAAACCTCTAAAATAAATAATATGAAACTCAAAATATCGACCATACAAATGCTGATACTGGTCATCTGTTTTTTATTGCCATGCCTGTTACATGCCCAACCAGGCTTTGGCGATGATACCGATGATGTGCCAATTGATGGCGGCCTGTCCTTACTGGTAGCTGCCGGAGTTGGTTATGGTGCTAAAAAAATCCGTGAGAAACGTAAAAAATAGAATAAGCTATATAATAAAAGAGCCACTGATAATTTCAGTGGCTTTTTTATTAAGCTTTACATACGGTTGTTTGATTGAATGAAAGAATCCGGGTTTACTGTGCGGTGTTGGTAGGGGTAGGGGCGGGATTGGGTACCCAGCTTCTTTGTTTTGAATACTTTCATCTTTAACTTGCCAACCGGTGAGCCACATCAATTGATCGTTACTTGTTTTAAAATGTGTATATAAATTTTAATGGAAAATCTCCAAAAATTTGTCATCTCCTTAATATACGGCAGTCTGACCCTTCTATCTTTTATTGTATTGATTAACCCGATAAACGTAAATAAAAAGGCGAATATCTTTTTTGGTATGTTTCTCTTCTTTTGGTCAGGTTACTGGTTATCCAATGTATTGGCAATATGTCAAGTGCCGGTCAACGAATCATTCGCTATCACCGTAAACTGTTTGTTGATATTTACGCCTGGTTAAACCTGCCTGATTTAAATCCATATTTCAAATCATTGAAAGGAAAATTTGGGTTTCTGCAGATCGCCAAATTTTTAATGCTTACAAAGGTCCGCCCAAGCCGCAAACTGGTAGGCGTTTTATTTGGCATAATTCCCGAATTTCAAAACCAGGGCATAGATGCTTTTATGGCTGTAAATGTTTTGGAAGCCATTAATAATGGAACGAAATACAACGATATTGAATTGCAGTGGATTGGCGATTTTAATCCTAAAATGATTAACATAGCCCATAATATGGGATGTGTGCGTACCCGTCGGCTTGCAACGTATAGATATCTGTTTGACAATAATCAATCATTCTATAAACACCCGAAACTGGCTTAGCTATTAAGGTAATTGATTGATAATCATAAAATTGCAGTTTCAACTACCCTATAATTAATATTATGTTAAGTAATGAATTATTGAAATCATTTCATTCGTTACACCAAAACGATTCTTACTCCTGCTGTGATAAAACAATAAAAGATCCCTTTAAAGCTTCGCTGGCTTCATAGAGATTTTTAATCCAATTATCACCTTCCTTTGAATAATAGGTAGAAAAATTGTCGACACGTTCCTGCAGGCTGTTATTGGGGAACAACGACTGCTTTAATGTATGTACTTGTCTGGATTGCTCATCGAATTTTCTTTTTTCGGCACGCAGGAGTTTTTTCTCAAGCCCTTCTATCCTTTTCAGGGCTTTCACTTGTAAAGCTTCTGTATGCTCCACCAGGCTTGTATCAACTGCTTGGGCAAGCTGTTTTAACTTGTTATAAAATATTGCAAGTTCTTCTTTCTCGGGTTTTAATAAAAGTTGATTGGTAGAGTGCTCTTTAACAAGGTCATTGATGAGGTCCAATTCTTGTTTAAAAATATCAGTAATACTTAAATTTAATTTGTCAATCAATTGCTTATACTTACTATCTATAAGTAAAAAAGAGTTCCGTAACAGTAACATTGGGTAAGGCACATTAGCAGTTTCAAACACTTTTTTAAGTTCCAACCAATAAGCAAGCTCTCCTCCTCCGCCAATAAATGCAATATTGGGCAAAACCGTTTCCTGGAATACGCCCCTAAGAATTACATTGGCACTGAAACGTTCGGGAAACTGCCTTAATTCTGCTAATATTTCTTCTTGTGTCCATTCAATATTTAAATCTACAATAACATAATTAACTCCTTTAATTTCAATACGTTCTCGTTTATTATCAATTAAATAAAATAGATTTAATTCTCTTCCACCAGCCTGAACTTTATAATGTTGTCCAAGTTCATTAATTGTCTGTTTTACAGCTTTATACGAAAACTGATTACTGATTTCCTGTTCAATAATGGACTCAAAACTTCTTTTTAAGGCCGCATTATCCGGAATGAGCACTAATAACCCCAATTCTCCAAATAAGCTATTCACCAGTTCCAATGTAGCCTGTTGAATGGTCTTACCTAGTGCATAGCATCTTTTAAATAAATCAGTAAGTTGTACACCATATTGATTTACATTTATTTGCCCACCAATATTTTCTATTAAACTTACTAAATTTTTATCAACCACCATCCTTCCCACTGCTCCGGTTTGGGCAGTTTGCCAAACAAGTTTCTCCCCATTTAAATTGATAAAACCCAGCTCGTCCAAATCTGCATCTTCGCTGCCCATATAATATACCGGCACAAAATTGTATTGCGGTAACTGCTTCCTTAACTCATCTGCCAGTTTTATGGCATGTACAATCTTGTAGATAAAATATAGCGGGCCTGTAAAAATATTGGGCTGGTGTGCGGTTGTTATGGTAAATGTATCATTACTTAAAAGGGAAGCCAGGCTGGCCTGTTGTTTTTCGGATAAGGGTAGCCCTTCATATTGCTTTTGTAGTTCGGTTACCAATAGCTCACGGTTAGTTGCAAAATTCTTTCTTGCTTCAATGGCAGCTTTAATACCATCCATAGAAACCGGGTGTTTGTAAAAAGGTTTTAGCTGCTCCTGTCCTTCCAAATAATCAATCACAATTTTAGAAAAAAATCCGGTCTGCTGGTAAGGTATATGGCTACAAGTAATTTCCATGTTGTATTTAAAATACGAAATAAGCGGATTTTAGTGAATAGCAAAAACCATTGGTACATGATATGGCGGATACTCCGTAAATCGAAATAGTGAAATTGAAAACCATCATGCCAACCAATCTATATAACCCATTCCCGGTGTGCAAGGACTTCGCTTCTATAAAAGCCGAATGACATACTTTGGCACATGGGTGCGACGCCTATACAGCTCACTTGCATCCTGCTGTTGGTGCAACAATTTTTTTGTCCTATTTCAGAAACTATCAATTGTTAGCATCTTCAAAAACCTACATTTGCAGAAATAAATTTTTGCAATGGACATCAAGAACAATATACTGGAAACAATAGGCAATACCCCTTTGATCAGGCTGAACAAAATAACCAAGGATTTTCCCTGCACCGTTCTTGCAAAAGTGGACTATTTTAACCCGGGCAACTCCATCAAGGACCGTATGGCACTAAAGATGGTTGAAGTGGCCGAAGCTGAAGGCAAACTGAAACCCGGCGGAACAATCATAGAAGGAACCAGTGGCAACACCGGGATGGGACTTGCATTGGCGGCCTGTGTAAAAGGCTATAAATGTATTTTTGTTACCACCGATAAACAGAGCAAGGAGAAAGCGGATATTCTAAAAGCCGTTGGTGCAGATGTGATTGTTTGTCCGACCAACGTATTGCCTGAAGACCCTAAAAGCTATTACAGTGTTGCTAAGCGTTTGGGTAAGGAGATACCGAACTCCATGTACATGAACCAGTACGATAACCTGGCCAATCGCCAGGCACATTATGAAAGTACCGGACCTGAAATTTGGGAGCAGACGGATGGTAAAATAACGCACCTGGTTTGTACGGCAGGTACGGGCGGCACCATTACGGGAACGGCGATGTACCTGAAAGAAAAAAATCCGAACATTAAAATCTGGGCCATTGATGTGTATGGCTCTTTGCTTACCAAGTATTACAATACAGGCGAGATTGACATGAACGAAGTGCACCCTTATATAAGTGAAGGCTTTGGTGAGGATTTTGTGCCCGAGAACTACGACATGAGCGTTATTGATGCATTTGAACAGGTTACGGATAAGGATGGTGCAATTATGGCCCGCCGCATTGCAAAGGAAGAAGGCCTGTTTTGTGGTTACAGTGCAGGTTCTTGTGTGCAAGGTTTGATGCAGTTGAAAAATACTTTGAAAAAAGATGACTTGGTAGTGTGCATCTTTCATGACCATGGCAGCCGCTATGTTGGCAAGATATACAATGACCAATGGATGATGGAACGTGGCTTTTTGGATGTAAAGACCTTTAAGGATATTGTTAGCGGACGTGCAGGCAAGAAGCTGATTACTGTAGAACCAACCACCACTGTTGCTGATGCTGTGGAACTGATGAAGAAATACGATATTGAACAGATACCCGTGGTAAAGGATAACGAAATGGTAGGCTCCTTAAGTGAGAGCGGTCTGTTCCAGAAAATATTCAGTAATCCCGAGATCAAGAACGAAACGGTGGCAAGTGTGATTGAGCATGCTTTTCCGATTGTGGAATTTTCTACTTCTGTCGAAAATTTAGGAACACTTATTTCCAAAGAAAATGGTGCCGTACTGGCCAAAGACGATAAAGGCGACTACCATATTGTAACAAAGTATGATGTGATACAGAGTTTAGCGAAATAATGAATGGACTGAATGGATAACAATGCAATTAAACATACAGAGGTTGTCGCAAATCGTCAACCTCTCTTTTGTCCTGCTTTTAACAAGCTGATTGATTTACCTACTCAACCACAAAAAATCGTTTCACTTGTCCCCTCCCAAACAGAATTACTGTTTGATCTTGGATTGGATGATAGAGTAATTGGCATCACTAAATTCTGCATCCATCCAAACGAATGGTTCAGGAGCAAGACCAGGATTGGCGGTACAAAGGATGTGGACATTGAAAAAATCAAATCACTGAACCCCGATTTGATCATTGCCAACAAAGAAGAAAATATAAAACAGCAAATTGAAGCATTGGAACTTATTGCTCCGGTTTGGTTAACTGATGTGAATACTTTGGATGATGCCTTACAAATGATTGAAGATATTGGGCAGTTAACAGGAACGACTAATCAGTCGCAATTGATCTGCGATAAAATAAAAGCAGGGTTCAATAACCTTAAACACGAAACCTCAAACCTTCAACCCAATACTGCCTGTTACCTCATTTGGCAAAATCCCTACATGACAACCGGTTGCGATACATTCATCAACAGTATGCTGCAACAAGCTGGTTTCCAAAATATTTTTGCAGACAAAGAACGTTACCCCGAAACCAGTATCGATGAAATAAAAGCCCGCCAGCCACAGTTCATCTTTTTATCATCTGAGCCCTACCCTTTTAAACAAAAGCATTTGGATGAAATACAGGCACAGGTTCCACAAGCCAAGGTTTTATTGGTTGATGGTGAAATGTTCAGTTGGTACGGAAGCAGGCTGATAGCGTCACCAAAATATTTTCAAAAACTAATGGCCGTTTGTATGCATAAAATTTGACATCAACACGTATATTGCCATCCCAAATTAATTGCAACTAAATTACCAAACACATCATTAAAACGATTCCACATGAAGAAGTATAAACCGGGAGTAGTATTTGGCGAAGAATTAAAGGCATTGTACCAGGATGCCAAAGACAACCAGTTTGCATTGCCTGCTGTTAATACCATTGGTAGCAACACCATCAACGCAACCTTGGAAACCGCAGCAAAAGTAAACTCACCTGTTATTATACAATTCTCCAATGGTGGTGCACAGTTCATTGCCGGCAAGGGAATGCCAAACGACAATTTACAAGGCAATATACTGGGTGGTATTTCTGGTGCACTGCACATTCACAACGTGGCAAAAGCATACGGGGTACCTGTGGTATTACATACGGACCACGCAGCAAAAAAATGGCTGCCTTGGGTTAGTGGACTGATTGATGCCGGCGAACAATATTTTAAGGAAAAAGGCCAGCCCCTATTCAGTTCGCACATGCTGGATTTGTCCGAAGAACCAATTGAAGAAAACATACACACTTCCGTTGAATTCTATAAACGCATGCAGCCACTGGGCATGGGTATAGAAATTGAACTGGGTGTTACCGGTGGTGAGGAAGACGGTGTGGACAACAGCGATGTGGAAAACGAGAAACTCTACACACAGCCTGCAGATGTGGCCTACTCTTACAAAGAACTTAAAAAAATAGGTGATCTATTTACTATTGCTGCTGCTTTTGGCAATGTGCATGGTGTGTACAAACCGGGCAATGTTGAGTTAAGACCAGAAATTTTGAACAATAGCCAGATCTTCCTTGAAAAGGAATTAGGATTGGCACCAGGTTCCAAACCTGTGTATTTTGTTTTTCACGGCGGTAGCGGTTCGCCACAGCACCAGATACGTGAAGCAATCGGCTATGGTGCAATAAAAATGAACATAGATACCGATTTGCAATGGGCTTTCTGGGAAGGGATACTGGACAATTACAAAAAGAACGAAGGCTATTTACAGGGCCAGTTGGGCAATCCTGAAGGTGCCGATAAGCCAAACAAGAAACATTACGACCCACGTGTATGGTTACGTAAAGGCGAAGAAAACTTCATTAAACGCCTTGAAGTGGCCTTCGAAGACTTGAACTGTGTCAACCGTAATGCATAAAATATTGATAGCCAATATAAATATTACCCTGTATTCTACAATATGGGGTAATTTTTTTATTGGTACAATGGTTGGATATCTTGCTGGGAAACCCGGCTTTTTCCACAGCAAGATGCCTAAAATAATTTTGCCTTAACTTGCCCACCCCAATTGAAAGTATAGTCATGAAAAAAACGAATGAAGAAGCTATTGATATAGAAACAAGTTTGTCTGGCGAAGAAGCTGTGATACCCACTGCAGGTGGAGAGATAAAACCCAAATGGTTCCAGCGCCGCCGCAAAGGCATCACCACACAGACATCAGACAAAAAGGAAACCCCGGAAGGCCTGTGGAACAAATGCCCACAATGCAATTTTATACAAACCACATCGGAGCTTGAAGAGAACAAGTATGTATGCCCAAAATGCAACTACCACCACCGTATTGGCAGCGATGAATATTTTGAATACATTTTTGACGAAGGCAGCTACTCCTTCTTGTTCGATAATATTGTGAGCAAGGATTTCTTAGGATTTACCGATTTGAAACCTTACCAGAAACGTTTGGATGAAATACATGCAAAAACCGATTTAAAGGACAGCATGCGTGTGGCTGTAGGTAAAGTGCATGGCGAAGGGCTGGTAATTGCTTGTATGGATTTTGAATTTATTGGTGGTAGCCTGGGCAGTGTGATGGGCGAAAAATTCAGCCGTGCAGTTACCTATTGTATAGAGCATAAACTCCCCTACCTGGTTATCAGCAAAAGTGGGGGTGCAAGAATGATGGAGAGTGCCTTTAGTTTATTGCAATTGGCAAAAACAAGTGGCAAGCTATCGCAACTGAGTGATGCAAAACTGCCTTATATATCGTTATTGACCGATCCTACTTTTGGTGGTATATCTGCCAGTTTTGGTATGCTGGGTGATTTGAATATTGCAGAACCCGGTGCATTGATTGGTTTTGCTGGTCCACGTGTAATTAAAGAGACCATTAAAAAAGACCTCCCTGAAGGTTTCCAACGAAGCGAGTTTTTGCTGGAACATGGCTTCCTCGATTTTATAGTGGACAGGAAGCAGTTGAAAGATAAATTGGCACAGGTGATTAAGCTGTTTAGGAATTAAAAAACTAAATGTAAAATGCCAGCATCTAACCAATAGCTGGCACTTTTTGTATTATGGCAAAAGAAATGAACAATAGGCAGGCTTATTACAACTACTTTATAGAAGATAAGTATGTTGCAGGCATTGCCTTGTTGGGTACCGAAGTAAAAAGTATTCGTGATGGCAAAGTAAGCTTCAACGATGCATTCTGCATGTTCGAGAATAAAGAGTTATGGGTGCGTGGCCTGTACATTGCCGAATACTCGCATGGCACCAGCAATAACCATATTGCAGTGCATGACCGCAAACTTTTACTGAACAGAAGGGAACTGAACAAACTGAGCAACAAACTAAAGGACAAAGGCCTTACCATTGTGCCCCTAAAGGTTTTCCTGAACGAAAAGAATTACGTGAAAGTTGAAATTGGTTTGGCCAAGGGTAAGAAGAATTACGACAAAAGGGAAACCATTAAGCAACGTGATACCAGCAGGGAAATAAAGAATTACAAACCATAACTGCCACTGGTTTTGTGGCAAGTACTTAGACCACTATATAATACAAAGACGGTTGGTGAATGGAGCATGACGATGGGCATTCCATTGCTGATGGGTGCGACGCCCATGCAGCCCAACCTTATTCTATAGCCGGTTACAAAACAAACAAATGACTGAACAACAATCCAACGCATTACATATTTATACAGATGGTGCAAGCAGGGGCAACCCCGGCCCGGGCGGCTATGGCGTATTGCTGATGTGGGGCGACAAGCGAAAGGAAATTTCTGCCGGCTACCGCTTAACCACCAACAACAGGATGGAATTGATGGCAGTAATCGTGGCACTGCAGACGCTTATCAAAAAAAACATTCCGCTTACCATTTTTACCGACAGTAAATATGTTGTGGACAGCGTGGAAAAAAAATGGCTGGATGGCTGGGTACGCAATGATTTTAAAGGTGGCAAAAAGAACAAAGACCTATGGCTGCAGTACTATAAACTGTCAAAGGATTTTAAAGTAAAATTCCAATGGGTTAAAGGACATGCCAATAACCCTTTCAATAACCGTTGCGATGAACTGGCCACTACTGCTGCCGATAACAAAAGCAATCTGTTGGTTGATTATGCCTACGAGAACGAGGTGGATATTGCCAAATAAAACAACCCATTAATATATGCCTGCAGATAATATTCTATGTAGCTGGAGTGGTGGCAAAGACAGTTGCTTTGCACTGATGCAGGCCATTAAACAAGGCTATGCCCCCCAAGTACTACTGAATGTATTGAATGAGGAAGGCAAGATTTCACGCAGCCATGGCATACCGCAACAAATATTGGAAAAGCAGGCACAGTATGCAGGGCTGCCTATCTATTTAATCAGCAGTAGCTGGAATGACTACGAAAAAAACTTCATTGCTGCATTGGGTAAACTGAAGGAACAATATGCATTGAGCCACGCCGTTTTTGGCGACATAGACTTGCAATCGCATCGTGACTGGGAAGAGAAAGTATGCTCAACAGTTGGCTTGCAGGCCGTGCTTCCCTTATGGCAACAGGACCGTAAGGACTTGGTAACCCAAATGCTGAATGATGGGATAGAAACCATGATTGTTAGCTGCAACGAAACCATGGGGCAATCTTTCTTGGGGAAAGTGCTCTCCCCTACTGTTATACATGAACTGGAAAATCTGAACGTTGATGTATGTGGCGAAAATGGCGAATTCCATACATTGGTATTGAATGCCCCTATTTTTAAGCAAAGGCTTGATGTAACTGTACAGGGCAAGGTAAAGCATGGGCAGTATTGGTTTACCGAGCTGGTATAGATGATAATTTTTTATCTGATTAACACAACCGTACCTTTTCTATATACATCACCACATGCTGTTTTCGCTTTTATTTGATATATGTACGTTCCCGAATCCTGTGTTTGCCCATTCAGTTTACCATCCCAACAATCGTTAGGGTTTTTGGTGTGGAAAATGACTTGCCCCCAACGTGAATAAACTGCAAAATCCAATTGGGTAACTGCACCCCAATATTTCAGTCCAAAACAATCATTTTTTCCGTCACCATTGGGTGTAAATGCAGAAGGTATCTGGTACTGGCTTATGCCCGTAGTAAAATCAACATTCACCTTAACTGAATCGTAACCTGTACATCCTTTACTGTCAGTAATTTTTACATAATAGGTAGTGGTTTGCAAAGGCGTAACAACAGGATTGGCTGAGCCAAGATCTGTTATTCCAGGTACTGCAGTCCATTCATATTTTGCTCCGCCCGTTGCATGCAAGGTTGCTTGCCCGTGTGAACAATCAATATCATTTGTTTTTGCAACAAAGGTTGCCAATGAATTATTTAGGCTGATAAGCGAAGACAACGTATCTGTTATTTTACAGGATACGCTGGTAATACCCACTTTGTATAAAGTTGTTACAGATGGATAAACTTTTGTTGTACCTGCATTGGGAGCAGACATATTAAGAGGTGGCACCCATCCATATGTATCACCACCAGATGCGGTGAGCAAAATGGAATCTCCTTTACAAATAGCAGCTACTGCGGGCTGTAAACCAAATACAGGTTTAGGGTTCACTGTAACCAATATTGAATCCATTGCTGTACAGGTATTAGCTCCCGTAACCGTAACAAAATATTTTGTGGTATTGCCCGGGGTGGCAGTGGGTGTAGGGCTTGATGGGTTACTTAAATTATTTATAGGCAACCAGGAATAACTGGTGCCTCCCGAAGCCAATAAATTGGCAGTACCTGTTCTGCAAATAGTAGTATCGATACTTTTTACAATATTGGGCAATGGGAGTATGCCGAGGTTAATGGTATCTTTTGCAGAACAAACGCCATTAACCGCTGTAACAATATATTGCGTTGATATACCAGGTGTAGCAATAGGATTAGGTATTGAAGCATTTGATAACCCAGTTGCCGGAGACCATGTTATGGTGTTTGCATTACTGCTATTTGTTGTTAATGTTATAGGAGTTTTATTACAAACACTTGTATCCAGCCTTGTATGAACCGTAGGTTTTGTGAATACAGTAACCAATACGGAATCTTTTGACGAACACCCATTTGCACCATCTGCCGTAACAATATAATTTGTAGTTGTAATTGGGTTAGCCAAGGGGTTATAAACAGAAGCATTGCTTAAACCTGTAACTGGCACCCAGGTGTAAGTAAGAATATTACTGGCCAATGCTGAGATCTGTACAGTACTGTCCTTGCAGATATTTGCGTCTGCACTTTTTATAATTAGAGGTTTGGGTTTTATGGTAAGCAGCATTGATGCTGTATCGTTACAACCTACTGAATTGGTTGCAGTAAAAAGATACCTTGTTGTGGCAGTGGGCGTGGCAACAGGATTGGCATTGGATGCATCGGACAAACCGTTTGCAGGCAACCAATTAAAAATGGATGCCCCAATATTGTTTGTTGTTAACGTAACCGGGCTACCATTACATACCGAAGTATCTTGTCGAACAGATACTGACGGCCTATTCCTGACCATCACTTTAACAGAATCTGTATTGGTACATCCATTTGTTCCGGTAACCAATACGATATAGTTGGTTGTTGCCGCAGGTGAAGCTGTTGGGTTATCAATAGCAGCATTGCTTAAACCTGTAAGCGGAGTCCAACTATAAGATAAAGCATTGGGTGCTGTAGCGGATAACTGTAGAATACTGTCCTTACAAATATTGGCGTCACCGCTTTTGGTAATAACGGGTTTAGGCTTTATAGTAACTGTAACAGTATTGGTGCCATTGCACCCAGTTATATCATAACCGGAAACAGTATAAGTTGTGGTGATACTGGGTGATGCTTTAGGATTTGCAATAGTAGGATCTGACAATCCAGTTGCAGGCGTCCACGAAAAATAAGTAGCCCCGGAAGCATTCAATTGTGATGAGTCTGATTGGCAAATACCGTTAGCAAGTGCACTACTTGTAATAATCGGTTTTGGCGTAACAGTCACCTTTATTGAATCCTGTTTCATAATTACTGGGCTAAAAGATATATCATCCAAAGCAAAATCATTGCCGCTAAAATCCGAGTTCATATTTACTATAGAAATGACAGCACTGGTATTGTTGCCAGAATTCCATTGGGCATAAAATTGATCCCATATGCAAAAAGAATTATTGGCTTGAAAAATATTTCCAATTCTAATTCCATTGATTGAAAATTGTAATAATGCTGGATTTACGGTTGTAATTGTTTCTACCCAACTTGAAAACGCATAATTAGTATTAGGTGTTACAGTAATTGTTTGTGACCATACTGGAACATTTGTTTGTTCTGCCCCATTTACTAATAACATATTTCCATTTCCAGATGTGTGGTCAGTACATGGTGGCATAGTGGGATGCCATGGATAAGGGCTTGTGCCAACATAATAAACACCTGCAGGGAGACCTGATGTTGAATAAGTATAACTTGAGACAAACCCGGTGTTACCCGCAGAAAAATCTCCATTTACAATAAGGTTATTGCCCAAAGTTTGTGATGTAAAATAATAAGTGGTGGTGGCAGTTGGTGTTATGGTTGGTGTTGCCGAATTTGGATTAGAAATACCAGTAACAGGCGACCAGCAATGATTGAGCCCAGTATCAGAAATATTTAAGGAAACACTATTGCCGATGCATATAGAAAGATCGTTTGTTGCTATTAAGTTGTCATCTTGCAAAAGTTCAATAGAAATATTTTTTGTTATGCTATCTGTGCATCCATTACTTGCTTGAACTTTCAGTTTTACAGTATACGTTCCATAATTAGCATAAGTTACAATAGGATTTGAGGATATAGTATTGGTTGTACCGTTACCAAAATCCCAGGAATAATTTGCTGCATTAGACACACTGAAATACTGAATATTTTTTGGGTTACAGCTATTTCGTGAATAGGTAAAATCAGCTTTTGAGCCAGCACCTAAAGCATTTACACGTATGGTATCTTTTGCAGAGCAACCATTGGCACTAGTCAAAGTAACAATATAATCAGTCGTAATTGTAGGTGATGCTTTTGGGTTACTTATTAGTGGGTTGCTTAAACCAGCAGTTGGTGCCCAACTAAAACTTCCAGTTCCTGTGGCATTTAAGAAAGCAGAATCATTTCCACAAATGGATACATCTGCTCCTGCATATACAGATGGTGCAGGCTTCGATGTTATCACCACTGAATCCCTAACAGAACACCCACCAGTTGTTGTTGATTCAACCCAGTATGTTCCGGATGTTTTTGCTTTGATGGAACTGGTTGTGGCACCTGTGTTCCATATATAGGTAGCATTGCTGAAATTTGAATTGAGTGTTACACTGTCTCCTGCACAAATAGAAATATTTTGCGTTGCCGAATGCACTGGAGCAGGTAACACAACAATCGGTTTACAAAAACTGCTTTCTGTTTCCATGCCTTCATCTACAGAAAGCTTTATTGTATATGTGCCAGGTGTAGGATAAGTAATTGTTGGTGGGTTAACTAAAGTGGAGCTTGCTGGCGTTGGTATATTGCAGCCCGCAAATTTTAGCCGCCCAAACGAATTGTTCGCATTCACCCAAAAGCTATAGATATCCGGCCCATCCCTAAAAATCCGAGAAAACGAAAGAGGGTTACTGAAACCACCTGGATCACCCAAAGAAGCTGCTAACGGTGTGGATGTTAAGGTAGGGAAATTTAACCTGACCAAGGAATTGGTAGAAGCATTTAAAAGGAAGCCGGTTATTTTATTACAGTCCTTAAAAATATGCAGGTCACGAGGGCCATTCAATATACCACCCATATTGCCAAGGTTCACTCCTGTTGGTGTGTTTAAAGGAGAACTACCAAAGTCGAGCCTTGTTAAGGTACTGTTGCCTAGGTTGCAAACAAATATGCAATAGTTGTTGCCATCTTTTATTGGGAACAGTCCGGTAGGTATATTGGCCGCTCCAATATTTCCCAGATTAGTGGCAGTAACAGATGAAAAATTGGTGCCAAAGCTCAGCCTTGTAAGCATACTGCTCCATGCATTGGTAACAATCCCATACCAGTTACTCCCCCATTGAAAAACATGTAGCCCTGTTGGATAATCCATTCCACCGATGCCAATCCAACTATTTAACGTAGGCGATGGATTGGTAAGCGTTACTCCAAAATCGAATACCAATACCCTAGACTGTACAGATATATTCATATCGCCACCTACCATTATTAAATACCATCTTCCGTTGGTATTCACCAACTGTAACCCTTGCATGCTTCTGGGAAAGTTGCCACCAAAATTGCCTAAGTTAACAGCTGTGGGTGTGTTCAATAAGCTATTGCCATAATCAAGCCTGATCAAACCGGGTGTTGTTCCATTATTGGTAATAAAGCCATAATAATTGCCATTATAGAGTGCATAGTCTATTGCAGCAGGGATATCCAGCATGCTACCTAAGTTGCCAAATGATGTTGCAGCGGGCGAAACAGTTGAAAGGTCCGATGCACAAAATGACCAATATTGTGTAGTTGTTCCGGAAGAAGTATTGACGATAGTTACAGGCTTGTTTACACAAATTGTATCAGGCGAAGTGAAGCTGGCCTGTACCACGCTTGTACAGTTGGTTATCATTGCAGTTATGCCAGTTGGATAGTTTACTGCTGCACATCTTTCGGAGCCCCTTACCGATACCAGCGTATAAGTGGTGGTTACGGTAGGGTTAGGTGACAAATTGAAAGCTACCCCACTTTGTACATTGGCTTGTGTATAGGTTGTGGTACCATCTGAATACTGTATGGTAAACGGGCCTGTACCGGTTGTTGCTGTATAGGTCAATTGTCCCTGGCTTCCCCCGCAAATGGCCCCACCTGTTAATGTACCAGTTGGCAAACCATTGTCGGGCCATGTGTAACTTGCAAAGAAAATATCGCCTCCCCCATTGGTTGAAAGATTGTTTGTTAAGGTTGGCGATGGATTGAAATCGGTATTTGTAGAAGACAAAAGCCCTGTTATAAAAAGGTTCCCGCTGTTATCAGAATCTATTTTATATCCGTCATCATTGCCACTGCCACCCACTGCAAAAGAGCAGATATAGTTTCCGCTCAGGTCAAATTTTGTCAAATAGAAATCGTTGGCACCGTTACTTGTCAGGTTGTCAACACCGGTTGGGCTAAAATTAATGGTATTCTGAAAACTTCCTGTTATGTAGATAGCGTTATTAACATAGGTAAGGCTCCACGAAATATCATTTCCTGTACCGCCATATTTCTTTGCCCATTGAAACTGTCCATTGTTATTGTACTTGGCTAAAAAAACATCGTAGCCACTGCTACTCAAATATGCGGTGCCAGTAGGTGATGGATCAAAATCTATATTGGTGCCATTGAAATCGCCTACTACATATACATTACCTGCAGGATCTATTTCAACATCCCTTCCAACATCCGAGTTGGGCCCTCCTATTGAGAAGGCCCATTGATATTCGCCATTGGTATTGTACTTGGAAACAAAGATTTCAAAATTACCGTTCGAACTCAAAGCATTTGTTACTGTTGGCGATGGATTGAAATCAATATTTGTTCCTGAAAAATAACCTGTACTGTACACATTTCCTGCTGCATCCACCTTTATACCAAATGGTGAATTATTGCTATTGCCCAGTCCATAATTGAAAGCCCATTGATATTGCCCACTTGCATTGTACTTTGCCAGGTAAGCGGTACCGTTTGCACCATCTAATATTTTAGTAGAAGTGGGTGACGGATCGAAATCGGCTGTGCTTGCAAAATAGCCTCCTGCATATACATTCCCGGCTGCATCATTTGCAATAGTGATACCTGCATCCCCTATCTGCGTCCCCCCAATATTAAATGCCCAGAGATATTGGCCTGAACTGGAATATTTGGCAATGAAAACATCGCCGCCATAACCAGGGTCACTACCATTGTCGCCATTACTTGTCAGTAATGCAGTTCCGGGGCCGGGATCAAAATCAATATTGTTACCCCTAAAAAAACCGGTTACAATTACATTCCCCGTTGCATCTACAGTAACCGCCTGTGCCACATCGATACCGGTGCCGCCAATTTTAAATGCCCATACAAATGTTCCGGTAATAGTATATTTTGCAACAAATGCATCTTTACTTCCACTACTTGTCAAATTGGTAACGGCTGTAGGCGATGGATCAAAATCTATATTGGTGCCCTGAAAACTGCCCACTATATAAACAAAACCGTTATTGTCTGTATAGATACTGTTACCCTGGTCATCACCAGTGCCACCAATGTTTTTGGCCCATTGATAGGTTTGTGCATGCAGGAAAGTACAAATGAAAACAAAAAGGATTAATGCAGTTAGCTTAGGGTACAGTTTCATTTAACTATTAGAAGTTATATGATCAAAACTAAGTATCCTGTAACAACTTTCAAAATAGCATAATATTAATATTTGTTCTATACAAAAAAACAAATGCTGCATTCAAGTTGTATGTTTCGAGAAACCCATATCGGGCTGGTAGCAATTCATCATTGCCTTTAAAAACTATTTTGCCTTACTGATTGCCCAATTAACTATTTCCCTATCTTCCACCTTCGTTTCAACCAAAACGCTTGCACATGAATATTAAATTCCGTTTGACAATTCTGAGTTTCCTGCAGTTTTTTGTATGGGGTGCCTGGCTGATTTCCATTGGTGGGTACTTGGGTGGGGTATTGCATTTTAAAGGTTCCGAAATTGGTGGTGTGTTTTCAACCTTGGGCATTGCTTCATTGATAAGCCCTGCCATCATGGGCATTATTGCCGATAGGTGGATCAATGCCGAAAAGGTTTTAGGGGCTTGCCATCTTATAGGTGCTGCCTTACTTATTGCAGCATCCAAAGTAACAGATCCAGGTACCTTTTATTGGATCATGCTTTTCAATTCGCTGTTTTATATGCCAACAATTGCTTTAGCCAATACTGTTTCCTATAATGTGCTAACCCAAAAAGGCTTCGATGTCGTAAAAGTGTTCCCCCCTATCCGTTCATGGGGAACGGTTGGCTTCATATTGGCCATGTGGATTGTAGATCTTACAGGTTGGAAAGCAAATAATATGCAACTTATTTTTAGTGCCGCTTCTGCTATTTGCTTAGGTCTCTATTCTTTTAGCATGCCTGCCTGCCCACCAAGTAAGGCAATCAAATCCAATTCATTTTTATCTTCCGTTGGCCTGGATGCCATTGTACTGTTTAAACAGAAAAAAATGGCCATTTTTTTTGTATTTGCCATGTTATTAGGTGCTGCACTCCAAATTACAAATGCATTTGGAGGCTCGTTTCTTGGAAGCTTTAAATCAACCTACCCGGATTCATTTGTAGTAAAACATGAAATCCTCACACTGTCCATATCCCAGATATCAGAAACCCTTTTCATATTGGCAATTCCATTTTTCCTAAAAAAATTCGGTATCAAGCAGGTAATGCTGATGAGCATTTTTGCGTGGGTATTGCGGTTCGGGCTTTTTGGGATCGGAAATCCCGGTTCAGGCTTGCCCTTTTTACTGCTTTCGATGATTGTTTATGGCATGGCCTTCGATTTTTTCAATATTTCGGGCTCATTGTTCGTAGAAAATGAGGCACCAAAAAATTTTAGGGGAAGTGCCCAAGGGCTCTTCATGTTCATGACCAATGGACTTGGGGCTTTTATTGGCGGAAAAGGAAGCGGTTGGATAGTTGATTATTATACCAAAACCAATGAAACCACCAAAGAAATCATTTCGCGGGATTGGCAAAGTATCTGGTTTGTTTTTGCTGCCTACGCACTCGTTCTAGGCATCGTTTTTCCGCTGATATTTAAATACAAGCATAACCGGGATACGCAAGTAACAGTTACGCATTAATACCCCAAACCCTTGCTACCATTATCTTACAAGGGAAAAAGTATATACAAGGGCATTTGAACGAAAAAAAATGGCTTGACCACTTTTTTAAGAATATACAGGCATGTGGAAAAAACTTTTCACTGCTGCCCGATAAAATATTTCGTGAATAAAAAAATAACTTACTTTTATGCCCAATGTTAAATTATTGTTTAATCAAAATTCTACTGCTTTGAAAAAATTTACACTCCTCTTTCTTACCGTTTTGCTATTTGGTAAAATATCAAGTTTTGCCCAAACGGAAGGAGCAAAACAGCAAAAGCCATTGGTACGCTGCGGTACAATGGAAGCAATTGAAAAGCGTTTTCAGGCCGACCCAGCTTTTAAGGCTGAGTATGAGAAGAAAATGAAAGATGCGGAAACTGCTGCGAGGAATTCAACTCCCAGCACAACTGCAAGAACCAGCACATTGCCTCCAATAGTTACCATACCTGTTGTGGTACACGTGGTACTTCCCAATCCCAACATCATCACGGAAGAAGCAATCGATTATTTCTTAAGTAGGTTAAATTTGGATTATTCAGGTTTAAACCCCGATAGTACCAATGCCGGTACAGCCTTTATGAGTTTAAGAGGTCACTCTGTAATCCGTTTTACAAGGGCCAGAAGGGACCCAAGTGGCAACCTTACCAGTGGTGTTGAAAGAAGGGTTGGTAATGTAGGGATTACTGGTAACACTTATCAGCCAATTAAACATGCTGCCCAAGGCGGTTTGGACCCTTGGGATGTTACACAATATTATAACGTATTCGTAGGTATAGACGGTAGCGGTCAAGGCCTTTTAGGTATTGCACCAGGTATCGGAGTTGGTGGTCAAACAGAAACCACAACAAGCACTACAGGTATCGATGGTGTTTGTATCAACTATATAGGTTTCTCCAATGGTTGTTTCTCTGATCCTGCTTACAACTTGGCAAGGACAGTAGTACATGAAATTGGTCACAACTTCGGTTTGTTCCATACGTTTTCTGGTTGTGCAGTTGGTGCAGACTTTGCCCAGCTAACACCTACTGGTCAAACTTTACCAACAAACTTATTGGCTGCTGCAGATGACACTCCAGGATTGGCTACTGCTACAACCAACTGCCCTACTGGTACTGTAGCTTCTGGCTGTGCAGGTGCAACAAACCCTCCGGGCAAAATGTATCAGGACTATATGGACTATACTGCTGATGCATGTTACTCCATGTTTACCAAAGGACAGGTTGCAAGGATGGAATATGTATTGGAAAACTTCAGGTCTGGTTATTTGACCACTCAGGGAGCGATTCCTCCTCCAAGTGCGCCAGCCCTTGATATCACACCTGACTTTGTAGTAAGCCCAGGTGGTAGTGAATTCAACAATACTACTTGTACTATCAATAGCTACGCTATTCCAAAATGTGCAGGTCCATTTGTACCAAAAGTTTCTGTAACCAACAGGGGTTCATCTACCATTACATCTGTAACTGCTGTTGTAACAGTAAATGGTGTTCCATCTGCACCAGTAACAGTTACTGGTCTTACCCTTTTAACTGGTAGAAGCACTACTGTTACTTTCCCATCACAAAACCTGGTTACAGGTGCCAATACTATCAAGTTCACTACTTCTGCACCTAATGGCGGTACAGACCAAGTTACTTCAAACGATAATTTAACAACAACAATTACTGTTGCATCTCCATCTACTATACCATTAACAGAAAACTTCACTGGTACAACTTTCCCGCCAGCTAACTTTTCTATTAACAACCCAGATGGCGCCCTTACATGGGTAAGGAGTGCACAAGGAAATGGTAACGCAGGTTCTGCATTTATCAACAACTACAACTATGCTGTTGCCAAACAAAACGATGATTTAGTAACAGTACCGTTAACAGTTGGTACAGGCAATACTACTATCAGCTTCGATTTGGCTGCTAAAGTATATCCTGCAACTGCTAACTACGATACTTTGAGCGTATTGATTTCTAAAGACTGCGGTGCTACTTTCACTACAGTTTATAAGAAATACGGTCCTACTGGTACCAATGCATTAGGTACTGGTACTACACCAACTTCTACTGCAAACTACACCACACCAGCTGCTGCTGACTGGCGTAAAGAAACCATTATCTTGACCAATGCCCAAACTGGTACTGGCCCAATACTGGTTATATTCAGGAATACTTGTAACTACGGTAACAACATCTTCCTTGACAATATCAACATTGTACCTACTGTACCTAGAGATATGAAAGTTGCCAGCATTGTGGCCCCGGCTGTAGGTCCATTGTGTTCTGGTACCATCACACCAAGTATTACCGTACAGAATGGTGGTACAGAAACCATAACAAGCTATACTGTTGGTTATAAAATTGATGGTGTTGTTGTTGGTACTCCGGTAACCATCAATACTGCTATTGCTCCAAATGCAACAGCTTCTTACACATTCCCATCAACAACTGTAGCAGCAGGTACACATACACTGGCAGCTTATACTGCTTCACCAGTTTCTGCTTCAGGTACAGGCGACCAATTGACTTTCAATGATACATTGAGCAGGACATTTACTGTCGCAAACTTGGTTCCATTGCCTTACTCTCAAGGTTTTGAAGATGCTTGGACAGGTACCCCAGCTGCACCTGCAGGTTGGCAGAATGTAAGCACCAATGGTATGGTTACATGGGCTAGAACAACACCTGGTCATAACAGTAAATATTCTGCATTCTTCGACAACTACGACTTTGATGTAACAAATGCATTGGATTTATTGATATTGCCTTATTTCAACAACAGCAATGCCGTTGCTCCAGATTCAATCATCTTCAGCTTCGATGTTGCCCACAAAAACTATACTGGTGCAAATGATAGGTTAAGGGTGTTGGCTTCTACAAACTGTGCAAGCACATTCACTTCTATCTACAGCAAAGCAGGTGCAACATTGGCAACAGCTGGTGCATCTACTTCGGCTTACACTACACCAATTGCTTCTGATTGGAGGAATGAAAGGATTGCTCTTGCAGCACCGTACATTACTTCAAGCAGCTTAGTATTTGAATTCGAAAACAGGAATGCTTATGGTAACAATATCTTTATTGACAATGTAAACATCAAAGCATTGTACAGCAGGGATATTGAACTGACCAGCATCATTTCTCCAGACGGCGTAATCTGTAGCAATTTGTTTGCTCCTGTTGTTAGGGTTAAAAATAACGGACGCTATACAATTACTGGCTTTACAGTTACCTACCTGTTCGATAATGGTACACCGGTTACAACAACATTCACTGGCCTGAACCTGTTAAGGGACAGCTCTATGACTGTTACTTTAACTGGTAACACAGGTGCTTTGACAAACACACAACATATATTCACAGCATACACTTCTGCCCTGGTAACTACCAATGGTTCTGGCGATGTGTTCAATGCTAACGATACATTGAGAAAAGTAATTGCTTACACTGGTACAGTTGCTGCCCCACTTGTTGAAACATTTGAAGGTGCTACATTCCCTCCACTTGGTTGGGGCGTTAGGAACCCGGATGCTTCTTTAACCTGGAGCAAAGCAACAGTTGGTAGAAACAGCAATGGATCTGCTTTCGTAAACAACTTCAACTATTCGACTGCTAGTTCAAGTGTTGATGAACTGTACACACCAGTAGTTACTTACCCTGCAACAGGATCGGATTCCTTGTTCCTTAAATTCGATGTGGCAGCAAGTACATACAGCTATCCTGGTTCTACTGCTGTTCCTTTAGATACATTGGAAGTATTGATTACCAAAGATTGCGGTAAAACATTTACTTCTATCTATAAGAAATGGGGTGATCAATTACAGACATTAGGCGATCCAAATGCTCCTAACACAGGAGAGTTTATCCCAACCGCTGGTTTGTGGAGAACAGATTCAGTGAACCTTACATCATGGTTATCTAACGGTCCGCTACAATTTGTATTCAGGAATACGTCAAACTTTGAAAACAACATTTATGTAGACAATGTAAATGTTACTACCAAAACTTTGGCTGCAACACTGAAAGCAAACGGATACATGATTACACCAAACCCAACAAGGGATGTGTTCTATGTACAACACGCAGTTCCTCCTACAACATTAAAAGGAATAGGTGTTTACAACTCACTTGGTCAAAGGTTGACTTATACAAGCTACAACGGCAATGCAGATTCTTACATGGCATTTAACATTGCACGTTTCCCAGCAGGTATCTACACCATCAAGTTGGAATACACCAACAAAACAATTTCTTCAAGAATCGTTAAGCTCTAACTATAGAGATGACCAATAAAAAAGCCCCCGCAATTTGCGGGGGCTTTTTTATATATCTATTCTACATTATTCATTTGCAGATATTGTATTTTTGAATAACCCGTCACCAGCTTTTATAATAATCACTGAATTATTTTTTCAATGAGATCCTTTTTGTTACTACTGTTTTTAGGTATCACTTGTTCCGCTTTGGGGCAATTTACCAAATCAGTATCCCTAAAAGGGCAACGGCCACTTATCGATTTAACCAAAGTGCCCGATACTGCATTTGAAAAAGGAAGCATATCCGTAAAGTTCAAGCAGGCATACAAGGCAATTATCAATAGAAGAAAATTCACCAAACAGTATGGAGTGCTGTATGTTGGTATAAGCAAGGTGGACGCACTGAATAAAAGGTTCAATGTATCGGAAGCCCAAGCCCTTTTTCAGTTAACAGGTAGTGATGCAAAGAACAACCTGCACGACCAATGGGGCCTTAACCAATGGTTCAATTTTAAACTGCCTGCCAATGCAAACATTAAAGCCGTTTTAGCTGCCTACCAACAAACCGGCATTTTTGAAACAGTGGAACCACTGTATAAAGTAGCTACTACAGGAGCCTACAATGTTCAGTCATTTACCCCAAACGACCCTACATTCATAGAACAGTGGAACCTAAAAAACACAGGTCAATTGGGTGGCACTATTGGCAAAGATCTCAATGCAAGCAATGCGTGGGATATTGAAAAAGGCAAGCCACAGGTAATTGTTGCCATGATTGACAGGGGCATACAATACAATCATCCCGACCTTGCACAAAATATGTGGAGTGGTATAGGATACAACTTTGTAACAAACTCACCCACTATTATACCCGAAGACCATGCCACCTGCACCGCAGGTATTGTGGGGGCCGTAAGCAACAATGGTATTGGCATAAGTGGAATAGCGGGTGGCGATGGCACTGCTACTAGCGGCATACGTTTAATGAGCTGCCAAATATTTTCAGGCAGCAACAACAATGGCAATATTGGCGATGCATTGATTTGGGCAGCGGACCATGGAGCCTGTATCGCATCAAACAGCTGGGTATTTACAAACCCAGGTGTTTACAGGGTTTCGGTACTGGATGCGATTGATTATTTCTGTGCCAACGGCGGTGGCAACGTATTGCAAGGTGGATTGGTTATTTGTGCCGCTGGCAACAATGGCGAGGAGCGGCTCTCCTATCCCGGCTGTTATGAAAAGGTAATTGGTGTTGCTGCAACCAACAACAAAGACATCCGCTCCCCTTTTTCCAATTATGGCGACTGGGTTGATATTGCTGCACCTGCAGGCGATGGCGTTGGCGATGCGTCCGACATTCCCACTACTACCACAACCGGTTATGGTTACTTCAGCGGTACATCTGCAAGTAGTCCACATGTAACGGGTGTGGCCGCACTTGTTGCATCCAAACTTTCCGGAAAAGCTTCTGCCAGCGATGTACGCAACATACTTCTGTCCACCACCGATGATATCTACCCGGTAAACCCCAACTATATCAACAAACTGGGAACGGGGCGGGTCAATGCTTTTAAGGCCCTGCAAAAGGCACAGGCATTTATAGCAGCATATACCATTAACCCAGTTACCAATTTTTCGGGCACTGTCGATTGTAGTAACATGCAACTGAATTGGGCAAAAAACAGCAACAACCATGATGTAGTGATTGCCTACGACCCTACCGCCAATATCGGCATCCCTGTCAACGGTACCACCTATACCATTGGCAGCACGGTACCTGGCGGTGGAACTGTTATTTACAAAGGCAGCAATACAACATTAAACTATATAGTACCCAATAACAACATTTTCCAATACTTTAAAATATGGAGTGTTGATGCGGCCAACCAGTATTCGTTTGGCAGGCAATTGAATCTGGCCACTGGTCCTGTTTATCCCATTACCGATAATACTGCTTACATAGAAGGCATTGAATCGCCCAGCTTTCCAACGCAGTCCTTACGTGTATCCAACCCCGACAACAATATTACATGGTCAAGACTCACCGAAGCAAAACATGGAGGCTCCATTGCAGCTTTCATGAACAACTTTGACTACACCAATATTCATGAAACAGATATACTCTACTTACCGTTATTGAAAATTACCAATGCCGATTCAGTAAGACTTTCTTTTTGGAGAGCCTATAAAGCTGCGGCAACTGCCGATAGTTTAGCAGTGATTGTTTCTACGGACTGCGGCAAAACCTTTCGTACAATATGGCAAAAAGGCGGTGCTGATCTGGCAACTGTAACCGGCAATCAAAGCACGGCCTATGTTGCAACAGATTTTGACTGGAAAAAAGAAACCATTGCCTTTGCTGTTGCCCCAACAACAGACAAGGTACAAGTTGGTTTCAAAGCAATCAATGGGCATGGACAGAACCTGTACCTGGATGATATTGCAGTAAACACCAAAACCCTTCCCGAAAAACTGAAACAGCAAAACGTGTTGATGACGCCCAATCCCTTCAACCAACAATTTGTCATTCAGCATTACCTGCCTCCTACTAGCCTAAGAGCAATAAGCGTTTACAATATGCTTGGTCAAAGAGTGGTATATCAGGCCTACAATGGCAATGCAGATTCCTATACCATTATTGACATGGCCAAGCTGGCCAATGGTTTATACGAAGTAAGATTGGACTACGCAAACAGTTCCCTTACGCAGAAAATGGTAAAACAGTCACCGCAATAACCTGCTTTCGATTTACAAAACAAACCATCCCATATTGCTTTGGAAGGAAACTGGTATGTAACTTTGCGGGATTAAATTTTGTGAGATGATAACAGCAGGTGTACAAGGAATCATTGCAGAAGTTGCAGACCAGGAACTACAAACAATTGCCCATAAAATATTGAACCTTGAAAGGATTTCCTTTGAAGATGGCGTGACACTTTTTGAGAAAGGCTCTCTGCCCTATCTTGGTGCCCTTGCCAATTATGTGCGTGAAAGGAAACATGGTAACAAGACTTTCTTCAACCGCAACTTTCATATTGAACCAACCAATGTATGTGTGTTCAGTTGCAAGTTCTGCTCCTATTCAAGGCTATATGCCCAACGTGACGAAGGATGGGAACTAAGCATAGAGCAGATGCTGCATATTGTAAAAAAATACGACGGCATACCAGTAACAGAAGTGCATATTGTGGGTGGCGTTCACCCTAAAATGAACCTGCAATTCTTTATCGACCTGATGCAGGCCATCAAGGCTCACCGCCCCGATTTGCATGTAAAAGGCTTTACCCCGGTTGAGTTGGACTATATGTTCAGAAAGGCCAAGGTAACTGTGGAAGAAGGCATGAAACTATTGCACGATGCAGGCCTGCAATCATTGCCAGGCGGTGGTGCCGAAATATTCCATCCGGAAATCCGTACACAGATCTGCGAAGACAAAGTAGATGCCAATGGGTGGTTGCACATACATAAAGCCGCACATGATTTGGGCATGCACAGCAATGCAACCATGTTGTATGGACATATTGAGCAATACTGGCACCGCATTGACCACATGGAAAGATTAAGGCAATTGCAAGACGAAACAAAAGGCTTCAATACATTCATTCCTTTAAAGTTCAGGAACAAGGATAATGACATGAGCAATATTCCTGAATCGTCCATCATTGAGGATATGAAAATGTATGCAGTGGCAAGGTTATACATGGACAACTTTCCGCATATAAAAGCTTATTGGCCCATGCTTGGTAGGCAGAATGCCCAGCTTACCCTGAGCTTTGGTGTAAATGATATTGATGGTACCATTGACGACAGCACAAAAATTTATGCAATGGCTGGTAGTGAGGAACAGATACCAACCATGACCACCGCCCAACTGGTAACACTGATTAAGCAAGCCAAAAGACAGCCTGTTGAAAGGGATACATTGTACAATGAAATAAGGGACTATTCTGAAATGGACCTAAAGGAGATTGAAGTAAATCCTTTATTGAATTAAGCCACTTAGACAATCTTACTGTTGAACAAATTGAATCCTTAACACATGCGTTGTTGAGGATTTTATTTTGTATCGATCGTCGATACGCAGGCCAATAACCCAGACGATTTTTTTGTCATGCTCTATGACCCATACATTTTCTTTCTCGGTCCTGGAAAGTTTCTGGTCAATAAAGAACTTACTGAGTTTCTTTTTCTTGGGCATTCCTAACGGATAAAAATAATCACCCGTTTTATACTTACGCAACAGTAAGGGATATGCAATGTCAGCAGCATCCAGTGCAGCAATGGTATGGGTGTCCGTTAGCTTAAATTTACCAATTGGTTCCTGTTCAAAAGTCAATACCCCTTTTTCAAATGCTACCTTCTTGTCATCCTGCTCAATGATGATAGTTGTTGATGCTTCATTTTGCAGAACGGCAATAATCAGCCATTTGCGGTTCAAGATAATCCGGTGTGTTGCAGACTGTACATAACTCCCATTGTCTGCATCCAGCAACTTCACAATTTCATTTACTTGGTTGGCAGTAAAGCCAAAGTCCTTGATGATTTCCCAAAGAATGGTGTGCAAGGGTTTGCTCTGTTTTAATTTTAAAACCGGAATATGCACTTCCTTGCCTTTGTATTCCAACAATTTTTTCTTGTGCAATTCTATTGCTTGCTGATAAAGCATTTCGGCTTCACCCATCCTTTCAATATTGTGCAGCAGGTTATCTTCCACGGTAGGAAAAACATGCTTCATTAACGGCACAACCTGGTGCCTTATATAATTGCGGGAATATTTATCGGAAGCATTCGATGAATCCTCCACCCAACTTAAATTATTGGCTGTTGCATAGTCAACAATTGCTTCCCTGCCTGCAAATAACAAAGGACGTATCAACGGGCCTTGTTTAGGTAATATGCCATGTAACCCACTGATGCCGGTACCCCTGAAAAAATTGAACAACAAGGTTTCTATATTGTCATTGGCATGGTGTGCAGTAAGTATATAACGGTTTACGGTTGACGGTTGATGGGTCAATACATTGAACCAATCATACCGCAGTTTCCTGGCTGCTTCCTGAATGGACATTTTATTGTCTGCGGCAAACGTTGCTGTGGCAAATTCAGTTACCAGTACTTCTTTGCCATACCTGTTGCCTAACTCTTTTACAAATGCCGCATCACGTTCACTCTCTGCATCGCGTAGCTTAAAGTTGCAGTGTACAATGGTATAATCAAAACCAGCTTTTGAAACCAGGTCAACCAGCACAACGCTATCAATACCACCACTTACAGCCAATAATAAATGACAGTTGCCAGTGGATAGGTGTTGAAATTGTTGCTTCCAGTTAAATGCAAATTGTTGCGGTAAATTCATGAGGCCGTAAAGATAAATGCTGCGACAATAATTGTACGCTATTACTTACCAGCCCATCCTTTCCCTTAAAGCAGTAATATGTTTTACATGATGCCTGCAATGCCAGGCATACATACCCAGTAAATGCCAAACTGTTTGCTGCACATCCTGTTCGGGCCGGTACACCGTGCGTTGCCATTGCTCATCTGTAAGGTCTTTAATGGCCATGAACCAGCGTTGGTGCAAAGCATGCAACAAAGTAATGGAAACGTTGATAGGCAAGCTTTCCACATCGGGCAGCAAGGCCCATTGCTTTTCTTCGTAGGTTTTTATAGGTGGGTTCTCTTCTGTAATGGCCAGTTTAAAACGTATGTAAGCATTGATATGGCTGTCTGCAACATGATGCACCAACTGCTTCACCGTCCAGCCGCCCTCCCGGTAAGGTGTTTCCAATTGGTAAGCATCCAATTGACTAACGGCATGCTCTATATCCTGTGGCAGTAACTGTATGTCCAGCAACCATTTTTCTTTTTGCTGTTGGCTAAAGGGCTGTGGCTCGTACTTGCCAATAGGGTATCTGGGATCGTTGTCCATATAGCTGTTTGAAAAGGTAAAGCAATTATTCTTCCCGGATGGAGTGCCCGGTTAAATGTATAAACACATCTTCCAAATTGGCCTTCTTTACTTCTTTGGGTCTTTCAAAACCAGTGGCCACCAAGTCATCTATCAATTTATCTGGCGAGGCAATTGCAATGATCTTGCCGCTGTCTATAATGGCAACCCTATCGCACAGCACTTCGGCTTCATCCATGTAGTGGGTGGTAATAATAACGGTGGTACCTTCCTTGCGTATGGCCAGTACAAGTTCCCACAAATTCCTTCTTGCCTGTGGGTCAAGGCCAGTTGTGGGCTCATCCAGGAATATGATTTTGGGCTTGTTGATCAATGTGGTGGCAATGGAAAAGCGTTGCTTCTGTCCGCCACTCAGCTCCTTGAACTTTGCCTTGGCCTTGTCACGCAGGTTCACTTTGTCCAACAAAGCCATCGGGTCAACCTCTTCATTGTACAAACCAGAAAACAGGTTGATGAGTTCCACCAGGTTCAAACCGGGATAATAGCCACTGGCTTGCAACTGTACACCAATAATCTTTTTTATTTCATTGGGCTCCTTATCAAGGTCCAATCCATCAACCAATACGGTACCACTGGTTTTGCTACGCAAGGTCTCAATAATTTCCAGTGTGGTGGATTTGCCGGCACCATTGGGGCCAAGCAAACCAAATATCTCACCTTCTATCACATCAAAACCAATGCCTTTAACAGCTTCGAAATCCCCGTAGCTTTTGTGCAGGTTCTTTACCTGTATAATTGTGTTGGCCATCATCATTCAATTATGAATTTACTCTTGCTTTCAAGGTTCACCCTTTTGTCAAATACAAAATTATAATAGCCGGCCGTACCTTTACTGCCTTTTATTTTTACTGTGCTGCGGCCGTATTCCAAACCTTTTTCATCAAACACTTTTACAGCAATGTTCTGGTCAATATCCTTGTCAAAAATCAGGTAGGCAACCAATATATTGTCTGTTGCTGCGGTATCCGATGCAAAATCTATCTTGCCATTTTGCAATCCTTTCCTTTTCAGGTCCTCGCTTAAAACCACTTCGCATTGCATGGCCTGCCGGGCTCCTTCGCTTACGCTATTTACGAGTTCGCTGCCAGCCTTGCCAACGGTTTCGCCTGTTTTGGTAATGGCATCTTTGGCACTGTTCTTAACCCTGTTACAAGCTGTAAGTGCTGCAAACAATACAATACATACCAATAGCTTTTTCATATACACATTTATTTGGTTAACGGAATGGCAATGCCCACAGTTGGTTGCTGTGGTACATAGGCATTGTGCTGGTAACCCATTTTTTGATCATAATACATAGATGCCAGTAACAGGTTCTTTTGTGCCTGCATATTCAAATAGCCACCGGTACCGTTCAGTGCAACGCTTGCACCAAGCAGCCACCAGTTTATCCGGCCCTGGTTGGTGGAAATGAAGATATTGGCAATGGGCAAGGCAAAGCCGCCAACAAAAGTGAGTATGTCGGCAGATGTCTTGTTGCTCTTGTACTTCATGAAAAATATATCCAGTTTCAAATCGTGCAGTTCGTTAAACAGGTAGCCCAGCTTCTTCTTGCCAACGTATAAATGCCCATTGTACACCAGCCCTGGTTTTGATAGCGGTGGAATGAACGATAGCCCCTTGGGGCTATAATAAAACAACTGTTCCTTTATTTTATCCTGTGCCTGCATCTTTAACGAGCAGGCCATCACCAATACAATAACAATTAAGGTTTGTTTCATTTAGAACTTAAGGTCGTATTTGATTAAAGAATAGTTGCGTATAAAACAGTACGCCCTTATTGTCGCGGTAAACACCCACACCTGTAACATTGAAAAGGCCCTCCATGTTTTTCCTGTGCCCGGGACTGTTTATCCAGCCTTTCACAATATCTGCCACGCTTATATTGCCATAGGCCACGTTTTCCGCACCACCGCCAATACCTGGCAATGCCTTTCGTATACGGCTATAACGTGCATCAAAGCCGCCATGCCCAAAAGCCACTTTCTTTCTGCCCATGTTCTCGCTGTGCTTTTCCGCCTCTACAGTTATTTCGTCTGCCACTTTCAAAGGTTTAAGGCCCTTGCTTTGCCTGTACTCATTTACCAAACGCACCACTTCTTTTTCAATCCTGCGTACACTCCTGCTATCGTCCACTATTGCCGGTGCAGTAGTTTTAGAGCTGCTGGAGCAGTTGCATAGGCACAGGCTGGCACTGGCTGCAACAACAATGGCTTTTGTCCATTTCATAGGTCATGTTTTATGGCAAAGAGCCAACAATCGTACCATTCATTATTGAACAAGATAGGTATCCAGTTCGTCCATCATATTCTTGCTGCCAACAAAGAAAGGGGTACGCTGATGCAGTTCCGTAGGCTTAATGTCCATGATACGCCTGGTGCCATCCGTGGCCCTTCCACCGGCAATCTCCACAATAAAGGCAAAGGGGTTGCACTCGTATAACAGACGCAGCTTGCCTTTTGGCTTGTCAATAGTTCCGGGGTAAGTAAATATGCCGCCCTTTATCAGGTTGCGGTGCACATCGGCTACCATGCTTCCTATATAACGTTGGGTGTATGGCCCCCCGTTCGATTTGTCTTTTTTCTGGCAGGCAGTAATGTATTCTTTCACACCTTTTTCATATTGAAAAAAGTTGCCGTGGTTCACGGAATATATCTTGCCATCGGGCGGGCATTTAATGTCGGGGTGGCTCAGGCTAAACTCACCAATTGCCTGGTCAAGCGTAAAACCGTTTACACCTCTCCTGGTAGCATACACAAACATGGTACTGCTGCCATAAATTACATAACCCGCTGCTACTTGTCTGTTACCAGGTTGCAAGAAGTCTTCCTTGGTACATGGTTTACCCAGTTCGCTCACCCTTTTGTAGATGCAGAAAATGGTACCAATGGAAATGTTCACGTCAATATTACCGCTACCGTCCAAGGGGTCAAACATGCAGATGTATTTGCTGTTGTTGCTCACCTCGTCGTTAAACACTACAATGTCATCAAGTTCCTCGCTGGCAATACCTGCACAGCTAATGCCATGTTTCAGTACGCCCACAAATTGGTTGTTGGCATAAATGTCCAATTTCTTCACTTCCTCGCCCTGCACATTGGTGGTACCGTAATCGCCCAATATGTCTACCAGTCCGGCTTTGTTCACTTCCACATTCACACGTTTGGCAGCAAGGCCAATATCACGCAACAAAGAGCTCAGTTCGCCGGTGGCAGCAGGAAAACCACGCATCTGTTGGATGGTAAATTCATCCAGCGTCAAAATATTTCTGTTAATAAGCATAGCAGTTTCTCGTTTGTGGTAAAGATAAAGCGGGGCTGTTAATTGAAACGTATTTTTTATGTATTTGGCTGCGTACACGGTTGGGCTGCATAGGCGTCGCACCCATCAACTGTGGAATATGGCCGCACTAATATCAGAACTGATTTTATTTTCATCTCACTGCATTTTCAACCTGATCATTCATACATATCATTCTTCACCTTAGTTTATTGGGCAAGTTTTATTGTATAATTTAGCAGCATGATCAAGGTAGGCATAACAGGTGGCATCGGTTCGGGCAAAAGTACCGTGGCCAATATTTTCAAGGTATTGGGCATACCTGTATTTGATGCAGACAGTGAGGCCAAGAAAGTTATGGAAGAAGATGCGGATTTAAAGTTGGCACTGCAAAAAGAATTTGGACAAGAAGTGTACACAGATGGCAAGCTGAACAGGAAGTACCTATCGGATATTGTGTTCCGCGACAAGCACCGCCTGGATGTATTGAATGCAATCGTGCATCCCGCTGCCATTGCAAGGGGCATCGCCTGGACGGCCCAACAACAATCGCCCTATACCATTAAGGAAGCAGCATTGATGTTTGAAGCGGGTTCGGCTTTTAACCTTGATTATTTAATAGGCGTTTACACACCACAGGCAATACGCATTCAGCGTGTTATGCAGCGTGACCATGTGGGTAGGCAGGATGTACTGAACCGTATGAGCAAGCAGATTGATGAGCACCTGAAAATGAAGCTTTGCGATTTTGTAATTGTAAATGATGAGCAGCAATTGGTAGTGCCGCAAGTACTGGCATTCCACGAAAAATTTATTGAACTGGCCAAACATACCTAACATGATTGCAACAACACCTGCCCCACCTTATTATGCTGTTATATTCACATCGTTGCGGACAGATATTGACGATGGCTATGCTGCCATGGCCGAACAGATGATGGAACTTGCTGCCAGCCAACCTGGTTATTTGGGTGTAGAAAGTGCAAGGCAGCAATTGGGCATTACTGTTTCGTATTGGCAAACAGTAGATGACATTAAGAACTGGAAACAGGTTTCGGAACATTTGCTTGCCCAAAAGCTGGGCAGGGAAAAATGGTATGCTTCGTATAAAACAAGGATATGTCTTGTTGAAAGGGATTATGCTTTTTAGCGATATTTTTTGAGGATCTGTTACTTAACAGGAATTACTTCACCATAAAATGAAATGGCCTGCCGGGTATTGCTTATTACCTGCACTGTGCTGTAACCGTTTTTTGAAATGCTGATGGTTAGCTCCCGTATATCTTCTGCATCTTTGGGTTTAATGGAAACCGTCCAGCCACCTTTTTTGCCTGCCACAACTGTATAGTCAAATTTTACCGAAGTGAACTTGATGCCGCCATCATCGCCTGGCATGGGTGCCGTGTACACACGTCCAAAATATGGCAGGAAGCTGATGACAGAATCTTTTACCACTTTTATATTGTATTCGGAAGTAAGCTGTCTTGTGCCACCACCTGCAGGCGAAGCAGACTGTGCATTGAAAATATACCGTTGTTGCTGTATGGCCGTGGCCAATTGCTGTTGTGCATTATCCTTTTTGTTGTCCTGTGCATGTAATACACAAACCAGTACTGCCATAAGCATTATGGCCAAAGCTATCTTTTTCATGATACCTGTTTTAAAATGTTAACACAATGAAAGTGCCATGCAGCAACAGATGCCAAACTTTAACGAATTGCACAATGGCTGGCTGTTATTGTCCTATTTTTTTCATACGGGAAAACGGATAGCCGTTACAGCCCTTTTTGGGATTGAGCCTGTCAGCCGGAGTGGCAAATATTGCGACAGAATCAGTGAATGCATCGTACACGGTTAGGCAAAAGCCCCATCTATAGGGTTCCATGTTTTTAAAGTCCATGTAATCTATCCTGGTGTACAGGCCCTTGTCCGATTTGTTGGCAGTATCGTTCCTGGCAATGATATACTGCTGTTGTGCGTTCCATTCAATAATATGGTACCGTATATTGGGCAGCTGTATCCACAAACTATCGGTAATGGTGTATTGAATGCCATAATCATCCATAAAACTGCCAAACAGATATTGTGGTATGGTATCTTGTATTGCTTGCCTTTTATTGGCCATGGCTTTATTGCCATCCATTGCATAGGTGCAAATCATTATGCCAAGTGCCATTATGGTTATTGCCTGTTTCATATAGCCAGTTGTTGCTGTGCACGCCATTCGTCTTCTAGTATGGCCATTTCAATATTGCTCCAATAAACACCATTCTGCAATAATATATGCCTGTGTATGCCTTCAATTTTTAAACCTGCTTTTTCGTAGCAGGCAGTGGCGGCTTTGTTGGTATCATACACACCCAGACTTATGCGATGCAGTTTCAGTTGTTCGAAGCCAATTTCCAACACGGCTTTCACCATATCGCTGCATATACCCTTGCCCCTTGCGGCCGCATCTACATATACCCTGCTTATCCTTGCACTTTTATTGGTGGTACTTATGCTGCCCAGCGAAATATGCCCCACTACATTCCCCGCTTCGTCAATGGCTTTATAAATAAATGCTTCGGAACTGGCCATATCGTTTGTGTCACTCAGGTACCAGCTCAGGCTTTCTTCTGTTAACGGAAAGGAAAACATCCTGCCGCTCCAATTAAGCAATAGCTCTTCGGTGTTTATCCATTGCATCAATTGCTTGAAATCCGTTTCTTCAAAATAGGCTAACTTAATCATGCAGCTTGCTGTACTGGGTTTAAATAGAATACATTTCCTACTATTTATTACAGGGCAGGCAATATACGAATGCCTTATAACAAATAGGGTTATGCTGTATTAAATAACCAATAAAGAAAGCCATTGCTTGAATGAAAAGGGATCCATATTTTAAGTTTTGTTGCCACAAAGGCACGAAGGATACTAAGTAAAGGCTTTGCCTTTGTTATGCTAACTATAAGTGTACCATCTATTTTTCAGTATGCCTGATCACTTACCTTATATTGGTTGGATGCATAGCAGTATGTAACCGTTATGCCTATAAACAACACTGTTCCGCATGGTGTTTGCGGAACAGTGCATCAGAATGTATAGGCCATTATTTGGTTGCTGGCGGAGGTGGTGGTGGCATCATCTTCATCATGTCACGCGGGTCCATATAACTCCAGTGCTCAACGGCTTTTCCATCTTTCCATTTGGTTACATCAATGCTGGTCATGTCTATATTTGTGCCTACTGGCATGCCTGCGTCGGCCGATGTGCAGGTGCCTGTCATCCTTACCCTTTCAAAAACAATATCGCCATCCACTGCGGTTGACAGTCTTTCCATCTTTAGGTTCTTGAATTGGTTGTGCATACTGCCCAGCATTTTCTTGATGCCTTCGAGGCCTACCAGGTCCTGCGGCCCGCCGGCACCATGGTCTACGGCATCTTTGGCAATAAAGCTGTCCAGCTTACTTACATCGCCCGTTTCAATGGCTTTGTATATTTCGCCATTGGCAGCTTTGTATTTTTGGGCATTTGCATCTTGGGCTGCAGGTGCATGGTTCATTTCTTTGCAGCCATAGCAAAGACAAACTGTTGCTGTTACTACAGCAAAAAGCATTTTTTTCATATTTGTTGTTTTGGTTGGTTAAAGCAATCCCCTATGGAATGGCTCTTAAAGCTATCCTTTCTTTTTTACAAACTGAAATGTTTGGCCTTAATTTTCGGTTATAAGAACCAGATGGGTGCTGTTATGGATAGGTAAACCGTATCGCCCGGAGTCAAATGGGGCATATCCAGTTTTACGGTAAAGGTTTGATGCTGTACCGATACATCTGCCGTGTAGTAACTGCCCCAGAAAACAATTTTTGTAACAGTGCCCTGTACCGAGTTGCCGGTTGGCTGTTGGGTGAGGATAAACTGTTCGGGTCTTACCATGGCCTGTTTACCATTTACGGCAACCGGGCTAAAGCTGGTAAAACGGGTAAAGTCTATTAGATTGTAATTGCCCAAAAGACCTGCACAGTATTCGTTTACAGGTTTCCTGTACACCTCTTCGGCAGTACCGGTTTGTATAATGGCACCATCTTTCATTACCATAATGGTATCGGCCCAGGAAAGAATGTCCAACGCATCGTGCGATACCATGATGCAGGTAATATTGAGTTGCGTGCCTATATCGTGAATGACCGATTTGATGATGCTTTTGTGTACCATGTCCAAGTTGGAGAAAGGTTCATCCAGCAATAATAGTTTGGGCGATGTGGAGAGCAGCCTTGCTAGTGCAATACGTTGCTTTTCGCCACCTGACAGCTCAGAGGTCCGGCGTTTCAGTAAATGCTGTACACGGCAAACAGTGTATATGTTTTGTGCATCTTCGTCAGGAAGTTTGTTGGCCATTTCCAGTATTTCGTGTACCCAGTAGTTGTTGAAGAGTTCAAAATGCTGGCTTAAATAGGCGATGCCTTTGTGACCGGGAATAAGTTGTTCTAAGGGTCCGATCACCCTTTTGTCTTCAAAAAAAATGGAACCTGCTGTTGGTTGGATGTGGCCGGCAATCATCTTTAGCAATGTTGTTTTGCCAGAACCTGTTGAGCCCGCAATGGCTATTTTTTGCAAAGGCTGTTGCTGAAAGCTGATATCGTTTACGGTGAGGTTTTCTTTTTCCGTTCTACTTAAATGCTGTACTGATAAAAATGCCATGCCCGAAAATAGCGGTTTGAAAGTATATAGCAATTAATCGGCACGGATGGATACAGGATTGGCAGCGGGGTAGTATTGGGATTTGACGTCTGTTCTTTATATGGCTATACCAATTGTTTTTCCAGTACCATAAATTCAAGTTGTTGCAAGTGCCTGCCTGTTAAACCATCTTCCTCAAAGGGTTTGCGTTTGCCGGTATCTATATAGCCAAAACGTTGGTACCAGTCAATCAGTTCCGTCCTGACAGATATAACGGTCATGTAAATGCTGTTGCAATGCACCTGCTGGGCATATTCCTCTGCGGCCTGCAACAGTTTTTTACCAATGCCACCGCCTTGTGCCTGTGGCGATACACTGAACATACCGAGGTAGAGTTTTTTATCGTGTTGCTGCAGGTTCACACAACCTATTATTTCCTGCTGTTCGTTGGTATATTTCAGCATCACGCTTCCGAGCTGCTGCATGGCCTGTAGTACATGATGTTCATCGGTACGGGTATCGCCTGCTATCAGGTGGGCTTCTGTTGTCCAGCCCTGTTTGGATGCTTCTCCCCTATAGGCATTGTTGAGCAGGTCTTTTAGGGCAAGCGTATCTGCAACAGTGGCTACTTCTATATATGCATTGGTAAAACGTATCATGGAAAAATCATTCAATTGGGTTGCTAAGATATGCATATACCAGCCGACAAAACATCGGTTGGTTGCCATAGGCATATCATTGTGTCATTGTTTGTGCAAAAGGTTTTTTAGCAAACTTACCGTTGCTTCTGTAAGCGAACCGTTTTCCTTTATTGTAACCTCGCCTTTTTGCAGCAGGCTGTACAATTTGTTTACCTCTACATCTTGCAGTAAGAGTTCTTTTTCCAGTACGGCTACCAGTTTTGCGGTTGCTGCATCAAGTTTTCCGGAACCGTCCACTGTAAATCTATTGTTGACTTTGAGCACTTCTATACACAAGGCTTTTTGCCAAAAGGATTGCTGGTTGATCTTTTGTCCATAAGTTTTAAAAATGGTGCGTGCTACCAGGTCATCATTATCTGAAGGGCTTTCAGCCAGCATCACCGATTGTTGAATGGTGTTGATGGTTACGCTCTTGATATCGGCTCGTTGGGGATTCAATACAACCTCTACCCTTGCAAAGGTTGCAGCGTATCGTCCAACAGCATATATTTTCAAAACAGGCTGCGCCCCTTTCAAGGCTTCTTCCATTGTAATGGTAACCTTTTTGCCATCGGCACCTGTCACATCAATACCTGCCTGTTCACCCGGTATCACGGTATTGTATTGCGTGTAATAACGGGGCTTTTTCCTAAAATAGTCTATGCAAAACGACCTGAGTTGTATGGTCTTTGTTTTGGTTACCGTAAGCGGTGCAGTTGTTGGCAGAATGGCCAGCCGTTGAACCTGTGCATACAGGGTTATATGCAATAGCAGGCAAACTGTAATACAATACTTTTTCATTAGGGTGGGTTGATCGTTAAGAAATCAGGGCAATGGCATTGAGCCCCAAAAATTACAAAATGCTGTGCATAGTACGCGAATAAAATTGTTTGCACAACCGTAGTTATACGTAAACTGTGGGTTACATACAAGATTTTATTGCATACGTGGCCTTTGTTAAAACAACAGCTAAGAAAAAACGAAGTATATGGCACCATTAAAAGAAGCCACATAAAACCAAACCACTCCATATAGAGTGGTTTGGTTCTTGTATTATTCCAACTTGCTCAATTGCATGGCAGTAATCAAGTGATGTATTTTTAGCGGCTCTCTTTGAAGTGGAATTTTATCTTTCTTGAACATATTTATAATCGGCGTCAATAAATCCATTCCACCTTCCGGATAGAAATATTTATCAAAATCAAATTTACATATGTCCACATTAAATTTCAATGCAAAATCATTTATAAAATCAATTGCATCATCTCCTGTAATACCTAAGTCATATTCTATAGAGCTGTTTTCTGATAAGTTCTGGCAATCGATCCAATCGTTATCCTTCATAAACAATTTCAATTTTTCAAGATTGTTTGTCATTTGCATTTGCGAATTTACACATACAATGGAATATTATAATGTGAAAACATGAATCTGCGTACCTCGTTGAAAGAATTTTATTATTCAGTAAAACACAAAGCCCTTCATAGGCTTTTGCTACTATAGGATTTATTTTAGCAAAGATCGTAGTTGCAAACTACGGTCAGCATTCGAGATAGATTATTTTTAGCAACACTAAGGGTAGTAGGGGCTTTTATTACTTTACTTTCTATTGTATCATTAGAGGATAAATTACATAAATAATAACAACGATTAGAACAATTATTGCTAACACACTCCAGTCTAAAGCTATTTGCTTCTTGTATATCAGATAATTTATCCCTATCTGTATTAAGGCTGTGAATGAGTAAAGTATTAATAGCTGCTTGTTATATGTGCTCTTTGAGCCATAGCCCATTCCAAAAGCAACTAATGTTGCCACTATAATTAATCCGATAAATAAACCAATATTTATCAAGCCTATTTTTAAAATTAATTTTGTCATTTTACAAATGTTACTTTTACACCATATTTATTTTTCATTGTATTGATAAAGTCATCTATCAATTTGTTATTGTTACCCCCACTTCCTCGCCATGCTTCCAAAAAGGCGGTAATGTCACTTACAAATGAACTTGTACTATGCTGTGCTATAACAGGAAACCATCCTGCTTTTTCCCTACCTGCAAAAAAGCCGTCTTTTCCGTCACTACCGATAACCACTCTTTCGCTCCCTCGATTTTGGCCTTTGGTATAAGGATTCACATCATATTCCCGATAATTGATTTGATTCCCTGCTGCATCCTTTGACGACTGTGAACTAAAAAAGCCACCCGTTTGGATGGTTTCCTTGTTAATTAGCAACTTTAAAAGTTAACATGAACTCTTATAGACTAGTGACTGCAAGCCCGTTTTAAATATTTCAATTGGTCTTCATAACTAATATCCTTCTCACTATTATTCATTTTAAAATCCAGTCTAAAATATTCATCTGTACTAGTTTTTTTTGTAAATCCTAGTAACTGACCTCTTGATATTTTATCACCTACATTAACAATAATTTTCTGAAAATTACTATACGAGATATATTTTTTCCCACTCCGAATAACTATAAAATTTTCTTTTTGATAAACTGTAACAACTTTGCCTCCCTTAAAAGCAAAAACGCTACTATCTTTTGAAAAGATAGGAAGATAAGTAATTGGATCTTGATAACTAGTGGGTTTCTCATGTTTTAATATATAGACGTATCCCTCTTTCACTGGATATTTACAAATGAGAATGCTATCAGTATTTTGAGAAAGCACTTTAAAAGTGCTATTTAAAGTCAACACTAAAAATATGGGCACCAATATGTTTTTAGGATTTTTTCTTTTCATTTTTTTTCTTTTTTTGATCGTTTTTCTTTTTTTCTTCATCTCGAGCTTTGTCTTCTACATTCAAAGCTGTTTTTTCATGTTTACGTTCTTTATAATCTTTCTCTTTTGCACCTTTTTTTTGCTGGTCTATGTACTTTCCATCCTTACCTTTCTTTTTGTCATAAAAATCAGCGTAATCTTGAAATACGTGAGTACCCTCGTGACTTCCAGTCAATCCCCAAGCTATATCCAATGCTTCTTCATACGTTACACCAAAAACACCAGCATACATTCTTGCTTGTTGATCCAATGCTTCTTCATGCAATACAATAACAGTACTATTCCACTCACTACTTTTTTTATATTCACCTGTTGAAGGGTCAAAAATCCAACTATCCTCAAAATTTTCCTTTTCATTTTGACTCCTTTTTATATAGTCAGTTGCAGTCATCGTTTCTCCCCCATTAAGGGAAGACATTTTTTTCCCAATATTATCATAATGCGTAGCGAGAGTTATCGTAATTAAGGTACTAGATTTTTCCATTTGATTCCAAATTTTAGCACCTGTTTCAGTTCTCATCATGGTAGCTTTCAACTTTATGGTTTCTGGGTCATTTGGGTTGGCAATTTCATTTCCATCAAGGTCTATATACTTTATAGGATTGTTAGCACAATAATTATAGATGGATAACATCATGTATTTTTCTGCAAGTGGGTCTATCACCCACCATCTTCCCAGTTGGGAATCTTGAAACCTTGTACCATAATCATATAACTCCAACCCACTTCCATCGGAAAACTCTTCAGACTGTAATTCTTTACCGTTGTATTTCTTCTTGTTGTCCATACCGCCTACCGCCTTACTACTTATCCCCGCCATTGTCAACCCGAACGGATAGTAAGCCGTTTCCTCCAGCAAAGCCCCCCGTGTATGTTCTATCCGCAGCTCGTCAAAATACACCGGATGGTCCGTACTGGTATTGCTCACATATACATAAAGATAGCCATTCCTTTTGATGTCTATACCATCCCCATCGTTGGCCTGCAACAGCACCGTACTGTTGCATTCGCTGCCTTCCAATTTCTTGGGGTCGGTCATCTGTGCAAAGCCAGAACCGCTGCTCACTAATTTGAACTGCTCCTCGTCCAACAGTATCCAGTTCAGGTAGGCCGAACTGCCCACATAGTTGTCCTGCGTGCTTAGGAAGTCGGCTATGCCGCCAGACAGCAGGCTGCTGCTGCCCGTGGTGAAGCCGCCATGCTCCGCACCCGAATGCACGATGCCACTGCTGAATATTTGTTGCATCAGGTCCTCAATCGGTACCTGCGTTGTCGGGTTAACGGTATTGGCATTCTTGCTGAACATCCCCTTCACCATTGCATCCACATGGTCGCCCGCCATTACTTTTATTACTTTTCCAGCACCCACCACCCAGTTCTCCGCTTTCTCATCACCCTTGGCACAGCCCACTACCTGCACCATTTGGCTTTCGCTGCTAAAGCATTCTGGCCGCTCCACTATATTGGTATAGTTCAGGAAAAGAGGGTCTTCATTGGATTGGTCAGCAGTTTCGAAACCCGCAAGGTAGATGTCTTTTTTCTGCTCGTCGGTCAGCAGGGCACGCACATTGCCCAAATGATCTTTTACCATATAGTCAAAGGCATAACCGGTTAAGGTACCTGTACCGTCTTTCAATTCCCGTATCCTGCCCTCTTCCTGTGGCATGAACTGTAACACCGTGTTCTCGTATACAAAGCCAGCCATATAGTCGGTAGTAGTGGTTTTTGTGGGGCTTGTAGTATTGTCAACCGTCACCTTTTTCAGCTTGTTACCTGCGGCATCATAAGTATAAGTTATACTGCCCTTGCCCGTTACCGTAATGGTCTGTGGCAGGCTCAGGTGATTGTAGGCAATGCTGCTAATGTCCTTATTCTTGTCGTAAGCCAGGTTGCCATTGGCATCGTAACTATAGTCGGTTGCAGTGGTTGTCTTGGTACCGCCCAATGTGGACATGTATGCCGATGAACTGCGGAAATCGCCCAGCTTGGTATTGGGATCGTTCACTGCATCTACCACATTCTTTAATTTATTGCTATTGGCATTGTAGGTATAGGCCAGATCATCCAACTGTGCAGATGCAGTAAGCTTCAATCCCCATTGTTGCATGCTCCGTATATTGCCATTGGCATCGTATGCATCTGTACCAGTAACCCCATCACCCATCTGCATGTTGTAGTTGATACCCGCACTTTGGTTCCATCCGCCATCGTTCTGCGTAAAGTCGCCACGCAGCAGGCGGTTGGCATTGTCGTAATTAAAACCGTAGGCACGCTGCTTGTCGCTGCCGCGGCTCTTCCAGATGCTGCCTGCAATATTGCCGTTGTACTGGCCTTGGCTAAAGCCATAATCGTATTTCAGTTCCATGCCGAACCAGCGTGTGGTATTGCCCTCGCTGGCATCATCGGTATAATCCTTGTTGATGCCATTCAGCCAGCCACGTATATTGTAGGTATAGTCCAGTATTTCCAGGGGTATCCCGGGATCAGCCGGTTTGTTGCCCAGTTTTTTTGTTGCCAGTTGTCCCAGTTCGTTGTATGTGTTTTCGGCTATTGTCCTGAAACCATCGCTGTTCACATTCTTTTCCACTTTCAGTACTCTGCCGGCATGGTCATAGCCTGTCTTGGTTACAAGCACCTGGCCCAAAGCAAGGTTGGTATGGTAATGGTGCTGCACCAGCACTTTGCCTGCAAAATCGTATTGGCTGGTGGCAATATCGAAGCCGCCACTTATATTGGTATTGGTTACCTGCACGGGGCGGCCCTTGTCATCATAAATGGAAATATTGTACAGGTAGGTGCCCGTACTACCCAGTACCTTTGTTTTGCCGCCGCTCACCATGCCTTTCACGGCAAGGCTCTGCTGCACTGGCTGTGCGTACAGCGGGTAGGTATCAAAACTGGTAATATAGTCGCTACTTGTTGTAAAGGCCGTATTGAGTGCACCGTTGATGCCCGTTACGCCGCCACCTACCCAGGCATAGTTATCGTAATAGGTTTCGGTAAGCAGTTCGTTAGTATACACTGTAAACATGACAGAAGACGGGTATTCAGAAACATTTAGTGCATCCCCTTCATGCACGCTTCTAACATCGTCGTCGGTAAACAGATAAGTTCGTATAGGCCTGTTCAGTTCGTCATATTGGGTCACCAGCCACTGGTCGGTGTTCCGTAAATTCTGGTCCTGTGCCATTACCAGCCTGTCTCGGATGTCATATACCATATCAACCTTATTTGCTCCCGGCACTTTCTTTTCTATCATCCTCCCCTTCCCATCATACGCATACCAAAAACAGAGTTCGTCCCTCATGGTGGTGGTCAGCACCCAGCCATTGGCAATGGCGGCTTCTGTGGCTTTGGGCGGCACCACAAAACGCAACAGGCCAAAATCGTCATATACATAGTACGTGCATAGCCAGCCATCCTGCCCGTCTATATCCACCGCATCGGCCACCTGCAACTTTTTAAGCACCACCTGCCCCTGCTTGTCCTTGTATTCCACCATTTTCTTACCATGCTCGTCACCTGTTACTGTTCTATACAGCTGCCCTGCTTCATACCAGCCCGTTGTGGCGGCCGTAGCACCAATGGTTGGGGTTATGTGCCATAACCGCACTTCATTGGCCACATTTATCTGGTAACCCATGTTGGTGGCATGTTCGTTACCCGAGGATGCACCCTCGCTGCCCGCCCAGCTGTTGCCCGGTGTAAAGCTCTTCAATGGCCGGTTCAGGGGCGATGCCTCGAATGTAGTTTTGCCATAGAAGAATTTTTCGCCATTGGCATCATTGGTAGGGTTGTATACCGATTTCAGGAAAGTCTCCTGCTCTGTAAAGGGGTCCAGGTGCAGGCTGCCATTGGTAGTTGTACCGGTATAGGGCAGGTAATGGTACTGTTCCCTGCCAAAGGCATCGTACACCACGGGGCTCACCATATCCTTACCCAGTGGGCTGGTCTGTTTGGTCACCGTTTGCAATGGCCTGCCCAGCCCGTCCAGGTACTGGGTGGCTTGCTGCACTTCCGCCACCGTGCGGCTGCCCGAAGTAACGTCCGACTCTACTGTGTAGGGCCTGTTGGGTGTCCAGGTACGTACATAGTTCACTTTTATGCTACCGCCATAGGCGGCCGGTTTTGTTTGCACCGTTTGGGTAGCCGTGGCAGGCACTGTTGCACCGTTGGGTATTGTTTGCCCGTTTACCATATTGCCCACCAACAGGGTCTTTGGATTACCTGGTTGGTAATACTGATTTGCTGCTGGAAAAAAGCGTGGTGAATAAAATCGTGGATATTCAAAAGCTCGGAACTGAAGATAAAGCACATGTGTTTGCTATGCTGGATGCTTTCCTGCAATCCCAAAAAGCTAAAAAGGTTTTCGCTTCATAAATAAAATAAGCTGGCACTGCCGGGCTTTTGCATTTTAATAGATTCCCTTAATTACAAGTCGTATAAGGGTTACTACACTGTTCTTCGGGAGGCAGCCACCCAAAAATAATTTTCTTGTTTACTGTAACTGCAACTTTAAGCCAGCCGTCATGGCAATTCAAAACTTCCAATTCTTTTGATATATAGTCAATTGATACTCCTGCTGACTTTTTGCTATAGGATTTATAAAGAATCATTTTTTTATTGTACGCCTTAGAAAAAACAGAAAGCTTCGTCTTTTTACTAATCCACCCTTTAGTATTCTTCCCTGCTATCGCATAAGATGCCTCAACATAATACATACTGTCATTGCTGTTATAAATAGTGAATAACAAATAATCCTCTTCGCTAAAATTATGACCCATTTGTTTTATTACTCTCTGCTTAGTAGCGGTACTATAAAGTGTAATCTTATTCTTGTAATCCATTGATAAGAAAACCCCACAATTATTGCCAGCATCATTTTTAAATGACAATAGCATAAACGTATTTATAATCGCTACGAAAAATATAGTACCTGACTTCATTGTTAATCCTTTTTCTGAAAACTTTGTAACTGTATCCCCATGAAGGGGTTTCCAAAGTAAGCTGTTCTTGTGACCTGAATTTTAAAGTCTTTCACCCCATCCATTTTTTCATTAAACGCTTTCCAATCTGCAGGAGCTATTAACAAACAACCTACACTAATGCCGCTTTTGCCATCATTTATAGTACCGGCATAACCATTACTATTCGAACTATGTATAAAAATCCCATCCTTATATCCTTCTCCATTTGCATCTATTTGATTAGGGGCATTAGGATTTATTTTCCCATCCATCATTCTAACCTGACCTCTTTCTTCAACAGCCCAGTGAGACTTTAATGAACCGCTCTTACCTGTAGCATCATAATTACCATTATATAGACCTTCGTCAATCGCTCCAAACTTTTGAGGGTCAGAACCCATTGTATAGCCTGTATATGTACTAACATCATCAGCTCCCTCTGAACCGTATACTGTAACCGTTGCAGTAACGGCACCTTCTCCATCAATATAACCTTCCTTACCATCTTTCGTACCTAATTTCTCAGCTCTTGAACCTTTAAACTCAACGACTGTTTTACCTAAATATGTCTCGCCCGTTTTTGTTGTAGCCTGTGATGTTGCATTCTCATCCCAATATATTCCTCCGTCCTTATTCTTTACCCAATCAGTAGGTGCCATCCCATCGGGGTCTATAAAACGTAAAGGATTATTAAATGCAAAATTGTAAGGTGAAAAACGCCGCATCTGGTCGCTGGCGGCATCAACAACATGCCATCTTCCTATCTGTGCATCATACATCCTCGCCCCATAGTCCAGCCATTCCAGCCCGCTGCCATCACTAAATTCCTTGTTCTGTAATTCCTTTCCGTTGTATTGATAGCGATTGAGTAATGAACCGGCTGCTTTACTACAAATAGATTCCATTCGCATGCCAAACGGGTAGTACTGCGTCTCCTCCACCAATGGCCCCCTTGTATGCTCGATATGCAACTGGTCAAAGTACACAGGATGGTCCGTACTGGTATTGCTTACATAGATGTAAAGATAGCCATTCCTTGGTATATCGATACCATCTCCGTCATTGGCCTGCAACAGGTTCGTCCCATTGCATTCTTCGCCTTCCGATTCCTTCAGGTCCCTCATCTGTGCAAAGCCAGAACCCTCACTTACCAGCTTGAACTGCTCGTCATCCAGCAGCACCCAGCTAAGGTAAGCACTGCCGCGGAAATAGTTGTCCTGCTGACCCAAGAAATCGGCAATGCCCCCTAGCAGCAGGCTACTGCTGCCAGTTGTGAAGCCGCCATGTTCCCCGACGGCATTAACGATACCGCTGCTGAACATTGCCTGCATCAGGTCCTCAATGGGTGTCTGGGTGGTAGGCTCCACAGTGTTGGCATGCCTGCTGAACATACCCTTAACGCTGGCCTCCACATGGTCGCCGGCCATCACTTTCAGCACCTTGCCCGCACCAACCACCCAGTTCTCTGCACTTTCGTCACCTTTGGCACAGCCTACCACCTGTACCTTGTCGCTCACCGTGTCAAAGCATTCAGGCTTCGCAACAATATTGGTATAGTTCAGGAAGAGCTGCCCTTCAAAAGCCTGGTTGGCTGTTTCGAAACCGGCTTCATACACATCTTTCTTCTGCTCATCTGTCAGCATCGTACGCACATTACCCAGGTGGTCCTTGATGAAGTAGTCATAGTAGGCCGTGTCGCTGCCCTGGCTATTCATGCGTAGCCTGCCTTCTTCCGTGCCTATGAACTGCAGGGTATCGTTCTGGTAAACGGCCACGCCAAGGTAGGTTGTGGTGGTGGTCTTCACCGTACTGCCCGTACTGTCCACCGTCTGCTTCTGTAGCTTGTTGCCGATTGCATCATAGGTGTACAGCACTTTGCCCTTGCCCAGCACATCCACTTCCTGCGGTAGGTTCAGGTGGTTGTACACGATGCTGCTGATGTTTTTGTTGCGGTCAAGTATCAGGTTGCCGTTATCATCATAATCGTAATCGTCTGTACCTGTATTGGTGCCGTCCTTGAAATCCCCCAATTTATTGTCGGTCGTTATACCATCTGTCACCCTTGCCAGCCTGTTGCTGCTCGGCTGGTAGGCATAGGTCAGACTATCAATGGTCGTACTGTTCGTCAGCTTCAGGCCACGCTGCCACATCTTCAGTATGTTGCCGTTGGCATCATAGGCCGTGGTGGCATTGCTACCGTCCCCCATCTTCATGCTATAATCCACACCCGCACTCGTATTCCAGGTGCTGCTGGCCTTCTGTGTAAAGTCGCCTTTCAGTAGGCGGTTGGCGGCATCGTAAGCAAAGCCATAGGCACGCTGGTCGTCATGCCCCTTGGCCCTCCAGCGGGTACCGGCTATGTTGCCGTTAAGCTGTGCCGTGCTGAACCCATAGTCATAGGCCAGTTCCATGCCGAACCAGTTCTCCGCACCGTTCTCGCCCCTTGCATAGTCCTTGTTGATGCCACGCAGCCAGCCACGGATATTGTAGGTGTACCGCAACGAGTCCACAACATCCGTTGTATAGCTGTTGCTGCCAGCATTCCGTTTCCGTCCCAGTTTCTTCAATTTCAACTGCCCAAGTTCGTCATAGCTGCTTTCGGAGAGGACAACCTCTGGGCTACCGTTGACTTTCTTGCTTGTCTTCACGGCCCTGCCCATGTCATCATAATCTGTTTTGGTAAGCACCCTGTAACGTTGGGCATTGGTACCACCCTTTGCCTGGCAGGCCAGTGTGCGTAACAGTTTACCATCAAAACTGTACTGCATGGTTACTGTGTCCTTGCCGCCACTAAAGTTGGTACTGTGGGACTGTACAGACCTACCTCTGTCATCATAAAAATTTGTAGCGTATAGGTAGTCGCTAGTACCCAACACCCTTGTTTTGGTACCCGTTGCCATACCCTTTGTATCACTAGCTGCAATGGTCTGCGGGTAGGGCCAAGTGCTGTTGCTGGGTGTGTAGAAATAACTGGTATTGCTGGCATAGGTACCGATGAAGCTGCTGCTGAGCCCGCTGCCACTGCCGCTTACCCAACTATAGTCGTCGTAATAGGTTTCGGTTAGGAGGTCCATGTACTGGAACTCACCGGGATCGGGATAACCAGTACTGCCATTATCAATTGCGAATTGGATCAATTGATTAATTGAATAGGCATTGCCATCGTTCCATATCGATGTCTGGGTAGGGCGATTAAGTTCGTCATACTTGATTGCCAGCCATATGTATTGTGAATAATTGTATGGGTAGAAATTGCGTATCCCTTCATCCTGCTTGAGCACCAGCCTGTCCATCGCATCGTAGACCATGAATTCAGCCCCTGCTCCAGGTACTTTCTTGTAGACCATCCTCCCCCTTGCATCGTAATCATATTGGAAACAGAGCCCATAATGTATGTCAGTATTGATACTCCATAGGCCGCCGCCCTGTATGGCTTCCACGGCTTTGGGCGGAATAACATAACGCAAGAGCCCAAGATCATCGTACACGTAGTAGGTGCATAGCCAACCTGTATGGTGTGCGGAAGGGCTTGCTGCCAACTGCACTTTTTTCAATACGGTATGCCCATCCAGGTCCTTGTATTCCACTACTTGTTTGCCATGTTCATCGGTCGTGGTGTTTTTATACAACTTCCCTGCTGCATAGCTGGCACTGGTGGTGGGTATGGCACCGATACCCATATCCCATATCCGCACACTGTCTGCAGCAGTATTGATACCGTAAGCCATAGTAGTACCCACATTGCTGCCCGCCCAACTGTTGCCGGGTGCATAGTTCGTAAGTGGGCGGTTGAGTGGAGATGGTTCAAACCCTGTCTTTCCATAATACACTTGCTCCCCAACAAGACCGGGGTTATAGCTGGTGTTGCCCAGAAAAGATGCCTGCTCGTTAAAGGGGTTACGCCTGAAAGTGCCATTGCCTGTATTGCTGTCCACCGCTACATAGGGCAGGTACTTGAAGGTTTCCCTACCGAACTCGTCATACACATTCATGCCCACCATATCCTTACCCGATGGACTGGCCTTTTTGGTCACTGTTTGCAGGGGCCTGCCCAATCCATCGAAGTACTGGGTGGACTGTTTCACTTCCTGCACCGTGCGGCTGCCAGAAGTGACATCCGATTCCACAGTGTATGGTCTCGATGCCGTCCATGTACGTATGAAGTTCACCGTGGCATTACTGCTGTATGCAGTAGGCACAGGGTTGATGCCTGAGCCAATGGTTGCCGGTGCAGTTGCGGTATTGGGTACCACTTGTGCCATGGCCTTGCCATAGGCCAACAGGGCAACTAGGTATATAATTGTCTTTTTCATTGCTGCTGTTTTTAAGGGTTACTGGTTCTGTGCCTGTGCATACTTGTAATCGAATGTCTTGAGTATGTTGTTGTCCTTGTCGCGTATGAGTTTCAGCCTGCCAAACCCGTCGTATTCGTAATAGGTGGTCCTGCCGTTGGCATCCGTTTCACTTGTAGTGCCCAGCAGCGGCTTTGCAGTCATGGTGATTACCTGTACCGTAGATGTGGAGCTGTAGCCCTGCCTTATCTCGTCCAGCTTGGCACGCAGCGTGGTTTCGTTGGTTACCAGTTGCAGGTTGGCATAGGTAATGGTACTCAGTTTGGACAGTGCGTCGCTATAGCTTGCACCTATAATTTTTGCTACCGGTACCGTGCCTTTATAGCCCCATACAATGGCCACCCGTATGCCGTCCCTGCCCAGGAACTCGGCCACATTACCGTAACCGTCGTAAGCGGTTATCTCTCCTGTTGTTTCATCTATATCCGTTTTTACCGTGCTGGCATCAAAAGTGCCGTGCACGGTGGCATCGCTACTGCTACGTTGATAGAAATAGCGTGGCCGTGCAAAGCTGCCGTACACGTCATAGTCTGCCCCTTCGCCCTGTATCTCGTTGTCAACAGTTGGGCTGGTACGCCATTGCGTGGTACGTGATGCCACCGGTACATTCCTCACTTTATTGGTGAGCAGTTGGGTGAGTGCGGTATTGCTGTACTCCGTTGGATAACGGTAAGTTTTAGTGGTACTCAGTCCCTTGCTGTTGGGCCCTGTTGTAGCCGTGTACATATAGCCATCATAATTATAGGCATAGCTTGCATTGTTTACAATGGAATCCGTTCCGCTGTACTCTGCTATGCGTTGGGATGCAAGGAACGACCTGCCGCTATAGGGATAAAATGCATGTGCCACAAAACGTTGGGCGGCCAAGGCACTTACCCCAATGTTGGCATCGCCACAGTTCTCGGACCGTATGCAGGCGATGCGGATGGAACGGTTCTTTTCGTTATAGGAACTGTCCAATACATCCAGGTAGGTTGAATGGGTACGCTTTTTAAGCGTGCCTGTAGAATCATATATGGTTTCTTCCCATTTATGACCGGTTTTCCAGTCTATAGCTTGGGTGGTTGAATAAGGGAATATTTCGTTGTAGTTCTTGATGACCGATCCGCTGAACCTTTCCACTATCTTACCCAGCGTTGCACCTGTGGCTACATCTACTTTAGCTGTGGATACTTTTGTGTAACCGGCATTGGACCCGAATGAATAGCCCAGTGTTTGCGTGGAACTGCTGGTCCTCGTCTTGTACTCTGCATGGCCCCAGAAACTGGGCAATACAGCACCGCCAAACTCATCAAAGCCGCATTGTGTTGAGCCGCAGCAACTCCATTGGCCAATGGCCCTAGTATTGTAACTATAATTAGGTATCAGTGGTATTATACCGGACACATAACCGGAATCGTCACGGTAATCGTATTGCGTACGGATGGTTTTGTTGGTTATGGGGTCATAGTAGTTGACAGCCTCGGCCCTTAAGCCACCCACTAGGTTATTCGTATTGGTAATGTAATACTTGGCGTTGGTACCCATTTGAAAAAACACGCTGTCGTAGCAGGAGCCACCAGGTGAAGAATAATGGTAATAGTAGCGGTAGCTTTTATTGAGGGGCAAACTGAAATATACCCTCAAAGAAGCTTCACCGGAGTCGAGGCCACTGAACATGCAGGATTTGGTAATGGTATTGTCTGTGCTTTTTACGTAAAAGATAATATTGAAAGAAGAGCTTACCGCATCTGCAAGGCAGGCAAGTGGCCCATCGGGCGATGGCGGTACATAAGTGCTGCCATCGCTGTTGGTCCTTTTATAGGTAATGTAAAAGATAACCGTTGTGTCCGTCCGTTCGGGCATGTTGATATCCTGTGGAACGGCATAGTCATTAACAGATACTGCACTTTTGAAATACCTTGTATTGGAATTGTGGTAAATCGTGTCTTTGATACTGTTTGTCTTGAACTCGAAGCTGGTGTTGCCACCTGTTGGCATACTGATCTTTTTCAGTACACTAGCCCTTGCGTACAGTGCATGCGGCGTCCTGTCGGCCCCAGCAGTAAATATGTTCATTACAGTCGCTACAGGCCCTGGGGCTGCCTGTATGCCTTCAGAACCCACTGTTTCAGGAGCTGCAGGAAACACTTCGGGTATCAATGTGGTGGAAGAACGATCCGGCCCGCAATAATAACCCCAATAGTCTATTGCCCTACAGTTACGGGCCGGCAATATGGTATCGTTGTAGGTAAAGGCATACATCAAGAGGCTGTCGCCGCCTGTCCATGCAGTCAACTGGTGTATGCTATCCAACCGCAGCCTGGTAAAGAAATGGTCCTCAACAGCTGTGTACGACATGGGGGCATCCGAGAACTGATTGGCTGCGTAGGCTGCAAGGGAATTGGGTGGTGTGGACAGATGCGAGTCAAAATATCCATATTTGAAGCGGTATTTCTTCGAGGCACCTGTTATGTCCGTTATCTCGATCCGTGTAAGTGCACTGTCGCCATCCACATCCGTACGTTCTTTGTCATAGTAAAAATCGACAAAACTACTGTCCGGAAGCATGATTTTTCGGATAGTGTAGGAACTGATATTGCTGCATGTGCTGGAAAAACTGTGGCTACTGATCTTCTGGTCGGTAGGCAGGCCTTCTCTATGCCATACAGCTGGGTCATCGTTGTCGTGATAGGTCTGCGACTCGTTCCATCCACTGATGTATTTGATGGTGTTGGGGCCATATACGTAACGTATGGTATCGTTCGAGTTCAGGTCAACCGCCTGCGATACGTAGAATGCGGTATGGGTGTATTGCTCCGAAAATGAAGGTACGGACAGGGTCACATCCTTGGTACTGTATTCCATTGAGGTGGACATGGTATTCATCCTGCTCGACTCCTTGTAGTCAAACAGGTACTTGATCCCGTTGTCTCCCTGTATGGTAAAATAATCGATCTCCTTAAGGCTGTATGGACCGGACACATTGTAGTGCACGGCTATTTCAAGGGGGTTGACATCTATCTTGTTCACGTTGCCATCTTTATCCAATACAAATTTGCCAGAGAAGCCTTCTATATTGTAAAAGAAAAGGTCCTGCTCGGTGTCCCAGCCACCGGAATATAGCCCATTCAGCACATCATCGCTCCCGGAAGGATTGTTGAACCAGGCAATGATATTGCTGCGTGCCGTATCGCTGGTGGTGTATTCCACTGTATAGGTAGGGTCGGGCAGGTAATAGCCGCCATTGTTGCGGTAGGTATTGAAATCCGCAATGGCAGGCTTGTTGATGTAGCCAAACGGGGCATCATCGGCAATGCCACGCACACTCCTGGTAATTACGCCACCTGCATTCAGTGCCCAGCCCGTACCGGTGTTGGATGCCACATCCTCTACCTTGATGCCACCTGCATGGTAGCTAAGCCCCACGTTGATGGATGCATTGCCCCGCTTGCTCTTCCACTGGTAAATGGGCACGGAAATATTGGGTATGCCCGTGTGCGTGTTCACGGGTATCTCTGCATACTTGGCCAATGCAGCCGCATTGGGCGAGGGTGCAAACACATTTGTCTGGTTCTTGAAATTGTTCAGCTCCGGATTACTTTGTGCCCAACCCATGTAGCCTGTAACCATCAGGCTTGCTGCCAATAACACCTTTTTTATCATAACCTGTATTTATTATAATTTATAACCGATCCTGAACTTGATCGCCTCCCCTCTCGGCTGCTGGCTGTAGCTCAGGAAATCCCACAGCACCTGTATATTGTTCGTCTTCTTCCCTATCCGGTACTTCTTCGTCAGCCCTATCAACCCGCTGCGTTGCCAGGCCTGTATATTGTACAGCTGCTCGTAGCTGCTGAAGGCCTGCAGGTAGTTCATCTCGTAGCCGCCGCTCAGCCAGAAGCTGCCTTTGAGTTTCACGTCCAAAAAGCTCCTCAGCCCCATGCCCTGGCTCGTCAGGTGTATGTCCTGTATGCCCGTGCCCCAGCCCAGTTTGTAGCTGGCACCGATGCCGATGGTGCTCTTGTCGTTGAGTTTATAGCCTGCCGTGAGTGCGATGTCGGTGGTGGTGGGCAGTATGCCGTGCACTTTCTGGGTCTGGATGTTCATGCCGTATTCCAGCCGCTGCAGGAAGGTCTTGGTCTTCTGTTTGTTGGGGGTGAAACTGGGCATGTCCATATTGCTGCTGCCACCGCCCAATTTGTTTATTTTGTCCTTTAACGATTTCAGTTGGGACTGTGCCTGCTGCATGCCCTGTTGCATGGCCTGGCCGGCATTGGGGCCGCCAGCGGCTGCACGGCCGTTGAGCAGCTGCTGTACGCCGGCAACTGTCTGCAGGCCGGCCAGGCTCTCGGGTGTGCCGTAGTTGTCGGGCAGCTTGAAGAGCTGTGCCAGCATGCTGTTGTTTTTCATGAAGCCCTGGTACAGGCTGCTGCCCTTCAACAGGGCAAGGGCCTTCTGCTCTATCTTCTTGGGGTCGTTCAGCATGGCTTTGTATTCGTTCAGTTGCTGTCCGTAATAGTACACTTCCCTGTTCATGGCCATCAGTTCCTTGCCCATGCCGAACTGCTGCAGTTGTGCGGCAAGTTGTTGCTTTCTTTCCTTGAGTTGCTTCTTGATCTCGTTGGCCACCTGCATCTTGTTGCCGAACTGCTGCAGTTGGCCCTTGGCCCTGCCGAGCTGCTGTTGCAGTTCGGGGTTGCTTGCTGCTGCCTTGTCCATGAAAGCAAGCGATGTCTTCAGTGTGTCGTAGTGGGGCAGGTATTCCTTCAGTTTGATATCCGTACTGTCTGCCGCATGCAGGCGGGCACGCATGGCGGCATATTTCCTTGCATTGTCCTGGAAGAGTTTCCTGGCTGCAATGCTGTCCTTTTTCTGGAGCTTTTTGCAGAGTTTGGCTTCCTGCTTTTCGAGCCTGTCAAGATAGCCTTCTGTCTGTTTGGTGATATTGCTTTGTAGCTTGGAGAATTTGTTGGTGATGGACCCGAGGAATTTGGATGCGGTATTTGCTGGCAGTTCCAATGCATTACCTGTTACGGCCGTTTGGCCATGGCCCACGATGGATACAAGGATGGCCATGAAGGCCGCCGCCACTGCTGCACGCATAAGGGTTCAGGTTTTTGGATGTTTGAATAGGCGGCAGTGGGGGTACCGTGTTGTGAGAATAAATATATGAAGAATTATTACATACCAAAAAATATTTTTTGAAATTGACGTTGTGTGGCCAATAGATGGTGAAATTGATTTTGCAGTGCATCTTTATCCAAACCCAACAATAGTTTATATAAGCCCACTATAACATAGTTGAACTGGCAACCAATCAAAACAGGTTGCTACTTTTTGGTACTATAACTCGTAGTTGTTTTTTGGTGCAACTGGTTAATTGGGTAATGGCATCGCAATAGTAATAAGACTTACCCGGGGGCAAGGTTTCATAAGGTACGGGGTAATTACATCAAGCAATCAATGCAGTATTCATGTACTTATATTGTCTGTTAAATTAAAAATCCGATATCCTTTTAGCAGGCCTGTTGCTTAAGGTACAAACAATCAATCCCCAGCTTCCTGGCTCTTTTTCAATGCATTTGCAGCAACGGCAATACTTAATTCGTACAGTATGCACAAGGGGGTAAATACAATCATCTGGCTCATCCAATCCGGGCTTGGGGTTATAACAGCGGCTACTATCAATAGTACTACAATGGCATATTTCCTGATCTTTCGCAAGTAAGTGGGGTTAATCAGTCCTATCCTGGTAAGTACATAGGCCAGTACAGGCAGCTCAAATGCAAGGCCACAGCCCAACATGATATTGGAGAGGTTATCCAAGTAATCGGTCAGTGTTGGCCTTGTTACCAATATGCCTTTAATACCTAACTGAAAGCCGCTGAGGAAATTGAAGGTAAACGGGGCCAATAGCAAATAGCCAAAAGCCGCACCCGTTAAGAAGAAGAAAGACACCCACCCTATTACATTTTTAGTGCCCTTTAATTCCTTTTCTTTTAAAGCAGGTTTCACAAACCGCCAGAACTCCCAAAAGATATAAGGAAAAGCAATCATGAAACCGCCTATGAACGACATACTGATGGTACTCATGAACTGCCCACCAAAAGTGGTGCTTTGCATGTCCACTTTTACCGGTGGCATGCACAAGGCATTGCCCATATGTGCCCAATGGCCAAAGCGGCACATGGCAGTATAGGTAATAAAATCTGCATGGATGGGGCCCGTAATGATATGGTCAAAAACCCAATCCCTGTATATAAAAATGAGGATGCCCATTAGAACAATAGCAAGCAGACTGCGAACGATATGGCCACGCAGGGCTTCCAGATGGTCAATAACATTCATTTGCCTTGATTGCATGCGTTTATTGAATTGTATGGATAATGACATAGACAGAAGAAGTTATAGTAATTGGGGTAGTATATTGATTGAACTGTTGCCTACTTACAACAGGCAGGCAATAGCATTGCAAGCATGGCTAAACGCTTGCATTATAACAGCGGCCTGCAATATTGCAGGCCGTTGCATATGTTAAATAACTGGCTTTGCGTTTTCTGTTTCTTTTTCATTGATGCCTTTTTCAAGTTCGCTACGTACATTGTCTTTTGCATCTTTAAATTCCCTTACGCCCTTTCCAAGCCCACGCATAAACTCGGGTATCTTTTTTCCACCAAATAAAACAAGAACCGCTAGGATTATTAAAATCCACTCTGTACCGCCTGGCATACTCATACAATAAAAATTTAATTGTTCATTTATTTTGTTATTAATTATCCGTTATCCAAATGAAAACAGGGTATAGAACCCAATGGCAAGCCAACCCCTGTGGAGCAATATCCCTACAGCCATTGCTTCCGTTTGCTTCTACAGGTTATGGCCTAACCATTCCGTTACCAAAACAGGTTACTTTCAACCGTTACACAAAAAACGGTGTCACAATGGTTGTTACATCTGTTGCCGATAGCGGCTCGTCAAAAGCTTCGGTGGCAGCATTGGCACTAATGGCCAGGCCATTGATGTTTGTAATGGTAATACCTGCCTGAGATACATTGTCTTCTCCATTGTAGCTGGCCTGTACTGCTGTACCAATACCACCTGTATCCTTACCTGTTATCCAAGGCTTGGTAGTGGTAGCCCCCCTTGCAAAACGCATCTGCCGTATATGCGATGCGTGGCGTGCCTCAACGCTATGTATGTTTAATGCTGCAGTCAATACAGTACGGTTGCTTTTTACATTACCTGCCTGCCCCTTGTATGCACGCACACCGGTATCTTCAAAAGTTTGTGCAATGGCCAAGTATGTATCATAACTGGTATTCCATGTAGGAAAAGCCCCGTGGGCAGTATAATCAAAGTTTGCTGCTGTTAGCGTAATGGGTGTTCCGCCCAATTGGGTAATCACTGTCCGCAAAAAATTCACGTGGGCACTTTCATGGTCGCGTATGGTTGTTAAAGCACCGGTACCAGCTGTGGTGCCCTGTGCCATTAAAGCCGCATTGGCTACACCCTGTTGATAAAAGTTATACTCCAGGTATTCCAGTTTCAATGCAAAGTTCAATACGCCTATAATGTCTGCCGTGGTTTGCCCGTATGCTTTTTTAAAGATGCTGCCCAAGGCAAATGGCAATGCCCCCATGGCAATCTTTTTGCCATAGTCGCCAAAATTTTTGAATACGTCCCTTCTTTCGCTGGTGCGGTCATAAATTTCTGGGTCTATCTTTTCAATGTCTGTAATGATATTTTGAAGATTCATAATAATAAATTGAAATGGTTAATTAAGATAGGTGGTTTATATCAACTAGCTTGGCAAATGGCTTGCATCTATTTTGGTATTGATGTAAGCACCTGCAATAGCCAAAACCTGTGCTGGTGTTCTTGCAGTATCCAGTCCGCTTGAATCGATTACGGTACTGTCTGCAAAACTGCCATTGCTCAACAGGTCGCGTATATATGCAGCATGCCTTGCTTCTACCGAAACAATCTTACCAGCAAGTGACAGGTAATTCACATCCGAGATCAATTGCCCGGCACCATTGTAGGCAGATACACCCAAGTCTTCAAAAGCCTTTGCAGTACCCAGTACACTTGCCCTGCTTGTAAAATCGATAGCCGTAAAATTCACGTCAAGTCCAATGATGGCACTGCTGCCCAATGCATTCTTAAAAAACTCGCGGTGGGCAATTTCGTGGTCGCGTATATCCGCCAGCAGGCCCGACTCTGCACTGGTCATGCCAGTATAAGGCGATGCCATTACTTTGGTATAAAAGGCCGCCTCCAATTGCTCCAGTGCATAGGCATAGTTCAGTATACCAATATCACCGCTTCCCAAATCAACCCCATTACTGGTTGAATCTGAAGAAGTTTTTTTACAGGCATTCAATACAAATGCCGATGCCATTGACAGTGATCCTGCTTTAATGAGAAAATTTCTTCGTGAGTTTGATGGAGCCGTTGCTGCTACTTCAAACCCGTTGTTGATTGGTTTTGATTTTGTTTGCATAACCTGTTTTTTGTTAGTGAATAATGATGCTTTTGCGAACTGGCAATACATTGCCTGTACACACAACACCTGTTGGATGAACATTTTTATAAAGTCTATAAAGGCTGGAGTTTTTTAGCTGGTTCGAATCAGTAGCCGGACATTTCAGATGGGAACATTAGCAGTTACGCAATACCGATACCAATGGTTTTAGATTTTATCATTTATTTAAAAGAATAAATGATTGCTTCGGGTTTTCTTCGCCCTTTGTTCGGTACCGCTTCGGCATTTACCGAAGCGGTACCGAAGGAAACCCGAACAAAGGGCGAAGAAAACCATCTATTTGGGGTTGCTGCCAAAGCAAGGGCCATTATATACAGGTGTGCGTACAAACAGGTGGTTTTATTGAGCACAAAGGCACCAAGCATACCAAATTGCTTAAACCGGGTTTTATTCTTTGTGCCCTTTGTGCTTTTGTGGTAAAACCATACCCCAAGTTGAAACTATTGATAAAAACCATTGCCGGCCAAGACCCTTTATGCCTACAACTGCCCTTTGCTATATAGTGGAATAACTGGGGGAAATGCCACTACCTTTTTCTATATTTAGTCCCTAAAAAATACCAGATGACACAGCTATCCCGCATTTCAATAATGGCCTTGCTTGCTGCATCGTTGGCTTTTCGCAATGACGATGACAAACACAGGAGCATAAGGCACGACGCACCATCGGATAACCCATTCAGCAATGCAAGCCCCCTGCCCTACCATGTACCTGATTTTCGTAAAATACGGAACGAGGATTATAGGCCTGCCTTGGAAATGGGCATTAAGCAGCAACTGATGGAAATTGCGGCCATAGCCAATAGCAGTGCTGCCCCTACTTTTATCAATACAGTGGTGGCCATGGAAAAAACCGGCCAGTTATTGACACGTGTAAATACCGTTTTTACATTGATTACGGGTGCCAATACCAACCCCGAGTTGCAACAGGTGCAGGAAGAGTTTGCCCCGAAGCTGGCAGCGTTGAAAGACGGTATTTACCTGAACACCAAATTATTTAAACGCTTTGAAGCCATTTACAACAATAGGCTGCAATTGCAATTGGACAAGGAGTCGAAACGTTTGGTTGAATACTGGTACGAGCAGTTTATATTGGCAGGTGCCAAACTATCGGATGCGGACAAGACCATGATGAAAAAATACAATGCGGAGGAAGCAACATTGACCGCAAAATTCACCAACCAGTTATTGGCTGCTGCCAAAGCTGGCGGCCTGGTAGTAAGCAATGTGGATGAACTGAAGGGGCTTTCGCAAGCGGACCTGGACAATTATGCACAAAATGCAAAAGACAATCATTTGCAGGGTAAATGGTTGCTGCCTTTGAAGAATACCACGCAGCAGCCAGCATTGCAATCGTTGGAAGTACGTGCCACGAGGCAGCAGTTGTTTGAAGCATCGTGGACAAGGGCCGAAAAAGCAGACTCTAATGATACCCGTAGCGTTATACTGCGTATTGCCCATATACGTGCACAAAAGGCCAAGCTGATGGGCTTTGCCAATTATGCTGCATGGAAACTGAAAGACCAAATGGCACAGTCGCCCGAAGCAGTGGATAAGTTCTTTGCACAATTGGTGCCTGCCGTTACGGCAAAGGCCAAGGCGGAGGCGGCGGATATACAACAGGTAGTGAATGAACAGAAAGCCGGTTTTACAGCGGCAGCCTGGGACTGGGACTATTATGCGGAGCAGGTTAGGAAGGCGAAGTACAATTTGGACGACAATGAAATAAGCCCCTATTTTGAACTGAACAAGACATTGGAGAATGGGGTGTTTTATGCTGCCAACCAGTTGTATGGCCTAACTTTTAAGGAGCGTAAGGACATACCCGTGTACCAGGAGGATGTGCGGGTATTTGAAGTGTATGATAAGAATGACAAGCCTTTTGCATTGTTTTATTGCGATTATTTTAAACGCGATAACAAATCGGGCGGGGCCTGGATGGATAACCTGATTGGTCAATCTACTTTATTGGGAACACAGCCCGTTATTTACAATGTGTGCAATTTTGCGAAACCTGCGCCGGGTGCTGCTGCCCTGATTAATTTTGATGATGTGACCACGATGTTCCATGAATTTGGACATGCATTGCATGGCCTGTTTGCGAGCCAGAAATACCCATCGCTTTCGGGTACCAATGTTGCCCGGGACTATGTTGAGTTTCCCTCGCAGTTTAACGAGCATTGGGCCCTTGATCCCAAAGTGCTGAAGAATTATGCCGTGCATTACCAGACACAGGAGCCGATACCACAGCAATTGGTGGACAAGATAAAAAAAGCAGGCTCTTTCAATAAGGGTTATGCATTAACAGAAGCCATTGCTGCCGCTTCGCTGGATATGCAGTGGCATAAAATGGCGGCAACAGACGTGGTAAAGGATGTGGACGCATTTGAAAAAAATGCATTGCATATTACGGGACTGGATCTGGCACAAGTGCCACCACGCTACCGCTCTTCTTACTTTTTGCATATATGGGGCAATGGTTATGCAGCAGGTTACTATGCATATCAATGGACAAAAATGCTGGAGGAAGATGCCTATTCGTGGTTCAAGGAAAATGGTGGCCTAACCAGGGCCAATGGGCAACGCTTTCGCGACATGATACTATCCAAGGGCAATACGGAGGATTACAATACCATGTTTAAAAACTTCCGTGGACATGCCCCTAGCATAAAGGCCATGCAGGTGGAACTGGACCTGCCGGCTAAGTAAGGCATCAACTAAGTAATACAGTTTGCATGGTAGGCAAACATGAACAAGTAGCCACGAATTGCACCGATACACACAATAGGATTTGCTTTGTGTTTATCATTGTTTTTCGTGGCTACAATATTTTTATGGCATAACCGTCAGTACAGAATATTATCCGGCTGTGTACTATAGCCGAATGTTAAAGCATCAATTAGTATTGAGCATGCCACCATTGCCCCAAAAAATAATCTCGAGAAAAGAAGAAATTACCCAGCAGTTCCTGCAACTGGTAGATGCACATTTTGATGATGTGCTGCATAAACGTGTGGACGATATGTACCATACCAAAGATTTTGCGGCACAATTGTTTATACACCCTGTTCATTTAAGCAATACCATAAAACTCACCACGGGCAAATCGCCCTGCGACCTTATGGAAGAACGCATGATGCGGGAAGCAGAAAAGATGCTAACGGAAACGGATATGCAGGTAAAAGAAATTGGCTACCTGTTTACGTATGATGACCCCACCAATTTTACCAAGTTCTTTAAAAGCATGCGGGGCATTACACCGCTGCAGTACCGCAAAAAGCACCAAGCAGGCAACCTGTGTTAAAATACTGTAAAGTGCACCATTTTTAGTGCATGGTCCAATCTAGTTTTGTACCGTAAAAGCAAATAAACATTATTAAAAAAACACAACATGACAGCAACAAAAATAGCCCTGGTTACAGGCGGTAGCCGTGGGCTGGGCAAGAACATGGCTTTGGCCCTGGCCCAAAAAGGCCTGGATGTTATCATTACCTACAATAGCAAACAGGAAGAAGCCTTGGCGGTGGTAACCGAGATACAGCAATTGGGACAAAAAGCAGCAGCATTGCAATTGAACGTTGCAGCGGCAAAAAGCTTCGATGCTTTTTTTACATTGGTAAAAGATGCTTTGAAAGAAACATTTGCAGCGGATCAATTCGATTTTTTGGTAAACAATGCAGGCGTTGGCCTGCATGCACCTTTTGCTGAAACAACGGAAGAGCAGTTTGACAATTTGGTGGACATCCATTTTAAAGGAGTTTTCTTTCTTTCGCAAAAAGCATTGCCTCTATTGGCCGATGGTGGTGGCATCGTGAACATATCCAGCGGGTTGGCACGTTTCTCTTTTCCTGGGGCTGCTGCCTATGCTGCCATGAAGGGTGCCGTAGAAACATTGGGCAGGTACCAGGCAAAAGAACTGGGTGCAAGGGGCATAAGGGTAAATACGGTTGCACCGGGTGCCATTGAAACAGATTTTAATGGAGGTGCCGTGCGTGACAACCAGGCCCTGAATGCACAGATAGCTTCGATAACTGCATTGGGGCGTGTGGGGCTGCCAGATGATATTGGCAGCGTGGTAGCTTTTTTATGTACCGATGATGCCAAGTGGGTAAATGGCCAACGCATTGAAGTGTCGGGCGGCATGATGTTATAGTACCCTATTCAATTAAGCAGGTTGATCATTAACAAAGCAGCACGTATAAACGGTGCTGCTTTGTTGTTTATAGTATCAACAGGTACATAATACATGCAGTTGGGAAAAAAAATCCTCATGTATAACCATTTTAACAGGTATCTAGGCAATAAAAGCAAGTATTTGGGTAACGGCATGGCTTTTGGAAAATGGTAAACAAACAAACTAGTTTTTATGAAACGATTAATGATTGGTGCAATAGCCTTGTTTGCTACATTTCAATTGGCTGCACAAAAGACGAACGATGAGATCAACAAGAAAAATTCATGGTTAAAAGCAGGACTTTCGGCAGGCGTGCCTGTAGGTGACCTATCCAACTATTCATCATTTGCGGCCGGACTGGAATTAAGCGGCCAATGGATGGCAACCAAGAATTGGGGCCTGGGTATAGCTTCGGGATATACCAACTATTTTGCTAAAAATGGCGGTAAAGATTTTGGTACAATACCCGTTGGTTTACTGGTACGTTATTATCCCGAATCAAAAGGCTTTTTTGCGGGTACCGATCTTGGCTATTCGTTTTTGACCAATGTTAGCGGACAAACAGGAGGCTTTTATGTTAAGCCGCAACTAGGCTATCATAATTATAACTGGAATTTCTATGGCTTTTATAACCAGGTGTTCCTTAAATCGCCATCTTCGGATGTACAGAATGTTGGTATAGCAGCTACTTATAATATCCGGTTTTAATTAATAGCTTTTACACTTCCATTATCCTATTACAAGCGTAGTTATTGGCTACGCTTTTTTGTTGATGCAAGGCTGTACCATATTGCATTTGTTGACGCGTGAATGAAGAAAAGCAGGAAATGCCTGTTTGCGGTGATGTATCTCCTGATTCTGGATATAGCGGATTGCTTTATCTACATGGCTCTTGTAATAAGCGAATGGCCCATACCCTTCCTGCCAGGCAAATGTTGACAAACAATACTGGTTATGTTTGATCCATTTGCTGCTCTCGGTTTTACGGTTTTGGATCAAAGATGCAATGAACTGTGCTGGATGCATGCCAATGAGTACATGGATATGGTAGGGCATGCTATTTATCTGCAGCATTTTGTGACCATTGGCCTGCACAATACCCGTTATATATTTATGCAGTTGTGCATTCCATATTTTTTAAATCAAAGCTGCACGGTATTTTACGGCAAATACAAATTGAATATGGATTTGTGTGTAGGCGTTTGCCATATATCATAAAATAATTATAAATATACGAATCCGGATGCAACAGAACAAATCGCATTATTATTAATCACAAAGCGTTCCTATGGAACGCTTTGTGCACAAATGCCAAGTGATTGTACAAGTATATTTGTTAGTTGATGGGTGCTACGCCATGGAAGGCCAGGTATGCCATGCAGTTGGTTAAATACTATTGCAACCTGTCCACCAAGCTCAACCCATTCTTCCTTAATGTATCCAATGCTGCATCGTAACCTGCATCGGCATGGCGTATAACACCCATACCGGGATCGTTACGCAATACCCTTGCAAGCCTTGCTGCTGCTGCATCGGTACCATCGGCTACGATTACCATGCCTGCATGTATGCTGTAGCCCATGCCCACGCCGCCGCCATGGTGCAGGCTTACCCAGCTAGCACCACCTGCAGTGTTGATGAGTGCATTGAGTATGGGCCAGTCGGCCACGGCATCGCTACCGTCTTTCATGGCTTCGGTTTCGCGGTTGGGGCTTGCTACGCTGCCGGTATCCAGGTGGTCGCGGCCAATAACAATGGGTGCTTTTACCCTACCCTCTTTTACCAGTTGGTTGAATGCCAACCCGGCTTTTTCCCTTTCGCCTTGGCCCAACCAGCAAATGCGTGCAGGCAGTCCCTGAAAGGCAATCCTTTCTTTGGCCATTTTCATCCAGCGAATCATGCCCTTGTTTTCAGGAAAGAGGTTCATGATCACTTCATCGGTCACAGCAATATCATTGGGGTCGCCACTTAGTGCTGCCCAGCGGAACGGCCCTTTGCCTTCGCAGAAAAGCGGACGTATATAAGCCGGTACAAAACCGGGGAAGTCGAATGCATTTTTGAGCCCATGCTCCTGTGCCCTAGCACGCAGGTTATTGCCATAGTCGAAAGTAATGGCCCCGCGTTGCTGCAGCTCCAACATCAGTTGCACATGCAGCTTCATGCTGTCGTAAGCCAATGCGATATAGGCTTCGGGATCCTTTTCACGCAGGGCGTTTGCAGCCTGGTTGTTGAGGGTATGGGGCACATAGCCCACAAGTGGGTCGTGTGCAGATGTCTGGTCGGTCAATACATCAACGGTTATTTCCCTTTCAATCAGGCGTTGCAGCAACTGTATGGCATTGCACAGCACGCCGATGCTTTTGGCAATGCCCTGCTTTTTATAGTTGATTGCCTGGTCTATAGCGGCATCAATATCGGTAAACTTTTCGTCCAGGTACTTTGTTTCCAGGCGTTTGTCTATACGCCATTCCTCTACCTCGGCACAAAGGGCAACACCATCGCACATGGTAATGGATAAAGGCTGTGCACCACCCATGCCACCCAAACCTGCGGTAACGGAAAGGGTGCCTTTTAATGTGCCGCCAAAATGCTTGTCGGCCACGGCTGCAAATGTTTCGTAAGTGCCCTGTACAATACCTTGGCTGCCAATGTATATCCAACTCCCTGCTGTCATTTGTCCATACATCATCAGGCCTTTTTGTTCCAGTTCGGTAAAATGTTCCCATGTGGCCCATTTGGGAACCAGTTGCGAATTGCTGAGCAGTACACGTGGGGCATTTTCATGTGTCTGCAATATGCCTACGGGTTTGCCGCTTTGTATCAATAAGGTTTCATTGTTGTTCAGGTCCTTTAATGCCTTAATGATAAGGTCCAGTGCCTCGAAATTGCGGGCGGCTTTGCCCCTGCCGCCATATACGATCAAATCGTCGGGACGTTCGGCCACTTCGGGATCAAGGTTGTTGAGCAGCATACGCAGGGCTGCTTCCTGTACCCAGCCTTTACAGTTTAATTGGTTGCCGGTTGGGGTCTTGTATTTTTCTACGTTGTAACGTTGGTAGTTTGTACTCATGGTGCAGGCAATTTGTGTTGTTGCAAAGAAAGTGAAAAGGCAGGTACAAAATTTTGCGTTGATACAATTGTTGGGAGATTGTAGATTGTAGCATTTGATAATTTAATTGCCTTACAGCTTATACGTAACCCTTAGATCAAAGAAGTCGGCATTGTCGCTATTGGCTTTAAGGTTTGCACCCAATGTATAATGGCGGTTGAGTTGGTAACCGATACCCCAACGCGTGTAGAAATTGGGCAGGAAGTATATTTTGTTGTACACATTGTAACCTATTTGCTGACTAAAATTGACTTTGCCCAACAGGAACACATGCCCTGCCTGTACACCTACTACTAGTTTGGAACTGATGGGCTGCAGTGTTTTATCTACATTAAAATCGTCGTAATATATTTCGGTACCCGCAGTTATGGCATGGGTGTATCCGATCTGTTGGCTTACCTGGGCAGTTGTGCCTATAATACAATTGCGTTGTGCTGCATATTTGGTATAATAACCTTGGCGTGGTACGGCAAATATCCCCAGTTCAATCATTGGTTTTTGATGTGTTGGCTTATTGCCCTGCATTGCTTTGTGCCTGGGCAAATAACTGTTGCCCGGGTAGTAGTTGAAGCTTACTGCACCTGTAAACCAGTTGAGCCCCTTATTGGGCTGCATTAAATTTCCGTTGGAAATATGGTGCAGGCTACCCGTTAAAGCCAAAGCCGCATGTTTTGAAACAATATATTGTATGCCGCAGCCTATATGCAAATAAGGATTGATATGCAGGCTGTAATTATTGTTGGTTGGATTTTTTACCGCATCGTTAGGGTTACTCAAATAATCTATGCCAATAGAAGCCCTGATTAAGAATTGCAGGTGGTTGCTGATGCTGTATTGGGGTTCAATAAACCTTGATGCAATCATACCATAACCAAGAATAGGGTTATTGAAATTTACATAGGCCAGTGCCCAGCCACTTTTTACATAGGCACCTGCTTGGCTGAAATGGTTGGGTGCGGTTTGCTGTTTGGCAAATTCCATTTCCACACCGTAAGGCTTGGCACCTTTTATATTGCGTACGGCATTGGTGTGGGCATATACCTTGCCTGACAATGCTTTGAATGCAAATACATTTTGTACCGAATCGTTTTGCGGGAAGGCTGTACCGTAAACAATACATAAACCTATAACCAACCAATACCTCATATATTTATTTGATACAAAGAAGTACGAGGCTTAAACGGTACAGGTTTGCCTAATTGGATTTAAAAGAGAAATTGCGTTGCGATACATAGCTGAACACGATCACAAATACAGATGTGCATATTTTGGCAACCGTGGGATTGAACTGTACAATCTCCACAAAAAATTTGAGGAAGAAGTAGTTGATGCAGATGGAACCGAATACCACCACTGCATAGCGGAATAACTGTACCCGCTTGGGCAGGTTGGATTCCTGGAACACTACGTATCTGCTTAAATAAAAGCCTATGGGAAAGGAGATCCAGATGGCAAACAGGTAGTCGGCAGCAATATGGGGTTCCAATGCAAAATTGGCAATATGCACCACTTGCTCCTTAAAAATATAGGTGTAGCCAATGGAGTAGAGCACAATACCCAACACGGTATTAAAGCCGCCGCAGGCAGCGTAGCGAAAGGTCTGCAAAGGCATCACCATCTTAAAAAGGGGATAAAATGCATCCACCACTTTTAATATCAATGCCCTTATTGTATTGTGTGCACGCCTCATAGTAAAGGCGGCGAAGATAGGGAATGATACAAAAATTAAAATCCATTAAAATTTGCGGCAAGGGTATTAAGAAGCTATAAATGCTGTTGTTCAGATACTATTAATCAATATCTTGCATCAAGTGAATTAACCGTACCCCGTAAAAATGCTGCCAAAAATCTTTAAGTCCCTATCCATTGTTTTACTGGTTGCCTGTGCAACCACTGCTTTCTGCCAACAGCATGGTGCAGATAAAGTGCAAGGCAAAATTGCCAATGAGTTTACGCTTGAGCAACTGTCGCAGGTAAGCGTGTATTGGCAAAAAGCCGGTTGGGGTGTTTTGAGCGACAGCTTGGGTTATTTTAAATTGAAGAAGAGCAATATACCTTCGGATACCCTGATCTTTAAATACGTTGGCTATACAGATGTGTTGAAGCCAGTGGGCTTTTTTAAAGACACTGTTGCATATTCCATTTTTATGCAGGTAACCATGGCCAAAGATGTGGTGGTGAAATCCAAATTCTCTAAGGGCCTGCGTTGGTGGAAGAGCATTGTACAGCACAAGAAAGAAAACGATGCCTATCGCTTTAACAGTTACAACTATGAGTTTTACAGCAAAATGGAAGTGGACATCAGCAATGTGAATAAGGAAAAGCTGCAACAAAAGAAACTATTGAAACCGTTTGCATTTGTATTGGACAATACCGATACCGTTTCTGAAGCAAAACCGTTTTTGCCTGTATTCATTACTGAAACCCTGTCGGATTATTATTTTAGCAAGCAGCCGCATAAAGTACGTGAAGAGATAAAAGCGGTGCAGACACAGGGCATCAAAAACGAAAGCGTATTGCAGCTTGCAGGCGGTATTAACCAGAAGATTGATATTTACAGCGACTACGTAACCATTTTTGGTAAGGAATTCATCAGCCCGTTGAGCAGCAATGGCGATAAGCATTATTATTATAAAGGCACGGATACCATTATCATTAATGGCGAACGCTATTTTCACCTTGCATTCACGCCTTTAAGGGAAGGCAGCAACCTGTTCTCCGGCGATTGCTGGGTGCATCAGAATACCTGGGCCATACAAAAAATAAACCTCAACATCTCCCCTACTGCCAATATCAATTTTGTGAACAGGTTGAGCATTGTACAGGAATTTAAACAGGCCGGTAAGGGGCAATGGATGTTTGCGAAAGACAAATACATTGTGGAGATAGCCCCTTTACAGAAAGACAAGCTTTCTTTCATTTGCCGCAAAACCTGCCTGTACAATAAAGTAGAAGTAAACAACCCGGCTACGGTAACACAGCTTGCCAAGAACAAGAAGCCTGAAGAAGTAATTGTGAACGAAGATGCCACCACCGTTGCGGCAGAGCAGTGGCAAACCTTACGGCCCGAGCCTTTGGCGGTAAATGAGCAGAAGGTGTACAAAATGATTGATACCATCAGGAGCCTTCCGGCATTTAAGAAATACAGCGATGCACTCACTTTTATATTTGATGGCCATAAGAAATACGGCATGATAGAGATTGGTCCGTGGTTTAAATGGTTTAGCCGTAACCAGCTTGAAACAACAAGGCTCAGGTTCGATCTGGGAACAACGGAGAAGTTCAGCAAGAACCTGCGTTTGCATGGTTACCTGGCATACGGTTTCTCTGATGCAAGATTTAAAGGCAAGTTTGACATTACCTATAAAACGCCATTTATAAAGGGGGTAAAATTGGCCGCTTCTTATGTGGATGACCTGGACAATGGCCGTACCAGGACGGGTGACGAAGATGCTTCAACAGACAATATGTTCAGCCAGTTGATACGCCGCTCTTATATCAAGCAAAAGTTTATCGGCATCAAGGAATACAAGTTTGCTGTAACAAAAGAATGGCAGAACAATATTTCTGCACAGGTAACATTGTTACGTTCCGATTATGAAACCTATAATCCATTACCTGCCAGAAGGTTCTTTTCTACCAGGTTCGATGATAAGCTCATCAACAGCGAAGTGGGTTTAAAGATCCGTTTTGCACCGGGCGAGAAAAAGATCGTTACGCACCGCAGGGAAAGAAGCCTGAAAAACAACAAGCCTGTTTTTGAATTGAAATTTGCTTCGGGCCTTCCCGGAACATTGGATGGTGAGTACAAGTACCAGAAAGCAGGTTTCAGTGTGTCGCAACAGTTCAGGCTGCCGGGCTTCGGTTCTGTAAGCTATACAGGTTATGCGGGTAAAATATGGGGAGACAACCTGCCTTTTACTATTTTGGAATTGCATCCCGGTAACGAGATCTATTACTACAACAAGCAATCGTTCAACTTAATGAACCGCTTTGAGTATGTAAGTGATAAGTATGCTGGTTTTACGGTAGAACATAATTTTGAAAAGAAGCTGTTGAACCTGATACCGTTTATGCGTAAAACAAAAATGCGTCAGTTCTGGAACATCAAAACCGTGTGGGGCGATCTGTCAACCGAGAACAGGAGGTTCAATCGGTTGGAACTGGGCGATTACAGGATGAAATCATTAAAAGACAATGCCTATACCGAAGTAGGTACGGGCTTTGACAATATCTTTAAATTCTTTAGGATTGACTTGGTATGGCGTTTTACACCACCAACCACACCACAACCCGCCAACGTAATACAGAATACCACTTTACATGACTTTGGCGTGTTTGGCAGCTTTAAAGTACAGTTTTAGCAACCGCTATACAGGCTTTTCGTTTTCGGCAAAGCCCCATTCGTTCAACAAGGTATCCAGCCTTGCTGGCGGCATGGAAGGGCTATCATAATGCCCTGCTGCCTTCTTTTGCCTACAGGCTTCGTAAATGCTTACTGCACAGGCCACAGAAATATTCAGGCTTTGAATGATGCCCATTTGCGGTATAATGAAATTGCCATCGGCCAGGGCCCTTGCTTCATCCGTTACGCCTGCATGCTCATTACCAAAAACAAGTGCGGTGCTTTTGGTAAAATCAATGTCGTATAAACCCACCGCATCCGATGATAGATGCGTGGTAAGTATGGTGGAATAATTTTTCCGCAATGCAGCAAAACATTCCTCCGTGTTTTCAAACTGGTGCAGCGTAAGCCATTTGGAGGCACTGCTGCTGCTTTTGGCTCCGAATTTTTCGTGACGTGAAATCTTGGTATTCAAAATATACATATCCTGTATGCCCACTGCATCGCAGGTACGCATTACGGCGGATATATTATGCGGGTCGTGCACATTTTCCATTACAACGGTCAGGTTGTTCTGGCGTTTGTACAGTACTTCTAAAAGCTTGTGTTGTCTTTCGGGTGTCATATATACAATAAAATGGCAAAGTTGGTATTAAGTGGGTCAATAAACAAGCAGGTGTATTAATGCTTACGGCCACTGTGGTTGCGGTTGTGGAAGCCTCGGTTGGGCCTGCGTTTGCCGCCACCGCCACTGCCTGTCCTAACCCTTGGCTGGTATGCGGGCATTTCGCCAAATTCCTGTGGCAGGGCAGCTTTATCTACCTGCTTGCCCAGTAGCCCTTCAATGGCTGCAAATTTGTTCTGCTCTTTTTCGCCAATCAATGTAAGTGCCATGCCATCTGCTTCGGCACGGGCGGTACGGCCAATACGGTGCACATAATCCTCACCATCGTTGGGCACATCGTAATTGATAACAAGGTCTATCGTGTCAATATCAATGCCCCTGCTCAAGATATCCGTGGCCACCAAAACAGGAATGCGTTGGCTTCCAAAACCCAGCAGCATATTTTCCCGCTCCTGCTGTTCAAGGTCGCTATGAATTTCGCCCACCACAAATTTTGCACGGTGCAGTTCGCGGGCAAGCTGCTTTACACTTTGTTTGCGGCTACAAAAAATAAGTGCACTTTTAAAAGGGATGGTTTGCAGTAAATGCTTTACCACCAATAGTTTCTGTTGCTCGTACACCACATAGGCACGTTGCACGATCTTTTCTGCGGGTTTTGAAATGGCAATGTATATTTCTTCGGGCTGGTGCAGGATGCGTTGTGCCAAGCGTTTAATTTTTTCGGGCATGGTTGCCGAAAACAATAGTGTTTGCCTTTTTTGTGGCAGTTGGTTGATGATAAGGTTTATATCGTCCTGAAAGCCCATGTCCAACATACGGTCTGCTTCATCCAGCACCAGGAACTGCAGGCCTTTGAATGACACATAGTTCATGTTGATGTGTGCAATCATACGGCCGGGCGTGCATACAATAATATCGGCCCCCATCTGCAGTGCCTTTTTCTCGGCAACGAAATTCTGTCCGTCGTTTCCGCCATAAATAGCAATGGAACTGATATCGGTAAAATAAGACAGTCCTTCCAAGTGCTGGCCAATCTGTATGGCCAGTTCCCTTGTAGGCACTACGATCAAGGCACTTACCTGCCCATCGTGTTTATGTGTAATTAAACGGTTCATGATGGGCAGCAGGAATGCCGCCGTTTTTCCGGTACCCGTCTGTGCCGACGCAATAATGTCTTTGCCCGCCATGATATGCGGTATCACCTGCTCCTGTACTGGTGTGGCGGTTTCGTAGCCGGAAGCCTCAATCCCTTCTAATAGTGTTGGATGGAAATTAAAATCTGTAAAACGCAAAATAGAAATGTTAGTGTTTGAGCAGCAAAAATGCTGTTTGTAAAAAAAATAATGCGGCTAAAGATAGCTGAATTTTAAGTTGCCACACCAAGCACAAACATGAAAAAGCCCCCAATACTGGAGGCTTTTTACGGCAAGGGTACAAATTCAAGGTGTTTAGGGGGTTATTTTTTAAAAGCTGGGATCGTTTTCAAGGGTATAAGCAGGGCTTATAATATTTTCTGGATCCATTTTTTTAACTGATGGGTTTTGGTAACAATTTCCAGTGCCATCCAATAGCATTGACCGATGAAATCGTTTCGTTGCTGTAACTGTGCTACCAGTAAACGGGCTTGTGAACGCTTTGTCATATTGCTTTGATTTAATGATACAAAAGAAAACAACTATGCCCTTATTGGACATAGTACAAGTTCTGAAAATAAAGTAGTGGTAATAAAACGGATTGTAGTGGAAACTGTTACAGTTTTTGCCGCTTATATAAAGGAGCCTGCTTTACAATCATGTAAATGACACTGCTTAGCAATGCAGCAAAAAAGCACCATACGGAAATGAGCCATGCCTTATAGCATATAGCGGTTACCGCAATGGAAACAATTAACACCATGGCAAACCAGCGGAGTTTTTTGTAACTGGCAATAAAACAAGGAACAATGGTGGTTAGTGCGTAAACAATTTCGCTTAAGTATATAAAGACTTTGGGAAAGCCAATTATATATTCGATATGGTTGCCCGTAACCCTTGCCAGCACGCCGTATTGGGCAATAAAGTACACTTCGAATAGCGATAACAGTAAACCCAAACCAAAAATAACAAACAAGATGTTTTTCTTTTTGTCTTGCTGCTCAAACAGCAGCACTGCAAAAGCAACCCAAATGGGCCAAAGTATATGGGAGAAAAATATAAACAAATGGGTGGCAATGTTCTGCCATGCAGCGTATTGAGCATGTGTTAGCGATAGCCACACAAAACCTTCAGCAATTTGCTGTATCCCAAAAAATAAAGGTATTGCAGCAAATGCCAGTTGTTGGGGCTGCCTGCTTTTTTGTATGGTTGCAATACCTATTACAGTAAGTATGGCCCCTGCCCCAAAACTTGCTTGCGCCGAAAAACACATGCCTGTTATAATTTAAAAAAGTGAAACTGCAATGAAGATAGCCATTAACCATACATTTTATTGATTACCGGTGCCTTTAAATACCAGCACTGTGGTTGCAACAGCCTGTTGTTGCTGTTGAATGGTGATATCTTCCTGATGTACACACCAGGCGAGCAACTTTTCAATAAATGGTTTTGCCATGATGCGTTGTGGCGTAGCAAGAATAACCGTTGTATTTTTTGCAAGAAAAGATTGCACCACATGCAATAATGTGTCAAAAGCAGTGGGTTCGTAATTGATGTCGCTCAATAGCAAAACATCTGTTGCAATATCATGTGGCAAATGGTTCCAGTCTATTAAACTGCTTTGCACATTGGTAAGCCGGTTGTGTATAATGGACTGTTGCATTAGGGCAACAGCTTCCGGCACATAATCGCTGCACACAACCTCGCTGGCATATTGGGCAGCCACCAAAGAAGGCAGTGCCAACCCTGCTGCCAATTCAAGTACTTTCTTGTTGTATATATATGCTGTATTATTTGCCAGGAAACCTGCCAGTGCATGTGATGCTGCCCATAGTTGCGACCAATAAGGGGCTGTTAGTGATGGGTTATTTTTTAACTGCTGCCGGTAGCTGTTCTGTATATGTGCTGCATCGGGCACAAACAGTTCAATTGTATCGTTGCCGAATTGAAACTTTTGTAGCTGAAGTGCAGATGTCATGTGTGTAAGGGCTATTGATATTGAAAGGTACAGGTAAAACTTAGTGCCAAAGGTCAGCTCCTATAGCCATACATCCGCTCTACATCCTTTACAATCTTTTCCATATCCATGTCCTTACCATTGGCATCGTAATTCTGTTTCAGGTTGCTGCCAAACAATATGGCAATGGTTTGATAGAATGCGGCAGTAAAGGAGCCTTTGTATTCATCAATTATTTCGTAGCAGTTGTTGCCTGTTTGGCGGTAGATGAGTTTCATCAATACCTTGCCCTGATAAACGGAAAGATTGGTGAGCTTATCGGAAAATTCTTTTTTCAGGTCCTTCTCCCGTGAGCGGATGATGCGTTTACGTTCCCTTTTGTCTGTAACGCCCACCAACTTTGCATTGATCTCGTTCATTACACGGCTGGCCGCTACCGCATAAGGATAGGTAACATATACTGCATTGCGTAGCCTTGTCCAATCTGCCCAATAGTTCTTCCACTGCTTGGTCATTCTTGCATTTACTTCCACGCCCGGCAAATAGCTCATGGGTATGGTATCGCCCTGCGGGGTAATATAGGCATACACTTTAACGGTATCGTAAGGGCCACGTTGTGCATGTGTTTTTATTGTGCCTAGCATGCACAACATCACAATAATAAGGGAAGGGAAAATATGTTTACGGGAATGCTTCATGCTTTACAATGCAGACACAATTTACAGCATTAATGCTGCCGATAAGCAAAAAGTAACCCTTTAACAAACGTTAAATGGCAGACTTCGATTTTTGCTTCAAACGCTGCACAATGCTCATGGCACAACCAATGACCATTACCACTACACCTAGCCAAAGGAATTTGATGAGGGGAAATTCAAGCACTTTTAAGGTAAGCAGGGTTGCCATGGATTTGTTTTCCTTTACACCAATTTCAAGCTTGCCTGTTTCTTTGTCCAGCACTTTGTTAAATGCCAATACCAGGCTCTGGGCCACAACCGTATCGGTAACTATGCGTTTGCTGGAACTGTCTTTTAAAATAATGCCTGGCGATGCTTTGTACAGGCTGCCTTCTTTTGAAGTAACCGTAATATCCAGGAACACCCCTGTTTCGCCTGCACCCAGTTTTGCTTTCTGCTCTTCGGGGTTTACCAATACCTTGTTCAGCACCATAAAACCGTTGCTGTAAAAAACAGTATCACCAATCTTTATGGTTCCGTTCTTGAACGAGCTGGTATCTTTCTTGTCATCTTCCTTAAACGAGGTAATGTACACAAAGATATCCTTGGCCATAAAATGCTTTGCATCCGGATTGGCCGCAAAGCCTTCATTGCCTTTATTGTTCTTGATTACATCGGGATATACTTTAAAGCCTTCACCGCCATCTTTTGGCTGAAAGTCTATTTCAAAATAACGTTTACGGTCACGCTGGTTAACGGTATCTTTTACATAGGTTACCATGTAATTGCCCATATCCGTCTTGATGCCTTTAAACAAAGTCGTATTCTCTGCCGGGTCTTCTTGTTTTGTTTTTTCAAGGGTGGTAATACCTGTCCTGTTCCAACTCAAGATGCTCTTCTTGCCGCTCGAAACCAGTATGCCCAGCAGTATCATTCCAAAACCAATATGTGCAACACTTGGTCCTGCTGCTTTTATCTTGCCCTTTAACCCCAGCCATATATAGCCTGCATTGGCCACAATGGCGTATATGGCCGCAAATATGGCCAGGTGTATGGCAACCAAAAAGCCAGGGCCTTTTTTATTGTAGCTGATACCTCCAAAGAATATCACCAGTATCGTAATGACCAGTGTAATCAATGTAGGCACCAAAATCTTTTTCCTGATAAAGGCCTTGGGTGTGTCCTTATATTTAAAGTATTGCGTAATGGCCGTTAACACACCCAGTATAATAGCCACAAAAACCTGTATCTGGTTGTGCGTAAACTCTGCATCTTCTGGCTGGGCAAACGCATTCTTGAAAATCTTTTGCAAGAAGCTTACATGGTGCACAATCTTATTGAATACCGGCAATGATGTGATGCAGGTAATAACAATGGCAGACAGGAAAATTACCAGCGAACCGATAAACATCCAGAACTCCCTGCTATAGGTATTCTCTTCCTTAACAATGCTTGGAATGGATTTGTACCTTTTAATGAACAGGTACATGGCTGGCAAAAAGAATACACCAATAAATGCAAGCAACTGAAAGTTCATGCCCAGGTCGGTAAAAGCATGTACGGACGTATCGCCCAACACCCCGCTTCTTGTAAGGAAAGTGGAATACAGGATCAGCGTAAAGCTGATGATGAAAAAGAAATAGGTGCTTCTTAATGAGTAGCCGCTGCTTTTGTAGATTAGTGCCGTATGCAAACCCGCAACCATGGTAAGCCATGGCACCAGCGATGCATTCTCCACAGGGTCCCATGCCCAGTAGCCACCAAAGCTTAAACTTTCGTAGGCCCACATGGCACCCATCATAATGCCCGTACCCAATATGGCAACGGAGAAAACGCTCCAGGGTATGGCAACTTTTACCCAGTCATGGTTTTTGTTAACCAGCCCTGCATAGGCAAATGCAAATGGTACAATGGTAGATGCGAAACCAAGAAACAGTACCGGTGGGTGTATCACCATCCAATAGTTCTGTAACAGGGTATTCAATCCATTGCCATCCTTTACCAGACTCAAATAATCCGGGCGTGAAAAAATAGGTGCATTCAATTCGTTCCGCAATAACGCAAAAGGATTACTGCCCAGTTTATGTCCGAAGAAATACATACCAATAATCATGGTAGAAAGACAGAACTGTGCAAAGCTTACCACCGTCATGGTGCCCGCTTCCCATTGCTTGGCTTTTTTAATCAGTACCCAGCCTATTACACAATGCCAAAAGCTCCATAGCATAAAGCTACCCTCCTGCCCTTCCCAGAAACAGCTTAACAGGTATTCAAACTGCAGGCTTTTATCACTATGCTTCCAAGCGTATTCGTATTCGAATAAATGATGGGAAATAATGTAGAACAGTACAATAAATATGCTGAGTACAGAAACGGTTTCCAGTAAAAAAGAAAACCTTGCTATCCGTATCCAGCTCTGCTTCTCGTCCAACGCTGCTGTCTTGTTTGCCTTTATATAGGCAATCATGGCAACCAGTGACGACACTAAGGAAAGTACTAAAAAGAAATGGCCCAATTGACCCGGTAGCAGATGTTCACCTTTGTATTCCATTGGATTGATTCAAAGCAGTTACCACATTGAGCTTGCCGAAATGCAGTAGAAATGATTGCAGCCCTCTTGCATGCTCAGGCTGGTTGTCTAGTTGGTGGAAGCTGTCTCTAACTTTTTGGATGCAGCATCTTTATCGTCTTTGTATTTGCTGGGGCATTTAACCAGTATGCCATCTTTCTTCTTTATTTCAAACACACCGTTTTCCATTTTCCCTTTCAATACAATGCGTTCGCTTTTTTCCATGTCGTACGGCTTTTCATAATAGTAAGCCACTTTCATGCGTTCGCCCAAGGTATCGGTTGCTTCAAAAGTTAAATAGTTGGGGTTCTTAATGGCATCGTAATTCAAGGTTGCCTTATCAAGCTTTGCAATAACCATTACCGTCTTTCCTTTCTTCTCCTTGGCCGATGCGATGGTTTCGTAGGTAGTAATATCGCCCATATAAATAAGCAGGCTTGCAATGGCACCTGCAATCAATACCAGCATTACAACATGTAGCTTCTTCATCCTGTAAAATTTTCGTTTTGCAAAAGTAACTGTAAAACAAATAAGCCGCAGATGTTTATATGAATGGAGTGGTAATCAAAAAGGCTTATATCAACCTTTTAACAGTAGATAACCTTTCAACAAAGCAATCATGGAAAGTGCCATAAAAAAAGAAAGGTTATCATTTCTGATAACCTTGTGATCCCGCTGGGACTCGGACCCAGGGCCCATACATTAAAAGTGTATTGCTCTACCAACTGAGCTACGGAATCATCCTTTTCCTTCTTCAAAACAGATGGTCTGTTTTGTTTTGGGAGTGCAAAAATAAGGGTACGTTTTTTTTCACCAAATTTTTTTTATAATTTTTTATGATGGTTGCTAACATGTTTATTAACATTCCTGATTGCATACACTTATTTTTGTGCCATAAACAATCAATATGTCTGTCTTCACAAATAAAGTAGTCGTTATTACGGGTGGTTCGGAAGGTATCGGTAAAGCATTGGTACAACAGTTTTTGCAGTTGGGCGCCAAAGTGGCCACATGCGGCAGGAACTATGACAAGCTTTACCAATTGCAATCCACATCGCCCAACAAACCTTTAATGATACATACGGCAGATGTAAGCAAGGAGCAGGACTGCAAAAATTTCATTGATGCCGTTGTACATAATTTCGGCACCATCGACATACTCATTAACAATGCCGGTATATCTATGCGTGCATTGCTGGAGGAAGTGGAACTGGAAGCCATTAAAAAAGTAATGGATATCAACTTTTGGGGTACCGTGTTCTGTACAAAGTTTGCCCTGCCCTACATTACTACCAATAAAGGAACCATTGTTGGTGTTTCATCCATTGCCGGCTTTAGGGGCCTACCGGGGCGTAGCGGCTACTCCGCATCAAAGTTTGCAGTGAACGGTTTCCTTGAAGCGGTACGTACAGAACTGCTGGATAGCGGCACCAATGTAATGTGGGTTTGCCCTGGCTTCACGGCATCCAACATACGCAAAGCAGCATTGAACAAATTTGGTAAGGAGCAGGGCGAAACATCTATGAACGAAGGCCAAATGATGAGTGCCGAAGAATGTGCCACGCATATCATCCATTCAATTGAAAAAAGGAAACGTACACTGGTACTTACATTTACAGGCAAACGTACCGTGTTCATGACCAGGCTATTCCCAAGCCTGGCAGATAAATTAACCAGGAAATTTTTCTATAAAAACGGGCAGTTGGTAAAATAACAAATACATTCATTATTCGTTCATCAAAACATGCCTTTACTAACGCTTACTACAGATATTGGCCAGCAAGACTATTTGGTTGGTGCCATTAAAGGGCAATTTGTTTCAACCAACCAATCGTTGAACATTATTGATATAACGCATTACCTGCCACAGGAAAATTTTCCGCATGCAGCCTATATATGTGGCAATGCCTTCAAGCATTTTCCCAAAGGCACTTTCCATATTGTGCTGCTCAATGTTTTCGAAACAAAAGATGGGCATTTTATATTGGCCGAACATGAAGGGCAATACATTATTTGTCCCGACAATGGCATACTTACGATGATTGCAGGCCGCATACCCCAAAAACTGGTAACCATACCTGTATTAAATGCGGTGACTCTTTTAGAGACCACCCAAATAGTTGCCGATGCCGTAAATGCCATTGTAAACGGAAAAGGCATTGATGAAATTGGCACCAACGCATTTAACATTGTAGAGAAAATAATGTTGAAACCAATGATTGGCAACGATTGGATAGAGGGGCAGATACTGTTTGTGGACAATTTTGAGAACGTGGTCATCAATATTACCAAGGCCGAGTTTGAACAGGAACGCAAGGGCCGAAATTTTAAGATCATTTTCAAACGCAACGAAACAATCGACCGTATCAGCAATAACTATGCATCGGTAAACGAAGGCGAGAACCTCGCCCACTTCAACTCTGCCGGCTACCTCGAGCTTGCCATGAACAAAGGCAATATGGCCGGGCTGTTCGGTTTAAAAAGCTTCAACGAAAAAATGTACCAGCAAGGTGCCACCGTACAGCACAACTGGTTTTACCAAACCATACGGGTTTTTTTCGAATAACTTCATATGAGTTTTACTATATTGCTAACAACGATTTTATGAAATACTTCCTAGCAATAGTGATATTTTGTATTGCCTGCAATTCAAATAAAAATTCTACATCAAATCCATTTAACTCAAAAGACACAAGTATTGATTTAAAAGGTGTTTTAGGACAAATTAAATTATCTGTACCAAATCGGTACGATACATTTTTTACTTGGACACAAGAATCGGATTGTTCGCATTGTGGTACAGAAAGATATAGATTCCAGTCTAAAAAAACACCCATTTTCATGGAAACAGGTTGGTACTGGCATGACAGAAAGGATTCTGTAGACCAGTTAACGATTATTCATTCTCAATTTATCGTTATAAGAGATTCTGTGAGCAAAGAGTATATAAAGATGCAGCACAACTTGGCTTTACAAGAGTTAAAAACATATCCAAGAATGCATAATTCTACATTACAAACTGATACAATTCAATATATGAACGGACGATATTTTTCAATCATAGCCTCAGAGAAAATTGATTCAGTTAGCAAATTGTATTCAAAAATTTTGTGGGCAACTACTTTCGTAAAAAACAATAAAATAGAATTCAAATTCGAATTGATTACAGATAAAAACGATCAAAGCACAACTAATTTTATTGCAGAATCAAAATATCTTTTAAGCAGGATTCTATAAATTTCTTATTCCATTATCTTTAAAGCGTTCACCACATTTATCTAAAAAATATGCATCGGTTGCTACGGGTTATTTATAGTGTATACGCTTTGATACTCTTTATTGTCATCATGCTTATTGCCTTGCCGTTTGTATTGATAGCATCTGCATTTGGCATTAAAGGCGGCAACTTCATCTACAGCATCTGCAAAGTATGGGCACGTACCTGGTACGCACTGGTGGGCATACAGCACCAGGATATTTTTGAGTCACCGCACGACACCAGCAAGCAATATATTTTTGTGGCCAACCATATTTCCTACATGGACATCCCCCCTATTGTATGCACGGCACGCCAACCCATACGTGTGCTGGGCAAATACGAAATGGTTAAGATACCTGTATTTGGCTGGATATACCGTGCAGCCGTAATTCTTGTTGACAGAAGGGATGCCGAACGCCGTGCAAAAAGTGTACGTGCATTAAAAGCAGCCATCAAGCAGGGCATTTCTATTTTTATTTTTCCTGAAGGCACATTCAACGAAACAGGTAAACCATTGAAAGAATTTTTTGATGGGGCTTTCCGCATTGCCATTGAAACGCAAACACCTATTAAGCCTTTGCTATTTGTTGATACGATAAAACGTTTGCACTACAAAGGTTTGCTTGAACTGACACCCGGAAAGAACCGCGTGGTGTACCTAGAAGAAATAAAAGTAGATGGGCTGACCATGAAAGACATGCCGATGCTGAAACAGCAAGTATATGAGGTAATGGAAGAAGGGTTGAGAAGATACAATACGCCCCTATCCCCTAAAGGGGGATGATCATAGCGGAGTTTATTGCCACTGATAGAACTGTTATGCCGTTCCCGCTACATCGCACCAAACACCAGTACTTGCATAAGGTACATCAGCCGCTTCGGTTGAATCGAAGATTCAATTGAAAAAAGTGGAGTGCTGTTGCAAGTACGAAGCCATGCGGCTTGAGCCTACGTTATCTTCTGGTTTAACAATTTCCCTTTCCCCATTATCTTCGTCTACACTTTGTCAACTACAAAAAAAAATACCGAACAACTCTTCTCTTCCGTCAATGATGGGGCATGTTATGCCGAAATCATCATTCCTTTGGCATTGCCAACAATCTACACATGGGCCATACCGCCACACCTGCAACAGGCAGCCAAGCCCGGCATACGGGTAGAGGTACAGCTACGCAACAAAAAATATGCAGGCATCATCAAAAATATATTTACCGAAAAGCCGCCTGCATTCCAACCAAAAGAAATCATCAATGTGCTGGACGATGAGCCATTGGTGTACACTACGCAGCTACAGCTATGGCAATGGATAGCCAACTACTATATGTGCAGCGAAGGCGAAGTAATGCAGGCCGCCATTCCATCCAATTTAAAGCTCAGCAGCGAAAGCATACTGATATGGAACGAGGAAACGGATTTTGATTTGAACGATGGCAGCATGTTCAGCGATGAAGAGTTTCTGGTGGCACAGGCACTGGAAGTAAAAAAGGAACTGCGTTTAAGCGAAGTGCAGCAACTGCTGGATGCCAACCATGTATACCCCATCATTAAAAAACTGATTGAAAAAAAAGTATGCTATGTATGGGAAGAACTGAAAGACAAATACAAGGTAAAAACAGAAACCTATATAACACTTAACCCTGTATACCACAACGAAGACAAACTGGCCGACCTGCTCAACAACTGGAGCAAAGCACCCAAACAGATGGAACTACTGCTCTCCTACCTGCACCTGATAAAAACAGAAGGCGAAGTAACGCAACCAAGCCTGCTAAAAAAATCGAATGCAACGGCAGCACAATTAAAAGGCCTGATTGAAAAAAATATACTCGTTGCAGAAAAACGTGCCACCGACAGGATCAAAGCCCTACCCAAAGACCTGGTAATAGATTTCACGTTATCACCTGCACAGCAAACGGCATTAAACGCAATAGAAAAAAATTTCCTCGATAAAAATGTGTGCCTATTGCATGGTGTTACATCAAGTGGAAAGACACAGGTATATATTTCTTTGATTGAACAATACATTAAACAGGGCAAGCAGGTACTGTACATGCTGCCCGAAATTGCATTGACGGCACAAGTGATACGCCGCCTGCAGAAACATTTTGGTGGACATATTGCCATTTATCATTCCAAGTTCAACCCCAACGAACGGGTAGAGATATGGAACAAAATAAAAAGCGGCGAAACCAAAGCCGTGGTAGGTGCCAGAAGCTCCCTCTTCCTTCCTTTTAAAGACCTGGGGCTGATCATAGCCGATGAGGAACACGATGCCAGCTACAAACAACAGGAACCTGCACCACGCTACCATGCCCGTGATGCTGCCGTGTACTACGCATCGCTGTTCAACGCAAAAGTGCTGCTCGGCAGTGCCACACCCAGTATAGAAAGTTATTACAACGCTGTACAAAGCAAGTACGGACTGGTAGAACTGAACGAACGCTATGGCGATGTGGCCATGCCACAGATAGAACTGGTTGACCTGAAAAAAATTGCCACCAAAAGCAAAGAAAAAATTGCTTTGACGCCTCAACTCATTACGGCCATTGAAACATCGTTGGCAGAAAAAAAACAGGTGATACTTTTTCAGAATAGGCGTGGCTACAGTCCGTACATGATCTGCCATACCTGTGGCTGGATACCGCAATGCAACCATTGCGATGTAACGCTTACCTACCACAAAGCAAAAAACAAACTCAGTTGCCATTACTGCGGCACCACCTACCCCGTTATCAATACCTGTGCAGCCTGTGGCAGCCACAACTTTATACAGAAGAATTTCGGTACCGAAAAAATTGAGGAACTTTTAACCGAACAGTTTGCCGATGCCAAAATTGCCCGCATGGATTACGATACCGTAAAAGGCAAGCACGACCACGACACGCTCATTAAACTGTTTGAACAGCAACGCATAGATATTTTAGTGGGTACACAAATGGTGGTAAAGGGTTTGGACTTTGAACATGTGAACCTTGTTGGTATTATAGATGCCGATGGTATTTTAAACTTTACCGACTTTAGGGTTAACGAACGTGCCTTTCAGTTGATGGAGCAGGTAAGCGGCCGTGCTGGCCGCAAGCATGGCAATGGCAAAGTGCTGATACAGGTAAGCAACACCCACCACCCCGTACTGAATTTTGTGCAACTGCACGATTATAAAAAACTTTTTGCCTACGAACTGGAAAGCCGCAAGGCATACAACTACCCGCCTTTTTACCGACTCATAACACTTACCTTTAAGCACAAGGAAAAACATATAGCCGAAGAAGCGGCCAACATAATGATGCAGGGCCTAAAAACAAATTTTGCCCCCTACCTAAACGGCCCCGCCCAACCCATTGTAGACAGGATACGCAACCAGTACCTATGGGAAATATTGATTAAGCTACCCAAAGATGCCCACCTCATTAACCAATGCAAAAGGGAAATACAACAGCAAACGGTGATTATACAAACGAATAGGCTGTATAGAGGGGTGACGGTGTTGGCAGATGTGGATCCTACATGACTTAATTAATATCAGGCATAGGCTTAGTTTCAAACAAATTAGATAGTTTCTCAATATTTAATTGAGAAAATTCGCTAATTTTTATTTTAGGATTACTTTTATCGTTGTGTTTAATTTCATTGATACATACTTTCTGTTCACTACTTATTTCTACTATTTTTAAAGTGCCAGCAAGGTCATCAGTAATTTCTTTTGCTTCACAAAAAGCAACTACTTGTTTAAATAAGTTAAGAGCTTTACTATATTCATTTTGCATAACAGATATAATTGCCAAATTATATTTAATTAGTGCAACTACCGATAGATCATTATTTTCAACATCGAAAATAGAATTTTTTCTGTTAGCTTCATTTAGAAAATCAAGAGCTTTATCCAATTCATTTCTTTCAATAAAAACATACGCTGAATTATTTAAATACCTAAGACTTAGATCATGCCCCTCATTAAAGAGTTTATAAAAAAAGTTAGCAATTTCATATGATGAATCAACATTCGACTCTTTAATATACAATCTAACTAAATCAGCCATTTTATCCTCTAGAATAATGCCTATTTTTCTAGTATCTCCACTCTCTATAATTAAAGATTGCAAAGCTGACAAATCTGGCTGAGGCAACTTATCTATAATTATTTCTATTTCATAATTGTGAGAATCATTATTATAACTTTTGATTGTATCTTTTATTTTTTTTACAGTTGATGGAGATTCTCTATATGAAATTATTTTATTCTTGTCGTTATAATTATATATATTCCAAGATCGAGATTTACCATTTTTGAGATTTTTAAATTCGATATACAATATTTCCTTATCTCTTGAATTTTCAATTTTTTTAAAGGCTTTAAAAATAACCAATACAGTTTCATAAGTTTCTTCGCTTATTTCATATGTGCGATTATTTACTTTTTTAATAACATCTAACAATCTAAAAATATCATTTTCCATTGTAGGACTATGCTCTATTAGAGCTGTATTGCCTATTTCTGTTACAAGAACATCATTAATATATCCCATAAACCTTCTTGATGGGTATTCAAATCTAAATTGATAAATTCCATCAGAACTAATTTGGAGCCATTGCTTTATAGTATCGGATTTTAAATCGAATGCATAGTAGTTTTGATCTAAAAATTCTTTTGTCGAATTACTTGGACTAAACCCTACAATATTTGTTTGTTTATCTTCAGAGATAACATTTATAATTTTATGAGTAATCAACTGTTTACAAAAATCTTCAAACTGCTTTTCACTTAAAAAATTATCATCTGACAATTTAAATTTAGCAAATAAGTAAACCTGTCTAAATGTATGTAATTCTGAAGCAAAAATTTCAGATAACCATTTTACATATTTACGTTGCAGATGTTCAATAAATTGTAATTGAGCCATATCAAGCTCCCCACTGTCTTCTAATATTCTTTTGACATCCATTTGGGCAGGCTTGTCGAATTTCATTAGTTTAACCTCACCAGACATACACCTTTCAAACATTTTAGAAGCTATAGTATTTATCCATGCTGGCTTGCCGGAAGTGAGTTGAAATATCTGCCGACATGCCAATTTAAATCTATAAAAAAGAGTTTCTTCTATTTCTTTTTCCGTCCAATTTACAGAAGTAAGAGATTTTTTAAAATAGTCGCCAACAGATTCTACATCATTGAAATAATTAAGACTAATAATTTCAAAGTCCCTATAAGAACCTCCAAAAACAGATTCCCATTGCGATGTCTTATAACTCGAATCACCCGCAAATACAAATCCTGTTGCTAATTCTGCACTTTGCAAAACAAATCTCAATTGTTCGATAATTTCTTTACTTGAATAAATATGTTGCACTTCATCTACAAGAAATAGAATTTTAGTGTGTTCGTTATATTTCGTTCCATCCGAATCACATATTTCTTTTCGCATTAACTTTAAATCTTCAATAAACAAATGAAATTCAAAATTTGAATTTCTATTATTTAGAAAATTTCTTCTTAAAATAGGCGTGTGAAAAACCCAATTAGCTTGGTCTTCGATACCATTTGAGTTTAGAATTTTTTGAATCATTAAATCGATTGCCCCGTTCTTTCCACTAAAAAGGCCTAGAGAAAACAATTTATTTATAGCTTGACTAAAAAAATGCCAGAAAAAATCACAAGAGTTCACAGAGTTTAATTCTGTTAAATCAATTCGAACAGGAATTAAGTTATTGATTTCACATTCCGATTCCGTTAAATTCAGAATACTTGTCTTGCCTACCCCTCTTTCACCAGTTATTAAGATACTTTTTATTCGACTCTTACTTTTCGCAGAATTTCTTAATACGAAACGTATTCTGCGAAATTCATCTGTTCTGCCAGCTAATTGTCTGTAATCTGTCAATGCAGTCCTGTCAAATGGATTGACTTCAAATTTCTCGTCCATTAATGTTTTTCTTTAGGTTAGCCAATAAATCAAAATTATCCTTTTTCCATCTCTGCAATTTCAATAAGCCTCCAGGCTCAGCTCTATATTTTTTATATATTATTAATTGATTTTTAAAATCTGCAATCAATAGACTTAAGTCATTAAAAACAGTACTTATCCAAAAGGATTCTGCCATCTCATTCACAAGTGCTTCAATTGCATTGATTTCAATAAAGTCTAACATCGATAAACATTCAGAAATATTATCAATGCTATTATCCAAAGAATTAAATAATTCATTTATTGATTTTTCATAAGATTGGGATTTGTATATCTCATTAAAATTGGGAATAGAAATAGCTATTTGTTCAAAAGAACTTTTTATTATGATATAGTCTTGATCTGAAATAAATCTTGAATGGGCTATATCATTTCTTAGAGGGTTCAATAAAATTAAATTGTTAACTAAAACATTTCGACTCGTTTCTGTAATCTCTACTTGAATTAATTGAGAAACAGAAGTTTTATTAATCAAGCTTATTAAATCAGACCAAGTAAGGTAATAAAAGGGATGAATCAAGTTACCTCCCTTATAAATACTATTTTGATTTTTAAGTTCTTTATATACTTTAGAATAATAGATGTCCTCAATATTTGGAGGAGTATAATTACAACTGGAATCATATATTCTTTTTCCAATGTCTTTAATAGAATCCATTTGAACTGCCCCTAAGAAAACCTTAGTCCATTCTCTAACACCTTGTTTTTTTATTAACTTAATCAGAAACTCCCTTACCCCTATTTCTATTTTTGCAAATAAAATATAAGCTTTAGAGTTTAATTCATACGTCATACTCCAAACTTAATATTAAAAATTGATGTTGAAAGAAATACTAGACTAATATTTAATAAAGATTAAGTCTTATAAGAAGTAGTTTAAAATAAAAAAATTACACTTCCAATTAGAAGGATAAAAAAACCTCACAAATTGCAAGGGTTTATTTATTATTAATGGTTACCATTACTTGTTATCCAACATCTTTTCCAATAATGTTACCTTCTCCCTTTCTGTTTGCAACAACCTTTCGTACAGTTTTTTGTCACACAAAATATTGTCACAACTTTGTGACAGAAAAATATGTGACAAAAAATTTTGTCACAACAAAAACTGTCACAGGTTTTGTGCAATTAAATAGTTCACCAAAAATTTGTTACAATGGGTACCACACAACAATTAAGGGAAGCATTGGGCTTCTCGCAGCAACAGATGGCCAGTTACTTATGCGTTACAAGGGCACAGGTGGCCATGGCCGAAGCGGACCAACGCAATTTGCCCAGTCAGGCCATACTGCGTTGGGGGTTGCTGGAGCAGTCGCTACAAAACGATAAACTTCTGGCACCATTTGCAAAAGCAATAGCAGCTACAGAAAAACGTGTGCAGAAAAACAAGAAGCTGTTACAGAAAAAATTACAGAACTGCAAATGGCAGTTACAAAAACTGCAATACCAACTTACCGATATGCAGCAGCGGTACCGGCAATGCCAAAACGCATTTCATGCCGTTGCTTTTTTAAGAAGCAAGCCAAAGCATGTTGTATTGGCCGAACTGGATGTTTTGGCGTTGAACCTGCTGGAACAGCAAACATTTATGCGTTTGGACAAGTGCGATGTGGATGCCCAGGAAACATTGACGCTTCGTATTAAACTGCTGCAAGTAGAAGTAGAAGAACTGGAAAAATTATTGGCTGTTTAAAATAAAGCCACAACATTGCAGACCATTTATTGACACATTAACGCTAAATACAAACCCTAATGATAAAGGCTTACACATTTACAAAGACCGGGCAGGAATGGTACATGGACCTGCCGGAGTTTATTGCACAAGGCGGAAGCAAGGCCGAACTCCAGATGGTAGAAGGTGCCGACAAAATGTTGGACATGATGGCCGGCAATGAAAATTCAGTTACCCTATGTATAGCAAAAGAAAAATTTGAAGGGGCCGATACACTTGATCTAATAGAAATGTGCGACCGTTTAATTGGTGGGGCAATCTACCTGTTGAAGGAATTTGAAGGAAAACAAGTAAACCAGCGTATGTGGTTGTGTAGGGTTACCGAATTTGTGTTTGGCAATATGCCACAGCAGATCTTTTTGAAAAAAACAAATGCTTCATAAAGGATAACTTTTAACATAGGTGCATTGTATGTGACAAGCAAAGAGGTCAGCCAATGCCAACCTCTTTTAAAAATATTTACCAATCACACAATCCTTTACGCATCCAGCATGGCTTGCATATCCAGCTTTTTCATTTTCATCACTACCTGCATCACACGGCCTGCCCTTTCAGGGTCGCTCATCAGTTGGCCAATAACAGCGGGCACAATTTGCCAGCTTACGCCAAACTTGTCCTTTAGCCAGCCGCACATACTTTCTTCGCCACCATCGGCAATCAGTTTGTTCCAGTAATTGTCAATCTCTTCCTGTGTGCTGCATTCAACGGTAATGGATACACCTTCGTCAAAGGCAAACTTATGATCGCCCAGCCCGTCCATGGCCGAAAAGGTTTCGCCATTCAATGTAAAGTGCCCGAATTTCAGGTTGCCCGCAGGCTGCGGCTCGCCATCTTTATATAGCTCTAAGTGATGCACCTGCGAGTTGGGGAATATGGAAGCATAATGCTCAATGGCCTGCTTGGCCTTGCCATATTGTTGGCCCACAAACAAAAAGCTGGTATTTATTTTTTGTCCGTGTGGCGGCAATGGCCCTACCATCAATTGCCAGGTCATGCCAAACTTGTCGGTTACCCATGCATATTTTTCCGCCCAGGGATAGGTATCCAAAGCCATCATGGCCATACCACCATCCATCAGTTTGCCATACAGGTTTTCTATTTCATCGTTCATGGCACAGGTAACAAATAACGAAATGGAAGGGTTTTTCTTAAAAACGGGGCCACCGTTCAATCCCATTATTTTTTTGCCTTCAATCTCAAAATGTACCACCATGGGTGTATCTATGATAATGGAGGCATTGCCAAAAATGGAGCAGTAAAAATCTGCAGCAGCCTTGGCTTCTCCATCAAACCACAGGCAGGGATAAATCTGGTTATTCATGTTGCTGTTTTTTGGTTGTTATACACAAATGTACTTACATACACTGGGGCAAACACTGTGCAATAGCGTCAATTAACGGTAGGTATTGCGACAGTTCTGCCCGCCACAAAATATCAGTTTGCCTTTACCAGTTTGCTACCGTTCCATATATAAGCTGTGGAAAGGTTCTTTTCGTACTTAACATTGGTACTGTACCAGCTTGCCACATGCTGGTTCTCATCAAACAGTATTTCGCCTGCTTCTTCGCGTTTAATCACTTGGTCCTTCTTCCCTTCCATATCGGCCGGGTACACCAAATAGGCACGGTCAAAAAATCCGCCATCCGCCATGTCTGTCAGGCGTTCCACCAGGCTCAGCTTATTGTTGGCCCAAAAGAATACGATGCTGCCCGCATCTTCCCCGCAGGACTCTGCAAAACCGTCCACCTGCAATATGTCGTCCACACTGCTTAGTCCCTTGTTAGAAATATTGGTGCAGGTATGTCTTTTTAAATAGCCTTTGAAGCCCTGAAAGGAAAGGCGTTGCAGTTCCTTACCCAACTGCTGCACCCTTATCTGGTACACAGAGTTACCGTTCTCTATTTTTTCCATGCCAAAATGGAATACGATATCAGGGTTCTTGTTGCTTCTAAAAGATGCAAGGGCAATTTTGCCACCCCATACATAACCGGTTTCCTTTTCGTTAATGGCTACCAGGTACCAGGGCATTAATATATTGTTGATGCGTGAAGCAGTTTTGCTTTTGTTCAATATGGTAAGCCTTGTACCAATGGGCAGTTTGGCCACCAATGCACTTTCGGTGCTAGGTTCCTTGCGTATGTTTACACTGTCGGCCAATAGGTACACCACCTGCTTTTTTTCAAACAGTACCAATGTATCTTCTGTTTGCTGCGATGCTGCTGAAAGAGCCACACATAAGCATACCATTAAACTAAACAACCTGTTGCACATATTTTATTTTTTAAGGCAGCTAAATATAGCAACAAACTATACACATACAATGGCAACCAGTGCAAGTGGGCTGGTTATGGAAACTATTACGGTTGCTTATACTACATGCAGCCACCCACAAAAAGAGGGTGCAACTACACACCCTCCTTTTTTACGAAACAACCAGCTAACTGGCACTTGCATATTTTTTTTCGGCTTCGGCTATTTTGCCGCTTGCTGCTTCAATCAGGTGCAGTATTCTTTCCCTTACATCTTCTTTAAGGCCATCCACTTCGGTTTCAAAAATCTGTTTCAGTTCGCCTAGGTCGCTCATGCCCTTGCCCCTTAGTTTGTTGAACTTCTTGGTAAGGTCATCTGCTTTGTCAGAAATTTTTTTACGGGTTTCCTTTCCTGATGCTGGTGCGGTTAATATACCTACCAATACGCCTGTGGCTATACAGGATAAGCCTGTAACAATTAGTGCTTTTGTTGACATTGTACATTATTTTAAGAGTGAATATTGCAGGTTATTGTTCAAGAAACCTGCCATAGTTGCCACCAACCAAGCAACCATGTTTTATGGCAATAAGTGGGGAGAATGCTCAACAATAAGTAAAGGATGGTCTACAAAAAAAAGCTGTTAATACAATTGCTTGCTAAGTGCCAAAACAGCTTAGCAACATTTGCATAACAATACAATAACAATAGTGGCAACTGTGCATGCAATAATCAACATACGTAATAATGAGCGTGCAATAAACAGGTCCCTTTCTTCTTCGTTATAATACATAATGTACAGTAGTTTTTGGGCTGGCAGGGCTGCCGCCGGTTGCTACTATACAATACACGCAAACGGGCATACACCCTTAGTTGGCATGTGCTGTTTTAATTTCTAGGAAGCGTATAATAGAAACCCACCGATACACCCACCCATGTTTTGATATTGCTTGCAGTTGTACCGCTATAACTGTTGCTGATGAAGTAAGGAGGTTTTAACAGGTATATTTCCTTATCATGGTTTTGGCTAATGGGAGGCAGCGTGCCCACTGCCCTTTGGTTGCCGTTTGAGTAGTACCTGCTTTGCAATAGATTGAACAAAAGCCCCGCCTTGAACACTAAGTGGGTTTTCATTTTACGGCACCACTCTATGCCTGCATTGTACAGTTGGCCTTTAATGGTAATGGGTATGGCTGTGGAGAAACTGTCAACCAGGTAATCCTTCTGCAAGAAGCATACACTAGCTTTTACCTGCCATTGTGTGGTTTCTTTATGGATGATAACGGAGCCAAGCCCCAGCCTTGGGCCGCTTACATCAAAATTGGTGGCAAAGGAAAACAGTGCATGAATGGGGCGTATGCCAACTTCAATCCCGGCATTTGCATACAGCACTTCGGTAGAGAAAATACCTGTTTGAAAATGGAACAGCCCATTGTTTGGCTCGGGAGCAGCAGGTGGCTGTGGTTTTGCTTTGATGCGGGTGTTGACCGTATCCTGCATAATGGGTGTTATTGTTTGTACCGATCCTGTTGCTGTTGATGGCAGCGATGCCAATGCAACAGCAAGGTTTTGTACAGTAACTGTATTGCTGTTATCGTTTGGCCTAACCAGCGTGTCATCAACTGGTTTTTCCCTGGCAACGACGGGTGTTGGCTGAACTGTTTCTTTTGCTGTAGCAGGTTGCGGTTGTACCGTTCGTTTTATAAGTGCAGTTCTTGTAGCAGTTTTTGTTTGTGGCATCGCTTTTACTGCAACAGGTATTTTGGCCGGCCTTGGTTTGGGCGGGTTGTCCTGAAAAATATAATACTGCTTGTACTGAAAAAAATACAGCCCCGTAGTGTTATGTATATGTTGCAGCAAATGGTTGATGCTGTAGCTGGCCTGCGGAAAGAAAATAATTTTGCTGCCACTTATTTTAACCGAGTTGAAAGAGAACCGCACACCTGTTTTTGCATGTACCAGGCTGGTTACGGAATCGAGCGACAGGCTGCCTTTAATGGCAAGCTGTACGGTACTTAGTGTATGGGTTTGGGCCTGTGGCCTGGTAGTGCATAAAAAAATGGCCATACCAATAACATAGATCCTAATAGCAGCCTTGGCCAGTAATATTGATTGCTTTGCCCTGCGAAATAAATTCATAATCGAAATGTAAAGTGGCAGACATGATGTCCATAATATATTCAATGCTCTTATTGTCGAACTGCGTGGTTATCCTACAGTCTGCAACTACCGGTGCCTTAATGTTAATGGCCAAATTGTATGCTTTTGCCAAATAAGCCACTGCTTCTTTTAGTGGTGTGTTATTAAAATAAAAAACCTTGGTGGCATAACTAAACCTGTTTATGTTGGCAGCCTGCTTATTGCCAAATGCATGCTGCTTGTTACTGTACTCAACTGCTTCGTCTTTTTGCAATTGTATGGTATGCGTGCCATCGGTTACCGTAAGCGTACCTTCAGCAGCCATTGCTTCTACCCTATCGCTCACGGTATCTTTAGTTACATAAAAACTGCTGCCCATGCCTGGTACCAGTTTTACTGTACCTGCCATAACGCTAAGCCCGTTTTCTTTGCTGCTGGTATTATTGAAAAAAGCCCCGCCGCCATCCACATCAACCATCAGTTGCCCGTTAGGTGCAGTTAATGGGTAATGCACACTGCTATAAGTATCCAACACTGCTGTAAAATAGTTGGCAACCGTATCTTTCACTAGGTTGCCTGCCGATTGTTTGGCAACGGTTGCCGCTTTGCCCTTTTTCGCCGACGGCCAGTATATAAATACCAGTACAGCCAATAATGCTGCCCCTGTACTGATTAAAAGCATTTTTTTGATGGCAACTGCCTTGCCTAAACCCGGCGGTGTATGCATGGTATGCATCAGCCTGTTCCATTCATCCTTTACCACGGGTTGCTGGTAAGGTTTGTCTGCCAGTTGCCAAAGCCGCCACAATTGATCGAAAGTTGCTTGGTTGCTGCTGGATGATGCCCTCCATGCATCTACCATGTCTGCTTCTTCGGGGCTTGCTTCGCCCCGAAAATAGCTGTGTAATATAGACTGAACAGGCACCATACTATAATTGGTTATAATAATTGATAAAGCTTAACAGCAAAAGATGGATAAAGGAGGCAAGCTCCCTACGCAATATCTTCAACGCCTTGCCCATATGGGCTTCCACCGTTTTAATGGAGATGCCCAGTTCTTCGGCAATGGCCTTGTACGGCTTCTCTTCTTCCCTGCTTTTAAGGAACACCTGTTTGCATTGAAGCGGCAACTGCTCTATGGTAGCCAGCACCTGTTGCTGCAGGGCTTTTGCTTCCGCAATAAAATCGGGGTTGGTAACAGGCATACGGTCTTCGGGTGGCAGCATTTCGGTAGGCCTGCCCCGCAGTTTTGTATTGATGCAATAATTGTGTACCGACCTGTACAGGTAAGATTTAAAAGCACCCTGCTGTTGTACGGTTTCCCTTTTTGCCCAAACATTGGCAAATACATGCTGCACGGCATCTTTGGCAGCTTCATTGTCTTTTAGCATGGTATAGGCATAACGATGCAGCCCTTCGTAATAAGTATAAAAGGCTTTCTCAAAAAAATCCGTATCCGTATTTTTTGCTGCTGTTGCTTGCAAACGCTTATTGTTTAGCTGTTCTATTTCCTTTGCTGTTAGTAATACACCAAATGGCTGGGCTACCCTTACTTGCATGGCCAATTATTTTTAAAGAGGTGAAATGGATGGCAGTTGCTGCCTAATGGCAATTGGATAAACATATTTCATGCACAGTGCGATTGCACCATCGGTGCAAGCAATTATCATGGCAATTACCTAGCTTAGTACCCAAATAAAAACAGCTTCATGAGATACCTGCTACCCGCTTTATTGTTTGTTGCGGCAACTGCTGCGGCACAGAACACACCAGCATCGTTAGATACCAAAGTGGCCGATGTGAAACAAAAAGTAATTGCATGGCGTAGGGACTTTCATGAGCACCCCGAGCTGAGCAACCGTGAATTCAATACCGCCAAAAAAGTGGCAGAGCATTTACAGGCCCTAGGCATTGAAGTAAGGACAGGCGTGGCAAAAACAGGCGTGGTGGGCATTTTGAAAGGAGGCAAACCCGGACCCGTTGTTGCCCTGCGGGCCGACATGGATGCACTGCCTGTAATTGAAAGGAACAACCTGCCTTTCAAATCGACCGTAACAGCAGATTACAATGGACAGAAAGTAGGTGTGATGCATGCTTGCGGTCACGATAGCCATACCGCCATGCTAATGGGTGCGGCAGAAGTGCTGAGCAAGTTAAAGGCCGATATACCCGGCACGGTGGTATTCCTTTTTCAGCCAAGCGAAGAAGGTGCCCCCGAAGGTGAGGAAGGCGGTGCAAACCTGATGGTAAAAGAAGGTGCATTGGATAACCCCAAGGTAGAAGTGGCTTTTGGTATGCATATAGAAAGCAATATACCCGCAGGCGACATACAATATAAAAGCGGGGCATTTATGGCAAGTGCCGATTTGTTTAAAATAAAAGTGCATGGTAAGTCGAGCCACGGCAGCCAGCCCTGGTTGGGCGTTGACCCCATTTATGTTTCGTCGCAAATCATCAATGCATTGCAAGGCATTGTTAGCCGCGAAAGCGACTTGACGCAGGCACCTGTTGTAATTACTGTTGGGGCCATACATAGCGGCGTTCGTTTCAACATCATTCCCGAAGAGGCAGAAATGCTGGGCACCATACGCAATCTGGACAAAGACATACGCAATAAAGTATTGGCAGAAGTAAAGAATGTTGCCACCAGCATTGCAGCCACGTACCATGCCACGGCAGATATTAGCATAGAAAACAAAACATTGGTTACCTATAATACACCCGAGTTGGTAAAGCAAATGGTACCTTCTTTAGAGAAAGCCGCAGGTACTGCCCATGTGCGTGAAATGAATTGGGTAACAGGTGCTGAAGATTTTTCTTTCTTTGGTGAAAAAGTACCCAGCTTCTTTTTCTATTTTGGCGGCATGCCCATTGGCAATGATCCCAAGAACGCACCGCCGCACCATACACCCGATTTTTTTATAGACGATAGCAAACTGGATGTAGGTGTAAAAACATTTTGCCAATTGGTTTTTGATTATGCCAAAACAAAAACCGTTACCAAATAATCAACCGGCAGTAGGTATGTTTTCAAAATCGCTTTGCCCCTGCCCCATGGCTGCCCGTTTCATTCTGGTGGCCACATCATGGCCCAGGTAGCGGTCAATCAGTTTTTCGGCCCCATAAATTACAGGCGTTAAAACAATGGCCATGGTAAACTTGTAGGTATAGTTTACCATGCATATAGCCAGTACTTTTTGCCAGCTCCAGTTGTTGCCAATTTTAAATGCAATAAAGAGTACAACAAAACTGTCAACCAGTTGCGACACCAAGGTAGAGCCCGTAGCCCTTAGCCACATTTTCTTAGGGCCTGTTTTTCTTTTTATCCAATGAAAAACGGTTACGTCTATAATCTGGCTCACCAAAAAAGCGGCAATGCTACCAACAATTATCCACATGCCCTGTCCAAAAATGCCCGAGAAAGCCGATTGCATATTGGGTATGCCTTGGTCTGTTTTTGAAGCCACCCACCAGCCTGGCGGCGTGGTTTCCATTGCCAGGTAAAACATCAGGAAGGCGTAGGTAATTAATGATACGGCCGTCCACGAAATCCTTTTTACGGCTTTGGGGCCATAGTACTCATTCACAATATCTGTCATAATAAACTCCAATGGCCATAACAGCACGCCGCAGGTCAACGAAAATGAAAGGCCACTTTCGCCCAATAGGGTAAAGTTGAAAGGCTTGAAGCCAAAAGTACTTTCCAGCGAAAATATCTTGCCGCCAATACACTCTGCTATCAAGGCATTGGCCACAAAAAAGGCACTCATGCCCAGGAACAGTTTGGTGGGCCTGCTTTTAAGTATATCTGTTATCATAACTGAAAAATGGAAATATTGAGCAATTGAAAAATGAGGAACAACAGGTTAACGATGGCAAGATACATGGGTATGCCTTTCTTTTTTAGGGCCACACTGCTTATCCATGCAATATTCACGAAAAAGTTGAGGAAGATGGCAACAATTCCAAGCACCGCAATGGTACCTTCCACATACCTTGGCACACCACTTAACTTGATATACCTGGCACCAACCGTAACCAGGTAGCACAGGTTGCATATCAGTGCCACCCTACTTATGAACAAAAGCCCACGCATACATTTATTTTAATGTGGAAAATAGCATTAATTTGCCAACCGCATAAAAAAGATATAATGAAGAACATAAACTGGAAAAAAATTCTGCCCCATGTTATTGCCGTTGCTGTTTTTTTAATAGTGGCGTTGATTTATTGCAAGCCTGCACTGGAAGGCAAGGTGTTGCAACAGCATGATGTTACGCAATGGAAAGGGATGGCACAAAACTCTTTTGCTTACAAAGCAGAGCATGGTCATTTTCCTTTATGGACCAATGGCATGTTTAGTGGGATGCCGGCCTATCAAATTGCGTTGGAAGAGCAGAACCCGGTTTCTATTGGTGTGATAGGCGATGTTCTAAGCTTAAAACTTCCAAAGCCAATAAATTTCTTTTTTCTAGCTTGTATCTGTTTCTACTTTCTAAGCCAGGTTTTAAGAATCAATCCTTATATAGGCATCATTAGTGCATTGGCATACGCATATGCTACTTACAATCCAATTATTATAGCTGCTGGTCACGATACAAAAATGCGGGCCCTTGCGTACCTGCCCGCTTTTATTGGTGCTATCATGCTTGTTTACCATAAGAAATATATATACGGGGCAGCACTCACTGCCTTATTTACCGCATTGCTTATTAGTGCAAACCATTTACAGATTACTTATTACGCATGCATTATTGCAGTTGTAATGAGTATTTCGTATGGCATTAGCTGGATAAAACAAAAAGACTTTAAGCACCTTCTTTCTGCCACAAGCATTACCATAGTTGCTGCATTGATTGGAATTTTAGTGAACGCAGTTACGTTATTTACAACTGCCGAGTATGCAAAAAAATCCATACGTGGAGGAAGTGTTTTAGCAGATGGAAAAGGCAATGCTACCGCAACAGGCTTAACAACTGAGTATGCACTGAGCTACAGTATATTTAAGACAGAACCATTGGTAATGATGTTTCCCCGGATTTATGGCGGCAGTAGCAATAACATGGAAGTTGCAGAGGACAAGTCAAAAGCCGTAGAAGCTTTACAGGAGATGCCTCAGGGGCTGGGACAGCAACTACAGCAATACATGCAGTTTTATTGGGGTGGAATTGATGGTGTAGGCACATCTGGGCCACCCTATGCTGGCGCCATCGTTTGCTTTTTGGCATTGATTGGCTTTGTAATTGTTGACAAAAAATATAAATGGTGGATACTTGCCACTTGCATATTGACGCTGATGATGAGTTGGGGCAAATATTTTGAAGGGTTCAATTTGGCACTTTTAAAGTACCTGCCGATGTACAATAAATTTAGGGCACCAAGTATGATATTGGTAGTACCTACTTTTCTGCTTTGTTTAATGGCAGCACTTTCATTGGAAAAAATTATTGCTTCGGATAATAAGGAAGCATTGTGGAAACAATATAAAAAAGGGCTTCTAATTGTAGCAAGTGTATTTGTAGTGACGCTTGTACTATATGCCAGTTCAGATTTTTCAGGCGACACTGATAAGGCATTGGTTAAGCAAGTGAGCTCAATTGCTGATGCACAACAACAGGCAACCATCAGCCAATCTGTAAAAGCTTTTGTAAACGGGCTGAGAGCAGACAGGAAGAGCCTATTTATGAATGAAATTTTCAGGACATTTATTTTTTGTGGACTTATCGGGTTATTGGTGGCTTTATTCATCAAAAGAAAATTAAATGCTACCATATTATTGGCTACCGTTGGTGTAGCTGCCATGATAGACATTTTTGGTATAGACACAAAGTACCTGAAAAGTGAAAACTACCAGGAAGAGGCAGAAAATGAAAGCTATTTTACACAGTCAGCAGCCGACAAACAAATTTTAAAGGACACAGGTTATTATAGGGTATTTGATTTAAGACAAGGTGTTTCGAGTGCATTCAATGCAGGTGCATTGAACTCCTATTATCACAAATCAATTGGTGGCTACCATCCTGCAAAGCTCAGCATTTATCAAGACCTTATTGAAAAGCAGTTGTACAATTTCCCTAATTGTATGCCTGTAATAAATATGCTGAATACAAAATATCTGTTATTGCCTGGCGACCAGACAAGGCCAGCATCTGTTCAACAAAACCCTGATGCACTGGGAGCTTGCTGGTTTGTTAAAGCAGTAAGGTTTGAAAAGAGCCCAGCGGATGTCATGAATGCACTGACTAATTTTAATCCCAAAGACACTGCTATTGTAAATGAAGCTGACAGACAGAAAATTGTTATAGGCAATGGTGTAGATTCCATGGCCACCATTAAGCTTATCAAGAATGACAATGATGTGGTGGAATATCAATCATCAAGCAGCAACAATCAGTTTGCTGTATTCAGCGAAGTTTTTTATGATGCGGGATGGACTGCAAAAATTGATGGCAAAGAAGCCCCTATTGTTGCTACCAACTATGTACTAAGAGGGCTATCCGTTCCTGCAGGAAAGCATGCCATCGTTTTTGAATTCAAACCAGCTTCATTTTACAATAATAATAAGCTAGCTATTATGGCTTCTGCTATTATATGGTTATTATTGATTGCTTCTTTGGTTTGGTTGATTAAAAAGAAAAGTATAACAGCTATTTAGAAAAGCTTTGATAGTCAGACTGGGCATTGGTATCCATTTCTATATTTGAAAAATACGCTTAGATCATTGTTATGGGCACCTTACGAAAGCAGACATTCATTTCAAGTGTATTGGTTTATATTGGTTTTTTCATTGGGTTGATCAATACTTATTTCTACGTACGCAATGGCTCTTTTACACAGGAGCAATTTGGGCTTACTAAAATATTTCTTGATTTTGGCCAGAATATTTATGCGTTTGCAAGTCTTGGGGTAATTCCGATTATTTATAAGTTCTACCCTTATTACAAGGATAACCTTGAAGAAAAAAAAATAGACCTGATAAGCTGGGCAATGTTTACATCATTGATCGGGTTTGTTCTTGTAATGATTGCAGGCATTTACCTGAAGCCGTTCATCGTAAAGAATTATGTAAATACTTCCAGCCTTATTGTCGATTACTATTATTGGATATTCCCTTTTGCATTGGGCCTGTTGTGCTTTTCCATTTTGGAAAGTCTTTGCTGGGCCACCCAGAAAACAGTGATATCCAATTTTCTGCGGGAAACATTGCTGCGTTTAATTACAAGCGTCTTTATCCTCTTGTTTTATTTCAAAGTAATTGCATTTAACCAGTTCATCTATTTGTTCTCCAGTTTATACTTTATCATCTTTATTGTGCTATGTATTTACATGATAAGAATTGGGAAATTGCATTTGACTTTTAAGATAAGTAGGGTAACCAAAAAATTCTATAAAAAAATCCTTTCCATGCAGTTACTAATTTATAGTGGCACATGGATTATTTCGTTAGCAGGAACAATAGACAGTATAGTAATAGCCAGCTTTACACAACTTGGACTTGCTTCCGTAGGTATTTTTACGCTTGCACAATATATATCCAATTTAATACAGGTTCCACAAAGAAGCATACAACCAATATCTGCCGGGCTTTTATCCAGGGCCTGGAAGGATAAGAACATGAAAGAAATTGAGCGGATATATTCTAGATCTTCTATTAACCTGTTATTGATGTCTATGTTTGTTTTTGGAAATATTTGGTTGAATATTGAACATGGTTTAGATATATTGAACATTCAAGCAAATTACAAAGCGGGTATCAGCACATTATTGGTTCTTGCCTTTGCAAGGATAATAGATGCAGGTACGGGAATAAATAATCTTGTAATAGGAACATCAGTCTTTTGGCGTTTCGATTTTTTGTGTGGCATACTGTTACTGGCTTTGCGGCTACCCCTCACCTATTTCCTGGTTAAGCACATGGGAATACTGGGGTCAGCTTTTGCGGACCTTTCTTCCATTGTTGTTTACAATTTGGTTCGGTTTGAGTTTTTGAGAAGAAAGTTTGGAATGCAGCCCTTTACCCTAAAAACATTGTACAGTATTATTTTAACGGCTACAGTTTTTACAACTTGCTATGCATTATTGAATGGCATACCAGGTTGGTTAGGCATGATTGTAAGAGGGGTTGTGTTTTCAGGATTGATGATTGGCGGTATTTTCCTGTTTGACCTTACACCGGATGCCAAACAGCTATGGAATAAATGGAGAAATAAGTAGCACTCAAAACATTTTATAAAAATGCGGCTTGTTAGCAATTATGGTAGGTGCCAAAAACCACACTTTGGTCACGTTTCTCAATAACCCCATTGCCTTGGAGAAATCCTTAAAAGGGTTTTGAAGCCTCAATAAGTTATCGATAAAACTAGCAACAAAAAAAACAGGTATGGCAAATGTATAATTCAGCAACTGGAATAAAAACCAGCCAATGCCAAACTGCTTCCTTATTCTAACATGATTGCTAACAATTAACTGCAAGCCTTTTTTATCAAATAAGCCTTCGTACGTTTTATCTGCTGCATCGGTTACTTCATTAATGGTTTGCCCGCCAATATGGGTCATGGCTATATCCCCAAAAATGCAAAGCTTTCCATGTTTCATCAACCTGCTGCACCATTCCACCTCTTCCGCATATAAAAAAAAGTCCTCATCCAACAAGCCTGCTTTCTCAATGGCTGTTTTTCTGGTCATTAAAAAAGCACCGCTTATCCAATCAACTTCCTCAATAGCAGAAGCTTGTTCCACATTTGTTTTTTTTACTTTAAAAGCAAATGCAACTGTTCTTAAAAGCTTTCCCCAATAAGGCAATGGCAGTAAATGATTAAGCCCGCCTTTCATAAAAAAATTACCCGATATCTGTGGTTTCCCATTAGGATAGTATAACTGAACGCCGCAGGCAATGTAATTAGTTGACAGGAATTTATTGAAGCAGGCTTTAATGCAATCATTAATAACAAGTGTATCGGGGTTCAATAATAAAACGGCATCCCCTTTACTTTGTTCAATTCCATAATTGTTGGCCCTTGCGAAACCCGCATTATAATTCATCGGTAGCCATCTTATAAAAGGGAACCTGCTGGTTATATCATATTCACTATTATCGTTAGAAGCATTGTCCACAACAATCCATTCAAACTCGTTGATCGATTTGTATTGTATTGCACTGTTAATGCAATCAATGATTTGTTCCGATGATTTATAGTTTACAATTATGATAGAAAGCAACACGGTCAGATGGTTTTATTTTTGTTTTTAAGAAATGAAAACGCCATCATTAGTTTTGACAAAGCACCTATTTTCAATACAGATTGCGGAACAGTAGCCAAATCTTTTACCATTGCTGTAATTACTGCTGGCCATTCTTCTTGGCCATAGACCCTTAATTGTTCAGTGTTTTTTATTTCCAAGTTTCTAAGCAGACGCCACCAGGCATCGTACACCCAAATATTTTGTAAAGGTGCAACGCCATATTTCTGCAACAAAAGCCATCCTTCCGGTAATTCCACTTCTGGTTTATATAAACAGCTTTGCGTTACCTGAGAATCACTGATGCCCACATTTATTAAAGTTTGCTGTATATAGCTAAATGCTTTTTCCTTTTGCAAAACACGGATATAAAATTCCAGGTCCACACGCCACTTCAATCGCTCGTCATATTTTTCAACAAAGCTTCTATGTATCATGGTTACACTCGGCGGTCCAATAATGTTATGTGCAAGCAATAGCATTGGTTGCTGTACAATCTTGTTACCTGATCGGATGTTCGTTGTTACACTTTCTACCTTGTTGCTACTTTCGAAAACATTGTTATAAGCTGAAAAAATAAACTTGGCTCCTTCTTCTATCTTATTGGCAAACTCCTGTAAACTATTGGGCGAAGAGAACCAATCATCGTCATGCATCAATTTTATCCAATCGCCAGATGCTTTTGAAATTGCAAAGTTCCAGTTGGCAGGAGTACCCAAAGCTGGGATATTCCTAAAGTATTGAATAGGGAATTGATCCGTGAACTGCTTCAGAAGGTTTTCTACTGAATTGTCCGTACTGTCATCGGCTACAATCACCTCAAAATTCGTGAATGTCTGCGATGCAATACTGGTCAGCAACCTTTCCAAGTAGTTTACACGCATATATGCAGGAATACAAATTGAGATTTTATAGTTGCCCATTAAAGCTGACTTTTAATATAATTCTTTTCTTCTAACTATTTCCATAACAAGAAAGGGTACATGCTATACCTTTTTGCAAACAATTATATTATTCAAATACAGTTCATCTCCTTTCGGAAATATTTTCCCTAAACCAATAGCTACCACGTTTAAAAAAGAACATGTTATCCATTGAAAGGCAGAACCAAGCAATGGGATTTTCTTAAGGTGCGGCGTAATGTGAAACTGAATATATATGGATAGTAACTGAAAAATAACCTCTATACTATTGCCCAATTTTTCATACGCCAACACTTCAAAGCCATTTTTTTCCATCATGTGTTTAAGAGCAAAGGAGGAATAGCGTGCATAATCATTCGGTGCCTCATGTTCGCAGATGGCAAAGGGGCATGTTACCAAAATAGGTGCACCCGGTTTAAGCACCCGGTAGATTTCGGGCAGCATTTCCGGTAAATTAAATACGTGCTCAAAAACCTCACTGCTAAATGCAGAATCAAAGTAATTGTCTGCTGCAGGTATATGCTTGCCATCATAAAAAATATCGATCTGCTCGTTCTGGTGCGAATGTCCAGGGTTTTCAAAGTCAAGCCCTACATAATTGGTTACATTGAATAAGGATTTATATGGTTTTGATCCGCATCCAAAATCCAGCATGGTGCCGGTAAGATGATGACTGTACTTACGAATACCGGTCAGTAATCTTTTCCTTACAAAATATGCTGGGTAACTAAGTTTAGGGTTGAAGTCTTCGGAAATAGTTGAACTCATGAGTCTTGATTAATTTATTTTGCCCATCTTATTTCTTTTGAAGTCAGAATAAGCTTGAAAAATATATTTTACTGTTTGCCATCTTTTGTTGCCGTATAGCAGATTGTTTTTTAATCTGTTCACGATTCCTTTTCTTCTTAGGGTATCGTCTTGATTGAACAGGCCCCTATAAAGCTTATCTACATACAGATAGTTTCTCACCATATAATAAACCCGCAGTGGCGAATGCAGTGTGCGTGGCGTTAGTTGTAAAGATTTAAGGGAACGGAAATAACTAACCTTTCCCAGTTGATGGTCAAGCAAGAGTTGGGTAAATTTCACGATCCGCAAACCCATTTTCTTTGCCCTATAACAATATTCAAGATCCACTTCATCAATAAACAATGCTTCGTCAAATTCACCGACCTGTTTGAATAACGCAAGGTTAAGTATGCTGCCCGAAGTAATGAGGTAATTCATTTCCTTGAAATTACAACTATCACCTGTTGTTTTAAGCTTACTGTCATACTCTATCCCAAACATGGCTACCTGTGTTGCGTTTTCAAAATCAGTAAGGCAGCTTTTATAGCTGGTAAATAGCCCTTCTTTAAAACAGCTATCCTGATCCATGGTAAGCAACCATTCATAACCATCTGCAATGGCTGCACGGGCCGCTTGGTTAAGCCGTTTGGCAATCCCATCATTATTGCCATCGTGCATTAATGTTATATGCTTATTAATTGAACAGAATTGTTTTACGGCCTCACTTACAACAGCAGAATTATCGCATATATATAAATGTCCAATGTGCGGGTAATAAGAAGAAATATTAGCAATTACGTCTTCCTCGGGATTGAATAAAATAACTGTTGCTGCAATTTTCATATTGAAGTGCTTGGGACTTTTATTTTCTGCAGAACATGGTAATTAAAGTCATCCCATTGTAGTGTTCGCGAATTCGCCGCAAAATATAAAAAACTGCTTGCTTCAACAAAATTCAATCTCTTATCAAAACCCTTTGAAACACCTGTTTTGGTTATTAGAACTGACCATGTTTAATAATATGAGGTTTCATGTATTATAACAAAGCATCCAGCATAAGATGTTTGCATTAGATTTTTTTCATAATAAACAGAGCTTAATACCACAATACAATTCCGCTCCTATCTTTGTCTTACTAACAACTGTAAGCAACGAATATGGAAAAGAACAGCAACGCAGATTGGATGAAGCTGAAACTGGATGAAGCAAAGCAGCACTTTGCCAAAATAGAACTGGGCGGTGGCCAAAAATCCATCAACAAACAGCACGAAAAAAATAAGCTTACTCCAAGGGAAAGGATACAATACCTAATTGATGCCAACTCCGTATTCACAGAAATAGGCTCCTTTGCAGGGTTCGAGATGTACGAATCGGAGGGCGGCTGCCCCGCAGGTGGTACCGTTGCCGGTATTGGTTATGTAAGCGGCCGGCAATGTGTAATTGTGGCCAACGACCAGACGGTTAAGGCAGGTGCATGGTTTCCCATAACAGGCAAGAAGAATTTGAGGATGCAGGAAATTGCCATGGAAAACAGGCTGCCCATTATTTACCTGGTGGATAGTGCAGGTGTGTACCTGCCTATGCAGGACGAGATATTCCCCGACAAGGAACATTTTGGCAGGATATTCAGAAACAATGCAAAAATGAGTGCATTGGGCATAACACAGATTGCAGCCGTAATGGGTGCCTGCGTTGCAGGCGGGGCCTACCTGCCCATAATGAGCGACGAAACATTGATGGTCAAAGACAACGGCTCCATTTTTTTGGCGGGCAGTTACCTTGTTAAAGCTGCCATTGGCGAAGACATAGACAACGAAACACTGGGTGGTGCAGTTACACATACCGAAATAAGCGGTATTGCAGATTATAAATTTGATACCGAGCAGGAATGCCTGGACCAGGTAAAAAAAATAATGGATAAACTTGGCCAGCCAACAGTAGCGGGCTTTAGTAGAGTTACTTCCGAACTGCCAGCGAAAGATCCTAACGGTATTTACGGTGTAATGAGCGAAGGCAATACAAAGCCTTATGATATAAGGGACATTATTGAATGCATAGTGGATGGGTCGGTACTGGATGAATTTAAAAAAGACTACGGCAAGACTATTGTATGCGGCTATGCCAGGATAGATGGATGGGCCGTGGGCATTGTGGCCAACCAACGCCTGATTACCAAGAACAAAAAAGGCGAAATGCAGATGGGTGGAGTAATCTACAACGACAGTGCAGACAAAGCCGCAAGGTTTATCATGAACTGCAACCAAAAGAAAATACCACTGGTTTTTCTGCAAGACGTAACAGGCTTTATGGTAGGTAGCCGTAGCGAACACAGCGGTATAATAAAAGATGGGGCAAAACTGGTAAATGCAGTAGCCAATTCAGTGGTGCCTAAAATTACCATTATTGTGGGCAATAGCTACGGGGCAGGCAACTATGCCATGTGCGGCAAGGCCTACGACCCACGTTTTATTTATGCATGGCCATCGGCCAAAATTGCGGTAATGGGTGGCGAACAGGCCGCCAAGACCATGTTGCAGATACAGGTAGCCACCATGAAAGCCAAAGGCAAAGAAGTTACCGCAGCAGAAGAAAAGCAGCTTTTGGATGATTTGAAGGACCGTTACAATAAACAGACCACCGCCTATTATGCGGCCGCCCGTTTATGGGTTGACGAAATCATTGACCCCATCCATACAAGACAGGTCATTTCCGAAGGCATCAAAGCAGCAAATCACAATGCAGAGGTTGTCCACTTTAATACCGGTGTTTTTCAGGTGTAAACAAAAAAATAATACACTGTATTAACATTTTTTTTTGATTACACAAAAATCACTATTTTCACCTCGCTTTTGAACCTATAAATCATTAGACTAACTCGAAAAAATTAGTATGAGAAAAAGTTTACTACCCAAAGCGTTGTTATGGACATGTTTAACGGCGTTTGTATTTACATCTTGTGTCAACGATGACTATTTGGTAGCGGCAAAACCTACACCAGACCAATCCTTTACAGAAGAATTCGATACAGTATCAGCAGCTTACAACCGTGGTTGGAAAACAAAAAATACAAGCGACCCTACACTTTCATTGCTGTGGCAGCAAGGTGGCGATGTTGCTGTTCCATTTTTCCCAGCTTATTCTTCTAACACTTCCAATGTTGGCTTTATCGGGTGCTCTGCATTTGTGACACCAATCACAACAATCGGCAGTTTGAGCAACTGGCTCTTCTCTCCTGTTTTGACCATGCAGAATGGCGACACCATCAGTTTCTATACACGTGCACAATTATATGACGATGGTCTGGTAACCACAGGAACCGCTTCTGGCGTAATGACTGATTATGGCAACAGGTTACAGCTAAGGTTAAACAGCAACAACGAAGGAACTGAAGTTGGTGTAGGTGCAGAGTTTGGCGATTTCACTACCGCTTTATTGGACATTAACCCTAATTACGTTGTTTTCGATAACACTGCTCCCGATCCAATGGCCTACCCCTCTAGCTGGACACGTTTCCAAGCCATTGTATATGGCTTAAAGAAACCAACTTCTGGCAGGTTTGCATTCCACTACCTGATAGAAGACGGAACCAATAACGGTAGCGGTGTAGGTATAGACCTTGTATCCTACAAAAGTGTAAAGAAGTAAATATTAGTTGCTCACCACAATATTCAAAATCATGAAAATAAATAAACTTACGACCTATACCTGTTCACTGATTACCATGCTTTCTGTTGCAATTGTTGCTTGTAAAAAAGATGCGGCCCCTTACGAGCGTGTTATTGCACCGCCTGTATTCCCGGTAGTGGCAGATCCTAGCTTTACAGAAGAATTTGACAATGTAGGTGACCTTACCACAAAAGGTTGGGTATTTAAAAACAACAGTTTTCCCATTGGCGGCTCCGGTTGGAGACAAGGCAGGTACGAAAGTGCAAGCGTGGTGCAATACAAATTTTTGGCACCCGTTGCCTTTATCGGTTTCCCTGCATATTCGGCATCTTCAACGCCTAACGATTTTGTTAGTTGCGATGCATCTTGCTCAAGCGATGCAGCTACTGGTACATCCGACATCAGCACTTGGCTGATTTCACCAAAGATTTCAACCATCAAAAATGGCGATACCATTAGCTTTTATACCCGTGCGGTGTACGATGCAAACTACCCAGTTTACCTAACTGACCGTATGCAGGTACGTGCCAACTTCTCTGGTGATGGTTCAGCCAATGTTGGTTCTTCTCCTACATCTGTAGGCAGTTTTACCACTACCTTGCTTGACATCAACTCTGCCTATGCCAACAACGATCCGAGTGGCTACCCAGAAGACTGGACAAAATTCACCATTATTGTTTCTGGCATTAGCGGTACAGGTTCTGTAAGCAACGCACGTTTTGCTTTCCGTTACCTTGCCAGCGATGCAGGTATCTTTGGTGGCCTTGCAGGTACCAACTATCCTTCAGTTGTTGGTGTTGACTTGTTGAAATTTTCTACCAAGAAGTAATCCACTTTATACCAATATTTCAAAGGTTGTCGATTAACTTCGGCAACCTTTTTTATTAAAACAACTATTTACCACACCATGCGTAGATTACCGTTTGCAGCCATTATTTTCATTGTGCTTTGTGCCGCATGCAATTCAGCCAATAACGATAAGAATACCCTTCCATTAACCAAAGAAGACAGTTTAAAACTCAATATCCAAACTTTAAAAGACTCTTGTAAAGAAGGCGATTTATTGGTAAGGCTTAGTGACGAGCTCATTAGCGAAAGGATCAGGTACCTGAACGAGAAGGATTTTTCATTTTCGCATGCTGGTGTTATTGTAATGCACAACAACCAAAAAATGGTGTGCAATATAAATCCTGATTTTGCAGGTGCGGATACCATCAGGTTCGAACCGATAGATTCGTTCATCAACCCAAAAAAGAATATTGTTTGCGGGCTTTACCGGTACAATTTACCCCCTGTTGAAATAGATGCTTTTGTAGGGGAACTGAACAGGTTCCACAAGATTGGGACAAGGTTTGACAACCTGTATGACCTTGCAACAGACAGTACCATGTATTGTACAGAGATGATTTATAAGGCCCTTAAAAAATCGGCTGGGGATAATATAAACATAAAGACAAGCCTTGTACCACAAAAAGCCATACAGATGGTTGCTATTTTCTTTAAAGGAAAGATACCCAAGGAAGAAGTGGCCAAAAGGCCGATTATAAGTTTGGATAATCTTTACCTGAACCCGATATGCAGGGAAGTGATGCGGTTTAAACTGAAAATCTTTCCTGGCGAATAACTTGCTAAACGCACTTATATGAATTTACCCATCTATACAGTTGATGCCTTTACCAATAAAATTTTTGGTGGCAACCCGGCTGCTGTTTGCCCATTGGATGCCTGGTTAAGTACAGCAACCATGCAGCAGTTGGCAGCAGAGAACAACCTGTCTGAAACTGCATTTTTTGTGCAGGAGAACGACGGCTTTCATATACGCTGGTTCACCCCTGAATTTGAAATTGATTTATGTGGCCACGCTACCTTGGCAAGTGCCTATATTATTTTCAACGAGCTGGACTACGGCAAGGATAGCATTAGGTTCACCTGCCAAAGCGGAGAACTGGTTGTTACAAAGCGTGGCGATAAAATTGAACTGGATTTTCCATCGCGTATGCCGCAGGCGGTTGAACCACCAGAAATACTGCTGAAAGGTTTAAGTATTGCACCGGAGCTTGTTTTAAAAAGCCGTGATTATTTTGTGGTATTTGAAAATGAGGAAGCAATAAGGAACCTGAAAGTTGATATGAACTACCTGAACCAGTTGGATGTGGTTGGCATTATTGCAACAGCGGCAGGCAATGAGGTGGACTTTGTTTCGAGGTTCTTTGTACCCAATTCTGTTATTGGTGAGGACCCAGTAACAGGCTCGGCACATTGTTCGTTGATACCTTATTGGAGCAAGCAACTGAACAAGAAAGCACTTGTTGCACAGCAACTATCCAAACGTGTTGGGCATTTGTGGTGCGAGGATAAAGGCGAAAGGGTTACCATGGCAGGCAATGCCGTACTGTATATGAAAGGTGAATATTATTTGCCCTAGCATTTTAGTACTACGTATTACGCTTTGAAAAAGGCACGGACCTGTTACGAACCTTGATGGGTGCGACGCCGCAAAACGGCCAGCCATGCATTAAAGCTGATACCATGAAGTAGTTGCTCAATATTCTAATCCAGGTACTTTTTCTTCTTTTCCGGTTTATGTTCCAGTTGCTCCAGTAACGCTTCCGCCGTTGGATTTTTGGTTACAGAAACCGCCACTTGAAACAGGCCCACGAGTAAGATGGCGGATACCAATATTTCGCCCCAGGTAACCCAGTACCCCCACCAACTATACACTGCAGCCCTTTCGGGGTGCGATGGATTATAAATAATTTCTACCCTTTTGCCTTCGGGCAGGCTGCGTAAAACATAGCGTGCATCTATGCTATAGGTTGTTTTGCCAACCTGGTAAACCGCTTTGGGAACCGGCTTTTGCGAAGCACTGTCCTGCAACCAGTGTATAGTTGAAGGCATGGTTTCGCTATCAAAGAAGTCAGGCTCTCGTGAATAGAGAATGTATAAGCAAAAGCAGACAATATAGAGTATGAAAACAGATTTGTACATGGGCTGCTAAAATAACGGAAATTAAGTACTGCCCCGGTTTCAATTGTTGGCCAGGTTGGCCTTAGCAACTGGATCACAATAGTTTGTATGTTGATTCTTTAGTTGTTAGCAACACTTAGCCTAGCAACATTTTTTTTGTTGCTAGGCTAAGTGTTGCTAGAACCAATAAAAAAAGGATTGAAGCAGGTGCCCCAATCCTTTTTTGTTGCTTACTAACCCATTATCTAATTCAAACTCCTGAAATCCACAGGTACCAATTTGCTTACGCCGGGCTCCTGCATGGTTACACCATAAATAACATCCACCGCACTCATGGTTTGTTTGTTGTGCGTTACAATGATGAACTGAGAGTTATCGCTAAACTGTTTGATCATGTTGGTGAACTTGCCCACGTTGGCATCATCCAAAGGTGCATCTACCTCATCCAATATACAGAATGGTGCAGGTTTGATTAAGTAGATGGAGAACAGCAAAGCAGTTGCTGTCAATGTCTTTTCTCCCCCACTTAACTGGGTGATGGATGATGGGCGTTTGCCCTTGGGTTTTGCAATGATGTCGATACCCGTTTCGGCAAGGTTTTCAGGGTTTACCAAAACCATGTCGGCTGTATCTTCTTCGGTAAACAATGCCTTGAACACACGCTGGAAATTTTCACGCACTTTATTGAAAGTTTCCAGGAACTGTTGGTTGGCTGTTGCTTCCACTTCTTGTATAGTTTGCAGCAAGCTGTCTTTGGCATCCACCAGGTCGTTCTTCTGTTCGAGAATGAACTCGTAACGTTTCTTCATTTCGGTATAGGCTTCAATGGCTGTAGGGTTCACCTCGCCAATGTTTTCCAAACGCTTACGCATCCTGTCGCTAGTGGCCTGTAATTCTTCCAACGAAGTATCGGTTGTTCTTGCCTGGTCAAGTATCTCGTCCAGCTCAATTTTGAATTCCACGTTCAAACGCTCTTTCATGCCCGAAAGGTTCAGCTTCAAATCATTCAGCTTGTCCTTTATTTCGCTCAGCAAATGCTCAACCATTTCCTTGCTCTTCGTTTTCATACGCAGGGCACTTTCCTTTTCCTGCAGGGCATTGCGAAGATTGTAGTAAGCCTGGTCGGCCTCGTTCAGTTTCTTTTCTTCTTCTTCCTTTTTACGCATCAGTTCCAGCAATAGTTCCTCGCTGCCAACCAATGCTTCCTGGCTTTCCACAATGTTCACAGAAGCTTCCGATAGCTGTGCAGAGTTGGTCTGTATCTGTTGGTGCAAGTCATTCAACTGGTTTTCCTTAAATACCAGTTCCTGTTTTACAGAAGTGATCTTGCTTTGTTGTTTTGTCAACTGCAGGTTGTATTCATTGAACTGGTAAGAAGCCCCATTGTAGTCCTGCTCGGCAATCTGGTAATCCTGCTCCACCATTTTCATTTCTTCGCTGGTCTGCTGCAGGCGTTCGTTCAGTTCAATAAACGATTCCCTTGTTTCTGCAATGCCATCCTGCTCATCCTGCAACCTGGCTTCAATATCTTCCAGACGTTGCTGTGCATTTTGCTGTGCAGCCTGCAGGTTTTCCATTTTGTTTTTTGCGGCAAAGACCTGGTTGGTCAGTTGGTTTATTTCGTTCTCCGTTTGCTTGATGGCATTTTCTTTCAATTGCTCGTTAAAACCGATCACACGGTTATGTCTTAACTGTATCTCGGACTTAAGGGAGTTCACCACCGCTTCCTGCAAAATAATTTCATCGTGCAGTTTCTCCAGGTTCTTGGCACGGCCAATTTTCTTTCCTTCAAACAGGCCCACACTGCCACCGGTTAGCGTGTATTTACCCTTTACATATTTACCTGTTTTTTCCAGCACAATGGCACCGTTGCTATTGTTGATGGCTTCATCATTTTCTGCAATAAACACATTGGCCAAAAGATGTTCTGCCAATTTTTGATATTGCTCATCCACTTCTATTACATCCAGTGCCTTAATGGTATGTGCGGGTTGGTGATAGTTATTGCTGGAGTCAGCTACTTTGTCCATCAGGAAAAAGTTGGCCTTGCCCTTTTTGTTGTCATCCAGTAAATGAACGGCCTGCAAACCTTCGGTAAGGTTGTTTACCACATAATAGTTCAGGTAAGGTTCCAGTACGTTTTCAACAGCAGCACGGTATTCTTCTTTTACATATACAATATCCGACAGTAAAGGTGCGGCATGGTTCCATTGCTCGTTTTTATGCAGGAACTTCACACTTTCCGGATAGCCTTCCATCGAGTCTATCAGGCTCTTCAGCAAGGCATATTCATTGCGTTTGCTGTCCAATGCCCTGTTCTCATCGGCCAGTTCGTTCCTCAGGTTTTCCAGCTCGCCCTGTGTCTCAAAAATCTGCTCTTTTGTTTTTTCATGTTGCTCCTGCAATTGCTGCAGGTCTATACGTTTGCTTTCCAGCGATTCTTCTTTTTCTTTCAGTTCCGCTTCCAGTTGCTGCAATTGCAATTGACGGCCCTGTTTTTCGTCTGTCAACTGCGTTGATGCCCGTTGCAGGTTCTGGATGGATGTATCGGCAACGGCTACTTTCTTCTCTGCATCAAACTGGTTACGCTGAATTTGCTGGTATTGCCCACGTAAGCCATCAACAGCACTACGTTTATCGTCATACAGCCTTCTCTTTGTTTCCACATCCAGCTTTGCCGCTTCTACTTTGTCGTTCAGTTCGGCCAGTTTGCTTTCTTCTTCACCTACCTGCAATTGGGTAAACTCGATGCTGTCGCCAATGGTTTTTAACTGGCCTTCTGCTTTCTCCAAAAACTCCTTTAGGTTGGTTTCTTTTTCTTTTAGGTAATGCAGCTTTTGTGTGGCAAGGTTTTTCTCATTCTCTTTTGTACGCAGGTTCTGTTGCAGGTCGTTAAACTCGTGTTGCATACTTTGCAAGGCACGTTCCTTTTCTATGAACCCCACTTTCTCCTGTTCAATGGCAGCTTCTTCTGTTCCTATCTCTGCTTCTAACTGCACACGTTTATTGGTTTCCAGTTCCTGTTGTTCGTTCAGGTCTTTATACGTGAGGTTAAAACCTTCCAGCGAGGCTTTTGCCAGCTCTACGGCAATTTCTTTATAGTCTTTCTTTATCTCGTAATACTTCTCTGCTTTTTTTGCCTGGTTCTCCAGGGTCTTTAACTGGTTGTTTATTTCAAACAACAAGTCCTCAATACGGGCAAGGTCCTGCTCGGTTGCTTCCAGCTTGTTCTTGGCCTCTTTTTTACGGGTCTTGTAAATGGTAATACCGGCAGCCTGCTCCAACATACGGCGGCGGCTGTTTTCTTTGTCCTTGATAATGTCATCCACCATCCCCAATTCAATAATGGCATAGCTATCGGTACTTACACCGGTATCCAGAAAAAGGTTGTGTATGTCTTTCATCCTGCATTGCACATCGTTCAAACGGTATTCGCTTTCGCCATTCTTATAGAAACGGCGGGTAACGGTCACGGTACTGAATTCTGTTGGCAACAGGTTCTTGGTATTCTCAAAAGTCAGGCTCACTTCGGCAAGTCCACTTGCACTTCGGGTTTTTGATCCGTTGAAAACAAGGGCATCCAGGTTTTCGCTACGCAGTGAAGAAATTTTCTGCTCACCTATCACCCAGCGGATACTGTCTATAATATTACTTTTGCCACAGCCATTGGGGCCAATAATGCCGGTAATGCCTTCATCGAAACTGATGACGGTTTTATCAGCAAAACTTTTGAACCCTTTGATTTCTAATGATTTTAAACGCATGTTCCTAACCCATTTTAGTACCTGCGAACATAGTTGTTTTGGGGGGTTAATTAAAACACTAACAGGCTACTGTGAATAAGAAGTGGGCAATTTTTGGGACGGGCCAAAGTATGTGGATTAAGCAGTGGAGGCGTCGCACCCATCAACGATAAAACAACACCCAACTAGCCTGTTTTCATGGACTGTTTCTGAATAATTTTAGTAACAATTTAGTTAATGGAATTTAAAAATTATTATACAATACTTCATGTAAATCATTCATCATCAATTGATGTTATCAAAAAATCGTTTAGAAAACTGGCCTTGCAATACCATCCTGATACAGCAACAGGCACCAGTGCAGACAGCCGTCAGTTCAAATTGATCAAGGAGGCCTACGATGTTTTGTCCAACCCAGAAAAAAGAAAGCAGTACGATACTACGTTTTGGTTTATTCACAAAAAGCAAGAGATATTAACAATTGAGGACGTTTTGGCTGCATCTGAAAAAATAAAGCAGTTTGCCAGCCAAAGCAATCCATTGCACCTGAATTATGATTTACTGAATTTGAAACTAAATGAAATATTATGTGAGTTCAATATCAATATATTACATACTTGTAGTAATGATAAAATAAAGCAATCATTGCTAAGCAATTTAATCACAGCAGCTAGTTATCTTAACCATAAGTTACTATTGTCTTTTTCAAAAAAGTTAAGGCCTTTACTGGAAGGAATCCCTCTTCTTCAAAAAATGCTGCAAGAAGTCTTGATCAAAAAGCGGAAACAGGAGTTTTGGCACAGGTATAAGATTGCTTTTGTAATAGCTGTTGCAGTTGCAGCCTGCCTGTTTATAGCATTGTCCGGCAAACTGTAAAGTATATACATAAAAATTCCCCTTATGGAAATAAGGGGAATACGTTTTAGTGAAATCCATTCAATCAAAAACCAAAAAAATCTTATGAAGCGGCAGCATTGAAGTTGCCTTGCAATATGTTACGCAAAATTGCTTTTGCCCTTGAAAACTGTGATTTGCTGGTGCTTTCGCTGATGCCCAATTTATCAGCAATTTCTTTGTGCGAGTAGCCATCAACTGCATACATGCTAAAAACAGCTTTGTACCCTTCACTAAGGTTGGCGGTTGTTTTCAACAGGTCCTTTTCAAAAAGCCTGTCCAGGGCATTGCTTTGTGTATCAGCAACAGAGCTTTCCATGCTTTCTGTTATATCAACACTGTTCAGTTTGTTTTTGCGGATATGCTCAATAGCGGTGTTCACAAAGATCCTTCTCACCCATCCATCAAATGAACCTTCGCCACGAAAACGGTGCAGGTTATTGAAGAGTTTAACAAATGCATCCTGTAATATGTCTTCTGCATCCATTTGGTTTTTGGCATAACGCAGACAGATGGCAAACATTTTTGCAGAATAATAATCGTATAGACTTTTTTGGCTTTTCCTGTCGCCAGAAATACAGCTCTGTATGGTAAGTTCTTGTTGGGTAAAGTTGTGTGACATCAGTGCGTTGGTTGTTATAGTTAGCGGATGTAAACCACAACAATGCCAAAACAGTAATTAACTGATAATCAATATACTTTAATTGAAAAAATAGACGAATAAGTCCGCTGATTAGAAACAGATTCCCAAGATGGGAAAATTGTTTATTACTTAGTTCAGCGACGGGGTTATCCCCAACCCATACGGTTGGTGCAACGTTATTACAGACGGTTCAATTTGCAGTCCGGTTGCAAGGTCATTTGTTAAAAGCAATGGACCATCCATATCTACAATATCCAACTGCGGTAAAAAGTTGGCTATAGCGGCGGAACCGATGCTGCTTTCGTTCATGCAGCCCATCATTACTTGCATGTTTAGTTGCCTTGCCTGCTTAATCATACGCAAAGCAGGTGTTATGCCGCTGCATTTCGTCAGCTTTATATTGATGCCATGAAAATGGTGGTGGCATTTTTCAACATCTTGTTCAAAAACAGAGCTTTCGTCGGCAAATAATGGCAACGGCGATTTCTCGAACAGTATTTTCATGCCATCCCAATTATCCTTTGCCAAGGGCTGCTCAATCATTTGCACACCTAATTCCTTCAGCAGTGGAATTTTATGGAGGGCCTCTTCCACTGTCCAACCGGCATTGGCATCAATGCGTAAAGCGGCATCTGTATGTTTTCTAAGTGCTGTTACAATTTCAATGTCTTCATGGGTGCCCAGTTTTATTTTATAAATGGGCCAGGGTTTGGCCTTCATCTTTTCAACCATCTTATCAATGGTATCAATACCAATGGTGTAATCCGTTGATGGCAGATTTTGCCATTGCGTGTTCCATATTTGGTACAATGGGGCTTTTTTCATTTTGCCATACAGGTCCCAACCGGCCATATCCAAGGCACATACCAAAAAAGGGTTATTGGGCAGTAAATGATGCAGGTAATGCCAATACCGTTCGGGATCGGTAAAGGCAAATTTTTCTATGAGTGTCTTATGCTTTTCAATATCCGCAATCATTTCGTCAACGGTAATATTGTAATAGGCAATTGCGGGTGCTTCGCCAACACCAAACCAGTTGCCCATTTCGAGCACTACCACCAATGTTGGTTGGTGTGTCTTTGTCCTTCCACCAGAAATGGAAAAGGGGTATTGAAATGGAAGCTCGTATTTAAAGTAATGTAGTTTCATGATGAGGATTAATGTCGGTAAAAACAAAGCCCCGCACTAAGTGCAGGGCTTTACGATATATATTTTTATTAGGCCAATGTAAGACGTGCCTTTGTTTTTACAATGTAGTTGTATGCTCCAAGAATCAACGGCAGAAACACAATGGTTGCTACCAATGCCCTTGCATAAAAAGGCAATGCTGCTACATAGCAAGCCATTAGGCCTTTGGCATCATAGCTGTATAATGTGTGCGAGCTGAAGTACCAAACGCTTAGGTTGGATAACAGGAAAAACAGGGTTGGTGCAATAATGGAACCTGCGAAAATGCTGCCCACTTTCTTGCCTTGTAAAGCCCAGCCAATTAAAGTGGTCAACAAAATCAAGGCATAGTTGATGTATTGGTACTTATAGAAGCCAGCAAATGCAAACAGGCCTGCTTTGTATAACACCTGTATGATGAGATCGCTTACAACAAGTGCCAGTAAAGGCAACAGGAAAGAGGCTTCCTTATCTTTTACAATCATTCCCGAAAACAGTGCAATGGCAATTATTGGCGAAAAACCACTTAAAGACAGGTTGGGTGCACAGATAATTTTGGTAATGGTTGCTACGGCAATCAGGAATATGGTAAAGATAATGTTACGGCTGTTCAGTTTCATCATATTGTATTTGTGCAAAAATAGGTTGAAAAGGCATTGGAGCAAATAAGGATTTTTAGGAAGCCTTATTGGCATCAAGGCACAAAGGCCTTGAATAAAGTAGTTTTACCAGAAGCCGTAAAAGCATAGTCACATCCATTGGTCAGTGCAAAGGCTTCACCCCTTTTAAATACACGATGTTCCTCACCTTTTATAATAACGGCCCCTTCGGTAACCAGTACAATTTCCAACGAGAGTGATACCGAACTGTACAACTGTCCTTCCTTTAATGTTATTTGGGCAATACCAAAATCGGGAACAGGACAATTGAATATTTTCTCGTTGCCACTGCCTTCCCCTTTCAGGATGTTTGGTTTCACTGCTTCAAATAAGGTATGCTTCAGTAATTCGGGCACGTCAATATGTTTTGGGGTAAGTCCGCCACGCAGCACATTGTCGCTATTGGCCATCAGCTCCACGTTCTGTCCTTCCAAGTAAGCATGTGGCACGCCAGCATCCTGAAATATAGCTTCACCGGGTTGCAACTGTACAATATTGAAAAAGTAGATGGAAAAAATGCCACGATCAATATTCTTTAAACTGTCATTGCCTTCGTACAGTTTTGCAACCCACCATCCTGGTTGGCTTTTCTTAAGCTCGCCATCACGTTTCCTTCTTATTTCCCTTTTTACAATGGGCTCCAAAAAGAAATCAACTTCCGCCTGGTCCATTTCCATCAGGTATTGGTACAACCCTTTATAACCTTCTGTCTTGAACAAGGCTATGAGTTTGTTGAACTCCTGTACGTCCTGCAAGATTTTTTCTATGGCTTCTTTCGACTGGAAGCCGTGCAATAAATAGAATTCGCTCAAGGCAACCATTATTTCGGGCTTATAGTTCCTGTCTTTGTAATTCCTATTGCTGGCATTAATGGCAATACCGGCAGCTTCTTCTGCATCAAAGCCTTTTGCCGCTTCCGCCTTGGTTGGGTGTACCTGTATACTGAGCATTTCATGCACATCCAACACTTTGAACAGGTAAGGCAATCCATGAAATTGGCTATGCACTTTGTTGCCCAATACCTGCTCGGGATCCTGCTGTATCAATTGTTCCAGGGAAATGGTTTCCGTTCCGTCCACCAGTTCTGCCGAAGCAGATGGATGTGCCCCCATCCAGTACTCTGCATAAGGCTTGTGCTCGTTATTGCTAATATGCAGCAAGGAAGGAATAAATTCAAAACCGCCCCACGCATAGTGCTGCACTTTACCTCTCAGTTTTAGAATTTTGTTTGTATAATCCATTATCTTTTATCTTAAATTGTACCTGTTACAAATTAAGCACATAAAGCTTATATATGCACGATTGGAACAAAATTACCGGAAACAAGGGTGAAGAAATTGCAACAAGCTGGCTACAGCAAAAAGGCTACACAGTTATAGAGCGTAACTGGCGGCATAGGCATTGGGAGGTGGACATTATTGCGAGCAAAGACCGGAAACTGCATTTTGTGGAGGTAAAAACAAGAAGCAACCATCGCTTTGGCAAGCCCGAAGAAAGTATTGGACGTGATAAAATGACTGCCCTTAAAAATGCAGCGGAAGAATACCTGTACCGCCATGAAGAATGGAAATACATTCAGTTTGATGTATTGGCCATAATACTGCAGGGTACAGATGCCATGGAAGTTTTATTGATTGAAGACGTATATTTTTAACTACTTTATTTGCGGTTCCTGCTTAAAAATTTCTTCCATCAGCTTAAAAAGCTCGGGATGCTTCTGTTGGAACAAATCGGGTCTTTCAAAAAAGTATTCTGATGCTACCGCAAAAAATTCTGCTTCATTGGTAGTACCATAAGGATTGATGTCTGATTTGTTTTTCTTTATTTCCTGTATGCTTTCATGCATCAGTTTAAGCCAGGGCACAATTTCTTTTTTGTCCAACAAATTTTCGGGTACGCCATCAACAGCTCCATCCGATTTATCGAGCAGGTGCACAAATTCATGAATGGCAGTATTGTTTTTATCAGTCTTATTTAGATAGCCCTGCTCCAATGAATGCTTGGAAAGCAGCATGATATTGTTCATTGTTCCGCTACCAACCATACCCAATGTGTTACGCCCCTCTCCTGTTGTTCTGAAACCCTCTGCTTCAAAAGCATCTTCATAAATCAGTACATCTTTCAGGTTATAATATTTCCAGTCCTTAAAGCCAAAAATGGGGATGATGGCACTTGCTGCAACCAACAACCTGTCCGTATCGCTTATTTCGGTCTTAACGCCGTGGATGCGTACATAAGAGAGAAAATCCTTTACGCGTTCTTCAAACAATATTTTATTTTCATTGCTCAATGCCCGGTAATAGCCTACGTAGGTTTGCAGCGTTTGCCTGAAATTGTCGGGCACCGGGGTGTTTACTGTGGCTGTTTCTTTTTTGCTGAACAGGAACCATGCCAGTAGGGCAACACAGACAATGAAAATAACCAGTGCTTGCATAATTTCAGTTTTGAAAAACAATAAAAGTAACCAAAACATGCACGCTTTTATACAACCGCTTGAAAAGATATTCAAACAACATGCAAATAGCGAAAGGGCTGCATGGAGCAAGGCTTACATGCTGAACCAGTTTGAGTTTTACGGGTTGGTAACCATTGACCGGCGGAAGCTGGCAAAGGAATACATGAAGCAGGCACCCACACCCAGCTTGAAGCAACTGGAGCAGATTGTACGGCAGTGCTGGAGCCTGCCACAACGGGAGTGGCATTATTTTGCAGTTGAGTTGTTGGCCTTTCATAAAAAACTGTGGCAACCATCCATTATTGAATTAATGGAGTATTGCATGGTGCACAATAGCTGGTGGGACAGTGTTGACCATATTGCGAGCGAGTGCCTGACCCATTATTTCAAGACATTTCCCGAAAAAATCATACCCGTTACCAGTAGCTGGAACAATAGCAAGAACATTTGGCTGCAACGCAGCAGCATCATGTTTCAGAAAGCATTTAAAAAAGATACGGATACCGCATTGCTATCAACATACATCCTGCATTGCAAAGACTCGCCTGACTTTTTTATACGTAAAGCCATTGGCTGGGCCTTGCGGGAATACAGTAAAACCAATGCTGCGTGGGTCAAGAAATTTGTGCAGCAAAACAAACTGCACCCGTTGAGTGCAAGGGAAGCATTGAAAAGAATTGAAAAGGGTTGATTCGTTAATTGATTGATTGGTGAACAGGGCGAAGTTTTATAGTGTAGGTATAAAACAAAACCCCGAAAGTCAATAGCTAACGGGGTTTTACTGGTATACTTAAATTTCTTGAACCTTGTTTCTTGTATTTTAAACCTTACATTTTCTTTGCATCCTCTAGGAATTTGGCCAGGCCGATATCCGTTAACGGATGTTTCAACAGACCAAGAATGGAATCCAACGGACAGGTGCAAACATCGGCACCTGCTTCAGCACAGGCAATAATATGATTTGCATTGCGGATGGAAGCTGCCAAAATTTCTGACTTGAAACCCTGTACCTGATAAATGGTTGCAATCTGTTCAATCAACTGAACACCGTCCCAACCACTGTCATCTATACGGCCAATAAATGGAGAGATGTAAGTGGCACCTGCTTTTGCAGCCAATATGGCTTGGCCTGCACTGAATATCAACGTACAGTTTGTTTTGATGCCGTTATCGGTAAACCATTTAATGGCTTTGATACCATCTTTAATCATTGGCACTTTTACCACGATATTGGGGTGTATGGCTGCCAATTTCTTTCCTTCTTCAATAATGCCTTCATACGTTACGCCCAATACTTCGGCACTGATATCGCCATCAACCAGTTCGCAAATTGTTTTGTAATGGTTGTTGATTGCTTCTTCGCCTTTAATGCCTTCTTTGGCCATTAACGATGGGTTTGTTGTAACGCCATCTAAGATACCCAAATCGTTTGCTTCTTTAATTTGAGCAAGATTGGCTGTGTCGATAAAAAATTTCATTGGAAAAGTTTAATGAAGTGATGAATAAAGTGTACCGTCATTTGAACCTGTAGCAACCGGACTGCCTTCTGGAATCCTGATCGGGACAGGCTGACAGCAATATTAATACAAAATGCAACAATTGAAACTCAGATACAGATTTCCAGTTGTTGCATTTCAAATGTTTTAAAAATCGGCAGGCTACTCACATCGCACCGCTCAACCGCCTATCCTTGCTGTATTCCTACCCTGGGGAGGTTCAGCAGGAGCTGGCCGTATAAGACCTGCCGGGTGCAAATGTAAGGGTTGATTGTAAAATAGAAAAATGGTTTTTTGAGAAGATGAAAAGTATCATTCCTAGTCCTGATAGTTTTGGAAACTAACTGCTCCAACCATCTTGATTTGAACAAGATTCGATACTATGAACTGAATAGCGTTCAAATTCTTCTCCAAATTTTTCTTCAAATAAGCCATATGCAGAAAAACCAAAAATTTCCGCTTCCAAATCCATTGTTGCTTTTGAAGGATCCTTGTCAACCATGTTATAATAATCCTTACCCATTGCCATAATAAAGCATCTTGCATAAAGAAATCCATCATCTGATCCATCAGTATATTCCTGTATTTTTTCCCTGTCAATATGATATAATCTTTCTTCTAAAATATGAATGAATGCAGTAAAATCTTCTTTGTCCAATTTAAGAAGCCGTGCACTGTAATTTGCTAAAATTTCATCTTCTAATTCCACACTTAATTCACTCAATACCTCGCCATCATTTGTTTGAAGGGCTTTACTTCTTAAGCTATTCAAATGTGATGAGTCCTTCCAAGACAATTCAATAATTTCCCAAAAAATTTCTTCGTTCATATCTTTTTAATTAAATGAATTATGAATATAGTGAATAGAGGCTGCCTCTTAAAAAACATCCTTATCAATTCATCCTACCCGAATTTTCATCAACCTGCTTATTCTTGAAACTGGGGTTTTTAATTTTTCCGAATGAATACTTGATGGCCAATGAAACGCTACTGGTATCGTAATAAACACCGTTGGCTTTTACATCATTTATAGTGAACGCTTCTTTGTACGACAATGAATTGAAGATATTGTTGAAGCTAAAAGTGCAGTTTATTTTATCATAGAATTTCTTGCTGATACTTGTATCCACTGCAAATTGACCATTCCTTTCAAAAGCACCTTCGCTCCTTTTTGTCAAGCCCCACGCAGTTATGGCAAATATTAAATTCTTGGACAGGTTGAACTGGTTAAAGGAGTATGCATACAGGTAAGGCGTGGCATTCTGTTCCTCGGCAAATGGGTCTTGCACCTTGCTTATTCCACCGGTTATGGTATTGTTGGAAACCCATAACTTATATTTTACCGGAAAGGAAATATTTACATCTACGCCCGATTCCGATTGATAGTTTTTATCGACCCTTGTCAGTAATACAGCAGATGGGTTGTAATTGAAATTGGCATACACCGGATTGTTGCGTTTGTAATAGGTTACACGCAACGATTTTTCTTTGTGTTGAAGCGTAGCGGAAATTTCATTGTTGATAGAAGGTACGATATGCGTGTTATTGCTCCATTCAAAATAAGGGTTGATATAAGTTGTCACTTCAGTAATGCTGGAGAAATTGGGCCGTTCAATTGTTTTTGCATAGTTGAGGTTAAGCGTAAGCAAGCTATCAATAGGAATATCGATATTTATTTTGGGAAAGAACTGTGTATTGTTGCTGTTAACTAACAAGGAAACACTATCCTTGAATTTCCCTTTAACATCAGTGGTTTCAAGCCTAATACCTACAGCGTAGTCAACTTTTTTGATGCTGCCAGACAACTGTGTGTAAGCTGCATAATCTTTTTCATTGTATTGATAGTTTGAATGGGTACTGCTTACGGGGTTATATTTTTCAATATCCGCCAAAGAAGTAGATGTTGGTGCTGAAAAGTTGACACCGGTTTCCAGTTTCATCTTGTTCTTGAACGTTTTTTCAACATCTGCCCTAGCCGTAAAGACACCCACTTTGTTTTTTTGGTTACGCTCTTGCGAAAGGTTGAACTGCGTATTGTTGTGGTTGTCGAAAATATTGCTTTGCACTGTTTGGTCAAGTGTTGAATATTGGGCACCCACAAATAACTGGGCTTCCAATTTTTTAAAGTTGCGGTTATAGTTCAGGTTGGTGGTTGTAAACAGCCTATTCCCTTTATTGAAACTGTTGGTTAGTACATGGTCATCAACACTATTGTTTTTTAAAACCGAATTTGTATTGATGGGAAATGTTTCTGTTTGCGACCGTATAGTTGTGTTGATGGAAATGTTGTTATCATCATCCATTTGGTAATAGGCCCCGGTACCAACAATGAATTGAGGCCTGGTGGTTACTGCCGTTACATCGTAGCCCGATTGCACATTTTGGCTATTGATGCGGAAATCATACGCATTGCCTTCCCAGTTCTTGATTTGGTTGTATTGCAAATTGGTTTTCACTTCCAGTTTCTTTTTTTTCATGTTCACATCAACAGCTACACGGTTGGTCAAGTATTTTCTTACCGAAGCCGTTTCCGACAAATCAACTTTCAACCCTTCCCGTTTATTGGCCTTGCGTGTAATCAATATTACCGCCCTGCCTGCAGCTTCATATTTTGCAGATGGGTTGTTGATGATTTCAATTGTCTTGATGTCGTTTACGGACAAGGCATTCAAATCGGCAATGGAAACACGTTGGTTTTCTATATAAATCAATGGCTCTCCTTTGCCGATAATGCTTACGGATTCACCAGTTGGGGATACCTGTATGGCAGGCAGCTTCGACAGCAATTCAACCGGGTTGGGGATAGATGCAAAAGGTGAATTTTCAATACTCACTTTTGTATTGCCATGGGTGTTGGTAAATGTTTTTCTGGACGATTTTACGCTAACTTCTTTTAGTGTGGCAGTAGCCGCATTCAAAGGAATAACCAAGTTCTTATCTTCTGAAAGAACAAGGGGCTCTATTCTTTCTTCAAACCCCAAGCAGGAAATTCTTAACAAGTAACTGCCTTTTTGTACAGCATCGAATACAAAGCCATCTGCTTTTACAGGAGCATATTTTATAAGGGACGAGTCTTTTGTTGACAGCAGAAAAGCATCGCCAAAATTGACCGGCTGCTTGTTTGTGTCAACTATTTTTCCAGAAAGGACAACTGTTTGCCCTAATGCTACAGACGAAACAAAAAGGAGCAGCAGGAGCATATTTTTTTTCATGCAGTTATTTTAGATGTGTACTTCAGGATGAAATATTTTCTTATACCAAACACTGATACGCGAATATCTGCTTCAGCTTCCTATAACTGCTAAGTTACTTGTTAAAATTTTACAATTTCTTATGCTTCCATCGTCCGGATTTCATGTACCAGAAAGAAGGCACAAACAACGAAAGCCAATACAGCCACTCACTTGCCCAGCCATAAATAATCGGCAGTTTCAATTGCTCCAATACAATATATACATAAGTGCAGTACAACAAAATGGCCACCATTTCCGAAAGCAGGCTTATTTTGGTGTTGCCCGAACCAGTCAATGCATTCAACCACACAACCGCAATGGACATAAGCAGTAATGCTGTTGAAACAACACGCAACACAGGCATAGCGGCCTGTATAAATTCTTCGCCCTGCCCATACACCGAAAGGAACAGGTGCGGAAACACATTCAGCAACACGCACACCAATGCAGCAAAACCAAAATTTATTTTAATGATCTTATAAATAAGTTCTATCACCCTATGTTGCAATCCCTGCCCTATTATATTGCTCACCATGGCATTGGTTGTTGATGCAAAGGCCCAGGTAAAGCAGCCAAACACACCAAATATGTTACGCATGGCGTTGGATACGGCAAGGTCAAGTGTACCGTGATGCTCAATCAGCACATAAAAAAACTCCCATGCCGTAATGCTCAATACAAACTGCCCAATCAATGGCAGCGACTGTACCAATATCAGTTTGGTATTGGCAGCATCATAGCCCCAATGCTTAAACAGGCCAAACTGTTTGCTGATGCCTTTTTTGCGTATCACCACAAAAATCACCAACAGACCAATGGCCTCCGAAACAACCGATGCATAAGCGGCACCATTAAAGCCCAGGGCCGGAAAACCCAGCCTACCAAAAATCAGCGTATAATCAAAAAACACATTGCACGCCGCTTCAGTGGCTGTACCAATAATTAGGTACTTGCTCTGGTTGGTACCCACCAATAATGCGTTACGCATCTGGTACAGGAAAAGGAAGGGCAAGCCAAAAATACGGACATGCAAAAAGTCCACCGCCATCTGCACGTTGCGTTCATCATGCAGGCTCCATTTCAAAATAGCAGGTGCCACAAACCAGGTTACCAATATGCCTGCCAACGCCATTGCCAACGCAATACGCACACCCTGCGAGAACAGCTTGCCAATTTCATCAACCCGGTTCTCTCCGGCACGGCGTGCTATCAGCGATTGCAACCCATTGTTCAATCCATTGCCAATCACGGCAAAAATCAAATAATAAACACCTGTAATACCTGCAACTGCAAGGGCCTGCCTGCTAAAATGCCCCAGAAAAATATTATTGGTCACAAAATTCAGTTGCGGCACCAGTATGGAAGCAGCAATGGGTATGGAAATTTTGAGGATTGCCTTATTGGATATTCCTACCTGTAAATTCAGTTTTGCTGCATCGTTAGACATAAGGATGCAAAACTAAGGGTTACAAACTGCAAGGGATATTTCTGGCAGGCAAACGCATGTAAACTTTTTGTAAGCATTCTTCAATTCTTCAAATATTCGCACCTTACACCAGTACTTGCATAAGGCACATTTTTCGGTTTGGTTCCGATTTATCTGAATTGAAAAAATCGCAAAGCGATATTTTTTCAAAGAAGCGAAAAGAGTGCTGTTGCAAGTACGAAGCCATGCGGCTTGAGCCTAAATGCTTTTAGCTTAATGATTTTGCCAAACTTTATTGTCTTTTCATGTAGAGCATTACATAGCTTTCGCCCAATGCTTCGCTACACAACGATATTTTTTCTATCATTGCAAAGCAATCCAGCTATTCATGATACAAAAAACGATCGGTATTTATAATGATACGCCCTCATATTCCCCATTCAATGAGGACACATTGATTATTGAGATAAGCAATGAGCACATTGCCTGTTTGGTAAAGAACGAAAAAAGCAATACCGTAAGTGCATTCGAATTTTTCAAGGTAGATAACTCGGAGAATGACTGGGACGAGATACTGTACGAGCTAAGGATCAACTCGGGCCTGCTTGACAAAAGCTATGATGCCACCAAGATATACTACAATGTGGAAGAAGCCACATTGATACCATCCTACAAGTTCACCGCAACCAATGCTGAACTTTTCCTGAACCTGATACATGGCGAACGCCCAAAAACCACGCTGCAGCACGATGAAGTAAAGAACAATCCTGAAATCATCAATGCTTACCGCATAGAGAATGCCTTGTTCGAAACCATCAGCAAGAATTTCCTCAACGTCAAATCGTACCATATATACAGCAGCCTGCTCAACAACCTGTTTGCTGAAACAGCCACAAGCAAAGCCCCGCTTATAAAAGTGCAGTTTTACAACAAGAAATTTATTGTAACCGTAACCAGGAATGGCAAGCTAGAAGTAGTGCAACGCTTCAACTATAAAGAACCCGAAGATGTACTATATATTCTATTGAACATACAGAACCAGTTTGAACTGCAACATGCCCGCCTGCAGTTATCTGGCTTTATAGACCTACAGTCTGCAGCCTACCAATACCTGCAACAGAACTTTACAGACATTTACCTGGACCAAGTAGCAGTTGACGAGAACATCAACGAAAAAATAAACAGCTACCCATTACATTATTTTGCACCTTTTTTCAATTTAGAGGCATGAGAATCATATCGGGAAAATTCGGCAGCCGAAGGATAAACCCGCCGGCCAATATGCCACATACCAGGCCCACTACGGATATTGCCAAAAGCGGCCTTTTCAATATTCTACAGAACAGGATCTCTTTTGACGGCATCACCACATTGGACCTCTTTGGTGGCACGGGCAGCATCAGCTACGAACTGGCATCACGTGGGGCCGCCGATTTGACTATTGTGGAAATGGACAATACCATGCACGGCTTCATTAAAAAAAATGTGGACATGCTGGGCATTGAAAACTGCAAAGTGCTAAAGATGGAAGTGTTCAACTTCCTAAAAACATGCAGCGGCAGTTACGATTTCATTTTTGCGGGGCCACCCTATGCACTGGGCACTATTGACGAGCTACCCAAAATAATTGTACAGAAAAAATTGATTGCACCCAACGGCCTGTTTGTACTGGAACATACCCCACGCAACAACTACGAAAAGTTTGAAGGCTTCAGTTTTGTACGCAACTACGGCACCACACTGTTCAGCTTTTTTGTTTGCAATTGATGAAACACAGTTGCCCCAATAATTACAACCATGAACCATCAATCATCTCCCATTTTCATTACGGGCATTGGTACCGGTGTTGGTAAAACCTTGGTAGCCGCAATTGTTACTGAAGCTTTGCAGGCCGATTACTGGAAACCTGTACAGGCTGGCTTTGACGATGGAACAGATGCATTACATGTGGCCTCCATTTTAAGTAACGAACAAACAATTATCCATCCCGAAGTTTACAAACTTAAGCTTGCTGCATCGCCCCATATTGCCGCAAAGCAGGAAGGCATTACCATTAACCTCAACCATATTATTGACCAACACCCTATTTCAAACAGTCCACTTATTATAGAAGGTGCAGGTGGCATGTTGGTTCCCTTAAACGACACCCAGTTTGTTGCCGATTTAATCAAGCAGCTCAATGCAAGGATCATACTGGTAAGCAGGAACTACCTGGGCAGCATCAACCACTCTTTGCTAACAGCAGCCTTGTGCAAACAGTTCAGGCTCGATGTGGTTGGCTGGATATTCAACGACCAGTACCTGGACTATGAAGACGAAATCGTACAATGGACAGGCTACCCTAAAATAGCCTCCATCCCTTTTACAGAAAATATCAACAAAGCTTTCGTGCAGGAACAAGCTAACCGTATCCGGCTATCTTTGCAGCAACTAATATGACAAAAAAGGAACTCAGGACCATCTATAAAGAAAAGCGGATAGCCCTTTCTTCAAAAGACAAATTGAAGCTGGATGACTTAATGCTGTTGCAGTTGCAGCAACTGTATTTTGATGAAGACGTAACCACCCTGCTCACCTACTGGCCAATGGCCAACATGAACGAGCCAAATACCCAACTCTTCACATCGTACCTACGCCACACCATTCCCGGTTTAAGGATTGCATACCCAGTTGCCGATTTTGCAACAAACACCATGCAGGCCATGCTGATACATGAAGACACGGTTTATACGACAGGCCAATATGGCATAACGCAACCAAAAGAAGGCATCTTGCTGCCAGCCGATGAAATTGACCTCGTATTCGTACCCCTGCTCATCTGCGACAAGCAAGGCTACAGGGTTGGCTATGGTAAAGGCTTCTACGACAAATACCTGGCACAATGCAGGCAAGACATTATTTCCATTGGCTACAATTATTTTGCACCGGTTGATAAAATTGAAGATGCCAACGAATTTGATGTACCTTTAAACTATTGTATTACGCCCGATAACATTTATGAACTTTAATACCATCTTCCTTAAATCATTCCGTGTATTGCTGCTGCCCTTTGCTGTTATATACGGTTTTGTTATCATCATCAGGAACTGGTTATACGACAAGCAGTACCTTAAAAGTGCCACTTTCAATTTCCCGTTAATCTGTGTTGGCAATATTGCCGTAGGCGGTACGGGCAAATCGCCCATGGTAGAATACCTTGTACACATATTGAAGCCCCACTTCAACATTGGCACATTAAGCCGTGGCTACAAAAGGAAAACAAAAGGCTACTCTTTGGCAAACGCCAATACAACTGCCTTGGAAATTGGCGACGAACCCATGCAGTTCCATATCAAATTTCCCGATGTGGCCGTGGCTGTTGGCGAAGAAAGGATCGTGGCCATTCCGCAAATGCTGCACGACCGTCCCGACCTCCAGGCCATCATTCTCGACGATGCCTTCCAGCACCGCATCGTAAAAGCAGGTTTCAACATTGTGCTAACCGAATACAGTAACCTGTACACCCACGATTTCTTTTTGCCTACCGGCGATTTAAGGGACGAATGGAAATCGGCCAGGCGGGCCGATGTAATCATTGTTACCAAATGCCCCAGGAACCTGACCCAGGAAAAAAAATACAAAGCCATGCGTAGCCTGCACCCACTGCCTACGCAAAAAATATTCTTCACTACCATAGAATACGGTACGCCCTACCATATATCCAATCCGCAAGACGAATGGATACTTACACCCAACGACGAAGTGCTACTGGTTTGCGGCATCGCCAACCCAAAACCCCTAAAAGAATACCTGGTGGAACACGCACATACCTACTACCAAAAGGATTATGGCGACCACCATATTTTTTCCATAGACGACCTTAATGAAATAAAGGAACGTTTTGCATCCATACATGCAAAACAAAAAATAATCATCACAACAGAAAAAGATGCGGTAAGGCTAACAAAGTTTACCGACGAACTGGCAACACTGCCACTATATGTGCTACCCATAAAACACGCCTTCCTGTTTGACGAAGGTGAACAGTTCAACGCACTTGTCATATCCTACATACGCAACTTTTCGCAAAACACAACAAACACATGAGCAAAAGCAGAGGCAGAAAAACAACAAAGCATACACATAAAGCAGCAATAACGCAAGGCCTCGTAAAAGGTATGCTGGAAGTAACACGCAGCGGTATAGGTTATGTAGTAGTGGCAGATGGCAGCGGCGATGTGCTGGTACGTTCACACGACTTTGGCAATGCACTGCACGGCGACACCGTACGTGTAAAAGTGGTAAAGGAAAACCTGAACACCGGCAAAAAAGAAGGCAAGATTACCGAAGTGGTAAGCCGCAAGCAAACAGAATTCCTAGGCCATATACAGATAGCCAACAACGTGGCATTCTTTATTCCCGCAACTGACAGGGAGATGCCCGACATCTTTATTCCATTGGACAAACTGAACGGAGCCAAGAACAAGGACCGTGTAATTGTGAAAATGGTGCAATGGGAAAAAAGCAACCGCAAGCCTGTAGGCGAAGTAATGAACATCATGAAACCCGAAGACGAAAACGATGCAGCCATGAAAGGCCTTTTGGCCGAAGCAGGCTTTGGCCTTTCGTTTCCTGATGAAGTGATGGAAGAAGCATTGCGTTTATCCGACAGGATCAGTGCAGATGAAATTGCAAAACGAAGGGACTGCCGCGACATACTAACCTTTACCATTGACCCGATTGATGCAAAAGATTTTGATGATGCACTCTCCATCAAAAAAATAAACGACGACCTTTATGAAATAGGTGTACATATTGCCGATGTAAGCCATTTTGTTACACCCGACAGCAAGCTGGATGAAGAGGCATACAAACGTGCCACATCTGTGTATCTACCAGACAGGGTAAACCCCATGCTGCCCGAAAAAATTTCCAACGAACTCTGTTCGCTTCGCCCACATGAAGACAAATGTACCTTCTCTGCTATCTTTCAAATAAGCACCAAAGGGGCTGTAAAAGATTTTTGGTTGGGCAAAACAGTGATACACTCCGATCACCGCTTTGCCTATGAAGACGTGCAGCAGATTATTGAAACCAAAGAAGGTAAATACCTTGAAGAGATACTGCTGCTAAACAGTCTTGCGGAAATACTACGCAAGAAACGTTTTGACAAAGGGGCCATTAACTTCTCCTCGCAGGAAGTGCGTTTTAAACTGGACGAGAAAGGGGCACCTATCGGCATCATGGTAAAAGAAAGCAAAGAAGCCAACAAGCTTATTGAAGAGTTTATGCTATTGGCCAACAGGACCGTTGCTGAAACCATTTTCAAAACAAAAGTCGATGGCAAGGAAATACCTTTTCCTTACCGTGTGCACGACCAGCCCGATGAAGAAAAATTGCAGCCTTTTATCGAGTTCGCAAAAAAATACGGGCACAAGTTCGATACATCTTCTCCCAAGAAAATAGCGGAAAGCTTCAACCAATTATTGACGGATGCCAACGGAAAGCCCGAACAGCAAGTGCTGGAACAATTGGGCATACGTACCATGGCCAAGGCTGTTTATACTACAAAGGATATTGGCCACTATGGTCTCGCATTCGAACACTACTGCCACTTCACCTCGCCCATACGCCGCTACCCCGATGTACTGGTACACCGGGTACTGCAAAGCGTGCTGCAAAACAAAGTGATACTGGACAAGAAGATGGAAGAAAAATGCAAGCACTGCAGCGAACGGGAACGTGCCGCCATGGAATGCGAACGTGCAGGCAATAAGTACAAACAAGTAGAGTTCCTGAAAGGCCACCTGGGCGAAATATTCGAAGCAGTCATCAGTGGCGTATCCACCTTCGGCTTCTGGGCCGAGACCATTGAACATAAATGCGAAGGGCTGGTAAGCATTGCAAGCCTTAGCGATTTCGATGATTTCCGCCACATTGAAAGCGACTACAGCCTTGTAGGCAGACGCAGCGGACGCATGTTCAGGATCGGTGACAAAGTAAAAATAAAAGTAGTGGCGGCCAACCTCGACAAACGCCAGCTGGACTTTGAATGGGTACTCACCGGCGGCACATCAAGCACCGCCAAAACATTGGACAAGCCCAAAAAAGCAAAGAAGAAAAAATAACAGAAACTTCATATAGACACTACCGCATGTGATGCAGCCATACCCGGTTTGCATCACATGCCTGTAACCGAATAGCCACATGCCTTTCAGGGATGGCTATAACCTGCATGCAGTTATGGGCACATGAATAAAATGCAATTGTACCCACCCAACACATAAAAAAAATTTACCACAATATCGGGAAGTGCTATATTCGGCTGACCAAAACCCGTTACGCCCATTTAGCAACCTTATAGGCATACGGCCAAACCCAACTAACTGAAAATTGTATGATGAAGACCCTAATCACATCCCTATCCCTGTTTTGCTGTACACTGATCTATTCCCAAAAAAGCACTTACCAAAAAGCATGGGAAGCCCTGGACAATAACAAGCGGGACGAAGCCGCAACATTGCTGTCGCAAATAGACAATACGGACAAAGACTTTGCCGATGCATACATCACTTCCGTGTACCTAAAAACCTACAACGGCAAAAACGAAAAGATCAACGATTTCGGCGACCGTTTCTACAGCAAAACCGCCAATCCTTATCCCTACCTATATGCCCTCTGGTTCAATGATGCAACCATTGGTTCCTATGGCAAAAAGAAATACGAACACCAGATAAGCCTGCTGGACAAGGTATTGGCAGATGGCAAAGCCCCAGGCACCCTAACTGCAGCGGCCCATTACCAAAAAGGCTTTCACTATGTTTACTCCAATGCATTCGATAAGGCCGCCAAGGAATACGTAAAAATAGGAAGCCTTAAAAGCTGGCAGTTTGTAGGCCCCTTCGAAAACCTTTCAGAGAGTGGCTTCTACAAAAACTATGGTCCGCTGGAGCATCCCGAACCAACCGCAACATTCAAATCAAGCAACAATGCAGATATTGCCTGGTTTACACCTGCATCGGAAATAGCAGACGGATGGATACCCGTATCCTATCAGTTCAACAAAAGGACCGCAGTAGTATATGCCCAAAATTTCATTGATGTGCCAGACGACCGTGAAGTGTTTTTCAATGTTGGCGTAAGCGGCTCCATTAAAGTATGGGTAAACGACGAGCTCATCATGGCCGAATCAAAAGAAAGGGTAACCGAACTGGATGCCTACACCGCTAAATGCAAACTGCACAAAGGCACCAACCGCATATTGGTACAGCTTGGCTACACAGATGCCACCTACCCCAACTTTACCATCAGGCTCACCAACGAGGCAATGGCACCTTATACGGATATTGCTACCGGTTCTGCCCAATACAATACTTACAGCAAAGCACATAACAATACCAAAGCAGCTTTGCTGCCCCATTTTGCCGAATACTATTTTGAACAGAAAGTAAAAGAGCAGCCCGACAACCTGGTAAACTACCTCTTACTGATTGATGTTTACCTACGCCACAAAAAACTGCTCGAAGCCAGGAACATTGTGGATGCAGCATTAAAGAAATCACCTTCCAACTCATTGGTACGGATGAAAATTGTGGAGATACTGTTAAAGGAAGACAATCGTACTGCCCTGCTGGAAGAAGTAGAAAAAATAAAGGCCAACGACCCAGAAAGCCTGCTGGCCATGGACATACACATGAAGGAACTGCTGAACAACGAAAAGTACGAAGACCTTGCCGTAGAGCTTGAAAAACGCAGCAGGATACATGGCGAAGACGAAACAGTGGCCGCATACAAAATAAGCATACTGGCACACGAAAAGAAATACGACGAACTGATAAAAGAAGCAGAAAGATTATACAAAAGCTTTCCGGACAACCCCAAGCTGGTAGACATGATGTATGCCATTAAGAAAGAAGTGTACAAAGACAAGAAAGCTGCCATGAAGATATATGAGAGCTTCATGAAAGACAACTACAACTACGACACCTATATAACATACGCCAACCTGCTCATCGAATCCGGCGAATCGAAAAAAGGGCTTGAAATAAAGCAGACCCTGCTCAAGAATTTCCCCTACGACCCCAATGGCTATTACAACATGTGCGACTATTACTTTCAAAGCAAGGAATACGACAAAGCAGAAGACTACCTGCAAAAATCCATTGCACTGGCACCATACAACGAAACCCTATGGGAAAAGATGGGCGATATAAAAAGTGAGAAAAAGAATACCCCAACTGCCATTACCGCCTACGAAAAATCGCTCAGCTACGACCCCAACCAATACGACGTCATCAATAAAATAAGAAGGCTCAATGGCAAATCGGAACTATATAAACTGCTGCCAGAAGCCGATGTAACCAAGCTGATAAAAGAAGATAAAATAGAAGATGCCAAAAGCACCGACAATGGCTACTATTTCATCCTCGACCAAAATGATGCAATCTTTTATCCAGGTGGAGCCACTGAAGAATACCTGACATTGGTAGTAAGGATTACCAACCAGAAAGGTGTGGATAGGTACAAAGAATCAAGTATCAGCTACAGCAGTGGTCAGTCGCTACTCATTGAAAAATCGGAAGTGCTTAAAAAAGGCATCACCAAAATTGAAGGGGAACGCAATGGCAACAGGATCGTGTTCACCAACCTCGAAGTAGGCGATGTGCTTGTTTTCCGCTACCGTCTACGCAATTATGTGTACGGCCGTTTCGGAAAGGAATTCTGGGACAAGTTCTACTTTGGCTCCCATATATATGCCGCAAATGTGCAATACAACCTGCTGGTACCGTCAACGCAAAAAATAAACTACCTCGTAAACAATTCAACGCTACAGCCAACCATCAGCGATATCGAAAACTTTAAACAATACAGTTGGTCAATGAACAAACAGGATGTGCAGAAAGACGAGCCGTTGATGCCCCTACTGGTAGATGTGAGCCCGATACTGCACATTACCACGCTCAACGGCTGGCAAGACATTGCAAACTGGTACAGCGACATCACCAACAACAAATCGGAAGAAGACTTCGAGATAAACGATCTATACAACAAGCTCTTCCCTACTGCCGCCTCCAAAACAGCCAAAGAATTTGAACGGGCAAAAACCATTTATCAATACATAGAAGAAAACATACAATACAGTTCCGTTTCTTTTAGGCAAAGTGCCTTTACGCCACAAAGGCCATCAAAAACATTGATTACAAGACTTGGCGACTGTAAGGACCTGTCCAGTCTTTTTGTAACGCTCTGCAAATTGGCTAACATAAAAGCCAATCTCGTACTGGTAGATACCCGCGATAACGGGCAGAAAGACCTGATACTGCCATCAACAGAATTCAACCATTGTATTGCCAAAGCGATGCTGGACGGCAAGGAATACTATATAGAACTAACAGACAACTACTTACCATTTGCAAGTCTTCCCAACAACCTCAACGGAGCCATTATACTGGAGATTCCTGTAAAGGGCACACTTGAAAAAGCAGACATACAATTCCTGACAACACTTAACAGGACAAAAGATATTTCAAGAAAGACAATCACTATCAAGCCAATCAACAACGACTTGGAGATTACCGTAAAAGCAACAAAATACGGCCATCTGTCTTCCAGCGTCAGGAACCAGTTTGCAAATCTCGACACAGAAAAACAGATGAAGGAAATGGAGCAATCCATAGCAGGACATTACAAAAACAATGTAAAGCTGAATACACTTTCATTCACCAATCTCGACAAACTCTACGATTCGGTGAGTTATAACTACACATATAAAGTAAAGGATGAGGTTTCCGAAATCGGTTCCTTGAATACATTCAGGATCACTTATCCCGACATAGTGGCTTCCCTGGAAAACTTCTCTGCCGAAACAAGGAAATACCCCATCAGCTACTGGTCATACGAAGATGCAGATGCTTACGAAACCACGATCAACATTTCAGCACCTGCGGGCAAGAAATTTGTGGAGCTTCCTAAAAATGAGGCGTTGGTAAACGGTAATTTAAAGTTCAGCCTGCAATACACGCTCAATGCAACACAGGACAAACTCACCATTGTACGGAGCTTCTATAGCGACAGGAAGAACATTCAGCCACAAGACTATGCGGCTTTCAAAAGTTTCTTTGAAAAAATAGTAAAGGCCGAACAGAAATTCATCGCATACAAATAAGCAATACTTAGATACTGGCACCATGAAATTCAGGGCAACGTTTTGCGATCCGTTACAACCGGATATAATAGAACTTGGGTATATGGCTCAAGACAGTATCGTTGAGCATTTTGAAAAAATGGATTGGGATGGCTATTTGCAAAAGATGGAAAATGCAAAGGAAGAAGAGATCCATTATTCGCCTTCGCTCGAAATTGAAAACATAGAAAACAGGACCGGGCTTGCCATCTCCGCAGTTGGCAAGCCCGGCAACTATGAATTTTACATCTTTTATAAACGGCCCAAAAAAGTAAAGCTATTCTTTGGGCTCATGGAAAGGCTAAACGAAAACTACTTGACCGATAGTAAAGGCCAGACAAAAAACGACGTAATGGATTGCCTGAAAGCATTGCTAAGAAACGACACCGAATATTTAGCAAAGAAGATTGGGCAATGAGCCGTCTTGTTACCATTTTCGTTTCAACACCACGCCACAAAAATGACTCGAGCAAGCACACTACCATTTTTTGGAAAACCACAAAAAGCTCATTGATGTATGCTACGAAGTAGGTTTAGAAAACCAAACTGTTTCTCCAATGCATTCAAGAAATAGTTTGGTTTTGCCCCCACCCAATTACAGTCAAGCAAACAACCCATACATAACACAGAGCAACCCCACTCCTCTTACAAAAAATCACCAGGCTTTTCTTAAAAAGCAGAAGTACGCAACTGCAATCCCGCATCTAGTTACTTGCCCTATTCCATCCTTTTTGTTATAATTTTTGTTGTGACAAAAACTGTCGCAAACACCTGCCTATTATTTCACGGAAAAAATAATTCCAAAAAATATTTTGCGAAACCAAATGGTTGCGTATATATTTGCAACTGAACGGTTGCACAAAATGACAAACAATGAGAAGAGATGTATTTCAAGCGATAGCCGACCCAACAAGAAGGGAAATCATAAACCTGGTTGCCAAACAATCACTTACGCCCAATGGTGTTGCAGACAGTTTTAACGTAAGCCGCCAGGCAATATCGAAGCATATAAGGATACTTACCGAATGCGGGCTCATTACTATAACCCAGCAAGGTAGGGAACGCTACTGCTATATACAGGCCGCTAAGCTGGACGAGGTTTCGGACTGGCTGACCGGTTTCAGAAAAATATGGGACAACCGTTTCGATAAACTAGACAACCTATTAACGAAAATGCAATCAAAAAACAAGACAAAATGAGTAAAAACAAAACTACCATCATTGCCGACAAAGGCAAACAGGAGCTCTTCATCATCCGTGAATTTGAGGCACCCAGGGAACTTGTGTTCAAGGCATTCAACGATCCGGAACTATTGGTACAATGGTTGGGGCCATGTGATATGACCATGGAAATTGAAAAACTTGACAATAGGTCTGGCGGCTCATACCGCTTCCTACATTGCGACACAAAAGGCAACAAATATGCATTCAATGGAGCCATTCACGAAGTGACTGCACCGGAAAGGGTTATACGAACATTCGAGTTTGAAGGGTTGCCAGAAAGGGGCCATGTATCATTGGAGATAGCATTGTTTGAAGCATTGGAAAACAACAGGACAAAAGTCACTGTACAATCCATATTCAAATCTGTTGAAGACCGCGATGGCATGGTCATGTCGGGCATGGAACATGGCGTAGTAGACTCCCACAACAGCTTAGACGCATTATTGGCTAAAGGAATTATATAAACAACAAATAGTATCCATCACTAAAACATACAATCATGGCAAAACAATTTTGGCTGAACTTACCAGTAAAAGACATCACAAAATCAAAAGCATTCTTTAGCAAACTTGGGTTTCAATTCAACGAACAGCAAGGCGGTGGCCCCAACTCGGCCTGTCTGTTGCTGGGCGAGAAAAATGTAGTGTGCATGTTGTTTGAAGAACCTATGTTTAAAGGCTTTACCAACAATGAAATTACCAACACTCAACAGTCAACCGAAGTGCTGCTTTCCATTGATGCACAAAGCAAGGAAGAAGTGGATGAAATGGCCCAGAAAGCAGTGGCAGCAGGCGGTACCAGCAATCACAAACCCACTACAATGAATGGCTTTATGTATGGTTGCGTTTTTGCCGATCTTGATGGTCACCGTTGGAATGTGCTTTATATGGACATGAGCAAGATGTAAACAACAACCAGTTATACGATGCAAACAATACATCTGGCACAAGACATTAGGGTACTGTACATTACGGCCAGCAGCTTTCCCGATGGAATAATGGATGCACTGCAACAGGTGCATTCATTGGTTCCGTTTGGAACGGGACGAAAATATTTTGGTATATCCAGACCAGAAAACAACGGGGCAATTGTGTACAGGGCCGCAGTAGAAGAGCAATACGAAGGCGAAGCCGAAAAGCTGCATTGCAATGCATTGATACTGCCCAAAGGCAATTATGTTGGTATTACAATTCATAACTACATGCAAAATATTGGCAGCATTGCCAGCACGTTTCAGCAATTGCTGCAACAGCCCAACCTTGATCCCAATGGCTACTGTATTGAATGGTACCTGAACAACAAAGATGTGCAATGCATGGTCAGGCTAAAAGATGATTAACTAATAGCCTTTCAAGTCAAGGTCACCTGTTTCTACAACCGCTACTTTCTTGCCCATCTTTTTTTCAATAACAGAAAAATGGTGCTGTTCTTCTTCGGCAACGAGAGAGAAGGCAGAGCCAGCATTGCTTGCACGGCCTGTTCTGCCAATACGGTGTATATAATCCTTTGGCGAACGTGGCAGTTCATAGTTGATCACATAAGGCAGGAACTGTATGTCAATACCACGTGATGCAAGATCCGTTGCCACCAACACATTCAGCTTGCCCGATTTAAAATTGGCCAATGCATCTGTTCTGGCTCCTTGGCTTTTTTTGCTGTGCATAGCGGCAGCAGCAATACCATGTTTCTTCAGCTTCTCCACCACCCCATCTGCCCGGTGAATGGACGAAGTAAATACCAGTACCTGTTGTATATTGTTTTCTTTGATCAGGTAACGCAGCAATGGCCCCTTCCTGTCTTCGGTAACATGGTAACAGGTCTGGGTTATTAAATCAAGGTTCTGTTGCTCTTCTTCAACCTTGATCTTTACAGGGTCGTGCAACAGCATTTCTGTGATGGTATTTATTTCTTTGCCTAGTGTAGCAGAAAACAACAGGTTCTGTCTTTTTTCAGGAAGCAGTTTAAACACGTTGGCCATTTCGGCTTTAAAGCCCATGTTCAGCATTTTATCGGCTTCATCCAGCACCAGTATATCAATTTGTGCAAGGCTCATGGCATTGGCATCTACCAGGTCCAGTAAACGCCCCGGTGTAGCCACCAGTATTTCCACACCTTGCAGGTTCATCATTTGGGTGTTGATGGATACGCCACCAAATACAGCCATCGTTTTTACCTGCCTTGGTACTGCTTGGGCAAATAGTTTAAACACATCACCTACCTGCACGGCAAGTTCCCTTGTGGGTACAAGTACCAATGCTTTGATCACCCTGTTTGGTGCCAATGGTTTGCGTTGAAACTGCTGCAGTATAGGCAATACAAAACTGGCGGTTTTACCAGAACCTGTTTGTGCAATGCCCAATACGTCTTTGCCTTTCAATATGGCAGGTATGGCCTGCTGCTGAATGGGATAAGCTTCTGTGTAACCCTGTTCTGCCAATGCTTTTATTAAAGTAGCCGTTAAACCCAGTGCTGAAAATGACATAATGAAAAGTTGTGGATGTTTACAAACATAAAGGTTATATAAGATTATGGGGTTGTTTTCATTATTAATAGTGTGATTACCCCAACTATTGGTTGTATAAAAGCAGTAGCTGTAAACTTAGTGCCTTTGTGTTTGGGTCGTAAAAACTTTCGCTTAGTATTTAGATCATTGATCGCTAAGAGCTATAAGAGAAAAAGGATACCTCACCCTATTACTCTTTTACTCTTACGCTCCTAGCCTTTTTTTGCAATAAGAGCCAGAAGAGAAAAAGAGGCAACCCTTTTCTTTTTCTCCTTTACTCTTTACCCTCTTAGCCAAAGTTTTTTGCGTATTATTTTACCCAATTGCTCCCTTTCAAATAGCATTTATACTGCAATTTCCTCATGGCATAATACTTGGCTTATGGCTTATATCACTAAAACCATTGTTATGTTATACATCAAAACATTAAGCAACAATGCAAAAGCAACCATAGCTGCATGTATGGTGCTACTGTTTATCGTAAGTTGCAAGAACCCATCTGACAAAACAGAATCCACACCGCCATCAGTAACAACAGATACCTCTTCAACATCAGCCAATAACAGCAATGTAGCCACGCCACCTGTTGCCGATACCAATAAAGCGGTAACAACAGACAATACCAAAGTGGCAATGGGTAAACCTAACCCTGCCAAAAAAGGCGGTAAAGGCAGAACAACCATTGTTTTCAACAACAACACAGCATCTTCCGGTAAAATGGAAATGGACAAAGAAGGTGTTTACAACAGGGCCGATGTAATGCCTTCCTTCCCCGGTGGCGAAAAAGCATTGGTAAAATTTATGGAAGACAATATACAATACCCACAAGAAGCCATTGACGAAGGTGTGGAAGGACAGATACAGTTACAGTTTGCTGTTGATGAAACCGGCAAAGTATATTCCCCCACATTGGTATCAGATAAAATTGGTTACGGATTAGAAGATGAAGCCATGCGTGTAGTAAAGAAAATGCCTAAATGGAACCCAGGCAACATTAAAGGTAAAAATGTAAAAACACGTTTTACCTTGCCTGTAAGTTTTGTAATAAATAATTAAAGATTCTCTGGGTTTTAAATTTTGAAAGTACAGTCTACAATAAGGGCTGTACTTTTTTTATGCAATGCCTTCCAGGCTGCTGCCCTTTGCAAATAAGCGATCGATCTTTTTTTCAACGGTAGCATCTTTTTCAACCGGCGGTGCATGGTGCGGTTTTATTCTTGCATCAATGATCAACGGTCCATTGCAACCCCAATGCTTGTGTTCCGTAAAACTGTCAATACCGTATATATCATGGCTTGGGTTGCAACGGGTATAGGTAACCCATAAATAATTGTTCAAATTGGCTGAAACAAAACTGGCATCATCGCAAACAACAATCATCGTAACGCCACTATCCATCAACGACTGCTGACCATTGAACATTGAACATTGAGCATTCAGCATTTCCATTTCTTGCTTAGCTGCATCATACGTAGTAAATGCCTTAGCTTGCAAAGCAACAACGCCGGGCATTGCTAAGCTTGCATTTTCAAAGCCTTGCAATTCTTTTAATGCCTGCGGCACTTCCCTGCATAATCCACGCTTCTTATCACCATAAGCAGCAAACACCACTTTGCTTCCACTGTTTAAACCTGTGCCACTATAATCCAATGTATCAATGGTGGTATTGGTGTAAAAATGGATGTCACGTTTCCAATCAATCCGCTCCAGCAAATATTCAAAATACTGCTGCACATTGTGTGTGGTCAATTGGTTGCTATCATCAGCCGTAATAAATAAAAACTTTGCAAGGCTCAGTTGGCCTGTACCCAAAACATGGTTGGCAATGGTCAATATTTCAGCAGGTTGCTTTGTTGGTGTATAAGGCGTGTAACGTTCGCTGCCAATAGCCAGCAATAAAGGGTGCACACCTGCAGCATCCACCGCATGCACTTCTTTCAGCCCGGGTATTTCCTGCGGTATGGCATCGCCCGTCATTTCATGTATCAGGTTGCCAAAGCTGGTATCTTCTTGCGGTGGCCTGCCCACAACGGTAAAGGGCCATATCGCATTTTTCTTTGCATATATCTTATGCACTTTCATCAACGGAAAATCATGACGCATAGAATAGTAACCCAAGTGATCGCCAAAAGGTCCTTCGGGTTTGTTGGCGTTCGGGTACACTTCGCCCGTAATTACAAAATCGGCATCGGTACTTATGGCAAAACCATCTTCATAAGTGTACCTGAACCTTCGTCCGCCCAACACACCGGCAAAAGTCATTTCACTGATGCCTTCGGGCAAAGGCATTACGGCAGCCAATGTATGGCTGGGCGGTCCGCCTACAAAGCAGCTTATTTTTAAAGGCTGTCCTTTTTTATTGGCTTTGGTCTGGTGCACACCAATACCACGATGCAACTGGTAATGCAAGCCAATTTCCTTGTTCAGTTCATAATCGTTACCCGTTAACTGTATGCGGTACATACCCAGGTTGGCTTTCATGATGCCAGGAGCATCCACATCTTCTGTATACACTTGCGGCAGGGTTACAAATGCACCGCCATCCATGGGCCAGTGGTGTATCAATGGCAGGTCGCTCACCTGCACCTGTTGGTACAGTACAGGTTTGCTCAATGGGTTCTTTAAAGGCAATGCTTTCATGGCAGCCAGGCCGGTAGCAAAATTGTCAACCGGGTGCTTGATGGCCTGTAGCGGATCGCTCTTTAACCGTATCAGTTGCTGCACCTGGTTAAAGGTTTTGCGGAAAATGAAACGGCTCCGCTCCACCGTACCAAAAATATTCGATGCTGCACGGAACCTGCTGCCCTTCACGTTTTCAAACAGCAATGCCGGCCCGCCAGCTTCATGCACACGTAAATGGATGGCCGCCATTTCCAGGTATGGGTCAACTTCTTCTTTTACACGAACCAAATGCCCATGCTTTTCCAGATCCACTAAACATACTTCCAGCGACTTGTACTGCATACCTTTTAAACAATTGTTGTATTGAAAACTTGCCACGAAGTTAACCAGCCTGTGCTTAGTATTGTTATTATTGTGGCTGGATATTGATGCTGCTAGGTTGTACCGATAGCTATCGGCATTGTCCAAACAGAATTTAGATAAGGATTAGCTACAGTATCTTATCGAATGAATTTGTAATAACGTGATTGAAAAAAATACATTTTCTTTATGGCAGATACTACAGCCCCAAATCGACCATATATAAATCTGTAGCATAAAATAGCAATAGATACGTCAGTTCATTATGATACAGATACTTAAAACCAGATCAACAACCATGCTTAGACAAGTAATTTTCTTAATCGCATTGATATATTGTCCAACAGTATTTGCTCAAACAAATCAACCTAATTCAAAAACGGATACTACAAAAACAGTAGCTCCGTTCAAGCAAAAGGACACAACATATTGGATTGACAATTTTAGACAGTTTAGGGATGCCCTGTATAAAAGCGACAAGACAAAAGCAAAAGAATTCATCAACTTTCCATTCAATAATGAAGGAAACGAGATCTGGTATCTAGCATATTCAAATGATGAAAAAGCAACCGATCAATTAACTGAAAAAGTAAACCCATTCACTGAAAGGGATTTCGATAAATACTTTACCAAAATCTTCCCAAAACAACTAGTGAGCTGCCTTTTGAAAATCAAGACAGATGACTTATATAAAAAAGGCAAAAGCGAAAGTCCCGAAATTAAAGACAGCCTTACCACGTATAAACTTTATGTAACTTTTGATAACACAAGCAAAATAGTTGAGCTAAACCTTGCTACAAGAACCCCTTATAAAACATCTGATACAACGTACGAAACAGGCGAATCAAATTTTATCTATCGGTTCCAGGTTGCCAAGAATGGACATATTAAATTGAAAAAGGTGCTTATTGCAGGATAATAAGTAAAAACTTTTCAAACAAGATTGGCACATAAAGCAAAATATTCTTCATTTACGTATTTAACTAAAATTTTCTGCAACAGATTATTCCCACTTGTTTTTCCGGCACCAATCTGTGCCACCTTTCTCTGTAACAGTTTTTTTTGTCACAAACATTTCTGTCACAAGAAATCAAAAAGAAAATTTTACTAGCCATCAACACTTTACACAAAACTTTCAGAAAAATTTGCGTAGCTAAATAGCTACACATAAATTTGTAGTCAAATAACTACACAATGAATTTAAGAAGGGATGTATTCCAGGCCATTGCCGACCCTACCCGCAGGGCCATATTGTTACTGGTGGCTTCACAATCCATGACCGCAGGTGCAATAGCTGCCAACTTTGATACAGCAAGACCTACCGTTTCCAAACACTTGCAAATATTGACCGAATGTGAATTGTTGGAACAAGAGCAGAACGGCAGGGAAATTTCCTATCACATCAACGCAAAAAAAATGAAAGACATAGCCGATTTTATTGAACCCTTCCGCCAAATGTGGGACGATCGCTTCAACAAACTGGAAGCCGCCATGAAAAACTATAAACAAAAAAAATAATTTACCGTGGAACTGAAAACAAAAATACATGCCGAAGATGGCCAGCAGGGTTTAACCATTACAAGGGAATTTGATCTGCCCTTGGAACTATTGTTTAAAGCATACGTAGAGCCTGAAATTGTAGAACAATGGATGGGCACCAAAGTGCTGAAACTGGAAAACAAAAAACATGGCAGCTATCAATTTGAAACAAGCGATGCCAAAGGCAATGTGGTGTTTAAAGCCAATGGCACCATACATGCGTTTGTACCCGACCAGAAAATTGTACGCACGTTTGAAATGGAAAATTCCCCTTTTGATGTGCAGTTAGAGTTCCTGCAATTTGAAGCCGTGAACAGCAGTACCAGCAAGCTGACCATGCATGTAATATATAAATCTGCCGCATTAAGGGATGCGATGCTGAAGTTGCCTTTTGCACAAGGCATCAACATGGCACATAACCGTTTGCAGGATGCTGTAAGCAAATTAAAATAACCAACTATGCAAAAGAGAAACACCATCATTTATTGGGCTGCAACTGCTTTACTATGTATTGGCATGCTGGGCAGCGGTATTGCACAGCTATTGCATACAACAGCAATGGTTGACCTAGTTGTTCCACTAGGTTACCCACCATACATCTTGTATATTATTGGCACATGGAAAATATTGGGCGTGATAGCAATATTGGCACCCGACTTTAAACTATTGAAAGAATGGGCCTATGCCGGTTTCTTTTTCCTGATGACGGGTGCACTTGCCTCGCATTTGGCGAGTGGAGATTATGCAGCAAAAGCCATTGCAGGGCCTGTTATGCAAACTGTTTTTATTATTTTGTCTTGGCATTTTAGACCAGCCAACAGAAAGATAAACAGGGTATACCAATAAACAATTTATTTACCACAAAGACACGAAGGGCACCAAGTGTGCAAGCCTCAATTTTTCTTTGTGTACTTTGTGCCTTAGTGGTAAAAGAAAAAAGTTACAGTCAATCAATAAACACATGATGAACCCAAAAGTTGATTTCTATTTTACCAAAGCCACCAATTGGCAAGCGGAAATAAACGAACTGCGAAACATTGTGCTGGATTGCCATTTGGCCGAAGAGCTTAAATGGGGAAGCCCTTGCTATATGTTTGGCAAAAGCAATATTGTGTTGATACATGTGTTTAAGGAATACTGTGCATTGTTGTTTTTTAAAGGTGCATTGTTAAAAGACCCCAAAGGCATTTTGATACAGCAAACAGAAAATGTGCAGGCAGCAAGGCAGGTACGCTTTACCAACCTACAACAAATAAAGAAACTGTCTGCAACATTAAAGACCTACATTTTTGAAGCAGTAAAAGTTGAGGAAGCAGGCTTGAAAGTGCCATTGAAAAAAGCTACCGAATATGCCATACCCGAAGAATTTAAAACCAAACTGGACAAGCAACCCAAATTGAAGAAAGCCTTTTACGCATTAACACCCGGCAGGCAAAGAGGCTACCTGTTACATTTTTCACAGGCCAAACAAGCTGCAACAAGGGAAAGCAGGATTGAAAAATGCATACCGAGTATTCTTGATGGAAAAGGATTAAATGATTAACTCATTTAATAGAAAATTAAAAAAAGATAATGAATTTAAGAGATGTTATTCTAACCAGTGCTACAATAAATGCGGACTTAGTTTTATATGCAAAACGAGTAGATGGAAAATTATTGCCCTCTTCCGAAGCTATTCTATTAGAGCTAACAGAGGAAGAACTAGATATGAAAACAAATGAAATTGCAAACAAAAAGTGCCCTGGCTTTAGCTACTGCATGGAAATGTTTTTACTACAAGAAATAACTCAAGGCTTAGATATACTTAAAGAAAAGACAGATATAGATAAAAAGATTGATCGAGTGATTTATTATATTGAGTACGATGCTTAAATAAGTTTCATATCAACTTTACAAAAATTAAGTATCAGCAACATGAAAAACAATAAAAAAACATTGCCCTCACAACAACAGGTTTCATTACTAAACATACTGCAAAAACGTTTTGAACAAAACAGCAACCGTCATAAAAATATTGAGTGGGCTGTTGTACAAGCTAGGCTGGAAGCAAGTGCTGAAAAGTTATGGTCACTCAATGAAATGGAAGCAACAGGTGGCGAACCGGATGTGGTTGGTTACGATAAACAAACGGATGAATACCTGTTTATGGACTGCTGTGCGGAAAGCCCCAAAGAACGTAGGAGCATTTGTTATGACCATGCTGCATTGGAAGCCAGAAAGGAACACAAGCCCGCCAACAGTGCCGTGCAAATGGCTACCGATATGGGCATTGAACTTTTGACCGAAGCCCAATACAGAGAACTACAACAGCTTGGAAAATTTGATATCAAAACATCAAGCTGGGTGGCAACACCTGCACCGATCAGGAAATTGGGCGGTGCCATTTTTTGTGACCGCCGTTACGATGCCGTTTTCACTTACCATAATGGTGCAGAGTCGTACTATGCAGCAAGGGGCTTTCGTGGTTTGTTAAGGGTATGACTTTACAATAAAATATATTTGCTGCATGCATATAGGTACAGGCATATTATTGATTAGCCAGCCTTTGTTGGAAGATGAAAACTTTGAGCAGTCGGTTATTTTTGTAACGGAATACAACGATCATGGAGCCATAGGTTTTGTAATCAACCAACCATTTGCCCGCCCATTGAATGCCTTGGTTGAATTTAAAGATGCACTACCCTTTCCTTTATACGATGGTGGCCCTGTTGAACAAGAGCATCTGTTTTTTATACACCGCCGCCCCGATCTGATCACAGGCGGAACCTTAGCGTTTGACAATATCTATGTGGGTGGAAATTTTAAACAAGCCGTACAGCACATCAACCAGAAGAATTTATTGACCAACGATATCAAAATATTTGTTGGTTATTGTGGTTGGGATGCAGGGCAACTGGAAGCGGAAATAGCAGAAGGAAGCTGGTTGGTGGTTGATGCCAATCATACAACCATTTTCTCTACCGATACCAACCTACTTTGGAAGCAGTTGCATGAAGCCAACAGCTAACGGCATCCTACAACTGAACTAGCCACTACAACCCGCCAATATATTTTGTACATACTTATAAGCATTATGTTTTTGTTAACGTAAGGTAATGCACCTGTCTACGTTATTAGTGTATGGATATGTATTGCAGCCGATGGGTGCGACGCCCATGAAGATGATACATGCAATGCAGCCGGTAACATAGCCATAGAACATGAAACGTTAATGGCTATGGCTGATAAAACCAAAGCGGCAAACATTCGTACATTCATTTATAAATTAGTAGTATGCACAAGTTTTTGTTCAGCAGTTTAATGGTAATGACGGCACTTGCATCCTGTGCCGGAAAACAAAACAACACGAATATGATGAACGACACACAAACAACAGACAGGACAATGAAGACAGATACGGCCGATTTTGGTGAAGGCTGTTTCTGGTGCACGGAAGCATTTTTTCAACGGCTGGAAGGCGTTATTTCAGTAAAGAGCGGTTATGGCGGCGGACATGTGGAGAACCCAACCTATGAACAGGTTTGCGACAAAACCACGGGGCATGCTGAAATGGCGAGGATCATATACGACCCTAGTAAAATAACCTACGATGAACTTTTAGAAGTGTTCTGGAAAACGCATGACCCTACCACATTGAACCAGCAAGGGGCAGACAAAGGCCCGCAATACCGTAGCGTAATTTTTTACCACAATGCCGAACAGAAAGAAAAGGCAGAAAAATATAAAGCCGAGCTGGATAAAAGCGGTGCATGGCCCAACCCTATTGTTACAGCGATTGAACCATTCAAGAATTTTTACCCGGCAGAAAATTACCATGACGATTACTATAACCAAAATCAGAACCAGGGTTATTGCAGGTATGTGATACAGCCCAAACTGGAAAAGTTTGAAAAGGTTTTCAAGAACAAACTAAAGAAACATTAATTATATCGCTTGGTTTTAGGTTTGAGATGGATGAGCATGTTTAGGGACAAGTGCCCTGTAACATGGATAAACAAAGCCGTACATTGTTTGATGTACGGCTTGTTTTTTATAGCTACTGCATTTGTTGCTTGGCTAGCTGCAATGGCATTACAGGATCTTTATTTCGGTACGCCTGTTTTTTTGTTTGCCTTCTTCAGTTGCATTGTCGGCCACAGGAACGGTTGCCCCATAACCTTTGGCAGTAAGCCTTGCAGCGGCAATGCCTTTTTTAACCAGGTAATTCTTTACTGCTTCGGCCCTTTGTTGGGAGAGCTTTAGATTATCTGCCTCTTTGCCCACATTATCGGTATGGCCCGCAATTTCTATTTTGTCATCTTCTTTGTATTTCAGGTAATCTGCCAGGTCCTGCAGTTCCTTGTTCGATTCGGGGCGAAGTGTGGCTTTGCCAACATCGAAGTACACATGGTTCAAGGTAAAATTCATTGGGGCTTCATACTGTATGTTTACCACAAATGGATCGGTATAGTATTGACCGGCTTCCAACGCAGCTATCTTCAGTTCGCCATATTTGCTGGTATCGGTCAATGATTTGATGGTTACGATATATTCGTCACCTACTGGCAATGCCAACGACAGTTTGCCTTGTGCATTGGTCCTTCCAAAAAAATCCCTGTTTTTCTTTTTTGCATGAAACAGTACCTGCTCTGCCTTGCGGGGCTTGTCTTTAAAGTCTGTAACGTTTACTTGTACGGTTGCTGTTTTTACAGAATCGGTTGCTGCTGATTTTTTTGTTTGTGCCTGTACTGCAAAACTTGTAACGAGCAGCAATACAAGCGGCAGTTTGTTGAAGGTTGGTTGCATGGTTTAAAACTAAACAACGCCTTGCAAAAAATGCGTTAAAGATTAAAGTATATTTGACGCTTAATATTTGCATTATGAAAAAAATATTGGCCCCTGTTTTTGTAGTTGCATTAGCAGCCTGCGGTACACAACAAAAAACACCTGCAACGCCACAGCCACCTGCAACCAGCAATATGATTGCTGATGGCAAACTGTTTACTTCGTTCTTTCAGCAAAGGGCGGCAGAATACAAGGCCCTTTGTTTTCAATCGTACAATATTGCTACACTAAGGCTTGATCAATCTTTGCAAACAAGCACGGCAAAGCCAAGGGCAGTAGTAACCGATATAGATGAAACCTTACTGGACAACAGTGCTTACGCTGTGCATCAAGGCCTGCAAGGCAAGGATTATGATATAGCTACCTGGATGCAATGGACGGCACTTGGCCAGGCCGATACATTGGCTGGTGCATTGACCTTTTTTAAATATGCAGCGGGCAATAATGTGGAAGTGTTTTACATAACCAACCGTGAAGAAAAGGAAAGACAAGGCACGCTGAACAACTTGAAAAAATATGGTTTTCCCTATGCAGATGAGCAACATTTGATAACAAAGCAAACCACAAGCAGTAAAGAAGCCAGAAGGCAGAATGTGGCTGCAACGCATGAGATTGTATTGCTGCTGGGCGACAACCTTGCAGACTTCAGTATGCTGTTTGACAAAAAAACAGAGCAGGAACGTTTGCAGAATGTGCAGCAAAATGCTGCTGCTTTTGGCAAGAAATTTATTGTATTGCCCAATGCCAATTATGGCGATTGGGAAAGTGCATTGTACCAATACAATTACAAGTTGACAGCAACACAAAAGGATTCGGTAATTAAGAGCGTGTTGAAGAGTTATTGATTATAGTAACACGAAGGACAGGAAGCAAGCACAAAGGACACTACGAATAGCTTGGTGTTCTTTGTGTAAAACTTAGTGGGCTTGGTGTTGCATCTACGCTTCGATAAAAGCTCCGTCTTATTCAATCGCACATGGGTGCGACGCCACTATAGTCCAGGCATATTCTGCTGCTGGTTACATAAAAATCACCAACCCATAAATACCATTCCTGCCCCACAAATGAATAGGGTCAGGCCTCCTAAGGCATGCATGTATTTTTCCAACTTATCGGTTTTTACAAATGCTAGTCCGTAATAACCCAGCACCACCATTGCAACCATGGTGAGTAAAGTAAAGAATGTGTACACCACAATCAGTACCAGCATGCCATGCCAAGAGTGCTGTGCGGCGGGGAAATAAAGCAATGGGATCATGGGTTCGCAAGGACCGAGTAGGAAAATGATGAACATGACCCAGGGCGTTACTTTATGTCTTTCCGTTGGTTGAACAGCTTGCCCGTGTTTGTGTTCATATACATACATGCTGCCATCTTCGTAGGTATCGAAATGTTTGTGCGGTTTGTTTCTGTATGCACGGAACAGCCCCCAGATGCCGTACACTAAACCGAACAGGAGCATGACCCAACCTGCTATACCGCCACGGATGTTTTCCATCCAGGAAACTTTGGAGAGGCTCCAACCAATGGCTGCACCGCCAAGCCCTAACAGTACGGAACTCCATACATGCCCGCAACCACAGATGATGGTCCATGATAAGGTTTTTGCAAAGCTCCAACCCCTTGCTTTGGATATGGCAATAAAAGGGATATAATGATCGGGCCCTGTTACGGTATGCAAACAGGCGATGGTAATTGCTGCGGTAACCAGTATTTGTAACTCATGCTGCATCTGTAACAAGTTTTACCGGTTGTACCATTGCGGCAATATGCTTCAGGCAATTGAAAAGTTGCTCTGCCTTGTAACCCAATATTCTTATAATAACTGCATGGGTTTGTGTGGTGGAGATACCGAAATCCATCCCGGTTTGTTGCTGCAGATAGTGATGTATTGTATCAGCAAATTCAGTAACAGCAAGGGTTTCATCCATCACAATCAAACTTGCCTGATGTGTAAATCCTGCCAGTTGCCCCATGGTATTTGGGTTTACCAATAAGGGTTGCATCAAGAGGTTTTCTTTGATGATAAGTTTATGCTGCAGGTATATTTCTGTTATGTTGTGGTATTTGGAAAACTCGAATACCTCGCCATTGAGTTTTCTGCCACAGGTTAATATCTCGCCCCAAATAAGTTTACAGTTGTTGCTTAGATAAATTTTATTCCTTGTTGTGAAAATGGAATTTTCATGTGGCACAGCGGGATGCGGTATATAGGTAAACGAAGCACCTTCTTGCATATATACTTCCATGGATTGCGTTGCACCTGTAACCATGTTGAACAGACGCTGGTAGGACTGTGTGTACAATTGCAAAGAACCGTTTTCTGCTACTTCAATTTTCAGCTCGTATTGGTCTTCATCCAAAATACCCGGCGAAGCACTCATCAACATTAAGTGCAAACCACTGCCCTGCTTGTTCTTTGTTATGTTCATCACTTTAAATGGTGGCGAAAAATAACAGTTGCCCAGTTGCGTGGTGCCATTACTACAGGTTGTTTGTATGTGCAGGTTTGCTTTCAAATATTACTGATACAGTTTAGTACTTAATACTCATTGCTCGTTACTAGTTACTGGTTACTAGTTGCCCGTAGCTACCTACTCAACTCAGGTTCTTCTACATCTTCTAGCAAAGCATATTTTTTGATCCAGCCAATTACATTGTCCAGTCCCTGCAGGCTCATTAAATTGGTGAATACAAATGGGCTGCCGTTACGCATTTTTCTTGCATCACGGTCCATTACATTCAAATCTGCATGTACATAAGGGGCCAGGTCAATTTTATTGATGACCAATAGATCGCTGCGGGTAATACCCGGACCGCCTTTGCGTGGTATCTTATCGCCTTCGGCAACATCAATTACAAAAATGGTTACATCGGCCAGGTCGGGACTAAAAGTTGCGGAAAGGTTATCGCCACCGCTTTCAATGAAGATGATTTGAATATCTGCAAAACGTTCTGCCATCTCTTCTACCGCTTCGAGGTTCATGCTGGCATCTTCACGGATAGCAGTATGCGGACAGCCGCCTGTTTCAACACCAATGATCCTTTCTTTAGGCAGCAGGCTGTTTTGCGTTAAAAACTCCGCATCTTCTTTGGTATAGATGTCGTTGGTTATTACACCGATGCTGTACTCCGTTGCCAGCTTACGGCTGAGCCTTTCTATCAAAGCCGTTTTGCCTGAACCAACGGGGCCGGCAATACCAATTTTTATATAGTTTCTTTCCATAGTTTTTTTTGTTTGCCACCAAGAACACGAATTGACACGAATGAAAACAATCAACTCATATACAACCTGGAATACAGCCTTTCGTGCTGCATACTTTTTATATCGAAACCTGTACAGCATAAACCAATCAGGTCTTCATCGGGCTGCATGGTTTGCTGTACCAGTGCATCAATCAATGCATGTATGGAAAACAGTATCTCCTGCCCGCTTTGCTGGCTTAAAGGAACCAGTTTTACGGCATTGGTCACAAAACCAACAGCGGCGTTGTAATAAAATCCATTTAATGCATCCTGTTTGGAAATGTGTAACGCATGTGCATACAAAGCAAATGCAATACAGTAATGACCTATGGCATGCTGTTGTTTGATTGCATCTGCATAGCTACTTAGCAACCCGTTACTACAGATTGGCTGAAATATTTTCATTAAACGCAAACCCAGTTTATTGCTTGCCTGCCGCATTTCTTTTGCAAGCTTTACGGCAGAGCACTCACCATCCAGTAACAATATTTTTTGCAGGTCATTTTTAGCTGCTGCATCATAAGCCAGTGCAACAAGGGCGGCATCGGTGTACCTGATATTCTGCGACAGCATCTGCACTACAAATTCGTTTGCACTTACCTTGTCTTTTACCAGGCCCTGTTGCACATAGGTTTCCAGACCTGCCGAATGGGAGAAGCCGCCAATAGGCAATGTAGTGTCTGTTAGGTGCAGCAAATTGAGCAGGGCATTATTCATTGGATGTAGTAAGCTTCATGATTTTAGAGAATAGGGTTTCGCTATTGCTGTCATGTGGTGCAACCGTTGTTTTTAAAGGCTGCAACAGTTTACGTTGCTCTTGTTTTACAATGTATCCCTGAGCTGTAAACAATTTGTACAAAGGCATTTCAAAAGGCACCAGTAGTTCATCGTTCTCAAAAAACAAAGGCAGATGCTTGTTGCCAATTTCATAGCATACACTTGCCATTTGAAACATGTTTTGGGGGGCAATCACCAAACAGTTGCAGGGCAGTATTTCAACAGCGATAATGGTATGCCCATCTTCAAACAACACATCGCCCTGCGTTAAAGAAGGGTTGTCGTTTAAAAATTTCAAGGCTATTTCTTTGCCTGACCGTGTACGTTTCCGTTGAATGCGTTTGTTGGCTTCAAACCAATGCAATGCAAGCCAGTCAATGGTTTTAGGATTGACGGGAGTATTGTTTATGTTACCTTTTTTTTCCTGAATAAGCATAGTAGTCATTAAAACAAAAAATACCGTTGTGCCAAAGGCAATGTTTGCATGGGTTCGCAGGTAAGGTGCACACCATCTACTTTTACTTCATAGTTTTCGGCGTTCACCTCTATATGCGGTGTGGCATTGTTGTGCACCATATCTTTTTTGCCAATGTCCCTGCAGTTGCTTACTGGCAAAACCATTTTCTGTAACCCATAGCCTTGTACAATATTTTTTTCCAATGATAGTTTTGAAACAAATGTTGCACAGGTACCGAATAGGGCCTTGCCACTTGCACCAAACATGTGGCGGTACATAACAGGTTGCGGTGTTGGTATGGAAGCATTGGGGTCGCCCATTTTGGAAGCCACAATCATTCCACCTTTAATAACCATTTCGGGTTTTGCACCAAACATGGCGGGTTTCCATAAAACAATATCGGCAAGCTTGCCAGTTTCAATAGAGCCTACATATTGACTGATGCCATGCGATATGGCCGGGTTGATGGTATATTTTGCAACATACCGCTTAACACGGAAGTTGTCGTTGCCACTGCCTTCATCTTCTGCAAGGCTGCCACGCTGCACTTTCATCTTATGGGCAGTTTGCCATGTTCTTGTTATTACTTCTGCCACACGGCCCATGGCCTGGCTATCGCTGCTCATCATGCTAATGATGCCCATATCGTGCAGTATATCTTCTGCGGCAATGGTTTCGGGGCGTATACGGCTGTCGGCAAAAGAAACATCTTCGGCTACCGATGGACTTAAATGATGGCAAACCATCAGCATGTCCAAATGTTCATCAATGGTATTAACGGTATAGGGTCTTGTAGGGTTGGTAGATGATGGCAGTATATTGGGGTACATGGCAATCTTGATAATATCAGGTGCGTGTCCGCCACCTGCCCCTTCGGTATGAAAGGTGTGTATGACACGCCCATTGATGGCGGCAACGGTATCTTCCAGAAAACCTGCTTCGTTTAATGTATCGGTATGTATCGCTATTTGAATATCGAGCTTATCAGCTACTTTTAAAGAAGCGTCAATCGTTGCCGGGGTGCTGCCCCAGTCTTCATGTATCTTCAAACCCAATGCACCTGCTGCTATCTGTTCTTCCAACGGTTCTATAGTGGCACAATTGCCTTTGCCCATAAAACCGAGGTTCATGGGATAGGCATCTGCAGCTTGCAACATTTTCTGTATGTTCCATGCACCGGGCGTAACGGTTGTGGCAGATGTGCCATCGGCAGGGCCAGTGCCACCACCCAACATGGTGGTGATACCGCTGAACAATGCATGGTCTATTTGTTGCGGGCAAATAAAATGTATATGTGTATCTATACCACCAGCCGTTGCTATCAGCCCTGCACCACCATGCACTTCGGTACTTGCACCAATAACCATATTGGGGGTAATGCCATCCATGGTATCGGGGTTGCCGGCTTTGCCGATGCCTACAATTTTGCCGTCTTTGATGCCGATGTCTGCTTTTACAATGCCCCAATGGTCAATGATCATGACGCCCGTGATTACAAAATCCAGCACGCCATCCTTACGCAAAGCCGTTGCTGATTGTGCCATTCCATCACGGATGGTTTTGCCGCCGCCAAACTTTGCTTCATCGCCATAAACAGTATGGTCTTTTTCTATTTCAATCAAGAGTTCGGTATCGCCTAGACGTACCTTGTCGCCTGTTGTTGGGCCGTACATGCTGGCATAGCTGGCCCTTTGCATACTTGCACTCATGGCTTGGTGTTTTTGAAGTTGTTTAAGTTGGCTTTTGCTAAAGTTGCTGACCTGTCTTGTTCAGATTGCACGCTGCCATTTACCAGGTTGTTGAAACCTGTTATTATTTTATGTCCGCCAAACTCAACGAGTTGCACATCCAGTTCCTCGCCGGGCTCGAACCTTACGGCAGTACCTGCGGGAATATTGAGCCGCATGCCGATTGCTTTTTCCCGATCGAAACGCAATTGTTTGTTCACTTCAAAAAAGTGGAAATGCGAACCGATCTGCACCGGACGGTCGCCTGTATTTACAACGGTAAGGGTAACGGTTTTTCTGCCTGCGTTTATGGTAATATCGCCTGATGCAAGTATATATTCGCCTGGTATCATTGATTATTGTTTTGGTTGATTATTGAGCATTGAACATTTGTAATAATCCCACACTCCATTTGCAATGTTTATCGGATGGGGTCATGCACGGTTACCAGTTTTGTACCATCAGGAAAAGTGCCTTCTACCTGTATATCGTGTATCATTTCTGCCACGCCTTCCATTACATCCTGTTTGGTAAGTATGGTTGCTCCGTACTGCATGAGTTGGGCAACGGTTTGCCCGTCGCGTATGGCTTCCTGCAGGCGTGCACTGATGAGGGCAATGGCTTCAGGGTAATTGAGTTTCAATCCCCTTGCCTTACGTTTTTCGGCCAGTTCCCCTGCCAGGAACAACAATAGTTTTTCGGTCTCTCTTGGTGAAAGGTGCATAGTTGTACAATAAAATTTTGGCAGGCAAGTAACCGAAAGGAATTAGAAGCAGTTAAGATAAGTACAGTTGCATTAAGAATGAAAAAAATTATCTGCCTTTAATAAACCAGGGTGCAATTATGTGGTTAGGGTGACTGCATGATGCAGGGATTTATTCTATTGACGAAAAGCTGCGGGATAGAGCGTAAAGCCCTGAGGCACGAAGGCTTGCAGCGATAGCCCGGACTGTGGCTGGGCATTGTATTGCAGTGGATAGCCATAAAAAATGCTGCCCATATTATTGGGCAGCATTGCTACTTATTGTTAGTAAAATTGTTTAAGGTTTTGCAACCACACGGTAAGTAATATTGTTGTCGGCAATTTGTTCTTGGTAGTACACATCATCTACCACATAGTATTTCTGGTTGCCGAGCACCACTGTTTTGCAATTGTCTGGCAGGTCGGTAACAACATCGCCCACATTGGCAGTTGCAGTATCTTCCTGCAGGTTTACTGGGTCCGTGTTAAGTACACCATTCTTACCCACTACAGTGTACCATGTTTCGGCACCTCTTAAAGTAGCCATGTAGTAAGTACCGTTCAGTTCAAAATAGTTTTGACCGTTGATGACTACCTGTTTTGTACCAGTAGGCAGTTCAGGAAGTATGGAACCCATAGGGGCATCTACCACTTCGTAGTAGGTACCATAATTTCTATAGTAAGTACCACCATAGTAATAGTAAGGATCTGGACCGATATAGTACCTTCTGTAGCCGTAAGGCAAAGCAAAGATCCTGATACCGATTGGAGGCAACACTATCTGGAAATAACTGTCGTATGGCCTGTAAAAGAAACCTCCGCTATAATAGTAGTTGATGCCATGATAAGGCGTACTGAACCTTGGACCATAAAAAGTAGTGTAACGTTGACCCACGTAACTGTAAGGCCTACGGTAGTCGGGACGGTTGTAAACGTACCTATTGTTGTTGTACACAATCCTGTTGTTATTGAAATTTCTTTGTGTAGGGCTATTTCTTATAAAGCCCGGGTCGTGCCTTTGTTGTGGGGCATTGTTGTGCATTGCAACCGGTGGCCTGTTGGACTGTGGTTGACGTACAGGCTGGTTTACCCTAGGTGCAGGTGCTGTCCTGACTTCCCTTTGAGGAGCAGTATGGGGAGCCCTGTCTATGCTGGGTCTTGCACCGCCGTTATCACGCCCACCCCTGTTATTGTTATTACCACCATGTCCTTCCCGTTGTGCATTGGCAGAAACGGAAAAAAGTAAGATTGCTGCGATTGGTATTGAGAGTATCTTTTTCATATCGTGAACTTTTGGGTTCGCTAATTATATAGTAAATATGATACCACAATTTGGAACAATTGCGATTAATCGGCGACTTTAACATTTTTAACTGCGAAGCTATTGCTTGTGTGGCCAGTAATCGTATGGCAGCATGGTGGCAATTTTCTCGCTCCATGACCAGTAACCACTGTTTAACAGGTCCAGCGGTTCGTAATAGAAACCGTTGCTGATAAGCTGTATGGGCATTTTATTGATGAGCACCAATAGGGATACAGGATTCATGGGATCCCTGCTTTGCATGGTTTGCTGCAGGTATTCCACCGGCTCTTTTGTTTTTGTATAAGTAATGCGGAGGTAATCGGTAAAATCGCAGCCAGCAGTTACAGAATCCACCTGATAGGCAATGCTGTCGCCCGTGAGCAGAGTTGGATACACTGTTTCTTTGACATCTTTTTGCCGCATTACCGTTTCGTAGTAAGCAATGGAATCTTTGTTGCCGGATATATTGCCCCAACCTATTGTTATATTCTTATCACCCAGCACCCTGTTGCCAGCAAACTGTTTTGCATACAGGGCCTTTACCCGTTGTTTTTCCAGATTGGTGTCCCTGACCAGTTTCCTGACTTCAAAACCCTGTTCGGCCAGTTTGTTTCTGTATAGGGAACGCATAAAGTGCAGTTGGGAGCCATAGTAGACTTCCTGCCGTTTTTTGGCCCAGCGTTTTTGGCGTGCCTCCCGTTTGGTTTCCATTTCTTCAAACAAGGGGTAGCCTTGGTACGTGAGTATCTGTGTGGTAAAATCGTATTGAAACAGTTCCAGTTGGTAGTGCAGTTTGTAACCGAGTGCTTTGTTTTCAATTTCCAAAGTCTCGTCTCCAAAGGCTTTTAGTATCCGTTGTTTTTTGTAGTTCCTGAATTGGATGGCTTGTGGATTTACAATCTTACAATCTTCTGCGTAGGGGGAAGTGCCAATGAACCTGTCCAGGAAAAATTTGCCCCATTGCTCCCACCCTTCTTTTACATAGCCGCCAACCACCACTTCTTTTAGCTCTGCAGCTTTGGGCTTTAGTTCAATGACAATGGATGTGGCTATTTTTTCGGCCTGTATGTTCTGTACCTGTGTTTCGTAGCTTATACAGGAAACGACCATGTCGTACCTGCCGTTGGGAATATTGTCCAATACAAATTCACCTGCCTCGTTGGTAACAGTGCCTTTGGATGTATTGCTGAAGAAAACGCTTGCAGATGCGATGGGCCTTTTTGTATCGGCCATGATTACTTTGCCTGTTATCCTGTTTTGTGCATTTGCCCAGAACAGGATAGACAGCATGAAACAGGTGAGTAGGCATTTTATCATATTGCTGGTATAATCAATGCCACGAAAATAACCGAACGAAGGTTAATGTAGGTTAATGAAAATACCTGCCTCTTGCATGGGGGTTAAAAACCCGTCCTATTGTTACGGGAATTGACAGTGGTTATACCAACCAGTTCATCGTGCCGGCCACTTAAAGAGCGGAAGTAGATATAAATGGTGTATTCGTTTTCTGTTTCCCAATAATTACCGTCTGTTTGCGAGGCATCGGCCTTTGCATTTTTGCCTTTGAAATCTTTGGTCAAGTAGGTATAACTATAGTAGCCCTGTTTCAGGAACAATGTTTTTTCGTACACGCCTCTCTCGGCATTGTATTGCATTTTGGCACTGTCGCCAAGCTGGTTATTGGTCAGCTCGCCAGATAGGAAAACATCTTTATCAGGATAGGGCTGGTTGCCATCGGGCACAAATGTAAAATGCACATTGGCATAGTCGCCCTGCAGCCAGGGGCTAATGGATTCCGTTACACTTTCTTCGTACCATCCATTGTAATCCTTGTAGTAAATGTACCGCAACGGTATGCGTACAGGGTCTGGTTTCAGGTACACTTCATTGGGGTTCGCAGCCTTGTTTATACGGTCTACCCGTTCGCTTGCAAAACGGAAACTACGCAGGTCTGCCCAGCGGTATTCCTTACCAGCGGGAAACAGGCAATCCTGTTCGCCATTGTATTCGTATAGGCTGCCGCGTATAAATGCAGGCACTATGTCTTTAACAATATTGTCCCAACGGTGGTTTTGCTGCACCACTACTTTTACCTGCTGTTGCGGATTTATTGGGTTAAGCAGCTTGGCATCAACCGTAAACTGTAAACGCTGGTGCGTACGGTAAAGGCTGTTATCAAACGGCTGCAATATCTGGGCAGCAATGCTGGCCTTACTGTCTACCACAAAAAAGCGTTTGGTAAAAGCAAGCTGGTTCTGGTCGCCGTTTAAGAACACTTTCAATAAATAGTTACCACTTTTGCTGGGCACGCAACCTTTATCTGGTAATAGTGCCTGATAGTGTATATAGTTGGTCAATGCAAGCGACGATGAGCGGTATTGGCTCAAACGGTTTTGCGTAAAACCTCTTATATAGTCAAAAGGGCTAAGGCCTGCATCCGTCCAGTCTGCATTGCATAACTGAAAGGTATAAGAGTAATTTTTCACGTAGCCATCCAGGTCATCAAAATGCAGTTCCATTAAATCGGATGAATTCAGGTTCAGTATCGGTTCGCTTTGCTGATTGTTCTGCGAAAACAGCTTGATGCTTTTGATGTTCATGAAAACGGCATCGGGCTTCACGTCCTGTGCATTTGTCAATAAGCTACCAGCCATAAAAAGGCATAGAAAAAAATACTTCATGAATAGGTAATTGATTTTTTAAACGTACAACTTTCTTTAGAGAAACGGTTTAATTGTTTGTGTGACCAATATAGATTGAACTGCTGCCAAGGTTAAAACCGTTGGCAGGGTCTAAACTTTTTAAACAATTGGGCATTTAAACTTCTGTTCCTGTAGTTTTGAAGCAGACTAAAATCATGCCATTGAATTTTTCGTTGTTCATAGGAAAACGCATTGCCTTTAACCGGCAAAAATCCTTTTCAAGGTTCATCATACGTTTATCCGTTGCCGCAACGGCCGTAAGCGTTATGGCCATGATCATTACATTGGCATTCGTGAACGGCTTCCAGAAAACGGTTTCAGAAAAAGTATTCAGCTTTTGGGGGCATATAAGGGTGCAGCATTACGAGGCCAACAAGTCGCTGGTATCGGAAGAAACACCCATTGAGCCCAACGATACTGTGTACAATCTGCTTAAAAACAATCCCGCCGTGGCACAGGTTCAAACCTTTGCCACCAAGAGTGCGGTGCTTGAAAAGCAAAAGGAAATTGAAGGCATTTTGCTAAAGGGCATTGACGCAGCGTATGACAGCAGCCAATTGAAAAAATTCATCACGCAAGGCAGGTGGCTGCATTTTTCGGACAGCCTGTACAGTCGTGAAATCATTGTATCCGCCCCCATTGCTACCGAACTCAACATTCAATTGAACGATACCATCAATGTGCATTTTATTTCGCCTGTTGAAGGCACGGCCGTGCACCGCCCCGTAAAAGTGGTAGGCATTTACAAAACAGGTATTGAAGAGTATGACAAATTATTTGCCATTGGCGACATCCGTTTACTAAGAAGGCTAAGCGAGTGGAACGGGAATGAAATTGGCGGTTATGAAGTGTTTTTGAAAGACTACCATTTAATGGATACCGTGAACAAGCAGTTGGACCTGCCCGTTGCTTGGGCCAGCAAAACCATCAAGCAGGTATATCCCAATATATTCGATTGGCTGAACATACAGGACGTGAACCGCAACGTGGTGTTTATTGTAATGGCCATTGTGGCAATCATTAACCTGATAACCTGCCTGCTTATACTGGTGCTGGAACGCACAAGAATGGTGGGTATATTAAAAGCCATTGGTGCCAGCAACAACAGCATACAGCAAATATTCCTGTACCATGCCAGCATGATTACATTGGCCGGTGTGGTTATTGGCCTGGTGGGCGGTGTGGGCCTATGCCTGTTGCAGCAATACATAGGCTTTATCAGGCTAGACGAAACCACCTACTATGTAAGCACCGCACCCATCCATATTATCTGGTGGCAGGTTGCATTGGTTTGTGTAAGCACTGCCATTGTTTGTTTTGTATGCTTAATTATACCAACCCTATTGGTAAGGAACATCAAGCCAGTAAAAGCAATACAGTTCAGGTAACGGGCAGCAAGACAATACCTGGCTTTACTGGCGTCGCACCCATCAGGGTTCGGTACAAAACCCGGCTTTACCCAAAGCTGTTTTATACAAAATGCGATAGCACAATACCCGTGGCCACGGCTGCATTCAAGCTTTCTGCACCACCAATACGTGGAATGGTGATGGGGTGCTGTATATAAGATATGATGTCCTCCCTAATACCCCTGCCCTCATTGCCAATAATCAACAGGCCCTCCTTCGGTTTGTCAATGGTATAAATGCTTTTGCCTTGCAACAAAGTGCCGTAAACGGGCAGGTTCTTATTGGCATCCAACAACACCTTTACATCGCCATACCAAACATTTACACGTATAAAGCTGCCCATGGTACTTTGAACCACTTTGGGGTTATACAGTTCGGCCGTATCTGCACTGCAAATAATTTCCCTAATGCCAAACCAATCAGCAATACGTATAATGGTTCCTAAGTTACCGGGGTCCTGTATGCCATCCAGCACCAGGCCAAGCCTTCCTTTCAGTTCAGGCTCCGTAGCCGCTTTTGCCTGTACCAATGCAAGCACTTGGTTGGGCGTCTGCAAACTGCTTATCCTTTCCAGTTCGGCAGTGCCAATTTCTGTTGTATCTATTGATTGTAAAGGGTTAGCAGCCAGCCATTCCTTTACTGCAAACAGTTTGCGAATGGTATAGTTGCTATGCAACAGTTCCTCCACAATCTTTGGGCCTTCGGCAATAAACAAACCATCTTGCTGCCTTTGTTTTTTGTGGCATAAAGATTGAATATATTTGACCTCATTCTTACTTATCATCATTTATGTTTTTAACCTGTGCAACCCGTTTATTCAACAGAATTGTTTGGGCAAGTTGCGTTGCTTTTATATGCTTTTCCTGTACGGTGGTTAGAAATTACCAACCCAAGAAACCATTTGTTTTTGATAACCGCATTATACTGAGCGGCAAGGTATCGAAAGATGAGAAAAAACGGTTAACCGAAGAGCTTTATAATTATTGGGACGACAGCCTGAAAGTAAAAAAGGTACAGACTTTTGGGGTTAAGTACACCATCCGGAAACCACCCCTGTTCGATAGCATCAATGTTGCTCGCAGCATCAAGTTCATGAATGCCTACCTTAACTCGCAGGGGTATTATTATGCCAACATCAAAGATTCATCGCCCGTAAAAATAGATACCGTTAAGGATCAGTACCGCACAACGGTTATCATGAAAATCGAGTTGGGCAAAAACATTACCATCGATTCTGTTAGCTATACTTTAAAAGACACCATACACAATACCTTCAAGGATTCGGCCTTGCAAAATTTGGCCATTCAGAATTTCAGTAACACTTTACTCATTAAGGGTAAGCCTTATACAAAGCAGGTCATATCCGACGAGTTGGACAGGTTTGTTGGCATACTCAGGCAGAATGGTTATTACAAATTTTCGAGGGAGCATATCTATGCATTGGTTGATACATCGAATGCCCAGTTATTGAAACTTACATTGGACCCTATAGAGCAGGCAAAGCTGATTGCTGAAGCAGACCGGCAACGCAGGGAGAACCCCACATGGGATATTGACATACGGCAGAAAGACACTGATGACTCCACAAGGTTGAACCGTTTTTATATTGGTAAAGTGTATTACTATCCCGAAACAAAATTTACCGAACTGCCAGATACTTTGATTACACAGCAATGGGCCAGACAAACGCCCAACAAAAAAGGCGATTTAATTATACGCGACCATATTGGCAAGTTTAAGCTAAGGCCTTTGCGTGAGCATACCTATTTGCGGCAGGATTCTTTATACAACGAAGAGAACTATATAAAAAGCATCAATACCCTATCGCAGATACCTGCGTGGAAACAGGTTGATGCACGTATTGTACAAAGAACGGATGATACATTGGACCTTCACTTTTTTTTGGAGCCGGCCATTAAACAGAGCATTACCTATAACCTGGAAACAAGCCGGAACAGCAACGACTTTTCATCGGGCAATTTATTGGGACTTGCATTAAGTGCAACCTATGTAAACCGCAATCTCTGGAGACAGGCCATTCAATCCAATACCAGTTTGCGTGCCGGTGTGGAGCTGAACTTCGATACATTGTCCACTTCAAAAAACCTGATACAGACTTTCCAAATAGGACTAAGCCACTCCTACAGTTTCCCAAGGCTGATGTTCCCGTTTAAAAGCATGAACCAATGGTTCAGGAAGGTAGAAGGAAAGCGGACATTGGTTGCTGCAGGTGCTTCCTACACGGAACGGTTGAACACATATAGGCTCCGCCAGCTTACCGTGAATTACAGTTGGGAGTGGCAAAAGAAAAACAACATTTTTTCATGGAAGCCGCTGAATCTGGAGTTCTATAAGATTGACACTTTGCCTTTGCTGGATACCATTTTTAAACAGAATCCTTTTCTCAGGAATTCATTCAATACAGGCAACGTGGTGGGTGCCAGCTTTTATTGGACCAAAAATTTCACGCAAAGAAATAACCGCAACAAAAGCCATTTCATACGGTTGGGAGTTGATGAATCGGGCCTTTTCCTAGGGATATTGCCCACAGACATTATTAAGCGTTGGCAGGGCAATATTTATGAATACGTAAAACTTGAAGCCGACTATCGCTTTACTTACAAGCTGCCCAAAAGTGAAATTGGTTACCGTTTTTACAGTGGCATAGGCATACCATTGGGCGGGCAGTCATTACCCTTCTTTAAACAGTTTTCGGCAGGCGGACCAAACAGTATGCGTGCATGGGGCTTACGCCAGTTGGGTCTGGGTTCATCTGTTGCCAGCGATACCATTGCAGCCAATAGCTTTCGCGACAGGTTTGGCGACCTGCAACTGGAAACGAACATCGAGTACCGCTTCACATTGTTCAATATTAACGGTTTTAAAATTGGCAGTGCCCTGTATGCAGATATTGGCAATGTATGGAACGTGAAGAAAGATGCAACCAACCCGGGTGCAGAGTTTTCGTTGAACCATTTTGGAAGGGACATTGCCATAGGTGTTGGTACCGGGCTCCGCTTTGATTTCAATTATTTTTTGATACGTGTTGACTTTGCCTATAAAGTAAAAGACCCGGGCCGTGCCACCAATGGCGGCTGGATGAGTATTAAAGATTTTCAATGGAAGGAGAACCGTACCAATGCTTCGCAAACAGAAGTACGCAACTATGCATTCCAGTTGGGTATTGGCCTGCCGTTCTAATCATAAAGTTTAAAATATACAAAGGCCGGCTATGTTACCATAGCCGGCCTTTTTTATTCAAACACTTGTATTGTTAATCCAGTTTCAACACAGCCAGAAATGCTTCTTGTGGCACTTCCACGTTACCTATCTGCTTCATACGTTTCTTACCTTCTTTCTGCTTCTCCAACAATTTGCGTTTACGGCTGATATCGCCACCGTAACATTTTGCGGTAACATCTTTACGCATGGCCGAAATGTTTTCACGGGCAATAACCTTGGCCCCAATAGCGGCCTGTATGGCAATCTGGAACTGTTGCTTGTTTAAAAGTTCTTTCAGCTTCTCGCAAAGCTTACGTCCAAAATCCTGTGCACGGCTACGGTGTATCAATGCACTCAATGCATCCACCTTGTCGCCGTTCAGCAAAATATCCATCTTCACAATATCGGCTTCGCGGTAACCAATAGGTGAGTAATCGAATGAGGCATAGCCACGTGTCTGGCTTTTCAGTTTATCGTAAAAGTCAAATACAATTTCGGTTAGCGGCATTTCAAATACAAGCTCAACCCTTGTTGGTGTAAGGTAAGTCTGGTTCAGCAAAATGCCACGCTTACCCAAACACAGGGTCATGATGTTGCCAATATAGTCAGGTGATGAAATGATCTGTGCACGTATATAAGGTTCCTCTACCCTGTCCAGCTTTGTTGGCTCGGGCATTTCCGAAGGGTTGTTTACAGCAATCTTATCGCCCTTAGAAGTATAGGCAAAGAAGCCCACGTTGGGTACGGTAGTAATAACGGTCTGGTTAAACTCCCTTTCCAGTCGCTCCTGTATAATTTCCATGTGCAACAGGCCAAGGAAACCGCAACGGAAACCAAAGCCCAGTGCCTGCGATGTCTCCAGTTCAAATGTCAGCGAAGCATCGTTCAACTGTAGTTTTTCCATACAGTCACGCAGTTCTTCAAATGCATCTGTCTCCACAGGGAAGATACCAGCAAATACCATTGGCTTCACTTCCTCAAAACCATTGATCATTTCACCGGGGTTGCTGGCCAATGTAATGGTATCGCCCACTTTTACTTCTTTAGCATTCTTGATGCCTGTAATGATATAGCCCACGTCACCTGCCTTTACTTCGTTCTTAGGCGTCATGTTCAGTTTCAACACGCCTACCTCATCTGCATTGTAATCCTGCCCTGTTGATATGAATTTAATTTTATCGTTTTTCTTTAAAACTCCATTCATTATTCTATAATACACAATAATGCCCCTGAAGCTGTTGAACACACAGTCAAAAATCAGTGCCTGCAATGGTGCCTCGTATTCGCCTTTTGGTGCAGGTATCCTTTCAATAATGGCTGCCAGTATTTCTTCTATACCGATACCGCTTTTGCCACTGGCCAATAATATGTCTTCTACCTTACAGCCAATCAGGTCTATGATCTGGTCCTGCACTTCGGGAATCATGGCACCGTCCATATCAATCTTGTTGATGACGGGTATTATTTCCAAATTGTTATCAATTGCCAGGTAAAGGTTGCTGATGGTTTGTGCCTGTATGCCCTGGCTTGCATCCACCAGCAATAGGGCACCTTCGCAGGCCGCCAGTGCACGGCTCACTTCGTAGCTGAAATCCACGTGCCCCGGTGTATCAATCAGGTTCAGTATGTATTCCTCACCCTTATACTTATAATTCACTTGAATTGCGTGGCTCTTGATGGTAATTCCCTTTTCACGTTCCAGGTCCATGTCATCCAGTACCTGGTTCATCATGTCGCGTTCGCCAATTGTTTTGGTATGCTCCAATAATCTGTCGGCCAATGTACTTTTTCCGTGATCGATATGTGCAATAATGCAAAAATTTCTGATATTCTTCATAACTGCGGCAAAGATAGCATTCGGATGAAAAATATTCGTTTATATTTGTTACCTACCTCCAGTGCCTAATTAATTAAAAAACAACTAACCACTAGTGAAAAAAACTGCAGATGGACTTAATAGTTGAACTTTTTAGGAAGGGACTGCCATTTTTATTAATGAGCATTGGGGTTGCGGTTATGCTAAAAGCTTACTTGATTGCGAAAATCAAAAGGTTTGATTTGGCAGAGATTTTTTTCAGCTTCTTCCGCCTGTACAATATCGATGAACGGAGTATGAGCAGCAACCGCAAACGTATCCGTTTCATGCGTCTCAACAACCTCATTAATTATTACGTATATGGCATACTAGGTATTACGGCCCTTGTATATCTTGTTACCAAGAATGTTTAACCAGGCATATTGCGTTGGTATATTTCCACAAACTGTTTCCCTATTACTTCGGCACTGTATTGATGTATGGCAGCATGGGCAATTTGCTGTTGCTGGTATTGCCCGTAACGGTGCATTAAAACATGCATGGCTTCTGCAAGGGCACCAACATTTTCCGATGGTACCGTAATGCCATTGCTTTCGTTGATGGCTTCTGCCACCCCACCAACATTGGATGCCACAACGGGCAGGCCGCAACAAAATGCTTCCACAACCACGCAGGGAAAGTTTTCGTGTTTGCTGAACAATACAAAAGCATTGGCCTGTTGCATCTGCATGGCAACATCGTTGTGTGCTATTTCTCCAATAAAGGAAATATGCCCTTCAAGCCCCTTTCCTTTTACGAACAGAACGTGCTCTTGCACGAATGGACCGGCAATCACCAATTGGCAATTGGCCTGCCTCTGCTTTACCAACACTTCAAATGCCTCTATAATGCCTTCGATATTTTTTTGGCTGTTCAACGCCGAAACATGCAGCCACCTAAATTTTTCATGGGGTGCTGTCTGTTTGTAAAAAAACACGTTCTTATCAGCAAGGTTGTGTACCGTATCCACTTTGCGTAACGAAAACAATTGCTGTATGGCAGTGCCCAATGTAGCGGAAACATTGGTTACACAGGCCGCCTGTTGAAATACCTTTCTGGTATTGTACCTAAAAAAGAAGCTGCGTTTATAAAACGAATCGGGTGCCGCTTTTTCGTAATGCGATGCCTGTTCGGAAACGATATAAGGAATGCCCCATTTTTTTTTAAGTTGCAATGCTACCATACCGGCCTTCATGGGCACATGTACATGTATCAGGTGTGGCTTGCCATGCTTGGAGATATATGCCCGCAATATGTTTAGGTAAAACTTTTTATAGTATAGGTTGTACCTTATTTTATCAATGGCAGCCAAGCCGGTTTTTTTGAATGAGAAACTGTAGATCAGTTCACGCAGGTTGCCGTTCACGGTTTCCGTAACAGTATCTTCCAATGGTTTGTCCTTTCCTGTCTGCAATACATGTATCACGTCTATGGGCATCCATGCAGCAACAGCTTTTGCATGCCGCTGAATGAAATCGCCATTTACCGGTTCATATATATTGGGGTACCAACTCGCCAGCCACAGTACTTTCATGATTCCATATTTTTATTGAGCAGCATATTTTTTACCCAGTACCAATCATCTTTCTTAAAGCTGAACATTTCTTTCCAAGTAAGTTTATAGTCATTCAAAAAATGGGTCAACGCATACAGCAGGTTTGCAAGATAACCCACTGCACTTACAATGGCAGCTGCATAGATACCGAATCGGGGAATAAAGAGCACATCACCAACAACCACAATTGCCAGTGCAAGCACGGCTCCTTCCACATTGATACGTACCCTGCCTTTTCCTGAAAAATAAGCCGATAACAATACCAGTACCGCAATACCGAAAATACCTGGCAGCAGGAACAGCAAAGGAATGGTTACATTGTTGAACGTGGGACCGAAAACAAAAGGGAACAACCAGTTGCCCATGAATGCCACCAGCACAATTACCAACATGAATACCATGATAAAAATGCGGAACAGCACAATGATGGATTTATTGACATTGGCACGCATGGCCCCGCTTGCCGTTTGTGGAAAGATGGCACTGGCCATGATTTGTGGAATGACCAGCAACAATTGCCCCAACTTGGATGCCTGTATATAATTGCCCAAATCTTCGGCACTGCAGCTTGCGGTATTGTAACGCACAAACCAATAATCAACCCGGTACACAAAAAAGAAAACCAGGTTGCCCGCCAATGCCACCAACGAATACCTGAACAGTTTCCTCAGCTCGCCCATATTGGGCAATGCAATGGCCGAAAAACTTTTGTATTGCATCATGAACACAGCACCCAGCAACAGGCCCTGCAATAGAAAGGAAGCAAAATATATATTCTTTACAGCCGTTGAAGATGCTCCCCTATGCTTGCCTGCAACAATCACCAATACCAATAAAAAATTCAGCAGCCCCATGATGATATTGGGCAGGGCAAAATTCCTGTGTGCATAAAACAGCACGGTAAAAAAATTGGTGAACAGTATGCCACAGATATAGGTTACTGCATATAGCTGATAGGCCTTCCACTCATGGGCTGGTATTTTTTTAATGGAACCAAAATATAGCGGTATCACCAATGTTACCACCAAGCCAATAACAAAAGTCCATAGAAACGAGAACCAGGCCAGCCTGTTATGGCCAATGCCGTTGCTGGCTGCATAATAGGTGTAGCCGCTATCCATGCTTAAACTGGCTACCAGCAAAATCAGCGAAAAGAAATTGGTAAGATAATATACCCAACCGCTGCCATCTGCATGCAGGTAGCGGCTCAGCACAACGTTCACCAATAGCAAGGTAATGAAGTAAAAGCCTCTCCATATCAAACTTTGTTGCAGCAATTTTTCAAACGTCATTACAGGCTTATTGATGGCGGCTAAAATACGATAGTTTAATTAGTGTATTTTTGAAAAAATCAATCCACCCTTCATGGCCCGTTTAAAGCACTTTAACAGGAAAGCAAAAGCCGAAACAGAAACAGGGCTTGGCACCAACAGCAACCTCATTGGTGGACGTTTCTTTAATAAGGATGGCTCGCCCAATATGGAAGTAAAGGGCATGAGATTTTTTGCCCGACTGAACCTTTACCATGCATTGCTTTCTACCAAGCAGTGGAAATTCCTTACTACCATCATCGTATTTTTCTTAACGGTCAATTTGCTGTTTGCCTGTGTGTACCTGATTATTGGCATGGAGCATTTAGGTGGCATGGTGGCCGGCAGCAATGGCGAAAAGTTTGGCGAGGCTTTCTTCTTTTCTGCACAGACTTTTACCACCGTTGGCTATGGGCGGATAAACCCCATTGGCTTTTGGGCAAGCTTCACCGCATCGTTGGAAGCATTGATAGGGTTGATGAGCTTTGCCCTTGTTACAGGCTTATTGTATGGGCGTTTTGCAAGACCAAAATCATACATACAATATAGCAAGAATGCCCTGATGGTACCTTTTAAAGACGGTGTGGCTTTGATGTACAGGATGGTGCCCTATACCAAGAACTATTTGATGAATGTGGAAGTAAAAATGACTTTGGCCATGCGTATACTGGAAGACGGACACATGAAAAACCGCTTTTTCAATATGCCATTGGAACTGTCCAAAGCCACCACTATGTCAGCCAACTGGACATTGGTGCATGCCATTAACGAAGACAGTCCGCTATACCAATTATCAAAGGAAGACATTTTCAATGCCCATGCAGAGATATTGATTTTTGTGGAAGGTTTTGATGAAAGCTTTTCCAGCACAGTCATTTCACGCAATTCATATACTTACGAGGAAATTGTTTTTGGGGCAAGATTCCTACCCATGTACAATGCCAGTGAAGACAATACAAAAACAGTATTGCACTTAGATAAACTGGATGCATACGAACCAGCAGTATTGCCCATAACATTCTAACGCAAGTCGGCTAATTCAATCGCTTGGCCAACTCATCATCAATTTTCTTGAACAGGTGATAGGGCTTGTACACACGCCAGTCATCCAACTGCATCAGCTCAATATAATAGTTCAGTTTCTTCTTTTTAAAATCGTACTGGGTGGCTTCGGGCATGTTCAATGCAACAATCCATCCATCTTTATCGCTTACTTCCTCGTACCATTCTTCATAATAATCCTTATCGCCACTATGAAAGTTCAGTACATTTTCTGCAATCAATATAAACTTGCTTATTTTCTGCTCCTGTAGCTTGTCTATCACTTCACGTTTCAGTTCCATGATGTCATTCTCAATGGCATCGTTCCACTCTCCTATCAATTCTATAATGGCAAAATTCAATTCATAATCCACATAAATAATTTTCAGGTACAGGGTCCTACTGCCAAAATCATCCCACTGTGGGTGTATATAATAGTTGTACACGGTTTGGCTAAACTCAAACTCACTATACTCCCTTCCATAAAAAGGGTTCAGTTTATCTTCCTCGCCAATGTATATGTGACGCCAATTATAATAAGGTTCTATCGTGTGCATATACAGGCAAAGTTGCAGCAATAAAATATATCCATTTCTATAAGCTATATAAATTTTATGGTGCTACCGTTAAACCAATCCCAAAACCGCAACAAGTTTTTTTGTTTTCAAAGTTTCCTTGTTTCTTTACAACTGTTCCCACTTCAACCGGCTTCAACTTCAACCACTTCATGTTAAAAGCAATACTATGCAGCAAAGCGTATCCATGCTTTCTCAAAGGGAAAGTTATGCAGTAACAAAGTGGACAAAATTTTTATGGTGGCTCTCCACGGCCGAAAAAGAACTGTTGATTGATTGTGTTGTGGACCGCAGCCGCTACGCCATTATTGGCATGAGTGTATTGGGCACATGGCTATTTGCAACACTTGCTTGGGTGTATTTTTTCAGTACAGTCGTCACCAATATTATTGCAGCAATTGCTTTGGGCATTTTTATGGGCTGCATCATTTTAAGTATCGACAGGGCCCTGATTAAAGGCATCAACAAACGCAACCGCAATAAATTGCTACCCCTATTTTTCCGTGGCCTATTAGCTATTACAGTCGGCACTTTTATGGCACAACCAGCATTGCTATACCTCTTCAATAAAGAGATACAGGTACAAGTTTCGCTGGACAATGAGCAGAAGAAGAAAGACAAGAACCTGAAACAGGATGCCGTGTTCTTCAATGCAAAAAATGAATTGCTCAGCCAGAAATCGGCCCTGCAAAAGCAATTAAATGAGCGTTACCAAGAAGTGGCTACAGCACGCCAGAATTTCATAGCCGAAACCGATGGAACCGGTGGCAGCAAAAAAATCGGGCTTGAATCCATTGCCAAGGCAAAGAAGAACGAATATGAAAAACTGGATGCCAATTACCAAGCACTGTCAGCACAGATACAGCCGCAAATAAAATCGGTTGACAGTTCATTGGCCCTTATTGAAGCAGCCTACAAAAAAGAGCAGCTGGCGTTTGAAGCATTGCTGAACGATGGCTTCCTTACACGTATTGAAGCCTTGAATAACCTCGTTAAAACCAATGATGCATTACAGTTCCGTTACTGGCTATTGGTAATAATCCTGGTGCTGATTGAACTGATGCCCGTTATTGCCAAGACCATTTTGCCATCGGGTACCTATGATGAAAAAGTGCATCAATTGGAAGCAATGGAAAAAGAAATAACAGGCGACAATATAGAGAAACAGAAAAAGCTGAAACAGCAATACAACCAATTGGCATTTGAAGAAGACGCCGTATTGATACAGGCTTTTTTCAACGAAGCAAAACAGGCACGCCTCAACAAAATGCAGGAAAGCATGGCAACATGGCAATCATCGCCCGGCAAAAGTTTCGACCATACCTGGCAAAACATAAAAGATGAAATGCTTACCAGACAGGAAAATTAAATACGCCTTAAATCCTTTTGCACCTTCATTGAATATTTACGCTTTTCAACAATCGTTGAAAAGTAGTTAACGCCATTTTCAGTGCAAAATTGCTATGTTTGTTATGCTATGAACTGGAACGACCGTAAAATTAAAATCGCCGTGCTGGACCTGTATGAAGGCCATGTTAACCAAGGCATGCGTTGCATACGTGAAATTGTGAATACCTGGGGCGAACAGAACGAATTCGACATTACCTACACAGAATTTGATGTAAGGCAGAAACTGGAAGTGCCCGACACTTCCTACGATATCTATATTTCCAGTGGCGGCCCTGGCTCGCCTATAGACACTGTTGATACCGAATGGGAAAAAAAATATTTCGGCTGGTTGAAGCAGGTAGAAAAATGGAACAACAACCTGGCCAACGAACCCAAACATGTATTCTTTATCTGCCATAGCTTTCAACTGGTATGCAGGCACTATGGTATTGGCAATGTATGCAAAAGAAAGTCCACTTCATTTGGTGTTTTCCCCATCCATAAATTAAGCGATGGCAATGACGAAGTGATATTCGATGGCCTGCGTGACCCGTTCTATGCAGTGGACAGCAGGGATTACCAGGTAATAGAACCCAACCATAACCGCCTTAGGGAAATGGGTGCAAAAATATTGGCCATTGAAAAGAACCGCAGCCATGTGCCTTACGAAAGGGCCATTATGGCCGTACGCTTCAACGAATATTTTATCGGTACCCAATTCCATCCCGAAGCAGATGCAACGGGTATGAGCATGTACCTGCAAAGGGAAGACAAAAAGGCAACCGTAATTGAGAACCACGGCGAGGAAAAATGGAAAAGCATGATTGAACAATTGGGCGACCCCGAAAAGATACGCTGGACCTATTCACATATACTTCCCAACTTTTTGAATCAGGCAGTAGGCGAATTTGTGATGTAATAAATTAATGAAACGATTTATGAAAATCCCTACTGAATATGGTGGGGATTTTTTATTTTCAGCACCTAATAAAAACAGAACGCATGGTTCCTTCAATACGCAAAGCATTCAACGAAAAATTCACTGTAGAGCAATATGATCGTTTTTTGACCAACCTTAATTCCAAGCATCCGGGTGCACTGGAGTTCAGGGTGGCAGAAACACCTGTTTTTGTTGACAAGGCTTTTACAGAAAAGATATTGAGTGCCTGTGAGAGCATTGTGGACGTGATTACAGGCTACAATTTCAAAACCCTTACCTCACATGCAATACCTGCCAACGTAAGGGTACCCAACGAAAACGAGCATACCCATTTCATTGCTTTTGATTTTGGCATCTGCGAAAACGAGAACGGCGAGCTTGAACCGCAACTAATAGAGATGCAGGGCTTCCCTACCCTGTTTGCGTACGAAGTATATGTAGACAAGGTTACTAGGAAATATTTTGATATACCCGGCAATTACTCCGCTTACCTCGGCGGTTTTGACGAAGCATCGTATATACAGTTGCTGAAAGACATCTTACTGGGCAGCCACCAACCAGAGCAAGTGGTGCTGTTGGAAATATTGCCGCATCAACAAAAAACAAGGATCGATTTTTACTGCACAACAGACTATACAGGCATACCAGTTGTTTGCCTTACAGAGCTGATACAGGAAGGCAAGAAACTGTTCTATGAAAAAGACGGGAAAAAGATTGAAATAAAAAGGATCTACAACCGCATCATATTCGACGACCTTCAACAGCAAAGCCCGGAAATACAGGAAAAAGGAAAGTTATTGTTAGAGGAACTGGATGTTGAGTGGGTGCCTCACCCTAACTGGTTCTACCGCATCAGCAAATACACATTGCCATTCATCAACCATCCCTATGTGCCCAAAACAAGGTTCCTGAATGAGATAGAGGAACTGCCTACAGACCTGGAAAACTATGTATTGAAACCATTGTTCTCTTTTGCTGGTCAAGGCGTGGTAATTGATGTGACCCTTTCCGATATTGAAAAAGTGGAAGACCAGGAAAATTGGATATTGCAACGCAAGGTAAAATATTCCGATGTGATCGTAACGCCCGACACACCCGCAAAAGCAGAGATACGTATTTTCTATTTCTGGAAAGATGGTGAAACAAGACCGGTACCCACCAATAACCTGGCACGTTTAAGCAAGGGCAAAATGATTGGCGTGCGTTACAATAAAGACAAGGAATGGGTTGGTGGAAGTTTAGCGTATTTTGAACAACAGACACCCTTATAAAAAGTAACACATGCTGCTGAATTATTTTTCTAACTGGGTAATGAGCATGGTTGCTACAAGTTTAAAATCGGTATTCGGTACACCAACGCAATAGATTGCTACTCATTTAGCAATACCTGAATTTCTGTTTGTAGAATCGGAAGGTGTTTAATAACAATGCCCCAGACTATATCATCAGAAACAGTGTCATAACCATGTATGATCCTATTTCTTGTGTCAACAATTTTTCTTGAATTTGAGATTACAATTGTTTCGTCGTGTTTCAAAATTCGACTTAAGGCTTCGCCAATTATTTCGATATTTCTTTCAACCGCTCGTTTTGTTCTTAAGTCATTTTGATATTTTATGAATTCTTTTGGAGTGTCATAAAAGAAGCTATCAATTTCTACAATAGCATTCAAAATATCATAAAGCCACGTTTTAATATCATTGTCCATACACAAGTTGTCTTTGCTGATTAACAGACTGCCTGAAATATGGATTTTTTATCGCTTTTTCTTCCAATAGATCAACAGGTCGCTTGAACATATCCTGCAATGAAAATTTGAAGTCGAAGTAGTTATCTGCATAATCTTCTACGGCTATGTTTGAGAAGTCCACAATCAAGTCTATATCACTTTCTTTATTGAAACCTTCTGTCAATACGGAACCAAAGGCATACAAACGCTTAACGTTGTGTGTTTCACAAAGCCTGTAAATATCTTTAGTATATGCTTCTAGTATATTCATTGTTATAAGGTGTCAATCAAATTTACAGAAATTTCACTAAATGGCATTTGTCGGTACTGTATCAGCCTGAATTACAGATTGTGAGCCTGAGTTAAAACTAATGAAATATGAAATCAAGCCTGCAACGAAGCACTATACCAAAAAGAGAAATGCTTTATCATACGTGAAGCATTTCTCTTTTTACAAATGTTTTATTTTTTCGACAATACCCGTAGTAGAAAAGCCTTGCACAATATTGTTGATGACAACACGGCCACCATTGGCAATTACTTCCTTGGCTCCTACAATCTGTTCAATGGTATAGTCGCCGCCCTTTACCAAAACATCGGGCATCAATGCGGTTATCAGTTCAAATGGCGTGTCTTCTTCAAATACAATAACGGCATCGGTTATAGCAAGGCTTGCCAATAGCAATGCACGGCTATGTTCGTTATTGATGGGACGTTCGGGACCTTTTAATCGTTTGGTGCTGGCATCACTGTTCACGCCAACAATCAGATAGTCCGCTTCTGCCGCTGCGGCAGAAAGAGAGGCAATATGCCCTTCGTGCAGTATATCGAAACAGCCATTGGTAAAAGACAGTTTTTTGCCATTTACCTTCCAACCAGCTATTTGCTGCTGCAGGTGCTGCAACGTGAATATTTTTTTATGGATTGCCTGAACCTGTTTCATATATACGATTGTGTTTTGTACTAAAAAATGTTGGACATTGTACCAAATGCTGATGGGTGCGACGCCGAGAACGATGGGCCATGCAAAAGTGCCGGTTACAAAATTGAACTTTTTATTTTCTTTTTGTTATACCAGGGCAACAGTATAAAACAAACAAAACCTACCACCAGTATAATGATGAATTGGGCAAACCATTGCAATGTGCCATTGGCGTAACCAATTGGGTTGGGTATGCTGTTCTGTTGAAGCTCCAGCGTCTTGGCAAGTAAATAGGCATAGGCACCAATGCCACCGGGCGTTGCAATCATGCCAATGCTTGCAAATGCAAGACAGCTTATTGCTTCCTTGATGCCCAGCCCAGCTGTGCCCGATGTGGCATAGAACCCGATCCACGTGCCAACAAGGTATAGGCACCAAATAGCAATAGTATAAAAAGCAAACAGCCCTTTTTGCTTTAGCCTGCTTGCCGTACTTAAGCCTTCCCACACGCCCAACAGTATATTCTTACCCTTATGCAGGAACTTTTGGAAGCGGCGGGTAACCAGCAACCATATAAACAATACAACAGCTATTACTGCAAGCACAATCAATACAATTTTCTTTATTGGGCTGGCAGCTTCCTGCGGATTGCCCGACATGAACTCTTTCAAGTGATGATAGCTGGCTACCACTACATCGAACTGGAAGATGAGTGCCAGCAAAAACACAATGCCCAAGCTCAACACATCAAAAGCCCTTTCGGCAACAATGGTACCCACAATCTTTTCGGCTGGTATCTTTTCGTATTTAGCCAGTAAAGTGCATTTAAGCACTTCACCCAAGCGTGGCACAGCAAGGTTGGCCATGTAACCAATCATTACCGCAAAAAAAGTATTGGGTAAAGATGGGGCATAACCCATGGGTTGCATAAGTATACGCCAACGCAACGAACGCAACAGATGGCTAAGCGACAGTATGGCAAAGACCGGAACAATCAGCCAGTAATTGGCATTGGCCAATGCGTTTTTAAATTCGGTCCGCTCCTTTTCGTTGGCCATTATTTTGTGCAGGCTAAGCCATACCAAAAAAATGCCAATGCCCAAAAAGAACATGTACTTAACTATGTTGCCAAGGCTTTTTTTCATGCAGGAAAAATTCAGCGGCAATTTAAGAAAGAAAAAATGTAAAAGCCAGTATGCTTTTACAGGTTGACCAATGTTAGCGATTGTTTTACATGGCCCACTTACTGCGGCAGCCTGTTAAGCCCATCGGGAAATATTACCCAGGGCTTGAATGTTTTGGCTGCATCAAAATCGAGCAGGGCGTATGATATAATAATGACCACATCGCCAACGGCAGCCTTGCGTGCGGCAGGCCCGTTCAGGCAAATAACGCCGCTGCCACGTTGCCCTTTAATAATATAGGTTTCAAGCCTTTCGCCATTGTTCACATTTACCACCTGCACTTTTTCGTTTTCAATAACATTGGCCGCATCCATCAGGTCCTCGTCAATGGTTATGCTACCTACATAGTTAAGATTGGCTTCTGTAATGGTGGCCCTATGTATCTTGGATTTCAATACCTGTATCTGCATATTATAATGTCTGTTTAGTTCAATAGCATATTGTCAATCAACCGCACGCCATTTAAGAAGGCTGCCGTTAATACCACCAACTGCTCTTTACCGTCCCAATTGGTTACGGGCTGCAAAGTAGCCGCATTGCCAATAGCTACATAATCAATTTTTTCAAAACCTGCTTCCAGTATCTTTTTTTGGGCCAGTTGCAGCAGTGGTAATAACGCCCCTTGCTGTATATGCTGTTTAATAAAACAATGTGCTTCATAAATAGCTGTTGCCTTCTGTTTGTCGCCCTCGCTTAAACGCATGTTGCGGCTGCTCATGGCCAGCCCCGATGCTTCACGCAATGTGGGGCCAATGGTCAGTACTGCAGGACTGCCAATTAGTTCAATCAGTTTTTTCAGCACCATGCATTGCTGGTAATCCTTTTGGCCAAGGTAGAAATGGGTTGGCTGCACAATATCCAACAGGCGGTGCACCACCTGACACACGCCCTGAAAATGGCCGGGCCGGTGGCTCCCTTCCAGCAAAGTTTCCAGATAACCTAAATCATAATGCAGACTGGGAGCCGTACCATTGGGGTACATTTCCTGTACCGTTGGCAAAAAGAGTACATGACAACCTGCCCGTTCCAGCAGCAGTATGTCCTGCTCGATGGTTACGGGGTATTTCTCAAAATCCTTGGGGTCGTTAAACTGCGTAGGGTTCACAAAAATGCTGCAAACAGTAAGTGTATCAGCCTGTTTGCTCAACCCAATCAATGACAAATGCCCCTGGTGCAATGCCCCCATAGTAGGCACAAAGCCAATGGAAACCTTGGGTTGGCCAGCAGGAAAAAGTACGGAATGAAGACTGTCAATTGTTTTACAAATAATCATTTAAGAATGGGTTAAAACACGATGATTTGGCAGAACGTTGCTTTTCGAGCTATTTTAGTTACCTTCGCCGCCTGATAAAATGACCCTTAATTCAGCTTAACTGATGTCAAAGAAAAGAATTTTATTCATAGCCACTGAAATGTCTCCTTATTTAGAGTTGACAGAGTTTGCGGAAATTGTAAATAAACTGGCTATTAAGAGTAACGATAGCGGGATGGAAGTAAGGTGTATTATGCCACGTTTTGGTGTAATCAACGAACGCCGTCACCGTTTGCATGAAGTAGTAAGGTTAAGCGGTATCAACGTTAGTGTTGATAACGACGACTATCCATTACAGATAAAAGTGGCTTCTTTACCCAATGCACGTTTGCAGATCTATTTTTTGGAGAACGAGGACTTTTTTAAACGGAAGTTCATTTTTCACGACGAAGAAGAGAAATGGTTTGATGACAACGGTTTAAGGACCATCTTCTTTGCAAAGGGTGCCCTGGAAACAGTGAAGAAATTTGGCTGGCCTCCAGACATCATCCATTGCAGCGGCTGGATGAGCGGCCTTGTTCCTGCATTCATCAAAACTGCCTATAAACGCGAACCTGTATTTGCACACAGCAAAATTGTTTTCACCATTGGTCAAAACACGTTTAAGGAAAAGTTGGGACCTGATTTTTTAAAGCAGGCATTGATCAATAACAACATCACACCAAAAGACCTGGAAGTGTTTAAAGAGGCAAACAACACTGCCCTTTTCAGGGGCGGGGCCACGTATGCGGATGCAATTTCTTTTGGTGCAGAAAAGCCCGAAAAGAAACTGGTAGAGGAGTTTTCGAAAGTAAGGGGCAAAAAAGTGGTTCCTTTTAAAGGTTGGGATACTGATTTAACAGAGTATTTAGAACTGTACCAAGACCTGGCCAGCAAGTAATTGACACCGATCCTTATTTAATCTATTTGCTTTTTTTCGTGAAAGAAGACCTGCTACTTTGTCTTTAGGTGTATTATTATACCTCATACCACCTGTTTAATGGCAGCATCAAAAAATGAGGTCAACTTACGATTAAAGGTTAATTATTTCAAACGCTGGTAAATAATACTTGCTTGCCCTATATTTGCACACATTAAATTCAAAAAAATAATACATGCCTTATTTATTTACTTCTGAAAGTGTTTCCGAGGGACATCCAGACAAAGTAGCCGATCAGATTTCTGATGCTTTGATTGATAACTTTTTGGCGTTTGACGCACAAAGTAAAGTTGCCTGCGAAACACTTGTAACCACAGGACAAGTTGTTCTTGCTGGTGAGGTTAAGTCTAAAGCTTATTTAGATGTTCAAGAAATTGCACGTGGCGTAATCCGCAAGATCGGATATACCAAAAGCGAGTACATGTTCGAAGCGAACTCTTGCGGTATCCTGTCTGCAATACACGAACAATCTGCCGACATCAATCAAGGTGTTGACAGGAAGAAAAAAGAAGAACAAGGTGCTGGCGACCAGGGTATGATGTTTGGTTATGCAAGTAACGAAACAGAAGACTATATGCCTTTGGCCTTGGATCTTGCCCATAAAATCTTAATTGAGTTGGCTGCATTAAGAAGGGAAAACAAAGCCATCAAATATCTTCGTCCTGATGCCAAGAGCCAGGTTACATTGGAGTATGATGACAACAATGTCCCTGTAAGGATCGATGCGATTGTTGTATCCACTCAACACGACGATTTTGATACCGAAGCAAAGATGTTGGCCAAAATCAACAAAGACATCGTTGAAATTTTGATCCCACGTGTAAAAGCCAAGTATAAAAAATATGCAAAGCTTTTCAACAACAATATCAAGTATCACATCAACCCAACAGGCAAGTTCGTAATTGGTGGCCCACATGGTGATACAGGCTTGACTGGCCGTAAAATTATCGTAGATACTTACGGTGGTAAAGGTGCACACGGTGGTGGTGCATTCAGCGGTAAAGATCCTAGTAAAGTTGACCGTTCTGCTGCCTACGCTACACGTCATATAGCCAAGAACCTTGTTGCAGCAGGTGTTGCAGACGAAGTACTGGTTCAGGTATCTTATGCCATTGGTGTTGCACAGCCAACTTCCATCAACGTGAATACTTATGGTACTGCCAAAGTAGATTTAACCGATGGCCAGATAGGCAAGATCATTGAAAGCGTGTTCGACATGAGGCCTTACTTTATTGAACAACGTTTGAAATTACGTACACCGATGTACAGCGAAACTGCTGCTTACGGACACATGGGCCGCAAGAATGAAGTAGTTGAAAAAACATTCAAATCTCCAGATGGCAAAGTGAAAAAAGTAAAGGTAGAATTGTTTACCTGGGAGAAATTGGACTATGTAACTAAAGTTAAAAAAGCTTTTGGTTTAAAGTAATTTTTAATTAAAACTGACCATAAAAACCTCTGCACATAGCAGGGGTTTTTTGTTTCTTTGCACAATGAATAAAAAGATTGTTATAGCTGCAATTGCAACTGTTGTAATGTTTTTTGTGATGCGATGGCAGGGTACGGATCTACAATCGGAACAGACACCTTTAGGAATTGTAAGTTTTGAGTTGGCCAATAATTTTGAAACAGCCAAACACATGATGGATACTGTTGGCATAAAGCCCATGCAGTTCAATACAGGGCTCGATTTTGTTTTTATCATCGCTTATACTTCATTCTTCCTGTTATGCTGCAAGGCCTTAATGAACAACTACCGATCCTCTGGCCTAAAAACAATCGGCCTCATATTTCTGGAACTGAGCGTACTGGTGGGCGTATTGGACCTAGTAGAAAACATTGCCATGCTTATTACGCTTGGCGGTTATGGCAGCAACCTTTCCGTAACCATTAGCCACTGGGCTGCCATCACCAAATTTTCACTGGCAGCATTTGTAGCGGTTTATATTACCATAGCATCCATACTCATGTATTTTATCTCAAAGAAAAAAGCATAATGTACAACTCTAAAAAAAATATCATTGCAGGAAGGAACCCCGTTATAGAAGCATTGAAAAGCGGGCAGACGGTTGACAAGATACTGCTTTCAAAAAATGCAAGTGGCGATGCAATTGGCGAGATAAGGAAGCTGGCACAGGAAAAAAATATTCCCATACAATACGTTCCTATAGAAAAAATAAACGCACTCACCAATATACAGCACCAAGGTGTATTGGCTTTTAAGGGTTCTGTGCTTTATCAGGACCTGCAACAGGTAATTGATTGGGTAAACGAACAGGGTATTGTACCATTGTTCCTTTTATTAGACGGTGTAACGGACATCCGCAATATTGGTGCAATTGCCAGAACGGCACTATGCTGTGGCGTACAGGCAATCATCATTCCCGATAAAGGCGTTGGTGCATTGAATGAAGATGCAGTAAAAACAAGTGCCGGTGCCTTGGAACAGATCAATATATGCAGGGTAAACAGTTTGATGAAAGCTGTTGATGAACTTCACTTAAACGGCATTAAAGTGTTTGCCAGCGAAATGACGGCCACTACAAAACTGTTTGATGTAGAAATGAAAGAACCCTGTGCCATTGTAATGGGTGGCGAAGAAAAAGGCGTGTTTCCCGCATTGATGAAAATATGCGACGGCAGCTTCAAGATACCCATGACAGGCAATTTTGAAAGCCTCAATGTTTCTGTTGCAGCCGGAATGATACTGTACGAAGCCATGAAACAAAGAATCAGTTAATTGGTTAATTAGTTGCTATATGCTGTACGGTCCATCATTTACAAGAGTATTTAAAACGAGCGGGCTTTTATAATATAATGCTGTTTAAGATAGATAAAGTTTATACGCGTTTATATGGAACATACAATCCCACCAATTAACCAATTAACCAACAACCCAATTAAACTAGTTGAATGTCCCCGCGATGCCATGCAAGGCTGGAAGCATTTCATTAAAACGGAAGACAAGATACGCTACATAAATGCCCTGTTGAAAGTAGGTTTTGATACCATCGATTTTGGCAGCTTCGTATCGCCCAAAGCCATCCCGCAAATGGCCGATACTGCCGAAGTACTAAAAGGCTTACAGCTAACGGCTAACAGCTCAAAGCTCCTAGCAATAGTGGCCAATACAAGGGGTGCAGCAGAAGCTGTGGTACACGATGAAATCACTTACCTGGGTTTTCCCTTCTCCATCTCTCCTTCCTTTCAGCAACGCAACACCAATAGTACGCCACAGGAAAGCCTGATACGCGTGGAGGAAATACAGGAACTATGCATCAAGAACAACAAGCAATTGGTTGTGTATTTAAGCATGGGTTTTGGCAACCCCTATGGTGATGCATACAGCGATGCCATCCTTTTGCAATGGGCAGATGAAATGGTAAAACGCAACATCAACATCCTTTCACTGGCCGATACTGTTGGCGTGGCTACACCACAGCAAATAAGTTTTGCCCTAAACACCTTGATACCCAAATACGCCAACACTACCATTGGCGTGCACCTACACTCTGCCCCAAACAATTTCGAGGAAAAGCTGAAAGCCGCTGTTAATGCGGGCTGCAGCCGTTTTGACGGGGCACTGAAAGGTATTGGCGGCTGCCCCATGGCACAAGACGACCTAGTAGGTAACATGAATACGGAGCTAATGATCGATTACCTCGAAAGCAGTCAATTGTTGCAGTCACTCAATAAAACTGCTTTGTTAGAAAGTCTACAAATTGCTACCGAGCTGTTTGTATAAACAGGCCACTATCTGCTACTGCCACCCATACAAAATACATTGTAGCATTACTGCTTAAAAGTTAGATTTACTATCTGTACTAACTTTTGCCCATGCCACAACAAAACAAACCAGCAACAACAGCCATACTACAGGCAGGCTTTTTGGCCGGCAGTCTGGATATAGCCACTGCCCTGCTACAGTTCTATTTCACAACAGGTAAAAGCCCTTTAAAAGTGCTGAACTTTATTGCAAGCGGCCTGCTGGGCAAAGATGCCCTGGCAAAAGGTGCATTTGCAAATGAATGGTGGTTGCCTGTACTGGGCCTGTTGCTGCACTTTATGATTGCGTTTATTTTTACCTTACTGTTCTTTGGGCTATACCCCAAAATAAAAGGCCTGGCATGCTACCCAATCATTACAGGGCTTATATATGGTATAATCGTTTGGCTGGTAATGAACCTGCTTGTCGTTCCGTTAAGCAATGCACCCAAATTCCCCTTCAATGCATGGAAAGCAACACAGGGCTTGCTTATCCTGATGCTAATGGTTGGGCTACCCATATCATTCATAATAAGCAGCTATTACAAAAGAAAAAGCAGGAGAGGTATCAAACCTAAGGAATACCACAGGGCAGGCCTTCGGCATTAAACACATTCTTACAAATAAAAAAGCCCGGCAAAATGCCAGGCTTCTTCTATTAAGAATATTCTATTACCATTTGTCCACTTCTTCAGTAGAAAGGTTCGATTCACTTGTTTCAGCAGCAGCCTGTGCTACAGGAACAGGGGCAGCAGTTGCTTCAACAGCTTCTTCTTTCACTTTAGGTTCAGCTACGGCAGCAGTTGCTTCTTCTGCGTTGGCAACATAGGCACCTTCGCCATCCTCATTGTACTCGTGGTTAAACGCATCAAAGTCAAAATCAGGCATCAGGTCTGTCTTCACATAATCAATTGCCTCGCCTAATGCTTTTATAAATTTATTGAAATCTTCTTTGTACAGAAAAATCTTGTGCCTATCATAGCCATTATCGTCAAAACGTTTGCGGCTTTCCGTGATTGTTAAATAAAAATCGCTGCCACGGGTTTCCCTTACATCAAAAAAGTAGGTTCTTCTCTTGCCTGCCCTAATGCGTTTGCTGTAAACGCTCTCCATTTTTTTGTCGTTGTTTTCGTAAGCCACTTGCTGAATAAGTTTTGGTTTTAAAGTGTAGCAAATATAGCATTGTTATTGAATTACCAAAATTTTGCAAAGAATGTTTTGCAAGGGCTTTTTTATATTGCCAACAGCGGTATTTCAATTGAACTTTACTGGCGTCGCACCTTTCAGCGTTCGGGTACAACACCAAGGCTTTTACCAAAGCGTAGTTATACGTAAAATATTGGGGCCATCTACGGCCATGCAAACAGTTCCCATGGCTATGTAGCCATCCTGCAAATACAAATTAAACGGCCATGCCTGTTTCATCGGCTTCAGACAATTGCAGGCTATACAGTTCGGCATAATAACCGTTCTTATCCATCAGTTCCTCATGTGTGCCTGCTTCTGCAATCCTGCCATCTTCCAGCACCACAATCTTGTCAAACCTGAACGAAGAGAATATCCTATGCGTAATAATGATAGCTGTTTTATCATGTAAAAAACGGTACAGGTTGTTCACGATCTCATTTTCCGTCTTGGCATCCACTGCACTTAGGCAATCATCAAACACTACAATTTCCGGGTTCTTGATCAATGCACGGGCTATGGATATACGTTGCTTCTGTCCACCACTCAAAGTCACTCCACGTTCACCAATCATGGTTTCGTACTGTTTCTCAAAACCAAGTATCTCGTTATGCACACTTGCAAATTTTGCGGCCTGCTCAATGGTTTCCATGGCTGCTTTTTCTTTCAGTCCAAAGCTGATGTTGTTGGCCACACTATCGCTGAACAAAAAAACATCTTGCGGCACATAGCTTACCTGCTCACGCAACTGCTGTAGCGAGTAGGCAGTCAATGGATGTTTGCCTATCAGTACCTTGCCTGCTGTCGGGTTATAGAACTTCAACAGCAATTGTGCTATAGTGCTTTTGCCGCTGCCAGTTTTGCCAAGCAAGAGTACTTTTTCTCCTTGCTTTACGGTAAGGTTAAAATCTTTCAATGCAGTGATGCCCGTGTGCGGATAAGTAAAAGTGATGCTGTCAAAAACAATATCGCCATGCACCTGCACGCCTGCTACTGCTGCATCGTCATTTACTGTTGGTTCGGTCTGCAGAAATTCGTTCAAACGCTTCTGCGATGCAGCTGCACGCTGTATCATACTGGCCGTCCATCCAATGGCACTAACAGGAAAAGTCAACAGGTTCACATAAATCACAAACTCGGTAATGGTTCCGGCAGTAACACCTGTATTGGCATTGTTCAATACATAGGTACAACCAACGGCAATCGTAATCAATGTGCTTAACCCAATCAGCAAAGCCATGGAAGGAAAGTAAATGGCTTCTACTTTGGCAAGGCCCACTGCATTCTTTTTATAGTCTTCGCTGTTCTTATTAAAGAAGCCCAACATGGCTTTTTCCTGTACAAAAGATTTTATGACACGTATGCCGGAGTAGGATTCCTGTGCCGTTGTGGTAAGGTCCGACAATAATGCCTGTATCTTTTCACTTTTCTTATTGATAACCGTGTTCACAAAATAAATGGTAATGGCCAGTATGGGCAATGGGGCAAGCACGTACAGGGTAAGCTGCCAGTTTTCCCTGAACATAAAGAACAGGCTAAAGCCAATAGTTGCTGCAAGGTTAAACAGGTACATGATTGCTGGCCCCGTGTACATCCTTACACGGCTCACATCTTCCGAAATGCGGTTCATTAAATCGCCCGTGCTATGCGTCTTATAAAAATTGGTATCCAGTTTCAGGTAATGCTGAAAGATCTCGTTCTTTTGCCCATACTCAATATGTCGGCTCATTACAATGATGGTTTGCCGCATCAAAAACATAAAGAAGCCACCCAGCAATGCAAGCACCAACAAAGTAATGGCACAAATAATCACCACTTTCCCAAAGCTGGCATCGCCCCCTTCAATATTGTCCAATGCATCCACAAACATCTTCACCAGAAAATCGTAATGCACTTCTCTTTTCACGCCTTCGGACGAGTGGTTGCTCTTGCTAATAACATGCTGTACCTTATCTACCACGTAACCCGAAACCTGTGGGCTAAGGATGCGGAAATAGTTGGATAGCACAATAAACAAGATGCCTAAAAGAAACAGTTTCCTGTACTTGTAAAAATATTTATTGAGCGATGAAAGGTGCTTCAAACTTGAATAATTTGCCGCAAAGTTAGTTGAAGGAAGATTATTTTTTGGCAGATAAAGTTCATTACTATTATTTTGCACCCGGAGAGATGGCAGAGTGGTCGATTGCGGCAGTCTTGAAAACTGTTGACTGTTACAGGTCCGGGGGTTCGAATCCCTCTCTCTCCGCCAAAACCCTCGCAAACAATAGGTTTGCGAGGGTTTTTCTTTTGAGGAATACGAGTTTATCCTACTTAGTTTTCTGTTGGTGGCGTGTAGTTGAAGTTGTCTGCATCTTTTGCTTTGGCAACTTTCAGTTTGCCAAACCTATAAGAAAAGGTAATGCCCAAAGAACGGTACGGCACATCACGGTAAATATTCGAAACAAAATCCTGCGTTAACTGCTGGCTTTTTTGATGGATGTATCGATTGAAGGGGTTCACTGCAATAAAGCCAATGCTGGCCTTATTGTTATTGAACTGTTTGCGTATGGCCAATGTATAGGCATACACATCTGCCTGCCTGCCCTGCCAACGCATACCCATATTATAATTGCCAAACACTTCCACGGCAAGGCTCCTGGAAAATTGATAAGTGGTATTGAGGTTTAATCTATACCCAAAAGCATTGGTAATGGCTGGCACTGCATTATCATTTCTAAGATGGCGATTGAATAATTGGAAGTTGGGGCGTAGCGTTATTTTTTTGCCGATGGGCAATGAACCGGAAATATTTACGCCTGCCCTTACTTCTGCACTGATAGTGGCCCTGGTGGTTAGCGTAACATCATTGTAAGTGGAGTCCCCAATTTTATAGGTTGCATAATACGTACTGTATGGTTTTATATCGGGACTGTTGCGTTGATAATAAGCAATGATGTTGATATTGGCTCCCGATTCAAAAGCCTGATTGTAACCCAATTCAACTTTGTTGCCAATTTCAGGTTGTAAGTTCGGGTTGCCTGTGGTTATATTATGTGGGTCGGCAAGGTTCATAAAGGGATTGAGGTCACGGAAGTCCGGACGTTCTATCCTGTAAGAGTAAGCCAGTTTTATACTTTGTTTGTTGGAAAAACTATGGGCAATAATCAATGATGGAGCAAGGTTTGCATAGTTGGGTATGGATACATTGTGTGCATTGGAATAATCGGCCTTACTAATGGTGTATTCATAACGTGCACCCGCTTTCACATCCAGGAAACCGAACAATGGAAAATTGGCTGAAACATAACCAGCATATACTGTTCTTTTGTATGTGGATGCATAGGACTGTGCATTGTCTTTTGCAAAACTTCCTGTAGCTGCATCCAGGGTAAACACATCTGCATTGCTGATGATGGATTGCAAAGTTGCCCTTAAGCCTGTTTCAAGTTCCACTTCTTTACTCATGGGTTGCCTGTAATTCAATTCAATATTTACTTCGTTTTCCTTGCCGGGGTTTAAACTGTTGGAGCCAGCAAAAGCAGCCGTGCCACCTGTGTAGTATTGCAACTGGTTGTACGAAGTAGTATTTTTTCCAAAGCTGCCATTATAGGCTATTTCAAGTTCGCTGCCTTTTTGCCGAAGCTTTTTTGTATAGGATACTGCATTTTCAAAATCCGTAACACTAAGTGTGCTATTGGCATTTCTATTGGAAACAATATTGGAAATTTCATTGCCCGTTGTACCATAGGTAATATCGTGTTGGTCCGTCAAACCATGACTGTTGTTACCAAAATGGTCAAAGCCAAAAGAAGCCGTTATGGTTTCTGTTTTTGACAGCGACCAGTCCATACTCATGCCCGCTTTGTAACCATTGCGGTTCACATCGCTTACACTTTCCTGCAGCAATCGTTTCGTGTTGGTTGATACCAGCCTATCCAAACCATTGGGCGTGGTGGAAGTAAGTTGTGCATTGCCGCTGAAATAGGCATTCAACCCAATATTGCCATGCTTGTAACTGGTGTTCAAACTGGCATTCTCCAGCCTTGTTCCCATAGCTACATTTACATTGCCATTAAAGCCTTCTATCTTGCTTTTTTTGAGTATGATATTGATGATGCCGCCCGTACCCGATGCTTCATATTTTGCAGAAGGGCTGGTAATGACTTCAATACTTTGTATCTGGCTGTTGGGTATGGATTGCAATGCGTCAGCAACACTGTTACCAAAGATGGTGGATGGCTTGCCGTCAATCAGGAACTTTACACTTGGGTTGCCCAGCAGTTCTACATTGCCATCAACATCAACGGTTACCCCAGGAATCTTTTTCAAAGCATCTGTTGCCACACCACCTTGCGATGTAATGTCTTTATCCAGGTTATATACCATCTTGTCAAGCTTATAGTCAATTGCCTGCCGCTTGCCAGTAACTGTAACGTTGGTAAGGTCTGTGCTTTTCTTTACCAACAAAATATCGTCCAGCACAATATCACCGGTCACTGCTACCTTTTTGCTAAAGTCTGCATAGCCTATAAACTGCAGGGTTATTGTATAGCTACCTTTCTGCACTTTCAGTATAGTGAAGCTGCCCTTTTTATCAGTAATGCTTCCGTTCACTACTTTGTTGCTGTCTTCCTTTATTAAGGAAACAGTGGCATATTCAACTGGCAATCTGGTTATGGCATCCACCACTTTTCCAGTAATCTTCATATAACCAGTAGCGGTTGCTTTTTGTTGTGCCAATACGGTTACGTAAGAGGTTAGTAACAATGTAACAAATACAATAAATTTCATGTAAGGTGTTTCTTAATATAATCAGGTTGCAAGAAAACCTGTAGTTAGATAAAGTGTTTTGGCCAAGCATTCGCCATGTTAACGGGCAACTGCTTTTTGTACAAGCATGTTGCCATTTACGTAAAGTGCAACTATATACGAAGCCATGCCTTGTGCTATATTGCCCAAAGCAATATCCTGTGAGCCGTTTACAACATCTACCTTACGCTGGGCAACCAGCCTTCCCTGCATGTCATATAACACAACCGTACCCATAGTAGTTGCCGTAGCATGTACCCTTATCATTAACTGACCAGGCTGCGAAGGCAGCAAGGTTAATGTGTTGCCACTTGACGGATTTCCATTTACCATAACTGTTTTTGAATAAGTGATACCTGACCTGTCACCACCCGAAACAGCTACACGGTAATAGTTGGGCCCATCATACAGTTCATGGTCGGTAAAAGAAAAATGGCTGGTCGTTGGGTTATTGCTTTGCACCTGATAGATTTCTTTGAACTGCACACCATCCTTCGATTTCTGCAAGGAAAATGTTTCTGGCAAACTGTTCAACTGCACAGCATTCCATTGAATGTTGATACTGTTATTGCTACCTTTTGCAGCATATAGGTCAAGTTGGTCAAGTGCCAATGCAACAGTACTTGTAGTCAGCCATATCGTGGCATTCATCAATAATCGTTGATGGTTGCCCGATGCATCCAATGTATAGCCATTATACAGGTTATCGTTAGGGTCGCCCGTACCGTCATCGCAAGGCGAGCTGTCACCAATGGCCACCACTTTACCGTTGCCATAACGGGCATAGGCACACATAACGCCAGTATTGCCAAAGGATGAACCCGTTTTATACACCACTCCCCTAACGCTACTATTAATAGATGGTGACAATGTGATGGAAGTGCCATTGCTCCATTTTACTGACGTTACATTACCCATAGGCCCATGCAGCAACGAATCGGTAGGTAGCACAGGAATATTGGTAGATGTTTCTGAAAAATTGGCAAGATCAAAAGTGAAACCAAAAGGGTTCACTATGATACCATTGTTATTGATAAGGTCGTTCCATATTTCGGGGGAATCATGTCCATCATTGTTCCTGTCAGAGACAGTATGGTCAGAAACCATGAACAGACCGCCACCATTTTGTACAAAATGCAGGATGGCCGTTTTTTCCGATGCCGTGAAAAGGATGTTCGGTTCACAAACAATAAACACTTTGTAATTGGACAGGTCCTGTGCATTCGATACATCGCCATAAGTGATCCTGCCATTATAAGGCAGGGTTTCCACTATATAAGACCGCTTAACGCAATCAATACCCCAGTTCGACAATGCCCCTGTCCAATAGGTTTCCGGTGTTGATGCCGTGATGCCCGATTGTGCAGGCGTTGGCACTTGTTGCGGGTTTGATTCGTTGCCACCATTCAGTACGGCAGGCCCGGTACCAAAACCCAGGTTAAACTGGTCCGCATCAATTACCCAATCGGCACTGCCAGCCGTTTCGGCCTTGGTTGCATCAAAAAGTATCTTTACCGTTTGGGCATTGCCACCCAATGAAAACAGGATACCAATTGCCACTAAAAGACCAACCCGTTTTTGCCATGTTTCAATCTTCATAAACACAGTTTGAAATGTTTCGGGCCACAAATAGCAACAAGATTCTGGAGCAATACTGAAGAAACAAAAAGCTATAAACAAAGAAAGCTGCCATTACATGGCAGCTTTCTACAAATACCGGGATACCTATTCAATGATTAACTTAAAAACTTCCCCTTGCTTCTTTACCCCGCTTACCGTTACTATATAAAGCCCTGCTTGCCTGCCACCCATATTCAATGCTTTTATATGATAGCCAGCTTGCAGTTTGCTACTTTGACTAAGCACTGTTTTTCCTGCAGCATTTACCACAGCAATCGTAACATTGTCGGCCTCCGCCAGGTAAAAACCTATATTGGTCAAACCATTGGATGGATTCGGATAGACGCCTGTTTTTTCTTTTGTTGCAGCAATAGGCAATAGCAATGGTGCCGCTTTTGCCACATTGCAATCGCCAGCAACAGGACTGTTACCGGTAATTTCTATCCAGTCAATATCTGCTGTTGCATTGGATGTAACCGATTCCAAACGGATGATGTTGCCACCACTTACCAAACTAACCGTTGCAGTAGAGGTAGCAAACGTTGTACTGCTGCTTGTTTTGGCAAATGGCTGTGCACTGTTTATAGTAACACCGTTTACCAGCAGCTTCATTGTGTAGGTATTGCTGCTACTGCTGTTTACGTACCGCCAGGTTAATGTGTACGAACCCCCAGCAGGCGTGTTTACTTTCCAGTTGACACCTTTGGCTGTTGAGTTGGTTAGGTTAACAACCTTACCATTGTTTGCACCGCTGTTGCTGCTGATACTGCCTTCATAACTGCAAAAGCCTGTAGAGGCTGTAGCATCATCTTCTATACGTATCGTTGAGCTTCCACCACTCACTGCCTGAAAGTTGGCAACGGCAGCTTTATTGGCACTCATGGTTACCGTAGTGCTGGTTGATGTACCAGAAGCATCACCGCTCCAACCCGTAAAACTGTAACCTGCATTGGCAGTTGCTGTAATTGTAGCAGTTGCCCCCGAACTGTAAGAACCCGCACCGGTTACCGTACCACCAGCCGCAGGCGAAGCCGTTACAGAAAGTGTATAGGTTGTGGTTGTTGCAGTAAAATTGGCCGTAACAGATTGGTTGGCATTCATGGTAATGGAAACAGGATTGGTTGTACCCGATGCGGCACCGCTCCAACCTGTAAAAGTGTAACCCGTTGCAGCCGTTGCCGTAACCGTTGCTGTGGAACCTGCGGCATAAGAGCCTGCACCGGTTACTGTGCCTCCGGCTGCCGGCGATGCCGTTGTAGTTAATGTATAGTTGGCAGTGCCGCTACAAGTGGGGCTTGAAAGCGTGGCACCTGCACCGGTCATTACCTGGCTCTTTACATTGGCCGCCGGTGTTACCGTAAGCGTATAAGGCGGCGTAAAGGCTGTGCCGCTGCCGGCAGTAGTGCCAGTAGTGCCCACAAATGAATTGTTGATTGAACTAACAGCAGTAAAATCATTGTCAAAAAGATCAATCGGGTTGTTGACGTTTTCAAAATAATTGCTTTCAACACGTAGGTCGGCCTCAAAGCCTGCACGTACGCAATGGTTATTGCCCGAGCAACTGAAATAATTGTTTACAATATGCACTTTACCAAACCTTACCCTGGGCATACGCTCCTTGCAACCCTGTGCCCACCAACAGTTCTGCATAGTAATACGCAGCTTGCCCCTATCGCCTGTGGCTCCGTCGCTGGAGCCAAAAAGATTGGAGAACCGATGGTCATTTGCACCGCCTGACCCACCGGAAATGGGTGGCTTTAGATAAATGAACCTGCACCAGGTAATGGATATATAATCTGCCAGGTTCTTCACGTCCAGATTACCATCAACACCATCCTGGAAATCGCAATGGTCAACCCAAACATTTGTACAGTTGTCAATCGTCATGTTATCGTTGCCATCTGTATCATAGGCACCAGGCCCTTCAAATGTAATGTTCCTGAAAAGGATATTGCTGCATCGCTTAACGTATAGTATGCCTGAGCCAGCGGCCGTGAGGTCAGTTGATACCAGCTTTGAGCCTGGTAGGCCATAAATGGTCTTACCTGTCTGGTCCTGAAAATTGATGCGTCCAGCGGCCGGGAAAGTGATGGTTCCCGAAATGTGCACGACCTTTACCGTTGTTGATGTAACGGCATTTTTAAAATCGGTGTAATTGCTTACAACGGTAGGCGTGGCCGAGCCGCCACCGGTTACGCCCCCATTTTGACTGGCCCATCCTACCAATGTACAGTTTTGTGAAAATGCCGTAAAGCAAAAGCCCAGCATCATACAAATAGCAAACAATCGCTGTTGTGTCTGTTTCATTTTTTTTATTTTAGGTTAGACAATACAATACCGGATGGCAACCAGTGAATGCCATTATTGTCTTGACAGGGACAGACTTGAATGAATGCTGGAAAATGATTGCAACGCAACTACAGAAGAATAAGTGGATAGCAGCAGTTATTGGTTCATAAGCAGGATGCAAACAATCGTTGTAACAAGATAGAAAGCGGCCTCACATTGTGCAAGGCAATGCATTCATTTTTTACTGCAATCGTTACCGACATCGTTTGCATAACGTAAAAAAACAATATTGGTCAGTAATTTTACCAGAAGCATGCAGCGGTTCCATAACTGATGCATAGCAGGCAGGGCATACTGTCTGTAAAAAAGCATAAATCAATTATTACCTAACTTCGCAGCAACGTTGTAACAACATGAGAGTTAAACCATCTGACCCAATCCTTTCCTGCCTTACCTGTGCAAAAGGTTCGCACTCTATTTTCTCTTTGCTCGACAATGAGCAACTGGAAGAACTCAACATCCACAAGTCCTGCACGACCTTTAAAAAAGGCCAATTGATTTTTGCCGAAAACGCTTTGCCGTTGGGCCTTTTCTGCATCAACAATGGCAAAATAAAACTGTCTACCGCTGGACCAGATGGCAAGGAGCAGATATTGCGATTGGTAAAAGGTGGCGACATTCTCGGGTACCGTTCCCTACTTGCAAACGACCGCTACCATTGCAATGCAGTGGCCTTGGAAGATTCTTCTGTTTGCGTTATAGACAAGTCTTTTTTCATGAGCCTTGCCATGTCTAACCAGACGCTTTGTCTGGCGCTATTCAAAAAGATAAGCGACGACCTGAAAACGGCTGAGGAGCATATTGTATCCCTTTCGCAAAAAAATGTGCGGGAACGTGTAGCCGAAGCCCTGCTTTTTTTAAAGGCAACCTATGGCTTTGAGGCAGATGGACAGACCATTAATGTGCAATTGAGCCGTGAAGAGCTTGCAGACCTTGTGGGCACATCCACCGAAAGCACCATCCGTTTGCTATCGGAATTCAATACCAGCAAACTGATTGAACTGGCTGGCAAGAAAATAAAAATCACCCACCTGGAAAAACTTACCAAAACAGCCAACCTACTGTATTGAGAAACATGATAAAAATCATGTTCCGGTACTGGATACATCATAGATATAGATGCATTATGTAGTCAGATTTGCATTAAAATACTCTGACTATGTGTGCACACTCATCTTCTGCCAATGAAGTTGTTGAAAAAATTGCCAGGCAACTATACCCGTTTATTGCCAAAAAATTTGTTGAACTGCGTGAGTACAACAAAGCCCATAACCCATGCAGCAATGCAGCCCTGCTGTACGAAATTGTGCAGGGCCTGAAACATGAGTTTGAATCGCTGAGCAATTATGAAACAAAACTTGTTTTTCCCGCAGTGCAGGCCGTTTTCGATACCAAGGACAATCCCGACTTCAACCCCACTGTAAATATTGATGAACTGCAACAACTCACGCAAAAAAAGGAAACCCTGATTAGGGAGTTTGTAGAAGACTTGCAGCTTGAAGCCGAAATGCTGAGCCTGAAAAAAGGACATCCCATCTATTCCATTATCCAGGTATTCACAGAATCGTTTGTAGCTGAAAAAGCCCAATGGAACAGGATGCTGTTGTCATGGAACAAAGGCTGTGCCTGCTTTGCAAAAGCAAACAATGCCACAGCAAAGGGCAACCAGTTAAGCAATTCAACCCGTTTGCATGGTACAAGATAAAATAGTTGCAGCCACCCATTGCTACCATTGTGGCGATGAATGCCCTAGTAAAAAAATTACATTGGGTCAAAAGACATTTTGTTGCGAAGGCTGTAAAATGGTGTTTGAGATATTGAATGCAAACCAGCTATGCGATTATTACAACCTAAACGCAAACCCGGGGATAGCCCAGAAGATACAGGTGCGTGCCGATAAGTTTTCTTTTCTGGATGAGGATGCCATTGTACAGAAGCTTATCCACTTTACCGATGGGCAACAAACCCATATTACGTTGTACCTGCCGCAGATGCATTGCAGCAGTTGCCTTTGGCTATTGGAAAATATACACCGCATAAACCAAGGCATCAACAGTTGCAGGGTGAACTTTTTAAAGAAAGAAGCTTTTGTTGTTTTCAACAATAACAAGACCACTGCAAGAAAAGTAGTTGAAACATTTACGAGCATTGGCTATGAGCCACATATTAGTTTGCATAGCCTGGATGCTACCGATAACAGGCAATACAACAAAAGGCAATTGTACAAAATTGGCATTGCAGGCTTCTGCTTTGCCAATATCATGATGATGAGCCTGCCTGAATATTTTGCTACCGGGCATTTGTTTGACAAAAATGCGGAAAGCATTTTCAGGTATGTGGGCTTGATACTATCCTTACCAGTGCTATTGTATTGTGCGGCAGATTTTTTTGTTGTGGCCTATCAGGGTTTAAAGAAAAAATACCTGAATATAGACCTGCCCATTGCCATAGCCATTGCCATTACTTTTTGCAGGAGCCTTTATGAGATACTCATTAACCATGGCAGCGGCTATCTGGACAGTATGAGTGGCATTGTTTTCTTTATGCTGCTTGGCCGTTTGGTTCAACAACGTACATATAGGTCCATTTCGTTTGACAGGGATTTCACATCCTTCTTCCCGATTGCTGTGAATGTAAAAAGGAATGGCAAGTTTGCTCCCTTGCCTATTAACGAACTAAAAAAAGATGACATCATCCAGGTGTACGACCATGAAATTGTACCTGCCGACTGCATCCTTTCAAAAGGCAAAGCTTCTATTGACTATAGTTTCGTAAGTGGCGAAAGCCTGCCTGTGGCAAAAGAAGTGGGCGAAATTATTTATGCCGGTGGCAAACAGTTGGGAGAAAAACTGGAATTGATAATCGTAAAGGAAGTGGCACAAAGCTACCTGACCAGCTTATGGAACAAAGATGTTTTTAAGGCAAAGAAAAACAGCCGCCCATTGATTGACACAATAAGCAAATACTTTACACTGGTATTGCTGCTATTGAGTTTTGCAGCAGCAGCCTATTGGTATATGCAGCAACAGCCCAAGCTCATGTGGAATGCATTGACAACAGTGCTGATTGTTGCCTGCCCTTGTGCCCTATTGCTTTCGGCCACATTTACCAATGGCAATATGGTAAGGGTACTTACACGTAACAAGTTCTATATACGCCATCCGGATGTGATAGAAGACCTTGCCAAAGTGAACCATATTATATTTGACAAAACAGGCACACTTACCCAAAATAAAAAAGTACAGGTACAATACATAGGCAATGTTTTATCCGCCGCAAACGAAAGGGCCATTGCAGCATTGCTTGCCCAGTCCAATCATCCATTAAGCATTGCGGTTGCCAGTTATTTTTCCATAGGCGAAACAGCAACTGTGCAACATTATAAAACACATACCGGCAAAGGCATTGAGGGCTGGGTAAACGAGCAGCACATACAATTGGGTTCTGCTGCATTTGTTCAGTTGAATGATGATGCAGTCCAGGATGGCTCTGCATTGTTTGTAAAGATTGATGGCAAAAACATTGGCAGGTTTTCTATTGCAAATGCTTACCGTTCCGGGTTCAGGGAGCTTTTGCTATCGCTCAAAAAAAGGTTTGCCATTTCGGTGATCAGTGGCGACAACAATACCGAACTGAAAAACCTGGAACAGTTGCTTGGCAGCGAAACGGAACTATTGTTCAACCAGCAACCAGAAGACAAACTGACCTACATTAAGCACCTGCAAACAACAAAGCATGCCAATACATTAATGATTGGCGACGGGCTGAATGATGCGGCAGCATTGAAACAGAGCAATGTGGGCATTGCCATTACGGAAAGCCGTAACGGTTTTACCCCCGCATCTGACTGCATATTGGATGCTGCCGAATTTTCGAAGCTGCACCGGTTTATACAATTTGCCCAAAGCAGCAAACTCATTATCCTAAGCAGTTTCATACTGTCCATTTTGTACAATATAGTGGGCTTGTACTTTGCACTGCAAGGGACACTGTCCCCTTTAATTGCCGCCATACTGATGCCCATTAGCTCTGTGAGCATCATTCTGATTACATACGGTTTAAGTGGGCTGCTTGCAAACAAGTACAGGTTATAACCTTACAACCATTACTGAACAACATGCTGGCTGCAACGGACACTACGGTAAAAGTCTGGCTATGTACTATGGCTGATGGGTGCGACGCCACCGCAGCAGCTACCTGTACCATTGCCTGTAAACAAAGCCTACTGTAGCTAAACATGATATTAATCATGTTTGCCCATGATGCATAACATAGTATAAAAATGATGCTTGATGCAGCTTTGCATCATACAATCAACACATGGCAATTTTCATTTTGATAGCACTGATTAGCCTGCTGATAGCAAGCGGTTTCTTGATTGCTTTTTTGTGGTGCGTAAAAGATGGTCAGTATGAAGACGACTATTCGCCACCCAACAGGATACTGTTTGACAACGACTCCCTTAAAAACTAACCAATCACACAATTATTATGGAATTACAGAAGTTTACGTACGACAACAGGATGCCCAGGAATTTTGCCATTGCCACCGTTGTTTGGGGTGCAGTAGGTATGCTGGTGGGCGTTATTGCCGCATTTCAACTGGCATTTCCTGCTTTGAACTTTGGGCTGTCTTTTACTACATTCGGCAGGGTACGGCCCCTGCACACCAATGCAGTCATTTTTGCATTTGTGGGCAACGGCATCTTTACTGCCGTGTACTATTCGTTGCCACGTTTGCTGAAAACGCCCATGTGGAGCAACCGGCTTAGCAAGATACATTTTTGGGGATGGCAACTGATTATTGTTGCAGCCGCCATAACCCTATTGATGGGCTATACTTCAGGCAAGGAATATGCCGAACTGGAATGGCCCATTGATATTGCCATTACACTTATTTGGGTGGTGTTCGGCATCAATATGTTCGGAACAATTTTAACCCGTAGGGAAAGGCACCTGTATGTGGCAATATGGTTCTTTATTGGTTCATGGGTTACTGTTGCGTTGCTGCATATTGTCAATTCTTTTGAATATCCGGTAAGCCTTTTTAAAAGCTACTCGTGGTATGCAGGTGTGCAGGATGCCTTGGTGCAATGGTGGTACGGGCACAATGCTGTTGCATTTTTTCTTACCACACCTTACCTGGGCCTTATGTATTACTTTTTACCCAAGGCTGCGGAAAGACCCATATACTCTTACCGTTTAAGCATCGTGCATTTCTGGAGCCTGATATTCCTGTATATATGGGCCGGGCCGCACCATTTGCTATATACGGCATTGCCAGGTTGGGCACAGTCGTTGGGCACCGCATTTTCCATCATGCTATTGCTGCCAAGTTGGGGCGGTATGATTAATGGTTTGTTTACCCTGCGTGGTGCATGGGACAAGGTTCGTGAGAACCCCGTACTTAAATTTTTTGTAGTGGCCGTTACCTGTTATGGCATGGCCACATTTGAAGGGCCCATGCTTTCGTTGAAGAACGTAAATGCCATTTCGCACTATAGCGATTGGACCATTGCACACGTGCATGTGGGTGCATTGGGCTGGAACGGCTTCCTGACTTTTGGCATGCTGTATTGGCTGGTGCCCAAACTCTTCAATACCAAACTGTACTCAACAAAACTGGCAGCCAAACATTTCTGGATTGGCACATTGGGCATCATACTGTATGCCATACCCATGTATTGGGCTGCTTTCCGCTCCTATTTCATGATGAAAGCATTTACACCTTCGGGCCAATTGCAATACCAGTTTATAGATGTGGTGCAAACCGTTGTGCCCTTTTATATACTGCGTGCAATAGGCGGCACTATTTATTTGACAGGTGTTTTTGTAATGGTGTACAATCTTGTAAAAACAGCCAAGCAAGGCAGCTTTGTTGCCTTTGAACATGCAGAAGCCCCGGCTTTGGAAAAACAATACAAGGCACCCAGCGGCTCATTTTGGCATGCAGTTATTGAACGCAAACCCATTATGCTTTTGACCCTTAGCCTAATTGTGGTAGCCATTGGTGGCATGGTTGAAATGATACCTACTTTTCTTGTAAAGTCCAACGTGCCCAGCATTGCAAGCGCGAAACCCTATACACCATTGGAATTGCAAGGACGTGACATTTATATACGTGAGGGTTGTTACAATTGCCATTCGCAAATGATACGCCCGTTCAGGTATGAAGTGGCACGCTATGGCGAATACTCAAAAGCCGGAGAGTTTGTGTACGACCATCCTTTTCAGTGGGGCAGCAAGAGAACGGGTCCTGACCTGGCACGTGAAGGTGGCAAGTACCCAGACAGTTGGCATTTTAACCACATGCTGGAACCCGTATCCATGTCGCCCGGATCCATCATGCCCAATTACCCATGGCTGTATGACAATAAACTTGACGTGGGCAGCACCAACTCAAAAATACATGCCATGCGAAAAATGGGTGTGCCCTACCCCGATGGCTATGAAAGCATTGCCAATACTGAACTATTGGCACAGGCCAATGCCATTGCAGACAATTTAAAGAAGGATAAGATTGATGTAAAAAGCGACAAGGAAATCATTGCATTGATTGCCTACCTGCAACGTTTGGGCAAGGACATAAAAACCGATACAACCAATTACACAAAATAACCCATCATGAAATTTTCACATTACCTGGAAAAAATAACTGGCGTGGGCACATACCCGATGATTTCGCTACTGCTGTTTGTAGCATTCTTTACCGCTGTAACCATTGTTGTTTTTAAGACGAGCAAGGAAACCATTACCCATGCAGAGAACCTGCCTTTAGAAAACTAAATACAAAAGAACATGCAACCAATAAAAAAAATTGCTGCAACTATTATACTGTCATGCACTGCTTTTTTGACACAGGCACAAGACACCAGCAAGCCATCGCCGGCCCACAGTGTGCTTGATGCAGATACCATGCTGGTAGTTTGTATTGGCCTATTGGCCATTGTAATCATATCGCTGGCAAACACATTACTGTTTACCATGAAATACTACAAATCAAAAAAGCAGCAACCATTAAACAATAACCTAAAAGCAATGATGCTGGTAGCCTGCATATTGGTGGGCTTTTCTGCAATGGCCGAAACACCCAATCTTGTAAGCAATACCGTTGTTAACGAAACAGGCACCAGTGCATTCAGGATGATATTGTACATTATTGTTGGCTTGGAAATGATTGTCATTTTCCTGTTCACAAGGCTTATCAAATTTTTTATGCGTGGCGAATATGCACACGAAGCAGTGCCTGCAAGAAAGCCACTCATCCATATCGACTACAAAAAAATATGGTCAAAACTCAACAGATTCAAACCACTTGAGGAAGAAGCCAGTATTGATACAGGCCATAGCTACGATGGCATTCACGAACTGAACAATGTAACGCCGCCCTGGTTTAAAGTGGCTTTTATACTCTCCATCTTTTTTGCGTTCGGGTATATGTACCGCTACCAGATAGCCAAAACAGGCCCATCGCAGGAGGAAGAATACAAGACAGAAATGGCAGAGGCACAGGTGCAACATGAAGCCTACCTGAAATCGCAAAAAAGCAATGTGGATGAGAATACGGTAGTAATGCTGGATGCTGCCGGTATTGCTGCAGGTGCCGAACTGTTCAAATCGAACTGCATTGCATGCCACGGCAATAAAGGCCAGGGCGGCGTTGGTCCCAACCTTACCGATGAGTATTGGCTGCACAACGGGGGCATCAAGGATGTTTTCAAGAGCATCAAATATGGCTGGAAGGAAAAAGGCATGCAGGCTTGGCAAAGCAATTTTTCGCCAGAGGAAATTGCACAGTTGGCCAGTTTCGTAAAATCATTAAAGGGAAGCAAACCGGTTGGTGCAAAAGACCCGCAAGGCGAGCTGTATGTTGAAACAAAAGATTCAGCAGCAGCCAAAACACCTGTTGACAGTGCCAGCAAGAAATAATAAGTTGAATGAACGAGATACATGATACCGTAACATTTAGGGACAGGGCCAGCAATGTAAATGCGAAAGGCAAACGCAAATGGGTATATGCTGCCAAACCCAAGGGCAGGTTTTACCGATACCGCAGCTATGTTTCCTTTTTGTACCTGGCCATCTTCTTTGCATTGCCCTTTATTCAATACAAAGGCATGCCTTTCTTCATGCTCAACTTTCCCGAAGGCAAGTTCATTGTATTTGGCAATATTTTCTGGCCACAGGACTTTTTCATTTTTGCCGTGGCAATGATTACGTTTATTGTTTTTGTGGCTTTGTTTACCGTGATATATGGCCGGTTGTTTTGCGGATGGGTATGCCCGCAGACCATTTTCATGGAGATGGTTTTCAGGAAAATAGAATGGTGGATTGAAGGCTCACATACCAAGCAACAGAAAAACAGCCAGCACAGGTACAGCAGCCAGCAGCTTATCCGTAAAACCATAAAACATGCAATTTTCCTGTTGTTGTCTTTTTTGATTGCCAATATATTTTTGGCTTATATAGTTGGGCTTAAAGGTTTGCTGAAAATTGTGCACGAACCTATTGATGAGCACATGATATTGTTTACCGGCCTGGTATTTTTCACCTTACTGTTCTATACGGTATATGCTTTTGTTAGGGATATTGTTTGCACTACTGTTTGCCCATACGGAAGGCTGCAAAGCGTTTTGTTTGACAAGGACACCATGCAGATTTCTTACGATTACAGACGTGGTGAACAAAGGGGCAAACTAGTAAAAAACACGGAACGTACCATTGGTGACTGTATCGATTGCAGGAAATGTGTACAGGTTTGTCCCACAGGAATAGATATACGCGATGGCATACAGATAGAATGCATTGGCTGTACGGCCTGTATTGATGCATGCAACGATGTGATGGCCAAAATAAACCTGCCCAAGGGGCTTATACGCTATGCATCGGAAAATGAAATTGCAAAAGGCAACAGGTTCCACTTCAACAACCGGATGAAAGCCTATACCATATTACTGACCATACTATTGCTATTTACAGCAACATTAGTGGTTACCAGAAAAAGCATAGACACACATATTACAAGGGTTTCAGGACAATTGTACCAAGAGGTTGGCAAGGACACATTGGGCAACCTGTTCAATGCAAAAGTGCTGAATAAATCCAATGAAGCATTCCAGGTAGAAATGCGGCTTGAGCATATGGATGGTCAAATAGTGATGGTAAACAGCAGCGAAACCTATATGAAAAAAGAAGCGGTAAACGAGCTTACGTTCTTTATCCGCATCAACCGCAAACAGATACATCAACGCAGCACACCCATACAAGTGGGTATTTATAAAAATGGCGAAAGGATACAAACTGTTACAAGTGTGTTTCTCGGGCCTTTCATCTAAAACCTGTAACCATGAATTGGGGAAACAAGATACTTATCGGCTTCTCAACATTTGTTCTTGCAATTGTTGCCATGGTGTATATAGCCATGAAGCAGAATAACGAAATGATTGATGACAATTATTATGAAAATGAGTTAAAGTATCAGGATAAGATTGATGCTTCCAAAAACCTTTCGAAGCTGGCTGAAAAAATTTCCATTAAGGACAGTGGCAATTTTTTACAGCTACATTTTCCGTTATTGTCTGTAAATAACAATCCTGTTGGCACTATAGAATGCATCCGTTCTTCGGACCAGAAAAAGGATGTAAAAATGCAATTGCATACGGATAAAGAAGGTGCACAGCTATTGCCTAAGTCGCTATTTATGCAAGGCATGTATCAATTAAGAGTTAGTTGGAGCAATAGTGGTACCAGCTATTTCCATCAACAGGCATTAAATATTCGCCCATAACATGCTCCAGGTAATGGCCATAGGATTAAGTATCGGCTTCCTCAGCAGCTTTCACTGCGTAGGTATGTGCGGACCTATTGCATTGTCTTTGCCAATTTTACATGAAACCCAAAGCAGGCGGCTGTTATTGATTGCACTTTACAATATAGGCAGGGCCTGCACGTATGCTTTACTCGGCGGCCTGTTTGGCTATATTGGCAACCAATTTTTCCTGGTTGGCTACCAGCAAGTATTTTCCATTATTATGGGTGCATGCATCTTGCTGGTGCTTATTGGCGGCAGGTTCCTGAACCTTGAACATATTTTCTTCAGCAAGCTGCACCAAAAAGTAAAAGGGCAATTGTCCAAATATCTATATAGCGAAAAGAAGCCGCAGCATTTTCTTTTAATCGGTATGGTGAATGGGTTGTTGCCTTGCGGACTGGTGTACCTAGCAACTGCTTCTGCCGCAGCAACGGGTAACATGCTTAATGGTGCTGCACTTATGTTTGCATTTGGCATGGGCACATTCCCACTCATGTTCTCTATCATGGTATTGGGCAGGGGCATCAGTTTTAATGCAAGGCGGCAAATGAAAAAACTGCTTCCGTTTTTTGTTGCCCTAACGGCCTGCATGCTGATACTGCGTGGCATGAACCTGGGCATACCATTTGTAAGCCCTGCCTTTGAGCACTATGAAAAAAAAGAAGCCCTCAGTTGCCATTAATGGCAGCATGAATCATTGAATATATTTTCCAATTATTCCGTCATGGAAAAGGGATAGGCATCTTTGCCCGTACCCCTTTGCTTATTGGGTTTGGATGACATGATAAAATTAAGCTCAGCACCTTTCTGCAATTCGCTATGGCTGATCCAGTTTTTGTTGTAGGCTTTACCATTCCAGTTAATGGCTTGTATATAATAATTGTCTGCACTGTTGGCAGGTGCATTCAATACAATCGATTTGCCATTTTCCAGTTGCACTGTAAGCTTTTTAAATAAAGGCGTGCCCAGCACATATTGATCGGTAGCAGGACATACCGGATAAAAGCCCATTGCAGCAAACACATACCAGGCACTTGTTTGGCCGTTGTCTTCATCGCCACAATACCCATCCGGCACGGCTTTGTATAATTTATTCATGGCGGTCCTTATCCAATATTGCGACTTCCAGGGCTGGCCCGCATAATTGTACAGGTACAGCATGTGCTGTATCGGCTGGTTGCCATGTGCATATTGCCCCATGTTCATTATCTGCATTTCCCTTATTTCATGTATCACGCCGTTGTAATAACTCTCGTCAAATACGGGCGGCATCACAAAAATGGAGTCCAGCATTTTTACAAACTGTTCATTGCCACCCATCAATTGTTTCAATCCCTCTATATCATGAAACACGCTCCAGCTATAGTGCCAGCTATTGCCTTCTGTAAATGCATCGCCCCATTTAAAGGGATTGAATGGCGACTGGAAACTGCCATCCCTATTCCTTCCCCTCATTAGCTTGGAAGCGGTATCGAACAAGTTGCGATAGTACTGGCTACGTTTTGTATAAAGATCTATTTCTTCTTTTGGTTTGTGCAGTGCCTTTGCTATTTGTGCTATACAATAATCATCGTAGGCATACTCCAACGTTCTTGCAGCATTCTCATTTATTTTTACATCATAAGGTACATAACCCAGTTCGTTGTAAAAAGTCACGCCCTTTCTGCCGGTACCTGATGGGCCTTCGTTATTTGCACCATGTTTCATTGCCTCATATAATGTATCGATGCTGTAACCCCGCAGTCCTTTTATATATGCATCCGCAACAATGGAAGCAGAGTTGTTGCCAATCATTACGTTCCTATAACCGGGACTGCTCCATTCAGGCAGCCACCCACCTTCTGTATAATCGTTGATGAGCCCTTGTTGCATCTCTTTGTTGATGGAGGGATACACCAGGTTCAGGAAAGGGTACAATGCCCGGAACGTGTCCCAGAAACCGGTACCACCAAACAGGTAGCCAGGCATTACTTTGCCGTTGTATGGGCTATAATGCACTGTCTGGTTATGGGCATCCACTTCATATTGTTTTTGCGGAAACTGTACCATACGGTATAGGCATGAATAAAAAGTACTGATCTGTTGGGGCGTGCCGCCTTCTACTTTCAACCTGCCCAGTTGCCTGTTCCAGGCAGCCTTGGTATTTTGTTTGATTGCATCAAAACCTTGTTTGCCTATTTCCCTTTGCAGGGAAATTTCTGCCTGTTCAAAACTGATAAAGGATGATGCAACACGCACCTGTAACTGCTCTCCCCTTCTTGTACGGAAACCAACAATGGCACCCGCATGGTCTGCTGTAAGTTCCAATGAATCGTTTACTGCAACCGTGTTCCGCCAGGTTTGTGCAGTAGTGAATGGTTTATCGAAATATATGACGAAATAATTCCTGAACCCTGCCGTTACCCCGCCACTGTTGCGTGTTGTATAACCAATTACTTTTTGCTGTTGGGGAATGATCTTTATGTACGAACCTTTGTCAAAAGCATCTATCACCATAAACGAGCTATCGCTTTTAGGGAATGTGAAACGGAACATGGCAGCCCTTTCCGTTGGTGTCAGTTCTGTTGTCACATCTGCATCGGCCAGGTAAACACTGTAGTAATAAGGTGTAGCTATTTCTGTTTTATGCGAAAACCAACTGGCCCTTTTGTCTTCCGTGAATTTGGATGAGCCTGTAACAGGCATGATGCTGAACTGCCCGTAATCATTCATCCATGGGCTTGGTTGGTGCGTTTGTTTAAAGCCCTTTATTTTATCGGCCGTGTACGTGTACTGCCAGCCATCGCCCATCTTACCTGTTTGTGGCGTCCAATAATGCATGCCCCAGGGCATACCGATTGACGGATAGGTATTGCCATTGGATAGAGAAGGCTTACTGTCTGTACCCATTAATGTATTTACATAATCAACTGGCGAAAATTGGTTTTGTGCATGTGCCATGCCTACAAAACCGATGCATACCGTAATGACCAAAGCAATGCGATTGTATTTTTTCATATAGCTATCTGTATGTTGTTTGTTCTATTTTTCTACTCGATGCTTACCTGTTGCTCCTTCACATTCCATCCGTACACCTGAATCCTTTTTTTGATACTATTATATTTCGCTGGGTATTCCACTTCAACCGATTTGCTTTCGCCGGGCAGTATGCTGATGTAATTATCCGAATAAAAAGTGGGCAGTATCCTTTCTCCATTGCTTGTGTTGATGAGTGCAATACGGTTGAAAAAAGCTACCGGGTTGTTTTTACCATTGGTCAACACCACATTTATTTTGCCTGTTGCTTTTTCCTGTGCTTTCAATTGCAGGCTTATATCCTTCATTTGTTGCAAGGCTGTATAGGTGCCATCCGTTCCCGGTAACCAGTTCAGGTTTTCGCTTACCAGCGACCTGTCTTGTCTTAACAACCGTAGCGAAACAAAGACGCCATTGGTCTTATTCAAGGAAGCAAGAAAATGATTGATTGGAAAAAATTTCTTGCTGGTAGTAGGTCCTATTTCGCACCATAGCAATGTATATAAACTGTCTTTGCCCGAGAGCACATCGTACACTTTTACTTCTATCATCAAATTGCGTTCGGTAACAAACCCGTTGTTTACAATTGTAACCATGCTGTCTACCGGGTTCATCATAATATGCAATGGCTCGCATGCCTTGCGTAAGCCGTACAGGCAGGCATTTACGTCCAGGTAATAATCATACATCTGCCCACGCAAAGCCGTCCAGGGGTTTTGTGTCTTCCATATAATGGAGCCCGTGTACCATTGCCACATGTGCGATGAAAAGCCTTCCATCAGGTTCCTGTACTGGTTGTAGTTTACCAATTGGGCTTTCATGGCAAAGTCTTTTATATCTTTTGGTTTGCCATAAGCATCTATATGTTTATCGTAAGGCGTGTATTTATGGTATTCCCATACGGAGTCGGCCTGCCCTGTAACCTGCGGTGGCAACAGGTTTTGTGCAGGAATGAATCTCTGCAGCGATGCATAGTCACCAACGCCAACCGAGCCAATCTCGGAGTTGTATGGAAATGTCCTGTCACGCCAAAAGGTCTTTGTGTCCTGTATGGTATAAGGCCCATCCCCACCGCCGCCAAGGGTATTGTGCGACATACTATCGCTGTTTGAAAAATCGAAGAAATACCTAGTGCCATCCAGCTTTGGCAATATGGAATCCCGCAATGGCAAAAGGATATCATCGGGTGGCGTAATCTCGTTGCCACCGCACCAGAATGCAAGGGATGGATGGTTACGTATCAGTTTAATCTGGTCTATGGCTGTTGCCAATGCCAGTTGGTGATTGTCGGGGTATTGCCTTCTTGTCCACTGGTCATCTTTCTTCATCGGGTCCAGCCAGCGGCCATTGCAGTCGCCACTGAAACCAAAGTCCTGAAAAACGAGCAAGCCGTACTTGTCGCATGCTGCATAAAATTCCGGGCGTTCAATAATTGCACCGCCCCATATCCGTATCAGGTTCAGGTTCATGTCGCGATGCAACCTTATTTCGGCGTCATAACGTTCATCGCTGAAACGTAGCATGGCATCGGATATGATCCAGTTGCCACCTTTTATGAATAGCTTCTGGCCGTTTATGGATGCCTGCATGCTACCGGTATGTTCGTTCCAGGAATTATCAATCTGCCTTACACCGAAACTGCATTTTTCTTCATCCAGTATGCTTTTGCCATCCTGTACAAATTGCAAGGTAATATTGTATAAGTATTGTTGCCCGTAACCATTGGGCCACCAGAGCTTTGGATTGTTTAAACTGAAATCGGGCAATTGGATTTCTGTAGTAGCATTGGGTGCAAGCATTACTTCTTTACGGATGACATCATTTCCTAAATTGTATTGTAGTGAACCTTTTATGGCTTGTGCGGTTGGATTGTTTATTTCGGTACTTACCCGTATTACGGCTGATGCCTGTACTGTATCATGCGGATAACGCTTTCCAGGAACCAGTGTAACAATGTGCGGGTTCAGCAACTGAACAAGTCTTGTTTTTTTGATGGTCACCTTATCCCATATACCCGTGTTGCGGTCGCGTATGGGTTGTATCCAGTCCCAGCCAGCAGTGTACTGTGTGGTAAGGTTACGGGCTATGGTGCCGTCGCCGCCCTGACCACCATTGGGGTTGCCAGTAAAATCGGGTGGGTACACAATAATGGCCAGCCTGTTGTTTCCATTGCCCGACAAGAAAGGGGTAATATTGTATTGCTTGCGTATAAGCATCCCTTCTTCCGTAGCTGCATTTATTTTTTTACCGTTCAGGAACACATTGCATTTGTAATTCACGCCCCTTAACTGCAGCCATACCTGTTCGTTAGCATTTGCTGTTTCGGTAAAGTCTTTTACAAACCAGTACGTGTACAATGCATTCCCGGCAAAATAGATATCCTTTATCTGGTTGTTGTTCATGCCGTAAAACGGATCGGGCACTTTCTTGTTGTTGAGCAAAGTGGTGAGCACCGTTCCAGGAACCGTTGCAGGCAACCAATTTGAAGTGTTGTACCTGGTGGTGGATATTGTATAACCATCTTCCTGTACGTCTTTTACATTTATGCAGTGCCAACCTTTGTTGAGTTCGTACCGTTGCTGTGCAGGTGTGTACAAACCCATGACCAAACCCAGTAAGAGTAAAAAAAGTTTCATACGATGTTATTGCAGTAAGGTATTGCCTATAAAGGTTTCCAGCCGTTGAAAATATTGTGAAGCGTGTATTGCCTCGCTTCTTCATCTGTAAGCCGGTGGCTCCATGCAACACGTTTGCCTGTTGCTGCGCCTTCGCCAATATTATTGTATTCGGCATAATAGGCTGTTGCTTCGTTTTCTGTTTTGCCCCAGTTATGCCATCCTTCCGGTCTGATGTGTTTACCAAGTTCACAGTTCATGAAAACAACTTTGGCATAGGCACGCCAAGGCCTTCCGAGATATTCCTGTTTGCATTCATTGTTTGCAGTTAACGTACAATGCATGAATACATAGCCATATTGCTGATGTTGTGTTGTGGATGCCGCAGTTATGTAAGAGTTTGTAAGACTATTAATGGTACATTTTTCAAAAACAGCTGTTGCGTTGCCAAAAATAAAATCGGTTGTGCCTTCAATAAAGCAGTTGAAGTAGTATTGCCTGCTACTATCGTTTGCAGTGAGCAGTGTATCTTGATTGCCCAACAGGTTACAGTTGCTTATTACGAACCTGTCGCCATCAACATGCAATGCAACTGCCTGCCCCACTCGGCCTGCCGCATTTTTAATGGTCAGGTTTTCTATATGGATATCGTTGCCATGCACATACATGGTATATGAATTAAAAGTGGTCATCTTCTTTTTGTTGTGTATGGTGTCTGCATCCATGAACTTACCTGAGTAGTCTTCGTAAGTGATGATGGTTGCATCCCTGCTTTCGCCAATAAACGAAACATTGGTTACCCATGCAGGCACCACTATTTTTTCGTGGTAAGTACCATTTTTAATATGCACTGTTATGTGTTCGGGCGAGTAGGCCCTTATGGCATCTATGGCCGCCTGTATGGTGGTATAGTTGCCGCTGCCATCCTGTGCAACGGTTATCTGTTGCGGGTACACGATGCTTGTTTGTGCTTTTGCAATAAGTGCGTAGCAGCAGAAAGAGAAAACAAGAAGGTATTTTTTTATTTGCATCATTGTTTGTTGTTGCTATGATTGGTTTATTGTAATGGCTCTACTCTTACCCAGTCAAAATCGGCAAAGCCGGAATCGTTTATCTGTGCAGTGCGTGTGCAGAAGATGCCAAACTTTGCCCCTATCCATCTACCAGGCTCGGCAGTGAAAACATCACCGGCATCTGTAAAATCCGTACCGTTAAAACTGTAACTGAAACTGCATTTGGCACCCATTGCAACCTTGACCCTAAGATATACAGTTGCATTGGTTGCTTTGGTTATTAGGGTTTCGGTTTCAGGCCTACCTTTGTCTGCATCTTTACACACAGTGTACACTAAGTAGATGCCATCTTTTTTGCTCTTCAGTGCAATGTTTGCGTAGCTTAATCCCATAATGGTCAAACCCGTTTTTTCATTTTCCAGTTTTGTATTGGGTGTAAAAGTGAGTTTGGTGGTTGCCATGAATTCATCGGCAGTAAATTTTTGCAGCAGTACATTGGGGGCCATCCATAAATTGGCAACACTGTCAATTCTATCGGAGAAGAGTCTTAAACTTCCTTTGGATGGGTTCATGAATGCCCATGTTGCTTTGGGGTTTGCCATCCATTGCCATTGCAGGCCAAGTGTGTTGCTGTTGAATTCGTCCGTTTCGGTAGGGGTTTCAATAGGGTATGTTTTGCCTACATTGGGTTTGCGGTAAACGGTAACAGGCTGGCCTTTCCCATCGCCATCTTTGTCTACACCAATTACCGGCCAATCGTTCGCCCATTTCATGGGGTTCAGGTGTACCACCCGTCCATAAGCTTCTTTGTCCTGAAAATGCAAGAACCAGTCCTCGCCTGTTTGCGTGTTTACCCATGCACCTTGATGCGGTCCATTTATGGAGGAAGTGCCCTGGTCCATCACTACTTTGCGTTCGTAAGGGCCATAGATATTTTTTGAACGCAGTACCAGTTGCCAACCTGTTGACACGCCACCTGCAGGTGCAAAAATGTAGTACCAGCCATTGCGTTTGTAGAACTTTGGCCCTTCTATGGTTGGGTCTGTTTCATGGCCATCGTACACGAGCTTGCCTGCATCCATCACTTTTCTGCCGTCTTCGTTCAACTGCTTTACAACAATGATGGATTTGATGCCTGCACGGCTTCCGGCATAGGCATGTACAAGATATGCTTTGCCATCTTCATCCCACAACGGGCAGGGATCAATCAAGCCCTTGCCTGCTTCTACCAATATTGGTTCGCTCCATGGGCCAGCGGCATTTTTTGCTTTGACGAGGTAGATGCCAAAATCGGGATCGGGATAGTAAATATAGAATTCACCTTTATGGAAGCGGATGGATGGGGCCCATACCCCATTGCCATGTTGCGTTTTGGAAAAATGTTCAAAGGGCGGTTGCCGCTTTAACGCATGGGTCAGTATGGTCCAGTTGACCAGGTCTTTGGAGTGCAGTATGGGCAGGCCGGGTATATCTTCAAACGATGAGGACACCAAATAGAAATCGTTGCCAACCCTTATGGCATCGGGGTCCGAATAATCGGCGTTGAGTATGGGATTCTTGTAAGTGCCGTTGCCATTATCGGCCACCCATACTTTTGAAATATCTTTTTTTTGTGCAATCGCTGTATTGAACAAAAGGGAAACCGGGAACATGATTGAGAGGAAACGAACGGCTTTATGCATCTCGATATTTTATTCCTTCAAAATTATCGGAATACTGTCCTTATTCATACTATTTCTATTAAAAAGACAGGAAGCAAAGTGGGCAGTCATTTTTGTTGTTGCATGTTCACCAATCAGCTAAATATTAACTGATGCGATTCCGTTACCTATAAAACACCATAAGGCCCTTGCTAAGGGCCTTATGGTTTAGTGAGATCCGGTTTAATTCTTTAACGAAGCCATGTCGATAACAAAACGGTATTTCACATCGCTTTTCAGCATCCTTTCATAAGCCGCATTAATATCCTGCATGTTGATGATTTCAATGTCGGAAACAATATTGTTCTTTCCGCAAAAATCAAGCAGTTCCTGTGTTTCAGCAATACCGCCAATTACGGAGCCTGCTACGGATTTCCTTCCCAAGATCATCGGTACACTATTCAATACCGGCTCTAAGCCACCTAAATAGCCAACCAGTACCAATGTGCCACTTATGTTTAAAGTTGCCACGTAGGGGTTCACATCATGTACATAAGGAACAGTGTCAATTATCAAGTCAAATTTTCCGTGTACCGCTTTCATTTGGTCTGCATCGGTAGAAATAACCACTTCATCGGCACCCAGTTCCTTTGCGTCCTGTGTCTTTTCTGGTGTCCTTGAGAACAGGGTAACAGATGCCCCCAGCCCTTTTGCAAGTTTAATGGCCATATGTCCCAAACCACCCAAGCCAACTACAGCAACTTTGCTGCCTTCTTTCACATTCCAGTGCCTTAATGGCGACCATGTGGTAATACCTGCACAAAGCAAGGGTGCCACTGCAGCAACATCCAAGTTTTCGGGCACACGTAAAACAAATTCCTGGCGTACCACTACTTTCTCTGAATAGCCACCAAACGTATGGCCACCCAAATGCTTGTCTTTACCATTGTATGTTCCGGTAAAGCCATTCAGGCAATACTGCTCCAAGTCTTGTTTGCAACTATTGCAGGTTTGGCAGGAATCTACCAGGCAGCCCACACCAACCAGATCGCCCACCTTGAATTTTGTTACGTCGCTACCAACATTGGTAACCCTGCCTACAATTTCGTGGCCCGGAACTGCGGGGTAAATAGTTCCGCCCCAATCGTTGCGTGCCGTGTGGAGGTCCGAATGGCAAACACCGCAGTACAGGATGTCTATTTCCACATCATTCGGGGTTACGTTCCTACGCTCAATATTCAGCTGTTGCAAGTCTGCATCTTTTGCTTCGGCACCAAAGGCCTTTACGTTCATTGTGTTCATGTTCTATTTTTTAAATTGATTATTTACAGCAGTGCCATACATTAACAATGCATACCACTCAATGTTCACGAATAACTGGTACAAGAAAGGTATTCTGCTATTATTAAATAGTGAACATTTACCTCTCCATTACCTGCCTACCAATTTCAGCAAGTGTTCGGGATAGCGGCTGCCATGCACTTCTATCTGCGATGTGGCTTGTGCTATCTCCTGTAAATCGTTTGCAGTAAGCTGTATATTGGCTGCACCCATGTTTTCTTGTAGGCGATGCTGTTTTGTGGTACCGGGTATCGGAACAATCCAGGGTTTCTGTGCCAGCAACCAGGCCAGTGCTATCTGTGCCGGCGTTGCACTCCTGTCCCATGCAATGGTTATCAATAAATCAACCAGGGCCTGGTTTGCCTTGCGGGCTTCTGGCGTAAAACGGGGCACCACATTACGGAAGTCGCTGCTATCAAAAACCGTGTCGCCATCTATCTTGCCAGTAAGGAAACCCTTACCCAGCGGACTAAACGGAACAAAGCCAATGCCCAGTTCTTCGAGCGTTGGAATGATTTCTTTTTCCGGCTCACGCCACCAAAGCGAGTATTCGCTTTGCAGGGCAGCTACCGGTTGCACGGCATGTGCCTTACGGACAGTTTGTGCACCCGCTTCGGACAACCCGAAATGTTTTACTTTACCTTCCTGAATAAGGTCTTTTACCGTGCCTGCAACATCTTCAATAGGTATGTTCGGGTCCACACGATGTTGATAGAACAGGTCTATCACATCTGTCTTCAACCGTTTTAATGAGGCTTCTGCCACTGCACGTATATGTTTTGGGTGGCTATCCAATTCCTGCCATCTACCACTGCCATCGGCATTGGCCTTAAAGCCAAACTTAGTGGCAATCACCACTTCGTTGCGTACAGGTGCCAATGCTTCGCCCACTAATTCCTCATTTATAAAAGGTCCGTACACTTCGGCGGTATCAAAAAAATTGACCCCATTTTCCACAGCCAAACGTATCAGGGAAACCATTTCATTTTTATCGGCTGCAGGCCCATAGCCAAAACTCATGCCCATACAGCCAAGCCCTAGGGCCGAAACCTCCAGGCCACTATTTCCAAGTTTTCTTTTTTGCATGTCCATAGCCAAGATTTTGTTTTGTTAAAAGGCAAAATTAAATTGGTTATCTACCACAGCATAACGAAAAAGAAACAATAGTTTACGAAAATCAAACATTTCTGAATTGCAAGGGACTTAGTTCTGTTTGCTTTTTAAAAAAATTACTGAAATGCGTAACCTCGTTATAACCTAAGGCATAGGCAATTTCAGAAACCGTCCATGCAGTTTGTTTGAGCAGGGTTTTTGCTTCCTGCAAAATACGTTCGGCAATAATTTGCGTAGTGGTTTTATGGGTGGCTTCTTTAACGGCACGGTTTAAATGGTTTACATGCACGTTCAATCTTTTGGCATAATCAGAAGCAGAGCGAAGCGATAATGTCTGCTGTGTGTCATCAATAGGAAATTGCCGCTCCAATAGTTCCAGGAACAGTGCCGAAATGCGTTGTGCGGCGTTGAGCGGATGCCTCGTTAGGCTATCGGATGGTTGCATTTTCAGGGCAAAATGCACCAGCTCGTAAACAATCGTCCTAAGCACATCATATTTGTGTACATAATCCGAGTTGATCTCTTCAAACATGCGTTCAAAGGCCTTTTCCACTTGGGGCAGTTGTGCATTTGCCAGCTCAAAAACATGGTTACCTTCTGGTTGAAAAAGCGAGTATTGGATAAGGTTGCCATACTGGTGAAAAAATGCCTGGTCGAAAATACAGAAATAGCCATGGTGTATGCTATCAGTATGTTCCCAGCAGTACGGTATCTGTGGATTGGAAAATACCAATGCCTGTTTTTTTAAATGGATGGTCTTGTCTGCATACTCAATGTTGCTCTCTCCTACCAGTAAGGTTATTTTGAAATAGTCCCGTTTTTTATAAGGTACGGGTTTGCCACTGTTGCCCTTGAAAGGTTCCAGTTTAAATACATTGAAATGTCCCATTCCATTACGCAGGTTGTCCGGCATGAAGTCGTACTTCCTTTCATAAAACCCTTGCAGTGTTTCTGTTTTGCCCATTCTGCAAACTTACGAATTTCAAACAGCATAATTTTAGCTCTAAGGCATTTATCTTTAAGGTTACTTATTTTATTGCTTATGATAGATCATTTTCCTTTTTACCTAAGCCTTGTTGTAGTTATTGTGCTGCTTATTATGCTGGCCAATAAAATAAAAGTGGCTTACCCTATATTATTGGTAGTGGCAGGCCTCATTATTGGCTTCATTCCGGGCATACCTGCCATACATATAGACCCCGAACTCATTTTCATCATCTTCCTGCCGCCGTTGCTGTATGAAGCTGCATGGGTCATTTCGTGGAAGGAGCTATGGCGTTGGCGGCGTATTATTGGCAGCTTTGCTTTTGTAGTGGTATTCCTTACGGCCATGTCTGTAGCGTTTGTAGCCAACCATTTTGTGCCGGGTTTTTCATTGGCACTTGGCTTTTTGTTGGGTGGCATTGTATCGCCACCCGATGCCGTAAGTGCAGGAGCCATACTGCAGTTTGTAAAAGTGCCCAAACGCATGTCTTCCATACTGGAAGGGGAAAGCCTGCTGAACGATGCATCTTCATTGATCATTTTCCGTTTTGCCATGATAGCAGTTGCCACGGGACAATTCATCTGGTATAAAGCAGCCTTGAGTTTTGGATGGATGCTGATTGGCGGCATCGCTATTGGCTTACTTGTTGGGTGGATTTTCATGAAGGCCCACAAGCACCTGCCTACAGATGCAAACATTGATATTGTACTGTCGATAGTGGCACCATACATCATGTATATCACTGCAGAAGAAGTTCATGCTTCCGGTGTTTTGGCGGTGGTAAGTGGCGGGTTGTTGCTATCTGCTAAAAGGCATCTTTTTCTCAGCAGCACATCCAGACTGCGTGGTGTGAATGTTTGGGCAAGTCTTTGCTTTGTATTGAATGGGCTGGTGTTTTTGTTGATTGGGCTTGCCCTGCCCGAAATTGTGGCGGGGCTTGAAGGCGTGAGCATGTCATCGGCTATTGGTTATGGTGTATTGATTACAATGGTATTAATTGTAGGTAGGATATTGTCGGCCTACGGAGCCGTGGTTGTTACATTGATTGCAAAATATTTCATCACCGTTGCAGATGACCGTAACCCCGGTTATAAAGTACCATTTGTATTGGGCTGGACAGGAATGCGTGGCGTAGTTTCGTTGGCAGCGGCTTTGTCCATACCAGTACAACTTAGCGATGGTTCGCCATTTCCGCAACGCAACCTGATACTGTTTATCACATTCATTGTAATACTGCTAACATTGTTGATACAAGGGCTGACATTGCCCTACCTGATCAGGAAAGTAGGGCTACCCGATTTTGGTGACGGCCCATCCGAAGAGGAGACAGAAAATATGATCAGGAAACAATTGGCAGCACATGCCTTGCAATATGTAAAGAACAACTACAACAAAGAGTTGGAAACACATATAGTACTGCAACAGATGGCTCGTAAATGGGAAGACAGCCACCTGCTACTTGATGACACACTGATGATAGAGGAGCTAAAGAAAGTGTATGTGGACATCCTGAACCAGCAAAGAAAATGGTTAATGAACAAGAACAAAGAAGAGCAGACTTTAAACGAAGAAATCATACGCAAACATTTGTTACGCCTTGATTTGGAAGAGGAGAAACTTTTGTTTGTATAAACCAAACCACAATGGCATTGTACTTGTACACGTACACACGTAAAGCAAAACAATCTGCATAAATTACTGTACCAACTACACACGCCCAGTAAATGTTCAATAAAAAAAATAGGTATCCAGGCTATACAAGCAATAACAACATACAATTGCTACGCAGCGGCAAGCCTTATTTTGATACATTGCTGCACATCATTCAAACTGCCAGGTATTCCATCCATTTACAGGTATATATTTTCACTGATGACGATACTGGCAAAACCGTGGCCCAGGCATTAATGGATGCAGCCAAACGTGGAGTGGCCGTGTATTTTATGCCGGATGGTTATGCTTCGCAGGACCTTTCCAATAAGTTCATCCAAACATTGACAGATGCTGGCGTGCACTTCCGTTTTTTTGAACCGCTGTTGAAAAGCGAGCATTTTTATTTTGGCAGAAGGATGCACCATAAAGTAACTGTTGTGGATGGCTTCTACAGCTTGGTGGCGGGCATCAACATTGGCAACCGCTACAACGATATGCCCAACCAGCCCGCGTGGATGGATTGGGGCCTATATGCAGAAGGTGAAGTGTCATTACAATTGTACAAAACCTGTTTGCAGCTATGGAGCAAGGCCAACCAATTGGTTAAAAAACCAATGCATGAAATAGTCACCAAAAGTTTTAACGATACCTGCCAGGTAAGGGTAAGGCGTAACGATTGGGTAAAACGTTACAACCAGATATCCAGAAGCTATATTGATATGATACGTACGGCATCTTCGCATGTAACCATCATGTCAAGCTATTTTATCCCTGGTTGGTTCATACGGCAGCGGCTGGCCAAAGCAGCCAAGCGGGGCGTACAAATAAAACTGATCTTAACGGGTATATCGGATGTTAAAATTGCCAAGTCCGCCGAATGCTATATCTACCGCTGGTTCCATAAAAACAATATCGAGATATACGAATACAATGCAGGCGTATTACACAGCAAGCTTGCCACGCAGGATGGCAGGTTTGTTACCATTGGCTCCTACAACGTAAACAACATCAGTGCCTATGCAAGTGTGGAACTGAACCTGGATATTGCCGACACGGCTTTTGCCAAAGCAACGGAAAAACAGTTGGACACCATCATCAAAAACGATTGCATACAGATAACACCCGAAGTGTACAACAAGCGTTACGGTTTCATTAAAAGATCGTTGCAATACCTCTCCTATCTTACGGTACGTGTGCTCATCAATATCTCCACCTTTTATTTCAAGCAGGGCTAATCGGCATTGCCCATCATACGCCGCCACAAGGAGCCAATGGTATGGCTGTTCCAGTTTTTGAAACGTCCACGTTGTATGATCAGGTCATTGCCTTTTATATCGTTCACATAATAATAAAAAGCAAAGCGTGCAGTGCTGTCGCTCCAACCGGTTACCTGTCCAAAACGCAGGTCGTTAAACACAAGCGTATCATGCAATAGTTCCGCTGTGTAGTAGCCTTGCGAAAAAAGCAATAACTTCTTGATGTCGTCACGCTGCTTTACATCTTGCAGCAATGCATCGTTCTTGTAACGGTAATAGAAAGCGGTTTGTTTGCCCCTATCAAAAACAGAACGGTAACCCACATAATAACCGCTATCGTTTTCCAATACGGTATACCACAATAGGTTGTTGAATGGTGTGGGCGATGTAAAGTGCCTACTATAGATCAACTGATCCTTGGCGGCATCTTTTTCAATGGCCGATTCAATGATGGTCTTGTTAACAATGCCCAACACGAAATACATACTGCACCATATAATGGACACAATGGCCCACATGGTACGCTTGGCATGCGTCCTATTAATGATCAGCATGACCGCCACAATACCCGGAACGATTGAAAAGAAAGGATCTGCAACAAACAAGGTATTGTACGAAAAACGCTGATGGTTGAAAGGTTCCAGCAAACCGGTGCCGTATGCATTGGCTGTATCCAGCAGCAGATGCACCAGCACTTCTGTTGCAAAAAAAGCAATCCATATTTTATGGGCAACATCATGTGGCCGCCGCCACTTATCCGCCATCCAAGCCAACAACGGCACTACCAGCACCGCAAAAAAAAGTGAATGCGTTAAACCACGGTGTGCCAATAAATTGTCTGCAGGGCCCAAAAAGAACGATGCAACAAAATCAATATCGGGCACGCTTTGGGCAAGTGCACCTAAGAACAAAGCCCGCTTACCTATCTTTTTTCCAACAAATAGTTCGCCTATGCAGGCACCGAGAACAACATGCGTAATGGTATCCATATCTAAATAGAACAATAAAAAATTAAGCCATATTGTACAATAGCGTACATACGTCTTTCAGTAACAAATAAAAAAATTGTGGGGAGTTTTTTCTACGCAATACCATATGGCAATAATCAACTGTTTAGCAAAAGCCCGCAAATATTCAACCCTGTTTCATCATTGCCAAAGGCATGATATTGGTTTACAATACACCGTCACCCTGCTAACAAAAAAATTAAGATTCAGCAAAAGACGTTTTACAATGAAATTATTTAAAAGAAAGGCAGTTTCCAAAGATATATTCTCCGATGTGTTGCCACAGGCATTTGCATCCCTTAAAAAAAATATCATCAATCCCATATTTGGCAGTAACCTGGTAGATAAATATAAAGATGAAAAGCCTCCTTTCCGCTCCGACTTGTTTACACTGGAACAGATAGAACTCTATGCACAGAAACTGGCCAAGAGCCATGTACTGATTGAAGGCAAACCTTCGGAACATTTACTGGAACGCCTTGCCGAAAACGAAACCATTTTACTGGAAGTGCACCAGTTGCTTACCGAAACCATTAAACAGAACAACCGCATTGTACCCGCAGGCGAATGGCTGCTGGACAATTTTTATTTGATAGAGGAACAGGTGTACACTGCTAAAAAGCATTTACCTAAAGGTTATAGCAAGGGGTTACCGCAACTGGCAAAAGGTGTATCGGAAGGGTTGCCCAGGGTATATGATATTGCCATCGAAATTTTATCGCACACCGATGGAAGGATCGATTTAAAAACATTGAATGCCTTTATCAGTGCCTACCAGAAAGTAACCACATTAAGGCTGGGCGAGCTTTGGGCAATACCTATTATGCTGCGTTTGGCCTTGCTGGAAAACTTGCGTAGGCTGTCCACACAAATTGCCATCAACATACTCAACAAGAACCTGGCAGACAAATGGGCCGATGACATGACGGAAACCGCAGAGAAGGATCCCAAGAACCTGGTTGTAGTGATTGCAGACATGGTACGATCCGACCCGCCAATGGACAGTTCGTTTGTGGCCGAACTAACAAGGAAGCTGCAAGGCAAAGGCCCTTCATTGGCTTTGCCATTAAGTTGGGTTGAACAGAACCTTTCTGAAAACGGTTTAACAAGCACCGAACTGGTACAGTTGGAAAACCAGAAACAGGCGGCAGACCAGGTATCCATCAGCAACAGCATTGTAAGCCTTCGTTTTTTGAACACCACCAACTGGCGTGAGTTTGTGGAAGAAGAAAGCGTTGTGGAGAACATTTTAAAAACAGACCCTGCAGGCGTGTACCATTTAATGGATTTTTTTACAAGGGACACTTACCGCCATGCAGTTGAAAAGATTGCCAAACACAGTCACTTATCAGAGCAGGATGTTGCAAAGCTTGTGGTGAAATCTGCCGAAAGAAAAGCAGAAGAACCCGATGCCCGCTACAAGCATGTAGGCTATTATTTGATTGACAAAGGCCTGGCCGATACCGAAAAAACAACCCGCATCAAACTGCCCTTTACAGATAGGCTAAGAAAAGTAGTTGCCCAAACACCGCTGTTCTTTTACCTCGGTGGCATTGGCGTTGTTACCCTGCTGCTTACCTGGTGGCTCGTAAGCAAAGCATATACAGATGGCCTGCATGGCTGGCAGATATTTGTATTGGCATTTACCTGTATTGTTGCGTTAAGCCAATTGGCACATACGGTTATTAACTGGTTGGCCACACAGTTGTCGCACCCATCGCTGTTACCAAGACTTGATTTTTCAAAAGGTATACAAGAAGACATACATGCATTGGTAGCAGTACCAACCATGCTTACCAGCATGAATGACACAGACACATTGACGGAGGACCTTGAAGTGCGTTACCTTGCCAACAGGGACAGGAACCTGCACTTTGCCCTGCTTACCGATTTTAAAGATGCCGCAACAGAAACCTTACCCGAAGACGATCTGTTAATTGAAACATTGAGCAACAAGATCATCGCACTCAATAAAAAATATGGAAGCGATAACTATGATAACTTCTTTTTGTTTCACCGTCCACGTAAATGGAACGAACAGGAAAAAAAGTGGATGGGTTACGAACGCAAGCGTGGCAAGCTTTCCAATTTAAATATGCTGTTACGGGGCAATGGCAGGGAAAACTTTTCTGTAGTAATTGGCAACGAAGATGCCTTCGCCAAAATAAAATACGTCATTACGTTAGATACCGACACCAAACTACCAAGGGATGCAGCATGGAAAATGGTAGGCACCCTTGCACACCCGTTGAACCATGCATTGTATTCGGAAACAAAACAGCGTGTAACAGAAGGCTATACCATTTTGCAGCCAAGGGTCTCCAATAGCTTGCCCGATGCAAAAAGTTCCATCTATGCCAAGATACATGGCAACGAACCTGGTACCGACCCCTATACAAGGGCCATATCGGATGTGTACCAGGACCTGTTTAACGAAGGCTCTTTTATTGGAAAAGGCATTTACGATATTGATGCATTTGAACATGCGTTGAACGGAAGGTTTCCCGACAACAGGATATTGAGCCACGATCTGGTAGAAGGCTGTTACTCCCGTTCGGGCCTCATCAGCGATGTGCAGCTATACGAAGAATACCCATCGCATTACAATGTGGATGTGAAACGCAGGCACAGGTGGATACGTGGCGACTGGCAGATTGCACGTTGGCTTTTTCCGCATGTACCCGCACCGGAAAAACAATTCAAACGCAACCCATTATCGGCTTTGTCACGCTGGAAGATATTCGACAATCTTCGCAGAAGCTTGGTACCAATGGCTTTTATAGCATTGCTGTTATACGGATGGTTTACTGCTTCGGGCTGGTTCTGGACAGCATCCGTTATCGGCATATTTACCATACCCACCATTATCAATTTTATATGGGAGCTATTCCGCCGGCCCAAAGATGTGATCATGTACCAGCATTTCATCTACACGGTAAGGACCGCCGGTGAAAGCCTGTTGCAACGTTTACTCGACTTTGCTTTTTTGCCTTATGAAGCATACGTTAATACAGATGCCATTCTTAAAACAGGATGGCGAATGTTTGTTTCCAAAAAGAAACTGCTTGAATGGAACCCATCAACCGCCACTATCAATACCATTCCTAAAAACCTGTTTACCACATATACCAGTATGTGGATCGCTCCGGTATTTGCAGTGGGCATGCTGTTCTATTTAATGAACTATTCTTCATTGGCACTTATTATAGAATTGCCCATTCTGATACTGTGGATGCTGTCGCCTGCATTTGCATGGCTGGTAAGCCTTACAGAAAAAACAGGCAAGGTTTCCCTATCGTTCGAACAGACTGTTTTCCTAAAAAAACTATCCCGGAAAATATGGGCATTCTTCGAAACATTTGTTACCGAAACCGATAACTGGTTACCGCCAGACAATTACCAGGAACATCCCACACCACGCATCGCACACCGTACATCGCCCACCAATATTGGGCTTTCATTATTGTCCAATTTAACAGCATACGACTTTAGCTATATCTCGTTAGGCAAGCTGGTTGAGCGTACCACGCATACATTGAACACCATTCAATCGCTGGAAAAATACCGGGGCCATCTATACAACTGGTACGATACCGTTTCATTAGTACCATTAAACCCACGCTATGTTTCAACGGTTGACAGCGGCAATTTCATTGGTCACCTCATTACCTTGAGACAGGGCCTGTTAAGCCTGCCACAACAAAAAATATTTTCACCCAAAGTATTCGATGGATTAATGGATACGGTGCATGTGCTGCAAGAGAAAAAAGAAACGGCCACTTTGTTTGAACCTTTCAAAAAAGAGCTCGAAGGCATCAGGGCATCCTACCCCGAAACATTGGCCGATGCAAAAGGCTGTATGCTGATACTGGAAGATGAATATGCACGTATCATCTCCACCTACAAGTTCGAAGAGCAATCAGTAGATGAATCTTTACTATGGGTAGAGCTGTTGGGCAAACAGTTGAAAGATATCCATAACGACTTAAATACACTGGCACCATGGGTTTCGCTGCAATCGCCCTCTCAGAAATTTGAACAGGTTACATCTTTGGTTTCAACCATCCCAACATTATCGGAACTGTCCAAAATACAATCAGAGATACTGCCGCACATAAAAGCCAATTATTTGCCCAACAACACACACGAAGAGAACCAATGGCTGGATGCTTTTGTAAATGCAGTGGTAGATGCAGGCAAAAGGGCAAAGGAAAGGATACAGACCATTGAAACCCTTACAGCAAAATGTATGGAGTATGCTACGGTTGATTACGATTTCCTATACGACCCCAAACAGAACCTCTTTTCCATTGGGTACAATGCAGAGGAGCACCGCAAAGACAACAGCTATTACGACCTGCTTGCATCAGAAGCAAGGCTGGGCATCTTTGTATCCATTGCACAGGGAAAGATACCGCAGGAAAGCTGGTTTGCACTGGGCAGGCAATTAACCAGTTTAGGTACCACACCGGTACTCATTTCATGGAGTGCATCCATGTTCGAATACCTGATGCCTATGTTGGTAATGCCTTCTTACGATAATACATTGCTTAACCAAACGCATGTAGCCATTGTACAGAAGCAGATCGATTATGGCAAAAAAAGAAATGTGCCCTGGGGCATTTCAGAATCGGGCTACAACCTGGTTGATACCGATATGAACTACCAGTACAAAGCTTTTGGTGTGCCCGGTCTTGGCCTGAAACGTGGGCTGGCAGAGGATCTCGTGATCTCCCCCTACTCTACCATCATGGCATTGATGGTGATGCCACATGAAGCCTACAACAATTTACAGACCTTATCCAGCGAAGGTTTCGAAAGCGATTATGGTTACTACGAAGCGGTTGACTATACCACGTCGAGATTGCCCAGAGGGCAGGAAAATGTCATCATCCGTTCCTTTATGGCACACCACCAAGGCATGGGCTTCCTGTCACTATCTTATTTACTGCTCGATCAGCCCATGCAGAAAAGGTTCGAGGCAGATGTGCAGATGCAGTCAACCTTATTGCTGTTGCAGGAACGCATACCAAGGGTATCCACCTTCTACTCACCGGGCGTGCATGTATCCGATACCAATGTAAAGGCAGAAGCACCGGAAACATCCATGCGTGTCATTACCACACCGCATACACCTGTACCCGAAATACAGTTGCTATCCAATGGCAGGTACAATGTAATGGTCACCAATGCCGGCGGCGGTTACAGCCGTTGGAAAGACATTGCTTTAACCAGGTGGCGTGAAGATACCACCTGCGACAACTGGGGTACGTTCTGCTACATACGCGACCTCGAAAACAATGCAGCATTCTCCACTTCCTATCAACCTTTGATGCAGGAAGGCGACAACTATGAAGCTGTGTTCTCACAAGGCCGTGCAGAGTTCAGGCGAAAGGACCATCAGTTGGAAACACATACAGAGATCGTGGTTTCGCCCGAAGACGATGTTGAGTTGAGGCGTGTGCATATTACCAACCGCTCACGCAAAAAAAGGGTACTTGAAATAACCAGTTATGCCGAAGTGGTACTCAGCAACCAGAATGCCGATATAGCACATACCGCATTCAACAACCTGTTTGTACAAACGGAGATTGTAGAGCCACGCAATGCCATCATCTGTACCAGAAGGCCACGCAGCGAAGGCGAACAGCCACCAACCATGTTCCACTTAATGAAAGTGCACCATGCAAAAAACAAACAGGCTTCCTACGAAACCAATAGGGCAAAATTTATTGGCAGGGGCAACAATGTGCACAGCCCCAACGCCATTAAACAAGCAGAAAAATTATCCAACTCACAAGGCTCTGTACTCGATCCCATCATCAGCATACAATACAGGATTGAGTTGGACCCGCAACAGACCACCGTGGTTGATATGGTAATTGGTATAGCCGATACCAAAGATGCCACCAATGTATTGGTTGAAAAATACCAGGACAAATTCATGGCCGACCGTGCCTTTGAACTGTCATGGACACATAGCCAGGTTGTATTAAGGCAGATCAATGCAGGCGAATCCGATGCACAGTTATATGGACGTATTGCCAGCTCTGTGATCTATACCAACCCGCAGTTACGTGCCGATGCAGGCATCATCATTCAAAACCATCGCGGGCAATCAGGCTTATGGAGCTATTCCATATCTGGCGACCTGCCCATTGTATTGGTACAGATTGAAAGCCTTGACAACATTGAACTGGTGAAACAATTGATACAGGCACATGCCTACTGGCGTTTAAAAGGCTTGATGGTAGACCTGGTAATATGGAACGAAGACCACGGCAACTACAGGCAAACATTGCAGAACCAGATACTCGGTTTCATTTCGCCAACCATTAGCATGGATATGAAGGAACAGCCAGGTGGCGTTTTCATCCGTTCTGCCGACCAGATATCAAATGAAGACAGGATACTTTTTCAAACAGTTGCCAAGCTTATCATCTCAGATAAGTACGGCACATTGGAAGAACAGTTGAACAGGCGTACAAAAGTAAAAACAACCATCCCTTACTTCACGCCAACAAAATTCCATACATCTGTCAGCACTGCTGTTGAGATGCCCGGCAACCTGCAGTTCTTTAACGGTATTGGTGGGTTCGACAAAAACGGCAAGGAATACGCAATGGTCATCAAGCCATCGCAAACAACACCTGCACCATGGAGCAATGTATTGGCCAATGCCAACTTTGGTTGCATCGTTTCAGAAAGCGGCCAATCATACACATGGATAGACAACGCACATGAATTTAGGTTAACGCCCTGGAACAACGATCCTGTAAGCGACCTTGCCGGCGAAACATTTTATATAAGGGATGAGGAAAGCGGCAAGTTCTGGTCGCCCACACCATTACAGGCAATGGGTACAACGCCTTACATAACACGACATAGTTTTGGCTACAGCAGTTTCGAACACAGCGAAGACGGCATACATACAGAGATGACCATGTTTGTGGACCTCGACGATCCCATCAAATTCATTTCCCTAAAATTCACCAACAAATCCGGCAGGCAAAGGAACTTCTCCATAACGGGTTATGTGGAATGGGTACTGGGCGAAATAAGGGCAAAGAACCAGATGCACACGGTAACGGAAACAGACATGGCACTAAGTTCCATCTTTGCACGCAACTCCTATAATGCAGAGCTTGAGAACCGCACGGCTTTTTTTGAAGTAGATGCCACTGTAACCAGCTTTACTGCAGACAGGACAGAGTTTATAGGCCGCAACGGATCCTTACGTGACCCCGAAGCAATGAACAAAGCAAAACTGTCTGGCAGGTACGGTGCGGCATTGGACCCATGTGCCGCCCTGCAAATTATTTTTGATATTGAAGAAGGGGAAGAATATGAAATCATTTTCAAATTAGGTGCGGGTAGAGACAAACAGCACGCCATTGAACTGATCAAGCAATTCAAAAGCAGCGAAACCGTACACAATGCGTTAGAAAAAGTAAAAGCCTATTGGGAAAACACCTTGAATATTGTACAGATAGAAACACCCGATGCGGCACTCAACATACTCACCAATGGCTGGTTAAATTACCAGGCTTTGGCTTGCAGGGTCTGGGGGCGAAGCGGCTTCTACCAATCTGGTGGTGCATTCGGTTTCAGGGACCAGTTACAGGATGTATTGTCTCTCATGCACAACAAACCCGAAATAGCCAGGCAACAGATTTTATTAAATGCATCACGCCAGTTTAAAGAAGGCGATGCACAGCACTGGTGGCACCCACCCATTGGCAGAGGTGTACGTACCACCTGCTCCGATGACTATTTATGGCTGCCTTTTGTAACGGCAAGATATGTGCACCATACAGGCGACACCGCAATATTGGACGAGAACATTTCCTTCCTGGAAGGCAGGCTACTGAATGTGGGCGAAGAATCGTCATACGACCTTCCATTAAAATCGGCACAGTCTGCAAGCCTTTACCAGCACTGCATCAAAGCCATTGAAAACGGTCTGGACTTTGGTGAACACGGGTTGCCATTGATGGGTTCAGGCGACTGGAACGATGGCATGGACAAAGTAGGCGAACATGGCAAAGGCGAAAGCGTTTGGCTGGCATTTTTCCTATACGATACATTGATGCGTTTTAGCGAAGTGGCAGCAGAAAAGAAAGACGAAGCCTTCCTCAACAAGTGCCTGGATGAAGCAAAGAAACTGCAGGGCAATATTGAACAATCTGCCTGGGATGGCAGTTGGTACAGGCGTGCGTATTTCGACGATGGCACACCTTTGGGCTCATCCACCAACGATGAATGCAAAATTGATTCCATTGCACAAAGCTGGAGCGTGCTATCCAAAGCGGGCAACAAAGAACGTTCGTTAATGGCAATGGAATCGGCTGCACAGAACCTTATCAGGAAAGAACAGGGCTTTATACAACTGTTCGACCCACCATTCGATAAATCCATTTTAAACCCGGGTTACATAAAGGGCTATGTACCCGGTGTGCGTGAAAATGGTGGGCAGTACACACATGCGGCCATCTGGCTCATCATGGGCTTTGCTTCCTTGAAAGACAAAAAAAGGACAAGCGAACTATTAAAGATGGTAAACCCCATTAACCGTGCAGTGGATGCCTATGCAGTGAGTGTGTACAAAGTGGAACCTTATGTAATGGCTGCCGATGTATATGCAGAGCCGTCCAATCTTGGCCGTGGCGGCTGGACCTGGTACACGGGTTCTGCAGGCTGGATGTACCAACTGATTGTTGAACTGGTACTGGGCATCAACCGCAAGGGCGATGAACTGCACTTCAACCCATGCATACCCGAAGACTGGGCATCATTTAAAATACAATACACTTACCGTAGCTCGGTGTACAACATCACCATCAAACAAAGCAAAGATGCAGACGGGGCCATTACGATTAACATGGACGGCATGGAACAGGAAGAGCCTTTTATCAAGTTGCAAGACAACAATACCACACATGAAGTACAGGCCATATTGCATATAAAACAACTGGCCGAAATGAACGTATAAACATTATGATTAATTGCTATTAAGATGTAGATTTTATTCCCCGAATGCAACGCATTTTTGATAAAATCTACATCTTTAACGCATACACCATTTTAGGAACAGTTTTTTCATAGTGTTTAATATGAAAGAAACAGTTACCCTAAAGTTTAAAAGATTGTTTGAAGACATTGGCGACCAGGCCCTGTTCGCAGCTTCCTTCTTTCGCAACATTTTCAGGAGCGGTTTTGAATGGAACGAACTGGTACGTCAATGTTACCTCATCGGTCTAAAGTCACTGAACATTGTACTCATAACAGGCTTTGTATTGGGCTTTGTACTTACACTTCAATCGCAACCTACATTAAAACAGTTTGGTGCCGAAAACTATGTACCCAACATGGTATCCATTTCTGTTATCAGGGAAATTGGCCCCGTTATTATTTCATTGATCTGTGCAGGTAAGATAGCATCGGGCATTGGTGCCGAGCTTGGCAGCATGAAGGTTACCGAGCAGATTGCAGCAATGGATGTATCGGGTGCAAACCCTATACAGTACTTGGTGGTTACAAGAATTATTGCCTGCACGTTTATGGTTCCGCTACTGGTGCTTTTTGCAGATGCCATTGCCTTCTTTGGCGGTTACATAGGCACCAATATTTCTGGCAACATGAGTGGCAAGCTCTATTTTACAAAATCCTTCTCCTCCCTCATCTTCTCCGATTTTTTCCCGGCACTGGTCAAAACATTCCTCTTTGGTTTCACCATAGGTTTCATAGGGTGCTATAAAGGCTTCAATGCCAACAAAGGCACCGAAAGTGTTGGCATTGCTGCCAACTCAGCAGTAGTGATTGCATCTGTATGGATCATCGTAATAGATGCATTGGCCGTACAATTAACCAGCATATTTGTTTACAATCAATAGCAATGGAAAAAGTAATAGAGATATCGAACCTCCGGAAATCCTTCAACGACAAAGAAGTGCTGAAAGGCGTGGAACTTACAGTAAACAAAGGCGAAAACGTGGTGGTGCTTGGCAAAAGCGGGCAAGGCAAAAGCGTAACCATACAATGCATTGTGGGTATGATACAGCCCGATGAAGGAAGCATAAAAGTATTGGGCCAGGAAATAGGCCAGCTTAACGAGCAACAGTTAAAAGACGTGCGTGTAAAAATCGGTTTCCTTTTTCAGCACGCTGCATTGTACGATTCGATGACCGTAAGGGAAAACCTTTCTTTCCCCTTAAGACGCGTACTGAAAATAACGGACGATGCAGAAATAGAGCAACGCTCCATGGAAGCCCTGGAAGCTGTTGGGCTTGCCGATGCCATCGATAAAATGCCTTCTGATTTATCGGGTGGGCAAAGAAAAAGAATGGGCCTTGCAAGGACGCTGATTGTGAAACCCGAAATCATTTTGTATGATGAACCAACTACAGGTTTGGATACCATCACCTCCAAAGAAATAAGCCATCTTATTTTGGATATACGTGAAAAATACAAAGCATCATCCATCATCATTACACACGACATGAGCTGTGCAAGGATAACGGCAGACAGGATCGTAATCATGAACGACGGCAAGTATATAGCAGAAGGAACCTATACCGAACTGGAAAACTCCAAAGACGAATTTATCAACTCATTTTTTAAACTCTGATAACATGCAAAACAACACAGCACAAAAAATAAAAACGGGAATATTTGTTATGGCGGGCCTCGCCATTTTGTTACTCATCATCATCTTTATCGGCAACCAGAAAAACCTGTTCCGCAGTACCATGAGGCTGCATGTGAATTATAGAACAGTGGCGGGTTTGCAGGAAGGCAGCTTTGTACGTTTTGCTGGCATCAACGTGGGCACTGTTGAGTTGATAGACATTAAGAACGATACAACAGTAAGGGTGGATATTTCCGTTCAGGAAAAGATAAGGCCATTTATAAAAGTGGGCAGTAAGGCAAGTATTGGCAACGATGGTTTAATGGGCGACAAGCTGATACAGATTGTTCCGGGCAACGATTCAAGCCAGCAGGTAATTGCAGAGAATGGCGAACTGGTTGCAGTGAACCCTTTCGATATGGACAAGATCATGTCAAAGGTTGAAAAGGTGGGCAATATCATCAGTAATATAGATACGTTGTCTGGCAATCTGGCCGCCATTTTCGGAAAGGTAAACAATGGCCAAGGTACATTGGGCAAGCTCATCAACAACGAAAAGATTGCAGACGACCTGCAGGAAACGGTTGCATCGGCAAAGAAGACCGTTAAAACGGCCAACAAAGCAGCAGAGGGCCTGAACGAAAACATGGAAGCCGCCAAACACAATTTTCTCTTGAAAGGCTACTTTAAAAAGAAAGAGAAGAAACGTATTGCCGACTCTACTGCCAAAGCAAAGGCATTGCAAAAAGAGCAGGCCAACCCAAAGAATTGATCATCATTAAACATCAAATCTATGGCAACGCAGAAAAAAGCAGCAGCTAAAAAATCGGGTACCACAAAAAAGGCCGCAGAGCCAACAACAAAAAATAAAATGCCCGCCAAAACAGTGAAAGAGCCTGTAAGGAAGATACCTTCTTCTGCTATGGGCTAACAATAAACAGGTAAGATCGGAAGCAGCATCGCTTCCGATCTTTATCATTAAGACATACTTAAAACAATGCTATGCCAAAAAAGAAACCAGCACCCGAAAAGAAAGGATTCAAAAAAGCATTTGATAAATTCTCTACCAATGTCACCAAAGCAACGGGTAGCCCTACTGCATTTTTGATAGCGGTGATCATTGTGTTGGTATGGGGCATTACCGGCCCTGTGTTTCATTATTCCGATACCTGGCAATTGGTAATCAATACAGGAACCACCATTGTAACTTTTTTGATGGTGTTTTTGATACAGCAATCGCAGAACAAAGACACCGTTGCCCTGCAGTTGAAGTTGAATGAGCTGATTGCCTGCAACGAAAAAGCTAGCAACAGGCTGATAGATATTGAAGACCTGACGGATGAAGAATTGCAGGTACTCAAGAAATTCTACATAGAACTGTCGGAGCTTGCCGAAAAGGAAAGCAACCTGCATACCTCCCACTCTATTGACGAGGCCAAAGACAACAACGAAAGGAAAAAATTTGCTAAGCCTGTTCCAAAGAAATAGTGTTGCTGCTGCCATATTTCAGTACACGCATCAATACCTGTTCCTCTACTGTAAGCCCTGCAACGTTATCATCCATTTCAATATGGTTCAGTTGTTTAATATAATGTTGCAACTTGTCCTGCTCATACATTTCAATGATACCGGGATGTACATAATACTTTTTGCAAACGGTACGTGTATTGCCCAACCGGGTGCTTACTTCATCCAATGCCTTCAAAATATTTTTCTTCTTGTCACTTTCATTGATGGCATCTTCCATGGCACTAAAGGAATGCAGTATGTTTAAGGAACCAGCCCATGTCCTGAAATCCTTTGCGGTAAAGGCACCACCGGTAGCTTCTTTAATATAATTGTTGACCATACTGCTATCAATGCTTTTATGTTGCCCATCCGTATCGTAATACTGAAACAGTTCCCTGCCAGGAATATCCCTGCAATCCTTCACGGCTTTTGCCAGTTTGCGGTTCTTCAATGTAATATTGTGGTTGATGCTTTTCTTGCCTTTAAAAGAAAACTTCAAGGTATCGCCTTTAATGTCCACATGCTTATCTTTTAAAGTGGTCAACCCATAAGAGCCATTCATCTTTTCATAGCTTTCATTACCTATGCGTATATAGGTACGTTCCATTAAGCTGATCACGGTTGCAATCACTTTTGTTTCATTCAGCAAGGGTTGCGACATATCTTTTTCCAGCCTTAAACGCAGTGTTGGCAAAGCTTTACCAAACTCCAGCATATTATGGAATTTGGTTTCGTTACGCAAGTAGTTCCATAATGCATGGTAACGGTATTGCTTACGCATGCGTGCATCATAGCCTGTTGCCTGCAGGTGCCCATTTTCCAGGTTGCATATCCATACTTTTTCCCAAGCGGGTGGTATGGCCAGTTTGGAGATGCGTTCAATCACTGCCTTATCCTTCACAACCGCATTGTTGAACATATACGAAAAGCCATTGCCTTTTCTGATGCGGTGTATGCCATTGGCACTGTCATTTATATATACAAGGTTCACTGCACCAGCAGTAAGTTCCGGGTGGTGATGGATCTTTACAAAATCCTTATGCGGTATTTTTTTGAGAGGTTTCATTACCTATTGAATTTAAATATGGCTGCATGTTTGTTTTTCTTTCCTGTTATCATGTCTTTAATCATTTCCCCTGCAATTGCACTAAAAGTGATACCGTTACCACCAAAGCCCAAAGCATAGTAGATGTCGGGCTGGCCTGCATGTTCACCTATATAAGGCAAGCCATCTTTGGTACCGGCAAACGTGCCCGCCCAACTGAAATCTGTTTTGAAATCCATTGCGGGATACAGAGCAGCAAACGATCTTTCCAACGTCGCCACTTTCTTTTTCAATTGTTGGTCACGTTCTGTTGCATTGGTATAAGGCACATCTTTGCCGCCTATCAAAATACGGTTATCGTTGGTGGTACGCATATACAGGTACGGGTTTGCCGTTTCCCATATAAGCGAATTTTTATGCCAGAAATCCCGTTGCTCAAACGGTTCGCTTACGATGGCATAAGTTGCATGCAGCACTTCCACTTTCTCCGGTAAATATTGCTGAGATTCATACCCACATGCAATGACCACTTTCCTGCAACGGATTGAAAATCCATTTTCATCTGTTAAATCAAAACCTAATTTTGAATGTTGAATGTGTTTGACAGCCGTTTTATCAAACACTTTTGTACCATAATGTTTCATGCAATACTGCAGTACACTATGGGTTAGTTTATATGCATCCACCTCGGCCCCGGCATCAGACAATATTGCTGCTGGCTTTGTAAAACCAAATTTCTTGCTAACCTGTTCATCACTTAGCCAATGCACTGGAAAGCCATGTTTCCTCCGGTATTCAAATTCTTCATGCAGTTTGGGAACATGTTTGTTAAATGATGCATATTGCATGCTGGGTTTGTTGCGGAAGCTGCAATCCTGTTCAACGATGGAGCAGATATTCCCAATAGAATCAATAGCTTCAAGGCAAAGCCGATAGCTGTTCAACGCATTTGCTTCACCTACTTTTTGTACAAGGTCAACCAAGGGCACATCTATTTCATATTGCAGCAAAGCCGTGCTTGCAGCGGTGCTTCCTGTACCTACATGGCGTTTATCAACAACAATAACTTTGAAGCCCGCTCTGGCCAAGTGCCATGCAGTCAATGCACCAGATATGCCCGAACCAATGATGGCGATATCGCATTTCTCCTGTTGCTTTAATGAAGGGTAACTATGAACGATGCCATTCTTGAGCAGCCAGTACGGACAGTGTGAACGTAAATCCATGAATCGTAATTAAAGTAAATGGTTGGTATAGTTGCACCAATTCAAAACGAGTACCAAACTCCACAGAATAACCCTGTTTTGCTCTGGCATATTTTTTTCAACTATTTTTTCAAACCAGCAACCATGCAAACCGATAAACATCTACAATTCATCAAAAACAGGATCCTCGATTCTGGCCAAGCTGTTATGTACCGTTATATTGACGAGACCCATAAACAAGCCATTGGCATCAAAAAAAACCTGGTGATGGACGATGCAGGGCAACTGTATTTTCCGTTAACCGAAAAGTTTGAACAGAAATACAGTGACGATATTTTTCCGGTAGAGCTTTTCTTTTATAAAAAAGGAAATGCATTTTATGTAACAGCAAAAGGTATTGCGACAAAATCGAACAAAGAGTTACATGAATACGGCAATGGCTATGTACCTGACGCAAACATGGTGCGTGTGCAGATGGATGAAATAGAATACAGCGAATTGCCTGCCTTGACACACGATTCACTTTGGGTAAAGTGCATGAAATTTATTGGGAACCTAAATGCAGCATTTTGATATAACTATACATTTTTAGTCCATTCTTTCCATTACCAGCAGCGTACGGTCCGCAGCAAAAGCCACTTAACTAGTTAAGTGGCTTTTTTGTAAAACGGCACCCAAACCCTTGCTTATGCAGTTACCGCAAGAAAATCTTGGTATGAATTGGGTTGTAAAATGTTTTACCTTATGTTTGCACCCCAAATAAAGGGTCCTGTGGCCGAGTGGCTAGGCAGAGCTCTGCAAAAGCTTCCACAGCGGTTCGAATCCGCTCGGGACCTCTCACTAAGGATTACATCTCGTGTAATCCTTATTTTTTTACCCATACATTGCTTATTTTCACGCCTTAAAATTGCCTATATGAACAGAATTGCAGAATCAGAACTTATCATCAATAGCCGTGGTGCTATTTACCATGTTGACCTACGTCCGGAAGAACTGGCAGATACCGTTATTACCGTTGGCGACCCCGACCGTGTGGCCGTAGTAAGTAAATATTTCGATAAGATTGAAGTAAAACGACAGCACCGCGAATTTATATCACATACAGGCTATGTGGGCAATAAAAGGATCACCGTTATCTCAACAGGTATCGGCCCGGACAATATTGATATTGTAGTAAACGAACTGGATGCCCTGAAGAACATAGATTTTGAAACCAGGACCATCAAGCCCGAACTTACACCATTAACCATTATACGTTTGGGTACATCGGGATCCTTACAGGCCGATATTCCTGTTGATAGCCTAGTGGCTGGTACGCATGGTTTGGGTCTGGATAACCTGCTGAATTTTTATCGACTGGACAACAACAATGAAGAGGAACAATTGCTGCAACAGTTCATGTCGCACACGCAATTAAGCGGAAAGATACAGCCGTACATTGCAAGTTGCGGGGCATCTGTCATCAAACATTTTGTGGATGGTTTCCATCATGGCATTACAGTTACCTGCCCGGGCTTTTATGGTCCGCAGGGACGTATACTGCGTTTGCCTATTTCCAATCCGTCACTGGTAGACAATTTGACCAGTTTCAGTTTTGGTAACCACCGCATCAGCAATTTTGAAATGGAAACAAGTGCCATTTATGGTTTGGGCAAATTGTTGGGTCACCATTGTTTAAGTGTAAATGTAATTGTGGCCAACCGTGTAAGAAAGGAATTCAGTAAAGACGGGGCGGCGGCTGTTGAAGGTTTGATTAAAAACTGTTTGGGCATTATTGAGAAGATATAGGGAACAAGCGGCGTGAATCGTGAATGGTGAATCGCTAGTGGGCCTACTATTATTTGCAGACACACTAAACTTTTGAAGTATGCTTAAGCTGTCGCACAAACAATTGGATGTTTATAAAATTGCTAAGAAGCTGGTGGAAGAAGTGTACAAGCAAACTGCAAACTTTCCTGTTGAAGAGCGGTACAACCTTACTTCACAATTGAGGCGGGCAGCTATTTCTGTTTGCAGCAATATTGCCGAAGGTTGTGCAAGAAAATCAAAAGCCGAGAAAAACAGGTTCTTCGAAATATCGAGAAGTTCATTGGTTGAAGTTGACACACAAATAGAAATATCCTTGGTGCTTCGGTACCTGCAATTGGCCCGAATTAAAGAACTAGAAAATTATTTGGAACGCACATTCATGATGCTCAGCAAAATGATTGACAAGAACGTTCCTTAACTTGCGGATCACGACTTGCGATTCACGTTTTACCAATCATTCAATTATATAATGCAGCTAATTAAATTTTCCAAATACCAAGGCACTGGCAACGATTTTGTGATCATTGACAACAGAAGCAACAACATTGAACTAACCACCGAACAGGTCAATGAACTCTGCGACAGGAGGTTTGGCATCGGTGCCGATGGACTGATGCTGTTGCAATCTGCCGCAGGCTACGATTTTGAAATGAAATACTACAATGCCGATGGCCGCGAAGGAACCATGTGTGGCAATGGTGGCAGGTGTTTGGTAAAGTTTGCACACGACTGTGGCATACTTAAATCCAAATACAATTTTATTGCCATTGATGGTGCACATGAAGCAGAATTTGGTGACCGTAACTGGGTACATTTAAAAATGAAAGATGTAAACGGCGTGGATTCAAGGTCGGGCAATTTTGTGCTCGATACAGGCTCGCCACATTATATCGATACCGTTGACGACATCATGAGTATTGATGTGGTGAAGGAAGGTAAAGAGATACGCTACAGCAAGGAGTTCAAAGAAAAAGGCATCAATGTAAATTTTGTGCAGCAGATAGATGATGATACCATCATGGTACGCACCTACGAACGTGGCGTGGAAGATGAGACCTATAGCTGCGGCACGGGCGTTACGGCAAGTGCACTCGTGTTTGCCCATAACGACAAAGGCTTCAACCGTATTGAGGTAAAAACAAAAGGCGGCTTCCTGGCGGTTGAATTCAATAAAGTTGATGAGGAAACATTTACCAATATCTGGCTATGCGGCCCTGCAACATTTGTGTTTAAAGGCGAGGTGGAATTTAATTGATAATTGATAACGGCAACTCAAATTCAATATTGATTATTATTTCATGCTGCTGCTATTTCTGTAACATACACAACCTTTATTTTCGTGCTGGTAACGGCTCTATTCATCACCCATTATTTTCAGTACCATTCCCATGATCCAGTACTTCCAGAACATCAATCAGCAAACGGTAGAAGTAGACAAACCCGGTGTAAATACCTGGGTAAACCTTGTGCCGCCTTTTAGGGAAGAAGAGTTTGTAGAATTGAGCGAAAACCTGGATATACCTATTGAGTTCCTGCGTGACTCGCTGGACATAGACGAACGCCCACGTTACGAAGTGGAAGACAATGTAAAATTCATTGTACTCAAAACCCCAACAGAAAACAATTCCTTTAACGACAGCGATGCTTTTTACATCACCATCCCCATCTGCATCATTTTAACGCATAACCAGATCATTACCGTTAATTCGTTCGATAACGGTGCCATCAAAAAGTTCCTGAGCACCTTCCAGAAACGCCATCCCGAAAAACGCAACATGATGGTGCTGAAGATTTTTGAAAAAATTGTGCAGGACTTCCTCGACTACCTAAAACAGATCAACCACCGCCGCAACCAATACGAATCGAGCCTGTACGAAAGCAACAGCAACGAAGACTTGTTGAATTTAATGCGTATACAAAAAAGCCTTGTGTATTTCATGACCGCTTTGCGTAGCAACGAACTGTTGATGCTGAAACTGGAACGCACCAATTTCCTCAGCCTTACCGATGATGAAAGGGAATTTCTGAACGACCTGATTGTAGATACCAGCCAGGCGGTTGAAATGGCCAACATCTACACCAATATACTCACCAGTACATTGGATGCCTTTGCCAGCGTTATCAGCAATAACCTCAACAACGTCATGAAGCGGTTAACTTCCATCACCATCATACTTTCGCTGCCTGCATTGGTGGCCAGCGTGTATGGCATGAACGTGGAGATACCTTATATGCATTCGCCACATGCATTTTATATTCCCATCATTCTATCATTGATCGTTTCGGTGATTATTAGCTGGTACTTCATGAAAAAGAAATGGTTCTAAAAATTTTGGTAACCAACTGCTGATCATCATTCAACATTTACGGCGTCGCACCCATCAACGCCTGTAACAATGCCCCACAATTAACTTCCATAGCAATGCCCAGTTTCAATGTACGTGTTTACGGAATTTTAATAGACAGTAACAAACGTGTACTGGTTAGCGATGAGTTTATACGTGGCAATTACTTCACCAAATTTCCCGGCGGCGGGCTTGAGTTTGGCGAAGGCACCAAGGACTGTTTAAAAAGGGAATTCAAAGAAGAAACCAATCTTGATGTGGAGATTGGTGAGCATATCTACACAACCGATTTTTTCCAGATTTCAGCCTTCAATAACAAAGACCAGATCATTTGCATCTACTATTTTGTTCACGCCCAAGAGCCCATACAACTGCAAACCCAAACAACAGCATTCAATTTTGAACCGCACCAGATTGCCGATCCGCAAGGCCAAAGCGAAGTATTCCGCTGGGTCAACTGGAGCGACCTCAACGAAAATTCCGTGCATCTACCCATCGATAAAATCGCCGTAAGGCAATTGAAAGAGCGTTTTAGCAAATAGCCTATAAAAACAAATGCTCCATATTCAATCCATGAAAATTGAATATGGAGCATTGAATATTTGCTTTTAAAATTACTATCCTAATATTTCGTGTCCCATTTTATCACGCTTGGTAGCCAGGTATTTTTCGTTATGCGGGTTAGCTGCCACTTCAATAGGCACAATTTCTACCACTTCCAAGCCATAGCCCTTTAAAGCAGCACGCTTGCGGGGGTTATTGCTCATCAGTTTCAATTGTGTCACGTTCAAATGGCGAAGTATCTGTGCACCAACGCCATAATCCCTTTCATCCATGCCAAAACCCAAATGCAGGTTGGCTTCTACGGTATCCATTCCTTCTTCCTGCAGTTTGTATGCTTTCAATTTGTTCATCAGGCCAATACCCCTGCCCTCTTGGTTCATGTAAACGATAAGCCCTTTGCCTTCTTTTTCAACCATTTGCATGGCTTTGGCCAATTGCTCGCCACAGTCGCACCTAAAGCTTCCCAAAATATCGCCCGTAAAGCAACTGCTATGTACCCTTGTCAGCACGGGTTCGTCTTTTTGCCAGGTTCCCTTCATCAATGCCAAATGCTCGGCACCGCTAATTTTTTCCTTAAAAGCAGCCAGTACAAAGTGACCATATTTAGTAGGCATGTCCACACGTACCACTTCTTCAATCAAGCTGTCCTGCTGTAGCCTATATTCTATCAGGTCCTTTATCGAAACAATTTTCAGGTTGAATTTCTTAGCTATTTCTATCAGTTGCGGTAACCTGGCCATTGTGCCGTCTTCATTCATTACTTCCACCAAAGCACCGGCAGGCTCCAAACCGGCCAGTCTTGATAGATCAACCGCAGCTTCCGTATGGCCTGTCCTTCTTAATACTCCCCCATTTTTGGCCTTTAAGGGAAAGATATGTCCCGGCCTGCCCAATTCGGCAGGTTTGGTATTGGGATTGATCAGGGCCTCAATAGTTTTTGCCCTATCCTGTGCCGAAATGCCAGTAGTGGTATCTTCCCTTACCAAATCAACCGAAACCGTAAAGGCTGTTTCGTGCAAAGAGGTATTGGATTGTACCATTGGCTGTAAATCAAGCTCTTCGCATCTTTTTTCGGTCAATGCCACGCAAATAAGTCCACGGCCTTCCCTGGCCATAAAGTTTACGGCTTCGGGTGTGGCAAAGTTTGCTGCTATAATAAAGTCGCCTTCGTTTTCACGGTCTTCATCATCCACCACAATAACCATTTTTCCCTGCCTTATCTCCTCAATTGCTGCTGTAATCGTATCTAACATATATGATATTGAACCGCAAATGTACAATTGATGCTTATAAGTATGTTTATCCCCAATCCGTATTTCCTTTGTTCGTAACTCATTGCAGCTAAAAACACTTGCAAGTTGTCAAAGCATTGTTAGGGCATTCCTTATAATTTGTTAATATTATATTGACAATGTAAAGGGATAAATCATTTTCTTTGCACTTGAAAAATTAACATTATGCTTAGTAAAAGAATTTTACAATTAGCCGTGCTGCTATTCATGTTGCCGATGGCAATGTTTGCACAGGTTACTACCAGTACCATTACGGGTACGGTGGCTTCCAAAGGACAGAAATTAGAAGGGGCTTCAATTAAAGTGACACACTTACCATCAGGTACCCTGTACTCAACTGTAAGTAAAAAAGGAGGTACTTTCAACCTTCCTGGTTTACGTGCAGGTGGCCCGTACAAAGTAACAGTGGAATATGTAGGTTTTAAGACCTATGTAGTGGAAGGCTTTTCAATTCCTTTGGGTGAAACCTACGACATTGTTGCCGACTTAAGTAGCACATCTGGCGAATTGGTGGGTGTAACAGTAAGCGGTACCAAGCGTAAATCGGCATTGGACAAAACTGGTGCAAGTACCAACATTAGCTTGGCACAAATGCAAACCTTGCCAACTATCAGCAGAAGCATTACCGATTTCACCCGTTTAACCCCACAAGCAAGCGGAACAAGCTTTGCCGGTAGGGATGCCAGGATGAACAACGTAACTGTGGATGGTGCCAACCTGAACAACAACTTCGGTTTGAGCACTGATTTGCTTCCAGGTGGCGGTAACCCGATTTCTTTGGATGCGTTTCAGGAAATTTCAGTGAATGTTTCTCCATACGATGTAAAACAATCCGGTTTTACTGGTGCTGCTATCAATGCAATCACCAAAAGCGGTACCAACACTTTTCACGGTAGCGTTTATGGCGTTTATCGCGACCAAAGCTATAACGGTTTGAATGTAGCAGGTACCAAATTATCAGATCCTCCCGCTGCCAGCACAAAAATCTATGGTGCAACCATCGGTGGACCAATCATCAAGAACAAATTGTTTTTCTTTGTAACTGCCGAAAGCGAAAAATCAAGCTCTCCAGGTATCACCTATTCACCAAAAGGTGGTTCTGGTAACGGTACCACATCCAACGTTCCAGTTGACTCGTTGGCAAAACTTTCGAACTACCTGGTTAGCAAATACGGTTTCAACCCAGGTAAATACGACAACTTTGATGCATTGCAAAGCAAGAACTATAAAGTATTGGCCAAATTGGACTGGAACATCAGCTCTAGCCATAAACTTACTTTAAAGTTCAACGACTTCAGGAACACTGGTCAGTCTATCATCAGCCCAAGTGGTGGTATCAATGGTGCTAGCAGCCAATCAAGCATCATTTCTTATACATCATCCCGTTTTGGTGTAAACACATTTGGTTTCCAGAACATCAACTACAATATTATTGATAAAGTAAGGTCTGGTTCATTGGAACTGAACAGCAACTTCCATGGCAAGTTTGCAAACCAGTTTATTGCAACTATTACCAAGATCAGTTCAATCAAAGACCACGATGGTGCCGTTTTTCCTTTCGTAGACATTATGGGTCTTACTGCGGGTAGCAAAAACAACTACATGAGCTTTGGTAACGAACCATTTAACGGTAACAACAACCAAGTTATCAATGACGTGTACAACGTTACTGACAACTTTACCTATTTTGCAGGTAAACATACATTGACTGCTGGTCTTACTTATGAGTACCAAAAAGTGGGTAACATGTTTATGGCTGGTTCTCAAGGTTACTATGTATTTGGTTCTTTGGATGATTTTATCAACAACAGGGCCCCTAAATTATTCTCTCAAACTTATTCTTTGATTCCTGGCCAGGACGCTGTGTTTTCAGCTAACATGAAAATTGGTCAACTGGGTGTATATCTTCAGGACGAAGTGAACGTTAACCCTCGTTTCAAATTGACTTATGGCTTAAGGGTTGACCGTCCTTCTTACCCAGAACAACCATTGGAAAACCCAGCAATTACTGCGTTGAACCTTTTGGATAAGAATGGCAACACTACACACTACTCAACTGGTATGTTCCCTAAAGCCACATGGTACTTCTCTCCAAGGGCTTCATTCCGTTGGGATGTGAATGGCGACAAGAGCCAAATCATACGTGGTGGTACAGGTCTGTTTACAGGACGTATTCCTTTTGTGTACCTGACAAACGTTCCTTCAAACAGTGGTATGTACCAATACGGATCTTTGATCACTGCAACTTCGGATTTGTCTAATTTCTTGTTCAACCCAGATCCACATGCATACAATCCTTTCTACAACAGCACTTTGAACCCTGCCCAGTTTCCAAAAACTGCAGGAAGTGTAGCTTCAAGCACATTTGCTGTTACCGATCCAAACTTCAAGTTCCCACAAGTTTGGCGTACAAACATTGCTGTTGACCAACAGTTAGGTAAAGGATGGTCCTACACATTGGAAGCATTGATTACAAAAGACATCAATGATCCAGTAATGCGTAATGCAAACCAAAAAGCACCAGATGCAACTGTAACAATTGCCCCAGGTGATATTCGTGGCTACTACAGCAACACTACTACTGCCAGAAGGGTAAATACAGCAATTACCAATGCTACAGTATTGGAAAATACAAATAAAGGTGGCTCTATAGCTTTAACAGCACAGGTTTCAAAAAGCATGTCTAAAGGCTTCTACGGTTCATTGGCCTATACTTATACTTATGCTGCTGATGTTACTGCAAACCCAGGTAGCCAAGCATCATCTGTTTGGAGCGGTAACGCAACTGCCAAAACACAGAACGACCAACAATTGAACAACTCATTATTTGCAATGCCACACAGGGTAGTTGCTACCCTTTCTTACAGGGTTGAGTATATCAAACACTTGGCATCTACCTTTACCTTCTTCTATGAAGGAGCTGCACAAGGTAGGTACACATACATCTACAATGGCGACATCAACAACGATGGTAACACTGCGGATTTGATGTACATTCCTAAAAACACCAGCGAAATGAACTTTGTAGCATTACCTGCAAGTGGTACAACCCCTGCATTCAGTGCTGCTGACCAAGCTGCTGCTTTTGAGAAATTTATTCAGCAAGATCCTTACCTGAGCAAACACAGGGGCAAAATTGCCGAAAGGAACAGTGCTTTATATCCTTTCTACCACAGGCTTGACTTTAACTTCCAACAAGATTTGTTTACCAATGTTGGCAAACAAAGGAATACTTTACAGTTTAACCTAAGCGTAGTAAACTTCCTTAACCTGATCAACCACGATTGGGGTATCAAGAAGTCTTACGTAGTAAACAACCCATTGAAACTGGTTGCTGTTACAGGTGGTGTACCTACTTATCAATTGGCTACTTACACTCCACAAGGAGCTACTGTAAGCCAGTTGGTTGACAGGACATTTGTAAACGTAAACTCTACTTCAACAACTTGGGGTTTACAAATGGGCTTGAAATATATCTTCTAGTAGATAGAACTATATAACCTTATAAAAGCCCCCGATAATATCGGGGGCTTTTATTTTTCACCAAATACAAGGCAACAAAAAAGCCGCTATTGTTAGCGGCTTTTTATACTTTATATACTATCTACATAATACTTCATAACTACTTGCCTCTACCCCATCCCCATTTCAAAAAATCAGGAAATGCCTTGGCCCAGGTAGGTACATCGTGGGTACCATCTTCCAATAACACATAGCGTATATGTTCATCGGTAAAACCTTTTGCCTTTAGCTCCACAATCAGGTCCAATGCATCATCTATGCTGTCAATAATGCCATTGTTGTTACGGTCTGCTTTTTCATCCAATGCACCGCATTGAATAAAGAATTTCAGCCAGGGGTAAAGAACGCCTTTACGTATCTGCAAATGCATCAACCGGTCCGTTTCGTCATCATAACCATCATCATAGCCTTTTCTCCTCCACCAAAGGCTGCCGCTGAATACGCCAATCTTTGTGAACTCACTTGCATGGTTCCAGGCAATATCCAATGCACTTAAAGCACCTAACGAAAAGCCCGCAAACGATTTTTCCTTAAACGAAGGTGTATTGTATTGTTTGCGTATAAAGGGCAACAGTTCATCAAAAAGGAACTTGTTGTACAGGCCTGCTTTATTGCCAAAGCCTTTGTAGTCGGCACTATAGGCCGTACCGTATTCACGCTTCCTGTCTGGCCCACAATGAATGCCTATACAAATCAATGGCTCAATTTCATTGTTGCTGTACAGTTCATCCAATATCTCGTCAAAAGGCATCTTGGGTAGGTCCTGCCCATCGTTAATCAGCAATAGGCTCAGTTGCTCTGTAGGGTTCAGCTTATGTGCAGGCAGGTAAATATCTACCTGTACATCTCTTTCAAGGTACTGCGAATAAAGGGTATTCTGTTCAACAATAACAGTTGATACGGGGACTGATTTTTCTGCCGGCATATCTCTCAAAAATAAGGCAAAGCATCAAAAGAATTAATGAAGATTTCACGCCGAAAAAAAATAATGACATTCAAATAAGTTTCTCTATATTGAATAGCGATTATGTATGAACCATACAACCGCATCAATTGGCCAATCAAAGAAATTATATTGCTACAATTTAAACCAAAACAAAACTACCGTTATGAAAAAAATTGGTATCCTACACGGAAAAGAAAGAAGCTTTCCTGAAGCATTTGTTGAACGCGTGAACAGCAAAAACATACCGGGAATTGTTGCCGAATCTGTACGGATTGATAAAGTGATGCAGGGCGAGCCAACCGAATATGCCGTGATCATTGACCGCATCAGTCAAGACGTTCCATTTTATAGGGCCTATTTAAAAAATGCTGCATTATGTGGCACGGCAGTAATCAATAACCCGTTTTGGTGGAGTGCAGATGAAAAATTCTTCAACAACTGTTTGGCTACAAAGATTGATGTACCTGTTCCCAAAACGGTGATATTGCCTTCCAGGGATTTGCCAGATGATACTTCTGACGAATCGTTCAGCAACCTTGCCTATCCATTGGACTGGGAAGGCATTTTTAACTACACCGGTTTTCCGGCATACATGAAACCGTTTGCTGGCGGTGGCTGGAAGAATGTGTACAAACTGGAAAGCATTGAGGACTTTTTTGAGAAACATGCAGAAACCAAGCAACTGGTGATGCTGTTGCAGGAAGAAATTATTTTTGAGGAATACTACCGCTGCTATTGCATAGGTGGCAAACATGTACGCATTATGCCTTACGAGCCCCGTAACCCGCACCATTTGCGTTATGTGGCAGACTTTACGCCTACGCCCGAAAAGCTAAAGGAAATGGAAGATATCGTGTTGCGTATAAACAGTTACCTGGGTTATGATTTCAATACGGTGGAACTGGCCCTACGCGATGGCGTGCCTTATGCCATTGATTTTTGCAACCCTGCACCAGATGCAGACAAAGCCAGCGTGGGCGAAGAAAATTTTGCATGGGTAGTGGAAACCGCTGCCAATTTTGCCATTGAAAAAGCCAAGAGTTTTGAATTGGGCAAAGACAACTTAACCTGGGGCGAGTACATAAAAAGAAGCAGTGCAAAAACCAAACTGTACAAATAATAAATAAGCTACAGCACAGCCGATAATACCGTTGGCTGTGCTGTAGCTTATATACTGACAGCAGGCACAATTCTTCACTCCACTTATCTGTTGCATAAACTTTACTCCGTAGCAAACCCTCTTATATTTTCAGTAGGGCACTGTGTTGAATGCCCTACCAGAAACCGAACCTTATAAACCAACCGCATGGCAAACCTTAACTACCGTCATTTTACACTTGGTGTAGAAGAAGAATACATGGTGATGGACCCACAAACCCGTGAGTTGAAAAGCCACGAACAGAAGATTGTTCACGAAGGGCATAAACTGATTAAGGACAAAGTAAAGGCAGAGATGCACCAGGCTGTTGTTGAAGTGGGTACCGACATTTGTGCCGATGTGGATGAGGCCTTTAAGGACGTGGCCACATTACGTGGTACCATTTCGCAAATAGCTGGCGACCTTGGCCTTTGGGTTGGTGCAAGTGGCACGCACCCTTTTAGCCATTGGGAAAGCCAATTGATTACCGACCATGTACGTTACAGCCAAATTGTAAACGAGCTACAGGAAGCTGCCAGAAGCAATTTAATTTTTGGGCTGCATGTGCATGTGGGCATGGAGAACAATGACATGGCCATGCATATAGCCAATAGTGCAAGGTATTTTTTGCCGCATGTGTATGCATTAAGTACCAACTCCCCTTTTTGGGAAGGAAGGAAAACAGGTTATAAATCTTTCCGTACAAAAGTGTTCGACAAGTTTCCACGCACAGGCATACCCGATTTTTTTGAAAGCTATGAAGCGTATGAGCGTTATGTGAACATACTCATTAAAACAAACTGTATTGACAATGCCAAGAAGATATGGTGGGACCTACGTGTGCACCCATTCTTCAATACGGTTGAGTTCCGTATATGCGATGTACCCATGACCGTTAATGAAACCATTGCCATTGCTGCACTCTTCCAGGCAATATGTGCCAAGCTATATAAGCTACGCCACCAGAACCTGAACTTTATTATGTACCAGCGTGCATTGATTACGGAGAACAAATGGCGTGCAGGCCGTTATGGCATTGACGGCAGCCTGATAGACTTTGGTAAAGAAGCGGAAGTAAATACCCGTTTATTGATCTATGAACTGCTGGATTTTGTGGATGATGTGGTAGATGAACTGGGCAGCCGTCACATGATTAACCATATTACCAAAATGATGGAAAATGGTACGGGAGCAGACAGGCAACTGGCTGTATATGAAAAAACAAATAACCTGGTAAGCGTGGCCGATTATATACACGACCAGTTTCTGGTTGTATAAAAACGTACCGATTAGCAGGAAATTAATGCAATATTTTCTTTGTTATTGTATTCATATACCAACAATAAAAAAGCCCTTTTATAAAGGGCTTTTTTATTTGCTATGTATGTAAGAAGCTTATTTCTTAACGTCTGTGTTTGAACTACCCAATGCCCTTCCTTTTGCAAAGTCAACCAATATAGGTGCCGCTACAAATATAGAAGAGTAAGTACCAGTGATAACACCAATCAACATGGCAAAAGAGAAACCTCTTGTTGATTCGCCACCAAAAATGAACAGTATCAAAATGGTGAGGAACACAGTCAATGAAGTCATGATGGTACGGCTCAACGTTTGGTTAATGGCCGTATTGATCACCTGCTCCTTAGGCATGGTTGGGTACAGTTTGGTATCTTCACGAATACGGTCATACACAATTACCGTATCGTTCATGGAGAAACCAATAACTGTTAATATGGCCGCAATAAAATGCTGGTCTATTTCCAACGGGAACGGTACTACTTTCTTCAGGAAAGAGAATACAGCCAAGGTTACCAAAACGTCGTGCAACAATGCCACAATGGTACCTAATGCAAACCTCCAGTCACGGAAACGGATGAAGATATAGAAACAGATAATCAAGATGGCAATAACACCAGCCTTAATGGCACCAGCCTTAAGTTCCTCAGAAATGGTTGGTAAAACCGTTTGCGAGCTTTGTTTGTATTTGCTGTCAAACTCTGCATAAGTAATACCTTGAGGCAGGTGGTTCTTTAAGCCTTCAAACAGTTTCTGCTCTACTGCAGAATCCACTTTGTTACCGGTTTCATGTATCTTATAAGAAGTGGTAATATCCAATTGGTTGGCCGTACCCACAGTTTTCAGTATCGGGGTCTCGCCGTCAAATACTTTCTTCAGGTCATCGGTCAATACTTCTTGTTGTACAGGCTTGTCAAATTTAACGGTGTAGCTACGTCCACCCGCAAACTCAACACCTTCGTCAAAGCCATGGAACAAGGCACCCACACCCAGTATCAATACCACTATAGATATGCCATAAGCAACCTTCCTGTATTCGATGAATTTGAAAGATGCATGTTTGAATATCTTACGAGATAGGCCAGTGAAATATTCAAAATGCCTTCCTTTTTTACTTGCATAAATATCGGTAATCAACCTGGAGATAAGGATACCGCAGAACAGGCTCAATGCAATACCCAACATTTGTGTGGTTGCAAAGCCCAGAACCGGACCAAGACCGAATATGAAAAGGATGGCAGCCGTAAGGAACGATGTAACGTGGGCATCCAATACAGGGGCCAATGAACGTTTGTAACCATCGTTTACCGCAGAAGCATAGCCCTTGCCTTTGTTCAGCTCTTCTTTGATACGCTCAAAAATAATTACGTTGGTATCCACTGCCATACCAATGGTCAATACCAAACCTGCAATACCTGCAGAAGTAAGTGTAAAGCCCAATGCAGCCAATACACCTACAGTGAAAAGAATGTTCAGCACCAATGCAATATTGGCAACCCAACCTGCTGTATTGTAGTACAGCAACATCAGGGCAAATATTACCAGGAACGATACAAGGAATGAAAGTGAACCACCTTTAATGGCAGCAGCACCCAAAGTAGGTCCTACTACTTGCTCCTGTACAATCTTTGCAGGTGCAGGCAATTTACCTGTCTGCAATATTTCGGAAAGATCCTGTGCTTCTTTAATGGTATAGCTTCCGGAAATTTGTGAGCTACCCGTTGTGATTGGCTCATTAACATTTGGAGCAGAGTACACAAAGTTGTCCAATACAACCGCAATTGGCCTATCCACATTCTTTGTTGTTAAATCGCCCCAAAGTTTTGTACCTTCTTTATCCATGTTCATACGGATAACCACCTTGCTGCCTTCATAGTCTTGTCTTGCATCGGCTACGTGTTCGCCTTCCAGTTTGGCCTGGCCGTTATCCAATGTTTTGATGGCATACAGGTTCAACTTTGTGTTGGAAGTTTTTCCTTGGCCTTCTTCTGCCTTGCCGTACATGAAAACCAAAGTTGATGGGAACTTGCTTTTTACAATATCCATTGCCAGGTATTTGTTCAGCAAGCCAGTATCTTTTGTTTGTATGTATGCCAAAGCACCAGGATATATTTCTTTGTTGCCTTCCCTGCGTCCTTGGTGAGACTGGTCTATTGTAAAGAACTTGGTAATCGGGTTGGCATTGTTCTTTGTTTTAACAGTATCGGTTTTGGAATCTGTCTTGGTTTCAAGATCAGATATCTTGTGCGTTTTTGTTGTGTCAATATTCCCTGTTGATGCCACAGCAGCAGTATCCACTTTTTTAGTGGTATCGCTGGCTTTTACACCGTTCAGGTAATCCTGCAGGGCCTTGTCTGCACCTTCTATACCTGCCCTAAGTTCCGGACTGTCGGCAGTGTACACTTCAAAAAATTGCAGGTTGGCAGTTGACTGCAAATATTTACGAACCCTTTCCGGATCGTTCACACCTGCCAGTTCAATGGTGATAATACCTTTTGCTGGATTCTTGTTGATGTTTGGAGAAGACACACCAAACTTATCGATCCTTGTACGCAATATGCGGTAAGTGTTTTCAAAAGCAACATCAGACTGTTCCCTTAGATAAGAAAGTACTTTATCGTCGCTATCATCAAACTTGATCTTTGTATTGCTTCTTACTGAGAAGAATGGTGCAAGCTTGCCAGATGGGTTCAGCTTCTTGTATTCTTCAGAAAACAGCGTAACCAAGTCGTTACCGCTATTGGCTTTACGTTTTACTGCTTCTTCCAATGCTTTGTTGAAAGCAGGGTCCTTTGTATAGTTGGCCAATGACTTGATCAAACCATCCAGACCAACTTCCATGGTAACGCTCATACCGCCTTGCAAATCCAAGCCCAGCATCAATTCTTTGTCTTTTGCACTTTGGTAAGAGGTCAATCCAAAAGGTCCAATTTTTGAATCCTTTGTACTGTCCAACAAACGTTGCAAACGTTGCTTTTTGAGTTCCTTGAAATCTTCTGATTTCTCATCGGTTGCAGGGTAATTCTTTTTCACCCAGGCATCTGCTTTGGATGACATTTCATTTTCATGGCTGTGTACAAACCATGTGAATGATAATTGATACAGACAAATTAAGATTAAAGCAATCGCAAAAAATCTAACTAAACCTTTCAGTTGCATAGCAGTAACTATTTACTATTTTTTAAGAGTGGGCAAAGATAGGGGGAATGATAATGCCAAAATCAGGAAAAAAACAGGCCGGAAATGAAGATTTCCGGCTGTTGTGCATAAGCTATTAGGTTGGCTATTGAACATCTACGAGTGTTACCTCGAAATATAAAGGTGAATTGGCTGCAATTGGCCCTTTGCCATTGCACCCGTAAGCCAGGGCTGAAGGGATGACCATTTTGATGGTGCCGCCTTTTTTTATCAGGGGTATGCCTATCTGCCAGCCTTCAATCAGTTCGTTGAGTGGCCACCCCACGCTGGCTGGGGTGCTTTGTGAGTCGAAAATGGATCCATCCATCCTTTTACCTGTGTATGTAATGAATATTCTAGAGGTTAATGTTGGCACGGTACCGGTTCCTGGATTTACTACCTGGTACAGTATGCCCGAACTGTGTTCTGTATAAGTAATACCGTTGCTGGCACAAAAAGCAATCATCGCCGGTTTTTCTACTGAGGGGTCCTGCGGTGTACAGCCGGTATTGCTTTTTACACATGCACCCCATAGCAACATGATTCCAAAGCAGAAAAGGGCTACATTTTTTTTCATCCTGAAAAGATAAATTTATGTTTATTGACTGATTTATAGGGATTATTGCTGCATGGCACCTGCATCTTTTTGCTGCTTTTTCTTTTTTGCCAACAATTCTAGGTACTGCTGCTCCCGCATGTCCCACTGGTGGTTCCTGTACAGATAAGCCATAAATACGGCTATGGCAATAACAACAAAAGTAATAATAAGCGGACTTAGCCTTGTATTGGCAACCATGTTTGCCCTTTCGTACCAGCCAGACAGTACCAGGAAAATGGTTGCTGCCCCTATGGTAAGACCAATGGATAAACCTGCAACAAACTGCTTTACATTTTTTTTCTGCTTCTCCCTATTGGCGGCCCAGTAAGCAATATAGGCTTCTTCTTTTTCGCTAAGCATGGTGCAAATGTAAAATGATCGCATGCATAAATGCTTGGCATATATAACATGTTACAAAAAAATTTTCATTGGTTGTTAAAGCAGGCTATTTTCGCCTCCATTGAAACCTTTGTAAAACCATCTTTTTAAATTAAACAGAATGCAACTGCTTAAAAAATACGGTATAATCATTTTCTGGTTTATACTTGCTGCCGATTGTTTCTTGTTGTACCAGGAGCAGCATGAGTACCATGGTTATTTAAAAGCTGCCCTGATGCCTGTTCTGATTTTTTATGTATTCCTAAACGCAAGAAAGAACCATTACCTCACATCCAAATCGCTGGTGTTTAGTGCCATGCTTTTTTCGTGGATTGGCGACCTGCTTCTAATCAATAACAGCAATACGTTTTTTTTATGGGGCATGATTGCTTTTTTAATTGCCCATATTTTTTATATCATCTTTTTTAGGAGACTACAGCCTTTAAACCCATTAAAGGCCACAGAAGCTACCATTGCTACTGTGGTATTGATTGCCATTTATTATCAATTGTTCAAATTTCTTAAACCCGAATTGGCAGAAGCACCCAGCTTAAGGGTGCCTATATATATATATGCCGTTGTTATTGGCATTATGGCGGTTATGGCCACCAACGTTTTCAGCAACAAGTCAAGAAGGTCTTTGTCCATCAATTTCTTTATTCCCGGTGTTGCCTTATTTATCTTTTCTGATATTGTTCTGGTACTGCATAAGTTCAAGTACACCGATACCGGTTTCTTGGAAGTGGTCATCATGGTAAGCTATGGCTATGCCCAATGCCTGCTTGCACAGGGTTTTACCAAATACCTGAAAGGTTAAACATATTTCAGTTTATTACTACAATAAAATTGGCCCTGGTAGAAACCGGGGCCTTTTCCTATATAATGCACATGAGAAAAAAACGAATTACTATCGGATGAAGGAAAATATGTCAGGTTGAGCCTGTCGAAATCATTACTTGACTATACGTTCATCATACTTCGAAAAGCTCAGCATGACAATGAAGACCTCCCATTACTTTCCTTCATCTGATACTTAAAAAAACTATTGTTGCTGGCTGCCCCCTACCCTGTTCTGTTCATCCTGTGAGGCATTGCTTCTTTTGCGTTGCTGCTGTTGCAATGTTTTGCCAAACCTGTAGGTGAAAGAAACAATGAAGCGGCGGTTATCCCACTTGGACTGTATATTGGTTACAAACTGGTCCATTGTGGTGCTGCCTTTGAATTTCATTAGCCAAAACGGATCGCGGATATTGAGCCGTATAGAACCTTTCTGCTTTAACACCTGTTTGCCGCCACCCAATGAAAACATGCCTTGTGGCTGTGCCAATATTACGCTGCTTACCAAATTCCTGCTATTGTAAAATGCACTCAACTCACCCGTCCAGCCCTTGCCAAAATTGAACTGGTTGCTCAGGTTCACGGTAAATGCCGTAATGTCCAGGTTTATTTTTTCGGACCCAATAAAACCGTCGTAATTGTTGTTGTACAAGTTGAAGAAAATATTGGTGCCCCACCATTTGTACAGTTGCTTGTTGTAATTGATGGCCAGGCCAATATTCCTTCGTGAAGCAATATTGTCTTTGGTTTGGGAAGTGATGTAATTGTCGCCATCCTTACGCGTTTCCAATATATCGTTAATAATGTCTGTGGTGTTGGTATAATTTGCCGATACATTCAACTGGCCTTTGTAATTATAGCTCAGTTCTATATTGTGGCTAAACTGCGGCTGCAGGTAAGGGTTGCCTTCACGGTAAGTGTACCTGTCAAGCAGGTACTGAAAAGGGTTCAGGTCCTGGTAGCCCGGGCGTTCAATCCTTCTGCCATAGCTTAGGCCAAGCGTATTGTCGTCGTTAAGCTTGTAAGAAAAATATGCCGTAGGAAACACTTGTGTATAGTTTCTGTTGAAGGAGCTGTTCTTGACCACCTGGTTGCCTTTTGCAATGGTCTGCTCTGCACGCAGGCCCAACTGTATGCCCAGTTTCTGTACCTGTTTGCTGAAATTGACATAGGCTGCATTGATGTTTTCCTTGTACAGAAAATGGTTGCTTCTTGTGGTGTCGTTCACCCATTTTGCCTGTGTATCATCATACCGGGTGTACTGTGCATCGTTGTCGGTTTGTACATAGCTCAATTTCAAACCTGCTTCTATCTTGGCATCATTGGCCAATGGGTGCGTGTAATCGGTTTTAAAACTATATATGTCAATATTGGCCGGCAGGTAGCCCTTCAATAAATAAGGTGTTTCTGCAAGCGTGTTGTTTGCATTGTATAAATAGTTGTCGGAATACTGGTGCCCCTTTGTGCGGTACAGTACATAATCCGCATCGGCCGTTATCTCTTTTCCTTTACCATCAAGCACCTGCCTGAAGTTGATGTTGAAGCCCACATTTGTCCACGGGTCTTTTGTTTGCGACAGCGATTGGTTGTATTGCGTAAACTGGTGCAGGCTGTCGTAAATATTGTTGATACCTGTTGAAGTGAACTGCCTATCGTCAACAGAGCCGGTAATGGCCGCACCCAAAGTGGTGTTTTTGGTTGCATAAAAATCGGCCCCCAGTTTAAAGCTATGCGGGTAGCCTTTGAACTTGCCATAGGTGGATTGGTCGAAGTACCTGTTGGAAGGTGTTTGGGCATTGGCCCTGAAATCCCTCAGTATATGTATATCGTTAAAGCCTACCCAGTTTGAGTAACCATAGTTGCCAAAAATATTCAATTTGTTTTTACGCCAGTTGAAGGTAAGGTTATTGGTATTTTTAAAATAGTTGGCAAAGATGGCACTGCTGCTGAGCGTGCCATTGAAACCATTTGCCTTGCTCTTTTTTGTCTTGATGTTGATGATGCCCGAATTGCCGGATGCATCGTATTTGGCCGAGGGCTGTGTCATGATCTCCACCTGGTCCAACTGGTTTGCAGGCATGTTTCTTAAATAGTTTGCAAGGTCTTTGCCACTTAGGTACGAGGGTTTGCCATCAATCAGGATGATAACGCCCTGCTTTCCTTTAACGCTTACGTTGTCGTCGTTGTCGATGGTTACGCCGGGCGATTTTTCCAGTATCTCCAAAGCAGATAGGCCGGTACTTGTTGTGGATGCTTCCACATTTACCACCATCTTGTCTATCTTGTTTTCTATAAAAGGCTTCTTGGCAACAACGGTAACATCGCCCAGGTTTTTGGATGCGGTTATGAGGGTAATAGGTTGGATCTTAAAAACGGGACTGCTTGCATTTACTTCGATTGTTTGGGAGAAATAGTTGTTGAACCCCACTGCTGCAATGGCTACTAAGTATCTGCCTTCTGTTACTTTATCAAATTCAAATTCGCCCTGTTTATTGGTGATGGCAGTTTTGGCAACCAGTGAGTCTTTGGCTTGTAGCAGCGAAACTGTAACTGCTTCCAAACCCTTGCCATCACTGGATTGTATGGTTCCGGTTACTGTTCCTATCTTGTTTTGGGCAAAGGTTGCCGTAGCACACATGATGGCTATGATACAGGCTATAAGCTGTTTTGCGAGTTTTGGTTTCATATATGTTGCGTTGCTGATTATGCCCTAAAAATGGCATGGGCTTTTAAAACGGAATTGTGAAATTTGGATAAGCGGAAACAATCCATGTTTGAAGGAAACAATAAAACCCCGCTGTTGGATGAGCGGAGTTTTACCGTTATGAAAGTCATAGACTGCTGTATGGCATTACCTGTGCTTGTATAAAAGTTGGGCATTGCAATCAGTTGTTGATGGGTGCGACGCCACAATAGTTGATGCCCATTGTATGGCTGGTTATATACAAATAATACTTAATTAATTACCGCCACCATTCACACGGCTTTGCTCATCGGCCGCACCACCCCTTTTGCGTTGCTGTGCAGGCTTGCCCTTACCGAAGCGGTAGGAGAAGCCAATGTTTACAACCCTGCTGTCGCGAGTTTGGTGCAATGTCAAATCAATGTTCTGGTACCTGGAGTAACCGTTGAATGCCTGTATGTTGAACATATCCCTTAAGTTTAGCTTTATGGTTCCTTTATTTTTCAACACCTGTTTGGTAATTGCAATATTTACAACACCCATTGGTTTTTGCACCAGTACACCAGCTATTGTTTTGGTCATGTAATTACCGCTCAGTTCGCCGCCCCAACCCTTGTTGAAACTGAACTGGTTGCTGATGTTTGCAGTAAGTGCCGTACCGTTTACATCTAAATAGCCCCCATTAACAATGCCAGTGTATTTGTTGTTGAAGACATTGGTGTAGATGTTTGCCTTCCACCATTTGGCAATAGGCACCATGGCACTAATAGATAAACCAATGTTTTGCTGTTTGGCAATATTGTCTTTGCGTATGAATGTAGTATTGGTACTATCTACTTGATCCATTACCATTTGTATAATGTTCTTGGTATTGCTGTAGTTTAATGTGGTGGTAAGAAAGCCACCAAATGTATGTGCCAGCTCTATGTTGTGGCTAAACTGCGGGCTTAAGTATGGGTTGCCTACTTCGTAAGTGTATTTGTCCAGGAAGTGGTAAAAAGGGTTCAGGCTTTCGTAATCGGGCCTGTCAATCCTTCTGCCATAACTCAACGCAAACTGGTTTTTATCATTCAATTTATAACCTATATATACAGTAGGAAAAAGTTGTGTGTAATCCCTTTTAAACTTTTCGCCTGTTGTTAATTGATTGCCTTTGGATATCGTGTTCTCTAAACGTAAACCTGTTTGTACGCTCCAATGCTTATCCAATTCTTTATTATAGTTTACATAGGCCGCATTGATGTTTTCGTTGTATTTAAAATGGTTGCTCCTGCCTGCATCGGTTACCCAACCTGTTCCGTTCCAGTTATCGTACAAAGCATTGTTATCGGTTTCCACATAACTGCTTTTAATGCCTGCGTCAATTCTTGAAGTCTTGTTTAATGGATGTGTATAATCCACCTTAATACTGTAAATGTTCAGGTCTGCTGGTAAGTAACCTTGCATTTTTTCATCGGGTGCTTTCTTGTTGCCTGCGGCATCAAAGAAATAGTTGTTCATGCTTTGCCTGTTGCCCGAATTGTAATGCAGGTAATCCGCATCGGCTGTAATTTCTGTACCTACTGTATCAAGCAATTGACGAAAGTTGAGGTTGACGCCTGTGTTGCCATTCTTTTGTATCATTTGATTGTCGGCTATGTTCCTGGTAGTAAGCAGGCCGTTTGCATCTTTAATCAGGGTAAGGTTATTGGTAAACTCGTTGCCATTACTGTTGTAACCGTTTACTACGATGCCGAAAGTTGTTTTCTTACTTAGGAAATAGTCCATGCCCGCTTTGTACGAGTAGCTGTTATACGATCTTTTATTGACGGCATACTGTTCAAAAACAGATAACAGGGCGTTGGTGTTTATATCCCTGAAATTCCTCGTGATGTCGATGTTCTGGAAACGCTCGTTGTAATTGTAGCCTCCATTGGCAAAAAAGTTGAACTTGCCATTACGGTAGTTGAGGTTGATGCTGCTATTTGTTTTGGGATATACACCCTGCCCGTAATTGGTGCTTGCACTGCCGTTAAAACCTACGGTTTTGTTCTTTTTTGTCTTGATGTTGATGATGCCCGAATTGCCGCTGGCATCATATTTTGCAGGCGGGTTGGTCATTATTTCTAACTGATCCAAGTTGCCGCCCGGCATGTTCCGGAGCATGTTTGCAAGGTCCTGGCCAGACAGGTAAGTAGGCCTGCCATCAATCAATACCAGCACACCCTGTTTGCCTTTGAGGCTGATATTGCCGTCTTTGTCCACTACAACACCCGGGGCTTTTTCCAGTACTTCCAGCACGGTAAGGCCAGCAGTTGTGGGCAAGGCATCCACATTCACCACGGTCTTGTCCAGTTTCTGTTCAATAAAGCTCTTTTTGCTGGTAACGGTCACATTTCCCAATTCTTTATTGGCCACTTTAAGGGATATGGCGGGCAGGCTGAGTGCATTTTTTGTAGTGGTCAGTTCAAAAAAATCGCCCCAATATTTGGCATGGCCAATGCCTTCCACCAGCAATAGGTATTTGCCATTGGCCAGAGCTGTTATTTCGAACCTGCCACTTTTATCGGTTATGACCATTTTTACCTGGGCAGAGTCCCTGGCCCTTAGCAGGCTGACATTTGCAGCTTCAACTGGTTTTTGTGAACTGGTAACCAGACCGTTCACTTTTCCAGAATTTGTTGTTTGTGCATTGGTTATCAATGATAATGCGGTTAATCCCAAGGCAGTGAGGATGCTTGCAATTTTTTTCATGTCAATATAGTTTAGTATTGTTTAGTTCTTGTTTTTAAATATTACAATACAAAACTAGCTACTATATAATGCATAGTACATTATTTAATCATGAACGGCAAAATAATAGGTATGAATGGAAACTGGTCGACCGCATTATTCAGTTTTGATTTTTAGCTTTGGCAGATGGTAAAAAAATTACTCAAAGAGCCGCTATTGCATTTTTTGTTGATTGGCATTGCATTGTTTGCGATCAATTATTCCATACATCCGTCAATAGCAAAGGAGCAAGCAGCAGAAGAGGTAGTGGTAGATTCGGCTATAGTTGAAAAAATAAAGCTGCAATACAAACAGTTTACGGGCATGGATGCCACGCAGGCCGAAGTGGATTCGTTTATCAATAACTACATCAACGAGGAAATACAATACCGTGAGGCATTGAAAGCTGGTCTTGACAAAACTGATGAAACCCGCACATTGCTCATCAGGCAAATGAATACAGCATCCAAAGAAATGATGGCTGTTGCCGAGCCCACCACACAGCAACTGGAATCTTTTTATGCAAATAATCCAACGCTGTTCAGTTACCTGGATTCCAACAATGTCCCATACCCACCCAACTTTAAAGATGTTGTACCCATTGTAAGGCAAAAATTTATTGATGCGGAAAAAGAAAGGCAACTAAAGCAAAAGCAACGGGCTTTACAGGCACAATACAGGATCATCAACAAATACAGGCATCCATGAAGGCAGCAAAAAGTGTATGGCTTGCCGTAACGATACTGTTGGCAAACCTTGTTCATGCACATGATATCAAGACAGCCTACCTGTGCTTAACAGAAACAGCAAACGGCACAACAAGCATTGTATGGAAACACCCTGCACAGGCACCTGCTTTGCATATAACAGCAGGCTGGTTTAACCATGCCGCATCCAAAAAATTTACAGAAGGCCTGTTTGAGGTGGAAACATGGGATTTAAAGGAACCACATGCAGCTTTGAATGGCCAAACAATTACCGTTGATGGTTTTGGCAGCAATGAAATGAACATTTTTGTGACTATTGTTTTTACCGATGGCAGCAGCATTACACAATTGCTTACTTCTGGTAACGCTTCTTTATCCATTCAACAAAAGAACCAGGGCAATATACCTGTAAAGCAGTACCTGCAACTTGGTGTGGAGCATATATGGACAGGCATTGACCATTTGTTATTTGTGTTTGGACTTTTGTTATTGGTAAAAGGCAGACGCAGGCTTTTTGTAACCATTACTGCATTTACACTTGCACATAGCATTACGCTGGCTTTGGCCACACTGAATATGGTGCACGTACCACCCGCACCAGTGGAAGCAATGATTGCGTTGAGCATTATGTTATTGGCTGTGGAATTGATAAGGCATTATCAGGGCATAGACAGGCTCACCTATCATTACCCATGGATTGTGGCATTTGTGTTTGGGCTACTGCATGGCTTTGGCTTTGCCGGGGCACTGGCCGAAGTGGGCCTGCCACAGCAAAGCATACCAATGGCATTGGTGCTTTTTAATGTTGGTGTGGAAGTGGGCCAGGTATTTTTTGTGGCAGCCATATTATTGTTAGGCTGGCTTTTACAAAAACAGTTGAAACAGCTACCCAAATGGGTACAACAAATACCGCCTTATATTATTGGTTCGCTGGCAGCTTTCTGGTTTATTGAAAGGGTAATTGCCATATTCTAATTGCCAACAGCAATAGTGATTGCAGTGTTAGTCAACTGCAACGGTATCTTCTTTTTTACCGAACCATTTTTTGGACTGCGTAAACAGAACAATACCTGCAATAATCAATAAAAACGAAATGATTTCGGCTTGTGTAATTTTCATTCCGGCAATATTGTAAGTGGCGTTTACCCTTATTTTCTCAATCAAGAAACGTTCGGCCCCGTTAAAAATCAGGTACAGTCCTGCCATTTGCCCGGGCACTTTCAGTTTGCCACGCAGGCTCCATAAAACAAAGAACAGTATAAGGCAGGCTACAATTTCATAAAACGGTGTCGGAAAAACAGGTATCGGCAGGTAATTGCAATGCGTGCCCTGGCAGCCTGCAAGCCGCACCCCATCTTCTACCACATTGTGTGGGTAGCTATAGGCAAACAGCCAGTTGGGCAAACCCAGAAAGCTGCTTACTGAATGGTGCTGCAAATTTTCGATGGCACCAAACTTACTTGTATAATAAGCAGTATTATTTTGCACAGCAGTTAAAAACTGCTCTTGTGTAGCGGCAATGCTATGGCCATTTGCATCGGTTACAAATGCACTGTTCACAATGCCCCAGTCACCATCGCCAGCAACCTGGCAGCCTATCCTTCCCAATGCATAGGCAATCATCATTACGGGCCCCATGGTATCGGCCAGGTGTATAATGGGAATCTTGTGTTTTCTTGCATAATAAATAATTGCGAGTGTTGCAACTATCAGCCCGCCATAAAATGTAAGCCCGCTAAATATCAGGGAGCTTGCATCCTGCTTGCCTTCCCTTACGGCCCTAATGGACTGCATGAAACTGCCTGGGGCCTCCAGTATATCAAACAGCTTTGCACCTGCAAAGCCAAACACGGCTGCATATACCACTATATCGCCTACCCTGTCGTGCGGCCAGATGTGTATTTTTCGCTGCTCGGGTTTTGGAAGTTTCTGCTTGTTTTTTTCTTGCCACTTAAGCCATGCAAAAAAGCCGCCCAATAATATACCGATGAGCCAATTGCCCCTGCCCGAAAAAATGTATTGCTGCGGGTCATCAAATGCATCGGGCAGCAAAAAGCCACCAATGATTTTAAAGCCCATTAAAAAACCCAGTAGAAAATTGATGAGCAGCTCTGAAATGGTGGCAGGCTGGCCAACGGTTATTATCTGCTCGGTATAGGTGAATAGCCCTTGCTTCTGCTTTCTCCGCAACTCAACTGTCAATACCCATGCAGAAGCAATAAATGCCAATGCCACAAAAAAGCCGAATGAGTTGATGAGTTTCAAGCCTGGTAGCTCAATACCAAAAAGGTCTTTAAAGAAGTAGTATAAATTGGGATACATATATTTTATGTTACAGGTTGCAATGTTAGTTAGAAATGGGCAAATTATAGGGCGGACAGTTCAATGCGTATTGTAAAACAAATTGGCATATAGCAGGAATATTTTTTGAATTGATTTTTTGCACACGGATGATATGGGTTGGACAGATGACCACAGATTTTTTTCTGCTTCACAGAAAAGTTGAATATGTCTTGGATCTTCCACCTGCACCAAACAGGATAATCTTTGCGTATCAATTTATAAACTGAGTATCGGAAGCAGTAAATAATTCCAATCATCAATAACCTGTAAATCCATCCAATCCTTATCATCCGTGTGCCATTGCAATGAATCTTTTACCTGCGAAGCAGGATAATCCCAAGTGTATCCAATTTTAAAAATTGGGCATTGAAAGCAGCAAATAATTCCAATCATCAATAACCTATAAATCCATCCAATCCATATTATCCGTGTGCTATTAAAAATTCCAATATTCGAATGCTACACCCGATTGAAGCGGATACCACGCTGAGGCCTTGTGTGCAAAGGCTTGTGGCGTAGTAGCAGCGAAAAGCGGGACTGTTGCCTATTTAAGAAACCGTTATTTGTTGTGCAAAAAAAAATCCTACCGAAGAATCGGTAGGATTGATACTTAATAATCCATCATAACAAAAAACTAGTTGCAATATTTATCAAACTCGCTTATTAAATGCTGGGCAATAACCTGTGCAGGCCTGCCTTCTATTTGGTGACGCTCTACCATGCTTACCAATTGGCCATCTTTAAACAGGGCAATGGCCGGTGAAGACGGCGGGTAAGGCAATAGATGCTCACGTACTTTGTTTACCGCTTCCACATCAAAACCTGCAAAACTGGTAGCCAGGTTATCCGGTTTTTTGGTGGCGTTATGAACTGCCATCAAAACACCCGGGCGGCAGGTACCTGCTGCACAACCGCAAACAGAGTTTACCACTACCAATGTTGTTCCTTGTTTCTTTAAAGTGCTGTCCACCTCTTCTGCAGTTACCATTTCATCAAAACCACTTTCGGTCAGCTCTGCCTTCATGGGCAAAACTATTTCTGCTGGATACATATATTGCTATTTGAATTTTATTAAAACACAAAAATAAGAGCAAAATCTGAACGACAAATCAACTAAAAGCAGACAAGGTGACTTTTTTCGGCTATCGAAAATGACATTTTGTCCGCAGAATTTACTCGCAAGTGGAAATAATGACTCAAAAAATGTGGTGGTACACCATTTGAAAAACACTTGCCAAACAAACAAATTTCAAAAAACTAAAAAAATAACAGTTATGACACTCGTAAAACAAAATCCTAGGACAAGCAACATTTTGGACGATTTCTTTTTTGGTTTCCCAACTTCTTGGGGCAGGGATGCACAGAACAACAGTTTTGGCACGCCTCCAGTAAACATTCACGAAACAACAGATGGCTACCACGTTGAATTAAGTGCACCTGGCCGTAACAAAGAAGGTTTTAAAGTAAATGTGGACAACGGTTTACTGACTATCAGTTTTGAAAAACAGGAACAAGCAGAGAACAAGGATTTTAAAACAATACGCCGCGAGTTTAACAGTAAAAGCTTTAAACGCAGCTTTTCTTTAGACGACAAGGTAAATGCCGATGCCATTCAGGCCAAATACGAAAATGGCGTGCTGCAAGTGTACATTCCTAAAAAGGAAGAAGTAAAAGTTGCAGCTAAAGAAATTGCAATATTATAATTGAATTGGTGCTGTAAGTACATTCTGCAGCACTATAAGAATTTTTCATAAGCAGTTGGTTTTGGTTAACGCCCCTTGTTTTTACTCGGGGCTTTTTTATTGCTGCTGTAATAATTGTTACTTTACAACTACTTACCTTTTAAAGCATTGAGCATGAAAAAATGGTTGGCATTATTTATTTCGGGCATGGCGGTACTGGCGGCTCCGGCACAGAAACCAAAGGAGAAAACCCTGCTCTGGAAGATTTCGGGCAAGGACATACAGGCCCCCTCTTACCTGTACGGCACTTTCCACATGCTTTGCCCCGATGACTTTGCAATGCCCGATACCGTACAAAAAGCATTTCACAGTACCAAACAGCTTTACTTGGAAATTGACCTGGACGACCCGGGCATGATGGCCAAGATGATGAAAGGCATACTGATGAAGAACGGGCATACCTTAAAAGAATACCTAACGGACAAGGAATACGACTCCTGCTCAAAAGTGTTCAAGGCACAAACTGGATTGTCGCTAAGCATGTTTGTAAGCTACAAGCCTTTTATGGTCAGCTCGCTGCTCTACCCATCCATGCTGGGCTGCCAGCCAATTGCTTTTGAAAAGGAGTTTGAGAAATTGGCCAAGCAAGATTCAATGCAAATTAAAGGGCTTGAAACAATTGAGGATCAGATGAATGTATTTGACACTATTCCTTACAAAGAACAGGCAAAAGCCTTGGTGAAAAGCCTGTACGAAATTGATAAAAGCAAAAAGCAGCTTTCGGAAATGGTGGCCCTGTACAAAACCAAGAATGTGGCTGCCCTGCACGATGATGTTTCTGGCGATACCGATTTAGGCAGTTATGAAAAGGTATTATTGGACAAAAGAAACCAGAACTGGATACCCGTAATAGGCCAGGCAATAGCAGAAAAACCTACTTTTATTGCCGTAGGTGCAGGCCATTTAGGCGGCAAAAAAGGCGTGATAAGCCTGCTGAGAAAACAAGGCTACACAGTTACCGCAGTTATGTACTAATATTTTTTAGTAAATTAACTAACTATAAAATATTGATTTCCATTATAAATGGATAAGGAAAAAGAATTTATACAACTCTTAAACAAGCACCAGAACATCATACATAAGGTATGCTCTATTTACATGGATACCCCTGTAGATAAGGAAGACCTTTTTCAGGAAGTAACCTTACAGGCCTGGAAAGCCTACCCCAGCTTCAGGGGCGATGCCAAATTTTCTACCTGGCTTTACCGTGTAGCCTTAAACACTGCCATTGCTTTTTTCAGGAAAGAGAAAAAGCAAGTAGCCACTTTTAATACGGAGATTTTTCCTGAAGCAACAGAATACCACAACCCGATTGAAGAACAGGTTAAAGCCATGTATAAAGCAATTGGGGATTTAAGTAAAATTGATAAAGCATTGGTTATGCTTTATTTAGAGGATTATAATTATAATTTAATTGGCGAAATGCTCGGCATTTCGCCCAATAATGTAGCCGTAAAATTGAACAGGATCAAAGTGAAATTGAAGGAACAGACCCAAAAACATTATCAGTTGTCCTAAATAATAATACCCATGGAACTAGACGAACTGAAAGTACAATTACGCCAAAAGCTGGACGAGGCACCCATTTCAAAATCTGAGCTGGACATTAGTGCCATGCTTAAAAAGAACGCAGGCTCGGTAGTGCACAAACTCAAGAGAAGTTTATGGATAGAGATTATCTTTTGCATATTTTGTACCCTGGCGTTTTGCTATGTCGGCATTTTCAGCAGCCATTGGAGTTTTCAGGTTTACTTCTCTACATTCAGCATTGTTTGCCTGGTCTTTTTAATCGTGCTGTTTTACCTTATGACCAAGATAAACCGGTTGGGCAGTTCCACATTACCCATTAAAAACAACCTGCAACTCATCCACTCCATCATCAAAGAATACACAAAAAGGAACTTCCAGTTCACCATGGGGCTGATACCCATATGCATGATATTCTCACTTTGGCTGGGCTATAAAGACTCTTCAAGCAAGGTACATTTTTCAGACAGCATCCTTTCGCAACATCTAAAATCACCTACACAGATCTATATTTTCCTTACAGTCTATATCCTGTCGCTTACCATTGGGGCCTACTACCTTACCAAATACTATTTAAGGAAGCTGTATGGCAACTATTTAATAAAACTACAAGGATTTATTAATGAATTAGATGAAGAAAAATAGCTGACAATCAACAACTATCAAACCAATTCTAGCACCGTAATTTCTGGTAATATACCTACTCTACCCGGGTAGCCAATAAAACCAAAACCACGGTTGATGTACAGTTTCTGCTTACCATCCTCATACAAACCGGCCCACTGCCTATACATCCACTGCACCGGGCTCCATTTAAAATAAGGGTTCTCAATGCCAAACTGCATACCATGCGTATGCCCTGCAAGCATCAGGTCAATATCCTTATACATCGTTTTCACCTGTGCATCCCAATGGCTCGGGTCATGGCTCATCAATATCTTAAAAGGATACTGCTCCGCCCCAGGGTATGCCTGTTCCATTTTGCCATACTTCGCAAAATTGCCCTTGGCCCCCCAGTTCTCAATACCCAGCAAAGCAATGGATTCATTGTTTCTTGTCAGGGCCACATGCTCATTCATCAGCAAACGCCAGCCCAGTTTTGCATGTACCTGCTTCAGCCGCTCAATATTTTCTGCCTGCAATGGCGTAAAAATCCTTTTTCCTGCAAGCCGTTCCTTTTCAATATGGGCCTCATCCCTATCTGGCCAAGCCACATAATCCCCATAATCGTGGTTACCCAAAGTGCTATACACCCCCATGGGTGCCTCCAGCCTATTAAACACATCCATATAATCCGTCATTTCCTCATGCCGGTCATTCACCAGGTCGCCTGTAAACAGTATCAGGTCTGCCTGCTGCTTCAAAATCAGGTCCACCCCCCTATTCACCGCCTCCTTATCCTGAAAGCTGCCACTATGTATATCGCTTATATGCACAATCCGCAACCCCTTAAATGCCGCAGGTAAATTGCCAAAAGCCAGTTTCACCTTCTTCACCTGGTAATTGTACTTATTGCTAAAGCCATACAGCAACGTACCAAACACTGTAGCCCCAGCTCCTAACCCCAACCAGCTCAAAAACACCGAACGGCTGATACCCGCACCCGCACCGTCAGCCACGCCACTGCCTTTTACTCCCATACCCAGTTTTGCAACCAGCCAAGTAATCACCCGCCTGATATCATCCACCAAAAAGAACGCAACCCCAATCAATTTGGCAATAAACAGCCCCAACATAATGGCAAAAACATAATTGCGGAAAAAGCGGTTGGTCTGCAGCGACTGTATATAAGGCAACGAAACCAATGTTATAACCGTAGCCGCAGCCACAATCCAATATATACCATGCACAATCAACCTCGTTTTCTCCGATGTGTGCTGCGTTACCGTTTTCAATGCCTGAAAAACATACAGGTCAAGCAATACCATTATTGCCGCTACTACCCACCAAGTGCCAGAATTTCTCATACTAATTTTTAAAAGTTATTGTAGTTTGACGGGCGAAGATGCTTTTTATTGTACAGTCATGCACAATCTATTACGCCATAAAACAGGCACTTGTCCAAAATGTTGAAAACTTACCGCACTTTAATACGGCTTATGGATAAGATTGTTTCCGAAGATTCTATTGAAAATGTATTTTTGGCGGCATTCAACAATTCTATATGAAATTCACTTACTACGGGCAATCATGTTTCTTAATTGAAGTAAACGGAAAGAAACTCCTGTTTGACCCATTCATAACCGGAAACCCTTTGGCAACGGATATTGTGGCCGATGAAATTGAGGCAGACTACATATTTGTATCGCACGGTCATGGCGACCACGTGGCAGACCTGGTAAGCATTGCCAAAAGAACAAAGGCACAATGCATTGCTGCCGCAGAAGTAGCAGGCTGGTTACAGAAACAGGGCGTTGAAAATGTACTGGGCATGAACCATGGCGGTTATATAAACCTTGACTTTGGAAAGTTCCGTGGTGTAAGTGCCATCCATTCATCAACCATGCCCGATGGGGCAAGCGGTGGCAACCCAATGGGTTTTGTGTTCAGCACCAGCGAGGGTGATTTTTATTTTGCTGGCGATACGGCACTAACCATGGACATGCAACTGATACCCCTATGGGCAAAATTGCAATTTGCTATTTTACCTATTGGCGGGCACTACACCATGGATGTTGCCGATGCCATACATGCAAGCAATTTCATACAATGCAATACCATAATAGGTGTGCACTACGATACTTTTGGCTATATAAAAATTGACAGCGAAAAAGCCAAAGCAGATTTTGAGGCAGCAGGCAAAACATTGCTACTGCCCGGCATTGGCCAAACAATAGATGTGTAATACGGAACAGTATATAAAAGTTGGTTACTAAAACATATAAAACTAAATGGCAAGAATAATTGGTGTAGCAAATCAGAAAGGTGGTGTAGGCAAAACCACAACAGCTATTAACTTGGCTGCAAGCCTTGCGGTACTGGAATACAGGACCTTGCTGGTGGATGCGGACCCGCAGGCAAACAGCACTACAGGTGTGGGTTTCGATTTGCACAATGTTACCAACAGTTTATACGACTGCATGGTAAACGAAACAAAGGCAGTGGATGTAATACTCAAAAGCGAAGTGCCCAACCTGGATGTAATACCCTCGCATATTGACCTGGTAGGTGCAGAAATAGAAATGATCAACTACCCCAACCGGGAGAATGTAATGAAGGCCCTACTGGACGATGTAAGGGACAGGTACGATTTTATTGTAATTGACTGTTCGCCATCATTGGGATTGATAACCGTAAACTCACTGGTTGCTGCGGACAGTGTTATTGTACCCGTGCAATGCGAATTCTTTGCACTGGAAGGTTTAGGCAAATTATTGAACACCATCAAGATTGTACAGAACAGACTGAACCCTGAATTGCAGATTGAAGGCATTTTGATGACCATGTACGATGGCCGCCTACGTTTATGCAACCAGGTGGTAAGCGAAGTAAGGAGACATTTTGACGAAATGGTTTTCAGCACCATCATACACCGCAATACAAGGTTAAGCGAAGCCCCAAGTGTGGGCAAGCCCGTTATTTTATACGATGCAGAAAGCAAGGGGGCAGTAAACTACCTGAACCTTGCCAAGGAAATTCTGCAGAACAATGAAATGACCAAAATGAGCAACGAGGAAAGGATTATTGAATAAGTTTAAAGTAACAGGTTTAAGGTTTAAAGTAAAACCTCACCTGTTGGGTAAAACCTTAAACTTTAAACACCAAACTTTGAACTGAATGACTACCCCAAAATCAAATAAAGACGCCATAGGCAAAGGCTTACGCAGCCTGTTGAGCAATATAGACCAGGACCTTAAAACCACTACCGGGTCATTAAAAACCAATGTGGTTGAACAGGCCACTACAACTACAAGGCTTCCACTGGCCGATATACAGGTAAACCCCAAACAGCCGAGAAGGGATTTTGATGAAACTGCTTTAAGCGAACTGGCAGCATCCATCAAGTTGCACGACATCATCCAACCATTGACTGTTACCAAACTGGCCAACGGCAAATACCAACTGATTGCAGGCGAACGCCGCTTCCGGGCATCAAAGATTGCCGGGTTAAAAGATGTACCAGTATATATACGCCAGGCAAACGACAAGGAACTATTGGAACTTGCCCTGTTAGAAAACCTGCAGCGTGAAAACCTGAATGCCATTGAAATTGGTCTCAGCTACAAACGCATGATGGAAGAACTGGACTATACGCAGGAACAGGTTGCAGAACGCATGGGCAAGGAAAGAAGCACCGTAACCAACTATATACGCCTGCTCAAGCTTCCGCCCGATATTCAACTGGCGGTACGCAGCGGCAACCTGAGCATGGGCCATGCAAGGGCATTGGTGAATATAGATACGGTAGACAAACAGTTATATGTGTACAGCGAAATAAAAAACAAGGAACTGAGCGTAAAGCAAACAGAAGAACTGGTTCGCAAACTGTACAAAGGTGGCGGTAGCGATGCTGTTAAATCTTCTGCAAAAACCGACCTGCCACCTGCTTATAAAAAGATAGAGGATAATTTAGCATCCCACTTCAGTACCAAAGTAAAATTGGTACACAGCAACAAAGGCTATGGTAGCATAACGCTGGAATACTATTCTTTGCAAGAGCTAAACAAGATACTCGACCAAATGAATGTTGTGGTAAGTTAACTATTACATGAAGCTATACCGTACGATTATATTACTGCTGCTCCTCTGCTACTGCCATGCTGTACAAGCCCGGGCAGTAACTGTACCAATCACTAAGCCTACTGCAGATACGACCCCGCAACAGCAAACAAAAAAAGACAGCAGCATTGCCCCGAAGAAAAAGCACGACCCTAAAATTGCCACCAGACGTTCATTGATATTTCCTGGTCTGGGCCAGATATACAATAGGGAATATTGGAAACTGCCCATTGTGTACGGTGCACTATCCATACCTACGGTAGCTTTTATTTACAACAATACCTGGTACCAACGAACAAAAAAGGCTTATATACTAAAATTCAGGGCAGAACAAACTGGTGCTACAGCTGCAGATACTGCAAACCTTGCTAATATAGACCCTAGGCTAAAAAATCTAAGCAGTGGTTCATTGCAAGGTTACCGCAACGAGTTCCGCAGGGATAGGGACTATTCCGTGCTATGGTTCCTGATTGTATGGGGATTGAACGTTGCCGATGCAACCGTATTTGCACACCTGAAAGAGTTTGATGTAAGCGACAACCTCACCATGCAGGTAAAACCAACCATCAACCCACTTACTAAAAGCAATGGTGTGGGCATCGTATTCAATCTAAAACAGCCTTCGCATAAACTGATTAATGTTAAGTAACACAACTATCAGTAACATTACTTTTCTATCACTTTTGTTTTGTCCTGCTCCACCAGCGAATCATGGTTCTGCACCTCTATATGCTGCACAAATACCGCATACTGGTTAGGGTAAATCTGCCTGCCCGTGTACTGTGCATACACTTTGGTAAAACAGGCCCCAAAATACAGTATCATGGCCGAGTAATACACCCAAAGCAAAATGATCACAACAGAGCCCGCCGTACCATAAGTGCCGCCCGGGTTGCTCTTGCCCAGGTAAAAGCCTATGGCAAACTTGCCCAGCATAAACAGTATGGCCGTAGCAAATGCCCCCGCACGCACATCACGCCATTGTATTTTTGCATCGGGCAGCAACTTGAATATAACGCCAAACAAAAAAGAGATAACCACCAGGGTAAGCAACAGGTTAATCACATAAGCAATTACAACCGACCCCTCCGGCAACACCGTTAACAAACGCTGCATCAATATATCCAACGCAGCACTCATAATCAACGACACCAGTAATATAAAACCCAGCCCCAATACCATCGACAGGCTCAATACCCTGTTCAGCAAAAACTTCAGCCAGCCCTTTCTCGGCTTCGCCTTCAACTGCCAAATGGTATTGATGGAACTCTGTATTTCCGTAAACACACCCGTTGCCGAAAACACCAACGCCACCGCACTAACCACCGATGCAAATACCGTACGATGGCTGGCTGCCGCATTCCGGATAATTTCCTGTATCTGGTGGGCCGCATCCGCACCAACAAAACCCTGTATCTCCCCAAACAGCTTCCCCTCAATGGCCTGCCTGCCATAAAAAACATCGCACACCGTAATCACGATCAATAAAATGGGAGCCAGCGAAAAAAAAGTATAATAGGCCAATGCAGCACTCATACTGGGCACGCTGCTGGCACTGAAATAGCTAAAAGTCTGCTTGGTTATTTTCCACCAGTTTACAATATGCTTCATCATGTCATAAAGTTATAGGTCTGGCTTTACAAAAAGCCTACCACAACAATCTAATCATACCAGCCACCCATTTTCAGTTTGTGATAATTTGTGTTGTGAAAAANNTTTTTCACAACACAAATTATCACAACAGGCTCACGCACCACAGGCCATTCAATTGTCCAATAGGGGTTGAAGCCCTTTCCATCAATCACTATTTTGTCTGTTGCCTATTGGCATATCTACCTATCTAAAAACACTAATATGAGAAAACACCACGCCTTACCGGCCATCCTATGCTTTGTTATGCTTGCTTCTTCCTGTAAAAAACAAATGGACGAACCTGTACAGTCACCCGCCTACACCATGAACAACGGTATGAAGCTGCCACTGTCCACCACCACCCTTACCGAAGATTTTGAAGCAGGCACCAAAAGTTCTTACGCCGCAGCCAATGCAACACTTGCTTCCGGCTCCTGGTATTTTGACGATGCATTGATTGGCTCCCTGGCCAACGACCGTAAAAACGGCACCAAGAGCACCCGCATACAAAACACGGGCAGCATATCCATGAACTTCAATGTAGGCGGTGCCGCCACCATCAGCATCAAACATGCAGTGTATGGTACAGATGGCAACAGCACATGGCAATTGCAGATATCAACAGACAGTAGTACCTATACGGCAATTGGCGATGTGATCACCTCCTCCTCCACTACCCTGCAAACCGTAAGCTATACGCTGAAAACAGCAGCCGATGTGCGTTTCAAGATCAAGAAGCTAAGTGGTGGCAGCAACCGCATCAATATTGACGATGTAACCATTACCCCATTTGACGAAGGCACCGATAACGACAACCTGTTACTGGGCAACCCTACCAATGCCCTGCATGTGGTAGACAGTACCACCAATTATTTTATGGACAAAACCTACTATGCCATGTCGTACCACAGGGACCATGCAACACCCAACTGGGTAAGTTGGCATGTGTACACAGGCGACCTAGATACAACCGACCGGACCAACACATTCAGACAGGATTCATCCTTACCAACAGGTTGGTACAGGGCGGGCAGCACCAGCTACGAAGGCAGTGGTTTTGACCGTGGACATAACTGCCCCAGTGCCGACAGAACGCTTACCTACACCGCCAACTCCTCCACATTCCTCATGAGCAATATGATACCACAGGCACCCTACCTGAACCAGCAAACATGGGGCAATATGGAAGACTATATACGTGCACAGGTAAACACAGGTAAGGAAGCCTATATCATCATGGGCTCCTACGGCTCTGGCGGTACGGGCAATAACGGCTATGCCACTACCATTAAAAGCGGCAAGATTGCGGTACCGGCACAGGTGTACAAAGTGGTGATACTGTTGGCCAACGGCAACCACGACCTTTCACGCATCGACACCGCCACCAGGATCATTGCGGTAGATGCCCCCAACAACATCAGCGTAAGCAGCAACTGGAAAACCTACCGCACCAGCGTAAACGCCATTGAAGCAAATGTTGGGTACGATTTAATGAAGAATGTATCGGTACTGATTAAGGATTATTTGAAGGCGAAGGTGGATTATCAATAAGATTTCTGTTGGGAATAGAACAACAACAAAAGCTGCATTGCACAATGCAGCTTTTGTTGTTCAATCGACATACTCTTTCATACATACCCCAACAAACATTCATCATACAATAAAAAATCCAACCCAACAACCCCACCCACAACTGCCAACAGTATTCCCCATTCGTGCTTTATCCGTGCCCATTCGTGGCAACCTGCAACCACCCAGTTTTTCCGGTTTGTGATAATTGCTGTTGTGATAAAAAAAATTATCACAACAGCAATTATCACACTTTAGTAATAGCCACTACTTTGGCAAAAACCATTTTTTCCCAAAAAGCGTCAACAGCCATTTTTGTGTAAAGCCCGCAACGAACCAATTATTTACCGCTCATATACCGCCAACAAATAACTTTACCACCTAAACGCATACAACAGTAAACATGAAAATTGCATTGATCGGTTACGGCAAAATGGGACAGGCTATAGAAGAAATTGCCGTAGCAAAAGGCCACGAAATAGTATTGAAAATATCCATTGACAATACAGCAGATTTTACAACAGAAGCTGTGCAACAAGCAGATGTGGCCATAGAGTTCACCTCGCCGCACAGTGCTTTTGAAAACGTACAGAAATGCCTTGAAGCTGGTGTACCCGTTATTTGCGGCTCCACGGGCTGGTTGGATAAATGGGACGAAATCAAATCCATCTGCCAACAACAAAACGGCACATTGCTCTATGCCAGCAATTTCAGCATTGGCGTAAACCTTTTTTTTGAACTGAACACCTACCTGGCCAAACTGATGGCCAACCACCCCGAATACGATGTACTGTTGGAAGAGATACACCATACCCAAAAAAGGGATGCACCCAGCGGCACGGCCATAACCCTTGCCGAGCAGGTACTGCATCATATTGCTTCCAAAAAACAATGGGTAAACGAACCTGCAACCAACAAAGAACAGCTAAGCATTGTATCTGAAAGGATAGACCCCGCACCCGGCACCCATAAAATAAAATACACATCACCCATTGACGATATCGAAATCATACACACCGCCCACAACCGCAAAGGCTTTGCAGGCGGTGCAGTATTGGCAGCCGAGTTTATAATAGGTAAAAAAGGTATATTTACCATGAAAGAAGTACTGAACCTTGCATAAACTTCGTGCATGAAACAAATAGCCCTGTCAATTGTTGCCCTACTATTGTTCTGTGCCACCCAGGCACAAAAAAACAGACGCATTATTGACAGCCTCGAAAAACTGGTGCTGGTACAAAAAGACTCTGCCCTGGCCAACACCTACAATGAGCTTACCTGGCAGTACAGAACCGTAAACAGGGACAAGGCAATGGAATACGGCAACAAAGCCATTGAACTGGCCACCAAAATAAAATACCCCAAAAGCATTGCACAGGCCTACAACGATATGGGTATTATTTACATGGACAAGCAGGACTATGCAAGGGCATTGGCATCGTACGACAAATCGTTAGAGATACGCCAGAAACTGAAGGACCAGAATGGCATGGCAGCCGTGTACCTGAAAAAAGGCATCATTTACCAGAAATCCAGCAAATACGAAAAGTCATTAGAAAATGCACTAAAGGCACTGGAAATATACGATGCCATCAACAACGATTACGGCAAGGCCGCAGCTTTGAACAACGCAGGCCTGGCCAACCAGAACATTGGCAACCTGGACAAGGCAATGGACTACTTTAAAAAATCAATTGCCATAAAGGAAAGGATCAAAGACAGGTCGGGCCTGGCAGGCACTTACCTCGGTATCGGCAATATCTACTTCTTCAACAACAACTACACCGATTCCAAAACCTATTTTGACAAGTCAGAAGAAATTGCTGCAAAAATTGGCGATGTGGAAACCCTGAGTGTAGTGTACCATAACCTGGCCGCATGGAACGAAAAAGCCGGTACTACCAAAGAGGGCATTGAATATATTGAAGCCGCTTTGGACCTTCGCAAAAAAGCAGGTGACATAAAAGGGCAGGTAAGCTCCTTAAACGTTTGGGGCGGTCTGTTGACCAAAGAAAAAAAATACAAAGAAGCCGAAGACAAACTGCAGCAGGGTTTGATACTGGCCGATACCCTTGCAAGCTGCCTGCAGGAAAAAGGCCGCATTTACCGCAGCCTGCAGAATCTGTACGAAGCCATGGGCGATTTTAAGAAAGCCGGCGAAGCATCGCGTATGGTAGTGGTGTTTACCGATAGTGTGCATACCGATGAACTCACCAAAAAGTTCACCGAAATAGAAACCAAGTACCAAACGCTGGAAAAAGAAAAACTGATACAGCAGCAGCAATCGCAACTTACCAAAAAGCTGTACGAACTATCGCAACGCGATTTGTTGCTATCGCAGAACCAACTGGTACTTGCCAGCAATGAGCTGGAAATAAAGAAGCAGAACGAAAAGATACTGGAGCAACGCCTAGACTCCACACAAAAAGAAGAAAACATTCAAAGCCTGTACAAACAGGGACGTATCAAGGAACTGGAACTGAATAACCAGAAACTACTGGTAAATAAAAAGAACATTACTATTACGGTTATCAGCATTGTAACCCTAATGTTGCTGTTGCTGGGCATATCCGTTTACAGGCGTTACAAACTGAAAAAAGAAAAGCAGTTACAGGAAACCATCTTTAAGCAACAGGAGCTTGCCACCAAAGCCATACTGGAAGCCGAGGAAAACGAACGCAAGCGTATTGCTGGCGATTTGCATGATGGCATCGGGCAACTGATGAGTGCAGCCAAAATGAATTTGAGTGCCATAGAAAACGAGATACCTTTTGCCAATACCGACCAGCGGAAAGTGTACGAAAAGGCACAGAACCTGGTTGATGAAAGCTGTAAGGAAGTACGTGCCGTAAGCCATAACATGATGCCCAATGCCTTATTGAAATCAGGCCTGGCAAGTGCGGTACGCGAGTTCCTGAACCAGATTGACAGTAAGGTCATTAAAATAGACCTATATACCGAGGGCCTCAATGAACGTATTGATGCCAATGTGGAAACCGTACTGTACCGTGTGATACAGGAATCGGTAAACAATGTAATTAAACATGCCGGTGCCAACCACCTGGATATATCGTTGATAAAAGATGCAGACGGTATTGCCGCCACGATAGAAGACAACGGCAAGGGCTTTGACACATTGGACAAAAACAAATTTGAAGGCATCGGCTTAAAAAATATCCAGACCCGTGTGGAATACTTGAAAGGCAGTGTTGAATGGAACTCTTCGCTGGGCAAAGGCACTTTGGTGGCCATACATGTGCCCCTTATGTAAAAAAAACGTATTTTACGCCGGCAAGCACTAGCCCTTAGTATGAAATCTAAAAAGATCAGAGTAGCCATAGTAGACGACCATCAGATTGTAATTGATGGCATCACTTCGCTGTTAGATGGACATAACGACATCAGCATTGAAGCCACGCATACTTCGGCCGCCGATATGCTGCATACTTTAGCGGGTACCGACATTGATATACTGCTTACAGACATCATGATGCCCGGCATGAACGGACAGGAACTTGCCAAAGAAGTAAAAAAGAAATTCCCGCAAATAAAGATACTGGCATTGAGCATGAGCGGCCAGGGGCAAACGGTAAACGAAATGATCAACGATGCCGATATTGCCGGTTATGTACTCAAAAATATTGGCAAGCAGGAACTGACACATGCCATTGAAAAAATTGCCAACGGTGGCATTTACTTTAGCGAAGAAGTGCTGAAGGAACTGGAACACTTTAGCCACATGCGTAAGGAAAACGACGATGCCAACCTTACCACAAGGGAAATAGAAATCATTAAACTGATAGAAAAGGAATACTCCAACAAAGACATCGCTTCAACGCTTTTCATTAGCGAACGCACGGTGGAAACGCACCGCAAGAACATCTTCCGCAAATCAAAAACCAATAGCGTTATCGGTTTGATCAAATATGCCTACGAGCATAGACTCATTTAACAGCAAGCCCTCTGTAGCCCAATGCCAGTCGAAGTGTAAATAAGGTTCATGCCTTACAGCATCGTTTAAATCTTTATTGCAAATCCTGCCTTGATATGAAAGGCTCCTGCAAAACTGCTACCGTTGGTAGATGGCATGTTGAACCCGCCATAATTGGCAACCAGTTCAAAGCTTAACAGTTTTATACCTGCACCACCTTCTACTACAAATTTGGAAGTAGTGCCATCAATACCTTTGTTCTTCAACGTTACGCTACCAGCATTTGCGTTCAGGAAAAGTCCGGCTACCAGGTACCTTCTCAACCCCAGTTTAAAAGCAGTGGCACCTAAATTGGGCACACTATTTTCGCCCTGATAAGAGGTATAACTACCAATGGCACTGATAATGGTTTTGCCAAAACCGATACCGGCTTCCACATCGCCACCATAACCATATTTGTACGTGTTCTTAAAATCTGTTGAAGTAGGTGTCGAGTATATGGCATGTGCTGCAATCAATACTTTGGGCAATTGGGCATTGGCCCTACCACATATACATATAGCTACAACAGCAGCTAAAAGGGTGCTTTTCATTTCAATAGGTTTTAATGAAGGTATAACATTACTGCATCAAACATTATACCTGCACAAAGGTATTTTACATAAAAAATTATTTTGTAACCTTGCAGTATGCTTTCAAAGAAAACGCAATACGCATTTAAAGCACTTATATACCTTGCCCAAAAAAAAGCGGAAGGCCCTGTTTTGATTTCCGAAATTTCGAAAAAGAAAAAAATACCTTTAAAGTTCCTGGAGAACATTTTGTTGGAACTGAAAAAAGGCGGCCTGCTGGACAGTAAGAAAGGAAAGGGCGGCGGCTATTTTTTTGCAGTGGACCCCGACAAGATAAAACTGGCTGCCATTATGCGTATGATTGACGGCCCCATAGCATTGCTGCCCTGTGTAAGCCTCAACTTTTACGAACGCTGCAAGAACTGCGATGAAAAGAACTGTGGCTTAAGCAGCGTAATGATAGAAGTAAGGGATGTATCTTTAAAGATACTAGAAAAGAAAACCATTGCAGATATTGCCAATCTATAACCTATACTATTTACGCTTCGCTTAACACCAAAAAACATTGCATGAAAAAATTACTTGTATTGCTTGCCCTTGCCCCTTGTATGGCAAAGGCACAGTTATTAATCGGTGGTAAAAACATCATCAAGGCCAACCTCAGTTCCTTGGCCCTTAACAACTACCATATCACATACGAAAGGGCCATACTAAGGAATCTTTCTGTTTCGCTCTCGTACCGTACCATGCCATCCACAAAGGTTCCGCTAAACAGTTATGTAGAAAAGTACCTGGACAATCCCAATGTACAAGTAGGTAATTTCATGATGAGCGGACACGCCATAACCCCCGAAGTACGCCTATACCTAGGTACAGGCAGGCTAAAAGGTTTTTATGTGGCAGGCTATTACAGGGCATCCAGCTTCGACCTCTCCGTACCTGTAAATTACCAAACCACTTTTGGTGCCACACCAATCAACAAAAGCACCGTGGTTAGCGGTACCATTAAAGGCAGTGGCGGCGGCCTAATGATTGGCATACAGAAAAACATTGCCAAAATATTGGTACTCGATTTCTGGATTATTGGTGGCCACTATGGAAGCAGTACTGGCAACCTCAGTGCTACCATTACCGAATCGTACCCAGGCAGTCTTTCAACCGAACAGGATGCAGCCATTAACGAACTCAGGAAAACTGAAACAAAACCTTTTGAGTTCACGTACTCAAAAACAACCAATACACCGCCAACATCTGGTACCATCAACGCACAGTCCACTGGCCCCTGGGCTGGTCTGCGTGGTGCGGGCATCTGTTTGGGCATCAGGTTTTAAACAATATTCCATCCAATAAAAAAACTCCATCTACAATGGAGTTTTTTTATGCAGTAATATATGGGCCATGCACCGTTAATGCTGCTCCAATTCCAGCTTAAGGTTTTCCAGCATGTCCACCGTCATTTTATCCAGGTCAAACTCTGGTTTCCAACCCCAGTCCTTTGCAGCATAACTATCATCGATGCTCTGTGGCCAGCTATTGGCAATGGCCTGACGGTAATCGGGTTTGTAATCAATCGTAAAATCGGGTACCTGTTGCTGTATGGATGCAGCAATTTCCTTTGGCGAAAAACTCATGCCCGCAACGTTATATGAAGTACGGATAGATATTTTTTCTGCCGGTGCCTCCATCAGTTCCAATGTTGCACGTATGGCATCGGGCATGTACATCATGGGCAGGTAAGTATCCTCACTCAAAAAGCTCGTGTACTTTTTTTCTTCAAGGGCTTCGTGGTAAATCTCCACCGCATAATCTGTTGTGCCGCCACCGGGTGCAGATTTGTAACTGATCAATCCAGGGTAACGCAGGCTCCTTACATCCACACCATAACGCTGGTGGTAATAGTTGCACCAGAACTCGCCAGCATATTTGCTGATGCCGTATACCGTTATCGGTTCTATCACCGTCAACTGCGGGCAGTTCTGTTTAGGGCTTGTTGGTCCAAATACCGCTATGCTGCTTGGCCAATAAACCTTGGTCAGTTTTTCTTCCCTTGCTATGTCAAGCACATTCAACAGGCCCTGCATATTCAAATGCCACGCAAGGTTTGGGTTCTTCTCCCCTGTTGCACTCAATATGGCTGCCAGTAAATAAATCTGTGTTATGTTCTGCCTTATTACCTGCACATGCAGCATTTCCTTATTCATTACATCCAGGCTCACATAAGGCCCGGTACCTTCCAGCAAAGGGTTCTGTTCACGTAAGTCACTCGCTACCACATTTGCATTGCCATACATTTTACGCAATGCCAATGTAAGCTCCACGCCTATCTGTCCTGATGCACCAATTACTAAAATTTTTTCTTTTGCCATGAGAGTGTTTTTTTGAAGCCAGCTAAAATACAAATATCAGCATTATTGGTCCCGATAATTTAGTTGGGGGATGGCATCCCACGTCATCATCACCATAAAAAAATTGCCTGTACATTCGCAGCATATCTATTCAATTCATTCATCATGATACCATCTTATCTATCCGGTTTATTCAAAGAGCAATCATACAACCCCGATAACTTTTTCCTGATTGCCGGTCCCTGTATTGTAGAAAGCGAAGAGCTGGTAATGGAAGTAGCCGACAAAGTGTACAGCATTTGCAAACGCCTGGAAATACCTTATGTATTCAAAGCAAGCTATAGAAAAGCAAACCGTACAAGCGGCACATCGTTTACAGGCTTGGGCGATGGTATTGGTTTGGATTTAATTAAAAAAGTAGGCACTACTTTCAACCTGCCCACGACATCCGATGTACATGCACACGATGAATGTGCTGTAGCAGCTGAATACATTGACATTCTACAGATACCAGCATTCCTGTGCAGGCAAACAGACTTACTGGTTGCCGCTGCCGAAACCAATAAAATTGTGAACGTAAAGAAAGGTCAGTTCCTGAGCGGCCCCTCCATGAAGTTTGCAGTAGATAAGATAAACAAAGCAGGCAACAACAAAGTAATGCTTACCGAACGTGGCACCACTTTCGGTTACCAGGACCTTGTGGTGGACTACCGCAATATTACCTGGATGAAAGAAATTGGAACACCTGTTATAATGGACTGCACGCATAGCCTGCAGCAACCCAACCAAACAAGCGGGGTTACAGGCGGCAATCCGCAACTGATTGAAACCATTGCAAAAGCTGCCATTGCAACGGGGGCAGATGGCCTGTTTATTGAAACACACCCCAACCCTGCCGTTGCAAAAAGCGACGGGGCCAATATGCTTAAACTAGATTTGCTGGAAGATTTATTAGAAAAACTGGTAAGGCTTAGGAAAGCCGTTGTTTAAAAAATAAACCCCTGCTGGCAGCAAGGGTTTTTCATAAGTTAACAACGGCACTTGCGGTTGTTGATTAGCAACACAAATATGCTTATCTAATGTTGCAACATCAACCTAAATAGAACATCTTTCTAACCCCAATCGGACATTTATTTAATTGATATAACGTTTATTAGGTCTGTGTCACCTTTTTCAGCCAGCCTTTTACCGTACAATCTATTGCACTACACGTATTGATTGGATGTTTATATTTGGCTATGAGAGCTACCATCACCTGCTTGCTTGCAGCACTAATTGTATTGAACCTGGACGCACAAAAAAAGATACCTGTTTTTTCCAAGGCACCCAATGATGCTTTTTTGGACAGCTTGCTAAAGTCCAACGCCCAGCTAAAACCATTGTTACAAAGAAGCGACCTGAACATACAGGTTATATATACCAAGATAGACAGGGACGAAAACAACCAACCATTTTTTACGGACTATAGCTATCAGCTCAATAACAAAAATTACTTCTACCCCGCCAGCACCGTAAAAATGCCCATTGCTTTTTTGGCACTGGAAAAGTTGAACGAACTGAAAAAAACAGGCGTTGACAAATACACGGCCATGCTTACTGACAGCAGCTACCCCAGGCAGGATATTGTGTACACGCAGCCTACTGCACAAAACAGTGTGCCCACCATTGCACATTATATCAAACAGATTTTTTTGGTAAGCGACAACGATGCCTTTAACCGCCTGTACGAATTTCTTGGTCAGGAATACATTCAGAAGCAACTAAAAAAGAAGGGCTATACAGATGCCATTATCAGGCACCGCTTGCAAGTACCCTTAACCATAGAGCAGAACAAGGCAACCAATGCCATATCTTTTTATGATACGGCAGGCAATATGCTCTATGCACAGGAAGCCCAATACAGTCATGCAAAATACCCTGTATTGGATGTGCAGTTAGGCAAAGGCTACTATCAAGGCAACCAGCTAATCAACGGGCCATTCAATTTTTCTTTAAAGAACAGGGTGTACCTGCAAGACCAACACAATATTTTACGCAGCGTACTGTTCCCGGAATCATACCCCGCAAAAAAACAGTTCAACCTTACCAAAGAAGATTATGATTTTGTGCTGCATTGGATGAGTGCCTACCCGAAAGAAAGCACTTACCCTTATTATGACAGTACCAATTATTGGGATGCCTATTGCAAATTCATATTGCATGGATCAGAAAAAAAGGAACTGCCCAATTATATACGCATATTCAACAAGCCCGGCGATGCCTATGGTTTCTTAACCGATATTGCTTACGTAGTTGACTTTAAGAACAAGGTAGAGTTCATGTTAAGTGCAACGATTAGCTGCAACACCGATGGCATTTTTAATGACGACAAATACGACTATGAAACAATCGGCTTTCCTTTCATGAAAAACATCGGGAGCACTATTTATAAATATGAATTGCAACGGCAACGGACATATAAGCCTGATTTAACAAAATTCAACATCAATTATCAACAACAATAACCCATACTATACGTTCTTTGTACAGTAATTAAAGCAACATGAAGAAGCAATTATTGATAGCACTTGCGGCTGCGGCACCATTACTGTTTACGGCCTGTGTAAAGGAAACCAAAACAGGACCACAGGCACAGGTAAAATTCATTAATGGCTCCATCAACAATACTGCAACCGATATAACTTTTGATGGTGTGCTATTGATCAGTAATGTTTCGTTTCCCGATGCAAGCAACTACTCCTTTGTAAACACAGGCACGCCTGTTGCAAAAATACAGCCCACAACGGGCACGGCAGTATATGCATCAGCCAATGTATCCCTTCAGGAAAATGTCAACTACACCATTGTTGCTACAGACTCTGTTTCAAAAATGAAAGCATCCATTGTAACAGACGATTTATCGGCCCCTGCAACTGGCAAGGCCAAAATCCGTTTCTTTCACCTCATAGGCAATGCCAATACAATTAGTGTTGATACCAGTATAACAACTGCAGGAACAACATTGTTTGGTGGGCGAACTTTTAACGATCAGGCCACCAACAGCGGTGCAGGTACCTTTATAACGGTAAATGCCGCCACCTACAAATTTGCCGCAAAAGATGTAAGCACCAGTACTGCAGTGCCTTTGTTCAACCAGATGATAACATTGGCCGATGGAAAGATCTATACCATCATTGCCAAAGGTGCCATTGGAGGCACAACAACAGCAGGCACGCCAGGCTTTGTGGTGCTTGCACACAACTAACATCTTTCAAACAAATTATACAGCCTCCGCCATTAAAGCGGAGGTTTTTTATTTCAACACTTATCTTTACGTTCCTTATTAAGCAACCGATCAAAAAAAATTAAAAATGCAACTATCTTCTCTCCTTCAACGGTTCAGTGAGCCAGAAACGTTGAAAATGGCAAAGCTTGGCCGCGAACTGCGGGCCAAAGGAATTGATGTTATTGACCTGAGTTTGGGCGAGCCCGACTTTGACACACCGCAACATATTAAGGATGCGGCCATTAAAGCCATTAACGATAACTGGAGCCACTACACACCTGTTGCGGGTTTCCTGGATTTGCGAGAAGCTGTTTGCACAAAATTGAAACGCGACAATAACCTTGACTATAAACCGGAAAACATCATTACTTCCACCGGTGCCAAACAGAGCCTGGCCAATGTTATACTTGCCTTGGCAGAAGAGGGTGATGAAGTGATCATACCTACGCCTTATTGGGTTACCTATTCGGAATTGGTAAAAATTGCAAGGGCCAAAGTGGTTGAAATCAGGACAACGGTTGAGAATGGCTACAAAGCAACACCAGCAGAACTGGAAGCTGCCATTACACCCAACACCAAAGTGTTCATGTTCTCCTCGCCTTGCAACCCAAGTGGTGCAGTGTACAGCAAAGCAGAATTAGAAGGTTTGGCAGAAGTGTTCAGAAAGCATCCGCAGGTTACGATATTGGCCGATGAAATTTATGAATACATCAACTTTGTAGGCAAGCACGAAAGCATTGCACAGTTTGATGACCTAAAAGAAAGGGTTGTTATTGTAAACGGTTTAAGTAAAGGCTTTGCAATGACGGGCTGGCGTTTAGGTTATATAGCTGCCAATGTGGAAATAGCAAAAGCCTGTGAAAAATTGCAGGGACAGTTTACAAGTGCCACCTGCTCCATTACACAGAAGGCAGCAGTAGCGGCCTTGACAGGCGACCTGAGACCTTCGCAGGAAATGACAGAAGAGTTTACCAGACGCCGAACAAAAACATTGGAATTGGTAGAAGCTATACCCGGGTTTAAATGCTTTGCACCCGAAGGGGCATTCTATGTGTTTCCGGATGTTAGCCATTACTATGGCAAAAGCGATGGCGAAAACACCATCAGCAATGCTGCAGATTTGAGCATGTACTTGTTGAACACTGCACACGTTTCGTCTGTAATGGGCGATGCCTTTGGCGAGCCCAATTGCGTACGTTTTTCTTTTGCCAACAGCATGCCCAATATTGAAAAAGCATGGGCAAGGATAAAAGATGCATTGGCAAAGTTGAAATAGATTTTCCTACAGATAGTTTTGATTGATACAAAAATCCCCTTACCGAATCGGTAAGGGGATTTTTTATGGCACCACCTATTTATCTACTAATGCAACAAAACAAAGAACCCGTTCCATGTATCTGGAACGGGTTCTTTTATCTTATCATCAGGAACTATATCGTCTATAGTCCCTCGTCTACGGTCTGTATTAATAACCACCCATACCGCCCATATCAGGGGCACCATGGCTATGAGCTGCTTCTTCTTTAGGTTTGTCAGCAATTACGCATTCTGTTGTCAACAACATACCTGCAATAGAAGCTGCATTTTCCAAAGCTACACGGCTTACTTTAGTTGGGTCGATAACACCAGCTTTGAAAAGGTTTTCATAATTTTCTGTCCTTGCGTTGAAACCAAAGTCGCCTTTGCCATCTTTAATTTTTTGAACAACGATAGAACCATCGATTCCAGCGTTTTCAGTCAATGTGCGGATCGGGGCTTCCAATGCACGGCGAACGATTTGAACACCAGTTTGCTCATCGGCAATCTGTCCTTTTACTTTAGCTTCTAAAGATTCGATAGCACGGATGTATGCAACACCACCACCAGGTACAATGCCTTCTTCAACAGCGGCACGGGTAGCGTGTAAAGCATCATCAACACGGTCTTTCTTTTCTTTCATTTCAACTTCAGTAGCAGCACCTACATACAATACTGCAACACCGCCAGCCAACTTGGCCAAACGCTCTTGTAGTTTTTCTTTATCGTAGTCGCTGGTTGTGTTCTCAACCTGTGCTTTGATTTGGCTAACACGAGCTTGGATGTCTTTCTTGGCACCTTTACCACCAACGATGGTTGTGTTGTCTTTGTCTATTGTTACAGAAGCAGCCTGCCCCAAATAAGTCAAGTCAGCATTCTCCAATTTGTAACCTTGTTCTTCGCTAACAACAGTACCGGCAGTTAAGATGGCAATGTCTGTCAACATTTCTTTTCTCCTGTCGCCAAAGCCTGGGGCTTTAACAGCAGCAACCTTAATGGTACCACGCAGTTTGTTTACTACCAATGTTGCCAATGCTTCACCTTCCAGGTCTTCAGCAATAATCAACAATGGACGGCCACTTTGTGCAACTTTTTCCAAAATGTGCAAGATATCTTTCATTGCAGATATCTTCTTATCGTAGATCAAGATGTATGGGTTCTGCAATTCGGTCTGCATTTTTTCGCTGTTGGTTACAAAGTATGGCGACACATAACCACGGTCAAACTGCATACCTTCAACTATATCAACAGTTGTATCTGTACCTTTTGCTTCTTCAACAGTAATAACACCTTCTTTACCCACTTTAGCAAAAGCCTCGGCAATCAATTTACCAATAGTCTCATCGTTGTTGGCAGAGATAGTGGCAACTTGTTGAATTTTCTTGCTGTCGTTACCAACAGTTTGGGATTGACCACGTAGGTTTTCAACTACTAAAGCAACCGCTTTGTCAATACCACGTTTCAAATCCATTGGATTTGCACCAGCAGCAACCATTTTCAAACCTTCAGCAATAATTGCTTGAGCCAAAACAGTTGCAGTGGTAGTACCATCACCTGCAATATCAGCAGTTTTAGAAGCTACTTCTTTAACCATTTGGGCACCCATGTTTTCAATGGGGTCTTCCAATTCAATTTCCTTAGCAACGGTAACACCGTCTTTGGTTACGGCAGGTGCACCAAATTTTTTCTCGATAACCACATTGCGGCCTTTAGGTCCAAGGGTTACCTTAACAGCGTTGGCCAAAGTGTCAACGCCTTTTTTCATTTTATTTCTTGCTTCGATGTCGAAGAATATTTGCTTAGCCATATCTTTTAATTTGCTGATGTGCCAATTAGCCAATGTGCCAATTCAACACTTTTGTTTAAATAATAATTAGTTATTGCGGAAGTGATTAGCATATTAGCACATTGGCTAATTAGCTAGTCGGTTCTAAACGATTGCCAAAATATCGCTCTCTCTCATAATCAAAAGGTCTTGACCTTCGATGGTGATTTCTGTACCTGCATATTTACCATACAAAACAGTGTCGCCAGTTTTCACAGTTACCGGTTCGTCTTTTTTACCCGGACCAGCAGCAACCACTACACCACGCTGTGGTTTTTCTTTGGCAGTATCAGGGATGATAATGCCGCCAGCAGTTTTTTCTTCGGCAGCTGCGGGTTTTACAATTACCCTGTCGTGAAGTGGAGTAACGCCAACACTCGCTTTTTTAGTAGCCATACGTATTTGATTTTTGTTTTTGTTTAATAATTCAATGAATATGCCCCTGCCTGTCAATTACTTTGCCATGAGGGCTGTTCAAGCCAAAATTTCAGTAACCTAACAAGGTTCGCCACCCATCTTGATGAAATGGTGGCGAAGTTGGGGAATTTTACTGAAAAACAGGTGTCAAACTTTCATAGGCTCCCATATCCCAAAAACAAAAAACCTGTTACATTTTCAGTAACAGGTTGCGGTTTCAAGGGCAGGGCATCAATGCATGAGTACGAGCTTTTCGGCTCCCCATTCATTTTCGGCAGTGATATACCTGATAATATAGGTACCGGATGGATAGGCCCCAATGTCCAGTTTCCAACTGGTCTGTTTGTCGGTGGCTGCCACACGCATCAATATTTTACCTGTAAAATCGGCCACAAAAACCTCTTTCAATTCCTTGCTGCTTTTAATATGCACCGCACCATGCGTAGGGTTGGGCGATACCTGCACCTTTAATACATTGCGAGGCATTCTTGTTATCGGTACAGTTTGTTTCTGTTCATTGGTACAGTCATCCACATACAGCATCTGCTGAATTAAACGGGGCAGCAAATTGTTCAACAGCTCCACATTAAACACATCGGTTGTTGGTTTTACATGACTGCCCCCTACCCCGCTATGGTCTGTCAAAAAAACATAGGTACCGTTGGTGGCCAATGCAATGCTACGCATCATGAACTCCGTGCTTTTATCCGCACCACTACAAACAACCGGCACAATCCTGATGCCTCTTGCCGATGCCTGTTGAATAAGGTACAGCATTTCTGTTTTTACTTCATTATGTGGCGGTGCATCCAACACCAGGAAAATTATTTTGGCCCTTGCATCCTCATGCCAGTGCAGGCTATCTATGGCGGTATGCAAGGCACTGTGTACTGCTTCGGGAAAGTCGCCACCACCACCAGCACTTTGCAGCTTTATAAAGTTCAGCACTTTTAATAGGTCGCTATTAAAATCAACATGCTTGGTAATGTACTGGTCGCCTGCATCCCTGTAAAAAACAGCAGCAGCATGTACATCAAGATTGGTATAGCTGCTAAAAGTCTTGTTCAGTACATCTTCCAGCTCCACTTTCAAATATTCAATTTCATCGCCCATGCTGCCTGTAGCATCTACCACAAAAGCAATATCAACAGCCTTGCTTGCATTGCAGGGTGCATCCAGTGTCATTTTATTGATGCCATTTTCAAAGACAGTAGGCTCCGTAATGCTTTCGGCATCTTTGCAGTACAACATGAAACTGCTTTCTGTTTTTACTGGCTGGTTCAAACCTGCCCATAATTCAGCCTTACCGGTATTGTCTGTTACTGCCCGCCAAACCGTATCATGGGTGTTGCGGTCAATTAAATAAACCTGCATGCCCGTAACGGCCTTGTTATTATGGTTCTGTAACTGTACGCAGTAACGTTGTTTGGGGTACAGGTTCCAATAATTGGCGTGGGTCTTAAAATCGGTTTCGGTAAAGTCTTCCCACATTTTCCATTTGGCAAAATCATTGATCTCGCCTGCGGTAAGTAGTTTGGTGGCATAGGCCTTTCCGTCCTTATCCGTTGCAACGGAATCAGTAAACAACATTTTCTTGCCTAGGTAAGTATCCGTATTTAAAGTGGCCGCTTTACGATAAGTACTACCTGCCCCCCTAACTTTAACGGCAGCGGGCCTTGCAGCTTCATCCACCGAAAGCCCAGCTACCTTACCTTCCAAAGCAACATCTGCATAAGTGGAAGTGCTTACAAACCCATCCTCCAGTGGCCTGGCTACACTGCCAGTAACACTTTTTCTTTTCTTTGTGGCATAGCCTGTTACAACCACTTCTGCCATTTCCTGCCTGGCGGCCAACAGCACTATCTCAAAATTCGGGTCGCTCACTGTTTTCTGGGTAACTACCACTTTATAGGGTTCATATCCCAGTGCAGAAAAAATCAATGTATCGGGAAGTTTAGTGGCCATTATTTTAAAACTGCCATCGGCATTGGTTACAACCCTGTTTGCCTTGTTCAGGAAGTTTACGGTTACATGCGCTGCCGCCATCCCTGTTTCGTTGAGTACCTTGCCTTGTATTTGCTGGGCCGATGAAGTAATGGCCATGCAAAATGCCACTAGCATTGCAAAAGCAGTAGTAGTTCGTTTCATGAGTTGAGTTTTGTACCAGATGGGGCAACGGAAACTTTTACATAAAAACAGTTAAAATATTTTTTTGGCATTACTTTACGGCTTTCTATATTAAAATTTGTAGGAGAATACACATACATGATACAGAGAACTACACTTGCCTTATTTGCTTTTTTATTGACAGCGACTGTTTCCAATGCCCAACAGGATGTACCGAATGGCTGGCATTTGATGAACCCGGCCAAAGATTCGTTTTACGGTATAGACCTGGCTCGTGCCTATAAATTCCTGAAGGATAAAAACAAAAAGCCTACTCCCATTATTGTTGCGGTGCTTGACTCTGGCGTTGATACTGCCCATGAGGACCTGAAAGGCATACTGTGGCATAACCCAAAAGAAATTCCGGGCAACGGCATTGATGATGATGGCAACGGTTATGTGGACGATGTATATGGCTGGAATTTCTTGGGCGGCAAAGATGGACAGAACCTAAAAAATGCAGGGGCCGAAAAAGCCAGGGTCTACCACAAGTATAAGGACAAATACCTTAACAAGACCGTGGACACATTGCAGATGACCGAAGATGAAAAGTACACATATAAAATGTGGCAACGCAGTGCCGCAGAAATAACCGTTAGTGCCGAAGACCAGATGAACCTGATGTACCTTGAAATTGCGGCCAAAGGCATCAAGAGCAATGACAAGATAATACGCAAGGAAATGGGCAAGGAAGAGTACACCATTGATGAACTGGAAAAATTCATTCCACAAACGGATGCAGGCCGGAAAGCAAAACTGGCCTACTTGAATGCAATGAAAATATTTACTGTTGAATCGGACATGAAGAACACTGCGTTTATTGCTGAGTTGGACAGTTATATTGATGGCCGTAAAGAAGCCATTGCTGCAAAGGACAATGCTCCGCACAATTACCGTACGGATATTATAAAAGATGATTACAGCAACATACATGACAAATTTTATGGCAATGGGGATGTAATGGGTGCAGGCCCCATGCATGGCACGCATGTAAGCGGCATTATTGGTGCACAAAGAAACAATGGCATTGGTATGGATGGCGTTGCAGACAATGTAAGAATAATGACAGTACGTGTGGTACCCGATGGCGATGAGTATGACAAGGATATTGCCCTGGGTATTTTTTATGCAGTGGACAATGGTGCCAAAGTAATTAATATGAGTTTTGGCAAAGCCTATTCGCCCGAAAAGAAGTGGGTGGACAGTGCCATTAGGTATGCAGCTGCTAAGGATGTATTGATTATACATGCAGCAGGCAATGAATCGGCAGATGTTGATGTAAAAGAAAATTTTCCAAGTGCCTATTATTTAAAGGACAATAAAAAAGCAGAGAATTTCATCACTGTTGGTGCAAGCAGCGACCCCAAAATTTCCGGTTCGTTGGCTGCATCATTCAGCAATTATGGCAAGCAGAATGTTGATGTGTTTGCACCGGGCGTAAAAATCTACTCCACTGTTCCTGGTGGTAACCAATATGCCAACCTGCAGGGCACCAGTATGGCAGCACCTGTAGTTACAGGGCTTGCAGCAATGCTGCGTTCCTATTACCCAAACCTTTCTGCCGTGCAGATTAAACAGGCTATTGAAAAATCGGAGTACGCACCAGAAGGAAGCGTTGCTGTATTGAAACCAAGCAAAGACAATTCAAAAGAAATAGTGAGCATGAAGGACCTTGAAAAAAATGCCGGTATTGTGAATGCTTATGGTGCGGTTGAATTGGCAGACAAAATGAAGCCAGCCGTAACCGCTACCCCCAAACCCTTGGTGAAGGAGAAAAAAGATGCCTTGCCAAAATCCACTTTCAAACCTTTAAACACGAAGCAATAATGGCAAGACCACAAGCAGGTGATTATGGCGTTTTTTACAAAACCTATATTGATAAAATAAACGGCAACCATGTTAAAGATGCCATTGCCAACCATTCCGCAGCCATCACTGATTTTGTGCATGCATTGCCAGCAGACAAAGCCGATTACAAGTATGCTCCTGAGAAGTGGACGGTGAAGGATGTATTGCAGCACATAATTGATGCCGAGAGGATTTTTGTGTATAGGGCATTGACCTTTGCCAGAAAAGACAGGACACCCTTGCCAGGTTTTGAGGAAAATGAATATGCCGCCAATACCGATACCTCTATACGTACCTTGCAAAGCCTGAAAGATGAATTGATTGCACTGAGAAAATCAACGGATATCTTTTTGGAATCGTTAACTGAAGAGCAATTGCACGAAACCGGCATGGCCAATAATCATTCCATAACAGTGAACGCACTTGCCTTTATCATATTCGGGCATATACTGCACCACCAACAAGTACTCACAGAAAGATACCTGTAGATTATTGCATGGTTAATGCCCCTCTATTAATCTGGCAATACCAAATGCAGCACCTGCAGCAGCGGCGCCAATCAAAACCACTTTCAACCCGCCAGTTAAAGGATTAACGCCCGTCATTTTACTTTTGAAATAGCCAAATACAAACAGGCATAGCAAAGTGATAACAGCAGAAATTTCCAGCCCCTTTAATGCGGTATCAACAAAGAAATATGGTGTCAGGGGAATAAGGCCACCAACGATATAACTCATCCCGATATTAAAAGCACTTTTCTTTGCACGGTCAGGGTCGGGTTTCTCCAATCCCAGTTCATGCTTCATCATAAAATCAACCCAACGTTTATCGTCTTTGATAATCTCCTGTGTGGCTTCTTCGGCAATATGCCTACTTAGCCCCCAAGCAAGAAACACCTTGCGTACTTCTTCAATTTCTATCTCCCTTTTATGCTGTACTTCCCAATATTCTTTTTTCAGTTCGCTGTTGTAATGGTCTTGGTCTGTTTTGCCGGCAAGATAGCCGCCCAGCCCCATTGCGATGGAGCCCGCAGCAATTTCGGCAATGCCTGCAATCCATACCAGGCTTACGTTTCCCTGAACAGCACCGCTTATGCCCGCTGCCAATGCAAAGGGCACCGTTAGCCCATCGCTCATACCAATAACAATGTCTTTTAACAAGTCGGAGCTTTCCAAATGCTCTTCGTGATGATGCAAGTGGGTGTGTTGCATATAGCTAGGTTGGCAGGGTTGTAAATAGTTTAAAATTATTTCTTTAATAAAAACAATCCCACCTTTCGGCGGAATTATTTTTTATTGCAATACCTGTAATGACCGGTTGATAATTTCCACACATTCCAACACTTGTTCCCTATTAATGATCAATGGCGGGGCAAAGCGTATCTTATCTCCATGCGTAGGTTTGGCCAACAATCCATTTTCTTTCAGGGCCAAACATAAATCCCATGAAGCATCTTTATTGTCATGCTTTATTACAATTGCATTCAGCAGGCCCTTGCCACGTATGGTGGTAATAAAGGGCGATTTCAGTTTTGCCAGTTCGTCCCTTAGCAACATACCCATGGCATCTGCATTTGCGGCCATGCCTTCATCTTTTAGCACCTGTAACGATGCCATGGCCACTGCACAGGCCAAAGGGTTACCACCGTAAGTGCTGCCATGCTCGCCGGGTTTTATGTTCATCATGATTGCATCATCGCAAAGCACGGCACTAACAGGCATTGTACCACCGCTTAATGCCTTGCCAAGAATCAAAATGTCGGGGCGTACCTGGTCATGGTCACATGCCAGCATCTTACCGGTACGGCATAAGCCTGTCTGTATCTCATCGGCAATAAACAGTACATTGTATTCGGTACATAGTTCCCTTACGGCTTTTAAATAACCATCATCGGGAATAACAACACCTGCTTCGCCCTGTATGGGTTCTACCATAAAAGCTGCTACGTTTTTATCTTGAAAGGCTTTTTCCAATGCGGCAATATCGTTGTAAGGCACCAGCCCAAAGCCAGGCATATATGGGCCAAAACCTTTGTAGCTGCTGGGGTCGGTTGATGATGAAATGGCAGCCAATGTCCTACCCCAGAAATTGCCTTCGGCAAAAATTATTCTGGCCTTGTTTTCTTCTATCCCTTTTTTGTCGTAGGCCCAACGTCTTGCCAACTTGATGGCTGTTTCGCCACCTTCAACGCCCGTGTTCATGGGCAGTACTTTATCATAACCAAAATATGCAGTTATGAATTTGGAATACTCGCCCAATAGGTTGCTGTGAAATGCCCTTGAAGTAAGTGTAAGTTTTGTTGCCTGTTCAATTAATGCATGAATGATTTTGGGATGGCAATGCCCTTGGTTAACGGCTGAGTAGCCGCTTAAAAAATCGTAGTAACGTGTGCCTTCCACATCGTATAAAAAAACCCCTTCCCCTTTTTCCAGCACAACAGGAATTGGATGGTAGTTGTGTGCACCGAATTGCTCTTCTAATTGCAAATAATAAGCAGAACGCCCATGTATGTCTTGCGTAAACATATTGAATTGATTTAACGGAATAGATGATAAACTGAAGATAAATGTTGAATGAAGCCACCAATGGCTATACGTGCAGGTTACAGGGAGTGATGGTCCAGAAAGTCTAAATTCTGTTTGAGGAATTCCATTTCAGTTTCTTAATATGCCGCAATATAAAAAGAAATGGTTGAGCATGGTCAATAAAAATTGCCAGACCCAAGGTTGATGGTAATAAAAAAGCAGCTATGTGAATTGTAGCTGCTTTTTTAATCAATTAAATAATGGCTTATTTGAAAGTTCCATGCAAACCATCGTACAGTTTATATTTTGTATCGTAAGCATCGTAGGCTTTGGGGTCCTTGCTTTTGATTTTTTCTTTCTTGTATGCAAAGATATTTGCCAGGAAGTCCACAGCCCTGTTAAGACAGTCTTTGGTTATACGATCCCTGGGTTGCACATCTTTTAAAGCTATATAGCTTTTTTCCAGCCATTCAATTGAAATATCACCAGCATCCCACATTTGTTTGTCTATTTCAATATTTGCTTTTTTAATGGCATCTACCTGTTCTTTTGCCTTGGCATCGGCAGCGGCTTTTTTCTTGGGGTCTTTCTCTACTGTTTTGTTGGTATTTATTTCTTGTAGCTGCCTGATATTGCCCCTGTACCTGTCGTCGTACAGACCATATTCATTGTAGTAGATAACACCGGCATTAAATGCAGCAATACCCAATGTATTGTCTTTTTTGTAGGCTTTCATAAAAGCCTCTGCAGCTTTCTTTTGGTAGAATGCCTGCTTGGTACTGTCCAGCGAAGATTTCTCATCCCTTATATCCGTAAACATTTGCCCAAACAATAAATACTTTCTTGCTGTTAAGGCTCCCGCCGCATCTTCCTTGTCGTACAGTGCAACTTTTTCTGCCAGCGTGTATGCTTTGTTCAAGAAATCAACTTCATAATCTTCCCATGCACCTGCAGGATATACTTCTTTGGCAAGGGCAAGGTATTTATTAAAATTGGTTGCGTCTTTTGTGTTTGCATAATGCACTAATATGTAGCTGTATAGGTCTTTGTAGTCTTCGCCACCAACTTTAAGGTCGGCAAGTTTGCGGTAGTATTTTACTGCTTCTTCTTCTTTTTTGGCGTTCTGTGCTGCATAACCGGCATATACCACCGTAAGCGTATCAATCTTGGCACCATTTTGTTTCAAGTCGTGCTTTGCAATGATTTCGCCCATATATGCTGCTGTGCTGAAATAGGCAAAAGAAGAATCCCATTGCTTTGTTTCAAAGTATTTGCGACCGTTGTTGAAACCTGTCAGGTAAATCAGGTTCAATGGTCTCCAGTTTACGGTTGCGTCCGACATGGATTTGAAAGAAGGTTCCATGCTTTCGTATTTCTTGAAAGCTTCCAAAGCAATGGCACCAGAGCCGGGGTATTTACTGTTCAAAGCCGAATCGTAACTAAACTCGGCGTAGATACGTGTTTGCCATAACCAGCCTTCGGGTTTTGCCTGGGCTTTGGGGTCAAGCATGATCTTGTCAATTTCTGTTTTTGCTTTTTCCAATTGCTTCGGGTAATACAAAAGCAAACTAACAAATTGCTTGTCTTGTGCATTAGATACATTAAAGGCACTTACAAGCAACGCAAGCATGAATAGTCTCTTCATAAAGTTTGTTTTATTGATTAATTTTCTGTTGGTTCAGCTGTATCGTTTGTTCCGGTTGTTTCTTCGTTTGTTGATGGAGGCTGCTCTGTTCCGTCTGCTGCCCCATCGCTTGCTGCATCTTCTGCAACTGCATTTTCATCGGTTACGGTTTCTTCTTCCTGTTCTTCAATTTTGGAAATGGCCGCAATGGCATCTTCACTGTCCAAACGTATCAATGTAACGCCTTGTGTTGCCCTTCCAGCAGTTTTGATTGAAGCAATGGATGTACGCAATGTGATACCGGATTGACAGGTGATGATCAGGTCTTCCTTCTCGCTTACATCGAGTATGCCTACCAGCTTTCCTGTTTTTTCCGTAACGTTAATGGTCTTAACGCCCTTGCCACCACGGTTGGTAATGCGGTACACGTCTTCTCCATCCTCGTCAACCAGCGGTGTCCTTTTGCCAAAGCCTTTTTCACTAACCACAAGTACGGTCTTGGATTTGTCGTTCCTGCTTATGCATATCATGCCTACCACTTCGTCTGTCTCATCGTCCACTTCAATGCCTGTAACACCAATTGCACCACGGCCTGTGGAGCGTACCTTTTCTTCCGGGAAACGAATGGCACGGCCACTCTTTACAGCCAGCATGATTTCACTGTTGCCATCGGTCATCTTGGCTTCCAACAGTTCATCACCTTCCACAATGGTAATGGCATTGATGCCATTTGCCCTTGGGCGTGAAAAATCTTCCAAGTCCGTTTTCTTGATGATGCCTTTCTTGGTACAAAGCACAATATAACGACCTTCTAATGTATCTTTTTTGTCAAGATCCTTTGCATCTATAATGGCCCTTACCTTATCATCTGGCGGTATCTGTATCAGGTTCTGTATGGCCCTGCCCTTGCCTTGTTTTTCGCCTTCGGGAATCTCGTACACTTTTAACCAGTAGCACCTTCCTTTTTCGGTAAAAAACAACATGGTATCGTGTGTAGATGCAACAAACAGGTGTTCTACATAATCCTCTTCGCGGGTTTTGCTGCCCACTGCCCCACGACCGCCCCTTTTTTGCTGGCGGTAGTCCGATGCTGTGGTACGTTTGATATAACCAAGATGCGAAATGGTAATAACCACATCTTCTTCTTTGATAAAATCAAGCATGTTTACTTCATCTGCCAAAAACTGTATCTCGCTTTTTCTTTCGTCACCGAATTTGGTCTTTACTTCCAGCAGTTCTGTTTTGATGAGTTCGTAACGGAGCAGTTCGCTACCCAATAATTCTTTCAGGTATTTGATGGTTTTCATCAACTCGTTAAACTCGTCAATGATCTTGTCACGCTCCATTCCGGTTAAACGTTGCAAACGCAATTCAAGAATAGCTTTTGCCTGCAGTTCGGAAAGACCCTGTTCTTGCTGGTACAGTTCTTCTGTAACATCAGCAAAAATATGTTGGCTCAGGTACCAGTTCTCTTCCTTGCTTTTTGCAATCAGGGACACTTTGGCTTCATCGGGTGTACGGCTTGCACGTATCAATGCAATCACTTCATCCAAATGGTCCAATGCCTTTAAATACCCTTCCAGTATATGGGCTTTTTCTTCTGCCTTTCTTAGTTCAAATTTGGCACGGCGTATCACCACATCCATCCTGAAATCAATGAACTCAACAATCAGGTCTTTGAGGTTCATTATTTTGGGACGGCCTTTGCTTAATGCAACATTGTTTATACCAAAGCTTGTTTGCAGTTCGGTAAACTTGAACAGTTGGTTGATGATTACATTGGCTACACCATCGCGTTTCAAATCAAGTACAATACGTGTTCCTTCACGTTTATTGCTTTCATTGTTTACGTGTGCAACGCCTTCAATGGTTTTGTCATTTACCAGTTGACCGATCTTATCGGTCAGCATATCCCTGTTTACCTGGTAAGGCACTTCTGTAATGACGATCTGCTCCCTGCCGCTGGCTTTTGTATCCACATGGCATTTGCCACGTACTACTACCCTGCCACGGCCAGTAAGCAAACCTTGCTTTACCCCTTCCATTCCAAATATCACCCCACCTGTAGGGAAGTCGGGGGCTTTTACATATTGCAGCAGATCCTCAACAGGTATCTCTTTGTTGTCAATGTATGCTATACATCCATCAATCACTTCGCCCAGGTTATGGGGCATCATATTGGTGGCCATGCCCACAGCAATACCAGTGCTTCCATTTACGAGTAACTGCGGTATACGTGTTGGCAAAACAGTAGGCTCTTCCAAACTGTCGTCAAAGTTCAACTGGAAATCGACCGTTTCTTTTTCAATGTCTTCAAGCATGGCTTCGGCCAGCTTTTCCAAACGTGCTTCTGTGTAACGCATGGCCGCTGCATCGTCGCCATCCTGGTTACCAAAGTTACCCTGGCCATCTATCAATGTGTAACGCATGCTCCATTCCTGGGCCATACGTACCATGGCAGAGTAAACGGATGAGTCGCCATGCGGGTGATACTTACCCAGTACCTCACCCACCACACGGGCCGATTTTTTGTGGGGCTTGTTGTGGTACATACCTAGTTCGTTCATCGCAAAAAGGATGCGGCGGTGAACGGGTTTAAAGCCATCCCTCGCATCTGGCAGGGCCCGCCCAACAATTACGCTCATGGAGTAATCGATATAGGCGGTCTTCATTTGCTCCTCAATATTTACCTGTATGATCCTGTCGTTGTCGGATGTCTGTTCCGGTAAACCTGTTTCGTTATTTTCCATTAGTTGTACAAACTGATTTTCGCTTATTTGACTGATAAAATTTTCAGGATGGCGAAGATAGTTTTTACAGGTTGAAAAACCTTAGAAATGGCATGGTTATTCAGGTGTTTTATCCACAGGCAAACAGGGCTTTTGGGGACAACAAACCTCAATAAAATTGGGCATTCTGCTGCTATTGAACCAATAAGTGACTCAGGCCATAAAACCAGTGTTTAAGCATGGCATTTTTATACAAACATTCCCTTCTTTTTTGGATAGTTGCAAACGGAGTATGGGGAGTATTTATATTTACGGGATGAAACATATTCTTCTTTTTGGTGCAGGCAAATCGGCCACGGTTTTAATAGATTACTTAAAGACAGTTGCAGCCACGCATGAGTGGCATGTTGTGGTTGCAGACAGCAACCTGCAGGCTGTTGAGAACAAGGTTGGCAAGAGTGATTGGGTTACGGCAGTGCAGGCAGATATTACCAATGAAGCCGAACGGAAAAAACTTGTACAGGATGCAAGGGTTGTTATTTCGATGATGCCGCCACATTTGCATTACCTGATTGCATTGGATTGCATTGCATTTGAAAAACACTTGCTGACAGCTTCTTATGTTGATGAAAAAATAAAACAGTTATCGCAGGAAATAGCAGACAAGCAATTGCTCTTTTTATGCGAAATGGGGCTTGACCCAGGCATTGACCACATGAGTGCCATGCAACTGATACATGCCATACAAGCGGCAAATGGAACCGTTATTTCTTTTAAATCGCATTGCGGCGGGTTGGTTGCACCAGAAAGTGATGATAACCCTTGGCATTACAAGATTAGCTGGAACCCAAGAAACATTGTGTTGGCAGGCAAGGCTGGGGCAACTTATAAGGTAAACAATGAAGTAGTAAACACACAGTATGGGCATTTATTTGATGCCAACAATACTGTGTCGGTTTATGGGGATGGCACTTATGCCTATTACCCCAATAGGGATTCGTTGAGCTATGTACCATTGTATGCATTGGAAACGGCTGCAACATTTGTACGCACTACGTTAAGGCATCCTGAATTCTGTTTGGGATGGAAGCATATAGTGGATTTGCAGCTGACCGATGAAACCGTTTTTTATGAAACAGACGGGCTTTGTGTAAGTGATTTTTTTAAGCTGCATTTTGAGCGGTTCAATTTGAACACGGCATTTGATAAGCTGGTGACTGGAGATGGCATACTATTGAACCAATTTACATTCTTAGGTGTTTTTGATGATGCTACCTTAATTGATAAGGGCTTGCAAAGTGCTGCCGATGTGTTGCAGTTTATTCTTGAAAGAAAACTTGTTTTACAACAGGAGGACAAGGATTTGATTGTGATGCTTCATGAATTGGAATACATGATTGCCGATAAGAAACACAGCATTGCAAGCTCGCTTGTAGTGAAAGGTGAAGACAGTTTAAGAACAGCCATGGCCAAAACCGTTGGCCTGCCATTGGGCATTGCTGCAAAGCTTATTTTGGAAGGAAAGCTTACCATTACCGGTTTGCATATACCCATTGTTGAAGCCATTTACAAGCCCGTATTGAAGGAACTTGAAGAACATGGCATACAGTTTAAGGAAACGGTTGTTGCGTAAATTAGCTGGACTTAATAGCAAACGGAAATGTATCCCCCTTCTGGGAGGGGCAAACGGGCATTTCACTTTACAAACGATGATGAAGCCGTGGGTTTTTACGCTTCGGTAAAGCATGGCTTTGTACCAACCGTTGATGGGTGTCCCGATAGCTATCGGGACCAAGAACGTTTAAGTATGTATTACCACTGGCAAATAAATATTATTACTATACCATTTGCAGCACAGGATACTGGCCCATCAATACATTCTGCACATCGGCAGGTTGCAGGTAAAACCAGTTCTGCAATACGGATGTGTACACCGAGCGGAAGTCGTGCTGCATGGGCACATTGTCATTTACCGTAGCAATAGCAGGTATGGTTGGGTTGTTGCCAACGATGCCACCTTTTACATTGTGTCCAAAGTAGAACAGTGGTGCCGCCACACCATGATCGGTACCACCGCTTGCATTGCTTTTTATCCTTCTGCCAAATTCGGAAAAGGTCATGCCCATTACCCTATCGGCTACATTCAGGTATTTGATATCGTCCATAAATGCATTGATACCTTCGGACACTTTTTGCCAAAGCTTTGCATGGTTGCCTGTTGTGCGGTCTGCATCTTCCACCTGTTTGGCATGTGTGTCAAAGCTGCCAATATTTACCATGTACACTTTTGTACGAAGGCCTCCGGCAATTAGCCTTGCAACAATCTTTAATTGATCCGCCAGGCTGTTTTTTCCCTGTGCAGGGTATTTATCGCTTTGTTTGGTAACCTTTAAAGCTGCTTGTTTGATAACGCTTGCATATTGGTCGGTTTTTATGCCCACTTCTTCAATATAATCCAATTGCTCGCCCCAACGTGTGGGGCTGTCCACATTTACCTTTCCTTCAATCAGGTTGTAAAAGCTGTTGGGGTTGCTGATGGCAAGACCCATTGTAAATGCCGGCCCCTGGAAGGTGGTGGACACAACCGAGCCCACCTGTATGGCCAAAGGATCGGGCATTGATTTGTTGGGATAGTTGTTGGGAAATTCGGGGTACAGGTTGTTGAGATACCTGCCTGCCCAGCCCGTGCTTACAATTTTGTCGCTGTCGCTCGATGTCATCCATATATCTGTTGCACGGAAATGCGAGAAGTTGGGTTTGGGGTAACTGACACCCTGTACAATTCCTAATTTACCATCGTTGAAAAGTGCCTGCATTTCTTTTAGTGCAGGATGCAAGGCCGTGCCATCGAACCCATTCAGGCGAAGCACTTTGTCTTCAGGCAAGGCAATATTGGGCCTAGCTGCTGTGTAGGTGCTGTATTGATCAAAAGGGATGACGGTGTTCAGCCCATCGTTGCCACCTGCAAGTTGGATAATTACCAGTACGCGGTCGTCGTTCATGTAACCGTTCAGGGCGTTCATTAAAGGAGTACCAGCCAGTGCCTTTAACGAAATTCCATTTAAGAAAGATGGAAGCACAACGCCACCAATAGCTGCTTTCTTTAAAAATTCCTTACGATTCATGGTTCAGTATTTTAGTAGGTTATTGTATTTGTTGTTATTGCCGCATATAGTGTCAACACAATTGGTATTGCGGCAGGTTCATGAGGTATTGGTACAGCTTCTTGAGCTTGGTGGTAACGTCTTTCTTGTTTGCTGCATCGTCGGGGCTGGTAGCCATTTTGTTCCAGGCATCTGTCCAGTAATGGTCGCTCATCATGCCTTTTAAACCTGAAAGCAGGATACCTTCTTTCAGGTATTTCTTTTCCTTGTCTGGCAGGTCCATCATGTACAATAGTTTAACGCTGTCGTTAATCAATGTATCCGGATTGGCGGGGTCTGGTAATGACTGTGCAAATTGTACCGGGTCTATCATGATTTTTTTGGTGGCCCTTGCATAGCCCCCGTTTATAATCATTTTATCAGTAAACACATTCCGTTTGGGAAGTGTGTCGCTATTGATCCATATTTTGTCGTACTGTGGCTCTTGATAGTATGCAGGCCAGCCAGCCACATTAGGCGGGTCGCCAATGTTCTGTTGCATTTGCGAGGCTTGCGTTTGCAGGGTTAGCCATAAGCCATATTGGTTTACATAGTCCGTACTGTCGGGAAACTGCACTTCAAATTCGCGGCAAAGGCCAACCGTAAAATCAAGCGGGTTCTTGATGATACAGCCACGGTTTGCAATGTCGAAAAAATGCTGGCTGCTTAACAATTCTTTGAGTACGGGCTTGATGTCGTAATTGTTTTTCCTGAATGTTTTGGCCAGTGGCTCTATGATATTCTTTTCTGCATTTTCATCAATGGTATGATAGATGAAGAAACGGTACAGCTTGCGGCAAATGAACCTGGCCACTTCTTCCTGTGCAAAAATCATGTTGAGCATTTCATCCACTTCCTGTTCGCCTTCTTTTCCTTTCTTGCCTTTGATGATTGCATTGCCATAAAATGCGGAGAACTGTTTGTCTGTATCGTCGTGCCTGCCCACATCAAAAATGCCGTGTGCCTCGGGCAATATCTTGTTTTCAATCCTTATACCCGTTAGTACCCTTGCTGCGGCTTTTACATCGCTTTCAGTATAGTGGGAACCGGGTCCTTTGCCTACGGTAAAAAGTTCCTGTAGCTCACGGCCGTAGTTTTCATCGGGAGCCTTTTTTACATTGTTGTTGCCATTGAGGTATTTAAGCATGGCAGGGTCGTAAGTAACGGCCCTTACCATTTCCTTGAAGTTGCCCAATGCATATTGGCGAAGCAGTACATTGTGTTTGTATAGCCATATACCGTTGTCCACATTCACCATTTCGGTAGAAAAATGGTTGTGCCAAAAGAGTACCATTTTTTCGCGAAGGGTCCTGTTCTGGTTCAGCATCAAACCTACCCACCATGCTTTTAGTGAATTCCTTCTTCTACCGGAGTTCATGCCATTCTGTTTGGTAGCTGTTATCCAGGTTGACCCCAAGGGTATCTCTTCATCGGTATAATTATCGTCGTTGTAATTGTTGATGGGTGGCTGTGGTACTTCTTCCATACCATCCACCAGTTCATCAATTGTTTTACGGAGTGATTTTTCTGAAAAATATTCCACGTCCTGTTTCCTTGCACCGAACATGGTCCGTTTTAAAAGATGGGTAGCTTCATCTTTTGTCCATTTGCCTTTGTACTTTTTTAAACCGCTGCTTACTGAAGGGATACTCATAGGTTATTAAATAAGTTGTAAATGTTGAAGCAATCATTGTGCCCAATTACGGAATTAAAATAATCAGAAAAGTTTAATCGAAGCCTATTATTAGGCAAAATAAATTTTATAACCTGCTGTTGGTTAGCGGCCTTGGCAATGTATTGGGCATATACATCAACAGCGGCCGCCCCTTGGGCCACCGCTATTTTAAAAGCTATCTATACAATTTGTATGTTATTAGTGATGCAGGCTTGCAATGACCGCTTCGGGTAAGAAGGGAGAAGCATTGCCGCCATTTTTCAGGATGTCTCTTACAATGGTAGAAGCCACGGAAGTATATTTGGGCTCACCGGTCAGGAAAACAGTTTCTATGTCTTTGTCCATTGTCCTGTTTGCATCGGCAATGGATTTTTCATATTCAAAATCACTCACGAAGCGTATGCCACGCAGGATGAATTTTGCACCAATTGTCTTGCAATAGTCAACCGTAAGACCTTCAAAAGTTACGCTCTCCACTTTGGGTTCATCCTTATAGATTTCCTGGAACCATTGCATGCGTTGCTCTGCACTGAACATGGGACTTTTGGAAGAGTTGACGCCGATGCCTACCACAATCCTATCGAACAATGGCAATGCACGGTTAATGATATCTGTATGGCCTAAAGTAACGGGGTCGAAGGTTCCGGGAAACAAGCAGATGCGTTGCATAATTTTATGTTGTTTGTGGACTTAACAAATATAAGGCTGCCATGCGTACGGCAACACCGTTTTCAACCTGGTTGAGCACAATGGAGTATGGTCCATCGGCCACATCACTATCCAGTTCCACACCCCTGTTTATTGGGCCGGGGTGCATAATGGTAATTTCTTTGCCTAGGCTTTCGAGCAGTTTGCGGCTTACGCCGTAGCTGAGATTGTATTCCCGCAAGGAGGAGAACAATGGCTGGTTCTGCCTTTCCAGTTGTATACGCAGTACGTTTGCTACATCGCACCATTGAAGGGCTTTCTTTAAGTTGTATTCAACTTTTACGCCCAGTGCTTCTGTTATGTATTTTGGTATGAGTGTGGGCGGACCTGCAACAATTATTTCGGCCCCCATTTTTTTCAGCAGGTAAATATTGCTCAATGCCACACGGCTATGCATGATGTCGCCAATGATGGCCACTTTCAATCCTTCGAGGCTGCCGAATTTCTCCTGCATACTGAATGCATCCAGCAGGGCCTGTGTGGGGTGTTCGTTGATACCATCGCCTGCGTTTACAATTGCTGCAGGAATATGTTTTGCCAAAAAATGCGGTGCCCCGCTTGCACTGTGCCGCATTACCACCATATCCACTTTCATGCTGAGGATATTATTCACGGTGTCCAGTAAGGTTTCTCCCTTGGCTGCACTGCTGCCACTTGCCGTAAAGTTGATGGTATCTGCACTGAGCCTTTTTTCTGCCAGTTCAAAAGATATCCTTGTACGGGTGGAGTTTTCATAGAAGAGGTTCACAATGGTCACATCCCGTAATGATGGCACTTTCTTGACGGGCCTTTGCAGAACATCTTTAAAATTGGAAGCAGTGGATAGAATGAGTTGTATGTCCTCTTTTGTGAGGTCTTTGATACCAAGTAGGTGTTTGGTAGATAGTTTCATTAAAAAGCGAAGTTAATAGAAAGTTACAAGTTTCATGTTTCCAGTTTAAAGTTTAATTAGCTATCCTTAAATCAAATCGACACATTCTTTATCATCACGCTCCTGCCAGAACACTTTTACTTTTTGCGATACGATGGTATCAATTGCCCTACCTACATAATCCGGTTGTATGGGAAATTCGCGGCTGAACCTTCTATCAATCAAAACACATAATTCCACTTTTGCTGGCCTGCCAAAATCGAGCAGGGCATCCAGTGCCGAACGTATGGTTCTTCCTGTCCATAAGACATCGTCTACAAGCACCACATTTTTATTTTCTATGCTGAAGGGAATTTCTGTTTTGTTGGCAACATGTAGTTCTTTGCGGATATCATCCCTGTAAAAAGTGATGTCCAGCTTACCGTATTGTACAGATGAAGGCGGCACGATCTGCTTTAATTCATCCACAATTTTATCACTCAAAAAAACGCCCCGTGGCTGTATGCCAATGATTACGGTATCTTTTAGTTGCAGGTGATTTTCCAGCACTTGGTGTGCCAATCGTTTTACGGTCAATGCAATTTGCTGCTCGGATAAAATCGTTTTCAAGAAAGAAAAATTTTGATAAAAATAACCGCTTTGCAATGAACTGTGGGCAGATTTTTTATGCCTTGCATTTGTGCATTAACGCAATAAGGTGATGCTGCCATTAAAGCGTTCGTTTACCTGCAGGCCTACATTGTAGTAGGTGATGATATAATAGTAGGTACCCACTGGTAATGGTGTTCCGTTACGCCTGCCGTCCCAACCTGTTGTATAGTCTTTGGTAGCAAACACTTCTTGCCCCCAGCGGTTAAACACACTTAAGTGATAGGAAAGTGGCACACATTTCATATCGGCCTTGAACAGGTCGTTTATGCCATCGCCATTGGGCGAAAAAGCATTGGGCACTACCGTTTCGCAATCGCATTTTTTGTATTGGATATCCACACTGTCACGATAGGTGCATTGGTTTAACAATGCCTCTACCCAGTAAGTGCCGGGATTCTTTACCAGCATGAATGAATCGGTTGAGTTGTCGTTCCATAAATAAGTGGCACCGGGATAGCTTACACGCATCAGGTAAGTTCGTAGGTTGCAAATGGTGGAATCGTTACCCAAGTTGATTACCGGCAACGGCTTGGTTGTTACATTGTAGTTGTTCTTTTTAAGGCAGCCAATATTGTTGGCAATTGTAGTGTAGTTGTTGGGGGCAGTAATCAGCCGGGTATTTCCCAACACACCATCGTTCCATGTGATGCTTGTGCTTGCCGGCGGGTTAAGTGTAATAAAGAAACTGCTCTTATCGCAAATAACCGTATCGGATGGCATTGCATAGGCATTAACCGGGTTGTCCGTAAGGTTAATGGTTGCCGTAGTGTTGCAGCCGTTTGCAGTACTTGCCTTAACGGTATAGGTTCCAGGACCTATTGTTTTTAATGTATCTGCCGTGGATCCGTTGTTCCATAAATAAGTAGTGATGTTGCTGCTTACAACGGGCTTTAACACATTGGGGTTGGATGCACAATAGAATGTATCCAGTCCCAATGAAGCGGTTACATTCGTTGTTTGCCCAACAACAATGGTATCCTTGCTGGCACAGCCGTACAAACTTTTGGATGTAACGAAATAGGTTCCTGGTGTGCCCACATTTGAGTACTGGCCATTGTCGCCATTACTCCAATTGTAATTATTGATGGGGTCGAAGTTGGATACAATCAGCAGTATATTGGTTTGCCCTGTGCACAGTGCAACATCAGGACCAAGGTCCGGTTTTGTAGGTAAGGGTTTCAGTTCAATGGAGATAGTGGTATCGTAGTGGCATCCAAAATCATCCACCACTCTGTATACAAAATCGTAGTTCTTTACAACAGTAGGTGCAATGGTGGCCACTGTACCGTTTACACTTATGAGCCCTTCTGTTGGCGTTACCCAGTTTTGGCTGGTTATACCAACCGTATAAGTTTCCACATTGGGGTATAGTGAGGCATCAAAATCCAGGTGCCAGTTAAATAGGTAACCATTGTCCTGCTTTTGGTAATCGGTAATCTGTAATGTCCAGGTACCATTCAACGGCGTTCCTACAAGTGCATTCAAACTTTGCGAGGAGGTGTAGCTGCCCGATGGAAGGTATGCATGGTCTATCACATCCTGCCCTGCATTGTCAACATAAGAGTACAGGTGCGAGTTTGCTTCGGATACCATGGTACCGAATTGTGGCGATGCGTTGAACCAGTAATCGTAGCCATTGCCACGGATATTGTCCAATGCATGGTTGTCGTTTGCTGTGTGCAGGTTGCCATCAACCGGTTCGCCCAGGAAGCAGTCTTCTGCACCGGGCCCTGTTTTCAGTATCACTTTTTTGCCGTTTGGGGCTGTGATCGAAATATCAATATCTCCCAGATAGGAATGTTCCATATTCATGAATATCCCTTTTAGCATATTGATATTGGTAAGTGTTTGCCCTGCAGCAAACTGGTCAATCAATATGCTTGTTGAGTAAACGCCGGCTGTTGAGTTGCTTGGGGCATCGGGCAAAAACAGGGAGTCGCTGGATACAGGCAAGTGTACAAATGATGCCTGTTGTGGCAATGCAAAACCGCCGGAGCTTGAACCTGTTGCTCCGCCGGGAGTGATCCTTGCTGTATCGCCTACGCAGAGTGTTGGCAGTACCTGTATATTGTACACAGGCTTAATACCTGTTCTTACTTTTATGGTTATGGGCAGGCTGTTGATGCAGCCGTTGGAGTCCGTTACGGAAACTTTTACATCGTATCCGCCTACCTGTGTATAGGTATGGCTTACGGAGGCAATGTCCACACCTAATGTGTCCTTTCCATCGCCAAAAAACCAATGGAATTTTGACGTGTTGTCTTTCTGGTTATAGATCAAACCATTGGCTGCATATACAGTGGCCAGATTGAACACCACTTTGTCATCGGGCGTTAGGCAGATATCGGTGTAGCCACCAGATTGTGCAGGGTTTGTACTGATGGAGCCTGTAATGGGTTGCTTGCATTGATAGCCGCAGGAAATGGCAGCTTCCCAACCAGAAGCCTGAGTGGTGGCGTTTGACTTGAACCTGAAAGTAATGCAACCAGTGTTGTTGGTATCGGTGGCGATTACGCCCACTTCGCCAGGGCCGCGGTTTACATTTGTAAAAGTATCAATGCAATGGGCATTTGTACCAATGCCATCGTAAGCAAACAGGGTATCGCCAGCGGCTATAACCAATTCCTGGAAATCGAAATGCATCACTTTACCTACTGTGCCCGAACAAAAAGTTACGCTATAGTTTTGCGATGCCCCATAGTTGCCATTTGGATCGGAGTCGTAGAAATTGCCAGCGCAGGTTGTGATGGTTTGCCCATTTAAGGTATTGTCTAATGCATAGTCCTGTGCGTTGCACACAGTGCACCACAGCATGAGCATTGAGCCGATAATGGTAGATAGCAATTTGTTCATTACCAGGTAGATTATTCAACAATAGCAAAACGAGTAGCCTCGTAAAAATAAGCCAAGTTTGCAAAACAAACCATCAAAAAGGTTAATCGGCATATATAAACAGGCGTGCTTTAGACCTTTTTCAATAAACGAAGGACCAATTAGTCTATAAAACAAGAAGCTCTCTGTTTTATGGGGAGCTTCTTCATTTAATCAATCCATGCTTATACCAAAGCAATATCCAGCACCTGTTGCATTGTTTTTACATAGTGAAACTGTATGCCTTTAATAAAATTGCTATCAATTTCCTTTACATCCTTTTCATTTTGCCAGCACATAATAATCTCTTTTAACCCGGCACGTTTTGCTGCCAGTACTTTTTCTTTGATGCCGCCAACGGGCAGTACCTGTCCACGCAAAGTGGCTTCGCCAGTCATGGCCAGGTAAGGTTTCACTTTCCTGCCTGTAAAGGCCGATGCCAATGAGGTAAGCATGGTTATGCCTGCACTTGGTCCATCTTTAGGTGTTGAGCCTTCGGGTACGTGTATATGTATGGTTTTCTTGTTGAAGAGGTCTGCATCAATATTGTTCTTCTTTGCATTGGCCTGTAAGTAAGTTAATGCAATTATGGCACTTTCTTTCATCACATTGCCCAGGTTACCTGTCAGTTTCAGTTCGCCTTTGCCTTCGCTTAGTACCGTTTCAATAAAAAGTATATCGCCACCTACATAGGTCCATGCAAGCCCTACTGTAACGCCCGGCATGTTTACTGTTTTGTACATGTCGTTGCTGTAACGTGGCAGGCCTAGTATCTTTTCAATATCTGGACTTGTTATGGTTGGCTTTACTTTTCCCTTGGTGGCATATTCCTTTGCTTCAAACCGCATAATGCTGGCCAGTTGCCTGTCCAGTTCACGCACGCCACTTTCGCGGGTATAGCTTTCTATTACTTTTTCCAGCACTTTGTCGGCCATTTTCAGGTTCACTTTCTTTAAGCCATGTGCTTCTTGCTGTTTGGGTACAAGGTGGCGTTTGGCTATCTCAATTTTCTCTTCAACAGCATAACCACTCAGGTCTATTATTTCCAGCCTGTCCCTTAATGCCGGTTGTATATTCTGTATGTTGTTGGCAGTGGCAATAAAGAGTACTTTGCTCAAGTCATACTCAAGCTCCAGGTAGTTGTCGTAAAATGTATTGTTCTGTTCGGGGTCCAATACTTCCAGCAAGGCAGATGATGGGTCGCCCCTATGGTCGCTTCCTACTTTGTCAATCTCGTCCAGTATCATTACGGGGTTGGATGATTTTACCTTGCGTATGTTTTGCAAGATCCTGCCGGGCATGGCACCAATATAGGTTTTACGGTGGCCACGTATCTCACTTTCGTCATGCAGGCCACCAAAACTCACCCTTGCATATTTACGCCCAACAGCATGGGCTATGCTTTTGCCCAATGATGTTTTACCGATACCCGGAGGGCCCACGAAACAAAGTATGGGGCTTTTCATGTCGCCCTTTAATTTCAATACGGCCAGGTATTCCAGAATGCGGTTCTTTATTTTGACCATTCCATAGTGGTCTATATCCAGCACTTTTTTGGCATTCTTCAAGTCGTAATTATCGGGCGTGTATTCTTCCCAAGGCAGGTCCAGCATCAGGTCGCAATGGTTGTACACAACGGAATAATCCGGTGTGCTGGGATGCATCCTTTCCAGTTTTGCAATGCTGTTGTTGAACAGCGTTTTTGCGGCTTCTGGCCATTTTTTGGCTTCGCCTTTTTTCTTCATTTCAGCAATTTCACGCTCGTTGCTATCGCCGCCCAACTCGTCTTTAATGCTCTTCATTTGTTGCTGAAGAAAATATTCACGCTGCTGCTTATCAATCTCGGTACGTGTCTTATTGGTTACCTTGTCTTTCAACTCGGCAAACTGCAGTTCCCGTTGCAGCAATTGAATCAACCTTTCGGCCCTTGCGGTAATATCGTTTATCTCAAGTAGTGCCTGCTTTTCGGTTAGGTCGGTATTCTGGTTGCTGCTTACAAAATTGATGAGGAATGCAGGGTTCTCGATATTCTTTAAAATAATGGAAGCCTCTGTTGGCAGGTTGGGCGACAATTGAATAATCTGTGTTGCCAGGTCTTTAATGGAAGAAACATACGCATCAAAGTTTTCGCTCTGTGGCTTTTCTTCCTCGTCCAGCACTTTAATGTTACCTTTAAAATAGGGATCAACACTCACAATGTTCAACAGTTCAAAACGCTTCTTGCCCTGTATAATAATGGTGGTTCCGCCATCGGGCATTTTTATCAGCTTCACAATTTTGGCAACGGTACCAATGCTGCATAAATCCGTTACTTCTGGGTCTTCTATATTGCTGTCTTTTTGTGCCAGCACCCCAATCAATTTGTCGCCTTTGTAGGCATCGTTTACAGCTTTGATGCTTTTGTCCCTGCCAACGGTAATGGGTAACACAACACCGGGAAATAGAACGGTATTGCGTAATGGCAAAATGGGCAATGCTTCTGGCACCACTAAGTTTTTATCTTGTTCGCTATCGTTTTCGCTTATGGGAATTATGGGCATGAAATCCGATTCGTCGTCGCTTAAAAAGAAATTCTGTTTGTTACTCATACGCTTCATTTTCGTAAAGTCAGTTTGTCACCTTACACTTTGGAAAAAAATATTTAGAAGGGATGCAAAATAAGTCAATATTAGTGCCATCTACCATATTGAACTTTCATTTTGTACAAATTGACATATCAGGGTATTGCCATAGCAGAATTTTGGCAAACAGGCATTACCTGGTTCTCGGAAGCCGATTTTACGGCATAAAAAAGGCTGTACCGGAAATGCGGTACAGCCTTTATCAAGAAACAACCATCTAAAAATTAAATAATTTTAAGACCGATGCCTAATTGTATTTGTTGACTTTTCCAGGATTCTTTGTTGTCGATGTCGTTGATATTGGACAGGCCGATATTGTAACGTCCATAAATGCGGAGTGTTTTCAGGTTCAGTTGCAAACCGCCAATCATGGAGAAATCGCCATTTTTAAAAGCCTCTTTACCATTTGCCAACAGTGTGTTGCTATTGTTTAACAGGATACCATATTGTGGCCCAACATGGAAAGTAAGCAACTTGCCTGCATTGATCCTTAACAAAAGCGGAATGGACAGGTAATTAAGTTTTGCATCGGTATTGGGCGAAAGGTTGCCGTTGAAAGTAGTAGTGGTGGTTTGTGTTTGACCAAACAATACCTCTGGCTGTATGCCCAGTGTCTTGCTGAAATCCAATTCCATAAAGGCACCTGCCTGGTAGCCTAATTTGAAACCGTCGTTAAAGGACTGTCCCTGAATTTTGGTAAGGTTACCACCTGCCTTTACACCCAACCTAAAACCTTGGGCATGGGCCGATACAACAAATAGTGATAATAAGAGCGTTGAAAAAAATAGCTTTTTCATAAAGGTTAATTTGTTTAACGGATGGTTTTTCAATCATCATGCCAGAAAGCAAGAAGGGCTTGTTAATGTAGTAGCAACCCAATTTGAAGGACTACCTGCCAGATGGTACAATATCAATACTGGTTTGTCAGATCATTGTTGAAGCTGATTGTATATGATATATTTATCCGGCCTTTAATAAGCCATTCACTCAACTAATGACTGATTAAATATTTTGCTTTATTTTTAAGACATGAAAGCAATTTTATTTTTATCGTTTGTGTTTTGTGGCTTTGCAGCAAGGGCAAACAATGCCGATACAACTGCACCCATTACAGTAAGGCTCCATTGTGTTTCCACTTTGCCTTCCAGCAATCAGCCTTTGTATGTTATTAATGGGAAGCCTGTAGACGATTCGCTTGCTGCACATTTAATGAATACCCTTGAAGTTAAATTGATTGAGAAGATAGAGATATTCAAAGATGCCAAAGCTACTGCCCTGTATGGTTCACGGGCATTTTATGGCGTTATTGCCATTACTACAAAACAAACAGACTTTGTTCCCAAAAACAATTTCTGCAAACCAAAGGAGTACGAAAATGACCATTACATTTTGTGATACAAATAAAAAAGGCTTCAACTATTTGAAACCTTTTTTGTATTAAGGAGTTTTTTCCTCTTTTTTCTTCTTGCCTGTTTTAGGTGTAAGCATCAGGAACATACGCTTGCCTTCCAATTTTGGCAGGGCTTCTGGTTGCCCAACTTCTGCCAACCGTTCAGCAAATTTCAGTAGTACCAATTCTCCCCTTTCCTTGAACATGATAGCACGACCTTTAAATTGCACATAGGCTTTTACTTTGTTGCCATCCTTTAAAAAACCTTCTGCATGTTTTGCCTTAAAGTCAAAATCATGGTCGTCGGTGCCTGGTGTAAAACGAACTTCCTTTACCTCGCTTTGCTTGGCATTGGCTTTCATTTCCTTTTCTTTACGCTTTTTTTCGTAAAGGAATTTTTTATAATCTATCGCCTTACATACAGGCGGATCTGCTTGTGGTGAAATCTCTACTAAATCCAGTTCCAGGTCCTGTGCAATACGCAATGCTTCTTGTGTTGGGTAAACACCTACTGTTACATTGTCGCCTACTAAACGTACTTGCGGTACGCGGATCCTTTCGTTGATACGATGTTCTGGCTCTTGCTGCCTTTGAAACCTTGGGTTAAATCTGCCCCCGCCGGGCCTTGGTGGAAATGCCATTAATACTTATTTGGTTAAAAATTTTCTATTTAAGTTTTATAAATGCGACTATCAATCCTACAATGGCAATACCTGTACTCGCAATCCAGACAATTGTTTGATTAAACCTTTTTTCAACATCTACCTGAAATTTCAATACATCTTGCCTTATCAATGATATGTCTTCTTTTGTTGCCAATGATTCTTTTTTATCTATAAATTTATTGTCTATGACGGTTTCAAGTTCCTGAACAACGTTTTTTGCATCGGCTTCGTTTTTAAAATGCCGGTGTAAAATTTCGTAAATCTTCAAGGTCTGTGTACCTGTCATGTAGTAAAAATAATATTATTCTCCCGATTTACGGTTTACTATTTCGTCCACAATCAAATTCACGAATTCGTCCACTGTTTGCTGGCCCAGGTCGCCCTTGCCCTGCCTGCGTAGCGAAAGCTTGCCTTCGTTTGCTTCTTTTTCGCCAATTACCAGCATATAAGGTACACGGTCCAGTTCTGCCTCACGGATCTTTTTGCCTATCTTTTCCTGACGCTCGTCTATCTCTACCCTTACACGATGCTTACGCAGCTTGGCTTTCACTTCATGTGCATAATCCATGAACTTGTCGCTGATAGGCAATATCCTTACTTGTTGCGGAGCCAACCAAACGGGGAATTTACCAGCATAGTGTTCCAGTAAAAAGCCAATAAAACGTTCATGCGTACCCAAAGGTGCACGATGTATGATCAATGGAATTTCCGGCTCGTTGTCCTTATTGGTAAACGACAATTTGAAGCTGCGTGACTGTGCAAAGTCAACCTGATTGGTTGCAAGCGTAAATTCCCTGCCAATTGCACTCCAAATCTGTACGTCTATTTTAGGGCCATAAAATGCACCTTCACCTTTTACTTCCACAAAAGGCACACCTGTTTCAATCAATACGTTTCTAACCAATGCCTCGGTTTCCAGCCAAAGTTCTGGTTCGTTCACATATTTCTGACCAAGTTTTTCGGGATCGTGCAGGCTCAAACGCATTACGTATTTCTCGATACCAAATATCTTAAAATATTTAAGGTACATATCGTTTACCGCTTTGAACTCCTGGGCAAACTGCTCCTTGCTGCAATAGATGTGTGCATCGTTCATGTGCAGGCAACGTACACGCATTAACCCAAACAGCTCACCACTTTGCTCGTAACGGTAGCAGGTACCATATTCGGCCAAACGGTAAGGAAGGTCGCGGTAGCTTTTCAGTTCTGCATCAAATATTTTATGGTGATGCGGGCAGTTCATTGCCTTTAGGTAATACTTCTCGCCATCCATTTCCATTGGTGGAAACATACTATCTGCATAGTAAGGCAAGTGTCCGCTTGTTAGGTACAGGTTTTCTTTGGCTATATGTGGCGTTACCACACGTTTGTAGCCTGCATCTTCTTCCGTTTCCTTTGCCAGTTTTTCCAACTCTTCAATAATAACGGTACCATTGGGCATCCATAACACCAAGCCTGCTCCAATGTCATCGTTCATGGTATAAATGCCAAGTTCCTTACCCAGTTTGCGGTGGTCACGTTTCTTGGCTTCTTCCAGCATGGCCAGGTATTCGTCCAGCTCTTTCTGGTTGGGGAAAGTAACACCGTAAATCCTTGTAAGCTGCTTATTCTTCTCATCACCTTTCCAGTAAGCACCCGCAATGCTCATTAACTTAATGGCTTTTATGAAACCAGTATTGGGTATATGCGGGCCACGGCACAGGTCGGTAAAGCCGCCCTGCGTATAGAAAGTAATGTTGCCATCTTCCAGGTTCTGCAACAGGTCAAGTTTGTATTCATCGCCTTTTTCGGAGAAATAGGCAACAGCATCAGCCTTTGATTTTTCGGTACGGACGAAACTGTTTTTCTGGTTAGCCAGCTCATTCATCTTCTTTTCCAAACCAAGCAGGTCCTCTTCGGTCAGCTTATTGTCGCCCAAATCAATATCGTAATAAAAGCCTTTGTCAATAGCAGGTCCTACCCAGAATTTTGCTCCGGGGAACTTGCTTTCCACCGCCTCTGCCATCAAGTGTGCAGAAGAGTGCCAAAAGGTCGATTTGCCATCCGTATCGTCCCAGGTAACCAGTTTCAATGCTGCATCGCCCGTTATGGGGCGTGTTGCATCCCATACCTCGCCATTCACATTTGCTGCTAAAACTTTACGGGCCAATCCTTCGCTGATGGATTTGGCCACATCTAATGCAGTTACGCCACTTTCGTATTGCCTTACTGCTCCATCCGGAAAACTAATGTTGATCATACTCAATTCTTCGCTAATCTATTTTTATTAGGATGGCAAATGTAATAAATGCAGCCCACCAAAAAAACCTTAACGCTTCTTTGATAGGTTACATTAAATTGCGTTTGTAGATTTGCCCTATGAGATTGAAATGTACCCTCATTCTTTTACTGTTCTGTTCGTTTGCCAGTGCCCAGAAACTTACCGGTATATGGAGGGGCAGTTTTGTACAGAAACAGTACAGTGCCTTATATGGCATTACCATCCAGGACCGCTATAAGTACGAGATTCAACTGAACCAGTTGGTGAACAATGCTTTGCAGGGCGTTACCTATTCGTATAAGACTACGGTATTTTATGGCAAGACTTCGCTGCAGGGCATTTATACCAAGGGTACCAATAATGTATTGATTAAGGAACTGAAAATGCTTGAGCTGAAAATTGAGGATTTTAGCGAGCCGTGCATGATGACCTGTAACCTTGAGTATGCGAAGGTTGGCAATAAGGAAACATTAACCGGCACATTTACAAGCACTAACATGAAGAATAAGGAGGATTGCGGCAGCGGTACAGTGTACCTTGAAAAAGTGCCGGAAAGCGATTTTGAGAAAGAGGATTTTTTGAAGAAGCCATCCACCCCTACCCCTGCAAAACCAGAAAACGGCACTGTAAGGAAGAATTTGATTAGCCCACTTAGTCCGGTTGTACCTAAGAAACAGGATAACAATACTGGTAAAAAAAATACGGCAATAGTCCCCAAGACAAAATACAAACCGGGTGCGGAGGATGCGTTGGTACCCAAAAAACAGAAGGACGGAAACAGGATCAAAACAGAGACTACTGAAAGTACCGAAGAAAGCAAAACAGATCATGTAACCGGAAACAATATGGTGCCCCCACCAGCCAAGCCATTGGCGAAGGAATTGACGGAACGTACCAATAACCTGGTTAAGACCTTGTATGTTGATGAAGGCGAAATAGAAGTGGCATTGTATGATAACGGTGAAATTGACAATGATACCATTTCGGTGTACCATAATGGCGACCTGGTAATTCCGCATGGCAGGCTGAGCGGTACGCCTTTGGTAGTGAAAATAAAAGTGGATGCGGAGCACCCTACACATGAATTTATAATGGTTGCAGACAACCTTGGCGAGATACCACCCAATACTTCTTTAATGACGGTTACTGCGGGCAAGAAACGTTACAGTGTTTTCCTGACTTCTGACGAGCAGCGTAATGCCAAGGTAATGATACAATATAAGCCACAGGAAGACCAGAACACAAGACATTAACCCCAGTCTTATTTTATTGCCCTTACATGATTTATCCTTAACCGTAAACACACTATAGCGGTATATGTTTTCTTTGCTGCATAATAAAAAATATGAGCAATAATTTTTCCGTCCTTTCCAGTATCATAGAGCAAAGAAGAAGCACCAAGCCAGCATTGATGAATGGTGCAAAAATACCCGATGAGCAAATTGAGCAGTTGTTGCAGTTGGCCGATTGGGCCCCTACACATACCTATTCCGAACCTTGGCGTTTTGTGGTTTTTGCAGGCGATAAAGTTGCGGCGTTCAGTAAGCTGCATGCCGATTTGTACAAAGCAAATACGAGTGAAGAAAAGTTCATGCAGGGCAAGTATGACGGCATTATAGCCAATGGTGCCAAGGCTTCTCATATTATTGTATGCATCATGAAACGCAGCAATGGTAAAATACCTGTAATGGAAGAAACTGCTGCGGTATCCTGTGCCATCCAAAACATATTGTTGGGTGCAACTGCCCTGGATATTGCTACGCTTTGGAGCACAGGTGGCATGGTATTGCACACAGCCATGAAACAGCATTTTCAACTAAGTGAAGATGATGATATTTTGGGCTTCCTGTTCCTGGGTTATGCCGACGAAAAAATTACTGGTCAAAGAAAAATTGCATTAGCCGACAAGATTACCTGGCACAAATAATTTTTCCATTTACAGCAATATGTATAAAAGAGCCATTGTTTGTTGACAGTAACATCAATAAGCAATGGCTCTTTTTTCCGTACTTCTACGCTATGCCTTTCCGGGTTTTCTTACTAGGTTTATTGCAGCCAAATGCATCTGGCATTGCTTAACCAAAAGCATTACCTTACATAAACCATATCTTCATTATGAGTTTACCAACCAACACTAAGCCGCCAATCATCAATTGCCATACGCATATTTTTATTGGTGAGAATATTCCGCCTTATCTGGCCAAGACCTTTTTGCCTTACCCATTTTATAAGTGGCTTACCATACCGTTTATACTTAAGTTGTGCAGATGGTGGTACCTGGGCAAATCAAGCCCCACACAATGGAAGTACCAGTGGTGGTGCAGGCAGTTGCAGCTTATTGTTTACCGGTACCGTTCCTTTCTTTTACGGCATACTATCATAAAGTTTGTTGTTACACTCATCAATTTTGTTATTTCCTATCATGCCATTGTGTATGTTTTTAATTGGCTTACACATCTTTTCATAAAACCAGATCCTCAAACAAGGGATGCCATTTCGGGAGTGGTTATCTGGTTAAAGGAAAGGCACTTGCTATGGCTGCCACATTGTTTTATAGTGAAGCTGGCCATTGTTCTGTTTACTATTTTCTTTATAGCATGGGGAAGAAAGATGCTGCTGTTCCTGGTAAAGAAAATGTGGAGCTTTTTAAGCATACTGCCCAATGAAAAGACATTGCAGTTCATGGCCCGGTACATCAACATTGGGCGGTTTGCCTATTATAAACAACAGGCAAGGATCTTCATCAAATTAAAGGACCAATACCCAACGGGTACGGGCTTTGTGCTATTGCCTATGGATATGGAATTTATGGATGCCGGCCCTACATCCGCTGCTGGTAACTATGAAACGCAAATGAAGGAATTGGCAGCCATTAAACGCAACAAGAAGTATAAGGACTGTGTTTACCCTTTTATATTTGTTGACCCAAGAAGAAAAACTGTTGGCAAACAAGTATTCTTTGACTGGAAAAGCAACACACCAGGCACAGTAGAGCTGAATGACTGTTTTATTAAGGATTACCTGGAGAAAGAAAAATTCAGTGGCTTTAAAATATACCCGGCCTTAGGCTACTACCCTTTTGATGAAACATTGCTGCCGTTGTGGAAGTATGCAGCAGATAATCATATACCCATACTTACACATGCCATACGGGGCACTATTTTTTACAGGGGCACAAAAACAAAAGACTGGGATTATCACCCGGTATTCAAGCAGTCTGCCGGCAATAGGGTTTTGGAGCCCATGCTTTTGCCTGAGCTAAAAAATGTGGACTTCATCAACAATTTTACCCACCCGTTGAATTACCTGTGCCTAACAGAAGAAAAACTGTTGCGTACCATTATTAAAAACACAGGCAAAGCCGTACAAGAGCTATTTGGCTATACAAACGATGACACCCCATTGCAGCATAACCTATCGCATTTAAAACTTTGCTTTGGGCATTTTGGTGGGGACGATGAGTGGCAGAAATTTTTTGAAAACGACCGCGATAACTTTGCCAATCAATTGATGCGTAAACCCAACCAAGGCATTGTTTTTATTAAAGAAGGCGGCATTGACAACTCTATGTTTACGCTGGAACAGGTTTGGAAAAACGTGGATTGGTACACCATTATACGCAGCATGATGTTGCAGTATCCCAACCTGTATGCGGATATCAGTTATATAGTACATGAACCCGCTATCTTCCCTTTGTTGAAGCAGACATTACAACACCCCGTGCTGCAACAGCGGGTATTGTTTGGTACCGATTTCTATGTGGTACGTAACCATAAAAGCGAAAAGGAAATGCTGGCCTATTTGCAAGCAGCTTTAAGCGAAACCGAGCTTGATGCTATAGCAAGGTATAATCCAATTAATTTCTTGTCTTGATAAAGAAAGGGTAAGCCACAAGCCTACCCTTTCTATTTATTTCCATACATTAAAGAATGTGTACTCCAGCCGCAACAAAAAGCCATTGGGGGCGGTACGCAATACATCGCTGTATAACTGTTTCCGGTAACTGAAATCAATTCTTGCCTGGCTGTTTATAATCAACTGTGCAGCGGGTGCCATATCCAGGAACGATTTGCCATTGCCCAAAGTCTGTCCCAACAGTTCCACCATCAGGTTCAAGTTTAACTGGTTGTAATTTCTATATGCTTTGGGCAGCATAAGCTTACCTACAGACAAAGTATAATTAACTGCACGATTGGACTGACCAATAGGAAACTTATTATCATTACCATTGTCAACCGCTTTTTCATAGCTAACGGAAGCGGACAATGCAACTTTGTTTAACAACTGTGTAGCAATAGCACCCAGTTCGTAACCACTGTTGTGTGCATTGGTTTCAATTTCTTCCTGGTGTATGTCGCTATTGTTGATGCTGTAACGTGCAAAACCTGCCATCCTAAAATGGCTATGCACATTGTCCACACTCAGGAAGCGGTACTTGGTATAAAAGCCCACGCCTTCGGCAGACAGGTTGCCGTTGCGGTTGCTTATAAAGCCTTCTGCATGAAACATCCACTGCTTATTAATACCAAGCATCACTTCGGGCAATAAATGATAATTGGTTTTGCCAGTACCACTTTCTCTCATCCAGGTATTGGTAAGCCTTGCGCCTATTGACTTTGCGGGCATGTTACTGGCGGGCTCCGTATAAACGAACAGCTCTTGTGCGTTTATTTTTTGGGCAATCAAAAAAAAGACAATCAATACTACATAACGGTTCATAATAGCTCCTTTATCATCCCTTCCAGTTGCCTGGCCTCTATATCTGCTGCTACAATTTTTCCTGTTTTGTCCAACAGAAACGTAAAAGGCAAATAGGCTATATGCCATTTATTGCCTACGGAACCGCCTTCATCAAAAACCTGCAGCCAATTTATCTTGTCTGCTTTAATGGCATTTTTCCAGGGTTCCTGTGTATAGTCGCATGATATGCTATAGATTTCCAATCCTTTCTCTTTATACTTATCGTATATTTTTTTCAGTTTCCTGTTTGCCAACCTGCAAGGCCCGCACCAGCTTGCCCAAAAATCTATGACTACCACTTTGCCTTTTAATGAGGAGAGCGTTACTATATTTCCGTTTACATCTTTTAAACTGATATCAGGAGAGCTGCCAATAGGCGGTTGTGCCCATGTTGCAACAGCAGTCAAAAGCACCAAGCCCAAGAAGAGCAATTTTATTTTCATTTTTAATTAATTGTGTCAACAAGATAATCAACCTGTGTTTATGGCAAACGTATTTATCAACCAATGGTTACATGATAGATACGCTTACCCACAGTGCCGTTCTTTTTGGAGCAACAGCTTTCCATGATACCGGTTTCGTAGCATTTCATGGTTGTTAGCTTGCTGTATTTTTTATACTCTTTATTGGTAACAAAATTCTTGTCAACAATTGTTATGGTCTTTTCGCCCTGCAATATTTGCGGCTGCACATTTAAGAAATGGAATGTTTTGCCAGCCAGTTCTATATGCGTATCGTTTTTTATGGCCGTGCTGTCAAAGTTCATGTTCACCTGTAGCATGGCTACGGAGAAACCCGCACTGGTAACTGCTTTCTTCAATGCATCAAAGTCCACATTGCTGCCATCTTTAAACGTAATATTGTACGATGCATTTTTGATATCGCTTTGAACCTCCTGCACAAAAGGAATGGCGATTAAAGATTTGTAAATGGACTTGCTGCACAATGAGCAGGTTAAGCCGCTGGCCTGCAGGGTAGCTTTTTTAAACTGTGCCTGAGCTGCCATGCCTATAAGCAGCAGGATTATGCCGAATATTTTTTTCATGAAAAATAGTTTATTGAATGAAATAAGCATATAGTATGATGCAGGCCTGCCAAGATACCTCCCGCAGCCCCACACCATACAACCCAATAATACCAATACTTTCAGGCTATTGATTTACTGGCTTTGTTTCTTCTTTTTTCTCTGTTGCCTTCCTATCGTACTGGCAGCATTCCGGAAGGTTCTTGTAAGCTTCATCGGTTGCCGTAACATCCTGTGTATCGTAACCGGCGGCAGCCACTTTTTGCTGAATTTTGAGGTTGGTGGTTTTTGCTGCTGTGTATTTAACGGTCAATATCTTGGCTTCCTCGTTCCATAAGGCGTAGGATGCACCTGCTGCGGTTGCTGCTTTTTCAATTTTTGATTTGCACATTTCGCAGTTGCCCCAAACTTTTATCTTTTCTGTTTTGGCCACTGGTTTTGTTTGTGCATAGGAACCGATTACGATAAGTACAAAGGATAATAAAAACGATAATTGCTTTTTCATTGTTGATTGTTTTGTTTGCCATACCGTTGGGCATAGCAAGTGTTGAAATATAATTGATATGATGTGGCCTATTCTGTATGGAACAGGTCAGAGTTAACAATGGCCATGCATGGTGTACATGCCTGCATTGTTTTGCTGAAGTATTTGTTGCCATTGATGATTCGATAATTATTGGGGACGATGCCACAATAGATGATGTATATACCATAGCTGGTAACACACAACTGCAACAAATAAGAGGAAGGTATCAGATCCTGAAAACGCAATTACGCAAATAGCAATCCTGTTGAGATAGCAGTGGTGGGGAATGATTATTATAGGCTGCCTGGCAGTTTGCATTTATCAATGGTGTATTGATAAGGCTGTATGCATCCTGAAGCAAACAAACAGGTTGCTGCAGGGTAAAGTCCGCAACGGATGCTTTGTGGTTGTCTTCAAGCTTTACCAGTTTATGTTCGGTTTTGCAGCAGCCTTTGGATTCTTTTTTGCCGCAACCACAAAGGTTCTTGGCCAGCACATCAACATTTACGGAACGCAGCTTGCCCATGCAGTAATGCATATTTATTACCATACCGGTGCTAATGGTAAAGTAAATAATGGCGAGTATGGCTACTGTAAAACGTTTCATTGACGGCGTAAAAGTACAATGCTATTTGTTAATATGATGCTAGGGACATTTTTTATTTTTTGAACTGGTATCCTATTAGCATTAGGCCCCTACCTAATTGACAAAATTCCACCAGATACCGAAACGCAACCAATTGCCCGCGTTGGCATAATTGGGGAAAGAGAGGTTGTACTTGCCCTTGCCAGGTATGGATGAATTGAGGTTTTCCCAACGCAAGAATGCCTTGAAGCTTTTGATGCGGAAATGCATGAAGAAGTTGATATCGGGCCTGTTTGCAGTGGTATAGCTTTCTTGATAAAAGAACTGGCCCGTGAAAGGCGAATAGTTATCGGCCTTGTAATTGGTATAGTATCTTACTTCAATGCCCGTGGACAAGAACAAGTTGGCAAAGAATTTACCATTGTCCTCAAAAGCAATCCTGTTGCGGGTTAGCACCAATGGCAAATGAACGGGAGCGGCACCTGTGGCCTGTTGTACATGCACTTCGGTGTACCAGTTCCAGTGCCTGGTGAGCTTGAATTTTTTCTCCAACCCAATATGCAGCACGTTAAATAAACTGGTTGCCTGCTTAGCCACAAAAAAGCTGTCGAAGTAAGAATAATTGTTTACCAAAAAATATTCGCCTGTAAGCTTCAGGTTGCTTTTCGGGTTTTCGTATTGGGCAAAAAGCCTTGTGGTGTTTTCTTTCTTGAAGCTCTGCGTGGTTTGTACCATAAAGCTGCTTTCGTTGCTGTAAACGAAAGAGGGACTGCGGTTTACATTGTGGAAGCCCAGTTCCAAGTAGCCCAGCTTTTTGGTAAGCAAGCGTTTTAGGCTGATGTAGGCATTGTAATCGCCCGAGTTGAGCCCGGTTAAATAAAGATTACCCGTTGCTTCAATGTCCCACACCTGGTTACGGGTGCGGTTCCTGTACTCCCCTGTCAGGTACACATTGTAATCACGTTTTATTACCGAACCAAAAGTACCATGCAGGTTCTGTACGCCAGCACCCACTTTTAAGAACTGGCTGAGGTTGTTTTTTTCAGGGAAAGTAATTACGTGAAACTCATTGGTAATGCTGGTCCACTTGTCTTGCATCATGAACAGTTGGTTGCTTACACCTGTCAAGAAACGCATACCAAAATAGTCGTTGTAACGGGTAGAGTCAACATTGTTGTCATGAAAATAGTAAGTGTAGCTACTGAGCCTGAATGTATGCTGCAGGCGTAAACGCGGATAGAATATTTTATAGGTAACGGAGTCGGTAACAATAGAATCTTTCTTGCCAAGGTCGTAGTAATGGCGGTATAACAAAGTGGTTTCCTTATACTCATTGCCTGTTGTAATGCCCGTGTTGAACGGGTTACGGGACACGGTACCGGAAACGCCCAGCCTTGTTTCCAGCTCAAAAGGATCATTCAATGCAAGGCTGTCTAGTTTCTTGGCATCCTGCAAGCCACCGTTTTCGGAGGAAGTGTGTTTATTGGAAATATAAATAAAAAACGCACCATATTTTCTATTGGGGGTTTGATAAGTAGCATTGAGCCGTAAGTTGCTATGACTGCTGTTCTGGTTCTTATAAGTACCCGGGGCATTGAGGAAGCGGTAATCGAACCCGAAATTGAAATTGTTCTTTTTGTTCTGTGTATGGCTCAGGTTAATGTACTGCTCGCCCTTGCCACCCAGCAGGTAGGCCAGCTCGGTATATGGTCTGGTGGTTTGGTAAAATTTCGTATTCTCAACTGTAAAGCTGTAGATATCGTATTGATGGAAACCTGCATCCCAGCCTGATTTCATGATTGGACTAAACAGCAATGACTTTGAAGCCGTACCCAAATTGCCAAGGTTAACGTAGGTATAAGGCTGCGGGAACCGGGTAGAAAAATCGGCAATGCTAGAGTCTATATTCCTGATCCTGTTGGAATCATAATAACGGTAATAGATGGTAATGGAATCCGCATACCTGTCACGTTTCTGTAGCGTACGCAGCGAATCGGCACTGCGGTTGCGGATGGGCCTGCCCTGCGAATCGTAGGCCACGCTGGAAGTAGTGGTGGTACCTGCATCGGTAGAGCGGGTGATTGTTTTTTGTGCCAATAAACAATTGTGCACCAGCAAGACTGCCATCAGTACCTTAAAGAATTTTCCTGCTGCCGGTGCATTCATGCGTGCAAAATAACTGTAAAGCTGTGAATGAAGTGATAAAAAGGACATGAAGGATACAGGAACCGGATTGTTTATCTCATCAAGGTTCCGTTCCTGTATCCATCTTCTTTTATATTAAATGGTTTTAACCAGTTCGCTGAACAACAGGGTAAGTTTGGGTTCTGCTTCTTTGGCAGCCTGCAACACTTCTTCGTGTGTAATTACATTATTGTCTTCACGAATGCCCAAATCGGTAACAACACTTACGGCAAATACTTTCATACCGCAATGTATGGCTGCAATGTTTTCCTGTACGGTGCTCATGCCAACCACATCGCTGCCAACTGTCTTGATTAAACGGTACTCGGCATGTGTTTCGAATGTGGGTCCGGTTACGGCAGTGTACACACCTTCGTGTACATGGATATTGTTTGTCTTTGCAATTTCTTTTGCTTTAGCAATCAGTTCCTTGCTATATGGTTCGCTCATATCCGGAAAACGGGTACCCAGTGCTTCTTCATTCTTGCCCATTAACGGGTTGGTGGTAAAGAAACTGATATGGTCGTTAATGATCATCAAATCGCCTACGCCGTAAGCGGGGTTAACGGCACCCGCCGCGTTGGAAAGCAATAAGGTTTCAACACCCAACAGCTTCATTACACGTACCGGAAAAACAACCTGCTGTGCACCGTAGCCTTCATAAAAATGGAAACGGCCACTCATTACGATTACTTTTTTGCCACCCAGTTCGCCAAAAAGCAATTTGCCACCATGCCCCTGTACGGTACTTACCGGAAAATGTGGTATATCGCCATAAGGTATCGCATCATCTACCTTTATTACTTCGGCAAGGTTGCCCAAACCGCTACCCAGTATAATGCCTGTAGTGGCAGTGGTCTGTACACGGTTGCGTATAAAGGCAACGGTTTCATTCAATTGGTTCATTAATTCGCTCATATAACAAGTTTATTGGTTAACATATAAATAGTGATAAAAAACAGCGTGGATCAATAATCGGTCTTGTCGGCCTTGGCAGCCCAGGCATTAAATACGGCCATGGCTTCGTCCCTACCCAGGCACTCAATGGCAATTTTCCGTTGGTTCAAGGGCAAGGTCAGTTCCTCATAAATCAGTGAATCGTCAAAACCAATGTCTGCTGCATCCTGCCGTGTATTGGCATAAAAGACCCTTGACGGTCTTGCCCAATAAATGGCCCCCATGCACATGGGGCATGGCTCGCAGGAAGTATATACTTCGCAACCTTCCAATTGAAACGTGCCGAGGTTCTTGCAAGCATCGCGTATGGCAGTAACTTCGGCATGTGCTGTAGGGTCGTTGGTACTGGTAACTTTGTTCCAGCCACGGCCAACAATGTTGCCATCCTTTACAATAACGCAACCAAATGGACCGCCATCATTGTTCATCATTCCCTGCTTGGACAGGTTGATGGCTTCTAACATAAATTCTAACTCTTTACCCATTATGGAAATTTTTTCAAAGCGGTGAAATTAAGACTTAATTAGTGCTGCAACACATTTGTGGAATACTTTTATGTTGCCAGTCCCTATTGTATAGGGCTATTTTACAGCTTTTAAACCTATAAATGACCGTCCGGATAATTTTTTTGTTTTTGTTTACGAATATTGCCGTACATTGCCTACGAATAAAATCGTAAAAATGGCTTTAGACAATCAAATCAAACCCACTGAAAGTGAAGTTGAAATTTTGCGTGTGCTGTGGGACAAAGGCACGGCTACCGTTCGCGAAGTGCATGATGTGTTGAGCCTGCATAAGGATTCGGGCTATACCACTACGCTGAAACTGTTGCAGATCATGTATGAAAAAGGGCTGGTAAAAAGGGACGACAGCAGCAAGACACATATTTACCGTGCCAATGTATCCAAAGAAAATACACAGCAACAGTTCATGGGCAAAATGATCAATTCGCTTTTTGGCGGCTCGTCAACACAACTGGTAATGCAAGCATTGGGCAACCATACCGCTACCAAAGAAGAACTGGACGAAATTCAGCAACTGCTTAATCAACTGAAAAAACAATAACTATGCAGGCCTTAACTAACTCTGCTTTTTTGCAAGCATTAGGTTATGCTATCGCAAACAGTTTGTGGCAAATGGCTTTATTGTGGATCGTGTTTGTTTTAGTAACCGGCATTTTTAAACTGAATGCCAACAACAAATACAAAGTGGCTGCTTCATCGCAGTTACTGGGTTTTGTATGGTTTGCAGTTACCTTCCAGTTCTATTATTTGCAATGCAGCGCTGCCATCAAAGAAAGCACGCATTTTGCATCGCAAAACAATTTTGCATTGATTATACCGCAGGCTGGTGAAGGCTTTAGGTCCAACATGATCAATTTTATGTTGAAGGCTGAGCAGTTGCTTCCCTATCTTTCTGTTGCTTACTTGTTGCTATTGCTTTTTCTATGTGCAAAATGGATACGCAGTTACCAACATGCACAAACCATACGCACCAGCGGCCTTCATAAGATTGATGTGGACTGGAAACTTTTTGTGAAACGTGTGGCAGAACAGTTGGGCATCAAAAAGAAAGTACGCATTTACCTGAGCGAGCACATTACAACACCCATGACCATTGGTTTCTTGAAACCGATCATACTTGTTCCCCTGGCAAGCATCAACCATTTAAGTGCCGAGCAAATGGAAGCCGTATTGCTGCATGAACTGGCCCATATAAAACGCTTTGACTATTTATTGAACCTGATACTGTCTGTTGTGGAAATTGTGCTTTTCTTTAATCCGTTCACGCAGCTAATCAGCAAGGCCATCAAGAAAGAAAGGGAAAACAGTTGCGATGATTGGGTATTGCAGTTTCAGTACAATCCATCCATGTATGCAGAAGCCCTGTTACGCATTGCCTACCTGCAAACCGCCCCTGCATTTGCCATGACGGCGGTAAACAAAAGCAAGAACGATTTATTGAGCAGGGTAAAAAGAATGATTGATAATAAGGATGCACGTTTTAATTATAAGCAGCAATTGCTTGCCCTGTTTTTGATGACGGGCATATTGAGTTCCATTGCCTGGTTTCAGCCAATGGGCAGCACACCTAGCAATGACTACAATGTTAAACTGAAAACCAAACAAACACTGATACTGGAGCCAATGGCAGCCAAAGTGAGCAATCCTTTTTTCAACCCTGTTTTCTTTTTGCAACAGCCCCTGAAAGACGAAATAGAAAAAGCGGCCAAGCAGGTAAGGAACAGCAGCATACAGCCAAAGGACCTGCAACTGGTACAAAGGGAACTGGCTACAGTGATACCCATTGCAGCCAAGAACCTGGAAGAGATCAATTGGAAGGATGTGAACAAGAATATTGCAGAAAGCATGAAAGCCGTTGAACTACAGACGGTGGACATTGCAAGGATGCGTGCCGACAGTTCGGCCTATGCCAAAAGCAATAGCTTCTTTACTTACGATTTTACTTATGACGGTTATGATGATGTATCAAAAACCTTTCAGAAAGCAAATGAAGACTTGAAAAAGGCAAAGGCTGACTTCCGTACTGCCTATAATGCCAAGGAAAGGGACTGGGTGAAAATAACTGAGGCAAAGAAAGTGCAACAGGAACTGACCAATTTGATCAATCAATTAAAGAAGCAGGGCGTTCCATTTATTTCCAATATCAAGATACCCAAATTTGTTTTAACCAAAGACTATGACAATGAGGAAGCTGCGGTTACTGTAAACGCAGGCCATCGCACTGCAGAAACAAACAGGGAACAACGTACTACCACTAAAATGGTGATGGGCGGTGCCGCCATGACAAAAAACTTTGTAAAGCTGGATTCGATAAGGGGCGGCATGCTGCAGCTTAGAAGAAACAAAGAGCAACCTGTGCATTTTAAAAATATGCAGGGTACCACAGTTAATGGTGTAGCCATATCATCAACTGCAACCGCATCTGCAGTAGCCCAACAGTCTGCTGCCACCCCACCGCAAATGGTTGGTATTGGAGGCTATATACCAGAAGTTGTGCCTAATGCATTTTCTTATAGCTACTGTAGCGACAGTGATGCCGCAACAACTACCGTAAGCAACGATAACAGAAGGGAAACAAGAATTAAAGTAGTAACAACTAGCAAAACAAGTAAAACAACATCCACCACCAGCCGCAGCAAGCATTACGAAATTGTAATTACCAATAAAGACAATAGCAACAAAAAGGTTATTATTGAAGTGGATTAAAGACCGTTTTCTTCATACAAAACAAAATGCCTCAACAAATTTGTTAAGGCATTTTTTGTATAAAGTCATTTCATGATTTAGTTGGGTTGTATATGGCAAGGTGGTGCACCTTTTTTTTGCCCGCCACCATCTTCTACACGTTTGCAAATTGGGGGCAGTTTTTTATACGCATCCGGTTCGGCCTTGGTGCTGTCTGCATCAAACCCTGCGTTGTTGAAAATAACACGTATATCATCTGGCGTTATCCTGTCAGGGTTGTACAATAGCTTCATTTCGCCCCGGGCAACATTGAATGTCCATTTAAGGATGCCGTTTTCAAAAGTGGATTTGTTCTCCACTATTAAATATTTTTCCAAACGTTCTTTGCATTCCCAGCATTTAAGGTTTGCCGATACAATGGTTACCCATTGCGACTTTGCACTCATGACCTGTGCACCTGCCATATTCAATAGCAAGGCACCAAATGCAACCAGAAAGATTTTTTTTATCATGGCTATACTTTTAGATTATTGAACAGACATTGAAATCAAACACCTTGCCAAGTAGCTGGGTCTTTCCGCCAGTCAAGCAACAGGGATTCTGTTTCGGCAGAAACAATGCCTTTTTCTACAGCCAAACTGATGAGTGTAGGATAGTTGGTGAGTGAGTGGTAGCTGATATTGGCGTTGGCAAAAGCCTTGTCTGCAACATCAAAACCATACGTAAATATGGATACCATACCCACAACTTCCATACCTGCTTCCTTCAACACATCTACCACTTGCAGGCTGCTTTTACCTGTTGAAATCAGGTCTTCGATTACCACTACTTTTTGTGCTTCTTTGTAAGCACCTTCTATCTGGTTGCCCAAGCCATGTTCCTTTGGTTTGGGACGCACATAGATATAGGGCAGTTTCAATTGGTCTGCTGCCATTGCACCCCATGCAATGCCTGCTGTTGCAACGCCGGCAAGCAGTTCGGCTTCAGGAAATTTTTCGAACACCACATTGCACATTTCGCTTTTTATGAAGTCCCTGATAAATGGGAAACCCAGTACCTTTCTGTTATCGCAATAGATGGGGCTCTTCCAGCCACTTGCCCATGTAAAAGGTTTTTCGGGGCTAAGCTTTACTGCCTGTACCTGTAGCAGTTTTTCGGCAACGGCTTTTTCGTTTGTCATGCCGCTAAGATAAAGTTGAATTTATTAATTCTTGTACATTCGTACACATTCATAAAAAATACAGATGAAAACAATTGTTGCCGCAGGTGGCTTGGTTACAAATGAACAGGATGAGCTGATGATGATTTTCCGCCGTGGCTATTGGGACCTCCCCAAGGGCAAGCTGGACGAAGGCGAAACCATAGAAGCCTGTGCCCTGCGTGAAGTGGAAGAAGAAACAGGTGCCACACATTTAATATTGGGCAAACTGGTTGGCAAAACCTACCATGAATATTTTGACAAATGGATCAACGAAACCGTAACCAAAGAAACCTGGTGGTATGCCATGCAGGTAAAGGGCAACCCGGTACTTACACCGCAAACGGCCGAAGACATTGAAGCTATAAAATGGGTGGGCAGCAAGGAACTTGCAGGTTATCTCAACAAAAGCTATGAGAGCATCCAAGAGATCGTAGCAAAATTTTACAGTTAGTCGCCAGTCATCAAACAAAACACTTACTTATACACATGCTTATACAGGAAAATATTTCACTTAAACCATACAACACATTCGGCATTGATGTATTTGCAAAATCATTTGCACCATTTGCAAACGTAAATGAACTGCAAGAGCTTCTTGCACTTCACACTTCAAACCTTAAACCTCCAACTTTAATTCTTGGTGGTGGCAGCAATATATTGTTTACCAAAAATTTTGATGGACTTGTTTTAAAAAATGCATTGAAAGGGATTGAACTTGTACAGGAAGATGCGGATCATGTATATGTGAAAGCGGCAGCAGGTGAACAATGGCATTCCTTTGTATTGCATTGCATTGACAAGAATTATGCAGGTGTTGAAAATTTAAGTTTGATACCAGGCAATGTAGGTGCAAGCCCTATGCAGAATATCGGGGCTTATGGCGTAGAGATAAAAGATGTGTTTCATGAACTGGAAGCTTATCATATTCATGATAAAAAAGTGGTGACCTTCTCTTTAAATGACTGTGCGTTCGGTTACCGTGAAAGTGTTTTTAAAAAAAAGTACAAAGATGAATTTGTGATATTGAATGTTACTTATAAACTCAACAAGCAACCAATATTCAATACGTCATACGGGGCCATAGAACAGGAACTGGAGCAGATGCAGGTGAAAGAGGTTTCCATACGCAACATATCGCAAGCGGTAATCAACATACGTTCTTCCAAACTGCCCAACCCTAAAGAGATTGGCAATGCTGGAAGCTTCTTTAAAAATCCCAAGGTTGAAAATCCCAAATTCCAATTATTGCAAGATGAGTTCCCTTCCATGCCGGGTTATGCCGATAAGGATGGTTATACCAAGCTGGCTGCAGGCTGGTTGATAGAACAATGTGGCTGGAAAGGTTTCAGGAAGAACGATGCCGGCTGCCATGCAAAACAGGCATTGGTGCTAGTGAATTATGGCCATGCAACAGGCAAAGAAATCTATGACTTAAGTGAAGATATACTGCAATCTGTAAAAGCAAAGTTTGATGTACAGTTGGAGCGGGAAGTGAATATTATATGAAATAAAAGCGGCGATTGAAATTTCAATCGCCGCTTTTATTTATTTAAAATCGTCTTCATTAAATTCATCATCTTCCTCTGCACCAAAATTCATGCTGCCAAGGTTCATCATGCTGCCCATCAGATCTTTGAACTCGATCCTGCCCTCAATCATTTTTTTGCTGATGAGTGAATAGGATGACAATCCATGCAATACAAATTCCATCAACAAAGCATTCTCCGTATCGTTGGCTGCGGGATACAGTTTCTTTACCAGTCCATACAATCCATCTACTTTGTACAGTGTCTGGATCTTTGTTTCGTCTTTCATGTCAAGTAACAGGTCTATATGGTTGCCTGCATCAAACCAACGGGTAATCTGCTTGTATGGGTTTTCGGGTTCCCTTTCTTCCATTGATTTCTTGCCAGTAGCCTTTCTTTTTTTTGCTTGCTCAGGATTAGGGAAATATTGGATGAACTGTGTACGGATGCTTTTCTCCAATAGATTCACTGCAACCTGGTATGGACCTTCTTGCTCGCCTTCATACACTAATTCTATCTTGCCAGTAATGGAAGGTATCACCCCTATCAAATCGCTTATCCAAACCAGTGTCTTTTGTTCGTTGTGAATAATGGCACGTCTTTCTGCACTGCTTACTGCATTCTCAAACGCAGCAATGGTAAGCCTTGCACTTACACCACTTTTCTTGTCAACGTATTCATTGTTCCTTGCTTCAAAAGCAACTTGCTCTATTAAACGTTTTACCAGGTCGCTTACGGCAACTTTGTCTTTCTGTTCATCAATAATGGCGGCTTCCTGTTCGGTAATGGCCAAAGATGTTTCTATGTCTTTGGGGTAATGTGTCAGTATCTGGCTCTGTATCCTGTCTTTTAAAGGCGTTACAATGCTGCCACGATTGGTGTAGTCTTCGGGGTTAGCGGTAAACACAAACAATATGTCCAATGGCATACGCAGTTTAAAGCCACGTATCTGTATATCACCTTCTTCCAAAATATTGAACAGGGCAACCTGTATCCTTGCTTGCAGATCGGGTATTTCGTTGATCACGAAAATGCAACGGTTGCTTCGTGGAATGATGCCGTAATGTATCACACGTTCATCAGCAAAACTGAGCTTTAGATTGGCTGCTTTAATAGGGTCTATATCACCAATCAAATCGGCAACGCTTACATCGGGTGTTGCCAGTTTCTCGCCATAACGTTCACTTCTATGTATCCATTTAATGGGCGTTTCATCGGCATGTTCTGCAATTAAGTCTTTGGCAAATTTGCTTAAGGGATTTAATGGATCATCATTTACTTCACTACCTGCAATAATGGGAATGTATTCGTCCAACAGCTCCACCATTTGTCTGGCCATCCTTGTTTTGGCCTGTCCACGCAAGCCCAAGAATAAAATATTGTGACGGCTGAGCAGTGCCCTTTCCGTATCAGGTATAACAGTGTCTTCATAACCAATGATACCTGTAAACGGATTTTCTTTTGATTGGATTTTACCGATTAAGTTTTTTCTTACTTCTTCTTTAATGCTTAGTGGTTTGTAACCACTTTTCTTTAGTTCGCCTAGTGTTGCAATTTTACTTATATCCATATTTTTATTTTATACTTTGTTTTTTTATAACCAATAAATATTGTTGCGTTAAGTATTTGTACAACATGGTACTGTTTATTTTACCATCAAGACACGAAGACACAAAGATTAAACGATAAATCGTTTTATCCCATCTTTTATAAGTGGAACATTAAAGTTGATCAGAAATCCCAATCTAAGTTTTGTTAACTTAAGATGACTTATAACTTGTGCTTGCCAAACGGGATTGACTTCTACGACAGATTTGAGTTCGCAAATCACTAAATCATCTACCAATACATCGGCAGTAAAACCTTCATCAAAAATTTTACCGTCGTATATGATCTTTATTGGTTGTTGCCTCTTATAAAGAATGTTCCGCTTCTCCAATTCATAACAGAAACAGGCTTCATATACTTTTTCTAAAAGGCCGGGTCCAAGTTCTTTGTGTACTTTATAAGCACAATCAACAATTTCCTTAGCAAGCCATTCTTCACGTTGCGATAAATGGATATATGACATTCAAAATATTTTATTCTGAATTATAATACCGAAAAACAAAGTTTTTCTACTTTGTGTCTTCGTGCCTTTGTGGTAAAATTATATTGCTCAATTTCTAGTAAACAGTTTTCCTCTTCCCACTTTCAAAATCTTTAAATATAAACGCACCCAATTTATCCAATGAAGCAAAAAATGCCTTACCGTTATTCATTTCGGTAAATTCCTGTACAAAGCTTTGCAGGTAAGGGTCCGATGCAATCATGAAAGTGGTGATGGGTATCTTGAGCTTCTTGCATTGTGCCGCTAGGTTAATGCAACGGTTCACTACTTTCCTGTCAAGGCCAAAACTGTTTTTGTAATACTTGCCTCCTATTTTTAAACAAGTTGGCTTTCCATCTGTGATCATGAAAATTTGTTTGTTCGGATTCTTTCTTCTGCGTAGCAGATCCATCGCCAGTTCAAGCCCCGCAACGGTGTTGGTGTGATAAGGGCCAACTTGTAAGTAAGGCAAGTCCTTCACTTCAATGGTCCAAGCATCGTTGCCAAATACCACAATATCCAATGTGTCTTTGGGGTATTTTGTCTGTATCAGTTCAGCCAATGCCATGGCTACTTTTTTGGCCGGGGTTATCCTGTCTTCCCCATACAAAATCATGGAGTGCGAAATATCAATCATCAATACAGTAGATGTCTGCGTTTTGAAATCGGTTTCCCTTATCTGCAGATCATCTTCCTGCATCCTGAAACTTTCCACACCGTGATTGATTTGTGCATTACGGATGCTTTCGGTAAAATCAATCTGCTCCAATGTATCGCCAAATTGAAAAGGCCTTGTATCCGGACTTACTTCATCGCCCTGGCCATGTTTAAATGTTTGATGGTTACCCTGTTTGGTTTTCTTGAGCTTGCCAAAGATTTCTTCTAGACTTCTTTTGCGGATGCTTTGTTCACTTTTACCCGTAATGCTCATGGTGCCATCTACCGGGTTTTCCTGTAAATAGCCGTTGTCTTTCAGGTCCTGTATAAAGTCGCCCATTCCGTAATCCTTATCGGTAAACTTGTATTGATTATCCAGTTCATTCATCCAGCTCAATGCTTCGCCTGCATCACCATTGGTATAGGTGAGCAATTGCATGAAAATATCGAGCATCTGTTCAAACTTGCTCTTGGCATTTTCTTGTGGATTGAAGTTTATAAAACGGTGTCCTAACATGGTAAGAGGTTAAATAGTTTATTGGTTAACTAGTTAATTCGTTATTGGTTTATTGGTGACAAGTTTGGTAGAATAAGTTTGCTTGCAACAAATGTTTTACCAATAAACTACTCAACCAATTAACCAGTTAATTTCCATACATAAAGTTGCATAAAAAAAACATCCCGTTCAGCAATTGCGTTGAACGGGATGTTTCGATATCAGTAATTTAACTGCTTACTTAGGGGTAGATGCAGAATCTACGGGCTTTTCAAGACTTGCCGGCTTTTGTGGATTGATGTAGTTCTTTTCCATCTCGTCCAGTTCAAGCAACATGCTATAGCTGGTACGTATGTCATCCACCATTTTCATCTGCAGGCTGGTCAAGTTGTTTTCCAGCATCTGGTCGGCAGATATCTGGTCCTGTCTTGTGCGTGCCATACTGTAACGCATCAGGTATTCCTTGATCAGTTTGTCGTAAGCTTTCCTGTCAATTTTACCATCACCCAACGAAACATAATAGTTCTGTTGCTGGTCTAGGTCTTTCTTTAATGCCTTGTTTACTTTTGCAGCAAGGTCCTTGTCATCCGCTGCATACGCAGCAGCAAGGAAGCGGAGTGAGTTCCTGTTATGTTGGTTGCCACGGCTTACCTGTCCGTAACCAAAGTTCTCTTCCAGCATCATTTTATCCACTTTGTTCAATGCTTTTCTTGCATCTTCTTTTCTGTTGCGGTGCACTAGGTCCATTGCCAAATCTGTATAAGCATCGCGGATGCTGTTAAGATGCCTCCTGTTTTCCTCATCGTAGTAAACCCCTTTCAGTTCGGCATTGCCAAATGCAAAGTCTTTCAACATTTTGCTGTAAGCCCAATCGGTGTTCACAAAAGGCCAGTCCCCTTTTTCGGAAAGGTTGGTATTTTCAACAGGTACCAAACGATAGCTTAAACCATCCATACGCAGGTATTTCTCAAAGCCAAGGCCAATCTGGTATGGTGAGTTGTTGGTAAAGTAGATAGGCCTTTTCCATTTGTTGGCAGCAATGATGTTGAGCAAAGCCAGATCATTTTTCTGCAACAGGTTTTTAGGAATATCAAATTTCAGCTCGCTTACAATGGCGGTATCGGTAGCCGTTACGGTTCCGTTCTTTGTTACTACGCTTCTATCAACCGGTACAGAAACCTTTTTAACAGGGTAACTATTCAATAGTTCACCACGGCTATCGTCCATGTATTTCGGATTGTCGCTGCCTACATAGTTCTTCATCAAATCATACAGATCGTAGTAGCTATTTTCTGGGAAGCCCGGTTTGGGTACGTATTGTATATAGTCCCTTTTACGTCCTTCAATCTGGTCTGCACTCCAAATCACGTCAATGGAATCACTTTGGTTCACTTTGTAACGCAACTGGTTTATGTACCAGTCAATACCCAACAGGCTGTAGTTGATCACACGTATATCTGGCCTTATACCTTCCACTTCCTGTGCATACCAAAGCGGGTAAGTATCGTTATCTCCAAAGGAGAAGAGAATGGCGTTTTTGTCGCAGCTTTCCAGGTAGTCCTTGGCCAAATCCCTGGCCAATTGTTTCTTGCTACGGTCATGGTCGTCCCATTCCTGTTGGGCCATCAATACCGGAACAGCCAATAAACAAACAGCCGTAGCCAATGTGGAAGCTGTTGTTTGCGAAAGCATTTTGCCCAACCAGTCTTTTACTTGCAGCACACCAAGCCCGATCCATACCGCAAAGGCATAGAAGGAACCCACATAAGCATAGTCACGCTCACGTGGCTGGTTGCCTGCCTGGTTCAAATAAATAACGATGGCAATACCCGTAAAGAAGAACAGCAGGAAGTTTACAAAAGCATCACTGCCTTTTCTTTTAAGATGGTAGAAGAAACCAAGCACACCTAAAATAAAGGGCAACATGAATAAAGTATTATGTGCCTTATTTTTCTTTAAACTATCGGGTAGTTGTGACTGTTCGCCTAAACGCATGTTATCAATAAACGATATGCCGCTGATCCAGTTACCATCCCTTACATTGCCTAGGTAAGTGCCTTGTACGTCATCCTGCTTACCTGCAAAGTTCCACATGAAGTAACGGAAGTACATAAAATTGAGCTGGTAGCCTAAAAAGAAATGAATGTTGTCAATCTGCGTAGGTTCCTTGTCAAAAGACCCGTCCCTGTTTTTATTGATGCCCAAGAAAGTGGCATAATAATCCTGGTGGTACTGATCGTTGCTGGCATCCCAAACACGTGGGAACACCATTTTGTCTTCCTGTGCATATACATAATGGAAGTCCTTTCCAATCTCCACATAATTGGTTTTGCCTTTCTGGTATTTAACCGCACCTTCTTTACTGTCGCTTGGGCGTGCAGTAAATTTTTGGCCATACAATAATGGAAAATCGCCATACTGGTCACGGCCAAGATAGCCCACCAAACTTATCGGGTTGTCCACATTATACATGTCCACTGCTGTATCTGCATTACTGCGTATCATGGTGGTCAGGTAAGTGCTATAACCTATCAACATAAAAGTAAAGCACCATAAGCCCAAGCGTAAATAGTACCATCCTTTTTTACCTGCATAGCTTAAACCGAACCATACCAGCACGGCCAGCAATACAAAGAAGAAAGTGAACCCACTAAAGAATGGCAGGTGCATGTTGTTTACAAACACACGGTCAAACGCTCCTGCTGTTTTAATGGAGTACTGTATTACACCCACTTGAACAACACCTGTTATAACACAGCCCAGCAAAAAGAAAATGTACATGCCACCATAATACTCTTTCTTTTTCTTGCCAATAGATTCAATAAAATACAACAGACCAATGCCTATTGCTGCACCAAAAATTACCAGTCCTGCAATGGTTGGGTCCATGGCCACACGGTCCGACGCATCACCATTGGCCAGTACCAATGCACCAAAAAAGCCTACCGCACCACCAATAGCAGTTAGGATAACAAACCATTTGCGGATGGCCTTATAGTTAAAGGAATCTGCCTTACGAAAATAGTACACCATTACAATTGCCGGAATGGTCAAGAGGTTCAATAAATGCACACCTATAGAAAGACCCATCATAAAGAAGATGAACACAATCCATTTATCTGCACCTTTCTCATCTGCCTGATGCTCCCATTTCAGGATGGCCCAGAATACCAAGGCGGTGAAGAAGGAACTCATCGCATATACCTCACCTTCAACGGCACTGTACCAGAAACTGTCGCTAAAAGTATAGGCCAATGCACCAACGGCACCTGCACCCATAATGCTCCATATCTGGCTTGTGGTTAAGGCTTTTGAAGTATCTGTATGCACGATCCTCCTGGCAAAGTGGGTAATGCTCCAAAACAGGAACAATATGGTAAAACCACTGGCTAAGGCACTCATAATATTTACGGCCTTCGCGGCAGTAAGCGGGTCGTTGCCAAATAAGATAATAAAGAACCTGCCCAACAGCACAAACATAGGTGCCCCTGGCGGATGCGGAATCTGTACTTTAAAGCAGCTACTTACAAACTCGCCACAATCCCATAAACTACCACCTGCTTCGGCGGTTAATATATAAGTGGAGCAAGCAATTAAACAAACAATCCATCCTACAATGTTGTTGGTCTTTTTAAAGTTCATTGGTCTTGTAATTTTTAGAGAGTGGCAAACATAATTGAATAATGGTAAAATGTAAAATGGAGTTATTTACAGCTTTATAAGTGGTTGTTAAAGTTTTGGCAAATAAATAAGGGGCAGCACCGGCTGTTGTTTCCATAATATACTACTGTCCCGCTGTACGCTGCAAGTACGCAGCAATACTGTGTTTGCTTTGCGGGCTTTCCGCTGCCATCGGGGCTGGGTTTGGGCATTGTTTTATTAAAGAAGAAGCCCTTGAAAATACCTGCATACTTCAAGGGCTTCAAGACTTTTATCCATTATTGATATTGACCTAAAACTTCAGGTGCCTAACGGTTAAACCATTATTGATTAACTGTTTCAACGAATCGATACCAATTTTAATATGGTTATCCACATAGCCTGTAGTTACGGCTTTGTCGCTGGCTTCGGTTTTAACGCCTTCTGGTGTCATGGGGTTATCGCTCACCAGCAACAAAGCACCGGTTGGTATCTTATTGTAGAAACCAACGGTAAAAATGGTGGCGGTTTCCATATCCACTGCATAGGCACGCATTTCGGTCAGTTTTTCCTTAAAGGCGTCGTCATGCTCCCAAACACGGCGGTTGGTGGTGTACACGGTACCCGTCCAGTAATCCACTTCATATTCACGTATAGTGGTAGAGATGGCTTTCTGCAAAGCAAACGCAGGCAATGCAGGCACTTCTGGCGGAAAGTAGTCGTTGGATGTACCTTCTCCCCTAATGGCTGCAATAGGCAAAATCAGGTCACCTATTTTATTGCGTTTCTTTAAACCGCCGCATTTACCCAAAAACAATACAGCTTCGGGTTCTATGGCACTTAACAGGTCCATTACAGTTGCCGCACCCGGGCTGCCCATACCAAAATTGATGATGGTAATATTATCTGCTGTGGCACATTGCATCGGCCGGTCCCTGCCAATAATTTCCACTTTGTTCCATTCCGCAAACATTTCCACGTAATTACTAAAATTGGTCAGCAATATGTATTTACCAAAATTTTCCAATTTTTCACCTGTGTAGCGTGGTAGCCAGTTGTCAACTATTTCTTTCTTTGTTTTCATATCTTTTTAGACGATTGATGGTGGATAATAGACCGTGACCTATTCAACTTTGCTTAACGAATGAATAAATGCATTCAGCATTTTTGAAAGCAGCTCACAATCTTTATATAAACTCTCAAAAGTAACATCATTTATGTAATTGCGAAGTTTTGCTTTTATTAGACATGCCACAACTTCCAAAGTAGAACGATTGGCAAACAGCAAAAACCTTTTCTGCTCTGCATTTGTATGGCCAGTGGAGCCTTCTGCTATGTTCAAACCAATACTGTCTGCCGCCCTTCTTATCTGCGAACTTAAATTGTAGAGCTCCTTGCCAGGGAATGAATCGGCAAGGGCATTTATTTTTTCACCAAGTTGCAACGATGATTGCCAAACCTTTAGTGACTCAAACTTAAATGCCATTTTTGTTTTAAAGTTATGATATTTGGCATGGTCTATCTAGTAAAACCGTTTACATAGCTTTGCCGTCCATCATCAATCGTCTATTGTCCTTTCATGATAAAACTAACTTATCCAACACACAATTTCCGCATCAAAGAAGAAGCTAACAAAGAATTCATTTTTGATGAGGTACGCAGGCAATGGACAAGGCTTTCGCCTGAAGAATGGGTAAGGCAGAATTTCCTGCAATACCTGATCCAGGTAAAAAGATATCCGGCAAGCCTTATATCTGTGGAAAAGGAAATAAAGACCCGGGAACTAAAGAAACGCTACGATATTGTGGTTTATAAAAAAGAAAGGCCCTGGATGATTGTGGAGTGCAAGGAAATGGAAGTGCCTTTAAATGATGCGGTTATAAAACAGGTGCTCAACTACAACGCCTATTTGGATGTTGATTTTTTGGTAATTACCAACGGTTCGTCAACCCATGTTTTTGAAACGTGCAGTCAACAATGGCTGTCCGATTTTCCCGATTATGATAACGCTCAAATAGGCTAACTTAGCCATTGATAATTTTTTTTACAAATTTTCCGATTTTAGCAAATTCGCCCCAACCCCTTGTAAAGACTGCATTTCATAAAAAAATAATGCCTGCTTGTGCATGTCGTTTTAATTAAACGTTTGTTTAATTCAAACATTTGTTTAATTTTGTGTTTCCAATTATTAAATCTCTATATGCAGCAACTGTTTATTAAAAAGAATATTCCCTTTCTGGCAGTATTGATATTTCCGTTTACAATACATGCACAAACCAAAGACAGTTTATTAACTGAGGCCAGTTTAACCAATGTGGTGGCTTATGCCATTAAGCATCAGCCATTGATTGAACAGGCTTTGATTGATGAAAGGATCACAGACAATACCATCAAAACAAAACTGGCCGACTGGTACCCACAGGTAAACTTCAACTACAATTTGCAGCACAATTTCCAGGTGCAGACAAGCATCATTGGCGGCAACCCTATTAAACTGGGAACCGACAATACCTCTGCTGCACAGTTCACCGCAACGCAGAACATTTTTAACAGGGATGTATTGCTGGCATTGCGTTCCAAAGACGATGTGCGTTTACAGTCAAGGCAAAATACATCCAGCAATAAGATTGCTGTTGCTGTAAATGTGTCCAAAGCTTTTTATGATGTGATAGCCACCATGCAACAAATAAAAGTGGCTGATGAAAATATCAGGCGTATTGAAACGAATTTGAAAAATGCGTTGAACCAATACAAAGCAGGGCTTGTTGATAAGACGGATTATAAACGTGCCACCATTACCTTAAACAATACCAAGGCACAGAAACAGTCCAATGAAGTTTTATTGAAAGCAAAACTGGAATACCTGAAAAACCTGATGGGTTACCCCGAAAAAAACGACCTAAATATTGTGTATGACAGTCTGCAAATGGAAAAGGAAATGGCTTTGGACACTTCAAAAACCGTAAACTACCAGAACCGTATTGAATACAGTTTACTGTCAACACAGAAGAAATTGCAGGAAGCCAACGTGAAATACTACAAGTGGGCTTACCTGCCAACCGTATCGGCCAATGCAGCGTATAACATGAACTTTACCAACGACAATTTTGGCAAACTATACAATACCAATTATCCCAACTCCTATGCAGGTTTAACGGTTGGCTTTCCCATATTCCAAGGTGGCAAAAGAAAGTACAACATATCCACTGCCGAATGGCAACTGAAACGTACCGACTTTGACATTGCCCGTTTGAAGAACAGCGTAAATGCAGAGTACGCAGCAGCTTTGGCCAGTTACAGGAGCAGCCTTGCCAACTACACCGCATTAAAAGACAATGTTGACCTGGCAAAAGAAGTGTACGATGTAATTCAACTGCAGTATAAGAATGGCGTTAAAACCTATCTGGAAGTAATAACTGCCGAAGCCGATTTACGCACATCGCAGATCAATTACTACAATGCCCTGTACCAGGTACTTGCCAGCAAGATTGATGTACAGAAAGCATTAGGGGAAATTGTTTATTAAAAGACCGTAGACCATGGACCATAGCAATAAAGACTATGGTCCGCATTACAAATTATACAACCACAATTCATATATGATGTTCAATCCATTAAAAAAATATGCAGCAGTTGTTGCAGCAGTTTTAGCAGCTTCCTGCGGAGGCAACCAGCCACAACAGCCCCAGGGGCCGCCACCGCCAACATTTGTAACCGTTGCAACGGTTGCAGCTACAGATGCAACTTATTATGACGAGTACCCGGCAACCTTAACCGCATTGAACCAGACAGAACTACGTGCACAGGTTAGTGGTTACGTAACCGGCGTTTATTTTAAAGATGGCCAAAAAGTTAGTAAAGGGCAAAAACTGTATTCCATAGATGCACAGGTGTACGATGCCAATTACCAACAGGCATTGGCCAACCAGCAGTTACAGGAAACCAATTTATTGAAGGCACAGAAAGATGCCGACCGCTACCATGAACTGGACAAGCATGATGCCATTGCAAAGCAGCAGGTTGACTATGCCGATGCAGCATTGGAAGCCGCAAGGAAACAGGTACAGGCCGCCAAGGCAACGGTGAACAGTGTACGTGCCAATGTAAGCTTTGCTACCATTTACGCACCTTTTAGCGGTACAATCGGCATCAGCAATGTAAAACCCGGAACAGCAGTTGTTGCTGGGCAAACGATATTGAACACCGTATCTACCGATAACCCGATTGCTGTTGACTTTGCAGTTGACCAAAAAGAGATCTACCATTTTATTGAGCTGCAGCAAAAAGGCACCAATGCAAAGGATTCAACCTTTACACTTGCATTCGGTACACAGGTTTATCCAGGTACAGGTACCATCAATTTAATTGACCGTGCCGTTGACCCGCAAACAGGAACCATTAAAACACGTTTGCAGTTCAACAACGACAAAAGCATGTTGAAACCCGGCATGAACACCACGGTACGTGTATTGAGCAATTCCGCAAAAGCAGTGCTGATACCTTACAAATCGGTTAGTGAGCAACTGGGCGAATACTTTGTATATGTGGTGGGCGACAGCAGCAAGGTTACGCAACGCAAAGTTTTATTAGGTAAACAATTGGGTGCAAACGTGATCGTGAAAACCGGACTGGCCAGTGGCGACAAGATTGTAGTGGAAGGTGTACAGAAACTGCGTGAAGGAGCTTTCATTACCACAACACCACCAAAAGCACCTGAGGCAGCGAAGAAATAAATGAAACGCAAGTCGTAAATCGTTATTCGCAAGTGCTACAAACTATCAACTAATTATTACTGACTGTTGATAGATACGCTTCGATAAAAGTTCAGCCATATACTGAACGCTGATGGGTGCGACGCCGAGAACGACGATACATGCACAACCGCTGGTTACATAACCTGCAACACAATAATTACAACCTACAATTTAGATTTTAATGATAGCAGATACTTTTATAAAACGCCCCATAACAGCCATTGTAATATCGGTGGTGATTGTTTTGGTTGGGGTTATTGCAATGACCACATTGCCTGTGGCCCAGTACCCGGATATTACACCGCCTACCGTTACCGTTACGGGCAACTTTACCGGTGCCGATGCCCAAACGGTGGAGCAGACCACCACCACTGCCATTGAAACGCAGATCAATGGTACACCTGGCATGAGCTACATGAGCAGCAACAGTACCAGTAGCGGTCAAAGTAGCATCAACGTTACGTTTGATGTGGGTACCAATGTAAACATTGCCGCATTGGATGTACAGAACCGTGTAAGCGTTGCACAGCCCGCATTGCCCGATGCGGTAAAACGTTTGGGGCTTACTGTCCGTAAACGTAACCCCAGCATCATGGTGGCATTGGCATTCTACTCGCCCAATGGTACACATGACGCAACTTTCTTAGGCAACTATGTAAACATCTATATCAAAGATGCCCTGCAACGTGTAAAAGGTGTGGGCGATATTGTAAGCCGTGCCGATGATTTTGGTATGCGTATATGGTTGAACCCCGAAAAACTTGCAGCCTTGCATTTAACGCCTGCCGATGTGATGCAGTCGTTACAGGAACAGAACCTGCAAGTGGCAGCAGGTACCATTGGTGGTACACCCCAACCCAATATGCAGAGCTTTGAGTACAGTGTGCTGACCAATAGCCGCATCAATACAAAGGAGCAATTTGAAGACATCATTGTACGTACCGTACCCGGCAATACCAGCCTTGTTTACTTGAAAGACGTGGCAAGGGTTGAGCTGGGCAAGTTTGATTATAGTGGCAATGCCTTTGTAAACGGCAAACCCGCTGCATTTGTACTGATCTATCAGGCACCTGGTGCAAACGCATTGGATACTTATGAAGGTGTAAACAATGCCTTGGCTGAATTAAGAAAGACCTTCCCAAAAGATGTTGACTATTTGGTTCCATTGGAAACCGTAACGGTAGTAAAAGCTTCTATCGGAGAAGTTTTGCATACATTGGTAGAAGCCTTGCTGTTGGTGGTGTTTGTGGTGTTCCTGTTCTTGCAGAACTGGAGGGCCACTTTGATACCTGTACTGGCCATTCCTGTTTCATTGATCGGCACCTTCATCCTATTCATACCTTTTGGTTTTACCATTAACACATTAACCTTATTCGCCTTTGTATTGGCCATTGGTATTGTGGTGGATGATGCGATTGTGGTGGTGGAAGCGGTACAGCATTATATTGACCATGAAAAACTATCGCCTAAAGAAGCTACCAAAAAGGCGATGAAAGATATATCGGGTCCTGTAATAGCTATTGCATTGATATTGGCTGCGGTGTTTGTTCCGGTTGGGTTTATACCGGGCATTGTGGGTAGGCTGTACCAACAGTTTGCCATTACCATTGCAGTATCTGTAATTATCTCAGCATTTGTTGCGTTGTCACTTACACCTGCTTTGTGTACCATATTATTGAAACCATCCAAAGGCGAGCTGGAAAAGAAAAATGCATTGGAGAAATTCTTTGCATGGTTCAATAGGGGCTTTGATAGATTATCGCATGGTTATACCAAGAGTGTTGGCAGATGGATAAAAGCAACACCTTATGTATTGATAATGATGATCTGTTTGTTTGTTGGCCTGTTCTTTATGTTCAAATCAAAACCATCGGGCTTTATACCAACAGAAGATGAAGGCCGTTTGTATGTGACCTACGAAATGCCCGAAGCAACATCAACCACCAGAAGCGTTGATATGCTTAAAACAATCATGAACAAAGTACAGGCAATTCCTGAAATAAGGGTTGTAGGTGGTTTGGCAGGCTTGAACATTATCAGCTTCTCCAACAAGTCAAACGTAGGTACCATGTTTGTAAGCCTGAAACCTTGGGATGACAGAAAGGGCAAGGAACACCATGTACAATCCGTAATTGCACAGATACAGAAAGCTACCGGTGGAATCAAGGAAGCAAGGATATTGGCTATATCGCCACCCGCCATTCCGGGTCTTGGACAAACAGCGGGCTTTACATTTGAACTGCAACAGACCACCAGTACCGATGATGTGCAGAAGTTTGAAACTGTGGCCAGGAACTTCTTGGCCGAAGTGAACAAAAGCCCTGAAATAGCCATGGCCTATACATTCTTCAATGCCCGAACTCCGAGTTACAAGATTGATGTGGACAAAGAAAAAGCGAAACAACTGGGTGTGAACATTGCAGAAATCTATAGCACCATGAGTACCTTATTGGGTAGCAGCTATGTAAACGATTTCAACTTATATGGAAGGAACTTCCGTGTGATGGCACAGGCCGATAGCACTTACCGTTCGTCGTTGGACAAGTTGGATAAATATTATGTACGCAATACACAAGGCAACATGATACCATTGAGTTCTTTGGTAACGAGCCGTGTGGTTGAATCGCCTTCGCTCATCTCCCACTACAACGTGTACAGGTCAATTGAAATAAACGGTTCGCCTAAACCCGGTTTCAGTAGTGGGCAAGCAATTGAAGCATTGAAACGTGCTGCCAAGAATTTGCCAACAGGTTATGGTTATGAATTCTCAGGTATGAGTGCCGAAGAGATCAAAGCGGGTAACAGTTCCGTTGCCATTTTTGCCATCTCCATCGTGTTCGTGTTCCTCTTCCTGGCATCGTTGTACGAAAGCTGGAGCATACCATTCTCTGTATTGTTTGCAGTACCTATTGGTGCATTCGGTTCCATATTGACATTGTTGTTGCTACCTAACCTTACCAACAACATCTATGCACAAATTGGTTTGATCACCTTAATTGGATTGGCTGCAAAGAATGCCATTTTGATTGTGGAGTTTGCCAAGGAGCGGGTAGACAAAGGTGTGGACATTGTACATGCAACATTGCAGGCAGTGAGGTTGCGTTTGCGACCCATCATCATGACATCACTTGCATTCATATTGGGTGTATTGCCACTGGCATTTGCCGAAGGTGCAGCAGCCGAAAGCCGTAAAACCATTGGCTGGACAGTGTTTGGTGGTATGCTTGCAGCCACTACCCTAGCCATATTTGTGGTACCGGTACTGTTTGTACTCATCACCAAACTGTCTTATGGCAGAAAACTGAAACGCCTTGCAGAACAGCAGGCAGCAGAAGATGCATTGGACAAATCGATTATTGACAATAGGATAAGTTAGCGTTTTGTTTTGGTTGTATAGAGAAGAACGGCTGTTGCGAAAGCAACGGTCGTTTTTGTTTTAGATGTGCAGCACGTCAGCTGTTTCCATAGTTACATCCGTCCCGCTTTGCACTGCAACTACGCCACCCATCCTGCCACAAAGCTTCAGCGTGGTTTACGTTGCAATCGGGGCTGGCACTTAATGGAAGGTTATTCTTATAGTATTTTGACACTATAAGATATATTACACTAGCAGTATAGAACATCTTAGATGTTAAAACTATTTAAAGTTCTAATCCTATTACAATTTTGGGTCATAAAACCAAGATTTCATGATCAAAAAACACTTAAGTTACTCATAGTGCTTTATGCTTTTTTAACCATTGGGGGATATAATTATTATTCTCGAAAACAGGTTTCCAAATCCGTTCACTCTTTCTTTCTTCAATATATTTTATCACTTTAAAGATTTCTTTTCTATGCTTTTTTTCTTCTATTCCAACAAGTTTATCTTGTAAGTATTTAACATCGGATGTTTTATTGGCAAAATATTTAAACAAAGAGAGATAAAATGGAATATCATGATATTTATCAAAAATTAGCTTAAGAAAATCTATACATTCCTCCTTGCTCTTTATCCCCATCTTTATAGGGATAGCCGTTATTAGAGCAATTCTTTTAAACGCATAAGGCTTACTCAGCAATTCATTTCTAAGCCATTCGGAAATATTGTATGTATTCCCTTCTGCAAGAGGCATTCCAACAGAGCATAGAATACCGCTAGAATATTCATCCTTTTCAAATATTTCTATAAGGTTATTGGGATCAAATGGTTGCTTCGCTGCCAACAACGAATTGCAAAGACGAACCCCATTGGCCAAACTTTCTTGCAAACAATAGGGAAGCCATTTTAGTATACAATCTATTATTTGTGGCTCTAGATATTCTCCCCAAATGGGCAGGTCAAAAACACTTTTGTAGGTAAATCCCAATGACTTTAGTTCCAAGATAAATTCCTTCTCAGGCTTACTCATACGAATGTTTTCTTGTATTATAATACTTTGAATTACCGCAATAAAGCAACCACTTTATCGCCCTGTAATGCATATTCCTTGCCCCTGATCATCAGTGTCTTGCCATTTTTCAATGGCGATAAATCTACCATGTCTTCATTCATGAAATGCAGGCTACCGCCCGTAAGCAATGCAATGGTTACATAATCCGCCTGTGGCGAAAAATCACCGCAAAGAATTACTTTAACGGGTTTCGTAATTTTCGATACCAGTTCTATATCACGTACAGGTGCCCAGCTATCGGCTATCAAAACAACATCATCATAATTTTTAAACATAGCTATTCCCTTAATCAGTGCTTCGCAAACATTCTCTGGAAAATCGCCACCGCTACCCTTTGCCATGACTTCCTGCATCAACTCACTTACTTGCACAGGGTTCTTGTATTCTGCTCCATAAATACCACCTGTATTGCCAATTTGCTTATATTCTACTTGTTTGCCATCGCCATCATTAAAACAAACAAAGCTGCGTAGGTTCTGCTGTTGCCCTTCTTCTGATAACCATTGAATCAACTGAACCGTAAACGGAGCCATACTATTGGTTACATCTGCTACTACCAGCATGTTCTTAAACTTGTTTCTGGTAAGGGCTTTTATAATGGTGGAATCTTCTTGCGGTGCAACCTTGCTCCTTTCCATCCGCCTCAATAAAAAGGTGTCTGGCTCAGGCAAAGGGAACAGCAACACATATACAGAATCCTTTTTTGCGTACATGGATTTTTCCTTTTCATCAATCAGCTTTAAGCTAAGGGCATCTTTGGTTACAAAGCTCAATAGCGTATCACGTTTCTCTTTCTGCATCTCCAGCTTTTCCCTATCAGGATTAATGCCTTTCACCAACCTGTCTTTATACACCATGTATTTACGCTTCCTATCATCGTGCATCAATGCCCAGTGATTGGCTTTTGCTTTCATGTCATCCTCTTTTTTCTCCATTAGCTCTGGCGTATAGCTCTTAAGCAGTTCTATCTCCTTTACAGTCTCATCAATGGATTCTTTTATGCGGTAGTTGACCACAAAACCATGCAGCATGTTCTTGGCTGTTTCTTTTGTGCTGCCATCCATTTGCCTGAATATCTGCCATTGTGTAAAAGGGTTTTTCATGGCACGTGGCAATAGTTTGCTCAATGCAATGAACCTGCTTTTATTCAAAGGTTTCAAATCCAGCTTTGCTGGGTAATCCGTAAAAACAAGGTCAATGGAAAGTATATCGGCATTGCGTAAAATATACAAGCCAGTCGTATCCACAAATTCGCTCTTGCCAAACTGCATGGCAAAGAACTTACTTTGGTTGCCTGCTGTGGCCAAATGGTAAGCAGGTATTTTTAACGTTCGGTTGTTGAGTATGGAATCGATGAAAGCAGTTGGTTGCTGTGCGTTTGATTGCAGCAGTAGCAGTATCAATACAAAAGATAAACCATGTTTCATGCTTTCTATTTCAACACCTAAGTTACAGCTTCGTTATATATCAAAAAGAAAGCCGATGTTAAAACACCGGCTTTGTTATTTCTATTCAAATTGAGTTTATGGAAAAATACCCAACTCACCATAGCTAGTAGCAACCTTGTTGATGGCATTTACATAAGCTGCGGTACGCATGTCTGGTATTTCGGGGTTAGAGGTCCAGATGTCCATGATTTCACGTGTTGCAGTGATCATCGTTTCTTCCAGTCCGCTATGTACCAGGTCCACTTCATCTGGTCCGTGCATGATGAACAACCTTTCTTTTTCACTTACTTTCTTGCCACTCAAATCTTCCATCTGCGAAAGGATATGTGTGTTCATGTTTTCGGTAAAACGTTTCTCCATCCTACCGTAACGAACGTGGCTCAGGTTCTTTAACCATTCAAAGTATGAAACCGTTACACCACCTGCATTTAAATACATATCAGGTACAACCAGCACACCTTTGCCCGCCAAAATATCATCTGCATCCGGTGTTAAAGGACCGTTTGCTGCCTCACCAATAATTTTTGCTTTAATGCGTGGTGCATTGTCTTTGTTGATCACGTTTTCTAATGCAGCAGGTATCAGGATATCGCATTCCAGTTCCAATGCAGCATTGTTGTTTTCCAGATTGGTAGCACCTGGGAAGTTCAAGATGGAACCGGTTGTTTTTCTATGTTGAAAAAGTTCTTCCTCATTGATACCATCAGCTTTGTAAATAGAGCCTTCGTATTCAGCAATGCCTACAACGATTGCTCCATGCTCACGGAAGAATTTTGCACTGTGGTAGCCCACATTACCTAAACCTTGTACCACTACTGTTTTTCCTTCGATACCTGTAGACAGTCCTTGTTTCTTCATGATGTCTGCCATATTGCATACCTCACGAATACCGAAGAATACACCCAAGCCGGTAGCTTCTTTACGTCCACGAACACCGCCCTGCGAAACAGGTTTACCGGTAACACAACCGGCAGCATCAATTTCGCCTGGCTTCAAAGAACTGTACGTATCCACTATCCATGCCATTTCACGCTCGCCTGTTCCGTAGTCAGGAGCAGGAACGTCAATGCCCGGGCCAATGAAGTTTTTCTTCACCAATTCGGCAGTGTAACGGCGGGTTATCTTTTCCAGTTCGTATGCACTGTATTTGCGTGGGTTGATCTTGATACCACCTTTACCGCCACCAAAGGGCACGTTTACGATGGCACATTTATAGGTCATCAAGCTGGCCAATGCCATTACTTCGTCTTGGTTCACTTCGTCGCTAAAACGGATACCGCCTTTACACGGGCTCTTGTGCTGGCTATGCTGCACACGGTAAGCCTCAATCACTTCAATGCGGCCATCGTCCATCTTAACTGGGAAACGCATGCTGTAGATACTGTTACATGCTTTTATCTGTTCCAGCAAACCTTTATCCCATTTGGTAAATTTTGCTGCCTTATCAAAGCTTTTTTCAACACTCTGGAAAAAGCTGTACGGTTGATTTGACATGATTTGTCGTTTTAATTTTTAAATATGAGCAATCGTTGAAAATATATGAGGAACGTGCATCGTGAATCGCCAGTAGCTTACTTGCCACTATCTATTTATGACTTGCGTTCTAACTTACTGATCTTTCTATCCAAGCTGATCAAATAGAGGAACAAGCCCAATACAATCGTTACCACAACAGCCATTACCACATAAACCTTTCCATTGCTACGCATAATGTCGTGGCTTTCTGCAGTAGCAGTTTGTGCATTGGCAAACACGCTCAGTATTGCAAATGCAATGGTGGCACCTATTTGTTTTAGCTTATTCATTATTCAATTGCTTTTCTTTTAATAATGCTACCCTAACACGCAAGGTGGCAATCCATACACCCAATAAACTCCAGCCTATAAATGCAGGCACCATTACCATTTTCATGGCACTAGTAGTGTCGTTTGGGTTCAATCCCGGGTTACCTTCGCTACCCAAACCACCTGGATGCAATGATTCTACCAGTCTTGGCAATATCCATATTGTAGGGAACAGCATGAAGAATGCGAAGATGTTGTACACGGCACCGATCCTTGCTTTTTTTTCATCATCCGTTAAACTGCCACGCAATACAAAATAGGCACAATAAATGAGTACGGCAATAGCGGCACCATTCTGTTTGGGATCGCCGCTCCAGGGTGCCCCCCATTGATAGTTTGCCCAGATGGCACCAGTGGCCAAACCAAGGAAACTAAATATGAGACCTGTGCGGGCAAACTCCAGACTATAGATATCGTATTTTGAAGATGGTTTGCGTAGATATAAAATGGCGTATACAACCGATGTGGAAAACAGCGTCATCATGGTGATCCACATGGGCACGTGAAAGAACAGGTTGCGTACGGAATGTTGCAGACGCCCATCCAGCTTTGGAATATCAACAAGAAAACCCATGGTGCATACATACATCAATATCAAAAAGGTCAATATCTTCCACCAAGGTTTATGGATCATCATTTGTTTTACTACCAAGTGTTAGTGGGTGCAAATGTAGTGCAAAGGGCTTCAACAAAGCAAGGCTTTGGTAAAATTTTACACACGCTAAAGATTAAGTAATGTCAATAGCTTTTTGCTAACCAACAATATGAAAAATTGAAAAATGTTTACCGATATTCAGCCGAATTGGCTTTAATTAGCACATGCAACAACCATTGCTCCAAATAAACAACCTTTCGGTGGATTTTGTTACGGACGACAGCGTTACCCATGCACTGCAAAACATCAACATTACGGTGAACCGGGGGGAAATTGTGGCCATTGTTGGCGAAAGCGGTTCGGGCAAATCCGTAACGTCCCTGTCCGTACTGCAGTTGCTTCCCTCACCACCCGCTGTTTTTAAAGCTGGCGAGATACTGTTGAATACTGATGGCCGCAACCTGGACATACTGAAACTTCCCAAAGAACAGTTAGCAGGCATACGTGGCAATAAAGTTGCCATGATTTTCCAGGAGCCGATGACCTCGTTGAACCCGGTACTTACCTGTGGCACACAGGTTATTGAAGCCATTATACTGCATAAAAAAATCAGCTATACCGAAGCCAAAAAGCAGGCCATTGCCTTGTTTGAAAAAGTGCAGTTGCCCAGCCCCATTACCATGATTGACCGTTATCCGCACCAGTTGAGCGGCGGGCAGAAGCAGCGTGTAATGATTGCCATGGCCATGAGTTGCGAACCCAGTTTATTGATATGTGATGAACCAACCACGGCATTGGATGTAACGGTTCAGAAAAACATTTTGTTGTTGCTTAAAGAGCTACAGGTGCAGAACAATATGGGTGTTATTTTCATTACGCATGACCTGAGCGTGGTTGCAGAAATTGCCGATAAGGTTGTGGTAATGTATAAAGGCAAGATAGTGGAGCAGGGCATTGCTGAGCAATTATTCAAACAGCCGCAACATCCTTATACCAAGGCCCTGCTTGCTTGCAGGCCAGGCCTGCATGGCAAAGGCGAACGCTTACCTGTAGTAAGCGATTTCATGGAAGTTACCAATGAAGGGGAGATTATAGAAAAGATAACGGATAAGAAAGTGTTGACAGATGACAGCAACAGGGTAACGGATAGCATTGTTCCGTCAACTGTCAACAGTCAACTGTCTTCTTTACTTTCTGTTAGGAACCTTAAAGTCTGGTACCCATCCAAAAAATCCTTTCTTGGAAAAGTACTTGCTTATACCAAAGCAGTTGATGATGTGAGCTTTGATGTATATGAAGGTGAAACGCTGGGGCTTGTTGGTGAAAGCGGCTGCGGCAAATCAACGTTGGGCAGGGCTATATTGAACCTGATCAATGTAACCGATGGCAGTATTTTATTTAAAGGCGAAGATTTAAGAACTGTCAATGCCAAACGATTAACTGCGTTACGCAAAGACTTGCAGATTATTTTCCAAGACCCCTACTCTTCTTTAAACCCAAGAGTAACCATTGGCGATGCCATTGCTGAACCTTTGGAAGTACATAAGATCATCAATACTGCCAAAGCAAGAAAAGAAAAAGTAATTGAATTGTTGGAGAAAGTGAATTTAAAGGCCGAACATTATAACCGTTACCCACACGAGTTCAGCGGCGGGCAAAGGCAACGTATTGTAATTGCAAGAGCTTTGGCATTGCAGCCCTCATTTATTATTTGTGACGAAAGTGTAAGTGCATTGGATGTAAGTGTGCAGGCACAGGTGCTGAACCTATTGAACGATCTGAAAAAAGAATTTGGTTTTACAGCAATTTTTATATCGCATGACCTTTCGGTGGTGCGTTATATCAGTGACAGGATCATGGTGATGCAGAAAGGTAAAATAGAGGAGTTGGGCAGTGCAGAGCAAGTGTACAATAACCCACAAAGCAGTTATACTAAAAGGCTGATTGATTCTATACCGAAAGGAGTTATTATAGGCTAAGAGGTTAAAAAGAGAAAAGGAGCAATAAAAAAATCTCCTAACCTCTTTTCCTCCTTTCCACTCTTATTGATCATGTTGAATTATTATCAATAAGAGCTTAAAGAGAAAAGGAGCAAAAGAGACTTGCTTTAATCCTCTTTTACTCCTTTGGCCTCTTAGCTTGTTATAATTCATTCATTAATCACCATAGCCATCGTTGAACATACTTCTATAGTCGCGATCGTTAAAGAAATACGCTGCACTTTTTCTTAAGGAGAACAGTAGCTGTTTCAGTTTTTTGTCGTACTGTTCGGATACAGGTTCATCGTTCTTCAATTTCTTGTCTGTCATTTTAACCAAATCGTCGTTGCTGCTTACTTCTTTTAGGTCTGCGGGTTGCAGGCCACTTATACCCATTTGCCATTCATCGTCTTTCTTTATTTTGTACTTAAAGAAATACACGTACCCTTTTTTGCTTTTCGCTTCAATCTGTTTCTTGCCAACCAGTTCTATGGCATAGAATTTTTCAAGGCTTTTGTCATTCAGTAACAGAGCCCTTGCAACATCTTCCTGTTTTTTGTATTTGGCCGGGTATAGGTTTGTTTTCTCCACATCTTCCAGTTCGGCCAATAGCTTGCCCCTGTATTCATCTTTAGCAGCAAGGTTCTCAAAAATGGAGTCGGCCACTTTCCTATCGTTACGCAGCATCAGGATGGCGGTGCTCAGTTTAACATCGTTGTCTTTGCTGGATAACAGCTTATCAAAATACTTCTGCACCGCTGGGTATTTGTCATAAAACGGCATTAGCAGTATTGCATAGTTGTCTATATCGCCGTTATTGTCGTTACTGTATTTTTTGCGGGAATAGCTGCTGTTATCGTCTTCTTCATCTTTGTCGTTATTCTCCTTTTCAATCACTTTCTCATCGCGGCTCTGCTGTTTCTTCAACTCTATCTTGGCATCAAAATACAGTTTACTGTAGTAGCTTTCATAGTCGGTTGATTTTAGGTAGCCGCTATCCACCAGTGTCCGCAACAGTGCATTTACAGGCTGTTTGTAATCGTCCAATGAAGACAGTTGCAGCATTTCGGGGAACAATGTCTTTGCCAATGCAAGACTGTCTTCCAGCTTCTCAAAAATATCGTTGTAGCCATAATCGCCATCAAATACGGGTGGGTCTTGCAGCAACAGTTCCTTTAATAAACTGTAAGACTGTTTTGTTTTCAGGTTGGCCAGCGAAACCAGCACCGGGTTCTGGAATGAGCTTGTATCAGCAGTCTGATTGTACAGGTCTTTCAGGTAGCCTACCACTTTATCGGTGCAGCAGCTGTCGTCTATATAACCCAGTTCGTAAATGAATTTGCTTTTGATATCAAAGTAGTCCTTATCGCCCAGTTTCAATTTGGCAATGGCATCTTTTATCCTGTCCAAACCTGCTGCACCATAATACACATAGCCTATGGCACTGTTGGCTTTTTTCTTTGTAGCAGAGTCCTTGCTATAATAGTCGTCAAAAAACTGGCCTAGCTTGTTCGTAAAAACAGATGCTCCGAATTTTGGATCCGTAGGTTTAAAACTGCCAAAGAACTGCGTAATGAAGTTGCTCTCCTTACCTACATTGTCTGTTAAGGTAACAGCCTTAAACAATTTGTTGTCTTTCAACAAAGCAAGCCCGGTAATTTTGCGGGTCGAGTTGGTATCCAACAATACATATTTATAACCGCTCACGGAATCGTTGAGTTGCACGAACTCTTTCTTGTCCAATATAAAGTCTTTCTGCAATCCTTCCCAACGCATCTGGTTTTTCCAGAATTTGGCCGTATCCCTACTGTAAAAGTATTTGGCAAAGGTTTGTGTGGTTACCGCAATGCTTTCGCCGGTGGAGTCATTCCTAAAATAGGCAGTCCTGTCTTTGGGCCAGTAATTGTAATTGTCGTTGTTACTGCTGAACGAATTGTATAGCGATTCGTCGTTGGCAGCTTTCTCTACCAAAGCCCTTATTTCTTCGTCCAGTTCGGGGTGTACAGGTGTCTGCACCACAAACTTGAAACTGGTATCGGTGTAGGGTGTGGCAGCACTATATTTAAAGTCGGTAATACCAAAACCGTTTAGGAACCTGTCAAAATTGGGCGATTTCTTCTTGCCCCTAGCCATTAACAGGTATTGATGTGGGCCTTTGATAAAAGCCTTTGCATTGATGACACCGCCATTCTTTAAACTGAACTGCATGTCCAGAAACGGGTAGCCATTCTGGTTGCCAAATTTCCTGGACACTTGCTTGTCTATTATTTCGCTGTGCAACAGGCTTTCTTCCATCAGGCTCAAATCAAAAGTGTCTTCTTCAATGAACTTGTAATTGTGCAAGCTCTTCTTCCAAACGGCATAGGCATCGCCACTTGCCTTGTCCACAGCTTCATATTCCCAAGTGTCAATACCGTCTGTGGTAACGGTGTTCAACGTAACGTTGGGCTCTTGCGGAAACGGCACATGAAAGCCACCTGTTGCGGGTTGAAAATCCACCCATTCATTTTTCTGTTCCTTTACCTGTATGGAGCCAAAAAAATCTTCGGCTTCCTTGCCATACACGTATTCATCGTTACCACTCATTTTAAATACCAGTACTTCAAAAGGCGTCACCAATATATTGTAGCGTTGTATGTCGCCACGTCTGGTTTTATTGGTAATATCATAGCCTTTGTAACCGTTTTTGGTAATGGTGGCTTTTTTTAAAATTTTACCGGGAATGTTTTCATATAAAAGACTGTCCACTTTCTTAAACACGGCTTCTTCGGTTTGCCCCATTATGGGTGCATGTGTCTTTAGGCGGGTAATCATGTAATAAGTGCCGTTTTCCATATCGGCGTACTGCCAGCTCTGGTTCCAGCGGCTTTCGCTTCTTTTGTACAGTTTACCGGGCAGGCTTAGGTTTATAAAACCATCATCGGTAGTTATGGGTTTCATTTGTACGGGCACACGCATTTTGTCTATCACGTCTTTCTGGTCGGCATCACGGTCGGCCATTTTTACGGGTCTTAGTTTGTAACCCATTTTACGCAGCAGTTCAATCACGCCCCTATCGCCCGGTAAATGGGCTGCACCCACACCTACAAACAGGCTCTGTTTCTTCAGTATCGAATCAATAGAGTTTGCCTGTATCTCGTTGCGTTTGTACAGGAATTTTTCGTTGAATGCTACAGAGGTTGCCGTGAGTATGCTCAAAGAATCCAATAGGTCCAAATCGCCCTTGCGGTAAGCATCCTGTATTTTCTTTTCTATTTCGTAGTACGATTCCCCGTCCGTATCCACTTTCTTTTTCTTCTTCTCCTTGGCCATGTCCTGGTAGGCTTCCAATATCAGTTTCTCTGTTTCAAAAAAATCTTCCACGCCCGCTGCTTTCTTGCCCAGCTTCCTTCCGGTTTGGTAGATGTATAGGTCCAAATAGGTATTCTCTTCAAAATCGGCCTGTGGCTGAATGGTCCTGTACAGCAATCCATTAATCTGTGTAGGGTCTTCGTTCAATGCTTTCTTCAAACGGTCTTCATAATCTTCCAGCCTGAACGATTTTTCGTTGATGTAGTCGTTGGCCCCACTGGACATGTAGCTGCGTATATTGCGTTGGGCATCTTCCATACGGAACATTTCAGGCTGCCATGTTTGGGGGTTCAGTTCCAGCGATACCGCATCGCAGCTTTTAATGGCATTGTAAAACGAATCGCTTAAATGGAATACCATTTTGCTGCTGGCATGCATGGTACCAAACAGGTACGACGGTTTCTTGAGGTTATTGCCGGTTATCTCCCACATCAGACTGGGATATTTTGCGGGTTTCTTTTTCTGTGCAAAACTATTGGCACACACACTGATCAACAGAAGGGCAAGGGTGGTCCGCACAAGCCTGTATCTCATATACGAAGGGATTGATTGTTTTAAAACGAGCAAGCAATGTATAATAAAATGACAGATTAATTTTAATATATTTTGTTATTGCTTCTATTGATGCGTGCTCCCTGTGCAGGCCGGGCTTTCCGTTGCATACCGATAGTTATCGGCACTGCACCCACTTTGTGGCCACTGTGGGCTTTCCGCTCCAATCCCTCACGCTAACCTTCTATTAATCAATTTCGTTTGCTTTAATTGGCAGTATTTCCTTACATTTGCCGCCTTCACAAATAAATCATGCCGTAACATGAAATTATCACAGTTCAAATTTGACCTTCCGCTTAATTTAATTGCCCAGAACCCCACCAAACGCAGGGAAGACAGCCGTATGATGGTGGTGAACCGCAAGACGGGCAACATGGAGAACAAACACTTTAAAGACATCCTGGATTATTTTGATGACAAGGACGTGTTTGTAGTAAATAATACCAAGGTTTTTCCTGCCCGCATGTATGGCCGCAAGGAAAAAACAGGTGCCAAAATTGAAGTGTTCCTGCTTCGTGAATTGAACAAGCCAAACCGTCTTTGGGACGTAATTGTGGACCCTGCCCGTAAAATACGTGTAGGCAACAAATTGTATTTTGGCGAAAGCGAGGAATTGGTAGCCGAAGTAATTGACAATACTACCAGCCGTGGACGTACCATCAAATTTTTGTGGGACGATGACGATGAGAGCTTTAAAAAAATGCTGGAGCATTTAGGTGAAACACCATTGCCTAAATACATTAAACGCAAACCTGATGAAGAAGACAGGGAGCGTTACCAAACCGTATATGCAAAGCACGAAGGTGCCGTTGCGGCCCCTACTGCTGGTTTACACTTTAGTAAGGAGCTGATTAAGCATTGCGAAATAAAGGGTATCCGTTTTGCGGAAGTTACTTTACACACTGGTCTTGGTACGTTTAGGCCAATTGAAGTGGAAGACCTGAGCAAACATAAAATGGATGCCGAGTATTATAATATACCCGAAGAAGCCTGCAGGATCGTGAACAAGGCCAAAGAAAACGATCACCGCATTTGCTCTATTGGCACTACCACCATGAGAGCCATGGAAAGCAGCTTCACTGCCCAAAAATTATTGAAACCAAGTGAGGGCTGGACCAACCATTTCATTCACCCACCGTATGAATTTAGTGTGGCGGATAGTTTGGTTACCAATTTCCATTTGCCTAAAACAAGCCTGCTGATTATGACCTGTGCTTTTGCGGGTTATGATCTTGCTATGGAAGCCTACAAGAAAGCCATTAAGGATAAGTACCGTTTCTTCAGTTATGGAGATGCGTTGCTGATTATCTAAATTTCAACATACGCATAAAAAAAGTCCTGCTAGCAGTAGCAGGACTTTTTTTATGTAAGCCAGTCTTTTTTAATAAGTCTTCAACAGGTTTTCTTTCATTACATATACCACAAAACCAATGGCACTTTTTACGTTCATCTTTGTCATGATCCTTTTCCTGATGCCCTCGATGGTCCTTTCACTGGTGCAAAGCTTGTCGGCTATTTCTTTGTTCGTCATTTCTTTAAACACAAGATCTATCACTTCCAGTTCCCGTTCGGAAAAATTCACTTTTTCTCTGTGTTTATACGGGTTGTAGCGGCTTCGGGCAATCATTTGCGTAAGCTTGTTACTGGTACTTTTGCAGTAGTAAGGGTCGCCACTGTACACTGTTTTTATTGCTTCAATAATCTGTTGTTTGTTGGCATTTTTTAGCAGGTAGCCTTTTGCCCCAGCTTCCAGCATCTCCACAATCAGGTCGTCTTCATTAAACATGGATAAACCGATGACACCAATATTGGGGTAAAGTTCTGCCAGTTTCTTGGTTGCCTCAACGCCATCCATAATGGGCATTTTGATGTCGGTTATAATCACATCTGGCAAATGCTCTTTTGCAATGGCAAGCAACTGTTGCCCGTTCTCTGCCTCGGCTACAAGGTGTATATCGTTTTGCTTGCTGAGCATGAGCCTGAAACCGTCCCTGAAAATCTCATGGTCATCGGCTATTACAATCCTGATATCATTTATTGTGGGGTTCATTGTAAGGGTATTTCTATTTCAAATGCTGTTCCTTTACCGGGTTGTGTTTCTACCATTAGCTGCCCGCCTAACACTTCTGCCCTACTCTGCAGGTTCATCAGGCCCAGCCCGTTGCTTACCTGTTCCTTTTCAACGTAGTTAAAGCCAATGCCATTGTCCTTCGATTTAAAAATAATTTTTTTGTCCTTCTTAATAATATGAATGTGCAAGGCAGTGGCGTTGGCATGTTTAATGGTATTGTGCACTATTTCCTGTTCAATCCGGTACAGGTTTATTTCATGTTGCGGGCTCAGCTTAAACTCGTCGCATTCAAAAACAATTTCCAGCGGATGTGCGTCTTTCATCTTGCCGATAAACTCGTTGGTAGCTGCAATAAAACCTTTCCTGATAAGCGTATTGGGCAAGAGGTTATAGGATATGTCGCGGAAGCGTTGCACCACATCATCAATTTGCTGGCTCGATTTCTCCAGCACGGCTGTTTCCATTTCGTCAACAGGTTCCAGGTGGTTTATCTGCAATTTTATGGCCGAGAGCAGCGGTCCCAATTCGTCGTGCAGGTCGGTAACAATCCTTTTGCGTTCGTTTTCCAATGTATCTATTTCGGCTGCTATCCTTGCTTTTTGCCATTTAAAAATCATTTTTTGCTGGCGTATGATAGAGAATATAAAATAGCCCACTATTGCTGCCAGTATGCAGCAAGCCAGCAAGATGATGTTATAGATACTTTGGTTGTTGTTCAACATACGTTTATAGGTAACCTAAAATTACAACTATGTGCTTTTGGACGGTATACAAATTATTGCCCATGCAAATACCAGGTAGGTAACCAGGTTCACGTATTTATGTATGCCAAATAAAAAATTATTGAACTGTGATTCCAGTTGCAGCAAATAGATAACATTCAGGAAAAAGGAGAATGCGGTATAAAACAGCAACATGCTGCTGATAATAAAAAGTACGTTCTTGTAAAAAGGCATATTGAATACCAGTACCTGTTTGCTGAGCAGGTTTACCGTAAGGGCAAGCAGTATGGCATCGTACACCACGGTGGCATTGAGCAACAGGTTTTTTGTAGGCAGAAAGAAACAGCTTAATATGGTTAATGTGAGCAAGCAAATGGCGGTAAGAACAATGGCTGTGGTTCTTTTTATGATGAGTAGCCGTTTAAAAAACTCGAGGAGCAAAACAATATTGATGATGTAGTAGCAGTTGCCAACAATAAAGTAAACAGGACGGAATTGTTTTAATTGCTTTACAATGAAAACAATGGTTTCTGTGGTTACCGATAAATAGATGATCCAAATAAACGGGTGGAATTTATTGTCCACCCGTTTGTATTTAACCGTACCAATAATTGCAGGTACAATGCATGAAAAGGCGGATAGTTCTGTAAGCATTCAAATGAATTATGGAATTAATGTAATTGTGCCACTGGTTAGTGGTGGTGGTTCTTTCTGTGCCATATCCAATAATCCTTCTTCATCATCGCCAGTGGTTGGGTCGGGTTCCCCATCCAGGCTTTTGGCAGCTACTTTTTTGTCGGTAGTGGCCTGTGCAGTTTTCTTCCGGTGCCAGTAAATGTCGTTGCCTTTGGCATCAATGCCGCAAATCAAAGGCACGATCCTGTTGTCGTCATTAAAACCGTAATACACCCTGATACCGGTACAGTTTTTTTGACGCATCATGTAGGCCAGCATGCTTTGTGCCGAGTCGTAACGTTCGGCCTGCGACATCAGTTCCATACCAAATTTCTGGGTACCATCCGTCATGGAAGCCCTTACTTCTTTGTACCTGGCTATCATTTTTAACGACCGCTCTTTTGATACAAAGTGGTGCCAGTTGGTTATGCTGTCTGCCGGCTGTCCATCCGCCCCGGTTCCCATTGGGGGCTTAACGCCACCATCTTGGCAGGCCATTACCGATAGACATACTGCCAAACAAAAAGCAGTTACAATTTTTTGCATACGCTGTTTTTTTTAGGTTTAAGAATAAAGAAGTTGCTAAAGTAATGCGATGCAAGTTTAGCAGCCTACGTGCTGGTACGCTTTTTTTTGAGGGTTTACCACCGCAGTAACTGCGTACTGGCACTGTACAGTTGTGCAAAGCCTTAGCTTAATGGGCATTTCCTAATATTTATGCAAAAGCCATTTGCCAAAACTTGTACTTCGTTATCTTGCAGCCATGTTAAAAAAGACGAAGAAGGAACAACCCATTATCCTTGTTACAAACGACGATAGCATTGCGGCACCGGGTATTAAGGCATTGGCAGAAGCCGTGCAGGATTTGGGACGAGTAGTAGTGGTGGCACCCGATAAACCACAAAGCGGCATGGGGCATGCCATAACCATTGGGCACCCGTTACGCCTACAAAAAGTTGCATTTATTGAGGGCATAGAAGCATATACCTGTAATGGTACGCCTGTTGATTGCGTGAAACTGGCGGTTGATAAAATATTGCACCGCAAGCCCGACATCTGCCTTAGCGGCATCAATCACGGGGCAAACCATAGCATCAATGTAATTTATAGCGGAACCATGAGTGCTGCCATGGAAGCATCAATAGAAAGCATACCCAGTGCAGGTTTCAGTTTGTTGGACTATAGCATGGAAGCCGATTTTAACCCAGCAAAATTGTATGTACGCAAAATTGCCATACAGATGCTTGCCAAAAAGCATGATAAACATTTGTTGCTGAACGTAAATATACCTGCCGTGCCGGAACTTTTGATAAAGGGCATTAAAGTGTGCCGCCAGGCCTATGCCAAATACGAAGAGGCTTTTGTGGAACGCAAGGACCCGCATGGCAAAATGTATTATTGGCTTACAGGCGAGTTCGTGAATTTTGATAAAGGTAGGGATACCGATGTGTGGGCCTTAAAAAACAATTATGTAAGTGTGGTGCCTGTTCAATTTGACCTGACAAACTATGAATTGAAAAAGAAAATTGACACCTGGAAGTTTTGATGCCAGCCAACTTTCGACACATTGATTTATTCGCATAAACAATAACAACATGTTTAAGATATTCAAGAAAGACAATTTGAAACTCGGCTTGCTCTGGGGCTTTATTGCCCCGTTTATAGGCATGTACGGTTATTATTTATGGAAAGCAAGAAGTGCGGGCAGTTTTATTGAATTTGTAAAATATTTGGGCTGGCAAAAAAGCATCATCACCACGATGGTCAGTTTTTCGCTATTGGCCAACGCTATCCTGTTTACCATATATATCAATAGTCATATTGACAAAACAGCAAAGGGTATTTTTATCATGACCCTGATTTTTGCCATTGGTGCATTGATTTTGAAGATTATGTATTAACCCGTTTTTGCTTGGCTGCCTAAATAATCTGTAAGGCATTTTTTGCAATCAGTTCCACATCCTGCAACTCCATACATTTAAAATGCTTTTTGGGGCATTGCTTGTAGCCTATTTTGCTGCATGGCCTGCATGATACATTTTGTACCTGGAACTTATGGTTGGTAATTTGTGTATTGCCAAAATAGGGCTCCATACCAAATAAGGGTGTGGTATTGCCCCAAATGGAAAGGATGGGCTTTTTAAATGCTGCTGCAATATGCATCAACCCGGTATCGTGTGTAATGATGAGTTTTGCCTTACGCACAAGGTCGGCACTTTCGTTGAGGTTGAACTTGCCGCAGGCATTGTATATTTTAATAGCATCCACCGAAGCAATTTCATCGCCTGCGGCTCTGTCTTCGGGGCCACCCAACAGGATAATGGGATAGGCAATATTGCTGCACAGTTGTTTTAACTTATGGATGGGTAATTTCTTTGTATTGAGCGCCGCACCAATTACGATGCCGATAAAACCAAAATGGTGCGATGCGGGAATGTCGTTTTGTTTTACCGCATCTTTTTCGGGAATGAAATAGTCCAGTCCCTTGCCATCGTTCATTACGCCAAGGCTGCTTACCGTTGCCAGGTTTCTGTCAACAATATGCATATTGGGCATGATGTTTATTTTAAGGGTAGTGAGTAACCATTTTTGTATGTTGAGTTTGTTGAAAGAAAAGCTTTTTGCTTTCAGTGACTTTTTCACACGCAGTGTACGCAGGTTATGGTGCAGGTCTATGATATAGTCATAGCCTTCCTGTTGCAGTTCGTGTATCATCAGGTCCCAACTTGTATCCAGCAGTATTACCTTATCTATATATGGATTGGTTTCCACAATGCCGTTAAAAGATTTTTTGGTAAGAAAGTGTACTTCGGCACCGGGCAGTTGCTGTTTAATGCATCGTACAACGGGTGTGGTCAATACAATATCGCCGATGGAAGAAAAACGGATAACAAGGAATTTCATAAACCTGATTGAACAATTTTGAACGAATGTACTGCAAATACCAGGTATAGTTTATAAGGTATGGCTGGGCTATGCCATGAAGCCGATGGGTGCGACGCCTATACAGCTGAAACATGCAGTGTTGCTGGTTACCTAAAACAGGAGTGCTTTTATTCTTCTACATAGTTCAGGTCCTTATGAAAGGTTTCTTCCGTGAAATAGAAGGCAATCAAAGTGATAAACATTACCACTATTGCTGTTACGATGCCGCTTTGGGTAAGGCCCCATTTCCATTTTTGTTGAAACAGGTCAAGGAACATTAAATTGATTAAGGGTAAGGAACCACGCACCATATTGGGAACCGTAGTGGCAGCTGTTGCACGGAGGTTTGTTCCGAACTGCTCGGCTCCCATTGTTACAAAGATTGCCCAGAAACCCGTGCTGAAACCAAGTATGGCACAGATAATATACATGCGGGCATCGCTGCTGTTGAAACTGCTGTAGAAGAGGAAAAGGGCACCTATGCACAATACATAAAACAGCAACAATGCTTTTTTACGGCTTTTGAAATATTGGCTTATAAGACCAATCACAATATCGCCCACTGCAATTGCTGCATAGGCATACATGATTGCCTTGCCACTTTCAATATGGTTTTCGCCATAGAACTCTTTTGCGAAACGGTTACTGTAGTTGACCAATATGCCTATCACGTACCAGGTAGGCAGGCCAATTAGAATAGCAAGGAAATACTTTTTGAAGCGGTGTGCATTGGTAAAAAACATGAAGAAGTTGCCACGTTGCACATTCTGTTCCTTTGTTTGCTTAAACATTCCGCTTTCTGCAACCGAAATACGTAACAGCAACAATACAACGCCCAAACCACCACCAATTTTATAGCACAAACGCCAGTCTTGATTGGTGAACTTAAAAGTATAGTAAGCAAATACTGCCCCGAACAACCCGATGCCTGCTACCAAGGATGTACCTACGCCCCTTTTGTTTTTGGGCAGCAGTTCACTAACCAGGGTAATACCCGCACCAAGCTCTCCGGCAAGCCCAATGCCTGCAATAAACCTTGCCCATGCATAATGTTCAACCGTTTGCACATAACCTGTTGCAAAGTTTGCAATGGAGTACAATGCTATTGAACCAAAGAGCACACTTAACCTTCCTTTCTTGTCGCCAATGGTACCCCAAAAAATGCCACCGATCAACAGCCCTACCATTTGCCAGTTAATGATTTTTGTACTGGATGCAAGTACGGCCGCCTTATCGGTTAATACAACGCCTAAACCTTGAAGGCTCGGTTCTCTAACGATGGTAAACAGCAGCAGGTCGTATATATCCACAAAATAGCCCAGTGCTGCTACCATAACAGGAATGGAAAGGATGCCAATTTGTTTGTGTTGGTTCATAATGGCGGTGTTATTTATTTTTCAATAAAGTCAAGGTCTTTGCCAAAGGTTTCTTTGGTAAAAATTACGGCAGTTGTTGCAATGCCCATTACAATGATGCCCACGATCCAGCCAGCCGTCACATAATCCATTCCTTTTAATGAGCGTATCCATTGAAACAACAGGCTTATCAGCACCAAACCACCACGCACAAAATTGGGGATGGAAGTAGTAGCTGTGGCCCTGAGGTTGGTGCCGAACTGTTCGGCACTCATACTTATATAGAGTACCGAAATACCCGAGCCAAAACCCAGGCCGCAACATATCCAGTACATGCCCTGCAGGCTGCCATTGTGTTGCATAAAGTACAGTACCATGAACAGGGCTGCTATGCCGTAAAATATAAAGAGTGCCTTTCGCCTGCTTTTGATGATATTGCTTAAGATGCCTGCACTTAAATCGCCTAGGGCAAGCCCCGCATATTGATATAGCACGGCACGGCCGGGATCCACATTTTCTATGCCCATGCCCTTGCCGAATTTGTTGCTGAAACTTACCAGCACACCAATGGCATACCAAACGGGCAAGCCAATCAATATGCTGCGTATATATCTAAAGAAACGGTCTTTGTTATTGAGGAACATCCAGAAATTGCCCAACTGTACCTGTTCGTTTTTTACATTGTGGTACATGCCACTTTCTTTGATACTTACACGGAGCAGCAACAGCAGTAGCCCCATACCACCGCCAATGAAGTAGCAGAGACGCCAGTTGTTGAAATAATCGTTTACATAAAAAGCAGTAACGGTGCCCAGCACACCTGTGGTGGCAATAATAGTGGCAGCCAGCCCCCTTTTTTCTTTGGGCAAAATTTCGCTGGTTAAGGTAATGCTTGCACCAAGCTCGCCAGCAAGCCCCAACCCTGCTATGAACCTGAGCCAGGTGTATGTGGTAGCATCCTGAACAAACCCGTTTGCAATGGTTGCAACGGAGTATAGCAATATGGAACCGAAGAGTACTTTAAGCCTACCTTTTTTGTCGCCCAGCATACCCCATAAAATGCCGCCCACTACCAAGCCCAGCATCTGTATATTGAGAATGAACTCGCCAGTGGTATCGATACTGTTCTCGTCAAGGCCCAGGCTTTTTAAACTGGGCTTTCGGATAATGTTGAACAGCAGTAAATCGAATACATCCACAAAAAAGCCCAATGCACCTACGATAACAGGAAGTGAAAAAACACTGTATTGTTTTTGTTGCATTTGGCAAGGTTGGGGTTATAATTGTTGCTGGTTGTTGGTTTCCAGTAACAGGTAACAATGTTATTGCTTCTTTTTGCTGGTAACCAGTTTTAAAATAATTGGTGCCGTTGTTACCAATACTATCCCTATTACAATTACTTCGAGGTGTTCACGCAGGTCGAAATTGAACTGGTTCAGTATCCACTTCTGCAAAAAATGCCCTGCAACCAACATGCTAAAAACCCAAGCGATGCAACCGAGTACATTGTAGTAAGTGAATTTCTTTTTATCCATGGCCACAATACCTGCCACAATGGGTGCAAAAGTCCTGATAATGGGCAGGAATCTTGCAATAATGATGGCACCGCCACCATGCTTTTCGTAAAAATCGTGTGCCTGTTGCAAGTATTTCTGTTTGAACAGTATATTGTCTTTCCAATGGTACATGGTTGGGCCTACTTTTTTGCCGAACCAGTAACCGATCATATTGCCCAATATACCTGCTATGGAAATGAGCATCCATAAGATAAACAGGTGTATATATTCATTGTGTACAAACGGGAAAATGTTGCCGATGATTTCTGCACTGTAAATGCCTGCTACAAACAACAGGCTATCGCCGGGGAAGAAGAAGCCGATGAAGAGTCCAGTTTCGGCAAAAACAACAATCAACAAAAACCATAGCCCACCATTAATGATATAGAACATGGGCGTAAGTAGGTCTTTCCAACTGAACTCTTTTTTCACAACTACTGTTTTGCTGGCCGGAATATTTTTTACCGCCAGCACAGTAGTTGCATAACCTGTTGCTGAAACTTTGATGCTATCTGTAGCACCCACTTTTAAAGCTACTTCGCCTTTGTCGTTTGTTACAAAACTGCTTGTATCATTGTTAACAGTAACAGTGGCCGCTTTTATTTTGGCGTTGTACTGGTTCTGCAAAACAATCCTTACACTGTCCTGTGCAAAACATTTCACAGAAAAAATGAGTACAATAAAAGCAATACTGATCTTCATGTAATTTTTCATGGTTCAATCTTAAGTGTTCGTTTACTAACTGCCTTCCAGTTCGCCTTCCCATTTGCTTACTGCTGCTGTTGCCAAGGCGTTGCCTAATACATTGGTCATGGTTCTGCCCATATCGCAAAAAACATCAATTGCTAAAATTAAACCAACGCCTTCTGGTGGCAAACCAAACATGGCACCTGTTGCCAGCACCACTACCAAACTTGCCCGTGGCACACCCGCTATGCCTTTACTGGTTATTAAGAATACCAATAACATAATTATTTGCTGGCTGGTACTATCAGTAATATGTGTTATGCCAAAAGCCTGGGCAATAAACATGCTTGCAAATGTCATATACATCATGCTGCCATCTAAATTAAACGAATAGCCTAGAGGCAAAACAAAACTTACAATTTTGTTATTGCAACCAAATCTTTCCATTTCCTCAACTAATTTAGGATAAACAGCTTCGCTACTTGCCGTGCTGAATGCGATACCCATAGGCGTAGCGATACGTTTTAGCAATACGGGCAGCCTTCCTTTCAGGAACAGATAACCAACCATTAAAAGCAATATCCATAGCAGTAGTAAACCCAAATAAAACTCCCCAATATATTTACCAAAGGTGACCAATATGCCCAATCCGTTTTTGGCAATAGCCGCAGCCATTGCACCAAAAACACCTAGTGGAGCTAGGTACATAACATAAGCAACCATTTTTAAAACCACATGGGCCAACGAATCCAACGCATGTATAATTGGTTCGCCTTTTTTGCCAATTGCGGTAAGTGCAATGCCAAAAAATATAGAAAAAACAACCAGTTGCAGAATTTCATTGGTAGCCATTGCCTCAATTACACTACGGGGCACCACATGTTCTACAAACTTTGCCAAAGAGAAACCTTTTGACTTTTCAAGCAGGTCGTTCACGGCTGCCATATCGGTATGCTTAATATCCACACCAACGCCTGGCTTAAAAATATTTACCAATAACAAACCAAGAGAAAGCGATAACAATGATGCACTGATAAACCAAAGCATTGCCTTTCCACCAACCCTACCCACCGTTTTCATATCACCCAATTTGGCAATACCTACAACTAGCGTTGAAAAAACAATAGGGGCAATAATCATTTGCACCATCCTCAAAAAAATGGTGGTAAGCAATTTTATATTCTCTGCAAAAACTTTGACTGTATCGGCACCATACTTTTCGTGTACCCAATACCCTACACCAATACCCAACAGCATCGCAACTAAAATCCACAAGGTAAGTTTGCTTTTCTTAGCGGGCACAGTATTCGATGTTTGCATGCAAGCAGTTGTTTTATTGGTTTGGCAATATAGTAATTAAGTTGGTAAACTATTGCCAAACCGCCATCTGTAAAACTTTTGCCACTAGGAAATGATTTAATGCCTATTTTTCCGAACCAAACTTTAAAACTTAACCAACTGTACTATGAGTTTATTTGTAAGAAAACCATTGGCCGGATTATTGGCTGAAGCGACCGAATCGGAAAAAGGGCTGAAACGGACATTGGGCAAAGGCTCCCTTATTGCACTGGGCATTGGGGCAATTATTGGGGCAGGGCTTTTTTCTATTACAGGCGGGGCTGCCGCAAACCAGGCTGGCCCGGCAATTACCATTTCATTTATTATAGCGGCATTGGGTTGCGGGTTTGCCGGACTATGCTATGCAGAATTTGCATCCATGATTCCCGTTGCAGGTAGTGCCTATACTTATTCTTATGCAACCATGGGCGAGTTCATTGCATGGATCATTGGTTGGGACCTTGTACTGGAATATGCCGTTGGTGCTGCAACCGTAAGCATCAGTTGGAGCAGGTACCTCGTAAAATTCTTGCATGGCTTTGATATTGACCTGCCCACATGGCTTGCTACAGGCCCTTGGGATGGTGGCGTAATCAATTTACCGGCGGTGTTTATCGTGGTACTGATGAGCTTGTTATTAATAAAAGGCACACAAGAAAGTGCAAGGGTTAATGCCATTATTGTAGGACTTAAAGTAGTGGTGGTACTGATATTTATTTTCCTGGGCTGGAAATACATCAACAACGAAAACTACCATCCTTATATACCTGACAATACAGGAACATTTGGCGAATTTGGCTTTAGCGGCATTGTACGTGCGGCCGCCATTGTGTTTTTTGCCTACATTGGTTTTGATGCGGTAAGTACTGCTGCACAAGAGGCAAAGAATCCCAAAAAAGATATGCCTTGGGGCATATTGGGCTCACTGGCTATCTGTACCGTTTTGTACATACTGTTTGCACATGTTATGACAGGTGTTACCAGCTACACATCATTTAAAGGCCAGGATGGTATTGCACCTGTTGCCGTAGCCATTGAGCATATGGGCAAACAGAATGCAGCCGGTGTATGGATACCGGACTTCCCTTGGTTGAACAGGGCTATTGTTGTTGCCATTCTTGCTGGTTATGCATCCGTTATACTCGTAATGCTGATGGGACAAAGCCGTGTATTTTTTAGTATGAGTAAAGATGGTCTGATTCCAAAAGTATTTTCGGCGGTGCATCCCAAATTCCGTACGCCATCCAAGAACAATTTCCTGTTCATGATTTTCGTGAGCCTTTTTGCTGCGTTTGTACCGGCAAGGGTTGTGGGCGAAATGACCAGCATCGGCACCCTATTTGCATTTATATTGGTATGCGTGGGCGTAATGGTAATGCGTAAGAAAATGCCAGATGCACCAAGGGCATTCAAGACTCCATTGGTTCCATTGGTTCCCATTCTTGGTATCGGTACCTGTTTGTTCATGATGGTATTTTTACCTGCCGACACCTGGGTACGTTTGGTGGTTTGGATGTTGATAGGCTTGGACATCTATGCTTATTATGGCATCAAAAACAGTGTACTTGGCGGAAACACGAATGACAGGCAAGGCAAAACAGCCATGAATGTTACAGGTTTGGCCCTATGTGCCCTGTTGGCCATTGTTGGACTATGGCATCAGCAAACAGTGGGTTGGGCAGAAGACAAAACGCTGTTGACGGTTTCTTTTGTGTTTGCCGCACTGCACCTTTTTATATTCGGCAGCAAACTGGCCAAAAAATCTGCTTGATTTTTAAACTGAAATAGTATAAAGTGAAGAAGTCAACCTATTATTGGGTTGGCTTCTTTTTTTACGGCAGCATCTCCTATTTTTGCAGCCGCTTTGTTTGGCCCCGTTCAATGGCCGATGGGTGCGACGCCACGGAAGCCCGGTTATGCTACCGCAGCCCGTTACCAAAAAATAAAACTTAAACGATTAGTTACTATGGGAAGGATTTTTGAAGTTAGAAAAGCCACCATGTTTGCCCGTTGGGACAGGATGGCTAAACAGTTTACACGTATTGGCAAGGAAATCATTATTGCGGTAAAGGCCGGCGGCCCCGATGTGGCCACCAACCCGGCACTGCGTAGGTGCTTTCAGAACGCCCGTAGTGTGGGCATGCCAAAGGACCGTGTGGAAGCCGCCATTAAACGTGCCATGGGCAAGGATACCAGCAACTATGAAGAGATATTATATGAAGGATACGCACCACATGGCGTGGCCCTGTTGGTAGAAACTGCCACAGACAACCACGTACGTACAGTGGCCAACGTAAAAGCCTGTTTTAACAAAGGCAATGGAGCCTTGGGTAACAGTGGCAGCGTTAGCTTCCAGTTCAAAAAAATGGGCGTGTTTAAACTAAAGCCCGAAGGTCTGAACATGGATGACCTGGAACTGGAACTGATTGATTTTGGCTTGGACGAACTGGGCGAAGGATCTGGCGAAAATGGGGAGGATGTATTGGTGCTGCGTTGTGCATTTACCGATTTTGGGCAATTGCAAAAAGCATTGGAAGAAAAAAACATTACACCGATAAGTGCGGAGCTGGAATGGATACCGACTACCACAGTACCGGTAACAGATGAGCAGGCCGAGGATGTTTCGAAACTGATTGAACGTTTGGAGCAGGATGAGGACGTGAACAAAGTGTTTCACAACATGGGCTAAAAGAAGCATTTTTTTTCAGTAAAAAGAAACAAAGGCCAACCAATTGGGTTGGCCTTTTGCTTGCGTATGTATTTTTGCACCATGGTTGATATAGATAATTTACGCAACCCAGTAGTACTGTTTGATGGTGTTTGCAATTACTGCAATACCATGGTAAACTTTGCCATTAAATGGAACAGGAAAAAGAACCTCCGCTTTGCCCCTTTACAAAGCGAAGTAGGTATTGCATTAAAAGAAAAATACCACATTGCACCAACAGTAGATTCGGTTGTTTTTATTGAGCAAGGCAAAGTTTATATCCACTCATCCGCAGCCCTGCGTATATGCCGGCACCTGTCTTTTCCGGTAAAGGTTCTATACTTTTTTATTCTTGTACCACGCTTTATACGGGAAGGTATATACAAATGGGTTGCCCGCAACAGGTACAAATGGTTCGGGAAAAAGGAAAGCTGCATGATACCTACATCGGACGTAAGGGCTTTATTCTTAAATTAATTTTCTGTGCAAGCAACCTATTAATAAAATATTTGCTCTACCTTTACGACCTCTAGATTTAATCCGACCTCCTATTACGAATTTCCTCTCTAAACTTATCCGTGAAAAACGCTGTTTAAACAACAAAACAAGCGTTTATGAAATTTTTTGTACCTATTGTCAGGTCAACTTTTATGTTGACAGTTTTTGCTCTTTTATCATTTACAGGTAAGGCCCAATTAAACGGCGGAACGATTGCGATACCATCGGCCTGTGCCTCGGCCAGTTCCCCTGCCCCCAACATCAGTAATGTAACAAGTGCTTCCGGAGGTTCCGGTGCATATAGCTATCAGTGGGAAGCCAAGATAGCTGCATCTCAATGGACAACAGTTATTGGGGCAACCAGCGAGAACTTGAGTCCTGGTATTCTTTTTTACAGCACAGACTACAGAAGAAAAGTTACAGATGCTTCTGGGGCCACTGCCTATTCAAATATTGTTAGTTTTTTATTTGGCAGCAACCTTACTGGTGGCAGTATATACCTTAGTGGTTACGGTACTGTTTTAATAAATACATTGCCTCCAGAAATCGCTTCTGTTGCACCTGCAAACTACGGTAGCGGATCTTATTCCTATACATGGGAAATTTCTGTTGGCAGTAGCACAGGTCCATGGAATACCATAGCAGGTATAACATCTTCAAATTATCAACCACCCGCTTTTACAACAGAAGGTATCTATTATATCAGAAGAAAAGCCACTGACAACAATTGCGGCAACAGTGCATATAGTAACTCCGTTGTAATAACAGTGGTTTTAACGCAAGCATTTGATCCCCGCAGTTGGACGAGCGTTTATGGCTGTGTTTTTCCTGGAAGCTTGCCCGGCCAACTGACAGGCCAATTGCCTATTGGCGGAACGCCGCCGTACACTTATCAATGGGAGCAAAAAACAGCAAGTACTTCTTGGACAGTTGTAGCTGGTGCTACCGGCATTTCTTATACCCCAACAAGTTTCACTGAAAATACTTCTTACCGTAGAAAAGCGTCAGACGCAAGCGGTAATTCAGGCTACAGCGGCGAAGCTGAAATTATTCTTGCAACAGGCACACCCAATGCAGGACTTATTGCTACAAACCCGGCTACATTAATTGCCCCTAATGCACCTACCTATACTGTAGTGAATGTTCAGTCAGCTTCATACATTTATGGTGGAAATTACAAATGGGATCTTAGTACTGATAACGGGGGTTCATGGCAGCCATCTTCATTTAGTGCCGGCAGCTCCAATTACTATGCCGAATCAACACCCACAACACGTACCTGTTACAGAAGGTCCATTGATAACATTTGTGCTTCTGCTCAATACACGTACTATACAAATATTGTATGTATTGACCCACCAAACCCTTTAACAAGCGGTACAATTTCCTCATCCTATACAGGCACTTGCGTTACGGCCGGTACTTCTCCAGGAACGCTTAACGGCACACCTGCAACTGGCGGCTCAACACCATATAGTTATCAATGGCAAAAGAACGACAATGGCAACTGGGAAAATATTGCTGGCGAAACAGGTGTAAACTATACATCTGGTGCATTGAACCACAATACCAGTTTCCGCAGACAGGTTACAGATGCCAATAATACCATTCTTTATTCCAATGAAATTGCTATCAACCTGCAAGCAATTGCATCTTTAAAAGGTGGTATTGTTGATGGCCCCATTGTTACTTGTAGCGGTACGGCACCTGGCATTATCAACAATATATTAGATGCATGTGGTGGTGGCGGTTCGCTTCAATACACTTGGGAAACCAGCTCAAACGGCGGCTCATGGACCAATGTAACCAATACCAATGCCCCTACTTATAATGCAACAAGCATTTCTGTTGATACCAAATACCGCAGAAAAGTGGGCGATGGTTGTGGTAACGCAGCATACAGCAACGAAGTACCAGTATATGTTTACCCTGCAATTGAAGCAGGCACCATTACTCCGGTTTCTCAAACCGTTTGCAGCAACACACAGGTACCGGAAGTGCTTAGCCTGATGCAGAACTGCCATTACACCAATGGAACAGTAAGCTACCAATGGCAAAAAGCAAGTTCAGCTACTGGTCCGTGGACAGATATAAACAGTACGCAATCATTCTACCAAGCTGGCTTGGCATCTGCTATTACCTATTACAGGTTAAAAGTAAGTTCTACTGTATGCGGTGCCGTTGCTTACAGCAATATTGCAACAATTGATGTGAAGCTTTGTACTGTGACTTCCAATTCAGGTTCAAGAACATCCAATGGCATGCAACTGTATCCAAACCCGGTTGCACAAGGCCAAACCGTTATTGTAACATTGAACGGTGCAGGCAACAATAATGCAGCTACATTCAAAGCCACTTTACGCAGTGTTGATGGCAGGACTTATGGTTGCACCGTAACAGGTACCAGCAATTCAACCAATAGCAGCACACAGTTGCAAGTGAAGTTGCCAATAGCAATGGCCAAGGGCACTTACTTCATACAGGTTTCCAACAGTCAAAAACAATGGGCTGACAGGATTATCGTATATTAATATTTTTAAAAGAAGGCCAGCTTTAAAAAGCTGGCCTTCTTTTAAACAATCATATTATCATAATAAATAATTGTATTTTATACATAATCTAATATAAATACAATACCACATTCGTAAAACAGTTATGAGAAAACTCTTTTGTGGGCTTTTATTACTTATTTTTTCTGCCCCTATTTTATTTGCACAGAAAGACAGTGCCAAAGCAAAAGAAAGCAGTAGTACGCATCTGCAATTGTTGGAAGCAAAAAGGAAGCAATCAAAAAAAACCGATGGTCAAACAACTGCTTTAAAGACTGCCTACAGTAACACAGATGCAGGCGGGATCCACTTTGTGTACCCTTTCCCATACTTTACATCAACCGTTACTATTCCATCAGGAACCATACCACCGGGTATTTCGAATTATAGATTGGGATTCGATGGTTGCGTTAATTCATACATCACTTACGATAATTATTATTTTTGGCAAAAAAGTACAGACAATGGTAACACATGGTCTGATATTCTGGGTCCGGCACCCAATTACAACCTTGTTACTGGCCTTGCATACCAGCCACCGGCACTTACACAATCAACAATATACAGAAGAGCAGTATATTCATTAGGTTATTCTTGGGGATGTCCATTTGAGATTGGTTATTCTACTTTGGTATATATTAATGTTGTACCCGCATTGTCTGGAGGAACCATTTCGGCATCTAACGCTACTATCAGTCAAAATAGCACATCAATATTAAAAAACACGATATCAGCAGCAGGGGGAATTTCCCCATTGCTATACCAATGGCAACAAAAGAATACAGCTGGTACTTTTATAGACATTACCAATGCTACAACTGATTCATACACTACCCCACCCTTATCTGCATCTACAACTTATCGCAGAAAAGTAACAGATGCCAATAATAATATTGCCTACTCGAATGAAATAAAAATAACGGTTCTTGTTGATGTCAATGGTGGTGCAATTGGGTTCTATTCAGGAAACCCTACACAATATTCTGCTACGCCACCTTTATCATATTACCTTGATACCATTAGTGTTGTATCTGGCACTATGCCTCCATTAATTAGTAATTTTAATTGGGCCTTTGATTTTTGTTTACAGCAAGGAATTTCACCTGGTTATGATTGGAATCATAATGGTGGTGCTGATTTTTTTTATAGCTGGGAAAAAAGCATCGATGGTGGAATAACCTGGATAACCGTTGCTAATTATGGTAGTACTTACCAGCCTCTGGTTATCACGCAGAATACACTCTATAGGCGTCTTGTCCATACAGCATCAGAACCAGATGAAGGTTGTGGAGTAAAATGGGGGAAAAGCAATATAGTTTCTGTTTTAGTAACCACGCCCTCACAATTGCTAGCAGGTGGAAAGATTTCCACAAACAGCACTAGTATTTGTCCCAACTCATCAACTACTTTTTTCAATGCTACCGCTGCATCTGGTGGAACGGCACCATTAAGTTATCAATGGGAAGGAAAAAATACTGGGGGAGTTTTTACAAGCATTCTTAATGCTACCAATGCAGCATATACAACACCTATTTTATCTGCATCAACAACTTATCGAAGAAAGGTAACAGATGCCAATAATAACATCGCATATAGCAATGAGATAACTGTATCTCCTTTTATACCGACCCCTCTTAAAGCTGGTCTTATTGATGCGGTACAAGTAATATGTACCAGCACCTCTCCTGGCACAATTGAAAACATCATTAACGCCTGTGGCGGATTGGGCAGTTTGCAATACACTTGGGAAACAAGTTCCAACGGAAACAACTGGACAGCCATCACCAATAGTGATGCACCAACCTACAACGCAGCAGCTATTTCAACCACAACAAAATACAGAAGAAAGGTAAGCGATGCCTGCAGCAATACTGCATACAGCAACGAAGTGGAAACATTGGTTTATCCAATACTTGAAGCAGGAACCATTACACCCATTACACAAACTGTTTGCAGCAATACACAAATACCGGAAGTAATTGGCTTGATGCAGAACTGCCATTACACCAATGATTATTCAGTAAATTATCAATGGCAAATAGCAGGTTCATTAAATGGTCCGTGGACCGATATAAGCAGTAGCACACAAGCAGCCTATCAGCCAGGGTTGACATCTACAGTTACTTATTACAGATTGAAAGTAAGTTCAACCGTATGCAATGCAATTGCCTATAGCAATGTTACAACAGTTGATATTAAGCTTTGTACCGTTACATCCAACTCGGGCTCCAGAACAACAAATAATCCATTTCCCAATACAACAATGCAAATACATGCAAAGCAGATTGTACAAGGGGCTGTTATCACCGCAGTGCTGGACAATAATTTTCCAACATCAGCCAATTATAATGCGGTATTACAAAATAACTCCAACAAAGAGTATGTATGTACAGTAACCAGTGTTGGCAATGCAGACAAAAAGATTCAATTGCAAATAAAACTTCCAGCTATTATAGCAAAGGGCAATTACACAATACGGGTATCCAATAGCCAAAAAACATGGTCACACAAAATTGTAATTGACTGATACAACAAACCGATTCAATTAAAAAGCCTTCGATAAATATCGAAGGCTTTTTAATTGAAAATCATTTTTTAATTATTATACCACATCCATCATCTTCTCCACCAATTTAAAAGTGGCGGGGCAATATTCAATATTCTGTTGGTGCACATGTATATACTCAACCATTTTCTTTCTTGTAAGATGCGGGAAACCTGCACAGTCTGCTGGCCGCACTTCATAAATGGCACACATGTTTGTAGACAGGTCCAGGAACTGGCAAGGCTGCACCCGGTTCACCCAATCGCCATCCTTATCCTGGTACAACCATTTTTCCTTGAACTCTTTTGGTTTTATTTCAAAATGCCGGGCAATTTTTTCAATATCGGCAGTCTTAAAAGTAGGGCTCATTTTCTTGCAACAATTGGCACAGCTTAAGCAGTCAATTTCTTTCCAAACTTCCGGTGCAATGGCTGCAACATTTTTATCCAAATCTTTTGGGGCATTCTTCTCCAGCTTACCCAGGTAACGTTTGAATTTTTTCTTGTGGTACCGCACTTTTTGGGCGAAGGAACGTAAGTTGATTGGTTGCATGATAACAGTTACTTTGAAGAATACAAACGAAAATAAGTAAACGGCATTATTGAAACAACAGGTTATGTACATCTTCGGCATATCCATAAAAATAACAGCGAAAAACATATTTTTGATACATGCAAAACACAAACCTCCAATCGCAGTTCCTGTTAAACCCCGACATTACTTTTTTAAACTTCGGTTCCTTTGGCTCATGCCCCAAACCTGTTTTCGAAGACTACCAAGCATGGCAGCTTAAACTCGAAAGCGAGCCTGTGCAATTAATTGCCGTTAACGGCCCGCAAAATTTGAAACAGTCACGCCAGGCATTGGCACAATATATCAACTGCTATGTGGACGATGTTGTGTATGTAACCAACCCTTCCTACGCCATCAACATTATTGCAAAAAGCCTTCAATTAAATGAAGGCGATGAAATACTAAGCACCAATTTGGAATATGGTGCATTGGACCGCACCTGGAATTTCTACTGCAAAAAAGCCAATGCAAAATATGTGCGTCAGCCTATACAGCTTCCATTGGTATCCAAAGAAAAAATGATCGAAGACCTCTTCAAAGGTTTGTCCAACAGAACAAAAGCCATATTCATTGGGCAAATAACCAGTGCCACGGCATTGATATTTCCCGTAAAGGAAATTTGTGCCATTGCCAAAAGCAAAGGCCTGCTCACCATTATTGATGGTGCCCATGTGCCCGGTCATATTCCATTGGACCTTGCAGACATGCAGGCCGATTTTTACACAGGGGCCTGCCACAAATGGATGTGCACCCCCAAAGGCTCCTCATTTCTCTACGCAAAAAAAGAAGTGCAACACATGCTGGACCCTTTAATTGTTAGCTGGGGCTACGAAGCCGCTTTCCCTTCTGGCTCGCAGTTTATAGACTATCATCAAATGCAAGGCACCAGGGATTTTTCTGCTTTTTTAACCATACCCAAAGCCATACAGTTTTTGCAGGAAAACAATTGGACAGCAGTTGCCGCAAGCTGCCGTAAACTTTCGCAAAGCAACTATCAACGGTTTTGCAACCTGTTGGGTACGGAACCCCTATGCCCCATTACAGACGAATTTCTTGGCCAGATGTGCAGCACGCCCATCAACACAAGCGAGCCCGAAAAACTACAAAGGTTGCTCTACGAAAAATACAGGATCGAGATACCCGTAATGCGTCAAGACCAACAAGTGCTCATCCGCTATTCCATTCAGGTATTCAATACCCAGCAGCACCTGGATACGCTATACGATGCGTTGACAGAAATTATTGCCGAAACCGATTTGATACAGGTTCCGTAAACAGACCATTTTGCCATGCAATAAACATAGCAAGTTCCGGATTTTACAACTGCACCATGTTGCACATATTTGCATGACAAAATTCAAGTACATGTGTATGCTGTGCATCCATACAAAAAGCCATTGAAAAAAATTTCAGGTACTACAGGCACTGCATGCGGAACGCATATAAAAAATGGAAACATGAACCTCTTCACCAATCAGGCAGACGCCTGTAAAAACCTGCTGCCCAAAGATGGAACTGTACATTACCACGGCCCGTTGATGCCTTTGCAAACGGCCAACGCATGTTTGGCAAACCTATTAAGCACCATTGAATGGAAACATGACGAAGCCATTATTTTTGGCAAGCATATTACCACCAAACGAAAAGTGGCCTGGTATGGCCAGCAGCCTTTTGCATATACTTACTCCAACACCACCAAGCTGGCCCTACCGTTTACAGCAGAACTGTTGCAACTGAAAGAACTGGTACAGCAACAATGTGGCGAACAGTTCAATGCCTGCCTGCTAAACCTGTACCACAATGGCAGCGAAGGCATGGCCTGGCATAGCGATGCCGAAAAGGAACTGAAAAAGAACGGGGCCATCGCATCGCTAAGTTTGGGAGCCGAACGTAAATTTTCTTTCAGGCACAAACAAAACAAAGAAACTATTCCTGTACTGTTGGAACATGGGAGCCTCCTAGTAATGAAAGGCACCACACAAACCAATTGGCTGCACTGCCTGCCCGTTACAAAAGCAGTAACGCAACCACGTATAAACCTCACTTTTAGAACCATTGCAACAACATCCAATCCATAAAAATATGGCGGCACACATTGTGGCAGCTATCCATCTTAAAAAAAACAACAAGCTTAACCCCACAACCATTTAAAATGAAATCAATGTGCATGTAGCATACGTAAAAATATATTGCTACATTTACCGCATACTTCAAAAGGAAATGGTGTCTTCCTAATTGAACCGCCCTAAAAAAGCTGATGACGCCTGATTATAAATGTAACCGCATTTAATCAGGAAAAATATGTCAACAAACAAACCACGCTCCACCCGCAAAAAAATCCATACAAGGTTCCGTTTATTTTTCAGGCTCTACCCTGCCACGCCATATATTGTAAAATGGCTGCTGCTCAGTACCATTATCGGTGCTTGCATCGGCACTGCATCGGCTGGGTTTCTACAGTCGCTAAACTGGGTTACCAACTACCGCGAAAGCCATGTATGGCTAATAGCATTGCTACCCGTTGCAGGATTGCTGATTGGTTTGCTTTATCATTATTACGGCCAATCGGTACAGGCTGGTAATAATCTGCTTTTACAAACCGTACAGCAACCCAAAAAAATAATTCCTTTTCGCATGGCCCCGTTTGTGTACATAGGTACACTAGTCACGCACTTGTTTGGCGGCTCGGCTGGCAGGGAGGGCACCGCCCTTCAAATGGCCGGTGCCATTGCCGACCAGTTCGGCAAACCTTTTCGTCTAACAACTGCCGAACGGAAGATACTGCTCATTGCCGCCATTGCTGCCGGTTTTGGTTCCGTGTTTGGCACACCGTTGGCCGGTGCCATTTTTGGGTTGGAAGTACTGTTTATCGGCCGTTTAAAATACGACGCCATTTTTCCCGCATTTGCCGCGGCCATTATTGCCAATCTTGTTACCAAACTTTGGCACACACCGCACACGCAATACGTTATGGGTTCAATACCCGATGTGTCTGTGGCAAACATTTGCTACGCAATTATTGCAGGCATTGCATTTGGTTTGTGTGCAGCCTGCTTTAGCAAGGCCATGCACAAAGCAGGCTCCGTTTTTAAGGCAACCATACAGTACCCGCCGCTACGCCCCGTAATTGGCGGCGTTATTATAGCACTTGCCGTTTGGGCCATGGGCACTACCAAATATATTGGCCTGGGCATACCAACCATTGTTGCCGCATTTAACCAGCAACTGCCCGCTTACGATTTTTTATTGAAAATGCTGTTCACCATCGTAACCCTATCGGCAGGCTTTAAAGGTGGCGAGGTTACGCCACTGTTTTTTATAGGTGCGGCACTGGGCAATGCTCTCTCCTACTTTCTGCCACTGCCCACGGCACTATTGTCGGGTATGGGTTTTGTGGCCGTGTTTGCAGGTGCCACCAACACACCGCTGGCTTGCAGCGTTATGGCCATGGAACTTTTTGGCAGCAGTTGCGGCGTGTATGCCGCCATTGCCTGCGTGGTAGCCTACCTGCTTTCTGGGCACAACAGCATTTACCAACAGCAAATTATTGGGCATGCCAAGCACAGCAGGTTCAGCAACTTGGAGGGCAAACAGTTAAGCGAGCTTTAAAGAACATTTGCAGCATATAATGTGGTTGCAATTATTGCCATCCTCCAACATGTTTTACACGCCACTAAGACAAAACATAATACAGTTTTTTATTACAAATGAAAACTTGCCATTATTATTGCATTACCAATTTGCACCATCTGTTTTTAAAATAAAAAGCAATGGTCACAACAAGCCCATAACCCGCAACAACCCTGCAACCCATGAAAACATTCAAAACCAAATTCAAACTCATCTTCCTCCCGTTCCTGCTTATTGCAATTGGTTTCATTTTGTTGTACAGTTTGTTAAACTGGGCACTGTTCATCCAATCAAATTTCCTTTCCCTAAAAGAAGACATTCCAACATTTTGGTTGCCTTTTGGCCTTGCGTGTGTGCCTGTGCTACTATGGTTAAGGCCAAGAATAAAATTATTGCATTTCAAAAACGACAATGGCTCGTTTGCTTGCCAGCTCATAGCAGTATTGGCAATTGCTGCACCAACCATTGTTGCACAGATGTATTTGGATACAGCAACAGGCAAGCTTACAAAACTTGATAATATTGCACAATACAGGCAGGCAGAAAAAACAAAGTATTACTCGCTTAACACTTATTTTATTGACAAATCGAACGCTGGCGTTTTCAGTACCGCAGTTGTTAGTGGAAAAAACAACGAAAACCTTACCTATTCCATCTACATTGCTTTGCCAATTTTTGCAAATGCAGCAGATACCGCCAAAGACGAATGCTCTTACTGGCTGGGGAAAAGATACCTTCAACGGATAAAGAATAATCTTGGCAAAGAAGAGAAAAATGCAATATTCAAAACCTTTGCCCGGGAATCGCAAAACGAGTTTGACACTACAGACTTTCAAAAATTTGTTTATTTAGACAGGATAGGCAATACAGAAGAGCACGACAAATTCAATACCGCCATAAAAAAAAGCAAGTTGGTTCGTTACCAAGACCCTGTTGTATTTACATCGGTAAACGAGCCGTTTGAAAATAGGAATGGCAAAAAATTTGGCTGGATTTTTAAATCATTAGGCATTGGTGCGTTGGTATTTCTGGGCCTACTCTGTTGCATTCCATTAAAAGACCCAAACATTACCAAGTTTTCGAAAGAAAAAGAAACGGGCACATCAGATGTAAAAGAGCTGTTCAATTTTCTTATTCCACAAAAAGATTTTTTTGCAACAGCCATTATTATAGACATCAACATTCTTGTGTACCTGGCCATGGTTTTTTGTGGACTGGGCGTTGTGTCATTCCAGGCCATAGACTTGCTGCATTGGGGAGGCAACTATGGGCCATATACCACTAACGGGCAATGGTGGAGGTTAGTAACAAACATATTTCTACATGGCGGCTTAATGCACATTTTTGCAAATATGGCAGGGCTTCTATTTGTTGGTGTTTTTTTAGAGCCCTTGCTGGGCCGTGCCAGGTATTTTACTATTTATTTGGCTACGGGTATTATAGCCAGTTGTACAAGCATCTGGTGGCATGCGGCAATAGTTAGCGTAGGTGCATCGGGTGCCATATTTGGCCTGTATGGTTTTTTTCTTGCCCTACTGTTGTTTAAAGTGTATGCACAACAACTGAATAAAGCGTTCCTGGCAAGCACGCTACTATTTATAGGCTACAACCTTGTAGTAGGGCTAACTGGTGGCATAGACAATGCGGCGCATATTGGCGGGCTGGTAAGCGGTTTTTTAATTGGGCTTGCAATGGCACCTGCTTTAAAACGCAAAGTAATTGCAGATGAAGAAGCATATACAGATGAAAACACTTACAGCGATCAATAAAAAATGGGATGGATGAAAAATTCATTGGGATGGTTATACAGGCTGGCCATACCTAGCGGCCAAAAAATAACTGTGTGCCGTAAAAAATGGTTGTGCTAGCCCTTTTTGGCCCCTTTCATTTTTACAAACAGTTGCTTTCTTTTTGCGGCAAATTTTGTGGCATCAAAATAATCGTTGTGCCAGGTGTAGGTTTCATCCAACGGTTTGGCAAAGGCATCGGTTTTGGGGTACAGCTTGCGTAAATAGCGTGGCCAAAAATGCACAAACAACCTGTCAAACTCGGTTAGGTAAATATCGGCCACACGTTGGTTGCCCTTTATTAAAATGGAGTTCTCGTCGTTGTTCTGTATAGAGTTGGCACTAAAATTTGCCGAGCCCGTAACCACTATGGGGCTATCGCTTAGGGGATCTATAATAAAAAATTTGTTGTGCACGTACAGTATGCCTGCCCCTGTGGTGGCTTTGCTGGTAATTTCTTTGGCCCAGTCTTTTTCGTTGCCATCGTACACGGCACCAGCGGTTACTTTTACATCGGTATCGTTACTGGCCACGGCTTTTGCATCGGCTGCGGATTCAAACAATAGCAAACGCAAATAATCTTTGTCTTTTTTAAATACGGTGTTAAACACTTCGTCCATATTAAACGGAAAAATCATGCACACCAGTTCTTTGGCACTGTCTATTAAATTGGCGTAATGCTGCAATAACACGGGTGGCTTGCCTTTTGTTTTTGGCAGGTCACGTGGGCTAAAAAAAACATAATTGCCGTTGGGCAGTTTGGTAAGGTCCCTATCTGCCTGTATGCTTTCAGAAACGGTTGCCTGCTTGCTCATGGCTGGGTCGCCAACAAGACCATTCCAATAAGTTAGGTATTCGTTGGCCACGGCATCGTTCACTATCCAATGACCCGTATTGCATTGGCCAAAAATGCCTGCAAGGGTTATGTTGGTAGATCCCGTCCACACTTGTTTGGCCACACCGTTTTCGCACAGCACCATAAATTTATTGTGTGGCTGGCTGGGCTTGGTTCGCAACGTGTTGATGCAGGCGGTAAGCCCCGCCTTTTTTATCATTGTTTCGTTGTTAAGCCGCACTTCGCCGCTGGCGTAGGTTTTGTCTTTGTACTGATCGTCTTTACCGCTTACAATTAACTGCACCGTTGCACCACGGGTTTTGGCGGCTTTCAGTTCTGCCAAAAAACCGGGGTACTGAAATTCGTAAAAAGCCCCATAAATGCTGTACTTACTGTTTTTTGCCTGCTGCACAAATTTTAGCAGGCCTTCGCTCCACAAATCCCTGCCCAAAAAATCAAGGGCATGCTGCAACGGCTTGCCCGTAAGCTGGCCAATGGGTGTATTGCCAAACTCTTTGTTGTGTGCGTAGGCCTGCGAGCCGGTAACGCCATAATTAAAGTAAACGGAGTGCTCACCATCCTGCAGTTTTTCGGTGGTTACTTTAATGCTGCTTTCGTATTTGGGCAGGTGGTTTATGGCCGTGCCAAACATGGGCTGTATGGTGTAGGTATAGGTTTGGTCGGGGTCTGCCGTATAATCCTGCCAGTAAAAAGACTGCACCAGCGATGTGTTTTTTATGGCGGGGTTGGTGTTGTTGGCCAGCGATGCAAAATGTTTGGTGCCGTTTAAAAAAACGGGCTTGCCGTTTTTTTGCACCCGCTGCACACTAAAGCCCAAAAAGTTTTTGTCCAGTTTGCTTTTGGCAATGTTGAATGATAGCAGTACTGTTTGTGTACCTGCCACGGCGTAAAGTTTTAAATCGCCGTCTTCGTTCTTGTAACGCATACGTTTCGTTTTAAGGGTTTAAAAAATTGAAAGGATGCAAGAAGAGGGGGTGTACAAACAGCAACAAGGTATAAAGCATTTTTTCCATTTCAAATAGCGGGGATGCTTTTTTCGGACAATTGTTGTTTTTGCGTATTTCTACTGAATTTTTGTTATTAAAACCTACCATACTTTGTGACGTTTATTTTTTAAAGAAACAGTACGCATTATTGTATCTAAAAATTTGCACATGAATTTTTTTAAGCGATTATTTGGCAGAACTCCGGCAAGGCCGGCAGACAGTACAATAAAAAACGATGGTGCCACTTCTTATATAACCACCGAACCCGGTGCCTATATTTTTAATAAGGATGCAGAGCCGGAGTACACTTATACCGACCTTACACCCGCCGAGTATAAACATATACAGGCCAGCCAGGCAATTTTAAAAGATGCATTTGCCCCTTTGCTGAAATTTGACAAGGAGCCGGTGCACCATCCGGAAAACCTGGACGAGTACCTGACCGTGTGGGGCAGTACGGGCTTTAATAATTTTATGGACATTGAGCCCAACCAGCATATTGCATTTTTATCGTACAACTTTGGGCAGTGGCTGGTAGATGCCTATGGCATGGAATGGAAAATAAAAAGCGACGGGCAGGGCACAGCTACCGTGGTACGCCTGGCCGGCCCCGCGGAAATTGAACTGTACCCGATTGACAGGACCCTGCGTGCCGTAGAAAAAAAGGAACTGGCCGTATATGTGGGCATTGATGCCAAACTGCAAAGGGCTTTGCAGCAGTTTGGTTAGTGCACAATGCCGTTGTTTACCAATATTTTTGTACAGCAATTGTTTTTTTTGACTGTAACATTGTATTGGCAACTACCCATGAAACTATCCTTAACCGCTTTTATTTGCTTATTTGCTACCATTGTTTGTGCACAAACAAAAACAATCAATTTTGCTGCAGTTGACAAAAACGCCAAACAGGTTAGTGCTGCCACGGCAGCAGACCTATCGCAAAAATTAACCGCACCGTATAAAACCGAACTGGAAAAAGTGAGGGCCATTTTTATATGGATAACGGACAATATTGCATACGATGTGTATGCCTACCATAATACCGAAGCTGCATACGCAGGCTTGTTTAGACCTTATATATCCACCGTTGATTCCATTGTAAAAAAAGATTACAATGACAGGGTTGTGCAAAAAGTGTTGAATGAGCGTAAGGCCATTTGCGATGGTTATTCAAGGCTGTTTAAAACACTTTGCGATTATGCCAATATACAGTCGGTTATTGTTGATGGAAATATAAGATGGTACACAGACCGTATTGGTTTGGCAACAAGCAGGCCCCATGCATGGAACGCCGTATTGATTGACAAAAAATGGTATTTATTGGATGCTACATGGGCAAGCGGCACTGCAACCGATAATGAGGTTTCGGGATTTGTGAAGCGATACAATGAATTTTATTTTTTGCCCGAACCCAACAAATTAATTACCGACCATTACCCAGATGATACGAAATGGGCATTGCTTACCAACATACCCACTAAGCAGCAATTTTATGGCTTGCCACATTTTCATACAGATTTTTATACATGCAACATAAAAACCTACAGCCCTACCGATGGCACCATACAGCTTACCTGTGTAAGAAAAAATATACACATTGAATTGGAAACAGAAGATGTAAAAGAATCTTTAGTTATTGGCGAATACCCCGACTTGCCATCCACAATAAAATCTGCAGCTAGCGTTGATAGCCTGATAACAGCAAATGAACATGCAAAGCTGTACGCACCCAAGCATACCATTATTGGCAATAAAATTATACTGGATTATGAGTTGCAGTCGGTTAACACAAAAAGGATCGATGTTTATTATAACAATAAAGCAGTCATCAGTTACAGTATCTGGATGTTTAAGTAGGTAGTTTCCGTAATTGCTTACTTACCAAATTTCTTTTTCAATGCAGCCAATGCATCGTTTACATTCAGGTTGCTTAAATCTTCTTCCTGCTTTTTATTTGATTGGAATTTGTTGCCACCATTATTTCCCTGCATCTTAACACCCCCCGTTTGGAATTTGGTATTTGTGTTTTGCGATTTTCTTTGCGGTGCCTCTTGCGTTTGCTTAATGGACAGTGCAATACGCTTGCGTGGCAAATCTATCTCCAGCACTTTTACCTGCACTTTATCGTTTAGCTTCAGTACTTCGTTGGGGTCTGTAATATATTGGTGTGCAATTTCGCTTACATGCACCAACCCATCCTGCTTTACACCAATATCCACAAACGCACCAAAACGGGTAATATTGGTAACCACGCCCGGCAGCACCATGCCTTCTTTTACTTCTTCAATTTTGTAGATGTTGGCAAACTCGAACTGTTCCAGTTCGCTGCGTGGGTCGAGGCCGGGTTTGTTCAGTTCCTTCAAAATATCTTTAATCGTTAGCTCGCCTATTTCTTCGGTTGCATATTTTTTGGCATCCACATTTTTCAGCAACTGCTCGTTGCCAATCAATGTTTTTACATCGGCATTCAAATCGTTGGCCATCTGTTGCACCAGCTTGTATGCTTCGGGGTGCACGGCACTTTCATCCAATGGGTTGCTGCCATTTTTAACACGCAAAAAGCCGGCACATTGCTCGTATGCCTTACCGCCCAAGCGTGGCACTTTCAACAGTTGGTTACGGTCGGTAAACCTGCCAATTTCGTTGCGGTATTTTACAATATTTTCTGCCAGCGTGCTGCCTATACCGCTTACATAGCTCAACAAATGTTTGCTGGCCGTGTTCAGGTTTACACCCACTTGGTTTACGCAGCTTACCACTGTTGCATCCAGTTTTTCTTTTAGGCGAAACTGGTTCACATCGTGCTGATACTGGCCAACGCCAATACTTTTGGGATCAATCTTTACCAGTTCGGCCAATGGGTCCATCAACCTGCGGCCAATGCTTACAGAGCCACGCACGGTAACATCATACTCACCAAATTCTTCCCTTGCAATTTCACTGGCTGAGTAAATGGAAGCCCCATCTTCATTCACCAAAAATATGGGCAGGCCCAATTGCATCTGTTTAATGAACTGTTCGGTTTCCCTGCCCGCCGTTCCATCGCCAATGGCAAATGCTTCTATATTGTATTTTGCTACCAGGTTTTTAATAATGTGTTCCGCATCGTACTTGCGGTTGGCTTCGTGCACATAAATCAGGTCGTTGTGCTGCAGTTCGCCTTTCTCATCCAGGCAAACCACTTTGCAGCCTGTACGGTAACCGGGGTCAATGGCCAATATCCTTTTGCTGCCTAAAGGGGAACTCAATAACAACTGGCGTAAATTTTCGGCAAACACATTAATGGCTTCTTCATCGCCTTTTGTTTTCAGTGCGGTGCGGAACTCCGTTTCCAAACTGGGTTGCAGCAACCGTTTATAGGCATCCTTCACGGCTTTTTTCACCTGCTCCACACTTGCATTCAAGTTGCCCGTTACATATTTTTCTTCTATATCGTACAGTGCATCTTCTTCTACAGGTGCAATGCCTATACGCAAATAGCCTTCCAGAAAACCACGCAGCACGGCCAGTATGCGGTGCGATGGTACTTTGTGTATGGGTTCGCTAAAATCGAAGTAGTCTTTGTATTTGGCCGCTTCTTCTTTTTTGTCTTCCAGCACTTTGCTTTGCAGGGTTGCCGTGTCTTCAAACAGCTTACGCAGCTTGGCACGTATATCTGCATCTTCATTAATGGCTTCGGCAATAATATCCCTTGCACCTTGCAGGGCAGCATCGGCATCTTTTACATTTTCGGTAATGTATTTTTCCGCTTCGGCTTTTATGTCCAGTTCTTTCTGTTCAAGCAGCAGTTGGCTCAATGGTTCCAAACCGTTTTCCTTTGCCGTTTGTGCCTTGGTTTTGCGTTTGGGTTTATAAGGCAGGTAAATATCTTCCAGCTCGGCAATGGTGGTAGCCTTGTTTATTTTATCCTGCAGGGCTTCGGTCATCTTGCCCTGCTCGGTAATTGTTTTTTCTATAAATGTTTTACGCTCGGTAAATTCCTTTATGGCTTTTGCTTCGTCCTGTATGTGCTGAATCTGTACTTCATCCAAACCACCTGTCTGGTCTTTACGGTACCGTGCTATAAAAGGTATGGTTGCACTTTCTGCCAATAGGTTCAAAACTGCTTCTACTTGTGTCAATCTTATGTTCAGCTTTGCTGAAACGCCTGCTGCAAATTCTGTCATGGTATTTGTATTTGGATAGAGTGGCCCACTCTTTTTAGGGCAGCGAAAATAACTGTGTGCATGTAAAGAAAGAATGCAGATGGGGTTTTAATTTATTAACATGGCTATTGGTTGGGTATTGTACTTTATGGAAGGATGCATTGCAAGGTTTGAAAGATCCCTTATTGCATTTTTTGGGCCACGCCGCAAGGCTTCGTACTTGCCAACGGCACGCCACCCGCTTCTTTGGAAAAATATGCTTCGCATTTGTCCAATCTGCCAATACAGACCGAACCGGCTGATGTGCCTTATGCAAGTACTGGTGTAAAGTGCGAATTTTTAAGAGGAATTGTGGGGATTTCAATTATCGGCAAAATATCTTTTGCGAAGGGTAAAGTTTAAATTTAGCTGTAGCCAATGTTTTTTTTGTATCATCAATGTTCCAATATATCTGCCATCAGGAACTCCGATTTCCTTTCGGGATATTTGGTGGCATACTGGAAAACCAGGTTGCGGATGAAAGTGTTTTCAGGATACAGTTCCATAAAAGGCTTTACCGATTCTGTTGACGTAAAATCTGCTTCCTTGGGCACTTTGCCCATGCCTGCAAACCTTCCTTTTTCTACCAGTATGCAGCTTTGTTCGGTGGCATCTTCATCGTCTTCACGTATCACGAAACTGGGCAGTTGCTCTTCCAGGTATTTAATGGCAGCATTTACCCTTTTGTTGTATTCCGCAGGCAGCTCGCCCCTCAATTCTACCAGTGTCTGTCCCTGGCTCACATCAATAAAGCAGAGCTTGGCACAAAGTGTAAACTTGTCAATCATGCTTTTCAGCATCTGCCTGCCTTCTAACAAAGAACCAAAACTATGTATGGCGTGCAGGTGTTTTTTCTTTTTCTCCACAATCAAACGCCAGTAACCACGGGCATCTTCATAGGCATACAGGGCATACACCTGTTCAAACCTTTTCTGGCTGTAATTGAATGCCGGCCATAACCTTCTTATTTCAATGCTTTCCAAAATAGATGCCATCAGTTCCGTACCGCAAACCTTATAAGTAATGCCATGCACGTTCCTTAAAAAATCCTGTTTCTGTTTGGTGCTTTTGTTGTTGGAAAAATGGCTGGTAACACGTTGCTTTATTTCTTTGGCCTTGCCCACATATACCACTTTGCCTTTTGCATCGTGAAAATAATATACACCGGGTTGCATGGGTAGGCTGGCCAGCACTTCGCTGGAAATATTGGGCGGCAGGTACTGCTCGCTGGTCCTGCCCTTCATCATCTTCCGAATGTCGCCAATCTTATCGTTGGCAATGAGCAGTTCCAACAATTTTGTTGTGGCAAAGGCATCGCCCATGGCCCTATGCCGGTCGTTTATTTCAATATTCAGTTCACGGCAAATACTTCCAAGTCCGTATTTACGGTAGCCCGGAAAAATTTTTCTTGCACTGCGTATGGTACAAAGCTTTGGTGTGTCCAGTTCAAACCCATGAACACCCAAATGGTGCTTCACAAAAGAGTAATCGAAGTTTACATTGTGTGCAACAAAAACACGGTCCTTTAATAAGTTGAAGATGTTTTCCGCTAGGGACGCAAACTGTGGGGCGACGGCCACCATTTCGTCCGTAATACCTGTAAGCCCCTGCACATAACGTGGTATGGGCATGTTTGGATTGATCAGTGTGGCATATTTGCCCTCTATCTCGTTGCCATTATGCAGTACAATGGCAATTTCTGTTATGCCATTTGCAGAAGCATAACCACCAGTGGTTTCTATGTCAACTATTGCGAACATACTCTAAGGGGATTCGGATAGCTGAAATTAACCCAAGCCATCCATGCAACGCCTGTTTGTGGAAAAACAATTAAAAGGCGAAGTTAGGGCAAGGGGTTATTCACACTCAACATTATGGCCGCCCAACTGTAACTTTTTATTTAAGGAAACGTATAGGTTAATTAACAATGATTAACCTGTTTTAAAGACTTTACAAACCACATTTGCGTGGCAAAATATTATTGCATGAAAATTCTGATAGCAACTGCTTTATTGATGTATGTGTTTGGCGGCAGCAACAGTGCCAAACATGCAACCAAACAGCATTGCAATACAGCAAACAACCGGCCAGCTACAGGCATTGCGGGCCAATCTTTTAAAAGCTCACTGATACTGGACAGTAAAATGCTGGTTCAATAAAACCCAGGCAACGGATGGTACGTTCCGTACATTCTTATAGTATCCGCTGACAGGGTTCAACAACCACTGTCAGGGATTGCAGCAACGGCCCTGTCGATGGCAACCGCCTCGACAGTGGTTGAAGCTGTTTCAAACCAAGCAGGCAACCGGGTTTCCAAGGCCGTAAGGGATAAGTGGCCCCCTTTCCTTATTTTTGCTGCCCGATAAAAAGTAGCGACAGCACATGGAATTAAGCAAAAATTTTGACCACAGTACAGCAGATGCCAATTGGTACGAGCATTGGATGAAAAAAGGTTATTTCAACAGCACCCCCGATGAACGTGAGCCCTATACCATTGTTATTCCACCACCCAATGTAACAGGTGTGCTGCACATGGGCCATTGCCTTAACAATACCATTCAGGATATATTGATACGCCGTGCAAGGATGCAGGGCAAAAATGCATGTTGGGTTCCCGGTACGGACCACGCTTCCATTGCCACAGAAGCCAAAGTGGTGGCCATGCTGCGTGAAAGGGGCATTGCAAAATCATCGTTGAGCCGCGATGAATTTTTGGGCTATGCCTGGGAGTGGAAAGAAAAATATGGCGGCATTATTTTACAGCAGTTGAAAAAACTGGGCTGTAGCCTGGATTGGAACAGGACATCTTTTACCATGGATGGCGATTATTACAAAAGCGTTATCAAAGTTTTTATTGACCTGCACCAAAAAGGAATTATTTACCGTGGCCTTAGAATGGTGAACTGGGACCCTGCTAGCAAGACAGCCTTAAGCGATGAAGAAGTTATTTTTAAAGAAGTAGATTCCAAACTATATTTTGTACGGTACCCTTTGGTGGATGATGCCAGCCAGTTTATTACGGTTGCCACCACCAGACCCGAAACCATTTTGGGCGATGTGGCCATTTGCGTGAACCCCACCGATGAACGGTATGCAGCATGGATTGGCAAAGAAGTGATTGTACCCATCATTAACCGGAAGATACCCATTATAGCAGATGAATATGTGGATGCAGAATTTGGTACGGGTGCATTGAAGATAACACCGGCACACGACAAGAACGACAATGAACTGGGCAGGAAACATAACCTGAAAGCATTGAATACATTGGATGCAGAAGGAAAATTCACTGCCGAGGAATTATTGGAAGACAACCCAAGCGAGCAAGTACTTGCTTACAATGGCGTTGACAGGTTTGACTTGCGGAAACAGATTGCAGCAGATATTGATACCATTGGCCAATTGGAAAAGGTGGAAGACTACAAAGGACAGGTGGGAACCAGCGAAAGGACAGGTGCGGTTATTGAAAGCAGGTTGAGCTTACAGTGGTTCATTAACATGAAGGAGTTCTTGAACAGGAACTCTGAAACATTGTCTGCCGTAATGAGCGACGAGATAAAGTTCCATCCCGAAAAAACAAAGAACACCTATAGCCATTGGCTGAACAATATCAAGGACTGGTGCATTAGCCGTCAGCTTTGGTGGGGGCAACAGATACCTGCATGGTACGATGCAGAAGGAAGGTTTGTGGTGGCGGAGAATGAAGAAGAAGCAAAAGCATTGTTCAACGAACAGTATGGAGTAAGCAATGCACAGCTAAAGCAGGACGAAGACTGCCTGGATACCTGGTTCTCTTCCTGGTTATGGCCAATGGAAGTATTTAAGGGCATCAGTAACCCGGGCAACAAAGAAGTGGAATACTATTACCCAACCACTACGCTGGTTACGGGACAGGACATTATATTTTTCTGGGTAGCCAGAATGATCATGGCGGGTTACGAATACAAAAAACAACTGCCGTTTAAGGATGTGTATTTTACTGGAATGGTGCGTGACAAGCTGGGCAGGAAAATGAGCAAGCAATTGGGCAACAGCCCGGACCTGCTTGGACTGATTGAAAAATACGGTGCAGATGCGGTACGTTTTGGTATCATGTTCTCCTCTCCTGCAGGCAATGATTTGATGTTTGATGAAAGCAGTTTGGAACAGGGAAGGAACTTTAACAACAAGCTGTGGAATGCATTGAAGCTGGTGAAGATGTGGGAAGGAAGGCAGGCTACGGTCGATAGTCCACAGTCTACAGACAGCTTTGCTTTAACCTGGTTTGAAAACAGATTGAACGAAGTAAAACTGGAAGTAGAAAATTTATTGAAACAGTTCCGTTTAAGCGAGGCACTCAAAACAATCTACTCATTGGTATGGGACGATTTCTGTAGCTGGTACCTCGAATGGGTGAAGCCAGGTTTTGAGCAACCCATTGAAGCTGCGGTGTACAATAAAACGGTGGATTATTTTGAAGAACTGATGCAGTTGCTGCACCCGTTCATGCCTTTTGTTACAGAAGAAATATACCATCAGTTACAAGACAGGAACGATGATTTGTGCGTGAAACAACAAACGGCAACCAACAGTCCACAAGCAATGGTATTGTTGCAAGGAAACCTGTTGAAAAACGTCATCACTTCGCTTCGTGAGGCAAGGGCCAAGAACCAGATAAAACCCAAGGACAGCATTCAACTGCATATCCAAACCGCCACAAAAGAAAACTATACTTCTATTGAAGATATTTTGAAGAAGCAGGTTAATGCCGAAAGCATTGCATACGTAAATGAATCGGTAGCCAATACCATTGTTGTTGCTATTGAGAACGAAAAATTCTTTATTGAAGCCGAAAAGGAAATTGATGCAGCAGCCCTAAAGACAGAACTGGAAAAAGACCTGGCATACCAACAGGGGTTCCTTCAAAGCGTAGACAAAAAACTGAGCAACGAACGTTTTGTGGCCAATGCAAAACCCGAAGTGATTGCCAACGAGCAAAAGAAAAAAGCCGATGCCGAAGCAAGGATAAGGACCATTGAAGAATCGTTGGCCAACCTATAAAACAGATACCGTATTGCACTTGTTTAAATGCAGCTAAAAAGTATGAAGATCCTTTCAAAAAAAATCAGAAGCATCCTGCTCCTCGTGGGATGCTTTTCTTTTTACACAACCGCCCATGCCCAGAACTGGGAAGTGAAACTGTTGGACAATATCAACCCAACCAACCCTACATCATCCGTGTGGAGGGCAACATCATCTTCGGTGTATCCAATTGCCCTAGCATCGCCATTAAGCATACTGGCTACCGGTTACCTAAAAAAAGACAAAGCACTGCAACGCAAGGGTTGGCAGGCTGCAGGTGCTTTGGTCATCAATACAGCCATCACGCAAGGGTTAAAATATGCCATTAACCGTTCACGGCCTTACGAAAAATCCCCAACGCTGATACATCCCTATCAAGTAGACAACGATGCATCTTTTCCTTCAGGCCACACATCCACCGCATTTGCAACGGCTGCATCGTTAAGCATCAATTTCAAAAAATGGTACGTGGTAGTACCTGCATACACATGGGCTGCTGCAGTGGGCTACTCCAGGCTATACCTTGGCGAGCACTACCCTACCGATGTTTTTGCAGGTGCCGCAGTTGGCGTGGGCAGTGCCTATTTAAGCAACTGGCTGAACAGGAAAATATTTGCCCCCAAGAAAAAATAACCTGCACCATTTATTGAAGCAGTTTTCATTTTATGCATTCATACAAATAACCACAACCTGTTGCTTCGGGCCGGGCCTGTCAGAATATTCTACATATACTTGGCTTGTCATTTGTGGTTATTAGGTGTATAATCAAATAACCCTTAACTGTTTTGGTGCAAATACATCCGTTCCGATTGTAAAACTGGGATTGAAGCATTGTTGGAATAATTCTGCTGAAAAAATTCCACACAATTTGCTGCTCAAAAAAGTTAAGTAATTAAATTACTTCTACTAAGCCCTATTGATGGAAAATAAATTTCACTTGCTGCAACCAGATTTGACGAACCTGCTTATGCAGTTACCCCTTGCTACCTATATAGTACAGATGCCCAGTTATACCATTGCATTCATGAATGAAAAAGCATTGGATTGCCTTGGCAGATCATGGAACGATACCATGCACCAACCAGTACAGAAAATATTTACGGACAAAGACATAGAGAAAGTATTGGACGATGTTTGCAACACGGGGCAAGCATATACCATGCATGAAGTTGCAGTTGAAAGAACGGACAACGGCAAAACCGGGACAGTTTACCTTGACATTACCCATCAACCCATGCTGGATGCAGATAAAAAAATTTCCAGCATTATGTGTACCTGCACCAATGTTACCAAACAGATAAGCATACAAAGCAGGTTCAACGATATCGTTGCACAAGTGCCTGTTGGCATTTGCATATTGAAAGGCCCAAACTTTATTGTTGAAATGGCCAACCCCACTTACCTGCAAATTGTAGACAGGAGCCAGCAAACCTTTATTGGCAATTCCCTTTTCGACTCACTGCCCGAAGTACGCACTGCCGTTGAGCCTTTGCTTATAAACGTTCTGCAAACAGGCAACCCATTTTATGGCAACGAGTTTATGGTGCACCTAAACAGGTATGGCAATAGAGAGTCAACCTATTTCAATTTTGTGTACCAACCATTAATTGAAGCTGATGGCAGCACCAGCGGTGTTATTGTAGTGGCCAATGAAGTCACAGGCATTGTCGAATCCAAACAGACCATTACCGAAAGCGAAAGGCAGTTTAGGGAACTGATTATGCAGTCGCCCATTGCAATGACCATTTTCCGTGGCCCCGACTTTATTATTGAGAACCCGAACAATACCCTGCTAAACAATATCTGGAAGAAAGAGCTACATGAAGTGGAACATAAAAAAGTATTGGATGTTTTTCCTGAGTTGAAAGACCAGCAATTTCCCAAGCTATTGGAAACCGTTTTCAAAACAGGTGTTGCCTATAGCGAAAAGGAATCCGTTGCCTTTGTAGAAGGCAATGAAGGCATGAAAAAATATTACCTGGACTTTCAATATTCACCACTATTTGAAAGGGATGGCAGTGTTTCGGGCATCATGGTTACCGTGAACGATGTAACAGATAAAGTAGAAACAAGACTGAAAATTAAAGAGAGTGAACAACGTTTGCTACTGGCCAATGAAGCGGCCGAGATGGGCACATTTGATTGGGACCTGAGCAACAAGATATTTGTGCAATCCGAAAGGGTATCGCAAATATTTGGCTTTGATGGCACCAAAAACATTTCGCATACGGACCTGTTAGATGTATTCCATCCAGACGATAAACCTATACGCGACAAGGCCGTAGCCGCAAGCCTGCACAACGGCTCACTTGTATATGAGGCAAGAATTGTGTGGCCCGACAAGTCCATACATTGGGTAAAAGTGTTTGGCAAAATCATTTACAACACAGCAAACGAGCCGCAACGTATGTACGGAACGGTAACGGATATCACTGCTTCAAAAAATTCGATGCTTGCTCTTGAAGAAAGTGAAAACAAGCTCAACATTGCCATAGATGCTACGGAATTGGGCACTTTCGACATCAACATGCAGGAAGAAGAAATGAACCACTCTGCCAAATACCTGGAGATTTATGGTTTTGATGCAAACGACAAACCCAATAGAAAAGATGTCATCAACAGGATACATCCTGATGACCTAGCCGAGCGTGCAAAGGCAATGGAAGATGCCATTAAGACTGGCATACTCGATCATGAAACAAGGGTTATCTATCCTGACAATACGATACATTGGGTGCGGGTAAAGGGCAAACTCATTCACGATAAAAACAATCAGCCAGAAAGGATACTGGGTACCGTTCGTGACATTACCAAAGACAAGGAAGCCAACCAGCGCCTGCGTGAAAACGAAGAACGTTTGAATATTGCGATACAGGCTGCCGAATTGGGTACCTGGGAACTTAATTTAAGGGACCGGGCTTCTTCCGTACTATCTGCCAAATACCTGGAAATACTGGGCTTTGCTGCCGATGCAACCCCAACGCATGAAGAGCTGCTTAAAAAGATACACCCCGACGATATGCTGTTACGGAACGAGCAAATGGAACATGCCATAGAGGTTTCGGGTGCATTGGATTTTGAAATGCGGCTTTGCGTGACACCTACCAATATGAAGTGGATAAAAGTAAGGGGCAAAGTACTGTATGACAGCAACGGGATAGCTGAGAAAGTACTGGGTACCATTCTGGACATAACAGAAAGAAAAATGGTGGAGCAGGAACTGGAACGAAAAGTAATTGAACGGACCATTGAATTGAAGCGGAGCGAGGAAATCAATTTCAGGATGATTAACGAGGTAGAAGACTATGCAATCATTTTGTTGAACAAAGAAGGCATCATCTCTAACTGGAACAAAGGAGCAGAAAAAATAAAAGGTTATACAAGCAATGAAATAGTGGGCAATCATTTCAGCATTTTTTATACACAACAAGACAGGGACAACAATTTGCCCAGCCGGATCATTGGGCAGGCAGCAGCATCGGGCAGGTCGGTACAGGAAGCTTGGCGTGTAAAAAAAGACGGTAGCCTTTTTTGGGCAAGCATTGTTATTACTGCATTGCATGATGACAACAATAACCTGATCGGTTTTTCAAAAGTAACAAGGGACCTTACAGAAAGAAAGATGGCCGAACAGCAACTGGAAGAAAAATCGATGGCCCTTGAAAAAGCAAATGCAGCATTGGAAGAATCGAACAATGAACTGGAACAGTTTGCCTACATTGCCAGTCACGACCTGCAGGAGCCTTTACGTAAGATACAGTTCTTTGTTGAACGCATCCAGAAAACAGCACCTGAGGTAGATGCTGCCGCTACCATTTATTTTGACAAGATAAAGAACAGCACCGTGCGAATGAATACCTTGATTAAGGACCTATTGGATTTTTCGAGGCTGTCGCAGAACAATGAACGTTATGTACAGGTAAACCTGAATGAAGTAATAGCCAATATTACTACCGACCTTGAATTGTTGATACAGCAAAAAAAGGCAGACATCATTGTACCACAGTTGCCTTCCATACAGGCAATACCGCTGCAAATGCAACAGTTGTTCTATAACATTATCAGCAATGGATTGAAATTTTCAAAGGAAGAAAACAATGTTACCATAGAAATCAGATGCAGCTTATTGTCACCGGCAACAATAGCATCCTCCTATCCAAACCTTGACAGGCATTTGCGTTATTACCTCATTTCAATCAAAGACAACGGGATTGGTTTTGAGCAGCAGTATGCCGAAAAAATATTCGTCATCTTTCAAAGGCTCAACGACCTGTACACGTATGGCGGTACAGGTATTGGTCTTGCACTTTGCAAGAAAATAGTACTCAACCATAAAGGAGAAATATTTGCAGAAAGCAAAGAAACTGAAGGGGCAACTTTTTATATCGTGCTGCCCGAAACACAGCCTGCACAATAAATGTGGAACCGTTTACTCATTTGACTGCAGAACGATATCGTTTAGCTGCAGCATGGAAAGCGGTTTGTGAAAAAAAGATACCCTTTTGCCATAAGAAGCATATTCGTTATTGGTTTTGTCAATGGCTTTTTTTGCAGTTATCAGGTTCAGGTTAATACTGGGATAAGTGTCCAACAAATAAGCTGCTTTCGTCCAGCCAAGGCCATCGGGTAGGTTATTGTCCAATATCAACACATCGGGTAAAAACGTTGCTACCAGTTCCATCCCCTGTAATAGTGTGTTGGCAAACCTGCACTCAATACCGTTTTTGTTGCAGTACATTTCAACCAACGTACAAAAGTCTTGCTCATCATCTATTACCACCAATTTTTTCATACTCCAAAATAATATTAGTCACCAGAAATTTTAGTGCCACAAAAATAGGTTGGCATATTTTTTTCTTGAACTATAAAAATACTTGTTATGACAACTTCGTCAAAAATCGCGATTGGCATTGCTGGTGCAGCAGTGGCCGGTATAGCAATTGGTTTATTGGTAGCTCCTAAAAAGACCAAAAAAATATTCGATAGCCTTAAGTGCAGTATTGCGGATATGTCTGCAGAGTTAAAGAACCAGGTTGCAAAAACAGCCAATAGTATCCAAAACAATATCGAGGAAGCAACCAGTTGATGCAGTAGGTGTGCTGTTGGCATTGGTGTTTGTTTGGCACAGTCCTTATTTACAGAAAACTGCAAATGGAATCAATAGTTTCTAAAAAACTGTCGTAGGTGGATGGTTTTACAATGTATGATTCCACGCCCAGTTCATAGCAACGTTTTATTTCTTTTTCATTCCTGGTAGTAGAAAATACAACAATGGGTATCTGGCTGTAGGCTGGTTCGTTTTTTATTCTTTCCAAAGCCTCACGCCCATCCATTTTGGGCATGTTCAGGTCAAGCAAAATCAAATTGGGATAGCGATCAAGATCTAGTCCTATTTTAATACTATCCAGGTAACTCAACAGTTCCACACCATTGCTTACAAATTCCAGTACGGCATCACAGCCCTTTTCTTCAAATACGGTCTGCAACAGGAACTTATCGTCCCTGTCATCTTCTGCAACCAATATGGTGGGTTTTATTTTCATGTGTATAGTAACATGAAGATACTGATAATTAGTGGCAGTAGCCTATCTATATTGTATATATTGTAGGGTTAGTTTTTCGGGAAAAACAGTTCAATGGTAGCATGCTTGTCCAACGTACCATGGGCATCAATCAACCCATTATGGTTTTCCATGATTCTCTTGCAGATGGAAAGTCCCATTCCCCTACCCGTTTCAACACCATTGTTATCTTCTAACCGTTGAAACAATTTAAACAACTTATTCTTATATGCATTGTCAAAACCTTTTCCATTGTCTGTGAAACAGACCTTATAATATTTTTTGCCCAGCTTTTTATCGTTGTTCAATGGCTGCAAGCCAATTGATACAGCAAGTGCCCTATCCTGTACCCTGTGCTTGATACTGTTATCAAACAATTGCAGCAACAGTATTTCCAATTGCTCCGGAATGCCTTTAACAACAGGTAGCTCACCAATCAATACCTCGGGGCCATTATCCGGGTACTTCTCCCGAACAATGCCTGCTACTTTTTCCACCAGCAATTTCAGGTCAACCGGTTGGCCAGTATGCTTTTGCTGGCCAATATTGGTAAACGCAATCACATCATTCAGCATGCCCTGTACTTGCGTTGCCAATACATCAATTTTGCCCATCATCAGGTTGCCATCTTCCGTAAACCTGTCTTTCTGTTTATGCACCAACATACTGCTAAAGGCCCGTATCTTCCTCAATGGTTCCTGCAGGCTATGCGATGTTACAAAAGCATACTGCTCCAATTCTTCATTGCTTATATTCAATGCAACCACTTTCCGTTCAAGTTCCTTTTGGTAACGGATGCGTTTACGCAATGCATTTACCATGACCACCATACTCGCTATCAAGAAAAAACCCGATAGCATAAATACAAGCTGAAACATGGCTGGCGTCAGTCGTTCATGCTTCTGCTTTTCCAATTTTCGCTGGTCCAGCAACTGCAATTCCAATGCAGTCATGTTTTGCATCTGCCCACGATAATCATCAGTGGTATGCTTGCTCAGGTCCAGTTTCTCTCGCAGCCCTTTTTCATTGCCGTTCCTTTTCTGTTCAAGCGACTCGAACAGGTACTGCAAACGCAACACGATTGTTGCCTTTAATAGGGCAAGGTTATTTAGCTGCAATTGGTTATCGCTTATCAGTTGCTTCAATGTATCCAGGTGCAAAAAAACATTTTCCTTGGCCCGCAAATAAGGTTGCAGGTAGGCGGAGTCGTTCGTAAGTAAAAAGCCCCGGTGGCCGGTTTCGGCCTTTAACAGGATATTCTCAACGGTCTTCAATTCATCAATAACACGATAGGTATGCGTGGTAAGGTTTTCAGAAACCCTTAAAGCCGTAAGCCTTTCGTTGAAACTGAAGCATGCCCACACGAACACGCCCAATACAGACAGGCAAACTATGTACAACCCGGCAAATTTCTTCATACAAATTGAGGAATATTTTCTACAAAACGAAGGGATACCTGCAACGCATTGCTGCAGTACTTATTTTTAATGCAGCACCAACTAAGGTTCCAGCTAATTAACAAGCTTTTAAAAGTTTGGAACTAAACTTGAACAATAGCAAACATATTAGTAAACTTAATTGATTTTACGAAGCTAAACATCGACTAATGAAAAGAATATTAATTATTGATGATGACAGGCAGACCTGTATGATACTGAACCGTTTTCTTACACGCAATGGTTTTGAGGCTGTAGAAGTATATAGCGGCAAAGCTGCCCTGGCATACGTTAAGCAAAACGGTGTTGATGCGGTGCTCTGCGATTACAGACTGGAAGACATGAATGGCAAGGAAGTGCTGGCTGGCATCAAAGAAATCAATTTCAATATTCCCGTAATTATCATAACTGGTTATACAGATGTAAAGGCTGCGGTAGAAGTGACAAAAATGGGTGCCTATGATTATGTGACCAAACCATTGCTGCCCGACGAAATCCTTTTGACCATTAAAAAATCGCTGGACAAAAGCATAGAGAAGCCACAAGACAACAGTGATACTGCCAGCAAGTCAAAAGACAAGGCTGCCGCCAACAAAGCAGACATTAAACTATCCAGCAACGATTATATTTTGGGCAACAGTGTCGTTTTCAATAATATCATAACGCAGGTAAAAAGGGTGGCCCCCACAAACTTCAGCGTGATATTATATGGCGAAAGCGGTTGCGGCAAGGAAGTGATTGCACAAACCATACATCAAAACAGCAAGCGGGCCAATAAGCCGTTTATTGCTATTGATTGTGGTGCATTAAGCAAGGAACTTGCAAGCAGTGAGCTCTTTGGACATGAAAAAGGTTCCTTCACAGGTGCCATCAACCACAAAGTGGGCAGTCTGGAACTGGCCAATGGCGGTACCATTTTTCTGGACGAGATTGCCAACCTTTCTTACGACATACAGGTAAGTTTATTGCGTGTGGTGCAGGAAAGGAAGATAAGAAGGATTGGTGGCACTACAGATATAGAAATTGATGTACGTATTATTGTTGCCAGTAACGAAAGGCTAATGGAAGCCGCAAAAAAAGGAAAGTTCAGGGAAGATCTTTTTCATAGGTTCAATGAGTTCAGTATTGACGTACCGCCTTTAAGGGAAAGAAGCGACGATATACTTTTGTTCGCCAACCATTTTCTGCACCAAACGGCATTGGAACTGGAAAAGAATGTAAATGCCATATCGCCAGCAGTACAGCAGATATTCATGCACTATGCATGGCCTGGCAATTTAAGGGAACTGAAAAACATTATTAAACGCAGCGTGCTGCTTACCGATACCAATATAGTTGACATTAATGTTTTGCCCTTTGAAATAGTGAACTATAGCAAATTGCAATTTGACGAACCTGCCCATGCACATACCACAAATGAGTACGCTGCCGTTGCAAGCCAAGACAACAGCACGAACGCAGCAACCCAACCATCCGCCGTTGAAAGCATGCCCCAGACAACTGATGGCAAAATAACCATCAACGATAAAAGCCTGAAAGCAGCAAGCTTGGTGGCCGAATACAATATGATAGTGGAAGCACTTAAACAGGCCAATTACAACAAAAGCAAAGCTGCCCGCATTTTGAATATTGACAGGAAAACACTGTACAATAAAATGGAGGAACATAAATTATTGATCCTGGATTGACAGATTGCAAACCTGTATTTTTTCTTTAGACACTAGCAAACCCTTTATGCTTTCAATTACCGAACAGCCGTTTAACATACTTGTTGTTGACGATGATGAAGACGACTTCTTCATTACGTCGAGTCTGTTGAAAGAAATTGAACATTACCAGTTCAATATTTTCTGGAGTTCATCCTACAAAACAGCGTTACAGGAATTGCAGAACAGTTCCTACCATCTTGTATTTGCAGATTACAGGTTGGGTGCAAAAACCGGTGCGGACCTGATTGAAGAAGCCATCATCAATGGTATCGACATCCCCATTATCCTTTTAACTGGCAATGGCAACGTGGAGATAGACAAAGCTGCCATGGAAAAAGGTGCATACGACTATCTCATAAAATCAGACATTACCCTTCACTCGCTCGAAAGAAGCGTACGTTATGCCTTTACCCGTTACAAAAGTTTAAAAGCATTGCAAAAAAGCGAGAACAAGTACAGGACCATGTTCGAGAACTCGAAAGATGCCATGTTTACTGTAAACGAAGCGTTTGAAGTAGTGGATGCCAACGATATAACCCTGCAGATTATCGGTCTTGACAAAACACAGGTTACTGGCGTGCCCATTAACGAACTGTTTAAAAACAACCACGAAATACAACAGTTGTTCCAGCAGGTAATAGAGCTGAATGAATTGATAGATGCCGAAACGGAAATACAGACATTGGATGGCCGTGAACATTCGGGCCTGCTAACCATTACCAAGGAGAAAGATGCAGATGCAAAAGTGTATTACCAATGTGTTTTTCACGACATCACCGAATTGAAGAAAGCGGAACAGGCCAACCTGCTGGCCGAAAAATTTGAAGCAACGCAACGGTTTGTAAAAATGCTGGCCCACGAAATAAGGAACCCACTCAACAATATCCTTTTATCCATAGAAGGACTGTCTGTACTACCTGCAACCGATACGGCCAATAAAGAAATATACACCGATATTGTACAAAGGAACAGCCTTCGCATAAACGACCTGATTGGCCAGTTGCTGGAATCGTTTAAAATAGTGGACATAGAATTGCGTAAGGCCAATGCAAAGGACCTTATCCAGGATGCATTGGTATCGGTGTACGACAGGCTTACACTAAAACGTGTAACCATGAGAAAAGAAATGGATGAACTGGTAACCATTAAGGCCGATGAAGAAAAACTGAAACTTGCCCTGATCAATTTCTTTGTAAATGCCATTGAGGCAATGGAAGAAAACGAAGGCATACTGACCATTATAGTGGTAGAGAAACAGAATACCATTGACATCATCATTAAAGACAATGGCTGCGGCATGGACGAATCGCAGGCCCAGCGGCTATTTGAACCATATTTCACCACCAAGAGAACCGGTGTTGGCCTTGGGCTATCTTCTGCCATGGCCATCCTGCGGTCGCACAACGCCACGGTTGATATTGAATCCGAACCGGGCAAGGGCACACAGTTCACCATCAGCTTCCCTAAATAGTATATGGTTGCCATCATTTGGCATGGCAATGTAGGATGCTCTACAAATACAGCCTTACAGCTTAGCTGCAAACAATATCGTTGCACAACCTTTCATAACTGCATCCCATTTATTTTTGAAGTGCCAACAATGCAATTACTGGTATCTTCATCGCATAATTGCAATAGCTACGCAATACAATATATGGGCACAGATCAACTGGAATTAAGAACGGTAAATGTTACACGCTATGTAACCCCATTGCGTGAAGGTGGCTCCCTGCCTGCCATTGCCGAGGCCGATGACGATTTTTTGTATGTACTCAAATTCAGGGGTGCAGGGCAGGGCATGCGGTCGCTGATTGCGGATTTGATTGGTGGCGAAATTGCCCGGGCACTGGGCCTTAAAGTACCAGAAATAGTGTTTGCAAATTTGGACAGTGCATTTGGCAGGTCAGAGCCCGATGAAGAGATACAGGAACTATTGCGTAAAAGCGAAGGGCTTAACCTTGGGCTGCATTACCTTGCCGGTTCAATTACATTTGACCCTGCAGCTACCACAGTTTCTCCATTGCTGTCATCGCAGATAGTATGGTTGGATGCCTTGCTGACCAATGTTGACCGTACCGCCAGGAACACCAATATGCTTAGCTGGAAAAAAGAGCTGTGGTTGATAGACCATGGTGCTTGCCTATACTTTCACCACTCTGGTGGCAATTGGCAGCAACAGGCCCAAAGGCCCTTTGTTCAAATAAAGGACCATGTACTGTTGCCACTTGCAAGCGAGTTGCAAGCAGTTGATGCCACTTTTAAACAAATACTTACAACAGAAGCAATACACCATATTGTAGCATCGGTACCCGACGAATGGCTGATAGAAAATTCTTTTGGTGTTGCAAGCAACGAGATGAGGCACATCTACAATATGTTTTTAACCACAAGGGTGGCATCGTCTGCTATTTTTGTAAATGAAGCACTACATGCAAGAGAAGCACTTATTTGAATATGCCGTTATACGCATTGTGCCAAGGGTGGAACGGGAAGAGTTCCTGAACATTGGCGTGATACTGTATTGCAAGAAGCAACAGTTTCTACAAACCAGGTTTATAATTGACCAGGAGCGTTTGCATGTGTTTGCCAATTACCTGGACATGGCAGAACTGAACAGCAACCTCTGTGCCTTTGAACGCATCTGCATGGGCCACAAAGAAGCAGGGCCTATTGCCCAACTGGAGCCTGTACTGCGTTTCCGTTGGCTTACGGCTTCACGCAGCACTATTGTGCAGACATCCAAAACGCACCCGGGACTTTGTACCGATGCCCAAGAAACATTGAACAGGCTTTTCGAAAAACTGGTACTGCCACCAACGGCTGCACAACAATAAAACAACTGTACCTAGTTACACCATCAATCAAACCCAATGGCCCTGCATCCCCCATTAATTGTAACAGTAGCATTGGATGCAGCTTCGCATGTTTATTTTACGGAGCTACGTAACCAGTATTTCCCTGCGTATTGCAATTATATGGAGGCACATTTAACATTCTTTCATAACCTGCCTTCTACCCTGCCCATTATTGATGGCATACTGAAAGAAGCAAGCAATATGCAGCCCATGAACCTACAGGTAACCGGCATAAAAAACATAGGCAATGGCAATGCATTTACCATATCATCAACCGAGTTGCAACAATTGCATAAGACCTTACAAAAAAAGCTGGACAAATACCTGATTACACAAGACAGGAAAAAATGGTGGCCACATATTACCGTGCAGAATAAAGTAACCGCTTACAAAGCCAAACAGGTAACTGAACAACTGATAGAAAATTTTGTTCCCTTTACCGCACAGGCCATTGGGCTTAGCAGTTGGCTGTATTTAAAAGGCCCATGGCAGCATACCAATGATTACCTGTTCAATCAGTCTGTTCAATAGCTGCCAACCAAACTGGCACATGGCCATTTATTTGCCTGCATGGTTTGGATTCATAAAGTCTTTAGGTATTCCCAGAGGTGATGTTTGTCCCTGTCAGACATTTTAAAGATCACACCAATATTTGCTTTGCTGCCATCGCTTTTCAGGTCATGGTCAAGAAAGCGGAAAAACAAACTATCGTTATAAGGCGTATCAAAATTATTGCGGCTACTTAAATAGCTGTACTTGATGGATACCTGTTTCATTGCATCGCCATTTTTTCCATGACAGGTCCTGCAACTGTTGATGATCTTGATACGTGATGCTTTCCTATCCAGCATCCTTTCGCCCTGTAGGTTCTTGCCCGTCCTGTAAATCGATTCACCATTGCTTTCATATACTTTTTTGGTGCAGGCAACAGATGCAACCATCAAGCAGGCAAGTATGTATAGATAGTATTGTTTCATGACTGTATTTTTTGTTTGATGATGACCAATACAGATAAGGCAAATGAACAGACAGCAGCATACATCCTGATGGAATGATAGCTGTTCCAGGGCTGTTCAAACCTGTTACGCATTGCGGCAATTTCATCTGGCAATGATGCATCAACGGAGAACCTGTCTAATTGTTCGTTCAATGGTACATTGCAGCAAACAGTAACACCAAAAACGCCGATAACATATAGCAACATGGCCAGCACAAGCATGTAGAATGAAGCATCGAGTGGCAATTGATACAAACGGTAGACAGCAACAGGGTACATAACCAGCAACACTATAAACGGCAATAAGAAAGCGGGATTCTGAATGGCTTGATTGATGGACTGCATGGCTTTTAAATATGCAGTGTTGGGCAATGGCCTTAGACCCATATTTACTGAGCAGGAGTAAGAATAGAAAAGCCCGGCCATCAACCCAGAAAAAACAACAGTAACAAACAGCAATACTTTCATAAATTATTTTTTACAAAAGTGGCCTACTGTATAAAGACAAAATAGAATAAAAACGACAAATGCAATCAAGGCAAGGCATCTACTAAAAACATATTTACCCCATTTTGGATTGATACTATGATGCCAAACCTAGCATTTTCAATCTGGTTTACGATGACCATGTTGAGGAGAAACGTCTGGGTGTCTTTCCCGTAAACGCTTTGAATACACGGATAAAATGCGATTGATCTGCAAACCCATTGGCATACACAATATCTGTCAATTTTGTATAATCCTTTACGGTCAACTGTTCCAACGATTGTTGAAACTGGATAATGGAAGAGAACTGTTTGGGGGATATACCTACTTCTTTCAGGAACCTCCTTTCAAAAGTCCTTTCAGTAAGATGCAGTTGCGAAGCAATACTAACAATACCCAATTGCCCCTTATGCTGCAATATCAATTGAATGGCTTTGCTAACTGAATCATCAATCAGTCCCTTTTTTAACTGGAAGAGTGTAAAAAGCAGGTCGGTTATTACTGCAACCCTTTGCGTTAAATTATTTGCTAACTGCAAATGTTGGGTAGCATCAATACCCTTGTTGTCCTGCAACTTTTCCAGGTTATAGCAGCCATCGTTTATATCTATCGGGCTTACATTAAAGAAGCTTTTCAGTACAAAGGGGTAAAGCTGAAAACAGATTAACTCATAGCTTCCGTTCAATACCAGTTCAATGGGTTTAATTGTTTGTCCATAAATAAACAGCAAAGGCATCTGTTTATTATGCGGCTGTACCGTTAACCCATTTTCTGTTTCATGAAAAATAAGTCCGGGATAACCATCTGCAAAAAATGGGAGTACCGTTTCCTGTTTGCTTTCCTGCTCCTTAAAAACAAAAATGTTTTTAACAAATAAGGCAATCGACTTATCTGGTTGTATCGTACTAAAGTCCATTGATTATTGTGCATTGTTAAGTGATGGCAAGCGTTATATGCATTGACTATTATCCAGCAAACCTTTGTTCACGCTACATTTCCGTTACCATCGCCATATCCGGTTGCTTTGGCTGGCCTTCATTTTTCTTCTTCACTACTTTACTAACCCTGTATATCAACAGCACGCCTATGATAGTTATACCAACAATAATATACCCGAGTGTATTGTAATGTTCCAATGGGCTTAGCTTGTCTTTCTGTACAACTATCATACCCGCAAAAGCTGCTGCAATACCACCTGCAATCTGTTGCAGCGATGAGTTGATGCTCATAAAGGCACCACGGTCCTGCATTACCGGAATGGCCGTCACCAAAGCTGTTGAAGGCACCATCCTGCTCATGATACCAGCCATCATCAATATATTGAACACAACAACAAGCCATAACGGGGTAACGGAAAGGTTGGTATAAACCACTACCATTACAATCATCCATACAGAAGCCAAGGCAAATATCCTGAACTTGTCCACCTTATCACTCAACTTACCAATTATTGGCATGATGAACAATGTGCTAAGCCCCGCAACCATGAATATGATGGGCAATTGATGCTGTGTAATGTGCAGGTTGTTAATGGCAAAGGCACTACCAAAAGGCATCATCATGAAACCACCAATAGACAGCAATGCAGTAGCCGTAAAACCAATACGGTAGTCTTTTTTGCCAATGGTATGCAACAGGTGCGTAAAGGCTGTTTTGTCTTGCTGCACCGCCAGGTGCTTGGTAATTGGTTGCAGTTTAACAGCAATGGCAATGGCTACAATAATTGCCATGATGGCTACCCATAAAAAAGGTGCATGCCAGCCCCAGGCATTGGCAATGTACAAACCAATAGGTATGCCCAATACCTGGCTTGCACCAAAACCCATTTGCAGGAAACCCATTACACGCCCACGTTGCTGCATGGTAAACAGATCCGCAACAATGGCCATTGATATGGAACCGATAACGCCACCAAACAAACCGGTAATGATTCTTGCACCTACCAACAATGGATAGGTATTGGCTATACCACATAAAATAGTGCCTGCAATAAACCCTATGTAAAAAAACAGCAACAATTTCTTACGGTCAAACCTATCGGCAAAACCCGCCGTAAGCAGTCCCGAAGCCCCTGCACTAAATGCATAGGCAGACACAGCCAGGCCAAAATGCGAGGGTTTGATGTTAAGTGACTTCATAAGTATATCACCCAATGGCGACATGACCATGAAATCGAGTATCACAGTAAACTGTGTAATGGCCAATATAAAAATGGCAAATTTTTGATAAGAAGAAAAGGGTGCTACTTTTTGTTGGTGCTGTTCCATACTTAGTTGTTTTATTCCAGTTCGGCACATTCAAAGCCGTTGTGTTTGATTAGGCAAATAACCTGCTCGGTTGTCAATGTATTCGATACGATCCTCAATACACAGTCAACATCGTGCTGGTCTATATTCCATTGCAGTATCTGTTCATGGTTGTCCAATATATCCTGCACGCATTGCCTGTCACGCTCCGTTTCTATATTGGTTTTAAATATCAGTATATGCTTTAGGTCTGTAGTCATAAGCAATCGTTTATAGTCATCAATCGTTATGGTGTCAATGCCTTGATCACCAGTTCAAAGGCTTCATCCATTATTTTTTTGGAAAACTTAAATGGCTTGCCGCCAATACTTTTTCCTTCGCTATGAAAACGGAGCAATGTGTACAATGGACCATAGCCAACACTCCAAAAAACTTCCAGCGAAACCGGTATCAATTCATTCTTGTTAACGGCATTGTGAAAAAAGGCACCCATAACAGTTTTAAAATCTTTCAGGCTTTCATTCAAGATATAATCACCATGTGTGGAGTGCCGTATAATATCGTAACAGGCTGCTTCCTTATGGTATTTTATCGCAAACCTTGCCCTATTTTCCCATTGCTTTTTTAGCCCGTCCTTAAAAGGCATGTCTGGCGAAAAATCCTTCAGCATTTCACAGAAAAAATTCTTGCCTATCTCCACCCCTATCTTCTTTATCAGGTCGTCTTTATCCTGATAATAGATATACAGTGTGGCTACCGAAATGCCGCAGGCCTTTGCCAGCCTGTTCATGCTAAATCCCTGAAATCCTTCTTCTACAAGCATTCCAATAGCTTCCTGCTTTACCAGCTGCTCTTTATCAATATTTCTTGTACGCAATGCTCAATTTGTATTTGCTTGCAAATATAAGTGAGTGTTCGCTTACTTATAAATATTTTATTTGACAGGGTTTGTCGCATCAGCATATAAAGAAAATGATCGTTCCTCATACCGAATGACCTATTAAACCGTATTACAGGAAGCCCTTCCATCACTAAACATTACACCCCAACAGTTCCAGTTTTTACCTTTCCGGCACGTTTGTAACAGGCTACAATTATCCCTTTTGGTGTAACAGTGCTATCTGTTAATGTAAATGCCGCCGGTACAGTTCCGTTATCAAAAAGTTTTTTCCCTTTGCCCAACAGCACTGGATAGATCTTCAGCCTAAGTTCATCAACAAGGTCATGCTTCAATAGCAACTGCACAAGCCTACTGCTGCCCCACACCTGTATATTGGCACCCTTTGTTTTTTTAAGTGCCTTAATGGCCGCCAGGTTTTTGAGCAAGGCGGAATTGTTCCATCCTGTAACTACGGTATCTGTCTTTTTCAGGTTCTTAGAAAACACATACTTGGTACCTTCATTAATGCCTGGCCAAAAATCGCCATGTTCGGGCCAATACTTGGCCCAGGCTGCAAATGTTTTCCTGCCCAACAAGTAATCCGATGGCTGTTTCAGTTCTTCTTGCACAATCTTGCTGAAAGTTCCGTCGCCGTATGGTGCCGTCCAGCCACCATATTTAAAACCACCTGAAGTATCTTCCTTGGGGCCTCCGGGTGCCTGCATTACCCCATCCATTGTAATCATTGAATGCACGGTTATCCTTCTCATGATGCTATGTTTTTGTTAGGATACAAAACTCTCCAATAAATACATCGCCCTTGCGGTATAGATGCGACAATAGCAATGGTTCAATGCGAAATAGTGCAGGCAATGCATTATGGTACCTAAAAAATTTGCTTGACCAGCAGCAAATAAAAACCCCCATACATTTTTGCGTACGGGGATTGTATACAGTGAATTGAAAATGTGACCTGGATTGGATTCGAACCAATGGCCTACTGCTTAGAAGGCAGTTGCTCTATCCAGCTGAGCTACCAAGTCATCCTGTTTTTTACAGGCGGCAAAGTAAATGAAAAATCACCACTCAAACAAACCCCTTTGCATTCTTTCTTGTGCTTGGTGGCTTAACCCTAAAACAATTACTTTGCAGCACTTAAAAAATGCCTGCCTTACATGACCAGAACCCATTTAACAATCAATACCAACTGGCTTTCTTTTGAAGAAGTGAAACAGTTTATCCAAACGGAACAAGCTGTGGCCATTGCTGCCGAATCGGAACAATTAATTATCAAATGCCGCCATTTCCTGGACGAGAAAATGGAAGCCAACGATGCAGCCTATTATGGCATCAATACCGGCTTCGGTTTTTTGCAAAATGTGCAGATTGACAAAGACCAGATTGAACAGTTACAGTACAATTTATTGATGAGCCATGCCTGCGGTCTTGGCGATGAAGTGCCACAGCCCATTGTAAGGCTGATGCTGATGCTAAAGATAAAAAGCCTGAGCTATGGGCATAGTGGCGTACAGTTGGCAACGGTAAACGGGCTGGTAAATATGTGCAACGAAAATATGTTGCCTATTGTGTACACACAGGGTTCGCTGGGTGCAAGTGGCGATCTTGCCCCACTATCGCACCTGAGCCTGCCTTTGATTGGCTTAGGCGAGGTACACTACAAAGGTGCAACACATAAAGCAGCAGATTTGTTGCCACAACTTAATTGGCAACCTATTAAACTGCAAAGCAAAGAGGGTTTGGCTTTGATAAATGGTACGCAGTTCATGGCTGCTTATGGCCTGTATTGCCTGCAACAAACAGAGCACCTGTTAAAGATGGCCGATGCCATTGCTGCAATAAGCTTTGATGCTTTTGATTGCGTGAGCGAGCCCCTGCACGAAGCCATCCATAAAGTACGTGCTCATAAAGGGCAGATAGCAACTGCGGCAACACTGCGTAGCCATTTGCAGGGCAGCCCTATTGCCGCTCAGAAAAAACAACAGGTACAGGACCCTTACAGCTTCCGTTGCATACCGCAGGTGCATGGTGCAAGCAAGGATGTGTATGAAAACGTACTGAAAGTTTTTCTTACCGAAATCAATTCGGTAACGGACAACCCCAATATCTTTCCTGATGAGGACCTGATTGTAAGCGGCGGCAACTTTCATGGCCAGCCATTGGCTTTGCACCTGGATTTTTTAAGCATTGCCATGAGCGAAGTGGGCAATATCAGCGAACGCAGGACCTATCAATTAATCAGCGGGCAACGCGGCTTGCCATTGTTCCTTGTAAAGGAAGCCGGACTGAATAGCGGTTTCATGATACCGCAATACACAGCAGCAGGTATTGTAAGCGAGAACAAGCAATTGTGCACACCTTCCAGCGTGGACAGCATTTCATCCAGCAATAACCAGGAAGATCATGTTAGCATGGGTGCCAATGCTGCAACCAAATGCCTTCGTGTAATAAGGAATGTGGAACGGGTATTGGCCATAGAATTATTGACTGCCGTACAGGCCCTTGATTTCAGGAGGCCATTGCAGAGCAGTGCATTTGTGGAAAGCATGGTAACTGCATTCAGAAAAGAAATCAGCTTTAACGATGTGGACCGTGTGCTACATGATGATATGGTGAAGGCCGTGGCATTTGTACACAATTATACCTTTTAAAAGCCTGACCATACAAATACGTGTATATGGCAAAATCCATAGCCGACAAATTAAGGATCAAGGAAGGATTTGTCTTATTAGGCATAAACCTTCCGGCCGATTTCACAAGCGGAATAGGCGATTTGCCTAACGGTGTTTCCATTGTTGCCAAAGGCAAAAAATACAATCAGTTACATTGGTTTGTACGAAACAGGATGCAGTTGGAAAAGGAACTGGACAAAGTGCTGCCCTTGATTACAAAAGAAGTGCTTTGCTGGATATATTACCCCAAAACAACATCCAACCTGCAAACAGACCTTACCAGGGATAAGGGTTGGGACAATTTGTTGAAGCAGGACAACCTGCAATGGGTTAGCCTTGTATCTTTTAATGACACATGGAGCACATTTGGCTGCAGGCTAAAAACAGATGCGGATATTAAAAAGGAAAACAAACCCAAACATCGCCCTATACTTGATTATATAGACCCTGCTACAAAAACCGTTACATTACCCGAGGACCTTCGCATTGCCTTAACTAAAAACAAAACAGCACAACTGTTCTTTAACGCATTGTCTTTTACCAACCGTAAAGAATATGTGGAATGGGTTGTTACTGCAAAACGCGAAGCTACCAAAACCGAACGCATACGGGCTACCATTGAAAAATTAGGCAAGGGTTGGAAGAACCCAAGCAATAACTGATTTTATAAATCAACATGCAGCCTTAGCGATGCAACGCTTACCGGCCCCCTGTCTTTGTTATAAGCAGGATTTACGATGAATTGGTAATCGGGACTAATACATATTTTCTTTACCACGTTGAATGAATAATAGAACTCTACGATCGATTCTGCTCCGTAGTTCAATTTGCCATCGCCAATAATAAAACCATATCCGCCATTTGCCAGGTATTGTTTGTGCGAACTGGACAAGTCATTCCTAACATAGGCAATACCTATGCAATCGTTCTTGCGTTTCCACAAATCGCCATCAAACCTGAAACCGGTAGCCACGCTCTTGTCTATTTCGGTAAATGCCCATGTTTCATTCTTGCCATCGTTGCGGCTATGTTTTACAAAATGATGCACTTTGCCCATGTGGTTTTCTAAAGTCAGGTAATATCCATTCTTTGTCCTGCCATACAATCGGCTGTCTGTAATATCGGGTGCACTTAACGTTTGCAACCCAGTATTGATGGATGCAGTATAGTTGCCCATTTTTGCACGGTTGCTATACAAGCCTATATGCAACGAATGGTAATGCCCTTCCTTCTTCTTCCTAAACAAGTTAAAACGGTTAATGGCAAACTCCACTACAGTACCACCTGCATCTTTACCCTTCCATTGAAGCTCTGTACCATTTGCCTCCATTGGAATGGCTGTTTGGGCAATGCGTATGCCCATGTTCTTAAAAATGGCCTGCACCACCACACCATACGTATAACCCCTTACGTTAGCCGGGTAATCCCATGCACCGTTTGCCATCAGGCTCCAGTTCATGAACTGTGTGCGTGGATCGTGACTTATATCCGAATTGTCAAAAAAATCTGTCAATGCAAATTTTCCTGCTATCAGCGAAATATATTCCTTGCTAGTGGTGTGCTGTACCTGGTTGATGCCGTCTTCCGTTACCTCTTGAACCTTGCTCAAGGGAAAACGCTGCTCCGCATACAACCTCGCCACAAATAGTTGCGGTGCGGGGTCGCCCACCCTGTAAATTTCTCCATTGGTAAAACCAGCAACACCCGTTGTCTTGCTCAAACCCTTGCCAGCAGCTATTTCGGGGTTAAACACAAAATAGGTATTCCTGAAAGGTTTATAGGCCGCAAACAAAGTAGTGGTAAACGAAGTACGTATAGGTTCGGTGGGCAAAAAGCTATTGTCGCCCTCATAGGGAGATGTGAACTTAAACGCCTTTTGCGGTATGATGGTTGCTTGTGCGTGCAAAGAGAAAACCCTTTCCTTTAGCATGGGTGTATCCTGTGCATTTGCCTGTTTGCATGCAATGGCCAACAACAAAATAAATAGTGCTTTTTTCATTATGCCGCGAAAGTAAAATTGCCGTTGCTAAAAAAAGTAATTCCATTGCAATATATGTTTGAAACAATAGTTCAATTATTAAGTTATGGTTTACTAAGCAACTGAATACAGCATGAATTACTTACCCGGACCAAGGCCCAGTTTCTTACATTTGCCAATATGCAACCATTACAACATTTCTTAGATGGCCAGGTGCTTTTGTTCGACAAACCGTACCGCTCCACCAGTTTCAATATCGTAAGCAAGGTACGCCATGCAACAAAGGTTAAAAAAGTGGGTCATGCAGGTACGTTGGATCCTTTGGCCACTGGCCTTTTGATTATCTGCACAGGCAAGTTTACCAAGAAGATCAATGAGTACATGGGCATGGAAAAAGAATATACCGGCACTTTTACGCTAGGTGCCACAACAGCTTCGTACGACCTGGAAACAACACCAGAAAACATACAGGATGTTTCGCATATAACAGAAGGGCAGATACACACCGCAACGGAACAATTCATTGGCAACATCATGCAGATGCCGCCACAATATTCGGCCATAAAAAAAGATGGCAAACGCCTGTACGAATCTGCAAGGCAGGGCATTGAAGTAAAGGTTGATGCAAGACCCGTAACCATCAGTGCATTTGAAATTACAAAAATAGAAATGCCCATTGTGCACTTTAAAGTGGTTTGTGGCACCGGTACATATATACGCAGCCTTGCAAACGATTATGGCGAGGCATTGGGCGTGGGTGCGTATATGAGCAGTCTAAGGCGAACAAGGATCGGCAATTTTAAAGTGGAAGATGCCTATACGGTTGAGAGCTTTGAAGCAGCAGTCCAATCAATCAATCAATAACTAACCAAGCATGCACCCTTGCCAATAAAAAAGAACATATATTTTGTAGTTGTGCTGTTGGTACACATTGCGTTGGCAGCCATGTATATTTCGGTAAGGGACACTGCAGATGACGAACCATCCTATATAGAATATTCAAAAAGATGGTTACATGGCAGCCCGGAAAGGGTTTATGACCTAGATGACAGCAAGACTCCCGTAACAGCCATTGCCTGGTTGCCACGCATAACAGAGCAGCTACGGCACAGACAGGTAAAATACAACGACTGGGGCAAAAGCGACCAGCAGGCTGGCCGGTACATGATGGTTTTCTTTACGCTGTTTACTGCCTTGTATATATACGTTTGGGGCAAAAAAATATTGGGTCCCAAATGGGCAATACTGCCTGTTGCACTTTTCCTGTTCGATCCCCTGGTGCTTGGCCATAGCGGTATTATTGGCAGTGATATGGCATCTGCCGCATGCTATACCGCCCTCCTCTATCACTTGTGGCAGTACTTGGTACAAAAAAAATGGTCGGATATTTTACTGGTGGCCATGTACACAGGCCTTGCTTGTATTACCAAACAAAATCTTGTATTACTTGTATTGATAGTGCCGCTAATATGCTTCTTCAACAATCGGTTTATTGAAAGGAAGCAAACTTTGCTAAGCAAAAAAAAGGGGCTTATGGCCCTTGTATCCATAGCTATTGTATGGTTCATCATCAACGTTGCGTTCCAATTTCATGGCAGTTTGCAAACGCTGGCATCCTATCATTTTGAAAGCAGTACGTTCAAGAACCTGCAACAGCACTTGGCCTTTTTTTCAAAGGCACCCTTGCTATTGCCTGAGCCTTTTATTAAAGGTTTCGATATGGTTCAGCACCATGCAGCAATTGGCGGCGGCCTTACGCAAAGCACCTATAATGGTGTGTTTGTTTGGGGGCAGGCAAACATGCATCATGGCTTTTGGTATTACTATTTTGCCATGGGCATATTCAAAATGCCTATACCCATTATACTGTTGCTCGTATTGGGTTTTGTAACGTTGGTGTTAAACCTTATGCGTTCCCACTTTAAAATAAACAGCCTTGTTGTTGTACTGCTATTACCTATGATTCTGTTTGGCGTGTTACTCAGTTTATTCAATCCCTTTCAAATTGGCATCAGGCATATTATTTTTCTTTTACCGAGTATGTACTTACTGTTGAGTATATATATACGATGGCTTGCCCGTAAAGCCCCAAAAAACAATTGGGTGCTGGGTGCATTTGCGTTGTGGCAAACGGTTTCAACAGTTACCTATTTCAACAATTACATAGCATACACCAATGAGTTTGCCTTGAACAAGACAAGCATTGTAGAAAAAATCAGCGACAGCAGTATTGATTATGGCCAGAACAGTTTTTTTGTAAAAAAATACCTGACCCAACATCCCGAATTCAAGTTGCCCGATACCATCCCATCTACCGGGAAATTTGCTGTAAGGGCCGTTAAAGTGCTGCATATTGACAGACAAGAAGCAGACAGATATGCCTGGCTAAGAAAAAATTACAAGCCCTACGGCAATTACAAAGGCACAATCTGGTTATATGATATTGGGCAATTGAAGCAGGAGCAGCAGTAACCGTTACTGCTAAATCCCCATCCGAAAACTCCACAAATGGCCCAAACCGAGGGCAAAAATTGATTTTTTGCTTAATTTCATACCAATAGGCAGCAAATAGCCCCAAACGACTATCTCAACTATTAGTTCACCAATTTAAAATCCCCGGCCCGTTGACGGAATATGAACTGATTAAAGGGTGCATAAGACAAGATGCAAAATGTCAGCGTTTGTTATTTGAACAGATGTCTCGCAAAATGATGTCCGTGTGCCTACGTTATGCCAACGATGCCATGGAAGCCGAGGACATGCTGCAGGATGGGTTTATAAGGGTGTTCAACAATATCCATCAATTCAAGTTCGAAGGTTCGTTTGAAGGCTGGGTAAGACGTGTGGTGGTTAATTGTGCATTGAAGCACCTGCAAAAAAAACGCATCCATTTTTTGGAAGTTTCTGATACCAACAACCATCTCAAAATGGAATCCTATGCATTTTCCAACCTTGGTGAAGATGAACTGATGAAGCTGATTGGTCGGCTGCCCGATGGTTACCGGATTGTCTTCAACCTGAACATCATTGAAGGATATACCCATGAAGAAATAGCACAAATGCTGAACATTCAAGCAAGTACAAGCCGCAGCCAATTGGTGAAGGCACGTAAAATGCTACAACACCAAATACTTGAACTGCAAAAAATAGCTGTGTAATGACAGATAAGATATTTGACGATTTCATGCGGGACAAACTCCGCAACCATGCTTCTCCGGTACCGGAAGGACTGTGGGACAAAATAGAGAAGGGAAAGCGACGCAGGCCCATTGCTTTTTTTTGGAGCAAGCGTATGCTTACGATTGGCCTTTTGCTGCTGACGCTGTTTGGCATTGGCGGCTATATGTGGCTACAAAGCAATAGCAACCAGGCACCTGCTGTTGCCGCTACAACCACAACAAGCGAACAAAAGGAAACCATCAATAATACAATCAATACAACAGTTATTGAAAAAAACAATACACCTAACACCAATGCCATTGAACATACTGAAGCAAGCATAACCAAACAGGACAGTAATAAAGAAGCAAGGCAAACAACCGATCATGTTCCTACTTCAATGGTAGCGGATCAATTAACGATTGCAAATGGCAACAAAACAATCAACCAAAATGTTGTTGCGGAGAACCTACATTCCAGCGTTTCCATGACTGACAACAAGGTCTTTACCAGAACCAAAAAAATCATTTATAAACCATACAGCAATACAGCAACTTCCAGCTCAAACAATACACAGTTTTCATTAACGGCTATTGACCCGCAAAAAACATTGGGTAGTGAAATAGCTTACACAAACACATACTCCCTATTTACAAAAGGAAACCTGGTGCCCATCAGCAGCAGGCTTGGTGCTTTATCCATGCGTACCATACCGGGATCGGGCAGCTTGAAATTTACAGGCATCAATGATTGCCCTTCTGTAAATGGCAATGCAAGAAATGACTGGTACCTTGAATTGTTTGCATCGCCAGACTATAACATGAAAACGGTAAAAGGAAATGATGCCAATGCTGCTTATATCAAAAAGAAAGACAGCTCTGAAAGCATGAGAATAGGCTATACCGTTGGCGGAAGGATTACCAAGAATTTTGGCGAGCACCTGATGCTGAAAGCGGGCCTGCAATTCTCTCAATTGAATGAGCACTTAACATTGCGTACAGAAAACGAAAGAAAGATAACGACTGTTGTTACCATAAAAACAGTAACAGATGCGGCAGGCAACACAACAACCGTAAGCGACACCACCACATTGATACAGATTGGCTATGCCATCAAAACATCCAAAAACATTTACCGTAACATTGAATTGCCCATTACATTGGGCTATGAGTTCGGCAATAACAAATGGAAAGGAAGCATCAACGGTGGCGTTATCGTAAACCTTGCATCCTGGTACAAAGGCTCCATACTGGATACAAGCTACCAGGTAGTTGCCGTTTCTTCAAAATCAAACAGCGACCTGTACCAACGCACTATTGGGCTTAGTTTATATGGCAGTATAAGCATCATTAAACCTGTAACAGAAAGGATGGCCGTATTTGCCGAACCTTATTTCAGGTACAGCTTATCCAACCTTAATGCCAACACACTTGGTTACAACCAACGCTTCAGTGCAGCAGGGTTGTCATTGGGTATCCGTTACAAATTAAATGCAAAAGGGCAGCATTGATACCAACAAAAGTATCTACTTAGCAAAGGCCTTAAATATTTGGGTTATGAAAAAAATCATTCTCTGTTTATTGTGTATTACTTATCTGGCATCCTGCAAAAAAGAATACTCGGAACAGTTTGTTACCTATACCAACAATCCGTTGAACGATACTTCATGGAGGCCAACCGTTATTGCACATAGCGATGCGGCAACCCAGCTTATTCCCATTCTTACATCGGCCCCCATGCTTGACTCGTTTGATGTAGTGACTGGCGGCACCATCAATTTTCCCGATAATTTACAATTAACTTTTCCACCCCATGCTTGTACAGCAAGCAATGGTGCGGTGCTTACAAACAAGGTAAAAATAGAAGTGACTTATCTACGCAAAAAAGGTGATTTCATCCGCTTTGCAAAACCAACCACCAGTTATAACAGTCTGTTGCAGACCGGCGGCTCTTTCAATGTGCGGGTAACACAAAACGGCAATCCAGTAGTGTTGGGCCCGGGCATTTCGTATAAAATAAAATACAGGAACACTGCACCCAGCAATGACATGAAGTTTTTTTATGAAGACAAATGGATTGCCAATAATGATACCACTGCAACCTGGGTATTGGACAACCAGCTTGTTTTGGGCAATGTAACGGTTTGGCAACAGTATGACAGTATTACCCAAACAACCATTAAAGGCTATGAAATAACTTCATTTAAACTGAACTGGATAAACTGCGATTTCTTTAACGATACCACCCAGCCCTATACGAGGCTGAATGTTACATTGCCTTTAAACTTTACCAACATTAATACCAGCGTGTACGTTGTATTTAAAAACAAGAACATTGTTGCAGGGCTGAATTCGGACATGCCAAGCAAGACATTCTATTTTCCTAAAGTGCCTATTGGTAGTGAAGTAACACTTGTAACGGTTTCTAAAATTGGCAGCGAGTATTATTTGGGGCATAAAGACATAACCGCAACCAATGCCAACCTTATTTCTGTAAACCCTGAACTGAAATCACTGGCAGATGTGAACACTTACCTTAATAGTTTATAACAGTATAGCCATCACCAATTAAGTAAAATGCTGCCAACGCTGGCAGCATTTATTTTTTAAAATCGAATAAGGTGGCCGTAAACAGTGCCCTTTCCCTTTTCTTGAATAACACGTCCCAGTTGCCCCTGTAGCGTAAAATCTTGGGAACAGTCAAGCCATTAAATTTTGTCATTTCCACTTCCATGTTCACATCAAAATCATATACACCGGCTTTATAGCTGAGTGAGTAGTTCCTGTACACCACTTCCAATGTTTTCTGGTCAAACCAAGTAGTCATTTCATCTACCACAATCTTGTCTTTCTTAAACATGCCCAGGCTTTCTTTGGGTATAATGGAAAACACATAGCAAAGCGTTCCGTTCTTTTCCTGCAGGTCCAGTTTATAATCGTATAGCTTCCTGGCATCATCATCGTACAAGTCAAGCTTGCCACCAATAAAAGGTATGCCCGGAATCTTTTTTCCAGGATTGAAGAAAAGCATTTTCAATTGCTCCTTATGCTTCTCCATTCCGCTTTTGCCTGATGTGGATGAAGTATGCCCCTTCACGATATTGTCTTCGCCACATACTTCGCCCTTGGTAAAAAAAAGCCCTGCATATAGCTCTGCCGTAAGGTAATTGTATTGCTTCTTGCTATCATAGAAATCGCCTGTCACCTGTTCTTCCAGCACATCCATCGTCCGGCAGTTTTCAGAACGTTTCTGCCTTGTCTTGCTTAACAAAGAAGCTTTCACGGCACCCTTCTTGTCAAGCATCTTTATATCGTTGTAACTGGAAAAGCCAAGTACACGCAGGTTTCGGAAAGCTTTGTAAAACGTGGTATCTTCCTGTATCTGCAGGAGTAGTTTCCTGTAATCGAAATTGTTGCGTACCACAACGCCAGCCAATGTGAATTTTGTTTTGTCAATTGTAACAACGGTATCGGCTTCCTGTGCAAAACATGCTGCTGCACAAAGAATGGCCATTATCGTAGTTACGGCCTTCACTTTATAAAAGCCATTTTGTAGTCCACTTTTGTTTTGCCTTTCGATATGTCGTTCAGTTTGCCCTGTATCAGTTTCTTCTTTAGTGGCTTTAAGTAGTCAATAAAAAGCTTGCCTTCAATATGGTCGTATTCGTGCAGTATTACCCTTGCTGTAATGCCTGTAAAACTTTCTGTATGGCTCACGAAATTTTCGTCCTGATATTCCAGTACAACCGTTTCCTGACGCCACACATCTTCACGTATTTTTGGTATGGACAGGCAGCCCTCGTTGTAGGCCCACTCCTCGCCTTTCAGTTCTTTGATATGTGCATTGATGAATACTTTTTTTGTACCGGGTGCATCTTTGTATTTGTTTTTGTCGGGGTCATCGGCTTCCATGTTCTCAAAAATCTGGTTGCTGTCAATTACAAACAAACGGATGTCTTTATTGATCTGTGGGGCAGCAAGGCCAACACCATTGCTTTCGTACATGGTTTCCCACATATCTTCTATCAATAATTTCAATCCGGGATATTCTGGTGTTATGTCTTTTGCCTGCTTTCTTAAAACGGCTGCACCGTACGCTACAATTGGAAGGATCATTTTTGAAAACTGAATTTATGCCCCTATCCCTTCTTGAAGGAATGGAACGCTTACTAGTAAAATAATTTGTAAAAGTAACAAAGAAAATTAACTCTATAAAGAAACCAGGTACTCCTGCAACATGATCGTGGCAGCAATTTGGTCCACATTGCCCTTTACCTGCCTGTCTTTTTTCTTCATGCCCATTTGTACCATGGCCTGTGTAGCCATTTTAGAAGTGAAGCGTTCATCCACCGTTTTCAACGGAATATGGGGAAACGCTTTCTGTAACTGTTTAATAGCCTGTTGTACCAACGGTGTTGCATGGGTTGCCGTATCGTCCAGATTCAACGGCTCGCCTATCAGTATCAGTTCAACCTGTTCGGTTGAAAAATAGTTCTTCAAAAACGGGATCAATGTTTTTGTGTCGATAGTGGTCAATGCAGTGGCAATTATCTGCAAGGGGTCCGTAACGGCCAGCCCTGTCCTTTTTCCACCATAGTCTATACAAATAATTCTGGCCATAACCGTAAATTGATTGTTGCCCTAGGGCATGAATAAGAAAGGCACAAATATCTGTCAAGATATTTTGTGCCTTTTGAAAAATGTACTTTTTTATCAATTATTTCAAGCTGAAACCACGTGCAATCCTCAATGCGAATTGCTTGGTGTAGTTGTTTTTTGTATTGAAGACATCATTGAAATGAAAATCGGACGCATCTTCATACTTAACGCTAATGTCAATTTTGTCGAAAGAAAGGCCAATAGAAGGTGCCCAGATAAATGAGCGGCCGCTGTTTTTAACCATACCGAAACCGATACCCACTTCGCCACCTACATATAGATTGTCGCCCAGGAAGTATTTGATACCCGGTTTCACTGGAATGTAGCCCATACCATCAATCGGGCTTTTCTTGAAGAACTGCGTGATGCCCGTCGTCAATGTAAAAGCAGTCTTATCCGCAATGATTGTCTGCAACCTCACATCGGCACCAAATACAAAACCATAACCGCCATTGGTGGCCACACCTGGCATGGCGGCAATGCCCAAACGCCATCCTTTGGTTTGTGCATTTACATGCGTACCCGCAAACAGCCCACCCAGAACAAGAACCAGTGTGAAAATTTTTCTCATAGTTATTTTATTTTTTATTTGGCGGCGAAGTTAAAGGATAAACAGGTCGCTAATAACGAATACAGCGAACACTACACTAGCAATACCGTTTGCGGTCATAAAGGCAATGTTCACTTTGCTTAGATCTGTGGGCTTTACAATGGAATGTTGGTAAATGAGCATTCCGGCAAAAACGGCAATTCCTACCCAATATAACCAGTGGAAGCCGCCATAAAAACCGGCTATAATCACGCAGGAGGCACTCAATAGGTGTAGCAGCTCGGACACACGAAGGGCTTTTTGGGTGCCCAGTGCCGCGGGAATGGAGTGTAGCTTGTTTGCTTTATCGAAGGCTTCGTCTTGCAAGGCATAAATAATATCGAAACCGCTTACCCAAAAAACTACAGATAGGGCAAACAGTATGGGCAGCCATGCAAACACACCCGTTACTGCCAAGTAAGCACCAATTGGTGCCAGCGACAAACCTATGCCCAATACCAAATGGCATAAAGCCGTAAAGCGTTTGGTATAGCTATAAAACAGTACCACAAATAAAGCAATGGGTGAAAGCATCAATACCGCTGTATTGATAAAATAGCAGGCCACAACAAATACAATGCATGAACCAATGGTAAATGCCAATGCATTGCCTGGCGAGATGATGCCTTTAGGGATTTCACGTATGGCGGTGCGTGGGTTCTTTGCATCGAACTGCCTATCGAGGTAGCGGTTGAAGGCCATTGCTGCGGAACGTGCAGAAATCATGCAGATAAGGACAAGGACAAATGTGATAATATGATGATTTGTCAATCTGCCAATACCATCATGTTGTATGCCCAAGCAAAATCCTATCAATGCAAAGGGCATTGCAAAAATAGTATGGGAGAATTTTATGAGGGAGAGATAATTTTTTACGGTTGCCATGTTTTTCAAAGTTGATTTGACCTGGGCTGTGATAAAAGTTGAGCCCTGTTCATTTGTTGATGTCCTGATAGCTATCGGGAGCGACGCCACGGAAGTTGATGCATATACCGGTGCTGGTATCCTATATTTTAGCTTTTTGATTGGACAATCCTTTGCTCTACCAGTTTCCACAACACAACGCCGCTGGCCACACTTACGTTCAAAGAATGCTTCATGCCCAGTTGCGGTATCTCGATGCAGCCATTGCTTGCTTCTATTACTTGCTGTTGCACACCTTCTACTTCGTTGCCAAATATCACGGCAATTTTTTCGTAATTGCCTGCATTGAATTTTTCCAGCGATATGCTGCCTTGGGCCTGCTCAATGGCAAATACATGGTAGCCTTTCTGCTTCAGTTCGTTCACGGCATCAAGGGCCGATGGGTAATGTACCCAGTCAACCGTATCGGTTGCACCCAATGCCGTTTTGGCCATCTGTTTATGTTCGGGTGTTGGCGAGTAGCCGCAAATGCAGATGCCCTCAATCAAAAAAGCATCGGCCGTACGGAAGATGCTGCCCACGTTGTACACACTACGTACATTGTCGATAATTGCAATGATGGGATTCTTTGCAGCCTGTTTGAATTCTTCCACCGACATGCGGCCCAGTTCGTCCATGCTCAGTTTACGCATTTGGCAAAGATAATCGCCATGCCATAAAAGGGAGAAAAAATGAAAGGGGGCCAGATGCAATGATAATTTGCCACGAATGGCACGAATGGGCACAAATAAAACCTAAATAATCTATTCGTGTTTTATTGGTGCAATTGGTGGCAATACTGTTTCTATTCGAGGCTGAACTGTTGGTGCATATATGGCACTTCCACGTCTTTAAACCCTTTCTTTAAAAGGCTTCGCTGAAAATCGAGCTGCACTTTTTCTTCGCCATGCACAATAAACAGCTTCTTTACAAAAGCCGGGTTTTGGCAGGCCAGGAATTGGCATAAGTCGTCATAATCGCCATGGGCACTCATGCTTCGCATACTGCCCACTTCCGCAATCACTTTATAGTATTCACCAAAAATCCGCACTTCTTTTTGCCCGTTCATCAAACGTCCACCCAAAGAATTGGGTTCGCAGTAGCCCACCAATAAAATGGTGTTCCTGGTATCGCCAATATTGTTGGCAATATGGTGCTTTATCCTGCCGGCATCGGCCATGCCACTGGCACTGATAATGATCATGGGCTGATGGTTGTCGTTAATGGCCTTGCTTTCATCAACCGATGCAGTAAAGTTCAGCCCCGGAAAGTCAAACGGGTCGCTATCTGTCAACAGCAGCTTCTGCACATTTTTATTGAAGTACTTGGGATAACTTTTTACCACCTGGGTAGCTTCGCCGCTTAATGGGCTGTCAACATATACCGGTATCTTAGGCAGCCTGTTCTGCAGTTCCAGTTCGTTTAGCAGGTACAGCAGTTCCTGCGTCCTGCCCACGCTGAAGGATGGTATAACCAGTTTGCCTTTTTTGTCCACACAGGTTTTCTGTATCCAGTTGTGCAGCACATCAATACTGTTCTCCACATCCTTGTGCAAACTGTTGCCGTAAGTGCTTTCTATCACAATATAGTCAACCTGCGGAAACGTGGCTGGCGAACGTAAAATCAAGTCGCCATAACGGCCCACATCGCCACTGAAAGTCAGCTTGGTCTGCTTGCCATTTTCCGTAACACGCACATGCACGGCAGCACTGCCAATTATATGGCCTGCATCTGTAAACATGGCTTCTACTCCATCCATTACCTTGAACCAGTGCTCGTATTCCTCTTTCTCCAATAATTTAAAAGATGCTGTGGCATCATCAATACTATAGAGCGGCTCTATAGGTGGCTGGCCCATTTTTGCCCTTTTTTTATTGATGAATTTTGTATCGTCACGTTGAATGGTTGCCGAATCTTCCAATAATATCTTTGTAAGGTCATTGGTTGCAGGTGTACAGAATATCTTGCCCGTAAACCCTTCTTTCACCAGTTTCGGTATCAGCCCGCTATGGTCAATATGTGCATGCGACAAAATCATGGCATCTATTGTCGATGCTTCAAAGCCAAGGCTTGCGTTGAGGTTGTCCGTCTCCTTGCCCAGGCCCTGAAACATACCGCAATCCAATAAAATCTTTTTGCCGTTATCGAGTGTGAGTAAATGCTTGGAACCTGTAACGGTTCTTGCGGCACCGTGAAAAGCAATCTTCATAACAACTATTTTTATGTAACAAACAATACAATATACATCAACTGCATGGGCGTCGCACCCATCAGCTATTGAACAAGGCTGATCTTTTACCGAAGCGTAGGTGGAACACGAAGAACAAAACGTTGTACACTTTGTGCTTCTTATTGTTCTTTGTTCTACCTACTACCAAGCTTCCACTATCTACTTACTTCTTCTTCGCTTTAAAGCTCCACACAAAAACAAATTTCGCAACCGCTTCCCCCTGCTCATTCATACCGATGGATGTACAAGGTACGCTTATTCCTTGGCCAGTATCAATTGTTTGTTGAATGGCATTGGCAATGGCCAGACCATCGTTACAAGTAAACACAATTTTGCCAATTGCTTTTTTGTAGAACTCCCCTTCCATCTTTACTACCAACATGCTTACACCGGGCTTGCGTTGATAGATTTGCCCAAATGCCAATGAGCCTGTGCTTAATTCGGCAGCCATGCTCAGCACTGCAAAATAAATGGAGCGGAAAGGATTCTGGTTAACCCATTTGAATCGTACACTTACGCTTGCCCCGGCTTCTTCTAACTGCACAATTTTCAGTCCGCTTACAAAACCCATGGGCAGCTTGGCCAACATGAATAGGCGGTACCTGATCGGATTGGTCAATTGCTTTCTGAACGCCTGAAAATTGGGGCTGTCCATTATTAATCTTTATAGTTTTTGGGGTCCATTGCTGCCACGCTCCATTGTCCAAAGAACTCCAGCACTTTCTTTTTGCTATAGCCCTTGCCTTCTTCCAGGTAGGCAGAGTTCTGGGTATGTATGCGGTTGCCTTTTGCATCCAATATAATAAATACAGGAAAGCCAAAACGTTGGGCATAGCCGTATTTCTTGAATACTTCGGCATTCCTGTTTTCGGGACTGTAGTTGAGGTGATAAACAATATAGTTTGCTTTTACGGCAGAATCCAACTGTGCATCTTCGTGCACAAATTTGTTGAAGCGTATGCACCAGCCACACCAGTTGCCCCCGGCCTGTATAAGTACCAGTTTGTTTTCCTGTTTCGCCTGCTTCACGGCTGCTGCAATATCATCCGTTGCATTGGCAGATGGGTTGTACAGTTTTGCACTGTCCGATACGCCTGCCTTTGCAATGCTCACTGCCAACAAAAACACGACGCCTAAAACCATTCTTTTCATATACTAACTTTTAATGCAACCTACAAGGTTCTTTAAAAACTCAATTACCGTTTACGGAATTTATGAATTGCCATTTCAACGAATGCTCTTTCTGTTTGGCTCTTAGCGAAGTTTTTTATCACTAAGAGTGGATAAGAGGAAAAGAGAAAACATTGCACTTTCAAACCACCCCTCTCTTTTCCACTCTTTATCTCTTTAAGCTCTTAGCGAAGGTTTTTTCATTAAGAGTGGAAAAGAGAAACGCATTTATATTGCTTCAAAACTAAACGACTCCTTGCCCTCTTTATCTCTTTAACTTTTATTGAAATCAATTCGCTTATTGTTTATCAATCGCAATAATACAAGCGACTGCATTCTTATCACCCACAGGCGTTTTGAAACCAATGGTGCCATCGTTGCTATTGTTGAACTGTACACCATTTACGGATTGCCTTCTAATAGCAGCATTTACCGCATTTTCAAAGCCTGCACTTCTATTCTGGTTAATGGCATTGTTCAGTTGAAATACATCCAATGCCTCTTTACTGGTAATGATGGCAAAGAAATCCTGGTTGCCAATTTCATCTGCTTCCAGCTTTTTGCCCCTTGGGAACAGGCGGTAACCTGTAATGCCGCAATATGGATTGAACATGGTTTTGGTAGCATCGGCTTTGCTTGGATAAGGAAACAGCACGTAACTGCTTCCATCCGTTTCTTTGCCAATTACATATACATAACACTCGGTATTGTTTTTCAGTTCAATTTTAAAACCAGTCTTTTTTGCAATGGGGCTGGTTGTTTCAAAAACATTGCCTGCCGTATTTCTTAAAGCAATGTACTGTTTGGTTTTTGCTTCAACCAAACCAATGCTGATCTCTAAATTCTGTGCTACAGCCGCCCCCATTTTAGGCATCGGGTTCAGGCCATAGGCTTCACGTACAAAATGTTTGAAGTCCTTATATTTTACCCAGGCCACGCCATTATTGCCCCAGTCACTTCCCCAACTGTTCATTATCTGGAAGGCCCCACCTTCTTTACGGTCATCATAACCAATAACACACATGGCATGTCCACCAAAGCCCATCATGTTGTAATCATCATCCACAGGTGTCCATACATCTTTGCCCATCATGTCCTGCATGAAACTGCCGCCTACCATCATACCAATTACCACAGGCACATCTTTGCTTAAATGTTCCTTTATGGCATGTAGGTTTATTTCTTTGGTGCCTTCGTCATCAGTAAGCCTTGTAAAACCCAGCATCTTTTTTTGTCCTGCCTGCTGCATCAATGCACCATTGGGCTGACGGTCGCAATCCTTATCGGTATAAGGGAAATCGTTAAACGGCACAGCTCCAATCTGTGTCATGTTTTCCATTGCACGTATGATATAGGAACCCTGGCAACCATCCAGCTTAATCTGGTTGTACAGGAACGAAGGACTGAATGCAGTCTGGTTTCCATTAATGCCATTACTTGCAGCTTCAAGAATAGTTCTTGCACCATAGGCACTGCTCCATGCAACACAGCTTCCTTGCTGGCCCTGGTTCTTACGCTCAGGGGCAAATTTCAATAGGGAAACCGCTTCTGGCAAATCGGTCTTGCTTTCGTCCAAAACCTCATATACGCTGGCTTTGGCAAATGTGTCCTTATTCAGCCGGCCACCTGTTGTGAAGGCCGAAACGGCATTGCTAACCGAAGCTGTATTGCAACCCCCTTTAAAAAAGAAGAAAGCCCCGGCAGCCAATACCACCAGTAACAGTATCGGTTTTTTGATGAGCAGCCCGATAATCATGGGCAGGAAGGAAATGAGCCCGTTGCCGCCGCCGCCCGAATTGCCACCACCCCCACCGCCAGTATTTTCATTTTCGTTACTGTAATTATCATTCTCATCGTCAACCATTCTAATTGGCATAACAGTGTATTTTTGGATTATTGAATAGGTGGTGTTTACAAGGTAGGTATGCAACAAATGTAAAGCGTAGACACAATAAAACAATTTTACATCTTAACAAATATTTGCTTGGAAATGTCAGATTCATTTTGCTAACTTAACAGCAGCAAATTGCTACAACCTTCTCACAACCACAACCACATATGAACGCACATCAACGTATGCCACTCAAACAATTGGGCTGGCTTTTTTTGTTTGCGGTAACCGCTACCATCACTGCATGCAACAGTAAAAAGAAACTCATCCACATCGACCCCGAGTTTGGCAAGTACATTGATGCCTACACATCGGGTATCGTTTCCAAAAAGAACACCATACGTATCGTGCTTGCATCCGATGCAAATACGACGCATACACTGAATGAAACAGTGAAGGAAGACCTCTTCGACTTTTCCCCTTCCGTAAAAGGCAAGGCCTATTGGATCGATGCTAGGACCATCGAGTTTAAACCCGCTGCAGACCTTGCACCAGACAAATTATACGAAGTGGAATTCAGCCTGGGCAAGGTAATGAACGTACCATCCAAGTTCAAAAAATTCGGCTTCAATATACAGACCATCAAACCTTCCTTCCAGGTAGAAGAAAATGGCCTGAGAAGCAACAACAAAGAAACCATGACATTAAGCGGCAACATTGTTACCGCCGATGTGGAAGAAAGTGCCAAAGTGGAAAAAATACTGGCAGCCTCCTTAAATGGCAGCAGCCTGGCCATTAAATGGCAACATAACGAAGCCAACAAAATGCATGGCTACATTATTGAGAATATTAAACGTGCCAAAGATGCCGGCAACCTTGTATTGAGTTGGAATGGCTCGCCATTGGACATTAACATTAAAGACAAAAAAGACATTGCCGTACCGGCCATTGGTGATTTTAAAGTAATGGATGTACGTGTGGTGCAGGATGAGGAACAATATGCATTGGTACAGTTTAGCGACCCTATCATGATTGGCCAGCAACTGGATGGGCTAATAGCCATCAGCAACCAGGAAAACCTGAGTTACACCATTTTGGGCAGCGAAGTAAAAGTATATGCTTCGGGCAGACTGGATGGCAATTATACCGTATCCATCAACGAAGGTGTGCAGAACCAATGGGGCGACAAACTGACCAAACCATTTACCGCCAATATCTTTTTTGAGAACCGCCTGCCTTCTGTTTCCATACATGGCAAAGGCGTGATATTACCCAATAGTGGTGGCAAAATTGTGTTGCCGTTTGAAGCAGTCAATTTAAAATCAGTGGATGTTTCCATCATCAAGATCTATGAAAACAATATACCGCAGTTTTTGCAGGGCAATAAGATAGATGGCGATAACGATTTGAGAAGGGTAGCAAAGCCATTGGTAAAAGCAACTGTGAAGCTGGATGACGACAAGAGCATGAACCTACACAAACGCAACCGTTTTTCTCTGGACCTGGACAAGTACATCAAAACAGAACCGGGTGCCATTTACCGCGTACATATTGGTTTTAGGCCCGAATATTCTTTGTATGCCTGTACAAAGATGATCAAGGCATCGATGAATGAATATTACGATGAATACGAAAATGAAAGGAACGATGAGGCCGTGGATGACGATGATGAATTTTGGCAGCGGTACGACAATTATTATCCTTATGGCTACAACTGGGAGCAACGAGACAATCCATGCAACCAGGCATATTACAATAAGGAAAGGTATGCAAGCAGGAATATCATCTCCACCAACATTGGCCTAACCGCCAAACGTGGCAACGACAATAAATTATTTATAGCAGCAAATAACATCATCAACACAGAACCTTTGAGTGGCGTGGAATTGCAGGTATTGGATTACCAGCAACAAATTATTGGCAAAGCTACCAGTGGCAGCGATGGTATTGCATTGATTGACCTGAAGCGTAAACCATTTTTACTCGTTGCCAAAAAAGGCAATGAAAAAAGCTACCTGAAACTGGATGATGGCGGGGCACTCCCCTTATCAAGGTTTGATGTAAGCGGCGCCGAAGTAAAGAACGGCATCAAAGGTTTCATTTTTGGCGAACGTGGTGTATGGAGGCCAGGCGATAGCCTGTTCCTTGGTTTTATTGTAGAAGACAAAGACAATAAACTGCCCAAAGACCACCCGATAGAAATGGAACTGGTTTCGCCCCGTGGGCAATTGTACAAACGTATGGTGACAACCAATGCAGACGATGGTTTCAATGTATTCAAAACTGCAACAGATGCAGCAGCTCCTACGGGCAACTGGCTATGCAGGGTAAAACTGGGTGGTGCCACATTTGAAAAGAAGTTGAAGATAGAAACCGTAATGCCCAACCGTTTAAAAATTGATTTAAATTTTAATGGGCTTACTGCTTTAGGCAAAAATGCAACAGCCAATGGAACACTGTCTGCCAAATGGCTATTTGGTGCCACAGCACAGAATTTAAAAGCAAGGGTGGATGCACAGCTTTATAAAAAAACAACATCGTTTGCCAAATATGAAGACTATGTGTTTGATAACCCAACAGCGAGCTTCACCACGCAAAGCAAAACCATTTTTGATGGCAGCCTGAATGCCGATGGTGCTGCTACCATCAACCCAACATTTGATGCAGGCACGCAGGCACCGGGAATGCTGTTGGCCAATTTGATGGTGAAGGTATTTGAGCCTGGTGGCAATTTCAGTATCGACAATATATCCATGCCATACAATCCTTACACATCTTATGTTGGCGTACAGATTCCTAAAGGCGATAACCAATGGGGCTTTCTATTAAGTGGTCAAACGCATACTCTAAACATAGTTGATGTAAACACAAATGGTGCATTAACCAGTGGTGCAACCAATGTAGAAGTTGAGTTGTATAAAATTCAATGGCGTTGGTGGTGGGACAATAGCGGCGATGACATGAGCAATTTTACGCAAGACAGTTACAATAAACTCATCAAGAAAGAATCCTTTAACTTAAGCAACGGCAAAGGTACCTACAATTTAAAACTGGCAGCAAGTGATTACGGCCGTTACCTAATCCTCATCAAAGACACCAGAAGTGGCCACGTTACCGGTAAAACATTTTATGTGAACGATTACAACTGGCAAAGCCATGCAGACAATAACGACCCGAGTGCCGCAGCCATGCTATCTTTTCAAACAGACAAACCTAAATACAATGTGGGCGAAGAAGTAAAGCTGACCATACCCACTAGTAAGGATGGGCGTGCATTGATCAGTCTGGAAACCGGAAGTAAAGTATTGAAAACATATTGGGTAAACACAACGCAAGGCGAAACCAAATTCAGCTTTAAAGTAGAGAAGGAAATGACGCCCAATATTTATGTGAATGTAAGCCTGATACAGCCACATGCACAAACCATTAACGACCTGCCCATAAGAATGTATGGCGTTGTGCCCATTGAAGTGGAAGACAAGAACACCATCCTTCACCCGGTAATAAAAATGAATGATGTAATAAGGCCCGAAACCAATACATCCGTTACCGTATCGGAACAGAACAGCAAAAGCATGAGTTATGTTATTGCTGTTGTGGATGAAGGTTTGCTTGACCTGACAAGGTTCAAGACACCCAACCCGCATGATGCATTTTATGCCAAAGAAGCATTGGGTGTAAAAAGTTGGGACGTGTACGATTATGTTATTGGTGCATGGGGTGGCGAACTGGAACGCATATTGACCATTGGCGGTGACGGCTCTGCAGAGCTTGCGGCAAAAACAAGAAGGGCAAACCGCTTTCAGCCCGTAGTCAAATTTTATGGTCCTTTCAAAAGCAATGGTGGCAGCAAGACACATACCATTGCATTGCCACCTTATATGGGCAGTGTACGCACCATGGTTATTGCAGCCAACAAAGGTGCTTATGGCATGGCAGAGAAAGCAGTAAAAGTAAAGAAGCCTTTAATGCTGCTGGCAACATTGCCAAGAGTATTGGGGCCTAATGAAGAGCTAAAAATTCCTGTTACCGTTTTTGCAACAGAAAGCAATATCAAAAATGTAAGCCTTAGCCTGCAAAGCAATCCGTTTATCGAAGCAGGTGGTTCGCAGAATATTTCGTTCAGCAATACAGGCGAACAGTTGGTGTACTTCAATGCAAAAGTGAAAGCAGGCACAGGCATCGGCAAAATAAAAATCGTTGCATCAAGCGGTAAGGAACAGTCTGTTTATGAAACTGAGATTGACATACGCAATCCGAACCCGCCCATGACGCAGGTTTCGGAATATACTTTGCAAGCAGGGCAAAGCATGAATACCACTGTTGCCATGATTGGCGAAGGCAGCAGCAGCAAAGCTACGTTGGAAGTATCATCCATTCCTGCCATCAATTTGCAGAAACGTTTAAGTTACCTGATTCAATATCCACATGGTTGCATTGAACAGACAACATCAGCTGTATTCCCGCAACTGGTACTGAACCAATTGATGGAACTGAATGACCAACGCAAAGCAGAGATTGACAGGAACATCCGCATTGCCATACAAAAAGTGCAGAACTTTCAACAGGCAGATGGTGGCTTTAGCTACTGGCCGGGCAATGGTGCAAGCGATGAATGGGGCACCAACTATGTGGGCCATTTCCTGTTGGAAGCAACTGCAAAAGGTTATAATGTACCATCGGCCATGATGCAGCAATGGAAGGCATTCCAACGAAGCAAGGCTTTGGCCTGGAATGTAACATCAGCCCCTTATTATGGAACGGACCTATCGCAAGCCTACCGCTTATATCTATTGGCTTTGGCCAAAGCACCTGAAATGGGTGCCATGAACAGGTTGAAGGAATTCAAATTCCTGTCACCCGAAGCAAAATGGCGTTTGGCAGCAGCTTACCATTTAAGTGGGCAAACACAAATTGCATTGCAATTGATCAGTGGCCTATCCACAACATTTACTGCAAGACCATTTGCAGGATTTACCTATGGCAGTGATGTACGTGATGAAGCAATGGTATTGGAAACACTGACCATCATGGGCCGGAAGGCAGAGGCAGAACAATTGGTAAGAACGGTTGCCTCCAAGCTATCGCAGGAAACTTGGTACAGCACACAAACAACAGCATATAGTTTAATTGCCATTGCAAAATATTGTGGCAGCAATGCAAGCGACAAAAAAATAAATGCCAGTGGCAAAGCAGGAAGCCAAAACGTTAGCATCAATTCAGCTTCAACCATTTCACAAACGATTGCTGCATGGCAAGGCAACAAAGCAGTTGTGCAACTGAAAAACAATGGCAACAATGTATTGTATGTAAGGGTCATCAACGAAGGACAGCCATTGAGCAACCAGGTTGTGCCTATTAACAATAATCCCAATGTACTGCAAGTAAATGTAAGTTACATCAGCAATACCGGTGTCCCGGTTGATATTGCCAAATTGAAGCAGGGAACGGATTTCGTTGCAAAAGTTACCATTAAAAACCCTGGGGCAAGGGGCATTTATACGGAGATGGCCTTAAGTCAAATATTTCCGAGTGGTTGGGAGATACTCAATACCAGACTGTACAATAGCGAAGGTGCATTCAAATCGTCGCCCAGTAAATACATGGACATACGTGATGACCGGGTGTATCATTATTTCGACATCAGGCAGAACGAAACACTCACTTATTATGTACAATTGAATGCGGCTTATCCTGGTAAATATTTTTGGCCGGGCGTATATGCGGAAGCGATGTATGACAATACCATTAGCGGTGGCGTGAGTGGCAAATGGGTGGAGGTTGTGGAATGAGTTTAAAAAGAGTGGCCACTTTTAAAAAGTGGCCACTCTTTTTAAACTATTGTGTAACAAAGCAGCAACCTATTATTAAAACAAAAAACCAATAGTGCTCATCACACTATTGGCAAACGACAGCAATCGTTATTTACCCTTCAACGCTTATAAAACATAAAAAGCTTTTTTGTTTCCTGCTATCCCTCCATTTATTTCCTTTACGGGCTGTTCATTGATCATTTGTTTCAGGTCCCTTTCAATATTGAAACAGATAGCGGTCATCGGTGTATCGGTTGGCCTGTTTTCAAAAGGGTCCTGCAGGTGCACGGCCATCTTTTCAATCAGGAAAAAGGAAGCTGCTATCGTAATCATAGCAGGTACTGTTAAGTAGCTGATGTACTCAATCATGGCAAAAGGCATCAGCATAAAGAAAACCACCAACGAAAAATGTATGTACACGCTATAAGTAGCCGGGAACACAGTATTCTTGATCCTTTCACATTTACCCATCGCATCGCAAAGCCTGGTCAATGTTTCATCCATTTCAATATGCTGGTAAGTATTGATCCATCCATTGTCCAAAGCCATTTTCAAATCATAGCCATGAAGCTCCAACAGGGCCATAGGTATATTGTTGTAGTTGCGTATGTGCTGCATGTCTTTTCTGGACAGGTATTTTTCCATCTTCGTCATGGCATCCCTTCCACGAAGGTGGTTGCTTAAAGCATGGCACCAGGCTATCTGTCTCTTCACCATCCTTTCCTTAAAGAAATAAATTTCTTCGTTGGGAATTTTATCGCTCCAGAACTTATGGTCTATGAAAGTATTTATCTGCCTTGCAAAAGAACGGCTGTCATTTACAATGGCTCCCCAAATGGTCCTTGCCTCCCACCACCTGTCATACGCCTGGTTTGACCGGAAAGCCAGTAGCAAAGAGATCACGATACCCATAATCATTGGTATGGAAATTGGCACTGACCACCCTGTTATATTGTAGCTATGGTATAGGAACGTTACCACACCTGCATACAAAGTAACCAATGTCAACTCCAATTTTATCTTCCCGACGATATAACTGATAGGAATATTTTTCTTTAACAACATACAATATTTTTTTACTGTTAAACAGCCAGTGATGATGTGTACAAAGCCACTTCCTCATTCTTTTCTTCCGTGCCATTGTTCAATAGAATAGACAGCAACTGGAATTCCGAAAAATTGCCGATGTTGAATGGAATATGGTTAACGGCTGTTTTCATTCTCTTGAAAAAAGGTATAAAGTCAACAGATACATTTTGGCTGAAACTGTATTCATAACCATTCAGCAGAAGTACTTCGGCAATGCCCTGCCCTTGCATGAAATTTTTCAGTACCCGTGAGTTGTTGCCATACACATACTCAAAATGCACTGCTATATTCGATTCCGCGGCTTTGCTACGCAGTATCTGTAAGGCATCTATAAAAGCAGGCGACATGGTTGGATACTTCCTATTACGGCCTAACGAAAGCAGGTCATTTATGCTCGAAGGCATTTCTATCATGTGCACAACGTAAATGGTAAGTGCTCCCTGGTAACGGGCCTGCTGTATGATTTGTTTCGCAGCCCATAACGACTGAACGGTAAGGTCGGTTGGTAAGAGTATCTTTTTCATGTTGACTGGTTTTAGTGCAAAATGCACAGCCAGTATTAGAAACAGGTAAGCAATAAATTGGCAAGAAGTAAAAATGTGGTAAGAATCTGGTAAGAGCCAAACAGTGTTATTGATGAGCAATAGGAATTTTGACTACCACTTCTGTTCCTTCATTTTCTTTTGAGTTGATGGAAATGGTACCGTTGTGCATCTTTACGATGTTCTTGGTCAATGGCAGCCCGATACCATACCCGCCTGTGCCCTGCACATTGGATGCCCGAAAGAAGGGGTCGAATATATGCCCCATATCTTTTTGCGGAATGCCGATACCGTTGTCTTTTACAATGATGACTGTATCATTGCCCGCAACAGCCAAGGCTATCACCACATGCTTCTGCCCGGAATATTTACAGGAGTTCAATACGATATTGGAAATGGCCAGTTCAATCAAATGTGCGTTGGCCATTACGGAAAGCTGGTCCGAATCATCTGGGTACAGGCTATAATCAACTTCAACATGGCTTTTGGGATACACCTGTTTGGCTATTTTCTGCACATTGTAAATGATCTCGTCAAGCCTTATTGGCTGCATGGAAAAATTGTCTACCAAACCCGATCTTGCCAACTCCAGCAGGCCTTTGGTAACATCCCGCAGCCTCTCTGCCTGAGACAGGATGGATGTCATGGAAGCCATATACTGCTCCTGCGAAAAAGGTCTGGACAGGGCATAATCCGCTTCGCCAATAATACCCGTTAATGGTGTATTGAGTTCATGCGATGCATTGCTCACAAAATTGTTCTGTGTCTCAAAAGACATTTCCAGTCTGCTGATCATTTCGTTGAACGTATTGGCAAGGTCCGCAACTTCATCCCTCCCCTGCTTCACCAACAAACGTTCATGCAACGAAGTGGCATTGATTTTTTTTACTGAACGGGTAATATTCCTGATGGGCAACAATATCCTTTTCGAAAAAATCATGCCCAGTGAAAAGACCACCACCATACTTATCAAACAGCCAATCATTAATATGGAACGCAGGTTGGCCAGAAAATCCTTTGCATACGTATGCTGTGCAGATATTACGATTACAAAACTGCCCTTGCTGTTCTTGTAAAAGACACCTTCGTAAAACAGGAAACCTTTTCTGGATGCAGCCCTTTTATTCAGGAGTATCTCATCAAAAAAAGAAGGTTCCAAATCCTTTGCTACCGCACTCTTTACAAAGCTGTTCAGTGTATCCAGTTGAACGATGTATTCCTTTTCATCGGGCAATTGTTGCAGGTGCTCGTTACGTATCTTTTCAAAAGTTGCTGCCGTTTCTTCGTCTGCCGCAAGATTGGCCCTTGCAGCAATGTTGGCCCTTAGTTCCAGCCGCACAAAAAAATCCTGGAAGGCTTCCTTGTTGGCAAAATAATAAATGGCACAGCTCAATGCGATGATGATGCTGGTGCACAACAACGTAAACAACAATGCTATCTTAAGCTGTATTTTCATTAAGCATTTTCTTTGAATACATAACCCATACCCACTACTGTATGCAACAGCTTGGGCTGGTCTCCTTTCTCCAATTTCTTGCGTAGGTAGTTGATGTACACATCCACCACTTTTGTATTCAGGTTAAAATCATAGCCCCATACTTTTTCCAATATGTCCATTCTCGAAAGCACCCTTCTTGGGTTCTGTAGAAAATATTCCAGCAGGCGGAACTCCGTAACCGTAAGTTCAATCAGCACGCCGTTCCTTGTAACTGTTTTTTCATCCAGGTCCATTATTACATCAGCATGGCTCAACAACTGGTTGCTGGCAGTACTCGTTGCTGTTGCCTGTTCCGTAACGCCTCTACGCATTAATGACCTTACCCTTGCCAGGAGCTCAGCTATTTTAAAAGGCTTTGAGAGGTAATCATCTGCACCGCTATCCAAGCCCAATACCACATTATCGGTTGTACCTAAAGCGGTAAGCATCAGTATGGGTATGGTTATGCCTTTTTGCCTGGTGCGTTTGCAAAGTTCTATGCCGTTAATACCGGGCAGCATCAAATCAAAAATAAACAGTGCATATTGAAAACGTTCTATATAGTCCCAGGCCATGCCACCGTCCATTGCCACCGTCACTTCATAGCTTTCCTCCGTCAATGCTTTCTGCACCAGTGATGCCACGCTCGGCTCATCTTCTACCAATAGTATTTTCATATGCGTTGATTGAAATAAAGGATGGCCGAAATTATGGCTTGACATCTATATATGTTTTAAAAAAGTTTATGACAGCTAACAGTCCGTGATTCAGTTAGCAAAAACAAGCTATCGGTTTCAATAGGCTTAGCCTAACAAACATTCGAAACAGACCGCTATCGCAACTGTTTAACTTGTTATTTCAAATTGCAATGATTATTTTTCTATCGTGAAAGTCCATTACAGGCAATTGATCCATTACTTCAAAAATTTAAGCAGGAAATCCAAAATCAAATGGGGCATCCTGCTCGTATTACTCACTTGGTTCTGGCTCTCGTTACCGGCCAAACTGTTTCATGCACCTACCAGTTTCGTTATTACTGACAAGGATGGTAACCTGCTAAATGCAGCCATTGCAAGCGATGGGCAATGGCGTTTTCCCTACAACGATAAAGTACCGGAGAAATTTGCCAAATGCATTACCACCTTTGAAGACAAACGTTTTTATTACCATCCCGGTGTTGACCCCATTGCGTTGGGCAGGGCCATGAAACAGAATATCAGCAGCAAAAAAACAGTGAGTGGCGGCAGTACACTAACCATGCAAGTGATTCGCCTATACAAACAGAACAACAAACGCAGCATCTGGAACAAATTGTCTGAAAGTATTTTGGCCATTAGGTTGGAGTGCAGCTACAGCAAGAAATCCATTCTTGCCATGTATGCCAGCAATGCACCATTTGGCAGCAATGTGGTTGGCCTGGATGCAGCCGCATGGCGTTATTATGGCAGAAGTGCCGAGCAGCTTAGCTGGGGCGAAATGGCTGCCCTGGCCGTACTGCCCAATGCCCCATCGTTGGTGCATCCCGGAAAGAACAGGGAAATATTGTTACGGAAAAGAAACGAACTGCTGGATAAACTAGTTGACAACAAAACCATTGATAAAACCACGGGCGACCTTGCCAAGATGGAACCATTGCCCGGTGAGCCCAAAGCCTTACCGCAGTTGGCTCCGCATTTATTGGACAGGTTTAAACGTGACTTTGTTTCGTTGAAAAAAGAGAACAGCAATCAGTTAACCGCCATACAAACAACGCTTGACATCAATTTACAGAAGCAGGTAAACAGCATTGTTTGGCAACATGCACAACAATTGCGGGGCAACCAGATAAAGAATGCGGCAGCCATGGTTGTTGAAGTGGAAACAGGCAATGTGCTGGCCTATGTTGGCAATGTGTACAACACGCAAGACTCTGCAATAGAAAGCCATGTGGATGTGCTGTCTTCGCCACGAAGCCCCGGCAGTACCCTGAAACCCTTGCTGTATGCATCTTTATTAACAGAAGGCAGTTTGCTACCCAAACAATTGATACCCGATATACCTACACAGATTGGTGGCTACACGCCACAGAATTTTGATTTGGGTTATGATGGTGCCGTACCCGCAAACAGGGCATTGGCAAGAAGCCTGAACATTCCTGCCGTGAAGCTGTTGCAGCAATACAAGTACCAACGTTTTTATGATGTATTGAAACAATGCGGGCTGACCACATTGAACAGGCCAGCCGATTTTTATGGCATGAGCCTGATATTGGGTGGTTGCGAAGTGAACCCTTACGAACTGGCAGGTGCTTATAGCAGCATGGCAAGGACATACCAAGGATTGAATAATGAAAAAGTAAAAGATAAGAATGGGTTATGGTATATGCCGAATTATATAAATACCAAATCACAAAGCACAAATTCCAAATTCCGAAATCCAATAGTACAAATCACAAATCCTTCTTTTGATAAGATAGCCCTATGGCACACATTCAATGCCATGAATGAAGTGATGCGGCCAGGTGAGGAAGGTTTGTGGAACCTGTTTTCCTCGGCACAGCGTGTTGCCTGGAAAACGGGTACCAGCTTTGGTTTCAGGGATGGGTGGGCAGTGGGCATAACACCCAAATATTGCGTGCTTGTTTGGGTGGGCAATACAACCGGTGAAGGCAGGCCAGAGCTTACAGGCATCAATACGGCTGCACCTATCTTATTTGATATTTTCCGTTTGCTGCCCACTGCCGAATGGTTTGCGGAACCGTCAAGTGGCTTTACCTATATGCCGGTATGCAGGTACAGTGGCTTTAAGGCAGGCAGCGACTGTGCAGTTACCGATAACATGATGGTAAGCGAAAGTGCAAGAAATGCCAGCATTTGCCCTTATTGCAGGAAGATAAACCTGGACAGGACAGGCACTTATAGGGTGAATGAAAGTTGTGAATCGCCCAGTGACATGCAGCATCAATCCTATTTTATATTGCCGCCTACCATTGAATATTATTATAGGCAAAAGCATCCCGAATACAGATCATTGCCCGAATACAAACAGGGCTGCACATTGGATGCAGCAAAAGTGTTGGATATTGTTTATCCCGATGAGGATGCAAAGATTTATGTCCCCAAAGAAGTAACAGGAGAAAAAGGAAGAACCATTTTTAATGCTACCCATAGAAACAGCAATGCAAAACTGTTCTGGCATCTGGACGATGTATTTGTTGCCACTACGCAACAGTTCCATCAACTGGCACTGAACCCGCCAGCAGGCAAGCATGTGCTTACTATTGTGGATGAGCAGGGTAATAGCGTAAGCAGGAATTTTGAAATTATAGAGAAGAAGGATTAATTATGGGCGATATGCACTTGCCCTCATTTTGTTGTGTAGCAAGGATGAGGCCATGGCTTGCAAATAGGCTTCCGATTGTTGCTTCAATAGAGCAAATGCAACGGGCTGCTGCTGGGAGAGATCCTTTTTCATGGCAGCATCTTCCATGTAATTGTATAGCCCCTTTGGCTTTTTGGTTTCGGTATCATATACCATTATAAAATTACTGTTGATGCATAAGAGGTCGCTATTGAAAAAAGTGAATACGGTTCGTAATGCAGTAGTATCAAAAACAGAATTGCCGTAATTGAAAAAGGGTTTGGTATAGCCGGCCATCTGTAAAATGGAAGCGGAAATATCAGCCTGCTGAACAAGCTTATCACTTATGCCATTCATCTGCCCTTTGGGCGAGTAGATAAAGAATGGTATCCTGAAAATGCCCGTCAGGCTTTTATCTTCCTGGGCCATTCTTGAGTAATGGTCACCCACAAATACGAATATGGTATTGGCAAACCAAGGCTCGTTACCGATGTCGTGAAAGAAATGTTGCAAGCTGGTATCAAAGTAATGTAACGATGCATGATTTATTTTACGGTAGTCCTTAATGGTTGCACGTTCATTTTCTGGCAACAGGTTATAGGGTTGATGTGTACTGATATTGAAGATAACCGATAATGATGGTTTGCTCTTTTTCTTCATATCGTTTGCTATTGACTGAAGGAATACATGGTCGTACACACCATAAAAACCATCGAGGTAATGCTTATTGTCCACAACATTTTTATAGCCATAGAAATTTTCTATGCCATAGTAGTAAGATGCTTTTACAAAAGAGTTGGCATAGTCGTTTACAGCATAATAAAAAGAGTTGGTATAACCCATATCCTTTAACAGACGTGGCATGGGCTCGGTATTGTTCTGGTTGAAACCGGTAAGGAAAAAATCGCCCACATTAAACTGCGGAAGCCCCGCAACCACTGCATCAAAGCCACATGGTGAGGACAGCCCGTTGGCAAAAGCATTCTTGAACACAAGTGCATGGTTCATCAGTGAATCAATAAATGGCATTACTTTTTTGCGTTCTTCGGTATTGCCAAAATCCTCCTGCGAAGTGCTTTCCATGATAAACACACAGATATTGGGATGGCTGCCCTCCTGCAACGGTGCATATTGCTTTACAACGGGATGTATTGCAAAAGCCAATGAATCGGGCATGAACACCCAGTTCTCGATCTTGGGCCGGTGGTTCCTTAACGAGCTGGCAATTTCGATGGGGGGATTGGTAATAAAGTTTGCATTGGTGCCCGACATTACCTTGTAAGCTGCGGAACGCGTTAAAAAGTAGTTGTTGCCAAAATCGTACACCGTACAATAAAACAGTACCAACGTACTTATAAAGATGGTGCCGAAAGACTTTAAGGTTAAAGGCCTATTTTCATACCGTACCCTTTTTGCAATCGTTACAAAGCCTATCAGTAAAGCTGCCAGCAACAGCAGCATAAAGTACCAATAGGCCCTTACAAAAGAAAAAAACAGGTTGCTGTTATCCAATAGTTCTTTGTAGTTGTTGCTATCAATACGGTGCAGGTTAACCCTATAGTACAGGGCATCTATCATACCTATCAACACATAACAAAAAGTGAACAGGTAGAGACTGCACTTTAATATTAACAATAATAGCCTGTTGCCTGTTTTTTCAACAATTGCCTTTATTGGCAATGCTATAATAAAAACGAGCAATGCTATGATTAAGTCGAACCTGAAACTGTACCACACAATCCAGGCAAGCTCTTTGGTATGCTTTACTTCGAGCCAACCAATATTGATGCAGAAGAAAAAAACATGCACCAGCAGTACCACTGCTAATGGATAAAACAGCAAGAAGAAAAAGCCCTTTTTATGTATTGCCCATTTTGCCTGCATGGTTAACGGTTGAACTTGACTTTAATTTTTGATGCCCATTTTTCTATAGTGTTGTAAGATATCCAGCCCAATGCATAAGCAGCACATACATACAAAAGAAGATACAGTATAAAAGCAATGGGTGTATTGTAATGCATGTACAGTTTATCTATAACAATATACAATGGTACATGGATGAGGTAGATGCAGAAAGAATAAGTACCCATACTTACCAGCCATTTATTGGAGAATATTGTTGCAATAATTGAAGCAGGTTGCATCAGTAACCAGCATAGCAATCCACTAAAGAGCAGCGAATTGAGCGTATAGCCGTACTCGCTTACAAAACCCAGTTCCGATGTCCATACATTGCATGTAACCATTACCCAACCCACGATTGTAGCGAGACTGCCAATGGCCAAGGCAATGATAACGGGGGCCATTTTAGGCAGTTTGTTGTTTGACCATGCATAGTAGATAAAACCGCCTAGTAGCAAGCCGTCAAAACGGGAAAACATGAGTACATACCTGTAAATAGGATTGAATGCGAAAAAGTTGCTTCCATACATCCTGAACAATACAACAGCTATTATCAAAGCAAGCACAATGCTTTTATTGAACAGGTACCTTGGGCGTGTACAGGCAAGTAATAAAGGAAAAATAAAATAGAATTGCATTTCCACACATAGCGACCATATATGGATAAACATATAATGTTGTGGCCATCCATTAGAAGCATCTATCCAGTTTATGGAGAAGGTCCAATAGTAAACCTGTGTATGCAACAGATTTTTAAATATCAATGAGTCATTAACAGAAGGTACCAATAGTGGCACTGCAATGAATGTAATAAACAAGAGCAGGTAATACAATGGCATGATACGCAATATCCGTTTGAGCCAAAAAAGCAGCAACTTTTTAAAACTGATATTGTCTGCTACCAGTTTACTGGTAATCAAGAAACCGGATAGCACAAAGAACAGGTCTACCCCCATCCAGCCAAAAGGAAATATTTTAAAGAAGTGGTAACCTAACACCAGTATAATTGCCAGTCCCCTTAAACCGTCTAAAAAAACGATATGGCGGTTGGGTTCTATGCTGTGTTTCATTTCCTGATGCAAGTAAAATAATTAAGGGACACAAATAAATAAGCTATAGCAGCAATGCAGCCAGCACATAGTCAGATAATAAGATCAATATGCAGCTAACCACTACCGATGTTGTACTTGCCCTGCCAATTTCCAATGCACCACCTTTTACATGATAGCCATAATAAGCGGGTATGCTACTTACGATGAATGCAAATGTGTATGCCTTGCTCAGTGCAAAAAATACATTGTATGGCGAGAAATTCTGCCGAAGGCCCACATCAAAAATATCCGTTGCAATAATGCCACTCATGGAGCCTGCTGTACGTCCGCCCCAGATACCCAATACCGCAGAAAGCGTAATAAGGCAGGGTATCATTACCAGTGCAGCTACAATTTTAGGGAGTATCAAATATGCTTTGGTGTTGATGCCCATAATTTCCATGGCATCTATCTGTTCGCTGATCTGCATATTGCCCAATTCGCTGGCCACCTTACTGCCCACAACGCCTGCCAACACAATACTTACTACGGTGGGCGAAAGCTCCAGTATCATACTGTCCCTAACAATCTGTGCAATGGTGGTTGATGGAACCAATGGGCTTACCAATTGGTAAGCTGTCTGTACGGTTGTAACACCGCCTAGAAACAAAGAAATAATTACAACGATGGGCAATGAACCGATACCTATTTCCACACACTGGTGCATGAACTCTTTCCAGTACATCTTAAAGTTCTCAGGCTTGGTAAACATGCCTTTGAGCATAATTAAATAACGGCCAAAATGTGAAAAGAAACCCATAGACCACCAGTTAATAGTAGGTAGCAATAAGTTGTTGAACCCTATTGCCACCTACTTATTTTAATTACTAAATACTTTCAACTAATTACTTTTTTTCTTCTTCAATCTTTTCCACCAACTGCTTTTCTGCACTTCTGCATCCACATCTGTCTTGCTTTTCATCTGTGCATCAATTACTGCAATCAGTGCCATGTTTACAATGTTCCTAACCGTGCTGCCCAATTGCAGTACATGCACCGGTTTTTTCAAACCAAGCAATATCGGGCCAATGGCATCGGCACCGCCCACTTCTTTCAATAAGTTATAGGCTACGTTACCAGCCGTTAAATTAGGGAAAATAAGTGTGTTTACATTCTCATCTACCAAATCGCTGAAGGGATAGTTCTCTTTCAGTATCTCGTTGTTGAAGGCAATGCTGCCCTGTATCTCGCCATCAATAATCAAAGAAGGGTTCCTTTCCTTTACGATCCTCGTTGCTTTGGCTACCAGTTTTGCTTCAGGCGAATCGCTGCTGCCAAAATTGCTGTAGCTTAACATGGCAATACGGGGCGACAAACTAAAGCTCCTTACTTCTTTTGCAACCAACATGGTTATATCTGCCAGTTCCTCTGCAGTAGGATTAAAGTTCACCGTGGTATCTGCCAAAAACAATGGACCTTTCTTGGTCAGCAACAGGTACATGCCTGCAATTTTCTTAACGCCTTCTTCCGTACCAATAATGTTCAATGCAGGGCGTATGGCTTCTGCATAGTTACGGGTAAGTCCGCTGATCATCGCATCGGCGTCGCCTGTTTCCACCATCATGCAGCCATAATGGTTACGCTCTTTCATAATCTTCATGCTTTCATAAGCATTGAAGCCGCGGCGTTGGCGTTTCTCAAAAAACAGTTTACCGTACTGCTCACGTTTTGCTTCCTGTTCGTCGCTGCGTGGGTCAATAATGGGTATGTCTGTAAGGTCAATATTGTTCTCTGCTGCAATTTTCCTGATCTTGCTTTCGGTACCCAACAGTATCGGGTAAGCAATGCCTTCGTCATAGGCAATGCTGGCAGCTTTCAGTATCTTCTGGTTATCCGCTTCAGCAAATACTAAACGCTTGGGTGCACGTCTTGCCTTGTTGCCTAAAATACGCAATAACTGATTATCGAGGCCCAAACGTTTATCCAACTGAACCTTATAAGTATCCCAGTTTTTAATGGGATTTTTCGCAACGCCACTGTCCATAGCAGCCTTCGCCACAGCAGGTGCCACGGTACTCAACAAACGTGGGTCAACCGGTTTCGGAATAATATACTCTGGCCCAAAAGACAAGGTCTGTTGGTTATAGGCCATGTTCACAATATCTGGCACAGGTGCTTTGGTCATTTCGGCCAAAGCCTTTACAGCAGCCAGTTTCATCTCTTCGTTAATGGTGGTGGCACGTACATCCAATGCCCCACGGAATATATATGGAAACCCTAGTACATTGTTTACCTGGTTGGGATAATCGCTACGACCGGTAGCCATGATAATGTCCTTACGTGCAGCCAACGCATCTTCATAACTGATCTCGGGGTCGGGGTTGGCCATCGCAAAAACAATCGGGTTCTTGGCCATGCTTTTCACCATCTCTTGCGATACGGTATTGCCCTTGCTCAACCCGATAAACACATCGCTGTCTTTCATGCCTTCGGCAAGGTTCATGTCCTTGCCATCAACTGCAAACAGCTTCTTCTGATCATCCAGATCGGTACGCCCGTTATGTATCAGGCCCTTGCTATCAAACACTTTTATGTTCTCTTTCTTCACACCCAAAGCCACATACAGTTTTATGCACGATATAGCTGCGGCCCCTGCCCCGTTCACTACAATTTTTGCCTTTTCAATTTTCTTCTTTTGCAGTTCCAATGCATTCAATAAGGCTGCGGCACTAATAATGGCCGTACCATGTTGGTCATCATGCATCACCGGAATCTTCATCTGTTTCTTCAGTTCCGTTTCTATGTAGAAACATTCCGGTGCCTTAATGTCCTCCAGGTTTATGCCGCCAAAAGTCGGTTCCAATGCCTTTACGATCTGAACAAATTTTTCGGGATCCTTCTCGTTTATCTCAATGTCAAATACATCAATGTCTGCAAATATTTTAAACAGTACGCCCTTGCCCTCCATTACAGGTTTGCCGGCTTCGGGGCCAATATCGCCCAGGCCTAACACTGCGGTACCATTGCTTATCACCGCAACCAGGTTGCCTTTTGCCGTGTATTTGTAAACATCATCGGGGTTATTAAAAATTTCCATACAGGGGGCAGCCACACCAGGGCTATATGCAAGCGATAGGTCCCGCTGTGTCTTGGCTTCTTTCGTAGGTACAACTTCAATCTTGCCAGGCCTGCCTTGCGAGTGGTACTCAAGTGCCTGTTCCTTTCTTAGGTCTTTTTGTTTTTCGTCCATGGTATTTTTTGTTTACCGGCAGGGGAAGGTTGTTCAACTTTCGTGATCCCGACAACTATCGGGACACCCATCAACCAACGGATGGATGGCGGCACCCTACCGGATAAATTAAGGGGTGCAAAATACGTTATTAAAGATTAAACGGGCAATTAGCTGGCAATTGAAGTTTTCTGCAGCCATCCTGTTTTTAACAGTTTTATTTTGTTTAATTAATTAACACGCACCCGCTACATTTACAAACTATGTGGGAAGCCTACAAAAAAGGATATAAAGCGTACCTGCAACTGGAGAAATCGTTAAGCGACAATTCCGTTGAAGCATACCTGCATGATGTGGAAAAACTAACGGAATACCTGTTGGCCACCAATAACCTGAAAACCCCGCCTGATATAGTTTTAACGGACCTGCAGCAGTTTGTGCAATGGGTGGGCCAACTGGGCATGACGGCAACAAGCCAGGCAAGGATCATTTCCGGCATCAGGAGCTTTTACAAATATTGTCTGGTTGAACAAATCAGTAGCATCGACCCATCTGCATTATTGGAAGCACCAAAAACAAAACGTGCCCTGCCCGATTTTTTAAGCTTTGAAGAAATAGAGAACATCATTGCACAACTTGACCTAAGCAGGGCCGATGGGCAACGCAACAAGGCCATACTGGAAACCATGTACAGTTGCGGCCTGCGTGTAAGTGAAGTGGTAAACCTGAAAATCAGTTGCCTGTACCTGGATGTTGGTTTTATACGCGTAATTGGTAAAGGCGACAAAGAAAGGCTGGTTCCCATTGGCAGCGATGCCATCAAGCATATAAAGATCTATAAAGACAATGTACGCGTACATCAAAAAATACAGACGGATTTTGAGGATATTTTGTTCCTGAACAAATTCGGCAAACACCTTTCAAGAATCATGATATTTTATATCATTAAAGAAATGGCTGCAAAGGCCGGCATTAAAAAAAACATTTCACCGCATACATTCAGGCATTCTTTTGCCACCCATTTGGTGGAAGGCGGTGCCGACTTGCGTGCCGTGCAGGAAATGCTGGGGCATGAAAGCATTACCACTACCGAAATCTATACGCATCTTGACAGGGATTATTTAAGAAGCACGTTGCAACAGTTCCATCCCGCTTTTAAAAAGTAGCCACGAATTGCACGAATAGGCATGAGTTAAAAAACAAACAATTATTCGTGCTGATTTGTGGTATTCATGGCCAGATTGAGAATCATATTGCATTTGTGAACTTCATGCCTTAGCGGTAAATAAAAATCATTTGTTTGCTACCTAATAAAAAACCTGCCTTCTTTGTTCACACAAAAAAGAACAGGTAGTTATTGTTCACCCAAAATAACCCCCACGGAAATTTATTGAACAATAAGCTTATCGATGTATTGCTTTTTTGTTTTTTCATGAATGATCCGCACATAATAGAAGCCTGCCGGTATGGTTGACGGTATGTTGAACAGTTTTACCTCTTGCTTACCGCTAACCGTTATATTTTCCACATTCAGTAATTTAGATTCATTGTCCAACAATTGCACAGTATAATCACCTGCTTCCTTAATGGTAAGGTTCACGGCCTTGCCACTTGAAGCAGGGTTAGGGAATATTTTAAAAGCCTCTGCTTTAAATACTTTTCTTACAATCGTTGCAACTGTATCTACTTTTTTGATTGGTTTGACACTGTAATAACTTATGCCACCACCAACCACAACACTTTTACATTTTAATGCACTTGAAGCATTTACTACTACTTCTTTTATCTGTACGGGTTTTGCTTTTAATTGAATATGCAGTTCCAACTGGCTTTCATCAAATGTTACGGTCACTGTTTTTTCTTCATAGCCCATACACGAAAACTTCATTGTTACAGAATCGCCATGTTTTATCAGAGGGTTCTTGAATTCAAACTCGCCCAATGTATTGGTACTGTTCATATTTTTTGAGCCTGCAAGTATTGTTTCCACTATTGCATATGCAATACCATTACCACTTTCATCTGTAACCGAACCTATAAGTTGCGGTACTTTCTTTTGAACAATAACGGTATCGCCTGTTAATACTTGCTGAAGTGTTGTAGTTGGTTTGTTTACATACTTATCCGGCGTTACAATGGCCGCCGCACCTGTAAGTACCCGTGGCTTTATATTTTTTGTGGGTTTACATATTACAGGCTCACTTTTAACACCTGGTTTTTGCGTTAAGGTATCTTTAGGTTTGTAGGCAACTTTTCCCTGCAGGGCCTGTGCATTGCTCCTGCTTACAAAAAAGAAAAACGAAGCAATGCTTGCCATTAGCCATTGCCAGCCTTTCTTTTGCTCAATCTTTGTTTCTACTAGCGACCTGTTCAGTTGGTCGGCTGAAAAACGTCCACAGGTTTTGCCTTCGGTTTTCGTAAAATAATTGATGATCTGCTGGTCCGTCATTAGCTGAAAGTCCACCACCGTTTTGGCACAGCTTAAACAGAAACGCCCTTGTTCATTTTGGGTCATCTTGTTCCAATCCTCATGGCAAGGAGTAGGAATTTGCAGGTAAGTTGTAGGTTTCATAACAGTTGTTTTGTACGAGATGCAACTGTTAAAAATTTTACATAAAACTTTTTTGATTTTTTTAGCTAAGGGATCAAAAGGGCAAAAGAGGCTTGCAAATTTCTTTTAAACCCTTTCCCTCTTATCCACTCTTAGCGAAACCTTCTGCACAATATTTTTCAATAAGAGCCAAAAGAGAAAGAGAGACTTACATTTATCCTAAACGCTTTTCCTCCTATCCACTCTTATTGAAAAAAAATCATCCAGCCACTACCATCTTATCTACATACTCTTTCTTTGTTTGCTTATCAATCAGGCGTATATAATAAGTGCCTTTGGTAACACAGGTAGGCAGGCTTACATAAACAATTTCGCCCTTCGCATTTATGGCAATCTCTGCCGTATGAACCAGCTTCGAGCTATTGTCAAAAATCTGTACCGTATAGGTTCCCGCCTGCTTCACAGAAATGCCTACATTGCCTTTGATTGTTGGGTTTGGTTGAATTTTAAAGAACGCATTGTTGAATATCTTTTTCACAAAAGTCACTACAGTATCTACATGTTCCCTTTTGTCAAAAGTGGTAATGCCACCCATGATTACGGTTCCTTCAAAAGCAGTCTTGTCAAACTTGTCAAGTCCCGGGTTCGTCGTATCTGCCTTAATCAATGTAATGCTGGTATCCTTACTGTTCAGCATCGAAACAGGCACCACGCGGGCATCATAGCCATGTGCCTGCACCAGTACCGATTCTGTTGCCGCATCTACCTGCATCACAAAATTTCCGTTGCGGTTGGTCAGTACCCTGTTCAGGTTTTGTGGGTCAATAACAGATGCATTTGCCAATAGCATTCTTGCATCATCCATCACTTGCCCCTTAATGGTCAAAATCCCGTTCAGTGCCTTGCCATCATCCAGCCTACTGCCATTCAATAAAGCCGCAGCCTGCGGAACCTGTTTATTGGCTTTTGTTTGTGCCTGCGATTTACTGGCTAAAAAAAACAGGCTCGTAAAACTGGCCACTGCCCATTGCCACATTTTCTTTCTGCCTATTTCGGTACTGTATAAAGTGCGGTTTAGTTGATCTTCATTAAACCTGCCGCAAACCTTACCATTGGCAACCGCCAAATAAGCAAGCACCTGCTGGTCCGTCATGGCCGTAAAATCTATCACCTGGCTGGCACAGCTTTCGCAAAACCTGCCTTTTTCGCTATTGCTCATCTTGTTCCAATCTTCGTTGCATGGGGTAGAAATCTGTACATGGGTTTGCGTTTTCATATTGCTCTGTTTACCCTACAGATGCAGCCATTTTTGCAATTACACAACTGTTACCAAAAAAATGGGCAGGGGCTATAAGCCTGCAAACAGTATGCAGCTTCTGTCGGGGCTATCGCTGCAAGCCTTCGTACCTCAGGGCTTTCCGCTCTATCCCGCAGCCATTGGGCGTAACAACAAGGCCCAACACATTCCAAAAATGTTTACTAAATGTTACTGTCAACGTGTGGAAGTACAAAAAAATATTATCTTCATCCCCACAATGACGCCTGTAAGACATATAGAACAAGCAGCCGATGACGACACGCTCTTAAAAGCTTACCAAGCCAGCCTGGACCAAAATACCCTTGCCACACTTTACCTACGCTATAAGGACCTTGTATTTGGTACCTGTATGAAATATTTGAAAAACGAAGACGCCAGCAGCGATGCGGTCATGAATATTTACCAGGAACTGGTGCAGAAGCTTCACAAACATCAGATAGGCAATTTTAAAGGATGGCTGTATATGGTTACCAAAAACCATTGCCTGATGCAGCTTCGCAAAGACAAGAAGACGGTTACAGTAGAATTTCAGCCCACTTTTATGCAATCGGAGGATTTTTCTCATCTGGACAATGTTTTGGAAAAGGAACGCAACCTGCAATCGCTGGAAAACTGTATTGAAGGACTAAATACCGAACAGCAAAGAACCATCAAGCTGTTTTATTTGGAAGAGAAATGCTACAATGAGATTGCTGCTGAAACGGGTATTGAATGGAACAAGGTTCGCAGTCTGATACAGAACGGGAGACGCAACCTAAAAATTTGCATGGAAGGCAATGGCTAACAACAATGTACATATCAACTATACATTGGCAGATATTGAAAGATATCTACAAGGTAAAATGAGTGCAGCAGAAATGCACCAGATGGAAAAGGCTGCCCTGCAGGATCCTTTTCTTGCTGATGCCATGGAAGGTTTTGAACAGGCGGATATTACGGCTGCCAAACAGTACCTCACCAATATTGACGATGATACATTGGTGGCCCCTGCAAAAGCAGCCCCACATTATACATTAGCAGACATTGAACATTACCTGCAAAAGGATATGGATGCGGCAGCAATGCACCAATTGGAAAAAACCGCATTGCAGGACCCATTTCTTGCCGATGCAATAGAAGGTTTTGAACAGGCCAATATTCCAATGGCCAAACAGCATTTGCATAATATAACCACTGCCATTTTAGGCGAAGAGAAAGAAGATGCCAAAATTGTGGCAATGCCCAAAGCCAGCAACAACAAATCGTGGTTACGTATTGCCGCTGTCCTTATTTTAATGGCTGGGGCCGGCAGCACCATTTGGCTGGTAAACAAAAGCAACAATAGTACTGGTAGCCTTGCAGAGATAAAGCATGAACAGTTAACACAGGACCCTGCAACACCCAAAACAGCTACTGTACCACCAACTGAAAACGATATAAAAAACAGTACCGCCGTTAGTACGGAGCCCGGTAATGGCACTGCTGGCAAGGTTGCGGCCAGCCCCAAAAGCCATCCGTTAACAGATGCAGTTGCGAGTACGGAAGCTACCATAGCACCTGCCCCCATTGCAAAACAGGAAGCAGCAGCTTCTTTAGACAATACCATTAACAAGAAAGCAACAGGCATTACCAGCACCAAGAGTGATGATTATGCTGCAAGAATGGACCTGACTTATGACTCTGTAAAAATTGCTGCTGCCGACGTTGCCTCCACCAACAAGGCAAAGGAAGCTCCGGCTAAAGGATTTGCGGAGTTCAAAAAAAGTACAGCGGCACAAACTTCTGCATCTGGCTTGGACAAATTTAAAGCAGACAACAAAGACAGGAATGCTGCTTTAACAAATCAGCTTCGTGGCCGAGTAGTGAATACCGAAGGACAAGGCGTACCTTATGCTACCTTGAACCTGAACAGGAACGACCGAAGGCTGAACAGTGCAAATGGCACTGTTAGTGATGCAAACGGATATTTTAATGTACAGGCTACAGACACTGTTTTGAATGCCGAAGTTGCCGTTATTGGTTATGCACAACAGAACGTGAACCTGAATGCCCATATCAACAATACCATTGTACTGGAAAAGGCCAGCCAATCCTTGGCAGAAGAAATAGTGACCACAGGTTATGGTACCAAAAGGAAGCAGTCCGAAGCAATTTTAGGCACACCTGTTGGTGGCATCAAATCGTTTCAGGAATATGTGAGTAAGAAAAAGGAAGCATTGAAAAAAGACAGTACAGAGGATGCAGAGAATGAGGAAAGCCTTGTAGAGCTTGAATTTGATGTGGACAACCTGGGCAAACCCTATAATATTGCCGTTGTAAACCCACTTAACGTAAATACGGAAATAAGCAATAAAGCCATACAAATTGTAAAAGAAGGCCCGGCATGGATTGCTGACAAGAAAAAGAAGAAAGCCAAAGTTGCCATTAAATTATAATGTACCAGTGTAAAGCGGCACCAATGAAAATTTGATTGCAGCATATTTGCTTTCACAATTACTTCATTTTCCTTTTATCAAAAAAAATAATAGTTATTGCTTGTTGGTGTAGGTTTGCAGCTACCAAAAAACAAACAAGTATGAAAAAGCTGTTATTGCTCGCAAGCATTGCATTTGCAGTTGCTACCCATGCACAGATAAAAATGCCCGCCCCTAGTCCCGGACAAACCATTACACAGGAATTTGGCCTGGGCAAACTGGAACTCAGTTATAGCCGCCCCTCCATTAAAGGCAGGCAGTTGTTTAAAGAAGGCAGCGAACTTGCTCCGCTTGGCAAGGTATGGCGTACAGGTGCCAACTCTGCCACAAAACTAAAAGTTACCGACCCCATTACCATTGGTGGCAAGGCTGTAGACACAGGCAGCTATGCCATATTCACCATTCCAGGCAAGAACGAGTGGACCATTATCATTAATAAGGATTCGAAGAACTGGGGCACCAATTATGCAGAGCAGGATGACCTGTTCAGGTTTACCGTGCCTGCGATGAAAATGAAAGAAAGCATGGAAGTATTTACCATGCAGTTTGCAAACGTTAAGTACGAAAGTTGCGAACTTCATTTAATGTGGGGCAATGTAGCCGTTGCCATTCCTATTGCAACCAATATCAAGGACAGGATAAGGCCACAGGTAGAACAGGCAGTTACCGCAGACAAGGTTAATGCACGTACTTATTTTATGGCTGCCAATTTTTATTACGACATAGACAAAGACCTGAACAAAGCCCTAACCAATGTTACAAAAGCAACTGCTGCTGACCCGAAAGCCTTCTACATGTTTTTGCTGAAAGCAAAAATTGAGAAAGACCTAGGCGATAAAGTAAGTGCCAAGGCTTCTGCAGAAAAATGCATTGAAATTGCCACCCAGGAAAAGAATGACGATTATGTAAGATCTGCTAAGGAACTAATCAGCAAATTATAAAATAGTATTGGTTGGATTGCCTAATTAATCAGGCAACATACTTAAAAGTAAAAGCCATCAACTTTCGTTGATGGCTTTTACTTTTTAATCACTAACTATGGAACAATTAATAAGGTAATATTACCGTGTGCACTACTCCGTTAACGCCTGTCCACACAAGTTTAAAATAATAGCTACCAGTTGGGCAGGTTGTTACTGCATTTCCATTTGCATCCAAACCGAAAGTGGTAACCACTGTTGCAATTAACCTGTTGTGTGTTACTGTACCACTTACCAAACGCAATGTACTGCTACAGTCCAGTTTTACTACCATTGGCTGTGTAATAGATGTGCTGAAGGCATTGCCAAAACGGTTGGTTCCCCATTCGGAAATACCAGTAGTATTGCCATCGATGTAAGTGCCGGTTGTAGTAATTACTAGGCCATTGCTGTAGGTAAATACCCTTTTCTTGGCCTCTTGCCATACACGTTGAGAACCGTCATCAAAGGTTACGGTAATACCGGAACTAGCAATGGTATGCGTAATGGATGTTGAACCACTTGTTACCAAATCACGCAAACGGCCGCCGCTAACATTGGTAATTGTTTTGGTACCGTTAATGGTGATGCTCTTGTTATCGCTAACCCTTGTGATTTTCAGGTTTGTAATTGTAACTGTTAGTACGGCACCGGCATCTTTCCATTTTTGGGCCAATGGCATGGAAACAACTACAACACCTGTACGGGTGCGTGTTCCCTGACAGTTCAGCCCATTATAAGTAATGGTAATTTTCTTTGGATTGCTGGTGGAGTCAACTGCAACAGTTGCATTGCAAGGTGCAACGGTTACATTGTCAACACGGCCGTTAAAAGAGTTGTACGTATCGATGGTATTGTTGATATCATCGGAAACTGCATCAGATTCGCTGGAGAAACGGGATTCATCGTCTGAATGCGTGGCCAACTCGGTGGTGTAATCTGCATCCGTAGCACTTTTTTTACAGGCTACGAATGTTACTGCAAAAACAACTGCAGTTGCAAGGAGAAGTTTCATTTTTTGTTTCATGACTGGTTTTTGGTTACGGTAACTAATTTAAGTTTCAAGGGATAGACAGGTGCCATTGTAATAAGTTTAATAGCACCTATTCTTTAGTTAACGCTGAAAGATAGTGGCTAATGTATTTCGCAAAGCAACCTTAAGCAGTCTTTAATACCCATGCAGGTGGCAATAATGATCCATCTAGCAGAACAATTCTTATTTGTCTTGCTACAGGTTTCTTTTTTTAATTCTTTTTTAAGGAGCAACTGCCCATATAAAATACCACACGTTTTTGAAGCGGCCATTTAAACAATGGCCATAAGTAGGCTTTCTCAATTTTGAGCAGATTCCATTTATGGGATTCGTTTTTTCAAAACAAGAAAAAAAGCGGTGAAAGATTAACGAAAAATAAATGCAGAAAAAATAACCAAAAACACTCCAAACGCTTTGCAGTATTAGGTTTCAGAGAAAGTAAATGTTTATAAAATTATCCATTGGCCATATTGGCACAGTTTTCCAATAACGTGTACCAAACCAACAGGCATTAAAACGCCCAACTAAACTAAAATATTGTATGAACCAGTTTCTAGCCATTTTTACAAGCATCGTACTTATAGCAGGCATCAACAATGGCGACAAAAAAACTACCGCTCCCAACAGCGATGAAGCTAAAGTTTCAACGCCCGTAAAATATACTTTAAGCAGCAAGACCAACAGAAGGCCGCAAACAACGAATATAATACCGCTAACAATTGTTGAAGAGAAGTATGTTGCCAAAGTGCCAACTGCTACTGGTGATACCATCCGCTATGCACCAATATTTGCTGAAAGGAAAATCAAATATTAATCATACCAGGTTCAATGGCATTTGCATTGAACCAATTGATTGCCCCATCTTTTTTAAACCAGGTCATTTGCCTTTTGGCATATTGCCTGGTATTTGTTTTTAGTTGATTAATGGCGTGTTGCAGGTTGCAGTTCCCATCAAAAAAATCAAAAAACTCCCGGTACCCTACTGTTTGCAATGCATTCAATTGCCTAAATGGTATCAATGATTCCGCTTCTGCCAACAGTCCTTCTTGCATCATCTGGTCTACCCTGTTATTGATGCGGTTGTTCAGTTCTTCCCTTGGCAGCTCCAACCCAATTTTTATTATATCAAAAGCACGTTCCTTTTTTTGGTTGTTCCTAAACGCATTGATCGATTTTCCAGTTGCATGGTATATTTCCAGTGCACGCATTAACCGTTGCGGGTTCTGCTGTTCTGCCGTTAGCCAAAAAGCGTTGTCTTTTTCCTGCACTTCCTGTTGAAGCCATTCCAGCCCATTGGCCTCATAGTTAGTCATAATGGCCTTACGTATGCTGTCATCCACTTTGGGCATGGCATCCATTCCTTCGCAAAATGCCTTAATGTATAGGCCCGTACCGCCTACCATAACAGCCACATGGTTTTGTTTGAAAATTTCATCGGCACAGGACAATGCATAGGCTTCAAATGTGCCTGCATTCACTTCTTCGTGTATGGAATGCGAATTGATGAAATAGTGATGTACCTGTTGCAGTTCTTCCATTGATGGCTTTGCCACACCAATATCCAGTTCCTTGAAGCATTGCCTGGAATCTGCTGAAATAATCTGTGTATGGAAGTGCCTGGCAACCTTTATTGCAAAGGCAGTTTTGCCAACTGCTGTTGGCCCTGCAATAACAATTACTGTATTCTTTTTTGTTGCCAAACCAACGCCTTTTCTTATAAAACAATAAGCCCCATTACTGAGGCTTCTGTTTATACATTGTAAAAATAAATGCTAGAATTCTTCTTCGCTGCCGCCATCATCCATTGCATCTTCGCCGCTTTCTTCATCATCACTATCGCCTTCCTTGCCAAAACCTTCTGCCGCTTCGGTCAGGTCGTACTTCTCTTCTATATCGGCAAACTTATCGCCCAATAAACTTTTGGTACCGTATTGCTGTGGGCCAATACCTTCTTTTCGTGATACGGACGGGTATTCCGTTTTGGCACTTTCGTCTTTGCTCACATTAATCAACTCCACCAGAAATACCCAGTTCTTTGCAAAATCGTACACATAAATGAAACGCTGGTTGGTGTCACGTATCTCGCTACCAATCGTTGTTTCGTTCATCAATAATGGCGGGGCAACATATTCCTTGTCATATTTTTCAAAGCTTATCTCCCGCCCCCTTAACCATTTATCGTTGCTCCTGTAAAAAGTGGCCTGGTGCTTACTGTCAAATTCGTAAGCCTTCAAAATGGTATAATGCAGGTCGGCAAAGCTTTGCGTATGTTTTATCACAACATCACGGTAAACAGCATCGTCTTCTTCTAAATAGATCCTAAATTTTAATATTGCCATGTGTACAGTTAATTAGGTGTGCAGGTAGTGATTTTATTGGCCGGGTATCCTGTTTCTGCCTTCAAAGAAACAGATTTATTGTATTGGTTGTAAATTTAACTCCCGGGCTTTTACTAACATAAACTGATAAGCTATTTCATACTCGTTTTTTATTTCGCCGTCAAGAATTGCTTCGCGGATGGCATCCTTAATAAGCCCGACATTTTTTGAAGGTGGCAGGCCAAAGGTTTCCATAATCAGTTCACCTGTAATGGGTGGTTGCCAGTTGCGTAAATGGTCTTTGTCTTCCACTTCTTTCATACGTTGCCTAACCAGTTCAAAATTCTGCAAGTAGCGGTTCACTTTGTATTTGTTCTTGCTGGTAATATCGGCATTGCAAAGCAGCATCAATGCGTCTATGTCTTCGCCGGCATCGAACAATAAACGGCGTATGGCACTATCGGTAATGTTTTCCTTGGTGAGGGATATGGGCCGCAGGTGCAGTTCCACTAGCTTCTGTACCAACCGCATTTTTTCGTTGAGTGGAAGTTTCAGTTTGGCGAATATTTTGGGCACCATCCTGCCACCAACCACTTCATGGCCATGAAAGGTCCAGCCATGGCCTTCTTCAAAACGCTTGGTATTGGGTTTGGCAATATCGTGCAGCAGGGCAGCCCATCGCAGCCATAAGTCTTTTGTATTGACAGCAATATTGTCTAGCACCTGTAAGGTATGATAGAAATTGTCTTTATGGCCTTTACCATCCACGTATTCGGCCCCATGCAAAGCCATCATTTGCGGGAAAATAATCTGAAGTAGCCCACTTTTGCTCAAGAGGTCCCAACCAATGGAAGGTTTCTTGGACAGCATGATTTTGTTCAGCTCATCGGTAATCCTTTCCTGCGAAACAATTTTTATCCTGTCTGCATTATCAATAATTGCCTGAAAGGTTTTTTCTGAAATGGTGAAGTTCAATTGTGTTGCAAAACGAATGGCACGCATCATCCGTAAAGGGTCGTCGCTAAATGTCTGCAGCGGTTCCAGTGGTGTTTGAATGATTTTACGGTATATGTCATCCAAGCCATTAAAAGGATCTATTAGTTTACCGAAACCTTCGCCTTTGTTCAGGTCAATTGCAAGTGCATTAATGGTAAAGTCACGCCGATTCTGATCATCTTCCAAGCTGCCCGGTTCCACTGCTGGCTTACGGCTGTCGTAGTTATAGCTTTCTTTTCTTGCACCCACAAATTCTATTTCAAAAACATCGTTTTCTTTTTCCGAGTCTGCAGTACCAATTTTTATTTGTGCCGTGCCGAATGTTTTGAAGAAAGCAACCGTTGGTTTGGGATTGAACTTATCGGCTACTTTATGTGCCAAATCAATGCCATCGCCCAAACAAACAATATCTGCATCTTTTGTGGGCCTGCCTATAATTTTATCGCGTACAAAACCGCCAATCAAAAATGCCTGTACATTTATTTCGCTTGCCGCCGATGCTATTTTATTGAGAATGAATTTTTCCTTATCTGTACATTGTATGTCCATACACGGCAAAGATAAATGATGGGCGTTGCCCAACTAATCCGTTTTATTGTTGTGCAAAATCCCCTTTCATTATCTGGAATTGCTGGTCTACTCGTACTCCAGCTCATTGCTAAAAAAGTCCCAATCGTAGTAAGGATGCTTATTGCGTTTATTCCTAGACAGGTTTGCCTGCTGGAATTGCTGAAGCTGGTTCTTCAAAAAATTACTTGGTTTGTTGAACCCGTTTTCTACCAACATGGAAAGAAACAACTGGATCTTTTCTGATGGGATGTTAAGCGTTACAGTTGCCATACAAATGTTTTTTGTTGATGGATATTTATTGATGCCAACAAAATACAGACAAGCATGATGCCACTATTCTCAATAAGTTTTTAAAGGATAGGATGGTATGCAGGAAATGCAGTCGGTTATTCAAACTCGAGTTCGTTGTTGAAGAATTCCCAATCGAACAGGAGGAATTTTTTAAATGACCGTAATGGGTTGATTGCTTTGGGTTTGCCCTTGTTGGGGCTGGTTGGTTGTGATAGAATAGCATGATTGTCAATACCTAAACTGACAATCATATTCAGAAAAGATGGCATTTTTTCTTTGGGAATATCTATTACAACTTTCACCATGGGCGTTTTTCGTAATTAAAAGTTGCAACTAAATAATTAGAAAAACAAGCTTTTCACCTTAAAATTATTGTGAAGTGCCTAAATAAATCGGTGACAAACCTTTCATTTATAGACTATTAACAAAAAACAAGAATTTTGCACAGGTTTCTGCACATATCATGTGAAAAACTATGGACGCAAAATTTTCACTTCCCCGTTTTGCCATGTAATGATGGAGGATGGAGCTGTTTTCTGGTTCTCATTTTGCCGATGTTGAACAATAAAATCCACATTTTTTTTTATCAATGGACTTATCTGGGCGAAATTTTCAGGCGATGGCTCGTTGCTGATATTGGCGGAAGTACTGACAATGGGCTTCCTGAAACGTTTGATCAAATTTTTGCAGAACTCGTCTTTACAAATGCGTATGGCCACCGAGCCATCTGCTGCAAGTACATTACCCGCAAGCCCAATTGCATTGGGGTAAATTACGGTGGTTGGTTTTGTCTGTTTGTCCAGATAATCGAACACGGCCAAATCAACCGAGGCAACATATTGCATAATATCCCTTTCGCTGGCCACCAGCACCACAAAGCTTTTGTTAGCGGGTCGGTGCTTGATGTTGATGATCTGCTCCACCGAAGTCTCGTTGGTGGCATCGGCACCAAGTCCCCAAATGGTATCGGTTGGGTACAGTATCACGCCACCGTTTTGAAGTGTTGTTAGTGATTGCTCAATATCTTTTGCAAAATCAATCATGTTGTTGCTGTTACGGTGTTTTATGGAACCAGGCTTTTATACACTTTCATTACTTCTTCGGCACATTTTTGTTGCGTAAAGTTTTGTGCATGTTGCCATCCTTTTGTAATCATTTCTTGCCTTAGTTGTTCGTTTGTGGCCACCTGTATCATGGCATCGGCCATTTCATCCACACTAAATGGGTTTACATACAATGCAGCATTGCCACCCGTTTCGGGCATGCAGGAAACATTGCTTGTAATAACGGGTATGTTGCTCCACAAAGCTTCCAGCACAGGGATACCAAAACCTTCGAACGTAGATGGATAAATCATGGTGATAGCCAATTGGTAAATAGCAGGAAAATCTGCTGCTGACTTGAATGATGCATTGGTGAACTTTTCTGAAAGGAAAATGACATCGTTGGTCAGTTGCTGCTCTTTTATATAATCTTTTACCTGTTGCTTGTATTTATCGCCGCTGCCAATAACAACCAAAGGAATATTGAGCTTGCTTTGTACCTGCTTTAGCCCTTTACAAATGGTCAACAAATTCTTTCTTTCTATAATTGAACCAACATACAAAAAAAACCGGTCGGGCAGTTGGTACTGTTCCTTGATACGCAACTTTTCTGCTTCGCTTACTTTTTTGCCAAAAGATGGGTTGCAACTTTGATAACAAATAGAGATTTTCTTTTCTGCAATCTTGTAAAACTGCATGATATCGTCTTTTGTCTGTTGGCTGATGGCAATGATCCTATCGGCATGCTGACAGGCATAGGTGAATTTCTTACGGTATATTTTCACGTCGATGGCATTGAACTGTTCGGGATGCCTTTCGAATATCAGGTCGTGAATGGTTACGACAGACTTGATCCCTGTTTCTTGAATGCCTACAGGTATCTCGTGGCTGAGGCCGTGATATAGGTCAATATCCAGTTGCTTCAGGTCTTTTTTTACCCAACTGCTACGCCAGGCTGCAGTTAGTAATGTTGAGGGGAAATGCTGCGGCGTTACAATATGCATATTGTTGAAACCCTCTGCACTGTACATATCTGTTTGTTTGGGTGTAAACAGAAAATAGTCGTTTGCAGGAAAATAGGTTGCCAAAGAACTGATTAATGTACGGCTGTAATGCCCCAAACCAGTGCCGTTGGTAAATGCCCTTTTTGCTTCGAAGCCAATATTCATTTGTCCTGTTGCCAATTGCAGTAATTATTCCTGCAAATGTGCAGCTTAAAATTGATTGACAGTTATTTCATCATTAAAAAAGGCCACTCTTTCGAGTGACCTTCTATTACTAACTAACCCCCAAAAAACTCAATTCAATTTCTTTTTCAAACTGCTTACCTGTTCGCTTAGATTATTTACCATTCCTGCAAGCTGGCCCACATCCCAACGCTGCACAAGGTTTGCTTTTTGCAGAATGTAAACGGCCTTCCATACTTCCAGTACCTCATCGGAGTTTACGTTGTATGGTTCGTAAATAGGATTGTCGCTAATTAAAGTAAGCTTGTTCTTGCTTTTTGTATTTTTCATGATGCGTTTATATACCACGCCATCACTTTTACTTAGTACCACATAGGTATTGCTGTTCTTTACATCTTCAAAATCATTCACCTTCTCCCCTACTATTACACTGCCACTTGGTGTGGGCAGCATACTGTCGCCCACAATTTCAAAGGCACGGTATTGGCCCGGGGCAAGCATTGGCAGGGTGAACGTGTTCAGTTCGTCCAGGAAATCAGGGTCGGCATAACCATTCAAATAGCCGGCTGCTGCCTTTAATGGCACAAATTGGATAGTATTGCTATCATTGGCCATTTTTAACTTGCGACGTTGGTCCAGGTAACTGCCTCCTTTAGGAGCAGTCAAATCACTTAAAAGCAGTTCATCCAAACTTAGCTTGAAAATGCTGCTCAAAGTTTCCAGTACTTCCAGTTTGGGCTCGGCACGTTCTTCTTCATAGGCACCGATCAATGAACGTTTTACATTGAGCTTGTTGGCAAACTCTTCCTGTGTCCATCCACGCTGCTTGCGTAGGTAACGGAGATTTTTTCCTGCGTAACTCATAAACTAACTGATTTAGCTGCAAATTACTAATTATTTTAGTTTTACCAAATTTATTTTCTTTTTTCTTGAAATTTATTTTGGGAAGTAAGTCGCTAAAGCTGACTTGTAAAGATTGGGTTCATGTTGCCTCTATCCTATTTAGGAAACTCAACCTAACAAAATATGTGCATACATATTGCTGTACTTAATATATTTGAACAACCCTTAATTACAATGAACCAAAGCAACCTTTCAACAGCCCAGCCCAACTACCCACTTTTAGGGGATAGGGTCCAGTCAACTTTTATTGACGGTATTTTCATTATCGTATTGATGTTTGCATTTTCAACAATATTGGACAAATATGAGAATGCCCCCGACAGTGTAAGGATTGCTATGTTTATAGCCATTTGGCTGGTTTATGATCCGTTATGTACTAGCTTAGGATGTACGTTGGGCAATTATATTAAAGGATTAAGGGTAAGGCAGTTTACTGACAATACCAAACGCATCAATTTCTTTCAGGCAATCATCAGGTATATCATCAAGTTCTTTCTTGGATGGATTTCCTTCTTGACCATCAATTCTAATAGAGAAAAAAGGGCCATCCATGATTTTGCAGTAGGTAGCGTAGTTGTTAGAAATGAAACTGTGGCACAACTGTCAACATGCTTTAACAATAACCTAAACTGGCAAAGGATGGCTAAAATTGGTAGCCAAAGAAATCTATATCTTTTTTGCATTTCTCCTGTATCAGGGCAATGCTTTTTTCGGTATAGTAGTCCCTGTAATTTTTCTTATCCGTTTCGTTGATTACCGGAATATCAGCTACAGGTATATCCCACAATGCAAACAGGCTTTTCATTTCCTTTTCATAATCCTCGTAACGATATATTTTGTTGGTCAATAACTCATTGTTAGCATTGGTAAAATAATCAAGTTGGTTGTAATGAAAGCTATACTCTAAGGGAATAAATGCAAGGTCGTTCTCAAGAAAATATTCAAATGCTTTTTGTTTGTCTTCCAGGCTACCTTCAACATGCCTGTTGATGAGCGAATACCAGGATAATATCCGCTGCCATGGGTTCCTTGCAAAACCAAACACAAAATAATCCCGATGCTTTTCCAGTAAAATATGATCGGCCGTTCTTGCATTGCCATGCTGCGACCTGTTCTGTACCTTGCCTTTTAGTTGCGTAAGTAGGATATTCCTTAAAGTGGTTCCACCAGTTCTGTGAACATGAATAAATATGAATTTCAAGTCGTGCGATATAAGCATGGCTATAGTTGTTTGTTGTTGCGGATAAAATTTTTAATACACCAATACATGCGTTTGCTTAATAACGCCCATTACAAACACACTCTGTACGTTGCCAATGTTTTCGCTTTGGCTCAATTTGTTTACATGAAAATCGTAATAGGTATCCATGTTTTCGGCAACCACTTTTAGCATGAAGTCAAACTCGCCAGAAATATTGTAGCATTCAATTACCTCGTTGAGTGCAAGGATATGTTTAATGAACTTAGCACCCGCATTTTTACTGTGCTCTTTTAAAGAAACATAACAGATTACCATCAACCCCTTCTTTACCTTACTATGGTCCAACAAAGTAGCGTACTGTTTTATTACACCATTGCTTTCCAAACGCTTGATGCGTTCGTGTACCGGGGTCGTGCTAAGGTGTACCTTGTCGGATATTTCCTTTACCGTTATCCTCGCATTCTGCTGTAGCAATGCCAGTATTTTTAAGTCGGTTGCATCCAACAACAATTCATTGTTAGTGGTTTGTTCTGTTTTACTTGCTTTTGCCATACAAAACAGGTTATTTATCCTGTAAAGATGCATTTAAAAATGACTCTATCCTGATTTTTTATTAATTACAGGTATTCTGTCCTATGATTTATAGTTTTGTGGCTCAAAATAAAATAATCAAATGTCAACACTTACAAAAACAATCGACTTTACCTTACCATATAAGGTAGCCGACATAAGCCTTGCGGCTTGGGGACGTAAAGAAATCCGTTTGGCCGAAGCAGAAATGCCAGGTTTGATGAGCATCCGTGCAGAATACGCAGCAACCCAACCTTTAAAAGGTGCAAGGATTGCTGGCTGCTTACACATGACTATTCAAACTGCCGTGTTAATTGAAACATTGGTTGCTTTGGGTGCAGAAGTTAAATGGAGCTCTTGCAACATTTTCTCTACACAAGACCAAGCTGCTGCTGCAATTGCTGCCGCTGGTATCGGTGTATTTGCATGGAAAGGTCAAACACAGGAAGAAGCGGATTGGTGCATTGAACAAACTTTGTTCTTTGGTGGTGCTGACCGTCCGTTGAACATGATTTTGGATGATGGTGGCGACTTGACCAATATGGTATTTGATGTGTATCCTGAACTGGTTGCAAACATCAAAGGCCTTTCTGAAGAAACCACAACTGGTGTACACCGTTTGTATGAAAGGATGGCTAAAGGCACTTTGCCTATCCCTGCCATTAACGTAAACGATAGCGTTACCAAATCCAAGTTCGATAACAAATATGGCTGTAAAGAATCTTTGGTAGATTCTATCCGTCGTGCCACTGATGTTATGATGGCTGGTAAAGTAGCTGTTGTAGGTTCTTATGGTGATGTTGGTAAAGGTTCTGCCGCTTCTTTGGCTGGTGCCGGTTGCCGTGTAATTGTTACAGAAGTAGACCCTATCTGTGCTTTGCAAGCTGCTATGGACGGTTATGAAGTAAAACCAATGTTGAAAGCCGTAGCTGAAGCTGACATTATTGTTACTGCTTCTGGTTGCCGCGACCTGATCACTGAAAAGCATTTCCGTGCTATGAAGGATAAAGCAATCGTTTGTAACATCGGTCACTTTGATATTGAAATTGACATGGCTTGGTTGAACACCAACTATGGTCATACAAAAGATACCATTAAACCTCAGGTTGACTTGTACAACATTGATGGTAAAGATGTGATCATCCTGGCTGAAGGCCGTTTGGTGAATCTAGGTTGTGCCACTGGCCACCCAAGCTTTGTAATGAGCAACTCATTTGCCAACCAAACTTTGGCTCAATTGGAACTTTGGACAAACACAGACAAATACGAAAACGCTGTTTACGTATTGCCTAAGCACCTTGATGAAAAAGTTGCCCGTTTGCACCTTGCCAAAATTGGTGTTGAGTTGGATGAATTGACTGTTGAACAAGCTGCCTATTTAGGCATACCTCAGTTCGGTCCTTTCAAATCTGATGCTTACAGGTACTAAGAAGACGATGGTCGGTTGACCATTGACGATATAAAAAATGCCCTGCTTATAAATAAGCAGGGCATTTTTGTTCACTATTTTCTACACTTTCCCAGCCATCACTATATAAATTCGATGGACTGATGCTTACAAAGGCAATGGCATTCTTTTAGCAGGATATGCAAAAAAGAAGTTTATGAGAGCCATCTACCAAAACCTCAAATTTTTCTTTACCGAAACAGAAGAGCATGTTAGCCCCGCTGCTTTTATTGTGGCCATTGTTACCTTACTCACTTTTGTGGGTACCAGTTTTTACATCATGGCATTAAGCCTTACTAGTTAAATTTAAGTTTTACATTTACAACTGCTAAAATGTACAACTAATCTACTGGATGAGATTCTTATTAAGGCAAATATTGTTTGTTGGTCTATTAGTTTTAACTGTATCGCTGCTGGCTGCACAACAACCTACCCAAAAGCAGTTGGCCATTCAATACCTCGACAGTGTGGGCGAAGTGAACCAAAGCACTTATTGGCCACGCGTAAAACCCAATCTATTCATACAAAACCTCCGCAGGAACATTACCCACCCACTGTTTGTATATGCTGGCTCTAATACCAATTTTTGTGGATATGCAGCCATGAGCTATAGTTGCATCAGCAATTACCCGCTACGTTATGTAAGGTTCATGATGGACATGTACACAAAAGGCGAGGCCGATTTTAGGGATGTGCATTTTAACCCTTCGCTTAACGTAAAAAAAGCAGCAGGGCAATTAAGGTTCAAAGGCGAGCTGGATATTAACCATGCAGACCAGCTTTGGTTCCTGTCCCTGGCCGATCATTTTAAAGGATACCTGAACTGGATCAACTTAAGTTATGACCCGGGCGACGAAGACAGGTTTTGGGCAGCTACCAATTTTGCCAAGTTCAATAGAATGGTGCGTAAGATGTGCAATTATGAAGTAAAATCCATTGGCTCCGATTTAATAAGACCAACCATTGGCAACCTGCCCGGCTTTCTTGAAGAAAAACTTGCAGAGAACCATCAGGTATTTGTTTACCTGAACAATACCATATTGCATAAGAAAGACCATAACAAAGTAAAGAAACGCATACCTACACATTATGTAGTATTGCTGAACGTTAGCGAAAGCAATGGCATGGTTACATTGACCTATTGGGATTATGGGTTCAAGACCTTGCAACAGCTTCCTATTAAAGTAGTGAAACGAATTATTTTTGGTATTACTTGGTGCAAAAAAAAGTCAGCAGAATGAAGATAGGCACCTACCATATAATAATGGCATTGATGTTGGCTGTACTGTTTGCTTCGTGTGCAACATCGCCGCCACGGCAGTTTCCTATAAAGTATTACAAAGAAAATGAAGCCACCATTTTGCAGATTGAAAAACAGTACAATAAACTATTCAGGAACAAGCCCATTGCTGCAGAGTTTTCGGACAATGATTTCAAGTACATAACCATTGAAATGAAAACGGATTCGTTGCGGTACATCTACGAATTTAACCTAACAGAAAAAAGGCTAGGCGACACTCTACATAAATATGGTTATGATACAATGGCCGTATTGAAACTGATAAAGGACATGCAAGCCATTAAGTGTACTTGGATAAATAGCATGGACTATTATTTGGACGATGGCAAGCAGAGCCTGACATTTATGTCGATACGGCCCAAACAACTGGACCTGCCTTTTGCAGAAAAAAGGTATTATATACTTACTTTTTACAAGCAGCCCCAATACTATGATACCGAAGGAAGATTATTGGACAAACGAAACCGCAGACGCTTACGCAAAGTAAACAATGAAGTTTTTTGGCGTATTAACGATAGGGTTTGTTATACGCTTTCGGATAAGTTCAGGTAAGGTTGCTGCCATTCAACTCGGCAAGCAGGTTTTGCAGGTCTAAATGTTCGGTAACCATTTGCAGTTCGCCTGCTGCATTTACTGGCCATTGCTCCCTTGGCTTGTCCCAATACAATTCAACACCATTGCCATCGGGGTCATCTAGGTATAGGGCTTCCGATACGCCATGGTCTGCCGCTCCCGTCAATTGGTATTCCGCATCAATCAACCGTTGCAATGCCGTTGCCAAGTCCTTTCTTGTAGGGTACAATATGGCCGTATGAAACAGTCCTGGTGCATTTTGCGGGGCAGGCTTTGCCCCTTTGCTGTACCAGGTATTCAAACCGATATGATGATGGTAGCCACCTGCCGAAATGAATGCGGCCTGTGTTCCATATTTCTGCATCAGTTCAAAGCCAAGTATGCCCTGGTAAAAAGCCAAGGCCCTGTCAAGGTCGGCCACCTTTAAATGCACATGCCCAATTCTTGTATTGGCAGGTATGGTATAATTGCTCATGTTGGTATTTATTTTTTGATAGGATATTTGCGGCCCCTGACAGCGGCTTCAGCCCTGTCAGGGGGTTACCACCATTGTATAGCTAAATTCAAACTTATCCTTCAACCGCTGCCGGGGTTGGAAACCGCCGGTAGGGTTTATATCACAAACCCATTAGGTATGATCGCTTCTTTCTTCACCACCACAATACCATCCTTAATGGTGTACAAAGCATGGTCTATTGGTGCAAGGTGCGTACCGCCATTAATGCGTACATCATCCCCTATCCTGCAATTCTTGTCAATAATGGCATTTTTGATATAGCAACGTTCGCCGATACCAATTTTGGGTATGCCGTTCACAATATTGGTGGCCATTTCCTCAATGGTTTCGTAATAGTCGTTACCCATAATATAACTGTTTACCACCGTTGTGCCGTGGCCTATCCTGGCACGAATGCCCACCACACTGCCTTCAATCCTGCTGGCATGAATGATACAGCCTTCTGCAATCAGGGTCTTCTCCAATGTAGTGCCGCTAATTTTTGCTGGCGGCAACATCCTTGGGCGGGTGTACACCGTCTTTGCATTGTCAAACAAATTAAACGGTGGTATCTCTTGCGTCAACGCAAGGTTGGCTTCATAAAAAGAATAGATGTTACCGATATCTGTCCAATAACCATCGTATTGATAGCTGGCCACTTTATAGTTATTGATACTGTCCGGAATGATCTCCTTACCAAAATCCGTGGCATTGGGATGCACTTCATTCAGGAAATTGAACAATGCCTTCCTGTTGAAAATATAGATACCCATTGAAGCAAGATAGTTGCGGCCAAAGGCCTGCATGTCCGTACCGGTATCGCTTGTCCATTGGGGCAGCACATCCACAGCAGGCTTTTCTATAAAGGAAGTAATCATGCCTTCTTCGCTTGCTTTCAATATACCGAATTCGGGTGCTTCCTTTTCGGTAACAGGTATGGTAGCAATGGATAAGTCGGCACCTTTTTCTTTATGTTTGGCCAGCATTTCCGCAAAGTCCATCTGGTACAACTGGTCGCCGCTCAATATCAAAATATATTCAAACTCCAGGTTGCGTATATGACGTAACGATTGTCTTACCGCATCTGCCGTACCTTGGAACCAACCAGGGTTATCGGGCGTTTGCTCCGCAGCAAGTATATCCACAAAGCCTGTACTGAATGCACTAAAGTGATAGGTATTCTTGATATGCTTGTTGAGTGATGCACTGTTGAACTGCGTCAATACAAACATCCTGTTGATGTTGGAATTGATACAGTTGCTGATGGGAATATCAACCAAACGGTACTTGCCTGCAATGGGTACGGCAGGTTTGCTACGGGCCGAAGTTAAGGGCGACAAACGGGTTCCTGCACCACCACCGAGTATTACGGCTACAACTGATTTTGAAATGGATAACATATGGCTGGATTAATTATTTTTTATAATGAAGAATGATTAGTGAAGAATGTTTAATGATGGTTTGATGATGGACTTCTTTGATGTCTTGATACTTGCCACCAATAGCTTGATTAGCTCTTCGCAGCCTGTATTCAAAGAAGCATACATCCGCTTGGTCAAATAGCCTGTGACGTTCAGTAATTCTAACCAATACTGGGTTTCGTTGGCCTCTTTCAAGCTTATTGTCAATTTATGAATAAAGTCTTTTTTACTTGCTGCAAACTCGCTTTCCCTTATCGAAGCCCCAATGGATGTTCCACTTCTTAGCACCTGAGATGACAGGTCATATTCCTTGAAATCCTTTTTCAGGAACTGGTAAAGCTTTACCACTCTAACAGCAAATGCAAAGCTTTTGGTTCTTACAATATTTTCATGCCGCATACACAATACTATTTTTATTGAATGCATCAACCTGTCTCTATCGCCCTGTTCATTCCTAATTCCTCACTATTCATTTTTATTTAAACTCATTGTAAACATTGATATAATTATCAACCGCAGCTTCCCAGCTATGGTCAATGTTCATCATGTACCTACGCATCCAAAGCAGTTGCCTGGTATCTGCATATATATTGATGGCCCTACCTACAGAATGGTGCACATCGCCCACACTGGCATGGTTGAACCTGATACCAAAACCTTCCCATTCGCCCATATCCTTTACGGTATCTTTTAAACCGCCAGTGCTCCTTACCATGGGCACGGTACCGTAACGCATGGCATACATCTGGTTCAGTCCGCAAGGCTCCACACGGCTGGGCATCAACAAAAAGTCTGCACCTGCATACATCTTATGGCTCAGTGCTTCGTTATAGCCAATCACGGCATGGTAATAACCCGGAAAGTGGTCATTCATGCTGTTCAACTGCCACTCCACATGCGGGTCGCCACTGCCAAGAATCAAGAAACTTACACTGCCTTGCATGGCATAAATGCTTGCCATGATGCTTTCGGGCAAAATATCGGCTGCCTTCTCGCCCACCAGCCGTCCAATAAAAACAATCAATGGTTTTGTTGCGTCCAAACCAAACTGCTCACATAATTCTTCCTTGTTCTTCTGCTTGCCACTCGCAACGGTTCTCGAGGTAAAATGATGTTCCAAGTAAGTATCGTCTTTAGGGTTCCATACTTCATTGTCAATACCGTTCAATATGCCTACGCATTTGCCTTTCTCGTACTCAAACAACTGTTCCAGTCCATTGCTGTTCCAGCGAAGTTCTTCCAGGTAGCTCCAGCTTACCGTGGTTACCTTCCACGCACACTTTACGCCGCAGGCCAATGGGTTAATGGTATTGCCCCATTCCAATAGCCCACCTTTCCAACTGTCATAGGCAGGCAAGTAATGGTTCTTCTCCCAGCCCATCCAGCCCTGGTACTGTGCATTGTGAATGGTCAATACTGTTGGCACTCCACCAAGCTTGTCCCTAAATGCAAAGCACTGCTGCATCATAAAAGGTATCAATGCTGTATGGTGGTCGTGGCAATGCACCACATCGGGGTTATGCTGCCAATGGTTCATCCAATGCAATACCGCAATCTGAAAGGCAGTGAACCGCTCGGTATCATTATCGTAACCATAAATTTTTTCTGTGTCCAGCAAGCCTTTTATATCTACTAGGTAAAGGTCAAAGCCCAGCTTGTTCGTACGTTCCTTAATAATCGTGTAGTCAAAATAAAAGTCGCCCATATTTGTGCTGCCCTTAAAGTCCACATCAAACTCGTTATTGTGCAGGAACTTTGTTTCATACATCGGCATTACCACTTTGGCAAAATGCCCACCTTTTGTCTGGTACTTGGGCAATGCACCCACCACATCGCCCAGGCCACCGGCCTTGGCCACAGGATAACACTCGGCACTGATATGAATAATTTCCATGAAGCAATTAAGTTTATTTTATGTTACCAACTGTAGGGTACTATCGGCTGTAGTGATCCCGATAACTATCGGAACAACCATCGGCTATACAGCAGCATTTGACAGCCTGAAACAGCATTCAGTAAAACTGATTCAAGTTAGGGGTTAAATGGAATACAAAAAGCAATGATGCGGAAATTTTATATGGTATCAAGGTAAAATGTCCGTACAAACCTTAGCCATTAAAAAAGAAGATACGGCCTAAACAAAAAGCCGAAGCAATTGCTTCGGCTTTTGTTTAGGCTTTTTTTGGAGGCGGTGGCGGAGGTGGCACATTTGCCTTTGGCTTCTTTGCCACTTTGGGCGGCTTGGGTGGCGGTGGAGGGGCCACTTCATTGTCCTTTACCACTTTTGGTGGGGTAAATTTCTTTACTTCCACTTTTGGTGGTGGCGGAGCTTCTTTTCCATCTTTCACCACTTTTGGCGGGGCTTTCTTTTTGGGTTCTGTTTTTACAGCATCCTGGGCCGAAGCCACCAATGCCGTACATGCAAAACAAAGAGCCAGCGATAGATTTTTAGTTATCATGGTAAATAATTTCACAGTTGGAGCACAAAACATGAAAAATCCATAACAGCAGGTAAAATATTTTAGCCAATGCTTTGGCAACCATAGCAATAGTAATTGTTGTTATACACATTCATTAAAATGCTTTTTAGTTGTTTATCATTAAAATCTTTTATTTTCAGCCTTCAAACTACCAAACCAAGTCTTGCTATGAGTCAACAAACAAAATGGTCGCAATTCGGCACCTTGATCACTGTATTTTTCTTCTGGGGATTTGTTGCAGCCAGCAACGACATCTTGATTCCCGTTTTCAAAAAAGCATTCAACCTTTCACAGGCACAGAGCCAATTGGTATCGTTGGCATTTTATATTGCCTATACCGTAGGCTCGATTATTTACCTGCTTATATCCAAAAGCATTGGCGGCGACCTGTTGAATAAAATGGGTTACAAAAACGGTATTGCTGTAGGGCTAACCATTTCTGCCATTGGCACATTGCTTTTTTATCCTGCTGCCAATACGGGTTCATTTGTATTGATGTTATCCGGACTATTTATTGTTGCCCTAGGCTTTTCATTGCAGCAGATTGCAGCAAACCCATTGGCCGTTGTAATGGGCGATCCCAAAACAGGTTCGCAACGTTTAAGCATGGCAGGTGGCGTAAACAATTTTGGTACTACCATTGGCCCTTTACTGGTTAGCTTCGCCATCTTTGGCAGCGTTACGTCCAACAACTCCACTGCCAGCATCGAAAGCGTAAAAGCCCCTTACCTTATTCTAGGATTGGCATTTTTACTGGTAGCCGTATTCTTTAAATTTTCTTCTATACCCAATAAGATTGACTTGGACAATGTGGCTGTTGAAGAAGCCGACAGCAACAACAAAGTATTGCATAAAAAGAATGCCTTTCAGTACCCACAATTATGGATGGGCATGATTGGCATTTTTGTGTACGTTGGTGTGGAAGTGGCCACAGCCAGTAACCTGCCCGAGTACCTAAAAGAAAAGCTGGCCATCAGCACCGATAAAGTGGCTCCTTTTATTTCATTGTATTGGGCCAGTTTAATGATTGGCAGGTGGACAAGTAGTGTGGGTGCTTTTGATTTGAGCAAGAGTGCCAAAGACATCCTCAAATTCTTTATGCCATACATTGCCTTTGCCGTGTTTTTATTGGTGAACAAGATTGCACAACATGACATCACTCCGTTTTATGTATATGCCATTGTGATTGCCGCAATGATTCTTGGCGACATTTTAAGCAAGGGAAACCCAGCCAGGATGTTGTTGATATTTTCATTAATGGGCATTACTGCATTATTGATAGGCATGTTTACGCATGGTATGGTAAGCGTTTTTGCCTTTGTTAGTGTAGGACTGTTCTGCAGTACTTTATGGCCTTGCATCTTTACATTGGCGGTAGCGGGTTTAGGCAAACATACCAACCAGGGAAGCAGCTTCTTAATCATGATGATCATGGGCGGTGGCTTTATCAGTTACCTGCAAGGCTATCTTGCATCCGACCACATACTGGGTATACAATACAGCTATATTGTAGGTGTTGCCTGTTTTGCCTACCTGGCTTTTTATGCAGTACGTGTATTGGGCATACTGAAATCGCAGGGAATTGATTATGATACCAAAGTAAGCGGCGGGCATTAAACACAAAACATCTTATCAAACCTATCTTTTAAATCATTATCACTTTAACATGGATTCTCAACTGGCAGTTGGCATTGACATTGGCGGAACTACGGCAAAATTCGGCATCGTAAACCGCGAGGGTATCATTATTGAACAGGACAGGCTTTCCACAACTGCACACCCAGACATTAATGATTTTATTGATGAACTGCACAATAAACTGACCCCCATGATTGAGCGTGCCGGTGGACTGGAAAAGTTTATTGGCATTGGTATGGGTGCCCCCAATGGCAACTATTATACGGGTACCATTGAATATGCACCCAACCTTATCTGGAAGGGCATCATACCTTTTGCCCAGTTGATGACCGATAAGTTTAAACTAAAAACCACGCTTACCAACGATGCCAACGCAGCAGCCGTTGGCGAAATGATTTATGGTTGTGCAAAAGGCATCAAACATTTCATTACCATAACGCTGGGAACAGGTGTTGGCAGCGGCATTGTAATTGACGGAAGAATCGTGGTGGGCCACGATGGCTTTGCCGGTGAGCTTGGACATACCATTATACGCAAGGGTGGACGCTTTCATAAAGGCACGGGCAGTCATGGTTCACTGGAGTCCTATGCAAGTGCTACGGGTGTGCGTGAAACAGCTTTTGAATTTTTGGCCGCAGACCCGGTAGCACCAAGTTTGCTACGCCAGTACACAACCGAGGAGTTGACCAGCCAGCTTGTATATGAATGTGCCATGCTGGGCGATGAGATTGCCCAAAAAGTATTTGAGTTTACCGGTGAAATATTGGGCGAGGCTTTGGCCAATGCCGTTATGTTTTCATCACCCGAAATGATTGTGCTGTTTGGCGGCCTAACCAAGGCAGGTGATTTGTTGATGACGCCCACAGTAGCTTCGATGGAAGCAAACCTGATACAGGTTTTCAAGAACAAAGTAAAAGTTGTGTATAGCAACCTCAAAGAATCCGATGCAGCCATTTTAGGTGCAAGTGCATTGGTTTGGGACATTGAATAAACAACTAACCAAACATACAACCCTTAACCCCATGCAGCCAGAAACCACTACAACCATTACGCCCGAACAGCAACAGGCATTTGATGCCGTTTATCAGAATGTATTTGCCCAACTAAACAATGGTGGTGGCGAAGACTCCATCAAAGCATCGTTACTGGCAAGTGGCTTCGACGATGCCACAGCAACCACTATTTACGAAAATGCAAGGACTGCATGGAAGCAGGCCCATTCAAAGAAAGCCAATAAAGATATACTCTATGGTGGTCTTTGGCTGTTTGGTGGCATTATTGTTACGGCTGTAACCTATTCCAAGGCAAGCGAAGGCGGCGGTTCTTATGTGGTAACCTGGGGTGCCATTATTTTTGGTGGTATCCAGTTTTTCAGGGGGCTGATCAACAAAAACAATTACCTGTAGCAAAATAATTGTCTAGGCTTTCATTAAATCCCTGATGGCAACCGACGCAGCAACCGCCCCAAATGTGGCCGGCATGTAAGACATGGTGCCGTAGGCAGATTTTTTAAAGTTGCTGCCATCCGTTAATAACAAACTTTCCTTGATGTTCTCTTCGGGGGAGAATACCACTTTTATACCTGTATATATTTTCAGCTTTTTCAGGTTCTTGCGTACCTGTTGTGCAAATGGGCAGTTGTATGTTTTTGATATATCGGCTACCTGCAATTTTGTTGGGTCCAACTTGCCACCCGCACCCATGCTGCTCACCAATGGCAGACGGCTTTCGTAAGCCATTTGCATAAAGGTAATTTTGGGTGTAACGCTGTCTATGGCATCAATGATATAATCGGGTTTAGTTTGCAGTAATTGCTGCACCATGGCCGGGTCAATAAACTGCTGTACAATATTCAGTTGCAGTTGCGGGTTAATGGCTTGTAACCGTTCTGCCATGATCGATGCCTTCGGCACACCATGGTTGGTAGCCAATGCAGGCAATTGCCTATTGCGGTTGGTAGGGTCCACCACATCGCCATCAATAACCGTCATGGTACCAATACCGCCACGGGCAATGAATTCCGCAGCAAAAGAGCCAACGCCACCAAGCCCCACTACCATCACATGCTTCTGCGTAAGCTTGCGTACTGCCTCTTCCCCTACCAATAAACTTGTTCTGGATAACCAACTAATATCGTTCATCATTGTTTTATATAATCGGTGCCAAATATAGCAACTGCATTTTGCTGAACCTGCAAACTGAGTGTATCAATATCTACAGACAGGGCAGATGCAGCCAATTGATAAATGCCTGTAATGTCAATAGTCGCATCATCTGTTTCCAACAGTATATGGTTTAATGGAACAGTGGCCAGTACATGCTGCAAACGTTGCTGTTGCAATGCCTTGCCAAAAGAAAGATAGTATCCCTCTTCAACAAGTTGTTTTGCCAACTGCCCATTTTTGTTGAACCCATGAAATATGACAGGTACCCTGTTATTGGCTTGCCTTAACATGCCCAGCACTTCGGTATAGGCCCTTACACAGTGAATGACCAAGGGCTTGTTCACCTGATTGGCCAGTTGTATCTGAGCCGCAAATGCTGCTGTCTGCAAAACAAAATCGGTTGCACATACTTTATCCAAACCACATTCGCCAATGGCAAGTACATGTGCATGGGCTGCATATTGCCCCAGCAACTGCAATTCTTGCTGTAACGATTGTTGTTGAATGTACCACGGATGCAGTCCAATGGAGAAGTTGCTGGGCAAGTGCACCTGTTCAAAATCCTGGTACAGGTTCTGTATGGCCCAGTTTCCGGGCTGTGGCGGTTGATGCGTATGGATGTCTAGCAACAAAACAAACGATTTGGTCTGCAAGTTAGCCAACAGGTTTACAAGTACGTAAAACTTTGCGTAGCAGCATTTTTTAAATTATTGCCAGGTTAAACCTGATAGTTCATTTTTTATCAGCCCTACCAAACTTTGCCTTTTGCATAATTATCGCTTGCAGCAAAAAATTTATTGTTCTATATTCACGGTTGTAGTTTGACCTATCACCGCTAACACATGAAAAGCTTTCCGCTAAAAGTTGCAGCTATTTATTTGGCAATTGCATTGCTGTGGATCAACATCAGCGATGCCTTGCTGGAAAAATATTTCTCCTCCAAGCTCATCAATCAGATACAGTCCATTAAAGGCTCTGCATTTGTGGTGTTTACGGCTGTTGTACTTTTTTTTGTATTGGCACACTACAATACGGTCATCAAGCAGAAGCAATCGGATTACTTAAAGCTGTTTAGCGAAAACCCGAACCCCATGTGGGTGTACGATGTGGAAACACATGGTTTTCTTTTGGCCAATAATATGGCCATAGAAAAATATGGCTATTCGTTGGAGCAGTTCAAAAAAATGAAGATAGGCGATTTGGCACCAGACAAAGAACCTTCGGAAGAAGTACTCAGCTTCTTAAAAACTGCCGCTTTAAAGAAACAGTCGGATTCTGGTATATGGGTACACCAGTCCAAAAACAAGGAAACCTTTTACATGCATGTGTACTCGCACTCAACCGTTTTTGAAGACAGACAGGCAAGGATTGTAGTGGGTATTGACGTTACCGAGAAAATGGAAATGGAACGTGACCTGGAAGCATCTGAGAAAAAGCTGAATGCCTTGATCAATAGTAGCGATGACATTATATGGCTGATTGACAAAACAGGCAATATCATTACGGCCAATGGTGCTTTTAAGACCAAGATAAAGCAATTGATAGGCTTTGATCTGTATGAACCTTTTACCATTAACGTGCACCAGTTGCCTGCATCGGGGTTTACCAGAAACTGGCTGTCTTATTACAACAGAAGCTTACAGGGCGAGCATTTGCGTGTGGAAGAAGAATTCAGCAACCGCACTACCAGCCAGAAAGAATATTTTGAAATCATTGTTACGCCCATTGTATTGGATGATGGCGAGTTACTGGGTGTTGGCTGTTTTGCCAGGAACATCAGTGTAAGAAAAGAGAATGAAAACATGATAAAGCAACAGGTAACTACTTTAAAGGAAATAGCCTGGATGCAGTCGCACGAACTGCGTAAGCCTTTGGCCAATATCATGGGACTTGCAGACCTATTGAAAAAGCAACCACAGGAAACCCCGCCCGATAACCAGCTTTTTGTTTACATGGAAGAGTCCTGTAATGAGTTGGACAGCATCGTTAAAAAAGTAGTGCAATATTCTTCAACAATCGACAGTACCCAACCGAGCAATTAGGATTTTGTTGATGGGGACATTTTCGTTTTTAGTTTTTCCAATGCCTCTTTCTTTTGCTTATCGCTCAGCTTGCTTTTCTGTACAATCTTGTTGAGTTGGTATGCAACAGAAAGCCTGAAATTCCTGGTCTGTGTTGAACTGAAAGCTTCGATATTGAAATTGCTGCCGTAGGTATAAGTAGTGTACCGTTGCACCACAAACGGGTCAATAGCCGTAATGCCCACAATCAAACGTTTATTGAAGAATTTCTTCTGCACACCCAATGTCATGGTAAGATTGCTCTTGCTACGGCCCTGTGCATCTGCATAGCTACTGTACCTCGCATTGCCTTCAAAAGTCAACACATTGGTTGGCGTGAAGCTATAGTTGATGCTGGAATAGAAAGTGCCGCCGTTTCTATAATTGAAGAGTACCTTCTCAGTCTCGCCGTATGCGTTGTAAGTATAGCCAGCACTTGCATTCATGCGTATTTTTTTGGTAAACGTATAACCACCCCAAACACTCGCTTCATACTCGTTCCTGTTGGCAATATTCTGGTAAGTGGTCTGCGTTTTGCCCGCATCGGCCAATGTGCGTATGCTATTGATAATGTCTTTTACCCTGTTGAAACCTAATGAAGTATTGATATAGTACTTGCCTTTTATCAGGCTCACGTTCCAGTCAAAATTATCCGCCAAAGACGGGGCCAACGAAGGGTTACCAAAACGGATATTGTAAGGGTCGCTATAATCGATATTCGGGTTCAGTTCGCCAAGACCAGGACGGCGGATAGTAGCCCTATAAATCAAAGCCGTATTCATTTCTTTACTGAACTCTTTACGGATGGTTATGGTGGGCAACACATTCAAGTAATCGTTTTTAACATTGGCAGAATTGCCTTTGATGAAATCGAAGTCCATTTGGGTATGCTCTGCCTGTGCACCAATGGTCACACGCCAATCCATAGGGAAGCTGAACGTGAATGCAGCCCTTACTGTTGTAATGTTTTGATGGAAACGGAAGTCGGTACTCAACAGGTCGTTTGGTATAAACACACTGTCTGCTTTACGCAGGAAACTTGTGTTGAGTGCATTGTGGAAATTGCCCCGCTGAAAAGTTGCCCCTGTTGAAAATGCACTACCCGTCCACGGCAAGGGCTTATCGTAATTTACACGTACGCTATACGAGTTATTGTAGTTGTCGTAAAACTGGTTCTGTGTGCTATCGCCAATGGGCACAAAACCGGTACTTAAGTATTGCTGGTAAAAATCCCTGTCGTTGTCGTTCTTGCCAAGGTTGCCATTGACCATTACACGCAGCACTTCGGCAGGGTTACTGCCTTTTAATGTATAGGCAAATGTGAGCCCATGGCTATAGCCCGTACCATTGCTGGCATTTTCCCTTGTACTTACTTTATAGGCTTCGCCAAAGCGATTGATATTGGTGTAACGGTTGGTGCTATAGTTGTCAAAAAAGTTGAGATTGCCTTGATAGGTCAAACTAAAGCTGTTCTGCTTGTTTAGTTCATAGTCAAATTGCAGGCGGAGATTGGGGCGGAAATTCTTGTTCTTGAAATTGCCTTCGCTATTGAAGTTGTTGGTTGAATCGGTATAGATATTCTGGCGTTTTGAATAGCTGCTACCTTTCAGTATGCTTGCACCCACACCAAAAGTGGTATTGAAAGAAAACTTGTTGTTCCTGTAATTAATGTTGGTAGCCAGGTTGCCTTCTCCCCTGGTGCCGCCACTTAAAGTTGTTTTGCCCGTGGTACCAATCTTTCCTTTTTTGGTTACAATGTTTATAACGCCGCCACTTTCTGTTGCATATTGCGGGGGCGGGTTGGTCATCAGTTCAATCTTCTCAATGCTGCTGCCAGGAAGGCTTTCCAGCAGGTCACGCAACTGTTCAGCAGTAAGGTCGGTAGGTTTATCATCAATCAATATCTTGGGCTCCTTGCCTTTCAAGAGTATCTTGCCGTTGGGATCATTGTTTATCAAAGGCATGCTCTTTAAAAGCTCTGCGGTAGATGAGCCGTTGCTCAATGCACTCTCGCCAACATTGTACACAATCTTGCCATCCTTGTTTTCTATCAACGGCTTTTCGGCATATACCACCACTTCATTCAGTTCTGCAGATGCGGCTTTCATCTTTACATCGCCCAAATTAAAGTCATAACGCTCTGCACGTACATTGATGCTGTCCATTAACAGGTTATTGTAGCCTGTGGCACTGGCCTTTAAACGGTACACGGCAAAAGGCAGCTTGTCAAATTCAAAAGAGCCGTTCTTATCTGTTGCCTGCACAAAATGCCTGGCTGTATCACCCATGTTCTCGAGCGTTACGGTTGCAAAGGGAACAGCCTTGCCTGTAGCGGCATCCAATACATTACCAATCACCAAACCCAGCTCACGCCTGGATTTGTTGGCAGTTTCTTGTGCCTGTACAAAACAAACAGTTATTCCAAAAAGAAAGGCCAGTAGTAATTTATGCATCAGTAAAAAGCTTGCTCAGTTAGCCGATTGCTGCAAATTAAATTATTATCGTTTATATACTTGAATAAAATGGATGTATGGATTAGAAAGCCTGTTTTATATTTGAAAAAAATCCCCGCATGAAATACCTAGTTTATGGCATACCCAATTGCGATGTAACCAAAAAAGCATTGAAATGGTTAGATGCACATAAAGTACCATACGATTTCTTCAATTATAAGACTGACGATATTTCTACCGCCAAACTGGAAGAGTGGTGCAGGCAAAAAAGCTGGGAAGTTTTCCTGAACAAACGGGGCACCACTTTTAAGAGCCTGCACCCAGCAGTGCAGCAGAATGCCACCAATGAAAAGGCTGCCATAGAAATTATGGCAGCCCGATCAAGTACTATTAAACGTCCCGTTATTGAATTGAACGGTAAGATTGTTGCGGTTGGGTTTGACGAGAAGAAGTATGAAATTATTTTCTTATAGATACTATTTCAACACTTCCCTTAGTTTCTGCATCAATGCTTCGCCACGCAGGTTCTTGGCAATGATCCTTCCTTGTGGGTCTATGAGCATATTGGCCGGTATGCCCTGTATTTGATAGAGCATAGCAGCAGAGTTTTGCCACCATTTCAGTTCGCTTACATGGGTCCAGGTAAGCTTGTCGTCTTTAATGGCCTGCAACCATCTTTCCTTACCGTCTTCTTTATCAAATGAAACACCAAATACGGTAAAGTTTTTATCCTTGTATGCATTGTAAGCAGCCACTACATTAGGGTTCTCCATCCTGCAAGGTCCGCACCAGCTTGCCCAGAAATCAACCAGCACATATTTGCCTTTAAAGGAAGACAATGCAATCATTTTGCCATCGGGGTCAGGCTGCGAAAAATCTATTGCAGGGGTACCAACACCGCCAACTTTTGCCTTTGCAATAAGTTCTTCAATCATTCTTGCATATTGGTTTTTCTTGGCAGCAGGCTGCAATTGGTTGTACCTGTCTTCCAAATCGGTAACACCGTTTAGTATAGGGTTCACTACGTATAGTACAAAAGAACTTACTGGCGAAGCGGGTTTCAGTTTGGTAAACTTGGTAACTTCTGTAACCACTTTTCCTTTGGTAATCTCAAATTGCTTAATCAACGAGTCCCTCAACTTACCGTTCTGTTTCTCGGCATTTATTTTTGTTGCCAGTTTGTTCAGTTTGTCTTTTAGCGGATCAAAGTTTTTCAGGTAAATGCTATAGTCATTTTGCAATGCAGAACCTTGTATAACTGGGGTTTTAATTTTGGCTACATCACCATCAACAGTCACTTTTTCATTGCCCATATACAGGTCTATCACGTCTTTCTGTCCAATAAAGCTCAACTGAAAAATATCCGACTCGTCCAGTTTGCCTGCAAGTTCAAATTTGCCTTTATAGGCATAGTTCTGGGCAATGGTATTGCCGTTGCTTCCATCAACCAGAAAAACAAGGGTACTATCCTTTAACCCTTTGATGTTTCCTTTTATGCTAAAGCCTTCATTTTTTTGTGCAATTGCAATCGTAGGTAACAGCAAGGCAAGTAAAATCTTCTTCATATTATTTTGAATGGCGTTTTTGTAGTACATCTATTACTTCGTGCAATTTATAGCCTTTGCAGTTAAGCAAAAGCAAATAGTGAAACATTAAGTCGGCAGCTTCGCCCAAAAAAAGTTCCTTGTTATTGTCCTTTGCCTCAATCACCAGTTCCACGGCTTCCTCGCCAACTTTCTGTGCCACTTTGTTGATGCCTTTGGCCAGCATCCTTGCTACATACGATTCATCGGGCAAAGCCTTGCTGCGTAGCTGGATAATATCTTCGAGGTACATCAAAAAATCTTCGCTGTGGTTGCGTTCGCTCCAACAGGTATCGGCACCGGTATGGCAGGTTGGTCCTAAGGGATGCACTTTAATCAGCAGCGTATCGTTGTCGCAATCAACTGCCATGCTTTTCAGCTCCAGGAAATTGCCGCTCTCCTCACCTTTTACCCATAGCCTTTGCTTGCTCCTGCTGTAAAAAGTAACTTTGGCAGTTGCTTCTGTTTGCTTCAGGGCAGCCTCATTCATAAAGCCCAGCATCAGTACTTTATGTGTTGTATAATCCTGGATAATGGCAGGCACCAGCCCATCTTGGTATTTGGAAAAATCAACTTTCATTCAACAGATTGTTTTGAGAAGTTTGCCTAAACGCCCGGTATTGCTACTCGCCGTTAAACTGGGTCTGGTCGGGCAGTGTAATTTCAATGGTACCGCCTTCACCTTTTTGTAAAACACATTGGCAACCTAGTCTTGAATTGATGCGTGGGCTAACGGCCCTGTCAATAAAATCTTCTTCCTTATCGCTCAGTTCAGCTAAATATTCATCGCCGCTTTCAACATATAAATGGCAGGTGCTACAGGCACAAACGGCCCCGCAATTATGGTGCAATTCAATTCCATTGTCCAGAACCACTTCCAACAAACTATCACCAACAGCACTGGAGGTAAGGGTTACAGGCTCCAGCCCTTTTTGTTCAAACTTTACTTTTATCGTGTACATAGATCATTCTTCTTGCCGCAAAAGTATCTGAATACAGCCGAAGAAAAAACCCTTAAATGATTATACTGCTTCGATATAGGGAAAACCTAAAAGCCCACTTGGTGAAAAATAAACTAACAAAAGTTAGTTTATTAAATAAAAAAAACTATTTTGCACCTGCTTTTGTAAGTGCTGGATGGGAATTGTGGAGATACAGGGCATACAAAAGCCAATGAATATGTGATCGGTTGCTTGCTCAATAAATCCCCGTATGGTTCGCCCAATGGGGATTTGCTCTTTTTGGGAAACACCCAATTGCTTAGAAGCATCCCTTATTTATTCATGATCCTGCCACTGATCAACGTATATACTTCCTGCAGTGCAGGATAGGCTTCCAATAAACTTACATGTTTCTGCACAGTACCCACATCGCCCCTAACAGCAGGCCCGGTAAATACTTCAGCAGGATGATAGTGCCGTAAACGGTTGGCCGTTTCCTCAATCAATGGTTGCAGCAAGCTAAAGTCTATATGCTCTTTTTCGCAATACGTGGCACTTTGCAGGTACATATAGTTTACAAAATTGCAGGCAAACACGGCTGCCACATGCAGCTTTACCCGTTCTGCATCGCCACCACGGGCCACTTTGGGGCAAAGGGTCCTGGCAAACAGTTCAATTTCATCAGTTACGGCATCCGTGTTTCCATCCACCAAAAAAGGAATGGGGGTTGCCGCATCCATATCCTTACGCAGGCTCTGTATGGGGTACAGTACACCATACCTGTTACTTGTATGCTGCAATACATTTTTGGTAACCGAGCCAGCAGTATGCAATACCAGCTTGTCCTGTAGCTGCAAGGCAGCAGCAATGGCAGCAATACCTCTATCCGCAACGGCTATTATATATATATCAGCGTCTTTATTGATTGCTGCAACATCATCTACCGCTGCTGCATGTACCTGTTGGGCCAGTACGGTTGCATGGGCCAGTGTTTGGCTGTACACCTGTACTATGACATGCCCTTTATGGAGCAGTTGCCTGGCCAGTACTGTAGCAACATTACCCGAGCCTATGATTGTAACCTGCATATCTTTGATTTGTTATACAAACGAGCAATGAAATTAGCACAAAGAATTGCAATAGGTTATTACAAAACAAAAATTAAGGGAACAGCCCTGCTATCGATGCAGAAGGCGGCAGAGCAGACCTACCGTTTGTTCTGCACACCTTATAGTGGCAAACCCAAACGGCCCGTGCCACCAAACTTTAACCATGCAGAAGCATTGAGTGTTGAGTTGGACGGGCTGACCGTTCGTGGCTGGAGGTGGAAAGCAAAAGAACCCAATGCAAAAAAAGTATTGGTGGCACATGGCTTTGACAGTTGCAGCTACAAATTTGACCGGTACATACAACGCTTTCATCAGCTGGGTTTTGAAGTGCTGGCATTTGATGCACCCGCACATGGCGTAAGCGATGGCAAAATTGTGAATGCACTAATCTACAAAAATGCCATGTTGCTGATTGAACAGAAATACGGCCCTTTATATGCCATTATGGGGCATTCGTTTGGTGGGCTGGCAGCATCGCTTGCGGCAGAAGAAATGGCTACGCTGAAAAAGCTGATAGTTGTGGCACCTGCCACGGAAACCATTTCGGCCGTAAACAGTTTTTTCAAAGCCGTTCCTTTGGGCAATGCCATACAAGCAGAGGTTGAAAAATATATTGTGAACATGGCACAGAAGCCCCTCTCCTTTTTTTCGGTAACAAGAGCGGTGCAACAGGTGCCCACTACCGATGTACTGTGGCTTCATGACGAGGAAGATGCCATTTGCAGCTTTGCCGATGTGCAGCCTGCCATTGACTTGCATTTGCCCAATGTACGCTTTCATATTACCAAAGGGTTAGGGCACAGTAAAATTTACCGCGATGAAAAAGTAAGCAAAACAATTGCGGATTTTTTGGCTAGCTAGATACTTGCTTCAAAATAAATAAGAACAGCCATGTTAAAAATACTTTTGCCTTTATTGCTTGTTGCACAGCTGGGCACAGCACAAGTAGCCATTCAGGACTGTAGCATTGGCCAATCTACCATTCAAATAAAAACGGAACATTTTCAACCTGTTTACCCCGGCATCTACTTCATAAACCTGCATGCCAACGAAACTACCAGCATTGAAGCGACAACAGCATACCTTGCCACAGTTGGGGGCAGTTTTTTGCAATTGGTACATGGACAAGTGAGGTACGTGGATTTTACATTGAACAATATGGCCTATAGAATTGACCCCAACAGGATATTTACCCAGCAAGGGCGAAAGGAAACCCTGAAGAAAAACAGCAGCTACAACCTATTGGCAGAAAAGGAAACCGCCCGTTTTGCCGATACCATACTGGCCCAGTTGAAAGATGCCAAATTGATTGTTGCCATGCACAATAATACGGATGGGGACCTGTCCATTACCAGCTATACCAAAGGAAAAGCCGAAGCCATGAATGCCGCCGATGTGTATATAAATAAGGAGATGGATGCTGATGACTTTGTTTACACTACAGAACGCAGCATATTTGAGCACCTGAAAAAACAGCAGATAAATGTAGTGCTGCAAAAGGCCAAAGGTTTTAAAGACGATGGTTCACTATCCGTTTACTGCGGCACCAAACATATTGCCTATATAAATATAGAGGCACAGCAAGGCCACAAAGAGCAGCAATTGCAAATGCTGCAGGCACTTACCAGCATATTGGAACAATACAAAAAATAACTGCTTTGCAAGACCAAGCCAGCCTGCAACTGTCCCATTTTATCAGTTATACCGAAATACTGCCATTTACCAACATTTTTTGCATTTTGATTGATTAAACTAATATTGCAGCATCGAAAAAAAGGTTTTGCGTAAAAAGCAAGGGTTTTAGTGCAGGGGTTGCCTGGCTTTATTCACCCGTTGATGGGTGCGACGCCAATGCAGCCGAAACATGCACCCCAGCTGGCTACACAAATAATATTACAACAGAAAATGGCAAAGAACTTACTGATAGTGGAGTCGCCTGCAAAGGCAAAAACGATTGAGAAGATACTTGGCAACAATTTCGAAGTGAGAAGCTGTTATGGCCATATACGCGACCTGGAGAAGGACGATATGGGCATAGACCTGACCAAGAACTATTTGCCGAGGTACAAAGTGCCCGATGACAAACTGAAGGTGGTGAACGATTTGAAGAAACTGTCCAAGGGAAAGGAGGTTTGGCTGGCATCGGATGAGGACCGTGAAGGGGAAAGCATTAGCTGGCATTTGGCAGAAGTGTTGGGCCTGGACCCGAAGGAAACCAAACGCATTGTTTTTCATGAAATAACCGCACCGGCCATACGCAAGGCTGTTGACAACCCACGCAGGATAAATATGGACCTGGTAAATGCACAACAGGCAAGGCGTGTATTGGACAGGTTGGTAGGTTTTGAACTGAGCCCCGTGCTATGGCGTAAGATTGGCATGCAACGCAGCCTGAGTGCAGGCCGTGTACAAAGCGTTGCCGTGCGTTTGATTGTGGACAGGGAAAGGGAAATAAACAACTTCGTATCGGAAAGCAGCTATAAAATTGATGCGACATTTGCCGCCAATGATATTAATGGAAGGCTGGTAACATTTAAAGCAGATGGGCCCGCAAAAGTATCGAAGCAGGCAGATGCGGAACAGTTTCTGGAAAGCTGTAAAAATGCTACTTATAAAGTAGCCGATATACAGGTAAAGCCTGCCAAACGTACACCGGCAGCACCTTTTACCACATCTACCCTGCAACAGGAAGCAGCAAGGAAACTGGGTTACAGCGTTAGCAAAACCATGTTGATAGCACAACGCCTGTATGAGAGCGGTAAGATAACCTATATGCGTACGGACAGTGTGAACCTGAGTGAAACTGCTATGGCTGACATTCACAAACAGATCAGTGCTGCCTACGGCGACAATTACTATCAGCAACGCAAATACAAGAACAAGAACGACTCTGCACAAGAGGCACACGAAGCCATACGCCCAACCTACATGAGCGAAAAATTTGTGGACGATGAGGAACTGAAACGCCTGTACGAACTGATTTGGCGTAGGACCATTGCAAGCCAGATGAGCGATGCGGCTTTTGAAAAGACAACAGCCAAAATAGACATCAGCACCAATAAGGAGCAATTGGCCGCAACTGGCGAAGTAATGAAATTTGACGGTTTTTTGAAAGTGTATATGGAAGGCCGTGACGATGAGGACGAAGATGATACCGAAGGCATACTACCACCATTAACTGTTGGCCAACAATTGGAATTCAGGGAAATGCTTGCCGCTGAAAAATTCAGCCGCCCCGCACCACGTTATGCGGAAGCAAGCCTGGTAAAGAAGCTGGAAGAACTGGGCATTGGCCGCCCATCTACCTACGCCCCTACCATATCCACCATCATAAAAAGGAACTATGTAGAAAAGCGTGACAAGGAAGGCGTGAAACGCAATGCCAATTTATTACGCCTTACACCTGCCAATAATATTGAGAAACAGATGCTGCAAGAGAATACAGGTGCGGAAAAAGGCAAGCTCTTTCCTACGGATCTGGGCATTGTGGTTACCGACTTTTTGAAACAGTATTTTGAGAAGGTAATGGACTTTGGCTTTACTGCAAAAATTGAACAGGAGTTTGATGAGATTGCTGATGGCAAAATGCAGTGGGGCAAAATGATTGACGGCTTTTACAAACCATTTCACGACAATATTGAACATACCCTGGAAAATGCGGAGCGTGCAAAAGGCGAACGTGAACTGGGTACAGATGAAGCCACCGGCAAAAAAGTAATTGCCCGCATGGGGCGTTACGGTGCCATGGTACAAATTGGTAATGCAGAAGACGAGGAAAAACCCCGCTTTGCAAAACTGAATGCCAACCAAAGCATTGAGACCATTACGTTTGAGGAAGCAATGGACCTGTTTAAACTGCCCAGGACATTGGGCGAGTATGAAGGACAGGAACTGAGTGTAAACGTGGGCAGGTTTGGCCCCTATATAAAACTGGGTGAGCAGTTCATTTCCATTCCCAAAGGGGAAGACCTGAATAACATTGAAATGGACAGGGCCATTGAACTGTTGAAGGAGAAGCAGCAGGCCGATGCACCCGTGGCACATTATAACGACCTGCCTGTAACAAAGGGCAAGGGCAGGTTTGGTCCGTTTATAAAATGGAACAACTTATATATTAACGTGCCAAGGCGTTACAATTTTGACAACCTGAGCCAGGGCGATATAAACGAACTGATTGAAGCTAAAGTTGACAAGGAAGCCAACCGTTATATACAGAACTGGCCTGCCGAAAAAATATCCATTGAAAATGGCCGGTGGGGTGCCTACATCAAGTTCGCTAAAAAGATGCTGAAGATTACCAAGAAAGCAGATGATACCAAATACACGCCAGAGGAACTGCAAACAGTATCGTTGGAAGAAGTAAAGCGGATGATTGAGTTACAGGTACCCGATGCTTTCAAGAAAAAAGTAAAAACTGCTGCCAAAAAAACGGCAGCACCTAAGAAAGCAGCAGCCAAAAAGAAAGCTGCAGCCAAGAAAAAAGCATAAACCTTTTTTGTATAGTAACAGCCCGTGCGTATATATGCACGGGTTGTTTTATGTATGACGGTAGCCAATATAATTTTGGCAATTGCTTATCGGCTTGTAATTGTTTATACTACATTTCCCCAGTTTTCAGGCATCCAGATGCTAATAACTTGTAAAAGTTACCTCTCTACCATTCAAATTCCAGCAAACAGTTTTTATTTTCATCAAGTAAAAAATATCGCTTGAAAAAAATACTCTTCATTGTTTGCTGTTTGTTGTGTGCAGCAACTTTTGCACAGGACAGTTGTTATATAAAAGTGCATTTTCTATATGGTTCAAGACCATTGAAAAAATACAAAGACACCGAAAAGAAATGGTTTGGCGGCATGCTTGGCGGACATGTAGGCATTGAAGGCGATACCAATCAGATACTCAACTTTTCGCATGTAGGCAGTTTCCATGTGTTCAACGAAAAGAACAACCGGCACAGCAGGTTCAGGTTGCATAGCCCTGCTGCTTTCTATCATATTTTTGGCGGCACTACAGATAGTACCAAGCAGACCATTGTGTATATTCCCGTTACACTAAAACAGAAGCAACAGTTTGACAGTATAGCCAATGCCTATCTTAAACAAACCCCTTACGACTATGCATTGTTTGGTATGCGTTGCGGTGCCGCATCATACGAAATATTGGGGCAGTTGAATATACTGCCTGCCTATTCCTTTGGCAGGACCTATACCAAAATTTTCTATCCCAAAAAACTGAGAAGCAGGCTGCTGAAAAAGGCGGCAGAGCAAGGTTGGGCAGTTGAAAGGCATCAAGGCTCACCTAAAAGAAAATGGGAAGAAGATTAAAAGCAACCGTTTATTACCCATTGCAATTGAACATAAAACCATCCGGTTTGGGCTGCTATTTCCACTTACGGCTTAATTCATATGGATAGATCATATTGCCCGTTTCGCGAAAGAAAGGATAGCCGATGCTTTCATAATCGTACTTGTCGTCATTAATAATAGCATCGCTATTGGCATAAATGGTAGCAGTTAAAACATTCCATATTTAATTACAGCCGGTCCTTCTTCTGGTATCTATTATGTACTGTATCTTCCACTCGTTGCCCAGTTTTACCAATACAAAATTATTGACACCGCAATGGCTGAACTTTCCATTGTAATAAAAATTGTATGGTGTCCATACACTGGCCATCGCACCATCAATTTTAATGGACCCGAAACTGATCCTTTCGTCACCCGCATCTTTGGGCATAGTGGCAACCTGTTTACCAAACTCCTCAACGGTTTCGGTACGTACAATTGTTTTTCCATCCTTATCTCTTGCAATGGTCTGCAGTAATGCACTATCCGCAAAGCAGTCCAACAAAGTACCTGCATCGGCATTCTTCATTGCCTTAAACATGTTGTTCACCGTGGCTTTTACAGAATCTTCGGCAGTTTGTGCCTGCACATACAATACGGTCAACAAAAAAACAGCAGCTAGCAGTAAGTTTTTCATACCACTTTAATTTGGGTTATACGCCTATAAAGGCATGAAGTTAAAAGCAAACAGGTAGCTGTCAAAACCGTTCAAATAGTTGCCTATGGCCCCATCCAGCCCATGCATCCTTTCCTATTACGTAATAATTACTTAACTTGCCCGGAACGTATTTCTGCCAATCAGCTTGACTTTAATACGATTGTAAGCATAATTTAAACATAAATAAAGCCCATATCAACAAACCCATCCTAATTTTCGCCCTTAAAATAAAATGCCCTTGAAAAATAAATTGATTGCATGCTGTTTCCTGTTTCCCCTACTTAGTTACGGACAATCTGACAGCGTAGCCAAAGTTTATGTGGACACTACCGCAACAGCTACTGTACCCAAGCATAAAAAATTTGCTTTTATCACCAATATCCCTTCCGATCTTGGCAAAACATTTACCGTTCCGTTCAACAGGAAAAGCATCAAGACAACTGCCATACTTGGTGCAGTAAGTGCCGCCATCATACTGTTTGACCAGGATATATACAATGGTGTACGGAATTTCAGTGACAATATCCATCTTCACCCAGAAGAATCGAACAAGGTTTTATGGAGCATCAAAGGTGGCGATAAAGAAACCGTATTGTTTAAAGTACCCGAAAACCTGAACACAGCATTCTACACACTTGGACAAGGTTTTACCAGTTTATTACTGGCTGGTGGTTTGGCAATTGATGGCGTTATTGCTAAACGCCCCAAATCGCTGCAAACAGCAAGCGACCTGACAGAGTCTTTTATTGCATTGGGAATAAGCACACAATTCTTAAAGTATGCCACGGGTAGGGAAAACCCAGCGGTGTTTTCGCAACGCAACGGAAGGTGGAGACCATTCCCCTCTTATGGCGATTTTCAAAACGACAAGCCTAAATACGATGCATTCCCATCGGGCCATTTGGCAACGTTGATGGCTACCATTACTATACTGGCCGATAATTATCCCGACAAGAAATGGATCAAACCGGTTGGCTATTCTTTAATGACACTGTCGGCCTTTAGCATGATAAACAATGGCGTGCACTGGGCAGGCGATTATCCAATTGGCATTGGCATTGGTTATCTGACTGCAAAAATAATTACCAAGCGACACACACTGCTTACCAAGAAAGCCCCTGTTTTGATTGACATAAAAAATAAAATTTAATGAAAGCCAAACTAGCCGTACGCATTTCAATTGCATGTTGCTGCCTGTTATCGGGCATACAGCAAATCAATGCACAAAGCCTTGACACATCGGCCATGTCCAGGCACTACAAAAGGTTTACGACAAGGCAACTATATGCATCGTCGGCGTTTATTGCAGCAGGCGTTATTGCAAGCGTTAAATGGCAAACCAACGAGACATCCTTCGATGCAAAGGTCTGCAAAAGAAGGAATGAAGAAATGTCGCACTTCAAAACAGATGTGGATGACTATTTGCAATTTGCACCTGTTGCCCTTACCTATGCGTTTGACGCAATGGGCATGAAATGCAAGAACGATTTTGCGAACCGTACTGCACTTGCCTTAAAGAGCCACTTATTGATGACAGCAATTGTAACTTCTGCAAAACTGATTATCAATACGGAGCGTCCGGATAAAACCGGCAACAACTCTTTCCCTTCCGGGCATACGGCACAGGCTTTTGTGGCCGCTACTTTTATGAGCGAGGAACTAGGCCAACGTTATAAGTGGACACCTTATGTGGCTTATACCATTGCCAGTTCGGTAGGTGTTTTACGTGTGCTCAACAACAAGCATTATGTAAGCGATGTGCTAGTTGGTGCAGGCGTGGGCATATTGGCAACAAAGCTGGTATATGCCACGCACCAGTACCGTTGGGGCAAAAACAAGTTGAAGAAAAAAATGGTATTGGGATAAGTAACGAGGTATAAAATGCTTTTCATGCTTCTAACAAGACTAACATGAAAATGAAACCATTTATCCCCCTTCTTAATCAGACAATCAACTAATAAAAAAAGAGCGGGCCACTTTGTAAAAGTGGCCCGCTCTTTTTTTATTCTTAAGCAAGTTTGGCTTTCAGGTTCGTATCCAACGCATCCAAAAATTCTTCGGTGTACAAATAGTGTTCGCCATGGTTTACTTTGTTGCCATAAATGCAAACAGCAAGGTCCTTGGTCATTTTACCGCTTTCAACTGTTTCAACACAAACTGCTTCCAAAGCATGGCAGAAGTTGATCAGTTCTTGGTTATTGTCCAATTTGCCACGGAACTCCAAACCTCTTGTCCATGCAAAGATGGATGCTATCGGGTTGGTAGAAGTTGGCTTGCCTTTTTGATGCTCCCTGTAGTGACGTGTAACCGTACCGTGGGCAGCTTCGGCTTCCATGATCTTACCATCTGGCGTAACCAATGTAGAAGTCATTAACCCAAGGCTACCAAAACCTTGTGCTACCGTATCGCTCTGTACATCGCCATCATAGTTCTTACATGCCCAAACAAAATTGCCATTCCATTTCAATGCACTGGCCACCATGTCATCAATCAAGCGGTGCTCGTAAGTAATACCAGCCTCTTGATATTTTGCCTTGAACTCGTTCTGATACACTTCTTCAAAAATATCCTTGAAACGGCCGTCATATTTTTTAAGGATGGTATTTTTTGTAGAAAGATACAAAGGCCATTTCTTTTGCAATGCGGTGTTGAAGCAAGAGCGTGCAAAACCGTAAATGCTCTCATCGGTATTGTACATGGTCAATGCAACACCATCACCTTTAAAGTTAAACACTTCAAATTCTTGTGTTGTTCCATCTTCGCCTTCAAACTTTACGGTCAGCTTTCCTTTGCCTTTTGTTACAAAGTCTGTTGCACGGTACTGGTCGCCAAAAGCATGACGGCCAATACAGATGGGAGCAGTCCAGTTAGGTACCAAACGGGGTACATTGCTGCACACAATTGGTTCACGAAAAACGGTACCATCTAATATATTGCGGATAGTGCCGTTCGGGCTCTTCCACATTTGTTTCAATTTGAATTCTTCCACACGTTGCTCATCTGGCGTAATGGTAGCACATTTAATGCCCACCCCGTATTGTTTAATGGCATTGGCAGCATCAACAGTAACCTGGTCATTCGTCTCATCGCGGTACTCCATACCAAGATCATAATATTTAATGTCCAATTCCAGGTAAGGAAGGATCAATTTGTCTTTGATGAACTTCCAGATGATCCTTGTCATTTCATCGCCATCCAGTTCCACCACCGGATTGGCCACTTTGATTTTTGCTGCCATATTTTATGTTTATACTTGTTTTTAAGAATTGCAAATGTAATATTTAAAGCTTTTCGTACCGAAGCAAACATTTGGCGTTATTTTTTCGTAGATACTCGTAACCACAAAGCTGTACAACATGCACTTACTTCTTGCTTCCTTATTGTTTGGACTGGGTTTTATTGGCTGCAACAAAGACAGCAATATTGGCATGACCTCAAACAATACACTGATTGCGGACACAGGCACCAAACGCTACCTGGCTTTGGGCGATTCCTATACCATTGGGCAATCCGTTGCCGCTACCGACCGTTTTCCTGCACAAACCGTGGCACAACTTAGATCAAAAGGCATACGCATGCATGACCCTGAATATATTGCTACTACCGGTTGGACGACTAGCAATCTTTTAAATGCCTTGCATACACAAAATCCACAAGGGCCTTATGATGCCGTGAGTTTATTGATTGGTGTCAACGATCAGTACCAGACGCATGACACTACCAACTATAGAAGCCGTTTTACCCAGCTATTGACCCAAGCCATTGTATTGGCCGGGAACAGGACAGCAAGGGTATTTGTTGTTTCCATTCCCGATTACAGTGCTACACCGTTTGTAGCAACCAGCAACAAAGCACAGGTGAGTAAGGAACTGGATTGGTTCAACAACATCAACAAGCAAGTAGCATTGCAATACCATATTGTTTACATAGACATTACGCCTTCTTCAAGAGAGGCCGCAACGAATACTGCCCTGATTGCAAGTGACAGCCTACACCCCAGCGGGCTGGAATATAAAAAATGGGCAGATCTATTGTCTGCTAAAATGATGGAAGTATTGAAATAAAATAGATGCTATTACATGAAACATTTATTCATTACATAAGCCTTATATCTCAAAACTTTTTCTTACTCCTTCTTCAAAACTTACAGGGTCATAACCCAATTCACGTTTGGCTTTATCAATCTTCAATCCCGATTGTTTGGCCCGCTTCACAGGCTCCGGAAAAGTTGCAGAAGTAACGCTTTCAATCAGGCTTTTATCCAACTGCAATATATCAGCTACGGTTATTGCCATGTCATAGGGCGACAATACATCCTTACCAGCTAAATGAAAATCGCCTGTCACTTTTTGTCGTATCATGGTTTCGATGCCTTTACATAAATCAATTACATATGTTGGTGTGCGGTACTGATCGCTAACCACTTTAATGGGCCTGTGCTGCTCCAGGTTATGCTTTACCCAATGCAGGAACGTGGGTCTTATGCCATCCCATATTTTTCCATAAATAAATACAGGCCGCATAATGGCATAATGCTTTGCATTGGCCTTCACCAATTGTTCTGCCATCCATTTACTTTCTCCATAAAAATTCAAAGGAGCAGGTATATCCTCCTCGCTATGCGGTCCACCCTCGCCAAAAACAAAATCCGTTGAAACGTACAAAACACTTGCTCCCACAGTATTTGCAGCATCTACCAAATAACTGGTGGCAGCAACATTATTCAACATGCACTGCTCCCTATCCTTGTCGCAATCATCGGGCTTGCTCATAGCTGCTGCATGAACAATTACAGTAGGCCTTATTGCATGAACGGCTGCAAGCACTTCATTTTTATTGGTTAGTTCCAATGGTGTGTATATATAATTTCCTGACAAGGGAATCTTGCATGCACCTCTGCCACTTGCAAAAACAGTATGGCCATTTGCAGCCAGATATAGGCTAAGATGCTGACCTAGAAAACCGTTTGCACCTGTTATTAAAATCTTTTCCATTAAAAGCTAACTACTGTTTGGTTTAACAATAAAATCATCTTGTACAACAAAACCTGTTGTATGTATAAATTCAGCTTTCAAAATAGCCAATTAAAAAAGTTGTTCAATTAAAAATTTCCAGTTTTCCGCTTAATGCTATAATATTGGCACTCGGTTTCGCAGGTGAAACCATCAACTCTTCGATTGCTGCTTGCTTTTTAATTGCTTTGTAACACTTGTTTCCACGAAACAGGTCCATTACTTGTTGCTGTTTCTAATAGCACTGGTAGCAGTATTAAAAATTTATTGAAATGAAAAAACAGGTGAACAATATTGGTGTGCTTACAAGTGGTGGCGATAGCCCTGGCATGAATGCCGCTATACGTGCCGTTGTACGCACAGGATTATATCATGGTTTGGGTGTTTTTGGTGTAATGCGTGGTTATGCCGGCATGATTGAAGACGACATTATTGAAATGACCGGACGCAGCGTGGCCAACATTATACAACGTGGTGGCACTATCTTAAAAACTGCACGCAGCAAAGAATTCATGGAGCACGAAGGCCGCCAGAAAGCCTATTATAACCTAAAGAAACGAGGCATTGACGGGTTGGTGATTATTGGTGGCGATGGCAGCTTTAAAGGTGCCCAAAAATTCAGCAACGAATTTGACATACCCTGTATAGGCTTGCCAGGTACCATTGATAAGGACATAGCTGGTACCGACAGTACCATTGGTTTTGATACCGCCGTAAACACAGCCGTGCAGGCCATAGACAAGATACGGGACACCATGGATGCACATGACCGTTTGTTTATTGTGGAAGTGATGGGACGTGATGCCGGTTATATTGCCCTGCACAGCGGTATTGCAACCGGTGCAGAGAATATTGTGATACCTGAAACAAAAACAGACATTGAAGAACTGTTAAGCTCTTTAAGTGAAAAAGAAAAAAGAAAGAAACTGGTAAACCTTGTAGTGATAGCAGAAGGTGGCGAGTTTGGCGATGCCACTAAGTTGGCCGGCATCATCAAAGACAGGATACCGACTGCAGATACCAGGATATGTATATTGGGGCATATACAACGTGGCGGATCGCCAAGCTGCGAAGACAGGCTGATTGCAAGCCACATGGGCTATTATGCCGTTGAGAGCTTATTGATTGGAAGGAACAATGTTATGGTAGGCGTTATCAACAACAAGATACATTACACACCTTTGGACAAAGCAGTAAAAGAAAAGCAGAAGATTGGGCAAGAGTGGATGAAGATTGTAAAAATATTAGCGAGCTAGGCAAACATCAATTGTAAAAGCAACCAGGAAACCATATGAGCAAAAACATTTCAAAGTACCTGCACCAGCAAATGGATAAAGAAGCAGGATTGGACCACGTGTCGCACAAGACAAAAATCGTAGCAACAGTAGGCCCTGCATGCGATACCTACGAGAAGCTGCTGGACCTTGTAAAGGCCGGCGTGAACGTGTTCCGTTTAAACTTTTCGCATGGCAGCCATGAAGACAAGGCAAAGATTATTGAGCATATACGCAACATCAATAAAACAGAGCCGTACAATATTTCCATACTGGGCGATTTGCAAGGACCTAAATTAAGAGTGGGCGAAATTGAGAATGGGTCGTTGGAAATAGCACCGGGCGACATCCTCACCTTTACATCAAAAGAAAAAGTAATCGGTACAAAAGAAAGGATCTATCTCTCCTACCCCAACCTGCATAGCGATGTAAAGATTGGCGACAAGATCATGATTGATGATGGCAAGCTGGAAGTGGTGGTAGTGGAAATTACTACCGAGGGCGATGTAAAAGTAGTGGTTACCTATGGCGGCACGTTACTTCCCAAAAAAGGGCTGAACCTGCCGGATACCGCTATCTCCTTGCCTGCAATGACAGAAAAGGATTTGATAGATTTTGACTTCATTGTGGCACAGAAACTGGACTGGGTAGCACTGTCATTTGTACGCAAGGCAGAAGACATCATCAACCTGAAAAAGAAAGTAAAGGAAATTGGCAGCGAGATAAAAGTGATGGCAAAAATAGAAATGCCATCTGCCCTGGCCGACCTTAGGAACATTGTAGTGGAATCGGATGGTGTGATGGTGGCCCGTGGCGATTTGGGTGTGGAACTTCCTGTAGAGAAAGTGCCCATGGCACAAAGGGAAATCATACGCAAATGCATACACCGTGCAAAGCCCGTAATTGTGGCCACACAAATGATGGAGAGCATGATAGACCGTGTGAAGCCCAACCGTAGTGAAATTACCGACGTGGCCAATGCCGTGCTGGAAGGTGCAGATGCTGTAATGCTGAGTGGCGAAACTGCTACAGGCAAGCACCCTGCATTGGTTGTGGAAACCATGCGTAAAATTATTATGGAAGTGGAACGTACCGAGTACCGCTACAACAGGGACGAAGACCTGAAACCACAGGCACACTCCCCTTCTTTTTTAAGCGATGCGGTTTGCTACAATGCCTGCCATATTGCGGAGGACCTGAGTGCACAGGCTTTGATTGGCATGACACAAAGCGGTTATACCGGTTTTATATTGAGCAGCTACCGCCCCAAAGCTCCGCTGTTCATCTTCACCAAAAAACGCAGCCTTGTAAACCAGTTAAGTTTAAGCTGGGGCGTTAGGGCATTTTATTATGATGAAGAAAACAGCCTGGATGAAATCATTGCCGACCAGATAGATATTTTAAAGGAACGTGGTTTTATTAAACCTGGCGATGTAGTGGTAAACACAGGCAGTACACCCATACATGCACATTTACCAACCAATGTATTAAAAGTTACAACGGTAGAAGAATAATCGAAATAAAATGAAGAGAGAAAGCCTGTAAATAGTTTACAGGCTTTTTTATGACATGAAACTATATAACCAATGAGGGATTGCAACACAAGAAAATTCATGCTGCCAACAAAGCAACCAATAACGTTCATCAAAACATTTACAAAATGCCCTGCGTATATTTGGGCATGAAACAAACGCTTACCGCATTACTTGTTTTAATTGCACAGTTTTCAATTGCACAGGATAATAGGGTACAAAAAATTGACAGCCTGCTTAATGCACTGTACGCAAACAAAAGAATAAACGGCAATATACTTGTTGCAGAAAAAGGCAAAATTATCTACAGCCATAGTTTCGGCAATGCCAATGAAACAACCAAAGAAGCATTGAACGAAAATTCCATTTTTGAACTGGCTTCGGTTTCCAAACAGTTTACGGCAATGGGTATTATGCTATTGAAACAAAAAGGGAAATTGGCAATAGATGATGAGATTGGCAAATACATTCCCGAACTTTCTTTTTACAAGGGCGTGACCATCAGGCACCTGCTGCACCATACAGGTGGCCTACCCGATTACATGGCTTTGATGGACAGCGTGTATGACAAAAGCAAGATTGCGACCAATAAAGACATCATTGCCATATTTTCCAAACATCGACCCAAAGCATTGTTTGAGCCCAATAGCAAATACGAGTACAGCAATACGGGTTATGCATTGCTTGCTTCCGTTATAGAAAAAGTGTCTGGTTCAACATACGCCAATTTCCTGTCGAAAAATATCTTTAAGCCATTGCGTATGGACAATAGCTTTGTTTACACACGCAGGCTGCAACCAAAGAAAATTGACAATTATGCCTTTGGCTATGTGTATTCGGATAGCTTGAAGAAATATGTACTGCCCGATGACTTGAAGGAAACCCAGGAAGTTATTTGGCTGGATGGCATTGTAGGAGACGGTTGCGTGAACTCAACTGTAAACGATTTGCTTAAATGGGACAGGGCATTGTACACCAATCAACTGTTGCCACAAGCAAGCATAAATGAGGCATTTGAACCTGCTACGTTGAACAACAAAACCAAAACCAGTTATGGCTTTGGCTGGGCGATAGAAAACAATGCAGATTTTGGCAAGATTGTAAATCATGGTGGAAGCTGGCCGGGCTATGCCACTTTTATTGAAAGGGAACTTACCAACGACAAAACGATTATCGTGCTGCAAAACCATGAAGGGTCTGTACTGCCTGTAAAAACCATCCGGAACATCCTGTACAATAAAGCGTTGCCTGTACCAAAAACAAGAAAGGAAATAACACTTACTACAGAGCAATTACAGAAACTTGTGGGTGTATATGAAATACAGGAAGGCGTTGAAGTGACGATGACATTGGACAATGGACAATTGTACACGCAGCTAACCGGTCAAAAAGCATATCCCGTATTTGCAGAAAGCGAATTGTTCTTTTTCCTGAAAGTAGTGGATGCACAACTTCAGTTTGAGAAAGATGAACATGGGCAAATAACAAAACTATACCTGCTACAAAACGGCAGGAAAATAGAAGCCAACAAAATAAAGTAGCTGATTATTAAATAATAAAAGCCTTGCTATGCAAGGCTTTTATTGGATATCCTATTGATGCGGTAAGGTTATTCAAACAATTCCGCCTGATTCGTCGGCTCTTCTTTTGGCCTTTCTTCCCAACTCATTTCAACAGTCTTGCTAAAGTCCATGAGTTTGGCACCAACGGCACGCCAGCCCATCACTTCCACCATTTTGGCAATCTTGAATTTCGCTTTCCTTACCGATGTGCCACGACCTGTTTGTACAGAAAGTATCGGCTCTTCATCTGTGGTTACCGCTTCTAGTACGTTGCCATTGCCCTCTTTAATAAACAGGAATTTCGATTTCAATGTAGAGGTTTCAATTTTGAAACGTTTTACATTGTATTGCTGTTTATCGTTGTCCAGATAAACTGCCGTAATGATTTTTTCGGGAACAAATTTTTCAATCAACAATATCTTGTCTGCATCAAAACGCTGGGTAAGTTCGGTGTCGGTAATTTCGTAGTTACCATCGTTATAAAGTACCAGTACTTTATCATCTTCAAACATGCCTAGGTATTGGCCTTTCTCTTCATTATTCAACCTGCCGTACACATCATCAAACCAAAGTTTCACGCCACTTAAAGTGCTACGGCCTGCTTCTTTGAACTTAACGGAACGTATAGGGTACTTGGTGGCCGTGTTTCCTTGTGAGCTCCTGCCTTTTATTTCCAGTTCCTCAAAATAAAAATCAAGGTCTTTGTTACGTGCACTACAGTTGGGGCTCAAGGTAATCTTTACCACTTCTGCTTCGCCATTGGCATTGGAACTAAAGTAATGCACTTTGCTTTTGTCGCTGCCCTTGGTCAAGTCATATTCTTTATCCCTTGTAATACCCGTAACATTAAAGCGTTTGGCATAGCTGGTACCGCTTGCCCCATCTACATAAATCATATTGTAGGTAGTACGCTCATCATTCTTTTTAAAGATGGCAATATGTATAATGTCCTTACCTATGAATACTTTGTCGCCCACCTTCACCACTTTCATGATGCCCCGTTTGGTAAACACGATAATGTCGTCAATATCCGAACATTCAAACAGAAACTCGTCTTTCTTCAATGTAGTACCAATAAAGCCTTCTTCCCTATTGGCATACATTTTTGTATTGGCAATAGAAATCTGTTGCAGCTTAATGGTATCAAATAGTTTGATCTCGGTCTTACGTTCACGTCCCTTACCATATTTCTTTAACAGGGTCTCAAAATAGGCCACCGCAAAATCGGTCAGGTGCTCCAAGTCATAATTCACCTGTTTTATGTCGGCTTCAATATTCTTGATCTGCTCGTTCAGTTCATCAATATCCAGTTTGTAAATCCTACGCACAGGCTTATCGGTCAGCTTCACAATATCTTCCCTTGTAATGGCCTTACGTTTCAGCTTTTTCAAAAATGGCTGAAAGGCCTTGTCTATTGCTTCCAGTACTTTGTCCCAGGTTGCATGGCGTTGCTCTAGTTCCTTGTATATCTTCTCTTCAAAGAATATTTTTTCCAAAGAAGTATAATGCCATTTGTCTTCCAGTTCGGCCAGCTTTATTTCCAGTTCCCTTTGCAACAGGTTCTTTGTCCTGTCAACAGAAATCTTCAGCAGGTCCTGTGCTGCCACAAACTTGGGCCTGTTATCTTCAATAATGCATGCATTGGGACTTATGCTTACTTCACAATCGGTAAATGCATACAATGCATCAATGGTTATGTCCGAAGAAATGCCAGGAGCCAGGTCAACCTGTATCTCCACATTCTTACCTGTAAACTCTGTCAGCTTCTTTATCTTGATCTTGCCTGCATCGTTGGCCTTGGTAATACTTTCGCAAAGCTGCGAAACGGTTACGCCAAAAGGCACGTCACGTATAATCAGGCTCTTCTTGTCCAGTTCTTCAATCATGCAACGTATGCGTACCTTGCCGCCACGTTTGCCATCGTTATAGTTGGTCACATCAACCATGCCCCCTGTTTGGAAATCGGGATACAGTTCAAACTTCTTTCCCTTTAGGTATTTGATGGATGCATCAATGATCTCACAAAAATTATGTGGTAATATTTTAGTACTCAATCCCACTGCAATACCTTCTGCTCCCTGTGCCAATAGCAAAGGAAATTTCATAGGCAATGTAATGGGCTCGTTCTTACGGCCATCGTAGCTCAATTGCCAATCGGTTGTTTTGGGGTTGAATGCAACATCCAATGCAAACTTGCTCAAACGTGCTTCTATATAACGCGGTGCGGCTGCATCATCGCCTGTACGCACATCGCCCCAGTTTCCTTGCGTTTCAATCAACAGGTCTTTCTGCCCCATGTTTACCAATGCATCGCCGATGCTTGCATCGCCATGTGGGTGGTATTGCATGGACTGGCCAATGATGTTGGCCACTTTATTGAAACGGCCGTCATCCATTTCTTTCATGGCATGCAATATGCGTCGCTGCACGGGTTTCAGCCCGTCTTCAATGGCAGGTACCGCACGTTCCAGTATCACATAAGAGGCATAATCCAGGAACCAGTTTTTGTACTGGCCCTGTACACCTGTTTCATTTTCGTAAATCCTGTTTTCAACTTTTTCTTTTGCCATACCTCTATCCTATCTTTTATAAAGATTTTTTTAGCGATTAGCTATAAGCCTTTAGCTTATAGCCTTTATGTTTTGTTAGTCAGCTTTATACTTTCAATTCACCGTTCTCGGCGTCGCACCCATCAAGGTTCGTAACAAAGCTGAACTTTTATTGAAGCGTATTTACCCCACCCCATTTATATTAGGGTGAATACCATCCATATCAGTTCCTACATCTCATACAACTCTAACGGCTGCCCATTGGGGTCGTAAAAGAATAGGAACTTCTTACCCGTAAATTCATCCACTCGAACTGTCTGCACATCTACATTTTTTGATTTCAAGAACTCGTAAGCTGCTTCTACATTTTCCACAGCAAATGCCAAATGCCTTAACCCTTTTGCTTCGGGAAAAGATGCACGTTCTTTGTAATCAGGAAAAGAGAACAGCTCAATCTGGTACCTGCCATTAATGCTTAGATCCAGTTTGTACGATTGCCTTTCTTGCCTGTACACTTCTGCCATCACTTCAAAACCCAACACTTCTGTATAGAACTGTTTGCTTACCGCATAGTTATCGGTAAGTATGGCTACATGGTGTATATGTTGAATGTTGAGCATTTGATTTTTATATCCTTTCTATCTTAGTAAGCGTGTCAGCTGTGCCGACAGCTACATTTTCCTTTTATCCCGTTTTCTTTTGAAACACTTATCCTTCAACGGTTTCGGCATCTTCCACGTCTGATTTTGCACCAAAGTTCTTTACCACCATTTCTTTCCAACCCTTGCTCCAATCGCCTACCACTTCAAGTTTCATCTGTTGTGCAAGTTGATTGATACGCCAAACCAAAAACACATCACCAGTCTGTATTTTCATCTTACTTAGAATATTATGCAATACCTTGTTCAGCTTCTGCGATTGGTTGGTAACGGCATTCAAGATATCCTTGTCATAAAAACTTTCTTCTTTGCTTACGATCTTTTTACCGCCTTCCAATATGCGTACCACTGCATTTTCATTGCAGAGTTTTTTCCATTCATCTGGATCCACTTCAAATTCGCTTAATGTAATGGGCCTTGCCAGTTTCCTTGCTTTCAAAAATTCTTTGGGTTGAATTTCATATAAATGCTGCGGGTAAAACAACTGCCCTTTTTCATTAATAAAAGGCAAATTGTTTAAGTACAACACTTGAATTTTTCCTTGATAATTTTTTAGCTGGCTCATTAACCAATAATAGCTGCATACATCGTGTTGGTTCTGTGCCATCCATATCCATAGTTCCTGTGTGGAGATTAGCGGGGTCGAACCGCTGACTGTTTCATCTCCGTTTTCACTTACTGATTCACCATCCAACGCTTTGATGAGGTTGTGCACAGCCAGCTTATCATCTACAATATCCAGTTGTTCTTTGTAAGGCGTGTTCTCCAACAACTCTTTCCACCAGTCACGGCGTTGCTGGTATCCTTCGGTCTCATAAATATTTGCAATGGGACCAACAGCATAATCGTCTTTTATTTCTACAATCTCTCCACGCAAGGTTTCGTCCAATTCAAAGGCCTTGCTTAAAGCTTCCACATTTACCTGTTCAAAAACTATATGAATCATGTTGCTATTTTATTTCTTGGTTCTAAAAGTCTGTTTACCACAATTCACTACTTAACTCTCTACCAGATCCAGTTCCACCCGCAAATTGCCAATAATAAATTCCTGGCGTTGCGGTGTGTTCTTGCCCATATAATATTCCAGTAGTTGCTGTATATGGTCGCCCTGCTCCAGTATTACCGGCTGTTTACGCATGTCTTTTGTAATGAACCTTTCAAACTCTTCGGGCGATATTTCACCCAAGCCTTTAAACCTGGTTATTTCCGGTTTGCCTGTTAGCTTCCTTACCGCTTCCTGTTTCTCTGTTTCATCATAGCAGTAAATGGTTTCCTGCTTGTTGCGTACACGGAACAAAGGTGTTTCCAGTATATATACATGCCCGCGTTTTACCAGGTCGGGAAAGAACTGCAGGAAGAAGGTCATTAGTAGCAGACGTATATGCATACCGTCCACATCGGCATCGGTAGCAATTACGATATTGTTGTAACGCAGGCTTTCCAAACCGTCTTCAATGTTCAGTGCATGTTGCAACAGGTTGAACTCCTCATTTTCGTACACTACTTTTTTGGTAAGGCCAAAGCAGTTCAACGGCTTACCACGCAAACTGAACACGGCTTGTGTATCCACTTTCCTGGCCTTGGTTATGGAACCGCTGGCACTGTCACCTTCGGTAATAAAAATGGTGCTGCTGTTCTGCATCTCGGCATATTCTTCTTTGTTCTTTGCCGGTGGTTCGTCGTTAAAATGTATGCGGCAGTCACGCAGCTTCTTGTTGTGCAGGTTAGCTTTCTTGGCTCGTTCGTTGGCCAGTTTGCGTATGCCGCTCAGTTCCTTTCTTTCCTTTTCGCTTTGTTCGATCCTTTTCTTTAAAGCATCTGCAACGGTTGCATTTCTATGCAAGAAATTGTCCAGCTCTTTCGATAAGAAGTCTTCCACAAACTTCTTCATCGAAGGACCGTTTTCGTACACAATGGATGAACCGAGTTTTGTTTTTGTTTGGCTCTCGAACACAGGTTCCTGCACACGCACACTTACTGCTGCTACAATACTGGTGCGTATATCGCTTGCTTCGTAATCTTTTTTGAAGAACTCCCGTATCACTTTTACATAACCTTCCCTGAAAGCCTGTTGGTGCGTACCGCCTTGCGTGGTGAACTGTCCATTCACAAAAGAAAAAATGTCTTCCCCATAATCGTTGTTGTGCGATATGGCCACTTCAATGTCTTCTCCTTTTAAATGGATGATGGGGTAACGCAGTTCGTCTGCATTGGTTTTACGGGTAAGCAAATCGTGCAGTCCGTTCTTGCTTACATAACGCTTGCCGTTGAAGTTGATAACAAGGCCAGCGTTGAGGTAGCAATAGTTCCATAGCTGGTTGTCGAGGTATTCGTGCAGGAACTTGTAGTTATGGAAAATGCTGTCATCGGGTATAAAGGTCACAAAGGTTCCGTTCTCTTCTTTGGTGGCAGCTTCCTTGTGTTCTTTGGTCAATACGCCACGTTCAAACTCTGCAATCTTTGTTTTGCCTTCCCTAAAGCTTTCTACCTTAAAATAGTTGCTTAATGCATTTACTGCTTTTGTACCCACACCGTTCAACCCCACACTTTTCTGGAATGCCTTGCTATCGTATTTGGCACCGGTGTTGATCTTGCTTACCACATCCACCACTTTACCTAAAGGGATGCCACGGCCATAATCGCGTATGGTTACTGTTTTGCCTTCAATGGTCAAATCAATATGCTTACCATAGCCCATAGTGTGTTCGTCAATACAGTTGTCCATCACCTCTTTTATCAGTACATAAATACCATCATCTGGGGCGGAACCATCGCCCAGTTTACCGATGTACATACCCGGACGCAAACGGATATGTTCTTTCCAGTCGAGGCTCTTTATATCGTCTTCCGTATAAGCTGTCTGTTTCAGTTCTGCCATAATATTAAACCGTTGTTGACCATGTTTGATAAACCATGGTGATTACACTATTGTTTACTTTGCCCAATGATTGATTTGCGGATGGGCAGGTAGCTTGCCCTTTTCTCAACCCACAAATCTAACCATCCCGTAAAGTTGCCAAAGTACAGTTTATGAACAAGCCGTAATGAATTGTGGATAAAACTTCCCAATTAATACCGCCAAAGTTGAGGAAAGCCCCAAATGCTTGCTAGCTTTACCGTTCATGGTTACATCACTTCAGGAAATTCACGAAATAGCTACCAGCAAAGAGGAAGAAAATACTGTTTTCCGCAGTTTTTTGCAGCAGCAGGATGGTGACGAAATTGACAGTATTATTGGCCGGCTGAACCATACTGTTAGTGCCCAAATTGATTGTACCGTTTGTGGCAATTGTTGCAAGAGTTTAATGATTAATGTAACGGAGGAAGAAGCAGGCCATCTTGCCGCACATTTGCAGCAAACAAGGGAAAGTTTTGATGAAACCTATTTGGAAAAAAGTGATGGCGGAAGGATGTTGATGAATACCATTCCCTGCAGTTTTTTATCGGATGATAAATGCACGGTTTATTCGCACCGCTTTGCTGGTTGCAGGGAGTTTCCCGGCCTGCACCTGCCACAGTTCAACAAAAGGCTGTTTACTATTTTTATGCATTATGAGCGGTGCCCCATTATTTTCAACGTTGTGGAGCAATTAAAAATGGACTTGAACTTTACGGAATAATTGAAAACAGAACAGCCAGCAATAAATGTGCTGGCTGTTCTGTTTATGTTAGTGGTGCCCCCTATCACCCCTCCCATCCCTGTCGTTATCGTGTGGAGGTTGTGGCTGTTTCCTTCCTGTTTTTTTCCAATGGTCTTTGTACCTGTCTTCGTGGCTGTCACGAATGTTTTGTTGGTCCCTTTTACCTTTGAAACTTGCATATTTTATTCTGTACTTATCGTGGTTCAGGTAAGGTGTGGGTTCGTTGATAACCACTTTATGGGCGTTATAAAAATCGAACGAACGGTACCTTGCAGGCAAAGATGTAGTGAACCTCCACCTGCCATTGTCACTATATATGAATTGATGTTTGGGAACATAATAATAAATATCATAGTCAGGCAAATAATAATAGTCCACATGGTCGTAACCTGTAGGTCCCCATTCTGGTTGGTCGCCAATATTTATCTGCACGCTTATCTGTGCCTGGGATGGTTTATACATGATCAAAGCCAAAACCATTAATGTGCTTGCGAATAACTTTTTCATAAAATCAATTTTGTTTGATGAGTATATTTCAAAGCAGGTGCCAGTAATGGGCATATTCGGTAGCAAGCCCTATTTCACCGATAAGCAGGCTGATACCGTAGCACGTTATGAATGGTTTAACAGTAAACAATAGAAGGCCCCGATAACATTGTTACCGGGGCTTTGATATAGTGGGGGAAATTTTGGGACTAGTTTCTTACTGTAAAGCCACAGGACATTACACCTACCTCATCTACTTTTACACTGCCCATAGATGAGCGGGTTGCACGTTGGTCGTTACCGTCTTTATATAGGTCGTCCATCATTTGTTCCATGCCCCTCATGGGTGTGCCACGGCTTCTTGTCCTGTTTACAACACCCCTTAAATCCATGGGCACTTTAGTTACGATTACCTTGAACATTTCTTTTCCGTTGGGCGTGCCCTTGTCCACAGAAATTGCACCAATGGGTATGCTTTCCTTTCCATGAATTACGTAGTCGGATGCTTCTTTGCTGTCATCGGGCAGCAATATTTTCATATCGTTGTCGGGCATAATGTCTATCACAGTATAATAATAATCCTGCATGCCGGTGTTTGTTATCCGTATTTCAAATTCATCTTCCGGTCTTAAAATAATTTCGCCTTGCGTTTTTGTGGCAGCTTTGGGTACAATCTCCACTTTTATGTCTTTTGCAAAGGCACCACCATCGGTCATGTTGCGTAGGTATTTTACACGCATACTGCGTTTAATGCCATTGAGAAAATATTTCCAGTCATCCTGCGATAGGGAATCCGTAACGGTTTTTACATAACGCACACTGTCGCCTTTTTCCAACAGGCTGATGGTGTATCCACCAGTTGCTGCCTTGGAAATATCCATTGTATAATCCGGGTTTGTGCTAAGGCTCAAAAACTGGTAAGGTTTCATCAGCTCTTTGATGGATGTTTCCAACATACTGGCCTTTTTGGATTTCATGTCGTTGTTCTGTATGAGTATTGCGGCAGAGAAATCGCCATTGCTTGCTTCATCTACCTTTACCTCATAAGCCACATTTTTTTGCAGATGTTTACTACTGGTACAAATGCTCTGGAAACTGCTTACCTGTGTTATTATGCCTTCGGCATATACTTCGTTGCTGCCAACTGGATAGATCTTTAACGTGGTGCCTTTGGTAAGGCTATTCAGTTCGCCTTGGTTAATGACGAAAGTGGTATCGTTGTATTTATTGGATGCATTGTTGAACCGTTGTTCCACGGCAATGATTTCTGGTTTGGGTATATACTTACCGCCAAATACTTCGAGGTCCAGGTTGCCTTCCACCATGGGCACCTGTGTAGCAATTTCGCCCTGTATCATTGCCTTCATTTTTTGGAAGAGCACATTGTAATTGCTTTCTGCCGGCAGGTCGGCAATGGATTTTGCAAAGGCGTAGGACAAAGAACCGACACCTTGTTTTTCGGCATCCTTCATTTCGTAATTGGGTTGGTTGGGGCTGCAGGCACTGAACACTACCATGGTGCCCATACCTTCTGTGAAACCTTCCAGCATGCCTTGTTCAGGATTGTGGTTCAGGTCTATCTTGATGTTGGGTTTGTAACCCGGCTCCTGGAATGGAATTTCCGTTCCCCGTTTAATCCCTGCATCCCTGGTTGCTGTTCCAGAATGGCAGGCATCTATCAAGACAACCAAGCTACCTTTTAGTCCGATTTTCTTCCTGATTTTGTTGAGCTTCTCACCCAGCAAGTCATCACGCAAATGGTTTTCGCCATGATAGGTTACGGGGTCGTATGTTGCTGCCGCATCGTAGCAGATCAATGCCTCGTCATAGCCATCTGTTTCATCGCCATTGTCATCCTGTATCTGCTGGCCATGACCGGAGAATTGGAAGTAGACAATGTCACCTTCGTTTACTTTATTGTATAAATCATCCAAAGCTTTAACGATACCTTTTTTGGTTGCGTTCTGGTTAACAAGTGTATCGATATCGTTGTTGGCAAAGCCCGATTTTATCAATGCCGATTTCACATAACGCAGGTCGCTCATGGAGCTAAGGTTACGCCACCTGCCGCCTTCGGGATATTCGGCAATAGCAACAATCAATGCAATTTTCTTTTGGGTAGATGGTACGATTGCCGAAACCAGTACCAACACAATCAGTAATGAATACATTATTCTTTTCATGATGACCCGTTTTAAAAATGATTTGTAGATGGATGCAGGCATCAGCCTTTTTAACCATGCAATTCCGCAATGCAATATAGTTTTTGCAATTCCTTGTATTATTGCGGCTATTGGGTATTTATGAAAACGGGTGCAACTGCTGAGATAGGATAATTATAGAAAAGAAAAATCCCCATCAATATATTGACAGGGACTTTGTTGCGGTGAGGAAGGGAGTCCTCCTTGCAATTGTTTCCCAAGTCCTTACGTGGTATATCATGGTCTGTGTACTAGTTCTCTAGTTTGTGTTTTCCATCGATTCGGCTATTGCATGTAATGCGGTTTTTATTCTCTCAATGCCATCATAAATTAACATTGTATGATTATCTGCAGCACATGTTTTTAAAAAAGCCGTTACTAATTCCGGGTGTAATTTTGCATAGTTTGCACCAAAAACAGAGTCGATATGTTTAACTGCTTCTTGTAAATAAAAATGAGCTGTCATTGTGGCTTGTCGCATTGCCCTTTCTTCTACTGTTTTGATTTCCATAAATTTTATTTTGAATTTGTTCTTACTAATTCTATTAACTCTTTATTGTTGTTAGCTAAAGTATTATTACTCTCGCTTAACTGTCTGTGAGCGTCTGTAAGGTTAATTAAAGCAATCATGGTTAATTCAGTTGTTGTTTTGTCTATTAAGTTCAACCCATAATTGTTTTTTTCTACAGCAATTGCACTTTCTGCGGCCGACTCCAACAACATTTTGCCTCTTCCTGTTATTACCCAATCCATATTCAATTCAGGATATTTGTCAAAAACTTTTGACAAATTATCAGAACCAACAGCCCTGTCTGCTTTAAAACTACCATTTGGTATATCAACTAATGCATAAAAAGCTCGCATACTTTTACCTTTCCTATTCTCGCCAAAGCCCTTAGAATCAATAAAGTATAAAATTCTTTCCCCAGGAGTATTCATTTTTGAAAAAATAATTAGTCAATTACTTGTTTTTGTAAAATCATTTCTACATTTTTACATCCATAAGCAATTATTCACCCGACTACAAAAACGCAGTCGGTGCAATTTAAAACTTTACCAGATGCCAGCCGCAAACACATCGGTAAGCTGACCCCAAGACATGAACGATTTTAATTCACTTTTTTAATACGTAAGGAAAATGAAACCAACAATCCTAACTCTTGACCAAGTCAGGAACCGATTAGAGCCAGCGTTGAAACTCTCTTTATTGAAGTTGTTTAAGGCAACAGGCAAAGAGGTCTTATTTGTCCCATTCGAATCAATTGTAGGGGATCTGTTGGACAATCAGTTTCAGTACACACTAGTCAAAGACTTTCTGATCTCCCTCGGATATACACTACACGAAACATCTTCACATAGCGTACCTAAAAAAGAAAGGCATGGCGGCTATTCTTTTGTCCGTTTCTATGGCTGCGGTATCCTGTTTCATATTAACGACTTAAACAACTAATCAACATGAAAGCAACAACTTCCACACATGTAACAGGAACTGCAAGTATTGAGAAGCTACTGGAAAAGGCTTTTGCGGAACTGTTCAAGAAATCAGGTGTCACGGAAATAAAAATGCCACTTGATGCAATAACGTCCACAATTGGACTGAACCGAGAGGCCCAACCTGATGTTGCCGCTGTACTTCACAGAATGGGCTACAGGCTCAGTTATTATATGGCACGCTTACAATACCCTAGAATATTGGAAGACGGCTCTATTCTCAATGTAATCTTTCACAGACAGTACTACACTTTCCAGCTTTCAGATTTAGACAATAAATAACCACTCCGTTATGAGCAACACTCAAACAGTTTCGCATTTTCCCAAGTACCGTATAGCTGAACTACTGCGTAACAGCTATGGCGAATTGAACATTAAACAAGGCGTGGAAGATTTACAGAAGCACTGTAAATCGAAGAACATTAGAACAGTACAAGATTGGCTTAAGATACCTGCTGGGAATGCAACTAGCATCAACCATTTGATCATCGGTTCGGTTTTAGAATTTTTCCAGATGCAAACCGAAAGCCAACTGTTCACGCAGCAGCACAAGGATTTGTTAAAGAAGAAAACTGTTGCCACCTAAGCTGTTTATACCCCCACACAATCCACCAATGGTTAGTTGTTGGCCGGGTGGCAGTGTTGAAGCTGCCACCTCTTTTTCCCACCCATAAAAACCGTTAGCATGTCAAGGCCAGTAACAGAAAAAAACATCATTTACCACAACATCTGCAAATGTGGATGCAACGACATTGACCACACCGGCCACAAGCTGAAAATTAAAGTTGCCGACCTACTGAAAGGTGGCATGAAAAGAAGGAAGAACAAGACAACTGGCAATGTCAGTTACCTGATGGTCACCCATTCAGAAGAATGTTTCAGTTGCAACCCACACAGTTAAACCAACCCTACATGAACAACGAATCCATACAGGCAATAAAGAAGTATGCTGGTGCGTACCGCAAGGCGAAGGACTACATAATGGAGAACAATGGGTGGAGCCAATCCACTTACTACAGGAAGATGAACCAATGCAACCCGCTCACGGAAGCGGAAACGGACACCATTGCCGAAGCCTACAGGAAGTTCATTTACGAGCCATTGAACACGATTGTTTCACAGCAAATTTTTTCTTAATCATTAAATAAAGGCACATGGACTATATCAATTTAATTCATCGGAAAATGGGTGTACCAGAAAAACTTTCAAACCTCGTACACAGGATTTCTCTAGAAATGTGTTATAGCGATTACGACTTTTTCAATACCGCATTCATCACTTCGGTTCCTGTAGGAAAAGACTTGAACAACATCCATAAGGAGTTTTTTATATGGCTACTTGTAGACAAGGACTTTGGTGTCATAAATTTTGCAACAAGCGATATTGGCAAAATGGCAATTAAAGACGTTGCGGACCTTCTTGAAAAATCACTAACAAATCCTGTTGACCGTATAAAGTTCTTGCTATCAGCGAAAGCAGCAAGAACAGTTGCCGCCAATTCGTTCCCTCCCGAATTCTTTCCATTTTTTCATGGCTTCCCTGCCACATGTGCAATAGCTACAGCCGTATGTATCGCATTCGGCTCTGTCGAAGCTGTCAACGCCGCTGCTCTTGTACATGGTCGTGGCTTTTACAAAAGGATGTTCCAAAAAATACTTGTACTGCTGGAAGCATAAGATCTCTTAACCAATCAACCTATACAATGAACAACTTTCTTATAAAAATGGTCGACAAAATATCAAGGGGATTAAGCATTGATGATGACTTGGATTTCAGGCATAGGTGCCTGCGTTCAATGAAAACATGCAATCATTCAGATGGGGTCTATAACCGTTTTTTTGTATGGATGCTTACTGACAACGAATACGGCATGATCAACCATGCAAACACTGGCGATGCAAAAACCATTCAGGACATAGCAGATATGCTAGGCAACAATTTTAGGGTTTCTGCTTTGCGAGAAAAGGATTTCGAAACTATCATGCAAGCTGGAACGGTTTGCGGTAATGCCTATATCGCTGCCACTCCACAACTGAAAGAATCATATTTAGCGACAGCCAATTATTTATGCCTTTACTCCGCTGTCGCTTCTGCATTTGGCTATGTTGACCAAAGCATTGACTATGCCACAACAGCCGCAGCCTGTTACGCAGCCGAACCTACCACATGTTATGCAGCTGCCCTTACCGCTTGGGAAGATGCAATAAAAGCCCTTTACAAAGCAATGGCCCACAAATTACTTGAACTACTTGCCGCATAAGCACTAAACCACTCAACATGAAAATAACAACAGACAACCTGGAGATTGCCGTCAACAACTGCCACGATGATGTTTCGTACTGGCAGGACAAACTGGACAATGAAAAAAGGTTCACACGCAGGAACTATTTCCGCTCGAAACTGGAAATAGCAAAGGGCCTGCTCAAACAGGCAAAGGAAGCATTGGAAAACTCTAAAACAGTACGGCCATGAGAATAAGACATCTTCAGTTAGTTGACCCGTTCAATAACCGCCAATTCAATTTTTGCGACTATCTAGTCCAAACGAACCATTCTAATGGCTATGTGTGCACCTTTTGCACTTCGTCAAAGGCATTGCAGGTAGTTGGGTGGAACCCAAAACCAAACCCTAAGATCGGGCGGGTTGTTGCTCTTTTCAAAATCAAATGGAAGTAGCCATGAAAAAAACAATTGCATCAAAAGCCAGGCAGGCAATTGAATTTTTATTGTCGGTTCCCTTCCTGCTTGCCATTGAAATAGCCATTCTCCTTAACCCCAAAATATTCAATGACGATGAGCCATAAGCACCAGCAAATAATCAGCTACATGGCCGACCAGAGCCACGGCACTGTAACCTTGACAGAGCAGCAGGCACAGGCGATCATTGACATTGTACTGGGCACACCACGGGAGAACAGGGCCTTTGCAAATATGTACCTATACAACGCCAACTGCAATAGTTACGAGTTTGTCAGGACAGTCTACACGGACGACAGGACAGTCAATGCCTTTGTCAAGATAGCGATACAGAAGCCCCCTATAGAGTTCCGGGTAAGGTACGAATGCTACAACAGTAGAAAGGAACTGCAAGGCAACATCTTCACAGAGGACAGGCTACTTTTTGACTAACACTTTAAACAACTTTTCTATGCAGCAATGGGAGTACAAAATACATGTATCATTTTCGGTTACAGTGGATCAAGATGACCTGTTGAACAGGTTGGGCCAGGAAGGGTGGGAACTGGTTTCAGTTTTTACAAAAACAACCGCTAGTGGCTATACCAAAATCACTTTTTACTTCAAAAGACCTAAACAATAAAACTATGGATGCACAGACAACAGAAATGCTATTGACTATTGACCAGTTGGCAATAGATGCGATACCCACCAAACTAAGGTGCATTTTCTACAAGGGCCTGGAGTGCCTTTTCAATGAATGCCAAAGGCACTTGCAGAACGACACGCAACCCATACAGGCCTCTATGAAGTTCCCACGCATGACCGATGCACAACTGGCCATGTACAGGAACATTGCCCTTAAATGCACCGAGGTAAGGGAGTATTTAAGGGAAACAACGCAGGAAACGGACCTGCAACTGATACAGCATTTCGCACCAGGCAAATAAACCCCAACGATGCCAAAGAAGAAGCCCATAGAAACTACGGAAGAAGCAAAGCTGCTGATAGATACACCGGCACCGGTGAAGGCTGCGAACCCTGTTGAGGAGTATTTCAACAGCCGCATGCAGTCACTCGGTATCGACAGCTCCAACAACAGCATAGAGATACTACAGACGGAACCGGGCACATTGAAGAACGTGCTTGTGAAACATTCCATTTTCACGCTCAGTGACAAGGGCATCGACATACTTGCCTATACACTGGACAGGCTGCTGATCACGTACAGCAAGGAAGGCAGCCGGTGGAAGAACCAGACCTATAGGATAACCAGGCTGTACGAACCGCATGAAAAGAAGGACGGCAGCATCATAAAGTACCTGATGCCAAAGGGCGAACCAGTTGTGCCCTTCTTCCCGCCGCAACTGGTGGCCAAATTTGAGAAGAAAATAAAGTCCGAAGTGCTTTACCTCACCGAGGGTTATTTCAAGGCATACAAGGCCTGTATGCACGGTATAGACTGTGTAGGGCTACCCAGTATCACCTGCCTTAAGGACAGGGAAACAGGGGAACTGCACGGCGACATCAAACGGCTTATAACAGCATGCGGTTATGAACGCCTGGTATGGCTTACGGATGGTGACTGCCGCAACCTTACCGGCAAGGAACTACAATGGAAAGAAACAGTTGACGGTAAGGTGCAGGACGTTGTACCGAACCTCTCACTACGTCCACACGGTTTCTTCAGCTCCGTATCCACTTTCTATGACCTTACCAGCAAGCTGGACAACGTGCAGCGGTATTTTGCCCACATCGACAGCGACAACCTGGAAGGCAACCCCAAAGGGCTGGATGACCTGCTGTGTGCCCTCCCTGAAGAAACGAAGGCCATTGCAAAAGAGTTCAACAGTTTCGACAAGAAAAGGGAACAGCTCACATACACCTTCCGCATTGAGATAACGTTCGGCACCAGCAGGGTAAGGAAATATTTCTTCCTTGACGACGTGAACAATTTCTACTCGTTCCATGTTGAGAAACGCCCGGAGATAAAGGACCGGGAGTTCCGTTACTATGGTTCTATTTACCAATACAATGACAAGGAACACAGGTGCCTGGTCAAGATACCGAAGGATGCAAGCAGCTACATACGTGTAGGCGATACCTACTATGAGAAACAGCGTGTGCCGGACCACCTGGGCAACTATTACGACATACTGGATGCACGGGACAAGGCCACTATAAAGGACGATTTCGGCAACGATATTTTCAAGCACATACAGAAGTACAAGGGGTTCGTGAACATACCCAACCATGTGAATTTCCAGCCCGTGATCGACAGCTTCTACAACCGCTATTCACCATTGCCGCATGAACTGGAAGAAGGCGACTACAGCAACAGCATCGACTTCCTTAAGCATATTTTCGGAGAAGACAAAATAGAACTTTCACCAGGCCATGAGATAGAACGCTGGGAAATGGGCCTTGACTACCTGACCATACTTTTCAGGTACCCCACGCAGATACTCCCCATCCTGTGCCCCGTGAGCGAGGAGCGGCAGACGGGCAAGACCAAGTTCCTTGAATGGCTCTGCATACTGTTTGCAGAAAATGCAATCGTGATCGGCAACCAGGACCTGGAGAACAAGTTCAACAGGCACTGGAACGGAAAGCTGATAATAGGCGTTGACGAAACGAAGATCGACAAGCTGATAGTGCTTGAACGCGTGAAGGCTTTAAGCACAAGCAGTTTCACGATTGATGAGGGCAAGGGCAAGGACCAGAAGAAAGTGCCCTTCTTTGGCAAGTTCGTACTGAACAGCAACAACGTGCGGAACTTCGCCTACATAGATGAAAAGGAAATACGCTTCTGGATCATAGAGGTACCCACCGTAAAGAAACGCAATGTCGACCTGCTGGAAACATTGCGTGAAGAAGCAAATGCTTTCCTGTCATTCCTTAGCCGCCGTGAAATTGTTTGCCCCAGGCGTGAACGCCACTGGTTTGAAACAAGGTTGCTACGGACGCAGGCATTGCAGAACATCATGGACAACAGCAAGCCCACAGTTGAAAAGCTGCTGCGTATCGCATTGGAGGACCTGTTCAATGCAACGGAATACCTGGTCATAAACATGCCAATGCACGCAATAGTCAAGGACCTGCTGAAAGGAAAGTTTGCACCTAACTACGTAACGGAATGCCTGCACAAGATGGGCTACAAAAGCAAGCCCAGTTACCGTATCAGCTACCCACGGCTTGTAGAAAAGGAAACAGCCAACGGTATCAGCATAGAAGCAATTTCCATGCAATGGCACGGCACATACTACAGCTTTGAAAGGAATGATTTTGCAGACGGCGATCCCGTGGACACTGGCACCGGTATTATACCACCGACCCCCAAAAATGCCATACAGGCCGTGCAGGCTAATGCATTCGTGAGCAATGACAGCATCAACGATACAATAGTACTGGACCAGCGGAAGTACATAAAGGTCGGCAGCATATTCAAGGAAAAAATTGCAAAGAATTTCTATGAAGTGACCACACCGGCTACCATACAAAGGCTACAGGAATTATGGGAGCAACAGAATAAGTAACAAAACAATGATCAATATGATTACACAGATTATCCGGGGCAAGCAGGGTTCAGGCAAGACCACCCTTGCAAACAAAATCCTAAAGGGGCAGAAACCTTACACTATCAGCCTTTCCACAATCATTAAAATGCAGGCATCCCAAAGCGGCATTATAGAGATTGATGATGTCAGCCCAAAACACTTAAAGGCACTTGCCAGGTCACTAAAGGAAATCGAACATTACGATACACATTTCATCCTGACCGTGCAAAGCAATTTGGCCAGCACCAAGAAAATTGAACAATATTTTCCAGGTGTTGAGATCATTGAACTTGAACGATAAACTTACAGCCATGCCCTTCATTCAACAACCAAGGTTCCACTTCGCCGGTGACATCGGTTTTGTGCATAACTACAACGGCAAGACCCGTTGCCGGTTCTTTACAACGATACGGCTGTGCAACAATGCAAAATACCGTGTAGGCAGTTTCTACAGGATCATTGTAAACAACGACTACAAGATCGATGCGAAGATCATTGCTATACGCAACTGCAAGATTGACCAGTTGCCGGAGTTCACCTGCTACCAGGATACTGGTTTCGACAAGGAAACAACCATTGCAATGATCGCCAATATGTACAGTGGCAGAGCCATCGACTGGGACACCCAGCAATTGTCAATCATACTATTGGAAAACATGGACTTTCAAATACCGTTACCATGAAATACTTTTTAGTTAAGGCAACTAAGCCCAAAGACTCTTTCTATTTTCAGGAGAGTGGCGACCATATTTTTTTTTATTGCCGTGGCTTTGATGACCTCAAAAAAACAATGCGTTGCATTTCTCCAAAATTCATCCGTACAAGGTCAGGGCGTTGGTTCTTTAACCGTATGTCAGACGGCCATCTTGTACTGTTGCACCCGCTACTGAAAACCAAGATGTTTGAAATAAAGCTGGTAGGCAAAATGCAAGTCGAAAAGCAGGTCAACTACACAAACGGCCACAACTATACACATCTACTAAAAACAGTTTCCGATGTTTCAGCAGCACAATCTTTTTGAAATGCCACCGGCTGAAAAGCCGAAGCCCGCAAAGGGCATGCGTTGCAAGAACTGTATGCATTGCTACAGGCACCAGTACAACGATACCCGGTACTGCCGCAAGCAGTCGCAACGTGGCACTTCATACGGCCACAAAAAAATAAAGGCGAACGACAGTGCCATGCAATGCCCATTTTTTGAAAAACGACTAGGCATAATTACCCTATGAACGAACTAACCCACATAAGCCTTTGCACAGGCATTGGCGGCTTCGATGAAGCAGCGGAAGCAACAGGCTTCACGAACATTGCCAACTGCGAAATAGATGCCAATTGCAGGGCTTATTTAAAGAAACGTTACCCAAATGCAAAACAGTACACAGATGTTGTCACAGACCCACCCACAGAACATGCTTCTGTTCTCTCTTTCGGATTCCCCTGCCAGGACATCTCCATTGCCAACAAATCAAAAAAGAAAAAGGGACTTGAAGGTGGAAAAAGCAGTATCTATTACAACTGCATGGACGTTGTTCGGGCAACTAGACCCACTAACGTCATCATTGAAAACAGTACAGAGCTGCTTAAGCCTGGAATGGGAATGGAAACGATCCTGTGTGACCTATCCGCAGCGGGGTACGATGCGGAATGGATTTGTCTATCAGGCTCCCAGTTTGGCTATCCCCAAAAGCGTACAAGGCTATTCATTGTTGCGTACCCCATGTGCAGCGGAAGCTGGGACACAATACTCCGACCACCAGGCTCTTTTGGCATATCTAGGACGTGGGCACCAACAGAGGCTTTTATATCACTGTCAACTAGCAGGGCTAACGGATTCAGAAACGTTACTGCTATATCAAGAGGTGATGTCGTTCCCTTCTACAATTTTTGGATTCATGGATTCGGCAACGCCGTAATGCCGGTTATGGCCGAGCACATTTTCAACTGCATCAAATTCCATCATAAAAACAGTCAGCATGCCATTTTTAAAACATCTCAATCGCCCTTCAACTGTAAGGAACTATGAAGCCCCTTTCGATTCTGGCAGGTTTTGCGAGCTGTGTGCCGCAATAAGAAAAGCGAAAGTTGATGGTGTTAGTTTCTACTGTATCGCAGGCAAAATCCGTGTGACGGCTTTGGACTTGCCGAGCATGAAAGCATTCAAAAAAGTATTCCAAAAATTCAACAACAAATAATTATGGGAGTGCACAATTTAAAAGAAGTCCAATCGGGTAAAAAAATATTGGATGCCTGTTGTGGGTCAAGAATGATGTGGTTTGACAAAAATAATAAAAACGTTCTTTTTGCTGATATAAGGTCAGGGGTTTTTTCTGCTGGATATGGTGATGAAACTACTGTGATGCCTGACGTTGTTGCAGATTTTAGGGAAATGCCTTTTGCTGATGAAAGCTTTTACATGGTAGTAATTGATCCGCCGCATAGTAAATGGCTAGGATATAACACAATCTTGGGTCAAAAATACGGACAGTTACTGCCTACATGGGAAACAGATTTAAGGTTAGCTGTTAATGAAAGTTTTCGAGTTCTAAAGCCCAATGGGGTTTTGATTTTTAAGTGGCATGATAAAGATGTAAAACTCTCAAAATTGCTTCATGCCATACAAAAGGAGCCATTATTTGGTCATACATCAGGAAGGGGAAAGACTCACTGGCTTTGCTTCATGAAAATGTAATACTTACAACTAATTTTTATTCATTACAAAACATACAACAATGCCGTGCATTTCTCATCCGTTGACCTTGACGAAGCAATCAGGACGGACCTGTATTTCCTGCTACAGCTGGCGGAACTTGTCGAAGAACTTGAATAGCATTTAAAGCAGTTAAGCCGTTGATACCGCAATGGCTTTTTTATTGGTACTATAACAATTCATTTTATTATTTAATATTAATTTCAGTTGCTCAACCTGTAACCCAATCTGAAAACCTATGCACCAACAAACAGATGCGTTGCAGGCAATACAGGAACTTGCCCAGTCGGTACCTGGGCTGTCCGAAAGGCTGATCAACGTTCACAACCACTGCGTGCACTTCTCCGCAGTGGACCTGGAGGAGGCCATCCGGGCCGACCTGTATTTCCTGCATGAACTGGCACGGCTAGTAAAGGTAATTGAGTGACTAACAAGGAATGGCTGTAGCGTTGGCTACAGCTATTTTTTTTGTGCGTCTATTGCGGCTGCCAGTTCCGCTTCCAGGCCTTCCAGTCCCTTGCCATTGTGGTACCATTCACCCTGCGAATGGCTAAGGTATATTACCTCCATTTTGGGGCCGTGACAAGCGTATTCACTCCCCACATTGTTAGTGTATTCATATACCCAGTAAACGCCTGCGGAAGTTTCCACGTCAAACCGCCTGTTATGCATTGTATAACCCATCCTGCAAACTTGCATTTTTTATTGAAGAAACTACTGTTACAATTGTTACAATTGTTACAGCATTAAAAACCAATCAGTTAAGCGTAACAATCACCCTTTCCCATTGTTACAGATTGTTACAGTACTGGTTTCTAGTTATTTACGGTTTACATTAAAATACATATTTACTAAATCATTGGTTTACAGTTCATATTAATTTTGTAACAAGTATGTTAATTGTTACAAATTGTTACACCCTAACTTACTGTGAATCAACGTTGTAACAATGTAACAATTGTAACAATGAAAAGTCGTTCAGCTTTTTTTGCTGTTTTTTTTACCGTTGGATAAAACTCCCGCTCCCTTCCCTTCAAAAAATGCACTGCCAAAAATTGAGAATTTATTCTCATTCCATGCCTGCAATTTTGGTTTTCACAACACTTCACTTATGCAATTCGACAAAGACAAGCCGCAGGGCGAACCATCCACAGGCACTACAGAAGAAGTAACTGTCATTTCAGTTGAAGAACTGAAGCAGACACTTGTTGACAGGGGCATATTACAGGAAGGTGCCGCAGTTACAGATGAAGAAATCAGGGCTTTGTATGAAGAACATTTCACTACGCATACCAAAGCGACTGTAACAGTTGAAGGCACAGACGATACAATTGTAGAAAATGATGGTGAAGCGGACAAGGGAACTGCTACAGTTACTGAAACTATAGTTACACCTGAAAACAAGGGCAAACGCAAACCTGTTACAGTGCTACAGGTAGGACATGCCGGTGCAGGCAAACCGCCTACAGGTGAAAGGCTGATACTTACAACCAATTTCAACGGCGAATCCGCTGAAAAGGTAAGGCAGGTAATGGATGCGAGGATAGATGCAGGGATGACAACCAATGCAAGCCATTTCGTGCAGCAGTGCATTGACTTTGCCATCAACTACAAGGCTGTTACTGGCCTGGGCAAAGATGTTTCATTTTCCGTCCCCGATGATTACAGCCCTGCACTACTGAAAAACGGTTACTACACAAAATTCGATCAAATAAAACTACCAAGATGCAAGTAGAAACAATGACACAGGAAGAACTTTTCAATTCGTTGCCCGATGAAGAAAAGGAAGTGGTACGTAGGGAACTGAAAACACTTTCGCCTATACTTATTGGACTGCTACAGAACCTGTCCACAAACTATTTACAGTTGCAGAAGGACAATGCAGAAATGCGTACAGACCTGAAAACAATTAAGGATGTCTCACTGAAGGTGGTGGAGACACTGGGCATGTACAAGGACGGCCAGATCGTCAAACAGAACCAGTTCATGATGGTCACATCAATAACCGCAAAGATGCCCGGTATAATAAAAAGTGTACTGAGTGGCGATACCAGTGATTATTCGTTCATCAACAACATGATGCCAGTTATTGCTAAATATAAAGACCTGTAACCATGAGCATGAACCCGGACCAAGTAACAGAAAGGCACAGCTCCGTTGCCGACGTGATGGACAGTATAGGCAAGCGTACGGAAGAAACTGTTGAGCCACAACCGAAAGAAATGGACAGTCAGCCAACTGGTCAGGAAGGCACCAATGTGTCAACGGTTGAACTGGATGAGGACTATATAGAAACCACAACCACGAGTGCCATAGCACTGATTGACGGCGTGCAGCAGGTATGTTTCGAGATTGCAGCTAACCAGAAAAAAAAGAAAAGGATTGCATCAATTGACGAAAATGGTTCAGCCAAACTGAAGGAACTGCTCGCCAATATCAATGCAAACAAGAAGCAGGGTGCAACAGTGGAATACACGGGCAAGGAAGCCCAGCTGCTTGATGTGGACACCACTGTAAAGGATTTCCTTGCATCCCTGCCGTTCAGTGATTCCATAAAGGACATGATACGACCAGGCATGAAAAAAATGGTCATCAAGAACTACGGCAAGATACCTGACGAGTTTTTCATGATGGCAGGCATAGCCCTGGGCATCGGTGGTAACATTGGTAAACACTTAGCCTGGTAACATGAGGGATGACGGTAATAGGAACTATTCGATACTGGCCATTGGCAAGAAGTTCAGTGGCAAGACGACAATCGTACTGGAATTTGCAAAAAAGACCGGTAAGAAAATCGTTGTTGTAAACACCGGGTTCCATCCGGCATACCCCAAAGACGAATACCCTTTACTGACATTGGAGCAACTGAAAAAACATAAGGGTAGGAAATGCCAGGTATGGCTAACCGACAGTGACCAGATCGAAGAAGTAGCTTATATATTGAACATATATGTCACCAATACAGTGATTATACTGGATGATGCACAAAAATTTGTTGCCGACAAGCCATCAAAAAAATGGATAGCTTTCATACTGAATCACAGGCAACTGAAAAACGATGTTGTTTTCATGTACCACTACCTATCGGTCGTCCCCAGAAATATAGGTATGAACTATGATTTCATGTTCCTGTTCAAGACGGTTGACCATGAAGCCGACCTCAAAGGCAGGTACGGCAATTTCAGGACGATAAAGGAAAGGGCCGTGAAGATCAACAGCAACCCTGACCAGCACTATTGCGAAGTGATATACGACAATGAATGACAGCCCCAAAACCAATCATATTGCCCAGTACACGGACAGGCCTTGCCATGTACTACAGTGTGAGGCTGGAAGTGTTCAATTACTGGGTGGAGATCAACCCGAAAGCAAAGGAACTGTTGCAGCCTTTCATTGACCGTAACAGGCGTGTGCTGCCGCCACAGGTAGTGCAGGAACTCATACAGATTTTCGGGGAGCCATAATTTTTTTTGTTCATGTTGATTGTTATTGTAATGGTTGACCGCCCTATGACAGGGGCGGTTTTTTGTTGCCCGGACCCGCCTTTAACCATGCACTTTGGAGCGGAAAAACACAACAACAAATGCTTGCATGTGTTTGCCATGCATCAACACCAACAGCGTTGATGTATCGATGCAATTTCACGGTGCAAATCATTCATCACCTCAAAAATTCATCTTATGTTTTTTACGAACAAATGGGCAAACCTTTTCCTGTTGCTCGCCTTGATGGTTCTAGTGTCAATCATTGTAGTGAAGTCCGCTAAGGTTGTTGCTGCCGATGGCACCGACACCGGCAACAAGCTCGCACTGGGTTCAAAAAAAAAGTAGTTAGCAAGGCAACTGCAAACAGCCTACAGGCAGACCAGCCGGCAGACACGATTGCGGACAATGCCACCAAATAAATATTCATTCACAAAACCTCAATTTTTCAGATATGTATCCAGCAACAACTACAGGTAGCGGTAACAACGGCGGTATCGCAAACCTATTGATGGACTTCGGGGACGCAAAGGTGTTCAGCAACGAAGCATCCCTCGCCAATACAAGGTTCTTCGGCCTTACCATCACGAACAGTACCGGTGTTGACCAAAAGGTCTACCTGACACCGGGCTACATGAACCCTGTTCCAACCCGTGTCATCCGCGACGGCAACATTCCTTATTCAGTTGGGGCTTCTGACCTTAAATGTGCAGCCACAGGCAGCAAGACCGTTGCCGAGATGCTTGCATGGATTGCAAAACGCCCCGTTCGTGTGCAGTGGATACAGGTGGAAAGCACGCATGTGCAGCAGCTGTCACAGGCCATCGTGATCCAGAACAAGAATTTCCTTGACGGCGACCCTGCACCGGAACAGCTGGTGATCGGTTCCTTCAAGAGCCCGAACTACACCAACGACAAGTTGTTGAACGTGAAGAAACCGAACTGGCAGTTCGATGACGACACGGAAACCACACTGGTGATACCAGGTGCGAAGGTTGGTGGCGATCCCGTTGATGTGGTGACCACGCTGGGCATCTATTGGGGCGGTTGTTTCAACCCTTCAGAAATACCCTGGAAGCTGGGTAATGCGGCAATGGCTGCGGGAATAATCAGCTCCTAAGAGCAACAAAAAGTTATACATAGCCAAAGGGCAATACGGTCATACCCTATTGCCCTTTTCTGTAAACCCTGCAAAAAACACCCTATGCACTACAAAAGCATAATGGGGTTCCTGTCCACTTCCGTACTGCTGAAGATAACACTGGTCACAAAGACCGATGTGATGTTCTTCATCACTGCTTCTGTAGGGGCGACGGCCCTGGTACTGAACCTCATCAAAATAAAAAATTCACTTAAAAACAAATAGACATGAAAAAATTCTTCAGGATGCTCGGTTCCTTCCTGCATTTCCTTTTTGGCGGTAGCCTTGACAAGTGGGTAGTTGATAACGTAACGCCCGCAATTGAGTTTGTGCAACAGTTAAAAAAAGCAATCGACAGCAAGTTCGTAAACGTGCTCACCGCAATAATCCCTGGGCATTGGGACGATGACCTGAAAGCGTTCTTTTCGGAGAACCTGGGCAGGGCACTGAACATACTTGCAGTGACCAACGACATTGCTTCGGAACCAGACCTTACCAACCAGTTGCTTAAACTGTTGGAGTACCTGAAAGGTGCAAGCCCGGACATGCGTGCAGCAGTTTTCCAGAAGCTGGCCGTTATCATGGCAAGGCTAAGGAACGACGGTAACGATACGGTAAGGGGCCATGCAATCGACCTGTTGGTACAGGCACAGTACAGCAAGCTGGCCGAGAACGTCGAAGCAAGTGACCTGGAAAATGTCACTGTTGATGATGACAGCGAAACACCTGTTGCTGCTATCGGCACCGATACAAAAGAAGGTGCTGCAGCAGGCCCAACGGTACAGGCAACAGATAATGGCACTGGCCAGAAAGACGGCACCGAAGGGGCAGCAACAGAGTAGGCAACACAATTCATCATCAACGCAAAAAAGGTAACATGAAGACAAGTTTCATACCCACGCTGCAACGTGACCCTTCCGATGACTACTGGAGTGGTGACGTTGGCGGTGGAACGGACACACCGGTGGCCGCAAGCAACCAGCACAATGCCTATGACTGGGCAGGACTGTTGCTCGGATCGGGCGGGCTTGGTGGACTGATAGGTGCCGTAAAGGGCAACCAGGCACCCATCGTGGACAGTGCAGGCACAACCGTGCCGCCCACGATATACAGCAGTGCCGCACAGAACAGTGCCACATCTGCTGCACCGGTAAAGAAAAGCAATACGGGCCTGATAATAGGCATCATTGCAGGTGTTGTCGTGCTGGTCATTATCCTTATCATCCTGTTCAAGAAATAGGCAATTATGGGCTACGAACAACTGATCAGTGGCAAGGCTTCGCAGGTGTCGGGCAGTTTCACCAAACTGTTCAGCGGCGACTTTGTAGGTGCCGTTACAAGTTCGCTGTTTGGCGGGCTTGGTATCGGTGGCACCAAAAGCAAGGCGGTTGATGCGGCAGAGTTCCAGCAGTACTATTCATTGCTGACCAACGAGCAGAAGAACAACCTCCAGGCTGCGATGCTCAATGCATCCACCGACACCGAAAGGATGGCCATCCTTACGAATGCAGTGACAGCGATCAAGCAGCAGCAGCTTAGCAATTCCGCGAGCAGCAACACAAGGAACGTTGTCCTGGTACTTGCGGCAGTGTTCGTACTGGTACTTGCTTTATTCTTCATATCAAAAATGCAGTAGCGACATGAGCATTGAATTGCAGAGCGACGGATACTATGTGAACGAGCTTGTGAACGGCAGCTATGGCGGTGGCAACACCAGGTGGCTGAAGGACCAGGCGGCATCCTTCTTCGGTAGCATCGACAACATAAAATGGGCAAAGGCAGTAATGCTGTTCTATGACCGTTACCAGCCCGGATGGGATGACAGGAACAACTGGGGCGACCAGTATTTCTTCTTCCGTGCGGCCCAGCTGTTCAAACAGTACAGCTTCCCACTGCCAGACGATGTTTCAAGCTGCGTAAAGGTCCGTGACTTCCTTGCCGCAATGGGAAAGGAAAGGGAGAACGCCATGTACAAGAAAGCAAGCGGTGACGATACCGGTGGCAACATCGACCTGAACATCATAAACGGGATGCAGTCATACGTGGAGAACATCAACATCAACCGTTCATGCACGCTGTACCTGACGAACATGCAGCAGCAGCAGCAGGTGCAGACACTGACACAGGTAACGGACGCTGCAATGGCAAGCCCCGAAGGGACAGGCAACAACAGTTCCAGATACGTGACCTGGTTCATTTACGGCATCGCTGTTTTGATTGTTGCTGCAGTCATTATCAAATTCATCAAACACTAGATTATGCTGGGAGACTTAGTAAAGGATTCAAAGAACCCTGTAATGAAATGGGTCTATTATGGCCTTATCATGCTCATTGTCGTAGTGATCTGCATCGTTGTGATAAAGATCATACAGGCATCCAAAGCAGGTGCCACAGCTGCGGGCGACATACTGGGGCAACAGATCGTGCAGGCACAGACAGGCGTTGAGCCTACCAGGCAGATCGTATGCAGGGCCGTGGCAAAGGACTGCCGTGATGCAATGACCCTGCTCGTGTTCACGAATTTCGTTATCCATGTCAGCAACGATGACATGGTCAATGCCCTCAACCGGCTGGTCACACCACAGGAAGCCATGCTCATGAGCAGCTACTTCCAACAGGACAACGGGTTCAGCCTTGCTGCACATGTAAAGGTCAGGAACATTGCCACCACTGCATTCACTGGACAGGACAGGGTTAAACCTGAAATCTTAAACGCACTTACATAATGAAAACGAAAATACTTGTACTGCTGTTCGTGCTGTTGGTCGCCGTGTCAATCATAATGATCGTGATCGCAAAAAAGAACAAGCAGAAAGACGAAGCTGCCAGTAATGGCAATGCCGGTACCGGTGGCACGAAACCGAACAGCGTTGCGGCACCCGCACCGGCTGCAAACGTTGCCCCGGTAGTCGTTGCCGAAACAACAACCTTCCCTTTGAAATATGGCAGCAGGGGCAAGGCCGTGAAAGTCATACAGATTGCATGCGGGCTTACAGGCACTGCCGTTGACGGCATCTGGGGCAACGCAACAGAAAGGGAAATCAATTCACGTTACGAGTTCAACACGTTCGTGAAGCAGGACTTCTACCACTGGTTCATAGAGCCTGCGTATGGCAATGACATGTTCCCGTTAAAAGCAGGCCAGACCAACAACTGGATAGGTGCCGTGCAGGTGGTACTGGGGCTTTCGGGCACCAGGTACTGGGGCGACGGGACAACGGCAGCAGTGAAGGCAGCAACCGGCAAGACGGAACTCACTGCAAGCGACTATGAAAGGCTCATAAGCCTTGCACTGGGCCTGACAGATGCACAGACCATCAACACGGCTGCACAGGTACTTGCGAACGGCAACCAGATCGCTTACGGATGGGGATTCCAATAAAACTGTAACATGGCACTACTAGACGGATTGATACCAAATAATGCGAACGTTACCGTTACGGTTACGTTCGACCAGAAAAGCACAAGGATGCTGTGCATCTACCTGCTTGTTGTCCTGGTTATCGCACTGCTGTTATGGGGCGTGATCAGGAAATTCACCTAATAAACTTTTCTTAATGAAGACACTAGTCGGAACATCAGGCAATGGCACACAGGTAAAGACAGTGGAGCTGCTGGCCTATGATGACCTTGCAGGCGATGGTAGTTTCATCGACGAGCACTATCCATTGTTCGAGGGGAACCCTGTCAATGACAACAACATACCGCAGCCATTGGATAACGGAAACCCGGTGATCATCGGCAACACTCCACAGGCACCCAGCGACCCGACCATCATCGTACTTACGCCACCTGTCGTGCCTATCGTCCGGGGCGGTGACGACGTGCCAGGCGTGGACACCGGCGGCATAAAGACAATCGCATCACAGTCGCCTGTCATACTGGACGGACCGACAACAGGGGGCACCACTCCAGGCACAACGCAACCGCCCGTTGCAGCAGCTATATCGCAACACAAAAAGTGGCTGTGGCTGGTGCTCCTGTTGTTGGTAATCATTGTACTGATCAGGATTTTCGGAAAATAAAAACCGCTATATGAAACTATCATTCTGGCACTGGCTCGGTATCGTCATCATTATCTGCATCATCGCTTCCTTCTTCCTGAAGCTGAAGGCACTGAACGTGATAGACCATGCCGCCAAAAACGGCACAGACCTAAACTCCTACACATGAAAAAAGGCATCGTTATACTGCTCATTATCATACTGCTTGCAATAGGCACTACCTGGTACTTCACCAACAGGAAAAAGAAGGGCAAGACTGCCGCAACAGCAGGTAATGCACCCGCATTGTCCAATGGCGTGATCAGCCCGACAGACAATAAGCGTGTCGCATTGGAGCAATGGAGTTCAACCATTGGTGAACCTTTCAACGGGCTTACCTACAACATGACAAATGAAGAGGTCGGATATGTGTATGATTTTGTGTTCAACTACCTACAGAAGAACCGGAAGCCCGACCCCGACAGCGAGTTGCGTTATGCAATTGAGAGCATCGGCATGAAGTACAACATATTCACTTAAACACTTTGTGGCAATGGAGTTTGCAAGCGTTTCGGACGGTATAAAATATTTTGTTGGCAGGCATGGCAATGATATGCTGAAAGCACTTTCAGGCACACAGATATATTTCCCTGTGGCCGTTGCACAGAAGTGCCTGGAGAGCGGGTTCGGTACAAGCCAACTGGCCATCAACTATAAAAACTTTGGTGGCATCATGAATTTTGGGGGCAGGCTCCCAGGTGCGGCCGGTGTGGTACCAGGCAATATTCCCTACGCAATATTCAGCACGCCGAAGGACTGTTTCGAGGTGTACGCAAATGTGCTAAGGAGTGCCAAACAGAAATATGTTTCGCTCGGGCTGCTGACAGCAGCTTCGCCACAGGATCAGTTGCGTGCAATCGCAAACGGCGGATACTGCGAGGACCCGAAGGACCCGGACACCTACTACAACATGGTAAACAGCATCATGAAAAAAGTGATCGCACTTTACCCGTTGGGAAAAATAGCATAGCATGAAAAAAACAATCATAGTCGTACTGCTTTCATTGCTGCTTGTGCTGGCCTGCTTCTTCGTGTTCAACGAACTGAAGCAACGCAGGGTGAACGGACTTGTGACAACGGTTGACGAAGCAAGCGAAACGATAAAGCAGCCATCAATGGCCATCAACCTTTTCGATGGTGCTGCAGACGCTGCAAAGATCGTGAGCGATGCCGCAAAGGGGCTGAACCAGTACAGTACACCCGGCAACCTTGAACAGTTGCTCGGCGAGATGTACAGCCAGTTGCAGGATGGCTACAGCAACAGCGGGTACAGTGGCAACGGGACTTTTGAGGACTATCTAAACGGCAATTAAAATTCTATATATGGCAGTCAAGAACGCCTATCCGAACCTACCGGAAATCGGCTACCAGAAAACAACAGTAAGCAGCGACGATGTTGCGGCCTATATTTCGTCACTTGCAAAAAGCGACGAGATCAAGACAGCGGCCTATGTGCTTTTCGGCAATGAGAGTGCATACGGCAAAAAGGGGGTGAACAACAACTATGCTGGCATCCAGGCTGACGGCTCCAAGATCGGCAACGGCTTTGACAACAGGGTTGTTGCTACATGCGTACTTACGGACAACGCAGGCAATGTACGCCGCTTCTGCTGCTTCGATGACTGGAAAGTATCAATTGACTATCTGGTCAACAGGGTTGAAGGGCGTGGGCTCTACATTGGTGGCTATGCACACCCTTACGCAAAGATGAACATTGGCAGTATCAATGACCTTGCCACTGCGTACTGGCGTGAATGGGTAATGGGCAGTGCAACAGCTTCCATTCCACTTGCGGAAAGTGCAAGTTTCATTGCACAGTACACAAGTGCCAAAGCCAAACTTTACCTGGCAGTACCGGAGCAAAAAAAAAAGTTGAGATAGTGCTTTTTGTGGTAGCGATACTGCTGATCGTACTGGCAATAATTTATTTCCTATACAAGAAATAGCACTTTGGCAACAGTAACAACATACCCATTTCGTAACAGCACAAAAGCAGACCTGCTATACAGCATCCTGCTTGCATTAGGAGGCACTATGGCAGATGTGAAACAACTGTACAACAACAGCGAAAACGACCTGCTATATGCGGTCCTTGAAGCGATCGTGAACGGCGGCGGCACCGGTGGCGGTACTGTTACCGAGGATGTGCTTGCAAACATTCAGGCTGGTGCGATCGCCAATGGCGATACAGTTGCAGCCGGCACCACACTGACAAATTTTGTTAAGCAGCTTGTGCAGAATGTTTACGTTCCTGTACTCAATGACCCGGCGTTCTCCATATCCAACAACCAGGCCGCACTATTGAAGATCGGTGCAGCGGTGGACGTGCTGCTGACATTCACTTTCAACCGTGGCTCCATCATATTGCAAGGGAACTTCCAGGCATTCAGGGCGGGGGCTGCAACAGGATATACTTTCATAAGGGCCAACGATACCAATTACCCTGGAATGCCGCAGGTGGGCGACACCTACACTGTCAATGCTTATGCTGTTGTACAGGGTATCAACGCATTCAAAGGAACAGTTGACTATGCAATTGGTGCACAGCCAAAGGACAGCAGCAACAACAACTACGGTGCACCATTGGCCGCTGGCACAAGCCCGGTGCAGGCAACAGGCTTTGAGGGCGTGTACCCATTGTTCGCAACCACGGCCAACATCGCCACGGCAACCGAGCAAGGATTGTTGAGCATGATAAATGCCAACAACATTGTACTTGACCTGGTTGCTGAAGCTGGCGGCAACAAGCAGAAGTTCTGGCTTCCAAAAGCCTGGACAGATGCAAGGGCTTTGACAGCCGTGCAGTACTACAACCCTGTGAGCGGTTCCTTTGACCCCACCAACAAGATTGCCGATTTCACGACAGCAGCGGACACGCAGAACGTGAGCGGCAACGTGATCAACTATACAAAATTCACTAACGCTTCTGCTGACAGGGGAGCAACGCAGATACGCTTAATATTCTAACTATGGCAAGGCAACAAGGCACATTCAATTTCCCTGCAAACTTTGAGGTAAAGATCAAGGGCATGGTGGACGGGCGTATGTATTGCCCTTCCTATGCGGACCTGCTCCTGTTCGATGCAAGCAACTATATTTTCAATGGCTTCTTTGTTACGGTTTGGGATGCCGATGCATCAAAGCGTGGCGTGTACGTGTGCATCAACGAGAACGATTTAAGCAACCCTGCAAGCTGGCAGAAGCTGGGCACCGGCGGTGCATCCATCAACGAAACACCGGTTGCATTGAACATTGTAGCCGGCCACAACTACACAAGCGACTGGGATATTGCTAACGACAGGAATGCAATATTCAACCTCAACGCCCCACCAACAGGTCTGGGTGTTCATATAAAGACTTCATCCGTACCGGCAGCAGGGCAGACGGGCTTTATCATTATCACAAACAACGATTCTGACAATAAATTTTCTTTTACTGCCGCATCATTATACGCTAGTGATTACGAAGGGACGGCAACGTTTTTTTCCATACCTGCTGATGGGCGTGTACATAGGATTGACTATGTTTTTGACGGAACGAATTTCCTGCTTGTAAAGAATGTGTTCCCAGCAGCAGGCGAAGACGAAGCGGCCTGGTTAAAAGCCATCCATGCCCTTGAAACCTCCATGAACACGATATATGCAACTGCCGTACTTGTGGACGGGGCTAATATCGTTTTCGATGCGACGCTACTGCGTGGTGCATACGTGGTACTGGGCGGCAACCGCACACTTTCCTTCAACGGGTTCGATGAAGGCATGAACCTTACGCTTGTTGTTGCACAGGATGCCACAGGAGGCAGGACATTGACACTGCCGGCCTGCAAGGTAGTGACCGGTGGCAATGGTGGCGTGACGCTGACACCTGCACCCAATGCGGAGGACATACTGACTTTCTACAAGGTCAACGGAACTATTTACTGCAACTACGGCAAAAACTACAACTGATGCTAATGGGACAATTCTTCTGTAACAACAGGCCTGCATTTTTACTGGATGCATACCCCAATGCAGGGGTCGCTTTCTCTACATCGAAGCTGAGGGGCGGCTACACCGGCAACTGCATGAAGGTCCGCCGTAGCAGTGACAGTGCAGAGATGGATTTCGGGTTCAAGGGCGATGTGCTGGACACAACAGCTTTGCTTGCTTTTGTTGGCTCCGGGCATGGGCAGGTAGTGACCTGGTACGACCAGAGCGGCAACGGCAGGAACGCGACACAGTCCACCGGTTCATTGCAGCCATACATTGCGATCAGCGGTGCAGTGACAATGTCGAACAGTTACCCGGCAATAAAGATTTTTGCTTTCAACCAGTTGGCGACAGCATACACGATCAACAAGCCGTACAGCTTCTTCTTCGCCTGCCAACAGGAAGGCGAATCCAACTACAGGCTGATACATTCAGTCGACAGGAGTTCCTTTATTAGCCCTGTCAGGGCAGACCATACAGCAGTAAGGTTGGCGTATGTGGTACAGGCAGACGAGTTTGCCGCAGCTTATGAAAACGTGCTTGTATCACTGTTGGTAGGCAACGCCACATTATCAATTTTCAAGAATGCGGGAGCAGTAACGCTCGTTGACAATACCGCCGTGGACTATGGCCCGTTGGCTTTTGGCGAAGCGTCGTACAATGAACCTGGTGGATTTTTAACCGAGTTCATTTCCTATCCATCCGACAAAGCAGCAGATAGGGCAGGCATTGAGAATTTTATAAATGAACACTATAAAATCTACTAACCTATGCAATGCTACCTATTTGACACCGTTGACGAAGCGATGGCACTGGATGCAACGATTTGCAGTGGAGAGAACATTGGCGGTGGCGATACAAAACGGTACCTCAATATCCTGACAACAAAAGCAGGTGCGTTCGCAGTCAAGGCGGACAGGATTGCCAGGAAGTATGCCACGCGGGCACCGGTAACGCTACAGGACGGCGACTTACAATAAGGCTTTTATTATCAAACTATAAATTTTCAATCATGCCAGTAAAAAGAAAAGCGGCGGCTAAAAAACGCAAACCGAGTGTGAAGGCTTTAAGCAAAACAGTTACAGCCGCTACACGCAAGCTGAAAACAGCAAAGAAAAAATTGGCCACAGCCAAAAGGGCTGCGGCTCGCAAGAAATAGAACGCTTTCTCATAAGCAGTCAGTTTTGGTTAAGCCTGGTGTTTCCACACCGGGCTTTTTTGTGTTGCTGCAGTACCGTGTTTTTTACTGTTGCTTCCCATGGTAACTACCTGGTAATACCAGGCTATTTGTTGGTGCGGGCCAGTAACATGTATTTAACCGTTGCGTGCCGGAAGCAGGAAGGATATTTTCTTTACCGGTGGATGCAGGCAAGGAAGGGAAGTCGTTCACCAATTGCATGCCAGTGGTTATTTTAATGTCCTTAAGGTATTCTTCCAGCATTTGCAAATTTGCATGCCCTTTTTGCAACTGCAACTGTTTGTGCGGGATGCCCGCCCTTTCTGCCATCATGATGCCGGTATGTACGAAGCTGTAGAGTGTGTACCGCTTGTGATAGTTCAGTCTTCTTAAAATATCTGTCATACGCCTGCTAATATGGTCACGGCTCAACCTTTCAGGTCCGGGCAGTCCGTCTTTTGAAAAGATATAGTACTCCGGTGGGTAGCCCTTATATTTTTCAATATGCCTGTACATGCCCAATGGGATTGCTTTCAAATAATTGTCATCATCCTTTAATACATCATCGCTTGCGATCACCTGCATCGGTTCAAAAAGTATGTGCGAAATCTTCAATGCCCTGATCTCCTTTGGACGGAAGAAAAGGTAGAAGCAGAAGTCTATAGCATCCCTTAGCTGTGGGTCTTCCTGTTCAACAACTGGCAGCAGTTCCATTAACTGGTTGTCCGTAAATGGTAACTTGCTCTGTGCCTTTACCCTCTTTGCCTTGATGCCATCAAATGGGTTGTGCAACTGCTTGTGCGGTATGAGTTCCTTTACAAGCCCACGCAGTACCATTAACCGGTTGCGTATCGTGTTCTTGTGCAGCCCTATTACATGCATGTGCCTTATGTAGTCACCAGCAACTGTGTCTTTGTTCTCTGCCCTTGCTTTCCTGTACCAAAGTGCAAATGCACGCAGGATGGTAGAATAGCTTGTATAGCTGGCCCATTCCATCATTGGTTTTTTGTACTCCAGTAAATCGGATAGCTGGCCAACAAGATCGGTTTTTCTCTTATCGTCCTTGATGCCTGGTGAAAGTATTTCCGCAATGAGCCTGTTTGCTTCTTTAAGGCGGAGTGCTTTAGTTGGGAGGCTGTTCATGTTCCCGTAAATCTTGCAGGGCTTTCCTGTGGCATCGTACCACTTAATAAGCCAGAACTTACGCATGTCCCCATCCAGCGGGTAGATTTTTGGAGACAAAATTTTTTTTCTCATAGCGTTTCAATGTTTGCACCGGTGTGCGAACCTGATTGCTATAAGTGGTCCACGGCTTTGGGTTCCGTAGACTAGTTAAACAATAAAACCCTTTAAAATAAAGGGTTTTGGAAGAAACTGCGGTGAGGAAGGGATTCGAACCCTTGGTACAGTTTAACCCGTACGGCAGTTTAGCAAACTACTGATTTCAGCCACTCATCCACCTCACCAACCTTAGTACCTCTCTGCTATAGCGAGAGGGCTGCAAATATAGTAGGTAAAAGTAAATTCCAAAAACAAATTCCAAATTCCTTCAACTTTTTTTTGAAATAAAAATCCCAAGCTATTTTGAACTTGGGATTTGGTATTTTCTTATTTGGAATTTAATGATCTACATCGCCGCAAGCTGTACCTTCTGCGTAAGTTCCATTACATTTTCACGGAAGATGGAATCAGTATCCATCAGGTCTTTCACCGTTTGGCAGGAGTGTATAACAGTGGTATGGTCGCGACCGCCAAAATGCTCACCAATTGTTTTCAATGAATTCTTAGTAAAGGCTTTTGCCAGGTACATGGTTATTTGACGTGCCTGTACAATTTCACGTTTCCTTGTTTTGTGCAATAACCTTTCATAAGGTACGTCAAAGTATTCGCATACCATTTTCTGTATGGCATCAATAGTAATTTCTTTGCTGCTGGTCTTTACAAAATTCCTTAATACTTTTTTGGCAAGTTCCAGGTCTATTTCCTTTTTGTTCAATGATGATTGGGCCAACAGGGAAATCAATGCACCTTCCAACTCACGTACGTTTGTATTGATGTTGTAAGCAACATACTTGATCACTTCTTTTGGCATGTCCAAACCATCGTTCTTCATTTTACGCTCAAGGATCTCGATCCTTGTTTCGTAATCGGGCACTTGCAGGTCGGCACTCAGCCCCCAGCGGAAACGGCTCAGCAAACGTTCTTGCATGCCATCCAGATCCTTAGGTGCTTTGTCTGATGTAAGTACCAACTGCTTGCCGCTTTGGTGCAAATGATTAAAGATGGCAAAGAAAGCGTCCTGGCTTTTTTCGGCACGGGCAAAAAACTGCACATCATCTATAATCAATACATCTATCAACTGGTAAAAGTGTATGAAATCGTTAATGGCATTGTTGCGGCCATGGTCCTGAAATTGGTTGATGAATTTTTCGCTGCTTACATACAGTACCACTTTGTTGGGATGTGCACGTTTTACATCATTACCGATAGCCTGTGCCAAATGCGTCTTGCCTAAACCTACGCCACCATAAATAACCAACGGATTAAAAGAATTGGCTCCCGGTTTTTCTGCCACCGTTTTACCGGCACGGCGGGCCACACGGTTGCTGTCGCCTTCCACAAAAGAATCAAAAGTGTACTGGGCATTCAATTGCGGGTCTATCTGCATTTTTTTGAGCCCGGGAATAACAAACGGATTTTTCACAGGGTTGTCAATCACCAAGGGAAAATTCATTTCGTTGTTGTTGTATGTCTTCATACCACTGGCTGGTACATCCATGCTACCGTTACGGCCATTACCGCTATCCACCATGATGCGGTATTCCAATCTTGCCTCTTTACCCAACTCACGTTTCAGGGTTTTTGCCAAAAGGTTTACATAGTGCTCTTCCAAATACTCGTAAAAGAATTGGCTAGGCACTTGTATCATTAATACGTTGCTTTTTAGTTCAACAGGATTAATAGGCTCGAACCATGTTTTGAAATGTTGCCACTCAACAATGTCCTTAATAATTTTCAAACAATTGGTCCAAACAGATTCAGCAGTTTTAGGCATACAATAATCTAAATAATATAGTGAGTTAAGGTTGTTTGCTCTTTTGTTTCCTCCCCATCTCCACCCATGTTGATATGTGCAAAACATTTTTTGGAAGGAGGTGCAATATGGATATTAAATGTTGAAAAAAAAATTTTTTATTAGCTTGTATTTTTCCCTATTACAACAGTATTCATTTCCAGCAAATTTTTTTGTTGATTTTTATAAAAAAAATTGATGGCTGTTACGGACAAAATATGCTTGCATTCAACCTCACTAACAGTTGCATTAGTTGTTAACACATGTGGGCTTTTAGCTTTATTAATTGTTAAAGAAGTACCCTTTATTGACTTGCCATACAAATTCCCTTTTTTAAATTTTTCTTCCCCCATTTTATCCTCAGCCCACTTATCCCCAATTCCGTACATCCACGCAAACCCTTGCACAGTAATGTTTTCAACAAACACGCTATTGTGGGTTGCTGAAGTTGTATGCAAGTAGAAAAAACGGTCTATTATATATTGCAAGGTATCCACAGTATTGGCCGTATAGTTATCAGTAGCATTCACGTTACAGGAAACTGGTTGTAGGACTGCATTGGTTGCTGGTGGATTTTTGGATAACATGGCTCACTTTTATTGTAGATTGAAATGTACAACTTTTAGCCGCCAATTAAAAAGATTTTTTTTCTGCAAAAAAGGAAATAAAATACCTCTATTTTCGGGTGAAATAATAATAATTATGAGTTACGAAGTTGTAGGAAAATTAGTAGCAAAATTCAATGTGGTGCAACGCACAGAAACATTCAAGACAAGGGAATTCGTTATTGAAAAATCAGAAGATATTGGCGGGCGTGTAATTACAAACTATGTAAAGTTTCAATGTGTTCAAGACAAGACCGAAATGGTTGATAGGTTCAATATTGGCGATGATGTAAAAGTGCAGTTTAACCTGAAAGGAACAAAGTGGGTTAAAGATGGCAAAGAAAACTATATAACCAACTTGGATGCATGGAGAATGGAAACAGTGAAACTGGGCAGTGAAGCTGCAAGCGATGCCCCACCAAGCTTTGTTCCGGATAATGCACCAACAGATAATGTTGATGATTTACCATTTTAATTTCACAATGCAGGATGTGTGGTTCTCCTTTTCAAAATATCACACATCCTGCATCATATACAACAAATCAATACATACTTTTTTAGGATAAACACCTAACAGTATATGATACAAGAAATATCCCTAAAGCTCACTCCCTCCGAAGCATCGAATGATGCTGTAATAAAAAGACAGCTTGCACAGTCCATCGGCAAAGCCGAAAGCGATATAACAGGCTTTTACAGACTTAAACAAAGCATCGATGCAAGAAGCAGGCAACAGGTTTGGATAAACCTCACGTTGCAGACTTTTATCAACGAACCATACCACCAAAGAGTAGTGGTACCCGTTACTTTTAAAGATGTCAGCAAGGCAAAAAACAAGGTCATTATTGTGGGTGCAGGCCCTGCAGGACTATTTGCGGCATTGAGATTATTGGAAATGGGCATAAAACCCATTGTACTGGAGCGTGGCAAAGATGTACGTGCAAGAAGAAGGGACCTGGCTGCATTGAATAAAGAAGGTACCGTAAATCCCGAGAGCAATTATTGTTTTGGCGAAGGCGGTGCAGGCACGTATAGCGATGGGAAACTGTACACACGAAGCAACAAGCGTGGCAATATAAACCGGATATTGAACCTATTTGTACAGTTTGGTGCCGAGGAAAAAATACTGTACGAAGCACATCCGCATATTGGTACCAATAAACTGCCGCATATTATTACTGCCATGCGTGAAGCCATTATAGAACATGGTGGCGAGGTAAGGTTCCAGAAAAAAGTAACTGATTTTATTATTGAAGGCAACTCTATTAAAGGTGTGCAAACTTTTGATGGCGATACTATCACTGGACAGGCGGTTATTCTTGCAACAGGCCATAGTGCAAGGGATATTTTTGAACTGTTGCACCAAAAGAATATTTTAATTGAAGCAAAGCCTTTTGCTTTAGGCATACGTATAGAACATCCACAAAGTATTATTGATGCCGCACAGTACCATTGTGCCGTAAGGGGCGATTATTTGCCACCGGCTTCGTACAGTTTGGTAGAACAGGTAAACGGACGTGGCGTGTTCAGCTTCTGCATGTGCCCCGGTGGCATTATAGCACCCGCTGCTACTGGCCCCAATGAGTTGGTGGTAAACGGCTGGAGCCCCAGCAAACGCAACAATCCTTATGCAAACAGTGGCATGGTGGTAAGTGTGGATGAGGAAAGCCTGCAGCTTGCAAAGTTTAAAGGAAGCCAGGCAGGCACGCCGTTAACATTGATGGAGTTTCAGCAATCAGTTGAACAGAAAGCATACGAAGCCGGTGGCGGAAAGTCTGTTGCACCTGCATTAAGGGTGGTTGATTTTTGCAATGGAAAAATTTCGCAATCATTGCCAGACTGTTCCTATTTACCTGGCATTATAGCCGCCGATTTTAAAAACATACTGCCCAACTTTGTCCACAAAAGTTTGCAGGAAGGCATCAAGGCCTTTGGCAAACGCATGAAAGGTTATTACACCAACGATGCCATTGTGGTTGCTACGGAAAGCAGGACATCCTCCCCCGTCCGTATTCCAAGAAACAGCGACAGTCTGCAACATCCACAAATACAGCACTTGTATCCATGTGGCGAAGGTGCAGGCTATGCCGGCGGAATCGTAAGTGCATGTATGGATGGAGAAAGGGTGGCAGATATGGTAGCAAGCATTCTTCATTAAAGCAAATCAAATGGTACATAGTTCAACTATGTATAAAAAAAATTGGCAGTCTTTCAACTGCCAATTCACCATCTCATTATTTAAACTGCTTTAGTAAGTTATTGCTTTGCAGCAGCAGGTTTAATATCTACCAACTCTACTTCAAAAATCAAAGTGGCACCCGGGGGAATGTCCTGTCCGGCACCCCTATCGCCATAAGCCAGGTCCGAAGGGATAACCAATTTCCATTTGCTGCCCTTTGGCATCAACTGAACGGCTTCTGTCCAGCCCCTGATTACACCACTTACCGGAAAGCTGATAGGCTCGCCACGATTGTAGCTATTGTCAAATTCTTTCCCGTTCAGCAAAGAACCTTTATAATGGCAAACAACGGTATCAACTGCAGTTGGCTTTGGCCCGTTGCCGGGTGTAATAATCTCGTATTGCAGACCCGAAGGGGTAACCACTACACCCGGGCGTTTCTTGTTTTGCGAACAGAAAGCTTCTCCTTCTGTCTTTTCTTTTTTGGCCGCCTTTCCATTCAGTTCGGCAAGCTTTGCATTCAACGATGCGGCAATTTGTGCTTCTTCCAGTTTCTTTGGTTTGTCTTTCAGCACATCCTTAATGGCTTCCACAAAAACGCCATAGCTCAAGGTATCCAGTTCAATCCCTTTCAGGTTGCCCGCAATGTTCACGCCCAACGAATAGCTCAAGGTATCCAGTTTGGTTTTCAAAAAAGCGGTTTGGGCAATCGTCTTCCTTACAGGTGCTGGCTTGGTTGCTGGTTTCGGTTTTGCAACGGGCTTTTGTTGTGCCATTGCAAATGCAGGTGCAAGCAAAATAATCAATGCAACTTTCTTCATTTGTAAATTATAATAGTGAAAAATATTTTAACGTAAATACCCAAGTATCTTCAGCATACTGGCGGCTGTTTGTTCTTTGGCATACACCCAGTCTTCCAGCTTGCCATTTTTATCGTACTCAATAATGATATGCTTGGGCGATGGTATCAGGCAGTGCTTGATACCGCCATAACCGCTAATCTGATCCTGATAGGCACCCGTATGAAAGAAGCCCACATACAACGGCTCCTTATTGTCCTCATCTTCGGGCTTGTTGCTTTTTGTTTTGGGCAGGAACACTTCATTGATATGTTCCTCACTATCGTAATAGTCATGGCTGTCGCAAGTAATGCCCCCCAGTACCACACGGTGGTATTCGTTTTCCCATTTGTTGATGGGCAGCATCAGGAACTTTTCGCCAATGCCCCAGGTATCGGGCAAAGTTGTAATGAACGATGAATCGATCATGTACCAGGTTTCCCTATCGTTCTGCTGCTTCTCGCCTATTACACTGTAAATATGTGCCATGCTTTCGCCAACGGTATAGCTACCAAATTCAGTGAAGATATGTGGCATCGGCACTTTTGCTTTCTTGCAGGCCTTCTTGATATTACTTACAATTTCATTGATCATGAATTGATAGTCATACTCAAAACCCAAAGAGTGCTTAATGGGAAAGCCACCACCAATGTTAATGGAATCCAGTTCGGGGCATATTTTCTTTAGCTGGCAATACAGGTTAATGATCTTGTTCAGTTCGCTCCAATAATAGATATCATCCTTAATACCCTTGTTCAAAAATATATGCAGCATCTTCAACTGGAACTTATCCTCATAGCCTTCAATCTCATCCACATAAAATTCCAGTATATCCTTTGCACGAATACCCAACCTCGATGTATAGAAAGGAAAGTTGGGTTCTTCTTCAGCAGCCACACGTATGCCCACTTTAAAAGGTTCCTTCACGCTACGCTTGTAAGCTTTCAGTTCATCTTTATTATCCAGTACCGGAATCACGTTCTTGAACCCACTGTTAATCAGTTTTGCAATCCTGGATGTGTAGGCCCTTTGCTTGTAACCATTGCACACAATAAACATGTCTTTGGTTATCTTCTTCTTCTTGTACAGCTCATTGATAATGTCAATATCATAAGCATAAGATGTTTCCAGGTTAATGTTATGCTTCAATGCCTCGGCCACCACAAAAGAAAAATGGCTGCTCTTGGTACAGTAACAATAATTATACGTGCCCTCGTACTTATGTTTTTTAAAGGCGTTGGCAAACATCTGCTTCGCCTTGTTTATCTGCATACCAATTTTGGGCAGGTAAGTCACTTTCATTGGCGTGCCATACTTCTCTATTAAAGGCTTCAGGTCAACACCATTAAAAGATAGGTAATCGTTGTCATTTACTTCAAAGCCTTCCTGAGGGAAGTGAAAGGTCTGATTCACCAGCGAGGTATAGCTGTTTGTCATTCTTACGTAATGGTTAAAAGCGTTGAATGGAATTTTATGGAGAGCAAAAATAGTAGTTTGATGAATGCACAAAACAAAAAAGTCGAAGACTTAACATCTCCGACTTTTCGTTATTTTATCCGGGCCGATAATTACTTCACAGAAGCAACCAACGCCTTGAAACTTTCTGGGTTGTTCATGGCCAAATCAGCCAATACCTTCCTGTTCAGATCTATACCTTTTACAGCAAGTTTGTTGATGAACTGGCTATAGGTTAAACCTTCTTCCCTTACGCCTGCATTGATACGTGCAATCCATAATTGACGGTATTCCCTTTTCTTCAACTTACGGCCTACATAAGCATAGGTCTGACCTTTTTCTACAATATTCTTGGCAACCGTATATACGTTTTTACGTTTACCATAAAAGCCTTTGGCTTGTTTTAAAATCCTTTTCCTGCGTGCCCTAGAAGCAACTGCATTTTTTGAACGTGGCATATCTTAATAAGTTTAAATAGTAATGAATAAAGTTTTGAAATGGTTACCGGCTTATTTCAAGCCCAATAATCTTTGTACAAAATCTTTGTTGGTAGATCCTAAAACGCCGTCTTTACGCATGGCACGTTTACGCTTTTTGGATTTCTTAGTTAAGATGTGACGCTTAAAAGGCTTTTGAAAGGTGATCTCACCTGTACCAGTTACCTTGAAACGTTTTTTGGCACTGGAATTTGTTTTTACTTTTGGCATAAAATAATCTATAAAAGATTACACCCTGCTGGCGGTTTTACACAGGTAAAACACTTGTTTGGGCCTTACGGGAAAATTTGGGCGGCGAAGATAAGGGCAAACAGTTTAACGGCAAAGCGTTTTTGCCAGTAATTTTTGGGGCCTGCCTACAAAAACAGGCTGCAATATACAATCCCCCACCCATCATTTGTGCCCCCTAGGCAATTGCCCGAATCCTTACATTTGGTTCAAACTTACTTACCAAATGAAAAAAGCACTGTTGCTCTCCACTGTTTCCTGCTGCTTGCTGGCATCTGCCAATGCACAGGACAAAAAAGATGTCAAATACATTGACAAGTCCAATATGGACCTATCGGTAAAACCGGGCGATAATTTTTACCAGTACGCAAACGGCACTTGGTTAAAGAATAATCCTATTCCCGGTTCAAAAACCCGCTGGGGCAGTTTTGACGTGCTGCGTGAAGAAAGCAGCAAACGCCTGCAGACCCTGTTGGACGATGCAGCCAAAAACACGGGCCGCGACCGTAAAACACAAATGATTGGCGATTTTTATGCAAGTGGCATGGACAGTGCAGCCATTGAAGCAAAAGGTTACCTGCCCATAAAACCCGATCTTGACAAAATAAATACGTTTACCGATATACAGACATTGCTAAACGAAGCTGCCATTGCAAGAACAACAGGCATCGGCAGCGGTATATTGGGGGTATTTATTGGACCAGACAGAAAGAATGTATCCAAATATATTCCCTCCATCGGTCAAGGCGGTACTTCTTTACCTGACAAGGACTATTATTTAAAAGACGATGCCCGCAGTACCAAAATACGCGATGCATACAAAAGCCACCTGCAAAAAATGTTCATGCTGGCTGGTGAAGATGCAGCCACAGCCACTGCAAGTGCCGCATCCGTTTTAAAAATTGAAACGGAACTGGCAAAGGCCCAGTACAGCCGTGTGGAAATGCGTGACCCCTACAAAACCTACAATAAATTTTCCGTAAGCGATCTGGCAAAAGAAGTGCCTTCCATCAACTGGCAGCAACAATTCCAATTGATGAAGATTCAAGGGGTTGATTCGGTGCTGGTGGGAAATCCATCTTTTTTGAAAAGGCTGGCTGCCCTGTTGACTGAATACCCGTTAACAGACTGGAAAAGTTATTTGCGTTGGGGCATCATCCGCTCTGCCGCTCCTTATTTAAGCGATGCGTTTGTAAAGGCAGATTTTGAATTGACCCGTGTGCAAACAGGGCAGAAAGAACAGACACCCCGCTGGCAACGCATGAGCGGTTTAATTGACAGGACTCTCGGTGATTTAATTGGGCAGTTGTACGTAGAAAAATATTTTAAACCCGAAGCCAAGGCCCGCATGCTTGAACTAGTGAACAACCTGCAGCAAACATTCGGCGAACGCATTAAAAGGCTTGACTGGATGAGCGATGAAACCAAACCCAAAGCATTGGAGAAACTGAATGCCTTTGCCAAAAAAATTGCCTACCCAGATAAATGGAAAACCTATGACGGCATTACCATTAGCAGAAATGATTTTATTGCCAATGTTCGCAGCGTAAGCGTTTGGAGCTACAACTACATGGTTACTCGCATGGGTAAACCTGTAGACCGTACAGAAATGGGCATGACCCCACCCACCATCAACGCATCATATAGCCCATCTAACAACGACCTTACTTTTCCTGCAGGTATTTTGCAGTTCCCCTTCTTTGACTTTGGTGCAGATGATGCAGTGAATTATGGCGGCATCGGTGCAGTGATTGGTCATGAAATGACGCATGGCTTTGACGATCAGGGAAGACAGTTTGATGCAACAGGCAACCTGCGTGACTGGTGGTCTAAAGAAGATGGTGATAAATTCAAACAGAAAGCAAACGAAATAGTGGAGCAGTACAATGCATTTACTGTGCTGGATACCATCCATGTAAACGGCAAGCTGACATTGGGCGAAAACCTTGCGGACCTGGGCGGTCTAAACATTGCTTACGAAGCATTTACCAAAACCAAACAATTCAAGGAAGGCAAATTGATGGATGGCCTTACGCCAACACAGCGTTTCTTTTTAAGCTGGGCTCAGGTTTGGCGTAACAATATTTTGCCAGACAATGCAGCACAACTGATATTGACCGACCCGCATAGTCCGGGCCAGGCCAGGGCTAATGGTGCCATTGTAAACATAGATGCCTGGTATAAAGCATTTGATATAAAAAACGGCGACAAAATGTACAAGAAGCCGGAAGACAGGACACATATTTGGTAAGCCCTATCATAAAAAGGTGATGCAAATAAAAGCATCACCTTTTTTGATATTGGCATGTTGCTTTAATTACATTTGCCCCATGGGCGAATATTCTTTAGGCGATGCACTCAAAGGCTTTATCAACAAAAGCAACCTGCGTAATGGCATACGTGCCGTACAGATTGAAGAAGTGTGGGAACAATTGATGGGCAAGACCATTGCCAAGTACACCGAAAAAATTGAGATCATTAACCAGACACTGTTCATACGCACCAATGTTGGCCCGTTAAAAAACGAACTGTCTTTCCAGAAACCACAAATCATTCAACGGGTAAACGAAGCCTTTGGCGAAAGAGTGATTACACAAGTGGTAATACAGTAACCCACATGAAACCTATTGCCACTCTTGTTTTTCTTTCTCTAACGATTATGCTGTTTACCGTTTCCTGTAGCGTTGGCAAACACGGCATGTTCAACAAAAAGAAATCCACCGATACAACAGCAACACAACAAAGGGTTGCGGCCATTAAAAATATCGAGGTCGACCTTTTCGATTCATTCACATTTACCGGCCATGCAAACACGCCCATACAATACCGTTTGCTACAACCACATACCAATGCTGCAAAAAAATTCCCATTGGTACTTGTATTCCATGGCTCCGGGGCAGTTGGCAACGACAATAAGAAACAGTTGGGATTACTGGCAAAATATTGGGCATTGCCAACCATACACCAACAATATGCTGCATTTGTTGTGGTACCGCAGTTTGCTACCAGGTCGTCTAACTATTTTTTAGATAGTAACAGACAGGTGCTCACATCAGGGCCCGAGCCATGCGTACAAACCGTTCTGCAATTGGTGGACTCCTTGAAAAACGTGTTGCCCATTGATGAAAAAAGGATTTATGTTATCGGCTACTCCATGGGTGCGTCAACAGCCATCAATGCGTTAACCCTGCGGCCTGGTTTGTTTGCGGCAGGCATCAGTATTGCAGGCATCCCACAATTCGACAAACTACAGCAATTGTCCACTATTCCCATCTGGATGGTGCATGGCAATGCAGATACAGAAAACACCATTGAAAGCGATCTTCTATTTTTCAAGGAAATGCAGTTGCAACATGGCAACAAGCTTCTTTTTTGGGAACTGAACAAAACAGCCCATAACGATATTGTACCCGAAATGATATTGGGCAATCGCATGGCCAGTTGGTTGTTTGGAAACAAAAGGAAATGATTGCCCAGTTGTTGCTAACCGTTCTTTCCGGTAAGCATTGGTACAAAAGAAAATTGCTCAAAAGATTCTTCCAGCAAAGTTCCATCAGGCCTTTTGGTAAGCCTTAGCATGCGTTGTGCATCCCCTTCATCCAAAGGTATTACCATCATGCCACCCACTTTTAATTGGGCTACCAGTTTTGGGGGAATAAAAGGAGCCGCAGCCGTAATGATTATTTTATCAAACGGTGCATAAGTGGGCAATCCTTCAAAGCCATCGCCGTAAAAGAATTTTATGTTTGGGTACTTGTTGCGGAAATAGAAATGCTTGTTGGATTCATACAGCTTTTTCTGTCTTTCTATGGTGTACACCCAGGTGCCCAGCTCGGCCAATATGGTTGATTGGTACACACTGCCGGTACCTATTTCCAATACCTTATCCAGTTTTTTTATTTGCAATAATTGTGTCTGGTAAGCAACAGTATAAGGTTGCGAAATGGTCTGCTCTTCCCCTATGGGAAAAGCCCTGTCCTCATAAGCAATTTTATCAAATGCCGAATCCAGGAAAAAATGACGGGGTATGGTATTGATGGCATCCAGCACCTTCTCGTCTGTAATGCCTTTTTCTTTTAATAGGTTAACCAGTTGTTTGCGTAGGCCTTTGTGTTGGTATGTGTCTTCAAACTTTCTCATAAACTGCAACAAATGTAAGTGTAAGCATCATGCAGGTGGGACGAAAGAAAAACTTGGGGAAAGAATTTGCACGGGCAATAATTACTAACATGAAAGTTTACCAGATGTGTTGCCAGCGTGCACATGGCTTTTACCGAAACATTGATGCTGCAATACACAGTAACCTTATTTTTGCCCACTTAACAGCATTGCTTGAAAAAGACTTGGCAAAGACTTACCGACTGGGAACTATGGCCTTTTTATTTTATATACACGCCACTGGTGTTTGTATGGGCTTACTATGCCATTAGGGCCAAGCATTTCTGGTTCTTTTCGCCCGTGAACCCCTCGCTTGACTTTTCTGGTTTTGAAGGGGAGACAAAACAGGAAATGTTCCTGCAGTTGGACAAAGAAGTGTACCCCAATTCCATTTACATAAAACCGCAACAAAGTTTTGAACAGGTGCTGTTGCAAATTGAAGATGCGGAATTGGAGTTTCCCGTAGCCGTGAAGCCGGACATTGGCACAAAGGGGCTTTGCTTCAGAAAAATTGACAATGAGCAGCAGCTACAAAAATATCATGAGAACCTACCCGTTGATTATGTGTTGCAAACCATGATTGAGTGGCCATTGGAGCTGAGTGTTTTTTATGTACGTTACCCCAATGCCAGTAAAGGCAGTGTTACGGGTTTCATTGCAAAGGAATACCTGCATGTGGTGGGCGATGGAAAGCAAACTTTGATGCAACTGATAGAAACACACCCACGTGCAAAATTCAGGATAGAAGAACTGGTTTGCCGACATGCCAGCAGGCTTGATTGTGTGATTGCCGCAAACGAAACCTATTATTTAAGCATTACGGGCAACCATAACCGCGGTGCAAAATTTGTGAACCTGTACAGGGAAATTGATGAGAAACTGGTACATGTGTTTGACAGGATCAGCAATCATACCAAGCATTTTTATTATGGCCGGTACGATGTGAAAACAACATCAGTTGAGGAGCTGAAGCAAGGAAAAAATATTTCGATATTGGAGTTTAATGGCGTTGGTGCAGAGCCCAACCATATTTATGATTGCAACATGAGCTATTTTGGTGCATTGGGCGTTATTGCAAAACATTGGGGGCATATGTACCGCATTGGCAAGCTGAACAACAAAGATGGCGTGCCTTATATTGGCTTTGTAAAAGGCTTGAAGCATTTACGTAAAGCCAAGGCTTTTTATCAACGGTTGGAGGAGTATGACAAGCAGTGTTGATATTCGCCGACAATACCTATTTTCATTTTACATGAAAAAATTAGTGACTGTTTTTTTTACGGGCATGCTGGTAAGTTTCCTGGGCTCGTTGCCATTGGGTACGCTTAACGTAGCTGCTATGCAGATTGGCATACAGGAGAGCATTGTGCATGCAATCTATTTTTCATTTGGCTCTTTATTGGTGGAGATGGTGTACGTGCGTTTATCGCTGGTGGCCATTGATTGGGTGCGTAAGCAAGCAAGGCTTATGCGGATAATGGAATGGCTTACACTGGCCATTATTGTGGCATTGGCCATTGGTAGTTTCATGGCTGCATTAAAAGGCAGTGGCAGTGCAAAAAATGTATTGCTGAATAATAATATGCACCGCTTTTTATTAGGCATGTTTATGAGTACCATTAATCCTGTTCAGATACCTTTCTGGTTTGGGTGGAGCACGGTACTGTTTGAAAAGAAAGTATTGCAACCCAACAATAGCAATTACAATTTTTATATCGTGGGCATTGGCCTGGGTACGCTTGTAGGCAATTGTGTGTTTATTTTTGGTGGCAAGTGGATGGTTGACAGGATTGCCAACAGCCAGCAATACCTTAACTGGGTTATTGGTGGCATCTTTGCCATAACAGCCGTTATTCAGCTCGTTAAAATATTGATGAAGAAAGATGGGGTCACAAAGTTTCAGCAGCAGTAATTTCTTTTCGCTAAGAGGTTAAAAGGGAAAAGG
>DDFK01000002.1:0-964455 GCA_002337145.1 Chitinophagaceae bacterium UBA1930 | reverse complement strand
TATATTTTTATCAATAAGAGCTTAAAGAGAAAAGAAGCACAAGGGAGCCACATTTTTTTCATCCCTTTTACTCCTTCAACCCCTTAGCCACTAACTACTATTTACTAAATAAATATTCTCCTTAATACTTCATGGCCAATTTCAATTTGCCCCAAAGCTCATTATCAAAGCTGCTTGGTCCTAAAGTCGAAACGCTTCCATTGTCGCCAAGCCTTACTACGACTGCATCCAAGCTGGGTATCACATAGATCTTTTTATCGTCTTTTCCCAAAGCCATATACATATCGGCGGGTGCATTGGGTATTAATGATATAGGATACACTACTTGCGACTGCGGCACCATGCAACTTGCCTTTCCGTTTAGCCACCATAAGTAGCCATAACTTAAATTCAGGTTCTGCGAAGTAGTGGTCATGGCCGTAAAATAATTCTGGTCGGTCAGCAACTGCGTACCGTTCCACTCCCCTTTTCTCAAAACAAGGCTGCCAAACCTGGAAGCATCCCTTGTAGTGCAATAGAAAATATAGTTCAGCCAAAAGTCATTGCTTGTCATGCCAATTTTATCGTTCAGCTTTTCTTTGGCATATTGGGCAAATGTTTTGCCGCTTGCGGCTGCAATTACATTCTGCAATAAATGGTAGGGTGCATTGTGGTAGGCCCAGCGTGTACCTGCATCAGCTTTATAGATCAAACAGCTTGGTGTGGTGCAGTCCTGATCGGGCACGCCATCATCCAGTCCTGTGGTCATGGTCAACTGATGCTTTACTGTTATCAGGTTTTCTTTGGCCAATGGCAGGCTCGTCCAGCCTGTTCCCAAATACTGCGATGTTTTGCTGTTGATGTTGATGGTGCCTTCTTGCTGTGCAATGCCCGCCACAAAAGCAACCACACTTTTACCTGCAGATGCTATGTAATACTTGGTATCCTTCGTCCAACTGTTCCAATACTGCTCCTTTACAATTTTGCCATGCTGCAGTACAATTAAGCCATAGGTGCTTTTGGTGGCTGCATAATCAAATGCGGCTTGTAGCTGTGTTTCGTCCCAACCAATGGAAGCAGCGGTCTTTGTTTCCCATGTATCGCCGGTAAGTGGTGGATAATAATAGGGATCTGTAGTGGTAGTGGTTGTTGTGCTACCAGTACCGGAATCAGATTTTTTACACGCAGCAAAACTGATTGCTGTTAAGAGAAGAAGGGTGATTTTTTTCATGCAGAAGGTTTGTAGAGGGTTTGACTTTGAAATTAGACAAAGTTTAACGGCACATTAATAATAAACATTGCCTGTATATGAAACGTTACATGCTTGGACTTGTTGTATTGCCGATGGGTGCGACGCCACGAAAGGTGATGGTTGAGCTTTAGCTGGTTACATAGCTATTTCAACAAAGCGTGCCACAACTTTTAAAGTGTGGCACGCTTTGTTGAAAGATTTTGCGAGAGCTTTTGTATAAAAAACATGTGCCACACTTAAAAAGTTGTGGCACATGTTTTTTATAATAAGATTATGCTACTAATCCAGCACTTCTACATCCTTGCCATATTTTGCCTTGTTGAACACAAAAGCACTGTCTGCAATATTTGCACTGGTATTCAGGTTGGTAAAACTGAACTCTAATGTGTTGTTGCTTTTGTCAAGCACTTTGGCTTTGGTAATCATGCCCTTCGCCTTATCAACAAAAATGGTCACTTTTTGAAAATTTTTCCTGGTGTCAATTGGTTTCAGTTCTATTTCGTTGTAGCTGCCAGCAGATGAAACCAGTTTATAGGTAAACTCTTTGTCGTAAGAACCAGAGAGTATCTTTTGCGGTGTCAGGCTTTTGTTGCCTTCGGATGCTTCGGTAACGGTAACGGTTTTGTTGCCATCGAAACTGTAGGTTTTGCTGCCATCGTTGATTACTTCGGTCTTACCTTGCTTCAACACATATTTTTCGCCTTTAATAGATATGCTGCCGGTTTTTGTACCGTTATCTTTTCCTTTACTGGTTATGGATTTAATGGTAAAATTTCCTGTAATGGCTTTGAAAGATTTCACTTTTGCACTTAAAGCATCCAGCACTTTTTTTGCGTTCGGGTCGTTCTGGGCAAATAACATATTGGCAAATACAACTGTTGCCAACAATAGATAGATTTTTTTCATTTTGTTTTTTTACGGCGTCAAAGATATGTTTTTGCCGTTTAAGACAAGGAATGTGGCAACTGGTTTAACCAAATAAGTAGATGAATGGGCCGTTTGTGGTGCAAACGGGCCAACCATGCATTAACCAATTGTATCCAGGTATTCCTGCAGCTCCAGTTCGGATTTGAAACGTACCTCCCTGGCCTTGCTGCCCAGGTTTGGCCCTACAATGCCCGATGCTTCGAGTTGATCCATTAAACGACCAGCACGGTTGTAACCTAGTTTCATCCTTCGTTGTATCAATGAGGTTGAGCCTATTTGGTTCTGTACAATCAGTTTGGCTGCGTCGCTAAAGAGTGGATCACGGTCGGCACTGTCAAAATCCTTTCCTTCCATTTCCTTTTCATCAACGTATTCAGGCAACAGGAACGCATCGGGATAGCCACGTTGCTTGCCAATAAATTCGGCTACGGCTTCCACTTCGGGCGTATCAACAAACGCACATTGCAAACGCGTTACTTCGCCGTTGTAACTGATCAACATGTCACCCTTACCAATCAATTGCTCCGCACCGCCCGTATCGAGAATGGTACGGCTATCAATTTTGGATGATACTTTAAATGCAATACGTGCAGGGAAGTTTGCTTTGATGGTACCAGTAATAATGTTTACAGATGGTCTTTGCGTAGCAATGATCAAGTGTATGCCAATGGCCCTTGCCAACTGTGCCAAACGTGCAATGGGCATTTCCACTTCTTTACCAGCGGTCATGATAAGGTCTGCAAACTCATCCACCACCAGCACAATAAACGGCAGGTATTGATGGCCTTTTTGTGGGTTGAGTTTACGTGCCGTGAATTTTTCGTTGTACTCACGTATGTTACGGCAACCTGCTTCTTTCAACAAATCGTAACGGTTGTCCATTTCAATACAAAGAGCATTCAAGGTATGTACCACTTTCTTTGTATCGGTAATAATGCTTTCTTCTTCGCCGGGAAGTTTTGCCAGGAAATGTTTTTCGATGATGCGGTACAGGCTCAGTTCCACCTTCTTGGGATCGACCAATACAAACTTTAATTGCGATGGATGCTTTTTGTACAGCAACGAAACCAGTACGGCATTTAACCCAACTGATTTACCCTGACCTGTAGCACCCGCCATCAACAAGTGTGGCATAGCTGCGAGGTCAACAATAAAGTTTTCGTTATCAATTTTTTTACCGATGGCAATGGGCAAAGAGTAATTGTTGTTCTGGAACTTGTCGCTGCTGAGCAAGGTCTTCATGCTTACAACGGTCTTACGCACATTGGGTACTTCAATACCAACCGTGCCTTTGCCAGGTATGGGGGCAATAATACGTATGCCCAATGCTGCAAGGCTCAGGGCAATATCATCTTCCAGATTTTTGATACGGCTGATGCGAACACCTGGTGCCGGAACAATTTCATATAATGTAACCGTTGGACCCACAGTAGCTGCAATACGTTGTATGGCAATATCGTAGTTCTTCAGAGTGGAAATGATCTGATTCTTGTTCATTTCCAGCTCGGCCGGGTCGTGAATTATTTTTTCGCTGCCATGTGTTTCCAACAATGAAATTTCCGGGTATTTGTAATCCCTTAGATCAAGGGTTGGGTCGTAGTTCACCGTTGCCAACAAATCACTCCGTACTTCCAATGCCGTATCTTCTTCGGGCTGCGGCTCCACCTCTTCTACCGTTTCGTCTACCGTGTTCTTGTTGCTGTTCAGCAGCATGGTAGGCGGTATATCGTCTATATTGTCTTCTACGTGCAAGTCAAGTTCATCAACCGAAGGTTTTATCTCAAGGCTTAAATCTGGAATGGCATTTTTGGAAGCATATTTTTCATTGACAGACAAAGGCAGTTCTTCTATCACACTTTCTTCTTCAACTGCTGCTTCATCAATCACCAAAGACTCTTCCGTATGTTCAATTTCTTTTTCATTTACATCAAACTCAGTCAATGGGTCTTCAGCAACTTCTTCAGCCTTTGGCATGATCACGGTAATGCCTTTATCGCCTTTCAATTTATTATTGCTGGTAGGTTCTTCCACTTCTTTTTCTGACAGGGTCAACACAGGTAATTCTGCTTCGGCATATTGCTCGTTGATGGAGGGTTGATCCCCATCTGCTTCAAATGCAGTATCGGTTTCACTTTCTGCAACAATTTCTTTTATTTTTTTCTCAGGCCATTTAAATGTTGGGTTGAAACGCCAGATAACATACGCAAATACAGATAATACCAATAACGCACCTGTGCCTACATTGCCAATCCATTTCACGAACCAGTTGTTGATGAGCTCGCCTACTGCCCCACCCCAACTAAAGGATGATGCAGATGCAAAGAATGCCAATGCCATACTGATTACCACAAGCCCAATAATCAAGTAACGAAGGTTCCGTACCAGCGAGAATATTTTTTTGCCAAACAGCAGGTTTACACCCAGCACAAAAAAGAAGGTGCAAAATAAGTAAGAGGCCAAACCAAAGCCTTTGTAAATAAAGATATGGGCAATATACGCACCCAGTACACCAAGCAGATTGTGTACCTGTACATCGTGTATCGCAAAAATCTTGATACCGAATTGATGCACTTTGTCCTGGTCTTCCTGCCAGGTAAACAGGTATGATGTAAAGGCAACAAACAAAAATATGGTGGTAAGCAAGCTAATTGCACCCATGATTTTTGTGGTACGCTCATCTTTCACTACTTCCGTTACCGTTACCTCAACAGGCTTGTCTTCTGTAAGCTGTTCGGGGTTGGGTGGCGGAGGCGTTTTTTTTCTTAGTTTATTTGCCATAGTTACAATGCATTGCGAAATTATTGTAAACTAAGCCATGAAAGGCTTGCATAGCAAGCATGTGGATTACTTTTGGCATTGGTGCAGGTTACGCACGAGGGGGTGGATAACTGGACGGTAATCGGTTTTGCCAGCGGATGATTGGGCTATTTTTTTATGCCCAGCCCCAAACAGACCCAACCTGCAATAAAACAGGCACCGCCAATAGGTGTAATGGGACCAGCCCATTTAAAACCCGGCAGCACCAACGCTTCTTTGTAGGTAAGCAGGAACAATGAGCCACTAAAAAGTATAATGCCTGCAATAAACAGTGAACCCGCCATTTTAACCAGTTTATTGGGGAATGATTGGTAAAGTATCCCAACAGCAAATATGGCGAATACATGGTAAAACATGTAGCGTACACCTGTTTCAAAAGTTGCAACCACAGTTTCAGCTACGAGACTTTTTAATTTATGAGCTGCAAACGCACCAAGTATTACACTGAGTGCACCCAAAAATGCGGCAGTTTTAATATATGTTTTGTGCATGTGGGGTGGTTAATTGGTTTATCCGTTAATTGGTTTATCCGTTAATTGGTTAATTAGGTGGTGCAGGGTGTCTGTTTTAACGGTTGTGCTATTTATGGTGTGTTTTGCCTGGCTGTAGAATGGTTTGCGTTCGGCCAGTTTTTTTTCCAGGAACGTTGCAAGTTCGCCGTCGCTCAGGTTTTTGATCAAAGGGCGGTGCGACCTTTCAGGTATCAGCCTTTTTACCAGTACTGGTATGGGTTCATCAATCCAAATGGTAATGCCCTGTTCGTTCATCCATTGCATATTGTTGTGAAAGCAGGGTGTGCCTCCACCTGTGGCAATGATGATGTTTTGGTGTGCGGCCAAGTTGTGCAAGGCATTCCTTTCTATCAACCTGAACTGTGCCTCTCCTGCCGTTTCAAAAATTTCCTTTATGGTCTGCGAGGTTTCTTTTTCAATTTCAGCATCAAGGTCCATCCAATTGGTATGGTATTGAGTAGCCAATTGCTGTGCCCAATAGCTTTTGCCGCTGCCCATCATGCCTATTAGAAAAAGTTTCAAGGTTGTGTTGGTTAATTGGTTAACTGGTTAATTAGTTAACTGGTATCGTTGAAACAAGTATAGTATTACTATTTAACGAATGAACCAATTAACTAATGAACCCTTGTTTTATTTAAAAGCATTCAGCCCGGTAACATCCATACCTGTAATCAGTAAATGAATGTCATGTGTACCTTCATAAGTAATCACACTTTCCAGGTTCATCATGTGCCGCATAATGCTGTACTCGCCAGTAATACCCATGCCACCCAGCATCTGGCGTGCATCACGGGCAATATTGGTAGCTATTTCGCAACTGTTCCTTTTGGCCATGCTTACCTGTTGTGGTGTGGCCTTGCCTTCGCTCATCAATACACCCAAACGCCAAACCATTAATTGAGCCTTGGTAATTTCGGTAACCATTTCGGCCAGTTTTTTCTGCTGCAACTGAAAGCCGCCAATGGGTTTGCCAAACTGTACACGTTCTTTGCTGTAACGCAAGGCCGTATCATAACAGTCCATTGCTGCACCCAATGCACCCCAGGCAATACCGTAACGTGCTTTTGTTAAACAGCCCAACGGACCTTTCAACCCTTTTACATTTGGTAAAATATTTTCTTTGGGCACTTTTACATTGTCAAATACAAGCTCGCCGGTTGCACTGGCACGCAGGCTCCATTTACCGTGGGTTGTTGGCGTGCTAAAACCTTCCATTCCCCTTTCCACAATCAGGCCCTGTATCTCGTCCTGCTCATTTCTTGCCCAAACCACAGCCACCTGTGCAAAAGGGGCATTGCTGATCCACATTTTGGCACCGTTCAAAATAACATGGTCACCCGCATCTTTGATGTTGGTAAGCATACTGCTGGGATCGCTGCCATGGTTGGGTTCGGTAAGCCCGAAACAGCCCAGCCATTCGCCGCTTGCCAGTTTTGGTAAATATTTGTTGCGTTGGTATTCGTTGCCGTATTGGTAAATGGGGAACATGACCAATGAACCTTGTACGCTCGCAGTGGAACGTACACCGCTATCGCCACGCTCCAATTCCTGCATCATCAATCCATAAGCAATATAATCAAGACCGCCACCGCCATATTGTTCAGGAACGGTAGGGCCGAAACAGCCCAATTCGCCCATTTGTTGTACAATCTGCTGTGGAAACTCGGCACGTTCGGCATAACCTTCAATAATGGGAGAGATTTCTTTTTTTACATAGTTGCGTACTGTGTCGCGGATGAGTTTATGTTCTTCGGTCAACAACTCATCAATCATGTAATAATCGGGAGATTGAAAAAGGTCTGTTCTTGCAGCCATAAATTGAAAGTTTAAAGTTTAAGGCCCAGCCTTTAACGATGGTTAAATTTTGGACCGTTGAGCAATCGAGGTGCAAAAATAAGGGTTGAAAGCAACTGCCACTTTTTTGGGTTGGTTTTCTTTTGGAATGCAGTCAATTGAGGACACAGATGACACAGATTGGGTGGATTAATAAGTTGAATGAACAAAGATTGTCTGCTTCGCAAAAAGGATTGGTTACATATTCATGTTTAAAGCGGAACATCAAAATTGTTTACATCCATTTTTAAATAGGGCTTTCGCCTAATTTTATTGCATGAAAAAAATATTCCTGTTTGCCTCGCTTGTTGCAGGCATTGTAGCCAATGCACAGTTCAGCCTGCGTTTGGTAGTAACCGAAGCTGCAACCAAAAAGAATGATGAGATATATGTTTCGGGCAATTTCAATAACTGGAACCCGGCCGATGAAAAATACAAACTGAAACCTTTTGCCGGTGGCAGAAAAAGCATTGTGATTAAAGACCTACCCGCAGGTACCTATGCCTTTAAATTTACGAGGGGCAGCTTTGATAAAGTTGAAACAACGGCCGATGGCAGGAATTTACCCGACCGCGTTATAGAAATTACCGGAGATGCTTCGCAGGATTTTATAGTGGCCGGCTGGAAGGATGATTACCCTGATAAGCCAAAGCCTTTTACCGCCAGCCCACAGGTTAAAATATTGGACACAGCGTTTAAGATTCCGCAACTGAACACCACAAGAAGAGTATGGATATACTTGCCCAAAGGTTATGCATCTGTTGGCCGGGCTTACCCCGTTTTGTATATGCAGGATGGGCAGAATTTATTTAATGAGCAGACTGCTGCCTTTGGCGAATGGGGCGTGGATGAATGTTTGGACAGCATTCAAAAAGCAACGGGCAAGGAATGCATTGTGGTAGGCATTGACAATGGCGGTGACAAAAGGCTGAGTGAATACAGTCCGTATGATTTTACGTACAATAAGACAACCGTTTCAGCCCATGGCAAAGAATATGTGGACTTTATTGTTGAGACCCTGAAACCCTTTATTGACAGTAAATACAGGACAAAGAAAAGTGCGGAATTCACTTTTGTTGCCGGTAGCAGTATGGGTGGACTGATCAGTTTTTATGCCATTACCCAGCACCCGGATGTGTTTGGCAGTGCAGGCATTTTTTCGCCATCTTTTTCGGTAGTGCCAGCAGTGTTTGCCGATGCCGATAAGTTTTTTACAAAAGCAAATTCAAAATTCTTTTTTTATGCAGGTGGCAAAGAAAGTACAACCATGGTGGGCGATGTAAAAAGAATGGCCCAGTTGCTTACCAAAAAGAACGATAACTATAGGGTTACTACTTCTGTTGATCCGAATGGCGAACACAATGAGCAAAGCTGGAGAAAAGAATTCCCTTCGTTTTATAAATGGCTGATGAATTAAACTTTGTAGGTAACACCTTCAGTGGCTAAAGCGGTATTGGCAAAAACCTCCTGTGCCTCTTCTAAAAATGGGTCCAATATTTCGTACTTGCTGCTGAAATGCCCAATCAATAATTTTTTGGCATTGGCCTTTACTGCAATGGCTGCAGCCTGTACCGTGGTGGAGTGGAAACGTGCCGCTGCCCTTTCGTGCAGGTCTTTCAGGTAAGTTGTTTCGTGGTAGAGCAGTGAAACATTCTTTACTTTTTCAGCAATGGATTCATCATAAACTGTATCCGCAGCAAAAGCGTAGCTGAGTGGTGGTGTATTGGCAATGGTAAGCAATTCATTCTTTATAACAGTGCCTTCTTTTGTTTCGTAATCACTACCGGTTTTAAGCATTTCGTAATAGGCACTCGGTATTTCGTATTGCAGCACTTTTTCTTTGTCAATTTTACGTGGCTGTTTCTTTTCGCGAATAATAAAGCCCCAGCATTGAATGCGGTGGCGTGTGGCAAAACATTCAACGGAAAACTTTTTGGTATCTGCAATCAACCCTTCGGTTGTGATAGCATGAAAAATAAGTTGATAAGGCAATACGGTATCTGCCACTTCCAATTGCAGGTTGATGATATCCTGCAAGGCAGCAGGTGCATACAGGTGCAGTTCATTCTGCCTGCCCAACAATCCCATACTGGTGAGTAAACCAATAAGACCAAAATAATGGTCGCCATGAAGATGCGAGATAAATATATGGTTGATCCTGCTGCGGCGTATTTTATATCGGGTTATCTGGTGCTGCGTACCTTCGCCACAATCAATCAAAAAAACCTGTTCATTTAATGTAATTACCTGTGCCGTGGGGTGCCTGTCAAAAGCAGCGATTGCGGAATTATTGCCAAGTATGGTTACACCAAACATGTACGAACGTAGATTTATGCAACATTAGGCATTTTATTGTAGATATATGATGCATCATACATGCTTAATCTACAATAAATAAAGTGCAGCCGTCTTTGCTGAAACTTCTATGTGCATTGCTATTGTCGCCAACGGTGTATAGCATCCCTTTTTGTAAAAGGTGTTTTGTGCCGTTTTCAAGTTCGGTTTCCATTTCGCCATCCACACAAAAAATAATGTGGCCCTTATTGCACCAATGGTCTGCAAGGTAATTGGGCGAATAGGTTACCAAACGTATCCTTATATCGTTCCTATGCAGGGTTTTCCAAATGGCATGGCCTGTAATGCCCTTGTAGGTAGTACCATTAATGGTTGCGAAGTCTGTTATGGAAAAGGGGAACGGGGATAGTTGCATGTTGTATTACCAGTTTTAGATCATTAGAATTCTATCCCTTCATAAATCTCGTCCAAACCAATTTCAATATGTATGGCTTTAATCAGCAGTTGGTCTGTATCCAGTTTGTACTCTTCCAGTTCCCAATGACCGGTTTCATTCAATCTGAAAACTTCTGCCCCTACTTTTTCGCTATCTACCAATACATATTCTTTAAGGGTTGGAATGTCGCGGTACAATTTAAACTTGTCGCCCCTATCGTAGCTTCTGGTGGACTTTGAAAGTATTTCAATAAGTACTGTTGGGTTAAGTACATTAAAATCATCGTCATCCAAAGTTTCTTCTTCGCCACAAATAACAGTTATATCAGGATAGGCAAATAGCGTGTTGGAAGGAATATGTACCCTTGTATCGCTACCGTAAGGTTGGCAAGGCTTACCCTTTAACCTACTGAGCAGTGCACCAAATAACCTCGAAAATATTTTATTGTGTTTCATCAACACTCCGCTCATTGCAAATATCTCGCCCCTATAATATTCATGCTTTCCCGTAGCTTCTTCTTCCATTGTAAGATATTCTTCAATGGTAAATTTATTTTTGCCATAAGCTACTGCTGGCTCCCTTACTTCCATCATATAGTAAAGCTACCTATTTTGGTGCTAAGAATACGCTGCGTTGAGCAGGCCGAATCTACAAAAATCCATTCGGGGCACGTACAGGGTATCCTACATTTCCACAGCCCACTTATCCCTTTCATCCGGACTGAATTTCCACGGTGCAAAATTGTTTTCGATGTTGCTGAACGTGCTGTTCCATTCCTGCGGTGCATTGCTTTCTTCCATAATCAGGTTCCTTCTCAATTCAACAATGATGTCCAATGGTGAGATACTCACGGGGCATTCTTCCACGCAGGCGTTACAAGTAGTACACGCACGCAATTCTTCCACCGTTATATAATCGTGCAGCAAACTTTTGTTGTCTGCCTCAAATGTCTTGTTCAGGTTAATGTTTCTGCCCACTTCCTCCAGCCTGTCCCTTGTCTTCATCATAATGGCACGAGGGCTCAATAACTTACCGGTAAGGTTTGCCGGGCAGGCAGCCGAGCACCTGCCACATTCAGTGCAGCTATAAGCATCCAATAAGTTTTTCCAGCTCAGGTCAAACACATCTTTTGCCCCAAAACTTGCAGGCGGTGTAGCATCTGTTGGGGCAAGCTCTGGCTGCATGGCATATAGCACTTCGTTTTGAATGGCAGGCATGTTCTTTATTTTACCCTGTGGTTCTAACCTTGCAAAATACGCGTTGGGAAAAGCCAACATGATATGCAAATGCTTACTGTAGGGCAAATAATTTAGGAAGGCAAAAATACCTGCAATATGCAGCCACCAGCAGGTTCTTTCAATGGCTTCCAACGATCCACTGCCCATTCCTGCAAATAAGGGATGCAGCAAGGATGAAAAAACAAAATTGCCTGTCGGGTTTTCTGCATAATGGCCCACACCACGGCTTTGCAATAAAGTATCCACTGCATTCATGGTAAGGAAAAGGCTCATTAAAATAATTTCTGTTGCCAAAATATAATTGGCATCGCTACGTGGCCAGCCATTCAGGTCTTTACTGATGAACCTTCTTAATTTGATGATATTCCGCCTGCATAAAAAAGCAGCACAAAAAACAATTACACCTACTGCCAGCACTTCAAAGAAATTGATCAAAAAAGCATACAGCCCTTGTGGTATCAGTCCGGCAAACAAACGGTGCTTACCCAACAAGCCATCCAGCACAATTTCCAGTACTTCTATATTGATGATGATGAAACCCGCATACACAACCAGGTGCATTACGGCTACCAACGGATTCTTGAACATTTTTTTTTGCCCTAGTGCGAGCAACATGAGGTTCTTCCAACGAAGTGATTTGTTGTCAGACAGGTCCTCATCTTTTCCCAATAAGATATTCCTTCTGATTTCGCCGGCCTTTTTGGCAAAGAGATAAACGGCAACAGCAGACAGAACAAGAAACAGTATTTGTGGAATATAGTGCATGGTTCAAGCAGTTTGAATGTTTCAGCATTTAAAAAATCCAGTTGCAGTTGTACCCAACTGCTGATTTAACCATTCAAATATAAGTTGATATGGCGTTGCAGAAATAACATGTTGCATTTTCAGTACACGGAACATTGATTTTTTTACAGTTACTTTGAGCCTCAATCTACCCCAATGGCTGAAAAGAATTACATACTCAACAAGGCGGCGGCAACACAGAAACTGGAACGGCTGGCACTGGAAATAGCCGAGCAATTACAGGCAGAAGATGCGGAGCTGATTATTATTGGCGTTCGCAACAGCGGACTGGTTATTGCCAATAAAATTGGCGAACTGGTGAAGCAGTACCTTACATCGACCATAAAAATTATTGATGCCAGCCTGAACAAAGACCAACCCACGGCCATTGTACTTAGCGAGAACATTGACTTTAACAACAAGAATATTTTGATATGCGACGATGTAGCCAATAGCGGCAAAACATTGTTGTATATGTTGAAGCCTTTGCTGGACTTTCACCCCAAACGCATACAGACATTGGTATTGGTGGAAAGAATGCATAAACTTTTTCCGGTAAAGCCGGATTTTGTAGGGCTATCCATTGCCACAACCCTGCACGACCATATTGTAGTGGAGATTGAAAACGGGGAAGTTTCTGGTGCGTACATCAAATAAACAATGCACCATGTTTAAATAGAAAGCAGCAAAACATAAAAGACCATGTTTTGGGTTCGTCTGCCTGCACATCATCCCTAAAAATGTATCCAGTTCCACTCCACACCATTCTTACTGAAACCGATACTCGGCAGCGGGAACTTAAAGGAATTAAGTACAAAAAAAGCAGACTTTAAAAACTTACTTTTTGTTTTGATTTTGGTGAGGTTAATATCCGGTGCAATATACCATTGTCGGTAGCGTGCAATATCTGTTCTGTCATACTTATTGCCCTGCGGGTCGGTCCATTTGTTTTCGGTAGCACCAAACATGCCTTCTGCACCGTACCCCACAGCAACATTCAACCATGCAGGTATATTGCTTTTAGGAAAGAATGATTTCAAATTGGCACTCAACCAATAGGTCTGTCCATTGTAATCCTTCAACATACGGCTCAAGAAATCCTTTCCATAAATGCTATCGGCCCTATCATGCAACATTGGCTCCGGGTAGTTCTTTCTATGAAAGGAAAATTTCAGGTCTATACGTTGCTCATTCCATAACAATTCTTGCGTAACCAACAAACCGCTACCCAACACATTTGCACCCATATCGCCCCAGCTCCAACCCCATTCCGAACTGAAACCATCCAATGTTTCAATAACGGTCTGGTACATGGCACCGCTTAGGCCACCAATCCATATTCGTTGTTTGCGTGACAGCCCGGCCCAACGCCACATTTCCATACTGCCCTTGCTTTCTATATAGGCACTGTACATATGGCCAACTTTATCAACCTGCAACCACTCTGCATTGTCGTTGAAAAAATGGAAATTGGACTGTGGGTAATCTTTGTACCAGGCCGAATACAACCCAATCATCGTACCGCCATAACCAATAATATTACCCGCTGTTACCAAACGTATGCGTTTCCTTCTTTGGGCATCGGTAAGAACAGGCGATTGAAAAGTAGACGATGAATCGTTGCTGAATTTTTTAGGTCTTGTTTTTTGGATAGATGAATCTTCAAAACCAAATCTTGACGGGTGCCCATAATCAAAGCTGGCAAGCGTTTCATGGTTGGCAACAGGGGTCTGTATATAGGACTGCTTATCCAACAAACTCTTATATAAGCTACTATTATCCTGCCCAAAACAGTAACCACCCAATGGTAATACCAATAAACCAATTAACCCATTAGCAAGTAGTCTTTTCCAATTCATAATCCAAACATACGGCATCCTTTTGTTTTGAGTTGTGCACAGGGTATAATAAATGCTTAAATATTCCTAAACTTGCTGTTCTTTGCTAAAAGCTCAAAAAGCCTTTTGCAAAGCGATGGTAATACGGCATGAAAAACGACCGTATCAAGCTAGGCAAATCATATATCAAACATCTAAAATCACAAATCAATGGATGCTGCTATTTTGGAAAAAGTAAATCAATGGTTACAGGGTAACTATGACGATGCAACAAAGGAAGCCATTAAAAAAATGCAAGCCGAAAACGAACAGGAACTTGCAGAAAGCTTTTACCGCAACCTGGAATTTGGAACAGGTGGCCTGCGTGGCATTATGGGTGTGGGCACCAACCGCATGAACAAATACACCGTAGGTATGGCTACGCAAGGTTTTGCCAACTACCTGAAAAAAGTATATGGTGATGAGGAAGTAAAAGTGGCCATTGGGCACGACTGCAGGAACAACAGCCGCTTTTTTGCCGAAACCACGGCCAATGTTTTTGCTGCCAACGGTTTTAAAGTATATCTTTTTGAATCATTGCGTCCAACCCCCGAACTGAGTTTTGCCATACGGGAACTGGGCTGCAAGGCAGGCGTGGTTTGTACTGCCAGCCACAACCCCAAAGAATACAACGGCTACAAAGCCTACTGGAACGATGGCAGCCAACTGGTACCGCCACACGATAAAAATGTAATTGCAGAAGTAGATGCTATTAAGGACGTGAACGATGTAAAGTGGAGCGGTGGCGAAGCCAACATTTCTTCGCTGGGCAAGGATATGGATGACAAGTACATTGAAATGGTAAAGGGCCTGAGCATTTACCCAGAAGTAATTACCAAGCAGCACGACCTGAAAATTGTGTACACTCCTATACATGGATCGGGCATTATGCTGGTGCCAGAAACATTGAAGCGTTTCGGTTTTACGAATGTGCATATTGTTGAGGAGCAGGCCACGCCGGATGGCAATTTCCCAACCGTTATTTATCCCAACCCCGAAGAAGCCGAAGCCATGAGCATGGGCCTGAAAAAGGCCAAGGAAATTGATGCCGACATTTTATGCGGTACCGATCCCGACTCTGACCGTGTAGGCGTAGGCATCAAGAACCACAAAGGCGAATGGGTGCTGATGAATGGCAACCAGACAGCCGTACTTGCTTTTGCCTATATGATCGAGGCAAGAAAAGCCAAAGGCATTGCCAAGCCAAACGACATGATTGTTTCCACTATCGTTACCACGGAAATGGTAAACGAAGTGGCCAAACAAAACGATGTGAATTGTTATAACGTATTGACCGGCTTTAAATGGATTGCCGACCTGATACGTGAAAAGGAAGGCGAAGAAAATTACATTGTGGGCGGCGAAGAAAGCTTTGGCCTGATGATTGGCAATCATGTTCGTGACAAGGATGCCGTAAGTGCCGTTGCTTTGCTCTGCGAAATGGCTGCTTATGAAAAAGAACAAGGACGCTCTTTATTCGACAAAATGATTGACCTATATGTGAAGTATGGTTTCTATTACGAAACGCTTATCAGCATTACCAAGAAAGGCATGAACGGCCAAAAAGAAATTGCCGACATGATGGAAGCCTACCGCAGTAACCCACCTGCCGAGATTAATGGCAGCAAGGTGATGGAAGTGATGGATTATGAAAAGCAGATAGGCAAAGACTTTGAAAGCGGCGACAGCTGGAAGATTGAACTGCCTAAAAGCAATGTGCTGCAATTTGTGACCGAAGATGGCAGCAAGATTTCTGCAAGGCCAAGCGGTACCGAACCTAAAATAAAATTCTACTTCAGCGTTAAAACAAAACTGAAAAGCAAGGAAGATTTTGACAAGAAGTTTGCTGAATTGGAATCCAAGATCAAAGGCATTATCGATAGCATGAACCTGAAGTGATTTGGGATTTGTGATGTATGGCTTTTGATTGAGCAAAGGAATTTGGAATTTTTCATTTGTTATTTTAAAAAAATGCTGCAAAGAAATTATTCTTTGCAGCATTTTTTTATCCTTCTGCGAAGCAGAAAAAATCCATATTTAACCCATCCTTTCCAACCTGTGCCATCCGTGTTCCAACTACCCCGTTGATATTTGGAATTTCTATTGTGTGATTTCTATGCCCAAATAATTCTTTGCGGCATTTTCAATCCTTCTGCGAAGCAGAAAAATCCATGTTTAACCCATCCTCTCCAACCTGTACCATCCGTGTTCCAACTACCCCCTTGATATTTGGAATTTCTATTGTGGGATTTCTATGCCCAAATAATTCTTTGCAGCATTTTCAACCCTTCTGCGAAGCAGAAAAAATCCATGTTTAAACCATCCTCTCCAACCTGTGCCATCCGTGTTCCAACTACCCCTTGATATTTGGAATTTCTATTGTGTGATTTTTACACGCAAATTATTCTTTGCAGCATTTTTTCATTCCGTTACTTTCGTAACCATAATATTCTTGCTTATGAATGTTCCTTCAATGGCTGAGATGATGGCAAATGGCGAAACACCCGATGTATTGTTCTGGGTAGGCTGTGCAGGCAGTTTTGACCAACGTGCCCAAAAAATAACCAAAGCATTTGCAACCATCTTAAATAAGGTTGGCTATAAATACGCTATACTTGGTAAAGAAGAAGCCTGTACCGGCGACCCTGCAAGACGTGCCGGCAATGAGTTCCTGTTTCAAATGATGGCTTACCAGAACATTCAAATACTGAATGGTTATGGCATCAAGAAAATTGTTACTACCTGTCCGCATTGCTTTAATACTTTAAAAAACGAATACCCCGAACTGGGCGGCCATTATGAAGTAATCCATCATACCACATTGTTGCAGCAATTGATAGATGAAGGCAAAATAAAGTTGAAAGAAGGTGGCGATTTCAAAGGCAAAAAAATCTCCTATCACGACAGTTGCTATTTAGGTCGTGCCAACGATATTTATGAAGCTCCAAGAAAAGTATTGGAAGCATTGGATGCCGAACTGGTAGAAATGAAACGCTGCCGTAAGAACGGTTTATGCTGCGGTGCAGGTGGAGCACAAATGTTTAAGGAAGATGAGCCAGGCGATAAAAGGATCAATATTGAACGTACCGACGAAGCATTGCAAACAGGTGCCAAAGTAATTGCATCAGCTTGCCCGTTCTGCAATACCATGATGACAGACGGTGTAAAGAACCGCGAAAAGGAAAGCGAAGTACAGGTACTGGATGTTGCAGAAATGATTGCCGCATCTATGGCTTAACCAAGACAAACCATGAAGAATATTTTCAGGAATTTCAATATTGCAGTCTTCTTTTGGTATGCAGTACTCTTTGGCACCATTACATTGATATTCGACTTACTCATTAACCACAAACTGCAAGAAGGAGGGCCTTTATATAAATACCTGATTGGCTTCTTCTTTAAGGTAATTGCATTCAGTTTAATCATGAGCATACTGTTTGGCAAAAAGAAAGACGACACAAAAAACAACCCATGAAAAATTTCAACTGGAAGAAATTCATACAGGCCACACTGGTTTTATTACCGATCTTACTGGCAATAGACATTCTGTACGATCTACTTTTTAAACAATTGGTATGGGCCGATACATTTGCCCTAAAGAATCTGACCTTTAAAATACTGGCAGCATTGGTAGGTGCATATTTTTATGCAACGTATAAAGATGATGGAGAATAATTAATGCAAACCAGTATGGACACAGACCAAACAATTAAAGATGAAGTTGCAAGTATTGGTTTTGCCATCAGGGAAGATATTTATACGAACGAAGAAATCGACAAGCTACTCCAAGCTATAGCAGAGGCCGACTCATCCAGCCTCACATTCAGAAAGACAAACGACCTATTTGCCATCAGGCAATTCTTCAAAGAAATTCCACACGCAGTTGAACTGGTATTTAATGACAGGCTCAGGCATCTAATTGCCGCTTGTTTTGGTAAGGATTATTTTGTGGTAAAGTCCATATATTTTGATAAGCCCGAGCTATCCAATTGGTTCGTTGCCTATCATCAGGACCTGACCATTTCCGTAAAAGAAAAAATTGACACAACTGGCTACGGCCCATGGACAATAAAACAAAACCAGTTTGCTGTTCAGCCACCATTGGAAATATTGCAGGATAACTTTACGGTCCGTATTCATCTGGACAATACCGATGATAAGAATGGTGCCCTAAAAATCATCCCACAGTCGCACCTGAAAAACATTTACAGGCCTGAAACAATAGATTGGACAGTGGAAAAAGAAGAAATTTGTCCTGTAAAAAAAGGGGGCATTATGTTTATGAAACCCTTGTTGCTACATGCATCCGGCAGGACAACCAACAATGAAAAAAGACGGGTACTGCATATCGAGTTCAGCAGGAATATTTTGCCCAATCATTTAATGTGGTCCGAATATCAATCTATTCCCTACTAGAAACAACGGTATATACCTTGCTTTCATGTTTCGCGTTCACTTACCATTCTCGCTTACCTTTGCCGCATGGATACAGCATTTCAACATTTTATACCGGAAGACTTCCACCCTACTTCCAAAGTATGGATCTATCAAAGCAGCCGCCTGTTCAGCATCAGCGAAGCTTTTGAAATGGAAGACATGATGAAGGATTTTGTAAGCAAATGGAACAGTCATGGCACACCCGTAAAAGGCTATGCAAACCTGTTCTTTGGCCAGTTCATTATAATCATGGCCGACGAAACTGCCACAGGCGTAAGCGGTTGCAGCACCGATTCCTCCGTGCGTTTGATCAAGCAGATTGAAGAGACATTCAAGGTAAACATGTTCGACAGGCAGAACCTTGCCTTTATCATCAAAGACAAAATACAGTTGCTGCCATTGGCCCAATTGAATTATGCACTGGAAAACAGTTTCATTACGCCAGATACCTTGTACTTCAATAACCTCGTTGCAACCAAACAGGATCTATTGAGCAAATGGATTGTACCCGCAAAGGAAACCTGGCTGGCAGCAAGAATACAAAATACACAACACGCATAACATGAAATTCAGCCGCCTTACACCCATGCTATGGACAAATGAGTTGGAAGCAACCATTGAGTTCTATACCCAAGTATTGGGTTTTGAACTGGACGAATACAATGTGGATTGGGGCTGGTGCAGCCTTAGCAAAGACGCAGTTGCCATGATGTTTGCAAAGCCCAATGAACATGTGGCTTTCGACAGGCCGTATGCCACCGGAACATTCTATGTTTACACAGAAGCAGTGGATGAATTATGGCTTGCACTCAAAGACAGAACAACCATCTTTTACCCCATTGAAAACTTTGCACATGGCATGCGTGAGTTTGCCATTAAAGACAACAATGGCTATATACTTCAATTTGGCAGGGAGTTAAAAGAAGATGAAACGGTTAGCACAACATAAACCCCAATCAGTAAAAAATACCACAAAAGCAGTATCGCAGGCTTTTGCAGGTTATTAAACGGCAGTAGCTTTGCAGTACAAAAGAAGATGATGGCAAAGCAACTATTACCTACTTACAGCATCTGTAGCCTTAACCATACCACTACTATACAAAGCGATTTGATAGCAGAACGTTTCAGTGATTATTTGGCAAAACATACCGATCTGTACTTTCCACATAAACACTCTTTTTACCATCTGGTGTATTTTACCAAAGGTGCCGGCAACCATTCCATAGATTTTGTACACTACCCTGTACAGGCTGGCCAAATTTACTTCATGTCACCCGGCCAGGTACACACTTGGAACTTTAAAGGGAATGTAGAAGGCTATATCATTAATTTTTCTGAAACCTATCTCAATTCATTCCTGTACAACCATCATTATGTTGAGCAATTCAGTTTCTTTTCGGGTACTGTAGAGGAACAGGTCATCCAGCTTCCCGCCAATACCAGGGCATTGGTAGTTCAACTGTTTGAGAGCATTATAATAGAAGCTGGATCAACAAATACTTTCAAAGATGATTTGATACGGGCGGCCATGGTTCAATTGTTCATCCATGTAAACAGGTGTCATACAAAAAATACGGCACAGCCCAACAACCCATACAATTCAGTTCTGTTACACAATTTCAAAAAGATGATTGACTTGCATTACAAGGACAAAAAGCTGACGAAAGAATATGCTGCATTGCTGTATGTAACCCCTAACCATTTAAATGCATTGTGCAAAGACAGTGCAGGCATACCTGCCGGCGAACTGATCAGGAACCGGGTAATACTGGAAGCAAAACGTTTGCTTACCAACGCCAGTTTAAGTATTGCACAGATTGCAGACGAATTGAATTTTATGGACAATTCCTACTTCTCCAAGTTCTTTAAAAAATATACCGGGCTTACACCGGAAATATTCAGGAAACAATTTGATACAAAAAAATAAAGTATATGGAAACGCTTCATCCCGAGAAAAAGAAAACCGTACTGCAACTGCTTAAATGCAAATGTCCAAGATGCAGGCAAGGCAATATGTTTGAATACAGCAACCCATACAACCTGAAAAAGTTCATGAAAATGAACGATAAATGTGCCGTATGCGGTCAGGTATTTGATATTGAAGTGGGTTTTTATTATGGCACTAGCTATGTGAGCTATGCCCTGACCGTAGCATTAAGCGTTGCAACATTTGTGGCCTGGTGGTTTACCATTGGTTTTAATCTAAACGATAACCGCATATTCTATTGGCTGATTGCCAATTCCGTTTTCCTGATTGCATTGCAGCCCGTGTTCATGCGGTTGGCAAGAACAATATGGCTTGCTTTTTTTGTACGCTACAATCCGTTGTGGAAACAGCAGCCTGCAAAAGCACCTGAGCGGATCAATGCTGCACAGATGAATGCATGGTAAAAAAAAGAGTGCCACACTTTTTTCAAATGTGGCACTCTTTTTTTATTTGATAAGGAACACACAAGGCACAGGACGCTGCTCCCCTTGTTTATCACTCGGCGTAATGGTCTGCTTGCCATTTACTAACATACAGCTACTGCCACCACCATCCAGGTTAAGGGCTTCCCAGCAGCCAATCTCTTTCAACAACCTGGCCTCCTGCTCCAATGTTGCCCCTTCTGCCTTGTTGGGAAACCTTCCTTGGATAACCATAATAATCAGCTTGCCGTCTTGGGTATAACCCATGCAGGTTCTCGGATGTTTGTCTGTTAAACCAGCTTTGCCATTGAACTTCAGTTCCTGTTCATTGCTTATCTTGATTTCACCTTCCTGCAACAAAGCTGGGCCACCGCCAACGGCCGTTTGCATTTTCCACTTTTTGAAAGTGGAAACAACCGTTCCATCTTTATGTTTGGTGAACACATGTTTTTTAATGTCCCTTCTTTGTACTGAATCCTTAAAGCTCTGCAATGCATGTTGCGATGCGTAAGCCTTGGTATCCATTGAATCTGTGCACAGCCACGCCACATCTGCATTCCGTTTTTTATCGATACCAATGGCACTGGTAAACGCATGCCTATAGGTCAACGTGTCTTTTCCTTTACCCGGTAAAGAATGGATATTGTATCCTAGCAGTTTACCATCTTTCATAACAGTGTTCAGGTTCCTGCTATGCACAAATTCAAAAAAGGTGCAATTAACCGTTACCAACGGATGGTTGTTCCTTTCAAAATACCGTGTGGGCGTAAGCCTTCTTTCCAATGTGGTATCAACCGTAAAGTCCAGCTTCCTGTCATGCAGTTCCGCACTTACATAATAGGCAATATTCGGTTTGCCGTCCAAACTGTCATTGGTATAATATACATGCACAGTTGGCGGCAGGGGCTGAAACAGGGAATCGACATTGGTCCATTTCATTTGTGCAAACAATACCTGCGGCAATAAAAAAACAATGCTCCATATCTTTTTCATAACTAACAATATTCAATGCAATAAAAAACGCCAGTTAAACATAACTGACGTTTCAAAAATATTATACGGTAACTAACTGTTCCTTTTCCTGCATCCATTTACCCTTGCCCCAGCCCTGTATCACATGCTTCTCGCTGTGGTAGGATGAACGAACCAACGGCCCACTCTCTACATAATCAAACCCAAGCTCATAGCCAATTTCACGCAGTTCCGCAAACTCGTCGGGATGCACAAAACGCTGTACGGGCAAATGTTTTTTAGTGGGCTGCAGGTATTGGCCAAGTGTCAGTACATCGCAACCAACATCCACCAGATGTTTCATGGTATCCACCACTTCTGCCTTCTCTTCGCCAATACCCAACATCATTCCTGTTTTTGTACGCATACCACCTTTTTTCAAGGTTTCCAGTACGGAAAGGCTACGGAAGTATTTTGCCTGCACACGCACTTTCCGTGTCATACGCTCTACTGTTTCCATATTATGGCTCACTACTTCAGGGGCAGCTTCTATTACTTTCTGTATGTCGGGCTGGTTGCCTTTAAAGTCACCAATCAGGGTTTCCAGGGTTGTGTCGGGGTTCAGGGTCTTTACGGCCATAATGGTGTTATACCATATCTGTGCACCGCCATCTTCCAGTTCGTCCCTGTCAACAGAAGTGATCACGGCATGTTTCACTTTCATTAAGTGAATGGCTTCTGCCACACGCTGCGGTTCATCCCAATCCACTGCTTCGGGCCTGCCGGTAGCCACTGCACAAAAACGGCAGCTGCGTGTACATACATTTCCAAGTATCATGAATGTTGCCGTACCGGCACCCCAGCATTCGCCCATATTAGGGCAATTGCCGCTTTCGCAAATGGTATGTAGTTTATGGGTATCAACTAAGCCACGTACATGCTTGTATTCTTCACCAATGGGTAGTTTAACCCTAAGCCAATTCGGTTTTTTGATCCTGCTCTCTTCAGGATTCACTTTTGAAACAACAGGTAATTCTTGCATCACATTTATTTAAAGTATGGGGTCCATTGTTTACGGTAAACACAATTGCCCACACCACTAGTTTTCAATTTAAAGCAACTCACTTCCTTCGGCCAAACACAATTGCCACATAGGCATTAAAGAAAAAATCCTTTTGTTTGTTGTACGCCATCTGCTCGATCTTCTTGCTGTAGAATGTTGCATTGAGGCCAACTTCCACTGCAGACAGTACTTCATTGTAACGGCCATAATCAAAACGCAGTGCAGCACGTACATGTGCACCGGGTATATATTTCATTTCGCCAAAACCTTTACCAAAAGAAGATGCACCAGTTATTTTATTGGGATCCAAAAAAGTGGTGCTATCATCTGCATATTTAATGTCCTTTACGCCGCCAGAACCATCTTCCACAGATAGATAATAAGGTTTTACCAATGCCATGGAAAGCCCACCGCCATACATTAACGAAACAGCTATACCGTTCTTATTGCCTTTGCCGCCAATAAGCCTTTGTTGGCCAATACCAATATTGAAATTATACAGGTTATTTACCTTGCCAAACACAAATGGGTTGCCGGTTACAATGCCAAGCCCTGCAATGCCTTTGGCCACTTTTTCTTCCTTGCCATGTTTGCGTTCGCCCAGTTCCAGCCACCATAGATTGGTTTTGGTGATGGTCTTGTATTTGCCATGTTCGTAGAAAATACCATAGCCATCCGTATTCAGCTTCACTGCAAATGCACTCTGCTTCTGGAAGATGAGGGCACCTTCTTCTTCCTGTTTGATCAGTTGGTTGACCCTTTCACGCCTTTCGGCCTTTTTCTGCTGTTTTTCCGATACTTTTTTTTCCTGTGCCATGGCTAGTACAGGTGCCAGCATCATGGCTATGACAACAATTTTCTTCACAGTATATTATTTGTTGATTGTAAATTTAGGGCAAAATATAAAGCAATGACAAGTACAGTTATATACAAGGGTGATTTAAGAACTGAATTAACACATTTACAGAGTGGCACCGTGATAGAAAATGACGCCCCGACAGACAACAAAGGCAAAGGCGAACGCTTTAGCCCTACCGATATGCTGGCCACCAGCCTTGGAAGCTGTATGATAACTACCATGGCCATTAGGGCTGCTGATATGGAACTTAATTTTGACGGCACAAAAATAGAGATACTCAAAATAATGAGTAGCGATGCCCCACGCCGTGTAGCAGGCATAAAAGCCGATTTGTTTTTTACGGAAAATTTTACGGCAACCGATGAACAGAAGGAGCAATTGGTACGTATTGCACGCAGTTGCCCAGTTGAGAAAAGCCTGCATCCCGATGTGCAACTGGATGTGACGTTTCATTGGTAAGTGACAGGCAACAGTGCCTGTTACTTTGTAAACACCATTAATTAAACAGTAACCAATTTATTAACGCTCCTGTAAACGAAAGTGCTGCAGATATGCCTGCGTGCAAACCTTGCTGGCGACGGGGCATTTACCAATTTAACATAAGTAGCTTTGGGCACATTGAAATATTCGTAGCTGTTGCCATCGGCAAAGTCTATGGTTAAGGTTACGCCCTTGTATTGAAAATCCTCTATACCACCCTCACAATTGATGGTTTCGTTGTATTGTTCCAAAGTGGCTTCAATGGTTTCGGGGGCAATGCTTACCAGAAAATGGTAGGCCTCAATTACTTTCCTGCTTTTTTCTTCGGCAGCAAGTTTTTCAGCTTCATTATCCTGGAACTTGTCGGGGTGGCAGTCCTTCATAAAGCTCCTGTACACCGATTTCAGTTCCTTTAACTCCGCATCTTTGGTTACGCCCAACAATTTCCTGTAATCATCAATTTTTTTCATAACGGCGGCGAAGATAGGGCTTTGTGCAGAAGTGACAGGTTATGTAATTGCTATCCTGTTTTCAAGAGCTTGTTGCCAACGGCACATTCCAGGCATTTTTTCTGCCTGCAATAGTTATTGGTAAGCTGTATAAGCGACTGCGAATCGAATGCATTCTTATTTTCAATACCTACATCTTTCCATATACCCGTAATCGTGTTCTGCTCTGCCGCAAGCCCGGTAAGCCAATGTATGGCCTTTTCTTTATACTGTTCCTCTTTATTGTACAGGCCATACGCAAACAGCACAGGCACAATGGTATTGATAAGGATATTGCCTACCATTTGGCTACCAATATTTTTGGGCTTGCAGTCCGTCAGTTCGTCAAAACGGTAATGATAGTGCCAGTAATCGTTTGCCGTTACATTGAGCAACTGTTTTACTTCGTGCAGTTGCTGCATGGATTTTATTTTGGAGAAGAGATGGCTGCTTTCCTTTACCAACATGGCCAGTTGTGCAAGGCGTACCGTAGGAAAAGCAGCGGGACGCATACGCAGGAATGCAGGCTTGGCATTTAATGCAACGAGCTTATATTTTTGTTGGTATAGCCTGTACTCCCTTTGCAGCAGTTGCGGGTAACTTTCTTCAAATTCGCCTGCCAACAGGTTGGCCTGTCCCAATAATATTGCTTCTAATTGGTGTATCTGGCTCTTGTGTTTTGCCAATATATTTATGGAGATGGTTTTGGCCATTGTTTCAAAAAAAGGCGTGTTTACCTTCATGCCAAAATTGCCTGCAAGCAGCCACCAAAAGGTTTCTTCCCAATGATGGTTGCTTTCCCGGTATAGTTGCAATACATATTTTGATTTGGCTTCTAAACGTTCTGCAACCAAACGCTCCTTCCACGAAAGCCAGGCTATTTCGCTTAATGCTGGCTGGAAATTTTTGCAGAGAATAACCGAACTGCTGCCCATCAGTTGTTCATAGCGTTGCAGCATCAGCTTTGCAACACGGCTCTGTAGTGCCAATGTTGGCAATGCCCGTTCATTCGTATCCATCACGGGCCTGTCGTTGTGCCAAACCACATGCAGTATAATATTGGCGTAATTGGTATCTTTTGCATGCTGGTGCCTATACCAGTCCGATGCATGTATGTGCAGTTCGATATTGCCCACCAAAGTAATGTTGCCGATTTTAACGGATGCCTCCAAAAAATCGGGACCTTGGTTGGTATTGCAATAGCCCTGTTTCAATACCTGCAATGGCTCGCCGCTTTCTGTAAACAGTTGCTGTTTGTTGAAATACTGGAACTGCCAGATGAAATGCAATAGCTTTTCCGTCATAGTTTTTGTTTTTACTATGGGGGCTATACATCCGTATAAAATTAAGCAAGATTTACATAGATAAAAAATTATCTATACTTAGATTGATTAAGCCATTTTTTGCAAGGCCTGTACTACCCTGCTAACCGGCAGGCCCATTACATTATAAAAATCGCCCTTGATGGATTTGATACCAACCACGCCAATCCATTCCTGTATGGCGTAAGCACCGGCCTTATCGTAGGGCTGGTATTTTTCCACGTAAAACACGATCTGCTCATGCGTCAACGGGTGAAACTCTACTTCTGTGGTATCTGCAAAAGCAATCTCGTCTGTTCCGTTCAAAATAACCACACCGGTTATTACCTGGTGTTTCTGTCCGGCAAGCGATGTGAGTATCTTAATGGCATCCAGCTTGTCTTTGGGCTTGCCGATGATGGTGTTACCCAGTACCACTACAGTATCGGCTGCCAGTATGGGCTGGTGCGTATGGGTGGCATGGTAAGCTTCCAGCACGTATGCTTTTACGGCCAATGCTTTTTCACGGGCTATGTGCACAGGCACTTCTGCTATGGGCATATCGGCCGGGTATGATTCATCGGTGCCTTTTATCACGATTTCAAAAGGTATCTCTGCCCATTCGAGCAGTTGCTTGCGGCGAGGCGATTGCGATGCGAGTATGATGTCCATAAATATTGTTTTGTGCTGTGCTGTTCAAAAAAAACGATGGTGCAAGTTAAAGAATAGCAGGTTTTACAGCCTTTGTTTGCAGCTATTGTTATTTGTTTTAAATGTTACTGTTAGCATGTGGCTGTTGGGACCTGTTTATTGGCTGATGGGTGCGACGCCACGAAAGCAGAAGCATGTACCAAGGCTAAGTACATAGTATTTATTACGGGGCATATACTTTAAAAAACACCATGCTCAGTATGCCTGTAAGCATGACAATTTTAACCACAGAGCTTAATTGGTGAAAGTCTTGCGGCGACTGTGCCCTGAAGAGTTTCCTAAAGATCCAAAGCAGCGGAACAATGATGAATATGGTACAGTAGAGTGCACTTATCCAAAACAGCCAGCCAAATTGCAGCACATAAAACTGTACAATTGCCAGGGCTGCAATAAGCACTATTAACCATACTGCCACAAATACTTTGCTTGCATTGAGGCCCCATACAATGGGCATTGTTTTGCAACCGTATTTCCTGTCGCCTTCCACATCTTCCATATCTTTGATTACTTCACGTATCAATGAAATGATAAAGGCAAAGCCTGCATATAAAAAGGTAAGGCGTGAAAGTTTGTCGGCTTCGAGACTGCTGCCTTTTCTGAACACGTCTAGCAGGTGGTTGGTTTCGCAGTAGGTTATAACGAGTATTACCCAGGCTGTGAGCAGGGATATCAGCACATTGCCTATGAGCAGTTTTTTCTTGAGCGAAATGGAATAGAAAAACAGCAGCAGCACACTTGCCAGGTTTGCCAGCCCGAGGAAACGTACCCGGGTAAACCAGTCTATATAAAAACCGAGCAGTATACCTGCAATGCTTAATACCAGGTGCCAAAGTATTACCCAACGCCTGCTGATGATTTTGTCTACAATAACTTTTTCGGGTTTGTTGATCTGGTCAATGTTCAGGTCGAAATAGTCGTTGATGATATTGCCTGCCGCAGCAATGATAACCGATGCCAGCATAAGGCAAAGGAAGTAGGTGCCATGCACATTGGTTACGATTCCTGCATTGCGAAAAATGGGCTGTTCGATGCAATAGAGAAACAGCACCTGCGTAAGGGCAATGAACACGAGGTTGGGCCAGCGTACCAGTTTAAAAAATGCGGGAACGAGTTTCAAAATTGTATATGCTAATTACTGAATAAGAGTTGCTTATTGTGCCCTTACGGCAGTGTCTTCATTCCAGTGGCCACGCAGCTTCATGGTTTTTTCAATCACATCCCGTACACAACCTTCGCCACCTTTTATGTGCGACACGTAGTGGGCCACCGCTTTTATTTCATTTACGGCATCTGCCGGGCAGGCTGCCAAACCCGCCTGTTGCAATACTTTCAGATCGGGTATGTCATCGCCCATAAACAGAACTTCCTGCTGTTGCAGTTGGTGCTGTTGCATGTATTGCAGCAGTATGGCCACTTTGTCCTGCACCTGCATGAACACGTTGGCCACGCCAAGCCTGTTTAGCCTGTCCATCACTTCTGGGGAATTGCCGCCACTTATGACCACAACATGGTAGCCTTTTTTAACGGCCAGTTGCAGGGCATAGCCATCTTTAATGTTCATACGCCTTGCGTGCAGTCCGTTGGGCATTACTAACAGTGAGCCATCCGTCAGTACCCCATCCACATCCAACACAAAAGTGGTTATATGTTTAAACAGTTCCAGAACGTTCATAATTAATTTGCTGATTAGCGAATATGATAATGTGCCAATGATTGCGGCGAAGGGCAACAACAATTAGCATATTGGCTATTTCTGTCCATCCCTCCACTCGTAAACCCAACTGCTCTGTATCATTTCCAGGTGGCCTTCGTTGCTCTGTTCACGTGTGCCCACAAAACCTTCAATCTGCAATACCCATTCCAACAGTTCGGTAAAGCGGATGCGGTAAATTTTGCTCTCCGTAAAATCGTCGCCAAAACGTTCGTATAGTTTCAGGGCAATATCTTCATAATCGTTCCAATGTATGGGTGGTTCAACAAAAGCCATTGTAATCGGTTTTAAATTTTGTGCAAGATAATTGTTATGGGCTTAGCAGTAGCAATGAATTAAGCTTTACCGGTCACGATAGTTATCCGGTTCATCCATCAGCGTCTGGGGCATTGTTGGGGTTTTCCCGCAGTGTATTCAGCAATTCCTCTTTCAGTTGCGATATACGTTCTGCCCTATTCGCTTTTTTCGCCTGCCTTCTTTTGTGGAAGGAGTAGAAATAGAACAGCGAAATAAAAGCGGCAATCATTCCCACAGGCAGGTAAATGTTCATCATCTAACAGCAATTTGTTGCCCTTGCAAATATCTTTTCAAATCAGGTATCGCTATTTCCTTAAAATGGAAAATACTTGCGGCCAGTGCCGCATCGGCTTTTGCCTGGGTGAATACATCTTTAAAATGTTCCATTGTGCCGCCGCCACCGCTGGCAATTACAGGTACAGCAAGGGTTTCGCTGAGTTGCTGCGTAATATCCAATGCAAAGCCCTGCTTGGTTCCGTCGTTGTTCATACTGGTCAGCAATATTTCACCTGCACCCAATTCAACGGCCTGTTTGGCCCAGTCAATACATTTGGTTGCCGTTTTCGTTCTGCCGCCATTTAAATAGACATACCATTCGCCATCTGCTTCTTTCTTTGTATCAATAGCCAACACCACACATTGGCTGCCGAACTGTTTGGCAAGATCATGTATCAATTGCGGGTTTTTAAAAGCCGAAGTGTTGATGGAGATTTTATCGGCACCATTTTGTAGTAATACACTTACATCTTCCACACTACTGATACCACCGCCAACCGTGAAGGGAATGTTTATCTGATGGGCAATTTTATTGACGAGTTCGCTCAATGTTTTTCTTTTTTCAACCGTTGCAGTGATGTCGAGAAACACCAGTTCATCTGCACCTTGGGCAGCATATAATGCACCCAGTTCTACCGGGTCGCCGGCATCGCGTATGTTTTCAAAATTGATACCCTTAACTGTACGTCCATCTTTTATATCCAGACAAGGGATGATCCTTTTAGTAAGCATTTATTTTCTTTAAATCTTGTAACGAAATCCTGTTTTCATAAATGGCTTTACCAACAATGGCGGCCGTGCAGCCAATTTCTTTTAGTTGATGCAGGTCATCTATCGTTGCCACGCCACCACTTGCTATGAAATATAGTGAAGGGAATTTGGTAAGTATGTTTTTATACAAATCAATGGATGGGCCTTGCAGCTTTCCGTCTTTGCTTACATCGGTACAGAATATTTGCTGTACACCATTGTTGATGTATTTTTCTATGAAGTCATAAATCCAGACATCGGTTGTTTCCAACCAACCACCAACAGCAATCTTTTCATCTTTTACATCGGCACCCAACAAAAATTTATTGGCACCGAATTGCTGTAACCAGCTCACAAATAAAACTTCATCTTTTACTGCAATGCTGCCTACTGTTGCCAATGCCGACCCTGATCCGAAAACAATCTGTACATCCTTTTCTGTTTTGATGCCACCGCCAAAATCTATGGTGAGCTTTGTTTTGGATGCAATTGTTTCCAGCACTTTCCAGTTCTTTACGGTTCCTGCTTTTGCCCCGTCAAGATCAACCAGGTGCAACCGCTGCAAGCCTGCATCTTCAAACTGTAATGCCACTTCTAAAGGGTTTTCATTGTAAATTTTCTTTTGGCTATAATCGCCTTCTGTTAATCGTACACATTTGCCGTCTATAATATCTATTGCGGGTATGATCTGCATGGCTATAATTCAATAAAATTTTTAATGATCTGCTCTCCTACTGTTGCACTTTTTTCGGGGTGGAACTGCACGCCATAAAAATTATCCTTTTGCAAAGCAGAGCTGTAAGGTTGTATATAATCCGTTGCTGCAATCGTATGTTGGCCCAAAGCCGCATAATAGCCATGTACAAAATAGCAGTAGGCATTTTCCGGTATGTCTTTGAAGAGACCTGTTTTGAGGTTGTAAATATTGTTCCAGCCAATTTGCGGAACCTTGTTGCCATTGCCTGAAGAATTATCGATGAATTTCTTTACCCGTTCTTCAAATATGCCTAAACAATCCGTATCATTTTCTTCGCTGTGCGTGCACATGAGTTGCATGCCTAAACATATACCGAGAACGGGCTGTTGAAGGTTTTTAATTACCGCATCAAGTCCACGTTCTTTTAAATAAGCCATAGCTGTGCTTGCTTCGCCAACACCAGGAAAGATCACTTTGTTGGCCGACTGTATCTGTTGCACATTATCTGTAACTATTGCCTGCATACCGATCCTTTCCAAAGCGTACAAAACACTTTGAATATTGCCTGCGTTGTATTTTATGATTACTAAAGACATACTGATTAGATAGCGAACTCTTTGAAAAAAGAGGTACGCTATTGCTATTTTAAAATTGAATCAAGAAATTTTGTAGTCGTTGCTTCCACATCATCTGTACCTTCCAATGCTTTGATGTATGCACTACCAATGATGGCACCATTGGCATATTTGCATGCGGCATTGAATGTTTGTTTGTCTTTTATACCGAAGCCTACCAGTACAGGATTGTTTAACTGATAGCTTTGTAAACGTTGCAGGTATTTTTCCACTGCATCAAAATCGGTATCGCCTCCTGTTGTGGCAGATGAACTGACTGCATATAAAAAACCACTGCTTAAATTATCCAGCTTGCGTACACGCTCTTCCGATGTTTCTGGTGTTACGAGAAAGATGAAATCCAAACCGTAACGTTGCAATATTGCTTTGTATTCTGTTTCAAATTCATATTCTGGCAAGTCAGGCAAAATGATGCCATCAACAGGTGCATCAGCTGCATATTGACAAAACTTTTCGAACCCGAATTGCAGTACAGGGTTCATGTAACCCATGAGTACAACAGGTACCGTGATCTTGTGCCTAAAGCTTTTTAATTGTTCAAATAATGTCGCAATTGTCATTCCATTATCTAAAGCAATGCCGCTGCTGGCCTGTATTACAGGGCCATCTGCCAACGGGTCGCTATAAGGCATGCCCAACTCTATAATATCTGCACCATTATCCTGCAAGGCTTGCATTACTTTTATCGTACTATCAATAGCCGGATAGCCTGCAGTACAGTAAACATTGAGTACGTTTTGCTTTTTGTTGTGGAATAGGTCTTTTAATCTGCTCATGGTATTTACCTCATCCTCTATTCCTTCTCTTTTAGGAGAAGGAGGTTTTGTTTAGTAATTTAATTCGACTTCAAAACATTATAAATTCATTAATTTAGGTGAAGCTTTTTTATACAGGTTATCGTTGTAGCTGCTCCATACATATTATTTAGCCATACCTATTGCTGCAATTCATTGTTGAAAATACTGATCAAGCGTCCCTCTGCTTAAGAAGAGGAATGAAAGTAAGGTCTACATGTTCTTCATATACGTTGCCAGATCCTTATCGCCCCTACCACTTAAACAAACAACTACTGTATCTTCTTTTTTAAACTTCAATTGCTTCAATGCAGCAAAAGCATGTGCTGTTTCCAATGCAGGAATGATGCCTTCGAGTTTACTTACCTCAAATGCACTTGCCAAAGCTTCATCATCTGTTGCACTTAAAAAAACGCCACGTTTGCTACTGAACAGGTTTGCATGTAAAGGACCGATACCGGGATAATCCAATCCAGCTGAAATGCTGTGCGGCTCTATTACCTGCCCATCTGCAGTCTGCATCAATAGGCTTTTACTACCATGCAATATGCCAGGTTTTCCTAACTGTGTGGTTGCTGCACTCATGCCACTGTTTACACCATGACCAGCAGCTTCCACCGCTACCAGTTGTACTTCCAGTTCATCTAAAAAATGATAGAAAGCCCCCGCTGCATTGCTACCACCGCCCACACAGGCCACTACATGGGTTGGTAATTCGTTGCCTGTTTTTTCGAACAGTTGCTTACGTATTTCTTTGCTGATGACACTTTGAAAACGTGCCACCATATCGGGGTAAGGGTGCGGGCCAACCACACTTCCAATAATATAATGCGTATCGTTGGGATTGTTTATCCAGTCACGGATGGCTTCATTGGTAGCATCTTTCAACGTCTTGCTGCCACTTGTTGCAGGAACAACTTTTGCTCCGAGCATTTTCATCCTTGCCACATTGGGTGCCTGGCGTTCAATATCTTTTTCGCCCATGTACACAATGCATTCCATGCCTTTTAATGCACATACAGTAGCCGTGGCCACGCCATGCTGACCGGCACCTGTTTCGGCAATGATTCTTGTTTTGCCTAAGCGGCGAGCCAAAAGTATCTGCCCGATGGTATTGTTTATTTTATGTGCACCTGTATGGCAAAGGTCTTCCCTTTTTAGATAGATGTTTGTATTGTGCAATGCACTTAAACGTGCTGCATAAAATAAAGGTGTTGGCCTGCCTACATAATCTGTAAGCAGTTGCTGGAACTCTTTTTGAAAGCCGGATTCAGCCATTATTTGCAGGTACTTTTCTTTCAGTTCCGCTACATTGCTGTACAGCATTTCGGGGATGTATGCACCACCAAAACTACCGTAGTAGCCTTGTGCATCGGGAGATGTAAAGCCCCTACCGTGTATAGAAGTATCCGCAATATTTGTTTGTTCAACTGTCATTCTCTTTTATTTTTTAAGAGCTATGCTCTTTATTTTTTGTAACACGAAGAATACGAGAGAAGAAACACAAAATGCACAATAGCTTTGTGTTCTTTGTGTATGCTTGGTGTCCGTTGTGTTCCATCTACGCTTCGGTAAAAGCCCAATCGATATTCTATTGTTGATGGGTGCGACGCCATTGAAGCTGATGCATGTTGTGCTGTTGGTTACATACAATTGCTACTTCAACTCTTCTATGAACTTTTTTATCAGCCCCATATTCTTTATACCGGGCAATGTTTCGAACCTGCTGTTGATGTCTATTGCAAAGAGGTCTTTGGCAACAGGGTCTTGCATAAACTGGTTCACAGCCGTTGCATCTGTTGCTTCTATACCGCCACTTAAAAAAAATGGTTTGCCAATGTTGAGCCCACGCAAACGTTGCCAGTTGAACTTGCGTACCACTTCGCCCTGTGTATTTTTTTCTGTTACTCCGGTATCGAACATAAACATGTCGGCATCCATGTAATAGTCCTTGATCATCCATTGCACATTGTCGTTGTCTGCAAAACGGAAAGCTTTTATAACCTGCAAGTAGTCGCTTAGCTTGGCACATTGGTAAGGTGTTTCGTTGCCGTGCAACTGTACCATATCCAGGCCAAAAGCATCTACCATGTTCATCACTTCGTCGTAGGTGGCGTTAACGAACACGCCCACTTTGTACACTTTGAGTTTTGCTTTTTTTACGTCTTCTGCTTTGAGCCCATGCTTCAATACAAAGCGTGGGCTTTTGTGGTAGAAGATCATGCCGGCAAACTGTACACCCATATCACCCAGTTGGTGCATCTGGTCAAGGTCGGTCATGCCGCAAACTTTGATACGCATAGTAGGCTTTTACTTGTTGATGAATGTAGCAAAAGCAATCGTTGTTGTTATTTCTTGAAGCCTAAGGTAAACTGAAGCACTTTCCCCATGTCTTTTACTCCTGGTTCTTTTTCCAGTTTACTGTTTACATCCACACCAAAAAAATCGGGGTGCTTGAAAGCTTTGATTTTCGCAATGTCATCCACGCCAATGCCACCACTTAAAAAAAATGGTTTTTCAATTTTGGCTTTTGCCAAAATGTTCCAATCAAACTGCTCGCCATTACCACCGGCAGCTTTACCTGCAGTGTCAAACAGGTAGTAGTCGCACACTGCATCGTAAGGAGCAACAAGGGCATCGATATCTTTTGTGCTGCTATCGATGCTGAATGCCTTGATCACTTCCACTTCTGTTGAAAGGTCCTCGCACATTTCGGCAGATTCGTTGCCGTGCAATTGCACCACATCCAAACCGTAATCATCAATGGCATCCAGTACGTCGATCATTTCGGGGTTTACAAACACACCTGTTTTCTTGAAATCGAAGTCGGCTTTTTTAATGTCTTTCTTTGGCAGTCTGTCGCCAATAAAACGTGGTGATGCGGGATGGAAGATCATGCCTACAAAATCCACGTTCAATGCATCCAATTGCTGCAACTGTTTCATATCGGTGATACCGCAAACTTTAATGTTCATTGTTGTTGTTTTTACCTCACCCCCAGCCCCTCTCCAAATGGATGAGGGGAGGAAGCACTTTCTAATTATAATTTTGTTTTCAATTCATGCGTAAAATCTTCAAATGCCTTTGCAGGGTTGGCTTCTTTCATAAAGTTTTCACCAATCAAAAACCCTTTGAACCCTGCTTTGCGTAAAGTTAGTATCGTTTGTACATTGCTGATGCCACTTTCTGCTATTGCCAATTTATCTGTTGGTATTTTGTTGATGAGTTGCAGGGATGTATCGATGCTTACGTCAAATGTTTTGAGGTTGCGGTTGTTTACGCCTACCATATCCACCTCGTTGCAAATATGTTCCAGCTCTGCTTCGTTGTGTATTTCTAGCAGCACTTCCAGCCCTAGGCTTTTTGCAGTTGCCGCCAATTGCTTTACCTGCTGTTTTGACAAGCAGGCAGCAATCAATAATATCACGGCTGCACCATGTGCTTTTGCTTCCAGCAACTGGTATTCATCTATCATGAAATCCTTTCGCAGCAAAGGCACTTGGTTTATGGTTGCAGCAACGAGGTCGTTTAGGGTGCCACCAAAAAATGTTTCATCCGTTAATACAGAAATGCCACTTGCCCCAAACTTTGTATAAGCAGTGGTTACATCTTCCACAGTTGACGTATTGTTGATGATGCCCTTGCTGGGTGATTTGCGTTTGTATTCGGCAATGATGCCTGTTCTGTTTGCATCCAGCAGAAACTGTTTCAGCGAAAGTGTTTCATTGGCAAAGAACTTTTCCTTTTCAAGCTGGGCAATGGAAACCTGTGCCTTGCGTTGGGCCACTTCTGTTTGTTTATGTGCTATGATCTGGTCTAAGATGTTCATGTTGGATGGTTTTAGTTGTCAGACGTTTTACAAACGTCAGACAACTTGTTTGCAAAATGCCAGGTATCAATAGGTGTCAGACGTTTTACAAACGTCTGACACCTATTGATACCTACTGTAAACTGATCGATGTTTGCAATGACTGGTATGCCTTTCCGCTTTCCAGACTTTCTACTGCTGCGTTGTATGCATCATTGTATGTGCCGTATGTACCTGTACAATACAGTGCCATGGCAGCATTGGCCAGCACCACTGCATTTTGTGCAAAACTTCCTTCGCCTTTAATGATGCGTTGAAAGATCTTCGCTGCATCTTCCACACTGTTGCCGCCGTAAATATCTTCGGGCGAAACGGAACGTTTACCCAACTGTTCGGGTGTCATAATCCTTTCACCGGCCTGTGTAATAACTTTGGTATCGTTGGTCAGTGAAATTTCATCGTAACCATCCAAGCTATGGATGATGGTGAACGGGTTGCCTGTTTGCTGCAAGAGGTAGTTGTATATCCTTGCCATTTCGAGGCTGTACACACCAACCAATTGACTGGCAGGTTTTGCAGGGTTGACCATTGGACCCAGCATATTGAAAAAAGTACGCACACCTAAATTTTTACGGATAGGCCCAACTGTTTTCAATGCGGGATGGAACAAAGGTGCATGCAGGAAACAGATATTGGCTTGTTCCAGTTCTTTTTTCAACTGACCATTATCGCTTTTGAAGCGGTAGCCCAACTGCTCCATCACATTGCTTGAACCTGAAATGGATGATGCCCCGTAGTTGCCATGCTTGGCCACTTTTTGCCCTGCACCTGCAACAATGAAACAAGAAAGCGTGGAGATGTTGAAGGTGTTCTTTCCATCACCACCAGTGCCCACAATATCCATGGTTTCAAATCCATCAAAATCCACTTTCACGCTCAGTTCCAGCAATGCATCCCTAAAGCCTTGCAGTTCTTCAATGGTAATGCTCCGCATCAGGTACACCGTCATGAAGGCAGTGATCTCATATTCATTGTATAGGCCCTTGCCGATATTGAGCAATACATCGTATGCCTGTTGCCTGGATAATGTTTTATGTCCGAATAATATTCCAAGTATTTTTTTCATTGCTTTCCGTAATAACTCTCTGTAAAATATTTTGTTTCAATCCCTACTTGTAAAATGTAATCTGCATCATCTTTTATCAATGCATAGATCTCACTTTCATGGTTTCTTAACTTAGCAAGCCAGGTACAAACAATGCTGAATTGCTCTCCAATTGTTCCACCTACTCCATATTCAGCAATCATTTGCTCAATATTTTGTGCATGCCCTTTTTCATTAAGTGTTGTATAAACTATCTGAATTCTTTCATTCCAATACATACTTAATTTTTTAACCAGTTTCTGATAATGGATTCGCCATCGGGTGTCAATACACTTTCCGGATGAAACTGTACCCCCTGCACGTCATAGCTCTTGTGCCGCAATGCCATAATGTAACCATTTTCATCTTCGGCCGTTATTTCCAGTTCTTCGGGAAAACCTTTTTTATCGATTACCCATGAATGGTAACGCCCCACTTCTATTTGTGCAGGAAGATCAAGAAATAAACTACTCGCCTCTTTCAATTGTGCATGGTCAATATTGATGCTTGTTGCTACACCATGATACACGGTTGACAAATTGGTAAGCGTTCCACCAAAAGCCTGCCCTATTGCCTGGTGCCCCAAACACACACCCAATATGGGTTTGGTGGGTGCATACATTTTTATCAATGGCAATAGCAAGCCTGCTTCTTCAGGTATGCCAGGACCAGGTGATAAAATAATTTTATCATACGCATTTACTTTTTCCAACGCAATTTCATCGTTGCGATACACATCTACTTTCTGGTGCGTTATCTTTTCTACCAAGTGCACCAGGTTGTAGGTAAACGAATCGTAATTATCAAAAACTAAAATCTTCATTGTTTTTTATTAATGGTTTATGGGCAATGGTTCATAGTAGCAATGCCATGAACAATGATCTTTACCTATGAACTAATTTCTTCGGCCAGAACAATGGCTTTCTTTAATGCACCCAGCTTATTGTTTACTTCTTGCAATTCACTTTCAGGGTTGCTTGCTGCCACCACACCGGCACCTGCCTGGTACGTGAGCGTATTGTTCTTGCTTAAAAAAGTACGGATCATGATCGCCTGGTTAAAACTGCCGTCAAAACCAACAAAACCGATGCATCCGCCATAATAGCCACGTTGTGTAGGCTCGTTATTGCTGATGAGTTCCATGGCTTTTATTTTAGGTGCGCCGCTCAATGTTCCGGCCGGAAAAGTTTTTGCCAGCAGTTGAAAAGGGTTTGTTTGTGGCGGCACCTGGCCCATTACTTCGCTTACCAGATGTATCACATGGCTATAGTATTGCACCTGTTTGTAATGCGTTACCTGAACATTGCTGCATACACGACTCAAATCGTTCCTGGCTAGGTCAACCAACATTACATGCTCTGCATTTTCTTTGGGATCGTTCTTTAAGCGTTCGGTTTCTTGCAGATCGGTTGCATCATCACCGCTGCGTTTAAACGTACCCGCTATCGGGTGCACCACTGCTTGGCCTTTGTTGATGATGAGTTGGCTTTCGGGTGAGGAACCCAGTAATTTGTAATCGCCATAATCGAAGAAGAACAGGTAGGGCGAAGGGTTCACGTTACGCAAGGCCCTGTACACATTGAATTCATCGCCAATGAATTTCTGCTGGAACCTTCGGCTCAGCACGATCTGGAACACATCGCCACGTAAACAGCTCTGTATGCCTTTCTGTACCATTTGCCTATATCCTTCATCATGCAGGTTGCTTGTTTCATGGCCTTGCAATGCAAACGGATAGCTTGGTACATCTTTGCTTTTGATGAGGCTTTCAACCGATGCAATATCACTTTCCAACCCGGCAATGCTGTTCTCCAACAAAAACAGTTCATCCTTAAAATGGTTGATGGCAATAATGTATTGGTACAACCGGTAACGCATCAATGGTATACCCGTTGAAGGCTCATCGTTGCTGCCTGACAGCTTTACGTTGTCAAAGAACTGTACCGCATCGTATGTTGAATAACCATACAGGCCCTGAGCAAACTTGGCTTCTTTACTACTTTCTTGTATAGCAAAATGCTGCATGAAGTTCCAGATCAGGTCAGGCACGGTGCTGGTTTTATCAATCACTACTTTTTCAGGGTTTTCATTGGGCAGCTTGAACTCGATGTTCTTTGCAGAACTGATCTCGATACCTGCAATGGCATTGATGCAGATAAAGGAATAACTGTTCTCTGCTGCATGGTTATCGGTGCTTTCCAGCAACACCGTGTCCCTGAACCGGTCCCTTACCCGCAAATAGATCGCTACAGGTGTGTACACATCCGCAAGCATTTTTTTTGAACTGGTATGTATGGTAATTTTTTTCATCTTCTTCGGTTGTATTGCCTTGATGGCAGTGTCCACAAACAAAAAGCCCCAACATTGCTGATGGGGCCTTTGAATATTATTTCAAACAAGTAGTGTACGCAACATTACTATACCCCTTTGAGTATTGTATGCCACCACCATTGTATATTTTGTATCATTTTCATTAGTGCAATGTTATACCCGTATTTTTTATTAGCCAAAAAAATGTAAGGTTATTTTTCCTTTCGCGTTTCAACATAAGCAACGGGTAACGCACAAAACCCAAACAGCTTTTCAAACGTTAGTAATAAAAACAGTTGTATGAAAACTTCCATTATGGCAATTGCAGTTGTATGTTTCATGAACAGTTGTACCAGCCATGCACAATCAAAAAAGTTTGTAGTTACCAAAACCGATAAAGAGTGGAAGGCACAGCTTACAGCGGCACAGTTTGAAGTTACCAGAAGGCAAGGCACAGAAAGGGCATATTCGGGCATTTATTGGAACACTCACGAAAAGGGAATGTATAGTTGCATTTGTTGTGGACAGGAACTTTTTAGCAGTGACACAAAATTTGACAGCGGTACAGGCTGGCCAAGTTTTTACAAACCCTATATTGCAAAAAACATAGAAACCAGTACAGACAATAGTGACGGTATGCAACGCGATGAAGTGCATTGCAGCAGGTGCGGTGCACATTTGGGCCATGTATTTAATGATGGCCCCAACCCTACAGGTTTACGTTATTGCATGAACGCTGCTTCGTTGAATTTTACAAAGAAATAATAATTACAATACTCCTTTGGTACTGGGCAAATAATTACTCAATGGGTCACGCTTTACTGCCATTTTAATGGCCTTGGCAAAGGCTTTGAAGATGGCTTCTATTTTATGATGCTCGTTATCGCCCTTGCATTCAATATTCAGATTGCACTTGGCAGCATCGCTGAACGATTTGAAAAAATGGAAAAACATTTCTGTTGGCATCTCCCCCACTTTCTCCCGTTTGAAATCCGCATCCCAAACAATCCAGTTACGTCCACCAAAATCAATCAGCACTTTGGCTTCTGCTTCATCCATGGGCAACGCAAATCCGTAACGTTCCATACCTGTTTTATCAACCAATGCTTTTGCAAACGCTTCTCCTAAAGCTATGCCGGTGTCTTCAATAGTGTGGTGTTCATCTATATGCAGGTCGCCTTTTGTAACAATATCCAGGTCCATTTTACCGTGGCGTGCAATCTGGTCAAGCATGTGGTCAAAGAAGCCCAAATCCGTATGTATATTGGCTTTGCCGCTTCCGTCCAAATTCAGGTCAATGGCAATCTTTGTTTCGTTGGTATTGCGTTCGTGGTGCACTTTACGCAAACCCAGTTTCAAAAAAGTATAGATATCGTTCCAATCGGCAGTCTCTAAAACAATCGTGCTTCTTAATGCGGTTTCCTGTTCGGCAGTCAGTTCATGCAGGCCCTTTATATAAATGGCTTTTGCACCAAGATTCTTTGCCAACTGAATATCACTCCATCGATCGCCTATAACAAATGAATTAGCCAAGTCGTATTTATCCGTATCAAAAAAATGGGTAAGCATTGCTGTACCCGGCTTGCGGGTCGGTTGGTTGTCGGAAGCAAAAGTGCTGTCTACATGTACTTCATCAAACACAAAACCTTCTCCTTGCAAAGTACGCAGCATCAAATTTTGATAAGGCTCAAAGGTTGCTGTCGGGTAAGATGCTGTACCCAACCCATCTTGGTTGGTCACCATTACTTTGTAATAATCCAGGTCGGCCGCAATCTTGCTCAATGCAGTAATGGCCCCTTTTACAAAAATCGTTTTATCAGTTGAGTCCACTTGAAAGTCACTTGGCGGTTCTTGCAATATCACACCGTCCCTATCTATAAACAGCACTCTTTTGCTCATTGTATTTCGTTTAAATAGTCAGCAATTGCATCAATCAATAATGTGTTTTCTTTTTCTGTACCAATGGTTATACGCAGGCAATCATCGCATAGCTTCACGTTGCTCCTGTCACGCACCACAATGCCTTTGGTCAATAGATACTCATATACTTTTCTTGCATCTTTTATTTTGACCAATAAAAAATTGGCGTCTGATGGGTACACTTTTTCAACGATTGGTATCTCTGCAAACACTTCTGCCAAAGCGTTCCGCATATCCACCAATATCTTGATCATATCGTTTACCTGGCCTACTTCTTCCAATGCCTTTAATGCAAGGTCTTGCGTTGCTTGGTTGATGTTGTAAGGCGGCTTTACTTTGTTCAACACTTCAATAATTTGTGTGGAAGCAAATGCCATTCCCAAACGCAGTGCAGCAAGCCCCCATGCTTTGCTGAATGTTTGTAATATCACGAGGTTTGGATAATCGTTCAGCTCCTGTATAAAAGATTTCTGTTTGGCAAAATTGATGTAGGCTTCATCTATTACAACAAGACCATTGAAGTTGTTCAGCACTGCTTCAACATCAGCCCTAGTGATTGAGTTGCCAGTTGGGTTATTGGGTGAGCAGATCCATATCAGCTTTGTATTTTCGTCAACCAAATTTTCCAAGTGTATTAAGTCCAATTGAAAATCGTCCAGCAATGGAGCCTTACGTATCTCTACATCGTTGATGTTGGCACTTACTTCATACATGCCATAGGTAGGCGGGCAAATGATCACATTGTCTTTACCGGGTTCACAAAAACTGCGGTACAACAAATCAATACATTCATCGCTGCCATTACCTAAGAAAATATGTTCCACTGCAATGCTCTTTACAAAAGCAATTGCTTGCTTTAGTTGCTGCTGGTGCGGGTCTGGGTAACGGTTGTACCATTTTGTCAATGGACTGCCCAGGCTGTTTTCATTTGCATCCAGGAACACTTTTGCTTCGCCACTGAATTCATCGCGTGCAGATGAATAAGGTGTGAGGTTTTTGATGTTGGGACGTACTAATTTATTTATATCGAAGTTCATGATCTTGTTTTTTTACTCAACCGCTGACAGGGCTAGGGCCACTGTCAGGGTTGTATCAATTTAAAGATTTTTCAGCCTTATACTCACTGCATTCTTATGTGCATCCAATCCTTCTGCTGCTGCCATTAGTTCCACAGTTGCACCAATGTTATTCAATCCTTCTTTGGTCAGTTTTTGATAGGTGATCTTCTTTACAAAACTATCCACGCTTACACCGCTGTATGCTTTTGCAAAGCCATTGGTTGGTAATGTATGGTTGGTACCGCTTGCATAATCGCCTACACTTTCGGGTGAATAGTTGCCTAGAAAAATTGAACCTGCATTGATGATCCTTTCAGCAATTACTTCATCTTGTTCACATGAAATGATCAAGTGTTCGGCAGCATATTCATTGACTAGATCAATAGCTTCATCTATATTGTTTACCACAATTGCTTTGCTGTGCTGCAAAGCCTGCAATGCAGTTTCTTTACGGTGCAACAATTGCACTTGTTTGTCCAGTTCCTTGTTCACATCATTTATCAATTGTTCATTGGTACTCACCAACAACACCTGGCTATCTGCTCCGTGTTCTGCCTGGCTCAACAGGTCTGCCGCAACAAAGCCTGCATTGGCAGTTTCATCGGCCAGCACACAAACCTCACTGGGGCCGGCAGGCATGTCAATAGCAATACCTTGTTGTTGAACCAATTGTTTGGCACAGGTTACATACTGGTTACCTGGGCCAAATATTTTATATACTTGATCAATTGTTTCCGTTCCGTAAGCCATAGCAGCAATGGCCTGCACACCTCCAATTTTATATATTCTGTTGATACCAACAAGGTTTGCAGCAAACAATATGGCAGGGTGCAGCTTGCCTTCTTTATCGGGTGGCGAACACAGTACCACTTGTTTACAACCAGCAATACTTGCAGGTATGCCCAACATTAAAATGGTGGAAAACAAAGGAGCAGTTCCTCCAGGTATATATAAACCGACTTTTTCGATACCTACACTTTTACGCCAGCATTTTATGCCAGGCATTGTTTCAATCATCTCAACTTCACCAACTTGTTTATTGTGAAAAGTATGGATATTGTTGGCTGCAATTTGAATAGCTTCTTTCAACTCATTCGACAATTCAGCTTTTGCTTCTTCTATTTCTTTTCCAGTTACAGCAAAAACACCCAACTCAACACCATCAAATTGAACAATATATTTTTTTATAGCAGCATCGCCATTCTGTTGCACATCATTCAATACAGCCTTTACCTTTTCTTGTAAAGTAACCGTATCAAAAGTTGGGCGTTGCAACAATGCTTTCCAATCTTTTTTATCGGGATATACATATGTTTCCATGTCAATCATTTACTGCTTTAAATCATAGATCAAAAATCATACATTTAAAATCAAACAATCATCTTTTCAATAGGCACTACCAGAATACCCTGTGCCCCATTGGCCTTTAGCTGTTCAATGATCTGCCAGAACTCGTTTTCATTTAGTACGGAGTGAACACTGCTCCAACCTGCTTCTGCCAAAGGCAATACCGTTGGGCTTTTCATACCGGGCAACAATGCAATAATCTCTTTCAGTTTTTCATTGGGAGCATTCAGCAAAATGTATTTATTGTTTTTTGCTTTTTTTACTGACTGGATCCGGAACAATAACTTATCCAAAATTTGTTGCTGTTCTTCAGATAGATTTTTATTCTTAATCAACACTGCCTGGCTTTGCAAAATGGTTTCCGCTTCTTTCAATCCATTCATGAATAAAGTAGAGCCGCTGCTTACCAAATCGCACACAGCATCTGCCAAACCTATGCCCGGTGCTATTTCCACGCTACCACTAATTTCATGCAGTTCGCCTTGTATATTTTTCTTGTGCAGAAATTTTTTTGTCAATACAGGATAGCTTGTAGCAATCCTTTTGCCTTGCAAATAGTTTTCACTGTATTCATCGGCTTTAGGCACCGCAATACTTAACCTGCACTTGCCAAAACCCAGTTCTTCAACAATATCAACAGGTTTGTTTTTTTCATACAATACATTCTCGCCAACAATGCCAATATCAGCCACGCCATCGCTTACATATTCGGGAATATCGTCATCACGTAAAAAGAAAATCTCTACCGGGAAGTTTTCCGATTCCGTTTTCAAACGGTCTTTTACATTGCGTAGGTCAATGCCGCAATCTTTAAGCAGTTTAATGGAATCTTCTGAAAGCCTGCCAGATTTCTGAATGGCCAATCTCAATTTATTACTCATAATAATCAGGTTATGTGGTAAATAAAAAAGCCTACCCTCATGGATAAGCTTTCAAATGTTTATTGTTCAAACAACACAAACAAAATAGCCTACCCGTTGGGTAAGTTATGATGATGATGGATGTGTTGTACTGTTATCATTCCACAAAAATAGTAGAAAATGTTTCGTGGCAAAATGTTTTTTAACGAACAGTTATTCGTTTGAAACTAAGGTTGCCATTGAACTTTGTACATTTGCTACCTGTTACCATATAAGTATGAAGCAATTTAATGTTCCCAATATTTACCGAAGCCCATTGATCAGTGCCATCAAGAATAAGCGTAAACAGGAGGATAAGCTGAAGAAGGATTTCACACCTACGCTGCTTGATTTTGGGTTTTTACAAATTTACCTTGCACGGCATTTCGGGTTTTGTTATGGGGTGGAAAATGCCATTGAAATTGCTTTCAGGACCATTGATGAAAACCCGGGTAAAAGGATTTTTCTATTAAGCGAAATGATACACAACCCGCAAGTGAACAAAGATCTGATTGAACGGGGCGTACAGTTTTTACAGGACACTTATGGCAAACAGATTATACCTTTTGAAGCAATAACAAAAGAGGATATTGTTTTGATACCTGCATTTGGTACCACATTGGGCATTGAGAAAATGCTGAACGAAAAAGGTATACCAACAGAGCAATACAATACCACCTGCCCGTTTGTGGAAAAGGTTTGGAACCGTGGCGAGCAGATTGCCAAGAAAGGTTACAGCATTGTTATTCATGGCAAGCCCAAGCATGAAGAAACAAGGGCCACGTTTTCGCATGCCTCATCCAACACGCCATCCATTGTGGTGAACGATATTGCAGAAACCGTGGAACTGGCCAAATACATTACCGGCGATAAACCTGCCGAACAGTTTTATACGGAGTTTAAAGGACGTTTCAGTGAAGGCTTTGACATTACCAAAGACCTGCAAAAAATTGGTGTCATTAACCAGACCACACAATTGGCAACAGATACACAAGCCATTGCCGATTATTTGAAAAGTGTAATGATACAGCAGTACAACCTTGATGCAACAAATGTTTCGGAGCGGTTTGCAGATACAAGGGATACACTCTGCTATGCAACCAACGATAACCAGACTGCCGTTGCCGGCTTATTGGAAACCGATGCTGATTTGGCCATTGTAATTGGTGGTTACAACTCATCCAACACATCGCATTTGGTGGAACTGTGCGAACAGAAACTGCCTACTTATTTTATCGATTCGCCAGAAAGGATCATCAGCAAACACGAGATCGTGGATTGCAATTGGCAAACAAAAGAGCAAAGGGTAGTGAATGATTTCTTACCAGAAAAAGACCCTGTAAAAGTTTTGATCACTAGCGGTGCAAGCTGCCCCGATGCAGTGGTGGAAGCAGTGGTGAAAAAATTGGCGGGTTATTACAATGCCGAAAAAAACGTAGATGCCATTATTGAGCATTTTAGTTAGCCATTTTTTCTTTGGCCCATTTTAATGCCAGTGCCAATTGCTCCTCACGGGTTATGTTGCTGTTGTCCAACACAATGGCATCATCGGCTTTGCGTAGCGGACTGAACTCACGGTTACTGTCAATATAGTCACGCATTTCAAGGTTGTTCTTGATCTCTTCAATAGATATATTGGGGTTGGTGACAACCAGTTCCTTGTACCTTCTTTCCACACGTACGGCAACATCGGCCGTTACAAAAATTTTCAGTTCGGCTTTGGGAAAAACAGTGGTACCAATATCTCGGCCATCCATTACAATACCTTTCTTCTCTCCCATTTTCTGTTGCTGTGCCACCGCAAATTCACGTACTTCCTTGATGGCCGAAACGGGGCTTACACTTTCACTTACCAGCATTTCACGTATCAGCAGTTCCACATTTTCATCGTTCAGCAGCATATCGCTTTTGCCGGTCTCATCATTGTATTCAAAATCCAGCGATATACTTTGCAATGCTTCGTTCACTTCGTCCACATTGTTCCAGTCAATATGCTGCCGCAGAAAATACAAGGTTATAGCACGGTACATGGCACCGCTATCCACAAACACATAGCCCAACTTCTTTGACAGTTGCTTTGCCAAAGTACTTTTGCCACAGGATGAGTAGCCGTCTATCGCTATAATAATTTTGTTCATGACCAAATTATAAATACAGTAATTTATAGGTAACCAGCATAAGGATATACTTCAACTTCCGTGATCCCGATAGTTATCGGGGCACACATCAACTGGTGAATAAACATGAGCTTAAATTACTAAGCTTGAATCTACTTCATCAAAAACTTTTTAACCTGTTGCTGAACGTTACCGCTTAAAGGTGTTACCGGCAGGCGAAGCATATTCTCTATCAACGCCAGTTCGTACAAAAAGCCTTTAACTCCAGCCGGGTTGTTCTCTACAAACAACAGATCGTATGCTTCCAATAAGGTGTAATGTATTTTTCTTGCTGCTTCAAAATTGTTCTTCAAACAGAAACGCACCATGTCTGAAAATTCTTTTGGGAAGGCGTTGGCAGCCACGCTAATGGTGCCATCAATGCCACAACCCATTTGGGGTAAGGTCAATGCATCGTCGCCACTTACTACCAAAAAATTTTCTGGCCTGTCGCGTAATAGCTGCATCATTTGGTTCATATCGTCAGAAGCTTCTTTAATGCCTGCAATATTGTCTACTTCATTTGCCAAACGTATGGTTGTTGCAGCAGCCAGGTTCCTGCCGGTACGGCCAGGTACATTATACAGCAATATGGGTTTGGGCGATGCTTCTGCCAATGCTTTGTAGTGTTGAAACAAACCTTCTTGCGAAGGTTTACTGTAATAGGGCGATGCACTTAATACAGCAACTGCTTTATCTAATGGGAAGTTTTGTAAATCGTTTATTACTTCCTTGGTATTGTTGCCACCAATACCCACAACAATGGGTACACGGTTGTTTACTTTTTCAAAAGTATAGTTCACAATGTCCAGCTTCTCCTGCTTATCCAGTGTTGGTGTTTCGCCTGTTGTGCCAAGCGTTACCAGGTATTCCACACCACCGGCAATGGTAAAGTCGATTACCTTGCCCAGTGCATCAAAGTCTATTGATTCATCTTTTTTGAATGGTGTAATCAAGGCCACACCGGTGCCTGTAAGCTGGGGACGTAAAGACATTTTTGATGTATGATTTTTGATGTATGATTATATTAAAAGGCCGAAAAGAACAACCATGCTCCTATTGAGATTGCTAGATGCAGGATGCGGGGCAATATCCTTTGGCTGATGGGTGCGACGCCTATGCAGTTGGGCAATGCCCGGTTTGCTGGTTACATCGTTTTTTTCCTGTTCTTACACAGCCACTTCATCCCAAGAGCCCATCTTCTCAAACTTGACAATCCTATTGTCTATTCTTTGCTCTGGGCTGATATTCTTGAATTCGTTTAATGCAGTAGCAATATGCTGTTTCAGAATTTTTGCGGCACCGTCGTAATCCCAATGTGCACCACCATCCGGTTCAGGTACAATTTCATCTACCAGCCCAAACCCTTTCATATCTGTTGCGGTTAAACGTAGCTGTTCGGCTGCAATTTCTTTTTTCTCCCAGGTACGCCATAAGATGCTGCTACAGCTTTCGGGTGAAATAACGGTGTACCAGGTATTTTCCATCATCAATGTCTTATCGCCAACGCCAATGCCTAAGGCACCGCCGCTTGCACCTTCGCCAATGATTACCACAATAATGGGCACTTTCAGGCGTACCATTTCATAAATATTCCTGGCAATGGCTTCGCCCTGTCCACGTTCCTCTGCTTCAAGACCGGGAAATGCACCCGGCGTATCAATTAAACAAACTACAGGTTTATTAAATTTTTCGGCCAAACGCATCAAACGCAGGGCCTTACGGTAACCTTCGGGGTTGGCCATACCAAAGTTCCGCAATTGCCTTGTTTTGGTGTTGATGCCTTTTTGCTGACCGATAAACATTACGGTTTCGCCATCCAATTCGGCAAAGCCGCCCACCATAGCTTTATCGTCCTTCACGTTCCTGTCGCCATGTAGTTCCAGGAAATTGGTGGTCATTTTTTCAATATACTTCAAGGTATAGGGCCTGTCTGGATGGCGGCTCAGCTGCACACGCTGCCAAGGGCTAAGGTGGGCCGTGATTTCTTTCCGTTTTTCCAGTATGGAGGCTTCTAATTGTTGTAGTGTGGATGAGTAGTCAATCTTGGGGTTCTTCTCCGCCAATTTTTTCGTCTGTTCTATTTGCTCATACAATTCCTTGATGGGCTGTTCAAATTCCAGAAACTGTCTATTTGGGTATTGAGGCATTTTACTTCAATTTGGGGCTGTAAAAGTAGGGGTTGCGGCGTTTATATGAAAGCAAAAGTTTTACCCGCATAATCTGCAAAAAACAGCAAGAAAAATGCTACAAAACAGCAACAATGGCATCAGGGGTAGGCAGGTGGTGGTTTATAGGGTAAATATGCAGGTAGACAGGAGGCATTGACTGATTTTTATAAAGCATCTATATATAAAAAATAAAGCCTCCGTGGGAACGGAGGCCTTACTAAATGATACCCCAAATAAAGAATCTTGCTGACTGTAAAAGTGGGTTAAATAAGTCATTGCAGTTAGCGTATAACTACGCATTTTATTTTCGGCATCCACGCATAAAAAGGCGAGCCAATACGCTTGCATGTTGATAACTGCATCTATACCTTGGTAACGTGTAATACCAACCCTTTAAAGCCCGGCCGGGCAACTAAACCTTTATCATTATGGACGCAAGACTTGTTTACCTATTTGTTTTTGCAGCACTTTTTATTATAGCGTTGCTTTTGCAGAAACGTTATTGCATTATTTGCGATGCAAGCACAGCTTCGCCAAAACCTTACAGTTATGCCCGCCTGCAGTTGTTGTGGTGGACGTTTATTGTATTGGCTTCGTTTATTGCCACCCTTATTTCGTCGGGGCAGATACCTACTCTGAATTCCTCTACCCTAGTATTGCTTGGCATAGGTACTTTAACCACAGCTTCTGCAAGAATTATTGATATTAGCGACGAAACAAACTACAAAGCCGCTGCCACAGCCGCTGCCAATACTGCGGAAACAGCCAACCCCACTCCCGCTCCTGAACCACTTAGCAAGGATGAAAAAAGCAACGGTTTTTGGCTGGACATACTTTCGGACAAAACAGGCATTAGCATACACCGTTTCCAGGCATTTATGTTCAATTTTATTTTTGGGTTATGGTTCATTTATTATACCATCAAGCAACTGAAAGAGGTTACCTATAGTTCCAGCAGCGATATTGTGAATGGGGTAATGCCCATCATTTCAGACAACAACCTTATCTTGCTTGGGCTGAGTGCAGGTACCTATGCTGCATTGAAATCAACTGAAAATAAATAGACCAAAATGGAAACAGCAACATTTAACCCTGCCGGTGGTGCAATTATTGCCAAGGCAACTTTTTTAGGAAACATGGTTGCAGACTATGAAATGTACCTAAAAGAGAACAATAGCAACCTGCAAACCACCTTATTGCAAGGCGATAATCTAAACCCCAATGATGACTCCGTTACATTGCCTACGCCCATTGCTGCCAATAATGGAAGAAGGGTTAAACTTGAAACAGGCTTTTATGGCAATAATCCCAATGTGGACAAAACCTATAAAATCTCGTTACAGATATTTCAGGACGGAAAACTGATTGGCTCTGCAGTGGACCAGACAGACCCTACCGATCCAACAACACAACTATCGGGCAAAGCCCAATATTCTTTGCTATTTGTAAAACTTGTTGCAAAATCATAAATGCATGAAGAAAACAATACTATTGCTATCCTTGTGTCTATTGATTTTGTTGGCAAAAGCACAGAATATTGACTCTGCCTTGCTGAGCAATATGAAACTGAATTTTGTTGTACCAGACATGCCGGCTTTTAAGGCATTGGGCACGGAGCCGTCCAATATATTAAGACCCTCTACCCCGCATGCGTTGGCCGTAAGTGTCTCTTCGTTCAGCAATAACGGCAAGGCTGTTATACCCAAAGCATTTGCAATGGAAATATCGCCTGCATTGCTCTTAAATGCAAACAAGGCCCCTACCGAGTTAAAGAAATATGCTGCAAACAAAATAATCAATAGCCTACGCATATCATTGGGGTCTTCTACCGATAGTTTATTATCCCCATCGGGCAGGAACCTGGCATTGGGTGTAAGGATTAGCTTGATAAGCAAAGGTGATTTTGCCACCGATATGGATGAACTGAAAAGGATTGCAGAAAAGCTACAAAAGTTCAGACATGAAACAAGCGATTGCAGAAAGAAATTTGCACAGGCCAACATAGATTCTGTAAAAAGTTGGCTGGGCGATGACAATATTGCCCACGATAAGATAGACAGTTTGGTGGATTGGGAATATGAACTTGATATAAGGCTTAAGAAAAAGGATTCTGTATGGCAAAAGAAGTTCATCAATTTTCAAAAATATTTCTGCCCCACCCTTACAAACGACCCCAACCCTGTTAACGATTCCACACAAAGTTTTGAGAACTGGTTAAAGAAAGAAAAAGACCAATATAAAAAAGACCATTGGAACGATGACAAATTAGATGTTGCTTTTTCCTATCTATCCTCTTCGCCGGACAGCCTGGTAAAGAATATACTTTTCAATAATGCACAGTTATGGGCAACTTATGCCAAGAAGGCGGGCAAGCATGGCCAGTTATTGATTGGAATAAACGCACAGATTTCGAAAAACCTTACCGATACCGTTAAAGCAAATGCCAACAAGTCTTATTTCAATTTTTATTTACCTGTAAGGTACCTGGTTGGCACCAACAGGGTTAAGGGCTTTGCCGAACTTCAGTATGGCTATACCGGGAAACTAGACGAGAACAAGCTGCTGTTTAATTTAGGTGCCGAACTGAATATTATGGATGGTATATGGCTGAATGTATATGCTGGTTATGAAAAGAATTACAAAAACAGTTCTTCAACTATCACTACCAATTTAAATTTCAAATTGACTTTACCTGAAAAGTTCAGTCTGTTTTAATTAAAATCTTATAGCGTCCTTAAACAAAAATAGCCTTGCATAATGCAAGGCTATTTTTGTTGCAGTAATAAATACCACTATTCCGTTGCCAACCTTTTAATCTGTGGTGGCAGATCCGTTGTAGGTATCACTACATCAATCAGGGATACCACATTTTTGTTCTGTTTCAGTTCGGGCAGTAAAGCTACCAGTTCTTCAATCGTTGTTATACGGTAGGCCTTTGCACCAAATGTTTCGGCCAGTGCACCATATTTCCATACAGGAAAAAGGTTGTAGGATTCGAATGTGCTTGGGTCGTCAAATGCCTTCCAATTAATCAGGGCCTGCTCTATACCGAATATGGCATTGTTCATTACAAATACAATGCTGCCGGGACAATACTGTACCAATGTTTCCAGGCATTGGGCAATCATGTGAAAGCCACCATCGCCTGCAAATACCACTGGTCTGTATTTGGTTGAGAGTGCAGCACCCGCCGCTGCACCTGCTGCATAACCAATGGAGCCCCATGCTGCTTCTGATACAAATGAATTGGCCCTATTGCTCTGTATGTCTGATGCCACGTACATGGAGTCGCTTTCATCAATCAATACAGTCATGCTGTCATCCAGCCAGGGCTTCACTACATCAAAAAAAGTATTGAAGGTAAGGTTGCCTTTTGCAACTGCTTTTGCTTTTACTTCTTTTTTGGCAATAGCCTTTGGTGTATAGATACCCTTTACTGTTTTTACTGCAAGCAATGCCTTCATTATATCTGCCAGGTACACGTTGTTGTATTCTTGGTAACCTACACGCACTTTACCATTGTACACCACAATCATGTCGGCATATTTGGTGTTTACAAGGTTCAAATAATCGTCGGTAACAATGGTACCAAGACCAATAAACAAATCGCTCTTGTTTACAGCAGTGCGTATGGGCAACTCACATGCCGAACCAGTGTACACCCCTTTAAACCATTCATTGTTTTCGGCAATCACCGATTTTGCCAACAGGGTGGTTACATAAGGAATATTTGTTTGTGCCAGCAGTTTCTTGAAAGATGCCTGCAAGTTGTAACGCCCCAGTTCTATCCCGGCCCAGAATAACGGGTTCTTTGCGTTGATTATCCGGTCCACTATACTGGCTACTGCAGCTTTTAAAACATCGGGGTCGCTAACAGGTGTTTCCAGTTTCAGTTTGCCGGTTGGTTTCTCGCAGTCCATTTGCCAAACATCCTTCCATACTTCTATGTACACAGGCCTTCTCCACTTAAAAGCCGCTTCAATGGTTTCATCAATCATTGCTGGGGCTTTTGTTGGGTCGCCAATAGAAACGGCAGCCACTGTAACATTTTTATACACGTTCATGTCGGTAGCAAAATTGCCTGTACTGTGGTGTATTAGCACACCTTTCTGGTCTTCGTACACCCTGTCGGAAGTGGATGGGCAACCGTTCAACACAATCAGGGGGTTGCGTTCAACAAAAGCACCGGCAACCGCATTTAGCAAACTGAAAGCACCAACACCATAGGTTACGGCAACGGCCCCTGCACCGTTCAAACGGGTGTAGGCATCAGCAGAATATCCTGCTATCAATTCATTGGGTGTTGTAATGAATTTTATTTCCGGGTGCTTGTCAACCACAACATTCATAAAGTTGGTGACAAAATCCCCTGGCACATCAAAAATGTGTTGTATATCCAGTTCTTTTAAACGGTCTGCTATGTAATCAGATACCGTGTATTTTACGGGTGCCGGTGAAGCGAGTTTATTGTTCATGGTTATGGCAGGAATTGAAGTTTAAAAAATCTGTTCATCATGTCGTTTGCAGTTTCCAACGAACCCTCAACCCAGCCTTGGTTGTTAGAGTATGCTTCACCAATAATGAACACGTCTTCGTTGTCAACAGGCTTTACCATTTTTTCAATGATGGTATCATAGCGGTACCCCGCTTTCCACTCGTGCCAGCCACCACCATAAGGGTCGCCGCTCCAGTCGTGGAAGATGGCAGCAAATGGCTTGTCCATCCTTTCCAGTCCATGCATTTCCATTACTTGTTGGTGTGCCTCTTCCACCATGTTTTCTGTGGCTTCGTATTCTGCAGGCGGTGTAGGGTCAATGCCTTCTTTCAAGCTGGTATCATTGCCCCTATAAGGTTCGCCGTTTTCCAATCCTTTCCAGAAAGGAACGGTTGATATATCGTTGTACGATGCCATAAGCAATGCTTTGGTATTGCTGGGATCATCGGTACCGGGCTGCTCTCCTTCCACATCAAAATAATAAGTCTGGCGTATGGGTAGGTCGGTAATGGAGCGTCCGTACCAAAGGTTCAGCGAACGCCACCAAGGGTAATCGTAACCCATGAATAGTTTAAAGGCACTTTGTATCAGTACGCTTTCAATGTTCTTTTTCAGGAATTCGTTGTCTGTAAACTGATTCCATTGTATCAGTTCCAATGACCTGCGTGGCATGGCAAGAATGATCTTCTTGGCATAGACTACTGTTTCATGAACGGGATCTTTATCTGTTGTGGTAAAGTCTTTGGTAACGGTTGCCACAAATGTAAGTTGGTAGCTACCATTCTTTTGTTTGACGATGCTTTTCAAACGCTGGTTCATATAGGTTTGGCCACCATCTTTATCAAATTCTTCTGCCAAATGAACAGGCAATGACTGGTAACCTTTTACCAATGTCCTGAATTCTGTTGTGGGGCCAAAATCGCTAACGGGCAATTGGGCAATGGTGCTTGCATTGGCCACGTTGGCATCGTAACCGCCTGCATCACGCATATAGCTATAGGCTTCGTTGGTCAGTACCTGGCTTAAAAAATTCCAGTAGCCAATCTGGTACATATACTTGCCAAACACTTCTACATTGAACCAGTCCTGAAAGGACAGGCTGCTTGCATTGGAAACATAGAGCTTCATGATTTTTGCCTGCAACTGGTCGGGGTTCATGCCTTCCTCCTGCCAGGACACATTGTAAGGTATCTTTCCTTTCTCACTCAGTTCGTACAGCTTCAAATGCTTGCCACGCAGGTAATAATAGTTCAGTTTTGCATCAATGGTCTTATCGGGGTTGCCCATCGGGAAAATCTTGGTTGGCAGTTTCAGTTTTTCAATCAGCCCTGTAACCAGGGGCTGTGTTGATGGTATGTAACGCATGCCACCAAGTTCGGCTACCACATTGGGCATATCGGGCAATGTTCTGGAGTAGAGCCTTCCGCCAATACGGCTGCTGTACTCGAACAGGGCAATGGACTGTTTTTTCTTTGCAGTGTTTGCCTTTTGCAAACGCCATGCACTGTAGGTGCCTGCAATGCCTCCGCCTATAACGGCCACATCGAGTTGCAGTGCTTCTGATAATTTTTTCATAGACAATTTTTTTGCTGTTTGTTTTTAAATAATGCGTGCCGGTTATTTTTTCTTGAGCAGGTTTATTTTCACGCTTACTTTATATAAAGCAGGATCGCTATTGGTTGGGCCAGAGCCATCTTCGGTTGAGGAGATGATGCCACCAAACAGGAAGCCTATATTTACCACCGTGGTCTTGTTTTTTGCGGCATAGAGTACCACTTTATTGTAGTCGATAATTTCTTCGCTGCCATCTTTCAGGAATTGCTGGTAAGGGATGAACCTTGCTTCGGCACCAATCAATGCAGGCATGGTATTGTTGTCTGATGCATATTCCACAAACTTGCCCGTTGCATTCCTTGCTATGGTTGATATGGCACTTGTCCACGGCATGGTTGTATCAGAAGGCTGTATGGGCGTATGGCTGTTTACTGTCTTAACGCTGTCGTACAGGCTAATGCCGCCCAACAGGGAAGCAAACATGGTGTTCCTCAGCCCATCGTACATGAGTACATGGGCAGAAGCATATTGGTTAAAGTATTGTACAAAAGAAGTATCCACCGTATAATAGGTTTCAAGAATTGGGTTGGCACGTACTTTAATCGGGTTCAGGTAAGGGCCTCCATTTACCGTAGGCGTAAACACACCGCCATACACATCTATACCGGGCTTGCCGTTAATGGCCACTACCGGTACCACGTTCAGGTCCCTTCTATGAAACTGCTGGGCAGGGTCGGTAATTGTTTCAACAATATTGTAGGTAAGGCTTGTTGCGGTATAATTGAAATGCAACCTTGTTATGGTATTGGTGTAGCGTTGGTAGTGCAATTTGCCCGCACCATATTTTCCCTGAAAGTCTTGTCCCACTACCAGGTAATAATCCGTGCCCATCTTTACCAACTCGCCACCGGTTACTGCCATGGTAGAGTCGGTAACGGAAGGTTGTGTGGAGAAAGTAAAATAGCTTGCCAGTTTGGTACTTGCGGTATCGTTGGCAACAATGGCATTCACCAGCCCACGCACATTCACTGCAAAGAAGCTGTTGAATGTTCCGTAAGAGCTGTCGTTATTTTTTACGCCATTAAAGCCATAGCCACCTATACTGTATAGGGTATCGCCATCCTGGCAAAACTGCATGTTGGTTGATGCAAGTTGCAACCTGTTTTGTTGTGGCAGCGTAGCAGGCACGCTAACCGTGTACAGCTTGCTTTTACCAACAGCATTGCCGGGTACATATACCATTAGCTTATCGTTTGATGTGCTGAAGGGGAAGGCCGTACCTGAAAAATTATGCAGACCGGTTGTTCGCCCGCCAATCAATAAAATGGTATCGCCTTTTCTTCCATTAATAAAAGACTGTAGCGGTACGCCCCCATTTTTATCGACGCTGTTTACCAGCAGGCTGTAATACGGGTTGGGATTAATGGTTACCGGCTTTTGTGCATATAACATAGCAGAAGAGCAGTAGCATAACAATGCTAACAATAGGAAGTGTTTTTTCATGTTGATGAATGAGGGTTTAGTGAGTAGGTTTATATGGTACCAAAAATAACAGTAGACATTAACCGCCACAATGTGTGCATCACTCAATTTGTTAAGTAGTAGTACCTATTTTTTTACCGTATTCTTACGAACAGCAAGTGGCACAAAAAACAGTCATCTAGCAGAATGCGTAGGATTACGCAAAATATTGCGTAGTATCTCATAAAGGTTTTTAAGGGAATAGTTCGTTCTTGTAACCGCAAAGCATTGGCTTGTACTATTGTCTTTATCAACTTAAACAACCTGACTCTTATGGACATCCAGCTCAACTTCATTAATCAATCCAATGACCAGAACAATTCGCAGATTATTATCTTCCAAAAAAATGTGGCTACCAGTTTTAACGAGCTGGCCGTAGCATGGAAGGTGATACAGAACATTCCGCAGGGCTGGCATCATAAACTTGTTTACCCACAGGCATCCTATATTGGTGTAACGGATAGTTGGGGCAATACAAGCCCCTTGCATTCCGTAGAGCATGGGCAAAGGTTTTCGGTAATGCTGCACCCTTCGGGCGAAACATTGCAAATGGATGGAGAAGCTGCCAACCAATCGGAAATTGAATTGCTGAATAACCTTCAAATAGGTGCAGTACATGCAAGCATCTATAAAGATGGCAGGCCGGCATTGACCTTACCCAATGTTGTTCCGGGACAAAAAGCTGTTTTCCAGTTCAAGCCCACGATATGGATAGGTATGGCATCAGAAATACAAGAAGGCCAGATCATGAATTCGGCCGTCCTATCGCAGATCAATACAGAAATATCGTTGCTCGGTATTGCCAGTGCCGATATTGTAATGACGGGTGGCGGACCTGGTCCATCATCCACCCCATTCCAGTTCAATCTTGAGAATGTAGTAATGGCATAGCGTCTCTTTACAATGAGCCAAAGCCATGGCTATACATGACAACCAATTCACATACTGTTTAACCCCAAATGCCAGTTATGAAAAAATACCTATTTGTATTGCTGCTTAGCGTAGTAGTGATATACGCCTGCAACCAATTGAAGAAAAACAACAGCAAGGAAACTACTGCCATCGACAACCAGTTCTGTGCCAATAACCAAAACCCCGATGAACTTTGCCCCGACTTCCCCAGCGAAGTAAGCAAGATCATTACGGTAGGTTATACATCCAGCCTGGACTCTGCTATACAAACGCATTTTGATGTGTTTTCCTGGCAAACATTTGTTGCATTGAACTGGCCCGCAGATGCACAGGGAAAACCAACCGGAAAATTTACTGACCATCCCGAAGCGGAAAGGGTTTGGGAGCATTACCATACACCTGAAGAAGTATTCAATAGCGGCGAGAATTCGCCTTTGATGCTTTCGTTGAACCAGGCAAAAACAGAGCACCTCAAATTCTTCAACCGCATGTCCAAAAGCCCGCACCGACTGGATTCCATTGGTGGGCTTACGCAGGCAGATGGTTATCCGCTTATTGACCGCAACCTGAACTTCGCCGTGTTTGAAGTAAAGATCAATCCTGATGAAGAAGCCTATATCAAACAGAACCATCTCACTTCTGCAGACAGCATCAGGGCATTTGCACAACGGCACGATTCCATTGATTTCCCTTCGAGCCAGGCACCCAGTACCATTGGTGCCATGGAGATAAAAACATCCTGGCGTATACTGGATACAAGCAAAGGCGATATACCCAGCCGTTTCTATACAAGGGATGCATTGATCTACATACCCGCCGAGCATAGTGCAAGTGGAAAGGCATTCCAGGTAAAGGCCAAAGTGGGTCTTGTGGGCATGCACATTATACGCAAAACAGGCAAGTTCCAGAAAATGGTATGGAGCACATTTGAACATGTAGACAATGTGCCGGAAAATGTACAGGATGCACAAATGAACCAGAACCCTGCAATACCTTGGTCGTTCTATAACCCTAAAGTATTGAACATGCCCATTAACCAGCCACCAGTATTGAAGCCGGGGGACAAGACCTATAAATGGGATACCGTTGCCCCTTATGCCAAGGCTTATGCTACCAGCGTTCCCGGCGAAATGAAGGGACAGCTATTTGGTACGCAGGTACAACGCCTGTTTCCTATTTACTATGTTACGGAACTGATCAATCGACTGTGGCAGAACAAACTGAAAGGTACGGTATGGGCCAATTACAAACTGGTGGGCAGCCAATGGGTATTTGGTTTTGGTGATGGTGGTACGGACCATAATGCACCGGAAGCACCTTTTTATCTGGGTAACAGTACCATGGAAACTTTCTTAACGCCTACAACATCATCCTGTATTTCGTGCCATGCTTTTGCAGGCGTAAAATATCCTGATGGCAAATTCATTAAAAGCGATTTTAGCTTCGCATTCCTGCGTTTCAGCAAAAGCAAGTAATGCACGAGGCAGACGAACCAATAATCAAAATATTTACCAATGAGTGAGTCAAACAATTTGTATGTAGGCATTCCATTATACGATGGCCTTACACTAATGGACTTTGTAGGTGCATCAGAAGTATTTGCCATGACCAATGGCTTCAAAGTGGAATGGTTGGGGGCAACAATGGATACCATTACCACATCGGAGAACCTGCATGTGGTGCCCAACCGCACTTTTGATGAAGCCCCCGAAAAAATTGATATCCTGTTTATTCCCGGAGGGTATTACCCGGGTGTGGAAGCGGCCATGTTTAGCCCCGTTTATCAAGGTTTCCTAAAAAAAGCAATACCTAATGCAACATGGGTTGGATCGGTATGTACAGGTGCGTTTGTACTTGCAGCAGCAGGTGGCCTTACAGACTGCACGGCCACTACCTATTGGAGCCAATTGCCCAACCTTTCGTTGCTGAATGAAAAATACAAGATCACTGTTGCAGCGGGCTATCCAAGATTTGTGATTGATGAAAAGCGGAAGCGGTTTTCTGGTGGTGGCATATCATCGTCATTGGACCTTGCATTGGAGCTTTTAAAAAGGATAAAAGGAAAAGATATTGCAGAGCAGACACAGCTTAACATTCAGTATGCACCTGCACCGCCGGTTCATGCTGGTGACCCTTCGCAGGCACCCGCAGCAATTACAGAACAGGTATTGATAAACGAAGCAGACTTTGTAGGCGGCATGTACAATGCAGTAAAGAAGCTGATTGGCTCTTAGGTATTGATACATACAATAAGACCCTTTTATGTTTCTGGTAATAGCAGAACAGATTAGCAAACCGGCCATCCTCATTTTCATTGCTTTGCTGAGCAATAAATAAAAAACTTTTTTGCCCCCGCTCAATAAATAAGCCCCCACAATTGTGGAGGCTTATTGTTTTTCTAAACCAACGAACAAAACTACTTCGTTTTATTTCTTCTTGAATTTCCAGTAAGGAATGGTGTCTTTTATTAAACCGGTTTGTATGGACCAGGCAAAATCTAATGATACTTCGTTCCTGAACAAAGAGTCTTCTTTTAAGTTCACAAACTGGTCGGTTGTGTACTGGCCATGTGGCGATGCCACAGCCATGGCATGGCAACTCATGCAGTTGGTTTGTGTACCATACTGGTAAGTTGGGTTAAAGTTATTGGTAATACCAAAAGTGGTTGGACCAAAGCCGCCTTCCAGATAAGGATTGTATCCAAACATGGAGCCTGCTGTTTTACTGCTAGAGTTATTGGGTGTGGTCATAACATAAGCAGCATTGGCGGCATAGTGTGCTGCTGCACCTTTCAAATATTTATCGGGCCTGCATCTTGCAGCCAATAGTGAGCTTGGCGAACCGGGATTATCAGGATCTGCAGCCCAATAAAAAGTTTGCCATGTCCAATTGGTGATTTCTTTACTTGTTACGTGCATGGCTACCAGTACGGCCATCTCTCCAGCCTTGGCTTTACCATATGCATTCTTGCTATTGTTCATGCCCTGCACACTGTCCTGGCTGTTCATGAAGCTTGCCATTTTCTGGTCTACCCTAAAATGTATAAAATCATTCAGGTTGCAGGTTGCTTTCTTAATGTCTTCCGGTAATGAATCATTCACAGGTATGGGCACTACTTTTTTATTGGCAGGTTGCTTATTGTCCCTGTCTATATAAACACAGTACTGTGCGTTTCCAAAGAAGTTCGAATCGGCAGGATTGGGTGCAGTAATCCATGCTGGCATTTTCATCAATACCTTGGTGGTATCATGAAAAATCATGTACGTGGGTTTAATGGTAATGGAGGTATTGGGAAAATCAGGAATCTTTCCAAGCCCACCATCCGTATAATATTTATTGATAACAGACTGTTTCAGTATCTGGTTCTTTGTGGCATAACAGGCAGCATCGGGGCTATAGGAAACCGTTACCCAAAAACCGATATTCTCTTCTGTAAATGTTTTAGGCACTGCTTGTTTTTTTACGGCACTTATTTTTCCTTCGGCTATTAGCTTGGATGCATTCACAGTTGCAAACTGTTCAGCATGCTCCAATTGTTTGGGCCTTGTAAGCATTGCCCTACCCTGTCTTTTGGCTGTGCCTTCGCACCCACCATCTGTTTTGCCATCCTTTACCAATTCATATATATCATTCAGGCCAAGCCATGTTTCAAACACCAGCAAATTGTCGCCAGCATAAGTCTGTTTGGTAGGTTCTGTCAAGCCGGCCCAAATGCCCCATGCATGTTGGTACACTTTCAACGAATCGTAACCATTGGGAAAGCTTGGATCATTGACCCATGCGTTAATTGTATCGGCATTTTCGGGAAACTTGAAACCGGGTACAATGTTGGACGGAAGCTGGACAGGGGTAACAGTTGTTGCTGCATCCTTGTCGCCTTTCCCATCTTTACATTGTACAACAAGTAGTACAACCAGTGTTATAGAGCATAACACCAAAAGGGGTTTTGTGATTTTCATTTTTTTGAGTTTTGGTGGTGAAAATGAATGGTTATTAAAATAGGACAAGCAGTTGTATTTAAAATGATAGCATCTATAGCAACTGTTTTTATATAGCCATCCATATAAGCGATGGCTATATAAAATACTTACTAACCCGTTGCCATTAAATTCCGGCTCAAACTACGATACATCCATTTGCCATGCAATCGTACTTCTACTGAATCTTGGTTCGGCATATACGCTTATTCATAGAGAGCAGTTATTGGCACATCCGCTTTTCATATAACCGCCATTACTCATTGTTGTTATAGCAAGAATTCTCCAGGTACACCTGCGTAGTAATACGTATTTTTTTACGTAATCAACCGCTATTTATGGCTTGCAATAACCTATATCTTAGGCCTTCCAAATGCAGGAGCAGCAATTATGTAATGGATTGGATGCATTTAAGGAAAACACCCTATTTACAGTTGATTAATTAAACAAAACCAACCGGTAATTAATAACTAGCCTAATGCCCAATGAAAACGCAACTGCCATTACGCAAGCCATACGCCAAACATTTACCCATACAATGCACAACACTACTATATAGCAGGGTACTGTCCTGTAGATTCAGCATACCAAATATTTGAACCATATAACAAACCTTTATTACTACAGAAATGGAAAAACTACAGATTGGCCTATTGTTACCTACATCAACCATTTTACCCTTAAGCAAAGAATTTGAAAAAGGTTTACGTGACGGCATCAAGCACCAGAACACCGACATTGAATATGAACTGAGCAAGGAATTTATTGGTCAGGGCAATTTAAAGGCCATTGAAGAAGCCTGTAACAAATTGTTCAATTACGATGATGCCGATATTGTTACGGGCATCGTATCAAACAAAGCTGCCGAAACCATTGCCGACAAGTTCAAGAGCAACCAGGTACCCTTGCTTGTAAATAATGTAGGCGGCCATATACCCACCATAGCAAAGCTGAATGAGTACATACACATCAACTCAATGAACCTATGGAGCCATGCATGGGCATTGGGTTACTGGGGCGTAAAGCATTTCGGCAAAAAAGGAATGTTTGTAAGTGCCATGTATGATGCGGGTTACAGCTTCTCGCACATGTTCAACGAAGGCATGAAAACAGCAGACCCCACGAGTGAATGGTTTTTCTCGGTTACGCCCATGCCTGAACAGGGCACGCTGTCAAACATGGACATCCTTTTTCCTTTCATTGAGAAGTACCAGCCCGATTTCATTCTGGCTACCTTCTGCGGCACAGAAACAACATTGTTCATAAACGAATTCATTAAAAGGGGCTATCACAAAAAAATCAAGTTACTGGGATTACCCTTTTTGCTCTACCCTTTTGCCCCTGTTGATGAAGACATTACGATTTATACTTCCATGCCTTTTGCAAACGACCCCGACAAGGCAACAGGACAATCGTTTTACCATTTGGGCTACCGTTCGGGCACTACCATTGTGCAGGCGGTATTGGCAGGCAAAGGCAACCTCAATGCAGGTATCCATTCGTTGGGAAAAACGCTTTCCATTGATAGTGACAACAGCGAAAAAACATACAAGAATGCCATTGAGAAAATAAACATCGTACGGAATGACATCAAGGCGGGTGAAAACAGTTTTGCCCAAATTGTGGTGAATGCGGATGATGCTATTACCATTCCCGACCAAGTGCTGAAATCCATATCTGAAGAAATGACCTTTGGCTGGCTGAATCCCTATTTGTGCGTATAGTACATTATTGTGTACAGAGTGGTTTGTTACTGACGAAAAACAGTAGAACTACGTTGATTGTTAGGGGCTACTACGCTAGCTAAACTTGAATAATCATTATAGGTTTATACCGCAAAAAAGCATGTACAACCTCCAATTGCAAAACTGGCCTAACCAACTCCCAGCAAGCCATTGGCTTAGCATACATACTATTTATATCATATATTTTTCACACTCTAAATTTTAAAACATGGAAGGAACAATGGCAGAAATCCGTCTTTTCGCTGCAGACTTTCAACCCAAAACCTGGGCGTACTGTAACGGACAGATATTAGCAATCAGCACCAATCAGGCTTTGTTTTCACTATTGGGCATCACTTATGGCGGCAATGGCGTTACTACTTTTGCCTTACCCGATTTAAGAAGCCGGGTTGCGATTGGAACGGGTCCATCAACCGCAGGCTCGTCTTACACATTGGGGCAGTTTTCAGGTACAGAAAACAATACGCTTCTGAGTAGCAACTTGCCCGCACACATCCACACGGTCCAGCCCCTTGTATTGAAAGTATCCAATGCCGATGGTACACAGTCGGACCCTACCGCTTCTGTAAACACCCTTGGCGGGTTGGCAGATGCTTCCGGTTCCGGTACAGCACCAAACCTTGCCTACAACAATCTGGCACCAGACATTCCATTAAATGTTGGTCCTGCCAGTTCCATGACAGGCACTGCAGGGTCAAGTCAGCCGGTGAGCAATATTGAGCCGTCTTTGGGCATGCACTATATTATTTGTCTCTATGGCATTTATCCATCAAGGAACTAAGTATTATCAATTCAGTTTTAATCAACCATTACAATTACACTTAAAAATATTTTATTATGGAAGGAACTATTGGAGAGATCCGCCTTTTTGCAGGAAATTTTGCCCCTAGAAACTGGGCATACTGTGCTGCCCAATTAGTGGCAATAAGGGCCAATACTGCCCTGTTCTCTATTTTAGGGACAACTTATGGCGGTGATGGCCAAACTACATTTGGTTTGCCTGATTTAAGGGGAAGGGTACCCATTAGCCAGGGCCAGGGTCCGGGATTGCCCGATTATGTACTTGGCGAACTCGCAGGAACAGAAACCAATACAATGACAATTGCGAATATGCCTGTACACGTTCACGGCATCAATTTTACTGGCAAAGCATCTACCAATCCTGGTACACAAGCCAATCCAACTGCAACCGTAAATACGCTTGGTGCAATAGCCGACGTTTCAGGTGGTGGTAACCCTGCCAATGCTGCTTATAACAGTACTGCACCCACCATACAACTGAATGTAGGCCCGCAAGGCAGTACTAGTACAGGTGTTACCGGTATGAATGTACCTTTTAACAACATGCAGCCTTATTTAGCCTTAAACTATATTATCTGCTTGACTGGTGTTTTTCCAGCAAGAAACTAACAACTGCCACAATATTGGCAAAGAGCATTATTAAAACAATAAAACTATTATTACTATGGAAGGTTACATATCAGAAGTTAGACTTTTCGGAGGAAATTTTGCCCCTAGGGCCTGGGCCTTTTGTAATGGGGCATCTATGTCTATAAGTGTGTACACTGCTTTGTACTCGCTTATTGGAACAACTTATGGCGGCGATGGCCAAACTACATTTAACCTGCCCGACCTGCGTGGCCGTTCGGCTGTGGGTACCGGACAAGGACCTGGCTTATCACCTTACTCCTTAGGTGAAGTAACTGGTACGCCAAGCATTACATTGACTAGCAATCAAATGCCCCTGCATGCACACTCTATTACAGAATCCATAAAAGTATCGAGTGCAGCAGGTACACTGGCCGTTCCAACTGCCACAGTAAATACCCTTGGTGCACTTGCAGATGCAGGCGGCAGCCCATTTGGTGCGTATAATAACGACCCTGCTCCAGCAATATCACTAAATATGGCTGCAGCTGCCTCCCCGCCAACAGGACCACAAGGCGGTAGCCAGCCTTATAACAATATGCAACCGTATCTAGCCCTTAACTATATTATTTGCATAGAGGGTATATTCCCTTCAAGGAACTAGGGAGTACATTTTTATTGTCTTCACGAAAGCGAATCCTAACTAGATTCGCTTTCTTTTTTGTCAGTAACTGCAAAGCAATGCTCATGTTAAAAATAACAATCGTACTAGTAGATTCCATTAAAGTATTTTCTTTATAATACTTCATTTAGCCTAATCGAGTTGTCATATTTTTATCTATAAATAATCTACCTTTTTCATAAGTCCATGTGTTTTAAAATCAAAGCACATTGTCACAAACAAAAAGGTTTCAAACCATGATGATTTGAAACCTTTTTGTTTGTGTATTTAGATATTTACTATAGTTAGTACTTGGCCTGTAAAGTGTGCCGTATTATAGTTTTGTAATTGTTACCCTTGTTGTTCCATCTGAACTGACGTTACTAGTAGCAACTGTAGAAAGGTTCAGTGCTTGTAAGGTAATGGTTTCATTTACTGCCAAACTTACAACTACTGAAGTAAATGCCCGAGCAAAAGATCCATTAGGAAGATTCGAGCTGGCAGATCCCCCACTAATAGCCACAATATTTGAGCCTTGCAATATTTGAGGAAGCACAACTTGATTAGCAGTAGCAGCAAGTGAAAAAGTTACTAAATAGGTTCCAGCTGTAGATGCGGTAAAAACTCCACCAGAAAAAGTTCCATTAGTAGGTGACTTGATAACATTTGCAAAACTAACAGTTACAGTTCCTGGGTTACCAACTGTTCCTAATGGAATGGTTTGTACAGTATTTTGGGTTGCAATTACCTCCAATGACCCCGCTCCTCCTGTTCCAGTTGGGCCTTGTGCACCAGTAGCTCCAGTTACACCCTGTGCTCCTGTAGCTCCCGTCAACCCTGTATTACCAGTTGGGCCGATAGGACCTTGTGCTCCTACAGATCCAGTAGCGCCAGTGGCTCCTGTAAATCCTGTATTACCAGTTGGGCCGATTGGACCTTGTGCCCCAGTGGCTCCAGTTACACCTTGTGCTCCTGTGGCTCCAGTAGCTCCCGTCAATCCAGTATTACCTGTTGCACCGATTGAGCCTTGTGCTCCTACAGATCCAGTAGCACCAGTGGCTCCTGTAAATCCTGTATTACCAGTTGGGCCGATTGGGCCTTGTGCACCAGTGGCTCCAGTTACACCTTGTGCACCTGTGGCTCCAGTGGCTCCCGTCAATCCAGTATTACCTGTTGCACCGATTGGGCCTTGTGCTCCTACAGATCCAGTAGCACCAGTGGCTCCTGTAAATCCTGTATTACCAGTTGGGCCGATTGGACCTTGTGCTCCGGTTACACCCTGTGCACCTGTTGCTCCAGTGGCTCCGGTCAATCCTGTATTACCTGTTGCTCCTATTGGACCTTGTGCACCAGTGGCTCCAGTTACACCTTGTGCACCTGTTGCTCCAGTCAAACCGGTCAATCCTGTATTACCTGTTGCACCTATAGGACCTTGTGCTCCGGTCAATCCTGTATTACCTGTTGGGCCGATTGGGCCTTGTGCTCCGGTTGCTCCGGTTACGCCCTGTGCACCTGTCGCTCCAGTCAATCCTGTATTACCTGTTGCACCTATTGGGCCTTGTGCTCCTGTAGCTCCGGTTACACCCTGTGCACCTGTCGCTCCAGTCAATCCTGTATTACCTGTTGGGCCGATTGGGCCTTGTGCTCCGGTTGCTCCGGTTACGCCTTGTGCACCTGTTGCTCCAGTCAAACCGGTCAATCCTGTATTACCTGTTGCACCTATAGGACCTTGTGCTCCGGTTACACCTTGTGCACCTGTTGCTCCAGTCAAACCGGTGTTACCTGTTGCACCAGCTACACCTTGAGCTCCGGTAGCACCTTGTGCACCCGTTGCCCCAGTAGCACCCTGTGCACCAGTAGGGCCAGTAGCTCCTGTAGGACCAGGCGAACCGTTACATATATAAATGGTTAATGAGATATTGATTTCGGACGCATCCAACACGCCGTTATTGTTTACATCGATACCTACTTCTATTTTAGAGCCGCCTGTTGGACATGAAGCCACAGGTGCAGCAGAAGTCTTGATCAATGAATTTGAACCATTGGCACCTGCTGGCCCCAATGCACCCAGGTATTGCCAGTTAGGTGTGGCAGCGGTTCCCTTATTGAAGTAGAAACCATCTGTTCCATCAGTCTGGTACACCATCAAACCTGTTGCGGGGTTGGCAATGGCTATTCTTTGAGCTGCTGTCATCCTTGGAATCAGCATCCCTTTTGTTGTGCCTTTCACATCCAATAAGGCACTGTTGTCAGGGCTTGACCCATCTGTATTGATACCTACATTTTGTGAAATAGCCGGTATCGCTATCAGAAGCAGGAAGGCCATTAAAAGTCTTTTCATGCTCATCGTTTTGTTTGGTTTATTGTAAAATTGTTATGGTTAGTTCTTGATTATTTTCAGCACTTTTTCGTCTATTCCTTTCAATTGTATATAGTAGCTTCCCTGTGCAAGCCTGCCTAGGTCGTACACGATTTCGTTGAGCCCTTTTTCAGCAGCCAGTTCCTTGCTTGCAATGATCTTTCCTTTGGAATCCGTAAGCATCAATGTTGCCCTTGTAGTATTGGTACTCATAAAACGGATATGTACCGGTCCGTTAGACGGATTTGGATATACTCCTATCAATGAGCCTGCGTAGATGCCTTTGTTCACAAAAATCACTTTGGAGTAAGTATAGCTGCCATCTGTATTTACCTGTTTCAAACGGTAGTATAATATGCCCGATTCCAATGGTTTGATGTCTGTGTAAGTATAGCTATTAGCAATGTTTGAATTGCCTACTGCCGTCAATTTTGCAAAGGCTGTGAAGTTGCGGCCGTCAACAGATTTCTCCAGCTCAAAATATTTGTTGTTTATTTCAAATGCAGTTGACCAATTCAATTGCACATTGTTGGCAATCAATTGTCCTGTAAAACTCAACAGTTGAATGGGCAGGGAATGGTTGATGCTACTTGCAAGTGTGAACCTGTTTAGTTGATTGATGCCATTCTTTGATACATAGTTGGCAGTTGCGTCCTGGGCATCTGCACCCAATAAGGCCCAAGAACTTCCACTGTTTGACGATGACCACAATTTCAGTTCGCTCTCGTTAATGGAAGCAAGCTCTGCATCGAGGTAGTGGAATTTGATTGTTGCGTTTAAAGCAGTATTGTTTGTTGGAGCAATATCGTAGTAACGGTATATACTGTAACCGCTACCACCATTTGTTTGCTGTAGGTGCCCCCTTTTAATTGTTGTAAGCCCCAGGTTGGCAGTGCTGGTTATTTCTATGCCCATGCTGCCTGCATCAACTGCTGTAGGTGCATTCAGGTTCACTGTTTTTAAGATGCCACCATTAGAAGTACTGGTTACATAAGAAACAGCCGTTTCTCCAGTAATGGAGCCTGTGGTCCCTAAGTCAAGTGTGAAGCTGCTTAGATCGAGACTGCCAGCAGACATGATGAGTGAATTGCTGACTGCAATGTTTTTACCAAGCATTGCATTGCCAGCCGATTTGTTGATCTGTAAGTTATAGAATGACAAGGCTGAAGAAATACCGCCCACCAAGGTTGTTGCTGCGTTTGCAGTTCCGGAGAATTGCACCGTTCCGGTTCCTGCAACAAAATTACCTGCATTGCTAAATCCGCCGTCTTTAATAACAATATTGGCACTTCCATTTACAACAATATTGGTACCCGATGTATTGACCAAACCCTGTGCAAAGACTTGTTGTGTTTGTAGCAGGAGCAGCAGTAGGCAACAAAATATGAATTGTGGTCTTGTAACAATTTTGTACATGACGGATGTTTTGGTTAGTGATGTACGTTTACCGTTCGGGAACAATAAATTACGCGGTGAAATTAGTTTACTTGAGAAGTTAGATCATAAGCCTTTCTACTTAAAAAAAGGCGTAGTTCTACGCATTTTTTATATAGATAAAAAAGTTAAATGCTTCATCACTCATTGAAGCCTTGCAGCAAGCATGGTTTCAATAATATTGACTAAAACAGGTAGGGTGCAATAATTTTTTGTGGGATATACGTAGGGGCATACCATGCCATTGTGCAAAAGCATCTTTTACAAAAACTGAAAACCGCAGTAAGCTAAATTGATTTTTTACTACACTGTAGACACTTTGAATATGCCCGTTTTTATGGCATATACAACAATGCCGGCAGTACTTTTTACCCCCATCTTTTGCATGATCTTTGTCCGGTAACCTTCTACTGTTCGGCTGCTCATGAAAAGCTCGTCGCTTATTTCCTTGCTGGTTTTTTCCATGCATACCAGGCGTACCATCATAATTTCCCGTTCGCTGAACTGAAGCTGCGGACGGTTGCGGTAAGGATTGAACCTGCTCTTGGAAATCAGCCCCACCAATTTGGCAGAAGTGGTGCGGCAGTAATAGGGCTGGTTTTTATAAACCGTTTTAATGGCTTCTATGATTTCTTCTTTCTCTGCATTCTTTAATAAATAGCCAAGGGCACCTGCTTCCAGCATTTCCACAATCATCGTCTCTTCATGAAACATGGATAGTGCAATGGCACAGGTGTTGGGGTTTATCTGCATCAGTTCTTTCATGGCTGCAATGCCATCCATTTCGGGCATTACAATATCGGTAATCACGATGTCTGGTTCTGTTTTTTTTACTAGTTGCACCAGTTGCTTGCCGTTGCTTGCTTCTCCAACCACCTCTACCCAATTCTCTTTTTTCAGAACCATTTTTAGCCCGTCGCGGTATATTTCATGATCATCGGCTATTACTATTTTCAGGGCGTTCATAATGCAGTAGTTAGTTATAAGGTATTTCGATTGAATAAGTTGTTCCCTTTGCGGAGGAAGAGTCTATGTACATATCGCCGCCAATCATGTCCACACGGCTCATGATACTTCTCAAGCCCAGGCCATTGCTCCTTTTCATTACTTCCTCTATGTTGAAACCCTTACCCGAATCGCTTATTTTCAGGAATATCTTTTTGTTGTTTGCGGGTTCAAGTATCACTTCGATAGCTGCCCCGCTGGTATGTTTTATAGCATTGTGTATAATTTCCAGAACAATCCTATAAATATGTATCTCCATTTCCTTTTTATGAGGAACTGCTTCGGGATCCATATAACAGGTGACTTTTGCCTGGCCCGATATATTGATCCCTTCAGCAAATTCTTCTATGGCCCTTATCAGCCCGGCACGTACCAGTACTGCCGGGTTGAGGTTGTTGGCAATTTCCCTGATCCGGCCCAGCATATCGTCTATATGCTTGCTTGCAGACTGGATCATTGCAAGGTCTTCTTCGTCACGCGGTTCCACGCTCCTTATCTGGAACTTGACCGTGGAAAGAATAGGCCCTAGCCCGTCGTGCAAATCGGCAGAAACCCGTTTCCGTTCGTTCTCCAAAGTGGTAATCTCTGCCGCAATCTTCTCTTTGTGCAACTTGATACTTCTTTTCTGTTGTTGGGTCAGGGTTACCAAAAAGAATATCAGTATGGTTGCCAGTATTCCTGCAATTATTAAAATGGCAAGGTAAATTTTTGCTTCTTGGGGATCCATATTATAGCAAGTGCATAAACCAGGTTAGTAAAAAGGTTTACAAGCGTCAATATTAAAAAAAGATTGTGGTAAAAGTTATTGCTCATCTGTATCCGCAGCATATAGAACACTTCAAACAATGCCTTGTAGGTAAAGAAGATTACGAATGCCCCATTCAATAAAAACTTGGCGTTCCGTAAAATGTTCTTCCTTTCCGATACAAGCACATGGTTGATCTGTTCGATACTTAGCAGTACAAGTACCAATGATGAAAACACCCTGAAGGCAGAGTTCAACATGGTTATGCGGTGCAGTATCAAATTGTCCACAATCCAAACCCCAATAAAGATCCAGCCTATAACAGCATACTTTCCTGTCTTTTGTCTATAGCTTGCCCATTTTTTGAATTGCCAAAGCAAAATCAAAGATTCTACCAGCACATAAATATTACCTACAAACAAATTGTTCATGTATACCCGAACAATGACCCAGCTAATTACCTCGCAGAAAAGGCCGATCCATAAAAGGTAAATGAATGGGTAAAAGTTCTGCGGTATCTTTTTGAACCGAATAATTGCTATGATGGCAGCAATGGAAATACTTAAAGAGGAAACCAGGTTAAGTAGGTAATTGTACATGCATTACCCCTTATTAAGTGGCGATGGTGGTGGGCATTCCGTAGGACACCTTACCGCATCTTCCAAGATGGATGCTGATGGGTCGTCGCCAACATTTCCATTACCTGGGTCAACTGGAGGCAGGATATCCTCTCCGTCTTCACCTACCGCAACAAGGATGGCGTGCACTTCCAAATTTTCAGACATTCCATAATAAACACGCATTCCCACTGCCTTTTCTACGGAAAGCATCTTTAATATGTAATCCTTATTAAAGGTTTCGTTCAGGGCAAGTATGTCGGAATACTGGTATTCTTCCTTTAAAATGGCATCCCTGTTTTTTCTGTAACGTTCTGTCATTGCTACCGCCTCACTCAGTGGAATGGAATGGGAGGCTTCTGAAAGATTCTCTAGACTGTTTTTGCTCATTGGATTAGTTTTTTCTGGGTTAACGATGATATAAAATTAGCCGAAATAGCCTGTACGATTATTAAGTACGATTACGTAAAAAAAAGCGTATAACTACTTCTTGAAATTCAAGAGAAATAGCGTAAGGAGCTGTTCTTTTATTATGAGGAATGACCGTTTTTTATACACATTTAAAAAACAAGTAATTGTTTTTTAGGTGGTTAAGCGTAGTTATACGTTTAGATGGGTTTTGCGGGGAATGAAAAACAAGCCAAAACCAATTGAAGGGAATCAGTTGCAGTTATGGCTGCACCAGTACCTCGGTGGTATTTTTTTGCTCTTTTGCCGAAACAGGTTCTGCAGGATTTGCCTGCGATATTATTCTATAGATTTCTGCATCTGTTAAATGGGCACTTTTGCGGAGTGCCTTTATTTGTTGGCTGATACAGGATTGTGGGTTTAGATAGTCTTCTATAGGACGCAACGAAAACCTGTTTTTTATTTGTGCAGTAAAACGGTAAAAAAATGAATACATACTTCTCATTGCTTTGGCATTGAATACAAATGCAATGTAAACCTGTTATAGATGCAAATGTTGAGTAGCACTACTCAATTTTGCATCGTAAATGCCGTAGGCTATCGGGAAAAATACGATAACGTATCCTGCCGCACTTGCCGTTGAAACCCTAACGGAATGTGGTACCGGACTGTGATGGATGTTTAGGTATAAACAAGAAGGAACTAGTACTTATTCCTGTTGTTGGTTTGATGGCATTGCAGGGGAAATAGGTACAAATGCCAAGTTGTCTGTGGCTTATCGCTCCGTTTCGTCTCCGCTTGGTCTCCGTTTCGTCTCCGTTTGGAGCTTACCTAATGTTTTGTAGTGATATGACATTTTTGCAGGTGGAATATGGGTGGGGAATTGGGGTTTGTTATTATTTGGTATCAGTAGTTAGCCGTGCTTAAAGCTATGACACAAAACTATGGATAGCAGCTAGCTATTTTTAGTCTGCAGTTAAATATAATATAAACCAGCAAAAGATATTGTTATCCATAGTTAGCCATGCTTGAAGCTATAGCACAAAAATACGGATAGCGACTATTATTTATATTTAGATGTAAACTAAGGAGAGCTAGGGGCTATGATTGATGTTTTAACAAACTAAAAAGAACTCGGGGGCTCCTCAAATTGGAAACCCTTTCCCAAAATCCATTCTCAATAATTCGAGTTCTTTGTATCCTGGATATTCATAATACAACTTTTCAGTAATCTTACCAATATCATTGCCTAATTTACTATGTTCAAGTTCTCTAGCTGCAAATGTTCCGATATCTTTCATGGCACGGATAACACGTATATTAATTGGATAATTTGACTTCTCTATTTCTAGCAAAAAAAGAGATAATACATTTTTTACATCTTCTAAGTCTTTCGTATACTTACCTGCATAATATTTTTCAACATACAACTGCAGTTCATTAATCGCCTCTAATATATATGGCATGTATTCTTTCATAGACAAATTATTTTTTTATTTCTTCTGTTTTGATATTTGGGCTATAATATTGTTGTCCTCCGCCAGCTTTCCCTTTATAGTCCCTAGCTCTTTTTAGCTTGCAGCTAAATGTAATACAAACTAACAAGAGATGTTGCTATCCGTAGTTTTGTGCTGCCGCTTCGTGTTTGGCCAACTACGGATTTACGATAAAAGCCAGTTTGCAACTGGCTAAAAACACTTTATCTTAGAAATAAAAAATGCAAAGTCAAGGCTATAAGATAAGGGATGAAAGTAGTGTTTATTTTGTAACTTTTGCAGTAGTTGAATGGATAGATGTTTTTAGTAGAAAAATGTATGCTGACATTGTATTGAACAGTTTAAGCTATTGCTGTAAAAGCAAAGGATTAAAACTATTTGCCTGGTGTATCATGACCAATCACTTGCACCTTATTGTTCAGGCAGAAAACGGCAAACTATCTGATATACTTAGGGACTTCAAAAAGTTCACTTCCAAATCAATCATCAAAGCTATTGAAGACAATCGACAGGAGAGCCGTCGCAACTGGATGCCTTTGGCTGTTTGAACAAGCAGGCAAACACAATAGCCGTAATGAGCATTATCAATTTTGGCAGCAGGACAATCATCCGATATTGCTGGAAACACCAGCTTTTACGTTGGAGAAGCTGAATTACCTGCACCAGAACCCTGTTAAAGCAGGTATTGTGGATAGGCCAGAAGATTATTTGCTGAGCAGTGCAAGGGATTATGCCGGTGGCAAAGGATTGATTGCTATTGAGCATTTGACGGCTGCTTTTGACTTGCGGGGTTAAGCCAGTTGCAAACTGTCTTTTATAGCAAATCCGTAGTTGGCCATGCTTAAAGCCATAGCACAAAACTACGGATAGCGGCTATTATTTATGTTTGCTACAAACTAAGAATAGCTAGGCAAGGGATTATGCCGGTGGTAAAGGATTGATTGCTATTGAGCATTTGACGGCTGCTTTTGGCTTGCGGGGTTAAGCCAGTTGCAAACTGGCTTTTATGGCAAATCCGTAGTTGGCCATGCTTGAAGCTATAGCACAAAACTACGGATAGCGACTATTATTTATGTTTGCTACAAACTAAGAATAGCTAGGGGAATACGGAGGGCTAATTGGGTAGCTGTAATTGGTATACTTGAAGCTCGAGAACTGGGGAAGTTAGAGGGTTAAGCCAGTTGCAAACTGGCTTTGATCGTAAATCCGTAGTTGGTCATGCTTGAAGCTATAGCACAAAACTACGGATAGCGACTATTATTTATGTTTGCTACAAACTAAGAATAGCTAGGGATTCATTTAAGTCTTTAAGATTTGCAGTTCCTCCTCTTTTGCCATATCTTTTTAGAAATTCAATAGTTGACATACCATTTACACTCATCATAGCCATGTAGTTTGATGTAGTTTAGTATCTACAGATAAAGTTAATGCCTGTTGTCTTAATACTCTTTCTTCTACAGCAGGTTAAGCCAGTTACAAACTGTCTTTTATAGCAAATCCGTAGTTGGCCATGCTCGAAGCTATAGCACAAAACTACGGATAGCGACTATGATTTATGTTTGCTACAAACTAAGAACAGCTAGGGCGTTCTAATATCGAAATAATTTCTCCTAATCTAATATCTACAATTTCACCAAAAAAGACTTTATAACCGCTATTGATTAGTGTTTCAAAAAAAACTTTATTTGATACATTTATATGCACTTTTCCAAAATCACCTAACATGAGTATATCTTTTTCATCTAAAAAAACAAATTCAATTCCTGTTGTTAACAAAGGATCCTTTGCCACCCAAACCTTTACCCTACGTTTATTTTTCAAAGGAAAATTATAAGAAATTGTATTAGAAGAATAATAGTAAACAAGAACTAAATAATCAAAAGATTTTTTCATTTATTTCAATTTTTTAATTTTTATACTTTTGATATATTGATTAAGTGTTTCTAGATCAGCTCTAGTGAGGCTGATCGCTTTTTGGGCTCCATTAGGGAGTTGGTCAACAAAATATGATTCTTTTGAAATAACTTCTAGAATTTTTTTATCTGCTTGGATTGTAGCATTGAAAGCTTTAGAAAAGCCTGTTGCATTCCAACCTTTAAGACCTTCTTCCGTCAACCAAAAATCTTTTCCAATATTTCCTCCATTTTGGAGTGTAAACTTTAAATCGTTAGCAATTAAGGCACTATATTCTCCTTTGCCAAAATTTCTATATAACGTTATAAAATCAGACTCTTTCTTTATTAATCCAAATGCACCACCTCCTGATCCGAAACCTTTAATTCCAACTACTGGAGCAGTCCCACCTATTGGAGCTATTCTACCAGTTAAATACCCTTCTGCGTTGACAACTTCTTTGTAATGAAATTTACCATTAACATCCACACCTGTAAATTGTCTATCACCCAGAAAAAAATTTACTACCTTATTTCTTGGAAAGTCTATTTGGCCATGAACAAAGTCTAACTTTGCATATTCTTTTGCAATTTCATAATTTATCTTATCAGCAAGAATTTGCCCATCTGGATGGCATTTTAAACTTTTTATTACAGTTACTTGTTTTGATAGCTGTTTATTAATTTGAATTAATTTTGCCGCCATTAACTTTTGTGGTAAAAAAGGTTCTTTACCATCAAGATCTATATGTCTTATTACGTCATTGCCTGCAAATTGATAAGGCGTATAAAATGGGTACTTCTTACTTAACGGATCCACACTCAAAAACCTTCCCAATCTCGCATCGTAAATCCTCATACCATAATCCTGTCCACCTTCACTGATGTCCTTGTCGTCCTCCTTCCCATTAAACCCATACCTGTACCAATCTTTATCAGAAGAGCCTATTCCACTGCCACCACCTCCGCTAGGTGCATCTTCCAGTACATAGCCGTTCAGGGAGAAGTTATCCAGCATGAAAATATCTGTACTACCATGCGAGCCGCCACTAAGTGTCAACTCTACCGTAACGGTGCCCGTTAGGTTATTCACCGGGTTCAGTACTGTTGGCGTGCCGGTACTGGTTACCAGTCCGTAGCTGTTTACAAACACGCTGCCGCTGCCTACTACTGTGCCGTTTATGGAGAGGCTCCAGTTGGTGTAGCCACCGCTGGTACTGCCGTGGTTGAAGCTGAAGTTGCGGATGCTGAGGTTGTAGCCGGTAGCTACTGTGAGCACCAATTGCAGCTTGCTGGTAGTTGGTGTGGCCGATGCCAGTGCTATGGCATTGCCGCCCGGTACCGCATAGTTGGTAAAGCTGCCCTGCGTATTTGTCCAACTGCCGTTGCTAAGGTAGCTGCTCAGCAACACATCGGGAGCAGCGGTGTAAGGGTGGCTGTACGGCGTGCCTTCGAAACGCTGCCTGTACACCTGCACGGGAGTTGCCGACGTGCCCCCACCTGCTACTTGCCTGCTGATTTTTACGGCGGGGAACTGCCTGCCAGGCATGACCATACCAAAGGCGTAGTAGTCCTGTGCAGTTTGTATATCGGCATTGTAGTAGTCAACAGTACCATCGTTATCGTAATCAACCTGTACTTTTTTGTCACTTACCGTTACCAGCACATTGCCTAAATGGTTGCTTAGCTCAAATAGCTTTTTGCCACGTACAAAACTGAATACTGTAGCAGTACCCAAATTTGGCATCAGTACCAAAGAATCGGGTGCATAGGTCTGTACATCTTTGTTTGGCCTGTACATACCTAGCCTACTGCTACCGTATAAATGAATTTCCGTTTGGGTAAGCTTGCCATTGTTTAAACTGTCGTTGCCGTATTCATAGGTACTCATTGTATTGCCGCTTGCGTCGCGTACATACCAGATAGTTTTGTCTATACTGCCTGTTACCACATTTTTGCGTATCCTATGCCCTGCAGCATCGTAGCTGTAGGTAATGGTGCTACTTACACCGTTTCTTGTTTTGCTGATGGATTGTATTTTGCCATAAACCGTCCAGCTTATATTGGTAATGCCTTCAGCAGCATCAGTTATAAGGTTGCCAATGGCATCGTAGGTGTAGTTACTGTCGGCCTGGTTGTCTATATCACTTATATAGTTGTTGGCATCTACCGCATCCTTTACGCCTGCCAATTGGTTAGTTGGTTCGCTGAAATCACCGGGCAGGGTTGCAGTGGGGTCGTAAGGCCGCTTGATGCCGCTGGTATTGATGTAATAGTAGCGGTAAGACATATCGTCCATGGCAAGCTGGTTGCCCGTAAATGAATTGTTGCCGTTTCTTTTGTAGGTGCGTATATTACCGTTGGCATCGTAACTGATGTTTTCCTTGAAATCATCAATGGGTGATCCATAAAACAACATCGTATTTGGCTGCACAGCTACCAACCTGTTCAATTGGTCGTATTTGTACATATTGAGCAGGAAGGGCTGGTTGGCAAACTTGGTGATGTAGGTGCCCATGGCAGTTATATTGCCATTGTATAAGGAATTAAGCCCGCTTACTTCCCCGAAAATGCCGAGACCCAAACCCGCAAGATCGTTAACGGGGTAATAGTCCCCGGTGTAATAATAGAGGCCAAAGCCGTAGGCATCGGTTGCCACCTTACTACTAACTACCACACCCATTAATCCATCCTGCCCCATGTCTAAACCAGGGTTACCGGAATCATCGGGGAAAATTGTGGTATTCACCCCCTTTAACCAACCTTGTATGGTGTAGGCATAGTCAATACCCTGTACCTGTTGCTGGCCAATAACAGTGCGTGCCAGCGGGCCATGTTTGTAGTATTGGTAGTAGGCTTCTTTTTCCCAATAGATACTATCGTAACTGGTTTCCACATCGGTTAGCCTGTTTTCTGCATCGTATAGGTAACGGTGGTAGAAGGCGTCGGGTTTATTGGCTTGATAGGCCACATGGTTTACCTTTCCACTAATAAGGTCGTATTGGTATACGAGTTTTTTAAAGCGGTTGCTATGGGCAGCCATATTGCCCAGCTTGTAATCCTGCAATAGTGTATCCACATTGCCATGTATATCGTAACTGTAGAAGCTGCCTGTTTCGTGGCCGCTGGTATCCATGTCGGCCTTGGCTTTGTAGGTAACGGTATAAGCTACCCTGTTACGCAGGTTCTGGGCATTGAGTACATAAGACAGCGGCGGGTAAGCCGTGTCGTACACCGTTTTTGTTATTTCTGCTTTGGTGCTTGCTACATTGCCTATCCATGTGGCCAGACTGGATGCTTTGCGGCTGATGGCCACACTCATGGTATCGGTACTTACCAGTTGACCTACTTCGGTTATTCTTCCAATATCGTCGTAAAGGGTGTAACTGTATTGGTTGTTGGGTGCCTGTTTTGCATTTTGCGAAATGGTGAGCCTTCCCAATCTGTCGTACCAGAACTTGCTGGTACCGGCATCGGGTGTTTTTTGTTTAACTACCTGGTTTAAAGTATTGTACCGGTATTGGGTTACCATGTTGTGGGCAGGAACCTGTGTAGTACCATTAGCCCTTGCCGTTTTTACGCCTACTAGCCAGGTACTGTCCCTATTGGGTTTAACACCTGCAGGCGGCACTGTTTTTAGGAGGTTGCCGGCCTGGTCGTAATAGTATAGGGTGTAGTGGTATTCGCTTACCACATGTTTTACGGTAAAGCTTTCGTATTTGTATGCATTGAGGCATTTGTTGCGGTATTCATTGTCAAATACATTCTTTAACGAGTCCCTGTAATAATTGTACAGCTCGGTTGCTTTGGATATGATGAAGAAGCTGCTGTCGCTACAATTGGTTATGTCGTTGGTAGATACGGGTGGCAATAAAGGTTCTGACTTGCCACAGAGCAATAGGTTGCACCCATTGTTGCCAAAACTACTTCCAGTACTGTTATTACATCCAGTTAGTCCGCAAGCAAAAATAATATCGTCTTTACCAACGATACTTAAACAGGTATCGAGGTAACCAGGATCGGCAGGTACGTTTACATAGGTTGTGGAAACTAATTCATTTGTCAATGTGGTGTATTGACTAAGGGCTACTGATACAGACTGTGTTGGTGAGCAGAATACTTTATCGCGTTTTATGGCAATATGGAAGTTTGCAAAGCCGTTACCACACCCTGTAGTATCAAGACGGTTGTATGTTACCACAAAATCAGAGATACTGCAAGTGTCCACTGTTTCCTTTGACCCATTTGTGGAGCAGAGGCAACTGCTTAACAGTTTTCCGCAACTTTGTTTGTATAGGTAGGCTATTTCGTCAAAACTGTAAGTGGTTCCCAACCGGGTATTAAAGTAGTTTACAAACGTGGTTTTGCAGTCGGGCTTGGGACAAAGGCTGGCTGCCAGTGGTTTAGACATGTGTGCAGCATCGTCAAAATTTTCGGTGTACACAAGCTCGTTGTTGCTGTTGTATAATTTCACCCAATCTATCTGCCTGTTTTGCATACCCCAAGCAGCCCAGTTGATTTCAGCAATATTGGTAATATAGCTATTGCCATCCCTCGGCACCGTTTTCAGCAATTGCCCATTGTAGAATATCTGGTAATTGGCCGGAGTACATATCAATTTTACGATACGGAAGTCTTCAAAATTCCTGCTTGGCCTATCCATTACCGTATCGTAGTAACGTACGTCGCGGTAGTCGTAGAAACCAGCTCCCGGAAGTCCTGGGGTGAAATCAAAATAGATTTTGTCCAGATACATTGCTCCGTTTGTATTGATGGCATCTCCTTCAAAACTAAAGCCCACATCGCCACCACCATCTACATGCAGGCTGTCTGGATTGTATATAGGATTCTTGATCCTGAATTCGGCGGTAAAGGCATTATTGATGCATATTGGCCTTTGCAGTGTATAGTGGATGCCACCTGCAAAATAACCAGTGGCAGGCGAAGGGAAAAGCAATGAGCCACCGGATACAAAATCGTTTACATTGGTAGATGTGTAATGATCGTAGGAAGGCCCAAAACCGTTGCTTGCTTGCACTTGCCAATAGGTTTGGCCACATTGACCAGTGTTGGCAACGGAATCTTCCAATGAACTGGAGTAGCAGTAGAAATCCGTTAACAAACTATCCATTAATGTGCAGGTAGGTATGTTGGTAATGGCAGGGAAACTGTCGGTTGCTATTTTACAGGCCTGCATAAAATCGAGGTATTGCCAAGCTTGTTTACTATAGCCCAGTTTACTGTTCATGTAGTTTACGAACAGGTTATTTTTAAGCACCTGTACACTATCTGTATCTTCTCTGGTAGGTATAACGGTTGGGTATTTTAGCCTGAATGACCGGTATAGTGTATCAACGGTATTGCAGGTTACACATACATCGCCTGAGTAGCATTGCAGTGCGGGTGGCAATGAGATTGGTGTGGCTAAAAAATTACAAGTTGCCCCACTACCGCCATGGCCGCCGCCAGTTGCACATAGACCCATTAAGGTATATAGGTCGGCGTTACTCATACTGGTATGTCTTGTTTGGAACAAGTAAATAGAGAAAGTGGTACTGGTGGTATCTGTATTATTGCCGTATTCTTCGTAAAGCGAATTGATCTTGTCGCATTCGCAGTCGGCAGGTTTTGTCCAAACAGGTTTTGTACTGTAAATAGCTTGGCTGTTATAAGGTTTGGGGGCTGTAATCAAGGTTGCATCGCAGTACACATCGGTTATGCCATGTGCAGCATTGTATGCCACTATCACCGCATCAAAACTATTGTACATATTTGTACTATCTGGACTAATATCGCTTGAGCCATAAGGATGGTTGAGGTTGGAACCTTTTTTGCATACATCAATCAATCTTGGAACAATCCATGCCAGGGCCGTAGAGTCGTAGCATGAGCCAAGCTGTTGTGCCCAGGCTTGTGTATAGGCTTTGCAGTTTGCATCGTAGAAAGAAGCCTTGCTGGTATCTGCTGCATTTTGTGCGGCGGTACCCGTTGTAGTATTTAGCAGATAGCCATACCCATTTTGTTTAATCGCATCTTGTGCGTTGTTGAAGTTGAGCTGGTGCCCGGCAGCTAGCAAATCATTAACGAGGGGTGCCTCACTGCAATCCGAATTTATCCAGTCATACACAATACTTTTTTTGGATTGTAGGTACATGCCCCTGAAGTAACGCCATGCCATATCGAGGTCGCCATCGCACATGGTGGTGGTATCGAATGGGTTGTAGTAGGAATGCACATAACCGGTTGTATCGTTATTACCCAATGATCTTGCGAGTATGGTAGATAGGCTCCACATATTTGCCCAAACAATTGTGTGATTAATTGTTATTCGCCTGTATTGTGCAAGACTATCTTCAAGCCTGTTTTGGTAGGTAGTTGATTCGCTGGCAAATGGATCTTTATTGGCCAATACAGCATGAAAACGGTTAAAAGGTGTTGTAGAAGTGTTGGCTGTAGGATTCAGGTAACCTGCATTCCATGCATCCCTGTATGTATGTGTTGCTTCAAAAAGCCTGTCCCAACTATGACTGGCATTATGGCTTTCGTAACCAATGAGTTTACAGTATTCTGGATGGAACTTCAACAAAGCATTTGCCCAGGATGGTTTGAATTTATTGACGAATTGGGTAGAGTCGAGGAAGTTGGGCTTTACCAATTGCCCTGTATGTTCATCCGTTACATAATCAATGTTGCCCTGTGCATCATAGTAAACAACAGTGTTTCTTTGGTATGCCGCAAGGCTATCTGCGGTTTTATAGAAAATGGAGTATTCATCATTCAGTTGCCCAGCATATTGGCCAGTTGGTGCAGTTACATCCAATAACATTGCCCTTCTTATATCGTCGCCTTCGTTGGTGGTATTGCATAGTACCGCACATGATTCCAGTGCATCGTTGTAAGCAGCAAATGCCAGCCCCCTGTTGGATGCTGTATCGGCAATGGCAATGCCTGCTTTTTCCATGAACTTTGTCCTGAAATTATCCCATGTACCAATACTATCGGTGCAAGCCTGGCAGTTGGGTGTGCATTGCAGGTTGTTGTACAAAGCGGTACGCTGTTCGTTTACAATTTGTTGCAGCGTTTTACAGGTGTTCTTTTTCATGAACACACTGTCTCTGTAATAGTCCATTGCATACCTGCTTACAGACAGTTCCTTGGTAATTTCATAATTGCCAGGAACAAGGCTTAACGTGAAGTTGAAACTGAAACCAGCCGCAGCAGTGCAGGTAGTATCTATTGCATTGAGCGAGAAATTGCGTATGGTGGTATCGAATGCCCTACCATTAGGCAGTTTGCCATTATTGCAATCATCCGAAATGGTGATGCGTAAATCGTATAGGCAGTCGTAGCAGATGGAAGATTGTGTACAGCCATCTTTTACGAGGCTTTCGGGATTCAATTGGTAGTTGAACTCGTAACTGCCTGCCGTAGAGACCAGCAGGCTTTTTTTGTTCTCTATCAACAGGTCTTTAATGATTGCATTGTTGGAGTCAATAAGGTTTTCGGTAATGGTAGCACTGGTATTTGAAGCCAGTTTATCCAATGGAATGGAATCAACAGTACTAGGTGTACCGGCCAATGCAGTAGCAATGGTTCGTCCATGCATGTCTACATAGCTAATGCTGAATTGTCCATTGGCATCCCTTACCATGTTTTTGAAGTAGTGGCTCCTATCCCCCACTTCTGTACCAAACAGTGCATCCAGTTCGTTTTGGTCGGGTGTACCATAAGCATATTTTGTTTCATGGTCGCTGCCTAACTTATGCTTGTCGCCCACACCGCTTTGGCGGCTGATTCTTCCTGTTCCGTCCTGTGTGTATTCCGTTTCTGTAAAGGGGAATTTATTGGCATTAGGGATGAACTGGTTGAAACCGACGAACACCTGGCTATTGGAAGTGGAATAGTAATTGGATGCACCTGTTGCCGTGTTCATAGCACCTGCACCAGCACCACAATAAGCGGAGGGTGATGCCAGTGAGTCGTAGTTGAATTTTTCGTATTCGGATCCATTTAAACCTGTATTGAAAGAAGCTGTGTATTTTATAATAGTGTTTAATGTAGGTGCAGGCAGTACCTGTATTACTGGCCTACCTTGGTAGTCGTAAAAGCTTTCGGCCACTACCACCGTGTTGGTGGTGTTGTCTTTGGTTACGGTTTGCCTGCTTCTTAGGCTGCCGTCATAGTACTGTACTACAACCTTTCTTTTTCCTTCTTCGGCGTAACTGGTTGTTGCCTGCCAGTTGAGTCCCCGTTCATGCCCATGGAACCCATACTCCCCTAACCCACTTGAATTGACACTGCTCCAGTTTGCCTCTATCCTTTTGCCTGTTGCTGAGTAATTGATTGCCCTGACCCTGAAGTACAGTCGTCCGGAGTTATCGTACATTAACGGTATGGCATAGGATAGGCCAGTAATGGTGACCCTTGTGGCATTGTTCTTAAAAATAAAATCACGTTTGGCAATATCCGAAAGGTCGTAAGTTGAGAGGGCACTTGAATCGAGGTATGACCATTCAATATCGTATTCATCCGCACCGAGTATGGATGCCCATGAAACAGCAAGCTCATCGGGATTGGTTATACCTTCTGGTATTGATGAGCTTAAAGAGGAAAGTACTTTAGTGGAGCAGTCGAACTTATAGTTTGCCCCAACCAACATTTCATTTTCTACTACCAAAGCGGGTGACATAGCTGTTGTTATATCTGCACCGGTTGATGAGAGTACCGAAATATTGATTACCTGCACCGTAACTTCCTGTGCCCCTTTAAAAACAAATACGTCCCTGTTTTTGTAGGTTGCAGCTGAATCATAATTGATGATGAAGTCTTTTATTATAGAACTGGTATCACCTGCATTAGTAGTCTTGTTATAGATTATTTTTAAGCTGACGGTAGCCGTGAACTTTTTATTCAAAAAAAGCTGGGATGCTTCGTTCAGTTTGAACGTAACGATATTCTTCACCGAGAACGGCGTGTCGATATTTGCAGCAAGACCAGCGTCAAAGAACTTTGTGTTCCTAACGGTCCTGAAAGAGTCCACTTTCAGTTGCCCATCCTTTCCATCCAATTTCTGGATAATGGGTGGGTCAGTACTGGCAAAACTGTTTGTTGCAAACAGGGTACTTGTAACCAGCAGCAGTAACATAACTGCAATCCTTTTTACAGCATACATATCATCTCTTTTAAAGGTTAGGTGATCCTAAGAATATTTTATAATCTTTGTATTTTTCCGTTACTATGTATTCCTTCTCTTTTTTGCTGAAAAATTCCTTTTCATCAAAGAACAGAGGTGGCAATTCTTCTTTTCTATAAGTGGTGAACCTTGTTTCTACAATTGCGTATTCATCATACCCGTCTTTTTTTAAGGACTGTTCATCTGCAGCAGGTGCCATATATACCGTTTTTACTATCATGGTACTTTTTTGCAAATAGCCTGTAACGGTATCTATAGTGAATGCAACACTTTTATAAGCATTACCAGGGGGGTACAATACGCTAATGGTTCGGTAATGATCTTTATCCGTCATTTTTAGTTCCATGCCTTTGGTTGCAGCAAGCATACTGTCTAACACAATTGCAGGGTTATATGTACCCATGTTCTGGCCGGGTTTGCTTAGGTACATGATTCTGTCATCTTTGAACAGGAATATGCTGTACCGTTCATTGGCCATAGCTTCTGTATTGTCGAGCGATAGCCTGTAACTTTTGCCATTCAAAAAAAGGCTGCCTTTTAAGGAGTCCAAGTATTTGTGCGGGCTGCTTTCATTGGCATAATAATAAGTCAAACCGGTTTGGATGCCTTGTGCAGATCCGTATATATTGCGTAGCTTTTCCAGTTGGGCAATGATTGCACTTTTATTCCCATTTTGTGCCCGCAACTTTCCTATTGATATTGTATATATCAATACTAGCACAACAATATATCCATAGCTTTTTTTCATGTTCTTCTTATTGGTCTTCTTTACGCAATGCACTCCTTGTTTCTTTGATTGTTTTGATACCACGTTCGGTTTCTTTTTTTACCCTTATCAAGGTACCATCATCATCGTATTCATAAAATGTTGCATAGTTGTTTTCATCCAGTTCGGACATCAACCGGAGGTTGATTGGATTGTACACAAAGGATTTCATGTTTGCGTTGAATGGATGTAGGCGTATATCGTCAAAATACACGTCGCTTGTGCCTGTTGCCTTAAGGCTGATACTGATGGAAGTGGCATTGGATGGGAGGTTCACTATATTTTCGTAGCGTTGCCACCCTTCAATAATATTTCCTTTGGGGTAAAAAGTGTAGCTGCTACTTCCTGCGGATGTAGTTATTACCATTACTACACTATTGCCCGTATAGCTTTCGCATTTGCAGTCCCTAATTTCTTTGACCCATGCACTGAACAGCACTTTCTTACCATTCAATGGGGAGAAGATAGGCAGTATTGCAGTTGAATCTGTTTTTATACTTTTTAGCCTGGTGGCCCCACAATTGGTATTGGTGGCAAATACCAGTGAAGGGTCAACAAAGCCTCCAGTACCTGTGTTTGCGGCAATACCTTTATCGGTACCTGCCGGTACTTTCAAGCTGTATTTACCTGTATGGCTCTGTGTAGAATCTATAGAACTGTTGTAGAAACCGAAATCAAAATGCCTGCCCACACTGCAGCCTGTATCGCAGGTGTTGGAATTATAGCTGTAATCTTCAAAACCTTCAAATGCAGCCTCCCTGTATTGGCTGTTTTGTACCACAGCTGTTGGCAGCGTTTGGTTATAGCCATATAATCCGGCATTGTACCTGCCTAATGGGTCTTTGTTTTCCAATTCGAAACCACGTTTGTTGAACAGGGTCATGGTGCTGTTCCATACCCACCTGGTTGTATCTGGCTGGGCTTTTAGTTGACCGCTATTGAAGCTCCAGAAAGGTGTAAAGTCGCTGAATGTACCAAAGCGTCGGATATTGGTTGCCGATGATGGATCTGTTTCTGTTCTTGCCCCATAATAGGTATAAGTAGTATCTGCACGGAAATTACCGAGGATGCCGTAAGTATATGGATTTACTACGGTGTCTGTGATGGCGGAGTAGCAAGTACCTGCTTGAAATGTTGGTACAGAGTCGCTAATCCTACAAGCAAGTACCCCACCATTGTCTATAAGCCCGTAACCACTTGGACAGGAATAGGATGAAGGGAATTTCTGGTCAATTAACTGTTTTGTAGAAAAAAGCAGATTTAAACTACTATAACTTGTTGCTGTATCTAGTTGAGCCTTGGTATTGTTATATATTTCCACACCAAAGCCTGCCACATCTTCCCTATTTAATCCTTCCATTTTAACTTGGTGCACACCAGCACTAAGATACTTAGGATAAATTTGCCATATCTTAAAATTCTCATTGGTATGGCTTATATTGGTATCTAACCTAAACAATACACCATCAATCGTAATCCTTATCAAGTTATCCGCCCCCATACCAAAATAATAAGTGCCTGCCGAAGTAATATTTATTGGTACAGTAAACCCAAACCATTGATTATTGGCTACTGTTGAGTCCGAACATGCCCAAACAGCCGATCGGTTCATTGGACCGGTAGTATATACAGGGGAAGACGTGCCTGACCTGCCCGTTAATAAACTATCAGTATTATTTATTGATGAATCTGTTTCAGCAATTCTGGAATTTGGAGGAGTGTAACCACATTTACTATCATACCCACTTTTCCAAAATGCATTTGAGTAATTTATCTGCTCCCTATTGAATACGCTGTTGTACACATTAAAACTTGAATAGACAAAACTTCCGCAACAGGAATAATCCTGATTGGTTTTTTCAATTAAACAAGTGTGAATTGAGTCGCCTACAATTACGGTAGTATCAGCAACACAAGCATTTAAGGTATTTGAGTACCCATACCCCGTAGGACAATTACTATAAGTATCAGTTGCCATTTTTTTCTTATCCGCCACCTTCCACAACTGTTTGAATTTCGCAACAGATGCATTGACAACTTTTGAATCGGTGTTCAATTGTATGCTATACTGATGGGTGCCACTATTGTAAATAAGTGGGTTGGCCAATGTACTTACTGCACCTACTCCCCCACCCATGTTTTTTCTACCGGAACGGGTAATGGTTAAAGAAATATCGTTGCCAGTAAAGGCCTGCCCATCTTTATCGATAAAATAGATGCTTTTGGTACCACCACTTACCACATTTGCATCAATAGCCCATATTCTTCCCTGAACAGGGAAAGTTGCATAAGCATCGTTACAGGCATCGGCCCCTGTACCGGTTTTGGGTTTAGAATTGATGAATATTTCGTCACCGCTTGCAAAGAAATCGGCTTCTGTTTTACCCGATGGAAGGCCAGAAGTAATTTTACCATTCCTGATAAATACCTTGTCTAATGTTACGCCAATATTTTTATAGGCCATACCCATGCCTTCGTATGCCCAGTGTGCAGGGTAACTGAAGTTGTAGATGGGGTCGTTGAACTCGTTCTGTGTACGTGATAACAGCACATCGCCTGTTTCGCTATCGTATAGCATGTTTTTAGTGGACACTTTGCTTCCTTTGTCTATATGCACCACACTGTCCAATATGCCATACCGCTGTATAATTTTTGTAGCTGCTGCAGACCTGAATTGTGTTTCTTCGCGTTGTGCCAGATTCAAGAATGATAGTAGCAGCAAGAACGGAGGTAGCCCAAATGAAAAGAACTCGGAATTTATGTTTGCATTGATACCGTTTACGACTGTGCGTTGCTCCCGCATGTCTAGCATCAGTTCTGCATCTTTCCCAATCAATGCAGCCGTATCGATACTACCATCTGGGGCCATTGCCATCACGGTGTTGGCCAGTTGTTTTACATCTGCATTCTGGTTCTCTATCCTGTAAAAATTTTCGGTATAGCTAATCGGATGGTCCGGGTCTGTTTCAGGGTAGCTTGCCTGTGACCGCATCTTACCATGCATATCGTTCAGTTCAACTTTAAAGCCTTGGGAAATGGTAAGGTAATGCCTTGCATTGATGCGTAAGAAATTGGACAGTGCTGGTTTGAACCGCTTCTTTGTGTTTTCATCAATCATTGACCTATCCACCAACGTAGGAAAGTCGTAAGCAGTATAAAAACCTGTTTCTTCGTAACCATTGGCCGACCTTGTTTTTTCGGTATTGATGGACCTTACCCTTACCTTGCTGTAACCAACGGAAGCAGATGGGAAAAAAGATTCGCCCAATGGCTCTTCTGTGTAACCCATTGTTACCGGTGCCAATGCAGAAGCCCTTTCTATATACTCAATCGGTAAATGAAAAGGGTTTTCTTCGCCACCCAAACCTGGCTCATAACTGGCCACGCCACTGCTGATCACTGTTTTCTTTCCATCTATTTCTTTGGTTGTTGTGTAAGTATATTCCTGTCCATACTTGGCCTCTTTCTGACCCGTCATTGCATTCCAGTTGTCGTAAACAGATACACGTTTTACCCTTGCACCGCCGCCCATTTTTTTATAAGTAGGGCAGGTAAGTCTTACAAACGATTTGCTCAGATCCACATTTTTCATCCAGCCCTTGCTCCTTGCATTGATGTCGAACGACCGGATGGTGTTGAGGATATTGTCCACTTGCGAGAAGAGTATTTTCACAGCATCTCCCACATTTATATCGTCACCTGTTTCTGAACCAGGATAGGCTTTTGAACCCAGGTTCAATTTCAGGAACTGGGTAGCTGCTTTTGCCAAGGGGCTGTACTTGCCGCCAAGGTTACCATCCAAGTCTATGCCTTTGAGTTTAATCCAAATGGTATTTGCATTCATGTAACCATAGCTTTCCACATCTGCATAGCAAGGTATATTTTCATAACCGCTACCCCATTTATCGCCTGGCACCTGCACATTTAATTTAAAATATAATTTATCAATACCATCCAGGTATTTTTTTAGTACATCTGTATTGGATGCAACGGTTTGGTTTACTTGTACAAATACAAAAAGGTTGTCTGCAACGGGGTTAGTAACATTCCCTTTTGCATACAATGCATTGTTCGTTCCACTAGGCAAAAAGTTAGATGACCCGAAACCTTTTATCTGGAACATCTGCATGGCCCGCCTGTTTTGTACATAGGCATAATCATCGCTTTCATAATCCACTTTGATCCTTCCGCCGGAAGGCAGTTTTATTTCCTGTAAAGTCCATGCAGCTACATTATCGGCAGATATTGTACTGTCTTGCAAAGTGTAGGGATACTCAGCGTTGTTTAAACCAGAGGGGTTGTTTGCAGGGTTCTTGTAATTGCCCCAACGGTCGTATGATTTAATATTATACCTTGGGTTATTTGCATGGTACTTGAACACATAAGGGTTCTGTTGACCCTTGTTGTTACCGTTGTAACTGAACCATATTTTCTTCAATGTAAGTTTGCCCGTATCGTATAATGAAGGATTTACACCTGCATTTACACCTCGGCAGAGTTCATAAGAGTATTCAAAATAAACAGTCTTAACAGGTGTTGCAAAGGTATCTTTCAATAAAAATTCCGCCTTGTTGTAAAGGGCAATTTTACGTAATAGCTTTGTTTTGCCAGAAGCCGTTTTGGCTCCTGTTTCACTTATTTCAAGTACATCCTGGCGGTCTTCTAAAAAGAAGGCTGCTACCATATTTTTTGACTGGATAGAATTGAGGTACCAGAGTTCCTTTTTGCCGTACACATAATTACCCTTATCATCCCTTGAATCGGACTTGAGCCCTTCATTATACGTTACGCTATCGGTTACATAAGGTGCCCTCCATTCGTATGGATTGGCAATACCAGCCGTTCTTGTATAATTGAACTTGACTGCATCCCCCAAGTCATCATCGCTGATACCGTCTCCAGTAAGATCAACATAATCTGGCGACACGATACCTGTAAGCAGGAAAGAGTGTGCATAAGCAGGTATTTCCTCAGAAGAGAAATAGTTATCCTTGCCTTTTGTGTTGCTAGTTGTATTGTCACTTCCGTTTACATAACCTGCTAGGCCTGTTGCAGCATTGCCTTTACTTTTATCAATGGCAAATGTGGTTTCTTTTTGTTTAAGGTTGTACACAGGTATACCGTATTGGTATTTACGCCCATCCGCATTCAGTACATCTATTTCAGAAATATGGTTTGGTTTGCGGAAAGCATTTACCCTCCTCTCTCGTGTAACAATACCCGATGTATTGGAGAATATTTCAGATGATGGCGGGTACATATATTTTTGGGGAATCAATACTTCCGATTGGGATGGATAGGACCAGAATAATCTAATAGCCGCCTCTTCTTCTTGGTCAAAAAACTCAAGACGAACTTTATAGAATTCACCGGCAACTAAATTAACTGTTGCTGTATTGGGTAGTTCAGGATGTAAAGTCCAATCATCAATTAGGAGGGAATCATTTAACCATAATCTTACACCATCATCACTGGATGTTTTAAGTATATATGCACCTGTTACAGGTGCTTTTATTTTGCCTGTCCATCTAATACTAAAATAATCACCATTAATACCTGCTTCCGGTGCATCTAACCAATATCCATTAATAGGGCCTTCTACTTTTGTTACTGTCGGGGCACCAGTAAAGTCTGTATTATTAAAATATTCACCATATAATCCTGTACCGTCTGTTTGTGGGTTGATATTGAATACAGGCAAACAGCTTGCTCTATTGAAACTATTCAGTTGATAGGATTCAATATATTTTGAAGTGCTTACTGTTTCCGCATCTTTTGCTGTGAGGTAAGTAATTACCTGAGTGCGTTTATCACGTTGCTGTTTTACTACACTAGCTTCATTAACAGCGGTCTTGCCTACAAAACTTTTATTCTTGTACCTATTGAGGAAATTGGTTGCAGTAATGGTAGCACTGCTTACCGAAGCCTGGTAAAGGTCTGGGGCCACTACGTCATCGCCACCAATCGCATCGTAAAAGGCTTTTGAATTAATGGATTTCTCCCCAGGGTTCCTAAAATAGGCCGATTCAAAAAGACCTGCGGACTTTCTGAACCTTACTGTTCTACCCAATACATTTTCATCAATCCATGGACTGCTCTGTGTGTATGACCTGTTTACATTCAAATCCACACCTCCATGAAATACGTCACCAAAGCCAAGATCCACACTCAACCTGTCTGATTTGTCTTTTGTTTTCATTAAATGGTCGTACACATATCCTATGTCGCCACGATAGGGACGGAACATGCCTCCTGTTCCTTCACCCGTAATGGAAAAAACATCATAAGTATAAGAAGGCACGCCAATATGTGGCATGGCTGGTTTTTCACGGTAGGCAATTTCTTTTTCACGGTTATAGTCCAACAAAGAACTAGCGTCGTTATTGGTATTTTGAAAATTGAGATAACCGAATGCAGGTAACTTGCTTACCTGATCGCCTGGATCAATGGTCTGCGTAGACACATAGCCACTTACAAAGAAATTTGGATGGGAAGGTTTATTCTCCAGGCCAACTTTTGCTGTAAAAGAAAATTGCCTACTGGTATAGGGCATGCTGATTGTAGGCGTGAATGAAGGGTTTGCAAAGGATATACTGGAAGCATAATCGTTGGCACCGCTATGTGTCTGATTATCTTTGTCTACTTTAGACTGGTTGATACCTGCCGACATTTGTAGTGCCCTTAAACCCGTTCTCGAATTATAAGGGGCGGATATGGAAAAACTTTCCCCAAAACCACTCTTATTATCATTTTCTTTTTGTGAAAGTCTAACCGAGAGAGAAGGTACAATGGTTAACCCATCTTGAGAATTGTTGGTTAGTGAAAGCCCCCCTGTTAACGACCCTGCCCCTTTTGAGCCAGAATTAATGCTTGCATTTAAACCTGTTTCAATACCCCATCCTTTATAATTGTTATTGAAAACGCCAAGGTTGGCACTACCTATTTTGGGCAGGCCTATCAACTCCAAATCGGCACCTGCTGTAACACCTACAGTCTTGTTTTCCTTTATGGATGTTGTTTTGGTAATGGAATCTGCCGTACCGTTGAAATCATCCGGTAACCCACGCATATTGCGGGTAATGGTACCTGGGTTGATGTTCCAGCCAAGGCCCACCCAGCTTGCTTCCTGGTCCATCGTAATGCCTCCACGGTAAGCAATGTTTACGGGATAGCCGCCCACATCAAGCAAGGGTATATTGTAAGAAAAGTCGCCCGAAAAAAGATCCACCATATTAGAAGCATTCACCGAACTGAAAGCCTGCATTTCTGGTTGGGTAGGGCCACCAAAGAATGCCTGGTTGTTGGCAATGGAGAAGGTGGGAGCAGCAGCAGCTTTGTCCTGCTTTACCGTTGTACCCGATACTGCCATCTTGTTGTTATCCATCCCCCCAAATAAGGATGCCTGTTTTCTGGGATTGTATTCCCTATTGCCCATAGCAATTGCATTGCCATGCGGAATGCCTGCCAGCACCGTTTGACAATAGAAAAGCGTGAGCAAAAAGAAGGCGGTTGCTTTTTGGAAACGTGCCGATAACTGCTGTATCATTGAATCGTTTTTTAAAGGTTGTTAGTTGTGTGGGCTTGCCTTATTGGTTCTTGTCGGTATCGATGTATGTAAACGTGATACCCCATTTCTCGTTCCTCGAATTCTCCAGTTGAAGCAGGTACCTTTTACCGTTTACCAGCTCCCTGGCAAGTGAAAGGTCTATGAGGTTTTGCCCATAATTCAATTTGAATGTTCCCTGTTTCACAAGGGGGGATTTTGCATTGCCCAAATCAATGATGCTGTAATTAACAGAAGGGTCGTTTGCATCGTTGGTATATTCCATCTTGAGCATGCCGGTACATATAGCGTATGCCGATTCGTTGCCTTTTTTCAGCTTGTAGTAAGATTCATCTTTCACTGTTGTTTTTATGGCTTTGCCTGCCACCCTGAATGTCCATGTTTCGCTTTGGCCAGCAAATTCACTATTGTCTTTTGCCACTATCCGCCATGCATATAACCTACCGGTATCCAGAGCCTTGTTGGAAGCGGGATAGTTATTGAAAAGGTCCCTTGCATTTACTGAATACACAGGAATATTTTGTTGTATGGCCTGTAAGGGGCTTTGTCCCTTGAGTACTTCCACCAGCTTCAGGTCGTAGTTCAGGTTGCTGAATAGGTTCAGCGGTGCAGGTGGCAGCCAGTTGAATTGCGGGTACACCGTTTCTATCGCTGCCCCATCAGCAGGCATGTTGAGCAAGGGCGGGTTCAGTGGTTCCACTTCAACAGGCACACAGTCTTCTGCCAGTACCACTTTGCCTTCATGCCCCAATACACTAACGGTATAACATGCCGTAAAACTTCCAATAGGCAAAAGACCGTTGGGGTTGCGGTCGGCAACGGCAGACAGGTATGTGTATTTGATGGGTGACACATCTTCTGTCTTTACCTGCCTTGCACCTTTGGTAAGTGTCAATGTCCTTGTTTCGGCAGTCAATACCGGTTGGTTGTTCCTAGTATTGACAAGCGTCAAATCAATGGACACATTGATTGCAGTAGTACTGGACGAAACCATTACCAGGTTCCATAGCTGGTTCTTCTGCAATACGCCATTGGGTGGCACTTGTAATGTGATGCTGACCTGTGCATGGGCAACAATACCAATTGCTGCTGCACAAAAAACCATCCATAATTTCCGTTGCATACCTATTGTTTAAAATGTTTTAAAATAAGTGATCCTGCCCGTTGCATTCCGTACCAATTGTTTGTTGCCGCCGGGTATAAAACCTTCGTCTGCCATCAACTGGAACTCTCCCATTTTGGGCAGCCGTATTATCGCTGTACCTGAGTAGCCCCATAATTCCTTATTGAAAAAAGTCTGCTTATTGTATTTGTAACCGGCACCTATGGAAAGGAAACCATTCAGTTTGTATTGAAATGTGTTCTCCAAAACATATAGATTGTATTCCGTATTGGAAGCAATTGAAACGTTTGCTTGCAAGGTCAGTTTATTAAGGAATATGCTGTGGCTGAGCATGAGGTTGTTGGTATTGAAATACACAAAGCCAGAATCGCTTCCCTTGTTGTAGAACCTTGTGTACACAAGGGATGTGTTCATCGTGTTATGCCCCGCCTTGTAGAAGTGATTAACGGTTGACGTGAATGTATAGAAGAGGTTTTCGATGAAACTATTGTCGCCCAGTTTGGTTAACTGCGAGCTTGGGAAATAACCTATAGAAACTACCGGATACCTTTTTATACGCAAAGTTGCCTGTATGCTTTTGAATACGGTAGTGCTGCTGTAACCAGTAGTGATGAATGGATTTGAAAAATCGTTTGCCCTAACAGATGCAGCAATGGTAAGCTTTCTTTTAAAGAAAGGCTGGTTTACCCTTAGCGACCAGGAGCCTTGTGAGGAACCTGAAGTGAATACACTGAAGGATTGAAAATTTTCGCCTATATGTTTATAGAAACCGTTGATGGATGTTTGTGTATGCGGCAGAAAGGAAACCAGTTTGATAGAATACGCTTCGTTGGAGCGGTCGTTGAATTTGAAGGTAGTGTTGAATGTTTTTTCATTACTTGTCCTGTCTATTGAGTAGAAAGGCAATGAGGATTTTGCAACCTCGGCAGTAACCGTACTGTGTGTACCCAACTTATAATTTGCTTCTACAGTAAAGCCCATCAATCTATAATCGGGGGCATTGTTGCCAGGCTGTTGTACGCCACCATTGGTGGAGTAGTTGTATAGTTGCCTCTTGCCGGTATAGTAAGTTGCAATGATATTGTTGCCATCTTTCATACCCTTACCTACCCTAACCAATGCCATGTATTGCTGTACCTGGTTGGGGTTCTGTACCACAAAATCCCTGAAGCGGTAATTGATGGTGCCAGCTGCCACGGCGTAATACCAGCGGGGATTGTATTCTGCTTGCAACCCGGATATGCTGATGTTTTTTGCCGAGAGTTCGGAGTAGTCCACTAGGCTCCTGCCTACGGATAAGGAGCGGATGGAAACCAGTGTCTTATAACCTTTTGGCATGGCAGTGTCTGGCATATTCAGCTTACCCATCATGGATTTCAACTGGTCATAATTCTTTATCCCATCAATTGCATTTATCAAATCGGTACTGTTGCTATTTACCCATTTTTTGCCTGTTTCATATTTCTTCTGGGCTTCGGCCAGTTGTGCCATCAACGAATCCAGTTGCTGTTTTTTCTCTTTGTATTCCTCTTGTATGCGGTCAATTTTTGCAGTTGTTGAATCAAGCCGCCCTTCAGTTCCTTCGTCCGATTTTTCTGCAAACTTGTAGTTACGTGTTTTGAAAGCGGTCATTGCATTTGCCTTGCTATTCGCCAATAGGTTAGCAGCATCAGGCACCAGCCCCTGCCGATGGCCATACAGTTCACGTTCCTTTTTTTCAACCATGCGTTGCTGGTTGTTGGGATTGTCCAGCTCGTTTTTAAGGGACAGGTATTTCTTGAATTTTTTCTCCAGGGAATCACGGAGAGCATTCAAGGAATCCATACTGATGAATTTGCCTACCCTTGCCTTAAGTCTGTCTTTGATCCGGTTACTGAAATCTGCCGGATTGAATTGCAGGTTGAGGTCGGAGAAATTCTTGAAGAGGTTGGAGTTGCTGAATCTCGTAGTGAAATAGACCCTTACAGGATAGTTGTCTTTATAGGTAACATCCAGATAGGTTTGAACCGTGTGCTGGTAGATATCTTTTTCAGCATAAGGTGTATCCACATTCGAACGATAGTTCATATCGTATAGCACATTGCCATGTATTTGCAATAATGGTTTTGGCTGTGTGACAATATGGTTGAACTGGGGCTTTGGGGTGTCCTGCTGAACAGCTTCTTTTTTATGTAACACTACATCAAGCCCTTTGCAGATATACCTGTTCAGCTCTATAGAAATGGAATCGGTGTATGATTGCTTTCCATAGGAAGTTTTCTGTGGCAGGGTGCTTTTCCTTACATGGTTGCTTTGCCCATACAGGTTTGTAGTAACCGTCACAAGTACCAGGAGCCATATCGTAATATGTAAGCTCACAGTCCTGCTGAAAGTTTGGTGTAAGGTATTTCGCCAAGGGAAATTGCAACCTGTTTGTTATTTAACAGGTACAAAAAAGCAGACATTGTACAATCGCTTGTACCAATAGCAGTTGTTCTGTTGCAGCCCCCCAGGTATAATCGTGGCGTGCACATCAATTGAGCTTGATGCATAAGAGTTTAGTTTTGAACGGCACAAACCTGATCGTGGGGGAATCAGATTTTCTGTTTAGCCTGCAATGTACTTACAATGCCAATATCAGAATTAATATTATGGGATAATATTAAGAAGTATTTTTTGTAAAATGAGTAAAAACAATCTGCTATTTTTAAAGAAACTTAAAGACAACGTATTACTACTCAACAAACATTACCAATTACGTAAATTTACGCAGCCTATCTTTTCCCAAAAACGCCGTCATGCTTTTTAACATCCTAATTTTCACAAATTGATGTGAGTGCGTGAGTTCAATAAAAATCCATTCACAATTGGTTATCAACCGCCCATTTAATCAGTTCACCCATCGATTTCACATTGGTCTTTTTAAAAATGTTTTTCCGATGCGTTTCTACCGTGTATTCGCTTAGGTATAAGACCTTGCTTATTTCCTTACTGCTTTTACCCTCCTTTATCAGTATAATGATTTCCACTTCCCTGGAGCTGAGTTTGTGTTTCATCCTGAATGAATCGTTCGTGCTGTATTGTTGAGGTACACTGTTTTGTGTTGATTTTATTTGATAGACCACGCCGCCATTCATGATACCATCTATCGCATCCAGCAATTGGGCGGCGTCCGTAGTCTTGGAAATATAGCCTTCAATTCCCATGTCAAGTAACTTGTTTTTGATGCCTAGGTCTTCGTACATCGAAATCACCAATATTTTTATGGATGGGTGTCTCCGTTTGATGAAAGCAGCAGTTTCCAGCCCATCCATTTCTGGCATGTTCAGGTCCAAAATAATCAGGTGCGGCACGGTCCTATTAAGTACCTGCAATAACAGTTTCCCATTACCCACTTTTGCAACCACTGTATGGTCTGTATTGCCATGAATTACTTTTTCATAACCATCTGCCATGATGGAATGATCGTCAGCAATAATGATCTGGATACTATTGGACATTTTTTGTGAGTGGGATTTCTATGATTACAGTTGTGCCGAGCTTATTACTGTCAATATTGATTGCACCGTGAAGGTACCTGATGCGGCTGTGGACATTTTTCAACCCAATACCATCAGACTTTGTATTGGCATCCAGACCAATGCCGTCATCTTCCACAATAATCTGGAAACAATCCTCATTACCGTTCAGGTGTATGGTAGATGCCGATGCCTTTGCGTGTTTGATGATATTGGTGACCAACTCAACAATGATCCTGTAACAGGTTATTTGAAGCTGCCTAGGGATGCTATCAATATCGCCGGTATGAATAAGCTCAAAAATAACCTTGCCATTTGCATTGAGGCCATCCACTTTTTCTGAGAGCACAGCAATAATGCCCCTGCTTTCAAAATCCTTGGGCATCAGGTCGTGGGCCACATCCCTTACCTGCACTGCAAGATTGCCCAGTTGACGAATGAGCTGTTCCCTGTACAAAGCATCTTCATTATTTGCAGCAGCATGTTTAAGGAAATAGTTTGTTGCATACAAGTGCAGGCTGCTTACAGTGCCCCCAATATCGTCATGCAGGTCCTCGCCAAGCCGCTTACGCTCATCCTCCTCTATTGCCAGTATCTTTTCCAACAAGGTCTTTTGGTATGCATTTACTTCAAATAGGAGCTTTTCTTTTTCCCGCTTCAATAAGTTGTACCGAACAGTAAGTATAAAAGACAGTATCGCAATTTCTATGGCAAGCCCCACAATCATGGCATTGGGTTCAACCAGGTTAATATTGGTTAGCCCTATATAGTTAAAGTAAATATTGAGGGTGCCTGCCAGCCCGAAAACAATCGCAATAAGATAGTAAACCGCTGGCTTCGACTTTTGGATTATTTTTTCGATAACGCCTGCAAGCAACAACGCACAGCCCATTAAAAAAGCAATGTCGCCAATATTGAAAATCACATGCGTCAACGGCCTGCTAAAAGACACAAGCTTTATTTCTGTTATAAAGGCTATCAATATGCGTAGGCACAGCACGGCCATTACCATTTTTGTAAGCAGGTAAAACCTACTGTTGGCCCTTGTTTGGTTAAGCACCAGTTGCATTACATACAGCCACAGTACCATTAACCCATACCACCAGTACTCTTCATTAAAAAGCCACCGCAACGATGGTGTGTATTTCAATACCAGTTCGTAAGTGATACCGTCTTCCATCATCAGGTACACCAATGACACCAATACGTACAACGCATACCAGATATGCAGCTTGTCCCTAAGCGAGCCATACAGGAAAATATTGAACAGTATAACAAACAGAAAGAAGCCAATATAGATGGAAAGCAATTGGTAGCGGGATGTTTCGTAAGCAAGATAAGTGCCCGCATCTTTCAACACAAAGGGAATGTACATATAGTCGGCACTGTTCTTGGCCAGCAGGTAATAGGTTATGCTGGTATTGGGCGGAATGCTGATACCAAATAAAAAGTTCCTGTTGCCAATGGGCCTTGTTGCATAACTGTATGCAAAGCCAGTAGCAGCAAGCTGTTGCACTTTGCCTTGCTGTTGTTGGTACAACCATAGTGTATCCACTTTTTCGGCTATCCCCAAAACAAGGTTACGTGTTTGCGGTGTTGTGTTTTTAATGGAGAACCTGAACCAGAAAGCAGAAAAGGTAATACCCGCATTGAATGTGACCGGAGCCGTAGTTTTTTGGTACTCGCCTTGTTGGAAACGGTCAACCGCTCCGTCAATTGACAGGCCCCGCCCTGCATCCTCTATGTAATCCATATACGGAAGCAATTGGTAGCTATTGGCAGTGCCCAACAAAAGCGTATCCGGTTGCGTGGCCATTGCATCAAAGCAGGTGCATGTTACCAGTAACAACAAAAGAAATTGGCGTACCTGTTTCAAAATAAAATCCTGTTTGAGCTTCAAATTAAAAATACTAAATTACATTCCCATTATCCTCTTCAAAATACCGGAAAACAGGTACCCTGCCAATCGTCCTATCTTTTTGAAATTTGTTGCACAAAACATCAAAACAACTTTTATGAAGAACGTACTACTTGTTTTTTGTTTTTCCGTCTTTATGCTAGGCAGCAGAAAAGCATTGCAGGCACAAACCGTAACCCAGAACTGGGCAACCCTAAACGCCTCGGGTACCACTCCCTGGAGTGTTGCCACCGATGCTTCGGGCAATGTGTACACGGCCAATGCAAACAACACAATCAGCAAAATAACTTCTTCAGGAACTGTTACGCAAGCATGGGCCACATTGGCAAGTAATGCTTTGCCGCAGGCAATGGCCATTGATGCATCGGGCAATGTGTACACCGCCAATTATAGCAACACGGTAAGTTTGGTTACGCCAACAGGAGTGGTAACATTTAATTATGCAACATTGGCGGGTGATGCATATCCGCATGCAATAGCTGTGGATGCCTCTTTGAACGTTTATACAGGCAATAACAATGGCACCATCAGCAAAAGGATCTATTCATCAAGTACAGTAACGCAGGCATGGGCCACCATAACAAGCCTTCCGCATATTAATGGACTGGCAATAGATGCTTCGGGCAGTAATATCTATACGGCCAACAATAATGGCACTATAAGCAGGACCTCATTGGGTGGCAGTACAGGAACCTGGTGCACATTGCCTGGCGGCACGCCCCAAGCATTGGTGGTGGATGCCTCTTTGAATGTGTATGTTGCCAGCTCGAATTTTAATGTGTACAAAATAAACTCAATTGCAACCATAACACAGAGCTGGGGTACTGGTGCTTTGCCACAAGCAATAACCCTGGATGCATCGGGCAATATTTATACAGCCAATAACAACAACAGTACGGTAAGCAAAATAACCGCTGCGGGAACTGTGACACAGGCATGGGCCAACCTGTCCATACCTGCCAACCCCGCTGCCATAGCCATTGATGCATCGGGCAATGTGTACACGGCCAACTTTGGCACCAATACAGTAAGTCAGGTAACTGCGGGCGGAACTGCGACACAGGCATGGGCCACGTTGGCTAACGGTGCAGGCCCCGATGCAATAGCAATAGATGGTTCAGGCAATATTTACACAGCCAATCGTGGCAACAATACCATCAGCAAAATAACCTCTTCGGGAGCCGTTACGCAGGCTTGGGCTACGTTGGCAAGCGGCACTTCGCCCTGGAGCATAGTAATAGATGCTTCGGGCAATGTATATACCAGCAACTTCAACAGCACCATCAGCAAGATAACGTCTTCGGGAACCGTGACACAAGCATGGGCCACGCTGCCTGTGCCCGCTGAAGCAATGGCAATTGATGCATCAGGGAATATCTATACGGCCAATGATGGGAACAGCACTATCAGTAAGATAAGCCCAGCAGGAACCGTGACGCAGGCTTGGGCTACACTGGCAGGCGGTACTTCGCCCGAAGGAATGGTGATGGATGCATCGGGGAATATCTATACAGCCAATTATGGCAACAATACCATTAGCAAGATAACCCCAGCAGGAACTGTGACGCAAACATGGGCCACATTGGCTAACGGCAACGGATGGCAGTACATGATAGCCATAATGAAGATAGATGCAGCAGGCAATATCTATACTGCCAATTACAGCAACAATACCATTAGTAAGATAACCCCAGCAGGAACCGTGACGCAGGCATGGGCCACACTTGCAGGCGGCACCAACCCTGTGGCCTTGGCCCTGGATGCTTCTTCGGGCAATATCTATACTGCCAACGCTGGCACCAGTACCGTAAGCAAGATAACCGGTGCAGCCCTGCCTGTAAAGTTGCTGTCTTTTAATGCACAGCTACAAAGCAATCACGTTTCGCTTAATTGGCAAACAGCCAATGAGGTAAATACAAGCTATTTCAACATTCAACGCAGTGCCGATGGTATTTCATTTACAGCTATTGGTAGCCTCAATGCAAGAGGCAATGGCAACGGAAACTATAGCTATACAGACAATGCACCAAACACCCATGCGGCTTTTGCCTATTATAGGCTCCAGAGTTTTGATAGGGACGGAAGCAGCACTTTCAGCGAAATTGCAACTGTAACATTGAGCAGCAAACCTGTATTTACAGTGTACCCCAACCCTGCCAGCAACCTGGTTTTCATTAATGGCAGCAATTTGACAATGGTAACAATTATAGACAATATTGGCAGAGCGGTACTTGCAAAGCAATTAAACAATGTAAGCAACGAAAGCATCAATATCTCCAGCCTGCCAAAGGGCTTGTACACATTGCAGATAAGAAACAGTAAAGGCGATGTACAAACAGAAAAGCTTGTGGTAAAATAAATTACCAACAGCAGCCTTTCCCATAGGTTATATTGTAAGCAGGCATCAAGTTTAGACTATCCCTAAAAACTGCAACATACTGTGTCCTTTTTTCACAACAAGCCTATGCAATTGCATAGGCTTGTTGCATGATGATATTGCCCATACAAACAACTGCTTTTAGGTCTTGCTTGATTGCTTTAAAAATCAAAGACCTGCAAGAATACAATCAGTAATTTTTATCGTCTGCTTCAGGAAAACATAAAGTATTTCAATCACTCTTCCTCATCCGATTGTCAATAAAATTCATGTATAGCCACTCCCCTTTCTCTGCATGTAATAATACTAAAAATCATGCTTTTAGATGATGGTCCTCCAAAGCTGTTGCCTATACATTTACACAATCAATATAGGAAGGTTTTTATTGCTGGGTCAATATCGTATGTAATGCATTATGGGTTTTGGCCATCATACTGCCTAGAGCGGTCATCCAGAAACAATCATTGTGTCCATACAATATCCTACAACAAAATCAAGGTCCACTAAAATTTTCTCCATGAAAAAACAGATAACTATCGTTTTGTTGCACCTAAGTTTTGTTACAGGCTTTGCACAGAACAGTAACCCCACCACTGTAAAAGGGGTACAGCAAAAGCAGAAAGCAGCACAGGGGGGCTTGGACAAGCTTACACCGGAGCAACGCAAGATGATGGAACAAATGGGCATCCAAATGCCAGGCTCAGTACCTGCCTTGGCAGCCAGCACTACCGATGCACAGGTAGCCATGGCAACAGGTGGCGATGGCGTGCCAAAACGCAATGCAGTACTTATAGATGCCATCCCTAAAATAGTACTCACGGCATCTACCCTTCCGGCCTATATCAAAACGTTAAACGATTATGTGGAGAAATCCGTTAGCAATGATGCCAAACTGTTTGCACAACAAGTGTACACTTCTTTCAAAACAAATCAGTACAATGCTGAAGCCACAGGCAATGCAGCCCTTGGCTATTGGGTATCCGGCAACCTGGAAATTGCCGTATACATGATTGGGCGGTGCTGTGCAGACAACCCATCGGATGCCGACCTACTCAGCAATTTTGCAGCTATGCTTAGCATGGGGGGTGCACCGCACCGGGCCATTCCTTTGCTGGAATACCTGAACAAACAGTATCCTGACAATACCACCATTCTCAATAACCTTGGGCAAGCCTGGTTCTATCTGGGCGAGGTGGACAAGGCCGACATCAACCTCGAAAAGACAGTCAAGGCTTTTGCCTATCATCCGCAGGCCAACTATACACAATGCCTGATACAGGAAAGCAAGGGCAACATACCCAAAGCCATTGAGAAACTGAAAAACTCCATGCAATACAGCTATTCGCTTGACAAGTTCAACAAGCTACGTAAGTTGGGCTATAAAATAAAAGGCAGTGACATGCGTAAACCCTTCCGGCCCGACCCTGACCCATTGGGCCTGAGGAAATTTGTACGGCCGGATGTACCTACATCTTATGACGAGGAAATAAGGCTCAGCAACGATTGGGATGCCTTTCAAAAACAGGTGAATGAAAAAAGTATGGTGCTTGCCAAACAGCTCATCCCGTATCAACAGGCTGCTGTACAAAAAGCACAACAGGCATATAACCAGTACCAGAATAATGGCATCAATGGAATGTCAACCAATGCATCGCCCACAGAAAATATGTATAGGAAAGTAGCTGAAAAAAACTTGGAAGAGATGAACAAAGATGGTGGTGCAACCTATCGTTTAAAGACGGCCAAGAAACAGGTAGATGATTTAGTAAAAGATTTTATGGCCAAAGATGAAGCACAACGGAAAAGCCTGGAAAAACAGAATAGCCTTATTGCGGACAAAGAAACAGAGCTTGCCAAGAAAGGCGAAAACATGGGCTATGACAATTGCGTAGTGCAGCAGAAATACAGCGTATGGGCATATACCAACTATAATAAGCCATTGGAGGAAGCATACAAAAATTACCTGCACCAACTATACCTGAAAATAAACGAAGAACTGTATTGGCAACAGTTTGTACAGGAGCCCAATGTGTTTGAGGCAACAAAAATTGCTGCCCAAAAAGCATGGCTGGCAGCACTTGGCAACACCAGATACCTTGCCACCAATAAATATGGCCAGTGCACCACCCCTGAGAAACAAGAATCAAGGTACAGGCTGGCCGATTTTGACGATATGCATTGTGCATACAAATCCGCACTGGATTTTAAGGTATGCACCATGGCATTTGAGTGCGGCAAATCATCCATAACATTTGATGCGGGGAAGCTAAGTGGCAATCTCAATTACAAGTTTGACAATGCAGGCAACAACCATTTTGTGAAGGGCACTCTAGAAGCCACTGCGATTGACAAAAGCATTTCGGTAGGCAAAGGCCCGTTACAGGTAAGTGCTTCTGTAAAGGCAGGCATGGGCATCGAATTCAGCAACCGTGGCATAGAAGATGTGTATGCCACAGGCGAAGCAAAAATCACTGCGGGGTCAAATACAGTAAGCGACCCTGCAGGCATGGTGAACGACCCGAGTGTAAGCATTTCTGTTTCAGGCCGCATGAGCCTGGTTTCAGGTAATATGTCTGGAGCCATCAATGGGTTTGGAAAATAAATAAGGAATCAAGCAAGCAATATCAAAAAAAATATACCATGAAACCAGCCTTCGCATTATTGGGTTTATTGATGGCATGGCAGTTTGCCCATGCACAGGATTGTAAGACCAATGCAGAATTGGACACTGTTACAGGCAAGTATCTTACGGCTGCCCAATATCCCTGGCCTGCAGTAAGGGCAGCATATTTCAACAGCATGGCCACAGCAGCAGACAAGGCCATGGCAAAAAAAACATTGGGCGACATAGAAAAGATAGAAGCCCAAAGCCATATCGGTTTTAACCTTACCGGAGGCAATTGGGAAAGCATCTATACCACAGAAGGCTACAAGTATTTGGGCAGTAATAAATTGGGCCAATATAGTTTCCAATCGGCACTATATGAATATTTCTGTGCCAAAGGAAAACTGACAAGGAACAGTGAATACAGCACCATTTTACGGGTATATGTAAATAGCATTCCCATAAATACATTGAGCCGTTTTTTGCATGAGCCGTTTGGCAGCAGTATGGGCGAGTATGATTTTGGCCTACAGTTTTCGGACTGGAAGAACCATAAACCGGCAGATGTGAACGCACAATTGATGAACCTGTTTACTTACATGACCTGTAACAATGAGCAGTTGATTGAATCCATTAATAATGGCAGCAGCTATTTTCAGGATGTGGCAGACAAAGACATTAAACCCAATAACCGGAACAATTATGTATATCGGTATTGGTTCGTGAAGAAAAACAAGTTGCCAGTACTGTTGCCCGTAAGCCGCAAGCAATACCTGCAAAGCCTGTTGGAATATTACGAGCGGGAAAAATTGTATTTTCCAAAACTGATAACAAAACTTACTGAAGAACATAGTAGCAGCAGCTTAAAGCTATACAGCAGTTGGGAAGCAGATGTAGCCGATAAAATTGCTGTTGCAAAAAAGGCATTGACCAATCACAATGAAGAGTGGCTGTTGGCACAGGCAGTCATCAACCGCACTGAAGACAATTCGCAAAACTATAAAGCCAAGCTGGCAGAAAGAACCAATTACAACCGCTTCTGGAAGTTTTATGACAAGGAAAACAAAAGCGAACCACTGTATCAATATAACCCAGCGTATTTTCAGCCAGTGGCAGCAAGCCCTGCAAAGCCGCAGTTGATAACGGTAGCTTTCCGGTACGTTACCATGCCGTCTTCGTTAAGGATGTTCGAGCACTTCAACAAACAATTTGACTTTAAGGCCTTGCAGCAATTGTTGCAGTAAGATGCTATTTACACCAACCTGCATAGCACTTCAAGATCTTCTGTAAGGTAATATGCCGAACAAAGCCGGTGATAGCCATCGGCAATAATCAGTCCCATTTCGTTCCGCACCAACAGTATGGGCGACAGCTTCTGTCCCTTCTTGAATTTTTTGAGGTTCGCATTTACATGAATATTGTCTTTGGGCAACAAAGGCAGTTTACTGGCACGTAAAATATCTTTTGATTTTTTCTTGATGGTTGCAGCTTTCTTTAGCTGTGCTACATACTTCTTCGCATCATCGGGTGCAAACAGCAATTCCAGGTAATCCTGTGCGGCAGGGTAATCATGGTTTTCAGGGTCGCTTAGCCAAATATTCTTTTTCATCTTGTTGCTAATTTTAAAATTGATACGAAAGCACTTTGCTCTCCTGCACCAGTTGCGAAACCAACAAGCCATGATTGTGCAGGGAGCCCGTTACCTGCCAGGTACGTGAAAAACCATTCGTGTTTTTTTGTTCACTCAGCAGCACGGATTTTAAATGGTATTGATTGAATAAAGTAGTACATACATCAAAGTCGGCCATAGTTGCCGTGGCAATCCTGTACTCCCTTATTTTATGACGGTCGTCAATAAACTTTTGCAAGGGTATCAATGATTTCAAAATCAACATCACGATAACAGTGCCCAACAAGGCCAGGTATATATGCCCCGCACCTACACTCATACCTAGTGATGCAGTGGCCCAAATAGTAGTGGCAGTAGTAATGCCTCCTATTTTAGTAGTATCCTTAAAAATAACCCCTGCCCCCAAAAAGCCAATACCTGTAATGATATTGGCCGCAAGCCTGTCGGGGTTGGCAACCCCGATATCAATGGACAATATGGTAAAAACACAGGAGCCGAAAGATACCAGGATAAAAGTCCGCAACCCAGCCGACTTGTTGCCATACTCCCTTTCTGCCCCGATGATTGCACCAATGAGTATGGAGATGCAGATCATAATCATTTGCGAGGAAATGATGTCAAAATCAAAGCCGCTTAAAACATTTTTAATCATGTACCGAAGTTATCAATTTTCAAGGAATTGTATGAACAGGCTATGATTGGTAAAAGCTTAACCTTACAATCATTCAAACAGCGTAACAGCCTGTTTAAATAGCAATCAATACCGCAACTCAAAATTGATGTGCCGATTTGCCTAGTATTATTGCGTAATACTGCGACGGATTGCTTTCATCATCGACCAACAGCTTTTCGTCTCCTTTCTTTCCGCTCATCCCCTTTATGCCTTTGTCTATCGAAGCACTCGCCATACCCGTCTCTTATCAAAATTATTTTTTGTTAATGAAGCCAATTTTACATCATCAAACAAACAACAAACCATTCATCAACAAAAAAATACAACCATGAAAAAGTTCATCGCTACCACCGTAACAGCAACCATCCTTGTTTTTTTTGCCACAGCATCTTTTGCCCAGTCAACACAGGAAGATGCAGCCCTTCAGCCCCAAGCACCAAAATGGGTTCCGGAAAAAGGCTATTGGGTTATTGAAAGCAATATCAAAACCCCTACCGAGCAAACTGTTTATTACTACTCCAACAACAATGTGCTGGTGTACCAACAAACCGTTAGCGGCAAAAAGTTGGACATCAACAAAAGGAAAATCAAAATGCAATTGAAAAAAGATTTGGAAGCCTATATAACAGCATGGCAAGGCAAGCAAAAAGACCGCAAAGAAGACTTAGCAAGCAATCAATAGCCTGTCATCAGCTCTCCAACCCCGGCTCCAATAACGGAACCGGGGTTTGTAGATAAAATGCATTTGTCGCCCAAACAATGCTATATAGCGATTTTATAGAGGGGTTGCATGAAAGCGATGCTTAATTTTATGCAGATGAACCAGGAAAAATACCCTTTCATATTTGCGAACGACTGGCGGCACCGCATTACCAGGCATGTAGCTTTCTGGTTGGTATGGGTGGTATTCCAAGGGTTCCTGTACGCCAGCACACCACATAATTTCCAGGAAGGTTACTGGAAGGGGTTTTCCTTTGCCATGCTCGATTCATGCATCTATGTATTCATCCATATTTTCTTTGCCTACTCTTTAATGTATTTTGTTGTTCCGCAGTTGTTGCTCAGGCAACGCTACTGGTTAACTTTTTCCTGTACCATTATCCTTGTTTTCCTGACAGCGTTCCTTTCCGTCTTGCTTACGCAGCAGGTAGTTACACCTTTACGTGCCCGATTGCTAGGCGAAGCCTATTTATCCGATAAGATAAGGGTGTATAATGAGGACTTTTATAAGTCTTTACTGGCAGGGCTAAGGGGTGGGCTAACGATTGGCGGCATGGCTGCAGCCATCAAGTTGATGAAGCATTGGTACCTAAAGGAACAACGCAACCTGCAATTGCAGAAGGAGAACATTGCTGCACAGCTACAGTTATTGAAAGCACAGGTGCATCCGCATTTCCTCTTCAATACATTGAACAATATCTATTCTTACACACAGAACACTTCGCCTGTTGCTGCCAAAATGGTGACCGGACTTTCGGACATGCTCCGTTTCATTTTATATGAAGCCAACCATGCATTTGTTCCATTGCACAACGAATTGAAGATGGTGCAGGACTATATTTCATTAGAGCAGATAAGGTATGGCAATAAGCTGGAGATACAGCTTGACCTGCCCGACAACTGCAACAATCTTTATATTGCCCCACTGTTATTGCTGCCATTGGTAGAAAATTGTTTTAAGCATGGTGCCAGTAATATGCTGGAGCATCCATGGATCAGCATGAGCATTACCATCAATGGTACGGACATGCAAATGAAACTTATCAATGGCAAACCATTGCAGGAGGAAGTGGAACAGCTTTCTGTGCATCATGGTGGAATAGGCATCAGCAATGTGCAGAAAAGACTTGCATTTATCTATCCCAACAAACACGAGCTGTGCATTACCAACGATGTGGATGTCTTTATCGTGAACCTGAAAATAAGTTTGGAACAAAGAAAGAACAACACAGAAAAAACAATCATCCAGCAAGAAAAACCAGCACCCGCTTATGCATGAAAACAGCACCATCAAATGCCTGATTGTGGATGATGAACCGCCTGCAAGGGAAATCATACGCAGGTATATTGAACAGATGCCCACATTGGAACTGGTGGGGGAATGTGCCAATGCTATACAGGCTTTTACCGTATTGCAGCAGCAACCTGTTGACCTGGTATTTCTCGACATCCGCATGCCACAACTGAATGGCAATGATTTTTTGAAAGCATTGCAAACCCCACCAAAAATCATTTTTACCACGGCTTATTCAGAGTATGCATTGGAGGGGTATGAACTGGATGCCATTGATTACCTAATGAAGCCCATACCCTTTGACCGTTTCCTGAAAGCCGTAAACAAGGCTTTCCGTCAACCTGCCATCAAGGTGGAAGCACCGGTTGCAGCATTACAGGAAGAAAAGAAAGGTGGCTCTTTTGTTTATTTCAGGGCAGACAGGAAGATGGTGAAAGTGATGCTGCAGGACATTTTCTATATAGAGAGCATGAAAGACTATATCAAGGTTATTACCAGCAATGGCACTATCATTACTAAACAGTCCATCAGTTCCGTTGAAGCCATGCTGCCGGAAAAAGATTTTGTAAGGACACACCGCTCGTTCATCGTGTCCACATGCCATATCAAATCCTTTACCTCGGAGTTGATCGAGATACACAATACGGAATTACCTATTGGTAAGTTGTTTAGAAATGAGGTATTGAAGATGATTGGAGGATGATGAAAAAAATTATTGCAGTACGTTTACAATATAGTTATCCTTCATTTAGCATCAAATCTCATAACAAGTCACTTTAGGCAAATCACTAAGTACCTTATCTTGACATTCATTGGTAGCGTTCGCTGCCGCAATTATTTGCTGGCTATGGCCTGGCAGTAGTAAATGACTTGTTTTCAAAACCCGTTTTAAAGCCTGGCGGGTTATCTATAAGCGATGCTCCAGTTTCTCTTAAAATATAATGGTATCCTTCTGTTGGGCTTAATCCACCATCGCGTTGGGTTTCATTTAAAGGAATTATATTGAGGTCATAACTCTTGCTACCAGAAAAGTATTTTATGTTAAAGCGATAGCTTACCTTCTCCAATGCAAAACCAGATGACTTTACCAAGCTGCCCCATTGACTTGTACTGCTGTTTATTTTATTCCAATATTCCCCTTTGCCTTTTAGAGGTGTAATGATTAGCTGGTCGCCACTTATTGTATAGGTTCCGCTTTCATATACCCATAAAATATCTTTAACGGTTGTCCACCATATTTTTGTGCGAAACAGGTAAGTACCGTCACCATAAAATGCATACTCCCTCCTACTATAGCCTGCCGTGTACATGGGCATACCATTCATGTAACCCGATGTTTCAAGAATGTTGTTGCACCATAGGCCCACAATGGAAATATTGTTCACATCAGTGGTGGTTGTGGTATTGGGTTGCGGGGAAGTATTGTTTTCAGTGGTGACTGCTTCGGCATTGTTGGTGGCCACTATGTCCAACGAACCAATTAATTGCTGGTATACTTTCAGGTAAGGCATGGCCGTGGAATTGCACAACAGCGCTATACAAATTTTCTGGTTACTGTACACAGTAAGCATCGTGGCCACATTGGCTCCATTGTATTGCCACACACCGCTACCGCTCATTACTGTCCAGTCGCCCGATTGCTTTGGCTCTGTTTTTTCTGGAGCAGAAATGTTTCTTCCTACTGCTACCAGTTCGTTCCAATCCTTATCAAAATCGGTCTGTATACTGCCTTCGCTGTTGCGGTGATTATAAATGGCAATCTGTGCCCAACTTCCACCATCAATGCGTGAATAGGATATATTTCCATCGGCCTGTTTTTCTGTCCAGTCTTTTGGTGGCGTGTAGGTAACTACATCAAAAGTCTGCTTTTGGGCAATGCCTGTACAGCTCATGATCAATAGCAGGTTGAACAGCAACATATTTTTTAGCAATTTCATATTATCTATGTTTAAAGATTGGCCAATACATCAACATTCATGAACTGTGAAGTGGCACCTGCCCCGGATATCTTGTCTACATAATTTCCGCCAGAGGTTCTAAGCACCAATACACGGTTCTGGTATTTGTTGTTCAAAGCGTCATCTCCAAACCTATACCCCAGTATGCCGGAAGCTCCCGGGAAGTTGATTGTCTTTTTGCCATAAGATGGGCTAAGCGTTCCATTCCTGGTGGTAAATTGTAGTGTTACGGAAACAGCATTCACTTTCCACGCATCTGTTTTAAATATGACATTGTCGTAAATAATATCCAGCCTGATACCATTTTGTTTATAGTACTGCAAGGAATTCTCATAGGAGTAGGGTCCCGGCGGACTGGGTATCACACATTGATTAGGTGTAATGGTAACAGTGGAGTTGGCTTTGATTTCGTCCGAATAACCCAGATACCGGTAAGTCATTGTACCCCTGCCAGTGCGGAAATTGAAATCGACGCTTGAGTTCTTTGCTTCTTTATTGTCGTTACCTGTTTGTATGCTAAAAGTTACACCCGTTAAAAAATAATCTGTTTCGGGATAATCCGAATGCGGTGTAACTGAACGCTCGGCAGTATTGTTGTTTTCATTGGCTTCTGCAATCTTGCCTTGGAAGTCTACCTTTATGACTAGCTTATAGGCAACATTGAAATAAAGGGGTTGCTGAGGATACACTTGCACTATCCTATGCACCGCAGCCCCTGGTTTCATAACCCTGACTTCATTCTGTTCTACTATCGGCCCCGCTAACCCAAAATTGCTGTTGCCTATAATAAAGCTTCCATCTGATTTGTAAAAGTCTGCCCGTAGCCCAATATCCAAACCTGCTATATCTTCTGTACCGGAATTGGTGACGGTGTAATGCACATCGTACCTGGGCGAAATACTTAGCGAAGGCGAGTTCACATCATCTATCTGATCAATTGTTACTGTTAAATCAGTTACCTTAAGCATCGCAACAACTGTCTTGTTGGGTACCTGCGGTATTGTTTTTATCTGTGCCTGTATTGCCATTGCACTAACTATGAACAGCAATAAGAAAAATGTTTTTTTCATTCCTTATTATTTTTATACAGTAAAAGTAGAGTGCTGTAACAGGCAGGGCAATCGTTAAAAAAGATGATTTTTTATATGCCCTGTTGTGCTACGAAACGGGAATGGATGATTGTATAACAAAAGAAACAAAGCAATCCGCCGAACATGATTCCAATTGTTTTTTCATGGATGGTATCATTTATTCCAGCATCTTCCTCAATGCAGCCATGTCATAATTTTTCAAAAAATTATTGAATAGCCTTTCAGAAAACCCTTGGCCTTCGCCAATTTCATAACGGAACTGTAACTCCATCAAAACAGGCTTAGTGGATATTAAAGGTGTCTTAGTTTTAAAGTAGGCCGGGTTCAATACATTCAATGCAACTTTATATTCACCTTCTTTATCATAGAATTTACCAATTTCATTTAGGCGTTCGTAAGCATCGTAAGTAATGTTATTGGTTGCAATTATGGCCTGCATTTGCAACCACTCTTCTTTTTGTGTAGCCAACAGTTGTTTCACTTTTTCTTTCCTGTCATTATATAGTTTGGTGTACGCTGCTTTGTCTACTTCTAAAACCGATGCCCTCTTCTTTGCATTATCGCTTGTATTGCCTGCATTCCTTTTAGTAAGTTCATCCAAGCTATAATAGAAATTGACCTTCTCAATTTCAAAATATTCCAGCAGGTCTTCCAGGTATTGTTTTCGTGTAACCGGCACCAGCAAAGCAATTCCGGGTTTGGTAATGAAATAATGCCTGTCTATCCATTTATATGCTTTTGGATTAGGTTTGCTTTCCCTGGACCCCATCTCCCATCTTTCAACATATCCGTCACCATTGTTCAATTTTAAAAAATCAGCATGTTGGTTTTTATAGTCATCAGCCCTTCCAGTCAACAATGCCCCTTCTGAAAAATATTGTGAGATATGGCTTGGATTTGCCCTCTTGTCTTTTTCATAATTGGCTCCCATCCTTGCATCAGTCGGACATTCATACCGTACAGATTTGTCCGTAAGGTAAAATTCGCCCATGCCCCGAAGCCCATCTGCCATCAAGAAAGGGTTAACATTAACCCTTAATACGGTACGGTATTCATCCACTGTTTTTACAATATGCTGCGTAACATGACAAACATTTTGATAGACACCCAATTGGTAGCCATAGCTGACATACGCATTGTTTCCAAAGGTGTTTTTATCACCTCCGCTAAAACTTACCCTTGCTACACAACCAGTCAAATTAAAATTGCTCCGGCTGGCTTCTTCCAATCTTTCCAAAGCAATCAGCAGTTTGGTCATTGCCGCTTTATCCTGTGCCGTACCATGTACACTGGTTGGGTATTTGGGATTGGTATGGTCTGTATATTTTCCGGGAAGGTCGCTTGCATTGGCCTGGTCTGTACAGGGAACAGGTGCCTCTTTTGCTACTGTTGCTTTTTGTGCAAATGGTACCGTACAACAGCATAACAACAACATGAAAATGATTGTGCGTTTTTTCATTGATGATCTATTTTGGAATTTATTGTGCTTGTTTTGCTATTTCAAAAAGTTGCTGCCAAATGATGGTATGGATGGGCCTGCAGCATTGAAACCACCGCTCACGCTTATTTCAACGGAACCTAAATCAACACCTGCACTACCGCCCATAGGGCCACTCATTCCAGCACCAGCCGTACCTTTCACACTTAGATCAACAGGGTTCATGTTGCCATCAAACTTTACTGTGGTTTCTACTGAAGCTCCTATCGAGGCTTTTATTTTACCTATTTCAAATTCTTTATCCTTGCCCCCCTTTACAGAAATGCTATGCCCGGTTGTTTGCCAGGTTACAGGGTCAACATTGCGGTCGTAGGTAAATGAGCCAGCTTTAAAGTCTGCATAAACAGACCAGCCCCCGCAGTTCATTTTTGCACCGGTTACCATCAGGTCAATTCCAAAATCCACTTCGCAGTGCTCTCTTTCCCAATCATGCATCTTTCCTTTATAATTATTGGCTTTCATATAATCGCCGCAGGGCTTTGACAGACCTCCATCCACATGGGTAGGGAAAAGTGGATAAGCGAGACTCTGAAGATTTTTCAGATAGCCAACATACGCTGCGTAATTAACGGCCGTAGGATCTTGCATGGACTGCATTACAATGGTGTTCCAGAAAAGGTATTCCTGCAGGCGTTGGTTAAGCAGGTCCTCCATGTTGTGGATATATTGGTTGTTTATCAGGGCAATTTTCTCCAGCCATTTATTTTGTCTTGCTACTTTTAGTTCGCAGAGTTCTTTTTCAATTTCCACTGACCTTGCATTTGCTGCATTCTGGCCTTCACCATCTTTCAGCTTGCTTTTTTCTTTTGTCAACGCATTGATCTTATCGTCAAAATCCGTTTTCAAAGCCTGCTTCAACTCAGTCTCACTTTTTAACCTGTTACCAGTTTCCGTTTTCATACGGCTGAAATAGGATTTACTGAATTGTGGATTGTCGATACTGGCCAACATAATAGATGCGTGTGCCATAAAGGGGTTGCTGAATGATGCTTTCATATCCTGCACAGATTTTGAAAAACCGGGTTTGCCTGCGTTGGTCATCATCTGTTGCATTTGTGCCATCCTTTTTGCCTGGTTATCCATCACCTGGCCTTCATATTTTTTTGTCAGTTCCTGCTGCGTTTTATAGGTTGCGTTAATGGTGGCATCAAAGTCCCTGAAATAAACTTCTACCTCATTATCCCTTTGCACTGCTTCTTCGTACGAAGCCGGAACGGGTGGCACAATAAAACGTTTGGTTACACTATGATCTTTATAGAACTGTTTAAAACGTTTGCGGATATACTCCGATATATCTGTTCCCGGAGCCAGCTGGCTAAGCAGGTTAATATTTTCGGTAGTGGCATCGCCATTGGCAATTGCTTTTTCAAGATAGCTGCCACAAAGCGTCTTATCTCCCTGCTTTTGGGCAATGAGTGCCATCGACCGATATGATTCGGCTTTGGTAGAATCTTTTGCAATGGCAGATAAAAACAATGGCTTGGCTTTGTCAACATACCCCAGGCTCAGGTAAGCCTGGCCAATGTTATTAAGCAACGTACTACTTTGGGTCACAAATTTCTGCGTGTATAAAAGCAGCGGCAAAGCTTTGTGTGCATAGCCAGAGAGGGTAAGCAATGCACCGAGATTATTGATGGAAGCATAATCATCGGGATTGGTGATGCAGGCATTCACCAATAGGTACAGGGCTTTGTCCAATTCATTGTGCGACCAAAACACCATTGCATATTTTCCGGTTTCAGAACCTTTGTCCAATAGTGCCTGTACCGCTTTTACATTAGCGGGTTTCATCGCATTTTCTGTTTGCGAAAAAATGGGTTTCAGATACGCTACTAGTTTTGCTTTATCCGTAGGTGTAGCCGGTATAACCAGTGCCGATATTTTTTCGGGAATCTTATTCGGATCGGCCATTGGCATCATGGCTGTTCCTGCACTGCCCGGTTGCATATTGTTCTTGGCATTTTTCATGGTCTGATCAACGCCCATTTTATCCAGCATGGCCCGTTGCTCGGGTGTCATCTTTTTTTTCAGTTCCTCCATTTTTTTCATGGCATCGTCCATGTTCTGCTTTTCTTGTGCCATTGCCATGATGGGCAGCATAAGCAGCATTAGCAATACGTTTTTCATCTCTTTGTTTTTTATTGTTTCTTGATATAAATGTTTCCAAGCAGCATATTGGGATTGCCGCAATACCAGCCAACACGTTTATACATTTGCCCTGTGGGTATGGCGTTAGCATTACTGATTACTTCCTTGCCATTTACCGAAACAGAAACAGCAGTGCCATTTACGGATATACTTACATGTACCACATCTTTTTCTTTGAATGCCGTAAGTTTTACATCCTGATACATCTCCTTATACTGGCCAGTCCTGAATTTGCATTCCGTTGTGGTTTCGCCAGACATGGCTATGCTAAAGTCCATCCCTTTATCAACAGCACTATGTATGTTCATTGGCTGCGGGTATTTTGCTTTGGGGTCATAGGCATCCATCCTGAAATGATGTAGCACCCTTTTGTTGGTAATGCCCGGGCCAAAATATACATCATAACTAACCGTATAATTTTGCGTGAGCGGAATATCCAGATCAGGATAAAAAGTGAACTTTTCAGGAATTGTAACCCATTTGCCTTGTTGTTCATTGATACTTGTTAGGGATGCATTGGCAAAACCATAGTTATACGCTGCATGCCATTTTTTTGTTGACAGTTCTCCGGTTGAGTAACCATCAAAATCTTCATACAAAATGGTATTGGGATCTCTGTTTTTTGCAACTGCGGTTGCCGAAATGGTAACGGGTGCAATAAAGGTATTGGCTGTAGCTGTTGCAGGCAGTTGTACTGGCGTATAGACCATGGTTTTTCTTGCATCGGGCTGTGCCAGCCATTTAGCCACATAATCATAATTGAAATTGTTCAAGAGAGAATATACCATGTGCGATATACCGGTACCGAACTTTGTATCATACTTTGCAAGGCTTCCTTCTACAGTTATATTCGTTGGTGTTAAATTAAAATATACCCAAAGCGGATTATCCGATCTTACCTGATCAATGGTCTGTTGTGTGGTAACAACAAGGATATTGTATTCAGGAAAAGTTTTATCCACCTTATATCCATTCAGCAATGCACTGGGGTCAAGCAGGTAGTGGCCATTGCCATCGTTGATGAAGTTACCGGGGTTTATATTGGCCTTCAATTTCGCCACTTCATCGTAATAGGGCTTCAGTCTTTCCAAAACTTTTTTTACAGGCTCTACCGAATAGGGATTTTTTTGCATGATGCCCGGGAAGGCATCCATTTGTTGTTGAATATATGCCACAGCATCTTTTACCAGCACCTGTTTAAAAGGCCATTCACCATTTTTAGGAACCACCACACCCAGTTTGAACATTTGCTGACCATTGTTATGGTAATGATCCAAATAAGTACGGTAATGATAGAGACTGGATTGAATCTTTTTATCAATGTTTTCTTTAGACAATTGAGCATCGTCATCGCCACTTGTAAAGGGTGCCTGTTCTGCAAAAAAATACAGGCCAGCGGGATTGAAGCCTTTTAGATATGTTCCTGGAAAATCGTTGAAACCTGCTACCAATCTTTGCCCTTGTTCGCAACACCGAAGATCAATTTTGCCATGTGCAAATGTTGCAGCGTAGCCTAGGAAATCAACTCCGTAACTATGCAATGGGCCATTGCCATCCACAGACCAACGTTCATTATTCTTAGCAATGGTTCGCATGACCAAACCACGGGGCAAATAGGATTGCTGTATCCAGTTGATGAGCATGTCTGTAGCCTGTTGCTGCCAAACAGAATATGTAGCACCATTGGCATACTGGTTTTTTACAGGCTTATAAACAGCATTGGCTTTTGGTGCATTGGTTATGTACTGCCAGCCTATTACAGAATCGCGGTTAAGCTCCACATCGCTTTGGCCATGTACAGCGTAAGCAACAAAAACAAATGATACCAGTACAAGATAATTCCTCATCATTATTTTCTATTAAGGTTGCTGTTATAGCCTTTGTCTTTACGGTAATACAAATTGCGGCCAATAAAATAAGCATCGGTTACCGTAGCTGGGTCCTTATCCAGGAACCCCGCAAACCCCAATTGTTTCATACGGCCATCACCATAGCGTAAAAAAATGCTATAGTTCTCCATGCTGTATTTCCCTTTGCCAGGTGCATCATCCGGGGATGCATAAGGGGTTTTCAGATTCGTCACATGAATCCCCCGGTCATCAAAAGTTCCATCTTTAAAAAACCATATCAAATATTGCGGTTCATTTTGGGGAGAAGGAATAAGTTCGGCATATTGGGTATAAGCCCCTTCAATACGCAAACCATCTACAGGTTTTGACTTGTAATAGTTGGGCCTGCTGTCGAACTTGCTTTGCATTTGCGTGGCAGTTTTCCTATCGAAATAATAAACGTTGTTTGATGCATCTGTCACATTCAGCCTGCTACCGTCCCATGACGCTTTGCCCCAATCCTTGTTGTTGGTGTAAAAATTCGCATACCCTTCAGTAGGCATATAGGCGTTGAATTTCCCATCGGGATATATGGCAATCCATTCATATTTAGTTAACGACATCCGTCGCATCATATCATACTCAAACCTGCTCTTCATCCATACTTCTGGTGTAGGGCCCTTACCAGCAAAGGGTTTGGGCTGATTAATTGTGTTATTTGAATGAGCTTTAGCTGTACTTGTTTCTGCATTGGTTGTTACTGCTTCCTTCACCACATCTACCGAAGCGATAAAACTTTCTATATCGGTTTTGTACCTATCCGAATTAGACAACATGCAAATGCTCTGCATATTGTCCTTACTGCTAAAAGTGATGAGCATTGCCAATGTTGCCACGCCATTATCGGTATAATTCGTGGTACCTATTAAAAACTGCCAGCCTTTTAAAACAGCAGCCGGTTGCATATTTGCCGTACCGGTAACCTTAAATGGTTTTTGCATCTGGCTGCTCCATGCAATATCAAAATCCTGTTTTACTTCTCCTTTTCCGGGTAGCAGGTTATAAATAAAAAAGTTGCAGTAAGTATCGTCACTTTTATCTTCTTTGTAGTAAGTAAGTACATTATCATTCTTTATTACTTCGTATCCTGCGGGTAATGTGTAACTGACAATACCGAAACTGTTTTTTTGGGCATTGCAAAGCATAGTGCAGACCAATAGCATTAAAGAAAATAACAACCTATTCATTAGTCAGTATTTTATTGTTGATGGCAGTATTTTTAAGGTAATGGGTACACTTTGCAGCTTGCAGGAATATCCTTTTCATTTTATTTAATGCCTTTCAAAAAATCCTGTGCTTTATTACCCAATACAGGCAACGGCTTTTCTTCACCATTAATAGCATTGATCAGGCCCATGATCCATAGTACCAAAAAACCTAGCATGGAAAGATTAAGGGCAAAGGAAATTATCCAGCCTATATATGGTATAAAAGCAAAGAACATGGAGATGATGCAAATGCCAAATGCACAAAGCATGAGGAACAATGATTGCCTGATATGAAATGCCGCCAACTGGCTTTTGTTATTTCCATATTGAACGTACGCAATCACCCAACCGATAATAGTGAGGTAACTGATGATGGCAATTGTTTTGCCATCCATAGCTTGTGATGGGTCTGTAGTCTGTTGGGTATTCATATAATGGATATTTAATGATGGAAAATTGTAATTGTCGGATATATTTTATTTAAAAGACATTCCATGCCTGCCCAGTTGCAACATTCCAACCTGATTGGGTAGAAGTGCGTGCACCTTGTTTGTCATAGCTGTAATATTTCCATCCAATACGGCTGCCTTTCAATCTTATCCTGCTTTTACCTGTTGCTGCATCATCGGTACAGCTTTCTATAGTCACCTCTTCCAGCACGATTGTCTTTACCAATTGGTTTTTCGGGTATTGATTTGGGTTACTGCTTGCTACCGTGATTTCAGCCCTTATGATTTTTACTTGTTGTGGCTGCTGCATGGTAATAGATGGTTTAGCATCAATATCCCGCTTTACTGTTGTAGCAGGCGTAACTGTTTTTGTTTTGGGAACAGCTACTTGGCTCGAAGTAGTGCCGGCATTCATCATATTGCGGAACTCAGTCACATTGGTGTTTGTAGGGACTTCAAATTCAATTGTTGCACTATTGTCCGAACCTCCAGTAAGGTTGGAAAGGGTTAGCTGGTCGCTAAATTCAATCATAGGGAAAGGATTGGGTGCAGGCGGCTTCATTATATTCCCATCACTTTTTTTGAACCTGCCACCGATTCCCGTAGTCTGCGCAAAAAGGGATACAGTAATGCATGTGGCCAAGAGAAGAAATGTTGCTTTCATGTTGTTGCTATTTACACCGTAAAAGTAGATTGGTATGTAAGGCTGGACAATCATTTAAAAAGATGATTTTTTTGAGAGGATAAAAAAAATCATTAAAAAAGAGGATAACAAGCAACGAGGCTACAGTCTTTCTTTGCACCAGCAGAAAAACTGTATTTTAGAGCATGAAGAAATTATTGCTAATACTATATTCCACGCTGTTCAGCTTGTTGTGCATTGCACAAGATTTACACAAGATAGATAGCCTACAAAGATTACTGAAGCTTGCCAAAGAAGATACCAATAAGGTAAAGCTATTGTACGAGCTCACTTTAGCGTATGAAGACCACGATACAAAAGAAGCAATGACTTATGCAAAGCAAGGGGGACAATTAAGTGAGAAGCTTAAATACACAGTTGGCAGGTTGAAGTACAACAAAAGAATGATGTACATATATGCCACATTGCAACAGCACGACTCTGCAATACAGTATGGCAACCAGATCCTTAAAATTGCGATAGAAATGAATGATTCACTCAGTATAGGCATTGCCTATTTTACATTGGGTGAGCGTTATAATTTCAAATCAGATTATGAAACAGGAATCGCATATAGTTTAAAAGGAATAAGGATCATTGAGCGGATAGATACGTCTTTACGTACAAAAGCCACTATATATAGCGGTATGGCAGCAACTTATTTGATGATCAAAGACTATAAAAAATCAATTGAATTTGGCGAAAAAGCAGAGCAGCTTCAAAGAAAAATGAATAGCACCAAAAGCTTGTCCACTACGCTATTGAACCTTGGCAACGCATATGACGAAACAGGGCAAGAAGAAAAGGCCATTGAAGTATATAAAGAGTCATTATCCATTTGTGAGCAGTATCATTATACCAACTTTATCCCTATGCTATGTCAAGGCCTGGTCAGTATTATGGACAAACAAAACAACATCAGCCAAATAAAATACTATTCAGATAAAGGATTGGCTATGGCCATCCAGATAGCAGACAGCTTCGCTATTATGTCTTCCTACCAGAACATGTCAATATATTACCTGAAAACATCCAACTACGCAAAAGCAAAAGAGTTACTTTTTAATGCATGGAGAATAAGCAACAGCAACGATTACAAGGAGGCAAAAGCAGTTATACTGCAAACGCTCTCCAATGTGTTTTTTGCAGAGCACAATTACGAACAAGCTGCTCAATACCAAAGACAGGCCACTAAAATAAAAGAAGAAATCTTTACCGAATCAATGGCACAAAAACATGCCAATGAAGAAGTAAAATATGAAACGGAAAAAAAGGAAGCCCAGATAGCATTGCAGCAAGTGCAACTCAAGCAGAAATCCATTCTCAATTATTGTTTAATTGCAGGAGCTGTCGCACTACTGCTTATATCCCTGTTGGGTTTACGCAATTACCGCCATCGTCAAAAACTGCAACAGGCCAAGATCGATGAATTGGAAACCGAAAAACAACTAACCGCCACCGAAGCAGTATTGAAAGGAGAAGAACAGGAACGTACCCGCCTTGCAAAAGACCTTCATGATGGATTGGGCGGCATGCTAAGCGGCATAAAATTTTCATTAAGCAATATGAGAGAGAACCTAATTATGACACCTGACAATGCACACGCATTTGAACGCAGCATTGACATGTTGGACAGTTCCATCAAAGAAATGCGTCGTGTGGCCCACAACATGATGCCTGAGATGTTGGTGAAATACGGATTGGACACTGCCCTGAAAGAGTTTTGCAATGAGACTGACCGCAGCGGTGCCATACATACCATTTACCAATCTGTTGGCATGAACAACGTGGATATTGACCAGACCAGCAGTGTGACCATTTACCGCATTGTGCAGGAACTGGTAAACAATGCCATCAAACATGCACAGGCAAAAAACGTACTGGTACAGTTACACCATTCCGCCCAGGAAAAAATACTGGCTGTTACCGTGGAAGATGATGGTACAGGTTTTGACACCGATACTTTAAAAGCCGCTGCAGGCATGGGCTGGCGAAGCATTCAAAACCGGGTAGGTTTTTTAAAAGGAAAGACCGACATTCAATCTTCTCCACAAAATGGCACTTCTGTAATGATAGAAATTACCATCCAATAAAGGCAGGTGATAAATGTAGCCATACCTTCTGCCGTACACTGAAAAAGCTGTAATGATCCATACATGCGTTGCAATTAAAATTGCTATGCATGAAAGTTGATTACAGTATATGCCTTCCCATTGCCGCCAATCAAGGCCCTTGCACTGACACGGCCGTTGAGTTTGGTCAATACCCTATCTGGATTATACAGCACTCATCTGCATTTCACTAATCAAAAACCACTCGTGACAAATTTTCTTTATCCCATTGACTTTTTTGATTGAAATTTAGCCAATGAAGCATTGGCTCTGCTGCCTTATCTTTTTTTTACCTACGACTACAAAACTGTTGGCACAGTTCCCTGTGTTCAATTTTTCAAAAATCAATGTGGAGCAGGGCCTAAGCAATCGTGTAGTGAATACCATTTATCAAGACAAAACGGGCTTTATATGGGCTGGCACCAATGATGGCTTAAATAGATTGGATGGCTATAGGGTAAAACAGTTTTATTACGGGGCAAATGCCAATGGCAGCATTCCCAATAACACCATTCACCAAATTACAGGAAAGGAAAACATGCTGGTCAGCACGGAATCAGGCATTGTTTTTTTACATGGGCAACAACAGTTCTCCCTTATCAAAAACAACATAGGCCTATCCCGGGTATTCAATGCGAAACTGTTTGATGAGGACATGGGCACTTGGATCTGCACCAATGATTCGCTGTTCCTTTACAAGGATGGCCAAGCAGAATGCTGGCCCATCAAATTGCCGGGTAACCTTATCAACTCAAAACAAAAAACAGTCAGCAGCATTGCCGGAATCACAAAAGATGCTGCCGGAAATTACTGGGGCTGGAAAGATGATTTCCTTTTCCAGCTATCCATGAAGGAAAAACGTGTGCTGCATGTGTTCACAATCGGAACACATGCTCATGAAGGCATTAACTTTGTACAACCAGATCCCGGCGACAGGCAGGCACTCTGGATCGGCACATGGGGCAATGGGTTATTCAAATTCAATATCAGCAATCTATCTTCCCAGTTAATTGCTTTGGACAACAATGTGGTGCATGACATTGCCAACTACAAGGATGTGTTTGGGAAAGAATGGCTAGTGGCCGCTACTGACATGGGCATTGCATTAATACACCCAACAAGCTATATCTTAAAACTATACAATATTGGCGAATGCTTAAGTACGTTGGTTGACAAACAAAACAACCTATGGTTGGGCACAGCCAATGGTATTTTTTATGTGGAGCCACAAAAACAATGGTTCAATACTGTCCATTTATCCACCACCATCCCTCTTTTTAAAAGAGCGGCCAAACTGCATATGCCTGGTTCCCTTTCTTTTGTCAATGGCAAATATTATGCAGGCCTGATTTATGGCAAAGGCATGGCTATTTACAATGCAGATTGGCAGTTGGGAAAATATATCTCTACTTTATTGCCAGGCAATAAAAGCAACTTTTTTAAAGACATAAAACAGGCTTTTACTTATAACAATGCTTTTTGGTTCAGTTGCGACAGTGGCTTAGTAAAATGCAACAGCAACTATGCTGTTCAAAAAATTGTAGCACCTGCTTACATACCAGGTGCAACAAGAGCATCCTACTTCAAAATGAAGAAGCTGCTACAGGTAAATGACAGCCTGCTATTAATAAAATCACCTACAGCTATTCATGTATTCAATATTAGGACAGAATGTTTTGAAAAAACATTCACACACTTGAATGGCAACAATCAGTCATTGCCAGACATCTACTTTTCTGATATGGCTTTCATCAACAACAATTGCTTTGTAACTACCGATGATGGCTTGCTGCAACTGGATTGTGCAACAGGCAAATGGCATTGGGTGCATCAATCTTTTGCCAACAACAGAATGCAGTGCATTGCTGCACAGGACAGCCTTTTATGGATTGGCACACAAACAGGATTAAGCTGTTTCAACACAAACAACCAGCAACACAACAACTATTATAGAAGCAATGGTTTAAGCAGTGACAATGTGCTGAACATCTGTACCGACAACAAACAACGTGTTTGGCTTTCAACTACAAACGGACTAACCTGTTTTGAGAAAAGCAGCAACAACTTTACACGCATCTATAAAGAAAACGGACTCCCAGAAAATGCTTTGGAAGGCTTGCTGTATGCTGATGATAAAGGGAAAATATTTGTTGGTTCCATTGATGCCATTACTTGGTTTTATGCAGATAAAGTGCTGCAAAAAAACCAAACAATACAGGCTGTTATCAATGAAGTGTTCAGCAATAACCAACCCGTCAATTGGCAGTTGCAGCAAAAAGAAAAATATATTGAAGCAGGGTACAACAACAACAATATCAGCCTGCATTTTGCCTTGCTCAATTACAACAACACAGCACTGAACAAATACTATTATTTATTGGAAGGTGCAGATACTGCTTGGTATGAAAGCTCCAGTGGTTTTTTGCAGTTCAGCAACCTGAAATCTGGTAAGTACAAGCTCTATGTTTCATCTGCACCAACCAAGAATGATGCAATGGATATGCTGTACATCAACATACAATATCCATTTTACCAAACATGGTGGTTTGTTATTTTGATGTTGTTGATGGCAGTAGCCATATTGTTTGTTATTTATAGGATAAAAGCAAAGGCTTTACAAGAAAAAATATTGCTGCAAAAAAACTATAACCAGCAAATAAAGGAAGCAGAAATGCAAACGCTCCGTTCGCAAATGAATCCGCATTTCATTTTCAATACACTCAACGCCATCAACAGTTATATCGTTGAAAACAAAACAGAACAGGCAAGTGATTACTTGGTTACTTTCTCCAAACTGGTAAGGAATATTTTGGAAAATTCAAGACATGAAAGCATCCCTTTAGACAAAGAACTAACAGCCTTGGAACTCTACCTTCAATTAGAACAGGTAAGGTTGGAACAATCATTCAGCTACAAGATTGAAGTGAACAAAAGCATTGATACCATTAGCCTTCGTGTGCCTCCATTAATCATTCAGCCATTTGTGGAAAATGCCATTTGGCATGGGCTGAGGAACAAAAATGAACATGGCAACGTATGGGTTTCCATCACCCAAAAAAATGAACAGACACTCCTCATTACCATTACAGATGATGGCATTGGCAGGGCTGCTGCCAGCAAGCTAAAAGCCAACCAGATAAACCATAAATCCTACGGCATTGATATAACACAAACAAGGATAAACTTACTGCATCTTGACAACAAAATTGACATTGCTGACAGGATAGTAAACAATGACATAGCAGGAACAATTGTTGAACTGCATTTAAACATACACTAAAAACAACTTGATGATCAAGGTAATGATTATAGACGATGAGAAGCACTGTATAACCACTTTGCAACACCTGCTTAAAGACTATGCAGACGAAATAGAAATAGTGGCTGTTACACAACAAAGCAGCCAGGCAAAAGCATTGATAGAAGAGCACCAACCCAACCTGGTTTTCCTGGATATTGAAATGCCCATCATGAATGGCCTGGAATTGCTGGAACAGTTTACTTCATTGCCATTTGAAACCATTTTTACCACTGCGTATGACCAATATGCCATCAAGGCATTAAGGCTTTCTGCATTGGATTATCTGTTGAAGCCAATTGACAAAGTGGAACTAAAAAATGCCATTGAAAAATACAAGGCTCAAGAACTGGTGACTACGACAGAACAGGTGCAACAGGCAAAAAAATGCACACAGCACAAAATAATGGACACCCTTGCCCTATCCACCATTGAAGGCTTGCTGTTCATTAAGATGAAGGACATTATGTACCTAGAAGCCACCAGCAGCTACACCAATATCTTCATGAATAATGGCACTAAATACCTGGCCAGTAAAACTTTGGCCATTTTTGAGGAAGTAATGGATGGAACCATGTTCTTCAGGGCACATAAATCCTATATCATCAACCTGAAAAGCATCAAGCAATATATCCGTGGCGAGGGAGGAGAAATCATTATGGAGAATAGCACCAGAATAAGCCTTAGCAGGAACAAGAAACAGCAGTTCCTGGAAATGTTCATGAAGGTGTAACAGATCAACCCCACAGTTCACATACCCAATCTTACACTTGGCTTTTTGGCTAATCAACGGATGCGTTTTTGACAAAGATTTGTTGCGTAAAGGCACTACATGCACATAGGTAATGGTGGTGCCTACCAATATTTCTTCTCCAAAAAAAGTTACCATGTACCAAAAAGCATTTTTCACATTACTGCTTGCACCAATTTGCACTGCAGCCATTTGCCAAACAGGCATCAGGAATATTGGGGGAAAGTCCACCAGTATGGGCAATATTGCAAAGCTTCCCCTGCACAGGTTAACCAACATTAATTATGATTTTGTAAGGAAGCCAGCCAACTGGAAACCACCCACAGCCACCAATGTAGTGGTTAGGCCATCCGATAAAGAAACAGTGAGCAGCGATGGCAAAAGCATTTGCAAAACCGTGTACCGCAAGCTGGATGTTACCAGCCTTAGTCAAGATGTGCTTAACCCCAACGATATAAGCAGCCTCACGTTGGGCGGCATTTATGCACTTAGCGAATTCAAGCAAGGCAATATCAACAATATTCCCAATAGCAGGAATGCCATCAGCTTAAGTATAGATGGCATCCCATCCATAAAAGTGAACGAGCCAACCATTACCAATTTGGGCGATGGGCTTACCAACTTACGCAACACTGCATTCAAAAGTCATCCTACCCGTGGTGCCCAATATTATGAATGCAAGATTGCCAATACCGTGCAGGAGCTGAACCTGGCTGCTGGCATATCCTATAGTGGTTTTGGTTTTGACGTGGCAGCCAATTTTGGCTATAACAGCAGCACTAAAACCAACAAGTATTTGGTTACTTATGTAAACCCAATTTACACTGCAAAAATTACCGATATCCAGAACCCATTTACCAATGCAGCAGACAATGCCAATGGCGATTATGTAATACTTGACAAGATTACTTATGGCTGCAAACTGATGATCTATTTTGAATCTACTTTAGATGAGGAAACAGTAAAGGCCAGTTTTAGTGGCAGTGGTTATGGTGTAAAGGCTAACGGAAATGTAGAGACAAAAAAAGCATTGTCCGGCATTGATTATAAAATATTCCTGTACGGTTCGCAAGGCAGCATACAAACTGTAAAAGGCTGGGAACAATTGGCTACCGCTACCCAGCAAATGATAGATGGCATGTACAACAAGAACAGCAACACACCATTTGGCATGGGCGAGCCTATCTCCTACTCGTTAAGGTTCCTGAATGGTGATGTAGCTGCAGCCAATTGCAATGCCAATGAACTGCCCAGCCAAGTATGCAGCAGCAACCCTAACGTGCCACAGGATTTTACCATCAGCCTTACGAGCCTTACCATTAATGGTGGCAACATTTTTGGATGGATTGATTTGGAAATACTGGATGCCAATGGCAACAGAAGGGGTAGCGACATTAAAACTGTTTGGAACGTAAACAGGGACAATGCCACATCGCAATCAGCAGGCAATACATCACAGCCACTTACTTCTGTAACGTTTGTAGGGCTTTCAGCCAATGATAGGAAGAATGGAAAATTAAGAATATGGACAAGGTTACAGAACAGGCAAATTGGCGTTGGTGCCACAGATGCCTTTCTGCTAAAGGCATCATCCAGCAACAAGGATGAAGGAATGAACTTTATGCATGGTGAATACAAGGGGCAATATGAAGATTTTAACCTAAGTGATTTCATGTTAACAGCCATTGAAAACAACAACAAGACCATACAAACTATCAGGTCTTCTGGCAATGACAAAAAAGTGGTGGTTACCGTAACAGGCAGGTTCAACTAAACATGCAGTTCAAAAAAATAATCATACTCATTAGTGGCTTGTTCATGCACAGTATTATACAAGCAATATCTGTAACGCAATCATCCATTAAAACAAAAAAACATGCGTATCAAAAACATATTAACCATATCATTGGTTCTGTTCATCAGCAACCTACAAGCTCAAAAAAACAATACAACAACACATACTATAACCAATGTGCAGCAGCAGGTAAAAACAAGCAATACAGGTACGGTAAAGTTCAGTTTTGCCAATAGGCAATACACGTATGGCACACAATTATTAAAAGGAAAAGAAGGTATTTACCTCTTTACTGTAGGCTTGCAAGACATGGCAGAAAGCAACCTGAATATCATACTGGCTTCCATTGCAGAAGGCAAGCACAGCACCATAGACAGTGACAACAAAAAGAAATCCACTGCTATTATCAATGGCAACGCCTATGAAATAAGGGGTACAGTAACGTTTACCAAAAAGGGCAGCAAGCTGTCAGCAAGTTTTGAGTTCGATGCCTTTCCTGTACCAAAAAACAAATCCAAAGCAGACAAAACAAGTACAGGAAAAATTACTGGTACCATTACCAACGTAACAGCAATCTAACAATGATTAAACGGGGGTTTATATGGCTGCAATTATGCATTGGCTTACATAAAGCCAATGCCCGGCAGCCTATTTTTATTGCTGTTACAAAAGACAGCTGCATATTCTTGGACAGTTTACAGCAGTTGCCACAAAACGTTCAGCAAGTGATCCTAAAAACAGGTCCATCCCAAAAAATGAACGGGCAAATTTTGTATGCAATAAAAGGCTGCTACCTGTACAAGCAACAATTGTTCCTGCCAGTAAGCTCAAAACAGCAAAACAAATTGGCAAAGCCATTGCCAGATGCCTGCTTAGGTAATTTCATATCCTTAACAGGAATTGCCTGTTCCAGCAGTGGCTGTTTTACAGGTTTGGGCTCAGGTGCTTGCAGTGGCATGTTGGTCAGTAAAAAGGCTGTACCAATTACTGTGATTTTTTTGGTAAAACATATCAAGTAGCATATTACTTACCTGCACTTCAACAAGTCAATCCTACCATACACTAAATAGCAAAACGTAAAAGCTACTTGCTGTACAACTTGCAGTAAAGTAGTAGCCATGAATAGATTCTTATTAGCCTTTTGCTTATTGTTTGCATGCTGTGTTTGCCAAGCCCAATGGGCAAATACCAACAATTCTTTTACTGATAATAGCCACCTGCCCGTAAGCATTGCCAACAACGACCAGACCAGCCCCATTACCATTGCCTCGCCCACAGACAGCAGTGTTATTGTTGCCTGGATGGACAGCCGAAATGGCAATAAGGATATTTACGCCCAAAAGTTTGACAAGAATGGCAATCCCGTTTGGGCAGCCAATGGCATTGCTATTGCATCTGGCACAGAAAACCAGTACTACTACACAACTGGCAGCTCCAATTACGAACCACAGTTCTACAGCTTTATGGCTACCGATAGTGCTGGTGGTTTTTTCATAGCTTGGGAAGATGCCAATACGGCTGCTGGAAACAATAAAAACAAGGTTTGTGTACAGCATGTAAAAGCAGATGGAAGCTTGGTATTTGGTGCAGCTGGCTACACTGTTGCAGCACCTTTGGCTGGCGATAATTTTTATTATACCAAACCGCAATTGGTAGCAGATGGAACAGGCGGTTTTTTTGTAAGCTATTTAATGATTGGCAATGGTTACAACAAATTACTCACCTATTGCTATAAAGATAGTAATGGTGTATTGCAATCTTTTGGCGGCGGCCAAATGAATGAGTCTTTACGGGAAACATATTTTAGTACACAATGTGCCAGCATAGCAACATTGGCAGAGGCCGATTTGGGAACAGTTGCAGACTATCAATTATTCAGCAACCAACAAAATGGCTGTGGTGTAATTTTTAGGCACGCAACTTCTTTGTATGGCAAAGAATACATTGGCACCAATCAATTGATTCGTGTAAAGAAAAATTGCACTGTAACAAGAAACCCAGCAAACACGACTACCCAGTACAACAATGCCATACGTTATTACAACAACTATAAAAAAGATTCGGTAGTCAAGTTATATAGCCCGGAAACATTGATACGAACTTACACTTGTACCGCACCAGGAAACAGTACAATCTATACTGTTCAATCTTTTCAAGTAACTAGATATGGTTTTGAAACGCTGGATAACAATGGAGGTTCATCCAGCTATTTATCCAATGCTTTGTCTTATGCAAAAGCAACATCTTTACCTGCCTATGGCAATATTGTGCCTACTGTTTTTACATGGTACAAAAAAGAGGAGGCAACAAATGAAGTGCTATTGAAGCATGTAGATATAGCGTATGAAATGTACGATAGTGTGCCTTATCAATTGGCATCTGATACCAATTTGATACCTGTGATTGTTAGGCCAAGCAACTTACTTAAAATCAATGGAACCATACAAACGCTATTGGCATCAACCACCAATGGAAACATTTACAATTATCATATTGCCGGTGCCGATAAAAACATTTTTGTTACTGCCAAGATTAGGCCATTTGCAACATTGGCAACGGTCAATTCCATTTACTTACAAAAAATGCGTATATACAATGTAACTACAGACTCTATTGAGTTTCGTTTGGAAACGCCCAATAACCTTGGCAGGGAAGTAGGCAAAGATGTAAATGGCGGAAGCCAGGCAACATCCATTTCATTGAGCTATCCAGGCATTGCAATCAACAGCAATGGCGATGCCATGTACTATGTAAGCGAATACTACAGGTACATCAGGGTAAGCCCTGTAGGTGATAGCTGCAAATTATTATGGGGTGCCAATGGCAAGCCTATTGGTACGGGGTATATTGGTACAAGTCCTTACCAGCCGCAATATCCAACAGCAGTGTTCATGCCCAATAACCAACGTGCAGCCATATGCTGGCAAGAAAATTACAGGGCTACCTATAACGGCACCGGTGAAAACATTATGCTCCGCAATATTGATAGCCTGCCCAGCAATGTGCTGCCAGCAAGAAGGCCAGTTAGTTTGTTGACCACTGCTCCTACTACTGCTACATTTACTTTGCTGCCACAAAACCTATTGGGTACAAGCAACAGCTATACCAGTTTTGAAGCAATCAATGGCACTGGCACAGAGCAGCATTCATTGGTAGCAGAAATATTGGACAACACCAACCTTGGGGCTGTAAACATCAATGTATATCAACATGCAGGTGCTGTAAGGCAAACTGGTGGCACGTTTTATTTGAACAGGAACTACAGCATAACACCTGCCACCCAACCCACCAACCCAGTAACAGTAAGGTTGTTCTTTACCGCAGAAGAATTCAATGCCTTAAAAACAGCGGATCCATTAATAACAACCGTTGCAAGCCTTGCAGTAACCAAATTAAATGGCAGTACAGCACCCGCTGCATTTCCTGGTGGGGCAGCACAACTGATTGTTCCAGAAGACTGGCAGGCTGTTACAGGTGGGTATTACATACAGTTTAAAGTAAGCAGTTTCAGCAGCTTCTGGATACATAGAAATACCAATGCTGCATTGCCTGCAACCTTGGGCAATATCAATATTGCTTGCATCAACAATCAACCAACAATCCAGTTCAGCACCTTATCAGAAACAAACTTCTCCCATTTTGAAGTGGAGCTCTATACTAACAACAATTGGCAAAAACAGTTCAGCATTACTGCAAAAAATGCAAGCAATGGTTACAGCTACCAGCAGGTATTAAATACGATTGGTTTATACAGGTTGAAAATGATAGACAAGGATGGCAACTACGTTTATTCAAAAACGGCGGATGTCAATTGCAAGAAACAGAACATCAATTTATCCGTTTATCCTAACCCAACAACCAATCAAATAATCATTAGTGTAGTACAAGTTGGTGGCAGCATAAAGCTGTACAATGCACAAGGCATCATGCTATTGCAGCAAACTGTTTATCAACAAAACAATAATGTTTCATTGGCCAAATATGCTGCTGGCATTTACACCATTGTTTATCAGGATAAAGATGGCAATAGCAGCAAGCAAACCATCATCAAGCAATAAAAGCCATTACCTTACCAGCTATGAAAACAAATAGCCTGATACTGCTTTTGTTGCTGCAGCTTTCGACATTGGCACAAAAGAAACCCTTGCCTGTTATAGACATGCACCTGCATGCTCTGCAAGCCAATGCACAAGGGCCAGCACCTTTAAAAATGGGTGCTCCCTTTACACATTGGGGTCATGCAGATGCCCATACACCTTATGCTGAAACCTTTATGAGAGTAAGCAAAACAGGTGAATGGTCGTCTGTTACACTCACCTCACCATCCACAGACGACTCCTTACAAATGCTTACGCTGAAAGAACTCGACAAGTACAATGTATATGGCGTAACCAGTGGTGCCAATGAAGACAATATTGGCATTGTTCGTACATGGAAAGCTGCCAATCCAAAACGCATTATCAATGCAATTGGTTGGGGTGTTTATGATATTCAGTCACAAAAACTCACAGTGGATTCTTTACGAAAGCTCTTTAAGTCTGGTGAGTTTAAAGTGTTTGGTGAAATATACATCCAGTATGAAGGATACACGTTGAGTGATAGCATCATGGAACCTTATTTAGCTATGGCAGAGGAGCTGGATATCCCTGTTGGTGTGCATGTGGGCACAGGCCCTCCGGGTGTAATTTATTTAGGGGCTAAAGGATACAGGGCAAAAAATCATAGTGCATTAACCTTGGAAGAGGCACTCATTCGCCACCCCAAACTAAGGGTATATGCCATGCACGCAGGCTGGCCAATGCTGGATGATATGATGGCAACACTGTACGCCCACCCGCAACTATATGTTGATTTGGGTATCATCAGTTATGCCCTGCCTTTAAAGGAATACTATTATTATGTGCAACGTTTGGTGAATGCAGGTTTTGGTAAACGCATCATGTTTGGAAGTGACAATATGGTGTGGCCCCAATCCATTGGTATTGGTATAAAGCATATTGAAAATGCACCCTTCCTGACACAGGAACAGAAAAGGGACATCCTCTTCAACAATGCTGCAAGGTTCCTGAACCTCAGCAAAGAAGAAACCAAAGCCATGCAATAATGTGCAATGGTATCAACACGGATATACCAACAGTCATTTTTCTATTTCCCGATTCCATTGCCTTGCTTCTCAAAAGCCTAGGGCATCAATTTTATATTAGCCATTTTTGCAGATGACCGTAGCGTTGGGTACTGACTTCAAAACGCCCATAATAATTAATCTTTGGAATAGTATTCAGGATCCAGTTGGGACTTATACTCCGGATTCTTTTTTATAAAATCCGCAACAAACGGACAATACACCATCACTGGCTTTTTAATTTCTTTTGCATAAGCAAAGGCTTCCTTTGCGAGCATCGTGGCAATACCCTTTCCGCTTAATTGATCCGGCACAAACGTATGCATAAAGGCGATATTATGTTTGTAAAAACGGTAGGTGAGATACGCTTTTAAACCGTCTGATTCAATTTCAAATTGCTGTTCATCCGTATTGTTCCTTACAGGTTTCATATTGTTACAGTTTGTGCGTTTGCTAACGCGAAGAAAAGAACAGCGGCCAATGTTACCATACCGCTTTTGAATGTGCTGACAAAAATCTGCTTTTTCATCTTCTTGTCATTGAAATTTCTGTTTTGATCAACGATATAAGAATGTGCCGAAGTACAGGCGCAGCCAATTAGTTGTGATTATTTCGCGTCTTCAAAGCCAAGTTCAAAAGTGATATGTTTCACAAACCGGTCAGTGTAAAACAAAAACAGCAATTGCTACAAGCAGGGGTTTTGTGGATCCTGCTTTTTTACTCCTAATAGTTTCTGATTTGATTAGGCAATTGGATGAGAACATGCGGCTTTTTAAACAAAACAAATTAGGTCTTTTAAACAAAATGGCCGGTTGCAGGGCATTCTACTTTTGTTTCAACAAAAACAAATTAAAAATGAAACAGAACAACTATCAGGGAGCCATGCAACATCCAATCGGATCGGGCTTCAATGCAAGATCAACTACCAACGATGTTATCAAAGACATTGACCTTACAGGAAAAATTGCTATCGTAACCGGTGGCAATACAGGAATTGGTTTGGAAACTACCCGTACACTTGCGTCTGCAGGTGCAACAGTCATTGTGCCTGCACGGGATATTGATAAAGCAAGAAAAAACCTGCAGGGAATTGCCAATGTGGAAATAGCCGCAATGGACCTGATGCAGCCAGCATCTATAAACGCATTTGCAGACAGTTTTCTCTCTTCTAAAAGACCATTGCACTTACTGATCAACAATGCGGGTATTATGTGGGTGCCGTTACGCAGGGACGAACGTGGCATCGAATCTCAATTGGCTACCAATTATCTTGCACCGGTACAACTTACCGCAAAATTGTGGCCCGCCTTGGAAAAAGCAAAAAGTGCCAGGGTAGTAAATGTATCCTCTCATGGACATCAATTTGCCCCTTTCGATTTTGATGACCCCAACTTCCTGCATAGGGACTATGAAACCCTATTAGGATACGGACAATCAAAAACAGCAGTCAACCTCTTTTCGATGGAACTGGATAATCGATCCCATTCATCCAACATAAGGGTATATGCAGTACATCCAGGCTCTATAGGCGGCACAGAATTGGGAAGGGAAGCCTCATTGGAATTGTTCCAGAAAATGGGATTCGTAGATAGCGAAGGCAATATGCTGCCCGAAGTGGCTGCATCGTTGAAAACGGTTCCACAAGGTGCTGCAACAACCGTTTGGTGTGCAACCAGCCCTTTATTAAATAATATTGGCGGAGTGTATTGTGAGGACGCAGACATAGCAGAACTGGCCACAGAAACTTCTTCAACAGGTGGCGTAAAACCTTATTCGGTAGATAAAAACAACGCAAAAAAATTGTGGGCACTTACTGAAGAAATGATGGGTTTAACGTTTGAACCATAACACCCCACTACAGAAAAAACATTATTAAGCATTTTATTAAAAAGTACAACGATGAACAATTTAAAAGATAAAGTGGCCGTAATTACCGGAGGTAATAGCGGTATCGGATATGCGGCTGCAAGTAAGTTAAAAGAAAATGGTGCTACTGTTATTATTACGGGAAGAAGAAAAGAAGCTGTGGAGAAATCCGCTGCGGAACTTGGTATAACAGGCATGATAGCCGACCAGTCCAGGTTATCGGACATTGAAAAACTTGCTGCTGAGGTCAAGGAACAATTCGGCAGAGTCGATATACTGCTGGTCAATGCAGGCATTACCAAATTTTCTACTATTGAGCAAATCGAAGAGAGCCAGTTTGATGAAATGATGAACGTTAATTTCAAAGGTGCTTATTTTACATTAAGCCGGTTCATTCCTTTGCTCAACGATGGGGCTTCAGTGATTATGCTTTCTTCCACATCGGCAACTATTTCTCCGCAGAGTGCATCTGTTTACGCAGCAAGTAAAGCAGCCATTAACGCTGTTGTAAAAATTGCAGCACTTGAATTGGCATCGCGTAGCATACGTGTCAATGCCGTAAGCCCAGGGCCAGTTGCCACAGAGATCATGAATAAGATTGGATTGAATGAGGCCCTGGAAAATCAATTGCTGCAAAGTGTCCCGATGGGAAGAATGGGAAAAGCCGAAGAAGTTGCCAGCATGATCCATTACCTGGCAAGCGAAGAAGCTTCTTTTTTAACAGGGGCTAATTTTTTAGTAGACGGCGGCCAATCCATTTGATACCCTCGATGCATCAACAGGAATGGAAGTAAATATCCGTCTCAATTTCCCTTCCTGTTGAAATGCATTTTGAACAAAGCAATATCTTATGCTATTTTATGTTTTTACATTAGTGGTTGTTTTCTTAAAAAACAAAATCATGGAATACAAAGCACGGTATATTACAGGGGATATAAAACTCTCCAGTTATGAGGACAAATTTTTCAAATCGGACATTATGTTCGACCAGCACATGTTGGTATGGTTCCTTTCTGGCGAAACCAAGATTGTACAGGCAGATGCGACTTATTTTTTTGAGAAGGGTGATATTTTCCTGATCCCCAGGAATCAGCTAGCTACCATAATTAACTATCCTAAAGATGGTCAACCGCATAAAACAGTAGTGATGCACTTGTCTATAGAAAGACTAAGGGATTACTATGCGGATAGAAATATAAAGTCCAAGCCATTGAAATCTCAGAAGATCTATCATTTCAATAACCATCCATTACTGGAAAGTTGTCTTGCTTCACTAATCCCCTATTTCGACATGAAGGATATTCCAGAGGATATTGCTTCCATTAAGATCACAGAAGCCATCAGTATTCTCAGGACACTGAACAAAGACATTGACCATGTGCTAGCCAACTTCGATGAACCGGGCAAGATCAACCTGGTTGATTACATGGAAAAGAATTTCATGTTCAACCTCCCAATGGAAAAGTTCGGATACCTCACAGGTAGAAGCCTGACAACTTTTAAACGGGATTTCAAAAAGGCTTTCAGCATGACGCCCCAAAGATGGTTAACGCAAAAGCGTTTGGAACTGGCACACTATCAACTTACAGAAAAGAAGAAAAAGCCGCTGGATGTCTGTTATGAAGTTGGCTTTGAAAATCTATCCCATTTTTCTTTTGCCTTTAAAAAGCAATTTGGATTTGCACCCAGCTATCTGGTAGACAAAAATGCAAGCGGTTGATAAATGCGACCGACTTCATTAACTTTTATCGGAACAACATGCTCACTATCTTATCAACATCAAAATGGCTGTCAAAAAACAAATGAAAGCCAGTAGCGAAAGATTATTCCTCCAATCGATGCTAAAATTCCTATTCCGGAAAATCCACACGATTGGTTTCACTAATCATTAAATAAGCTGTGGTTCTTTAAGATTGTCTGTTAGGGAATAACATCAAAACGAAATGACATGATACTGCATACGGATTTAGGCCAAACCGTTGAGGCAAGAAAAAAGGCCATCAGTTCTTTAATCCGCAAAGGAGCAATTACACTTGGCGGTTATAAAAAGGCAAGGATATACGGCCTGCTTACCTGTTCATCGGGCAAGCGAATGAAAGTTGAAAACCGGATTTTCTTCAAAGATGAGACCGAAGCATTAGCCAACGGATACAGGCCTTGTGGCCATTGCATGAAAGAAAAATATGAACAATGGAAAAGAAAAACAAAGCAATGAATAGTAGAAAGGATCACGCAAATCGATATCGGGTGGCGATGGAATATACCTATTCCTTCCCCTCTTCTATCCTGAAGCCGGCCGGGAATTAATTGAATCATTAACCCAAATATTCTTTGGGAACAAGGGCCTGTGGAAACCATGGCCGTGAAATCAGACAGTGTAAGTACCGCAAGATATGGATTGGCTGAAGTTATTGACCAAAGTAGTTTTGTTGTACAAAATAACAAGGCCATGAAGAAGACAGGAAACAACCCACATCATCCCTTCACTCAAACAGCAATGTTTGCAGAAGGGCCTAAGGTAAATGTGCGGGACAGGAATCAAATGCAGCAGCTCCTGATCAGTACGCAACCGGTAAAGCCTTACCTGATACAAATTGAGGAATGGACACCAGAGGACCAGGATGCAGTAATTGCCTTTCAACAGGCAACTTCCATATTTGGGGACATACTTGTTGCAAGTACCCCAAAAGGCCTTTGCTATTTAGGCTTTGATTTCTGTAACCGCATTTCGGCATTTGACGACCTTAAAAGAAGGTTCCCACAAAACGTCCTTGTAAAAAAGGCATCCCCTTTTCATGAAGCTGCAATAGCATTAATGAATGATCCCCCGTTGCAGCTAACACTTCAGCTACATTTGAAGGGGACAGTATTCCAATTAGGTATCTGGAACAAACTTGCCCAAATTCCATTAGGCGGGTTAACGACCTATGCTCAATTAGGTGGCTCAAATAAGATTGCGAGGGCCACCGGTACCGCAGTGGGAAGCAATCCCATAACCTACCTGTTGCCATGCCATCGGGTTATCCAATCAAACGGCAGTTTCAACGGGTATTTTTGGGGTACAGAAATAAAAGAAAAATTATTGGATTGGGAAATGAACAATCAACCTTTAACAGCAGGACCGCAAGTTTTGGATTGAGCAAGCTGTTTAATAAAAATAATTTTGACAGTATCATCAAAAAACAAAATCATGGAAACCCAACAGCAATACGATTATAACAGGGTTGCTTCGGCTATCAACTTTTTCAAAGAAAATTACAAGTCGCAACCTAAACTGGAAGAGGTAGCAGATCATGTACATCTGAGCCCATTTCATTTCCAGAGAATGTTTCAAAATTGGGCGGGTGTTACGCCAAAACAATTCTTACAGTATTTAACTGCTGAGTATGCCAAAGAAATGTTGAAGACAACCAGGATGAGTTTGTTTGATGCAGCTTTTGAAGCCGGGCTGTCAAGCACAAGTCGCCTTCATGATCTTTTTGTAAAAGTGCAAGGAATGTCACCCGGAGAATTCAAAAACGGCGGGGAAACATTAAAAATCAATTATTCATTTGCTGATAGCCCTTTTGGTGAGATACTGGTTGCTGCCACGGCAAAGGGCTTGTGCCACATGGCGTTTGTTGACAATGGACAGCAGGAATCCCTAGATACATTGAAAGCAAACTTCCCGAATGCAACATACGTTCAGATGGTAGATATGATTCAACAAAATGCATTGTTCGTATTTACTCAGGACTGGAGCAGGCTGAACGAAATAAAACTCCACCTGAAGGGAACTGACTTCCAAATCAAGGTATGGGAAACCCTGTTAAAGGTACCAGCTGGCGGTTTCACAACTTATGGCGACTTAGCTGCCAACGCAGGTTACAAAGGTGCTTCCCGTGCAGTAGGAACTGCTATTGGCAATAACCCTATTGCATTTCTTATCCCATGCCATCGCGTGATTAAATCAACTGGTGAAGTTGGTCAGTACCATTGGGGAGCAATCCGCAAAAATGCAATCATAGGATGGGAAGCATCCCGCCAGGCCATCTTCAGCAATACGGAAAAATAAAATGCATTGGGGTTATCTGATGCACCTTTAACTGCCGAAGAGCTATAAATATGATCCCGCATTTTATAATTTCCAAAATCACAAAACGCCAATGGCTTACGGGTCAATGACGTTTTGTAATTTTTTAGGTATAAAAATTTTGTTTGCGATCAAACTAATTTCCTGGCCATTTCATTGGCTTTGTTTCTACGAAAATTACCCTACCTTTTTACCGTTACGTGTAAAAACAAGATCCAGTTCAATTGGTCCATTCTCTTTGTATTGTATTGCTGTTATTGTATATTGATCGCCTACCTGAAACACATTTGGAAGGCCTTCCGCACCTAAGGCTTTAATCTTGAAACTACCGGCGTTCCTTAAAGCATCCTGCCAATACGCTTTGTCTGTGGAAAAATAAAAATATGATTGCGGGCTTCTTTTAGGCCCTTGTGACACCATGAAAATGTTGTAAGTAATTCCGGCCGGGTACTTTTTGAATTGTGTCTGCTTAGGTGCGTATTGGGTTACTTCAATAAGGTCCCCAAATTTTGCTGCATAGGTTGGGCCAGGAGCAATATTCATCATTTCATTGTTCTTACTTACAGTTGTACTGTGCACTGACACTTGACCTGCCAAAACGCAAACCTTTCATTTATGTAAAAGATGGGGAATACAATGTGGAACTGGCTACTGAAATAATCAATTACATAGAGTCCGAAGGCAATTACCTGCTTTTTTATACCGATGAAAAGGTTTACAAAACACGTTCCACTATCAAAAACATATTGATTGAACTTTCCGGTTCGATGTTCATACAAACACACAGGGCCTATGTTGTAAATAAAACTAAGATTGAAAAGTTCAGCAACAAAAACCTCATCATCAGGAATGCAAGCATTCCAATCTCGGAAAATTACCTGGATAAAATAAAACAGGTTCTCTAATTGCCAAGGAACAACAATCAAAGCGTTCGCCATTGATAGTTGCCTTCAGTACTATGCATAAAATAAAAATCATTCATTTGAAGTTGCGGCAATTATATAAGGAGCTTGACAGTCATGTAGTCACGAACTATGTAGTCTTGAGTATGCTCCTATTTTTACCAACTTCTTCCTGTTTATCGCAATAACCGTGTGGACCCTTCAAGTATATCATAAGTGATTTCATGATGGTTAATGGGCCGTGTGGATTGAATGTTTCGTAAACTGTCAGCTTAACTCGATAAGCTTTTCGAGCAGATAGACGGGTACATCATCTGTTGACATAACCGGGCTGCCATGTAAGCTAGATGGGATATTGTTCATTGGTGTTGGATTTATGTCAAAGATAACCAGTCATTGGCTGCCAGGATGGCCCCACTGGCCGTTTCCACAGTCCATTCGGATAATCTGAAAGGGCTATCAATCCTATTGTGTACCTATAACGCATCAATTTTTTTCAGGTTCTTGCGGGTGGCTGCATTATTTTACGCCCAAAAAAATTCCCTGGCATGAAATATTCACTGTTTCTGGTTTTGCTTGTTTTCAGCCTGTCTGCCTACAGCCAGGATACGTACAAGAACGTTGATGTGAAATCTGATTATACCACACTGGGCTACAAACTGTTCTCTAAAAGCCCGCTTACCAAGGACAACACTTACAAGGAATCTTTCCCGTCCAGGCTGCAGTACAGTGCCGCATCCCAAGTGGAAAACCTTGTCAATCCATTTTTGAGCCTGGAAGCCAAAAGGGTGAAGGCAGACCAGCCTGCAACCGTGACCTTTAAATACGTCACCAATGGTATTGCATCGATCAACGATGACGGGGCATATTCCACTGTAATGCCAGGAACAAGGCCCCCTGTGAAACTGTACTATAAAAGGTTAAGCTACAGTTGCCCCTTCAAAGTGGAGATATACGACCAGCAGGGCCAACTTGCCAAGACACTGGTGATCGCCAATGACAGCAAGCCGTCCTACCTCAGTATAGACAGGAATTTCCTGTCCCCACCACCTTCAATGGGACAGGTGCCTCCAGCCCCTTTCGCTTCAAGTGATGAAGCCAATAACTTTTACAGCACCAACAAGCAAAAGATTGGAGAGAAACTGGAATCGCTGTGTCTGAACGCCCTTAAGGATGAGGTCCGAAAAGCTGTTTACAGTATGTATGATTTTTCCAAACTACAGAGAATGGTCATCTGGTATTTCCAGATCGAAAAAAAATCACAGCCTGTATATCCCGACCTCTTTGAAAAAACGGAACAGTTCAAGGACCTGTTGAAAGATGTGGACGACCCCGCAAAAAAGGAACTGGCAACAAAGGGACTGCTGGACCAGTACAACGCGTACACGCAGCAATTGCAGTCAGGCCAGCAGTTACCCGAGGACGTAAAACAATTGTGCAGGTATAACGGGGCAGTGGCTGCACTGTTCATCAACAAGCTGGAGGAGTCCAAGCGGTTGTATACAGATTTTTACAACAAATTCTATTTAAAAGTGCCTTTTGGTATCGGCCTCCTGCCTGATAATTTTTTGACCCTGTATAAATATTATTATATCTACAACCAGATCCAGAATAACCTGTCCGCAGTGGCCATCGACCTGAGCCAGGGCGTGGATGACGTGCATTACAATAGGTTCCTCAAGGACAATAACCTTACGGACAGCAGGATGGCAGAAGCAAAGAAAATAGCCAACCCCGAAAATACCGGTTACGATGAGCACCGGAACAAACAGGTCCTTCAGGCCACTTGGCTATCCTATGCATGCTGGACCACAGGCAATACGGAATACCTTGAACCTGCCGCCTACATTTTCAAGACCGATACCAAAGAGGTCTCTGGCCAGAAATTTTTAAGTGCCAGTGGCCCCCAGAAATATTTTACCATTGCATTGGCGGGTACTACGGGCAATATCCAGAAAGCTGTATTCAGTACCAACAATGGCAATTTCAACGTGGGTTACACCTGGGAGTACAATAGGCTTACGGGTATAAAAATAGATGGGCTCAGTGGTTATGACTACGAGCTTGTCTACAATGAAAGCCAGCCCGAGCCTATTGGTGTAAAGGCCAGGTCATTGATCAATAATGATATACAAGTGGTCGTGAAGGCACAACTGGATGGTGGCAAAATAACCAAGACGACCAAATGGGAAAACAGGCAGGGTATTAAGGAAGAATGGATAAGGGCCATTAAAGACATCAATTACACAGACACTGGTACCGTGGTCTTTTCCCGCACTTACTTTACAGGAAAACCCAATATTGAAAAGAACTCAACGACAGGTACCGCTGTGTACAAAAGGACAAACGGGCAGTCCTACATCATCAGCCAGCCATGGGGCACCACTACGGAGAACAGCTATGATGCCAATGACAATATATTGAAGTCAATCGAAACAACGAAGAACGGGATCAATGAGCATGAATATTTTTACAATGGCAAACAGTTGTATAAAGAGTCATCAATGAGAAAGAACCGTCCGGTGCAACCAGGTTGAAAACCATAAGCATCCTGGATATACCACCAGGCTTACCGGGAAGTGCACCGGAATACGAAAGGAGGAAGGGGCAATACAAGTTCGCACCTACAGGCGAAATGGTCTACGAATCAAATGGTACCAAATACAGGACAAAAACAAATGGTGTATGGAACGATTGGAAAAATTTCACTTATTGATACCGATGGGCCTTACCAACATTCCCACTGCGGCTGTTTGAACCTCTTCTATAAATGGCCGCAGTGTCTTGCAAAGGCATTTCTTTCAGCGTCATGCCACAGATTGGGCTGGCTTCCCACTTCGTTTTCCAGGAACAATCTTAGCGTTTTAAAAGGCCGGACTGTCAAGTCCCACTTTTGAAATTATACATGGTCCAATGTTGCTTTGCCGCAATGTGCAACACGCTCGGGAATATATATTTTGATAGAGTATCGATGCTTTAAGTGATCAGGCCGGATTGCTTGACGAAACAAATCAATACTATGAAAAAATTGTTCTTTGCCTATCTGTTGACCAAGCTAGCTGCGGAAAAAATCGTAACCACAATGGAGAATAACGATAAAGAATTCATTAAAGTCATCATTAAGGTGGTAGACGGTTCGGTACAGGTCACGACAGCTATGCTATCGCTGACAACCAGTTGGCGATGCTGCTAAAGCTTCTTTCTTCGACATCTTGTAACCGAAAAAGGGGTCCTTGTTCAGCCAACCATTTTTGAAACATATGTTGACGATCTTGCGGACATTGCTCATGTACTTGATAGCAGTGTTGTGGTTGCACTTCTTCTCGCTCTTTAAATAAAATTCGAAGTCGCTCAGGAACGCATAATCCAGTTTCGTAATATCAATATCGGTGGCTTTGAATTTCCATTGCAGGAAGTTTACCAAGTGGTCAACAGTTGTGTTGAACTTGCCAATGGTTTCCTTGGCCACTTCGACCCCTTCCAATGCTTTCAATTGTGCATTGTGCTGGCGGAATATCTCTACCAGTTTGTGTGTCCTTTCATCGAGACCGTACCATTTTCTTCGCAGCAGTTCTTTAGTAAAAGGATTCCCTTCGTTCAATGCCGATTGCTGGTAGTCATACACCCGTTGTCTTAGTGTGTCCAAATAAACATTCAGGCTCCTGGCTTCTTCGGTATTGCCTTTTGCTTTGCCTGCCGCAACAGACCATTTGGCAACCTCCACATAACGCATTGTACTGACTTCAAAGCGTTCGCCATTGATGGTTGCCCTTAGATAAATGGAGAGCATTTTATCGCTCCCGTTCAGATTCTTTTTCCCGTGAAAAAGGATGCTCAATCTCGTTTCCATTTGAATACCCGATTTGTTGTTTAAAATTAAGATTTACAACACCCTCATGGGCTGAGGTCCAAATTCTGAACCTCAATACCAGTAAGGGTTTCGGCGGAATTCGGGTATTCTGATTTTGGAAAAGCCAGAATACCCGAATTAATCCCCTTTGGTTTGCGTATGAATGAGGTCTTTTGAGAAGGTACAGAAACGAAAAAGCCCGTAAACATTACGTTTACGGGCTTCTGATTTACTTTGAAACTACAATCTGCGGACCGGACGGGACTCGAACCCGCGACCTCCGCCGTGACAGGGCGGCATTCTAACCAACTGAACTACCGATCCTTTTTTCTTAGTTGGGGTGCAAATATAAGGGCAAGATTTTTTCTAAAACAAATCTTTTTCAAAAAATTATTGAAGTTTTTCCAGATAACTTTTCAAAGCATGGAAACTATTGAGCATGGCAGTACTTTTCTTCTCGCCAGTCAACAATAATTCTTGCTCTTTTTCTGCCAAAATATTGCTGCCCAGTATGGAAATAATGGAATCGTTGAACTTGACAGGATGTGCTGTTTCTAGGAAAAAACCTTTTGCATCTGGATACTTATCCAACTCCCTTTGCAAGGCCAGGTAACCTACTGCACCATGGGGGTCCAATAAATAATGGTGCTGTGCATATACTGCCTTGATGGTTTGCTTTGTTTCTTCATCGGTAATGCTATAACTACTAAGCATATTTTTAAGTGACCCGAATTGATGATGGAATATTTCCAGTATCCTGATAAAATTGCTCGGGTTGCCCACATCCATCGCATTGGATATGGTGGCTATTGCCTGCTTGGGTTCATAGGTTTCCGTAAGCAGGTAATCTGGCACTACTTTATTGGCATTACATGCCGCCACAAAATGTTGTACGGGCAAGCCAGCTTGATGTGCCAGTAAACCTGCACAGATATTTCCAAAGTTGCCGCTGGGTACAGCAATGATTGGTGCTGCACTGTTCTTTTGTTTCCATTGTTTGTATGCAAAGAAATAATAGAACTGTTGCGGCAGCCAACGTGCCACATTGATGGAGTTGGCCGAGGTAAGGAATAGTTGGCTGTTGAGGCCTGCATCGGTGAAAGCCTGCTTTACCATTTGCTGGCAATCATCAAATGTGCCATCTACTTCTAATGCATGTATATTTTTACCGAGTGTTGCTATCTGTGCTTCCTGTACCGCACTTACTTTTTTGCTTGGGTACAGCACTACCACTTCTACCCCATCCACATCGTAGAAACCATTGGCTACTGCACCACCCGTATCGCCCGATGTGGCAACTAGCACCGTAACTTTTTTATCGCTGCCTTTTAAAAAGTAACCGAGACAGCGGCTCATGAACCTTGCACCTACATCTTTAAATGCAAGGGTTGGCCCGTGAAACAGTTCAAGCGATGAAATATGTTCATTAACCTGAACCAAGGGTATATTGAAGCTGACCGTTTCTGCAATGATGCGTTTCAGTTCTTCATCGGGGATGGTATCACCAACATAAGGTTTGATTGCTTTATAGGCAATGTCTTCATTGCTGTATTGTTCTATGTTGTCAATGAATGATTGTTCAAGTTGCGGTATGGTTTCAGGAAAATACAAACCTTTATCCGGTGCCTGGCCGGCAATGGTGGCCTGTTTGAAATCTACGATAGCGGATTGTTTATTTAAACTATAGTATTTCATTTGCTGACGTGATGTGTTGAATAATGTTATGTTGTTGATGGGTGCGACGCCACCGCAGTACAAGTATGTGCCGTTGCCGGTTACATAATTTTTACGCCCCCGCTACCAATGGTGGTTACATAGGTTTTATAGTCTATACCCAATTTGTCATAAATATTTTTCATGATGCCTTCCACTGTTGCTGCCGTGCTTTGTTGTTCGCTTAACATGAAGATGGACGGGCCGCTGCCACTAATGCCGCCGCCCAATGCACCTGCTTCTTTGCATTGCTTTTTCACTTCGTCAAAACCAGGAATGAGTATGCTACGTACGGGTTCTATCAGCACGTCTTCCAATGAACGGCCTATTAAACCGTAATCGTTTTTTAGCAGTCCGCTTACAAGACCAGCAATATTGCCCCATTGTTTAATGGCATCTTTTAACTGTACTTCTTTGCGTAGTATCTGGCGTGCATCACTTGTCTTTACTTCTATTTGTGGATGCACAACTGTAACATATATTGGCGGTGACGAAAGCGGCACAATGTCCAACGGAAAGATGGAACGTATCAAAGTAACACCACCATAGATGCAGGGCGTGATATTATCGGCATGCTTTACGCCGCTTGCCACTTTTTCGCCATTCATGGCAAAGCGTACCAGGTCCTCCTTAGTAAAAATATTTCCCAGCAAATGGTTGGCTGCCACCACGGCACCGGCACTGCTTGCGGCACTGCTGCCCAAACCGCTTCCGGGTTTTATCTGTTTATCGATGTACACATCAAAACCAACAGGCTTACCGTATGCTTCCATCAATGCAAGTAGCGATGCACCTGCAACATTGTCTTCGGGAACCGTTGGCAGGTTATAAGCAGCAGAGCTACGTAAGGTAATGCCCGGCTCATCTTTGAGGCTTACTTCCATAATATCGTAGGGGGCCTGTAAGGCGAGCCCTAAAATATCGAACCCACAAACAATGTTTGCAATGGTAGCAGGTGCGTGGACGGTTACAGAGTTACTCATGATGATGATTCATTGTTTTTTTGTTTTGATAAGTGTCTGACGTTTTTAAAAACGTCTGGCACTAAACAGTTTTACAAGTGCCTGACGCTCTTTAGGCGTCTGACACTTATTATACGGCACGCATGATATCGGCAAACACGCCACTGGCAGTTACTTCGGCCCCGGCTCCGGCACCTTTAACTACCAAAGGCTGCTCTTTGTAACGGTCTGTATAAAAAAGTACAATATTGTCCTTTCCGTATAAATGGTACAGGTTATGTTGTGGGTCTATATGTTGCAAACCAACGGATGCCTTGCCGTTATCGAACTGTGCAACAAATTTCAGGATGCAGCCTTTGGCTTTTGCCTCTTGCAGCAACTGCTTAAAATGGCTTTCATGTTTTTTCATGCTTTCGTAAAAGTCGGCCACAGTGCCTTGCATGCATTCTTCGGGCATGAAGGAGTTGTTGCTGATGTCGGCCATTTCAATTTTATGTCCCGCTTCACGTGCAAGTATCATAATCTTACGCATTACGTCGGTACCACTTAAATCAAGACGTGGATCGGGTTCGGTGTATCCTTCGTCCTGTGCCTGTTTCACTACTTCTGCAAAGGTCCTGGAACCATCGTAGTTGTTGAACACAAAGTTCAAAGTGCCACTTAATACGGCCTGCATCTTATTCACCACATCGCCGGTTTTGGTAAGGTCATTCAATGTGCCAATAATGGGCAAGCCTGCACCTACATTGGTTTCAAACAGGAAAGAGGTGTTGAACTCACCCGCAAGGTTTTTCAGTTTTTTATAGTATTCATATTCAGATGAAGCAGCCACTTTGTTACAGGCCACTACTGCAATACTTTTTGAAAGCAATTGGTCGTACACTTTGGCAACATCGCCGTTTGCGGTAACATCGGCAAATACGGTATTGCGTAGGTTCCTTTGTATGATCTGCTGTACAAAATCGTGGATGGTGGATGAGGGTGCTGTTGAGAGGCTCTCTTTCCAATTGCCCAGATCAATCCCTTCTTCAACGATCAAAGACTGCTTGCTATTGGCCAAACCAACTACATTTACCTGTAACTGTAAATGCTGCTTTAAATATTGCTGCTGCTGTTGCAGTTGGGCAACCAGTTTGCTGCCCACATTGCCTACACCCGCTATAAACAGGTTGAGTTGCTTATAGGTTGTTTCAAAAAATTCTTCGTGCAACACGTTAACCGCTTTGCGTACATCTTTTGTTGCAATAACAGCAGAGATATTCCTTTCGCTGCTACCCTGTGCAATGGCACGTATGTTTACACCGTTACGCCCCAGCACACCAAACATTTTGCCACTGATGCCTTGATGGCTTTTCATGTTCTCTCCTACCAATGCAATAATGGACAGGTCTTTTTCAACAATCAACGGATCCACTTTCTGCAAAGCAATTTCGTTACTGAAAGCTGCATCCACAGCAGCTTTTGCCTTATCAGCAGCGGTAGTGTCAACACCAACGCATATCGAATGTTCGGATGAGCCTTGTGTAATCAGTATAACGTTTACCCCATCGTTGCTCAATGCCTCAAACAGCCTTTTGCTAAAGCCCGGTACGCCTATCATGCCACTACCTTCCAGACTAATAAGGGCAATATTGTTGATGCTGGTTATACCACGTATCAGGTGACTGCTTTTGGCTGCATTGCTTTCTATTACGGTACCATAATCATCCGGTGCAAAGGTATTTTTTACCCATACCGGTATGCCTTTGCTTAGTACGGGTTGTATGGTTGGCGGGTAAATAACTTTTGCACCAAAATGAGAAAGTTCCATGGCTTCCTGATATGAAATGGAAGGTATCACTTTTACATTCTGTACCCAACGTGGGTCGGCCGTCATCATGCCGCTAACGTCTGTCCATATTTCAACGTTGTTTGCATCAATTGCAGCGGCAACAATTGCTGCGGTGTAATCGGAGCCGCCACGGCCCAGTGTAGTGTTTACATTATTTGCGTCAGACGAGATAAAACCGGGCAGCAACACAACATCTGCTGTATTGGCATCAAAATATGCTTTTACCAGTTTATTGGTTGCAACAAAATCAACCTGTGCATTGGTAAAGTTTGAATTGGTTTTAATGAACTCACGGCTGTCTTTCCAAGCCACATGTACATCACTGGCCTTAAAGGCAGCAGCAATAATTTGCGAGCTCATCAACTCGCCATAGCTTACCAGTTTGTCTTTTGTACGTGCAGACAGTTCGCCTAATAAAAAGATGCCGTTGCATAAATCTTCTATATCGTTACAGGTTTTCTTGATCAAACTTAATGCACTACTCTGTGTCTGCACAGGCAGCAGTTCCTTCACTGCTTCCAGGTGCCGTTGCTCTATTTGCTGTACCTGTTCTTTATAGGTTTCGTCGGCATTGGCTGCTGCATTGCCGGCACCCAGCAATTTATCTGTTGTGCCGCCCAAAGCTGAAACCACCACCACCAGTTTTCCGTTTTTTATTTGTTGCTGAACGATGCTAAGTACCTTTTTGATTGCTTCTGCACTGCCTACAGAAGTGCCCCCGAATTTTAAGACTTTCATTGTAGAAAATAATTTGAAATAAATAGATTGATTGCTTGTTGTGTTGTAAACGGCATTTGCCCCAAGGGATGATATAATGATGTATAACCCTTAACGGGTTGTAATGGTAATAATAGTAGTAGTGGTGGCAGGCATTCCACTGGTAAGAGTTGCTACTATGTTACTATACTGTTTCAATGGGATAAAACTATGGGTGTTTATTTTTATAGCCAAATTTTTTAAACTAACGGTTGTTATTAAACAAGAATTGCGACCAATTATAACAGCCTTGCCCAACTGGTATCATCCTAGCAATTATTCTGTATTACCTTTTTCTCAGCCCATACCCCGCTCAAAAAAAACTGTCTTGCCTATATGTTACATCTTAAGGGATTTATCTATACAAATCTATACGGGAACTACGCAATATTATCAGTACTCGCCACCAAAAAACTCAGTACTACCCCTATCGTATATTATTTTTTTGCTTATATTATTGTACATCAAATAAACTAAATCCTTTATGAAACAAAAGAAACAAATTGGCAAAATCAAAACAGCTATTATCAAGGTTGCCCTTGTAGCAATTATTGTTGGAACGGTAGTGTTTGCCTGCCGAAAAGCATCTTCCAGCGAAACAAGATCTGAAAGTTTTGATGTAGCTACCGCAAAAGAATGGTATTATGCCAGTTTCAGGAAATCACCTGAATACACCAATAGCAGAACAGCCGTTGGCCAACGCTTACCCGACTGGAAACATGGAAAGGCTTACAGGGTCGGCAACATGGAACTGGTTGAGTTCCCTTTGGTGCAGCAAAAGAAACAGCGTAACTTACCGGATGGATTATCCGAAGCAGATCGCAAGCGGGTATTCAATGCCACCCTCGATAAAGTTGTCTTTGCAAGGCTTGCCAATGGCAAAGTCGTTACCCGCATTGTGGAGTTTGCCCCTACACTTGCCTATTTGCAAAACAAAGGCTACGACATCAGCAGCAACGACTTCAACAAGATGGACAAAAATTTCAGCGGCAACTTGTATGTTTACAAATGGAACGGTGAAATGGTTAAAGGATTGGTATTCGAGAATGGCAAGAGTACAAGAAAGGTTGCGAAGATCAGCAGGACAAAACCAAATATCAAAAATACAAGCAGCACTGCCCCTAACGATAATAGTGGCATAAATTCAATAGACGACCCAGTTTGTGATTACCATGTAATTTTCCATTATACGCAGACCTGTTACGTTACTATTACAGGGGATGTGATAGATACAGAATGCGATGACCCTGTTCTTGATTATATAGAATATGAAGAATACAATTGCGATTACAGTGACGGTGAAGTTCCATGTACAGGTGAAAATCTTACAGAAGAGTGTATATGCGAAAACTATGGCTTCTGTGAAGGTGATGGAATAGAACATGATGATGAGGATCCTTGCAAAAGTGCAGAACAGGAAGCTCAGAATATCGCACAGGCACAATTCACTAACTATATTAATGATGAATCTAATAGTGCTGACGACGAAGCAAGCCCATCTAATTGGGATCCTTATACAAAAATTGTTAAATGGAATGTAGTTAAGCACGTAAACAATATCTGGAGAGTTTCTGCGAGAACGAAATATACAATATCGTGGGATCATCCGGGTGTAATAGGAAATTATGATAAAAACTTGGTAGTCGAGCATCTTGAATCAAAATATGAGGGGTCAAATGATTTGGTAATATCAGACTGGACTCCCGGAGTGCACAATGAATCCGTTGCCAATAACCACACTCAATACCCAACAGGTAACGCATTTGTTTCAGGTTCGCTACATCACAAGATGAAAGCAGATTTGAAAATTAATATTCCAGGTTGTGGTGAAATTACTATAAATCCAGGTCTCGAAACTACAAAGGACTGTTCGAATACTTTAACTATTTCGTGTCCATAGTCATTTATAGAAAAGTACAAAAACAACATGCAGAAAACTTTTTAACGCATGTTGTTTTTTGTTTGCTAAATTTCGATGATTAAATATTAAAACCATGTATAAGGCTCAGTTTCTTATTTTTTTTGTTTTTATTTTCTGTTCATGCAAATCGCAGCAAAAAAACAACAACTGTGCTTATTCGCTAAGGATTATTTACAATCATGCTGATGAAGTAAGCACCCCCTTTTTTCTTTATAGAGATAGGTTGATTGAGTTAGTTTTAAAAGAGAAAAACAATGTAGAGATTTCATTGAAAGATCATACGGAGAAACAGTCCACGACCTATGATACTACTGCCTTACAAATAATTGACCTTGCAAGTAAGAAATTTGTACAGATAGACAGCTTTAGGCAAACATTTAAAATCCTCAAAAAGGGGAACTATAAGGACTCGCCAATTGGACTTAAAGGGATTGGCGGGGTTGCATCCAAAGATTCTTTGTCAAAAAATGACATACAAGTTTATTATGCTTCGCTAAAAGACACTTCCATTAATGGGCAGTTTTTTAAATTCGGTACGAGCACAATAAAAAACAGTCTTGGCAAAGATTCCATTTTAACCACCCATTATTATATACAACGTAAAGGTGGGCTGCTTTCGCTTTTCAATCAAAATGGTGTAAATAACCCTTCCAATGAAATAAGCATTGCGGGGTTTACGGTATATTTTTATAAGCAGAATTATAGCTTAACTATGCGAATTGAAAACGTAAGGGCTTTAACGAAAAGGGAACAGCTAATCTGCGAAAGCATTTATCACAAAACCAAACAATAGTATATATTAAAGTCATCAATTAAATCCTGTTATAAAATTTTGCCCAAAAAACACAAACCGCAACTAAAGTAAAAACAATTTGTTTACCCAACTTATCCAAAATACAAGCATGGCAGCAATCCTATTTGGTATTGCTGCTGTTTTTTTGTTGTTGCAGATGCGGCTTTATAAATCCAATGCAACAATGAAAGCAATCTGTATTGGCTTACTTACTATAAGTTTCTATTTTATCATAGTATTGAAAAGCAGGATCGTATGGATCGGTATTGTTCTAGTTATTGCTGCAATAAAAATTGCCACAAAACAATGGCGTCTTAACAAAGTCCTATCCGCAATACTTATACTATTGTTTGCTGCCTGTGTAGGCATTGGACTATTTTACAAAACGGATTCCACATTGGGCCGTTTGTTCATTTACAAGATAGACCTTTTGATTATTGGCAATAATTGGTTTGCAGGTATTCACCAACCATTCAATACCGTGTACAACCACACACAGGCCGAATGGTTTTCTTCCAACATGCACCACAACAGCAAAGAGGTGTTGTTGGCATCCAACGGGTTCTTTGTTTTCAACGAATGGCTGCATGCATTTATATTGTTCGGTATTCTTGGCTTTATTACAGCGATACTGGCAACTGCTTTCTTTATAAAAGAATGTTTCAGGCAGTTGCGTACAAATGCCAATAAGTCACCTTTTATAGGTGTTGCATTTTTCATATTGGTTACCGCAATGGTTTCTTATCCATTCAGTTTCGGTATATATACCTGCATATTCCTGTGCTGTTTGCTCTACATTATTTCTGATGCAAGTTGGTATCCTTTCAAAAAAAACAAAAGGTTTATTACAAGCTGCCTTTACGTAAGTATAATAACCTTCTTTACGATAAGGGGTGTTAAAGATTTTCTGATTGAAAAAGATATAGAAAAGCTAAAGCAACAGTTCGGTAATGGGCGTATAGATGAAGCATTGCAGCAGGCTTTATCGTTAGGGAATACCGTTACGGATAACGGACAACTATATGAACTGATTGGCAAAATCTATCTACAGAAAAACAATACAGATGCAGCAATCCATTACATTGAAAAAGCACACCATTGGTTGTGCACGGATGAGTTGCACTGTTTATGGGGCAACTGTCTTACCGAACAAAACAAGCTTTACGAAGCAGGTAGCCATTACCAAATGGCCGTGAACATAGTGCCCTGCCGCTTCCGCAATAGGATGCTACTATTAAACAACCTGATAAGCCTGCAAGAAAGGGACAAAGCACTAGCCTGTGCAAAAACCATGATGGACCTGCCTGAAAAAATACCCTCAGCACAAACAGCCACCTACAAACAACATGCTGGCAAACTATACCTTGACTTAAAAAGTACCCCCTAACTGTTGCAGAAGAATGCAGTTTTAAAAAACATTTAGCAACACTTACTATAGCAACAAACAGAATGTTGCTACCTTAACTGTTGCTAAACCTGTTGCAAGCACCTATTGTAGTATGCCTAAAAATGCAAACATGCGTAAAAAAATGACTACCGGTGCTAACCCCGCAACAACAGTACTTGCTGCAATGGGCATCAGCCTGCGAACACTGGCCCAATACCTACAGGTGGCCCCAAGCCGATTAAGCCGTATGTGCAACAGCAACTACCCCCTACCTGCACATGCCTCCGTTAAATTACTAAGCCTTTACACAGCCATTGTAAAGCTACAGCCCACCAACCAACAATCCAGACTGGCTGCTGTCGCACTACAACTATTGGAAGAAAGGGCCAACTGGTGCCTGGCCCGCTGTCACCCGCTGAAAAAGCAACTACAATCTATGCTACAACAGTACGCACAGGCAGCCACCATGCTGCAACTGATACAGCACATGCACCAACAGCCCGAAAACAATAGTGCAAAAATGAAAAGATGGCTGGCCGAACAGCAATACCAAGCACAAAAAAAGTTGGACAAAAATGGTTTGCTGCCACAAAAAAACCTGGAAATAGCCATTGGGCTTTTACAACACGAAGCAATGCTTTGCGGCCTGGCAATGGAAGGGCAACTATAAAAAAGCCAATACAAAAGCCCTATAGCCAACATTTCCACATACTAACAAACCGGCAATATCGGGTAGCTACAATGGCTATCTTTACGCACTTTTAAAATACGGGTTGTTGGGCTATGTTACACAGTTGATGGGTGCGACGCCACGGAAGCTGAACCATGTACCGCTGCTGGCTACATATATACCCTTGATGCGACCTTCTTATAAAACTGTTTGTTATGCTTAAAGTTGGTGTGTTTGGCGTTGGCCATTTAGGAAAGTTCCATCTGAATAACTGGAAAGAAATTGAAGGGGTAAAACTGGTTGGTTTTTTTGACCCCAATAACGACAATGCCAAAGCCGTTACGGCCGAGTATGGATTGAAGCGTTATATGGACGAGGACAAACTGATGGATGCCTGTGACATTATTGACGTGGTGGTGCCCACCGACTGGCATTTTGAAATATGCATGAAAGCGGTACGCAAGGGCAAACATGTATTTGTGGAGAAGCCTTTGTGCAATACCATTGGTGAGGCAAGGGACCTGGTGGACATGGTGCGTGAAGCCAATGTGAAAGTGCAGGTAGGCCATGTGGAAAGGTTTAACCCGGCCTATCTTGCCGTAAAGGACCTGAACCTGAACCCCATGTTTATTGAAGTGCACCGCCTGGCACAGTTTAACCCGCGTGGCACCGAAGTAAGCGTGATACTGGATTTGATGATCCATGACCTGGACATTATATTGAGCCTGATAAAAAGCGACGTAAAGAACATTACTGCCAGCGGCGTTGCCGTTATGACCGATACACCGGATATTGCCAACGTGCGTATAGAATTCAACAACGGCTGTGTGGCCAACCTGACCAGCAGCCGCATCAGCATGAAGAAGATGCGTAAGATGCGGTTGTTTCAGAAAGATGCCTACATAGGCATTGACTTTCTGGAAAAGAAAACAGAGATCATACAGTTGCAAAAGCAGCCTGACAAAAATTCTTTTTCTTTTGACCTGGAAACACCGAATGGCAAGAAGACCATTTCTGTTTCCAACCCCATCATTCCCGAAGCCAATGCCATTAAGTTGGAACTGCAATCTTTTGTGGATGCAATTGTAAACGACAGGCCTACCGTAGTAAGCGAGATTGATGGCTTTTTGGCAATGGAAATAGCCCATAAGATTCTGGAGAAGATCAATAACACCAGCATACTCGCCTAAGCAACATGAACAATAAGCGGCTGCATATTTTTTGGTATGGCGTTAGTGACTATGTTGCTTCGGTAATTGGTTGGTGCCTCTTTTCCTTATATAGGCGGGTGCTGCTGCATGAAGGTGGTGTTGAATTTGATGGACTGATTTACCAGAACCATTTTTTTATTGACACCGTTATTGCCGTGCCTATTGGCTGGGTAATACTGTACTCACTCTCTGGCAGCTACTCTTTATCGTTGTACGGAAAATCGAGGTTGAATGAATTGACCAACAGTTTTATTGTTTCATTGATTGGCTCGTTGATTATCTTTTTTTTGATGCTTGTTAATGACAGTAAGGACAATTATGTTTATTTCTACAAGGTATTCTTCTCCTTATGGTTCATGCAGTTTGCCCTGGTTTTTATTGGCAGGATATGTTTGTTGTACAAGGCAAAAAACGATTTGCAAAAAGGCAGGATGGTTTTCCATTCATTGATAATAGGCAACGGATCCATAGCTTTAAAAGTGTATAAGGAAGTAAGCAAAAACTTTATTTACCTGGGTTCCAAAACCATTGGTTATATACCTGCAGATGGCAGTACAAAGAATGGGTTGAACAAGTTGCTACCCAACCTTGGTAACCTAAACAACCTAAATAACATTATTGCAGCAAAGCGGATAGAGCAGGTAATTATTGCATTAGACAATGACGAAAAAAACATAACCGAGCAGTTGGTGAACCAGTTAATGGAACAGGATGTGGACATAAAGATTGCACCCAATACATTAGACATACTTTCTGGTTCCGTAAAGACAAGCAATGTGTTTGGTGCCACGTTGATCGACATACAAAACTCGCTGTTGCCGCTTTGGCAACAGAACATTAAACGGGTAATTGATGTGGCTTTTTCCGTAACGGCATTGACAGTGCTGAGCCCCTTATTGGTGTTCATTGCCATCAGGACCTGGCTCTCATCGCCTGGCAATATTTTTTACTCACAGGAAAGGATTGGGTTAAAGGGCAAGCCCTTTGCCATCTATAAATTCAGGAGCATGTTCATTGATGCGGAAAAAGATGGCCCTGCCCTATCTGCCGATGATGATGCAAGGATAACCAAATGGGGAAAATTCATGCGTAAATGGCGACTGGATGAACTGCCCCAATTATGGAACATCATAATAGGCAACATGAGCCTGGTGGGCCCAAGACCTGAAAGAAAATTCTTTATTGATAAGGTTTCGGAACAGACCCCTTATTACCGTTACCTGCTGAAAGTAAAGCCCGGCCTTACTTCCTGGGGCATGGTACAATTTGGCTATGCATCCACTATAGACGAGATGATTGAACGCATGGAATACGATTTAATGTATATAGAAAATGCATCGCTGCTACTCGATTTCAAGATAATGATGCACACATTGCGTATTATTATTTCGGGCAAAGGCAAATAGTTTTTCGTCAGCCACAATTCTTTTATCTTCAATTCAAATTTTTGTTTGTGAAATATCTTATTGCGGGTCTTTTTTCCTTCTTCTTGCTAACTACTGCTTATGGCCAGGTTGGCTATTGGCAACAGCAGGTAAATTACAATATCGATGTTACATTAAACGACCAGGACCATAGCCTGGATGCTTTTGAAAAAATAACCTACATCAACAACTCACCCGATACACTGAAATTTATCTGGTTCCATATATGGCCCAATGCCTACAAGAACGACCGTACTGCTTTTGCGGAACAGAGCTTGAGAAATGGCAGCACCAAATTCTATTTCTCCAACGAAGAAGACAAAGGCTATATCAATAGGTTGGAATTTAAAGTGGACAATGTGACTGCAGTAACGGAAGAGCATCCAAAAGACATAGACATCATCAAACTGGTATTGCCAAAGGCATTGCCACCACAGCAATCCATTGTTATTACTACGCCTTTTCATGTACAGTTGCCCTATAATTTTTCAAGGGGCGGGCATGTTGGCCAATCATACCAAGTAACACAGTGGTACCCCAAGCCTGCCGTGTACGATAGTAAGGGCTGGCACGAAATGCCTTATATAGACCAAGGTGAATTTTACAGTGAGTTTGGCAATTTTGATGTAAAGATCACTTTGCCCGACAATTACCTGGTTGCAGCAACAGGCCAATTGCAGGACAAACAGCAACTGGAAAAACTAAAAGCCCTCGGTAAGCAAGATCCCAAAAAACAAGACAACTATAAGTACTACGATGCACAGATGCACCAATTACTGCCTGGTTCAAAAACCATGTACAAAAAAGTAAAAACAGTATCGAAAAAATCAGCTTCCGAATTAAAGACCTGGCACTACCAGCAAAACAATGTGCACGACTTTGCATGGTTTGCAGATAAACTGTTTCTTGTACAACACGACACAGTTGCATTGGCAACAAAAACAGTGGATGTGTTCTCCTTTTACTATCCCAATATGGTTGCCAATTGGAAACAGAGCATTGCTTACGCAAAAGATGGTCTGAAAAAATATTCCAACTGGATAGGCGATTACCCATACAGCATTGCAACCGTTGTAAGCGGCAGTGCCAATGAAAATAGTGGTGGCATGGAATACCCGACCATTACATTGATTACCACCGAAAGCGGCGGCAAGGGCCTAGATGGCACCATTGTACATGAAATTGGTCACAACTGGTTCTATGGTGCATTGGCAAGCAATGAACGCGACTATGCCTGGATGGACGAAGGCATGAACACCTATTACCAAAACAGGTACGAAAAAGAAAAATACAGTACTGCAAACACGATGAAAGGCATTGCCAACAAACTGCCTGCCGACGAAGAAGCATTACTATTGGAAACTGTAGCAAAGCTGCATAAAGACCAGCCTTTGAACACAACATCCGAAGCATACAGTAAAATGAACTACCCTTTGGTTGTGTATGTAAAAGGAAGCAGGTGGATGCAGCAACTGGAACAGCAATTAGGTACCAGTAAGTTTGATACAAGCATGAAAGCCTATTACAGGCAATGGCAGTTCAAGCATCCCTACCCGGAAGATTTCAGGAAAAGCATGGAAACAGCGAGTGGTCAATCCATTGAAGCAAATTATAAGAAATTAGATACCACAGGCTCCCTTACAACAGCATACAGCCAACCAAGAAAAACCAAACTGGTGGGCTTCTTCTCCTTAAAGGATACGGATAAATACAACTACATTGGCATTGCACCAATGATTGGTGCAAACCATTACGACAAACTGATGATTGGTGCGGTTGTTCACAACTACCAGTTACCATTGAACCGCTTCCAGTTTTTTGTTGCTCCCATGTACGCAACAGGAAGCAAGCAACTGAATGTGTTTGGCAGGGCTTCTTATAACACGTACACAAAGGGGTCATGGTTGGAGATATCGGGTAGCGTGGCAAAATATACCATTGATGATTTCAAACCCAGTAATGCTGCCAAAGTTTACCAGAACCTTACACGCCTTGTACCTTCCATAAAATATACGTTGTACAATAAAGATATACGCTCAACCCAACGTTATGTATTCCAGCTAAGGAGTTTCTTTTTAACAGAAGATGCTTTGAACTTCAATACCGTGGTTACACCAACAGGCACAATGGATATTGTAAGCAAATCGCCTGTGAACACAACCGTTACACAATTGAAGGTCTCCTCTATAGACAACCGTGCCTTATACCCTTACGAGTTCAACTTAACCGTTGATCAAGGTAAATACTTTGTGCGTGCAGGTTTTACGGGCAACTACTTCTTTAATTACGGAAACGGCAAAGGCGGCATTGATGCAAGACTGTTTGCTGGCAAATTTTTTTATACCAGTAGCAAGACCTTTATCAAGCAATATGAAACCGACCGTTACCATTTAAACATGAGTGGGGCAAAGGGTCAAGAAGATTATACCTATAGCGGCTACTTTATTGGCAGGAACGAATTTGAAGGTTGGCAAAGCCAGCAGATTATGCAACGTGACGGCTTCTTTAAAGTAAGGACAGACTTATTGAACAACAAAATTGGTAAGACCGATGACTGGCTGATGGCCATGAATTTTAGTGGCAACATTCCAGATAAAATAAACATACTGAATGTACTGCCGATAAAAATACCGTTGAAGTTTTTTGTGGACATCGGTACCTATGCAGAAGCATGGAAAGACAATCCCGCAAGCGGCAGGTTCCTGTACGATGCAGGCTTACAGCTGCCCATACTGCACTCACTCATCAATATTTACGTGCCCATACTGTACAGCAAAGTATATGGCGATTACTTTAAATCCACTTTAGGTGAAAAGCGTTTCTGGAAAACAGTCTCTTTTTCAATTGACATCCAAAAATTGCAGCTCAATAAAATAAGCAGGGATATACCATTGTAAACATGCCCACTATTGACATTATACCATCGCATCAAATAAACAAAACAAAATGGGACAACTGTGTTGCCAACAGCATCAATGGTTTGGTATATGCCCACAGTTATTACCTGGATGCAATGGCCAACGAATGGCATGGCCTAGTGGTAAACGATTACGAAACCATACTGCCCATTGCCATAAAAAAGAAATTCGGTTTTGCGTATAGCTACATGCCCGCATTTGTGCAGCAGCTAGGTTTTATAGGCAACCAATTACTGCATGATGAAAAAGTGGTAAAAGCAGTTTTCTCTTTCGTGAAATATGGTTCGCCCTACCTGAATTTTGGCAATGCCGAATTTGCTACAAAACACAACTGCCCACGGTTAAACAATTATACCATCAACCTGAACAACAGCTACGAAGCCATTAAAAGCAGTTACAAAAAAACAATTGATTATAGTCTGGTAAAAGCTGCGAAGGCCCAACTGCAATATGTAGCTGACAAGGACATTACCCATGCCGTACAGTTGTACAAAAGTTACAACCAGCACAACATGCAGCATACCACCAATACCGATTACAGCAACTTGCAAAACCTGTTATTGCAACAAAGTCACCAGGTGATGATCAGGAAAGCACTGAATACAAACAACGATTTATTAAGCATTGTATTGCTACTGAAAGACAACAAACGTTATTACAACCTCATCAACTATACAACACCCGAGGGGCGTAAAACGGAAGCGAATTATTTTTTATACGACAATATCCTAAAAGAACTCGCATCGCAACCGATGCTCTTCGATTTTGAAGGCAGCGACCTGCCCGGTGTAAAAGCCTTCTATGAAAAGTTCGGTGCAGCCAACCAACCATATTTCCATTGGCATTTCAATCATTTGCCATTTCCGTTAAAACTATTTAAGCCATAAGAGGAGATAGAATTTAAGAGCTAAGAGTTTAAAGGGCAAAAGAAGCAAAAAGAGAAACTTAAATGCATATCCCTTTTTCTCTTTTCCCTCTTAGCTAGAACTCTTTCAATATCCCTTCAATAAGAGCTATAGAGATAAAGAGTGGAAATGAGTAATTCTCTTTTTCTCCTTTCCACTCTTATTGAAACTCACCAATCAAGTATCTAAGACTATGTAAAAAGAATAAACCTTATTTCTCTCTTTCACCACTTAGCTACAACTCCTCCAATATCTTCTCCGCCATCAACAAATCAACTGGTCTTGTAATTTTGATGTTATTGTAATCGCCTTCGCATAAAAACACTTCTTTACCAAAAGCTTCCACAACAGTTGCCTCATCTGTAAAGGCTTCCGTAAATGCCTGGTCAAATGCTGCCAGCAGTACATCACTTGTAAACGTTTGCGGTGTCTGAATGATACGCACTTTTGTCCTGTCAGCAACCACACTCTTCTCCCCTTCTGCAATCCGTATGCTATCTGTTGCCGCAACGGCGGGTATCGCACTTCCTTTATTTATAGCCTGTTCGTAACAGCGTTTAATCAGTTCCTTCCCAACCAAACAACGTACGCCATCATGCACAAATACAATCGAATCCTGTTCCACCAGTTTCAATCCATTCTGAACGGAATGGTACCTTGTACTGCCGCCTTTGGTAATGGTGATGCGGTGCACATTATCAAACAGGGCCACAATTTCTTCACCACGTTCTATATGTTCTTCCGGCAATACCAATACAATATTCATGTCGTCATATACATCCAAAAAAGTATTCAATGTGTACCACAATAATGGCTTTCCTTTAAGCAGCAAAAATTGTTTCGGAATAAAAGCTCCCATTCTCAACCCATTGCCACCAGCTACAATTACAGCAAATTTTTTCATACAGTTTATTAGTGTCCTAAGCTACGAATATACTTGTTCCAAAAAATTTCTTTTCGTTGCAAAGGTTTGCCCATTACTTTTGCATCCTACTTCAACCATGTTCAAGCAGCTAACAGCATTCATCATTTTGGTGGCCTTTATGGCACAGACCTTTAACAGGGCTGCTGTTGTTGCCAACTATTATACCAACACTGCTGCTTACGCCAAAAACTGCGTAAACAAGGCAAAGCCACAAATGCACTGTAATGGTAAATGCCAAATGATGAAGAAACTAAAGGAAGAAGAAAAGAAAGAACAACAAAACAACGAACGCAAATCTTCACCCGACGAAGTGCTGTCATCCAAATCATTTTTCGCTACTATTCATACCAGCAAGCAAACTACCGTAACAGAATTTTTTAGCCATAATTCAGGTACCCCTATCGACAGGGCCACTCCTTTCTTTCACCCTCCTGGGGCATAATACCAACGCATCTATTATTTTCTTTTGGGTAACTGCTATGCACACTATAGCTGGGCCTGCATGTGAGTGATACAGACCTCCTGTTATGCTTTCTATTGAAAGCCTTTACAGGCCGATGTTTACACGTTTTACACATGTAGCTTATTACCCAACTGCAAAACATTATTTACCACCTCAAATAAGTTTATGTCACGGCATTTCAACAACGATGCCGAGCGTTTGTCTGCAATAAAAAAGGCAAGGGTGCTCACATCCATACTCCTCATACTCATACTGGCAAGCATGGGCACGCTCATGTACCTGCTATCCAACAAAAGATAACTGATCATGAAAAAAATATTGCTATACCTGTTTTTAATAACGGCCATACTGCCTGCTTCGGCACAAACCGCACGTACCATATCGGGCAAGGTATATGATGCCGTTAGCAAAGAACCATTGCAAGGTGCTGCTATCTCAGACAAGCAGCACACAAGCACAACCGATGCTTTAGGAAAATTCGCCATAACTACCAACGACGAAACATTGGCTATCAGCTTTACCGGGTTTGAATCGCAAAGCATCAATACTAAAAACCTATCCATCGTTTCCATAGCATTAACACCTGGCAGCAACACACTGCAACAAATAGTGGTGAGTGCCAACCGTACAGCAGAAAAAAGAAGCGAAGCTCCTGTAGCCATTGCAGTCATCAACAAGCAATTGATAGATGAAACCAAAGCACAACGTATAGACAACCTGTTAAACAAAGTAAGCGGTGTGTTCATGGTAAACCTTGGTGGCAACGAGCAGCATGAAATGAGCATACGCCAGCCCATGACCACCAAAAGCCTTTTCCTGTACATGGAAGACGGCATACCCATACGTACCACGGGCGTTTACAACCACAATGCACTGCTTGAAATGAACATGGCTGCTGCCAAAAGCATAGAAGTGGTAAAGGGTCCTGCATCAGCATTGTACGGTGGCGAAGCCATTGGCGGTTCCGTAAACATTATTACACAGGCTGCACCTGCTTATACCAATGGTTCGGCAAGCTTGCAATTGAACAATGCAGGTTATAAAAGAGTAGATGCCCAAATAGGCTCCACTGCTGGCAAATGGGGTTTCCTTGCCAGTGGTTATTATGCCAACAAAAAAGATGGGCCAATTAACTATAGCGACTTCCATAAAACCGCCATCAGCTTACGAACGGATTATAAACCCACCGATAAAACCACATGGACAAACACATTTGCCTATGTGGATTATTATGCAGACATGACAGGGGCTTTGGACAGTGTAAAATTCTCACAGAAAAATTATAGCACCCCACACACATTTACGTTCAGGGGCGTAAAGGCATTACGCATCAAATCTATGCTTACACAGGTTTGGAATGCCAATAGCCAAAGCAACTTATCGTTTATGTACAGGGACAATTCAGTAAAGCAGAACCCCTCCTACTCCGTTGTTTCCTATGCACCCAACCCAGCGTTGGCCAAAGGCCAAATAAACGACAATGCTTTTAAGACTTACGCATTGTTTGCACAGCATGTACAAAAGTTCAATTGGCTAAAAAGCAAGCTGGTAGCGGGTGCCAGCCTGGATATAAGTCCGCAGACCTACTATGCCAAATTCATCTGGATCAACAGGGACACCATTAGCGGTAACTATACAAGCTATACTTCCCCAACACCAGATTCATTGTTGAGCAACTATAGCACCAATATCAGCAATATTGCTACCTACATAGACTATGAGTTCAGTCCCTTAAAGAATTTTAAAGTGGTAGCTGCCCTGCGGTACGATGCATTCAGGTACAATTTCCGGAACAGCCTGCCTGTAACGGCATCATCCGGCACGCCTTCAACCATTACGAATTTCACCAGGCTCACACCTAAAGTGGGTTTCACATACAACAAAAAAAATATCGGCTTCTATGCCAATTATAGCGAAGGTTATGTACCGCCGCAAATAACAGAACTGTTCAACAGCACCAAAGTGCCTTACCTGTTGCCACAAACTTTTGTGAACTACGAACTGGGAGGCTGGTTATCGTTGGTAAAAAACAGATTATACATAGACTATAGCCTATACCTGCTAAATGGCTCAAACGAAATCATCAATGTAAAGCAGCCAGACAATTCTTTTGTCAATCAAAACGCAGGAAAGACAAGGCATATAGGCATTGAATACGGCATCAGTTACAAACCCAACAGCGAGTGGTTCATCCGCTTTAGCGGCACCAATGCCAAACATACCTACACAGACAATATTGTAAAAGGTGTTGATTTTAGTGGCAAGGAAATAAGTGCTGCCCCACATTTTACCAGCAATGCAGAAATTGTTTACAAACCCAGATACATCAAGGGCTTCCGCATTGGTGCAGAGTGGCAACATCAAGGAAAATATTTCATGGACGACTTCAACAATTTTACCTACAAGGGTTTCGATGTAGTGAACCTTCGCATAGGCTATCAGATAAAGGCAGTGGATATATGGATAAACACATTGAACATCTTTAACCAATACTACTCAACATTTGCCAGCAAGAATGCCACGGCTAGCGGCAATGGCTCCTACTCCTATAACCTTGGCGACCCAAGGGAAATAACCTTTGGTATTGCATACAAATTTGGAAAGCATTAAAGCAATAAGATGAAAAAATATATCTATACATGGCACCGTAACTTATCGCTCATTATTGCTGCACCACTTGTGCTATGGGCTGCCAGTGGTTTCATGCACCCCATTATGACAACCATACGCCCACAGGTAGCAACGCAATGGTTAATGCCCAAAGCCATTGACAGCAACAAGATAAAAGTATCCTTGCAACAGGCATTGCTACAAAACCATATTGATTCATTTACCAATTTCCGTTTGGTACATATTGATACCAACTGGTTTTACCAGGTGCAACAAGGCAGGCAAAAAGAACCATTTTATATAAGTACCCATAATGGCAAACTGTTGCCACAAGGCCAATGGTTGTATGCACAATACCTTGCCAAACAGTTTTTGGAAGGGATGGGCAAACCCGATACGGCACATGCAATTGCACAAGCCCCATCAACAGCATCGGCACATGACTGCTGTGATGCTGCCACAACCTGTGTACTTAATAATACAAAAGGCAGTAAAGTAAGGGACGTATCCACCATTACCGCTTTTAATGAAGAATACAAATCAGTAAACAAACTATTGCCCGTGCAACGGGTAAGCTTTGACCGTGTAGACGGCATAAGGGTGTATGTGGAAACCACACAGGACCGTTTTGCCTTTGCCATGGATAACAAGCGGGCAGTGTTTGATAAAGTATTCACCCTGTTCCATACCTGGAGCTGGCTGAATTTCTTGGGCAAGGGGAAATTGATTGTTGAAATATTGCTTACCGCCCTTGCATTGATTACAAGCCTTATGGGGCTATATATTTTCTTTATTACAAAAAGCAAAAAGGCAAAGGGCAATACCACTGTAAGGGCAAGAAACAACCACCGCTATGTTTCCGTTGCCATTTCGTTGTTTACACTAATGTTCACCTTTAGCGGCTGCTACCATGCTTTTGCCAAATTGAAAGCAGATGACAGGAGCAGCTTTTACGACGAACATTGGTTTACTACTGCCCATACAAATTTTGATATAGAAAAACTGCAAGCTGCTGTACAGGCCCCAATAACCAATACCAGCATGGTAAGCATCAACAACCAAACCTACTGGCAGGTTAATACCAGGCAGCAAAACAAGCAACAGGCAAGCAAAGACCTGATGAAAACAAAAGAAGTGCCCGCCCCCGCTGCCATGTATATAAATGCCAATAATTACAGCATACTGCCACAAGGCCAAACAAGGTATGCCGAATACCTGGCCACCCAATTCAGTAAGCACACAACTGCGGATATACAGCGTGTACAGGCCATTACAAAGTTTGGCGATGAGTATGGCTTTATCAATAAACGCCTGCCCGTATTTAAAGTAAGCTATGCAACCAACAGCAATGAACGTTACTATGTGGAAACAGCTTCGGGCAAACTGGCCTTAAGGGTAAATGATAAGGATGTGTTGGAGGGCTACAGTTTTGCCTTGCTGCACAAGCATGAGTTCATGGCATGGGCAGGCAAGCCCATCAAGGATTTCAGTACCATGTTCTGGGCAATGGCACAAATTGCCATGGTAGCCATAGGTTTGATACTGTACCTAAAAATGCGGAAGAAGAAATTGCAGCACCATCAAAAAAATATTGCCTAATTTGTCCAATATCGTTTGCCCTGTTTGTTATTAAAGTGTACGCATTATTTAATAACAACTAAAACCTACACGAAATGGACGAATTCATTTTGATTTTCAGGCATGAAGATGGCAACAAAGTTGCCTCGCCCGAACAGTTGCAGATTTGGATGAAACAGACAATGGACTGGATTGGAAGCATTGCGGCCCAGAACAAGTTTAGCGGCGGCAATGGCCTGCCTTTTGAAGACAGCAAAGTAGTAAGACCCAACAACATGGTTACCAATGGGCCCTTTGGTGACATTAAAGAAACCATTGGCGGCTACATTATGGTAAAGGCAGACTCTGTTGATGAAGCAGTGGAGTTTGCAAAAGGCTGTCCTGTACTGCAAGGCGAAGGCAACAGCGTTGAAGTAAGAAAGATTGCCAAAGGCGATGGCATCCATTAACAAAATTCCCCAACAAATTAAACACAAGAACCATGAACGATTTCTTATTCATATTCAGGACAGATTACGGTGCAATGCCAACAGGCACACCAGAAGAAGCACAAGCCGCAACAAAGAAGTGGATGGACTGGGTTGCAGGCATTGCAGCACAAAACAAACTGGTAGACAGGGGCAACCGCTTAAAGACAACCGGTGCAGTACTAAGGCCCAATAATATAATAACCAATGGGCCTTACACCGAAATAAAGGAATCCATTGGAGGCTATACAATGGTAAGGGCAAGCTCGTTGGAAGAAGCTACCGAACTTGCAAAAGGCTGCCCCATATTGCAAATGGGCGGCAATGTAGAAATAAGGGAAGTAAACCCATTGTAAGCCCACAACAAACCAAGGCCTTTGTATTGCACAAAGACCTTTATGGCAATGGCCCGGCTGCTTTGGTCTGCAAACCGGGCCACTGCCTTTTTTCGCTTATGGAACAACAGGAACTGATACCGCATTTGTTCAGGACAGAGTTCAGGAAGATAACAGCCGTGTTATGCAAGCTGTTTGGCATGGAGCACATAGAGATTGCTGAGGACATTGCAAGCGATACTTTTTTATCGGCCGTGGAAACATGGAGCTTTAAAGGGCTGCCTGCCAACCCTACCGCATGGCTGTATGCCGTTGCAAAAAACAAGGCCAAGAACTATTGTAGCCATCATGCCGTGTTTACCCAAAAAGTTGCCGGGCAAGTACAGGCTGTTACAACAGTGGAAGAAATACAGGTTGACCTATCAGAAGAGAACATTACAGACAGCCAGTTGCAGATGCTGTTTGCCATTTGCCATCCTGCCATTGCAGTTGAGGCACAGATAGGGCTCTCGCTACGCATACTATGCGGCTTTGGTATTGATGAAATTGCCGGTGCCTTTTTGACCAATAAAGAAACCATCAACAAAAGGCTTTTCAGGGCAAAGGAAAAATTGCGGGCAGAGAGGATACCCATTGAGTTTCCTCCACCAGCAGCCATCAACAAAAGGCTTGAAACTGTTTTAACAACCCTGTACCTGCTTTTCAGTGAGGGTTATTATTCGGAAAGTCAGGATACGGTATTGCGTAAGGACCTTTGCATAGAAGCAATGCGGCTCACGTATCTGCTGATTGAAAACGGACAAACCAATCTTCCCCAAGTAAATGCACTGATGTCTTTAATGTGCTTCCACGCATCCAGGTTTGAAGCAAGGATGAACAAACAGGGCGAAGCCGTATTGTACCATGAGCAAGACGAGCAGTTGTGGAACCATGATTTGATTACACAAGGAACCTATTTCTTCAACCAAGCATCTACGGGAGCAAGCATTTCCAAATACCATATAGAAGCAGGCATTGCCTATTGGCATACCATAAAAGCCGATACCAAAGAAAAATGGGAAAGCATCCTGCAACTGTACAACCAATTGTTGCAGTTAGAATATTCGCCCATTGCCGCATTGAACCGAACCTATGCACTATCCAAGGCAAACAGCAAGCAGGAAGCCATTGCAGAAGCAGAGAAACTGCAACTGACAGACAACCATTTTTACTACACATTATTGGGCGAACTCTACAAGGGCATTGACAACCAGAAAGCAAAAAACAATTACCAAAAGGCTTTGGGCCTTGCCAAAACAAGAACAGACAGGCATACCATTCAAAAACAGATTGACCAGCTTGTTTAACACAGTTTAAGCAACGAAGTCTTGCAAAGCCAACCGGCAACTGCATACATTTGTATGATCATGATGCAGCAATCACTTACCAATAAGCAAATCAAAATCATTATCTGGTTCAACAGGATATTGCGTTGGGTATTGGGTGGTGCATTTGTAACAATCGGTATCATTTATCAATCCTATATTGCCATTGGCTTTGGTATTGCCATGATTGTGACCGGTTTTTTTAGACCCCAAAGGTGCTTGGGTGAAAATTGCGACATGCAAAAACAAGGCAGGGCATAATTCATTCAACCCATTAAAAATTACGGGCAGTTATGTTAGATTTTTTGAAACAGCCTTGGACATGGTATGCAGGCGGGGCGATAATAGGCCTAACCGTACCGGCCTTACTATTATTGGGCAATAAACATTTTGGCATATCATCCAACCTTCGCCATATATGTGCCGCATGCCTGCCAGCAAAAATCCCTTTCTTTCAATACGATTGGAAAAAAGAAATATGGAACCTGTTTTTTGTTGGTGGCATTGTTATAGGAGCATGGATTGCATCAACCTATTTAAGTAATGGGCAGCCTGTACAGGTAAACCCCAAACTGGTGCAGGAATTAAGTAGCTACAACATTCATGACTATGGCAAATTAATGCCTGCGGACCTTTTCAACATACATACACTATTCTCTTTAAAGGGCCTGTTACTGTTTGTTGTTGGCGGTTTTCTAGTAGGCTTCGGAACCCGCTATGCTGGTGGCTGTACAAGTGGACATTCCATTATGGGGCTTAGCAATTTGCAGCTGCCTTCCTTAATTGCTACCATTTGTTTTATGGCAGGTGGTTTTATTATGGCAAACCTTATTTTACCATTTATTCTTAAATTATAAACTGTATGGCCATTGTAAACAGTACGGTGCAGGCCGTTAGCGAAAACGTGGACCTTGAGAAATGTTCCTTGGACACGGAAGGTATCAACGAACCGCACATACAACAACATAAGTGGTACCATAATGTGAAGTACTTATTGGTGGGTATTGTTTTCGGGATTGCATTTGTAAAAACCGAAATCATTTCATGGTTCAGGATACAGGAAATGTTCAGGCTGCAAAGCTTCCATATGTTTGGTGTAATAGGCACGGCCGTGGTAGTTGGCATTATTTCGGTACAGTTGATCAAACGTTTCAACATCAAGACCATTTATGGCGAAGAAGTGGTGTTTCATAAAAAGAAGTTCAATAAGGGGCAGGTGATTGGTGGGCTGCTGTTTGGTTTTGGATGGGCATTAACAGGTGCCTGCCCTGGGCCATTGTTTGCACAGATTAGTGCAGGCTTTTTAATAATTGCCGTACCCCTGTTAAGTGCCATTGCGGGTACCTGGGTGTATGGATTTTTTAGGGACAAACTGCCGCATTGATAGTGGCTTAAAAAAGAGTGGCTCACTTCAAGAAAGTGAGCCACTCTTTTTTAAGCAATACAGGTATGTTATATAGCTTTATTGTAGTAACCGGAAGCTATATGTACCAACCCATGCCAGAATATATTTATAACGGGTTCCTTCTGGAAGGCACCACTGTTTGTTCGTCTTCGCTTAGGTAAACCCAAAAGTCATGCAGTTCATAAATATCGCCGGGTACCCTTGTACTTCCGCTTTCGTCTGCCCTTTCGTAAGAGCCAAGTAGGTTGCCGTTGTGTTTCAGTTCCAATAATTTTTTCTCGAATGCTAATTCCTTAAATTGTTCAATTGTCATTTCAACTAGTTTAAAATTGATGGGCAAAAATATGTAAAAACGTATCTAATAGTTCATTTGGCCCCAATCAAAAAAATAGCCCCGATAAGGGCACACTGACTACTGGTTAAGGAATGGTTTCTTGATTGGCACATGAGATTTTTGCAGATAAAATTTTCTATCGGCCAATAGCCAATACATTTGCGGCTACAATAGAATTACATGCAGTTAAATACAGTGATTTTTGATATGGATGGCCTGCTTGTTGACAGCGAACCTTTATGGGAGCAGGCAACAGACGAGGTTTTTAAACAGTATGGCGTTAGCCTTAGCAATGAGCAGTACCTTACCACTACCGGCCTGCGTACGAGGGAGTTTGTGCAGTGGTGGTTCAGGCATTTCAATATTGGCGATGAGGAATTGGCAAGGGCGGAGAAGAACATTATAGACATTGTGATTGACAAAGTGGAGCATGAAGGCAAAATGATGCCTGGCGTGCATTATATCGTGAACTTTTTTCACGAGAAGCATTTCAAGATAGGGCTGGCTTCTTCATCGCCGCAAAGGCTGATTGATGTGGCAGTAAAGCTTACGGGTATTGGTCCGTACATTTCCGCCACTGCTTCTGCAGAGCATTTGCCCTATGGCAAACCGCACCCGCAGGTGTACCTGAACTGTGCGGAGCAATTGCAGAGCAACCCTTATGAGTGCATCTGTTTTGAGGATTCGTTCAATGGAATGATTGCTGCGAAAGCTGCAAAAATGAAATGTGTAATTGTGCCGCACCATAGCCAGCAGAAGGATGAGCGTTTTGGTGCTGCAGACCTTAAACTGTCTTCTTTACAGAATTTTGGTGCGTTGCATTTTGATTTGTTGAATAGGTAAAAGAAGGTTGATTGGTTTGATTAGTTACTTAGTTTATTAGTTAATTGGTTGATTGATATAAAGCAAAATGCGTAACGGGTGTTACGCATTTTGTTTTATAGGTTATGAAGCGGTTGTTGCGTACGCTTTGGTAAAGGCCCGTATTTGTATATAAGCTGATGGGTGCGACGCCACGGAAGCCGACCAAGGTACTGTTGTTGGCAACATGGTATTATGGCTTCCAGAAATCCTGTGGCATTGGTTTGTTCAATAGATTGTTGTAGTAAAACTGGTAGGCTTCCGTTCTGTTGTGCAAGCCTTTTGCCCCGCTGATACCGTGTCTTTCGCCGGGGTAGAGCATCAATTCAAAATGCTTTTTGAGGTCTTCCAGTTTGTTGATGAGCTGTATGCTGTTTTGCAAATGCACATTGTCGTCGGAAGTGCCATGTACAATCCTAAGCAGTCCCTTGTATTGGTTGGCATAGGTTAGTACGGATGTTTTTTTGTAACCATCGGGGTTTTCGGAAGGCTGGTCCATAAAACGTTCCGTGTAATGTGTATCGTACAGTTGCCAGTCGGTTACCGCTGCGTTTGCAATACCGTAATTGAACACGCCGGCACCGTAAGTAAGTGCCATGCAGGTCATGTAGCCACCAAAGCTGCCGCCTGTTATGCATAGCTTGGAAGTGTCCATCCAGTTTTGTTTTTTAAGCCATTTGCCTACTGCCATAAAATCTTCTATTTCGTATTTGCCCAGTTGGCGGTGAATATAGTTCATGCCTTTTTTGCCAAAGTGGCCACTGCTCCTATTGTCTATTGCAACCTGTATCAGGCCCTCCTGTGCCCACCATGCATCTGTTGGCAGCAATCGCCAGGTGTCGTAGACAGTGCCAGCATTGGGACCGCCATAAATGCTTACCAGTACAGGATATTTTTTATTGGCATCGAAGTTTATGGGATAGGTAATGGATACTGGCAGGTCGAAGAGGCCATCATCGCTCTTTACACGCAGGATTTCTTTTTTGGGCAGGTTGTAGCTTTCGAACTCTGCTCCTTTTGCATTGGCCAGTTCACGTATCACGTTGCCTTTATTGTCGATTACTGCAATAGCAGGTGGTGTGGCAATATTGGAGTAGGTAGCGATATAGTATCTGTTGTTGGGCGATAGCTTGATGTCGGCAAAGGAATAGTTGCCAAACGATAGCCGTACCATTTTTTTACCATCGAGTGTGGCCATGTAAAAATCCCAACGTGCGGAGTTTTCTTTGCGTGCAGTAAAGTAAATGGACTTCTCTTTTTCATCTATCTTAACAATGTCCCCCACTGTGAATTCGCCTTGGGTTATAGGATTGATGAGCTTTCCACTTAAGTCGTGCAGGTAATATTGTGCCCAACCTGTTTTGTCGCTTTTTAGGATGAAGCCTTTGCCACTGGGTAAGAAATCAATCCTTTCATCATCCAGGGTTATCCATGTAGTTTGTTTTTCATCGTATAGTTCTGTCTTGCTGCCATTGTTGAGGTCTATGTTGAATAATTTAAGATTGTCTTGTCCACGGTTCATCCATTGCACCCAGAACTGGTTGTTGCCTGTCCACATGGGCGTACCAAAATACTGGTCGTCCTGTTCGTTAAAATCGGCCCAGGTAATGGTTGGGTTGTCTATACCAACGATGCCGATTTTTACTTGCGGGTTCCTGTCGCCAGCTTTGGGATAGCGTTCGTTTTCAAGATAGCCATGTTGCCCGGTGGACACGTAAATAGGAAACACAGGTACGTTGCTGTCGTTAAAGTGCATGAAGGCAATATGCTTGCTGTCGTTGCTCCACCAAAAGGCTTTGTATTTGCTTGCCCGGCCGAGTATTTCTTCGTAATACACCCATGATGCGTAGCCGTTCATGATGGAGTCGTTGCCATCGAAGGTGAGCTGTGTTGTTTTTTTTGTGTCAAGATCCATTGTGTATAGGTTGTTGCCTAATGTATAGGCCACCAATTTTTCATTGGGTGCATAGGTAAGATTTTTAGCCTCTTTGGGAAAGCTGATATCTTCCCTTACTTTTTGATTAAAGGGCAAGGAGTATTCTGTAGTGTTGCCTGTTTTAACATCAACAGACATATTTTTCGTGCTGCCATCTTTTGCATCTTTCTGTGTTATGTAGTAATGTTCGTCATCTATCCATTTAATTTCTTTGGGCAGTTGTTTGCTGATGTTGGTGTTGCCATTTTTAAATGCCTGATCGTAGGATAGGCTTTTCTTTTGTGCATGGGCAATGGTGTGGGCAAACAGTAGTGCAGTTGTTAGTACAGCGATAGATTTTGTCATGGCAATAAATAATTAGTGGCGGAAGTTACATAAGCCCAGATTATTTTTTGGACAAACTGTGTGAGTGGCAATAAAAAAGGCTTCCGTTTGTACAGAAGCCTTTTTGAAGTCATAGGGATCAATATCTCTATTTTGTAACAATTAATTTTTCGTTGTATAGTACACCGTCAATAACCACTTGTACATTGTATGTACCTGCACTAAAGTTACTGATATTATTGAAAGTAAATGCATTTGTACCAATTTGTACTTTGTTGGTTTGGCTGATGAGTACTTTTCCGATCATGTCCATTACCCTTACGGTAGCTACTGCATCTTTGGTTGCATTTATTTTTAAGGTGAAGTAAGATACGGCAGGGTTTGGATTCACTGCTATACTTTCTTTTATCTTATTGTTGAGCTTAAAGCTAATGACATTGCTGTTTCTGTAAGAACCGCCTTTTTCTGTCATCTTTAAGCGATAGTACACTACTGTGCCAGCCAGGTTGCTTACATCGTCGTTAAAGTTGTAAGTAATGGTTGATGTAGTGGCGTTGGCATTGATAGCATATATGCTTGCCCCTACTTTGGTGAAATTGGTACCATCCAAACTACGTTCCACTTCATAGTAGTTCATGTTTATTTCCTGAGTAACTGCCCAAGTTAGCTTGGTGGTATTGTTGTTTAGATTGCCGGTAAATGACAACAATGACACAGGGAGGATGGTGGTTGTTCTCCAATCCCTTTCACCACCGTTGGAGCAGCCACCCAAACCATCACTTTCTGGCAATTGAGAGATACTGCCTGTACCACCAGTGCCAGTATCCCAAGAACCACCATTACCCATGTTATTGTTAATTACGTTTCTCCAATAGTTGGCTGTAGCCGTGTTCATATTGAAGCCATCGAAATAATCCATTAATCCATCACCATCTGCATCGCCTGTTGCACCTGTCCAGTAATTGTTTGGTGGTATCGTGTGTCCACCTGTACCTGGAATGGTGTGCCCTTCGTAAATATCCGGTGCACCGTCATTATCTGTATCAAGGTCACGATAGTCTGGTGTACCGTCGCCATCTTTGTCATAAGGCGTTAACCCGGCAGAGCTTCTTACGCATGTAACGCATTTGCTGGTAGCATCGTAGGAGTCATCCACACCGTCGCCATCACAATCGGTACCTACAGGAAGTTTGTAAGAGCAGGTAGCCTGTGCTTCTGCATTATCGGTAATACCATCGTTGTCGCTGTCAATATCATAACAATCAGGTATGCCATCGCCATCGGTATCAAGCAGGGTCAAACCTTTTGCACCAAAACCATTGATGTTGTCTGCAGTTGCAGCGGCTGTTGAACCAAAGTTCTCGCTGCGTACACCGTCACCATCGGTATCGGTTCCATCGGCCAAACCATCGGTATCATATACACCCAAGGCTTCTGTTTTGTCAGTAAGGCCATCGCCATCGCTATCCAGGTCAAGGAAGTTAGGAAAACCGTCTTTGTCCAGATCCTGTGGTATCAAACCGTTTGCCATTGGGTTGTTAAAGCCGCTACCGTTATCAACTGCTCCTGTGCCACCACCGCTTAACAAACCATTCTTATCGGCATCGGTACCGGTAATCATACCGTTTACAATCACAATATTTTTTGTGGTACGTGCTTCAACAACATCCAGTATGCCGTCGTTGTCGCTATCCAAATCCACTTGGTTCATCACACCATCCCTATCCCAGTCAAACAGGTCGTTGATGCCGTCGCCGTTACAGTCGGTAAAAGTAAAGGTGCAGCTACCAGTATTGTTCGTATCCAAATAGTTGGGTATGCCATCGCAATCACAATCGCCTAATGGGTCTATACCACCATTTTCATTCAAGTCGGTAATACCATCATTGTCATCGTCAATATCAATGTAGTCAGGTATGCCATCACCATCGGTATCTTTTGCTATTTCAAAGTTTGCATTGGTAATGCTGGTAGCAGCGGTAGCAACAGCCAGTATGCTGTTAGGTGTACCATCGTTACCGGCACCAGTGCCTAAGTATTCCATTACACTTTGGTAGTTAGAAGGTAGTGCCGCTGCAGTTAAAGTGGAGCCGGCAGTTCTTGAACCGGATGTAAGTATAATATTATAGTTGGTGTTGCCAGCAACACTGGAGAAAGTGAATGTACCAGTACTTGTTACAGCTACACTTGCCACTACTTTATTGTCTGTACCTACCAAGTTTGCGTACAATGTGTTGTTGACATTGGTTTTTACACCGCCCACAACTGTAGGCGTACAAGAAATGATGGCATCGTACACGTTACCGCTGATGCTGATAGAAGGCAGGCAGTTTGGCAAACATGCGTTGAATATCTGGCTATGTATCTCGCCACCATTCAATGAAGCACTCTTGGCAATGATTTGCCCTTCTAAGTTATTGCTGCCATTCCATACCACTGTTGCAGAAGGTGCAAACAGGGTACCAATGATTGTGTTGCTTGCATTAACTGTAATTGTACCAGTGTTGTTGTACAAGTTATAGATAATGTATTTACCATCGGTATTGGCAAGGCCAGCAATATTGTGAGAAGTAAGGGTAAAGCTACCAGTTTGGTTAATGTTGAAGATTAACGGGCTGGTAGAAGTAGGTGCCGTAGTATATGTTATTTGTGTTATGGCATTGAATGCGGCACCAGTAATATTTACCACGTTTACTTTATTGGCTGCCAAAGTAATGGTTGGCGTTGTACCGCTTACTGTAATAATGTTTAAAGAAGCAGAGCATGGAGATGATGCAGAGTAACCAGACATGGTTGTTGCATTTGCTACCATGGTAGTAAATGAATTGGTAAAGTCCAGACCGCTTGGAGGCGTAGTTACTGTACTTGCAGCTTGCTGGCCATTTAATTGCAAAGCAGGTGTACTGTTGTATGCCGTAAAGCCAGTGGATGCATTTGATGTAATCCTCAGGTTTACAGAAGCACCATTAGGGTCAGTATCCCATACGGTTGAACCAGTTGTGCTGGCCAATTTGATGTTACCGTTGTTTACATACGTTAACCCGCCAGATGTATAGACCATCCTGCCGCCAATTACAACAGAATAGTTATTGTCGTTATTGTAACCGTTAGGGTATGAACCTGAATTGTTCATTGCCAAAACAGAAGCACCATTTAATGTAAGGTTACCACCTGCCGCAACTGAACCATCGGTATGGCCACCTACCAGTGTCAATCCTTGTTGTATGAAGAGATCGTAACCTTGTGCAGTGTAAGTTGGGTTAAATGCACCGGAACATGGACCAGTAGTGTTTAAGGATAAACCAAAGTCCATTGTAAGGTTACCATTTGTACCATCACCATCTACCGCAGTTGCAGGTTCGCCACCTACAGACAGGGTAATGTAGTTGCTACGGATTTCTTTACCGTCGCTGGTTAAATTAACACCATTGTTGTCGTTGTCGGTATCGTTGTCAGGATTGCTGCTGGTAGTAGTTGTAGCACCTGCAGCATAACCCGCAGGAAGTACCACGCCTACAATGTATTTGCCAGGAGCAAGGCCTTGAAATGCATACACACCGCTAGAATTTGTCATTGTTGTAGCAATGGCGGCACCATCTGGTACGTTGTCACCATTGTCGTCGTTGTACACTTTTACGGTTGCACCAACAATCACAGATTCGCTCGATCCTTTCAAGCCGTTATTATCTGCATCGTACCAAACAATATTACCCAGGTTTAAAGGAGCAGAGCATGAAGTTGATACTTTGATCGCATCCAGGCTGTACACATCGTTGTTGGTAGCAGATTGGTCGGTATATACGGTTAAGCCAGTTGAAGAGGCATTAACATCAGTCAATACAATGTTCTTCAAAGTAATCCTGTCGCCATTGGAACCATTGCCGGTTACATCAACCACTTTGGTTACGCCGCTTCCGGCAGTATTGGTGTAGTCAATTTTTATCCTGGCCAGTTTACCATTGGTAGCAGTAAGCCCGCTTATGCCAACCTGTACGGTAACCACTTTTGTATAAGAGGTAGATGGCAAATCGAACCACCTGTAGTAATCCCAGGTACCATTGCCCGGTGCACCCCAATATTTCAGTTCGCCTTGGTTGTACATACCTGTTACGCTGCTCCTGAATACGGCCAAACCTAAACCATTGGCAATGTAACTAGGATTGGTAGATGATGTTAAGGAACATGCACCACTAATGCTGGCTTCAAAGCTTGCAATGTTGGTTAAGGTGGTAAAAGTTGCTTCGTAAATATTGATGTCGCTCGGATCGTCTTGGTTGTTTACAAGCGTTGCAGTTACCGATTGCAATACGGTACCCGCAGCATTTTTTGCCCTTACGGTAACTGTTTGGCCCGGTGCACCTGTTTCGGACATTGACACATAGGCAACCACTTTAGTGGCGTTGGTCATGTTCAGACCTTCGGCAGAGCCGATATTGGTCCAACCCAGAGAACCGCTGGCACAACTATTTTTCATGCCTTTTGAGTACAAGTCAACATTTTTGTTATCGGTACAGCTATTGGTCCATGAAGTTCTACATGGCTCGGCAAGAATCTGTAAGTCATCAAAATAGATTTCGCAATCGTAAGATGAGTTTGCAGGCGAGCTACCTGTGATCCTGTATTTAAAGTTGCTAACCAAATAATCGCTGGTAATTGCTATGGAGCTGTTGTTGAAGCCAGAACCGGAATAGTTTGCTTTTAATTGGGCAGCAGTTTGTTGCTGAACAGTTGCCCATGTTGTACCACCATCTTTAGAAAATTCTATCTTATACACGGTACCGGTGTTGCTACCGTCCAGTTTGCTTACATCAAAATTCAGGCTCAACCAAACTTTTGGAGAACAAGAATAGCCTGACAAATTAATTGCAGGCGATGTGGCTTGTGCGGTTGAAGCCGAAGTACCCTTGAAGTTCTTAATGAACAGACAGTTTGGAGACGACCAGTTGTAATAGTAGTTGATTACGGCCACAGACGCATATGACCTATTGGAGTAGGATGTCCATGTACCGGTACTACCAGTAAAAGTAGTATTCTGGTTTCCGGTAGCCGAATTGTTGTAGGCATTCGGGAATGTTTCGTTGCTTAAATAATAAACATTCTGTCCGAACGACTTATTAGAAAATGCAGCAATCATGAGCAAACCCATGATTACTTGTGCTACTTTTTTTGAAAGTACACTGGTGGTGGTGGTGGTGGTGGTCATAACTTCTTTAATAAAATTTCCTTTGAAAGGCCCCCGGATTTGACTTTAGTGGTTATCAATCAACCCTTTTTAGGCACTCTCACTCAATCAGACGAGTAAAAATTGTTTTTGGTTGTAAACAATTAGTACTTTTTTTATTTTTTACTAGTAATTATTCTATTCAATCGAATTTTTGCAAAACTAAACTGCGATTACTATGATTTTTAACCAGTTACTAGTAGAATTACTATGCACAACTAGAAAAAGTCCTATTTACTCATTGTAGCTATTGATGACTTACTGAGAAAAAGCAAGTGTTCAATGTCCGCTTTGTTTTTTTTGCCATTTGAAAGGACATCATATAGCGTCATTTCAAAACAACTTGAATTTCAACAAGTTAAATACAATTACCGCTATTTTTCCACACAGCATAATGGCATGCATGGAAAGACAGTTACAATTCGTTTTACTTGATTTTGGATAACCAGGAGATTGGGGGAATGTATTTTAATAATAAATATGCTGAGGGCATATTCGTCCATTAGATACTACCAATGGCTTTTTACATTGAATATTGAGGATGAAATTGGTTGCAAACTTAGTAAAACAGCCTATCTGCTGCAAATGATTTTTTTATGAAGCCACCCGTAACGCAAAAAGGCCCCACAAATTGTGGGGCTTTTTTAGAAAAGGAGCGTTTTAAAACTATCGATTAATCAGTAATTTTTCAATTACCGCGTTTTCGTCCGTTAAAACCAACACGCTATACACACCATTATTTAGCCTTTCTATGTCCGTAAAAGGTATTACGTTGATGCCTGACAACAATTTCACGTTCCTGGTAAATATTATTTTGCCCAGTATATCGGTAATCCTAATAATGCTGTTTGTTTCTTTACCGCTTTTAATGGTAACTGTAAAATGGGTACTTGCAGGGTTGGGATGAACAGAAACCGTATTCATGGTCTTCTTCCTGTCAAACGCAATAATGTTGCTGTACTTGACCGAACCGTTCCTGTCAATCATTTTCAGTTTGTAGTAAACAGTGGTTGCAGAAAGATTGCCAATAAGGTCTGTTGCCGTGTAGGTTTTGGCTATTGATGAACCTGTTGCATTTACGGTGGCTACTTTTATATAGGTCATGGCATCGTTGCTCCGCTCCACTTCATAACGTAGCATGTTTACCTCCCCAGTAACTGCCCAGCTTAGCAAAACCGCATTGCCATTGAGGTTGCCACTGAACCCAGCTAAAACAACAGGCAGTATCATGCTGGAAGAACGCCAGTCCCTTTCCCCGCCACCGGGGCAGCCACCAAGACCATCGCTTTCGGGTACCTGTGCATTACTGCCCGTAGGGTTGGGTGTTGCCCATACACCATTTGTACCCAGGTTGTTGGTAATTACATTATAGGGAAAATTGGTTGTCTCTGTCTTTATGTTGAAGCCGTCAAAATAGTCCATCAGCCCATCCCCATCTGCATCACCAGCGGCACCCATCCAATAATTAGGGCCAGGAAAAGTATGCCCACCGTTACCATCGGGAATTGTGGTAGCCTCGTAAATATCGCTTATTCCATCATTATCGGTATCTGTGTCCAAGTAATCGGGCGTACCATCGCCATCTTTATCGTAAGGGGTAATACCACCACTGGAACGTATGCAGGCAGCACATCCACCTATAATGTCGTAACTGTCGTCCACACCATCACCATCGCAATCATTCATGGAAGGCAGTTTGTTGGTACAGGTAGGCTGTCCCTCCGTATTGTCGGTAATACCGTCGTTGTCGCTGTCTATATCATATGCATTGGGCTTGCCATCGCCATCGGTATCAAGCAGTGTAAAGCCTTTTGCACCAAAACCATTGATGTTATCGGCTGTTGAAGCGGCATTGGAACCAAAGTTTTCTGCACGCACGCCATCACCATCGGTATCGGTACCGTTGGCAAGACCATCCGTGTCGTAAATGCCTAAAGCTTCAGTAGCATCGGTTATGCCATCACCATCGCTATCCATATCCAAGAAGTTAGGCGTTCCATCCCTATCAAGATCCTGTGCACCAATGCCATTTAATACGGGGTTGCTATTGCCATTGTCATAACTGCTTAACAATCCGTTGCCATCTGCATCCGTACCCGTTATCATGCCATTGAGAGTAGATGTTACGGCAATACCATTGGGTCTTGCCTCCTGCACATCCAATATACCATCATTGTCACTATCCAGATCCAATTCGTTAATGATACCGTCCCTATCCCAATCAAAAAAGTCATTGATGCCATCACCATTACAGTCCGACCATATTAATGGTTTGTAAGGAACGCCCCAAGGGTCATTACCAGCCGGAGTTACGCAACCGGGGGTCGGGTCTAGATAGTTGGGTATACCATCGCCATCACAGTCGGCAAGCGGGTCATAACCGCCACTTTCGTTCAAATCGGTTATACCATCATTGTCGTCGTCAATATCTTTCCAATCGGGTACACCGTCACGATCCGTATCCTTTTCAAGGGGTATTGTAGAACAGAAGGAAGATGCTGCATCTGAATAGTTCAATGAGCCGGTTCCTGAAACAAGCGAAGTGGAAAGCGTAACTGGGTTCACTAAATATACCCCGCCATTGGAAGATGTCACATACATGTTACCACCCGAGAAAACAATATCGGTCAATGTTTTACCTGCTACGGCACCAGAAAACCTTCCTCGGTATATTGCGGTAGTGGTACCGGCCCTCACCTGCCACAAATCACGGTTATTCTCTGCAACAAAATAATAGTCGCCATTGCGATCTATAGTAACATCCAGAAAATCTGAATTGAAATTGATTCCTGCTGGAGGTGCCCCGCTAGTAGTTATGGCAGTATTTTGCCAAAGGATGGTATTGGTACAGGTTGCAGGATTATGCTTTACAAATGTTCTTCCATGATCACTCACAAAATAGATATTGCCCGAAGCATCTGCTGCACCACTTATATAATACTCCCCGCTTCCTGTTAATGTGGGCAAGGTGCAGCCTGTATTGAACACCGATCCGGTTGAAGAATTAAATCCATACACAGGTGGGTTGACTGCACCTGTTGCACTGGTTACCGTATATACAATACCATTGGTTGACCATGCAACGGAAGAGGTAGTAAACGGAAGCGTATAGGTGCTTACGGGCTGAAAAGTAGTTGAGTTGATTTTGATTAAAGAGTTTCCGTTTACTGCATACATAATGCTTGAATCACATGTGGGCGGCGTAACCATGGGAGGCAATACACTTGCTTCGCAAGGAGAAGCCACAAATTCTGTTGTGTTGTAACTACTGACAGAAGTACCTATTAGCGTAACCGGGTCAATCCTGTAAACACCATAATCCATGGTAGATGCATACAGGGTGCCATTGTTTGCATAATACACATCCGATGCTGTTCCCGTAAACTGAAGATATCCACGGTAAGTTGCCTGCCGCGTATTTGGGTTTACCAACCACAAATGGTGATTAAACGCATCAATAATCAACAGGTTTCCGTTGGCATCTATCACCATATTCTTAAAATCGCCAGCGAAATTGACACCGGATGGCCGCATGGGGTCTTCGATAACAGGATTTGCAGGGCTCCAAAGCGTTGTAACGGCACAGGATGTGGTAGGGTTGATTCTATAACAGGCCTTGCCGTGGTCGGTAATAAAATACAGGTTTCCCGATACATCGCTACCGCCGGATATATAATAATCGCCACCTGAAAGGGAAGGCAAAGTGCAACTGCTGGGCGAAACAGCACCCGTATTTAGATTGAGCCTGAAAAGGTTGGGATTACTTACATTGGCATTGTTCGTTACATAATAAAACAGCCCATCCGTTTTGTTGATAGCCGCCGCAAATGAGGCAGGGGCCATACTATAAGCCCTTACAAGGGCAAAAGTAACGGCATCCCTTGCCTGCAGCTGATTGGCACCGGTAAAGTTTATGCCATAAACGAGTCCGTTACTGGGGCAAATCTGTGCCTGAACAGTGGTACCCAATAAATGCAATGATAGTACGAGGACCAAAGCCGACCGGACCAGTATAAAAATCATTTTCATATGTATATGCCTTATTTCTAAAAAATTCTATCTACTGTTTCAAACATTTTATTACATATATCCCAACATGGTATGCAGTTCAATAATTTTTACGATGTGTTATAAATTCAATAGAAAGCAGGAAACAATGGAAGGTGCCAGCCATCGTACATACAAAAAACCGTACAGAACGAAACCTGCTTACCTGCAAAAAGAAATACCCATAAAACCATTGCGGTTGATTTACTTTTTTGGAACCAACTCCTTCAAATCCATAACTACATCATTTTCATAACCTTTTCTGTTATGCTAACCCAAACAGACTAAAAGTGTAATGTTTTTACAAATAGGTGGTAGCAGTAATACTGTTTTTTAATGGTAGGTGCATCCCCAAAAATGCTAATGGAGTTGAACCTGCCAACCTGTAACACCACCTGTAACTAAGGACGAGCTTTAATAGTAGAGAGGGATAAAAAAAATACTAATTATAACTAGTATATATACTATATTATCCCAAAAACAAAAGATTTTATTACCGTGGTTATGTTATTTATACTAGTTTTGTACCCTCACCACGACATTTCCCTAAACTATACACTCATTTTTATACCAGCATTGCTGCTTAATGGCTCTGCTGTAAACCGTAGTTGTAAAATGGACAATAAATCCAATGCCGTATGGGTGGTGATAGCCTAAATGAACAGAATTTATATAAACAGCCCAAACTGGTTCTTTGTTTGGCTATTGCTTTTTTTGTGTGGGGCGGCTGCAACCCATCTGAAAGGAACGATATAGAAACCAGTGCCCTGCAAAAAGCGGATTCGATAGCTTTTAAGATTGAACAACAAGAAGGACCGGAAAAATCGTTTAAGTACTTGGATTCCTGTTACGGTGCATTGCCAAGGCAGAACCTATACGATGCTTTTATTATTTACAGTTATAAAAGGAACTATTATTTCAGCCGGGCAAAAGATTACTCAACTGCATTGCTGTACGCAGATAGCCAGTTGGCAAACATTCAAAAGATTGCCCTTAAAAAAGACACAGACAAATCCATACTATCTACAACGTTCGTAAACAAGGGGCTGGTGCTGTTTCATTTAAAGCGTTACCACGAGGCTTATGATTGTTACTTTAAAAGCAAGGAAGCATTGGCAGGCATTAAAGATAGCTGCATACAAAAAAACAATGAAGCGATCCTGTACGGTTTTTTTGCCAATATCAAATACAAGCAGCAAGAGTATATTACGGCGGCCAACTATTTTCAGAAGTCTTTTCATGTAAACATCAACTGCCCATTTGGCGAAATAACAACCTATGAAAAACAGGGCATGCTGGACAATATCGCGTTGAGTTATGCACATGCCGGGCTTAAAGACAGTGCATTGCATTATTACCAAAAAGCACTTGAATGGATTGATTATTACCAGCAGCAATACCCCAAGAATACCAACAATGCAATTATTGCCAAAGCTGTTGTATATGGAAACCTTGCAACGCTTTATTGCAAAGAAAACAAATTAGACAGTGCCGAGGCATTACTCAAAAAAAGTATTGAAATAAACAAGAAAGGCGAGCAGATGGATGCCCAGGTAACGCAGATAAAACTAATAAACCTATATATTGATGAGGGCAGAACAGCAGAAGCCCATAAGCTGTTGCAGGAAACAAGACAATGGCTTGATACCCTTAAAAATGAAAACGGCAGTTTAAAATGGCTACTGGCAAAACAGCAATACTTTGACAAACTAAATCAAGCAGACAGTGCCTATGAAACGCTGAAACAGTATTATTCAATTAGGGACTCCATTGCCGACAAAGACAAGTACCTTACTGAAACAGACATTCTTAAAGAGTTAAAAAACAAAGACCAGCAACACCAGATTGACCTGTTAAAAAAAAGCAACCAGTTTAGTCGCATTTATCTCTTTGTTGCAATTGCCCTGTCGCTCATGGCCGTCATTATTGCATACCTTATTTGGCGTAACATGAAACAGGCCAGAATAAAAAATGCCATTGTTGCCCTTGCCAATAACCAGTTAGAAGCAAGCAACAAAAACTACGGCAGGATCATGAAAGTAATGGCCCATGATTTCAAGACACCGCTTGCCGGCATGACTGCCGTGCTGACCCTTTTGAACAAAAAAGAAAAATATTCCGAAGAAGGGAAAAAGCTGATGGAACTGCTACTGAAATCCTGTAAGGATTCTTTGGTTATGATTGATGACCTGCTGCATACCGCTTTTGAAAAACGGCCAGAACATTTAAAGAAAGAAACAATCAATATTAACCAACTGCTGGAGCAATGCGTAGCCTTGATGCAGTTTAAGGCCAATGAAAAAAAACAGCATATTGTATTGCAAACAAAAGACAATATAACCATTGCCGTAAACCATGAAAAAATATGGCGTTTACTATTGAACCTTTTACGCAATGCAAGCAAATTCAGTGCAGAGGGAAAGACCATTACGGTAGCCTCAAGAAAAGAAGGCAGCAACTTATTGATCATTGTAAAAGACGATGGCATGGGTATCCCCCAAGCAATACAAATCAAAATTTTCGACATGTTTACCGATGCCGTAAGACCGGGTACCAATGGCGAAAAACCTGTTGGTATTGGCTTATCCATCTGCAAACAGATAGTTGAACTGCATGATGGCAAAATATGGGTTGAGAGCGAGGAAGATAAAGGTGCCACGTTTTATGTCCAACTGCCTATTCAACAAAGTCCGACAATTTAATTACTGATACGATAAAAATTCCAATATGCTTAAAATCTTAATTACAGACGACCACCCCGTTTTCATAGCAGGTATCAAAAGCCTTATTTCAACAATACCCGGGGTTGAGGTTGTGGGAGAAGCTACCAATGGGTACGAAGCCGTTCAACTGGCTGCGGAACTAAGTCCGCATATCATTTTCATGGATATACGCATGCCCATGCAAAACGGTATCGATGCAAGCAAACAGATACTGGCAAACAACGACACTATAAAAATCATTACCGTTTCAAGCATGGACGATGAAGAATCCGTGGTGCAAATGATGAAGGCCGGTGCCAAGGGCTTCCTGCTTAAATCATGCACCGTAGACCAGATAACACAGGCCATCATAAAAGTGATAGCAGGCGAGGAATACTACTGCAAGGAAGTGGTAGAAATCATCATGCGACGCTTTGCAAGGGGCAATCCCGAAATAAAAGAAGTCACCAAATCACTCAGCTTTTCCGACAGGGAACTTGCAATCATCCGCATGATATGCCAACAAAAAACCTCCAAAGATATTGGTAAGCTACTTTTCATGAGCGAGAAGACAATCGATTTCCACCGCAAAAAAATAATCGAAAAAATGGGCGTGAAAAATATGATTGGGCTTGCTATTTTTGCACTCAAGAACAGACTGGTAGAAATGGAAGAAATTGCATAGCCACCGCCTGTTTCCCAAAAACATTTTCAAGGCATCAATCCATGCCCGAAAGTTATCTAATCATTGTTTTTTGTATAAAACAATACAGAAACAATGATTTTGCCGCTCATTTAGGTGAACGGGCCAACCTATAACAATACCTGCACCCTTTTTATCGTTTATTTTGGAATTGCAATTTCCTGCTTCAGAAAAAGCAGGGCTTGCCACCCGTTTTACGCTAACACCACAATGTATTGGGCATGATAAAGAATTTTACGCTTGTTCTATTTAGTTTGTTCTGTTTGCAGTCCTTTTCGCAAACGTTTACCAATACCACCGGTGGCAATATACCCGACAATGCATTGGTATATTATCCTGTAACCGTTACGGGCCTGCCCGCAACAATAGACTCTACCAACTTTGGACTGCTCTCTGTTTGCGTAAACATCAACCACCCTTATGTAGGGCAGTTGGATCTCTATATCAAATCGCCCAATGGCATCCTGGTTAAACTGGCCAACAACAGGGGCGGCAACGGAAAGAACTATACCAATACCTGCTTTACAGAAGCGGGCACATTGCCCATAGGGTCGGGCGTGGCACCATTCCTGGGCACTTTCATTCCCGAAGAATCACTCAACAATATCAATACAGGTATCAACCCAAATGGTATATGGTACCTTGGGGTTATTGACGAAATACCTTTCAATACAGGCGTGCTGCTCAATTTTTCCATTACATTCGGCAATAACCCACCGCTTACACCTGTTGTTTCTTTATGCACATTAACCAACGGCAAAGGCTGTAAATGTCCCGATGGCAGCGATGACTGCGATCTCTTGCCCGACATGACCAATGCCGCCAAAGTGATACAGAACAACTACTACGATGAACCAGGCGTAGTGCATGTGGGCGTTGGTACTCCCAATATTGGCTATGGCCCGTTGGAAATACGCGGCACAGGCGAATGCTTCTGTGGTACAACTTCTGTTCCCGATGCCTCTACACCTTGCCCCAACGGCGATTACCCCAAAGAAAAAGTAGTGCAAAGGGTCTATCATAAAAGTGGCTCTACCATGACCTATGTTGACCGTTTTGCCGGCTATATGCAATACCACCCAACGCATGGGCATGTGCATTTAGACAACTGGACTTACAATACCTTACGCATCAAAGGCCCACAGGCCGACCCACTTAAATGGCCCATTGTTGGGCAAGACACCAAAGTGAGCTTCTGCCTCGTAAACAATTACAATTGCAGTGCCAGCCTTGGTTACTGTGCCGATGTAAATGGCAACCCACTTACTTATAGCGATGCTGGCAACCCTGGCTTGGGTACCGCTTCGGGCTGTGCAAGGCAACAGGGCATTTTCCCGGGCTATCTGGATATTTACTTTCCAGGTTACGACGGACAGGAACTGCATTTTCCAACCGACCTATGCAACGGTTGGTACTATGTTGTTTCCGTAACGGACCCTTTGAACAATGTGCTTGAACAGAACGAAAACAACAATATTGCCGTAGTGCCTGTTATGCTTGCATTTCAAGACAACCAGAATTGTTGCAAGGGCGGCTTCTATGCCGATACACTTTCTGGTGAAGGCTCTTTAAAAGTAAATTTCTACGACACTTCCAAACCAAGCAACGACAGATGGTATTGGAGTTTTGGCGATGGCACAACCGACACCACACAGTTTCCTACGCATACCTATACCAAGCCCGGCAACTACAGTGTAACCTTAAAAACAAGGGCAAAAGATGTACTATGCTCCGACTCTGTAACCAAAACAGCCTACATACGGGTACGGGCAAAACCTACATCCGACAACCCGTATAACGTAAACGTTTACCCCAATCCCTTTAAAGATTTCATCAATGTGTTTTACTACCTGCCTACGCCACAACAAACGTCCATTGCCGTGTACGACATTGCAGGGCGGGCAGTGTATAAAAGCCCGGATTATGCAAGCACTGTGGGTTCCATCGAAACCAAGGTTTCCCTGGCCAACCTATCAACCGGAATATATTTCGTAAAAATCACCATTGGCAAAGACACTAAATATGTAAAAGTGCTAAAGGGCAACAACTAAGGCAGCCATGGCGTAACCCGCCTGTGCGGGCCGGGCTTTACGTTACAAGTCCGCAGCCAATACATTGGCCTTGCGTGCTTTCCACTTCAATCCCTTACGCACCCATACAACAATGTTCCTGTTTCATAAAAGCATTGCCACCAAATAAGGAATCCAAACATGAAAGCATCCAGATATTTTTTTGTCCTGCTCTTATTCATTGTTGCAGGCACTGCTTTTATACAGGTCAACCAGCCCCCTACCCCATTAACATTCATGGTACCGCAGGGCTGGCCGCAACCGGTGTACGATTTCAAAAGCAACCCGCTTACACAAGAAGGTTTTGAACTGGGCAAGAAACTGTTTTATGATGGCCAGCTAAGCCGCGACGGTAATTTTGCCTGTGCCAGTTGCCACCAACAGTTTGGTGCGTTTAATAATTACGACCATAACCTAAGCCACGGAATAGACAACCAGCTTACCACACGCAATGCCCCATCGTTACAGAACCTTGCATGGCAAAGCAATTTCATGTGGGACGGCAGCATTGCACATCTGGACCAACAGTTCATCTTTCCGCTTACTGCAAAAAACGAGATGGGCGAAACGGTTGACAGCGTCATCAAAAAATTAAGTGCCGATACTACCTATACAAGAATGTTTGCCCAGGCATTTGGCAACGGTAACATCACCGGGCAAAAAATAGGCAAGGCATTAAGCCAGTTCATGGTAATGCTGGTAAGCAGCAACAGCAAATACGATAAGGTAAAAAGGGGGCAAGCCAGCTTTAACCAATCAGAAGCATTGGGCTACGATATATTCAAAAACAAATGCAGCAGCTGCCACACCGAGCCCATGTTTACCGACAACAGTTTCAGGAACACAGGCATGCAACTGGACTATTCATTAAATGACCTGGGCAGGATGAATGTTACAAAAGACACGGCAGACTTTATGAAGTTCAGGGTACCTTCTTTACGCAATGTGCAGGTAACATTTCCGTATGGACACGATGGCAGGTTTTACAGGCTGTACGATGTAATGGAACACTATCGCAACAACCTTGTTGCCGTACCCAATACGGACCCGCTTGTAAAGGACAAGATACCTTTAACCCCTTACGAAATAGGCAGGCTCACTGCATTCCTCAACACCCTTACCGATTCTTCTTTCCTTACCAACAGGATGTTTGTGCCAGATAGTTTTATCATTTCGCCATCACTGATGCATACCCATTGATGTATTGCAAGCAAACATTACTTATGCCAACAGGCAACCCTGCTTCATACATAAAAAAAAGAGACTTACAAATCATGCAAGCCTCTTTTCAGGTTTAAGGGATATTCAAAACATCGTTTACTCAACCATAAACTGTTTGGTAATCCTGGTATCACCATTCTGCAATACCAACGTATAGGAACCTGCTTTTACAAGCTGTGGCAAGTTAATGGTGTAAGCAGCAGAACCACCTTCGTGACCAATTACTTTACTGGCCACTATTTGCCCTGCACTGTTAATAGCCTTCATGGTATAATTGCCTTTTTCCAAACTGCTTAGTTGCAGGTTAAGCTGTGCATTCTTTACAGGGTTGGGAGCAATCACCATTTCTGCTTTCACTTTACCAATAGCCACCTTTAATACATTGCTGTACTTGAATGAACCATCTTTATCAACTGATTTTATGCGGTAAAAATTATTGCCGTTATTGGGTGCTGCATCATACCAAGTATAATTGGTCACTGCATTGCTGCTGCCTTTTGCATTTAAAGAAGTCGCTGCAGCATAGTTGATTCCGTCAACAGATTTTTCAACCAGAAAATTGTTCAGGTTTATTTCAGAAGCTGTGGACCAGTCTACCTGTATGCCATTATTTTTTTGATACGCATTCAGGCTTGCAATAGTAACAGGTGTTGTTACAACCAAATTGGCAACAACAAGGTTGTCAACATACATATTTGCCCTGCCTGCACTACTGTTCACCAGGTCGCCAAACTTAAAGTTATTGATTGCTTGCGTAGCAGTAGTGGCAGCCTGGTCGTTAAACAATTTTGTAGTGCCTACCCATAAATCCCAGGTATCATTGGCAACAGATTCTGTGGCACCGTTAGGGTCGGTATAAGTTAATGCAGACCCGCTATTGTTAATAGCAAAAGTGATGGTTCTTGAAGTGCCACCCGCAAAGTTGGATGACTCTGTACCATTCAACGGGCGTATAGTGTACTGGCCCGGCGCGGTGGATGAGCTATACCTTATTGCAAAACCCGAATGTACATTGGCATCTGCTTCCTGTGTAACCGTGTTTGCAAACCCATTGCCCACATAAAAAAACCACTTGGGGTTAGAGCCCGTACTACCTGGTGTAATATTCAGATCGAATGTAATCTTTAAAGATGTGGGAACCGTTGCATAGTTCACATTACGGCCCAATGCCCATATACTGCTCGATGAAGTGGTAACCGCTTTTAATGTAAAAGGGGCAGTTGCATCGTCTGTGGCATCAGGAACCGAAAGCGTGGCACTTGAATGGCCCGATGCAAAGCAGGTAAACTGCGAACTGGTAGGCGTAAGTATGCTTACATAGTTTGCATCAACAAGGGCCGAATTAGTAAATCCGGCAACCCTATTGGGGAACAACTGTTGAAACAATTGTGCCTTTCCGGACAGGCAGGCAAAAAGAAGAAAAGTTGAAAAATAGATTTTTTTCATACAGCAAGTTTTTTAATTATTTTGAGGTTATTAAATATGGGGATTGGTGGCTCTTGAATTGCGGCTTTCTATCAGGCCATGCAGCCTTTCATACATAAAACACACACATACCAACATACAACTTAGCAGAAAGATAAACTTCATAAGCAGTGGAGGTTTGGCAATCGTTAAATAATAATTTAAGGTAGTTTTAATTCGTGTTTGCTTCCTAATTCGTACTGCTTTTTTCTACGCAAACGTTGCCAGATTTTGTTTTAAAAAAGCCACCCCATAAACATAGGATGGCTTTGCTTGCTATGATTCTATCTACCAAGTTCATTCAACATTTTTGCTTCTTCTTTCCTTCAATTTTTTTGCACCGTAACCAACACCAGCTGCTACCAATAAGGAGAGTCCGCCATCAATGGGCACATCATCCGTATCATCACCAAACCCAGGCTGGGCATGACATATAGCCGGAAGGGCAAACAATACAAATAGCAGGCTGAAAGTTATTAGCTGCGTGGTTGATATCCTGAATTTCATACACATGTATTTTAAAGCAACCTATCAGCAAAGCCAAACAGGTTACGGTTGTTTATTGTATCATCAATTTTTCTGTCTTCTTTTCGGTACCGTTATTCAACGTTACATAGTAGCTGCCTTTGGCTAGGCCTTTTACTTGAATGCTGATGTTACCGTTTTGCGTATTGCCTGCATCAACAGTCTTTACGGTTTTGCCTGCTGCATTAACAATGCTGATTGTTGTAGCTGCTTTTGTAGTGTTACTAAAGTTCACATTCACCCTATCAATTGCAGGGTTGGGACTAAGCTTAACAGTAAATGTTGAAGCCAAGGTTACCGGCACTACGGATTTTGCAAAAACAAGCTCAAACCTGTTGGCACCGCTACTTGCAGCATCTGCTGTTGTACTGAATGCATATTCAAAACCTACTCCTGTAATTGCTTGTTGTACGTTCAGGAAATTATCTTTTAAATAAACAGTAATACCTGTTGGCAAATCCAGTTCGCTTGCCTTCAATACAAAACTCTTTGCAACGCCACTGTAAATACCCAACGCAATTCTGCTTGCATCGCTAGGCTCTGGTTGGCTGTTGATGTATGCTTTTACATGATCGCTGGTAATGGAGTACAAAGCATATTCATTCAATAATTTACCACCATCATTGGACTCGAATGTTGCTGCAGTTTTATTGTTGAAACGGATAAAGGTTTCATCCAACTGGTTGCCACTAGCATCAAACATGGTCAATGCAATGGCATTGTTTATACCTGTTGTCCTAAACAGCCCGGTACCTCCCGTTAGCGTTTTATCAGTCTCAGAAAAACCAAGGGCCGTATTGTTATTGGTTGTTGTTTGAACAAGCACCACACCATTCATTGGCAAGCTATAGGTGCTTGCTGCAGTAAGGTCTATGGCATCGTAACCGCCTCTTGCAGTACCGGTTTTATTTGCATTCCATACATAGGCCGTTGCCCCGATGTTGCTGTTGGCACCACCAATATTGGCGGTACGCAATGCTTTCAGTTTTGCCTGTACCTCCACTGGCGAAGGCAATGGGTTGCCCACCAGGTTCCAGCCACCACCTGCTATCAGGTTGCTGTTAAGGGTAGTAACAATAGGCGATGCAGCCACGTTTACGGCACCACTCATGCTAAGGGTAACATCGCTTGCAACATAAGTACCACCTAAGAGCCCCTCTCCTTTTGCACCCCTCACCAATACACGTATCCCTTCTCCAACATTCCATGCATTGGCATCGGTACCGCTTGCAGGCAAACTATTGGTAAATGCCTGCCAGCCTGCATCGTTTGTTCCGTTATCGGCACTTAACGGATCGAACCAGAATGCCGATGCAGCATTGCTGCCAGACTGTGTAAAATTTGCAAGCGTAGGTGATGCAGTTGCACCTGTACCTGTTATATCTATTTGGTTGGTTAATTGACGCAGATCGGTATAGGTGTTAAAAGGATGGCTCAAGAAACGGAATGCCCTTCTGCCGGGTGTACCCGCCGATGCACCACCTTGTATAAAACGTTGAACGGTGATACTGCCACTAATATCATTTCCTGTATTTGTTCCGCCATTCGTCACATCTGCAATACTTGCTGTATTGGAAGTTGTTGACAGCAAGGTAAGGTTGCCTGCTGTTGTTAAAGTTTTACTGTTTACATTGCCAAAAGACAAAACCCCACTCATGCTTATTGCCTTATCCAGCGTAATGCTTGCACCTATCTTTAAGTTTTTGGGATTGCCTATTGTTAATGACCCGAATGGTGTAACCGTTGCACCATTAAACTCGTAGTTGGCACCTGCAGTAAATGTTTTTGTGGTTGTGGTTATGGAAGCAGGCAGGCCACTTGTGTTGGATGTTTTTAAAATACCATCTGCTTGCAGCGAAAAGGAACCTGCACCAGACAAAACAAAAGTAGAAGCATTGAATACACTGCCACCCGTAACAACAAACTTGCCTGCACTGATGAGTAAGTTAGAGCCAAGTGAAACACCAATAGGATTGTTGACAGAAAATGTCTGGTTGGCACCCACAGTAAATGTACCTGTACCAGTATGCGTAAAGGTTTGGGCCAATGCACCGTCAAACACAATGCTTGCAGCAGAAGCAGGGGAAAAAGTAATCGTTGCTGAACTTGTTTCCTGTAGTGTAAAATTTCCTTTTATATGTATGGTGCCCGTTTCGGAAAACGTCATCACTTTACTTGTCAAAGAAGAAGTCACGATAAAGTTATCGCAAGTAAACCCGCTAGTACCTGAAATAGTTGCAGCAACATTGGCATCGTAAATAATATTGGAATATATATTGCCATCAGGCGTAAAATTAGATGCACTTGCATTCTGGTATATATAAGTGCTTCCTGGTTGCAAAGTAACCACCGATTTACCAGTACCGCCAAAGGGGTCATTGCCTTTAACGTTGGTAAACTGCGAACCGCTTTGAAAAATCACTGAAGCCGATGTACCGCTTCCAAAAGGATACGTAGATGAACTGCTTGCATTATGCGACACAACAGCATTGGCAGTAAAAATCATTCCATTGGCATCAGTTACAATAAGCTGGTCGTTGGCGCCACTGCCGATTACCAATGTCCCGTCACAGGTACCGGTAGTACCAGTGTTCATGGTAACTACCAATGTACTTCCGGTAAAGCTTAAAAAACTGCCAGTGCCTACAACAAAATCGTTTCCTGCTGCCCCGGCAATGGTAACATTCCTATTGGCTGAACTTGAAGTAACAGTAGCATTGGCACTGTTCTGAACAATCAATTGTGCTATCGTAATGGAAGCAGCCATAGACACGGTTATATTGCCTGTTTGTGCCCCGGCAGTACTGCTGATATCCGAACCATCAAAAATAAATATGTCAGATAAAGTTGGTGTAAAGCCGGAAACTGCTGTTCCGCCCAATGTGGTGCTCCAAACGGCCGTGTTCCATGCAGCGGATGTTGTACCGCCTACCCAATAATAGGTTCCTGCATTTGCAGCAATACAACCAATAAGAAAAATAAACAAGGAGAGTACCTTTTTCTTCATACAGCAAGTTTTAAAAACATTATTTAATAGATAAAAAGCAATCGTTGCAAACAGGTAATCAAGTGAAGATTATAAGGATGGGGCCAAATAGGCATGTACCACAATTCCTTAAGTTATCCGGCAATCACAATCGTTATAAACTTCTCAATTAGCGGTATAATGTTAATGAGATAATTGTATTGCAATCAGCAATCAGCCTTTCTATTTCTACGCAAACGTTTCCGGTATCGTTTGCGGTTTGGTCAAAATCATGCTTTGGTTTGTGTTTGTTGTGACACCCTTTTTTTTATCAGTCTGCATGTATTAAAATATCATGCTATACCATGTATAAACATCAAGCATTAAGCTAGTTACATGAAATCGTTATCGGCATCGTTTGCGTAGAAATACTTATTGCAATACAATATTGCGGTAGCCATACGATGTAGTTTTATTGCCTAGAGAGAACGATTGTGCAGAAGGTAAGGCTTAAGTTAAAACGCTTGCTGTATGGGAATTATCCTGCCGTATCTCCATTACATATCTGTAGCGTACCACTTCTTGCTTACCTCTTTTAATTGAATGTTTTGTTATTGAGCATTACTTATTTTTTAGTTTATAACCATTCTTGCGTATGAAAAAAAATTACTCGTTTCTGCCAATTGCAGAAAGTAAAGAACCCGTTCTACTTGACAGCATCACCCGAAAATCAGGACTGCCCAAATTGTACCTGCTATTGCTTATGGCTTGTGCATTCAGCATATCATCCTATGCACAGTTAACTTTCGACTTTGCAAGTTCTACCTACAACACATCCACTTTAGGATATGCTGAAAACAATGTGGGTACCTACTTCCTTAAAACCTCTGGTGGCACCATCTCTTTCGGTAGCACCAGTTGCGGTGGTTATTCGCAATCTGCACCTACCAGTGGTAGTGTATTTATTTTTCAGGCAGCAAAAGATGTAACCGCTATTACCATTAACGGTACGGGTACAGGCAGCAATAGAACCTTTTCTGCGTTAACAACATCCTCAACATTGAATGGTACTTATACCACAGCAACTGCAACTGGTGTCGGTACAATAAATAGTACCACATGTGGTTCTATCGTTGTTACCCCAAGTACGTTAATACCAGCAGGTACTTATATGCAGTTTGCTTTCTCCGGAAATTTGAACGTAACCTCTATTGGGCTTACAGTTGCTGTAACTGCACCAACTGTAACAACTACCGGGGCTTCTGCAATTACCAACAATGCAGCATCAAGCGGTGGTAATGTAACATCCGATGGTAACAGTGCCATTACTGCAAGGGGCGTTGTATGGGGGTTAACAGCCAACCCTACTATTCCAAGTGTAAGCTCTACATTAAATGGTACAGGAACCGGGACATACATCAGTTCATTAACAGGTCTCGCTGCAAACACCACTTATCACATAAGGGCTTATGCCACCAATGCTGTGGGAACAAGCTATGGCGGCGATAGTACATTTACAACATTGCCACCGCCTACGGTACCTGTAGTAAAAACAATTGGTGCATCAAGCGTTACACCTGTTTCTGCTACAAGTGGGGGTATCGTTACTTCAAATGGTGGGCTACCTGTTACTGCAGAAGGTGTGGTATGGGGCCTAGCTACAAACCCAACTATTCCTTCCGTCAATTCAACATCCAATGGTACGGCAACACCATTTACCAGTTACCTAAGCGGGTTAACACCAAGCACTACTTATCATGTAAGGGCATACGCCACAAACAGTTTAGGTACGGCTTATGGTGGCGATAGCACATTTACAACACCTGCTCCAACGCCTAGTATCATTGTTGTGCCCAATGCATTGGCTTTCGGTACTGTGTTACAAGGCACAACTTCTGCAACACAGTCATACACTTTATCAGCATATTTCCTAAATACTGCAACTGGTGTCATAACAGTTACCGCACCTGCTGGCTATACCGTTTCAACAAATAGCACCAGTGGTTTTGCATCTACCATAACGGTACCTTATACGGCAAATACACTTACTGCAACAACAATCTATGTTCGCTTCTCCCCTAACTCGCTTTCTAACTTCAACAAAAAAATTGCCAATAGCGGTGGCGGGGCTGTTACACAATATGTGGACCTGACAGGAGCCATTGAACCTGTTGGTGGGCAAGGACAGCAAGGTTTTTCCAATAAAGGAACAGACTTCTGGACAGGCTTTGGACCACACGAAAAAATTTCCAGTGCAGACGGCTCCAATAGCAACGCATTAATGACCTTGTATTTTACAGCAGACGTTGCATCTACCGTAACCATCTATGTTGGCAACAACCTGATACAAACATTAAATGTACCAGCAGGTACGGTTACTGCATCCAATCTTATTCCTTACAGTGGCACAAACGATGCAAGGTTAATTAACGAAGGCGTTTTTGTTGGAAAAGGTATTTATGTACACAGTACAAATCCTGTAGTGGCCTATGCAGAAATTTATGGCAGCCAGGTTACTGCGGCAAGCGTACTATTTCCCGTAAACACGTTGGGTAAAACATATACTGCCCTTAACTATACGCAACTGTCCAACACTTCAACGTCCAACAACAGGTCGTATGTTTTTGCTGTTGCTACACAAGACAATACAACGGTACAGGTAACACTGCCAGCAGGCGTTACCAGCGAAACCGGTTTAACAGGCGTTAATACAAAACTGTTGAACAAAGGCGATGTATGGTTGATTAAAGGTGGCGACAATGTTACCGACATAACAGGTACACAGGTTAAATCCATCAGTGCAAGCGGCAGTGCATGCCAACCAATTGCCGTATTCTCCGGTAGCGGTAAAATTGCTATTTCATGCGATGGTTCAACTCCTTCTAGCGACAACTTGTTCCAACAGTCTTTTCCTGCGGTTGCATGGGGCCGTAAATACGTTTCTGCACCAACTGCCGGAACCAACTACAAAAGCAATATCTATAGGGTAATGATCAACCCGGATTATGCATCCACAGTGGTAAGCATCAATGGTATTACATTGCCCAATGCAGCAGCAATACCGGGCATTACAACAGCAAGTACTACTACAACCAGCAACAACATTACATTGACCAACAATTTGTATTACGAGTTCAGAAGCAATGTACCTGTTGTAATTACAGCAACATCGCCTGTAATGGTGGCACAGTACATTACCAATGCATCTAAATGTACCAACAACTATACAGGCAATGGTGGCGACCCGGACATGGTGTACCTCAGTGCTGTTGAACAAACAATAGACAAGATCATTGTTTCGCCAATTGATACCAAAGACCATGATGCTACCAACTACATCAACGTGGTACTTAAAACAGTGGATATTCCGAACTTCTCTATTAAAGACCAAACCAATGCTGTTGTTCCTGCAACATTCACAGCCATTGATGGCACATACTCTTACGCACAAATTCAAGTAGCTACAGGATATTCCACTTCTGTTTATTACAACCTGGCATGTACAGGCGGTGGCTTCAATGCTATCTCTTATGGTTATGCAAGTTCCGAAAGCTATGCCTACAATGCAGGTACCAACCTTGTTGATTTGTTATCTGGCTTTAACGTGCAGAACCAATACAACTCGGGAGCTTCAGTAGCTGCTTGTAAGGGTTCACAGTTTTACATGAACATTACACTGGCCTTTAAACCAGTAAGCATCTTCTGGGATTTTGCTGGCAACACCAACCTTTCACCAAATACAAACGTTACGCAAACAAGTACCGATTTGGCATTAACAACTGTATTGATTGATAGCGTTCTGATAAATGGTGTATGGCTATATACTTACAGGATACCTTCGCCTTATGTGTACAATGCCGTAGGGAGCTTTACCGTAAAAGTAAATGCAGTAAACCCTACGCCAGATGGTTGCAATGGTGTAAAAACATATACTTATAATATTAATGTTGTACAAGGTCCAACAGCCAATTACACTTTTACCAATACCAATGGCTGTCTTTTACCTATACAATTTACTGATGCTTCAACACCTACTGGCACTATAACACAATGGCAGTGGGATTTCAACGATGCATCAACAAGTAACCAACAAAGTCCGTTGCATACTTTTTCCACTGGCGGAACATACAATGTAGCCTTGCGTGTCATAACTGCTGATGGTTGTTACGGCGATGTAACCAAACCAATTGCACTGTCTGCAAAACCGGTTGCGGCATTTACACAATCAACCATCACCTGTCAAAATGTGGCAGTGGCTTTCAACAGCAGCACATCTACCATTGCACCTGTTGGTACAATTAGCCAATGGGCATGGAACTTTGGCGACCCAAGTTCTGGCAACAACACATCAACCATACAGAACCCATCGCACACATTTGCCAATGCAGCCAATTATACTGTTGGCTTAACAGTAACAAGCTCCACAGGTTGTGCAAGCGATCCGGTTACCAAAACAATTACTGTTAACCCTACACCACCTACTGACTTTACATTTACCAATACTGGCTGTGCAAAAGATATTGTAACATTTGCAGGTTCACCAAATGCAATGACAACCTACGCATGGGATTTTGGCGAAACAGGTTCATCAAGCAATACCTCTGCATTGCAAAACCCTACACACCAATATGCAAGTGCCAACACTTACAATGTAACACTTACTGCTACTTCGGCTCAAGGCTGTATCGGCACAAAGACCAAACCAGTAACACTTGCAGCATCATTGGCAAACCCTGTGGTTACGGTTACCAATGTTGGGGCCACTTCATTAACATTTAGCTGGACAGCCGTTGCTGGTGCAACAGGTTACCAGGTATCAACGGATGGTATCAACTTCTCTACACCTAGTTCTGGTGCAACTGGCCTTACACATGTGGTAAGCGGACTGGCAGCAAATCAATCTATAACACTTACGGTAAAAGCAGTTGCCGCACTTGCCTGCCAAAGTACTACAGGCAATGCAACAGGCATAACCCTTTACCCAGATGTAGGCCTTTACATACCCAACACATTTACACCAAATGGTGATGGCAAGAACGATGTATTGAAAGCTTATGGCAACTACCTGCAAAAGCTCAACATGAAAATCTTCAATCAATGGGGTGAAAAGGTTTTTGAAACAAGTGATGTTACCGGAGGATGGGACGGAACCTATAAAGGACAGCAGCAACCAGTTGGCGTGTACATGTACATTGTAATTGCTGTAATGCCCGATGGAAGGACCATCAGCAAAAAAGGTTCCATTAACCTGATCAGATAGACGACGATTGATTACCGATTTGAAAACGAACAAAAAAAACTACATGAAAAAGATATTGATTGCATTGTTTACCACAGCCGTTTGCTTCGCTGCAAAGGCACAGGTAGACCCGCATTTTTCGGAATACTATGTTTATCCCTCATGGCTGAACCCTGCATTAACAGGTGCCATTGATGGCGACTACAGGGTATCGGCCATATACAGGAACCAATGGGGCAATATATCCAACGGCTTTTCAACCGTTGGCCTCTCTGGCGATGTGGTAACGAACAAGAACCTCAATTTTGGTGGTAGCATACTACAGCAAACAGCCGGAAATGGCGGCTACACCTACCTTACAGCCTATGCATCCATTGCATATACAGGTGTACGCTTTGGAGTTAATGGCAACCAGCGTTTGGTATTTGGCTTACAAGGTGGCATTGTGCAAAGAAGGTTCAACACATCCAAATTCCAATTGGGCGACCAATGGAACCCCATTACCGGTTACAACCCTACCACCGTTTCAACAGATGTAATTGCCACACCATCATCCACCGTATTTGATGCAGGTGCCGGCATAGCCTATTACGATGCGGCTCCCAATAAGAAAGCAAACCTTTTCCTGGGCTTCTCCGCATCGCACCTAACACAACCGGACGACAAGTTTACTACTGGCCCCGTAAAAGGCAAGTTCCCCATCCGTTACACAGCACATGGCGGCGTTAAGCTTACTGTTAGTGAAACATTCAGTATAACCCCTAACCTTTTGTACTTACGCCAGGGCAATGCAGAAGAAAAAATGGTGGGTGCCAATGTGCAGTTGCGTGCTACCGACAATACCGATGTGCTGCTTGGTGCCAACTACCGTTTCAACGATGCCATTGTACCATTTGCTGGTGTGTACTATAAAAATTTCACCTTGGGTTTCAGTTACGACATCAACAACTCCGACCTTGGCAAAACATTGGGTACCACCAACAGCTTCGAGATATCCCTGTCTTATATAGGCAGGAAATCAAAAGAACTTGCCGGAAAGAACTTTGTTTGCCCAAGACTGTAACATTCAAATACCTAAAGCTGACGTAACCATTACTAACGGATAATCCATTATAAACAATGAGAAAAAATTTGAATACCATTTTAAACAAGGCTTTGCTGGTAGTGGCTATTGTACTGTTGTGCAGCCTGGCAACAATGGCACAATATGTAGCCGATTATAAACGCAGTGCCGATAATTTTTATGCCAAAGGCGACTGGTACTCTGCTGCCCAGTACTACGAAAAATACCTGGAGCAGAAACAAAAACCCACAGCATCGGGCTATGAGCCATATACTGTGCAGGGCTCAACTGCAAAGAAGAAAAAAGTAGCTGCAAAAAGCGACAAAGATGCAGCAGACAATAACGAAATCATTTACCGTATTGCAGAAGCCTACCGCCAATTGAACGACTATGGCAAGGCAGAACCACGTTATGCAGAAGCCACTGCATTTGACAAAACCAAATACCCTTTGGCCACTTATTATTATGGTGTAAGCCTGCGTGCAAATGCAAAGTATGCCGAAGCAGAAAAACAGTTTGATGCTTTCCTGAAATCATACGCACCCAAAGACAGCTATAGTGCACAGGCCAAAGTGGAACTGACCAATCTGAAATTCATTCAGGAACAGCTTGCAAAAAAAGACCTTGACCTGTATAAGGTTTCAAAACTTGGCGGTGCCGCCAACAGTGTGGGTGCAAACTATGCCCCTACCTGGAGCAATGGACAATTGGTATTTACTTCGTCCAGGGCAGACAGCAGCGTGCTGAACTCAAAAAACAAAAACCCTTATATCAACAACCTGTACCAAAGTGCCAGCAGCGAAGGCGTTGTTGCCAATGTTGAAAAACTGAAACTGGCAACTGCCAACGGTTTTGAGCAAGGTGTTGCCTCTTTTACTGGCGATGGCAAAAGGGTATATTTTACAAGGTGGAGCAAGAAGGATGGCAAGAATATTTCAGCCATCTATTTAAGCACCAAAAAGGATACAACATGGGGCGAACCTGTAAAGCTGGGCAGCAATGTAAACGCAGAAGGCTTTAGCAGCAAGGACCCCTACGTAACGGCCGATGGCAGGTACCTGCTGTATGCATCTGATCGTGATGGCGGCATGGGCAAGTTCGACTTATGGTATGCCCCTTTAAACAACGATGGCGAGCCAGGCTCTTTTGTGAACCTTGGCAAAACCATCAACACCAAAGAAGATGACCAGGCCCCTTATTACAGTGCTGCTGCAGGTACCCTGGTATTTGCATCCAACGGCCGTGTAGGTATGGGCGGCTTTGATTTATATGAGAGCAAAGGCAGCCTGCCAACCGCTTTTTCCGAAGTAGCCAATCTTGGTTATCCGGTAAACTCCGTAAAGGATGATATCTATTTTACCAATAAGAATGGTGCAAAGATTTTGCAGGATGCCATAATCAGTACCGACCGTTCATCGGCCTGTTGCCTTGAACTGTTTACAGTAAACAAGACGTACAAGAAATATGTAACAGGTGTTATAACAGATTGCAAAACCAACCTGCCTTTGGCTGATGCAGTAATTAAGGTGGATGACAAGGCAAGCAACAGGACAGTGATTGCGGCACAAAGCACCGGGCCAGATGGTAAATACTTTTTTGAACTGAATGCTTTTGCACCATTGCAACTGGCAGCATCCAAAGCCGAGTACAACAATGCAACTGTTGTTATTGACAAGCCTGTCAACAATGATATGGACACATTAATGAACGCAGCAGTATGTTTGGTGCCTATTGAGAAAGTGGTACCTGTTGCAGACTCTACTCCTGTTACAAAAACAGAGCCCGAGGCTAAACCGGAAGAACAGGTTGCCCTGTTTGATTTTGCCAAATACAGTTTACGCAAAGAAACAGGTGCATTGCTGGATACGCTTGCAGGTATATTGAAACGTGAGAAGAGCCTGGGGCTTGAAATATTGGGCTATACCGATAAGCTTGGCTCAACCGAATACAACCTGAAACTGAGCCAGCAACGTGCCGATGCATGTAAAGAATACCTGATTAAACAAGGTGTGCCTGCTGCCAAACTTAAATCTACCGGTAAAGGTGAGTGTTGCCCGTTACAACCCGATGAAATTGATGGCAAGGACAACCCTGCGGGAAGACAGGCCAACAGGCGTGTTGAGTTTAAAGTGATCTTCATCAAACAATAAGGTTAGACCCTTTTGAAAAACTAAATACCACTTTGCGAAAGCAAGGTGGTTTTTTATTGCGGCAAATGCTGTTGGGTATCCGCAAAAAAATATATAAAAAAGGGTTGCATGATGCTATACAGGAAGGAACTTGTTGGCTAAGGGCCGGGACTAGTTATGCAGTTGATGGGTGCGACGCCGATGCAGCCCAACCTTGCAATAAAGCCAAGTACAATGTAAAAGAAATGGGGAGTAAGTTACTGTTTATGGGTACGTATATCCAGGTACATATCATAACCGCATTCGTATATGTATGCAACGCATACCATTAAACAGCTAAGTATAAATAGGACTTTCATTGGGCAATTTTTCGTAGTGTTAAGTTATGGACTGATTGATTACCAACCATATTTTTTACTTGCTTTTTTTCCAGATTGCCGCAATGATAATATAGGGCCGTTGATGGTTATGCTTCTACCACTTCTGTCTTGCTTAGGTAATCGTGTAGGGGCCTATCGAGAAAGGGAATGAAGAACATGTCGATAATGATTATCCTTACCATACTTCTCAGTATGATGGAGCCCAAACCTGGCCTGCCACCCTTTTGGTTTACTACCCTGCTATGGCTGAACCATTTGCCAGGCGTACGTGCAAAGATGCTTTCGAGAATGGTGTAGTATATGAATTGTGTACCAAAAAAGAACCAGCCAAAATTAAGATAGGCCACCCTGTAATAGTAAACATACCATTTGTAGACATTGTAAAAGGCAATTGCAAGAATGGTAATGAGAATGGTATCAACTGCAAAGTTCATGGCCCTTGTACCTACGCCTGTACGTTTTAAATTCATGCTACAAACTTAACTGTAAAATTTTTGATGCTAGGCTTTCTCTTCCCAAACCTGTACAAGGTTTGCCAGTACCTGAACCGCTTTTTCCATATCGTTTACGCCAATCCATTCTTTTTTGCTGTGTATGGCCTGCATGCCCGTAAACAAATTGGGGCAGGGCAAGCCCATAAAGCTTAAGCGGCTGCCATCTGTACCACCACGTATAGGTTCGTTTACCACTTGTAGTCCGGCACGTTTATATGCTTCGGCTGCATTGGCTGCAACCTGTGGGTACTTGTCCAGCACTTCTTTCATGTTCCTATACTGTTCATGCACGGCAAACTCCATGGTTGCCTTGGGATGCCTTGCCAAAACAGCTTCGGCAATTCCTTTAAGTCTTGCTTCATGTGCCGTAAGATTGGCCGTTACAAAATCACGTACAATAAAGCTGATGCTTGCTTTTTCTGCAATACCTTCAATGGCTACGGGGTGCACAAAGCCTTCCCTTCCATTGGTTGTTTCCGGGCTGAATTCGTTGGTGGGTAATGCAGCCAGTATTTCGCCAACAATTTTAAGGGCGTTGATCAATTTGTTTTTTGCATAGCCAGGGTGTGCAATTACGCCATGTACGGTAATGGTAGCACCATCGGCACTAAAGGTTTCATCTTCCAGAGTGCCCAGTTCGCCACCATCCAATGTGTACCCAAAGTCGGCACCCAATTTTTGCAGGTCCACTTTTGCCGTGCCCTTGCCAACTTCCTCATCGGGCGTAAAAAGGATTTTTATAGTGCCGTGTTTTATTTCTGGGTGTGTTGTCAGGTAATTGGCCATATCCATAATAATGGATACGCCAGCCTTGTCGTCGGCACCAAGCAATGTATTGCCACTGGCCGTTATGATGGAAGCACCGATATGTTGTTGCAGATAGGGATATTCCGTAACCGAGAGTACCTGTGTGGTATCGTCTGGCAAAACAATGTCTGCCCCGGTGTAATCCTTATGCAGTATGGGTTTAACATCCGTACCGCTACAGTCTGGAGCAGTGTCCACATGGCTACAGAAACAGATAACAGGAACCTGTTTATCAGTATTGGAAGGTATGGTGGCATACACATAACCATAATCATCGGCATGTGCATCTGCAATGCCCATTGCTTTTAGTTCGGTTGCCAATATATTGCTTAGGTCTTTCTGTTTTTCGGTAGTTGGATAAGTATTGCTTTGCGGGTTGCTTTGTGTATCTACCTGCACGTACTGCATAAACCGTTCGGCAACTGTATGCTTGTAATTGGTGAACATAACTTTAATTTGTGGCAAGATAAAGGTTATCTGCACAAGAAAAATTCACTGCATGGACGAAACAAAAAAACCGATGATACAGCAGGGTTGGTTAAGGGCATTGCTATACCTGTTACTGGGACTTTCGGCCACATTTGCCCTTGTATTTGTTATTGCATTGGCATCTAATAGTAACATGCAGAACCTGCTAAAGCAACCAACCGGTACAAAGGATTTTTTATTTACGTACTGCATTAATAATACCGGCTTTATACTGGTTGCTTTTTTAATGCGGGTATTGGTTGACAGGAAGTCGTTTTATTCATTGGGCTTTCAATGGAAGGGCTTTGCCAGCGATGCATTCACTGGTTTTTTTATTGCAGTGCTGATACTTTGCATCGGCTCTTTATTACTTATGGCATTGAAGCTGGTGTACTTTACCGGATTTTCTTTTAACCCTATGCATCTTGCCGGCACTGCAGCATTGTTTATAGTAGTGGCTTTTATAGAGGAGATCATATTTCGCGGCTACCTGCTGAACAACCTGATGCAGAGCATGAACAAGTATGCGGCACTTGCCATATCTGCATTGGTGTTTGCATTGTTCCATGCTGCCAACCCCGATATAAGCATATTATCCATTGCAAATCTTATTATTGCGGGTGTATTGTTGGGCATTAATTATATCTACACCAAAAACTTATGGTTTGCCATCTTCCTGCATTTTGCATGGAACTATTTTCAGGGGCCAGTATTTGGCTACCAGGTTAGTGGTTTTGGCACCAATGGTATGCTACAGCAAACCCTTGCTGGGCCTACATTGTGGACAGGTGGCAATTTTGGTTTTGAAGGATCGTTGCTTACACCTGTATTGGAGTTGATGGCTATTGCCCTATTGGCAAAAAAATATGGCAAAACTGTTGCCAGCCGTTAATGGTTTGTATTGCTGCATAAAACGCTTAACTGGATTCGTGGAAAGTCTTCATTAAGGGAAATGTGCAAACCTTGTACAACAGTTCAAGCATAAGCAACTGCCTCCTATCTATCCGTTAAAACAATAAGCCATACTGCATGTACAGTATGGCTTAGTTTATAATATGCTTTCTTTTTATGGTTTTACCAACCCCCACTTGCACCACCTCCGCCGCTGCTGCCACCACCAAAGCCACCAAAGCCGCCGCCACCGCTGTCTCCACCACCACTCCAGCCGCTGCTACTGCCACCTCCTCCACCAACAAGGTTAGACAATATCAATGGGGCAATCCAACCTCCCCCACCGCCGCCACGTCTGCCGCCACCCCTACCACTATTGCCAACTATTATCAGTACTACAAATAGAATGATGATAAAACCTAAAATACTGCCGCCGTTGCCACCATTACTCTTCCTGTCCCTTTTTTCTTTGTACTCGCCAGATGCGGCCTTGCCTAAATCGTCAACTGCTTTTGTAATGCCGCCAATATAATTGCTTTGTTTAAAAGCGGGTTTTAAATCATTGTCAATTATATCGTTTGCAATTACATCGGGTATGGCACCTTCCAAACCATAGCCAACTTCAATCCTTATTTTCCTTTCGGCCAAGGCTATCAGCACAAGAATACCGTTATTGGTCTTTTTATTGCCTATGCCCCAGCTACGGAATGTGTTTACGGCAACGTCTTCCAGCACTTCTCCATTTAACGATGGAACAGTCAATATCACTATCTGGTTGGATGTACTGTCGTCCAATGCAACCAACCTTCGTTCCAATTGATTGGCATCATAATCATTCAGCACTTTTGCATAATCATTCACCAAACGCATTGGGTTGGGCTTGGGAATGGATTTCTGTGCAAAGACATTCGCACAGAACAAAAGTGAAAATATAAGTAGGAATTTTTTCATTGATTGTTGTAAAGCCAATTAATACAAACCTTTGTGTCAGTTCTATACATCCCGCCGGATATGTTCAGCCTAAGCAAACGTCCTATCTTCCAAACACAATATCGTCTGGCAATTCGTTCACATCATTTTCTATATCATAAGGAAAATGGTACGTGAGTGCCTCGCCTATTTGCTTAACCACTTGTGCAATGCCTTCGGCATAGTTTTCTTTATTGAAATGCAACAGCATTTTTGCCACTGACTCTTTCCAGAAAACATTGCCCACTTTTTGGTGTATGCCTTCATCGCCATATACAGCCAACTGCCTGTCCAATACAGCAACATATACCAGCACACCATTACGTTGTGCAGTGCCTTCCATCTTCAGTTGACTGAAAATTTCAGTAGCCCTGTCCACAGCATTCACAAAACGGCATTTGCTTTCGATATAAACCCTTACCTCGCCACTTGTGCTGCGTTCGGCAGCCTGAATGGCAGCAGTAATGGTTTGCTTTTCTTCTGTACTGAAGAAATCAACCGTTTTTTTTCGGAAAAGATGGAACATCCGTTTAATTACTTGATGTTGAAATTAATATCAGGATTTTTTTCGCTGCCGGCATCCGCTTTATAGAAATCCTTTTGTTTAAAGCCAAACATACCTGCAAAAATGTTGTTCGGGAAAGTCCTTACCCTAAGGTTGAATGTTTCCACAGATCGGTTATAATCCTGGCGGGCAACATTGATGCGGTTTTCCGTGCCTTCTATCTGTGCCTGGAAGTCCTGGAAAGACTTGGTTGTCTTTAAATCAGGATAGGCTTCTGCAACCGCCATCAACCTGCTGAAACTGCCTTGCAACTGGCTTTGTGCCGCTTGGAACTTGGCCAATGATTCGGGGTCGTTAATATCCACCTTAATTTGCGTGGCAGCGGCCCTTGCAGCCAATACTTCTTTTAAAGTGGATTTTTCAAAATTGGCAGATCCTTCAATGGTCTTGATAATGCTGCTATATAAATCGGTACGGCGTTGATAGTTTGTTTCAACATTGCTCCATACTTTTTTCACTTCCACATCAGAAGTTACCAGTCCGTTATACTTTGAACATGCACAACCTCCAAAGAAGAGTATAAGTACACCAATAACAATCAGGGTTAAATTTTTTGTTTTCATGCTTGTTTAAATTTTATGTAAGATACTTGTTTGTAGTAAATATGGTGCAAATATTACAAAGCAAGTGCCGTGGTTAATAAACATGACGGTATGACTGATAATAAAAGAGCCACCAGTGAACTTTCTGATGGCTCTTTCCAATTTATTGCATTTTATATTTGCCTTATAATCACATACCTGCTTATGAATTAACCGCAGCAATGCCTGGTAGTTCCTTGCCTTCAAAATACTCCAGCAAGGCACCACCGCCTGTGCTTACATAACTTACTTTATCCGCAAAGCCAAACTGGTTCACTGCAGCAACGCTATCGCCACCGCCCACCAAACTAAATGCACCTGCCTGTGTGCTTTCTGCAACAGCCACTGCAATGGCTTTGGTACCTGCTTGAAACTTTTCCATTTCAAAAACACCCATCGGGCCATTCCATAAAACGGTCTTTGACTTGCGTATCACTTCGCTAAAAATGCCTGCAGATTTTGGACCGATATCAAGCCCCATCCAACCATCGGGTATCGCATCGCTTGGCGAGGTCTGCGTGTTTGCATCGGCGGCAAACTTGTCTGCTATTACCGAGTCCTCGGGCAAATGGATGCTCACGTTTTTTTCGGTTGCCTTGGCAAGAATTTCCAGTGCCGTATCCAGCCTGTCATCCTCACAAAGCGAATTGCCAATTTTGCCACCCCTTGCCTTCATGAATGTATAAGCCATACCGCCACCAATAATAATGTCTGTGGCACGCTCCAACAGGTTCTCTATGATCAAAATTTTATCAGACACTTTTGCCCCGCCAATAATAGCAGTAAAAGGCTTTTCCGACTGGTGCAATACCTTTTCGGCAGCATTCACTTCGCCCTCCATCACATATCCAAAAAACCTTTTCTCTGCTGGAAAGAATTTGGCAATAACAGCCGTACTGGCATGTGCCCTATGGGCCGTACCAAAAGCATCGTTTACCCATACCGTACCCAGCTTGGAAAGTCTTTCGGCAAATGCTTCATCACCTTTTTCTTCCTCTTTATAAAAACGCAGGTTCTCCAACAGCAACACTTCTCCCGGCCTAAGCATACTGGCAGTAAGGTTGGCCTGCTCCCCAATACAGTCATCCGCAAAAAAAACAGTTTTGCCGCCCAACAATTCGCTCAGGTGCTTTACAATATGCTTTAGCGAATACTTGTCCTCTGGTCCATCTTTGGGCCTGCCCAAATGGCTCATCAAAATAACGCTGCCACCATCGTTCAATATTTTCTCAATGGTTGGTATGGCTGCCTTGATCCTGGTATCATCTGTTATGGCCAAAGTTGCCTTGTCCAATGGCACATTGAAATCTACCCGTATCAATGCCTTTTCGTTGGCGAAATTGTGTGCTGAAAATTTGCTCATAGTTTTTGATTGAATGGGATAAAGATAGGCAAATGAAGTTTTTGCCTAAGTCAACAAATGATAAAATAAAAAGCGGCCTGTTATTTATACTTGATTTTGTAACCCAGTATAATAACCGACAAGATGAATGTGATACCGTTTGCAACAGTTACAGGCAGGTTGCTGCTAAATACGCCAAACAGCAGCCACAACAATGTACCCAATGTAAACAGGGCATACATAGACAGGGAAATGCCTTTTGTGTCTTTTGTCTTAATGGTCTTCAATGCCTGTGGCAAAAAAGATGAGGTTGTGCAAAAAGCAGCAGCCAGGCCCACCAAAGTAATATTGTCCATAAGTTGCATGTATAAAAAAACCCCACAGCCAGTTATTGACAAGCTGTGAGGTTCTATGTTAAATAGATATTGTAGTATTAGGAAATCAGTCCGGCAAAATACTTAACCGTACGTACCAATTGAGACACATAGCTCATTTCATTGTCGTACCAGCTAACAGTTTTCACAATCTGTGTATCACCAGCAGTAATTACTTTGGTTTGTGTTGCATCGAACAGCGAACCGAAGTGCATACCAATAATATCGGTGCTTACAATTTCGTCTTCGTTGTAGCCAAAGCTTTCATTAACCGCATTTTTCATGGCAGCGTTTACTTCTTCTACCGTAACTTTTTTGCCCAGTACAGAAACAAGCTCAGTTAATGAACCAGTAATGGTTGGTACACGTTGGGCACCACCATCTAACTTGCCTTTTAATTGTGGCAGTACCAAGCCAATGGCTTTTGCAGCACCGGTGCTGTTGGGCACAATATTTTGTGCGGCGGCCCTTGCCCTACGCAAATCACCTTTCGGGTGCGGTGCATCCAAAGTGTTCTGGTCGTTAGTATAGGCATGTATGGTGGTCATGCTACCAGCCAAGATTTCGTATTTATCGCTCAATACTTTAGCCATTGGTGCCAAACAATTGGTTGTGCAAGATGCACAAGAGATAATTGTTTCGCTACCATCCAAAATGGAATGGTTCACGTTGTACACCACTGTTTTCAGATCGCCGGTTGCCGGTGCAGAAATCACTACACGTTTGGCACCCGCCTTAATATGTGCAGCAGCTTTATCGGCATCGGCAAAAAAGCCCGTGCTTTCAATCACCACATCCACACCATGTTCGCCCCAAGGAATCTGTGCAGGGTCTTTTTGTGCGTATATCTTTACGGTGTTACCGTTAACCACTATTGAGTCCGCCGTAGCAGTAACTGTTTCATTAAAACGGCCTTGTGCACTATCGTATTTTAACAAATGGGCCAAGGTTTCTGGCGAGGTCAAATCATTAATTGCAACTACATCAATGCCTTCCATGTTATAAATCTGACGGAAAACCAAACGTCCAATTCTACCAAAACCATTAATAGCAACCTTAATCATTTTAAATAAGTTTTTTAGGTAAACAAATATTGTTTTTGCAAGCGGTTGCGAAGTTAAAGTTTTGGATGGAATTAATCGGGTGCAGTAAAATAAAAGATTGTTACACTGATTTTTTACTTGGCCAGCAACTGTACAAAGCCCGTCTGCACGGGCGTCGCACCCATCGGCTTAAGAACATGCATGCAACTGATTTGTGCATAAACCAAGATTATTCAAAAAAAATTTTGGCATAAAAGATTGTGCCTCTATATTTGCACCCCGATTAACACATGGAGCGTTGGTCAAGGGGTTAAGACACCTCCCTTTCACGGAGGAATCACGGGTTCGATTCCCGTACGCTCTACTTACTTCTTGTTAAGAAATAAAAAATGGTCTTTGAAATAATATTCAAAGACCATTTTTTATTTAACCAACAATTGAACTGTTTCTTCCCACCCCAACTTCCGTTTTGTTTATTGTTTTACTACTTTTTCTGTTACGGTATAACTGCCATCAGTAATTTGAACAATGTACATACCCGATGCTGCATTGCCAATGCTGACCATGTTAATGCCATTAACTGCATGTTCGGTTGCAACTGTTTTCCCACCAAGGTCCCATACCTGTATCATTGCATTGGTTGTGGCATTCTGTACCTGTACCCTCACGGCTTGGTTGTTGGTAATTGCATTGCCCAGCACCTTTGCTGTAAAGCCCCCAATGGGTGTGGCCGTTGTTTTATTGGTGAATATTATCGCAAACCTGTTTTCGCCTTTTGTTGCTGTATCGGCTGTTACTTCAAAGCTGTATGACATACCTGCTTCCAGTTTCACCAACTGCTTGGCATACCTGTCTTGCAGAAACAAAGTACCATTTAAGGATGCAAGGTTCACATTCTCCGCTTTTACAGTAAAGACCCTTTGCTGATTGGTGGTTAATCCCAGCGGGATCATATCGCTTGCCGACTGCAATACAGGCAGTGTATTTACGGCCAGTTTCACCTTATCCGAACCGATGCTGTAGAAATCGAGGTTGGTGTTGCCGAACTTGTCCAGGTCCGTCCTGTCCGTGGAGCCGGCAACGGCAGTACTGTCAAGGTTCACCCTCAGCCTGTCCCAATAAACGGCACTGTCTGCCACGACCAGGTCGAACCCTTGCTTTGCGGTGCCGTTACGCAGCAGCGACAGGGGTGCCGTGCCGGTATTTTTATTGCCTTCGGTGAAGCCGATGAACTGGTCGAGCCCACTGGTGTTCTTAATAAAGAAGGCCCCATAGGTAGGTACAACGATACTGCTGCCCAGGGTATAGAAATCGTAGCCGCCACTGGCCGTGCCCGCACCCATGCTGCCCTTGGCTGCGTTCCACACATAAATGGATGCACCGCTGCCCCCCACGCCGGCGATACCACCTATGCTGTTCACGTCTATCGGTGCAGGGTAAGGGTTGCCTATGGCGTTCCAGCCCAATGCCCCGCCGTCCGAAAACGAGGAGGCTGCCTTCACTAGGTAGCTGAAGCTGCCCGTGTTCACCGTGCCGGTCAATGCAACTGTAGGTGCGGACGGTGCATAGCCCCCATTGGTGATACCGATGCCCTGGCCGGGTGTGCCCCTTACAAATAGCAGCATGGCCTCGTTCCTGTTCCATGTCTGGGTATTGCCCGTATAGGCCGACCATGCACCTGTGAGGTAATTAAAGGCCGAGGCACTGCCCGCTGTCAGCCCGGTGCCGCTTCCCGTAATGTCAACATAGGGCTGCAGACTGCTCAGTGCAACATTGCTGTTAAACGGATGCCCCAGTAAGCGGTAGGCACGTTGGGCTGATAGGTACCTTTGCACGGTAACATTGGTTGCATTGCTTAAAACACCGCTTATTGTACCTATACTGGCTGTACCGGTATTGTTGCTTTGCAGCGTAACGGAACGGTTATTGAAGTTTGTTGTGCCCCCACTTATTATTAAAGAGGTTGCAGGTGCAAATACTGCCGTTGCAGCAGCACCTAAACTTAAATTGTTTGTACCTGTGGTTAAGCTGCCATTGTTGATGGCCAAAGAAGTGCTGACCATGGTATTTGTACCCAACGTAACGCCCGATGCGTTATTGACTGTAAGGTTGTAATAGGTTGAAGGGAATGCAGATAAAGCATAGGAATTGCTGCCGTTGTATTGAACAGTGGAACCTGTATTGAGCGTTATTCCCACAGGAAAGATATTGTCTGTAAATAAAAGCTTGCCGCTTACCGATGCAGTGCCGATGCTACGGCCATTTGCAATCGTATTGGTAAAATCCCATATGCCATTTATTGTGCAAACAGCATCGGGTATGGAACAGGAATCGGATGCGTTGCTAAAACTTACCGAACCGCCTGCATTTACAGTAAGCGAAAGTGCCCCGTTGCCAGTTGGCAAATTAAAGTGCTTACCAATGGTTAAGATACCGGTAGAACCGATGTTTAATGCAAAAGATTTGGCAGGGTCGTTCTTTACCGAAAGCCCACCCCCTATAGTAAGTGTGCCATTAACATTTAAGCTGCCGTTGCCACCACCACCTGCAGCCGGAACGCTTATGGCACTGGCATTGACAGCAACAGAACCTATAGCATTTACCGTAACACCTGCATTGATATTTACCACCGTACCATCGTACCCTTGATTGCTGCTATTCGAATAGCACAGGCCTACCGAGCTATTGGTAAGGGTAACATTTCTTTTAAAATTAATCTTGATACCTGCAGCATTTGGCTTTACAACATTGATGTACGCATTACCCGGGTTTGTAATCGAACTTAGGATATCAAGTGTTGAATTGGCAACTTTTGGCACTAGGTTGATCAAATGATTGGCATTGTTGTCACCCAAAGTGCCGTCTATCTGTACTATTGGGTTAGTGGCCCCCGTCATAGCTATTTCGTTCTGGATATTGGTTGTGCTGGCTGAACTTAACAAGCCCCCTGCATATACGTATAGGTTGCCATTACAATTAATGGTGGCGATGCTCGCAGAACTGCCTACTGTAAGTATGGCCCCATTCTGGATATAGAGGTTTTTACATGTAGCAATAGTACTATTGGTAACCGTAACATTATCGCCATTCAGTATCCATACATTGGTGGAAGCTGATGGTGGCGTTGCACTGGCATTGGCAGATGCCCATGTTCCCCCCTGTGTACATACCAGCCAAAAATAACTGGTGTTCCAGATACCATTGCCATTGGTACCATAATCGCCAACAGCCTGGCTAAATAGATGTGCAAAAGAGAACATAGGTATCAATAGCAGAAAAATCCTTTTCATAAGTAATTGCTTTGCTTGCTTAAAGTTATAACCACCGGTGGTTGAAAACAATTGTAAAACCCATTCCTTAACCTGTATTTGGTATCATGTTCCACCCATCCTTTTGCAATATATATCAAGTTGCCCACTACCTAACCTTACAGTTAATGGTTTGTAGGTATAAGCATTATTTTAAAGAAACTTACTTTGCAAAATTGACAAAATCGCGATTATTCGCCTGATATTCAAGCTGAATCATTTACTTTTAAACGGTTCAAACAAACATTCTCTTATGAAACCATCTTTACGTAAATGTTGTTTAGTTTTTTTTGTATCTGTCTCGGCTATGCTGTCAGGCCAGGCACAGGTTTCCATCACAAACACTTCGCTCACTTACACGCAGAATTTTGATGGCATTGACCAGAGCCTGTTGAATTTGCCCCCGGGATGGCTATTTAGCAGCACTGGTGCCTATGCATTAAGAAGGGCTACTTCATCGGCCTCTCTAACGTCAAGTACGGTGGGGGGCAGTTTTTTATTTGTTGTAGGCGGTACAGATGAAGCTATCGGCATTTTGAATGGCACTAGTGCCAATGATCTTCCCAACGGTCAAACCATCAGTTTCACATTTACCAACAATACCGGTAAGTACATCACTGCATTGGGTATCGGTTTCAATTATGAAAAATACAGGAATGCCCCCAGGTCATGGACATGGCGTGTTACCAGTACAGGTACTACGGGTACCATATCTGCACTGAGCCTTGCCTATGGTGCGGATGGGAATAGCGACAATAATTTTCCTCCATTGCAAACGCCTGTGTCTGGAAACATCTCCGGCTTAGCCATTGCCGATGGAAGCACCTATACCATTACCTGGACGTTGACAGGAGCCAGTGGAACGGGCAATGGACAGGCTTTGGCGATAGATGATTTTACGATGACGGCTACCACACAGACATTGACCACTTCGAGCACTGATTATTTCCGTTCCAAACAAGATGGTAACTGGGGTAGCACTTCTTCCTGGCAAAGCTCCAGTAATGGCAGCAACACCTGGATCAATGCCACCCAAACACCTGGTGCCACTGCTGCAGGTACCAGCATACAGGGGGGGAATACCATTACGGTAGCTTCAAATGTTACTGGCAATCTTATAGCAGTATCAGGCGGTGCTACATTGGTTGTGAACAGTGGCGTAAACCTTACCATTAACAATGGCCCTGGCACAGACCTGGACATATTTGGTACCGTAAACAACTCAGGCACCATCACACCCAACAGTGCATCCATCATAGTTGAATCAGGTGGAGGTGTCTTTAACTGTTTATCCACCAGTTCCACTACCACGGGTGCCATTGGTAATACAGGTAGTGGCAGCGTTACAGGTAATGTTACCATGCAGCAACGACTTAGTGCCCAACGTGCCTACCGCTTACTGGGCCATCCGTTTAACAGCAATATTGCACTGAGCAGTCTGCAGCCTTATGTTGATATTACGGGAAGCGGTACAGGACTTACACCAGGTAGTGCATCCGCTTTTAACTACCTCACAGGTGCATGGTCGGCCTATACGGGCAATACCCAGACATGGAACAAAAATGAAGCCCTGCTTTTATTTGTAAGGGGTGTGCCTGGTGAGGGTATTGGTGTTACCAATGGCAGTTACAGCCCGTCTGCACCTACAATTTCATTAACCGGCACAGTAAATACAGGTAGCTTCAACTATCTCGTAAAGGCTGCTTCTTCTTTTTCAAACGGTGGTGCTTTGGGCTGGAACGCCATAGGCAATCCTTATCCTGCACCTATAGATGTAAACAGTATCGGTGGCATTACAAACCCTGGTGGCACTGGTGCATCTATTTATGTTTGGAATGCAACCAAAGGAAGCACAGGTTCGGGCACCGCCAGTGGCGGCTATGATTTTTATACTTTAGGCAGTAGCATTATTGTACCTATTTATGGGGCTTTCTTCATTAAGAACACCAGTGGCTTAGATCAGTTTATCAACTTCACCGAAAGCAATAAAAACACCAGCACAACACCTTTGTCTTTGTTGCGTACCAATACTGTAAAGGAAGGGTTTGATTTGGTTATAGCAGACAATGCTATTTATTGGGACAGACTAAGAATCAATCTGGACAATACAGCCCTTGTAACTTCTGCGGACAGAACAGACCTAGACAAATTCAGCAATACCAATCTTGATTTTTACAGTATCAGTTCAGATAACAATAAACTGGCCATCAATAGCCGTCCGCAATTCCAATCAGAAACTGATGCAATAGCCTTAGGACTAAAAACCAATCAAACAAGAACCTTTATTGTAAGTGCAGATAATGTAAACCTTTCATCCGCCGATTACGACTTGTACCTGCATGATAAATATGCCAGTCAATCTGTGAAAATAGTACCTGGCATGAGCTACAGTTTTGATGTAACTGCAGATACAGCTACACAAGGGGAAAACAGGTTTGAAGTTATCGCTAAAAAAACAGCGGCACCTATTATAGCACCTACTGCTACCAAAATAACTTTCGGTCCAAATCCTGTAGTTAGCCAACTGAACATCAGCAGCACAGGCAATACAACTGTAAGAATAATGACTGCATTGGGACAAGTAATAAAAACAGTAAAATCCACTAATCAAACTATACAGATACCGGTAAGCAATCTAAGTAAGGGGTTGTATATAGTGGAAGTAAAGAATGATACAGAAAGTGTAACACAGCAAATAACAAAACAGTAATAATTAGTCAAGCAGCTACAGGCAATATCCATTTAATTGGTTGTAGGCAATATAACAACCTAACAAACAAAAAGAGTTATGAGGAAATATATCCAACACATCAACTATCAGCAATTGCAAAAAATAGTTTATTTATTACTGGTATTGTTTTTCATCAGCAATCTTGCACATGCAGACGATCCTGGATTGCCAGGTGGCAGCGACCCTGATGTGCCAATTGATGGAGGCTTATCATTACTTGTTATAGGTGGTATTGGTTATGGCGTAAAAAAAATGAGGGAAAAAGAAAGGAAAAACAAAAATGGATAGAGAGCATACATTCCTAAAAAGATGATGTGTGGAATATCCAGCTTCAAATGATTCCAAGTCCATTTCATTTGTATTTGGTGCATACAAAAATTCGTTAGGCATTTATTGCTAATATTGCAGGTTAACAGCCTATCCTTTCCAATCGTTTCAAATCTTCTACAAGCAAGTTTGAAAAAGCACCCTGTGTAACTATAGAAGCAGCGGAAAGAGGAAGGCTTTTCTTTTTACTATGTCTGCAAAAGCAAAGTCCAGAAATATCATTCCGCAATTGAGCTTATCGCTAAAACTGTTGGTTACCAACGACCCGCTGCGTTTGGCAGGTGCCACAGCCTTCTTTGCCAGTTTTGCACTGCCCTTTATACTCATTATACTGGTACAAGTGCTTAGCCTAATGTTCAACAGGCGTAGCATTAGCCACGACCTGTTTGTACGCATGTCATCCGTGCTTGGCACGGAAAGCATGCAACAAATGGTGGTTACCATCCGTGGCTTTAGGGGGCTGGTAAGCAGTTGGTGGGCAATTACGGCAGGCTCGTTATTCATGGTATTTGTGGCCACTACCCTGTTCCGTGTCATAAAGAATTCGTTCAACCAGTTGTGGATGATACGGGTAAAGCCCGAAAGTAAATTGCGAACTTCCATGGCAAGCCGTTTCAGGTCTTTATTACTGATTCTTTTTACAGGGCTGCTATTCGTAACCGGTGGTGTACTGGAAAGCATGCAGGCATTGTTTGGTCATTACATCAATGAGTGGATACCCGGCTCCGCCATACTGTTCAATGGCATACTCTCTTTTTTACTGTCCGTATCCATCACTACTTTATGGTTTGCCGTGTTGTTGCATTATATACCCGATGGACGCCCCACATGGAAAGTGACTTTTGCAGGAGCCTTGCTGACAAGCCTATTATTTGCATTGGGAAAATTTGTATTGAAGCGTTTATTGATTGATAGCAATATAGACCGTGTATTTGGCCAGGCAGGGGCTTTTGTATTGGTGCTGTTATTTGTGTTTTATGCTGCCATGATACTGTATTACGGAGCCGCCTTTACAAAAATTTGGGGCGAACATGTAAACAGCCCCATACAACCACTCCCACATGCTGTGTACTATACTTATGCCGATGTTGGCACTGAAGCCATACCAGTAAATAACTAATGCCCAATTGCTTACTGCAACTGAGGAAATGTTTCCCCTACATGATGCCACCGAATTCTTATTTCGACTGTGCAACATACTTGCATTGCCCATGATGCCTGCCAGGTTTGGTATTGGGCTTGTGGTATGTTAATTGACTTATGGTAACTGAACCAACCAATTGAGTCATGAAAAAATTCTGTATCACAAGCATATTTGCAGCAGTAGTTTTATTGGGCATTTCCTGCAAGCAGACATTGGAAAGCCTTTTCCCAGGGCTTGATGTGAAAGTGCCCGACATGCAAGTAACCATTCCCGCAATACCGCTTGTACCTGCCGATGAAGTTGCATTGGGTTCCTTTACCATGCACTTCAACCTCGATAGTGCCATTAGGGCCAATACCAGCAATTTATTTACCATAAACAGTGTAAGCTCCATGCAACTAAAAGAAATGGTTGCCTCCATATCCAACGGCGATGCAGACAACAACCTGTCAAATTTTGAATCGGGCAGGATACTGCTTTCATCCAATGCCAATACCAATGAAGCTGCACTGGCCAGTTTCCTGTTCCCGTTAACCGAAACATACAGCTATCCGGCAGATACCAACAACAGTCCCGATATATTGGCTTACTACAAAGGCACGGAAATTACTTATCGGTTATTTGGTAAATTACGCAAGCCTACCACCAAGCAACTGAACCTTACTGTAAGTGCCACCATAAGGGTCAGGTAAGGATGTATAGCAGTGCCTTATTTTCTTACTTTTACTGGCATGGAGAATACTGCTATCATCATCATGCTATTATTTGGCATTGCATTCATTGGGCTATTGAGCAATAGGTATAAATTCCCACTGCCCATTGCATTGGTATTTTGCGGTGTTTGCATCAGCATTATACCGGGGCTACCCGTAATTGCATTAAGCCCCGAAATTGTATTCATCATTTTTTTACCACCGCTATTGTATGGTGCTGCATGGAACACAAGCTGGCACGACTTCAAAGCAAACCTACGCCCCATTGGCCTGGCAGCAATAGGGCTTGTTATATTCACTACTGTACTGGTAGCAGTTGCGGCACATTGGCTGATACCCGACTTAAGCTGGCCTGCCGCATTTTTAATAGGTGCAATCGTATCGCCACCAGATGCCGTAGCCGCCACCTCCGTTACTAAGGGCCTTGGACTTAACCCACGCATGATTACCATATTGGAAGGGGAAAGCCTGGTAAACGATGCCAGTGGACTGGTTGCATACAAATATGCCCTAACTGCCATTACCGCCGGCAATTTTGTAATATGGCAAGCGGGCCTCAACTTTCTGATTGTGGCAATAGCAGGCATTGCCATTGGTATTGCCATTGGCTACATCATGTACCTGGTGCACAAGAAATTTGTATGCGACCCGATTGTAGAGGCTACGTTCACTTTTCTTACTCCTTTTGCTTCTTATTTATTGGCAGAGCATTTCCATTTTTCCGGCGTGCTTGCCGTGGTTGCAACAGGCTTGTACCTTTCATTCCAGTCAGGCCAAATATTCAGCCACCAGAGCCGTATCATGATCTACTCTGTTTGGGAAGTTGTGATCTTTATTTTGAACGGCCTCATCTTTATCTTGATAGGCTTACAGTTGCGTAGTGTAATGGAAGGCATTACCGAATACCCAACAGGCATATTGGTTTTGTATGGGCTTGCCGTAAGCCTTGTAGTGATACTGGTACGGTTTATATGGGTGGTACCTGCGGCTATGCTGCCACGTTTCTTTAGCAAACGCATCAGGCAAACAGAGGCATTCGATGCAAGCAACCTGGTAGTGTTTGGCTGGGCTGGCATGCGTGGCGTAGTGTCCATGGCGGCGGCATTGGCATTGCCACTTACCTTGCCCGATGGTTCGCCGTTCCCGCACCGTAACCTTATTGTTTACCTTACTTTCTGCGTTATACTGTCTACCCTTGTTGTGCTTGGGCTGTCGCTGCCCTGGGTAATACGCAAACTGAAAATACAACCGCATTCCATTGCTGCCGAAGAGTACGAAGTACGCACCAATGTGGTCACCAATATCATTACGCATATAGAATCGAACCTATCGCTATTGCAGGACGAGTTGCTACATAATATCAAAAGCAAGTACGAAGTGAAATATAACCGTTTACAAAAAACCGACCTTCCTGCCAATTATTTCGGCAACGGGCAGCCCTTGGCCGGCAATGTTTTTAACGAGTTCACACAACTGCAAATAGACCTTATTGGCATGGAGCGGCAGTCGCTTGAACAGATGCACCGCAAGGGCCAGGCAAGCGAGGAAATACTGCGTAAAATAGAACGTGAGCTTGACCTGGAAGAAACAAGGCTACAAATGGAAATGTACAATGGCTAATCGTTTTTTGCTACTGCAATGATTTATCAAAACAAGTATCATTTTAGCAATACGACAATCCAACATTTGGTTTCCAAATGCAACATGGGCCACTATACAAAAGCCCAATTAATTCACTTTAGTTATCTTGCAGCCTTCTTTGTAAAAAATTTAACTGCCATGACTTTAGTTGAAAAGCTAAAACATATCCGTATAGTCCGCTCTATTGTATATGCCGTTGTGGGCATTATCACTTACCCGGGTCTTGTACTGTTCAACAAAATAAAAATCGAAGGCACGGAGAACCTTGAAAAGTTACCTAAAAAAAATGTGCTGTTTGTAAGCAACCACCAAACCTATTTTGCTGACGTAATTACATTCATCCATATTTTCTGTGCCGTTAAATGGCGTAAGAAAAACAGGCTGGGCCTACCCTATTACCTACTAAACCCCTTTACCAACCTGTATTATGTTGCTGCTGAAGAAACCATGAAGGGCAGCCTAATCAGTCGCTTTTTTACATTGGCAGGTGCATTAACCGTAAAACGTACATGGCGTAGCGAGGGCAAAGAAGTAAGGCGTGGCCTTGACCCCAGCGATACCAGGAAAATTGACAAGGCCCTTGACACAAGCTGGGTAATCACTTTTCCGCAAGGTACTACCAAACCTTTTGCACCGGGACGTAAAGGCACGGCCTTTATCATCAAGAACTGTAAACCCATTGTTATACCTGTTGTCATCAACGGCTTCTGGCGTGCCTTCAATAAAAAAGGACTGAAATTCAAAAAGAAAGGTTCCCTGCTTTCCGTGAGGTTTAAAGAACCGATGGTTATTGACTATGCATTGCCCACAGAAATCATACTGGAGCAGGTAATGGATGCCATTGAACAAAGCAAGCAATTCATGCTAAAGGGAAAACATCATTTAATGAATGCATTGGATAAATAAAAAAGTGCATCAACAAACCAGTCAGTTTATTGATGCACCTATTGTATAGCATGTATTAAAACATACCTAGCTTACGGTACTTCCTTCATCAATTTTGCCATCGGGGTTCACAAAATGGAGTTTGCCTGCTTTGTCTTCTGCCATCAAAATCATCCCGTTGCTTTCAATACCACGCATCTTACGTGGGGCAAGGTTGCAAACAACTGTAACCTGTTTGCCAACAATATCTTCGGGTTTAAAATGCAGGGCTATACCGCTAACAATGGTCCTTGTTTCAAAACCTAAATCAACCGAAAGTTTCAACAGCTTATCTGCTTTCTCCACTTTTTCTGCTGAAACAATGGTACCTATCCTTAAATCAATCTTTGCAAAATCATCAAAAATAATTTCCGGTTTCAGGCTACTGGTTTCAGGTTGTTGGTTGCTGCTTGTTTCTTCACTAACGGCTAAAGATTGTTGGCTCATGGCTTTTTTCTGTTTTAGTTTCTCCATTTGAAGAGCAATCTCTTCATCTTCAATTTTCCTGAACAGCAACTGTGGTTCCCGCAGGCTATAACCAACGCTTAACAGCTTTACCGATCCTGCATTCTGCCATTCCAGAATCCTGTCTGTCACTTTCATCATACCCAACATTTTCTTTGCAGTAAAAGGCAAAAACGGATTAATGAGTATGGCAAGGTTGGCTGTTAACTGCAAACATAAATGCAGGCAGTTATCAATCTGCTTCTGTGCTTCGGGGTTTTCAGCCAGCTGCTTCGCAACAATCCACGGCTCTTTCTTCTGCATGTATTGATTGGCCTTTCTTGCCAAATCAATCACTTCAAACTGTGCATCACGAAATTTATAGCCTTCCAGCAATGTTTCAATTTTTGTTTTGGCAGCAGCAATATCCACAATCAATTGCTTGTCGGTATCATCCATCAGCTCGTTATGAAATACCGGCACTTTGCCACCACACAATTTATGCATCAGTACAAAAGTCCTGTTTACATAATTGCCAAATATGCTTACCAGTTCGCTGTTGTTCGCATCCTGAAAACCCTTCCAGGTAAACTCACTGTCTTTGGTTTCGGGTGCTATAGCCGTTAAATAATAACGCAATACATCGGCCATGCTTTCGCCACCATTGTCCTTCTTTATCCAATCGTTAATGTAATCGTCCATTTCAATGCTCCATCCACGGCTCGTACTCATTTTATCGCCTTCCAGATTCATAAACTCGTTACTGGGCACATTGTCCGGTAAAATATTGCCATGCAGCTTCAGCATCACCGGAAAAATAATGGCATGAAAAACAATATTATCCTTGCCTATAAAATGTACCAATTGTGTGTCTGCATCATACCAATAAGGCTTCCAGTCCTTATCATTGTTCAGTGCCCACTGCTTAGTGGCACTTATATAACCAATGGGTGCATCAAACCATACATACAACACTTTTCCATCAGCCCCTTGTACAGGTACCTTTATACCCCAATCAAGGTCCCTTGTTACGGCCCTTGGTTGCAGGCCGCCATCTACCCAACTCTTTACTTGCCCAACCACATTTGCACGCCAATCGTCTTTATGTTCTTTCAACACCCATTCACGCAAAAAATCTTCATGCTTATTTAAAGGCAGGTACCAATGCTTGGTTGCTTTTTTTATAGGGGCATTGCCGCTTAACGTTGAAACTGGATTAATGAGTTCTTCGGGGCTCAGGCTTTTGCCACAGCGTTCGCACTGGTCGCCATACGCATTTTCGTTGCCGCAGTTTGGGCAGGTGCCTTTTATAAAACGGTCAGCCAAAAACGTATTGGTAGCTTCGTCATAATATTGTTCGCTTTCCTTTATCTCAAGATCGCCTTTATCATTCAGCACCGTAAAAAATTCCTGTGCGGTTTCATGGTGCAGGGCAGACGATGTTCTGTGATAAATGTCAAATGCAATTCCAAGATCCTTAAAGTTCTGCTCAATAATGGGGTGGTACTTATCAATAATGGCCTGCGCAGTGGTGCCTTCCTTCATGGCCTGTATCGGAATGGCCGTACCATGCTCATCGCTGCCACAAACAAAAACCACATCGCGTTTCTGGGCCTTCAGGTAACGCACATAAATATCTGCAGGAATATAGGCACCCGCCAAATGCCCAATATGCTTCAAACCATTGGCATAAGGCAGTGCAGAAGTAATTAAATATCTTTTCGGTTGATTCATTGTTGTACTCAGCTTTTGAATAAGAATTAAACTTTCGTGATCCCGATAACCATCGGGACACCCATCAACTATTGAACATTGCCGGGCATTGCGAAGTGGGCAAAAATAAGCAATTGACACTTACGCAAACAACCAATAGAATATTGCCGCAGAAACACCCACAAAAAAGGAAATGGCCCATACGTCATGTTTCAGTTCTGCCCACTTTCTTTTCTTTACTTCTTTTTGATAGATGACCCAACCAAAAAATGCTACCGGAACAAGCCCATAACGAAAAAAGAAGTACATACTCATCTGTGAATGTTTTTTAATGCCGAAAAATACCAATAAATGGGTACAGCTATTTTGTTATTAAGCCTTAGTTTTATGCAGTAACCACAATCATGAACAGGAAACATTTTTTTCAGGCCGTTTTGCCACTCACCGTTGCCGCATCTTTATACAAGAAAACAAATGCGGCAGGCCTGTTTTTGCAACCATCGCTTACCCCGCCCAGCCTTATTGTGGGCGATACCATTGGCATTACCTGCTCTGCAAGCCCTGTGGACCTGCCCAAGCTGCAGGCAGGCATCAAAACGCTGAAACTATGGGGCCTTAATGTACAGTTGGGCAATACGGTTGGTAAGCATTGGCAACGCTTTGGCGGAACGGATGAGGAAAGGGCAAGTGACCTACAGGCCATGCTGGACGATGACAACATCAAAGCCATTCTTTTTGCCAAGGGTGGTTATGGCGTAATGCGGATGATAGACAAAATTGACTGGACAAAATTTTTGCAGAAACCCAAATGGCTAATCGGCTTTAGCGATATTACCACCGTGCACCTGCATGTGCATGCAAACTTTGCCATACCCACCATACATGCGGATATGGCCACGGGCATAACCGATGATGCCAAAGACCTTTCGGCCACTACCCTGCATGATACCCTGTTTGGCAACCGCATAGACTATACTATTGCCGGGCATCCATTGAACCGGGAGGGTTTTGCAAGCAGCAAACTGGTTGGTGGCAACCTGAGTATGTTGCAGGCATGTGCTGCAAGCAAAAGCGATATAAAAACAGATGGAAAGATCCTGTTTATTGAAGATGTGAGCGAATACAAGTACACCATTGACCGCATGTTACTGAACCTTAAACGCAGCGGCAAACTGGATAGCCTTGCGGGCCTGATGGTAGGCATGTTTACGGCCACCAAAACAAATGTGGAAGACAGTTTTACCGAAACCGTGGAAGAACTGATTATGGAAAAAGTACAGGAATACAAATACCCTGTATCCTTTAATTTTCCTGCGGGGCATATAACACTGAACCATGCATTAAAAATGGGTGTTGCCTACGATTTCAATGTAAGTACACAATCGGTTACCCTCTCCGAAAAGCTATTGACGGATGCCCCACTGATACCCACTGCACCTAGGTTGTTTTTGCAGGAACCCATCATAACCACAGATACCTTACAAACTACAGGTAAACTTTATTTGCACTAGGTATTTAGCTAATATTGCCATATGATACAATTGCTTTCTATTTTTTGTCGCAAAAAAGCACTTGCCTTTTTACTCATTGCCACCATACTTGTTTCGTCTGTTGCCGGGCAAATGAACTATGCAAGGCAAGACAGTACCAACAAAAAGATACTGTTTCATGAATCGTTTGTCAACAACCAGAACCGTTGGTACACGGGGTCTGATAAACACATGACAGGACTTATTGAAAATGGCTATTACAACCTTGCCGTAAATAACAGTGCTTACGGCGTTGCCAAAGATTCTGTTTTTATAGATGCAACAAAAGACTTTGAAATTGAAGCAGGTATAAAATTTGCCGATGAACGCAGTGACAAGAAAAGCAGTGCCATGCTTTTTTGGGGCAGGGACAGTATGCAGTCATTCTATTTTTTCCTAACCAAAGATGGCTACCCCAATGTTTCCAACTGCGACGAGTTGGGCAAGCACCATTGCAAGACAGTTCTCAAATCAAAAAACAAAGCAGCCATTAATGCCAATGCCTTCCAGTTGCTTACCATACGAAAAGTGGCCAACACCTATTATTTCTTCATCAATAAAGAATATGTTTTCTCCATGCCCTTCCTGCCGTTTTATGGAAACCATATCGGTATTGGGGCAACCAAGAAAACAACTGTATTCATAGACTTTTTAACCGTTTCGTACCTATGATAAAAATTCCTCCCTATTTAAAAAAGGGCGATACCATTGGCATTGTTTGCCCCGCAGGTTTTATGCCGTACGAAAAAGCCGAAACCTGCATACAGATACTGCAGCAATGGGGCTATAAAGTAAAAACAGGCAGCACGCTTGGCAGCAATCAAATCAATTATTTTTCCGGAACGGATGCGGAACGCCTGCACGATTTACAGGCCATGCTCGACGATAAAGACATACAGGCCATTTTATGTGGCCGTGGCGGTTATGGCGTAAGCAGGATCATTGACAATTTGGATTTTACGAGATTCAGGAAAAACCCCAAATGGATAATCGGGTTTAGCGATATCACTGTATTGCATGCACATATACACCAGCAGTTTAAAATTGCCACGTTGCATGCCCCAATGGCTGCTGCTTTTAACGATGGCGAATACAGTAACCAATATGTACAAAGCCTGCACAAGGCGTTAAAAGGAGCCGCTGCCAATTACAATTGTGCTGCAAATACTTTCAATAATATAGGCGAGGCTGAAGGCGAACTGGTTGGTGGTAACCTGTGTTTGATTGCACATCTTGTTGGCAGCAAATCGGCCTACAATACCAAAAACAAGATCCTGTTCCTGGAAGATGTGGGTGAGTACCTCTACAATATAGACAGGATGTTTATACAGCTTAAGCGTAGCGGGGCATTCAGCAATTTAAAAGGTTTAATCATTGGCGGTTTCACCGATACAAAAGACAATACGGTGCCCTTCGGTACCGATTTCCATAACATGGTCCATCACCATCTAAAAGAATACAACTATCCTATTTGTTTTGATTTTCCGGTTAGTCACGAAAAAGAAAATTATGCATTGAAGATTGGGGTCAGGCACCGGTTAAAAGTCACCAGCAAAAAGGTACAGTTAACCGAAATAAAACTTTAAAGCCATTGGGTTACCGGTACAAACCAACTTGCATTCATAAAAGATTTGCTTGCGGTCAATCGTTTTACATTTACTTTTGTTACAGATTAAATTCACATTCTTGTGGGCAAGCATATAAACAAAGTTTCGGCAGCCGGTTTGGTAATAGCACTCGGAATCATTTACGGCGACATCGGTACCTCTCCCCTCTACGTTCTAAAAGCAATTGTTGACGACAAACCCATTACGGAAAACCTGATACTAGGTGCTTTGTCATGCATCATCTGGACACTTACCCTACAAACAACCGTTAAGTATGTAATACTTACCCTAAAGGCAGATAACAGGGGCGAAGGTGGCATATTCAGCCTGTACGCATTGGTACGCCGCAGAAAAAAATGGCTTGTCATTCCTGCAATGATTGGCGGTGCAGCCTTACTGGCAGATGGTATTATCACACCACCTATTTCCGTTACTTCTGCCATCGAAGGTTTGCGGCAGTTGCCCAAATTCCACGATATTCCCCAAACAACCGTAGTGCTGATTGTAGTGGCTATCATTAGCCTGTTGTTCTTCCTGCAACAGTTTGGCACTACCGCCATCGGTAAGCTGTTTGGTCCAATCATGGGCATCTGGTTCGGTATGCTTGCCGTGTTGGGCTTTGCACACCTGGCCGATGATTTTGCCATCTTTAAAGCATTGAACCCTTATTATGCTTACGATTTATTGGTGCATTATTCCTACCACGACAATATTACCGGGCACAACTTTAGCGGTTTCTGGTTATTGGGTGCTGTGTTTCTTTGTACTACCGGTGCAGAGGCATTGTATAGCGACTTAGGGCACTGCGGCAAAGGCAACATCCGCATTTCCTGGATATTCGTAAAAACCTGTTTGATATTGAATTACCTGGGGCAAGGTGCCTGGATGCTTGCCAATGTAAAAGGAAAAATATTCGACACTTCCAACGACCTGGTGTTTAACCCCTTCTTCAACATCATGCCACCTTGGTTTAAACTGGTGGGCATTACCATTGCCACTGTAGCTGCAATTATTGCCAGCCAGGCATTGCTGAGCGGTTCGTTTACCTTGATTGCAGAAGCCATGCGTTTGAACCTATGGCCCAAAATGAAAGTGAACTATCCTACCGAAGAAAAAGGACAGCTCTATATACCGGGCATCAGTTTGTTATTATGGTTGGGCTGTATCGGTATCACTTTATTTTTTCAAGAATCTTCCAAAATGGAAGCTGCTTATGGTTTGGCAATCACCATGTGCATGATCAGTACCAGCATCCTCTTTGCCAACTTCCTCGTCAGTCACCGGGTGCTTCCGTTATGGATATACATTTATCTGGCCGTGTACCTCGCCATTGAGATTTCCTTCCTGATAGCCAATCTTGAAAAATTCCCGCATGGCGGTTATGTTACATTGATTGTGGGTGGAGCCCTGTTTGCCGTAATGTATATATGGTTCAGGAGCCGGAAAATCAAGAACAGGTACGTGGAATTTGTAAGGCTGGAAGATTATATACCGCAGATACAGGAATTGAGCAACGATAAATCTGTCGGCAAATTTGCCACGCATTTGGTGTATATGACCAGTGCCAACAACCACAAGGAAATTGAGCATAAAATCATTTACTCCATATTGAACAGGAAACCCAAACGTGCAGACATTTATTGGTTTGTGCATGTGGATGTCTTGGATGACCCTTACACCTGCGAGTACCATGTAGAGCATATTATACCAAACGATATTATACGCATCGAATTCAGGTTGGGCTTCAGGGTGGAACAACGTATCAACCTCATGTTCAAGAAAGTGGTGCTTGATTTAGTGGCAAACAAAGAAGTGAACATTACCAGCCGTTATGAAAGCCTGGGCAGGAACAATGTGGTAGGCGATTTCCAGTTTATCGTATTGGAAAAATACCTGAGCCAGGATAATGAACTGCCTTTTATGGAACGTGTAATCATGAAACTGCATTTCTGGTTAAAGGAAATTTCTTTGAGCGAGGAACGTGGCTTTGGTCTTGACCCCAGCTTTGTAACCGTGGAGAAATTCCCATTGATTGTGGCACCCATCAGCGACACGAAACTGAAACGTATTTTCCCTGAATCTTATGATGATTAATGTATCCCAATCATTATCATCTGCTATTGATTAGAACATTAAGTCAGTAAATAGTTGCAGACGGTTTGAACTATACATAAAAAGAGTGGCCTGCTTGCAGGCCACTCTTTTTTATTGAACTGGATGTTTATACTAAGCTATATCAAAACGGTCAAGGTTCATCACTTTAGTCCATGCTGCAATAAAATCATGTACAAACTTTTCTTTTGCATCATTGGCAGCATATACTTCAGCAATGGCCCTAAGCTCCGAATTGGAACCGAATATCAGGTCGGCACGGGTTGCTGTCCATTTAGCTTCGCCTGTTTTCCTGTCACTTCCTTCAAACAGGTCCTGAATATCAGAAGTAGCGGCCCATTTTATATTGAAATCAATTAGGTTCACGAAGAAATCGTTGCTCAACGTTTCTGCCTGTTTGGTAAACACACCATGTTTTGATTGATTAGAGTTGGTACCCAAAACACGCATGCCACCAACCAATACCGTTAGTTCCGGTACCGTAAGTGTCAATAGCTGTGCCTTATCAATCAATAGCTCTTCTGTTGAAGCTGCAATGACATTGTTCTTTCTATAGTTCCTGAAACCATCGGCATTGGGCTCCAATACTGCAAACGATTCTACATCGGTCTGCTCCTGTAATGCATCGTTACGTCCCGCTGCAAAAGCAACCGCAACATCAAAGCCTGCATTCTTTGCAGCCTTCTCCACTCCCGTATTTCCAGCCAATACAATTAAATCGGCCAACGAAACTTTTCTGTTACTGGAACCATTGTTAAATGTTGTCTGGATATTTTCCAACACGCCCAACACTTTGGCCAGTTGAGATGGGTTGTTCACCTCCCAATCTTTCTGTGGTGCCAAACGTATCCTTGCACCATTGGCACCGCCACGTTTGTCCGAACCACGGAAAGTGGATGCCGAAGCCCACGCAGTAGACACCAGTTCGGCAACGGATAAACCCGATGCCAATATTGCGGCTTTTAACGAAGCGATGTCCTGCCCATCAATCTGTCCATGTGTAACAGCGGGGATGGGGTCCTGCCAAATCAGTTCTTCTTTTGGCACTTCTGCACCCAAGTAACGCACAATTGGCCCCATGTCGCGGTGTGTCAGTTTAAACCAGGCCCTTGCAAATGCATCTGCAAACTGGTCAGGGTTTTCAAAAAAACGCCTGGATATTTTTTCATACACAGGGTCCATCCGCAAAGAAAGGTCGGTTGTAAGCATAAACGGTGCATGATGCTTTGTTGCATCATGTGCATCTGGCACCAAACCTTCGCCTGCATTGTTCTTCGGTTTCCATTGTTGTGCACCTGCGGGGCTCTTGGTAAGCTCCCATTCATATCCAAACAGGTTCTCAAAAAAGTTATTGCTCCATTTTGTGGGTGTTGTTGTCCATGCACCTTCCAGGCCACTGGTAATGGTATCTCCTGCATTGCCTTTACCAAACGAATTCTTCCAGCCCAGGCCCAACTGCTCTATACTTGCAGCTTCGGGCTCCTTACCTACATGGTCTGCCGAAGCTGCTCCATGCGTCTTGCCAAAACTGTGGCCACCGGCAATCAATGCCACGGTTTCTTCATCGTTCATCGCCATACGGGCAAATGTTTCACGAATGTCTTTTGCGGCAGCAATTGGATCGGGGTTACCATCAGGTCCTTCGGGGTTCACATAAATTAAACCCATCTGCACAGCAGCGAGTGGTTTTTCCAAATTGCGTGAATGTATCTTACCATCGGCATTATCGTCAGATACCAGTACACCATGATTCTCTGCAACACCTGGCGAACCGTCTTTGTAACGTATGTCGCCACCCAGCCATTCTTTTTCGGCACCCCAATACACTTCCTCCTGCGGTTCCCAAACATCTGCTCGGCCACCGGCAAAACCAAATGTCTTAAAGCCCATCGATTCCAATGCACAGTTACCTGCAAGTATCATCAAATCGGCCCAGGAAATCTTCTGGCCATATTTCTGTTTAATAGGCCAAAGCAACAAACGGGCTTTATCAAGGTTTGCATTGTCTGGCCAACTGTTCAAAGGGGCAAAACGTTGCATGCCCGCACCTGCCCCGCCACGGCCATCATGAATACGGTAAGTACCTGCACTATGCCAGGCCATGCGTATAAAGAATGGGCCATAATGGCCATAGTCTGCAGGCCACCAATCCTGCGATGTGGTCATCAAATCCACAATATCTTTTTTTACGGCAGCCAGGTCAAGGCTTTTGAATTCTGTTGCATAGTCAAATCCATTGCCCATTGGGTCCGAAAGGGAAGAATGCTGGCGGAGCACCTGTAGGTTTAAACGATTGGGCCACCAATCGCTGTTGCGGGTACCGCCACCTGCAACGGGCTTCTTCATGCCACCATGGTTGAACGGGCATTTGCCCTTGCTTTCATTGCTTGCATCGTTGGGCGTTCCGGATGCTGCTTCATTGTTGTGCTGATTCATACAGGCAATTGTTTTATTAGTTGAAAGAAATTTTGATGCTGGGAGTAACGGTCACGAAATTGTCACTTTGTTACAAATAAAGCTAATCAATTAATTTTATCTTCTCATAGACAAAAACTATTGATATGACATTTGTACAACTGGAATATATCGTGGCATTGGATTCGTTAAGACATTTTGCCAAAGCTGCAGCACATTGCCATGTAACACAGCCCACTTTAAGTATGCAGATACAGAAACTGGAGGAGGAACTGGACACGCCAATATTTGACCGGAGCAAACAGCCCGTGATACCTACCGAAACAGGCTATGCCATTATTGAGCAGGCCAAAAGAATAATAGCCGAAAAGCATTTGATGGATGAAATGCTGCAACACAAAAAAGGACAGTTTACAGGCGAACTGAAAGTAGGCATCATACCCACACTTGCACCTTACCTGTTACCGCTTTTTGTACAGAAGTTCACCCATAAATATCCCGGCATTAAGCTGGTTGTGAACGAACTTACCACCGATGTCATTATAACAAGATTGCGTGAAAACAGGATTGATGTAGGCATACTGGTAACTCCTTTACAGGAAAACGGCATTAGTGAGCATGTATTGTTTTATGAACAGTTAATGGCTTATGTATCCAAAAAAAATGCGGCCTATAAAAAAACATTCGTGTTGGCCAAAGACATTGATCCCGAAAAATTATGGTTACTGGAAGAAGGGCATTGCTTCCGTTCGCAGATCGTAAACCTATGCGAATTACGCCGCAGCAGTAAAGAAGGGAAGCATTTTGAATATGAAGCAGGCAGCTTTGAAACCCTACGCCGGATGGTGGATGTGAATGATGGCATTACCATACTGCCCGAAATGGCCACCTACGATTTTACTGCAAGCCAGCAGCAACGCATTAGGCACTTCAGGCATCCTGCCCCGGTGCGTGAGGTAAGCATGGTACTGCACCGGAACTTTGCCAAGAAACGTTTGGTAGAAGTGCTACGGCAGGAAATTGTTGATGCATTGCCCGAAAAAATAAAGAAGAACAAAAAATCTTTTGTTTTGCCCATATAGTAAAAAAGGTACAAAACACTTTTCTTTGCCGCATTAAACTTATCTGATGAAACTGTTCCTGATCCGTTATACAAAACTTGTTTTTATCTGGTTGCAACTGCACCGTGTGTTTGGATGGATAAGTGGCGGCGTTGCCAATCTGTTTTGGCTCACCAAATTTTCGGCCTGGGCCTATGCCAACAGGAAAGTTGCCTATAATGATTTTCCGTGTAAGTGGGACTATTTCAGGCGTAACGACATGTATAAATGGGTAATAGATAAGGAACAGTTGACTGGCCCCATCAACTATATTGAATTTGGCGTAGCCGCCGGCGAATCGTTTAAATGGTGGCTGAAACAGAACCAACATACCGATAGCAGGTTCTATGGCTTTGATACGTTTGACGGACTGCCGGAAGATTGGGGCCCATTTAAGAAAGGCTCTTTTACCAACAACAATGTATTACCTGAAATAAACGACGCAAGGGGCAAATTTTACCAGGGGCTTTTTCAGCAAACCGTTCCAGGTTTTGTAAAAGAGTTGGACAATAGCAAACGCAATGTGCTAATGATGGATGCCGACTTATATACGGCTACATTATACGCATTGACCTCTTTGGCCCCTTACCTGAAAAAAGGCGATCTTATTTTCTTTGATGAATTTGTGGTGCCTACCCATGAATTCAAGGCCTATTCGGATTTTGTACAGTCCTACTACATTAACCTGGAGCTGATAGCCACGGCCAACAATTATTATTTTGCTGCCTTCAAAGTGGTATAGCAACTAGTACACCAGGTCTTCATAAGCAGCCTGCAACTCGTTATAAGCATGGTTATCTTTTGCCTGCTTGGCGGCAGACATGCCTTTTTCGTACCATTCAACGGCCAAGGCTGTTTCGCCTATTTTTTCCAATAGCTTGGCAAGATGGTAATAGGAACCCACATAATCGGGCGATTCGGTCAATATCGTTTCAAACAAATGTCTTGCATCCGCATCCTGCCCTACTTTTAAGTACTCCAATGCAAGTGCATGGCGAAGGAAATTATCCTGCGGATTTGACTGCAGGAAGGTTTTTATTTTCTCGATTCTTTCCATCAAACAAATGTACGCCGTGCAATGTTCCAAACATACAGGCCATGCATTCCACAATGCCATAGGCAATTGAAAATAAAGCTCCCCAAACTATCCACACACCGTCAACAAAACTTTATTGGCAATTTTTTTTGCTTAACCTTTGCCGCAAATAAAACAGCCTTATATTTGCAATAGTTGTTTATGCAACTAATTTACTGTCCGCTATGCTTTGAAGTTTAACGGATAAAGATTTACAAAACGAATTAAATAGCAGTTATGAAAATTTTGGTTTGTGTAAGTAAAACGCCAGACACTACTTCTAAGATTGCCTTTAAGGATGGCAATACAAAATTTGAAGACAATGGCGTGCAGTGGATTTTGAACCCTTACGATGAATGGTATGCCTTGGTACGTGCCATTGAGTTGAAGGAAAAAGATGCAGCAACTGTTCTGCACCTGGTAACTGTTGGCACAGCCGATGCAGAGCCCATTATACGCAAGGCTTTGGCATTGGGTGGCGATGAAGCAATACGCATTAATGCCGAAAGCAGCGACAGTTATTACATTGCTGCACAAATTGCCGAAATAGCCAAACAAGGTGCTTATGATTTAGTATTGACTGGTAAGGAAACAATTGATTATAATGGTTCATCCATTGGTGCCATGGTTGCAGAACTGATAGATGCACCCTATATTTCACTGGCCACAAAATTTGACCTGAATGGTTCCGTTGCTACAGTTGCAAGGGAAATTGAAGGTGGCGAAGAAGTAGCTGAAGTATCGTTGCCAGTTGTGGTTAGTTGCCAAAAAGGTGTGGCAGAACAACGCATACCCAATATGCGTGGCATCATGGCTGCACGTACCAAACCATTGAAAGTGGTTGAACCCGCAGCAATCGATACATTGACAAGCGTATCAAGCTACGAGCTACCACCAGCAAAAGCTGGCGTTAAACTGGTTGCGGCAGACAATGTTGCCGAACTGGTAAGACTGCTGCATGAAGAAGCAAAAGCATTCTAAGCAACTCAACAAGTTTCCATGTTCAAAAGTTGCAGGCAACAATTGAACAATCACCACAATAAAACATGTAAACAATGGTATTAATATTTGTTGACCAAGCTGATGGTCATATAAAAAAATCATCTTTCGAAGTACTTACTTACGGAGCCAAACTGGCGGAACAATTGGGTACAACAGCAGAAGCGGTTGCCCTTGGCACCATTAACGATGACCAGCTTTCCACAGTAGGAAAATACGGTGTAAAAAAAGTACATCATATTACCAATGAAGCACTGAACCATTTGGATGCACAGGCCTATGCCAAAGTAATTGCAGATACTGCTGCCAATACAGGTGCCACAGTTGTGGTTATATCGCATAACCAAACGGGCAAAGCCATTGCAGGACGTGTATCAGCCCGTTTAAAAGCAGGACTTGTTGCCGGTGCCATTGCATTGCCCGACACAAGCAATGGCTTTGTAGTAAAGAAAACGGTATTCAGCGGCAAGGCATTTGCAAACATCAACATTACTTCGCCTATAAAAATCATTTCATTAAACCCAAACAGCTTCCACGTAACTGTTGGTGAAGGTGTGGCAGAAGTTATTGCTACAACGGTTGCTTTGAATGACCCTAAAGTAAAAGTGACTGCTGTAAACAAAGTAAGTGGTGAAGTGCCTTTGACAGAAGCGGATATCGTGGTAAGTGGTGGTCGTGGCTTGAAGGGACCAGAGAACTGGGGCATTATTCTGGACCTTGCGAAAGTATTGGGTGCAGCAACAGCCTGTAGCCGCCCGGTTGGCGATGCACATTGGAGGCCGCATCATGAACACGTTGGACAAACAGGTGTGCAGATTGCACCAAACTTATACATTGCAGTGGGCATTAGTGGTGCCATACAGCATTTGGCTGGCGTGAACAGGAGTAAAGTAATTGTAGTAATCAATAAAGACCCCGAAGCACCTTTCTTTAAAGCTGCCGATTACGGAATTGTGGGCGATGCTTTTGAAGTGCTGCCGCAAATGACCGCTGAAATAAAGAAACTGAAAGGAATTGCATAAGCGATAAAAAAGACAATTTGTATAATAAAAAATCCCACTCAACAATGAATGGGATTTTTTTATTAGCTACCTGTCAGCAAAGCATTATGCATGTTGTGTTTTCTTTTTCAGTTTTTTCCAACGCCTGGTAATGACAAACAACGCAAAAGGTATCAGTAAATAAACCAGCCTAGATGCATTGGAAATAAATTCGCTTTGCCCACAAGCCAATAAGCCACCCAATAAAAATATAGAAGCCACAGTAAGGCTTCGGTACATGGAAAACCTTTTTCCCAATTGGTCATGAGCCAGGTCGGACAAGCCATGTTTCGGATTGCCTATATACCTGTATAGCAGGAACAACGAAATGGCAATCATAAACAAATTGAAACTGTATATCTGCCAAACCATGTTCAGGTTGCCGTATTTGGAATTGAGGCCACTGGTAAAGGGAACCAATATGATCCAGAAAAGCATCAGCAAGTTCAGCCAAATCAACGTGCTGTTATAATTGTTTACATAACCAAACAGTTTATGGTGGTTGTGCCAGAACTGGCCAATAACAGCAAAACTCAAAACCAATCCAAAAAATTCAGGGAACTTTTCATGCAATGCATTGGATAGGTCATGAACAATATCCTTACTGTAATGAATTTCGGGTACCTTAATTTCTATTACCAGCAGTGTTATGGCAATGGCAAAAACCGCATCGCTGAACAAGATCAACCGTTCAATCTGGAACTGTTTCCTGTTTTCAAACAGGTCGTGGTGATGCGGGTGCTTCTGTTGGGACATGCAGTTAGTTTTTTCAAATCAATAATTTGGCGTAACCGTACAAATAAAAACTAAATTATCAGTTTTGAACCAATCAACACAAAGGTTTTTCATCAAGCCAACAATAAAATAGCCACACATAATATGTGTGGCTATTTTATTCAATTTATTCAAGTGCAGTTAGGCCCATAGATTGTTCGGGTATTCACCATCTGCTACCAATTTATCTATGCTTGCCTGTACCACGGGTGCATCTTCTTTATATGTAACACCAAACCATTGTGCAGAAGTTGGTATAACCTTAACCTTACCCGACCCACTTTTTACTACATGGTCCACTACCAATGGTATAAAGAATTCACCTTTAGGATTATTGATTTCCTTGTTCAGAAAATCCTGGAACAGGTTTTCGCAACGGTCAATAAAATTGGGAGCAAAACCAAAGAAGTTCATGCTTACGCTCGAGTTTTCGCTTACTTCATGCAGCCCTGATTCATCTTCGTAGGTAATCACACCTTTATCGTTGCGGAATATTTTTGTACGCTCGTTAATGTCAGTAAGGTTATTGTCAGCATCCACATCACAAACACCACGGCTTACATGGCCATTATCGCTCAAGGTCTTTTTCAGTTCATATCCTATGATGCAATAAGTGTTATCATTGCTTGCTGTTGTAAGAAAGTTGTAGGCCTTTACAAAAGCATCACGTCCATAAAAATCATCGGCATTGATAACACTGAATGGCTCGTTCACTTTTCCCTTGCAACAAAGTACCGCATGTGCTGTACCCCATGGCTTCGTCCTTTCGGCAGGGATTGCCCTATCGCCTACAAAACTGTTCAATGCCTGGTACACATAGTCCACTTCAATCTTGCCTTCCAGTTTCTTGCCAAAATTTTCCTTGAACATATCAGCAAACTCTTCCCTGATAATAAAGACTACCTTGCCAAAACCTGCACGTATGGCATCATAAATGGAATACTCCATAATGGTTTCGCCACTTGGCCCAAAGCCCTGTGTTTGTTTCATGCTTCCGTAACGGCTTGCCATACCTGCTGCCAATATTACCAATGTTGGTTTCATGATTGTTGTATTAATGTTTATTAATTAGAATCACTTTAAACATACCCCATCATCCGCTGCCGCCCATTTACTACTTTTGTTAAAAGTTGTGCGAAGATAAAGGGATAGGAATATATAGAAAAAATGCAGTTATCACCCCCTACTATACATACACTCAGCAGCAAGTTATTCAATAGCTATGCCATTGATGTGCTGCGGCTGGATGTAATCCACCCCATTGTTAGTGGCAACAAATGGTTCAAGCTAAAACACAGTATAGCTGCTGCCATTGCTGCAAAAAAAGGTACTGTTGCTACTTTTGGCGGTGCCTACTCCAACCATATTATTGCTACTGCTTTTGCCTGTAAAGATGCAGGCTTAAAAGCCGTTGGCATTATTCGTGGAGAAAAATCAACAAACCTTTCACCCACTTTGCAATCGGCAATGGAACTGGGCATGGAACTGGTTTTTGTATCGAGGGAAGAATACAAACAGAAAGACAGGTTGGTACGCATGTTTGACAGTACCTATTATTGGATAAATGAAGGTGGTTACGGCATTGATGGAATGAAAGGTGCAAGTGAGATACTACAAGCCACCGATACAGCCAACTACACCCATATACTTTGTGCATGTGGCACGGGTACCATGATGGCCGGGCTGGTTGTGGGTGCATTACCGCAGCAACATATTATTGGCATCAGTGCATTAAAAGGGCATACCGGCTTGTTGGATGATGTAAAGAAATTGTTACCAGAAACCGTACAGGAAAAACAGTTCCAGGTACTGCACGGTTACCATTTTGGCGGCTATGCCAAACACCCATCGGCATTAATTGACTGGATGGAACAATTATGGCTAGCTGAAAATTTACCTACAGACATTGTGTACACTTCCAAACTCCTATATGCCGTAAGCGATTTATGCAAGCAGCATTTTTTTGAGGTAGGAAGCAGGTTGCTGGTTATTCATAGCGGTGGCCTGCAAGGCAATAATTCTTTACCGGTTAACACATTGCCTTTTTAATAACACCATTGCTATTATCTTTGAAACCATCATGAAGAAGAAGTTTGTATTTATTGCTATACTATCCATACTACTATATGTTACCAGCACTGCCCAGGACACATTGCCCAACTTTACCGTTAGGACCGTTGGCCCCGGCAAGGCACAAGTGAGCTGGATAAATAATTTTGATAAAGTGGTGCAGCTTACGGTGCAACGTTCTTTTGACAGTACCAAATTCTTCAGGACCATCTTTTCATCCCAATCGCCCTGGCTGCCACAAAATGGTTTTATAGATAACAACCTGCCAGATGGCTATAAGGTTTTTTACCGCATACAATATGTGTTTGAAGGGGGTGCATACTTTTTTACCAAGTCGCAAAGCCCCGTCGTTTACAGGTCGCCCAGGGTACCCGATGATGTAACACCAGACGAGCCTACCAAAAAAGACGAAGTGCGTATTGTAAAAATTTACAAGCCCACAAAAGACAGCCTCATTTCAACCATCAACTACAAAGACTATAAGCATTTTAAAGATTCCGTAAGCCGCACAACCAAAGACACGTTATTTTATTACGACAATGATGAAGTAGTGATAAAACCTTATGTGCCCAAACCCGTTTGGAAACCTTCGCAATATGTGTTTACAAGCGATAAAGGTTACATCAAGATACTGTTACCACTTGCCAAACTGAAACATTACCGTATTGTTTTCTTTGAAGACAATGGCAACGAAGTGTTCCAGATAAAGCATGTAAAGGAAGCAGAACTATTATTGGACAAAACCAACTTCATACATGCAGGCTGGTTCACGTTTGAACTATATGAAGAAGACAAACTGAAAGAGAAGAACAAGTTTTATTTATGGAAAGATTAGTGGGAGAAGGTGGACAGTGGATAGTTGACAGTAGATAGTAGTTAGTACAATTAGAAAGAAGCAAAGCCGAGCCATTTTATTAATTGGTAACCGTCAATAACCGGGCATTGAACACCTGCTCAAAATGCTGTTTCACTTTTTGTTTTACTTCTTCCATGTCCAGTTTGTAACCCAGTTCCTTTTCTAATGATGTAACCTGTTTGTTTTCTATACCGCAAGGCACGATGTACGAAAAATAAGCAAGGTCGGTATTTACATTAAACGCAAAGCCATGCATAGTAACCCACCTGCTGCATTTAATACCCATGGCACATATCTTTCTTTCTCTACCAGGTATATCGGCATCAATCCATACACCGGTTTCACCTTTGCTCCTACCCGCTTCTATGCCATAATCGGCCAAGGTTAAAATGATCACTTCTTCTAAACTGCGTAGGTACCAGCCAAGGTCCGGTTTAAAATTATCAAGATCCAAAATGGGATAACCTACAATTTGTTGCGGACCATGAAAAGTGATATCGCCACCACGGTTGATGTGGAAATATTCAATACCCTTCTGTTCCATCTCTTCATCGCTGATCAATACATTTTCCTTATGGCCGCTTTTGCCCAATGTAAACACGGGCAAATGCTCCACAAACAATAAATGGTTGGTTGTTTTAGTATCTGTATTGTTTTGACGGTTGGCTATCTTAATGTCAACATTCTCTTTCAACAAACGCTCCTGGTAATCCCATACATCTTTATAGCGATGCATACCTAAATCCTGAAACTGCACATTGTTTTGCATTGGGCAAAGATACGGAGCGGTTTATTGTGCAAGAAACTTCAACAAAAGTGCACACTTAGCTTCTTAGCATTCTAATTATTGAACAATAGCCCCGATCCGATAGCTATCGGATGAAGTGGAAAGCCCGGAATGGTTTAACCCCGACAGCGGCTTTAGCCCTGTTGGCGGTTGAGCCATGAGGACTTGCAACGCAAAGCGGGACAGATGCTGATTAGCATTACTCAAACCAACTGCTTCCAAAAACAGACAAACTAATACCGAATGCCTTTATTTTTGCCACATGAGCGAAGAACTTGACTTACCGCAAGAGGAACAGGAAGATGTGTATGAGAAACGGACCTTTCATATAGACAAAGGCCAGGAACCTCTGCGTATAGATAAATGGTTACAGGTACACATTGAAGGTGCCACCCGCAACAAGATACAACGGGGCATTGATGACGGCTTTTTGACCGTTAACGGCAAAGTGGTAAAGAGCAACTACAAAGTAAAACCGGGCGATGAAATAGTATTGATGGTTTTTGTGAACCCCGATTATACCGAACTTAAACCCGAAAACATCCCTTTGGACATTGTGTACGAAGATGCCGATGTAATGGTCATCAACAAAGTGCCCAATATGGTGGTGCACCCCGGTGTGGGCAACTATAGCGGCACGCTGCTGAATGGCGTGGCTTACCACTTACTACAACAGAACCCCAACATAACAGAAGACGAGCTGCCACGCTATGGCCTCGTACACCGCATAGATAAAAACACTACGGGCCTTATTGTATTGGCCAAAACATCTGAAGCGGCTGCCCATTTATCCAAGCAGTTCTTTAACCATACCGTAGAGCGAAAATATGTGGCCCTTGTTTGGGGCAATATTGAAGCAGACAGCGGTACCGTTAATGCACATATTGCACGGCACAAACAGTTCAGGAAAATGTTTGCCGCCTACCCCGAAGGCGATACGGGCAAACATGCCATTACCCATTACTCCGTGCTGCAACGCATGAACTATGTAACGTTGGTGGAATGTGTGTTGGAAACAGGACGTACGCATCAGATACGTGTGCACATGAAACATATTGGGCATACATTGTTCAACGATTGGGAATATGGCGGCGACAGGATATTGAAAGGAACCATTTATGCCAAGTACAAACAGTTTGTTGACAACTGTTTTGAACTTTGCCCACGTTGTGCCCTGCATGCAAAAGTGCTGGGCTTTGTGCACCCACGTACCAACGAGCAAATGTATTTTGAAGCAGCATTGCCCAACGACATGCAACAGGTAATTGATAAATGGAGCAGGTATGTAGGCAATGTAAAAGATGTTGAAGAATAATGTTAGGGCGTTGCCCGCCTGTGCGGGCCGGGTCTTCCGCTGCAAGTACGCACCATGCAGGCATGGTTGCGGGCTTTACGCTTCAACCCCTAACGCAGGTTTTTCCATAGCACCAATTCGTTCATTTCATGTAAAGCACATTGCTATATTTGCCTAATAAATTACTGTTTATGAAAAACGATATACGCCAGGACTGGAGCCTGGAAGAAATACACAACATATACAACGAACCTTTGCTGGAACTGGTTTTTAAAGCTGCCACATTGCATAGGCAATACAACGATACCGCCGAAGTACAGGTGTGTACTTTGTTAAGCATTAAAACAGGTGGCTGTAGCGAAGACTGCTCCTACTGCCCGCAGGCAGCACGTTACAACACAGGTGTAAATGTGCAGGCATTAATGAAACACGATGAAGTGATGGAGTATGCACAAAAAGCCAAAGATGCAGGCAGCACCAGGTTTTGCATGGGTGCGGCGTGGAGGGAAGTAAGGGACAATCGCGATTTTGACCGTGTACTGGAAATGGTAAAAGGCGTAAACCAGATGGGTATGGAAGTGTGCTGTACACTGGGCATGCTAACCGATACACAGGCACAGAAACTGGCCGAAGCCGGCCTCTATGCATACAACCACAACCTCGATACCAGCAAGGAACATTACAGCGAAATAATCACTACCAGAACATACGACGACAGGTTGCAAACGTTGGACAATGTACGCAAAGCAGGTGTTACCGTTTGCTGTGGTGGCATCATCGGCTTGGGCGAAACACATGAAGACAGGATAAAGATGCTGCACACATTGGCAACCATGCCCGAGCATCCTGAAAGTGTGCCCATCAATTCATTGGTTGCTATAAAAGGTACACCATTGGAGAACAATACTAAAGTAGATATTTGGGATATGGTACGCATGATTGCAACAGCAAGGATACTGATGCCTAAAACCATGGTACGTTTAAGTGCAGGCCGTACAGAAATGAGCGTTGCAGAACAGGCACTTTGTTTTATGGCCGGTGCCAACAGCATTTTTGCAGGCGACAAATTACTGACCACACCCAACCCAAGTTTTGATGAAGACAATGCGATGTTCAATCTATTGGGATTGCAGCCACGTAAGGCTTTTAAAGAAGAGAAACAATATTTAAGGGAACTGGTAGAAGCTTAGTAATAAAAAAATGGATAATGGAAAAGGGATGAATTATTGTTCATCCCTTTTCTATGTATGGAAATTCAATTTAAAATCGCTGTCAGGTTGAGCCTGTCGAAACCGATGAATGAATCGTACAATTTCCTTTGACAGGTTTAGGCACTTTGCTACACATCAATCTTTTCTGTAGCAACATAATACTTCAATTCAATCATATCGCCGGGTACAGGTTTGGTGTTCCAATGTTTGTGTATGGATAAAGCTGCACCAATGGCCGTTGCTTGCGACACAGATGCTGCAAACACTTCCATTGTAGGAAAAGCAGCAGCCAATAGGTTCATGTACACCGGGTTCTTTCCAAAACCGCCATCCACAAAAATCCTTTTTACTTTTTTACTGCCCAATATCAATGAAGTAGACACTTTTTGTTGCAGGATGATATCAAAAATAAATTGGTGGTACGCTTCTTCATACGTTTTAAAATCAGCAAGGTTACGTTGACCAAACGCCGAGGTATGTACACCTGTTAAAGCTGCCACATTGCTTGATTGAAGTTTGTTCAACAAGTCGTTATTGAAATCCACCTGCTTGTAATGATCCAGTGCAACCCCAAAATGGTAAGCCAATCTTTTAGTCTGCTGCTCATGCTCATAGCCTGCAAAAAGCCTCGATGCTTTTACGGGGTTGCCTTCGTATTCCATGTAACACAAACAATCCTGTTGCAGTTCATCGTCATTCAAAGGCTCATGGTTAAACGGATTGAAACTGATGCACCATGTACCTGTTGAAATTAAAATAAACGGTTCCGTAAAACTGGTAAGATAGGGTATCAATGCTGCTGAACTATCGTGCAAGCCAACACCTGCTTTAATAGGTTTACCATCAACTACCGCATCCATCGTTTTGTTGGAAGGAAACAATGCAGGCAATTTTGAAAGTATGTTTTCTTTGCCCACCCATTCATGGTAATCGTTGCTGGCAAAATTCCATAGAGTTGTATGGCAACCGATACTGGTTATATCAGCATAGGCCTTTCCCGTAACCAGATAACTGATGTATTGCGGCAAATGCAACGAATAAGCAATTTGATCAAACACGGTTGGCTGCTCGTTTTTCAATTTGTACAACTGCAGACCAGAGTTGAGATTGCCCAATACAGGCGAAGCTGTTTCTACAGATACTTTTGTTTCGCCACCATATTTATTATAGAATTTTTCTTCCAGCGTTTTAGGAAAAGGTTTTAAGTAGTTGTACAAAGGTGTTACAGGTTTTCCTGTTGCATCAATATGTACAAAGCTTGCACCATAAGTAGAAAAGTTGACTGCCTTGATTTCAAATTTCTTTAAGCCCAATACTTCATGTAATGTATGTTTAACCCATTCTGTCAGTTCATCTAGGTTCTCGCATATATCGCCATCTTCATCGGTTGTTTCATCAAACTGAACCGTACGCTCCAATACAATTCTGTACTGCTCGTTGAACAGGAAAAACTTTTTGTTGGTTTTGCCTATATCGAATATGGCTATTACTGATGTCATATACAAAATATTTGCTGCCACAAATGGCACGAATAAAACACGAATGAAATGGAATCGGGTCGAACGTTCAGAAAATCAACCCGTCTATAAACATGTGATGCCTTTGGCATCATTCTTATTCCCCCCCTTTAGGGGATAGGGGCTTTTACAAACCTGTTGCTACTGTTTTGCTTCCCCTTTCTTTGATCAATTGCTCACGTACTTTTTCTTGCCTAAACAGTTGCACGGGTTGCAATGCACCACCTGTTTGCAACCTTGCTTCTGCAACCAATGGGCGTACATCTGTTCTGTAAGCTGCTTGCAAAATTTCCTGGCATTTGGCTACATCGTTGTCCTGCTGTGCATCCTGTAAGGCTTTGGTATCAATAATCAGGGCCTGTGCATAAGCAATCTTGATGGCTTCCACACTTTGCAACAGGTCTTCCAACGGGTCTTTTACATTATGGCTTGCATCAATCATCCAACCTAAATCTTTTGCATGGTTCATGCCTCTTGCATCCATGCCTTCTACCAGTTCGTTGAATATCAAAAACAGTTGGTAAGGATTGATGGAACCAACAGTTAAATCATCATCACCGTACTTACTATCATTAAAATGGAAGCCAGCTAATTTCTTTTCATTCAATAACAACGCAACAATCTGTTCAATGTTTGCATTGGGTAAGTGGTGGCCTAGGTCAACCAAGGTATAAGCTTTATCACCCAGCTTATTTGCGTATAACAATGACTGCCCCCAATCGCCAACGGTCATGGAATAGAAGTTGGGTTCAAAAGCTTTGTATTCCACAAACAGTTTCCAGTTATCGGGCAGTGCTGCATAGATCTCCTGCAGGCTTTCCAATGTGTTGTTGAATGCTTTCCTGAAATTCAATTGACCAGGGAAACTTGAACCATCAGCCAACCAAACCGTTAATGATTCAGAACCCAATTCAACGCCATGTTTGATTACTTCTATGTTGTGATCGATGGCTTGTTTGCGAACGGCTTTATCAACGTGTTGCAAAGAACCGAATTTATAACTGTACTGTTGGTTGGCCTGGTCTTGAAAGGTGTTGGAGTTCATGGCATCAAAACGCAAACCATGTTGTGCTGCCAATGCCTTGATGGCTTTTGCATCTGTAGGTATATCCCACGGAATGTGTAAAGAGATAGCACCACTTGATTGATTGAGTGCATGCAGCAAACCCACATCTTCTATTTTTTCTTCGAGGCTGCGTGGCTCGCCTGCACCTGCAAAACGTCCGAAGCGTGTACCACCAGTACCTAGTGCCCAAGATGGAATGGCAATTTGAAAATCTTTCAGTTTCTGCAAAACTGTTTCTATATTGTTTATTTCTTCTGCGACAAAACCAAACTGGCGTTTGTGTTTTGCCAGTAAGGCTTCGTTATGGTTTGCAATGTTATTTTTATGGAGTAACATATTCTGTGATTAATCTACTTGGTGAGAAAAGATGAATAAAGTTATATGGTTGATGGGTGCGACGCCACTGGAGCCGGGTTATATTTTGTTGCTGGTGCCATAATATTTTTTGCCACGAATGTCACGAACGGACACGAATGGTTTTTGTTATTGGTGTACAGCGTTTAATACGAAGCGAAGCAAGAAAGAAAAAATGGGCCGACCGATTAGACAATCATCAGCCCTTTGATTGCTTGCTTTATGAAAATTTTTAACGTACAAATGCTGTTGCAACACCACCATCCACATTCAATACATTACCAGTTGATTTGTTAAGCAGTCCGCCAACAAACGCATAGCAGGCATTGGCTATATCATCAGGCAAAATGGCTTCGTTGAGCAACGTGCGTTTTGCATAATAGGCCGGCAGTTCTTCCACCGTAATGCCATAGGCTTTTGCACGTCCTTCGGCCCAACCGCCTGCCCAAATATTTGAGTCGGCAATTACTGCATCTGGGTTCACGGTATTCACACGAATTTTATCACCACCCAACTCGGCAGCCAACAAACGTGTAAGGTGTGCCTGTGCCGCTTTTGCGGAACCGTAGCCAGCATTGTTTGGCCCGGCCATAATACCGTTCTTTGAAACGATGTTTACAATATCGCCGCCAAAGCCTTGCTTACGCATGGTTTCAACACCTGCTTTGGAAACAAGGAACTGGCCTTTAACCAAAATATCGTACAGTTTGTCCCAATCTTCAATGGTATGGTCGGCTATAGATTTGGAAATGCTGATGCCTGCATTGTTGATGACGATGTCAACACCACCAAACGCCAAAGCCGCATCGGCAAAGGCTTTTGCGATAGTTGCATTATCCGTCACGTTCAACAAAGTTGAAGCTGCGGTATCTTTTCCGAATGCTTTTTTAAATTCTTCCATGGCACCATCCAAACGTTCCTGGTTAATGTCGTTCAATACTACACAGGCACCTTCTTCTGCAAACTTTTTGGCAATTGCTTTACCAATGCCGCCTGCACTACCCGTTATCAATGCAACACGTCCGCTTAAAGCTTTTGGCTTTGGCATGCGTTGCAGCTTGGCTTCTTCCAGTAACCAGTATTCTATATTGAATGCTTCTTGACGCGGCAATGATGTATATTCAGAAACAGCTTCTGCACCTTTCATTACATTGATGGCGTTGATATAAAATTCCGCAGCAACCCTTGCAGTCTGTTTGTCTTTTGCAAACGTGAACATACCAATACCGGGATACAGGATAACCACGGGGTTTGCATCACGCATGGCTGGGCTGTTAGGATGCTTGCAGGTATTATAATAGTCAGCATACATGTTACGGTATGCTTCAAATGCAGGTGCCAATGTTTCTTTAATGGCTGCAACATTTGACAGGTCTTGCGTTGGCGTTAACTCCAATACCAACGGACTGATCTTGGTACGCAGAAAATGGTCAGGGCAAGATGTACCTAATGGAGCTAATCTATCTAAATCATTGGAGTTAATGAACTGCAATACACGATCATCATCCGTAAAGTGACCGACCATTTTTGTTTGCGAAGAACAGAAGCCCCTTAATATAGGAGCCAATGAAGCGGCTTGCGACAGGCGTTGTTCTTTTGGTAAAGCTTCGAGTTTCTGTCCGCCAAACACTTCGCCTTTCTTACCATAATTATCTTCTAAATAAGCAGCACAACGTTCCACTACTTCCAATGTGTTGATGTAGGATTCGTATGCCGTATCGCCCCAAGTAAATAAGCCATGCGAACCAAGCATGATGCCACGTATACCGGGGTTTTCATCGAGGCATTGCTTTAATTGAAGACCAAGATCGAAGCCAGGCTTCTGCCATTCTACCCAACCAATTGTTCCGTTGAACAGTTCCTGGGTGATCTTCTTACCATCTTTTGCAGCAGCAATGGCTATGGCTGCATCTGGATGCAAATGGTCGATATGTTTGAATGGAAGAAAACCATGCAACGGTGTATCGATAGAAGGTGCTTTACTTGCGAGATCGTAAATACAATGGTTAAACAATTCAACCATTTCATCTTCATGCTCTATACCACGGTACACATTTTTTAAGCTACGTAAACGCTCTACATACAAAGCAGCCAAACCGCTTTTCTTTAAGGTGCCGATATCGCCGCCGCTTCCTTTTACCCACATGATCTCCGTTGCTGCACCCGTTAAAGGGTCTTTGGCCATTGCCTTACAGGAAGTGTTGCCACCACCGTAATTGGTGAGGCGTAGATCGGCACCCAATAAATTGGAGCGGTAAATCAGTAAAGCCACTTCATCACCCGCCAGTGCTGCGGCTTTCTGTTCGTCCCATAAATAGCTTACATGTTTAAATGTTGCTGCTGTTGTTGACATAAATTTTCCTTTTTTTTAAAATCCTTTTAATGCTTTAATGAGTTGCCATATCCTACAACAAGTACCGATAGAATGATTGTTGCGATACCTATTACGATTGTTGTACTTGTTTTTTTACTTACACCTTTCCATTCTTTTAAAACCAGTCCCCACATGTTTGCTATGAGTATAATGAACGACATGTGCAGTATCCATGAGCTTGCACCGTTGCCCATTTTGCTTTCGCCCATGCCGTAGAAGAAGAATTGCAAGAACCACATGGTACCGCCCAATGCACATAGCAGGTAGTTTTTTGCCAATGGCGACTGTTTGTTGGTATAATCACCAAAGGTTTTGTTGCGTGCATTCAAGATCATGCACCAGGTAAAGTTGGTAGTTAAACCACCCCAAAGGATCACTACAAAAATGACATTGTTCCTGAACAGGAACTCACCCTGACCTGGATGGGCTGTCTTCCAGATATCGTTGGCTGTTGTGCCCATGCTAGTACCTGCTTCAATACCAAAACTGAAACATGCACTGAGCACACCAGATACAATGGCAAGTACCAATCCTTTTACGAGTTTAAATTCACTACCAGCAGCATCGGTTCCGGTACTGCCCAGGTCTTTATCTTTCATGGCACCAGCTTTACCGCAGATCACAATAGCGATTAAACAAATGACCAGCCCAAGCAACACGGTTTGTCCCCATGTGGTGCTTGTGAGATCATGAAAAGTATCTTTTCCTGTTACGGGATTGAACTGGTAGTAAATAGATGGGATGATAGCACCGAACAAAGAGCATAGACCGAGTATGATGGAGCTACCCAATGACACACCAAGGTAACGTACGCCGAGGCCATACGTCAACCCGCCAATACCCCATAACAGCCCCATGGTAAAAGTGCTTATTAATGTAGCGGAAGGTGTTTGTTTAATGATATCTGCAAAGCCCGGAATAGTGAGGTATGCTGCAACCGGCGGAACGATAAGCCAGGAGAACAGGCCGCCAACGATCCAGAAGCTTTCCCAGCTCCAGCCCTTTACCTTTTTGTAAGGCATGTAAAAACTGCCGGAAGCAAAGCCCCCTATGAAATGGAAGAGAACACCAAGTATGATACCCATGAGTTAATGATTTCTAAATATGGCTGTAATGTTTGCAATCTGAAGTTCCAAAAATAGCAAGGGCAAAAGGGTAGCCTGTCATGTACCATCATGGTTGATGGAAAGGGGCCATGTAAGAGGGAATAAAGCCACGAATAGCACTAATTAGACACGAATAAGCAGGTCTGTAAAATTGTTTCAGTAATTATCAGGCTGACAGCAAAAAAAGTGTCACTCAATTGCCTTCGCCCAATAATCAACTTAAAAGATCATTCGTGCTTATTCGTGGCCCAATCAATCTTTTTTCAGTAAACGGTATTTCTGCGGCGAAACACCAATTACTTTTCGGAACCTTTTGGAGAAATAGTAGGGATCATCAAAACCCATATTCATAGCAATCTCTTTTACAGATGCATTGGTAAAATCCAGTTGCTGCGATGCCTTCTGCATCTTCATCTGTATAAAATAATCAATGGGTGCGTAGCCGGTTTTTTGTTTGAAGAGGTTGGAAAAACGGGAAGTGGAGTAATTACAATGTTTGCACAATTCATCCAGCGTAATGTTTACATCTATATGGTCCTGCATATACAGCACGGCATTGTCTATCCAATCGGTACGTTCATTATTGGTAACGGGGTAATGTTTGGAGTTGTAGATAAACAAAGAAACATAGTGGTACAGGCACATATTGATGAATGTAAGGTTGTCTATACTGTAACCCAGTTCCAATGCCTTGTATATTTTAGAGAACAGCGAAAGTATATCGCCATTGTTCTTGATGTAAAAAGGTTTGAAGTGTTTCTGCACCGCCTGCCTTTCATTCAGCAAAGGCAATGAATCGCCACCAAAATGTATCCAGTAAATGCTCCAGGGATGGTCGTCCGAACTGCCATATGCATGTTCTTTATTCTGCGGCAGTATAAAAAATTCATTAGGTCCTACTTCATATTTCTGCCCTTCTATCTGGTACCAGCCATGTCCATCCACACAATAAAAAAGGAAGTTTTCGGGCAGGCCATTTTTACGGTAAGTGTAATGCCCTTTTGCTTTGGGATAATAACCCAAACTGCATACATACAGGCCCTTCATCAACGCATTGTTCAGCACTTTTGTCTTTAAAACGGTCTTGGGTATTTCAATACGCTGGCGGCCCAAGCCGTACCAGATATTCTTGTGCGAGCCCTGTTTATCTTTTTCATTCATAACGGTAGCAAAGGCAGCAAATTACAAAAGATATTTTTGAAGATGGTTGTATTTATTTAAAACCTTTCTTTACTTTTCGTTCCAGCAAACCTGTCAACCGCTCTCCAATGAAACCAGTTAAAGTAGTATCCGGCTTAACGATCGCTTTGTTTTTTTGTATAACGAACATTTCGGCAAACATAACGCTGCCGTGGTTTATAGCCGACAATATGGTATTGCAGCAACAGGCCGAACCCTTGATCTGGGGCAGTACCGATACCCACAATAAAGTAACAGTGACCACTTCGTGGAACAAGAAAAAATATACCGTATCGCCCGATGCCAATGGCAAATGGAAACTAAATATTTCCACACCTGTTGCTGGCGGTCCATACGAAATAACCATCAGCGATGGCAGCAACATTACACTGAAAAATATATTGATTGGCGAAGTATGGCTGTGCAGCGGACAGAGCAATATGGAAATGCCGATGAAGGGTTTCAAGGACCAGGTAATACTCAATTCCAACGATGCTATTTTTAATTCGGCCAACGACAATATCCGTTTATACACCGTGCCACGTTCGGTACAACGCCTGCCGCAAGACAGTACCAAAAAATCTGCATGGAAAGCCGCAGAACCCGAAGCTGTTTCCAACTTTAGTGCCACGGCCTATTATTTTGGCAAGCTATTGCAACAAAGATTAAATGTACCTATTGGCCTGATCAATATTACCTACGGCGGCTCTCCTGTTGAAGCTTTTATGGATGAAGCCTCTTTAAAAGAATTTGCCGATATCAAGCTTCCATCCAAAACAGATGATGGAAAGAAACTCACCAACAAAATAGCCACCGTTCTATACAATGGCATGTTCAACGCTTTTGTAGGTTATACCGTTAAAGGTTGCATCTGGTACCAAGGCGAAACCAATTACGAACGTGCCAAACAATATGAAACATTGTTTCCTGCATTTGTAAAAATGTTGCGTAGCAAGTGCAACAACGACAGCATGCCGTTTTATTATGCACAGATCGCTCCGTACAATTATGGCAATTATGCTACAGACAGTACGCCCAAATACAATTCGGCTTATTTAAGGGATGCACAACGCAAGGCACTGGCCAAGATACCCAATAGCGGCATGGTTACTTTAATGGATATTGGCGAAGAAAATTCCATACACCCCGCACAAAAAGAAACAGGGGGCAAACGCTTTGCCTATATGGCTTTGGCCAAAACCTACAACCAGAAAGGGTTTGGTTACGCTGGGCCTTTGTTCGATTCGTTGAGCATTACAGGCAATGTTGCTACCATCAAATTCATCAATGCAAACAATGGTTTAACATCTTATGGCAAACCATTGATGAATTTTGAAATTGCGGGTGCAGATAAAATTTTCCGCCCCGCAAAAGCGGTTATTGTACAGGGCAAGGTATTGGTGTCATCGCCAGAAATTACGAATCCTGTTGCGGTGCGTTATGCGTTCAAGGATTTTGTGGTGGGCGATCTGTTCAATACAGAAGGGTTTCCGGCAAGTAGTTTCAGGACAGATAACTGGTAAGCAATAGCCACGAATGCACGAATGGACACGAATAGAATTGCACTAAAATATTGGTGTCTATTCGTGTAATTAGTGGCAAGAAAAAAAGCGATAGCTTCCATCTTTGTGCACTTAGTGCCTTTGTGGTAAAAATCTTTTAAGCAAAAAATTATGTCACCAGCTTTGGCAACAAATATTCAACTGCAGTGGCGTCGCACCCATCAACAACATAACATGCCCGTGCAATCCCGTCTACGTAAGTGGCTTGTATGTTTTAAATGGATCACCTTTTTCTTTATTGTCATTATAACACTCAAAGCAAAAGCACAACCCAAAGAGCTAGATGCTTACAATGTAATATGGAACACGCAAAGCAAAAACGCTTCCGAATCCATGCCATGCGGTGGTGGCGATATCGGCACCAATGTTTGGGTAGAAAACGGGGAAATATTTTTGTACTTGCAACAAAGTGGCTGGTTCGATGAAAACAATACTGCACTGAAAGCAGGAAGGGTGAGGATCACATTATCGCCCAATCCCTTTGCTGGCAATACTTTTAAACAAGAGCTCGTTTTAAAAGATGGCTACATCAACATAAAAGGAAGCAACGGAAAACTAAGTGCAGAGGTAAATGTTTGGGTAGATGTATTTAACCCCGTTGTACATATCGATATCCAAAGCAATAAAAAAGTTACCACAACGGCCACCTATGAAAGCTGGCGTTACAAAGACCGGCCATTAACCGGTAAAGAAAACAATGCCAACTCTTGGAAATGGGCAAAGCATGTAAAGGTAATTGCACTAAAAGACAGCGTGCAGTTCAGCAACAATGCAGTACAGTTCTTTCATCAAAACAATGACTCTACCATTTTTGATTACACCGTACAACAACAAGGCTTACAACATATAAAAACACAACTAAGCAATCCTTTAGATAAACTGGTAATGGGTGGTTATATGTTTGGTACAAACATGAAAGCGGCAACAACAGTTACCAGTAAATATGTGGATACAGATTTCAAAGGATGGCAATTGAGATCTGCAAAGCCAGCTTTCAGAAACGATATATCTGTTTATTTGCTACAAGGCAAAGCACCTATTGACGGATTGCTTAAAGCACATTCGCAAGAACAGGTATGTGATAAATGGCTTGGCGATAGACACTATACAGAAAACTGGTGGCACGAATACTGGAACAGGAGTTTCATTTATATCAATCAACAAAAGAAAGATTCCGTTTGGCAGGTGGGCAGCAACTACCAGTTGTTCCGTTACATGCTTGGCTGCAATGCCTTTGGTAAATACCCAATCAAATTCAATGGTGGGTTGTTTACAGTTGACCCTGTGTTTACAGACACCTCCATCCACGGCACGCCGGATCATCGCAACTGGGGCGGTGGTGCTTTTACAGCACAGAACCAACGTTTGGTTTATTGGGGCATGTTGAAGAGTGGTGATATTGATATGATGAAACCACAGTTTGATTTCTACAAAAATTTATTGCACAATGCGGAGTTAAGAACAAAGACTTATTGGAATCATAACGGTGCAAGCTTTACGGAACAATTGGAAAATTTTGGTCTGCCCAACCCTGCTGAATATGGTTATAAACGTCCTGTGGATTTCGACAAAGGTGTTGAATACAACAAATGGCTGGAATATGAATGGGACACTGCTTTGGAGTTTTGCATGATGATATTGGAAACTGCAAAGTATCAAACTAGGGATATCAGCGAATACATTCCATTGATTGAAAGCTGTCTGGTTTTCTTTGATGAGCATTACCAGTACCTGGCCAAACAACATGGCAACAATACACTAGACAGCAATGGGCATCTGATGCTCTATCCTGGTTCCGGTGGCGAAACGTATAAGATGGCCAACAATTCCACGTCAACCATTGCTGCATTGCAAACTGTTACCAAAGCTCTGCTGCAATCTGTTTATTTACCAAAAGAGCATCAACCATATTTTACGGATCTTTTGAAACGCATCCCTCCCATCAGTTTCAGAAGTTTTGATGGGCATGTAACGATTGCCCCTGCACAAAGTTGGCAACGCATCAACAACACGGAGCCTACACAATTGTATCCTGTATTTCCCTGGGGCATGTATGGTGTTGGCAAACAGGGTCTGGATACTGCTATCAATACGTATCTGTACGATACATTGGCCATCAAATTCCGTAGTGCCATTGGCTGGAAGCAGGACAATATCTTTGCTGCAAGACTTGGGCTTATCAATGAAGCCGCCAGACTTACTTTATTGAAACTACAAAACAGTAACAATAAATTCCCCGCTTTCTGGGGGCCAGGTTTTGACTGGACCCCCGACCATAACCACGGCGGCAGCGGCATGATCGGTTTACAGCAAATGCTATTGCAGACCGATGACAAAAGAATCATCCTCTTCCCCGCATGGAAAAAAGATTGGGATGTTCATTTTAAACTACATGCACCTTACAACACAACTGTAGAAGCCATTGTAGAAAATGGGAAATTAAAAATGTTGGAAGTGGTGCCGAAGGAAAGGGAAAAGGATGTGGTGAATATGTTTTAAAATTTTTGTGTAGCAGACTTTAGTATTTCATGGCATCGCCTGTTGCGTCGCACACTTCAACGTTCTGAACTTTATTGAGCTTGTATGAAAGCGGAGATTGAAACACCTCTTGCAAATTCAAAATATTAGTATCATCTTTATTGTGTAAGCCAAAATGCTTACCTGTGTGCAAGTGTTTAATAAACTTTTATACATAGGAGTAACAATACAAAAAATTATAACAACACCAAGTTTATAATTAGCAACTATTATATAATGAATTGCTGTAATCAGCAAGTTGGCGGTAATTACTTTTAGACATCATAGTATTTTAATAAATGAAAGCTTCTATAATGACAAATGTTCCAGCAGTTACAATTGCTTACAATGACTTAAAGCATTTAGTGAAAAGACTTGTTGAGTACTTAACTGAAAAGAAGTTTAAAGGTATTGACCCAAAAGTTTCTTTTTACGGCAATAATTATAGTGAGACTTTCAAGTATGACAGTTTCCCCGAATTTCTAAACTTCAAAGAGGGACTTCAGCTTATTGACATAAATATTCAAGCTAATGATATCGATATTACCGTGAGCTTAAGTTCAAAAGAGATTAACCCAATGGGTGCAACTTTTTCAAAAGTGCTTATTGAGACAAATGATAGAATTTTAACGAATGGTTTAAGCGAAGAAATAAATTCGTTTTTCAAAAAACGAAGAAATTACCATGAAATTGTCCATAAGTATGGGATTTATATTTCTATAGCCACGTGTTACATTTTACACATCGTATGTATAGACCTTTGGGGACATAAATTAGATGAATTTAAAATTCCAAAAAAGTATGTTGGAATTGCATTATTGATTTTAAGTTTCCCATTGAAGACATATCTGAGATGGTTATTTCCGTACGTATATTTTATAAACGAAAATCGCAATCGAAGATTCCAACGGGTCTTACTTTATGGAATATTGGCAAGTCTCTTAGGACGTTTCATTTTTTTGCTAATCGAAGGAAAAGTAAAAGGCATCTTGGGTATGTAACTACCGCTAACATTGGGTTTTATGCAAGTTGGGTATGACCAGCAAACATCAACTAATTGCAAAGCCGGGCTGTGGTTCGGGATGGACAAACAACTTTCAACTTTAGTCCTTACTCATCTTGGTGCATTCTCTACGAGCAAATCATATAGTTTCAGAACTAGCAGCTTTACTGAACAATAGCCTTCCTCGTTAATGTTCACATGTTTTACCGTAGCAACAAGATTTCGGTATTGTTCAAAAATTTCATTACTATAATTGTTTTCTTTATATCCCATTAAACCAAAAATAGTAGTGCTTAATTGCAGGTAATAACCATGTGCATTTAATCCTGCATCGTTAAGTGCATCTATTAGCTTGGAATTGATCAAATCATCTTTTATGAGTGATAAAATCAGGTTCTTATGGTTTTCTGCTTTCATGGCTGAATATTTAGCGTAAAAATATTCATTTTATGCTTTTAAAGCAATATTTTATGCAAAATAATATTCAATTGAACCGTTTAAAGCTAAAAATCAGGAAATTACAGTTTTACGATTATACTTATTTTGCCAACTAAGCAACTTTAATAGCTGAATTTAAATGAGCAAAAAAGCGAATAATAGAATCAAAGCAATATTGGCAGAAAAGGGTAAAACCAACAACTGGCTGGCAGAAACATTAGGCAAGAACCGTACAACGGTTTCTAAATGGTGCACCAATCAAATGCAGCCAACAGTTGAAACCTTGTATGAAATTGCCGAGGCATTGGAAGTTGATGTTCGGGAATTATTGGTGCCTTCAAAAACAATAGGGAAGAAATAAGATTTTTAATATTCAAGGTTATTTATCGTTATCTGCAAATCATACAATAAGCATTATGCTTTCTTGCATAAACCTTATTCGTTCTTACCTGTTTATCTACGCTTCTATAAAAGTTGGGCCACATTTAATCGCTCATGTGTGCGACGCCACTAAAGCTTCATTGAAATACTGTAGTTGGTTACATAAAATCAATATACCATCAATTAGCACTGCATTTCATTGATTGAAACAAAGCATACAACTGCATCATTATTTCTTTATCCTAACCATTGCTTCAAGCCTGCTTACGAAATGCCCCGCAGAAGTTTCGTTGAATGAAACCACCACCCAGTAACGCTTGTTGCTTGTTGGCTCTTTGTATAACAAATAATAAACGGGCACACCATTGCTGTTCACGTATTGGTTTAAGATACCCTTTTTGTTTAATGCAGCCGTAGTTACCAATGAATCAAAAAGGCTTGGGGTTATTTTATCTTCTAGCGTATGCAAAGGGTTGTGCACAAAATCGTTGAGTGAAAAACTAACCGTTTTCCCATTGCTTGCCCTTACATGAAACAATGGGTTGGGTTTTGTTTGTTGCGTGTTGCCCGCAAGCCGCTTGGCTTGCAATACAGGTTTGGGTAATATGCTATCCGTTACTTTTAGATACTGGCTATCGATCAATGTTTGTATGGAATGCGGGAACTTGTACTGCATGCCCATACCCGTTTGATGGAACCAGGGTATGGCTTTTCCGGCTTCCACACCAGGAATGGGCCTTGTTACCACGAACTGGTAGTAGATACTGTTTTTGGTGGTTTCGGGTAATGACCTTTCGGTAAAAGGTGTTCCCTGTGGAGCCACAAAACTTCCCCATAAACCACCGTAACGGTCAAGCTTCATACCTGTATCCAATGTTATGTTTGAAAGGTTCACAAAACCTGCAGCGGGTGGGTAGCTACCATTGAGTTTGTTGTTATTGATCAATGTTTCCAACGGGGCCCATTTTTCCACTTCCCATAATTGCCACATCTGTGGCTGGAACTTGTTAGCAGGTGAATCCAACGGCGTAAGCTGTACAAAGATGCTGTAATCAACACCACGTATGAATGTATCGGGTTGTGCATAATAACGGGCAAGTACAATTGAACTGTTGGTTGTGGATGGCTTTCGCACAGGCATCCAGGAAACGATAACCAACAATAGAAAAGCACTTGTAGTTATCAGTAAAGATCTTTGTTTCATACAATGGTGTTGAAGGTTGTAGCGGCTTATTGCCATACCAAAATATAAACAATTGCCTGTAGGCAAAACACTGTATGCATTATTTACCAAAATTCAGTAGAAGTACGCAAACGGTTTTCGGCAACTACTTTTTGGTAGTGTATCAGTTTGAATGATAGGTTGTCAGGTTGCACCGATAGTTATCAAACTGATATGCTAACGATTTTTGGTTTGTCGGTAACATGGCATTACCCATTTTGAGCTATGGCAATAAAATTTCAAATCAAAAATGCCAAACTCAAGGTATGTCAGGAAAAAATCAACATGCTGCAAAGCAGCATACAATCAGTGAACATCCGTTAAACCTGTGTCATCCGTGTGCCCAAATGCCAATCGCAAATTGATACATTAACTATCTTTTGCAGTTGCAATACCTTCATTGCTATCAGTATGAAACTGTTGTATGCAAAAGAAAATACTTGATATACGTGCACGGCTTTTTAATACGCTTCAATCTTCACCTCTCCCACCAAACCCGCTGGCAGCAGAGGTTTCCCTTCCAACCTGAACGGTGCTGTGGTAAATGTTTTGCGTTGGTTGGCAGGCAATAAATGGTCGCCGATCAAACGGTTGTGCCAAGTGTTGGTCACTGCAATTTCAATGGTGTTGTCGCCTTGCTTTACTGCTTTGGAGATATCGAGGCTGAAAGGTTTTGTCCATAAAGTACCGCAGTCAATACCGTTGACCTTTATGCTGGCGATATCGAAAATATTGGTGATGCTCAGGCTGGCCAGCGAAGGTTTAAAACCTGCATTGAAGGTATTGCTGTATACAGTGGTGCCGGAAAAATATTTAATAGCAGGGTCGGCATGTTTGCTCAGGTCCTTTAACGAATCCATATAGATTGGTTGTATGGATGTATCACCTGCAAATTCAACCTTCCATTTGTTGACGATCGGGCAATTGGTAGAAACCGCCATACTGATACGGCTGCTATAATCAACTGCTTTTTTGTTGTGGTCAAACACTACGAACCTGGAGCCATTAGCGGGCAGGTACAACGGTACTGTTGTTCTTCCGTTGAAAGATGCAGCAGCATGGCTTTCATAGGATTTGCCATCTGTTGCATCAAAAATAAATACACCGCCTTTTGCTTTGAACGAAAGGTCGCAGGTGAAGTCCTTATCCTGTTGGTTGCTGATGAAATAGATATCCGCATCATCCAGCTTGCGGTGCGTGTAGGCAAGAGAAGAAAATTTCACATCAGGGCTAATCACAGCAAGATCCCTTTCGCAACCCAGCACGTTGAATGAGGAAGCATAGTAAGGTGCCAACATAACTTTTCCTTTACCCACATTTGCAATGGATGCTTCTTTGTAAATAGTGAAATTGAGTATAACGCCATTGTCGGCAAATGCTTTTTTATACGTTGAATCCATTAACAATGTTGCACCGTCTTTTACCAATTGAATGATCTTTTGCATGGATGCTTTGCTGATGATATTGTCCGGATTCATCTTCATGTTGGCAGGCAATACCAAAAGTTTATAGCTGGCACCACCGGGCAATACGATATTACCATCGTGCACTTTTGCCAAACGCAAGGCATCGGGGTTGAACGAATCGTAGGTATAACCGTTCAATGCGTTGGTCCAATCGGCCGGTTCTATATTGTTGCGTTGGTTGCTTACGCCATCAGGTTTTTGCTGCATGGGCTGGCCCTCATTGGCCATGCGTTTGGTTTCAAAACCCACACGCTCCTTACCAAAAATACCGGGCAATGTATTCACCAACCTGTCGGGTAATACGGAACGGCGTGGCAGTTCTTCTCCTGTAAATACAGCCATGTCTGCAACGGGTTTGCCTTGCTGCAACAATATTTGGCAACGGGTCAAATAATTGATCCATTCTTTGCTTTGTTTGAACCATGTCTGGTTACGTTGATAGTAGAGACCCACACCATCCAATGTAACACCAGGTGCTTTATCCATAAACGGGTTATGGGCAAAAACGTGTAGCACCATTTTGTTGATGCCGAGTGCAAAATTCCGGTCTCCCAATGTTTTCAAATTGCCCGGGTGCTCGCCCCAATTCATTCTTACGGTGGTGAATGCTTCTGCCTGCACAATATTTTTTCCATAGATATGTGCTGCACTGATGGCATCGAGCATATCGTTGGGCTTATCATGTGTAGGACTGTTGTTCCAGAACTCGCCCATGGGTAGGTCCACTTTTTTGTAATGCAACATACCATCGCTGAGCATGGTGGGTGCAACACTTTCAGCAGAGAAGTCACAGTTTTTTTCTGAGGATAATTTTTTGAGCGTCGTATAAAAAACATCTACAATCAATTCAGCAATGGTTTGGCGTATATCGAACAATACCTGTTCACTTTTTGCTACAGTTTGTATGGGCACTCCGGCCATTACAGGCAGATAAGACAATAGGTCATATCCTCTCCGCTTTTTGAATTCAGCTGCAAAAACAGGGCTCCAGTTTTGGCTGCCACATTCCCAACTATCTACATGGAAAATCTTGATGATTTCTTTTGCAGTGACCGAATCAACGCTTTCATATATTTTGTTGAACCAATTGTTGAACTGTAACGTGACAGCTTGTTCGCTGAACTTGTCGCATTCCAAACCCTTGCCACCACCGGCCGTTTCGTTCCTGTGCCCGGTTGATGTGTGTCCCATACGTATAATAGTCCAGTTGCCTTTGGGGGCATTCCAGTTGAGCTTTCCATTTTTATAAAAGGCAGTAATGTTGATGAGCTTGTTAAAGGGAATGCATGAAGAATTTTGCAACTGGTCTTCGGTAGTGCGTTTGCTGATACGCCATACCTCGCCATTCTTGCTTTCGTATTGATTGATGGCCGGTTCATTGCTCAATTCAATACCGCTGATCTTTAGCGTGGGTTTCCATTTGGCATTGTCGAGGTCTTCGCTGCCAGGTTCCGTTCCCTGCTTATCATACAAAAAACGGAAATATTTTGCGGTGGTGGATGGAATGGTATGCGTAACATCGGCATCGGTGTCCTGCCAACCATGACGTGGCGGTTGAAGCCTGGTAACCGTTTTGAAATGGATGCCATCATCGCTTGACTGTACAATTAAACGGTGCGATTGATAATTGTTGCCATTGGTTCTTATCACAATTGTTCTGCAAGTGAAAGGTTGCTGAAAAGCATATTGTATCCATGCAGCCGAATCTGTTTTGAAACTTTCCTTTGCATTTGTTTGCAATAAAAAATCGGCTTTTGTTCCATTACTTGTACTAACTACAGGTACTGTGTTTTGTGTGGATACAAAATTTGTTGAAGTGGGATAAGCATATACAGCAATGTCTTTATAGTAACCTTCATTGGTTTGCGGCTGCGGCAATGCTTCATTAAAAATCTTGCCACCATTGATATGCAGCTTGCTCCAAACTATTTTCTGCATGGACAACTCAGGTGTTATCCATGGACCACCAGCCAATGCAAAACCGTCGCTGACATGAAAGCCGAGTTGCAGTTGTAGGCGTTTTGCTTCCTGTATAGCAAAGGCCACCATGTTAAACCAACCTTTGCTTAACTGGCTAACGGCAGGCGTGTACACTGATGGGTTCACGGTGTCTTTAATGAACATTAGATAAGCACCACCTAGGCCAACTTCTTTCATGGCTTCAAGGTCGGTAGTGATGCCTTGTTTGCTTACGTTACCATTCATCCAATACCAGAAAACCCAGGGCTTTGCAGATTGCGGTGGGTAAGTGAAATCCTTTTCGAATTGGGAAAAGGTGGTTGCTTTTTGTTGTGCAGAGATAGAAGATGCAGCACAAACTGTAAATAAAAAAAAGAGAACAGGTATTTGTAAACATTTCATGTTAAAATCCACTTTGAAAACTAAACAGTATTTTTTTACCACAAAGACAGGAAGACACAAAATTAAAAGCTTCGCTTTTGGGTTGCCACGAATAACACGAAATGGTACGAATGAATTCTTGTAAAACATTCGTGCTGATTAGTGTTATTCGTGGCAACGGTTTTCTTGTTTCCATTATTTTATGTTCGGCTTTTAATACTTCACTTTTCTCACATCTTCACTTATTTCTTTCTTGCCTTTTGTATAAGGCATTAAATAAAAAATGTAATGATAAGGCTGTGCCTTTACCTGATATTGTTCCAATGGTGCAGCTACATCACTCCAACTATCGTTACCACCAACACCCATTTGTATCAAATCTATATTAAGATTGATAAAGCCAGCATCTTTTAATTTGTTGGTATGTTTTGCGTTCTGCACATTCTCGTCTGTATAAGGCGATGCACTCATGCTTAATAAACTATCTGCAACAATTAACAACCCTTGTTGTTTTTTATCCGAAAGGAACATCCAGCGGACATCTGTGCGGTTACCGTTTTCCTGCGGTACGGCATAGTGTTCCATAAAATCATTCACTGGCATTGAATAAATACCTACATCAAAACCATAATTCTTGTCAATATAATTTTCGCCAGGACCTTTGCCATACCAATCAATGTTATCATAACTCCTTTCAATGCCCATTTGCATACCTACTTTGGGAATATTGGGCAGGCCAGGTTTTGTGTTGAGCTGATAATCTACTTTGATGCTTCCATCGTCCCTTACCAGGTATTGCACATTTACGGTAGCACTATCGTTAATGTAAGAATAAGACATGACCACTTCTAACCCATTCATCTGTTTGCTTACAACCGTGTTCAGCAATTTGGCTTTTGCATTGTACCATTGTTGCAGCTTTTTCTGTGGCTTCCAGCCACGTTTGTCATTGTCTGTTAGTGGACGGACAAAGTTTGGATGCAAAGGCGATTTGATCTGTTCAACACCATTGTGCAAATAAGAACTTAAACCACCATCGATAGTAGAAAAGAATACAGAAAAATTTTTCCCTTTTACTGTAACTCCATTTAAGCTTTGTTGGTAAGAAATATTTGAAGGGCCATCTAGAACCAACTTAGGAGGATGAACACTTTTTGAAATTAAAAATTGATTGCTTGCAACCTCAAAACCTTTTTCGGCCCAAGCAGTACTTTCCTTTAGAGTGAAACGCAATGTTGCATGTTGTTCAGTAAGGATTAAATATTTCATAGACAATCCTACATCAATTGCTGTATCCCTCCCTGCCGCTAAATGAATATCTGGCAATTGCTTTGTCAACATTACCTTTCCTTCGGTTTTCAATATCAATGTTGCTGTATAGGCATCTACATTTTTCACACTGCCTCTGTTGGTGATATGTATTTTACCTTCTTTCCAACTACATTCTATCGGTTGAAAGATACGCTTGCATTCATTCATCACACTCTTTGGTTGTCCATCTGCATTTACAATGCCTTTAATGGTAAAGTTGTCAAAATATTTTTCGCCATAATCACCGCCATAGGCAATATACTCCACACCTGCACTGTCTTTCTTTAATAAGCCCTGGTCTTTAAATTCCCAGATGCAACCACCAATAATGCGTTTGGTGTTCCGCCATTGATCCCAGAAGTTTTTGATGTTGCCAGCACTGTTGCCCATGGCATGTGCATACTCGCAAAAGAAAATCGGTCTTGTATCTCCGTTAGGCTGATTCGCAAGCAATGGTGCGGTGTACATGGCAGGGTACATCCTGCTTACCACATCTACATAATATTGATCGAGTGGGTTCTGTATGCGGTGCGAATGATCATTTGCTTTTAAATAACTCGGATTCGATGGATCGATATAACCTTCTTCTTTGGGTGAGCCCATTGCAGGCTCATAATGCAATGGCCTTGTCATATCAAAATCCTTTATCCATCCTGCCATCGCTGCATGGTTGGGGCCACTGCCCGCTTCATTACCCAAGCTCCACATAATAATGGATGGATGGTTCTTATCCCTTAATACCATACGGCTTACCCTGTCAATATAGGCACTTGTCCATTGTGCATCATGATCCAGTTTACCACCAAGTCCATGTGTTTCTAAATTGGCTTCGTCAATAACCATGATACCAAATTCGTCGCAGAGATCCAGTAAATAAGGATCACTTGGATAATGACTTAAACGGATACAATTAAAATTGAATTGCTTAATGGTTGTTACATCCCTTAAAATGATCTCTCTCGTAAGTGCTTTACCTAAAATAGGATCATGATCCGGGCGGTTGACCCCATATAAATAAGTGAGCTTGCCGTTGATGAGCAGCTTGCTATCTGCTTTTCTGAACTCAATACTTCTAAAACCAAGCTTACAGGTTTTTACTTCTATCACATTACCAATACTGTCTTCAAGGCTTAATACCAGTTTGTATAAATTGGGCTCTTCGGTGCTCCATTTTTTGGGATTGGGAATTGTTGTTTCCAACAAACCGAACTTTACCCTATCCAACCGTGGATGGATTTCATTGATGATTTCGTCTGCTTTTTTGGATAAAGGTTTATTTAAAACAGGGTTGTCATTTTCATCAAACAACTGTGCTTTCAAGACATAGCCCGGCATTTCATGACCGGATAAATTTTCTATCCTCGGCCGGATGCTCAACAATGCATCCTTGTAGTGCTTATCCAATTTGGTTTGATAGAAAAAGTCTGCAATACGCAGCTTGGGCTCTGCATGTACAAATACTTCACGATGGATGCCACTCAAACGCCAGCCATCCTGGTCTTCCAGAAAGCTGCCATCACTCCAACGTATCACCCACACCGAAACAATATTTTCACCCTCGTGTAAATAAGGTGTGATGTTAAATTCGGTGGACATAAAACTATCTTCTGAATAACCCAGAAATTGTCCATTGATCCAAACCTTGTATGCAGAGCTGACGCCCCCAAAATGCAAACTCACATTCATATCTTTCCATGCAGCAGGAACCGTAAATGAACGTTGGTAACAGCCTACACCATTATAATCTTTGGGAACATAAGGTGGGTTTACTGGTCTAAAAGGATATACTGCACTTTTATAAATGGGCTTATCATAGCCTTGCATTTCCCAACTTGATGGAACAGTCATTTTCTTCCAACCGTTTACTTTGCTTTTATAAAAACCTGTTGGCTCATCGCCTGGTTTCAATGCAAAAGAAAAATCCCAATCACCATTCAATGATAGGTAGCGTCCGCTTTTTTCCCGTTCATTTTTTAAAGCATCACTAATTGTTGCATAAGAGTATGCGGTTGCCCTTGAGGCATCCCGATTGATGCCGCTGACCAATGGATCTTCGTAGGGCTCACGGTTGTAAATGGTTGGAGCAACAGGAACGGCAGCTGGGGTTTTGTCTACAAGTTGTGCATTTGCATAATGTAGCATGAATAATGAACAGAGAAGAATATGTGTTATTTTTTTGGACATGTAATTCTTATTTTGCTTTGTATCACGAAGCATACAAACTGCATACTTGATATGTGTATTGTGTTATGACCTACGCTTAGATAAAAGCCCATTAAAGTTATATCGTACAAGTGTGCGACGCAACAGGAGCCCGGTATTTATTCTGTTGCTGGCTACATACATTTATTACTTATTCTTTTCCGTATCATCTACAGGTTTCCTACGCCAGTAATTTGCCAGGATACTGCCGCTGATGTTCATCCATGGACTGAACACTGCGGCAGCCAAGCCAACTGTACCAAGCTTGCCCATGCTGCCCGCCAGGCCGCTGGCCATGCCACCGTTTTGCAGGCCTACTTCAAAAGCGATTGTTCTGCTGCTGTTTTTATCCATACCAAACCAACGGCTTAACCAGTACCCGAAAAAATAACCTGCGGCATTGTGTATAACCGAAGCCAAAAATAAAAGCACGCCAACTTTCATTAGATTGTCCCTGCCTGCAGCAGTAGTGACTGTGGTAAAATAAACAATACCAAACATGGAAATATAGGGCATGATTGCATCAACGGTTTTGAATTTTGTCCATAACAAATGATACAACACTCCTGCAACAACAGCACCGGTGAAGAAAGCACTCATATCAATACTTTGTTGTGCAGCATGGCTACCTGTCTGTACAAATGCAACAACTATGGCAACCCATACGGCACAAATAATGGCAACGATATAGGTTTGTTTTTTTTGTGGGCCAGTTGCCCGTTTTAAAAAGTCGTGCAACAATGCAGCTCCAATGGGTACGAGTACAATTTTTACAATCTCCATCATCATGTCTATGAACTTCACTTCTATTAAAGCACCTGCAAATGCCTTCATTAATAATGGCGTAAGAAAAGGGGCCACCAATGTTGCCATGGCCGTAACAATAACGCTTAATACAAGGTTTGCTTTTGCTAAGTATACCATTACATTGCTTGCCAACCCACTGCTGCAACTACCGATTAAAATAATACCCGCTGCAATTTCAGGATCAAAATGAAAAACTTTGGTAAGCAATAAACCCATTAATGGCATTACGGAAAAATGGCAGAACAGACCAACAGCAACACCTTTGCCTGTAGAGCCAAGGTTATTGAAATCTTTCAGGCTCATGTGTGTGCCCATACCAAACATAACGAGCTGCACAATAACGAGTACGAGTTTCTTGTCACGCAGGTTAACGGTGCCCCAGTTTTTGAATGCCTCGGGAAAAAGCATTCCCGCTACAACTGCCGCAATGATCCATGCGGTGTACTGATAGCCTTTTAAAGACTCACTTGAACCTAACCCTATTGCAAAAGCAACGGCAGTAAGCATGGCAGCAGGTTTGTATAACTGTGGGTTATTGACAGCAATACCAATTAGCAACAATATTGCTGTTATTGCTAAAATCGTTAAACATATTTTACGGAACTTTTTCATTGGCATTCTATGTGAAATGTCGGGTTAGGTTTGTTGAAACCGAATCATTTTAATCGCTTCTACAGATCTCAGCGAACAATTTTATTTCAAGAGACCAGCAATATGTTCAATGGCAATTGTTGGACTTGCCAAAATCGGTACAAGCTTATCAGCTTCATCCAAATTACCTACAACCCTTGCCATACTTGCCTGTGCCAACAGTATCACATCTACTTCTTTGCTCAATTGCTTTAAGGCTTCAGCAACTTTTGTATCATGCGTGGCAGCATCACCGCTCATTAATGCCTCAAATGCACCTTCGCATAAAACAGGTTTTAGTTCTATTTCTTTGTTGGCAGCTATGGCCCTTCTTTTTACCAGGTCGCTTGTTGGTTGGAGTGTGGTGGATAGGGTTGCAACAACACCAATACGTTTTCCTGTCTGTATTGCTTTATCGGCCATGGGCTGATCTACACGCAACACAGGCACACCGGTTAAAGTGGCAGCTGTTTCTACTGCGGGGCCAATGGATGAACAGGTGAAGAGGATAAGGTCTGCACCTGCTTCCTGTGCGGATGCTGCATAGTTGACCACTCGTTTGGATGTTGATGGCGTTAGTTCGCCACAGGCAATGGTGTTCTTGATCAGGCTATCATCAACTATGTTGAATGTTTTTATATGCGGCAAATATTTGCTGCATAGGTCTGCAAATACAGGAACGAGTGTGGCAGATGTGTGGATGAGACCCAATGTTTTTTGTGACATATCTTTTATTTGACTTTTGTTAGAGCAACTGCTTTCTAAGCAGTAGGTCATTGTTTTTACTATAATTTAAATTTCGTTACAACCACCGACAAGGTTTAAAACCGTTGTCGGGGTTAATCATCACCCTATTTTCCATTAAGAAATAAACAGAAATACTCTTCGCTACCTACCTGCCCGCCTTTAAAATTCACTTCCAATCCATTGATGTTTTTGTTTGTTGAATGTGCTTTGCATAAAGGTGCACCAACCATTACAGGGGCAATCATTTCCACCGCTTCAATTTCCATGGCCCTTGCTGCATAGCTGCTGGTATCACCACCGGCCACTACTACCCTTTTGATGTTTGTTTGTTCCACTGCCTGCCTGGCTATGCTGCCTAAAGCAGTTCCCAATTTTTCAGAGGGCAAGTTGTTGGCTTGTTTGTTTCCTGTATGTACTATTACATTTTTTTGCTGTTTCAATAGTTGTGCTACCTGGTTTAATAATTCTTCCTCCACTTCGCCATCGTTGGCTACAGCAATGGCATCTATTGTCACCTCTTCAAAACCATTGGCTTTGGCATAGGCAATTTGTGCAGCGGTTACAGGTGAGCAGCTTCCTGAAACAACCAGTAAAGGATGGGCTTTTTCAACAGGCTGCCAGTTTGTGTTGGGCGTAACCAATTTTTGTTGATGCCAGTATTTACCTAAAGCAACTTCTATAGATGAACCGCCAATGGAGAATAAGGTTTGCTGTTGTTGTTGCAAAGCATGCAGCCATTCGCCAATCTTCAATAGTTGTTCTTCGTATAAAACATCTACCAATACCACTGGTTTGTCTGATTGCCATTGTTGTATTGGCTTATCCAATTGCAGTATGTCAATCAACCCAATCTCTTCAGCGGTTTGTTTGGATAAGTGCAAACGAAGATCCGCTTCATGCATAGGTGTTACCGGATGTTTGCTCATGGATGGATGCCTGTCCAGTCGATGTATCTGCCCATTACTGCCAATGCCCATTCTTGCAAAGAGGTTACCGAATACGCAGTAACGTCCTAAGTGTGGTGCACCGCCAATTATAGGGATGGTTTTGTTATGGAATAGACCAGTAGCAATGTCTATTACTTTACCTATACTGCCAATACCTAGTGATGAATCGAATGTTGAACAGACTTTGTAGTGTATATGCTTGGGATTGGTTGATTGGATATGATGGAAAGCATTGACCAATACCTTTTCCATTTCAATGGGTGACAGGGAACGTGTTTTACCAGCTACACCGTAAGCATGCAAACCGGGAAATGATTGCAGTTGTTGTTGCATGGGCGGATCAATGAACAATACTGTTTTAAGCCCGGCAAGACAAAGGCTTTCCAAGGCATCTGTTGAGCCGGTGAAGTCGTCGCCATAATATGCCAGTAAAATTTCTTGGTTCATTTTGTTTTCTGTTTCGTGACAACCGCTGGCGAGGCGTTAAGCCGTCGCCAGGGTTTTACGTTTTTTAAATTGTTTGTCAACCTAGCTTGTCGAAGGTGATTGTTAGAAAGCCATTCCCTTTACCGGTTTCGACAAGCTCAACCTGACAGATCTATTATTTACAGTCACCATCATTTTTATTTTCCAAACTTTTCAGCAGCTTTATCAAACTCCTTGTATTCCTTTCTTGCCTGTTCCAAAGTCAACCCATCAACTGCAGCTTTCCATGCTTGCTGCAAGGCAACTACGCCAGCTGCTGGCCCCATGGGGTGAGCCATGATGCCGCCGCCTGCCATATACAATAAGTCAACAGTTGCTGTTCTCCTATAAGTTTCAAATGCCTGGCCACCCCATTGTCCGGATGAAACAACAGGTAAAATATTCTTTTGTTGATAGAAAGATTGCTTCAATGCATCTATTGATGCAACAACGCTATCGTCACTTTCCCAGAACTTATTTTGAATGCCATTTACATGCAATTGGTCCACACCTGCCAATCTCCAGATTTTTTGGTAGGCCCTGAAATCGATACCCAATAAAGGATGCCTTGTCATCATGCCCCAACCGTTGCGGTGTGCATGGATAGCGAGCTGGCCTTGATCGCATATTTTTTTGGCGGCGGATAACCCAACACTATTAATACTAACCATGGCACAAGTACCACCACTGTTGGCAATTTTTTCATAACGCTGCATCATTTCATCTACCTCGCCGCTGATGTTGAAAGCATACATTACTTTCTTGCCCGTTTTATCAGCATGGGCATTAATGACTTTCATCACAGCATCTACTCTATCATTAAAACCTGAATTGGCAGATGACGACAACAACTCATCATCCTTTATGAAATCAATCCCAGCTTCTGCCAGCTCCTGTACTATCGCTGCTGTTTGTTGAACAGAAAGGCCAATAGATGGTTTGATGATGGTGCCAATCAATGGCCTGTTATAGGTATTGGTCAATTTCCTGCAACCATCAATACCAAATGCTGCTCCTTTATAATGCTCCGCATACAACGATGGCAGTTCAATATCCATCAGCTTCAAACCGGTGAACTGTGTTATTTCGTATAAGTTGCCTTGCAATGTTGAAACCATTACAGGTAGGTTACAACCAAAATTCTCTATGCTCCAGCTTACTTTTACAATGGCACGATGGTATTTTCCCGTTGTACTGGTGGCACCGGGTATGGCAGGTGTATCAACTGTTTCAAGCGGTTCAATACTTTCCACCTTTGCAGCAAAACGCTGTTTCAATTCTTCGGTTTCACCGGGTACTGCTACAAATGTGCCTGATGACTGCTCGCCTGCCAGCACCTGTGCTGCCTGTTCGGGAGCATAAGGTGTTTCAATAAAATATGTTGCTGTTATTCTTTCCATTAATTATTTTTTATCCTACTTCGTTTATCATAGTATAATGATTCCGATTCCTTTTTATAGACCACCTTCAACAAGCTAAGCTTGGTAGCCTTATCGTATCAACGGCATCCATACAGTCATATCCGTTTGTCCACGGTTGGCCCATGCGTAATATGGTATGAGCCTTATTTTTATGGGTTCCGTTGTTGTATTCAGTTCTTTATACAATCTGTTTTTCCAGTCCGTGTTGCGTAACAATCTTGCTTCTCCTTCCAATGCCACAATATTGCCATTGTCTATTTTCATTGGCATTGCAGTTAGTTTAATGTTTGATGGGATGGTTACATTGAATACTTTTTGCGAGGGCTGCATGTCTGCACTTTCCAGGCAGTACACTATCGGGCCACGCTTCACCGTTACCTGGTTCCTTGTTTCTTCTACCAAAGGGTTTGCTTCTATTAATACGGCTGGCATATCCAATAACAATTCAATTTTATCGCCTCCTTTCCATAAGCGTTTAATTGGTTGGTAGGATGATGCTGTAAGCCCCTGTGCAATCAACTTGCCATTTACTTTAATGGCTGCTTTTTTGCACCAACCCGGTATGCGTAAGTAAAGCGTTGTTTGTACAGAAGCTGCCTGGGTTATATTGATGGTAATATTTCCATCCCATGGATAATTGGTTGTTTGCTGCAACGCAAGTACTGAACCATCTTTCAATTGGGTTGACAAAGTATTACCTCCATATAAATGAATGTATAAGCCATCATCAGCAATACTGTACATATAGTTGTTCACCTCGGCAATGGTGCGTATCACATTCGGCGGGCAGCAATTGCTTTTACTAATGTACTTTGATCGGCCACCGCTCCAACGCAAGTCATAAGGGTAATCCTTACTTGCTGCCAATGGGTTGGTGTAAAAAAATTTGTTGCCATCCATACTAATGCCACTTAATACAGCATTGTACAATTCCAGTTCAATCATGTCTGCATATTTTGCATCCGCAGTCAATTGCAGCATACGCCAGTTCCAAAGCACGTTGCCAATGTTTGCACAGGTTTCGTTGTGTGCCGTAATATTGGGCAACTGGTAATCCTTACCATACGCCTGCTGTATTTTTTGAATGGAGTCGGGTTTATAAGAAATGCCTTCCTGCGACAAGCCATCGTATAACGCTCCACAACCGCCTGTTACATATAATTTATGGTTGCTTACATCATCCCACATCAGGTTCAGTGTATGCAGCAAAGTTTCATCGCCAGTTTCTGCATATACATCTGCAACGCCTGCAAACAAATAGTTGGCACGTACCGCATGGCCATTTACTGTTGTCATTTTTCTGAAAGGCAACCGGTCGCTGTTGTCATCGCTGCCTTCGCTGGTGCCACGTATATCTATCAGTTTCTTAGCAAGGTCCAGGTATTTCTGTTCGTTGGTTGTCCGGTACATTTCTATAATGCCCATATAGTGCGATGGGCAAATTGCATTGCGTGCCTGTTCGGGTGTTGCCCTGTTGTAAAAATGTATCAAGAATGCTGTTGCCTTTTTTGCCACATTCAGCAAACTTGTTTTACCGGTTGCACGGTAATGCACACAAGCAGCCGTCATTAAGTGACCAAAGTTGTACGCTTCAAAACTTAGCTTGTCATCAAACATCTCACCTTTGCCCGTCTTGTTTTGCTCAATAATGGACTTGGTGTACACATAGCCATCGCCCCTTTGTGCCTTTGCAATTACAGCTATGGCTTCATCCATCATTGTATCCAGTTTGGGGTCTCTGGTGTATGCATACAAGGCTGCAACGGCTTCTAGCGTTTTATAAAAGTCGCCATCGTGAAAAGAAGGCCCACGAAAACGGCCCGTATCCAAACCAGCAGCAATCCTGAAATTCTGGAAGGCATAGCACATGGCCTTACTGGTATAGGTTTGCCATAAATGTGGCACCATGCTGTCTTTGCATACTTGAAAGCGTTCGGCCCAAAAGCCTTTTGTCCATTGCACATCGTGCATGCCTACACTGGCAAGTTTTGCATGTGGACTTTTACCGGTGTTTACCAAAGCAGTCTGTGCTGTTGCATTCAACAGCAATAAGGCATTTAATAATATCAAAACAATGTGCTTCATGTTTGTTTAGTTTATGTCACCAGCTTTTGTGCATTGCCTAACGTTCTCGGCGTCGCACCCATGAACGTTCTGAATATATCTGTGCTTTTATTGAAGCGTAGATATTGCACACGGATGAAACGGGTTAAACGGATATTCACTGATGTATTTTGCTACGCAAACCCAGATTGAAAATTCAAACAATCTATCCAATCTTTGTTATCTGTGTGCCAATGATTCATAATTTATAATATATGTTTTGTAAGCATCCATTTTCAATTCGTACCAGTCATTGCCTTTGCTTTCAATAGTTGCTGTTTTGCATTCTGGTTTTGTCTTGCTATGAATGCGTAAAGTACCAACACCTGCCGCCGTAGTGATATTCATTTCTGTTGTGCTTGCGTTTACCAGTATTGCCCCGTTTGGTGTAGGCACTTTTCCTTCTATCCATTGCAGGCCACCCAAATTGGGCTCAACGGTGTAAGTTGCATAGCCTGGCGATGTTGGCTTTACACCTGTATAATATTTACCCAGCAAGTAAATAGGGCTTGCACCCCATGCATGACAGAGGCTTTTGCCAAATTCGCGGCCATACATGGCCAAATGCTCCGCTCCTTTTTTGGTGGGGTTGTATTCTTCCCAAAAGCTTGTGGCACCCAGTTTCAACATACCGCCCCAATATTCTTTTATCTGTTGTGTTACATAGGCCTGCTCGCCCATGGCACATAAAGCTTCCAATTCGTAGAAACGCATGTAGGGTGTTGTTATTTTCTGGATATTGTCGTTGAGCAGAACAGATTTCTTGACAGCTTCTTTTTGCTGCTCGTTAAAGTAGTCGAAGAAGATGGAAAACATATTGCTGTACCTTGTTACATTGTCTGTCTGTTTTCCATCAACACGGCTATGCACCAATGCCTGTTTGGTTTCATTCCAGTAAATAGAAAACAGTTTTGTCTTTAGTTCGGCAGCATATTGCTTGTATTTATCTGCATCTGTTTTTTCATTGGCAATACCGGCACATAAGGCCATTGTTTCAAGGCTCCTGCAAAGCAGTAACTGTTCAAAACTCACTTCACCTTTTTTGCTGAGTTTATCGGCCCAGTCAATAAATATCCAGTCACCAGGCATGCCTTCCATCAAGCCATCTTTATTCCTTCTACCCAAACAGTATTCCATCAGGCTTTGCATACGTGGATAGAATTGCGTAATAAAAGTTTTATCGCCCGTATATAAGTAGTAATCATAAATACCCAAAAACCAGTAAAAGGTATAGTCCATAATGGTATTAATATGCCCGGTAACAGGGTCTTTGCCACGCAATGCAAGCAATGTTCTTGATACCGTTGCCTTATCAAAATACAAATAGTAATTCATGAGATAGCTTTGGTAAGCATCGCCGCTCCAAACCCAACGGTCACGTTTAATACCATCAATAAAAAATTCCCTGGTGTTTAAATTGAACGTGTATTTGGCAACATCATAAATACGGTTGATTTCTTCATCTGAACATTTGAAGTATCCGTTCTCCCTTACATCGGCGTATTCGTACAACATGGAAATACTGTCCACTGCGATGCTGCCATCCGTAACCATATTCACGTAACGGAATGCTTTTGACAAAGGCATTACCGAATCTTTTTTTGTGGATTGCTGAAACGTGAGCCTATCCAGCGTTACAGCCCCTTTTTCACTTAATGCTTCTTCTTTGCTTTCGCCATAATACAAAGTGATGTTGCCATTGCCTTTAATGCCATGTAGCTTGATAAAGCCAAATGTTTCCTTGCCAAAATCAACCAACTTGGCATTATTGTTTTTGGTGATTGCTATAGCCTGTTGCGGTTTTGTTGGTAAGCGGAATTTAGATGGCGGCATAGTTAGGTCATAAAAATTCCAGCTACCGGCATTGAGCCATTTGGTGGCTGAAATATCGGATGTCTTTCCGGTTTCATCTATCCATTCCTTGTCTTCAAAAGTCACCAGCCAGCTTGCATCTGATTGGATGGTTTTTCCCAGTACAAAAATGGCGGGCACATTTGCCTGGTTGAATACTTTTACATTGATCTTGTGCTTACCGGCCGGAACCGTGATTTTGGTTGGTGTTCCTTCAAAAGGCTGACCATCGAGCTTTACATTGTATTGCCCTTCTGCATAGATATTGACTTCTTCGGGTTGTGTTAGGTAGAACTCTTTATGGAAGTCCATTAAAGGATAGTGGCTGTCCACTTTCCAGAACACGGGAAAGAAAGTGCCCCTATCCGTTCTACGGTTCTGCATCTGATTGGAGAGCCATATCTCAAAGTCGCCGGGATAGTAGATCCATGTTGGTTTTGGACCATGCTGGTTCTTGTTTTGTGCAGCTGCAGTTAAAGAGATAGATAAAAGAACAACAACTGCCATACCCTTGCAAGAAGCTTTTACGAAGCGGGGGAGTGCTGCATGAAGCTTCAACTGTACATGTGTGCGACGCAACTGGTGCATCATGGTAGTACAAACGCTGGTTAACAAAATATTCTTCATAATTAATGTCCGTTAAAAATGATGTATAGGGTAAGGATGACCAGACCCAATAACGCAAAAAGGATTTTTACTTGCTTATCTGTTTTGGGCAATGCACCTTCTTGTATAGTAGCCTTTACTTTTTTGTTGTCGGTTAAAGAAATAATGATGGCCGTTATAAACAGGAAGACAAATAAGTAAAAAGAAATAAGGAAGTAATGTGGCCACCAGTTGTTTTCGCCAGTTGTGCTATTGGGTGGCAGTATCCATAAATTGAGCATGCCTACAAAGAGGCTGATGGCTGAACCAACAGAGAGTATAAGGTTTACTGCAAGCCTTGTAGTGCCTTTCCAGAAAACAGTGAGTAAGAATGTTACAGCCAAGGGCGGTGCTAGGTAACCTAATATGGATTGGAAGATATCGAACAATGTTTTGCCTTTTACATTGTCTAATGCAATGGCCATTAGCACTGCCAGGAAACAGCCTATAACAACTACTATACGGCCTACATTGATCTGCTGTTTTACAGTAGCGTTTTTGTTGAAGCTGTTTACATAGATATCTTTGGTGAATACGGTACTCAACGCATTTAATGAAGAACCTATCGTAGCAACCAGTACAGCAATCAGCACACAAATAACCAAACCGTTTAACCCCGTTGGGAAGAGGTTGGTAACCATGGTCATGTATGCCAGCTTATCATCGCCAATATTGGGGTACAATACATAACAGATGATGCCTGGCAGTATAAACATGGGCAGTGCCAATACTTTTAACCAGCCAATAAAGTTTACACCTAGCTGGCCCTGCTTAAGGTTACGTGCACCCAATACGCTTTGTACCATGCTTTGATCCGTGCAAAAGAATGCCACGGCCGAAACGGGGTAGCCCAATAATATTGCATGCCAAGGATAGCTTGCATCGGAGGAAGGATGTGTAAGGTTCCAGAAACCGGATGGTGTTTTGCTAGCCAATGCATGAAGCCCTCCAATTTTTTGCAAGCCAATATAAGTAAGGGACAATGAAACAACAATCAGGAGGATCATCTGGAACACGTTCACTTTTGCCATTGCTTTTAACCCACCCATGTAAGTAAACAACCCAGAGAATGCAACCAGTGCTATGGTGGATTGCCACATGGGTATGCCCAATATCTGCCTTACCAAAATGCCGCCGCTGAACAGGCCAAGGGATAGCCAACTGATCAATATTTTGATGAGTGCATAACCGGCCAGTATATCCTGCGTGCTCTTACCGTAACGCTGGCCCATGTATTCGGGCATGGTTGATACTTTTGCTGCAATGTATCTTGGTGCAAATACCATGGCTAGTAACAGCAGGAACACGAATGCATACCATTCAAAATTGCCGCCTACTATGCCTGCGGTGTAACCGATGCTGGCAAATGCGAGTAACGATGAGGGACCTACATTGGTGCCCCACATATTGAAACCGATATTGTACCAGTTGAGCGAGTTGCCTGCGAGGAACAAGGTTTCGTTTTTCTTTTTTTCCCTAAAGCTTACCCAGTAGCCGATGCATAAGAGTATGAGCAGGTAAATACCTACTATGGCAAAGTCGAGGGAAGTCAATTTATCGTAAATGCTATTCACTGGTTTTCTTTAAATGATGCAATCGTTATTTTGAACAACCGCTGACAGGGCCGTGAGCCGCTGTCAAGGTCTTACCATTCCAACCCATGTTCCTTCAACAAATCATTCACTTTTACAGGCATGCCTGTTTGCAGGCTTTTGTCCATTGCCTGTAATAATGCAACTGTTCCAATTCCTTCTTTTAAATCAGGGTATGCTGTAAAACCCTGTTCTATGCTGTCCACAAAATATTCCAGGTAATTCTGGTATTCACCGGCATGGTGGCTTTGCCCCTCGAACCTGAAATAATGTTTCAGCGTGGCATCGCCCCAGGTAATGATTTTTTCTTCGCCTGTTTTATCGGTAATGGCATAACGTAATTCATGATAGTCGGCCTGGCTTGCACCAAGCGTTCCCCTTAAAATGCAGCTCATGCCACTCTCCCTTTGCACGGGTTGCACTGGCGAAGTATATACGCCACTTACCCTTGCAATCCTTCCATCGGTTGCTTTAAAAATAAAGTGCATCGTATCTTCATTTTTTAAACCGGCAGTTTTTGCATTGCTGCTTATCATGCCATAACCCATTACTTCTTCAATATTGGGCAGGTAGTAACGGATAAAGTCAACGGGATGGCTTAAACCGCCATACAACCATTTGAATGATTGCTCCAGTGCCCAAGGTTTCGCCAAAAACCAACGATGGTCTGCATTGTAATGGCTTTCCACAGTTATCAGTTCCCCAATTTCGCCAGCCAAAAAATCTGCCCGCTGCCTTTTGTAAGGTTCAAAAAAACGGGAGCTTTGCCCTACAAAAACTTTTTTACCCGTTTGCTGCTGCAGTTGCAACAGTTGCTGTGCATCGGCAAGGTTGTCAATCAACGGCTTGGTGCAAACCACATGCTTGCCATGCTGCAATGCCATCTTTATATGCGTTGCATGAAGATGGTCAGGCGTATAAATGGCAATAATGTCTATCTCCTTATCATCCAGCAATTGCTGGTAATTGGTCACATAATTTTCAAAACCAAACTCTTTGCAACGTTGCTTGCACAAGTCTTCGTTGGCATCACAAATTGTTTTCAAGTTCAATGTTGTACTTGCCAATGCGGCACTCATGGTACTGCGTCCTTCACCTAAACCCAATATTCCAATGTTCAACATACTGTTATTTTTTGCAGCTCATTATTTGTAATCCTATCACCTTCTGTCCTGCTATACGCTATTACTACGGCACATATTCGTACCCAAGCCTTCACCGTGGTATCCGCTTCTATCAGGGCTGTTCAATCAAGTATCTTTTTCAATACTTGTTCCAGTTATTCAGTTTGGCTATAACTAATATAAAAAGTACAGTTATAGCCAAATCAATCTTATATCATTAATCTATTATCAATATGCTTGAACAATACATCCATAGTCAAATCATTTTGCACAAGCCCGGTGGAATGTGCATTTTGCACAACACCAAAAGTTGTTACCATGGTAAGGAACAGGGATTTTCTTGTACCTGTTTCTTCCTTAAACCTGCCTACTTTATTCCTCAGTTCGGTTGCATATTTCTTGTCAATGAAAAAAGGGTTAATGGAAAACTTCATTTCACAGAGGTTAATCACCATGTCCCTCCTGTCTATTACCAGGTCCACCTGTGCCCCGCCGCTTGAAGCTGTACCACGCCATGACGAGGCATAAGTTTCAACGCCGCTTATTCCCAATGCCTTTTTTACCTGTTCAATATGGTATAGGCAAACCTGTTCAAAAGCATAGCCACTCCATGCCCTTTGCTTAGGGCTGTCAATGGTGTTAAGCCAATTGTTCTTATTGTCCAACTGGATGTCTTTCAGAAACCGCATGTAAAAGAGCGTATAAAAATCCACTAACTGGTAAAGGCTGTTCCGCATCTTCTTGCCAAAGGGAACATATTTTTTTATAAAGCCACTTTCTTCCAGTTCATCCAATATGCGGGTGGTGCTTCCTGCATTGTGCAGCTTTGCACCCCTTACTATTTCATCACGGGTAAGTCCTTTTGCTTTTTTGGCAAGCACGCTCACAATGCTCACATGCTTGTCCCAATTACTAAAAAGCGAGCTGAACAGGTTATTGAATTCCGTTCTCAAAAGGCCACTCTCCGAAAAGCAGATCCGTTCTATATTCTGTGCTGCACTTAACCTGGGGTTTACCTGCTCCCAGTAATAGGGAATGCCACCAAGCACCATGTACAATTGTATTATCTGGTACCTATCTAGCACGGCTTTTTTTGTTTTCAGGAACTGCTCGCATTCATGCAGTGTAAACGGCACTATCTTTAACCTGTGCGTGACCCTATTATGCAAGCCCCCTTTGTTGTTGATCAGCTTGTTGATCATCCAGGACGCTGCTGAACCACAAGCCACCAAAACAATATCCTTCCTGGCAGAAGCCCAATGGTTCCAGAAATGTTCCAATGCCGGGATAAAACCGGAGTTGGGCGTGTCGAACCAGGGAAGCTCATCAATAAATACCACTTTCTTTTTCTGCCTGGATTTCTCTATCAAGCCAATCAATAGCTGAAATGCTTCCCTCCAGTTGGTGGCCCCTGCAAATTTTGCCCTGCTACCCATTGCCTTCTTGTAACAGGTATTGAAATTGGCCAGTTGCGTGGGCATATCTGCATTTGCCAATGCGGTAATATGAAAGGTTAAATGCTTCTCAAAGAACTGTCTTATTAAAAATGTTTTGCCAACCCGCCTTCTTCCATACACAGCCAGAAACTCAGGCTTTTGGCTACGCATAAGGGATTCAAGAAAGTCAATTTCATATTCCCTACCAACGATGCTTTTCATTTTTCAACATATTTGATTTGGCTATAAATCTATAAAAAGTACTACTTATAGCCAAACTGAATATTAATTAAAAAAACAAAAAAAGCTACACAACCTTTACCTATAAAGGGTTCTGTCCAAATCACCTGTTATTTTAACCGTTCCATAAAAACCCATGTTTCCCCTTTTTTCGTTCCTTCAATACCTTCCTGGTATTTGGCCATCATTCTGTTCCAGTCATCCACACGGGGGTTGTTCTCTATTGTCTTCGGATTCAGTTTATCCAGGCTTTCCCCTTTCGGAATACTAATTACCAACATCAACTGTCTTCCATTCCTGAACAACAGCAACTGTTGAAAATTGGCGTTACAGAACCCTTGTGGCACTTCTTTCCATTTTTCAAATTGTGTTGCATGGTAATCAAGGTATTGCTGTTGCAGTTCCTTATCCGCTACAAGGTTTGCTGTTAAAACAATATGATCCCATTGTGTGGCAGTGCTTGTATCCGCACAATGTTTCTTTTTGCTGTATTCATAAAACATATCGTAATACAGTTTCACTTCTGCTTCCGGAAAATTGTTTTTCAACCTTCCTTGCATTACGCCCATATCGGCTACTTTATCAAAAATCACATAATGGTTCTTCCATTGATAAATAGCTGTAGTGTCCATACTGTTCTTTAACAGCAACTGCTTCAGCTTTCCCATATCCAGTGTGTGATTTGGTTTTACAACCAGTTCTATTACTTCATTGTGTTCTTCATTGATGGACTGTTTTACAAAGCCAGCCGTTTTTTCTTTAAGCAGGTATTGGTATGCTGAAGGAATACCAGCTTTGTGCTTTACCGTTTCCTGGGCTGCAGTTCCGTTTGATTCCCAAAAAACATCGTTGCCATTTTTGTTGTGCAAGAATTTTGAAGAAGGGGTCCAGTTATTATAGACCTTCATTTTATCGGAACCTTCATCGGTGTATAAATAGAACCAGTGAGAAGGTAGGTGGGCGTAGGGGGCTTTGTAAATGCTGTCGATATAATTTCCGGCAATAACCGATACACCTTGGTTGCTTAAGGTATAAATACCCGCACAATCGTAATTGTGTTTCCCAAAATGATGCACTTTATTGTTTTCAATCCTGTTGTTGCCAGCAGCACTTGCATGGTCATTCCAGCCCCAACCCAAACTGATACCTGTATAGGAAACATGTTCAATTTCATTGGCCAGTATAAAGCTATTGGCCAGTGTTCCAAAACCAATACCTACTGCACCCCAATCTTCATTGGCCACATCGGTAAACAGGTTGCCCGAAACAAGAACCTGCTCGCAGACATCATTCGATTGCACAGGTAAATATGGTTGATGTATTTCCCTGCCTTCATCGCCAAAGTTGCCCGCCACAAATCCGCTGCTACCTATATCTTTAAACAGGCAGCCTTGTATGGTTATTTTTTTTGTACCCACTATTGCATCGCAACCCGTTGCAGCCAAATGTGTAAAGCTGCAACCAGTAAACTGTAAGTTATTTGCATAACGCATGGCCACCGCAGCAGTTGGCCGGCCTATAAAAGCCTGGTTATCTAATTGCGGTTTTTCTTTTGTGCCAGCAGGTTTCAGTTTATATGCTTCTGTCATGTACATGCCTGCCTGATGCGGCACGTGGCCTTGCTGCGAGGGCCTTAACCAGCCACTATGTTCAACAGAAATATTGTATAGCTCAATATTGGAAACAGGCTGTTCAGCAGTTCCTTCAAATGACAGTATGGTTTCAAGGTATGGGGCAACCGCTTCAGCAGTTGCCATATTTTCATTGGAGCGTGGGTAGTAGTAAACAAGCTTATTTTTCCTGTCAAGATACCATTCGCCAGGCTCATCCAAAAACTGGATAGCATTGGTCAAATAAAAAGCGGAGTTACCCGTTTCTTTGCTTAACCAGGGAGCAGGCCAGGGATGTTCGCTTTGTATGCTGCTTTCGGGCTGATGAAAAAACAGCTTAGTACTGTCGCCATGTGTTTCAAATTTCTTTATCCGCAGTATGGCTATCTCCCACCATTGGTGAATGAACATTTCCACACCTGTTGTATTTTGTAATGCGGCAAATTTTGGTGTTGCAATCGTACAGCTTTGCTCTTGTCTGTTCCAATCCAATATCCTGTCCATCTTATCGCCATCTGTACTTTTTGCCCTTATGGCTTTTATGCCGTTTACCCATAGCTGGCGGAAATTGAAATCATTCCCGTTTACATCGGGTACGGGTGCAACCCATATTTTATTCCCTATCTTTTTATTCAATCCCGCAACAGGTACCTGCAATTTTTTCCAGCCTTTCAATGTTATGCCACCACTTAAGATAGCCTGTCCATTGCCAGAACGGATAATGGTGGGCGATGTGGGTGTACCCGAATCTTCGGGCCGCAATACAATGGTTTCGGTAATGGCATATACACCCTGCTGCAGGATGATGGTTGCACCGTTCTGAACGGAAGCATCGTTTGTTCTTCTCAGGTTCCTGACCTTTCTGATAGCGGTAGATAGATTGGCCAAAGGACTGTTGGCCGTGCCTTCAAAAGAATCGTTGCCGTTGGTTGACACAAAGATTTTGACCTGGGCAGTACCCAATAACGGAGCAATGAGTAGCAAGAAAATTACAGGCAATCGTTTGGTCATTATCGGGCTTTGATGAGGCTTGCAATAATGGATAAATTTACCGCATCACTAAGCAGCAACAATGTACCTATCTGTTAGATTGATGGACTATTTTACTATTTGCTGTCAATCCATAGCCAATTACTCCTTGCCATCCTGAAACACTTTCTTCAAGTATGCCGTGTTGGCCCCATAATTATATTTGGTATCTTTGGGTTTGGTTGCATCGCGGCTACGTTCAATAACCAGCCAGCCTGTCCATTTCATTTTGTCCAAAGTCTTTTTCACTTTGTACATATCAATCTGCGGGTCGTTCTGCAACCAAACAGAATCCTTGTTGGTTGCATGTATCATGCAAATCCTGTCTTTACCTAAAATCTTGATTTCTTTAATCAAGTCCCTTCCTTCTTTAAGCGGGTTGGAGAAGTTGAAATATATTTTTATGCCTTTTGAATTGATGTCTTTTAATAGTTGCACTTCTTCTTTTGCACTTAACGCTGTTTCTATACCAATAACCACACCTGCATCTTCTGCCATTTTACCAGCCACTTTTAAACGGGCAACAACGGAATCCCTTACTTCTGGATTTTTACGGAGATCGCACTGCACACCCAATGGCAGGAAGGCTACTTTTACGTTCATGAGTTTCATGGTAGTGATGCAATCTTCTATCGTTTTTTGGTATGTTGCCCTGTTGCAGAACGATTGGGCATAGTAACCCGTCATGGCCAATGAAAATATTTCCACATTGTTTTCTTTGGCGGTCTGCAAAAATTTATTGCGGACAGAATCTTTCAGTAATTCATTCTCAAAAGTAACACGGTTGCCCAGGCCGCCCATGTCCACTTCTACCCCATCGGCACCAAGCTGTTTGGTAAGTGTGATTGCACCAAGCTTCTGGCGTTTCAACAGCATCAAATCAATCAGGCCAATTTTATAACGTTGTGCGGATTGGGCCAAAGAAATTGCTGGCAATGCAATGGCTGCCAGTAGAAAGGTTGCGATTATTTTTTTCATGTGTTGATTTGTTGAGATGATGCTGGTTTAAGCAGACTTAAACCAGTGTACCTATTCCAAAATTTATTTGATTGCCTGATTGAATATTTTTTCGAGGTTCTCAAAACCGTGTATGGCATGTGTTGGTAGTTTTTCGCCTTTATCGCCAAACACATACATGGCTTCTTCTTTTTCGATGGTTATTTTCGATTCATCTATTTTACCGGAAGCATCCTGTATGGCTTTGATATTGAGGTTTAGGTATTGTGCCATAAAATGGTACACGGCTGTTCTTTTATTGATGCCGAAATCATGTTTTTCATTGGGCAGGTGCACATTGCTTACATTGTCTTTTTTGCCGTACCAGCTATACATTTTTTGCAGGTAAGGAAAATCGTGTTCGGGTGTCTTGTCTGTCCAGTCGCCACCATCGCTTACCAATAGTTGTGGGCGTGGTGCAGCCATTGCAGCAATTTCCACATTATCCGTCCTGTTGCCACAAGCATGAATAGGCATGCCACTTTCGCAAGGGCAGCCGCCATAGAAGTAGGAACTGATGGCAACAACAGGTGCCGATACTTTTATGCGGTCGTCGAGTGCCGTCATTAAAACAGTATGGCTTCCTGCACCGCTGCCACCGGTAATGGCAACACGGGTGGTATCTGCATCTTTTAATGATAGTAAATAATCCAGTATGCGTATGGAACCTAAAGCCTGCACCGTCATAGCCAGGCTCTTGCGGTGGTCTTCATATTTAAACTGCAGTTGCGATTCGCCCCAGGCAAAAAGATCATAACTAAAAGCCATTGCACCCATTTTGGCCATGGCTGCACAACGGTATTGGCAATCGGCACGGTAACGCTGTTTTTCCCAGTGCCCATCGGGGTTGAGGATAACAGGAATTTTGCCTTTGTAGTTGGATGGCTTGTACAGTGAGCCGTTGATCCATACACCGGGCAAAATTTCGATGGCAATATTTTCTACGGTATAGCCATCAAATTTTCTTTGTGGTGTTGTGATGGGTTTTGTATTGGGCGATGCTGGCAGCTTTGACAATTGCAATGCGGCTAGCAAACATGGTTTTAGCATTTGTTTCCGGGCTTCCCATTCCTGCACATTTTTGTATTGCGATGCAATGCGGTCAAGCTCTGCCCAACCATCTTCAACCGTCCAGCGGTAGTATTCGTAGGCACTTAATTTATATTTTTTGTCGCCATCTTTTTTTGCCTTTAGGTCAAAGGGTTTCAGGATATTGTCGAGTGTTGTTTCCACATCGTTGCGGTAACGCCAGTCGGCATAGGCAACCGTTTTGTTGGCCACCATTGAATCCTGGTACTTGATTTTTACACCGAATTTCTGTTCAATATTGGTGAGCACTTCCTTTAAGGGTCTTGCGTATTGGTTGTCGGTATTTTGCTGTGCGTTTGCGTGGAAGCATAGGCAGCAGAGTACCAATAGCAGGTAGCAGCAACTGGCTAACGTTATATGCCCAAAAGCTTTTCTATGTTGAAAGGCAGCATTGGTGGGAACTGCCGGGCCATGTTGCCATTGCTGATGGGTGCGACGCCACTGCAGCTTCATGCTTGCCATGCAGCCCAGTACATAAAAAATATTATTCCTTTTTTTCATTTCTTTTGTTTTTTAACCAGCCGCTGTATAGCAGGTTTGTATCGAGCTCGGGCTTGGGGAAGCATAGACTGGCTATATAGCCTACCCCAATTACAATTAAGTGGCTGTATACGCCCAGCATGAGCTTGTGGTGTGTGAAGTTAAACCTTCCCAAATCAAGCAGTATATGTTTGTTGCTGCCCAGACCAATTTTGGTGGATGTTAAAAATGCATAGGCCGTAAACAATATGCAGGCTATAATGCCAATGTTTACGCCTTGTTTGTTGGCCCTTGCACTAAAAAGCCCTAGCAGGAAAATGCCTACGATGCCGCCGGAGAAAATAGCGTAAAGGGTGAATACGATACCAAGCACACCTTCGTCGCCAGCAGAAAGGTACATGGCTGCAATGCATAGGGAGCCGATACCTGCTGCAACCACCAGCCATTTGCCTGCCTTTAGATATTGGGCATCGGTTTTATGGGGATAGATTTTTTTATAGTAGTCTTCTACACCTACAGCGGCAATACAGTTGAGATCGGCACCAAGGCTGCAGATGGCTGCAGATACAAGGGAAGAAATGATGAGCCCCACCACGCCGGTGGGCAATTGGCTAACGATGAAGTAAGGAAACACGGCATCGGGACGTAGCCCGGTTGGCAGTGGGTTCTGTTTGTAGTACACAAAAAGTGCCGTGCCGATAAACATGAAAAGCGTCCATACCGGAACGATTAAGAAAACACCCATTAATGAGGCTTTGATGGCCGACCTATCGGATTTGGCAGCCAGGTAACGCTGCACAATGGTCTGGTCCGTTCCGTATTTTTGTATGCCGTAAAAGATGCCATTGATGGCCATTACAATAAAGGTGAGTTTTTTGAAGTCCATATTGTATGGGCCAAAACCCGTTCTGTTATTGGCCTGTGCTATATGCCATACCTGTGCAGGCCCGCCCTGAACCGAAAAGAGTATAATGACCAGACAGGCAATGCCGCAACCAAACAGCATGAAGCCTTGAATGACATCCAACCATATAACGGCTTCTATACCACCCAGCAGGGCGAGTATGATAATGACAAACCCAATGATGGAAATAATGAGGATGGTGTTGGCACCCGTCATGTTGGCCAATGCCAGTGCCAGCAGGAAGAACACGGTACCCATTTTGGAGAAATGCGTTAGCACAAAACCCAGTGAGCTGTAGTAGCGTGCAAACTTGCCAAAACGTTTTTCGAAATATTCGTAGGTACTTAGGCCAATTACTTTTCTATAAAGCGGAACAACAAACCAGATGGTTGCAAGCAATACGATTGGTACCATGAGGCCTTGCACCAGCAGTATCCAGTTGGAAGAATAGCCCTCGCCAGGGTAAGCCAGAAATGTAATGCTGCTGATGAGTGTGGCGAGTATGGACATGCCAATGGCCCATGAAGGAATTTTGCCATTGGCTGCAAAATAGGATTTGGTAGATGTTTGCTTGGATGAAAAACGGAAGCCCAAATAAAGGCTGATTGCCAGGAACAGGGCAATAATGGCATAGTCTGCAAAATGTAGCACTGGATGGTTCATGGGCAATCGTTATTTATTGATGTATCATAAAGCGGTTGAGTGCTTATGATTGATACAACTGTTTTATCTGTTTTGCCAGTTCGTAACTGCCGGGTTTTACAGTTATGAACAGGCCGTTTGCTTTCATGCGGATGACACCCCTTGACAACTCGTTTGTTGGAGTGAACCCGTATAACTGCATTGCTGATAGAATGGCTGCTGCTGTTGAGCCGCCTTCAATCAGCAGTTCCGGTATGTTGTTGTGTGCAATTATTTTTTTTACAGCCTTGGCCATTGCATTCCTTAAAGAAAGGGCAGTGTTGTTGGCTGGCTGGGTTGCGGATTGATCAATAGCAACCACTGCTTTTTTTTGTTGCTGTATGGTTGCTGCAACCTGTTGGTACCATTGTTCATCATCCTGTTGCTGCATAATGGCAGGCGATAGGTAGTGCACACAATTGGTTTTGCTTTGTATGCTTTTAATCAGCTCCGCAGCTTTGTTGAATGCGGTGCCACTTATATATAAATGTGGTTGCAACAGTTCAACCTGATTGTTGGCTTGCCTTACATGCCCCAGGTTTTCCAGCAGGGCTTCAAAGCTGTCGCCTGCACCCGCAATCAGCCAATTGCTTTCTGTTCTTGCTAGCCATGCCTGTACATCTTCTTTGGTTGCAGCTTGCCCTACAACAATCCCTTTGTTTGGCAGTGTATCACCATGCTCCAATACCCGTACTTCATCATCGCCATTGGCTTGTAGCATTGTTTTGATATCGGAATCGGTAATACCAAATTCGGGATCGGAGGCAAAATTTGTTTCATGAATCAATACATGATCGATGCAATAATTGCCGTTAACAATTGTGCGGCCCAAAGATGGGTTGGCAGGCAATAGCAATGTTTTGTGCAGTGCCTGTACCTGCATCTGTTTCCTTAATTCATCTATTACATGGCCACGTAATACGGAGTCTGTTTTTTTATAGATGCGTATAGGATTTATTTGCAGTAAGGCCTCTACGGCTTTTTGCGTGGCTTGTATGGCATCCGACTTATTCATGGACCTACTGTCTGTTGATAATACGATTATATCCGCACTACCTGTTGCCACAGCAGTTGCATCCGTAAACAGTTGTACAGAAAGGTTGAACCGAAGCCCGATACCAGCCAGCTCTGCTGCACCTGTAAAATCATCGGCTATTACTGCAATCATTGGTTTGGTTAAAAAGTTAATTGGTTGATTGGTTAGGAGTTTAAGGTTTAAAGTTTGAAGTTGAATGTTTAAGGTTGTGACTGTTGTCGTCCTGAGCTTGTTGAAGGATGATAAACGAAATACTTCTAACACGGTTTCGACAGCACTTCGACAAGCTCAGTGTGACATTGCTCAACCTGACAGTAACCTTAAACATTCAACTTCAAACTATTAAACCTTAAACTTTCGAACTTTTATATTTACTCAACTGTACTGCACTTTCAATAGCCAGTATCATTGCATCGGCACTGGCTATTCCTTTGCCTGCAATTTCAAACGCAGTGCCATGGTCTACCGATGTCCTGATAATAGGCAGGCCCATTGTTATGTTCACGCCCTTTACACTATCCATCCTGTTTTTTTCGGCATTCCATTTAAAGCCAGCCAGCTTAAAAGGTATATGGCCCTGGTCGTGGTACATGGCCACCACACCGCCATAATAACCTGTGGCGGCTTTTGCAAACATGGTATCTGGCGGCACTGGCCCTTCCACATCGTAACCCAAACGTTTGGCTTCTTCTACGGCAGGTAATATTTCCAGGTCGTCTTCCGTACCAAACAGGCCACTGTCGCCTGCATGCGGGTTCAGTCCTGCAATACCAATTTTCAAATTCGTTTCGCCAAGCGATAACATACCGCCATGCAGTAACTGTGTTACTTCAATGATGCGGTCTTTTTTCACGAGGTCGCATGCCTGCCTTAATGATACATGCGTTGATACGTGTATCACTTTCATCTTGTCTTCAACCAATAGCATGGCGTATTTTTTTGTATTGGTAAAGTGTGCATAGATCTCGGTATGCCCGGCAAAATGGTGCCCGGCTTCGTTGATGGATTTTTTGTTGATGGGCCCGGTAACCGTTGCATCCACCTGTTTATCCAATGCCAGTTCAATTACTTTCTTCACCGATTGAAAAGAAGCTTCGCCACACATGGCAGCTATTTCGCCAAACACCAATTTGCTGGTATCCACATTATCCAGGTGCAGCACGTCGGGTTTGCCCAGTTCAAATTTTGCATCGGCCACATTGTGGATGACGTTTATGGTTGCAGGCAAACCGAGCAAGCCAACAATTTGTTGAAACACATTTGCATCGCCCACAATCAACGGGTTGCAAATGGCATATATATTTTGCTGCAACAAGGCTTTAATGGCTATCTCGGGGCCAATGCTTGCCGGGTCGCCCATGGTTATTGCAATGACCGGTTTACTATCATTGCTTAAAGAAGTGTTATTTGCTATACCCATTTTTGTGTTTATTTTTTATTGGTGGCTGTTGGCTATGGCATATGCATCAGCTTTAGTCCGGGCTATTGTTGCAAGCCTTCGTGCCTCAGGGCTTTCCACGCTATCCCGCAGCCATTGGGCAATTGAACAAGTTTCAACGTTTTACAGTTCAAGTTGTTCTTTATCCACTAATTGTTTCCATTCATGTATTAATTGTGTTGCTGCTTCTACATTTAAGGCTTGCAAGGGTGGCATTACAATAGGTTGGCATAAGCCTGTTTCCTGCATCAGTACTTTTAATGCCCATAAGCTTTCGCCTAAGGTTCTACCGCCTTGGTACAGGTTGCCCAGCACATCCGACAACCGTTGCAGTTCGTATGCTTTTGCTGCATTACCTGTTGTTGTTGCTTGCAGCAAATCATGGTACACTTTGGCATATAGGTTCCCGGTGCTTGGTATCAAACCATCGGCACCATGCAGCATGGCTTCGGCACTTTTGGCTGCCCATCCCAAAAAATAACCAAAATCTTTCCGGTCTTTCCACAACTGCAAGGATTGCTGCAAACGTTCTCCGCTTCTTTCAGAATCTTTTATCGCTACAATATTTTCATGATGGCTCAATTCGTCTATTACATGCAATGGTATGCTCATATGTGTTGTAGCCGGAATATTGTAGATGACCAATGGCAGCGGTATTGCATTTGCCAGTTGTTCAAAATAGGTTTTCATCTGGCTTTCGTTCAATGCGTAGTACGATGGCAGCGTGGCAGCTACCGCATCCACAGCATTGTCGGCACAAACCTTTGCAAATGTTATGGATTCGTGCAGTACGTTGGATGATATGCCGGCATATAAAACGGTGCCCGCTTGTTTATTTTTTGCGGCTGCTTTTACATAGGCCGTTTTTACTTCAGCAGGTAGCGAGGCTGATTCGCCCGTGGTGCCCAAAATAAAAGGGGCCACACCATATCGGTAAAAATGCCCGAATATTTTTTCAACTGCTGTTTCGTCTAACTGATAAGTAGCAGTAAGCGGGGTAACTGCGGGTACGATTATTCCTTTATACTTTTTTTCTGTATGCATGGTTAATATGCTGCTTTATAAATGCCCACCGCATCCTGTTCCGAAATTTCCCTTGGGTTGTTTTTCAGCAACCGCTGAATTTTTAGTGCATCTATTGCCATTTGTGGTATGGCATCTTGGGGGATATGCACATCACGCAACCGTGCAGGTATGCCACAGGCTGCAATCAGTTCCTTTATCTTCTCCACTCCTTTTGTCGCTGTTTGCTTATCATCTGCTTCACGGTTACAGCCCAATGCTATTGCAACATCGGCATAGCGTTTTGTTGCTGCAGGAATATTGTATTCCATCACATAAGGCAGCAGCAGTGCATTGCTTAAACCATGTGCAAGGTGAAAGCTGCTCCCCAATGGGTAACTCAATGCGTGTACACCGGCAGTGTTTACAGGGCCCAAACAAAAGCCACCCAACAAACTGCCCATGGCTACTTTTTCCCTTGCTTCAACATTGGTTCCATCATTGACTGCTGTTACAATATTTGCAGCAATCAACCGCATACCTTCATACGCATACATATCAATAAAAGGCTGTGCAAACTTGTTGGTATATGCTTCCAGGCAATGCGTTAATGCATCCAGGCCCGTAGCTGCGGTTATTTGTGGCGGTACGCTTAGCGTCAACAATGGATCTACATATATAATGTCAGGAACTAGAAAGGGACTGATGATGCCTTTCTTCTGGTTGTCGGCATCATCTACCAGAATGGCATTGGGGCTTGCTTCGCTGCCTGTGCCGCTTGTGGCAGGTACACAAACCAGTTTCTTCTTTCTTCCTTGCAGCAAGCCAATGCCTACATAATCTTTTAACTGCTGTTCATTATCCAATTGTGCAGCTACCAGTTTGGCAATATCCAGTACACTGCCACCACCAATGCCAATAACAACATCGGGGTTCAATGGTTTTACCTGTTGCATCAGTTTTTCAAAATCGCTGAAAGAAGGTTCTTGTATAATACTGGTATCTGTGGATACTTTGATGGCATTGCTTTCCAATTGTTTTATTAAATGCTGTATCCTGGGAAGCAAGGGCCCTATCGTTACAATCAATACAGATGTGGCCTTGAGCTGTATCATTTCATCGGCCAGTTTGTCAAGGCTGCCATTGGCAAAAACAAGTTTACCGGGGAAGTGAATGTTTAAAGGTGGAAGCATCGTTTTATCGTTTCATTTCATTGCCTTCGACAAGCTCGGGCTATAGCTATCATTCAAAAAAAGTCTTGCCACGAATAACACCAATTAGCACGAATGTTTGCTGGCGTTACTCGTGGCTTGCCGTTAAATAGGCGAATCCAACAATACTTTTGGGGCAACAATTTCTTCTACGTTTACCCTTTCAATACCCAATTCGTTGCACCACATCAGGAACTTGTCATGTATGCCATCCAATGTTTGCTTTTGTTCGGGTGTAAGCTCCAATGCATGTGCACGGCTGATGGTGCGTACGGGCAAGCCCCTTTTACGCAGGAAATATTTTGCACTCATGGGGTAGGCAATATGTATCAATGGGTCTACCTGAATGATTTCGTTCTGCAACCAGTCCACTTTTTCTTTCATGGCTGGGTTGGCAGCATTGTTTACCATCCACACCAATATTTCAGGATAAAAATTGCCCGAAATGGAACTCATGCCCTTTGCCCCATTGCGTATGGAAAAAGCAGCATTGGGACTGTGTGCATCGTAAAATTCAAAAGTATCAATGTTCAGTTGCTTTACAATATCCAGCTTGGCCTTTACCTGCTCCTGCTGTATTGATGTGTCTTTGTGATATACGAACCTGCCAGTTTGCAATAATGTCTTGAACACATCGGCACTTAAAATGCGTTTGTAAGGTGCAGGACATTCGTACATGCCCAACGGAATGCCTAGTGTTAGCGAGAGGAACCTGTTAAAATTCTTTAGCAATGTTTCATCACTATCATCCACGTTGGCAAAATGCCCGGTAATCAGTATCACGGCATCAATACCGGTGGCGTATATTTTTTTGGTAAACTCTGCTTTGTCTTCAATGGTCAACCCAAAAGAACCGGTAGCTACAATGGGCACACGACCACGAACATATTTTACAATATGGCTGGTAAGTTCCAATCTTTCATCTTCGCTAATGCTGTACATTTCGCTGCTGAGGCAGTTGGCAAAAAAACCTTTTACACCTGCGGCCAGGTAAAAGTCAACCAGGCGTTCCACCGCTTCAAAATCCAGTTTGGCCTTTAGGTTAAAAGGCGTGATCATTACCGGAACAAACTTTTTTTCCAATATGGACATAGCTGTTTTTTAAGTGCTTAAAAGTTCAACTTTTTCCGTTTTTGGGGAATGTGGTAAACTACTTTTGTAATGGACTATTTTACTATTTTGCGGTAGATGTTTGGGGGCGTTGGCAGGCTGATAATTATAAAACAACAGACCTGCGGCGAGTCCAGAACGTTAGTAGTAATTACAAAACGCCCGTGCTACCAAAAAAATAATAGACAAAAATGAGTGATGAAATACAAGAAATGACTTTTGAGCAATCAGTTCGGAAACGACCCGGCATGTATCTTGGCAACAAAAGCATAATCAATTTGCTTTGTGGTATTATAAAGGACAGCATCTTTATTTGTAAGACTGACAAAATCTTCTTTTCCATTGCCATTTTAACTGACGACCAATTTTTCCTGCAAATCAACTCTGATATAGACATATCTGCAATTGCTCAACAGTTTTCTGACGACCAATATAGCAAAGAGATTTATCACTTACGAGTGCTTCGGGCTGTTACTGACAACCTTGAAGTTTCAGGTAATACGAATGAAGTAGTATTAAATTTCCACTTAGACAAATCAATTTTCACAAACACAACTGTAGATTATCAAAACCTAACTGAGGAACTTATAATTCTTGCTTTATTAAACAGTGGAGCTGAAATACTTGTTAAGGACACCACACGAAGACACCTTAACCAGAACTACTTTAGTTTTCCTACTGGCATATTTTACCTTTATGACAGATTAAAAAGAGACGTTATAGGAAAGCCAACGTTTGAAATTTTTCATGACAGCCAATTGAAAGAGAATAAATATCAGATAGCACTTGCATATCGAACAGATTGGTTTCCTTCTCCGTCAATTACAAGTTTTGCAAACAATGCTCCTACAAAATGCGGTGGAACTTTGGTTAACGGTATTTTAGATGGACTAATTGCTGCTTGTAGAAAGTATGTTGCAGACAACAAATTAACAACTTACAGAATTTCGAGAAAGAAGTTTTACAACGGGCTAATCATTGTTTGTTCAGTAAAGGGCAACGACTTTGACTTTGATGGAAGTTTCAAAGAAACCCTGGTAACAAAAGAAGTAAGGAAGCAAGCCAAGAAAATTATTTATAAACTTGTTGACGGCTACTTGAACAGTAACAAGGACAAAGCAGAAAGTTTTTTATGGAGGTTTGACGAAACACAATTAACAAGTAAAATGTATTGAAAGATAAAAATAATTACTGCAATAGTGGAGTTAATGCTTGTGAAATAAGCCACCACGGTCAATACATGAACTATTGATTACTATTTTTAAATAAATGCTCTACCATGGGATACGACATTCACATAACTCGCCAAGAAAATTGGTATGATGACAATAAAGCCCTTCAAATTCCCTTAGATGAATGGAAAGGATATATTGAGAACGACGCAGAAATGCGGTTGGATAATTTTGCAGAAGCAACTTTACCCGATGGAGATACAATACGAATGGAAAATGAAGGCCTAGCTGTTTGGACAAAATATGCTCGCAACAGTAACAACCAAGCATGGTTTGATTACAGAAAAGGAAACATTACAGTAAAAAATCCGGATGAGAAAATAATGAAGAAGATGCTTGCCATAGCGAATACTTTAAATGCCAAGATGCAAGGAGATGAAGGAGAGATTTATGACCTGTCTGAAATACGCAAAACCGCAGCCCTGTTAAGTTCATTTAGAACCAAGAAACCATGGTGGAAATTTTGGTAATTAAGGCTTACTTGTTTGCCTGTTTTAATCATCGCCAAATTCAAAATGCAGGTGTAATATCACACCTAGCCTGCCGAAGTTCGATTGTCAAAAAACAACACACTCATACTATATAAATGGAGGACAAAAAATATCATATACCAACGGTTACATTAATCAAAGAAGGCGAAGGAGAACATGCGTTCCTATCCTTGGAAGGAGTTATTGAATTGGTTTCTTGGAAGGGCTTTGAGCGTAAATCAGAATATAATGCCACCTACAGGGAAAATGAATATTACAAAAGAATAGCACTTAGTATAGGAGGCGATGAAGTCTTAGAAAGTCCAGTAGTTACGAAGGAGCACCTTGCAGCTTATGAATATGTTTTAACACATCAGGAAAAAATCAAGGATAATATTATTAACGCCTTGTATACAGTGTATCCAAGTTTGCAGGAAGAATACTGTTATGACGAGGAAGATACAAAAGAATTAATGCCAGCCGTTGACAACCCTGAATCGTTTAAGCGTTTAATTGAACTTTCCTCTGTTCATATCTTAAATGTTAATAAGGATGGTGTGGCGTATATTGGCTTCTCTTTTATGTGTACATGGGATGATGAACACGGGTTTGGTGTAATGACACACAAAGACAGAATAATAGAAATTGGAGGCGCCGACACAGCTTTCTTAACATGGATAGCGAAGAAAGATTTAAATGCTGAAACAGAAACCAACTACAAGCCTGCACACGAAGAGCATTATCAAAAGCAAATGAAAAAGACTAAATCATGGTGGCAGTTTTGGTAGACACAAGCAGTGCTACAAAAATTACTACAGGTAACAGTTGCTTTATACCAGCATGGCTGGCAGTTATTTTATCATCTGCCATACCCCATTTGTACAAATAACCCCATTTTGCCAATGGGGCTGTTTTTTTGTAAGCAGTTCTGCAATAATTTGTCATCACTAATACTGTCAATTGTTTTTTTGATGACATATAGATTGATGACACTATTGTCATCACACATATGTACGATTGCTTTTTTAATGACAGTTTATTGAACAACATGTAACTGTTGAAGCATATGCAAAAGAAACCTTCGCTTATTGAAACCGTTTGCGGCCAAACGGTTATGAGCATGCGAGATTTGGCCATTATGTCCGGCGGCAGCCAAAGTACCATGAGCCGTTACCTACAAGGCACACGCAGCCTGCCTGCACAAACCATGCTTGCAATAGTAAACATGCACAGTATATTGAAGGGCTTACCTGTTACCCAACCGCAACCACCTACCCAGCAACAGCAAAACGAACTATTGCAACGTGCTGCATGGTGCCGTGCCCAATGCCTACCATTGCAGCAAAAATTACAAGCCATGCAACAAAGTATACAGCAGGCTACTACTACCCTGCAACTGATGGATGTATTGGCAGCAGATGCCAGCCTAACCAAAAGAAAAAAGAACTGGCTGGAGCTATTGCGTTACAAGGCCCAAAAGCAGTTAGCTGCCAATGGTTGGCTTGCACAAAAAGAACTGTCGGTTAAAATTGCTTTGCTAACAAAAGAGGCAGAAATCTATGAAACTGGTATTTGAACCGTTTTTAGCGGCCACCCAAACGGTACACCACCAATACCCGCACGTATAATTAAGAAAAGCCCTTAAGCTATAAGGGCTTTTTGCTGGTTTAGTAAAGCTTCTTATGCCTAACCATTTTTTGTAGAACAATTTTCACAAACAAGCACCCCTTTCAGTGTATTTAAACTTCTTATAAACCGGGCAACATATTTGAACATAGATAGTATAGTTGATGACCAACAATTATACTATGAAAAAGACTATACCCATATTGTTGCTTACGTTTTTTACATGCATGCAGGCAATTGCCCAAAACAACGATTACAAAAGGCTTTTTAGGTTTTATTACGACAATGATTTCATCAATATTTTAGGCGAGGGAACAGACAGGGCCTATACCGGTGGTACAAGATTGGACTATTTTTTTGTAAAGGAAGGCAGGCAGCATTTTTTCCTGGATAGATGGCTACCCAAAGCAAACGCAAATGCAGTGAATACCTATAACTGGAGCCTGATGCAAGTAGCTTACACACCCAATATTATAGCAACCACAGAACCTGCAGTAAATGATTATCCTTATTCAAGCGGATTGTATGCCATACATGGTTTGCACTCTTCTAATGCCATAAAGAAATACAATCTGCAAACAGAAATCATTGCAGGTATCAGTGGACCTTATTCTTATGCCGACGAAGTGCAGACAGCCATTCATAAAGTTATTCAATACCAGGAACCGATGGGTTGGAAATACCAAATGCCCACCGACCTTTTATTGAACCTGAATTTTGGTGCCGAAAAAATGCTGTACCAACCAACAAAGTGGATTGAGATGATTGGTGGGGCCAAAGCAATGGTTGGTACCATGCAGGACGGGGTGTATGTAAATGCCTTAATTAGGATTGGCAAGATGAATGCTTATTTTGATGGGTTGATTACCCAATATGCCACTTCAAAAAAATCGGGTAGAAAACGTTTTCAGGCTTATGCATTTTTGAAACCTGCTATTGAGTGGACGGCATATAACGCTTTGCTGGATGGGGGCATTTTTAATGGAAGATCGGACTATTACAGAACCGCACATGAAGGTGAAGAACCTTATACTGTAAACAAAAAAATAAACCCGGCTTTTGATGGTGGCTTTGTTCTGGCATCGGGCAAAATTGGTTTTTCTTTTACACAAAAGATATTGGCGCCGCAGTTAAATGGTTATGATGCACAGGTTACAGGCAATGTTTCTTTGCATATTGGCTTTTAATGGTTCTATTACTTACCCATTATACCATAATTGCCCACCTGTATAGGTGGGCAATTGAATTTAATTTAGGTTGCGATCATTAAGCCAATCTATGCTTCGATGAAAGACCAGTCTTGGTCTTAGTTGATTTGCCGATAGCGATCGGGAGCAATGCAACTGAAGCAACATATAAGTTCAGCTACTAGTTACATAAGCACTTCACCCCATATTTACAGCACCACAAAAATTCACTTCGATACCCAACTCTGCAAGTGCCGCAGCTTTTATTCTACATGCTTTATGTGCCGTTGCTTCATCAGTTGCATACACTACCTGTATATGATTGGCTTTGTGTTTGGCCATCATCTGGTTGCGGGTAACGCCTTTGATAACGCCGTGCATAATGGGCCATTGTGGCGTGGTTTCGTTCCAGCGGCGTTGGGTTTCTGCTTCGGGCAGTGATACTACTTCGCCTATACCAAGATCAGCATGTAGTTTATTTTCTATTACATAAATCCGGCTCCATACAATATGGCCGGGTTTGCTTATTCCTTTTAGCGTTCCGCCACCCTTGGGAAAGAACATGGCAGGCTGCCTATCGCTGGATGCACCTTTGTACCCATTGATGAAATGGGCTGGCGGTGCAGCACCCGATATAAGGAACACCCATACAAAATCATCTATGCCGTTGCCTGTGTAGTTCTGGCCCCAACGCAAGTCGTGCAAGGTATTCTCGCCATCCATGCCCAATTGGCTCCATAGTTCGTATGTAATCAATGCATCAAGACCCGCACATTCATCCACTTCATTAAAATGCGGCAAGGCTTTGCCTGCATATAATTCGCGGCCGTTTTTTGCATAGGCGGGTGGGCGTTCGGTATTGTTCAGCAAACCTTCTACCAGGTCGCTTGCGGCACAAATATCTTTTAGGCCTTGCTGGTATTGTATGCCAATAGTGGCACAACCAAAATCATCGGCCATACGCAGGGCAGCTATGTACATTTTGCATTGCTCCAATGTTTGTTGCTTAGTAAGCTCTTCTTTGGGGTCTGTACCCCAGTTAAATTGCATGCCTTTATCCAGCAACCAGTCCAGCACTTTTTGGGCTTCATCATCCGTTACTTCTAACATGGCTGCGTACAGGGCACTTTGGCTTAACCGTTCTTTAAACACACCTGTTGCATGTAGTGCATCATCCGGTATAATGGCATTGTACATGCCCATGCAGCCTTCATCGAACACACCCATAATGGCTTTGTTTTTACGGAATGCTTTTGCGTAATTCCTTCCTATGCTTTCTTCTTCGGCAGCCATATTTAGTGCGTTGAAACTTTTTACATGGTTCTGCTGATGCTGTATGGTTCCCGTTTGCAACCATTCGCTGATACCGTTGACAAAGAAATCATCGTCAAAGTTTTCGCTCCAGATGCTGCTGTAGTTTACGGCTGCTTTGGTAAGTGAACCATTGAGATTGAGCAGGCCTACCAGTCCTGGCCATTGACCGCTCCAGTTGGCCACGGTAAGTATGGGGCCTTTATGTGTGGTGAGTCCTGCCAACACATGGTGACTGTATTGCCATAAACTTTCGGCAACAATCAAAGGTGCATGTTCGTCAATATTTTTGAAAACATCCATACCCATTTTTTGCGAATCGATGAGGCCATGTTTTTTTACGGCATCGTAAGCATGTGCCCGTTTGATGGTACAGTTGAACTTTGCAAATGCAGCAATAAGTTTTTCTTCCATTTCTTGTTGTGCGGGCCAGCAGGTTTGGTTGGCGGAGAGACGAAGGTCGCCTGAGGCAATGAGGATTATTTCTTTTGACATATTTTTTGAATTTATGTTTTGCTTTACTGTTTTTAAAATTGCTTTGTTATGAAGTTCTTTAGCTCAAGCCGCATGGCTTCGTACTTGCAACAGCACTCCACCCGCTTCTTTGAAAAAATATGCTTCGCATTTTTTCAATTCCTACGGAACCGAACCGACTGATGTGTCTTATGCAAGTACTGGTGTAAGGTGCGAATTTTCGGAGGGGAAAATTTGCAGTAACGCACAAGATTGTAAAGAACTTTTTGTTATGGTTAACTATTTCTACGAAGCAACGAACATTAAACCCCTTAAACATTTAAACCATTAAACCTTTTCTTGACTCTAGTAACAATAACACCTGTTAAGAATATCGTTAGCGTACCTATCACTATCACCATATTTTTATGCAGTGATGATTTGAGGTAACTGTACGAAGCGGGTATCCTGTCGGAAAATGTTAGCCATAGGATAACGATGACACCAACTATTACTGCAATCAATGCTTCGGGGCTTTTTGTTTGTTTGCTGATGATGCCAAGCAGGAAGAGCCCCAACATGCCGCCTGCAAAAATGCCCGATAGCTCCCACCAAATATCGAGTATACTTTTGCTGCCAATCATTGCAAGACCAGTGCATAAACCAATGATACCAAAGGCTACAGTGGACAGGTAAAGAATGTTGAACTCTTTTTTGTCGCTGGCTGTTGCATTAAAGTAGCGTTTGTAAATGTCTTTTGTAAAAACGGTTGCAGCAGCGTTCATACCAGAACTGATGGTACTCATGGCTGCCGAAAGAATGGCCGCCACAATCAGGCCCAGGCAAACAGTTGGTACTTTGTTTACCATAAAATGCGGCATTACTTTGTCTGCATAGTCTGCAGGTTGCAATTGTAGCATGTATTCATGAACCTGTTGCGTTGAAGCATGCGAGCCCAATTTTTCCATGGCTACTGTTTGCTTCAATGCATCGGCCATTTCAGGATGTAACTGGTAGTAGGAAAACAGCGATGAACCAATCACAAAAAACAGCAATGAAGCCGGTACGTATAGAGCAACGCATAACCAGATTGATTTGATGGCCTGCCTATTGCCCGTTGCGGTATGGTAACGTTGAATATAGTTCTGGTCCATACCAAAATTATTGAGGTTAATAAAGAAACCATACAACAGCACTACCCAGAAACTGCTTTGCGTAAAATTGAAATCCGTAGTGCCCAAGCTGAATTTATGGTTTGCGTTTGCAATGCGGTATGCTTGTTGCATACCGCCCGGAATTTCCCTGATGACCAGGAAGAGTATAAGCAATGCCCCGAGGGTTTTTAAAATACCCTGAACTACTTCTGTCCATATAACGGCTTCCATGCCACCCATAACGGTATAGAGTATAATGCAGATGCCCATAACGATCATGATGGATGCCATTGAATAACCCAGCAATGCATTTAAGGTAAGTGCCATACCAAAAAAGATGGAACCCATGCGTGCAAACTGGGTAAGCAGGAAACAGAGTACCGCATAAGTCCTGGCCCAAGGGCCAAAACGTTTTTCCAGGTGCGTGTAGGCCGATACTTCGCCCGTGTTACGGTAAAATGAAACAAAATATTTTGATGCTACCCATGCAGCCAATGGCATGGAAATACTGAATACAAAAGCGTTCCAGTTACTGCCAAAGGCCTTGCCGGGCACACCCAAAAAAGTATTGCTGCTTAAAAATGTTGCATAGATGGAAAGCCCAATGGCCCAACCGGGAATGGAGCCAGATGCTTTGGTGAACTGGTCGGTGTTCTTGTTTTTCCTGGAGAAGTAGAAACCGATCCATACCATAGCCAAGAGGTACATGAATATAATGGCAATATCTACAACGGGCAGTTGGTGCATGGTGGCAGCATTCGTTAAAGCTGCAATAAAGATGCTGCAATTGCTTTAATGCAGCCTACGCTATTTTACTTTTTTGCGGTAAGATTTTACTTTATTGGTTTGATGTTAGTAAAGAGTGTGTTGCTTATGGCAGGCTGTAAGCCTGTATCGACAGCTATCGGTATTGCCGAAGGCAGGTTAAAAAAACGTGCCTGCATTTGCTACAACGCAAAAACCGCTTCTATAAACAGCTCGGTAAACTCGTAAAAGAAAACAAGCACCTGTATCAAGCCTTACTGAAAGAAAAAGATGAAAAGATTGCTTTGTTGGAAAGGTTGCTGGAGAAGAAATGATTTTAAATATACCAATAAAATGAAAGCTTGTGTTTTTGTCTTATTGTTTCCAAGCTGAATTGCAAAAAACTGAAAATTATATTCGACACACCAACCTGCTTTAATTGATGTAATTCGCACACTTTCATTTTTGTCGTAGGCTCTTTAATTTTCCGTTTTCAAAATTTATTTCCAAGTCAGATATATAACCATTTTTAATCTTATAACCCCAATCTTCGAGGGCATTTCCATAAGAACGCAATTCAACTTCATCAGGTTTGCCCACAAGTATCCGTACAGAATCCTTTGGCATGCCTGTGTGTAAAGTCACATTTCCTTTTTTGCCTTTTACTTCTATGTATTGAACATCTGGTTCTTGATTTAACTTTTCAAGTTTGTTCGATAATTTTTTGATCAGTTCTTGTTTTAATTGTTCTTTTATAGAACTTTCTGCTCTAAACCCAATTACATACAAGAGTAAAGCTCCTGCAATCATACCACCAATAAAAATTAAAAATTGCTTCATATTTATCTGATTCGTTATTTCAGTGGGTTTAATTTTTTTAATTATTTTTTTGCACAGTCGACTAATACAGCAATCAGTAGTAGTTCTATGTTCGATTATTTGTTATGTATTCGATAAATTGTTTTCCTAATGGAGTTGTTCTTTCGCTTAATACACCATCTCCACTCATAGTTGTCTTAATTCCACTTGTCCTATGAAAGCCAGCGTTGCTTAAGTCATTCCAAATTAAATCTAACAAGTCATCTTGATCTTTCAACTCAGGATAAGCATCGTTAATTACAGAGGAGATACTTCCTGCCATGAAATTTGGTGGATTTCTATTTGCCTTGTGAAACCATTGTCGGGGGTTGTCAATAAACACTAATATTTTTATGTGCCAAATCGTGAAGCTGTCAAGTAGATTGAGAAATATTTGGCTTTTCGTCTGGTCGGGAGATTGTCCCGTGGCAGTATTAAGAACTGCATTTTGAAATGCTGTAATCTTTTCTTTTTCGCTTGTCTTCAATGCAAGGGTTGTAGCTTGTAACACAACGTCAATAAACTGTTGGTTACTTTGAAGGGCTGTAAAATTAATTGTCTTCTTTTCCTCAAGTTCCTTTAGTTTTTCTGCAACTTCATTCATCCATTCAGCTCGTCTTTTTTCAAGTGGTGGGGTTACTATTAGTCCAAATATTTCTGTCGCTAATGAACCAACAACAGGGATTGTTCCAAGCCCACCTTTTACAATTGAATGTGCTACATCTTTTGCTGTTGTTTTATTTATCTTGTCTGTCATTGTGTGATCCCTTACCATCTAACGGGCAGGACTTTCATTATTTTAGAGTTTATACCGTTTTGCTCATGATAAGGCTAAATAGAATTATTGATGCTGAAGTTAAGAACAAAAGCTATCATTCGTTGATGATGTCCAATAATTCCTTGTCATTGTAATTGCCATTTATCCCACGCTTTGTCTTTAAATATTCAAATATTTTTTTGTTATCGAAATGATGGGTTTCTTTTATACCGTCACTAATTGTTTTAATATAACTCTCACTTGGTTTCGTAAAAGGTTGTGATTCATTTTCATTTGTCAATGTGAAAATTGGGAACTCGTTTTGTTGTCCTAAGTATAATAAGTTTCCGTACCATGATGGTTGTTTAAATACATAAGAGCCGTTTTTAATAGCTATGTCAAAGTCTAACTTTAATACTGTCTTTGTATTTGTTTCTTGTCTGGCAATGTCAATTAGTTGCCCTTTTGTTATTAGATATATTCTCCCAATCGTTGATGCTTGTGGCTCAAACGAAGTTTTAATAAATGCAACGCCGCCATTATCCCAATTACTTGATTTTTTAGCAAAATAAAGTTCAGAACAAATATAAAAATCTTCGTTGTGTGTTGGTAAAGTCTTGTCACTACAACCTTCATAAACAGTCTTTGATCCTTTAGGTTGCCCACCCTTTATGTAACAAAGAAATCGTCTTTCTAAAATGTTTGAGCCATAACAAGCATACCAAACTTTGTCTTGTAGATTTGTCATAATAGTAAATCAAAGGTTAGAACTTTATGCAAGTTGAGTATAATATTTTGACGGCCCACTACTGCTGTTACCCTATTAATCGCTGGTAATGGTTGCTTTGATGGTTTTGGCACCGGGCCATACACCATTGATGATCTCTTTGGTTTCGATCTTTGAAAGATCGAGCATTACGTGTTTGATCTTTTTTCTACGCCAGGTGTACACTATATGCACTTTGCCATCCTTTGCCTGTATAACAGATGGATAGGAGTATTGGCTGATGGGCGAATCTTCGAGCACCGCAACGGCAAACCATTTTTTTCCGTCTTTTGAAATGGCTACGTTTAAAGGCGTTCGCGGGCCTTTGCCTTTAACCCAGCTAGAATCAGGTGGCACATGGTTGTACACGAGTAGTTGCCTGCCATCTTTGAGCGTTACGGCATCAGTGCCTGAATTGTTGTTGGGCAGTGATGTAGCTTTAAGGGGAGTCCATGTTTTGCCATTGTCGTAACTGCGGCTTTCATTGATAGTGGTGTTGCGGCTGCGGCAGAGTATCTGCAGGCTGCCATCTTTGTATTTGAGAATACTGGGCTGTATGGCCTGCAGTGTTTTTCCGTCGTTAATGTCTTCGCTCTTTGTCCATGTTCTGCCCCAGTCTTTGGTGTATTCAATTACTGCACGCCAGCCGCCTACTTCACGGCTGCTGGGGCAAAGCAGCACACCATTGATGAGTTCAGGTTTGTTTTTGATGGGTCCAAGAAAGCCATCGGGCAATGCTTCACGTGAGCCCCATGTTTGTCCATTGTCTTTGCTACGCATCATCCAGCCTGTCCATGCAGCAACGTTCTTGCCTATTTTATAAAACAATAATAACTCGCCATTAGGCACTTGGTACAGCACAGGGTTGTAACAGGCATATCTTACCGTATCGTTCATTATACCGTCGGCTACTTTTTTAGGTTCGGTCCATTTTCCGTTTGTTAGATGTGATGTCCAGATGCACACATCTTTGTTACCTTCTTTGGTTCCACCAAACCATGCAGCAATCAGGCCCTTAGGTGTTTCAGCAATGGTACTTGCATGGCTTTCAGGAAAGGATGCGGTGTCGAAAATAAATTCATCTACCTCAATTCCCTTTCTGCTGTTTTGGGCAAAGCCATTCAATAAACTACAGCTTACGATCAGTATGCAAATTATTTTTTTCATCTTACCATTTTTTATTGGGGACTATTCTTTTGGTTTGTTTTGTTGGGCTTTTTCTGCCTTTATCTTATCGGTGTAGGCCCTGTACATGTCACGCCAGTTACGGCCGTTCATGTTCAGGTACTGTTCACTTTTTGTTTTATATATTTCGAATATGGCCGATACCTGTTTGATGCTTTTAAAATCCACTGCCTGTTCGCGGGCCTGCTTCATGAATACCAAGATCACGGAGTCTTCTTTGGCGGTCATATTGGGCACAATAGCATGGTAGCCTTTCATGGTAAATTCCACTTTGCCAATCGTGTACCTATCCAATACTTTTTCAACCTGTTCTTCGGCAAGGTCTTTTCTTAAACCATTCATTAAATGCTGATGTACCGAATCGGGCATGGCAGAGTTGGCTATGATCTGCCTGTCCATTTCACTTAAACGTTTACCTGTTGCAGGATCAATGCCGGCAGGCACTGTAGATGCAGGATGTGTATTGTTCCATTCGGTGATTGTAGTAAGATGTGTTGCCACAACATGTATCAAACGTGCTTCTTTCTCCGCATCGTTTAGCTGTAGCGACTTTATCCATGTTGTTGCCTTGCCCTGTATGGCGGTATCGGTTTTTACCTGCTGTGCGTGGCTATAGGTTATGGCCAGTATCGACGTAAAGAGTAGCCCAATTGTTTTGTACATGTTATTGCATGGTTGAAGTGAATGAATAATTGCCGGAGCCTATTTCAAAAACAGTATAGCCTTTTAATGTTCCTGAAAACTTCATTTCGGGATTCAGCATGGCGGGTTTGCCATTTTCCATAACTGTTGCAGCATTGCTTTTGGGTATGCAGATGGTTGCCGTGGTATTGGCAGGCACTGAAATATTCCACGAGAAACTGTTGCTGCTTTTCTTCCATTCGCTTTTTATTTCGCCGTACATAGACTGGTAGGAAGCTTTGGCAAAATCAAGCCCATCCACATTTTCAGGCTTCATGAATATTTTTTTGAAGGCAGTGCCATTGCTGTCATCGGCTTTGATGCCGCCAATATTTTCATGTAGCCAAATCAATAGATCGCCCAGCAACATCACATGGTTCTGCGAATTCATTTGTGGGTTGGCTGTATTGCCGTTCCATAGTTCCCAAATGGTGGTTGCCCCATTTTCTACCATATAACCCCAACTCGGATAAGTAGTGTTGGCAGCAATGGTATAGGCAATGTCGCTTCGGCCAAAACTGGTGAGTGTACGCATTAGCCATTGTGTACCGATAACGCCTGTGCTGATATGATAGTTGTTGTCTTTTATTTTGAACAGTATGTTATTGAAAACTTCGTGTTGCCATTCCTTTTCGGTAATGCCCAAATACAGGGGCAGCAGGTTGGCCGTAATGCTGTTGTTATCGTAACAACCTTTGGCAGCATTGAAAAATTTTTGGTTGAATGCCTGTTTGATTGTCTGTGCCAGTTGGTTGTATGCCAGCGAATCGTTACTGTTTGCGGCCATACCAGCAAAACCCTTCATCAGTTGCAGCAAATGGTAGTAATAGGCAGTAGCAATGAGTGCCCCATTTGTGTTGAGCATGGAATCCTTTGCATGAATGAGTTCCAGGCTTTCGGGTGGCACGCACCAGTCGCCATACTTGTCTTTGGTTATGATACCATCCTTCATATACTTGTCTTTCATGTAATCCATCCATTTTTTCATGCTGGGATAATGTTTGATAATGGATTGCTTATCGCCAAACTGTTTGTATAGCATATCTGCTACGAGTATATAGGTGCCGGGCCAGGTAACATTATCCGTGTAGTAGTTCCAGAAAGCAGGTGCCACATCGGGGATGGCCCCTTCGGGTGTTTGCGATTCTTCAATATCATTCAGCCATTTGGCGTAGAGGTTCTGGTTGGCAAAGAGGAAGCTTTCGCCATAGGCACCTGTTGCCCTATCGCCCAGCCAGGGCTGGCGTTCGTTACGTTGCGGACAATCGATGGGCATGCCTTTATAGTTGGAAGCAATGCCCCACCAGGCATTCCGGTAAATTTTATTGAGGGTGGCATTGGATGTTTCCAACGAACCAGTAGTTGGCAAGGCATCATATACCAACTGCCCTTCAAAATTGCTGATGGTTGGCGTACCGGGGTAATGATTGACTTCTACATAACGGAAGCCATGAAACACAAAAGATGGTTGCCATGTTTCAAGCCCCTCTCCTTTTAACGTATAGGCATCTGTTACTTTGGCATCACGAAGATTGGCCACATATAGCTCTCCATTTTTTTGCAGGCTTTCTGCAAAACGTAGTGTTATTTTTTCGCCAGGCTTTCCTTGCAGGTTCTTGAGCTTTAGCCAACCTGAAAAGTTCTGCCCCATATCCAGTATGTATTTTTCTTCATTGATTTTATGGATGGCAATAGGTTGTATTGCCTGCATCACTTTCATGGGTTCGTTCATTTGGGCAACGATCTTTCCTTCGGGTGCCTTTACCAGTTGGGGCTGAAGCCAGCCAGCATCGTTGAAGCCAGTATTGTTCCAGCCTTTCTGTTCCTTGGTGGCATCGTATTCTTCGCCATCGTATTCATTGGCGGTGCGTATGGGGCCATCCACGTTCAGCTTCCAGGTATCATCGCTGATGATTGTTTTTTTGGTTCCGTTGGTGTATTCAATTTCCAGTTGCAACAGCATTTTGGGAAAGCCAAACGTGTTTATCTTTTTGGGTTTGTAATCCTGACGCATGGTAAAGAAACGTCCATTGCCCAGTACCGTGGCAATAACATTGTTGCCGGTTTTTATTTGATGGGTTACATCATGTGTATTGTAGAGAACGGATTTCCTATAGTCGGTTGGTGCGGGTGCCAATACCTGATTGCCTATTTTGTTGCCGTTGATGTATAGCTCGTACAGGCCCAAACCAACTATATAAACTGTTGCTTTTTTTATAGCCAGGGCTGACTGGAACTGTTTCCGGAAGTAGCGTGCCGACAACCTAGAGAACTGTGTAACGCTATCCCAGGGCGAGGCTTTGTCGTAACCGATCCATTTGGCTTTCCACCCGATAGCTATCGGGTCTGTTGTGTTGAGCAGCCCGATGCTGAATGATGCAGGCAGGCTCCAAGCGGATTCGCCTTTATTGGTAAAGCATTTTATTTTCCAGTAGCATTGCATGCGGCTTTGCAATGGTTTGCCTGCATAGCTTATATGGATGGATGCATCGGAATTTACTTCGCCACTGTTCCATAAGTCACCCTCGTTTTTATCGAGTTTTTCTTTGGTTGATGCCACGAGTACATGGTAGCCCGTTTGTTGCACATTTCTTAACTGGGAAATAATTTCCCAACTAAACCTTGGTTGGGTCACATCAATACCTTGCGGGTTCACCAGCATTTCGCAACGCAGGTGCTGTAACTGCACCTGTGCTATTGAAACAGTGCAAACCAGTAAAGAAAATATCGTAAGAATCCTTTTCATGCTTAACGTGTTAAAGTCTGTATTTGATGCAGCAGTTGCACATGGCCCGGCTATGCATTATTGTTGAGGTCCCGATAGCTATTGGGTGCAACGCCACTGGAGCCGGTATATGTATTACTGCTAAGTACCTATCACTACTTTGTATTGAAATCAAAATACAGTATCATTTGTAAGGCCCTTGTAGGGTCTTTTTCGTAATCGTAATAAATATTTTTCATGCCCATTGGGCCTGTTGTTTCGTTGCGTTGTGTTTTGGTGCCAATGGATGGAATGCCCTGCATGAACGAGATATCGCCAGCGGGAAAAATGGGTTCGTAGTTATGCCATTGATCGGTTTTCCATGCGGGTGTGAACAGGCGGAAGAAGAGGTCTTCATTTTCGGTGTACACGGTAAAAGGCAATGTTGTGGTAATGAACTTGCACCAGTACATATTGGAGTGATAGCCTTTAAACTCAGGATATATCCAGCTTTCGCCCGTTTCGGTGTTGTTGTAATCTTTGTGCCAGATGCCGAACCTGTTTCCTTTCAGCCTGTTTTTCCATACGCGGTACGGACCATTGCCCATCCATTCAATGGCTTTTATTTCTTTTTCAGGAAAAGAGAAATTGACGCCGACCATATTGGTGAAATAGGCAGCGGGGAAATAATGGATTTCCATTTTAAGGACACCTGTTCTGTTGATGGTCCATACCAATGTGTTGATGAGACTTTTCTTTGGATAGAAACAGGTAACCGTATATTCATTTTTTTTAACATCATTTTTGAATACAACAGAATCCACTATGGCATTGCCTTCGCAAAGAATGGGTCCATTGTTGAACGGGATCAAATCCTTGCCGTTTCTTACGGATTGCAATAACCCGTTTTTTGTATTGAAGCCGTACACGATATTACCTATAGCAACAGTTCTTGAGGAGTCGTTGCTGTTTGGTGCATCGATACTGAAGCTTGGGTATATACCGTTTTTTTGTACATCTTCAATTTTTATAAAGTCTTTTGGTTTGCTGATGGGAAAACTCCAGGTAAAAATTTCTTTGCCATCAATGCCATTTGCAGTTACGTAGATTACATCAGTTAAATATTGCCAATTTTTTGCAAGAATCAATTGTATATGCCCTTTTTCGCCAGGCTTGATATTAGGGCTATTTATTTTTACATTAGGGCTATTACTTGTATCCAAGAAACTGACAAGCCGGAAACTGAATTTGCAGTCTTTTAAGTTTGTAAAGTGATAGCGGTTTTCAATATTCAGCTTGCCATCAAATGCTGAAGTGATTTCTTTCTTTTCAACATATATCGGGCTCCATACTTCTTTGATGGTAAAATAGCTTGCTTCTTTTTCGTGATGTGGTCCAAGAATGCCATCTGCACCACGGGCTTTATCCGTATCCAATGAGTCGTGCAGGTCTTTACGAACAACACCCTGGTCTGCAAAGTCCCACAGAAAGCCACCTGCACTTAAAGGATTGTGCCACATTTTTTCCCAGTAGTCTTCAAGCCCTGCACCATGGCCACCATCAAATTGACCATGCAGAAATTCTGTTGGCATCACTATATCATGGCCATTTTCATAATTGCCGATGCCATAGTTGTATTCACGGTAATGCTGTGTATCGAAGCCACCAAAGTTTTGCCAGGGATGTATTACGGGACGTTTCTGTATATCGTGTTCAGCAAATAATTTATCCAACGCAAAGTTGTGCCCTCCTTCATTGCCATTGCTCCAGAATACAATGGAGGGATGGTTCCTGTCATGCACCAGCATTTCTTTTACCAGTTTTGCACCAGTGGTATCATCGTAGTGGCCGTGCCAACCTGCAAGTTCATCCATAACAAATAATCCCAATGAGTCGCATATATCCAAAAAATGCTCATCTGGTGGGTAGTGGCTCATACGCACGGCATTCATGTTCATGTCTTTTATCAGCAACACATCTTCAATGCTGTTTTGTTTGCTGAGTGTTCTTCCTGTTTCTGGGCGGAATGAATGACGGTTGACACCTTTCATTTTTACTTTAACGCCGTTTATATAAATGCCGTCACGTTGTTTTACTTCTACGGTACGAAAACCAAATTTCTGTGTGATTGTATGAATAGGTTTTGCATTTTTATAAATAGTGAAAACAGCTTTATAGAGATTGGGCGATTCAGGTGACCAGGGTTTAGCATTAGAAAATTTCATTAGTGTTAAGAAACTGTTCCATGTATTATCATTTGTATTAATTGCTTCACCTGTTCCTACTAGCATATTTTTATCCGTATATATTGCTGTTGAAACTTTAAAATCTCCGTTACCATTAGTTGTTGTTATCGATGCATTGAAACTTCCATCTGCTTTTGCATTAATAGCAACGCTTTTAATATGTGTTTGTGGTAAGGCTTCTAAAAATACTGGGCGGAATATGCCACCAAAAATCCAGAAGTCGGCTTTGCGTTCTGCTTCGTTTACGCTTGCATTGGCAGAATGTTTGGCTACGGTTACTTCCAACAAATTTTTTGAGTCATACTTCAGCAGTTTTGTTATATCGTATTTGAAAGAGTAGAATGCACCTTGATGGATTACCCCAGCAGTTACGCCATTCACTTTTACTTCTGCATCGGTCATTACGCCTTCAAAAACAATGTTCACTATTTTGTTTTTCCATGAAGCAGGAACGAAGAACGCATGTTTGTACAAACCTTTTTCTTTGCCCCTTGCACTGTCTTTTGCAAAGCCGTAATTGTATTTACCAAAGCCCTGTAATTCCCAGCAACTGGGCACTGCAATGGTTGTCCATTTGTTGCTGTTCATGCCATCGGTACAAAAGAAATCCCATTTTACCGCATTGTCATTGCCAGTGCCGCTGAGGTATTGTATCTCGGTTTGCTGTGCGTGCACATAACCAATGAACAATAAGCAAGGAATGATATGGGCCAGTTTTTTCAGCATGAATATTTGCTATTTGAATTGTTTGATTAGTGGGTTGTCGGTCCTGAATGGCAATGCAGGCAATCCATCTTTATTATACAGGCTTGCCTGTGCTGCTTCGCTCCAATTGTAACGGACATTAGCCGGGTGCTGTATAGCTTCGGCACTAACATACACTTTATTGTTTTGAATGATTGCGGTGGCAGTAACATATTTGCCATCGGCACCCGCAATTTCAAATCCTTGCAATGGTTGACCAACTTTACTAGTTAACCCATTACCAGTATAATCAAACCCGAGCTCAATTTGATTACCTGCAATTTTCATGTTGCTATACAATGGACCCGTTGCTGTAACATTCTTTATATGATAGGTTTTGCTTAATGCACAAAGGGCAAGGCGTTTGCCTACATCCCATTTGTTTACAGGATGAAGGTCGGGCAGATTTGGGTTCAGGTCCACTGTGGCCACCATGGCTGTATTGGGTATGTTTAAGGCCAATGACTGTGCTTCCCAGAACTCCGGAAGGCTCTGTTGCGTATAGCTTTTTAAACTGTCTTTTACTGTTGAATAGGCATAAGGTGCTATCTGTACATAGTAGAATGGCATGTTATTGTTGTTCCATATATTTCTCCATTGATTGATGAGTGCTTTCATTTTGTAAGCATATTGTAACCGCTCGTTGAGAAAACAGTTGGATTCGCCCTGGTACCATAAAAAGCCTTTTATGGCAAAAGGTGCCAATGGTTCAATCATGGTTGAATAGAATTTGCCTGGGTCACCATCCACTTTATGGGATGCATCGGTTTGCTGTTGAAAATAAGGCAATGCAGTCATGGCTTCTTTGGGCATCCATGGCTCAATGCGGCTACCAGGAATGGCGGATGAGATGATGCCTATTGGTACTTTCAATTGTTCGTACAACTTCTTTGCAAAAAAATAACCAACAGCCGAAAATGCTTTTAGTGCAGAATCTTCAGCGGTGCTCCAGCCTTCGTGGTTGGGGTCTGGTTTCATTTTCTTTCTGTCCACCAAAAAAATCCGTAACCCTTTGTTATGGGCTTGTTCCACTTCATTGATTGGCCAATCGGTAACACCAACAGGCATTTTTGTCTTGGCCAGTTTACGCATGGCATATTCCATATTGGATTGCCCGGAACAGAGCCACACTTCGCCAACAAGGATATTGTTGAGTATGATTGTTTCGGTACCTGATGTGATACTTAGTTGTGAAGGGGTGAATGAGGCAGTCAATTTATCCAGGTACAATTTCCAGTTGCCCTGGCTATCTGCGGTTGTTGTTTTTAATTGCTTATTGAACTTGATTGTTATTTCATCACCGGCTTTGGCATAGCCCCATATTGGTACAGGTTGGCCCTGTTGCAGTACCATATTATTGCCCAATACTTTTGGCAATGACAATTGGGCATGCAAGCTGAAAGCCAATATCAGCAATACATTCACCCATATTATTTTTATGATTGGCTTCATTATAATTTACCTGTTATTTTTTCCAACTTGGTGCTACCAGCAACTTTTTTTCCATTTACCCATACAGTTAAACCTTTCCCTTTTTTGTATTTTGTTCCATCTTCATCCCAAATGATGGTGATGATCTTGTTGTGGTATAGCACATTGTCTAAACAAAACCATTTCCATTTGTTGGCAGGAAGCAAGGGGCGAACTTCAATTACATTGTCTTCCCGTGGCCTTAAACCAACCAGACCTGTTATTACCAAATCATTGAAAGTGGAATGGTTGTAGTAACGGCTTCTTTCCACTTCGCCCATTAGCCAATAACCCGTTTTTTCATCGAGGTATTCGCCAATAAATGGCCTGCCTCTCCAATACTGGCTTTCCACATAGGTTTGAAGCTGTTTGAAGTAATCGGAATCATGTACAAAATCCTGCTGGTAGTTGTTGAGCAGGTTGGCCATTGCGGTTAAGGTTTGTGAAGTAGCAAAGGGCCATACAGCACCATCCCATTCGCAGGTGCCAACTCCATGGCTCCTGAATTGTGGATGGCTCCTGTCGGCTGTTGTGATGCCCAGAGGGGCATTGAACACTTTGGGATCCATCAATTGTTTCCAGGCAATATTGTAGTTGCTGTCTGGCATATTGAAATACCATGGAATAAAACCGATTTCTTCTTTTACGTTGGACAGTGTATCACCTTTTTCTTTCAGTACCTCAAAAAACTGATGATTGCTGTTCCAGAGTTTTGTTTGCGTTAATTGCTTTAGCGAATTTGCCTTTGCCAAAAAATCAATTGTATCTGCAGTAACAGACATCACTTTCAATGCAGCAATCCTATTCAATGCCATTGCATTACCATACATATAGGCATTGATGCTTGGCCTTGCATTTTTCTCTTTGCGTCCACCGCTAATGGTTTCTTCCATGGCATCGCGTACATCGTATTGCCAGTATAAACCATTGCTTAATTTTTTTTCGGTTTCCCAGGCTTTATAGTCTGCTACCAGGTCTGGCAACAAATCGGTAACAAAATCCCCGTCAAGATTTACTTTGTACCGGTTGTATAAAGCGTCTATGTTCCAACTGCTGTAGAAGCGTAGCTTTTTCATGGGCTTACCTTCATTGCCCCTGTACCAGATGCGGATATTATCGTTGAGGTATTGTTGGTTGTGCAGCCATCTTGCTTCGTAAATATGGTGGCCCAATGCACTGGCTATTAAATTGTATTTGTCTGCATAGGAACGTTGCACCAAAAATTCCGTAAACACATAGCCCTGTTCCGTTTTCTTGATATGTTTCCTTAATGTCCACCAACGGTAATAAAACATTTCTTTAAAGTTCTGTTGTGGGCATTCAAATAAGGGTATATTGTTTTTCATCCATTGCCATGCACTATCGTTGGGTATGGCTTCACGTATGCTTTCTACTTCCATGTTGTTGAAGTAGTCCACATAATGTTTGTAGCTGTCTGCCTTTAGCACCAGTGGCTTTGTTTGGGCGGCAACAAAGCCAGTGCATATACAGCAGCAAAAAAATATCGTAACCTGTTTAAGCATGCTTTTCCTGTTTTGAATTCTGTGTTACTGTTCATTATGCAGGGTCCTATTGTACTGTTGATGGGAGCGACGCCACTACAGTTAGGCCCTATTGTATTGCCAGTTACAAAAACATTTTATTCCGTAGTTTTTGTTTTCAGGTACCGGATATAGTAAACGGCTTCCTTGTCTTTTTCGCCTGGATTTTTTAGGTCATAGCCCTGGTCTGTCGGTGTATCCGCATCGGGAAAGCGGCGGACGCTGCCCGTTCTGAACACGATACGATCTACTGTTGCCACGGGTGCAAAGAAGATGTTTGCACTTGCTTTTTGCCCGTTGACACTTACCGTATAAAAACGGGTTTCGGTGTTCAGTTCCAGCTTTATGTTGCAGGCCTCGCCTGCTTTGTATTTGGCCAGCCCTTTGTTTCGGTAGCCTACCTTGGTAATCAATGAACCGGTGGAATCAAATGACAGCCTTATACAGGGTGTTCCTTTGGCATCCACGAATTCTATCTCTAACAAGCCAAAACTGTTTTGTTGCGGAACGATGGAAAATTCGGTAACCAGTTTTTTTGTCGCAGGAATTACATGCTCTGCTTTTGCAAAGTCGAAAGGGTCTGCATCCTTTAAGCATAGAGCTTTCAGTCCATCATTCATCTTTTCCATTTTTACCTGTGCCCACAAAGGAGCGTAGATATTCCATTCATCCAGTTCGTTGCCATCTTTCATTTCGGCAAATACATCATTTACTTGTTTGTCTGTTTTTTCTTTTACAGGTACAGGGATTTTACTTACCCATATATCTTCTTTGTTCATGCTGTAGGTAACCCATAGGTTATTGCCGGGTGGCGTGCCATCCATTTCCTGGATGCCACGTACATATTGGGGTCCGTAGCTTTTATAAGCACCGCCGTAACGCAGGGATGTGATCTCGCCGTTTACCAGCAATAGGTTCTTATAGTTGAGCCCATCGTCGCTAACGCTGATGGCCAGTGGCCAGCGGAACTCGGATGGATTGTACACCGTTGCATATTTGCCATCCACTGTTTTTTGTCCCCAGATTTTTGCATTGGCGTTTACAAAGCCCGGTGCCCTTGTTGGATTGTATTGCCATGTTTTGCCTTCGTCTTTACTGATGCTGGTGAGTGCATATTTCCAAAGTCCAACAACGTTTCCATTTTGCAAATGATAATAATTGAATGCTTTAAAATCTTTCTTTAAAGGAATGAGTGGGTCGTTCCTGTCGCTCTCTTCTACCCATTGCTGCACCAGCAAAGGTGTTGCCAGCAACTCGTTGCAAGCTTCTACAAAACTTTTGTCTTTGCTGGATGTGTAGAAAGGATAGCTTGTATTTTTTTCGTTGAATGCATGGTTGTAGTGGATGAAGTAGATGGGGCCAAACTTACCATCGGCATATACTTCCCTTATTACACGGCCAATGCCATTGCCGTCGTTTGGATCGTCTTTCTCGCCCAGGACAATGCCATAATAGCCTTGCACGAACAGCCTTTTTGTTTTGGAAGTATAGAAACCAATGCGTTGGTGCATGACTGCATACGTGTTATGGGCAGTATCTTTCCGTCCTTCTTTTGTTGTTCCATCAGGAATTTTATAGGGTGGAAAAACAACAACAGGGTTGCTCCATGTATAGCCATCTTTTGAAGTGAGCAATAGGGTTTGCCCTTTGCCCACATGCTCGCCTACGGGGTTGCTTAAGTATTCTAAATAAAAAGTATTGTTCCAATAGGCCAGCATGGGTTGGTGGCTGTATGTCCAGCTAAAGCCACCCGTCCATTCAGGATGTTCCCGGTTGGCCCGGTAGGTTTGTATATTGTGTGCACCAATGGCAGGACTTAGCTGGCCGTGGTGATAGTCAACATTAGACAGTGTAGTGCCTATGTATTTTACCGTGTCTTGTGCATTTAACTGAATACTAAAAAAAGTACAGAGAAGAACGGAAATAGTATGTATGTGTTTTTGGAACATGTTTTTGTCTTTATACCGGCTACGGCATTTTAATTAAGCTTTACTGATCCCGATAGCTATCGGGACACCCATCAAAGGTTTAAACGCTGTTGGGCTTTTATAGAAGCGTATTTACCCACCCCTCCATCAAGTGTTCAAATGATGTTCGTATTCGCCCCTCCTAACACGGGATGGACATATCGTTCAACCGCTGACGGGGTTCGCAACTGCCGTTAGGGTTTCAATAAACCTTTCACTATTTTTTGTTTTGCCATAAAAACAGTTCCGTGCTTATGCCCTTCCGGAATACTGATCAAACTATCTGCATTCACAAATGTTGCAAAGTCTTTGGTGAATGATGCCCCGAATTTTTTCTTTTGGTACGCATCATAGTACACCAGCCAGCCATTTTTCACCTTGGCAACTGTTGGCCCTTCGGTAAACTTTTCCGTAAATGGCTTACTCATGTTTATCCATGGGCCTAGTGGGCTGTTGCTGAAAGCTACTTTGATGTTGCGTTCGGGTCTTGTATTGTCTTTTACTATCAGTACATAATCTGCCTGTTTCCGTTTGATGATCTCCGCATCTATAGCACTGAATTTCGGGTCAAGAAACAGCTTTGTATCAGTAAAGATCTTGAAATCTTTGGTGATGGTATAATATAAACGGTGGTTGTTGTTTTCGTCTTCCACCCCTTTTTCAAAACGACCAGGGATACAGGAGGCAAATACAATAATGTATTCTTTATGCTCATCATCATAAAACAATTCTGGCGCCCATACATTTTTTACGGTAGGTTCTTGCTTCATTACAGGAATGTATTGCTGTTCACTCCAATGAATCAAATCTTTGCTTGAGGCGTAACCAAAACCGTTGCCTCTTTTCCATTCTGTTGTCCATACCAAATGGAAGAGTCCGTCTGGCCCTTGCAGCATCGATGGGTCACGCATGATTTTATCATTACCTATTAATGGCTTTAAATAAATACTGTCTATACTTTTCCAATGGTAACCATCTTTGCTATACAGCAAACGTAGACCTTCATTGGCGGGTTCGTGAAAGGAGGTGAACATGTACACTTTATTGCTGCAGGCTGTAAGCAATAGCATGGCAAAAAGGGCAATCAATATTTTAGTTCTAGCAATCATTGTGTATTGTTCAATAGCTTCTGCAGCATCCATCAAATAAAGCTTACCGTAAATCTTCCAGCACCAGTACCCAGTCGTTCCCTTCTTTTTCTTCATCCGGCGGGTTGAATGATTTTACGCCACCATTATTCTCAAAAAAGCCTATCGCAATGTATTGACCATTGCGTGGGTTGTACCATGAAGATTTTACTGTTTTACCTGCATATCTTCCCATATTTAGTTCAATATTCCTACCCGTAAAAGTGTACACAAACGCATAACTTTTGCCCTTGGTTGCAAGCAGGTAGTCGTACCGATAGCTTTGGTTATTGATCAGGTCCTGGGCAGGCTCACGTTCTAAATATGGTTTGCTGAACATCAGCTTTTTCAGGTATTGCATTTGCGTGGCACCTGTTGCATTCAGTTCTTCTTTCCATTTTTTTACGGCACCAAAACTTATGCTTTTGTCCCAGTCGTTTTTGAACTGCATGATAGAATTTTCGCCATAGGTAAATCCGGCACCGCCTGCAAAAACGCTCCAGTAAGCATAACGCCTTACATCGCTTGCCGTCCACCTGGGTGCCGATGAATCGTGCAAGCCATGTGGAATGTTTTCGTAGGAGGGTTCGCCATCCATTGTTGGCTTTACAGGTTTTAGTGTATAATCATTTACCACAAATTTCCAGTTGTCTTCGCCTATGCGTGGCTCTGTAGTATCCTGGCCATAATCTTTATGCCCACTTTGAAACATGTTAAAGTCCAGCCATGCTTCGTTATGGAACCAGGTTGATGAAGTGGACCTTCCCCTGGGATGGAATGTAACCAAGTGCCTGCCGTCTTTTTCATGTAATGTGTTGCCAATGATGTTCCATATCTTTTCTCCCTCGCTTCCTTTAATGTCGCCGCCATTTAGCCAAATGATATTTGTTTTGTTCCTGAAACGTGTTGCCAAAAATGTTGCGTAAGCCTGTGCACGTTCTTCATTTACCAAATTGCTCTTTACATTACTGCCCCATAATGGCACCAATGCCATGTATATGCCACGTTTGGCAGCTTCATTTACTACAAACTCCACGTTGTCCCAATAATGCTGGGTTGTATTGGGCATACTGATGTCTTTGTCCACCAATGCCGAATCGCCATCGGCATCTGTAGCACTTAATTCATGCAGCAACATTACCTGTATTACATTGAAGCCCTGTTTCTGTCTTGTGTCCAAGTACAGTATGGCTTCTTCTTTGGTGCATTTTTTAAACAGCAGCCAACCGGTATCGCCCAACCAGAAGAAGGGTTTGCCATTGGCCGTAAAGAACCTTTTGTTGGCAGCTATTTTTAATGGCTGCATCTGTGCATGTGAAAACAGCACGAGTAACAAGCAAACTATTGAACTTAATTTTTTCATCTTTCTTGGTGTATTTATTTATGTAACCAGTTAAACCGCCGACAAGGTTTATAACCGTTGTCGGAGTTTGATAAAGTTTCTATTACTTTATCCAAACAACCGTATTGCCCTGGGCTGACAAGCCATTCAGTTTGCTGCCACTTATGGTTTCTTCTTTTATGCTTTTACCATTCCTGGTATCGAACCATGTAAGGGTATAGCTTTTCTTTGCATCAATTCCACTCAACTGTAAGTTGCCATTGCCATACACAATAAACGATTTGCTATCGCTCAATACGTATTGATTGGCGGCATCTATAGGTTTCATAGTAGCAGCAGCGTTTACCAATGCTTTATCTGTTTCCGCCGGCAGTACAGGCAACGACCCGCCAGCCATAAATACTGCCCAGCCAAACTGGTCGAAGCTATCGCTACTATACAGAACAGCTTTAGTAGGGAACTTTGTCCTGTATTCCTTTACTGCCCTGTACACTTGGTCAAAGCTCGATTTTTTCGGTTTCAATAATCTAGCATGTTGGCGTGGGGCAAGGCTTTGCCCACCTTTGGGTTCATAAGCCGTACTGTCTGCCTGATAATGCCAGTAGCGTATGTCGATCAGGTCAATAACCGATTCGTAGGCAGGCATTTGCAGTATTGAATCCTGTACGTCTTTTGTTGTGCTTAAACCAATGATTTGCTTTTTGCCTGTTTCCTTTTCCCAGTCCTTAATTACATCCAACCAGAATTTTACAAAATGCAATGGACCGGTAAACTCCTCCCCTGTTAATTGGATGACACCATTGTTGTCCTTAAAATTGTTCAAACATTGGCGGATGTATTTTTTGTGCAGCTCTCTACGAACAGGATCGGTAATATCATAAAACTGTTCCGCCATAAAAATCCTTTTGTCACCTGCATAAGGCGGCGGTTCCGGAAAGCCTGTGCTGTTGATGTTGTTGGCCGTACGCCAAGGGAAGTCGGCATAGTGTGCCCCTGCTTCAATAATGTTGTGCTGAAAATAGTTCTGATGAACCAATAGCAAACCCTTTTCATCGGCCAGGTTTGCAAACTGTTTCAAACGGCTCCAGTACCAGGTATTGTATTTGGTTAAATCGTATTTGCTCAATCCATCCCATGCAGTTTCTTTGCCACTACGTGCAAAGGGCAGTTCATAAAATGGAGCCCATACTTCGCCATCCATACGACGAATGCGTTCATGGTCATCACGTCTTCTTTCGTACCATAAAGCATAGTGTTGTTCCATGCCAATAATATTGCGTTGCTTCATGGTTTCGGTCAGTTCTTCCAAATCATCTGTTAGCCCGTTACCGGTTCTGCCGGGCACAAAACGTGTAATGGCCAATTGGGCTTTTTTCAGGTCGGTGCCTTGTATGCCACCCGTCCACCAAGGCACTTCCTGCCTTCTTCCAATCAGCATATCGTTGCCACGCACCAACACACCGTTCGCCATTTTCATTGGCCATGCAGCTTTCTTTACATCAATTATTTTTTCAGGTAATTCGTTGACTGTTTTGGTCCCTTTAGCATCGGTTGGTATCTTGTTTCGTTGATAAGCAAGGTCAATCCATTCATCCATCTGCATTCTTGGCTTTACGGATTGTTTTACCAGCTCTGCTGCCACGGCAACTGTTGGACTGCTGGATGCTTCGGTTGGCACGTATAGGATCTGTGCCTGTACATCCACATTTTTGCCAAGTCTTTCTTTTAACTGTGCATAGAAAAAACTTCTCGGGTTCAATGCATCGTTGGAAGCTGTCCAATAACCATCGCCAGCAAACTGTGCCCAGCTACCAAAGCTCCAGTTCTGTGCTGTTGGTGGCTTGTAGCAATCAATGCGTGCTGCACTGCAGTTCCAGAACATGCTGTTGGCCGCAGCCCAACCGGTACCTTGTCCATCTTGCCCACGGTTGCCAAATCGCAAGGCGTTGCCATCTACATAAGCTATGTCGAACAGCACACCACTTGCCCAACTGTCTATACCACCGCTAAAACTGTATGGCTGGTGCGATTCGCATTGCACAAAGGCATTGGGGCCTGCAACGCAGTAGCCTGTTGCAAAATCGTGGTAGCCATCTCTGGCATAGCAACGTTGAAACAAGGTTTGCTGGCCGTTGGTGAAAAATGTATAGCGGCGTTGCCCGCCAATTTCAGAAACAGGTTCGGTGGATTTACAGTCCTCTACTGTAATACGTTTTGCTGTTTCCAAAACCCTTACTGCACTGCCCGCAAAATGTTGAAAGCTTACCTGGCGTACCCAAGCATCTTCTGCACGTTCAATAGTAATGGCCATCCAACGGTGTGCCTCGTCTTTGGGGTTTGTTTTATCGTAAGCGGAAACCAGTTGCATGTTCTCCACGCCAACATTGGCAATCCTTCCATTCCATTGATAGACCGAAACAAAGCCTCCACCATACTTGGCATCCAATGCTGTTGTCAATGGTGCATCAATGGTTATTTCGTTGGCATTGATGGCGGTAATGGTACGGTCAAAATACAGGTCAAGCTCACCCGGCTTCCAGCCCAATGAACTTAGGCCGCCACCAAAAGATTCGGTACCCAGATCGGCAATCCATTCTTTTGTGGATGGACGGCGAATTGTTATCCTATCGCCTACTTTACATGAAGCAATATTTTCAACTGAAAACTTCATTGCATTTACAGGTACGTAGTTGTCTGTAATTTTTATTTCTTGATTCTCCTTTTTATCGTTTGTACCAACAATGCGTATCAATGTTTGCCTGTCGGTACCCGCACCTATTAGTTGCGTCCCGTTTGTATTGGTGCCGCTACCCCTTAACACAATGCCCGAAGCATGTATGCTTAACTGTCCGTTTACTTCATAGGTTCCCTGTTGCAGCAGCACTGCACCACGAAAACCATCCTTATCCAATGGCAGTGTGGCTGCATAATCAAGGGCAGATTGTATGCGGTTTGTTGCATCGCCTTTGGTTGGCGGTACTGTTATTTTTATTTCAATGTTCGGGATTGGCTGGCTGGATGCCTTGTAGCCACAGTAAGAAAAATCAGGTATCCTATTACCTAGTGAGTCGGGTGTATAAACAAGCCTGTTATTGGTAACAGCAACTGGTGGAAGCGGCTTTGCCGTTTTTTCTTTTTGGGCAAACAAAGTTGCTGGACACCATAAACAAATAGCCCAGCAGAGCATGAACAGGCCCTTGCCAACGGTTTGTTTGTTGATGTATTGATATATGCCTGCGTTATCTGTTTTCATCTTTAAAAGTAGCTACTTAAAGTTGTTTGTAATGGATAGGTTGTGCCTAAAAGCAAAAATGACTTTTGCAAAAGATAGGGCAGTTACAAAAGTCATTTTCATGTATTGATACAATTATTTTTTGGTTGGTCTCACAGTTTTGATATCGACCACGCTGTTCAGGTAGTTTTCAATATTGCTGTAACCTGTTTTGGAAATCTTTGCGGCATCGCTTGCATCTTTTGGATTCAGGCCATGGGCAGTTTCATAGGCATCGGGTATGCCGTCGTTATCGGAATCTTTGTAAGGCGTTCCTTTATAGTTGGGATAACCACCTACCTGACTGATCTGTGAAATGATGCCATCTTTATAGGAGTCTGCCGGCAGCCTACGTTTCAGGAATTTGTCACCTGCATAAGGTACCGCATTTTTATCGTAGATAATTTTTCCAGTCTTCACTTCTTCAATAATACGTCTATCCACTGTATCACGAATGGGTAAGTAAGCCCCAACATTTTTCAATACATATTCATGTGCTTCTTCGGCAGTAAGCAAAGTAATCTTGGCCATTGGGAAAGGCTTGTCAACCCTTATTGCTTCTGTGTATTTACCTGCATCGGGCAGTTCCTGTACCTGTACGCCACCAGCCCAGTTGTCTTTGGTAACTGCTTCATTGCCCTCCATGATGTTCCCATTCACATAGGCTTTGCCAAATTCCAATGAATCTTTTTTTGCACGGCCACTTTCAGGTTTCAAGAAACGATGACCAATGGGTTTATCCAAAGGAGTTATAGGCCCTGGCTTATAATAGTTATTGATGAAATTGAAGAAGGATTTGTTGTCGCCACCATCTGCACTCCTGTTCCACCAGTTGAACACAACGTTGTTGGCAAAACCAAAATCACCATCCATACCAATGGATGGGTTGCGTGCCACATTGTTGGCCCAAAGGTTACGCATAAAAGTACTGTTCCTTCCGCCAATGGTGCTACCAAAAGCATGGTTGTATGTATCAAGACCTTCAGCAAACATGGAGTTTTGAATGGTAACATTTACCGTGGGCAATTTTTCGCCTTTGCCATCTTTTTGCCTGTCGTACACATGGCGGTAAAAAGACATCACTTCATCCAATCCCCAGCTTCCCGATACGTGATCGATAATAATATTGCCAACCACATTTCCTCCAACAGCATCGTCACGTCTGGTAACTTCTGTTGCACCACGACGGAAACGTATGAAGCGAATAATGATGTCATGTGTATCGAGCAACAAAGATTCACCGGCAATACATACACCATCACCAGGAGCTGTTTGCCCTTCGATGGTAATGTATGGGGCACGTACACTGATGGGGCTTTTTAGTTGAATGATACCGGCAACATTGAATACAATAATCCTTGCACCGCCCTGCTCGCAGGCTTCACGAAATGTACCCGGACCGCTATCAGCCAAAGAAGTAACAACGATCACTTTACCGCCACGTCCACCTGCGGTATAAGCACCACCACCTTCGGCACCCGGAAAAGCAGGTATCGTGGCCTGAGGCAGATCTGAAGACTTTGAAGCCCAGGGAACATAAGGTTTCCCGTTCTTTTCATCCATTTCGATAATAGGCCAAGCTTTTGCCCAAGCTTCATCAGAAATTTTCTTGTAGCCTTCCATTATTTTGTCAGCAGAATCTTCTACCGGTTTTGGAATGCGTGGATACTGAGCCATTGCTTTGTTGCTTATAATGGACAGGGCTGTTAACACACAGCAAGGAATGAATTTCTTATTCATGGATGTACATGTTTAGCAGTCAACTTTTATTAGTTGATTGTGACAGTTTCATGCAGAAAACAGGTAATTATTTTTTTGCAACAGTAGGAGCAACATTCTTAATATCCACCACACTGTTAAGGTATTCTTCAATATTGCTGTAACCGCTTTTGGTAATCTTGGCTGCATCGCTTGCGTCTTTGGGATTCAGGCCATGTGCAATTTCCCATGCATCGGGTATGCCGTCGTTATCGGAATCTTTGTAAGGCGTTCCTTTATAGTTGGGATAGCCACCTACCTGTATAGGATCAGTTATGATGCCTTGTTTGTATGAATCGATAGGTAAGCGGCGGTGTTTGAACTGTGTGGTTGGCAACGGCACGTTGGGGTCAAATTCAATGTTGCCTGTTGTTACCTGTTTTACGATCCTTGTATCAACAGGATCACGTTTGGGTAGTGTGGCACCTGCGTTTTTCAGTACGTATTCTTTTGCTTCCAATGTTGGCAGTATGGTGAACTCGGGCATTGGCAGGGGTTTCTCCCATTTCATGGCAGCAGTGTATTGACCTGCATTGTCCATTTCTTCTACCTGTACGCCACCATCCCAGTTGTCTTTGGTAACACGGTCGTTTCCTTCAACAATATTTCCATGAACATAGGCACGTCCAAAAACAAGGTAGCCCAATTTACTCCTTCCACTTTCTGGTTTTAAAATACGATGGCTCAAAGGACCTGTTTTAGGCGTGGCAGGACCAGGCTTGTAGTAGTTGTTGATGATGTTGTACATGGCTGTATAATCGCCACCATCTGTTGAGCGGTGTACCCAGTTGAACACAACATTGTTGGCAAAATTGAAGATGCCGTTCCAGCCAATGGATGGATTGCGTCCTGCATTGTCGGCCCAGATGTTGCGGATGAACGAGCAGTTTTCGCCACCTAGTGTGCTGCCAAAAGCATGGTTCCAGGTATCAAGGCATTCAGAGAAAATAGAATTCTGAATGGTGATATTAACGGTACCCAGTTTTGATTCTGCTTTCAGGTTGGGTGTGCTGTCGTTGTACATGTGGCGGTACATGCTCATGTTTTCGTCGAGGCCCCAACTTGCAGAAACGTGGTCTATCATAATGTTGCCAACAGGGTTGCCACCAATGGCATCGTCCCTACGCCCCACATTGGTTTCGCCGCGGCGGAAACGCATGTAACGGATGATTACATCGTGTGTGTTGATCCATACGGTTTCGCCGGCCACACAGATACCATCGCCAGGTGCTGTTTGGCCTGCAATGGTGATATAAGGTGCACGGATGATTAATGGAGTGCTGATGCGGATGATGCCCGACACATTGAATACAATGATTCTTGCACCGCCCTGTTCGCATGCCCAACGCAAACTGCCTTCGCCGTTGTCGTTGAGGTTGGTAACAACAATTACTTTACCGCCACGGCCACCGTTGCTGAATTTGCCACCACCTTCTGCACCGGGAAATGCAGGAATGGATGCCTGCGGCAAATCGTAGGGGCGTGCAGCCCAGGGTATATAGGGGCGGCCATGTTTTGCTTCTTCTTTTACAATTGGATAGGCATAGGCCCATGCGGAGTCTGAATGTTTGGTTGCAGCTTTCAGTAGGGAATCGCTCCAACGTTGTACATCTGGTGGAATCTGTGGATACTGGGAAAAGGCAGCCAATGAAATACCTGAACACAATAAACCAGCAATAATCTTCTTCATCTAGTATTTAATTTGTCTTGTTAAAATAATAAAGCGTTTTATTATGCAGGGCTTATTATTTTAGAATAAGGAAGGTAGTGCACTTTCCTTTGTTTGATATGTTATTGTTTTTGTTGTTGCCAGTTCCTTTCAGCATTCCGTATTAAGACCAATACCGGGTACATAGCATATAACCATGCTGTATGCACCCGGTATTGATATTGGTTATATTTTATTCTGCAGCATTAAAAGTTCCGGCAATGCCGCTGTAGTCCTGCCATCCGATATTCTGTTTCAACCAAGGATTGAGTGACAGTACGGTACCGGGTATGCCAGACAGGTAGTAGTTTTGCCTGAACAGGAAGTTTACCGGAGTGGAACCGTCACGGTCCAAAGCCTGGTCTACAGGAGTCATTACGAACTTTGCTTTGTATAATGCTTTAAGGGCAGCTATCTGTGTGTTGAATGTAGCTGTAGCAGCATCCGGGTCAACCAAAATATTCCTATCGGCTGCAGTTAATGGATCGGCACTAACATAGTTCAAAGATTGCCAGTAATAACCGGTCCTGTTGGTACCGTTCAATGGTGTAAGCCCTAATTTGGAACAAGTGTTTGCAGATGGGTTGGTAGAAGAACCGCCATCGTATAGCATCCACCTGTGTATATCCCAGTAGCGTTTTCCTTCATAAGCCAGCTCTACCCTACGCTCGTATAAACAAGCTTCAATTGCAGCATACTTGCTAGACAAGGTTCCGATACCATAGTTGTTGGCACTTGGTATGCCTACACGGGCACGTATCTTTCCAAGATAGGTGATGCAGTTGGCAATATCGCCTTTTGCAGCATAGCATTCAGCAATGTTCAGCAAAAGCTCTGCGTAGCGGTATTCAAAAATATCTGTACCGGAGTAAGTGAATGCAGTACTGTCTGCTGTTGGGTTTGACATTTTACGCACAACTGCAGGACTGGTTGTGGAGTTACTGCCATAGTACACCGCAGTACCTGTGGCACTTGGTCTCCACCTGTAAAAGAATGTGGCTTTGTTGGCATTGGTCTTTATACCCCATTTGCTACCAGAGAATGCAAAAGTGCGGTAGAAACGTGGGTCACGGTTTTCGAAGAAGAAGGTATCCACATAACCATTGGTTGCTGTAGGCCTTGCCCCATTTGCCAATGGAAACAGGTCCAGCATGGCTTTAGGAACAGAGATACCACCACCACCATTGTAGTCTTTTGGTCTTATTGTATTTTCCCAACCATTGTTGTAGCCAGCAGAACTGGTTGTGTTGGTAGAAAGCAATACAGTAAAAATGGCTTCTTTGTTGGTGCCGCTACTATTAGCACCGCCGCCGCCAAGATCGAATGCGGTTGTCATTTCGCCCCATTCTTTTGCAGTGCTGCCATATAGACCATAACCTGCACCAGTTAATGCTATTTCAGCTTTTAAGCCTGCATCCAACGCAGCTTGCCATTTGGCGTTACCGGGGTTGTCCCAATCGGCATTGAACAAGGGGCTTGCAGCGGTAAGCAGTACACGGCTTTTCATGGCCAATGCAGCAGCACTGGTAAACCTTCCGTAGTCGGTAGATGCCGTTGCCCATTTGGCTGGCAATAAAGCTGCAGCGGAATCGAAATCCTGTGCTATCTGTGCAAAGCATTGTGTAGCGGTGGACCTTGGTATCCTGATAGAAGTATCGGTAATGCTTGCATCGCTCACTTTCAGTATCAAAGGCACACCACCATAGGCACGTACCAGGTAGAAATATTGCAGGGCACGGAAATAATACATCTGGCCCTTTGCTGTGTTCCTGAAGTTTTGTGACATTGACTTTCCGATACCATCTATTTTGTCGATGAGGTCGTTGGCCAGGCGGATACGTGTATAAGGCGTGTTGGTTATGCTGGCAGTAAGTGCACCACCAATGTATGCATCTGCATCGGTTGCCAACATGAAGTTTTTGTTGGGGTTGATGTAGTTGCCCACTGTTCCGTTTGCTGCAATTTCTTCTGTAAGCCTTGTTTTGGAATCATCGTACGAACCCAATGTGGTTTCGTATTGCAAAGGGCTTTTGTAGTTTACAAAGAAATAGTTGTATAGCCTATCAATGTAGTAACCTGTTAGTGTTTCGTTGGTGAAAGCACTTTCATCGTACTTATCGTAGCTTTTCATGTCTTCCAGAAAATCCTTTTTGCAACCAGTTATTGTAGCTACTGTTGCCACAAAGGCTACCAGGTATAATATTTTATTTTTCATATACAAGTTTGTTGAACTGTTAAATTAAGTTTAGAACCCAAGGTTTACACCCAGCGACCATGTTCGCAGTGTTGGGTAGTTTACGTTTGGTGCATCGTACATATTGCGGTATTTGCTAGGGTATGGGTTGTATAGATCCCATAGGTTGTATCCTGACAATACGAACCTTGCACTTGAAATACGCATTTTTGTAACTAAACTCTTTGGCAGGCTGTAGGCAATGCTCATAGAACGGATTACACACCTGAAAGATGGTAGGGTCCAGAAATCTGAAGTCTTGTAAGCATTGTCGTAGAAAGCCATGTTAGGATACTTGCCATTCGGGTTGTCTGTTGAGTCGTACATATCATTGAGGTAAGCAGCCTGTGCCCAACCTGCGTTGGTGCTTGCAGTTCCCTGTTTGATCCTGTCCATACTATTGTATCCGCCCCAGCTTGTGCTGATCTGTGCCAAAAGGCTAACAGATTTCCAAGTAAAGCCAAGGTTGGTGGTAAACCCGTATGACCTGTTCTTCTTAACCAGTTGCACATAGTCCTGATCATCGTTTATCTGTCCATCTTGACCTGCGATAGTTTGTGTATTTGCATTTAAAGTTCCTGCTACATCTTCATAAGCCATCATTCCTTTTTTCATACCGGCCCTTGTTGATATACCTGCACTTCCTGCGTTGTACAATGGTGTTTTACCAGCTTTGGTTGCCAAATCGGTAAGGTATGCCCAATAGTTGTCAAGGTCAGCATCTGTTCTTAGGATACCGTCGCCAGTTGAAGTGCCTTTCCAAGTCCTGTATCCCCATTGACCAGTAATCAATGAGTAGCCTTCCCTTTGTCCGGTATATTGTGATGGGTATTTGAATGGTTGGTCCAGGTACTTTGTTACCCTGTTGTCTGACAGGCCAAAGTTTACGCCTATTGAGTAGCTTATATCCTTGCCAATGCGGTCGCTCCAAGTTGCAGAAATTTCAGTTCCCCAAAAATTAACTGCACCATAGTTCTGTTCAGCAAATGCTCCACCAACAGTAATAGGAACGTTCATTGCACCAGTCATCAACGTCAACATGTCTGTAGACGAGTTGTAGTAACCATCAAGACTGATAGACAAACGGTTTTTCAATAACCTCATATCTATACCAAAGTTCCTTTGAATGGTTCTGTCCCATTTGATATCTGGGTTAGGTGAAGGGTCTGGCGTGATACCGTATGTATAGTTACCACCACTTGTACCAAAGGCCATGCCTTTGTCAAGTGCCAGTGCGTATAGCTGCATCCATTTCCATGCTTTCACGTTGTCGTTACCTGTTTTACCCAAAGAACCGCGAAGTTTTAAGAAGTCGATTCCCCTAACTGCATTTTTGAAGAAGGGTTCATCCGAGATAATCCAGCCCAATGATACACTTGGGAAAAAGCCCCAGTAGTTGGTTGGTGCAAACTTGCTGGATGCATCGCTACGGAAAAGGAACTCGGCTAGGTATCTGTTCTTGTAACTATAGTTTACACGGCCCAAGTAAGAAAGTGTACCACCTTCTGATCTGTAAGTGATGGTGTTGGAGCTGTTTAATGTTCCTGCAGAAACAGATGTACCGTTGTACACACCACTGATGGGGTTATCGTAAATCTGGTAACGGTCTTCTGAAGCTACTTTTGAACGTTCACCAGAGAAGATTGCTGACAGGTGGTGCTGACCAAAATTGCGGTCGTAGGTTGCAAAGAAGTTCACTTGTTCAAGTGTACCTACCGTATTGTCGTAAGTAACCCTTGAGTTGGATCTGTTGGTAGTGGCAGCACTCCAAACAGTATTGGTACCAAACAAGTGGTTGTTGGCGGTATTGGCATTGGTTGCTTGGTAAAGTACCAAAGGCATCATTACCTGTTCGGTATTGGCCGAGGTAGAACCTATTGAGTAGTTGCCCCTGAATGAAAGGCCTTGAATGAAAGGCACATCGTATTGCAGGGAGAAGTTGGCATTGTAGCTAAAATTCTTGGTGGTTGTTTTTGAACCATTGTTCAGTAATGCATAGTAGTTCCAGTTGGACAATGAGTTGTTGCCACTGATAGAACCAAGCTTGTTGGTGCCCAGTACTGGCGATACATATTGCAACACGCCATTGTTGTTGTATTGCCAAGGAATGTATTTAGGCATGTGCAGCAATACGCTGTAATCGTTCTGCTCGCCACCATTTGCATAACCATCTGAGAAGTTGATTTTGGTAAATGATTTTTCGAGGTTGGAGTTGTTGGCAGAAAGGCTGGCAGAAAACTTAACGCTATTCATTACCTTAACATCTGTACCAGACCTGAATGTCCACCTATTGAAATCCTGAGAGCCCAAGTTGGCTCCTTGCGTGTAGAATGAACCACCTGTAAAGTAAGTTGCTTTGTCTGAACCACCACTTACATTGATGGAGTGCTGCATGGCGTTTGCACCCCTCCAGTCGTTGCCCAACCAATCGTAGTTAAGGCTATCCATTTTTGCAAGCTCTGCATCAGAAAAGAAGTTTGCGGGACTGGAAACTGCATTGTTACCCAAACCGCGTTGCAATCTATTTGAGAAAACTCCGTATTGTTTTGCATTCATTACTTTGCCATGACTTACTGCATCGTTTGCTTCAAACTTTGCAGAGTAGCTTAGTTTGGGGGCACCTGGTTTACCCCTTTTTGTCTTTACCACAATTGCACCTTGCGAAGCACGTGCACCATAGATAGCGGCACTTGCATCACGCAGAACGGTAATGCTTTCAACTTCAGAAAGGTCTAGCAAATTGAACTTATCCAAGGTAGGCAGGTTCGTGGCAGGATCTATCTGTACGATGTCATCAATGATAATTAAAGGTATTGTTCCACCACCATCTTTACCCCAGTTGAACTGTTGGCGTATGCTTAGTGATGCCATTGTACCGGGACGTGTGCTTCCGCCTGTTACATTCAGGCCGGGCACTTGACCCCTTAACATTTCGGAAAGTGAAGCTACTGGTAGGTCTTCCATTTTTTTGGTATCAACAGAAACTACTGAACCCGTAACATTCCTGGATTTTTGTGTACCGTAACCAACCACCACTACATCATCAAGCTCTGCTGTGGATTCTGTAAGTTCTATAGTAAGTGTAGGTCCAGTGCCGGCCTTCACTTCCCTAAAGGCGAAACCCAAATGGGAAATGGTGAGGATCGATTCGGGAGAAGGCACTTTTATCTTGAACATCCCTTCTTCATCCGTTACGGCAGTTTGGGTGCCGTTTTTTACTTTGATACTAACACCGGCAATTCCTTTCTGTGTCTTTTGGTTTACGATCTTTCCGGAAATTGTTTTTTCCTGTGCGAATACCAAACTGCTTGTAGCAAACACAAGCAGCAGCATACATACAAGAAACTTGAGCAGTCGTTTTGGGTTCATATGGCTTTTGTTTTAAGAGAGTAATTAAAAATTACAAATCGTTACTATGAGATACCTGTTGTTTTGGTTGATGTTTGTTAGGCGGCACTGTCTTTCTTTTCCTTTGCTTCTTTGATGCGTTTCTCCCACTCCTGTCCTTCTTTCTTTACATCGTAGCCTTGAGCCGATAAGTAGTTGTTGATCCTGCCTTTGTATTTACCGAACCATTCCGTTTTTTTATCGGCCGATTCTGCGTCCATTGCATACTCCCTGGCTTCTACCAGGTAACCGTATATTTTTTTCTTCTGTTCTTCTGTAAGGCTCGGAATCATGGCTACATAAGCATTGTAGGTAACAGCCACTTTGTTGTAAGTCATGCCGTCTTTTATTTTTGTAACCTGGTCGTCATTCAATTCTGTAGTAAGTTTTGAGAGGAAGGTTTTGTGCAGTTGGCCCACAGCTAATGTTCTTTCTGTTTCAACAGCAGCTATTTTTTCTGAAGCTGTTTTTTTGTCCAGCGTACTATCTTTTTTTACTGTTTTTACCTGTACGTTATATCCTTCATGTAATGTGTTGATGCTGCTGTATTGCTGAACCAATATATTTTGTACACGATAGAATTTGGAAGAATCCGTAATGCTTAAGGTAGCCACAATTTTATTGGACCTTTGTGTAATGGTTTGAATGTATGCTGCTTCTTTATCTTTTGCATTGCTGTTTTGTGCCAGACCCGATTGGCTGATGATGAATGAGCATACTATAACAGCTATTGCCTTTGTATGTGTAGATAAGAAGTTGCTGAACAGGCTTCCTTGACAGAATGCTTTATTATTCATGACTGGCAGTGACCCTTTCATAAGCTGTACAGTTAAACAATTCGTTAGTTAAACCAATAAAACGCTTTAATAGAGGATGGCTTTATTGAGTAAGTAAAAGTAAAAATGCACTATAGCTAAAACAATGTAAAGTTTAACTATAATACTGGAACATTTTACTATTGGGCATTGTTTAAATAGCTATTATTTTACTGCACATTCACGGAAATTGTAGCAGCCGGCAAACCAGCAGATGATGCGTGAAGTTTTAGCGTACCAACTTTTTTTGTGCCTGTATAATTACAACACACATGCCATTATAAGCTTTGCAATGGCTTGTTTTAAATGGTTGCAGGTTTGCGGGGTAGCCATTATCCACTGCGGCAATGCTTGCATTTCCTTCAATGGAAAAAAGGATTTCATTGTCTGCATTGGGCACAAGGTTGCCTTTTTCATCCAGTATCTTTACGGTTATATAGGCAAGGTCATTTCCGTCGGGATGGATTATTCTTCTATCTGTAGTCAATTCTATTTTTGCTGCTTTACCAGCAGTGGCCATTGTTTTTTCAAGAACGGTTTTACCATTTTTTCTGGAGATGGCTTTTAGTGTACCAGGTTCATATTGTACCTTCCATGACACATGCAAGTCGTCACCTTGCTTTTTCTTTGTGCCGAGTGATTTCCCATTCAGGAAGAGTTCCACTTCGTCGGCATGGTTATAGTATGACCACACATCTATCGTATCTGCTGCATTCCAGTTCCAGTGTGGCAAAATATGCAGCATGGGTTTATCCGTCCATTCACTTTGGTACATATAGTACACATCTTTGGGAAGGCCTGCCAAATCAACTATTCCAAAATAGGAACTTCTTGCCGGGTAGGGATAAGGTGTGGGTTCTCCCAAATAATCGAAACCAGACCATACAAACAGCCCCGATAAGAAATCGTATTTCTTAATCAGCTTCCAAGTTGCTTCATGTGTGCTGCCCCAGTAAGCAGCCACATTATCGTAGGCAGAAACAGTGTAGTCTTTATTGCCACCTTGCACATACTTTAAAGGGGAATGTTGTGGCCATAAGATGGTAGTATCAGAAACCTTATCGTAGTGGCCCCTGCTTGCCAGGGCACTCATGGTTTCTGCACCAATAAATTTTTTACCGGGAAAATGTTTCTGAAAATCTGCATATACTTCATGGTGGTAGTTCAGGCCAACAAGATCCAGTGCACCTGATTGATAGATAAAGTTCTTTGTAGGGTTCCACTCACTCAATGCAGAAATTACAGGTCTTGTAGTGTCCAATGCTTTTACTATGCCAACCAATTCTTTTGCTATGCTGATGCCCGATGAATCGAACTGTTCCCGTATTTCATTGCCAATGCTCCACACAAAAACAGACGGATGATTTCTGTCACGTTTAACCATTTCTTCGAGATCACGTTTATGCCATTCAGTAAAGTCAGCGTAATAATCATACTTGTTTTTCTTTTTCTTCCACATGTCAAAAGCCTCATCCATTACCAAAAAGCCCATACTATCGCAAAGTTCCAGGAATACAGCAGCAGGTGGATTATGTGCGGTACGTATGGCATTGCAACCCATTTCTTTCAGTATCTTCAACTGACGGGCCGCTGCACTTTTATTGAATGCTGCACCCAATGCTCCGAGGTCGTGGTGCATGCAAACACCTTTTATTTTCATGTATTGCCCATTCAGCGAAAAGCCCTTGTTGGCATCAAAGTCAAAATAGCGTATGCCAAATAGGGTTACATATTTATCTATTGCTACATTGTTTTCATAAACCGTTGTTATTGCTTTGTATAGGTATGGATTTTCAGTTGACCATAACACAGGATTGTTTACCACCAATTGTTGACTTGCAATAACAGGTGTGTCCTGCATATTGGGAAGCTGTGTTCTTTTACTGGCAACAGCTTTGTTATTGGCATTGTATATAATGGTTGTGGCAGTAAGGTTTTGCTTTGCTGTAACTGGTATATCCAATTCTATCTGCAGGTTTACATTTGCTGATGTTGCACTAATATGGCTTGTCGTTATAAAGGTACCCAGGCGGTTTATGGATGCTGCATTCCGGGTTACCAGCTTTACATCCCGGTAAATGCCGCTTCCGCTGTACCAGCGTGAATTGGGTTGTTGCGAATTGTCAACCTTAACGACTATTGTATTCTGCCCTGCCCCAAATTTCAAATAATCCGTAAGCTCGTATTCAAAAGAAATATAACCGTAGGGCCGCTTGCCTAAGTAATGCCCGTTGATCCATACTTCGCTGTTGCGGTACACGCCATCAAACTCGATAAAGGTTTTATTGTTTTTTGCCGAGGCAGCAAGTGTGAATGTTTTCCTGTACCAGCCAATGCCACCGGGCAAAGCCCCACCTTGATTGGTGGCTGGTGCTTTTTCATCAAAAGGCAGTTCAATGCTCCAATCGTGCGGAAGGTTTAATGTACGCCATTTAGAATCGTTATAGCCTGCCTGCCATGCAAGGCTATCGTTGCCTAAAAAAAATTTCCAGCCGTTATTGAAATCCACAACAGTGCGTTGTGCATTTGCATGCAGCACCAACAGGAACAATATGATTGAGACCAGTCTTCTCATTTTCTTTTATTGAATCAATTCTTCAAATTTTTGTTACCACTTTTCACAAGCTCAAATTGTCGGCTTAATAAAACCCTGAATTTTATTTTACAAAATGCAATTCGCTTTTTCCTTTATCAACTGATGTTGCCACGGCAATGCCACGTTGGTCTTTCTTGTTTACTGCGTTGTAAAAATGGTACACCACCCCATTCCATTTTACCACAAAGCTTTTATGTGCATACAAAGCATCGTATGGTTCGGATGAATGAATGAGGTCCTCACCTTTCCAATCTGTCCAGTTAACGAGGTCATACGAACAGGCAAATCGGTTGAACGCATCTTTCCTTCCTTCCCAGAATGCACCAAAATAGAACATCACCCAAACATCGTCTATCTTTTGTATCACAGCATCTCCCGTAATGCCAATCTTATGGTGCATTACAGGATCAGTATTGTAGCGTTTCCAGTTTACCATATCGTTGCTTACCGCCATGCCTATCCTTTCGAACCATCTTGTTTTTTTGTCACGGTTATGCGATGTATCGCCATTGGCATTGTAATACATGACAAAGGGGTAACCTGTTGTTTTCTGTTTGTCCCAGATGACAGATGATTTGAAAATCTTTTTATCTTCCCACCAACGCACATCTTTATCATTGCTGGTTAATACCGCACTGTCAAGCGTTTGCCAGATATGGGGCGTGATAATATTTTTATTGGTGTAAGCAATACCCAATGAAAGCAGGCCTGCTTCGTAGCCAGCAGTGTTGCCACCAAAATAGCTCATCCAGTATTTGCCCTTGTATTTGTTTACTGCATAACAACCGCCCCAAGTATAATCTTCCAAAGCAATATAGCCAGCTTTCTGTTGTGCATCCCAAACAGTGGTATCGTTATTAAACGTAAGCAGCTTGCCCAAGGTTTTCCATTGCAGCAGGTCTTCGCTTTGTGCCAGCCATGTTTCGTAACCACGCCCATTGAACTGCACATAACTCATGTACCAGTGGTTGTTTTTCCGGAACACGGTTGGGCAGTCCATTTTCTTGTTAGCATCTTCGGGCACCAGTACCATGCCATATTTATAGGGCGTTTTTACTTCGTTGTATATACTGTTCATGATGCTGTCGGGCACTTGCCTGCCCTGTGCGTTTGCGAAGCAAACAAACATGCTTAGTATAAAAGGAAGTATGACTCTTGTTTTGTTCATTGCTGTTTCGTTGTTGAATATTGTTGTGCCGTTGATGTGTGCGACGCAAGGGACGATGCCATTAAATACTGTAGCTGGTAACATAAAGCTACTGTACTGTAAATTCATAATCGCCCGAACCAATTTTTATGACTGCTTTATTGTTTTCAATTATTGTTGCTTTCATTGTTTTGCCATCCATGGTTATTATAGCATTCTTGCTCGCTGGCAGGTACACGGTTGCTGTTGTATTTGCAGGCACAGTTGCATGTAACTTAAACAGGTTGCCCTGCTTTTGCCATTGGCTTTTGATTGAACCATAAGGGCATTGGTATGCAGCATTTGCATAAGTAATGTTGCCAACAACTTGCGGGCGTATCACAATATTGCTGTACCCTACCGATCCTGTTGCCTGGCCAATACCGGCCAGGCCTTCGTACAACCATTCCATTATATGGCCCAACATTAAATGATTGTTGGAAACCGTAGGCAATGCCTGCCAGCTTTCTGTTAGGGCTGTTGCACCTTTGGCTATCTGGTAACCGTAACCCGGCACATCGCTGCGGTTGTTCATGTCAAATATCACGTCGCTCTTTCCTGCATCGTTGAGTACCTGTAGCAGGTAACGGAAGCCTATATCGCCAGCGGTTAAACTGTTGTTATGGCTGCGTATGTCTTTCACAATATTTTCTATTACTGCTGCCTTGTCTTTTTCGTCCACTAGGTTCATGTACACCGCAATAGCATTGGATGTTTGGCTGCCACTGCCGTATTGCTTTGTATTGCTGTTGAAGAATGTTTTATTGAAAGCAGCTTTGATACCCGCTGCCCATGTTGCATATTTTTTTGCACCTTCTTTTTTACCGAGCAGGCTTGCTGTTTTTGCTAGAATGGTCAAGTCGTAATAGTAATATGCAGTTGCTGTAAGCCCCATTGGTGTTAGCTGGCAGAAGCCGGGTTTGTTGGGGCCGAGGTCGTACCAATCGCTTAAGCCATACATCAACAAGCCGCTGCTGTCTTTTGTTTTAAGATAGGCTGCATATTGTTGCATGGCTGCGTACTGTTGTATCAATACATTTTTATCGCCATACCATTGGTATAGTTGCCATGGGTGAATGATGCCTGTACTTCCCCATTCGGGTGAGTCGCGGAAGTAGCCATTGGCAAAATGCATTTGCGTGTATTCGGGCACTGTGGAAGGGATAAGTCCATTCGTTTCTTGCTGAACACGTATGTCTTGCAGTACCTTATTGCTTAATGTGTGTATATCGTAATTGTATTGGATGGAGTTGCCTACCAGGTGTACCTGCTCCAACCAACCCAGTCTTTCCCTGTGGGGACAATCCGTGTACACACTTTGCATATTGCTTTTTATTGACCAGTCAATTAAGTTGAACGTTTTATTGAAAAGTTCGTTGGAGCAGTTGAATGAACCAATGGTTGCTGCGGCATTGCGGGTATGCAGTCCTTTTACGGAAATGAGTTTTGGCGTAACGGTATTGTTGCTGCTATTGTATTGCACATTTTCTACCTGTATATAGCGGTAACCGTAATAAGAAAAATGCGGTTGGTAGGTTTCCACATCATTGCCTTTTACAATATAGAGATAGTAACTGGGGCTGCCTGTTGCTTTCTGGTTAACGGTACCATCTTCTTTCAGCAATTCAGCAGTGAGTATTTTTACGGTATCGCCTTTGTTGCCCTGTACAGTTATTTGTGGAATGCCGCTCATATTTTGTCCCATGTCGAACACCACCGTTTTTTGATTGATTGCTGTTGACTTAACAGGATCAAATACCTGCATCACTTTTACAGGCTCTGCTGTTTGCGATTGTAATGGTGTTGCCGATGTTGTTACCGACTGTTTCCAATTGTTGTCATTAAAAGAAGGCGTGTCCCAGCCCTGTTGTTCAAGCCTGGCATCATAGTCTTCTCCACCATACAGGCTGCTGAATACAATGGGTGATGGTGCAGTTTTCCAACTTGTGTCGCTGATGATATTTTCGGTTGAACCATCGGTGTATTCAATCAATAACCTGCAGATCATTTTGGGATAGCCATAAGCACCTGTCATTTTGCGGTACCTTTCGCTGGGCAGGTAATAAAAACCATTGCCTAGCAGCACGCCAATGGCATTGTTGCCATTTTGCAAATGACTGGTAACATCAACTGTTACATACAAGGCCTGTTTGTCATAGTTGGTCCAGCCTGGGTCCAGAAAATGATCTCCTATTTTTTTGCCATTGATGCTCATTTCAAAATGTCCGAGTCCTGCAATAAACGCCGTGGCATTTTTTATGTTCTTGCTTAAGGTGAATGTCTTTCGGAGCAATGGCAGCACATCTTTTCTTTTGCCCCATTCCTTTTTTCCATTGCCATGTTCGGCCGGAACGATCCTGTTTGAATCGGGCAGGTTTTCATAAGCTATCCATTGGGCATTGACCCAATCCTTTTGCGTGGGCAAACCCATTTGCCAGTAGTTGATGGTGCTGACCGCAGAATCTTTTTTGTTGTTCCATACCAGTACCTGCCAGTAATATTTTTTTGCGGGCAGCAATTGCCTGCCGCCATAAGCCACTTCTATGGAAGAGGAGGAAGTGACTTTCTTTGAATCCCAGATATTGCCAATGCCTTTTTTCAATAACAAGCTATCATCGGCAACCACAATGCGGTAGGCTGTTTGCGTTACATTTTTTTTGGGTGATGACAATTGCCAACTGAATACAGGTTTGGCAGCATCTACACCAATAGGATTGGTGCGGTGCTCAACTTTCACGTTGATAATAGAGAGCAGGTATGCGATGATGATTTCTTTCATTGCTATTGAATGTCTAGTGCCGAAATACTTAAGCCTGTTGCATCGGTTGCTTTTATACGGATTACATAATTGCCTGCGTTAACCATACTGCCGGTATTGGTGGCCACATAGTTCCATTTTCCGTTGGTGCTGGGTGTAAAGGAAAGCGTTTCTTCTTTCATCAAAGTACCATCTGTCTGCAATAATTGCATGCTTGCTTTTAACTGCTTGCCAGTTGTGTTGGCATAACGTATGGTAATGGAATACACATCGGCAACACCGGTTGTTATGTTCCATTCCATGGTTGCATCATTTGCATTAAAAGTAATGGCATCTTTTGTATTGACTGTTGTACGTTCTGCATCAACGGAAATTTTTGCCTGCAAAGGCTTATAGCTGGTTGTTGGCTTAAGGTCGTAAGCAGGTTGCATATTGGTTACCGGCAATACAAATATGGACATTGCTATTGTTTGTCCAGTTGTGTTCATGGCAATGGTGTTACCTTTTTTATACCGCCTCCTATACACCGGAAACCTGTTGCTGGTGGTATCATCATTTTCAACAAAAGTCTTGGTATCTTCAAAACCGTTGAGCCAGGCTGGTTTGCTATTTAAGGGAATGGCCACAAACACATCGGCATCTTCATTCACTGTAAGGGCAACAGGGCTCTTGTTATTTTTTTCCATCAATACATAATCTGCTCCATATAAGTTGGCAGGAAATGTAACAAAATTTGTTTTGTTGTTCATGAATTGCTGCCTGCCATTGTCGCACCAGGTTTCCAGTTTAAACTGTTGTGTTGTTTGCACTTGTTCAATAATGGATGGAAGGGATTTAGCTGGTACAATATTTTTGTTCAGCGATGCAATGGCGATAGCTGAAACAATGGCTTGCCCTGCTGCTATAGCCGGAAATGAAACTACCATTTTGCCGCCAGTTATCCTTGCCTTGATTGTTTTCTTTAAGGCAGTATTGCTTCCAACTTCGTTCCATATATCCACATCATGCAATACGGTTTTGTTGTTGATGGCAACATCAAACAAACGCATGGCTTTGCAGTTGCTATTTGTGCCGATACCCAGCCAGGGTTCAATTAAATAGAGCTCGATCAGGTATTCACCATCGGGCAATGGAAATTCATATTTTAATTGTTCCCTTCCATAGCGGAATGTCTGTAATAATTGCCAGTCCCTTGTTCCGGCAATTGGGCTGTTTGTTTTGCGTTGGCTTGCAAAAAAAGAAGGCATGCCCGGGAAGTCGTTTGTCCAGGAGGTGGAGAACCAATAATTGATATTGCGTTTTTCGTTGTTGGTAGGCAAAGCCCTATCTGCCAACCAGGTATTCCCATTCTCATCTGTATAGTTTGCCCCACCACAGTTTATGCGGTAAATGTAGTTGTACCCTTGCTGTGGCTTTGTGATATTTTTTGCGGCGGCATTCAAATCGTTGTAGCGTGGCGACTGTGGCAAGTGGTTCGGCACAATGCAGTCTTTTACTACAGCTTTTCCGTTTACATAGCCAACTGCGTACAATATATTGTAGCGGATATCCACACCGTCCCATTGAAAATGGGTACCTATACCTTGCTTCTTTTTTCTTCCCAATGATATATTGTTTACATCATTCAACAGTTCCACCTCATCGCAATTGGAATATACAATGATGCTATCTTTCTTGCCAACTGTTGTCCATCTATCGGGCCATGTATGCGAAACAATATACACCATCGCATCTTTTTCTTTTGATGCGTAGTTGCTCTTGTACATATAGTAGGCATCTGTTGGTTCTTCCCAAGGGGTCAGCAGCCCTTTGTAGTTTACAGGACCAATCCTGTCCAGCTCACGCAAACCTTCGCCGCCCTGTACACGGCCGGGGTTGTCGTGCGAAGTAAGCAACCAATGAAAATGCCCGGCAGCACTGTCTTTCACAGATTCGGCCAGGCGGATTTTTGTTTCCATTAACTGCGTAAACCTGTCTTCGCTTACAGCACCATTCTGTTTAAAGTTGCCTTCGGTATGCAGGTCCAGTGTACGCCATGCACCATACTCGCCAATAAGTACTTGCCGTTTTACATCTTCATTGTATTTGAATGGATCGCCACCATAAGTGCCTGTCCAGTTCTGCGGCACATCCCAATCCGTACCCTCGCCGCCATTGCAGGTTGTAACCAAACGTTGCGATGATGCGGTGGGATCAAGGCTTCTGATCAACGCAGTGCATTCTTCTGCAAAATCCTTGGGCAGCTTGCTTTCGTTCTGCAGGCCCCATAGAATAATGGATGGGCTGTTCCTTCTTTCTATGACCCATTCCTTCAGCAGGGTCTTGAAATTTTCCCTGAAGTCTTTTGTATCGTACCATACATGGGCCGAAAGCTGTGTCCATGACAGCACGCCGATACTGTCCCAATATTGCTGGTACAGTAAGTTATGTGGCTGGTGTGCATCACGGAAGGCATTGAAGCCAAGTTGCTGTACCATTTTGACCCTTGATGCTACCTGTTGATGCGTAAACGCATGGCTATTGCCCAATAGGTGTTCGTACTCTGCAATACCATTGATGAAGACGGGCTTGCCGTTCAGGAAGAAACGGTTGGTCTTGCCCCTGTCCCATTTAATGGAACGAATACCGTAAAGGGTAAGCTGTTTATCCAACACATTCCCGCTTGCATCTACAATGGTGGTAACAATTGTGTATAGGTATGGATTTTCCAGGCTCCATAAATGTGGGTTACTAATATTGGTGAATGCCTGTTGTATTACCGCTTTGCCTTGCAGCCCTGTTTCTTTTGATTTTATTTCGGTAATAAGATTGCCTTCTTTGCTGAGCAGTTGCGTGATAATGGTAATGGGGCTTTCTTTTGCTGCATCAGAATAATTCTTAACCGTGGTTTCTATATAAACAGTTGCAGATTTTCCTGAAACAGTTTGGTCATTCCATACATGCACACCAAAAGGTTGTATGCGTGTTTCATTGGTAACAACCAAATGTACCGGGCGAAAGATGCCCATTGGCTGTGAGCCTTCGCTGAAGCCACGTTCATCGCTACACCCACCACATACCCAGGGCAGGTTTTTGATATTGGCCGGATGGTCGGCACGTACCACCAAGTTATTTTTTTTATTGAATACTATTGCCTGAGTAACATCAATGGTAAAAGTTGTTCTGCCACCTGCATGGTAACCAACCTGCCTGCCATTGAGCCAAACTGTGGCATAGGAGCCGACACCTTCGAAGAACAGAAAATACCGTTTGCCTTTTTGTTGCGTGGCCATGAATGATTTACGGTACCAGGCAGATCCATGTTTGTTGCCGTGTAGCAAACGTCTGTAGCCATCGTATGCATCCCAATTGTGGGGCACGTTTACGGTTTGCCATTGTGTTACTGTTTGGATGTTGGAAAACCGGGCAGTATCTTTTTCTTCAAAGGCAAATGTTTGCCAGTTGCTGTTCAGTAAAATATCCTGGCGTTGGGCATGAAGTTGTGTGCAACAGCAAGACAGGAGAAGAGAAAAAATGAACAACCTGTATATGCCGTATATTTTTGGGGATACAGGAACTGGCATACAAAGTATCGGGAGTTGCCTGTAAGCTTCGCTTGGATAAAGCCGAAGAGTGTTCAACCGTACATGTGTGCGACGCAACAGCAGCTTAATGGATGCATTATTGTTGGTTACATAAAAGAAATATGGCTCAAACTTTTTGTTCATTATAGCATTTGCAATCCGTTGTTGAATTGGTATGTTTTTCCTTTGATGGTTTTAAAGTGTATCTGTTTGCCTTTGTATTGTAGCCAACAGTCGCTCCCGTTTTTTGACAATAGCATTGCGGCCTGCAATTGCCCATCCTTCCATTGCATATCCACTTCAAAGCCGCCCCTTGCACATAGGCCTTTAACAGTGCCGGTTTCAAGGGCAGTTGGTAAGGCAGGCAATAGTTCAATATATTTTCCCTGGCTCTGTAGCAGCATTTCGGCAATGCCTGCTGCACCGCCAAAATTCCCGTCTATCTGAAATGGTGGGTGTGCATCGAACATGTTTTTGTACACGCCACCTTTTTCGCTTGCACCGTTGTCATCATCTGCATTGCTCAATAGCTTCTCTACCATTTTCATGGCGTGGTTACCGTCTTTAAACCTTGCCCAAAGATTTGTTTTCCATGCCAAACTCCATCCTGTACCATCATCCCCCCGGTATAGCAATGATTGTTTTGCGGCATCCATCATTGTTGGGTTGGTCCAGTCAATGTCCGTACCGGGATATACGCCCCATAAATGCGATACGTGGCGGTGCCTGTTTGTAGTATCGTCCATATCTTTTAGCCATTCCTGCAATTGGTGGTATTTACCAATTTGGTTGGGTGCAATTTTATTGTAGGTTGCCTGCAATGCCTGTTGCAATGGCTGGTCCATGTTCAAGGTTTTGCCTGCTGCTATGGTATGCTTGAATAACTCACGGATGATTTGATGATCCATTGTTGGGCCAGCAACCAATCCCCCGTTTTCGGGTGAGTTGGAAGGTGAACTGATGAGCCAGCCTGTTGCGGAATCCTTTACCAAAAAATCAAGAAAGAACTGTGCAGCGGCTTTCATGACTGGGTAGTTCTGCTGAAGAAAGCCCTTGTCTTGCGTAAATAGATAATGGTCCCATATCATGTTGCTTAACCATGCTGCCCCGGTAACCCATATACCATGATTGCTTGCGTTGATGGGTGCCGTGCCATTCCATATATCCGTATTGTGGTGCAGCACCCAGCCATTGGCATTGTAATGCTGTCTGGCTGTTGTTTGCCCGGCAATGCTTAGTCCGTTTATTTTATTGAATAAGGGTTTTGTCAATGATGGCAGGTTAAGCACATCTGCCCCCCAGTAGTTCATTTGCAGGTTAATATTGGTGGTGTATTTACTGCCCCAGGGTGGTGTAAGTTGATTATTCCATAAACCCTGCAGGTTGGCCGGTTGTTTGGCGTTGCTTCTTGAACAGGCAATTAACAGATAGCGTGCATATTGCATGTACAGTGCTATTAACGATGCATCGCTTGTTGGTGTAAACTGTTTGATGCGTTCATCCGTTGCGTAGCTTTCTTTGTTGTTGCTACCAAAGTATATGGAGCAGGTGTTGAACAGTTGCTGGTAATCGGCAATATGTGCTGCTTTTATCTGGGCATAGATCTTGCCTTTTAATTGCTGCACCACTTGCTGGCATTGCAATTGGGCATTGGCCGTAACATCTTTGTAATTGTTGAAGTTGGTTGCAGCCGTTAAGTAAAAAGTGGCTTCATCTGCATTGCTTACCACAATATGGTTGTGATCAATACTCACTTTTCCGTTAACAGCATCCACATATACATAACTCACGCCTTTTAATGCTCCGTTGGTTACCTGTACAAACAGGGCTATTGTTTTATTGTCTATCTGTTTAAGCGTATAGTTTTTATGGGGACTGGTAAATGCGGCGGTAATATGGATGCTTGCTTTTTTATCGGCCATAAAATGTGCAACAATCGCTTGTTGTGGATTGGAGGCAAAATATTCCCTTGTGAATTTGGTATCGTTGCAATGGTACGATGTAGTTGCCATTGCATTGGCAATGTCAAGCTCCCTTGTATAGCCCCAGGTGTTGAACTGGTTGGGCAGCTCAAAAAATAGGTCGCCAAAAGGTTGATAGCTTGCCTGGTATTGTGGGTATTGTGGCGGGTTGTCATCCTGCACAAAATAATTCCATGTTTTTGCAAGCATTATGCCTTTATCGGCAGTTTCTCCTTTGGCATAAACAACAAATATCATCCTGTTCTCCTTTATCCCCGTGAAGCCGCCTTTGTCAAAAAAATTCAGTACCTGAATAGCCAGTATGTTCCTGCCTTCTTTTAGCCAGGCGGCTTTCAGCGTGTAACTGCGTTTTATCGTATTGCCTTCTGTTGAGCCAACGAGGTTGCCGTTAATATAGGTCAGGTCCATGTCGCGTATGCGGCCCAGGTCAAGCACAAGATCCTTGTTCAGCATTTCTTTGGGAAGGTCAAATTCCATACGGAACCATACTGCACCATCCAATCCGTCCAGCCCTGTCTGCTCCCAACCATTGAGTGTGGGCAGTTGCATTGTTTTCCAATTGCCGTCATCAAAATCATTGGCGGCGAATGGTTGTTTGGTAGTCACTTCTGTTATCCATTTTTGTTTTTGGATGGCATAGGTACTGTCGTCTATATCTTTTAAACCCATAAAGTTTTCCTGTGCCAAGGCTTCTGCTTCTTTCTGTTTGCCCTGGTTCAATAAATGGCGGATTGGTTGCAGGTAGCTATACGCTCCTGTTCTTGCATACGCCCTGGGGCCTCCTGTCCATAATGTTGATTCGTTGAACTGCAAATGTTCTTCGTTGATGCCGCCATAAATCATGGCACCCATGTTGCCATTGCCAATGGGCAGGGCATCCGTCCATTTTTGTGCAGGCTGGTTGTACCAAAGTTTTAGGTTATTGTTTTGGGCAGGAGCAACAAGCACGCACAGCACAAAAGGCATAAGCAGTAGCATCTGTTTATGCAGCAAAGCAGGTGCCTTGAACTTTGCAGGTATTATGGAAGCTGTTTTTTTCATACAGTTCTGTTATCGGCTTTTGTTTTTCAATTGGGCTTTACTGGCGTCGCACCCATGTACGCTTTGTTCGCTAAGCAGCTTTACCAAAGCGTAGGTTGCTACAGGGCAAAATACCATACGCTTCAATAAAAGACCAGTGCCATGCAACTGTTGATGGGTGCGACGCAACAGGCGATGCCATATAGCCCGCAGTTGGTAACATACCCTTATTCCACCACTATATTTTCTGTTACATCATCATCTTTGGCAACAGACTTTGTACTGTTTGAAAAGTTATTGTATTTAACTGTGATGTTTTTTGTTTGTGTGCCTTTTAGCTGCACAAAATTGCCTGTGCCTTTTGCGGGCCAGCAGTTGTGTATGTACACATCGCTGGTATTGTTGATGGCAATAACAGGAATGCCGGCCAGCGGCTTGATGGTTTTTACATTGTTGAACTCTATATCGCTTGCATCGGCAGTTTTGAAGGCAGGGCCTGCTGTTGTGTTGACCTGTACATTGTGAAAAGAAATGCCTTTTGCTTTCTGAATGGTAAAACCGTTTTCGGCATCAACCTGTATATCGTTAAAGCTGATGTTTTCTACAGGCATTTCTTCCAGTCCGTTGATGTAGCCCGCGTTTTTTGCATTTACAACAGTGATGTTGCTGTAGTGTATGTTACGGAAGCGTGGGGTACGTTCGGTTATAGGCTCGGGTTGGGTTTTGGTGTATTGCATGTCCAAAACAAATGCCTGGTCTTTTATATTTTTCATGATGATGTTGCTTACCCTTACCTCTTCCACAACGCCGCCACGGCCCCTTGCGGTCTTTATCCTGATGCCACGGTCGGTACCATCGAACACGCAGTTGCTGATGGTGATTTTTTTTACATCGCCGCTCATTTCGCTTCCTATAACCACACCGCCGTGGCCAGATAGCATGGTACAGTTGGTGATGGTATAATTTTCTGCAGGCATTGCTTTTGTACGGCCGGGTAAGTCCTTGCCAGACTTGATGGTAATGCAGTCATCGCCTACACTGATATGGCAGTTGCTTACATGAACATACTTGCAGCTTTCTGCATTGATGCCATCGGTGTTGGGTGAATGTGGGTTGTTGATGGTTACAGCGTTAACGGTAATGTTTTCGCAGAATTCGGGATTTATTGTCCAGAAAGGCGAGTTGATAATGGTAATGCCTTCTATCAATATATTCTTGCAGTACATGGGCTGTATAAACGGAGGGCGTAAGAAGCCACGTTTCATTTGTGCCGGGTCGTCGGGCAAGAGGATATGTTTGTTGAGCGAATCGAACAATAGTTGTGCAGCTATGCGTGGTTGGTCTTTTTTGTAACCTTCTACAAAGTCCCACCATTTTTTGCCGTGGCCATTGATGGTGCCACGCCCTTTAATGGCAATGTTTTCCACTTTGTATGCATAGAACAAAGGGGAGAAACTGAATACGTCCACACCTTCGTAACGGCTTTCAACCATTGGCAAGTAATCATCGAAGTTGTCGCTGAAATGCAGTTCGGCTCCGGCGTCTATCAAAATGGTGATATTGCTTTTGAGGTGAATGGGCCCGGTTAAATATTTACCTGCCGGAAAATAGACCGTTCCGCCACCTGCTTTGCTTGCAGCAGCAATGGCTTTGGCAATGGCTTTTGTGGCAATGGCGGAGCTGTCGTTTTTTGCCCCGAATTTTATTACATTATAATAATCCTGTGCATACAGGTTGGTAACAACTAAACAACATGCAGCAATCAATAATTTTTTCATTCTTTTATTTTTAATGGGCTTTGGCAAGCCACAGTGCATCATTCAAACAACCAGTCAATTTCTTTTTTTACACCTTTCTCCAATAGTCCCGCATCGTATAAAGGCATGGCATCGTTTCCATTAATAAAACCCAGTATCACACAGGCACCTTTTGCGAGGGTAAGGGTATTGGTGCCTGCTTTAAATGAGTAACTGTGGATGTTGATGGTTGGCAGTCCTTTAATGATTAAGCCATTGGCAATCTTTGTTTCTGACTGGCCATAATCATTGGCACTGGCATCGGTTTCCAGTTCGGGGGCTTTTAAGTATTGCCTGTCTTTTTTATTGAAAAAACCAACCAGTACTTTAATGGGGTTGCTGTTTTGGAATGTAATGCTTGTGCCATTTTTTATTTGCTGCCCAAACGATTGCTGAAGGGCATGCAAGCCTTTCAGTTCTTTTGCAAATGCAGTTATCACAAGGGTTGTATCGCTAAAGGGTTGTGCATTTTCGTTGATTGTGTAGGATTTGTTTTCCTGTCCCTTCCACTCAACCACCTCATTTTTTAAAACGGCCACTTCTTGGCTTGCTTTTGCAGGATTGTTTTTCAGGGAGTCTATCTTGTGCTTAAAATGTATCAGTTCGTTTTCAAAAGGTACCAATACCTCAGCCCATGTTTTAAAAGTGCCATCCACGCCACGGATGGGTATTTTTCTTTGGGCAGTCTGCATACTGTTGGCATAACGGTAAGTGCCCTTTGTTAGCTGAACCAGTTTTTTATAACTAACCACACTTTGTTCCAGTAGTGGCATTGCTTTTTCAAGGTCTTTTATGTCATTGGAGTATTTGTACCGAAGTATCAGCAGGGCAGCTTCTGCCTTGTATGCATAATGGTTTGCCAATGCTTCATAGCAGTACATATCGTTTTTAAGCCTTGCAAATTCTTCTTTGTTGTTTGTTGCCTGTACCTGGTTAATTGCAGCAACAGCAAGCCTTCCATGTGTCTTGACTTCTTTGATTATCTGTACCGGTGTTTCGCCAATATGAGGTTCATGTTTCCATTCCTTCTCTGCGTATTCAATCAGCTTTTCGCCTATTGGGCTTTCTGCATCGTACAATAAATCGAACAGGCCATAGCGGTATGGGTTAATCAGTTGAGTCATTAACATGCCCAAGGTCAAGGTTTGCCTATTGCCATCGGTAATGCCAAAACGCCTTAGTAGCTTAGGGGCAATTTCGCCAGATTGGTTGTATGCTACCAGGATGTTTTTGCCTTGTTGGTTGTTGCAGCCATATCTTGACGCTAGTAAGTTGCTCCAATACTTTACTTCATCAACACTGTCACGGTTGGCCTTCCATGCATAACGGGCCCAAGCCCTGTTCCATATCCAGTCACGTTCTATCTGCAGCAGCCGTTTGCCCTTAACACTATCTGCCGTGTAAGGAAAATCCCAGTAGGATGCTTGCGGGTACAGGTGCAAACCTTTTCCTTGCATAATATCCATCATGCCTTTTACTGATTTCTGTATGAAATCTGTTGCACCATAACGGAAGGGTTCCAGATTGGCCAGTATATGCACATTTTCAATCTGCATGGAACCAAGATGTGCCAGTGTCCTGTGCAGTTCTGCCCATGAACCACGGGGCTCGTATGTGGTCAATGCTTCGCCATTGAATTTTGCCTCTGTATATAGGTTACTGTACAACCCTTTGCTGGCGGTAATTACAGCAGGTGCATCGGCATCATGGGCACGCAGCACAATAGGTGGCTCTTCTGTTTTGCCCAATGCTTTTAGCCCATCTTTCATTCCGGGGATAATGGTTTGGGTGAACCATTCTATATCATCGTTGCCGGTGCCTTCCATGGCTTCGCCTAAGCAGACCATTAAACCTACGTTGGGATATTTTTCTACGAATGCCGCAATGGATTTCCGGGTATAGTCTGCAATTAATGGAATGATGGGCCGGTTACGGTCCTGTGTCTTGATATGGTTGTATTCTGCAAAAGGTTTTGATACAATGATGTTGTAAAACATTTGTATCAGCCATATACCACGCTTGTCTGCTTCTTCTGCAACAAAGCGGTACATGTCTTCATTCTTCTTAAAAGTTTCATCGCTTACCTCTACTGCATAGGGATAGTCTTTTAGTTTTACCAATGAAGCAAAAGGGTGGCCGTTCCATAAATACAAGGCGTTCATGCGGTTTTCAACCAATGAATCCAGGTATTGCAGCCACATTTGCTTATCGTAGAACCAGGGGAATGTTTCGGGTGTATAAGGATATTCATACACTGTTCTGCCGGGCAGGTAATATGGTTTCTGTATGCCGATGCAAGTGCCACGCATCACCATTTGGGGTGCACTGCCCATGCGTATGTTTTGGGGAAGGCCATGCATTGCCTTGATACTGTCTGCCAGTGAAAGGCAGCCGTATAAGGCACCGGAAGCATCTGCACCTTCCACAAGTATGAATCTGTATTTCTTGTTGGATGCAACTACAAAAGCTTCTTTTTTTGCTTCCACTTTTGGTGTGCTGTATATATGCCTGGCATCGGCCATCCATGTATCCCCTGTATCACGAACCATGATGAGCCTGTTTGAACTTACGGGTATCTGGGAAGTAAGTTGAACATTGTAGTTGCACTGTTGCAGTACCTGAACAAGTTTTTCGACACCATGTTTTATCCTTGGCGAAGCATTGGGCGAAATAGTCACTACAACCGTTTCTTTTTTTGTTTGTGCAATGGCATGGCCTGCACTTAGCAGAAGCGTTGCATGTAAAAGAAAAAGTATCTTCTTTAAAACCTTCATGTATTATTTTATGGTTGCTAGTTCATTCAAATATTTTTCCAACATGGTGTAGCCATCTTTGGCCAGTTTGTTGCGGTCACTTGCATCTTTAGGGTTCAGGCCGTTCTTTATCTCCCATTCATCGGGCATACCATCTTCGTCGGTATCCAGTGCGGCCTGTGCTGCTGTGTAAGTGCCAAGTCCGCCAACAGCAGCGGGAGAATCGATGATGCCGGGCTTACCAAATACACCTTTGCCAATGGCGGTACCTGTTTTTGTTTCGTTGATTACCCTTTCATCTACCGCATCGCGTTTGGGCAAATAGGCACCTGCATATTTCAGTACATCGTTGTATGCATCCTGTGCTGTTTGTGTATGTACCGGGGAAGCAATTGCAAAAGCATTATCGGCAATTGCATTTTTGGGATAGCCTTCTTCTGCAAGGTCAAGCCCTTTGTCATTTTTTCTTGTCAGGGTTTTATCGCCTTCCATGATATTGCCATCCAGGAACCATTGCCCAGTACCTTTGGCCTTTTCTTTTTCGTATAAGGCATGTACGAATTTCAATTGGGCAGGCGATGCAGGGCCAGGCTTGTAGTAGTTGTTTACGAGGTTTACTTGCGACAGGCCACCTTCAATGTTTACTTCGCCACCATAACATGCGTTGGGGTTGCCCCAGTTGTACACAACATTGTTTCTGTAGTCAACCAATGCAATGGTATCATGTGCCCTTGCACCATTGAACCTTACAGCCCTGCTGTTTTGGTGTGCAATCAAATTATGGTGGTAGGTTGCATATTGCCCGCCCCACACACCGCCATAAGAACGGTGGCCTTTGGCATGGCCTGCTTCGTATAAACCTTCGCTTACAATGCACCATTGAACCGTGGTGTTTTTGGAGTCGTACATAGCCGCACATTCTTCGTTGGCCCAACTAAAACTGCAATGGTCCACTATTACGTCGTGGCAGTTTTCCATATCGTAACCATACAAGCCACTCTTTAATGTGCCGCCTGGGCGTGAACGTATAAACCGGATAATGATATTGCCGTGGTTGCCTTTAGGCGAAGCACCATTTAGTATAAAAGAAAAATTGGTAAGGCAGATGCCATCGCCGGGAGCTGTTTGTCCTGCAATGGTTAGGTTGGACCGTTTGACCTGTATTTTTGATTTCAATTCTATAACGCCCGAAACCTTGAATACAATCGTTAAAGGCTCGCCTGGAAATTTTTCCAGTGCATCCCTAAAACTGCCTTCACCGCTATCGTTGAGGTTGGTAACGGCTGCAACCTTTCCGCCACGCCCTCCCGTAGCAAACCTGCCAAACCCCTCGGCCCCGGGAAATGCAATCAATTGGGCCGATGCTTTCTGCAAGAGAAAGCTCAGTAATAAAACGGTTGCTATCTTTTTTGAGCCGCTATATAGATGCTTTGCATACATGGTATATCTTAATTTATATCTGTTAGTTTAATGCCGCCACTATCGCTGCTTTTATAAGCTGCTTCCACACATGCCATGGTATCTATGCAGTCTTGCACGCTGTTGTCTGGCCTTGGTATTATGCCATCTACCGCCATCATTACCTGTGCCATGCTACCGATGAATGCATGGGGGAACCAACCACCATTTACTTCCATCTGTTTCCACTCGGGTTGTTTGTTTTCTTCGATGATGATGTATTCGAACCTGTCTGGCACACCACGGGGATAGTCAATCAACACGCCCATATTTATTTTGATGGCCCCTTTGGTGCCTTCCAATTTTATATAGGACTGTTGGTTTTGGTAGCCAAATTGGTGGCAGTGATTGGTAAGTATGTTTGCACGTACCATATCGCCATAATCCATGATGATGCTTGTACGTACAGATGCCAGTTCGTTCATACCGGGATGCTTGACTGTTTTGGCGTACATGCCATTGGGGTTGCCCAAAAAGGAACGGATGAGGTCTACATAATGTATGCTGTGGTAAAGTATTTCGATGCGTGGCATACCATGCATGAATGTCCATAGGTTCCAAGGTGTATGCACGTTTACATGCACTTCAATATCGCATAGTTCGCCAACGCTGCCTTGCTGCACGATCTTTCTTGCCGTTTCAATAAAAGGTGCATAGCGTAGTTGAAAATTGATAGCAGCAATCATTTGTTTGGCTTCGGTCAGTTCCAATATTTCCTTTGCTTCTGTATAGGAGTTGCCCATTGGTTTCTGTATAAGCACGGCGGCTTTATCGGGCAATTGTTTCAGCACATCCATAATGGCGGTGGCGGGCAGGGCAATATCAAAAACTGTGTGTTCGTTGCTGTTTTCAATCATGTTGCTTAAACTGGTGAACACATTTTTGATATTGAATTTAGCAGCCAGAGCCATTGCCTTTTCGTAGTTGAGGTCGTAAATACCATCTACCCTGTAGCCTGCAATTTGATAGGCGGGCAAATGTGCATCGTTGATGATGCCGCCAGCACCAATGATGAAGATGGAAATATTTTTTTGTGGTGTATAGTAGGTATCCTGTTGCATGTTGTTGTTACCTGAATTTTACTTTTTCACTATCGTCAAAGGCAGTAAGCATAAGCATCCTTTGCATGCCTGCTATACATTGCAGAATACAAAATGGATGAAATGTATTGATCTATTCCTTGCCGCCTAAATAGTTACCGTAAGTTAGTATTAATACGGCTGCTATTAACACAATCAATGCCAATGCCAGCAGCCGCATGGTTTTGTTGCTGCATTGTTTCCATTCTTTTAATAGCAGGCCTGCAATGGCACTAAACAGTACCAATAGTATCATGTGTATGGCCCAACTGGAAAATTCGTATTTGCCCAGATAGGTTTGCCCAAGGCCGTAAAAGAAAAACTGGCAGTACCAGAGTATGCCCGTAAGTAGTGCCATTAAGAAGTTGACGGCTAACCCTGTGTTGGTTGTTCCATTCAATTTAAAGTATTCCTTCCATGTTTTTTCTTTTAGATGAAGGTATAGGCAGTAAAAAAAGGTGGAAACAAAGGCCCCTGTGTTGGAAAAAATATAAACTACATTGACCTTGTAGTTACCTGCCCCATATTTTTGGGCAATGGTGGCAATAGGTGCCCCCTGGTTTAGTGCAAAGCCATAAAATGCGGAGAGTATGCCTGCCAATATGCATAGGGGCAAGCCTTTGGCAAGGGAAAACATGCCATTGTTGTTGTTGCGTTTTTCAAAGTCTTTTTCTTTGCTTCTACCTGCAATACCGCAAACGGCAATACCACTTGCCCCCAGTAAAACACCGGTTATTATCAAGCCAGAGCCGTTGCCTTTCAATACATCGGCAATGGTTCCATTAATGATGGGTGGCAGCAAGGTGCCCAGCACACATGATATGCCCACTGCAATTGCATAGGTTAGGGAGTAACCTACATACCGTATGGCCATGCCAAATGCCGTACCACCAATACCATAGGCCATACCGAACAGGAAGGAGTGCCACATTGCATTGGTTGGGGCTTCGTGCAAAACGGCAGCAAGGTTTGGAATGGTGAGCCATGCAACAACCAAGGGCAGTATGAGCCAGCAGATGGATGCCTGTGCCAACCAGTAGGTTTGCCATGCCCAGCCATTTACTTTTTTTTGTGGTGTGTAACAGAGCGAGGCACTGGCTGCACCAACACTATGAAAGAATATGCCGTTGAATAAACTCATTGTTTGTTACAGGCGGGTTTTACCACAAAGGCTTAAAGGTAGCCAGTGAAAAACGTTGTTTGTTTATAGGTTATAAAATTGTTTTGCGTTGGTATAAAATATTTTTTCCTGTACGGATGGAACTGTTAGTTGCTGAATGGCTGCTTGGTAGGTTGTCCATGTTTTGGTGTAGCTGCCTGCCAGTAAGCTTACTGGCCAGTCGCCACCACAGAAACATCTTTCTTCGCCAAAATTTTCTATGGCAAATGCTATATAGGGCAGCAGTTGCTCTACACCCCAGTTAGCTGTATCTGTTGTTGCTGTACCAAGTCCTGAAATTTTTGCATGGAAATTTTTCTGCTGTGCCGCTTCTTTCATCCATGCTCCCCAAACACCAAACTGTTCCTTTGTTTTGATGGGTGGCTGGTTCAAGTGGTCGAATACCATTTGCAGGGACGGGATTTTTTCCGCAACTTTCAATGCCGTCTCTATGTGTTGCGGCAACACGCCCACAATGTCGTAAGGTAAATGATGGCTGGCCAAAACCTGTAGGCTTTCCAGCACTTGTGGTTGCAATAACCAGTCCGCATTGGGTTCATCGTGTATCAAATGCCTGATGCCTTTAAAGTAGGGATTGGCCAGGTATTTTGTAGTGAGCAGTTCATGTGTTGTATCCGGATCCATCAAAGGCAACCAACCAACAACGCCTTTTATCCATTCGGTATTTGCTGCGGTTTCCAGCATCCAGTCTGTATCTGCTGTATTGTTTGCGGATTGTACCAGTATGCCTTCTGTAATACCGGCAGCAAGCCTTTCGGCTTCTATCTCTTCTATATGATAGCTACGATTGAGTATGGAAGTATTGCCATCGAGCCATGCATAGGCTGCTTTGTCAAAATTCCAATTGTGTATATGGGTATCAATTATTTTATGGGGCATGTTGCAATCTTGAATATATATTTATGTATCGGGCAAATGGTAGTTGATGTACCAGTTACTTCCTATGAAGTATAGCCCACTCCTACCGCTTCTTTGTTTAGGTTGAACTGTTCGTCAATTTCATGGTTGTGCTCACCCAGCAATGGAGCCCCCTTTTCGGATACCGCAATCTTTCCATCCACTTTTATTGGGCACCTTGTTGTTGTAATGGAAAGGCCATTGCTTGTCTTCACAACAATTTCCATGTTCAGGTTCTGGTAGCCTTCTTCCTGCATCAGCTCTTTGTAGTCAAGTACTTTTGCACACCAGATATCTGCGGGTTCCAGAATGGACAACCAGTGACTGGTAGTGTTTGCAGCAAGATGATTGGCCAGTATGGTCTTTATTTCATCGCGTTTGCTGAACCATTCTTCGCTATTGGTGTATTGCTCAAGTTCGGTACAGGAAAGCAATTTAGCCAAGGTTAGTATATTGCCCATTGCCAAGGCAAAAAATCCATCGCTTGTTTTGTAGATACCGTAAGGTGCCGCTATGTAGGCATTTGCCCCGTTTACTTCACTTCTTACGGGCAGTTGGTTGCCGTCGTTGTAGTAGCAGGTCAACACTTCAAACTGAAAGTCCAATATACTTTCCAGCATGCTTACCTGTACCAGTGCACCTTCGCCGGTAATTGCCTTTTTGTATAAGGTTGCCAGAATGCCTTGGGCTATATGTGTGCCTGCCAGTATATCTACCACTGCCACGCCCATTGGCGTTGGGTTGTCGCTATTGCTATTGCTTAACCATGTTAAACCCGATGCAGCCTGTAGCAGCAGGTCCTGTCCTGGCAGGTCTTTCCAAGGGCCCTCGTTGCCGTAGCCACTTATTTCTGCATAAATGATTTGTGGGTTGATGGCTTTTACCGTTTCGTAATCCAGGCCGAGGCGTTGCATAACGCCGGGGCGGAAATTGTGCAGCATCACATCTGCTTTGGCGAGTATCTGTTTTATTTTCTTTAGGTCGTTCTTGTCTTTTAAATCGGCTGCGTAGCTCTGTTTGTTCCTATTGATTGCATGGAAGATGGTGGACTCGTCTTCTATCATTACATCAGACACATATAGTTGCCTGCATATATCGCCAGTGCCTGGTTTTTCAATCTTGATGACCTGTGCACCCATATCAGCTAAACGCAATGCAGCAGAAGGGCCAGAAAGGAACTGGCTAAAATCCACAACAATGATGTCTTGCAATAAATCCATGCTATTGTTTTATAAAATCTGTATATACTTGTTCGTTATGTTGTCCCAGCAATGGTGCAGCTTTATCTGTAACAATGCTTTTACCGTTGATGCGTATGGGGCATCTTGTTGTTACCATTTTTTTGTTGTTGCCAATATTTACTTCCTGCTCCATCTGCAAAGTTTTGTAGGCAAGGTTACTGGTCATCATGTTCCAGTCCAACACTTCCATTGCCCATAGGTCATGCTCGTGCAACTTACTTAGCCAGTAGGCAGAAGTTTGTTGTTTCAAGTGGTTGGAAAGTAGGGATTTTATTTCATCGCGGTTAATAAATGTGTGTTCCTGTGAATATACTTCCAATGCGTTGCAGTCAATTACGTTTGCCAGTACGTTAATGTCCATCATTGCAATAGCCACGAAGCCATCTTTTGTTGCATAGATGCCGTAAGGTGCTCCCAGCAAAGGATTGCCGTTGCTTACTTCGCTACGTTTTAATGCAAGTCCGCTGTTGTAATAAGTAGTCAGCAATTCAAATTGGAAGTCTAACAAGGATTCCATTAAGCTTATTTCAATCAATGCACCTTTGTCCGTTTTCTGCCTACGTATCAGTGCGGCCAAGATACCCTGCACCAATTGGGCACCGCATAAAGTATCGGCTATGGACAAACCAAAGGGTACCGGTGCGTGGCCTGCATTGCCGGTAGTATAGGCAAGCCCGGTTACGGATTGAAGTAGCAGGTCCTGCCCTGGTTTGTGTTTCCATGGGCCTGTTTTTCCATAACCACTTATTTCGCCATAAATGATGCGTGGATTGATCTGTTGAACCTGCCCATAGCCAAGGCCAATCTTTTCCATAATGCCCGGGCGGAAGTTATGTGTCAGTATATCTGCTTTTGCAATCAGTTTTTGTACGGTTGCCAAATCAGCTTCATTCTTTAAATCGGCCGTAAAGCTTTCCTTGTTGCGGTTGATGGTATGAAAGAGCAACGAATCATCACCTACCCAAAGGTTCTTGATGGATAGTTTCCTTCCGGCATCGCCACCGTTGGGCCGTTCAATTTTAATGACCCTTGCACCCAAATCGGCAAGCCTTAGTCCGGCTGAAGGGCCAGATAGGTATTGGCTGAATTCCAGCACAACCAATCCGCTTAATGGTAGGTTACTCATGCTGAAATCAGTGTTTGGTTTTTCTCTAGACTGTATGTGTAAATAGTGTTCAAGTTTTTCAATGTCTCTTTAACGTCATTGTTTTTCCCTGTCAAAAAATCGTGGATGCAATCGCCTGCATGGTCCTGAAAGTGCAGGTAGCCATTGTACCTTGGGCGTACATAACCCCTTTCCATTGCTGGCAAGTTGTTCACGAAAAAATGATTGGTTAGGCTGTTTGCCAATTGGTTCTTCCATGCAGCCAAATGTCCTGGTTGACCACCATGCTGCACATATAAAGTAGATTGGCAATTTTCAGAAACAGCCATCGTTGCAAATTGCACGGCTTCGTGTTTATGCTTGCTAAATGCCGAAACGGATAAACCCGTACCACCAATGGTTGTTCTCAGTTTTTCATTGCCCATGCTTACTACATCGGTGTAGTGCAATATATATTTTGCATAACCCATCCTTGAATAATTGCTGTATCCATAGGCAAATGGGCAGTACCAGTAATTGTTGGTAGATGTCATGGCTTCTGCAACGGCAATAGGGTTTTTGGCAAACATCGATTGATCAATCAGGCTATATAGGCTATGCATTGTTTGCAATGCGTTGGTGCCAGTTGCTTCATCAATCACTTCATCTGTATTCTGAAAAGGTTCATTGCCATTGGCAATGCAGAATGTATAAAAGTTCATCAGCAAATCAATCGGTATTGCGGGTACGGCTACTTTACCCAATTTTGCCAGTTCAATTACGGCATCCCATGTTTGCGGAACCGCTATACCATCCTGTTGCAGAATGTCTTTACGGTAACTGGCAAACGGTGCAGCAGCATCTATTGCCAGTGCCCATTGATGGCCGTTGTAACAATAGCTTAAATGTGAGTAACCAACGCTGTTGTGCAATTGATTGTCTAAATATGCGGCAGGTATGTATTGTTCCAGGGGCAGTACACATCCGGTAGCTGCTGCACAGCCCACCCAGGGATGGTCGATGATCAGCAGGTCATATTGTTCAGTCAATTTTTCTATGGGAAAATCTGCAAACTCTTGCAATGTCCTTTTCTTCCAGTTTATTTCTATATGCGGATGCAGTTCATTGAACCTTTGCGAAGCAGCCAACAAAGGCGTTATGCCCCTGCTGTGTCCCCATGTTATGCCATTTAATACAATCTTCTCAGGCATTTGTTTCTTTTTTGTTGGCCAATAGTATATGTTCGCAAACCATTACCAGTTCACCATGTTGGTTGTGTGCTTCTACCAGTTCGGTCACCAGGCCAAAGCCCGGTTTTTTATGGTCTTTCTTTTCTTTAATGGTAACGGTAACTTTGATGGTATCGTTTATAAAAACCGGTTTTATAAAACGCAAACGTTCGTAGCCATAGGTCATGGCGGTTTCATTCACTACATCAGCCGTTAAGCCAACAGCTATTGTAAAAATCAAAGTGCCATGTGCAATGCGTTTTTTGAATGGTTGTGTCTTGCACCATTCTTCATCCATGTGGTGCGGAAAGAAATCGCCTGACTGGCCTGCATGAATCACGATATCCGTTTCAGTAACAGTCCTGCCCTTGGTTTGGCGTGTATGATCCAATTCAAAATCCTCAAAATATTTTTTAATCATCATAAGCATGAATACTGAAAAATGCTGACCGTTGATTGGGTAACTAAGGTAAGAATCAGGAATAGGAACCGGTAAGACAAACTGGTATCGCATTCATACAGCCAAGCATCTTATAAACGAATTAAGGAACAATTCGAAAGTAGAAAATATAGCCTGTATGTAAATGTAAGGTTTAACTATAGTGATGGATTATTTTACTATTGAACTGTATGGCATTTGTTCCATACATACACAAAGGGCTTCCTATATGGAAGCCCTTTGTGTATTGTTTCTTAAAACTCTATCCAACTGGTGTGAGATAGGTACTGAATGAATAACCTTCCTCTCCATCTTTTGTTTTTACAACCCACCATTGTTCGTTTTCCTTTCTTACAAAGGTCACGATTTCGCCATGTGCAGCTTTGCCTACAATCTCCCCTTCGGTTGTCGGTTCCTTACGGATGTTGAGGTTGGATGATGCAGTGGTTACCTTAAGTTGTGCACCTTCTGCCAGGCCAGCAGTTGCGTTGATGTTCAGCACTAAATCCCCTGCAGTAAAATTGGGATCAATTTTGCCATAAACTTCCCATACTGCATCTTTTGCAGCACCGGTTGGGGCATCCCCATCCACATAGAGTACATTGTCCTGCTCCCTTACCTGTAAATTGGTAATGCCTTGTGCGGAAGCCGTATCTAAAAGTTCTTTGTATTTGTCTTGCAATGCCATAATTAAATATTTTGTTGGGTTACTGTACTGTTAGTTTGTTGTCAATTTTTTTAGGTTTCAATGCATTCAGCACCATCATTAATTTGGGTAGGCTTGCCTTTTTGATTTCGCCCGTTAAAGAGATGATGCCATCTTTAACTTGTGCTTTTACAGTAGGGAAATCTTTGGTGGCATCTTTTATGCCTTTTGCCAATAACTCATCGGCAGCAGAAACAACTGTTACTGGCGGAGGTGGTGGCGGTGTCACGGTTGCATTGTTTACCACACTCTTTACACCTTTAATTTTTGCCAATACTTCTTCCGCAGCTTTTTTGGCAGATTCATCTTTAAATTGCCCCGTTAAAGTGGCTACTCCATCTTTAACATCAACTTTTGCCTCAATGGGCAATACTTTTTGGGCATCTGCGGCAATGTCCGCATCTTTTTGTCCACAGCTAAAAGCTGCAAAGGAACCGAATACCATGAGGGCAGCGAGCATCTTGTTCAGTCTCATAATCGTTTTGTTTGAATGAATGAATAAAAGAGATAAGTGATGTAGACAAATAACGTACTAAAAACAGGGTTTAAGCAGGACATTGAAACACGGCAAGACCATAAATGCATATTATGTCTTTTTTGACTATTTAGTTTACTGAAACATCCACAATACAATTGGTTTGGGCGATTGTTGGATATAAGCAGCCAAGTTGTTCAGGAAACGGTAAGATACCATTGGGCAGCCCAGGCTGTTACAAATAGTTTGTGGATAGGTTTCGTAATCCGGCACGCAACTGTACCCATGTAAAACAATAAACCTATTGAAAGCGTTGCTGTTAGTACTGTCCAAGCCATACAGTTTAAAGGCGTCGCCAAACTTGCCCTTGTATTTATAGCTTACCAGGTACTTTCCAAGAGAGCTGCAAGAACAGTCGGGCGTATTGGAGAATTGACCCTCACGCAAGTAATTTTGATTGCAGCTGCCATGTGCCACAAGGCCGGCTGTAAGAACCGTGTCGGCTACTAAATCATATACAAAAAATCTTTTTTTACCACTGGACATATTCATGTCTGCCAAAAAGCAAATACGGGTGCTGTAGTTTTTCTGCCTTGCAAATTGTCTTGCTTCTTTTGCCTTTGCTTGCAGCCTTGCCTGTTCCGTATCTTTTGCTTGATTGTTTTTATTGTAAGGGGTAGGACCATTAGTGTTGGATGGATGCGAAAAATAGTAACGGAATGCGATCAAGCATAGTATAACAATAATCGCAACAGTTATTTTTTTCATGCCTGTATAGATGCAGCATTTTTGAAGTTCCACAAAACAAGAAGACCGCACCAATAGGTACGGTCTTCTTGTTTTTATTCTAATAACAATTACTAGCCTGCAATCAAGTGGCTAACTGTTATTTTATCTTTCATCATTTGTCTTGCAGTATCTGCAATGCCTTGTGCATCGTAGGCACATTCCCTATGCAGTTCCTTGGGTGTACCATGCTCTACTAGTCTATCTGGTATGCCCAGTATCTTCACTTCGGCTTTGTAGTTGTGTTGACTCATGAATTCCAGCACGGCAGATCCAAAACCGCCAATAATGGTACCATCTTCCACAGTAATTACCTTGTCAAATTGAGTAAATACTTCATGCAGCATTTCTTCATCAATAGGCTTTACAAAACGCATGTCGTAGTGTGCGGGATTCATGCCCTGTGTCTTTAATTCGCGGATGGCTGTTTGTGCAAAATTGCCCGTATGTCCCAAGGACAGTATGGCAATGTCTTCGCCATCTTTTATCTTTCTTCCCTTACCAATTTCTATTGCTTCAAACGGCGTTCTCCATTCTGGCATCACACCTTCGCCCCTTGGATAGCGTATCACAAAAGGATATTTTGAACTCTCCAATTGAGAAGTGAACATCAGGTTACGCAGTTCCTGTTCGTTCATAGGTGCGGCAATCACCATATTGGGTATGCAGCGGAAATAAGGAATATCGTAACAGCCGTGGTGTGTTGGCCCATCATCACCTACCAACCCTGCCCTATCCAGACAAAGTGTAACGGGCAGTTTCTGAATGGCAATATCATGCACCACCTGGTCGTAGGCCCTTTGCATGAAGGATGAATAGATATTGCAAAAAACCCGCATACCCTGCGTGGCCAGGCCAGCACTTAAAGTAGCGGCATGCTGTTCGCAGATGCCCACATCGAATGCACGGTTGGGCATTTTTTCCATCATGTATTTTAAAGATGAACCCGAAGGCATTGCCGGGGTTACGGCCATTACCTTATCATTCATCTCTGCCAGTTCAATCATGGTGTGGCCAAATACATCCTGGTATTTGGGTGGCTGTGGGGCAGTTGGTGTTTTCTTGTATATTTCGCCGGTTACTTTATCAAAAAGTCCCGGTGCATGCCACTTGGTCTGGTCTTTTTCCGCCAATGCATAGCCCTTACCTTTTACGGTAACAATATGCAATAGCTTGGGGCCGGGAATATTTTTCAGGTCTTTTAACGTATCAACCAGCTTGGTAATATTATGCCCGTCAATAGGGCCAAAATAGCGGAAATTCAATGCTTCAAAAAGGTTGCTGCTTTTGCTTACCATTCCTTTTACACTTGCTTCCAATTTGGAAGCCATTTCACGGGTAAAAGTCTTGCCAACAGGCAGCTTGCCCATTAATTTCCATACATCGTCCCTCACTTTGTTATAGGTGGGCGACGTGGTAATGTCCGTTAAATATTCCTTCAACGCACCCACATTGGGGTCAATGCCAATACCATTGTCGTTCAGTATCACCAGCATGTCCGCATCTGCAACACCTGCATGGTTCATGGCTTCAAAAGCCATACCTGCTGTCATGCTGCCATCGCCAATCACTGCAACACTTTTACGGTTCTCGCCTTTATATTTTGCGGCAATGGCCATGCCCAGTGCAGCGGAGATGGACGTAGAAGAGTGGCCTACGCCAAATGTATCGTACTCGCTTTCGCTGCGTTTGGGAAAACCGCTTAAGCCCTTGTATTTTCTATTGGAGACAAAATTGTCGCGACGGCCGGTCAATATCTTATGCCCATAAGCCTGATGGCCAACATCCCATACCAATTGGTCGTAAGGTGTGTTGTATATATAATGCAGTGCCACAGTCAGTTCAACCACGCCCAGGCTTGCTGCAAAATGGCCGCCATGCACACTCACCACATCAATGATATATTGCCTTAGTTCGTTACATACCTGGTGCAGTTGTTCACGGCTCAATTTCTTCAGGTCTGCAGGGCTATCAATGTTTTTTAATAGTAATCCGGGAGTAATCTCCATGTATGCTATGTTTTGTTTTGTAAAAATAGTATTTTGCTTGGAGGTGAGTGGCCTGTTTTATTAACCAAGGGCTGGTTTTGGGGATTATTGAACTGCTTTAACAGCGTTTTGTACCAAACACCCACCTTATTTGCCACTAATCAAATTGAATAACCCTTAAAAGAATAGAGGTTTTTACCTTTAACCGCACATGAAAAACAATAAATCGGCGTACTGGTGGTGCCAGATTGGTGGGTGGAGTGCGTATTGCTTAGTCTATACATTTTTCTATTTCACAATCCGAACCAAGCCCCAACCGTACTTTTTTGAGATATTACTTACGGATGCCGTTACAGGCATCCTGATTACGCATGTGATGCGTATGATGATTGGTTATTTCAACCTGTTGAAACTGAATGTACAACGCCAGATTATTACGCTGTTACTCACCTCCATTGTTTTTGCATTGCTGTATTCGATGCTGATGCTGTACGTGGAAGACTATGTCTTTCACCTGATTGAGAACGAGGCCATGCGAAACGCCCCTTTCATCACCAAATTGATACGTACTTCTTTCGGCTCGTTTTTCTATATGCTTATCTGGAACCTGATCTATTTCATGTACCATTACATACAGAAAAGCAGGCAGGAGCAGATTGACAGGATAAGGCTGGAGAGCCTTGTAAAGGAACTGGAACTGAAAACCATCAAGGCACATATCAACCCGCATTTCATATTCAATGCACTGAACAGCATCAGGGCATTGGTTGATGAGAACCCCATCAGGGCAAGAACGGCCATCACCGAGTTGAGCAATATTTTAAGAAGCAGCATGCAGGCGGAAAAAGCCGAAACATCGCCCCTTGAAAAAGAACTGAACATTGTAAAGGATTACCTGGCTTTGGAGCATATACGTTTTGAGGACAGGCTGCAGATTGAATACGATATTGATGAGGATACGCTTGACCAGCCCATACCGCCCATGATGTTGCAGACCCTGGTGGAGAATGCCATCAAGCATGGCATCAGTAAGCAGAAGGATGGCGGATTGGTTAAAGTGATTTCGGATTTCAGGAACAACCACCACGAACTGATTATCCAGAACACGGGCCAGCTAAACGGTATTGCAAGTGCCGATGGGTTCGGTATTGCCAGTACCCAGAACCGGCTTTCGATATTGTTTGGCGACAAAGCCAGTTTTGAATTAAAAGATATTAACGGGAACATGGTAGAGGCAAAAGTGATTATGCCCGTGACCATGTAAGACGATTTTTTTAGAAACCTATATTCTGTACATAAATACAATTGCAATGGCAATAAAAACAATTATTATTGACGATGAACGCCTGGCGAGAAACGAACTGAAAAAATTGCTGCTTGAACATGGCGATATTGAAGTGATTGAAGAAGCCGCCAATGTGGATGAAGGCATCGAGAAAATTGAGACACTCAATCCCGATCTAATTTTTCTGGATATACAGATGCCCGGAAAAACCGGGTTCGACCTGTTGGCCGAAGTGGAGAAAGCACCCCGGGTTATTTTTACTACCGCTTACGATGAATATGCGTTAAAAGCTTTTGAAGTAAACGCATTGGATTATTTGCTGAAGCCGATTGAACCCAAACGCCTGAGCGATGCCATACAGAAGCTGCAGTACGAGATACAGAAAGAAAATGCCGGCAATAATGGCAACCGTGGGCCATTGACCGAAGAGGACCAGGTGTTTGTAAAGGATGGTGAACGCTGCTGGTTTGTAAAACTGCATGAAATAAGGCTGTTTGAAAGTGTGGGCAATTATGCAAAGGTTTTCTTTGCCAACAACAAACCACTAATACTGAAATCATTGAATGCATTGGAAGAAAGGCTGGACGAGCGTACGTTTTTCCGTGCCAACAGGAAGCATATCATTAACCTGCGTTGGATAGAAAAAATTGAACCTTATTTCAACGGTGGTTTATTGGTTGAGTTGAAAGGCGGTGAGAAGATTGAAGTAAGCCGCAGGCAAACAGTGAAGTTCAAAGAAATGATGAGCCTGTAAAATATCAATTAACCCCTACTAAAAAAGCCACTATTTATATTAGTGGCTTTTTTGTTGTACTGCTTGTATGCTATTGAAGTGATAATTTGTATTTCGTAATGGTGTGGTATTTCTGCCCGGGTTTCAGCAATGTTGTTGGGAAACTGGGCTGGTTGGGCGAGTTGGGAAAATGCTGCGTCTCCAAACATAAAGCCGTATGTTGCTTGATGGCTTTGCCATCATAGTTGGTTAACGATCCATCCAGGAAGTTGCCAGAATAGAACTGTAGTCCGGGTTCCATGGTGTACACGTCCATCTTTCTGCCACTTGTTGCATCGGCCAGTGTTGCTACTAACGAAAGGCTTGCCTCTTTTTTATTCAGTACCCAGTTATGGTCATAACCACCTTTTACCTGATCTATCCTGGCACCAATTTTCTCCGCTTTTGTAAAATCGAATGGCGTTCCTTTTACTGATTTTATTTCGCCCGTTGGTATCAGTGTGCTGTCAACGGGTGTATAGTTGTCTGCATCAATCCATAAACTATGGTTGTTGATGGTATTGTTCACATCGCCACTTAAATTGTAATAGTTGTGCTGTGTTAAGTTAAGCACAGTTGGTTTGTCCGTTTCAGCATTGTATTCAATTTCCAGTTCATCGTCATTCGTCAGGGTATAACGTACCTGTACTTTCAAAATGCCGGGATAGCCTTCTTCGCCATCCTGGCTAACATAATACAGCAGCAATGTTGGTATGGTGTCGCTCGTAACAACGCCTTTCCAAACAACTTTGTCAAATCCTTTCTTGCCGCCATGCAAATGGTTCTTTCCATCGTTGGTAGCCAAGGTATATTCCTTATTGTCAATTTTGAACTTACCATTGGCAATGCGGTTGCCGTAACGGCCAATCAATGCACCAAAATAGGGCGGCGGTGTAAGGTAGCCTTTCAGGCTGTCGAAGCCAACCAGTATGCTTTGTTTTTTTCCTGCTTTATCGGGAAAGGTCCATGATGTAACAATACCGCCATAGTTGGTAATCTTTACCTGGTTGCCCTTGCTATTGGTAAGCGTGTACAGCAAAACATCCTTGCCATCCACTTTTCCAAAGTCTGACTGGGCAATGCCTACTTTGGCCTCAGCGGGTTTGTTTTTGGGCTTACAACCTACCGTAGCAGCTGCTACCAGCAAGGCAATCATCCATCGTTGTTTCATAATAGTTGTTTTTATGTGAAGCAAATCGTTTGAGGAAATCAATGGGTTGATACTGCCTTTTCTGTAAAGAGGTTACGGAACCTGAATGCAAAGATGCCGATAATTGCAAAGCAAATAAGTGGAACAATATATGCCAGTTGTATGTTGCCATTATTGGCATCCGATATCTTGCCCATGATAACCGGGAATATGGCACCACCAATAATTGCCATTACGATTAATGAGGAGGCAAGCTTCGTTTCCTCTCCCAAGCCGGCAATGCCCATTGCAAAAATGGTGGGGAACATGATTGACATAAAAAAAGGCGTTGCCATCAATACATAAACGGCAACATTTCCTTTTAAAGTTATTGCGGCAAAAAGCAATACAATAGCAATGATTGCGTAGGCACCCAGTAATAAAGCAGGTTTTACAAACTTCATTAAAAACGTGCCCAAGAACCTGCCTGCCATAAAACCAACCATGGCAATAGAGCCCCATAACAATGCTGCATCTTTTTCGGAAACATTGTTTACATACCTGGAGAATCGGATAAAGAAACTACCTATACATACCTGTGCACCCACATAAAAGAACTGTGCAACTATTGCCCAACGCAGGTGCCCATTTTTTAAAATGGCAAAAGAGAATTTAGAAGGGTCATTGTTGTTGCTTTCCTTTATTTCGGGCAGTTTCGTAAAAAAGAAAATAACCAAAAGGGCAATTACAAGTAAGCCCAATATGAGGTAAGGAATTTTAACAGTTGCAGCTTCGCCGGATAAATAGCTATTCAATGTGCCATTAAGCTTCATCTGTTGCAGTTCATCTTTTGAATGTTCTATGCCAGACAGTATGAACTTACCACCAATTAGCGGTGCTATAAAAGCCCCTACCCCATTGAATGATTGTGCAAGGTTGATACGGAATGCAGCCGACTGCTCATCGCCCAGTTTTGTTACATAAGGGTTAGCAACGGTTTCCAAAAAAGTGGCCCCGGATGCACCAATAAACAATGCAACCAAAAACAAATAATACTCCCGTATAACCGCTGCAGGAATAAACAACAGAAAGCCCATGCCAAACAAGAAGAGGCCAAAGAGGATGCCTTTTTTGTATCCGTATTTGTGCATGAACCAACCAGCCGGTATAGCCATGATGAAATACGCAAGCGATACCGATGAATCAATGAATGCAGATTGGGTATCTGTAAGCTGGCAGGCTTTTTTTAGATGCGGAATAAGTATGGGATTGATGTTGTGCAGGAATGCCCATAAAAAAAACAAACAAGTAACCAATATAAATGGCAGTATGTATTTCTTCTTTTCATTCATGGCAGCTTTTGTTTTGGTTGGGATTATAAAAATTTCAATCCGTCTTTATTCAGTTGTTCATATTTCTTCTTATCGAACATGAAAAGGAAAGCCCCCTTGCGTGATGATTCTTTTTCCTTTTCATCAAGTTTGTGGAGCAGGTTAAGCGATAATATCTTTTTGGTAAAATTCCTTTTGTCGAATGTGGTGTTGTAAACGGCTTCGTACAATGCCTGTAGTTGTTGTAAGGTGAATTTGTTGGGCAGCAGTTCAAAACCTATTGGGTGGCTGGTCACTTTTTCCTGTAGCCTTTCCCTGGACAGTTTGATCATATGCTTATGGTCGAAAACCAGCGTTGGCATTTTGTTTAGCGGAAACCATTGTGCGTTGTGTTCCTTCATCAATGCTTCGCTATAGTCATCAATTTTTATCAAGGCAAAATAGGCAATGGATACAACCCTTGCAGCGGTATCCCTATGCACATCGCCAAAGCAGTGCAGTTGCTCCATATAGATATTGCTTAAACCCGTCAATTGGTTCAGGATCCTTGTTGCTGCATCGTTTACACTTTCGTTGTGCTGAACAAAGCCACCCATTAATGACCATTTGCCTACCTGTGGTTCCAGTGCACGCTTAATAAGCAATGCTTTTAATTCTTTGCCATCAAAGCCAAAGATGATGCAGTCTACAGCCAGCAAATGGCTATCGTGATTCTTGTATGCATTGGTGATTGATGACATGATGTGTTCATTGTTGTTCTTCAGTTCATGGGTGCGACGCCACGGAAGTTGAAATATGTACTATTGTTGACTACAAAAAAATATTTACCACAAAGACACGAAGGCACTAAGATGTCCACTTCGTGAACTTGGTGTCTTTGTGGTAGAACATCTATGATTTGTTTATTTGATAGTACACTTCGCTCCACTTCAGTTCATTTTTGAATTGATAGAGTGACGTGTCTTTGCCAATCAAGGTAAATTCTATTCCAGCCATGCTTGCAAAATCTTCCATGTGTTCTGCAGTAAGGTTTTGCGAGTAGCCTGTATGGTGTGCACCGCCAGCATATATCCATGCGGCACAACCTGTATGCATGTTGGGGTAAGGTTTCCATAGAACCCTTGCCACAGGCAGCTTAGGCAGGTTGTGCAATGGTGCCACGGCCAGCACTTCATTTACCAACAGGCGGAAGCGGTTGCCCATGTCAATAATAGAAGCATTCAGTGCAGGGCCGGGTGCAGAGTTGAATACAAGACGTACAGGATCAGCTTTGCCACCAATACCCAACGGGTGCACTTCGCAGGACGGTTTTGCATCGGCAATGCTTTCGCATATTTCCAGCATGTGAGAGCCAAGTACCAATCGGTTATCGGGATTGAAGTGATAGGTATAATCTTCCATGAAGGAGTTACCGCCTTTCAATCCGCTGCCCATTACTTTCATGGCCCTTACCAAAGCCGCAGTCTTCCAGTCGCCTTCTCCTGCAAAGCCGTAACCCTTTGCCATCAAGCGTTGCGAGGCTATGCCCGGTAGCTGTGCCATGCCATGTAGGTCTTCAAACGTATCGGTATAACCTTTATAATTACCTGCTTCTAAAAATGCCTCTATGCCCAGCTCAATCTTTGCAGCTTCACGTAAAGAAGCATGCTGTTCGCCACCTTTTATAAGCGATGATGTAAGGGTGTAGCTGTCTGCATATTCCTGTACCAATGCATCTACCTGTGCATCGGTTATTTCATTGATTACCTTAACTAGGTCGCCAATACCATGTGTGTTTACTGAGTAGCCAAAACGCATTTCGGCTTCTACCTTATCGCCATCGGTTACGGCAACGTAACGCATGTTATCGCCAAAACGTACAAACCTTGCACCTTGCCAATCGTGCCAGCCAGCGGCAGCACGTACCCATGCATTTATTTTGGACAAGGTTTCTTCATCTTGCCAATGCCCCACCACAACCTTTCTGTTTAAACGCATACGGCTCATGATGAAGCCAAACTCCCTATCGCCGTGGGCAGACTGATTCAGGTTCATGAAGTCCATGTCAATATCATTCCAGGGAATATCACGGTTGAACTGTGTATGAAAGTGCAGCAATGGTTTCTGTAAAATCTTCAACCCGCCTATCCACATTTTTGCGGGTGAGAATGTATGCATCCAGGCAACAATACCGATACAGTTTTTGGCAATATTTGCATCCTGGCAAACAGCAAAAATTTCTTCGGGCGATTTCACCGTTGGCTTCCAGATAACATTTACAGGCATCTGCTCACTTACGTTTAAATAGGCTGCAATAGCTTGCGAATTGATAGCTACCTGTTTCAAGGTGTCTTCTCCATATAAATCCTGGCTTCCTGTTACGAACCAGATTTCCAATGTTTTTAAATCTTTCATTTTTTTTATTTTTTGGGTTCATAGGTCATAGTAATTGGCTCATAGCAAAACGTTCATCACCATGAACCATTTACTATGAACTACAGGGCTATTGCCCATAATAACTATCAGGACCATGTTTGCGTTCAAAATGTTTTTTAATCAATGCATCTTTTAAGCGTGGTGCATTGGGGTTTATCTTTTCGGTGAGGTAGGCCATCTGTGCAATGGTTTCCAATACGGCACTGTTGTGTACGGCCTTATCGGCATTCTTGCCCCAGGTAAAAGGTGCATGATTGCCTACCAACACCATTTCCACTTCTTTGTAACTGAGTCCACGTTGCTCAAAGCAGTTGATAATTTGGAAACCTGTTTCATATTCATAATTGCCTTTTATCATTTCATCGCCCATAGGTGGTGCACAGGGAATATCAACGGTGTTGTAATCAGCATGGGTGGTACCAAAGATGGGAATATCACGTTGGCTTTGTGCCCATGCGGTACCATACGTTGAATGGGTGTGTACAATGCCGCCGATTGTAGCCCAATGCTTGTATAGCACGGCATGTGTTCTTGTATCGGATGATGGGCGTAGGCTTCCTTCCACCGTATTGCCATCAAAGTCAACAATAACCATATCATCTACTTTCAATTTTTCATAAGGCACACCGCTCGGTTTAATGGCAAATACGCCAAGGCTTCTGTCCACTGCACTTACATTGCCAAACGTAAATAGTACCAAACCAAGTTTGGGCAGTTGCATATTGGCTTCGTAGGCCTCTTCTTTTATGTGTTGATGTTTACTCATGATCGTTTATTTAAAACTGAATGTCAGGTTGAGCTTGTCGAAACCGAATCAATAAAACCGTCTTCGACAAGCTCAGGCTGACACGCTAAAATTCATATCCCTTTTTCCAAGAAATTTCCCAGCTCCTTGTATTGCCCAAAACGTTTTTTATAAAATACAGTATTGCTTTCATTAGGATGGTACACTGCATCAAAGCCCTGCCCCATGGCATTCATGGCATCTTCTACTTTGGTATATAAACCTGCTGCTGTTGCTGCAAACATGGCGGCACCTGCGGCACAGGTCTGCTCGCTTTTGTGTATGCGAATGGGCATGTCCATTACATCGGCCATTACCTGCATGATGTAGGGCGATTTTTTTGCCACGCCACCCAAACCAATCAATCCTTTTACAGGTATGCCCTGCTCTATAAACCTTTCCACGATTGCTTTTGCACCAAAGCAGGTAGCTTCAACCAATGCCTTGAACATACGTGGTGCATCTGTACCTAAATTCAATCCTGTGAATGCCCCTTTAAGCAATTGATTGGCATCGGGTGTCCTTCTTCCATTTAACCAATCAATAGCCAATTCATCTTTTTCATTCAATGGAAGCTGTGCAGCCTGCTTGGAGAGTTCTGCAATTATTTTATCATTGATTTGTTGTTTCAAATTTTCATCATCCAATAGACTTAAAGGCCAGGCTAACAGATTTTTTAACCAAGCATAAGCATCGCCAAAGGCGGATTGTCCTGCTTCCATACCAATCATATTGGGTATAACAGAACCATCCACTTGACCACAAATACCATTCACCAAAGTATCACCAACTTCACTTATTGATGCAACCAACATATCGCAGGTGGATGTACCCATTACCTTGCTTAAATAGTATGGTTCTATCTGACCGCCAACTGCACCCATGTGTGCATCAAATGCACCAATGGCAATCACTACATCTGTTGACAGGCCTAAACGCTGTGCCCATTCGGCAGACAGGTTACCTGCAGGTTGTGCAGCAGTGAATGTTTCAACAGGAAGTTTTGCAGTGAAACCATCCAGCACCGCATCCAATGAAGCAAAAAACTGGTTGGGTGGATAGCCACCAAAACTGGCATTCCATAAACCTTTGTGGCCTGCACTGCAAACGCCACGTTTTATTTGGGTAACATCATTGCCACCCGTTAATAAGAAAGGTATCCAGTCGCAATGCTCTACCCAACTATGAATAGCATCCTTTACTTGTTCATCTTCACGGAGCACATGCAAGAGTTTTGCCCAGAACCATTCGCTGCTATATATGCCACCAACAAACTGTAAATAATTGGTATCGAATTTTGTTGCATGTTCATTTATTTCGGTAGCTTCCTGTACACTTGTATGGTCTTTCCATAACACGAACATGGCGTTGGGGTTTTCGGCAAACTCGGGCAGCAATGCCAAAGGCTGTCCGTGCACATCCACCGCAACAGGTGTTGAGCCTGTGGTATCCACTGCAATGCCCTTTATATTGGCTGCAACGGCAGTGCCTGCTTTTTGCAAACAGTCTTTAATGGTATATTCCAAACCTTCTATATAATCCAACGGGTGCTGGCGGAACTGGTTGGCAGCCGCGTTGCAGTACAACTGTTTTTTCCAGCGTGGATAATAGAAAATGGAGGAAGCAATTTCGTTGCCATTGTTGGCATCGGCTATGATGGAGCGGACAGAATCCGTTCCGTAATCTACGCCTATTACATAAGAGTTGTGGGTCATGGTATATTGAGCAAATCGTTAATTGAGAAAGCTAATGTAGGCGTTTTTCTTAAATAAGTGTAATTTTTACATTTATTTTTATACAGCCCATTCCTCACGCTCCGTTAAAAGTCCAACCCTGTTCAACTGCTCATGGGAGCGACGCCACGAACGGTGAACAATGCACCACAGCCTGTAACCAAAAAAATTGCTTACATTTTTATGCAGCAACAACTATATGTACATTCGTTGTAAATAGTATGCACAACTATGGACGTACAAATAGAAGATAGCTGGAAGCAGGTTCTGAAAGGCGAGTTTACCAAGCCTTATTTTTTACAAGTGATTACGCATTTAAAAACGGAAAGGGCCACGGGCAAAACCATTTACCCGCCGGGCCAGCTTATATTCAATGCCTTTGCCAAAACACCATTCGACAAAGTAAAAGTGGTGCTGCTTGGCCAGGACCCTTATCATGGTCCAGGACAGGCAATGGGATTGAGTTTCAGCGTGCCGGATGGTGTGAAGCCTCCCCCATCGCTGGTAAATATTTACAAGGAATTAAAGACGGATATCGGCATGCCCATACCAACAAGCGGCAACCTTACCAGTTGGGCTGAGCAAGGCGTACTGCTGCTGAACGCCGTATTAACGGTACGTGCCAATGAACCTGCAAGCCATAGCAAGATCGGCTGGATGGATTTTACCGATGCAGTGATCAAAAAAATATCGGAAGAAAAAACAGGCGTGGTGTTTTTGTTATGGGGCAATTTTGCACAGCAGAAGCAGGTGCTGATTGACGAGACAAAACACCATGTACTGAAATCGGCCCATCCATCGCCCTTTAGTGCCGACAGGGGCTTTTTTGGCAGCAAACAATTCAGCAGGACAAATGAACTGTTGATGAAGCAAGGCCTATCGCCCATTGATTGGAATGTTGAGGCAGGCAGAAAATAAGCAGTTAAAATACGCATAAATAAAAATAAATATGCAACAAAAAGAAAGAACCGGTTTTGTGGAATTTGTAAAAAACATTTTTGCAAGGGTTTGGGCATTGTGGGGGCTGCTAAGTTTTGTTGCTACGTTCCTGATCATTTTTATTCCGTCGATGATCAGTTACTTAATTCCTGAGCCTAAAGGGCAACGTTTTTTTATTGCCACAGCAAAAGTCTGGATGAACGTATGGCTGCGGTTGATTGGTTGCCCGCTAACGGTTAAAGGAAAGGAACATTTTGAAAACGGGAAGCCATACGTTATTACCTGCAACCATAATACCTTGATGGATGTACCCATTACTTGTCCTTATATTCCGGGGGCCAATAAGACGATTGCCAAAAAGAATTTTGCCAAAATTCCTTTGTTTGGCTGGTTCTATAGCAAGGGCTCTATTCTGGTGGACAGGAAAAGCGATGCTAGCCGCAGGAAAAGTTTTGAGGACATGAAGAAGACGCTTGCCAACAATATGCACATGTGCATTTACCCTGAAGGTACACGCAACAGGACAGCAGACCCATTGAAACAGTTTTACGATGGTGCTTTTAAACTGGCCATTGATACGCAGACACCTGTTATACCTTGCCTCTTGTTCAACACCAACAAGGCCTTGCCTACCAACCGTTTTTTTTACCTGATGCCGCAGCAGTTGGAGATGCATTTTCTGCCACCAATTGCAGTTGACAATATCTCTACCAAGGAGCTAAAGGAAAAAGTGTTCAGGATCATGTGGGATTATTATTGCTCGCATCAATAAAACAAAAGCAATTTTTTTTGTACTTAGCTATAGAATATGAATGGGCATTGGAGGCGTCGCACCCATCAACAGTTGAACAGGATTGGGCTTTGATAGAAGCGTACACAAAACTGTTATTAATAATCCCCATTAATAATTGGAGAAGGTCCTGCTTCTATTTATTTTCAAATCCCTCAATATGCCACTCTTTGGGCTGATGGTAAAGTTGAAGGAGCGGTACAAACCAATAGGCGTAACGTTTATAGACAGTTGCCAGCAGTGCATTTCGCGGCTTACAAACATGCTGAACTGCTCCAGCTTAAACGTTTTTACATTATAGTAGCCGGTACCACCTGCCTTCCATTTTGGGGTAAGGCTAAAGTCGCCATTAAAGTTTATGCTGGAATAAACATCTGTGGTGTACCCGCTATAATCTGCCTTTAGCACCCGGTTAAAGGAAAGCGAATAAGAGAGGTCAATTTTCCAGGGAATATTGAAGTCCGTAAACTCTGCAGGGTTCTCCCTTGCGTATTGCAATTGCCTTAGCTGTTCATCGGGTGTCATGAAAGGGTCGTTGGTACTTGCAAGCCTTTCCTTATCGGTTTTGCCATCTTTCGATTTGCTTTGAAAGCTGGTAGACATTGCAAGGCTTCCGCTGGTTATCCTACCCAGCTTGCCTTTTCTAATCATCAGGCTGTTTATACGTGTACCATACTTGTCTACCTGATAAGGGTCCATATTTGCATTGGCCGTAATATTAATTTTTTCGAACAGGGTACTACGTAAATAAAAATTAAAGGCACCCAGTGCAAAGCTATCGGCCAGTAGATTGTATGATGAGTTGAAACCGAAACCGTCAATCAGTTTCACTTTCTTGTCGCTGGCAGCCGCCGTATCTTTTTTGTTTTTCACTTTCATCTCCAGCAGGTTGTCTATACCAAAGTTGATGCCGCCAAAATTGCCCTGTGCATAAGAGCCATACAGCCCACCATCATACTTCGAAAAAGTAAGCTTACGCCCCGAGGTATCCACCTGTACGGCATAGAAATCCTTACTCACCAGGTCGGGCTTGTAACTAAAGCCAATGCTTGGTCTTATTTCATGCCTGATGGCTTTCAGGTTGCCTTTTTTGAACAGGTAAGTACCAAAAATCCTGGTGCTGGCACTTACACCAAAACTCATTTGGTTCTGTATGCCAAAGCCTTTTTTAAGATGCATTTTTACGGTTGAATCCGTCGGGTCCCATTCCCTGATAACGGACTGGCCAAACCAACGTTGCTGAAACGCAATGGAAGGGCCGATAGTGATGGGCCCCAATGAAGGCAGGGACAGTGTAATTGGAATATTATGGTCGGCACCCCACATTAAAGTATCCAACAGTTTGCTTGCTTTAAAAGCGGTGTCGTAAAAAGAGATGTTGTTCTGGAAGTTGCCCGAATAACCCACACCCAATTTCTCGTACCATTTAGGTGTACCTGCTTGTTCCTTCTTTTGGAAAGGATATAATGTAACCACGTTGAAAGAAGCATTGGGCAGGCTCATGTTTACCAAATGCGTTACACTGTTCTGGTTATGGTTGGCATTCAGCGATAAATTGTATTTACCGTTCCAGTCTTTGGTATAGGCAATGGATGAACCCAACTGGTTATTGAAATTCTGGTAAGGGTTGTTCAATATATATTGGTTGAACTTGGTGCTACCAAAATTCACACTCGCATTAAACGTGGTACCCGGCCTTGCACGGCTGTCGCGTGAATGGCTCCAGTTGATCATGAAAGTAGAAGTAGTGGTAAACTCATTTTCCAGCTTGGTATTGTAACGGTTCAGTAGTTTAGACTTCTGTAAAGAAAGGTTGAAGTTGCCCGTGTATTGATAACGCTTCAAATACTTGGGGTTCACATTCAGGCTCCAGCCACCATAAGAATAAATATTGGCCCTTGTGGTAACATCCACATTGTCGCCAAAAACTTTATAATAACCCAAGCCTTCCAGCCCCAGACCAAAATCCTCACTGCTGTTAAACGTTGGCACCAATACACCGGAGTGCCTGCCACGGTTTAGCGGGTAAATGCCAAACGGGATATAAACGGGTATGGGCACGCCTTCAAACTCGGGGTGGGCAGGCCCGCTAACACCAATCTTATTGCTGATGATTTTCATTTTCTTGGTACGGAAAACAAAATGCGGCGTATCCAGGTTACAGGTAGTGAAACTTGCCCGGTATGCAAACACCACATTGCTGTCTGTTTTCTTCAACTTATTTGCGTTCACAAAAAGTTCGTCCTGCTGAAAATAGGTGTTATAAGTAATCCCTTTTTGTGTCTTTAAATTGTACACTATAGAATCGCTCAGGGTTTTCATACCGCCCTGGTTAAACTTGGTCTTGTTCAACGAATTGGCCGATGTATCGCTGGAACCTTTTGCCTTGATCTGTTGTTTTGACTGTTCGTAATGGATGGTAGCCGCTTCCACATCCATATCCTCATAATGGGTCTGGGCCTTGCCATACAATATAAATTCCTTGGTGGTAATAATCAACACGCCCGAATCTTCTGCCGCATACTTTACAGGTGCCTGTAAAGAGTCCTTAGAAATATGGAAGGTATCAATGGTGGCAACTTTTTTTCCGGTAGTATCTTTTTTAATGGTTGTATCTGGCTGTACATGCTGTGCAGGCAATGCAGTGTTTATCCTAACCGGTTTTATACCGCCAGTGCCGGGTATAATGGTATCGCCAATTGCTGTTAATGAAATTAAAAAGTTGCTGGGTCTTTTGTAGGTTGCCCGTACTTTGAGCGTTAATAACAACACCAAGGCAATAGCAACAATAGCAGTAAAGGTTTTTGCGTTAAATTTGTACAATTGGCTCATGGTTGTTAGAAGCAAAAATAGGAGCTAAAAAACAAATTGAATTTTATACCTTTTTCTTTAACGAATTGATATGATGTTAAAAAAAGCTTTCATACCCGCCGTATTAACCCTGGGCAGCCTTTGCCTTACGGCCTTTACCATAAAAAGCAACAGACCGCCCATACAGAAGCAGAAGCTGAGAAGAATTGTGATTGATGCCGGGCATGGTGGCCAGGACATTGGTGCCACTGGCAAATACTCCAATGAAAAAACGGTATCACTGGCAATTGCATTTGCCTTGCAAAAAGAAATCGAGGAACAGATTCCGGATGTGGAAACCTATATGACCCGTACCACCGACATTTTTGACAGCCCGATTGTGAAAGCCAATAAAGCCAACGATGCCAAAGGCGACCTGTTCATTTGCGTGCATTGCAACTGGGCACCGGGTCAAAGACATACCGAATTTACCGGTTACAAAACCGAAACCTATACCAAGGGCAAAGGCAAAAAGAAAAAGACCTATACCCGTAAGGTGAAACAGTACCGTACTTGGTACAGCCCCAGCGATGTAAAGGGCACGGAGACTTTTATCTGGAACATTAACAAGACAACAGCCAAGGAAAAAGCATTGGAAACCCATGAAGATATGTTTATGGACAGTGCTACCTTGAAGGAACTGGATGCATTTGAAAAAAGGGACCCGGAAAAAATGATCCTGTATTCCATTAAGACCAAGCAGTTTTTTGACCGTAGTGCAAGGCTGGCATTAACCGTGGAAGAAGAGTTCAAAAAAACAGGCCGCAACAGTAGGCAGGCACAGCAAAGGGGTAAAGGTATATGGGTATTGCAAGCAGTGGCCATGCCTGCAATATTGGTAGAAACAGGCTTTATATCGAACCCGGAAGAAGAAGATTACCTGAATAGCAAAGAGGGCCAGAAGGAAGTGGCCGAAGTAATAACAAGGGCAGTAAAACGCTACAAGTTTACCTTGGAAACAAAAGGCGTTAAACCAGCAGAAACAACAACTGCCACACCTAAATAAACGGAGTAAATAATTTTTTGAATGCCCTGCTTGTAAACAAGCAGGGCATTTTGTTTTATTAGGACTATTGTTTCAATAATGGATGCTTGCTACGTTTGAACGGACCGGGCTTTGCCCTATTGTTGATGGGTGCGACGCCCATGCAGTGCATTGTATGCAATATTGCCCGTAACAATAGGCCATTCCGTTTTAATAACCCGCACTTTTACAGCTACTTAATATCCCTTAGATTTGCTACATGAAAATCTCTAATGAAACTAAGGTGGGTGCATTAACAGCCATTGCTATTGTACTATTGATTCTTGGATTTAATTTCTTGAAGGGAAGGACCATGTTTAAAACAGGCAATTTCATTTATGCCGAGTACCCGGATGCCAAGGGGCTGATGGTTTCGAACCCTGTTTTCATTAATGGTTACCAGGTAGGTTCGGTTTATGAAATTGAGAATACCGATGCCAATTTAAAAACCATCCACATTGCCATAAAGCTGAAGAGCAATTATAATATACCCGACAACTCCGTTGCTTCCATTTCGAGCAACCCATTGGGCACACCCAGCATAGAAATAAAGTTGGGCAACAGTGCCAATTTTTTAAAGTCGGGCGAAAAAATTGCCACGGCCAACGATGCAGGACTGCTGGCTTCGCTTACCAACAAATTGGGACCAGTGGCCGACCAGCTAAAAGAAACCACACATACATTGGACAGTGTGTTGCGAAACATCAATTCGGTATTTGATGCCACTGCCAAAAACAACCTGCAAGGTGTTATTGCCAATATGAACAGGACAACAGCAAGCCTTATAGGCAGTGCCGCATCTATTGAGCAGATGCTGAATGCACAGTCGGGCAGCATTGCACAAAGCATGAACAATGTGAATGCCTTTACCAAGAACCTTGCAGACAATAATGAAAAGGTAACGGCCACTTTGAACAACCTGGAAACAACAACGGGCAATTTATCAAAGGCCGACATTACAGGCTCGGTAGAGAAATTGAAAGCAGCAATGGACAAAGTAAACGGGCTGTTGGAAAAAGTAGCCAGTAAAGATGGCTCACTTGGTTTGTTGATGACGGACAAGACCCTGTATAACAACCTTACCAATACCGTTCGTAGTGCCAATATCTTAATGGACGATTTACGTGTGCATCCCAAACGTTATGTAAACATTTCGGTGTTTGGCAAAAAAGACAAGAGCGGTCCGTTGACGGCACCTTTAAACGACAGCACCGGTAAGCCTTAACAAATTGTATTATTTTATTGGAATATGTTTGTACAAAGGCCCCTATCACTTAACCCATACCTATTGCACAAAAAATCTACATACCTCTTCTTATTACTGGTAATGCTATCCGGCATTGTTACGGCACAGCAAAAAGTAGATACCATTAAACCTGCACCGGGTGCCATGAAGCACTTGCAGATAATACATGCTGACAGGTCATCATTTGCCAAAGGCGACAGTACACAATACATGACACTTGCAGGTACTGTGGAAGTATGGCAGGACAAAACGAAATTTTATGCAGACAGTGCCGTGCTGAACCAGAAGCTGAATATTTTAGAAGCGTTTGGGCATGTGCACATTAATGATGCAGATAGTGTGCATACGCATTCGGATTACTTGCGGTATTTAGGCAAGGAGAAAAAAGCTTACCTCAACAAAAATGTAAAGCTTACGGATGGCAAGGCAACACTTACCACAGACGAACTGGAGTATGACCTGAATACCAAAATTGGCACTTACCTAAAAGGTGGCAAGGTTGTAAATGGCAAAACTGTACTTACCAGTAAGGAAGGTTATTATTATGGCGATACAAGGGACGTGTTTTTTAAGAAGAACGTGGTATTGAAAGACCCGGGGTTTGACATAACCACCGATACCCTGCAATACAATACCTATACGGATTTGACCACATTTGTATCACCCACCAGGATATTAACCAGTGGCCGGAAGATAAAGACAAGGGACGGTTGGTATAACCTGAAAACCAAGAAAGCCTATTTTGGTAGCAACTCGGTTATTGAAGACAGTTCGGCAACCATTAGGGCCAAAGACATGGTTTTTGACGATTCCACAGGCAAGGCCGAATTCAAGGGCGATGTGGTGTACAAGTCCAAAGACACAGCCAAGGGCTATGACCTTATAGCCAACCATTTGGAAACAGACAACAAGAAAGGCTCGTACCGTGCAACACAGAACCCGATACTGTTAATCAAACAGGGGCTGGATTCGATTTTTGTACGTGCCGATACGTTATATTCTGCCAGGCTATCTGACCTGGTAACGGAAAGGGATGTGCCTTCCATCAGGGATTCCATTACAGGCAAACTGCTACAGGCCAATAAAAAAGATACTGCTAATGATAAGTTCTTTGAAGCCTATTCGCATGTAAGGATTTTTTCGGACTCCACACAAGCCATTGGCGACAGCCTTTTTTATTCGCCCAAAGATTCTGCATTCCGGCTGTTTAAGAACCCAGTAGTTTGGGGACAGGAAAACCAGTTGACCGGCGATACCATTTATTTGTACCTGCAAAACAACAAACCGCAAAAAGCCCGTGTGTTTGAAAATGCAATGGCCATAAGCAATGCAGGCCTTGATTATTACAATCAGGTTGCGGGCAAGACCATGAATGCTTTTTTTGTTGACGGAAAGATCAATTACCTACGTACCAAGGGAAGCCCTGCAGAAAGCGTGTATTACGGGCTGGATGATTATGGGAAATTCTTTGGCGTGAACAAAGCCACATCCGATGTTATAGACATGTACTTTACCGATGGCAAGCCCCAGCGTGTGGTGTTCAGGAACAAACTGGAAGGCACAACCTACCCAATGGGACAAGTGGACCATAAGGAACTACGCTTACGTGGCTTTAAGTGGCTGGATGACAAAAGGCCCAAAAGCAAGTTCGAGATATTGAGCAATTAATAACAAACACTGTTTAAAGTAGTATTAGTATTGTATTTTGCCGTATGCTTAATTTTTTAAGACATACTTTCCTGCATCCATTAACTGAATTCATTCACGATAGCCGGGCTATTGGCATTGTGCTATTAAGCTGCACATTCGTTTCGCTGCTATTGGCAAATATGCCCTTTAGCAGTGAGGGTTACAGGCATTTTTGGGAAACAGGTTTTAATGGAACACAGGAGCATCATGTACACCTGGGTTACCTATCATTGCCCAACTCGCCTTTAATCGTCATCAACGATTTATTGATGGCACTTTTCTTCTTTTTGGCTGGTATGGAGATAAAAAGGGAAATGGTGAGTGGCGAATTGGCTTCCATTAAAAAATCCTTACTGCCGGTTGTGGCAGCCATTGGTGGCATGTTGGTACCAGCTATTCTGTTTATGCTGTTCAATTCAAACTCTCTCTATACAAAAGGTTGGGCCATACCAACGGCAACCGACATCGCTTTTACATTAGGCGTTGCTTCTTTATTGGGTAACCGGGTACCGGTGGCATTAAAAGTATTCCTGACAGCATTGGCCATCATAGACGATTTGGGTGCCATTGTTGTAATAGCCGTTTTTTATGGGGGCAAGCTGCAACTACTGTACCTATTAGGTGCTGGTATTATAGTAGGCATATTGCTATTGTTAAACAGATTCAAGCTACCATTCGGATTGGGGCATATTGTACTTGGTAGCTTACTATGGTATTGCATGTTCAACTCGGGCATACATGCAACAGTAGCCGGGGTAATATTTGCCTTCCTGGTTCCGGCAAGGCTTTTAGAAAAGTTTGAACTGAAGCTGCATACACCTGTTTATTTTTTAATCATGCCCATTTTTGCATTGGCCAATACAGCCATTGCCTTTCCTGCAAATAGCTTACAGGCACTCAACAGTAGTTTAAGTTGGGGCATTGTTGTGGCACTATTTATTGGCAAGCCATTGGGCATCTGCCTGTCTTCTTTTATCTTAACCAGGTTCAACCTAGCAGAGTTACCCAATGGAACCTGTTGGAAACAGTTAATTGGTGCAGGTATATTGGCGGGCATAGGCTTTACCATGAGCATCTTTATTGCCACCTTGGCCTTTCCTTCTGCAACCGAGCAAGACATTGCAAAAATTTCTGTATTGGCAGCTTCTTTATTGGCAATGATTGTTGGCTTTATCTGGCTGCGTTTTTCAACATCAATAACCAGCAATCCTACTAATTGAATATGAAAAAACAGACATCCATTTTTTTTGCCAATCTCGATGGCTTGCGTTTTTTATGTTTCCTGTCTGTATTTTTTTACCACAGTTTTGCAACAAGTTATACTTACATCATCGATACGGATGCTTACCATTTTATTAAGCAAGGCATATTTGGCAATGGTAACCTGGGTGTTAATTTCTTCTTCGTGCTAAGTGGTTTTTTGATCACCTATTTATTGTTGCAAGAAAAACAGCTCAACGGCAAAATCAATATTATCAACTTTTACCTGCGGAGGATATTACGCATCTGGCCACTCTATTTTTTATGTGTGTTCTTTGGCTTTGTTGTTTTTCCTTACTGCAAAGCATACTTTGGCAAAACACCCAATGAAACGGCCACATTCCTTCATTACCTCACATTTACCAGCAATTTCGAAGGTATCCATAAAGGTGTACCCGATTCATCCATACTTGGCGTATTATGGAGCATTGCTGTGGAAGAACAGTTTTATTTAATATGGCCATTGCTCTTGACTATTGTGCCCCATAAAAAATACAATTTACTTTTTGCAACTATCCTATTGACAACATTTGTATTCAGGGCATTCAACGACAGTTATCAAATGCATGAGAAGCATACCCTTTCTTGCATTGGCGATATGACAATCGGGGCCTGGGGTGCCTATCTTGTTCAACAGGAAAAATGGAAACAAAAGATTGCTGGCTGGAAGCAATGGCAAATATTGATCATTTACTTTCTTTTTGCATGCGTGTTTTTTTTCAGGAGGGAATTGTTGATGGGTAATTATTATATACGCATTGTTGAACGTTCGTTGATTGCCATCATTATATTGTTCATTATCCTAGAGCAGAATTTTTGCAACAATTCCCTATTCAAAATGAAGCACATTAAATGGGCAAGTAGCTTAGGCATCATTTCTTATGGCCTGTATTGTCTTCATTTCATTGGTATATTGGTTACAACCACACTTACACAACAATTCCACCTCAACCATAGTTTCATGCAGGTAATGCTACTGGAAACAGGTATTGCACTATTACTAACCATCCTAATCAGTAAGCTCAGTTACGCATATTTCGAGAAACCATTCCTACAATTGAAAGAAAAGTTTTCCTACATCACCAAATAAAGAACCCCACCAAGTTGGTAGGGTCCAGTTTTTTAGTTGTCTTCCTTTTCCAACATCAAATAGGCTTTTATGAACCCATCCAGTTCACCATCCATTACAGGACCAACATTCCCTACTTCATAATCCGTTCTATGGTCCTTGATCATTTTATATGGATGGAAGACATAGCTTCTGATCTGGCTTCCCCACTCAATTTTTTTCTTGTTGGCATTGGTTGCATTCTTGGCTTCTTCCCGTTTACGTAGTTCTTCTTCATACAGCCTGCTCTTAAGCATGGTCATTGCCTTTTCACGGTTGCCCAACTGGCTGCGTTCTGTTTGGCAAACCACCACATAACCTGTGGGTATATGCGTCAGCATTACTTTCGTTTCTACCTTGTTTACGTTCTGCCCACCGGCACCGCCACTACGGGCTGTTTCCATCTTTACATCTGCCGGGTTAATTTCAATCGTAATGGTATCATCCACCAAGGGGTACACAAATACCGATGCAAAACTTGTATGCCTACGTGCATTGCTGTCAAACGGCGATATACGTACCAACCGGTGCACACCGCTTTCAGCTTTGGTAAAACCGTAGGCGAAGTCGCCATCAAATTGCAATGTTGCAGTTTTGATCCCTGCACCGTCACCTTCCTGAAAGTCGAGTTCCGTTACCTTCCAGCCCTGCTTTTCGCCATACATGCGGTACATGCGTAGCAGCATTTCGGCCCAGTCCTGGCTCTCGGTTCCACCGGCACCAGAGTTGATTTGCACAACGGCACTCAGTTCATCTTCCGGCTGGTTCAGTGTACTTTTAAATTCGGCATCTTCAATTAATGCCATGGCTGCATCGTAAGCAGCCTGGGTTTCATCCTCGGTGGCATCACCGCCTTTAAAGAACTCAAAGAGCACCACAAAATCTTCCACAGCAGTTTCCAACTGTGTATAGAGTTTCATCCAGTACTCGTTTACCTTAATTTCTTTCATGGTGGCTGTGGCACGAACATTATCGTCCCAAAAGCCCGGGGAGAGGGAAAGCTGCTTATCCTGTTCTACTTTTGTTTTACGGTTATCGTAGTCAAAGAAACCTCCTTAGAACACTAACCCTGTTCCGCATTGATTCGATTTTTTCTATTGTCATAACTGCAAATGTAAACAATAAAAAATGCACTCCTTTTGGGGAGTGCATTTTTTATTGCTCCGTTAGTTGAATGTTATTGTTTGATGAATTTGCCGATGGCAGTTTCGCTACCATCGTTGCTAATGGCTTTAATGGTATAAGTACCTTTTGCAAGCAAGCTTACGTTTATCTTAACGGCATTGTCGCCATCAATCACCGATGCCTGCTGCATCAAGATAGTCTTACCGGAAAGGTCACTGATCAAAAGACTAACATTGGTTGTTTTTGAAGATGCAAGAACAATATTCAAATTGTTGATTGCCGGATTTGGATAGATGCTGGTCAGCTCGATACCATTGGCCTTATTGCCTTTTAGCAATACAATGGCACTAAGACTAGACTTGCCGTCTTTATCTATTTGCTTCAACCTATAGTAACCAGTTGCCAATGATTTCTTGTCAACATAAGAATAAGACAAATTGCTGTTGCTGTTTCCATTGTCGGCCTTGCTGGGCACAAATACCAATGCACTAAAGTTCACCCCATCTGCACTGCGTTGCAGTTCAAAGCCGGTATTGTTCAGTTCTGTTGCAGTTGTCCAGCTCAACAGGTTTCCGGCTGTTTGTTTAGTACCGGTAAAGCTTGCCAAAGTAATGGGCACAACACCTACAAATTCATCTGCCCCAATATCTGGTAAACCGGCACGTGCATCGCCATCAAAATCATCTGAAATACCAGTACCAGTTCCACCCCTGCTTTCACAAACCGTCATCGTACCCGGCCTAATATGTAAAAAACCAGCATTGGCACCACTGGTACTTACAAATCCTAAAACTGTATTTTCTGTTTTGCTTGCTGTTTCCCTTGTTGCAACCAATGTTTGAAAATCCGTCAATGTTTGATAAGCAGTCCCATTATTGTAAATGTTGTTTGTTACAGAAGGCGTACCAGCATAAAACATATTGTTGTTAGATGTTGTGGCATAATTATCCAAACCAGCTGCAGATCTTCTAAATGCCGCAGTAGAAGCTCCCGCACCTACTGCTGTGGAAGTATTAATCACAATATTGCTCCTAAGATCAAGAACGGCGGTACTGGCAGTTGCATTTTGCGTATGATAAATACCAGAACTAGAGAAATTGCCTCCGGTAGAAGTTGCGTTTAAATAAATAGTATTAAAATAGACATTAATGTTTGCAGTCGTAGATGTAGCAGTAATGCTTATCCCTCGAACAACGTCTATTTGATCATTGTTTGCTATTGGAGCCTTTAAGTCGCCAATAATATTATTAGCAATTGTAGCAATAACTCCAACACCTGTATGTGAAACCAAAATACCATTTACGCTACCACTTGCGTTATTTGCAGTAAGGTTATAGATTTTGTTTTTAAACACATTTGGCTTGTTTGTAGCAGCAGTACCAGACAAAACAATTCCAGAAACGACAACTCCACCTGTAACAGTCAACCCATTAATGTTATTACCACTAAAACTGCCATTCTCATTTGCCAATAAATTAACACCAATTACTGCTCCTCCACTTGAAATATTTGTTACTGTATTGCCAGTATGAATACTTCCAATAGCACTTGCATTAATAGTTAAAACAGTAATAGCACCAGTTCCAGCAGTCCAATTATTAAATGTGTTGTTACTAACAGATTTGCTTGGACCACTAGTTGAGTTAGCTCCATCCCTACTAATCCAACCAGCAATAGCTGTAGCCCCAACAACAGTTATATTTGAAAAATCATTATTACTTGCAGATGAAGTAACCCCTGAAGGGGTATTCGAAGTAGTGGTAAACAAAGTTACAGTTCCTCCATCGCCTGTTTTACTAAAAGCAGTTACAATTGAATTTCCATTAACTACATGATAGCCACCTACAGGCATCAACACACTACTTGAAAGAAAGGTAAATGAGCCAGTAGTATTTGGATTCAAATTAGTAAACTTATTATTGCTAATACTCAATAAAAGAGGAATAGAGGCATTAAGAATACCATTTATAGCACCTGATGCCCCTGCAATAGAGTGACCAAGGCTTGTAAAATTATTATTATTAACGTTAAGCTCTGTAGAAGAAGTTGCCGTATTAACTTCAAGAGAAATTCCTTGAACAGCTCCTGCCAAGACACCGCTTTTCAAAGAAATAGTATTATTATTAATATTATTGACGATATCACCACTTGGAGCAGTGCTAACTGTTGGAAAATAAATCCCCCTTAAAGAGCCAGCAATAGTTCCCCCATCAGAACTCGAAATATTATTATTAGAAACAGTACAGTTTTTTATAAACCTAACTAGGATGCCATTAACAGTAGCTGAAACATTGGCAAATGCCGAAAAGGTACCAGTAGTGCCAAAATTTGTAATCGTATTACCTTCAGCAGGTGTTGTTCCTCCAATAACAATACCGTCATTTTCAGCACCAGACATACTTGGACCTAGTACAACAATTCCTACATTTACGTTCGTTATTGCATTACTTGAAATTTTCAAACCACTGTTGCTTCCAGTAATTGAGGTAGCTGGAAACCCTGCAGGTATGCTTGTAGCAGAATGGTTTGAATTGGAATAAATCCCAAATGTGTTTTGGTATAGTCTATTTAAACTAATTGAGCACCCTTTTATTGTGTTATTTTGAGCTCCATTTGTAACACTGGAATAGATAACTGCAACTCCCCATTCTGTCATATTATTTGTGGCTTCAGCAGTAACTGTATTAGCAGCATTTTCTGTCATTACAAAGTTTTCTAAGCTAACATAATCAGCACCAATAATTTTGAATATCGCATCGGTCAAACTACCTGAAGCTAGAGCATTAGAGGCTGTAATCGTATTATTATTGCCTACTATTCTAATTGTATTTACAGTTGAACCTTCCGCTTTAATTTCATACCCACCACTTGGTGCCGTTTGCGGATTGCCCGCCGTTAGTGTTATTACAACCGGACTGGTAATTGTTGCGGCATTCAAAGCTGTAATGGCAGCATCCAGACTGGTGTAAGTAGCAGCAAGACCGGAACCACCATTGGTAGTTACCTGTGACCTTACAATAGCACTGCTACAAAAAAGCAGCCCGCAAACCAATAAAAGTTTCTGAGATAAATTTTTGCTCATAAGGAGGAAGATTTTGGTTGTAAAAAAATTGCACGTTTTGCAGGCTTCAAATTAGTAAAATTGAATTAAACCCGCAAAAAAAATAGTCAAATTGCAATATTTTGCTTTTTACTCACCGATTTTCTGCCGTAACCCTCCTTATTTGTTGGTTATTTACTGCTTTATAAACTTGCCTGTAGTACCAATTGGGCTACCATCATTGCACAATGCCTTAACGGTATAAGAGCCTTTGGCAAGTGCCCCAATATTGAATTGAATGGTATTGTCCCCCTCAACTACCGATGCCTGTTTACGCAACACAATTTTCCCCGAAAGATCACACACAATTAGATTAATGGTATTTATCTGTGGCGAAGCAACTATAACATTCAAATAATTGGCAGCGGGGTTGGGATAGGTGCTTAGTATTTCAAGGCTACTTGCTTTACTGCCTTTTATCAATACCACCGTACTAAGATTAAACATACCGTCCTTGTCCACCTGCTTCAACCTATAATAAGCATCGATGCCTAGCTGGTTCTTGTCAGTAAATGAATAAGCCAAACTGCCATTGCTGTTTCCATTTACCGCTTTGCTTGATATAAATGTAATTCTGTTATAATTCATCCCATCGGCACTCCGTTGCAGTTCAAAACCAGTGTTGTTCACTTCGTTTGCCGTCACCCAATTTAATAAATTACCAGAGGGCTGCTTAGTACCTGTAAAATTCAGCAACGATACCGGAACAACCACTCCCACAAATTCATCTGCACCAATATCCGGTGGCAAAGAACGGATGTTGCCATCGTAATCATCTATTATGCCTGCAACGCCTACTCCCCCACTTTCACAAAAAGTAGGTACAATAGGATTGATATGCAAAAAATTGGCATTAGCCCCCGCAGTGCTTAAAAACGAAACATTCTCCGTTTTGCTGGCTGTTTCCCGTGCAGCAACCAATATTTTAAAATCATTCATTGTTTGGTATGCTGTTCCGTTATAATAGATAACATTCTTGGCAGACGGTATTCCTCCATAGAAAATATTGTTGTTAGATGCAACAGCGTAATTGTCCAACCCAGTAGCAGATCTTTTAAATGCTGCCACAATACCACTTCCGTTTGCCACAGAATTATTAATGATGATATTGTTCCTCAAATCAAGATTGGCAATACTTGGCGTTGCATTTTGTACATGATAGATGCCCGACGTCGAAAAATTGGTACCCGATGAAGTTGCACTGATACTAATGGTATTAAAATACAGTTTGATATTGGATGTTGCCACTGTAGTAACACTAATGCCCCTTACTGCATCGCTAGAAGCATTGCTTGCACTGGGTGCTTTCAGGTCGCCGATTAGATTGTTGTAAACTGTAATAGCAAAAGAAGATGTGGCAGGCAAAACAGGGACAGCAAAATCCACCGATATGCCATTTACCAAACCGTCGGTACCAGTAGCAGACAGGTTATAGATTTTGTTCTTGTACAAATTCAACACATTGGTTGTTGCCGCTCCCGTAAATACAATCCCATTAACAACAGCTGACGAACCTATAAGCGAATTGATATTATTGCCATAATAATTGGCATTGTCATTACCCATAATATTGATGCCTGCAATGCCTCCGCCCCCGGCAACACCGCTGATACTATTATTGAACACATTGCTGTTGACACCCGATCCGTTCACTGTCAATACATTTACATTACCTGTACCAACAGTCCAATTGGCAAATATGTTATTGCTTACCGTTTTCACGGGGCCATTTGTGGCACTTGCACCATCGCCACTTACCCAACCCGCAATGGCCGTAGCTCCCGCCACATTTATATTGGAAAAATTATTGCTGCTATGCGATATGGTTGCCATAGAACCTGATGCTGCCGAAGATGTAAACAGCGTAACAAAACCACCATCGCCCGTTTTGGAAAAACCTGTAACAATGCTATTGCTACCAATAACCTGCGAACCACCATCGGGCACAGCAACATTGTTATTGATAAACGTAAACGAACCTGCCGTTATAGGGCTAAGGTTCACAAAGCTATTATTGCTGATATTCTGTACCAATGCACCGCCGGCATTTACAATACCTGTAATGGCACCGGTAGATCCCGCAATACTATGGTTAAAGTTTGTAAAACTGTTACCGGTAATATTCAATGTGGTGGTTGCATTTGCGGTTAAGGCTTCCAAACGGATACCGAATATTTGTGTAACAGGCACGCCACTTACCAACGAAACCGTGTTATTGGCAACGGTATTGGTTATGGTACCCGAAGGCTGTGCGGTACCGCTCTGCACATATACACCGTTCAACGTGCCGATGCCTGTAGAAAGTCCACCATTGGAGCTAGTAATCGTATTATTCGAAACATTATAATTCTTGATGTACCGCAACAATATCCCATTGATGGAGGTAGACACATTCGCATAAGAAGAAATGATGCTGTTCGTTCCAAAATTACTGATCGTATTACCCAACGCAACTGTTGGCCCACCAATGGTCAAGCCATCGTTTTCCATATCGGCAATGGCAGAACCCACATACACAATACCCACATTAACATCCGTAACCGTATTGCCAACAATCGTAAGCCCACTATTGCTACCGGTTACGGCAGTTGCATTGGCAATAGCTGAAGGGTTAGTAGCAGTATGTCCCGAATTGCTATAGATGCCAAATGTATTCTGGTAAGTCCTGTCAAGATCGATTGTACAATTTTTAATGGTGTTGTTCTGTGCACCATTGGTCGCGGTTGAATAAAACAAGGCAACACCAAACTCCGTCATGTTATTGGTTGCTGCTGTGCCGTTTGTATTTGCGGGATTCTCTATCAAAGTAAAACCATTCAATGTTATATAATCCCCTCCAATAATTTTAACGATACCATCATACAGGTTGCCGGCAACCTGTGCCGCCGATGCAGTAATGGTATTGCCATTGCCATTAATGGTAATTGTGTTGACGCTGCTGCCCTCTGCCCTTATTTCAAACCCACCAGTTGGTGCCGTTTGCGGATTGGATGCAGCAAGATTAATAACAACAGGGCTGCTTATGGTAGCCGCATTCAATGCCGTAATGGCCGCACCAAGGCTGGTATAGGTAGTGGCCAATCCAGAGCCACCATTGGTGGTTACCTGTGCGTGGATGAATAAGCTGCCCAGTAACATGGGTATGGACAACAGTAAGGCCTTGGCAGGTAATGCTCTTTTCATGAAAATGAAATTAATTGAAATATGCCCTGAAACAAGTATGCAACAGGTGTTATACGATAGACGACGAATTAGGCCCCAAAGTTAATTTGTACAATAAAAAAATGGAAAAATATGTTGTTGGCACGCATGCTTGACAAAACATGCCTATTGCTATTGATGCCAGATGTTTGCAGGATAGCACAAAATAATACTATTTTAGAAGCATGATTAAACAATGGCTCAATTATAGGTCGGCACTGGCATTGGCAGCTATATGTATTGTTGTAGGCACCATCTTCTACTCGCAATACCTTGCAAAAAAAATTGCACGCGACGAAAGGCTCAAGGTTGAGGCCTGGGTTGAGGCCCAAAAAACGATCCTCAATTCATCGGACAGTGCAAGCATTAACCTGGCTGCCAAGATTTCTACAGACAATACCGACATACCCATTATTGAAACAGACGAGAAAGACCATATCAGCGGCAATTACAGGAACCTCGACAGCAATAGCATCAAAAAAGACAAGGACTTCCTAACCGATCAACTTGTATTATTCCAACAGCAAAACAAACCCATTATACTGGTCATTAGCGAAAAGCCATACATGGCCAACAAATACTATTATGGCGAGAGCGACCTGCAGAAAGAAGTACGCTACTACCCTATTGTTCAGCTTGTGGTAATAGCCCTGTTCATCATCATCATTGTAATTGCACAACGCACCAATTACCGTAGCACACAAAGCCAGTTATGGGCTGGTATGGCAAAAGAAACCGCACACCAATTGGGCACGCCCGTATCCAGCTTGCAAGGCTGGCTAGAAATGATGAAAGAAGTGCAGGGCAACGAAAAAATTGTTCCGGAAATGGAGAAAGATGTGCAAAGACTCTTACTCATATCAGACCGCTTCGGAAAAATCGGTAGCCAGCCACACCTAGAAGAAAAGAACATTATCGAGCAGATTGGCTACATGATAGACTACATAAAAAAACGTGCAAGCGGCAAGGTTGAATTTGTATTCAACACAAACAACGAAAGCAATATAACGGCCATGATTTCGCCACCATTGTTTGACTGGGTAATTGAAAACCTATTAAAGAACGCACTGGATGCAATGGAAGGCAAGGGCAGAATAAGTGTTGACGTAAAAGAAAACGCCTCACAGATATTGATTGGCATTACCGACACAGGCAAGGGCATCAGCAAACAGAACATCAGCAAGGTTTTTAAACCCGGATTCACTACCAAGAAACGGGGCTGGGGCCTTGGGCTTACATTAACCAAACGCATTATTGAACAGTACCACAAAGGACAGATCTATATCAGCAACAGTGAAGTTGGTAAGGGTACCACATTCAGGATCGTACTGGGGAAATAATTGGAAGTAAAAAAAGTATATAAAGTTTATAAAGCAACTACCTACTAAAAAGCGATCGGCTTCAATAATTTGAAGCCGATCGCTTTTATACTTTATATACCTTTTATACTTTACTCACTCTTTATACCTTATTCACTAATCATACTTACCCATCTGCCTTAAAAACCTTACATGCGCCACAACGGCACCACGCATGGTTGGGTACTCTATGTACTGCAACTGGTATTCGTTACAAACAGCTTTTACAATCTCGCTAATAGCGGGGTAATGCACATGCGAAATTTTCGGAAACAGGTGATGCTCTATCTGGAAATTCAGTCCACCTACCAACCAGCTCACCAATTTGTTCTTGGTTGCAAAATTTGCAGTGGTCTTTATCTGGTGTGCCGCAAACTCGTCAGGCAACTTGTTTGATTCAATGTCTGCAACAGGAAACTGCGTATGCTCCACCGTATGTGCCAACTGGAAAACAATGCTCAATACAAAACCGGAAAATGTGGTTGCAATTAAAAAACCAACCAACCAGGCAGCCCAGCCCACATATATAATCGGTATCACAATAAATACCGCTGCATGGTACAGTTTGGTAACCCAAAACTCAATATGGTCCTTAGCACTCATCTTCTTCAAAGGCACATCACCAATGCGTTTCTGGAAATACTTTTTATAATCAGTAAAAAATATCCAGAAAACATACAATAACATATACAGGAAACAGAAATAGAAATGCTGGAAACGGTGAGCCCAATAACGCTTCTGCGTAGGGGCAAAACGCATCAAAACGCCAATCTCAATATCATCATCCACACCATCAACATTGGTAAAGCTATGGTGTATCATATTATGCTTCATGTTCCATAAAAAATGGCTGGCACCAAGCATGCTTAAAGACCCTGCGGCCAGTTTGTTCTTCCATTTGTCCTTGCTAAAGCTACCGTGGCTGCCATCATGCATCACATTAAAACCAATAGCTGCAATCAACCCGCCCAGCAACAGGCACTCTGCACAGGCAATGTATCTTGCCGGGGTAAAAAATACAAGGTGTACATATACCGCAATAAAAGCAGCAACCAATATAATGGCTTTGGAAAACAGGCTCATATTGCCAGTGGCTGAAATTCCCTTCTGGTCAAAATACTTCTGCACCCTTGTTCTTAATTCTGTGTGCAGCGAATTCTTGACTGTTGGGAACTTTGGAATAACTAGGTTTGATGACATGGACACTTTTTTAATCTTGTAACCGCCGCAAGATAACCAGTTCTGAATTAAGTTTTGTCACAGAAATGACTACACCCTGTTAATTGTCCGTTTTCAGGTGGCCCAATGCCAACCCACTCAACAATGCCCATTGTAAAATGCACTTTCCACCGCATCATTTCCACATTGGTGGAATAACTTCTGTTTGATTGTTCACTTAAATTTAACGTAGTTTGATTTCGGAAGATGATTACTCAATATTCAGGCTACGCTGACACAACTGAACTGGCAATCATTTTAAACCTTAACCAATGGTAGAGAACAAGGAAATCAATGCCCTATTTACGCTGATAGATGACCCCGACGAGGAAGTATTTGACACTGTATCCGACCGGATCATCCACTTTGGCAAAGGCATTATACCCAACCTCGAAAACCTATGGGAAAACACACTGAATGAAGCGATACAGGAACGTATCGAAATGCTCATTCACCGCCTGCACTTTACCGACCTTACCGCCGATTTAAAAGAATGGTGCAACAGTGCCTACCACGACCTGCTGTTTGGTGCACTGCTCGTTTCAAAATTCCAGTACCCCGACCTGCACACCACCCCCGTACTGCAAGACATTGAAAAAATAAGGCGTAATGTATGGCTTGAGCTGAACAGCTACCTTACCCCGCTGGAACAGGCAAATGTACTATCGAGCATTGTGTACAATTACTACAACCTAAAAGGGGTGGAAGTAAACTACAACAACCCCGACGAATTCTTTATACACAAAGTACTGGAAACAAAAAAAGGCAATGCCATTACCAATGGCATCATCTACCAGGTAATGTGCGAACTGCTCGACATCAACGCAAAAATCATCAACATACCCAAACAGTTGATTATTGCATTCTACCACTCCGATTACGATGCTGCCACCTACATAGGGCATCCGCAAGAGAAGATACATTTTTATGTGGATGGCGTAAACGGACAGGCCTATAGTCACCAGGATATTGAGAACTATTTCAAACGCATTTCCGTTCCGTCCATACCCGCCTACTACAAACCCATCTCGCACAAAAGGACCATACAGATACTACTCGAAGAAGTGTCCAAATGCTTCACGCTGCCCAGCAACGAATACAAGCAAAAAGAACTCATGCTGCTGGCCGACCTGCTGGACAGCTAATCACGCTGCCCTTTTGCATCATCCAACAATGGATTTGCAATATTGATTCAATCATTATATACGGAAACTTAACAATCCTCTCCGCATCTTTATTTATCTTGCAACCATGACTATGGAACTAGAGCAAGAAGGTTTGCACGAGCAATTCAACCAGGTAATTGCCACGCAGGACAAACTGGCCATCCGTGAATTCTTGGATGAACAGAACATAAGCGATGTTGCAGAACTGATTAATGAACACCCCGATTTTGAAGCACAGATCATGGCAGGTATGAGTATGCACCGTGCCTCTAAAGTGTTCAAGATACTTGACCTCTCTACCCAAAAAGAAATCATCAAGGAACTGCCCTCCTATAAAACAGCCGAGCTGTTAAATGAACTGCCCGCGGATGACCGTACCGACTTTTTGGAGGAACTTCCCAAAACGGCCATACGCGACCTCATCAAACTCATGGACCCCGAAGAAAGGAAGATAACCCTGTCGCTACTGGGCTATCCCGAAGACTCTGTAGGCCGTTTGATGACACCCGACTACGTGTATGTATTTCCGCACAATACCGTTACGGAAGTGTTCGAATCCATCAGGAAACATGCAAAAAACAGTGAGACCATCGATGTGATATACGTGGTGGATGAACATGGTGAACTGATTGATGACATCAGGATACGCGACGTAATATTGGCAGCTCCTGAAAAGCGTGTGGACGAAGTTATGGACGGACGTGTAGTGGCACTAAATGCAAACGACGACCAGGAGCATGCAAGCCAGGTTTTTAAAATGAATAACCGTGTTGCCTTACCGGTAACGGATGACAACAACAAGTTGCTAGGTATTGTAACCATAGATGATATGCTTTGGGTTGCCAACGAAGAGTTTAGCGAAGACATGCAGAAAATGGGGGGTACCGAAGCATTGAACGAACCTTATTTGGATATACCTATCCTAAAACTGTTCCGCAAAAGGGCAGGTTGGCTAATCGTTTTGTTCTTAGGCGAAATGCTTACCGCAACCGCCATGGGTTACTTTGAAGATGAAATTGCAAAAGCCGTGGTGCTGGCACTGTTTGTACCACTCATTATTTCCAGTGGTGGTAACAGCGGTTCGCAGGCATCCACACTCATCATACAGGCCATGGCCATTGGCGAAATAAAACTGGCCGACTGGTGGCGTGTGTTACGCAGGGAAATCAGCAGCGGACTGCTACTGGGCACCGTACTTGGCATCATCGGTTTTATACGTGTGGCCATTTGGCACAGCATTGCACCCGGCCTATACGGTCCGCATTGGATGCTGATTGGTTTAACCGTAGGTTTTTCACTTATTGGTGTAGTGCTCTGGGGCACACTAAGTGGCAGTATGCTGCCCATGCTGCTTAAAAAGCTCGGTGCCGACCCTGCCGTATCTTCCGCACCATTTGTGGCAACCCTGGTAGATGTTACGGGGCTCATCATCTACTTCAGCATGGCATACCTCTTTCTGCAAGGCTTTTTACTATAGCCATTTTTGCAGAAAGCCGTAAACAGATATTCAATTCCTGCAACACATCATTATTAGCTACTTTTGCCATCCTTAATTACAAAGCAAATGAGTGTTGTAGCACAAATAAAACAAGTGGCAGCCAATGCCATCAACCAATTATACAATGTAGCATTGCAACCGCAGGACATAGCGGTAAATGCAACCAAACCCGAATTTGACGGTGATTACACCGTGGTGCTTTTTTCTTTCGTAAAGCAATTAAAAAAATCGCCCGATGCACTGGGCAACGAGCTGGGCAGTTACCTCGTTGAAAACAATCCCGATCTTTTTGCGTCCTTCAATGTCATCAAAGGCTTTTTGAACCTGGTTATTACAGATGCCTACTGGCTGGGTTTCGTGCAGCAGCAATCTGCCAACAAGCAATTTGGCACCAATGCAGGCACTGGCAAAAAAGTAATGGTCGAATACTCATCACCCAACACCAACAAACCCCTGCATCTTGGCCACTTAAGGAACAATTTTTTGGGCTGGAGCACCGCACAGATACTAAAAGCCAATGGCAACGACATCGTAAAGACATGCATTGTAAACGACAGGGGCATACACATCTGCAAAAGCATGATTGCCTGGCAACTGTTTGCCAACGGGGCAACACCTGCATCAACCGATACCAAAGGCGACCACCTGGTAGGCGAATACTATGTAAAGTTCAACAACGAATACAAAAAGCAGGTAGATGAACTGATTGCAGCTGGCAAAACAAAGGAGCAAGCCGAAAAGGAAGCCCCCATTATGCAGGCCACGCAACAAATGCTGATTGACTGGGAAGCTGGCAAACCCGATGTGATAGAGCTTTGGAAAACCATGAACAGTTGGGTATATGCCGGTTTTGATGAAACCTACCGGACCATTGGCAGCGACTTTGACAAAGTATATTACGAAAGCAATACCTATTTATTGGGAAAAGACATTGTACAGCAAGGGCTGGCAAAAAATGTATTCTACAAGAAAGAAGATGGCAGTGTATGGATAGACCTGACAGCCGATGGGCTGGATGAAAAAGTGGTGATGCGTAAAGATGGTACATCCGTTTACATAACACAGGATATTGGCCTGGCAGAGCAACGCTACAATGAATACAGGGCCGATGAAAGCATTTATGTAATTGGCGACGAGCAGAACTACCACATGAAAGTGCTGAAACTGATTTGCCAGAAACTGCAACTGCCTTCGGCCGATGGCATCTTCCATTTAAGCTACGGCATGGTAGAACTGCCGACAGGCAAAATGAAAAGCCGTGAAGGTACTGTAGTGGATGCCGATGAACTGGTAAGCGAAATGGTAAACATTGCCCAATTAAAAACAGAGGAACTGGGCAAGGTAAAAGACTTTACACCCGAAGAGCTGCAGCAACTGAACAAGACCATTGGACTGGGTGCCCTGAAATTCTTCCTGCTACGTGTAGATCCCAAAAAGAAAATGATCTTCAACCCCGAAGAAAGCATCGATTTTCATGGTTTTACTGGCCCGTTTATTCAATACACCCATGCAAGGATAAAGAGTATATTGAGGAAGTCAGAAGTTGGAGTTACGCAGCCAGAAGTTGGGAGCACATTATTAAAATTGGAAAAGGACCTGGCTATTCAATTGGAAGTTTTCCCATCCGTTATTGCAGAAGCGGCCAATGAACACGACCCGAGCAAAATAGCTATCTACGTGTTCAACCTTGCTCAAACATTCAATTCATTCTATACGCAGCACTCCATTACCAATGCCGAGCATGAGGAGAAGAAAACATTGCGGCTGCAATTAGCTGGCCTTACTGCACAAGTAATAAAAACCGGTATGGGGCTGTTAGGCATTGAAGTGCCGGAGAGAATGTAATGTGTGGTATGTTCCGTTCCATTCAAATTTTACCAATTTACACAATACATACATCATTAAAGGGAGCAAGCAACTGCTCCCTTTTCATTTTCAATTTTTTTTGTGACAAAAAAAGCTGTGACAAATAAATTGGTCACACAAAAAACTGTCACAACCTTGTGACAAAAACTCTTGTGACAAAAAAAATTGTCACATCAAATATTGTCACAACAAATTCGCATGCATGCCCGTTATGGAATGTTGCGACAGCAATACCTGAGAATAAAATCAAAATGGATCACTAACTGTGTTTAATTATTTTCTTGTTCCATTTCAACACCTATTTTTGCAGCATTAGGGGCCCATGTGTTGAAATTGGTAGACAAGCCACCTTGAGGTGGTGGTACTCGAAAGGGTGTGCTGGTTCGAATCCAGTCGTGGGCACAATACCTTATTACTTTTAAAGCCTTACCTAATTGGTAGGGCTTTGGTTTTTCATCCTCTTACGGGCAATTGTTCCACACAAATACCCAAACAGGGGCAATCCGTATAAAAAAATCCACGAACATTTTACAGGCATTAAGCATACGCCACGGAGCAACTGCTTGGCACGAAGTTTTGGGCATACCAATCCTAAAACAATATATCATGATAACAACAGACAATACAATTGAGATATTGAACGATCTCGTAGCAATACACAACGACCGTATACTAGGTTATGAACGTGCCCTAAAAGAGTTGGGCGATAATAATAGCGACTTGAAACACCTGTTCCTGAACATGATAGATGAAAGCAGGCGTATTAAAATGGACCTGGGAAGCGAAGTGCAGGTGGAAGGCGGTACCATTGAAAGTGGCACCACCGCAAGCGGCACTATTTACCGTGCATGGATGGACGTTAAAGCAATGTTTACAGGTCATGACAGAAAAAGCATCCTGTCAAGTTGCGAATATGGAGAGGATGCTGCACAAAAAGCCTATAACAGTGCATTGGAAGAAGGCGAACTGCCCCGACATATACGTACCATGCTTATGGAACAGCAGCAGTTATTAAAAGCATCGCACGACCAGATAAAGGCTTTGCGTAATGCTACATTTTAATACACCATCATCATGAAAAAGCTCATCACTAAAATAACCTTTGTACAAAAAGTGCAATTGTTTGTTTCGGCAATGCTGGTTGCCTATACACAGGCCATGTCGCAAAACATGCCCGAAGTAACAGCAAATGGCAAAAATGTAGGTTCCTGGTTCAGCAACAACTGGCTATGGATTACCATTTTTGTAATAGTGCTTTTGGCAATACTATTAATGGGCAGCAACCGTCGCAGAACAACCACCACCACTATTGTTAAGGACGAAAGCGGGAATATAGAAAAACGCACTACCACTACCGAAGTGGATGAATGATTTTTAAATAACCAATATCCGGTACTAAAAGGCTCCTTATACCTAAGGGGCCTTTATTTTTTGGTATAAGTAAGGGCCAATACAATAGAGCCCGCAAGGTTTTCTTCTGCGGTAAAATGCTTGAACCTTTCATCAACCTTTGATTGCCTGAATTGTTCGAACACTTTTTCATTGGGTTGATTATACTTCAGCGTTTCAATGGTATAGCCAACGCTTTTAAATATTTCCACATACTCCGGTAGTCTCGTCCTGTTATGGTAATCAAACTTTGTATGGTTCTTCAACCACTCCGTTTCGGAGAACTTGAGGAAATCGTATATGGACAGGGATGCATCGGTAAAGAACCGGTGATCTGATGGAGAAATCCAGTGAAACACTTTATGCGTACCAATTTTATCGATGATGTTTTCATGGATGCCTTTTATTACATCATTGGGAATATGCTCCAATACAAACTTTGAATACACCATCACTTCCTGATTGGTAAAATCAGGAAAGCTGCACTTCGTTAAATCCGTATTGGGATAATAATGTATTTCGGGTATCAATCCCTTACTTTCAATGCCCATATGGGCATTGCTTTGCTGAATGCTTTTTGCACTGTAAAAAGAATTGATATCGTACGTATAAACCTGGCAATTGGCAAACTCCTTTACCAGCAACAAAGGTGTTGCAGGGTACCAGCCAGAGCCTATTTCAATAATGGCATCCATCCTGTCCCAACCCAACGCACTGATGGTTTCCTTGCACTTATCAATGCCGTTCTGACCAGAAACAAAATTCCTGGCAACATTGGCATTGCCAAAAAGGCTTTGGATTTTCAGGTATAAAAAATCTGCCACTTTTCTCGGAAATAGTTCCAAGGCCTTAAACACAGTCAGCCTTATTTTATAATTCATTCAACAGTATTAAATAGTCGGAGAAATGGTTACAAGGCGAAAATTAATATTTTTAACAACAAGCCGTACAGTAAAATAAAAAAGGGTGGTAACTCAGCTTAAATGATTGCTGGGTTGAGCTCGTTGAAATCCCAATAAAACCTACAATTTAAAATGCCCTCAACGGGCCCGGGTCACGCCAAAACCAAGATAGCATTTCAAACCAGGTCACTACCTAAAAAGATAATGGCTCGGTTTGAAAAAAAGCTATCAATAAAAACTACAAACCTCATAAGCCGGATTTTGTTTCAACACTATCATTTATCTGGCCGCAACATTACTGTTACAGTCTTGCTGCCTACCCTGAAGCTCAGGCGGGCCGCCTTCAAACGCTTCTATACGTGGCATTACAGCACCCAAGGTTTACCCGTACACCACATTACTGCGGCATACCGTAGGCTTTTACCCTACATTTTCACCCTTACTGTTATTACTGTTGACAATAATAATTAGCGGTTATTTTCTGTGGCACTTTCTCTTGCATTACAGTTATGCAATGCAGCCGGCTATTCACCGGTAGGTTACCCTATGCTGTCCGGACTTTCCTCATTTAACCAGGTTAAAAGCGATAGTTCGGGTTTGTAGTCAATGCAAAACTAGCTTTAATATCCTGTAAAAATGTAGGGATTCCATAATATATGCTTACTAGCATGCAGAAGGTTCAAATTTTCACAGTTGATTCTGCAAAAGCTCGCTTACTTTTAATGCATCAAACAAGCATATTCACCAGCATAAAAAATACCCATGAAGAAGGTAGTTTTGTTTACAGCTTTTATAATGGCATGTTTCTGTTCCAATGCACAGTCCAGGAAAGACAGCACCGCACCTTACCTTAAAGTACCGCATATACCACCATTTTCAATTCTGCTTACCGATAGTACCTGGTACGGCAAAAAGGACCTACCCAAAAAAACACCCGTTGTTATTATATATTTCAGTCCCGATTGCAGCCATTGCCAATGGGAAACCAAAGAGATTGTTGACAGCATGCAATATTTTGAAGACGCCTTCTTTGTGTTTGCTGCTTACAAGAACATGGGCGAAATAAAAGAGTTCAGCGAAAAATACAAGCTAAAGGATTTCAGCAACATACGGGTAGGCAGGGACACAGCCTATTTTCTGCCCAGTTTTTACCGTGTAAAATTCACACCATTTATAGCTGTGTACGATGAAAACGGCAACTTTTTACAGGCATTTCCGCAAGGGGCAAAGATCGAGGAGCTAAAGGCACTGCTCTACAACAGGAAAAAGAAACCCGTAGCCACGCAATAATAACATTTGGAGCTTTGTGCAACAGTTTGCCAAAACGGTTTTGAGCAGAATACAGTTGCCAATGGCAGTTCTATTTCAAAGCCATTTAAACAACCTATAAATTCTGCAAACGTTTGCAAAATTTAGTGCCATACAGCAATGGCAACCCCTACCTTTGCGGCGACAAAAACTACTTTCTTAAAATAAAACACTTTACAGTATGAAAGTTACCGTAGTAGGTGCAGGTGCAGTTGGTGCTACATGTGCCGACAATATTGCCAGAAAAGAATTGGCTTCTGAATTGGTATTATTAGACATTAAAGAAGGATTTGCCGAAGGCAAGGCCCAAGACATGATGCAGACTGCAACATTATTGGGCTTTGATACAAAAATTACAGGCAGCACAAACGACTATAGCAAAACTGCCAACAGTGATGTTGTGGTAATTACTTCTGGCTTGCCACGTAAACCGGGCATGACAAGGGAAGAGTTGATTGGTGTTAATGCAGGCATCGTGAAAGGTGTTTGCGAAAACATTTTAAAGTTCTCTCCCAATGCCATCATCATCATCATCAGCAACCCGATGGATACAATGACTTACTTGGCATTGACATCTACAGGCTTGCCAAAAAATAAAATCATAGGCATGGGCGGCATTTTGGACAGTGCCCGTTTCAAATATCAATTGAGCCAGCATTTAGGTGCAAGCCCAAGCGATTTGAATGCAGTGGTTGTTGGCGGACATGGCGATACTACCATGATACCACTTATCAGCAAGGCAACTTGGAACAGTGTTCCAGTGACCGATTTCCTGAATGCTGACCAACAGGCACAAATTGTAAAAGACACCATGGTTGGTGGTGCCACATTAACTGCATTGCTTGGTACAAGTGCATGGTATGCACCAGGTGCTGCAGGTGCTGCATTGGTTGAAGCCATTGTACGCGACGAAAAGAAACTGTTTACTTGTTGCGTTGCCTTAGATGGCGAGTACGGACAAAAGGATATTGCCCTTGGCGTACCCGTTATTATCGGCAAGAATGGTTGGGAAAAAATCATCGACTTTAAATTGAATGCCGACGAACAGGCTGCATTCAACAAAAGTGCAGATGCAGTAAGAAACATGAACGATGTGCTGAAAACTTTGTAATTATTTTTCTCTCTATAAGAAAAGCCCCGTTATTGATAACGGGGCTTTTTCATGTGCGTTATAATTAGTCCTTATTATCGCCATCCACGCTGCAACCATTGTTTTCTTTATTGCCCTCGCCTATGTCTTCATGGTCATCATCGGTTTTCGAACCTGGTACAATACTTTGTTGAGGACATAGACTGTGTAAAATAATCAGCAACTATTCCGGGCTTCCATACAAAAAATTATGGCTTGTCATTTGACATGATCAACTAAAACATTTTTATGGAACTATCACAACAATCGCTTGAAGCACTAAACGCACAAGTAAAAATTGAAGCAGATGCATCCCATCAATACTTGGCTACTGCCGCATGGCTGGAAAGCCAACCGGGGCTGGATGGCGTTACGGAATTTTTCTACAAACAGTCGCAGGAAGAACGTGAACACATGACACGCCTAATGCATTATATAGCCATGCGTAAAGGCAAAGCAGTAGTGACCGAGCTGGCAAAACCAAAAACCCAATTCAAGGACCTGAAAGAGGTGTTTGAATCATTCCTGAAAAACGAACAGGAAGTAACCAAAAGCATCAATAAATGGGTTGGCTTGGCATTGAAGGAAGAGGACTATATCACGTTCCAATTCTGGCAATGGTACCTAAAGGAACAACTGGAAGAAGAAAACCAGGCTTCCAAGATGCTGGATGAACTGTGCATTATCGGCAACGACAAAGGTGCCCTGTACAGTTTTGATAAAGACATTTTACGTGTGCGTGAAAAGGTTGCAGAAGATACCAGTGAAGAACTGAAACACGATTAAGCAAACACCAACCATAAAAAAGCAAGTCCTTCTAATGGACTTGCTTTTTGTTTCAATAAGCTTCGTGCAACTAATCTATTATAGCGACTGTTTCAATGCGGTCAATTGCTTGGTGATTAGTTGTGCTATTTTTTCATCAACCAATTTACCTGCCTCATCAAATACGTTTTTACCATTTGCCACCATTACTTCGGGCTTTGCTGCTACCATACCCAATGCAAGAAAAACAGGCTGAAAAGCCATCTGCATACGCACGGTGCCCCATCTACCATTTGAAACACCCATTAAGGCAACATGCTTTTGTAGCAAGGGCGAATCATCGCCACGTGATGCCCAGTCCACCGCATTTTTCAATACACCGGGAATGGAGTAATTGTATTCCGGCGAAACAATTACCAAACCATCGGCTTTTGCAATTGCATTCCTGAATGCAACAACGGCAGCCGGCCTTTCGGCTATTTGTGGTATATCCAGATCGCCGTTATACAATGGCAAAGCCGCAATGGACAAGGTTTCCAGCTGCATACCAGCGGGTAACAATTGCTGCAGGTTATTCAACAGCATGGTATTGTACGATTGCGACCTTAAACTTCCTGATATACCTACTAAGTGTATGGTGTTGTTCATGGCAGGTGTTTTATGGCTTACAACCTAATGCTGTACCAATTGATGTTCTATCATGGCCACTACTTCTTCCGGTGTCTGGTGCACACCAAAACGTTCGCCACCAATCATCAGTATCATCGTTTGTACAGTATCGTTGTAATCCAACAATTTGATGGATGAAATATTGTTGGCATTGATGATGATAACCCCATCCTCTGTTTCCTCGAACGTATCGAGTTTTATAAATTGTGCTTGCATAAAATATCTGTTTTATGGTACAACATAATTACAAAACCATGCCAACCTTTATGGTTTTACAATAGATAAGCATTGTAATAAAACAATTTCCTTACATCGAAATACAATGGCAACGATACTTGTATTATGCAGTTGTTCTTTACATAAAAACGATTCAGCCTTACTACGACAATAGCATCAAGATGCTGAACATGATTATACTCTCCGGCAATTATTGGCAACCGGAATAAACACACAATGGCATAACGATTGTGAAACAATTTTCAAACCCATTGTTATGATACGTAAATTAAAATCTGGCGGGTACAGGCTGTACAGCCGTAAAACAGATGCCCAAACAGGCAAGCGAAAAAACCTTGGCACATTCAACACTTTGGAAGCGGCCAAAAAACATGAACGCGAAGTGCAGTATTTTAAGCGGCATTAATTTGCATTTATATCAACCAATACAGCACAGCACAAAGCCACGCAAGTTGCGTGGCTTTGTGCTGTGCTCAGCTATACAATTGTTTAGTTGCCCCTTCTTCCTTTTAAAATCTGATAGAAGCTCCTGCTGCGTATCTCTTCAATGGTTAAGCCTGTTGCTGTTGCTTCTTCCTCGGTAATGGCACCGCAGTTCATGGCTTTTAAAAAGAAGTTGAGCAAACCTTGCCCAGTGGCAGCATCATCAAAAATATCTCCTGTAAGTGTGGAGATGGCTGCACGTTCAACAAATATTTTCAGGCGGTGCGTTGCATCTTCTATACTGCTTAAAAAGAAATTATAAGTAGCAGCATAACGCATGGGCACCTGTGCAGGGTTCAGGTCCCATCCTTGGTACATGCCATTAATCAATGAATGCATGGTATGGTCAAAACCAATCTTCCAGCCACGGTGAACGGCTTCCCGGTTTTCTGCCAGTTGTTCAAACGTAAGGTTATCGCCACGGTGCGGGCCAATAGGCATTACGTTGGTGGCCCCATCGCTTAAAAATATACCGGTACCGCCAAGTGCCACTTTGGTTACGTGGTGGGCAAAATCGCACACACTATGTGCCATGGTCTGGTATTTGGCCGTAATGCCACAGGAAGCCGTATAATCGTATGTACCAAAATGTGCAGCAATCAACCTGCCTTCACCGGCACGTACAATACGCATCAATGGGTTACGGCCTTCATCGTCCATAATAATCTGCGTGGCTTCTACCATCGTTTCCATTTTCAATGAGCCCGATGGCATGGAGAATTTCTGCTCAATGATTTCGAACAGGCGGATCAATGTAGTGACCTGTTCTGGAATGGTTACTTTAGGCAGCATCACCACAAAATTTTCGGGCAGTTGGCCATTTGTTTTTTCTAGCAATGTGGTCAGGAAAATATCCAGTGTACGTACACCCCTTGCTTTCAGGTCTTCTGTAAAAGGTTTGATGCGTATGCCAATAAATGGCGATACAGTGTTGTGCTGCATACCAATGGCCAGCTCTGTTGCTGCGTTTATGGCTGTTGCATCTTCCTCTGCATCGGGGCGGTTGCCAAAGCCATCTTCAAAATCTATACGGAAGTCTTCAATGGCTTCACGTTTCAGTTTGGCAATGATTTTATTGTAAACGGAATAGGACAGCCATGCATGTTCCTTTCTCCTTTCTGCTTCGGTCATGGCATCAAGCCTTGCGGTAAGATCGGCTATATCGGCTTCGGTATGTGGCAAATGCTCGTGACCATCCAGTTTAAGCACTTTGGCCAATGTCACAAAATTGGGGGAGTACTGTAGCAGGTTCTTCAAAGCCACGTCACCCATTTTATGGGTGGTATCGCTTTTAAACAAATTGGCACCGCCATATACGGTATGCACAGCCTGACGTTCAGGCTTGTCCCCAGGATATGTTTTCTGGAACTTGAGGTTGGCCGTTTGCAGTGTGGAGAGTAAGCTATCTTTCTGTTCGTTAGGTATGGAAAAATTCATTGCAATAATTATTAGTAGTTAATGAATAGTAAGTAGTGTCGAAAGTTATTTATGATCCCCTGTAAGTGCTGTATCCGTAAGGGTTCAACAGTAATGGTATATGGTAATGTTCGTTGCTGGTGATGCTAAAAACAATTTCCACATAAGGATAAAATGTCTGGATGGATTGCAGGCCAAAATACGTGGCCGTTTCAAATTTCATTTTGTAGGCACCAGGTTGCAGCAATACCTCTTTATTCAATAGATCAGGAATGCGTCCATCGCTATTGGTAATACCTTGGGCAAGCTGCTTCCAGCCATCGTTTTCCTGTTGGTACAGTACAATTGTTACGCCCTGTGCGGGTCTGCCTTTTGTAGTGTCGAGTATATGTGTTGTTAATTGGCTCATGGTGTTGTATTATGAAAGTAATTTTTCGAGTCTTAGCTTGGTAATTTTATTCTGCTCATCGGCTGCTATTTGTATTTCGTCTGCAGGTTCATTCGGCAAACGTTGCAGCAACAGTTGCAGCATCTCATCGGCCGATTTGCCTGTTGCACAAACAATGAAAATGTAACCAAACCTGTTTGCATAATCATCATTGCCCTTAGCCAAAGCTTCCAGTGTTTGTTGTGATGCCATTGCAGCACCGCTTTGCTCACCGGATGCCCAGGTAGCCGTTGCCGCAAACTTCTTTTTGAGGCTTTCCACATCGCCAATTTTTGGGTGATGGGTAAATGCTTCCAGCCAGTCTGCCTCGCTGCATTGCCACCATTGCTCTTCTGCATCTTCCAGTATCTCCACCATATCATCTGCCGGAAAATAGGGTAGCATCTTATTTACCCAAGTGGTGCTTCCGCAACACCTGAACAGTTGCTCCTGCAACTGCTCTTTGGGTAAGTGGTTCAATTCGTGTAAGGTCATTGCAAACGGGTTTTATTTTTTTATCCTTCCAAACAAACGCATCCTGCTGATACCGCCATCGGGAAAAATAGTAAGCTTTACATGGGTAAACGCTTCTTGGCTCTCACTTGCAAATGCATGTTCAACATCTGCCTGCAATTTACTTTGCGACAGGATTGTTTTCCATGATGCATTTACCAAGCTTGCTTCGTCGTCGGCATTTATCACGGCCCCTTCCACCATGCAGGTATCGGGATAGTTGCCCTTAAAATGGCAGGTATCAATCAGCAAATTGTCAATGGTGCCTTTATGTGCCAGGCGTACAATCACCCAGTCTTTATTATTGGGTGTGCGGTTGCGTTTTGTTTCCCAGCCATCGCCCATGTTTATGCCACGCCCCGGCATAATCAGGTTGTCCATGTGCGAAAAGAACATGTCGTTGCACAATACGGACTTTGCACCGTTAGTAGCGGCAGCCAAATCAATCGTGTCGTTTTCAGTAACGGCACTCCATTCCTTGAACACTTCGCCATATACTTTTAAACGGGCCACGCCACCATCGGGATAAATGTGCAGCTTAAGATGCGTGTAAATATTGTTATCGATAATATCATAAAAATTCTGCGAGCCAGGGTTCAATGGCGATTTTGGAAGTATCTCTATCCATTTTACTTTTTCCCAATCCGTATTTTCATCTGCCACAATACTGCATGCTTCAATGGATGCATGTGGCGGATGGTTGCCCAAAAAGAAATTGGTATCAATATCAACCCCATGAATCTTGCCCGATGTTGCCAGTTGGATAATGCACCAATCATGCCCTGCTGTCCTTTTACGCCTGCTCTCCCACCCGTCCATCCACTTGCCACGGTCGGTATATTTGTCTGCAATAAAAATTCCACGCCCGGGTTTCAGCAGGTTCTCTTTCTCTGCAAAAAAATCATCGGTACAAAGCAGGGCCTTGCCACCCAACCGCTCTGCCGCAAGGTCTGTAAGTTTTGTAAATGCTGGTTGTTCGTTCATACAATCAATCGTTATTGTTTTATAATTCGCCGTCAAAAAAATAAGCTGTTAAGCATCTAGCCAAGTATCAGCTGCCCTTGGTTCAATTGGCGGCAACTGCCGTTGCCAAAAACTTCTTTCCCACTAAGATAGGTTTTCTCCACTACGCCGTACAGCACTTCATTCAAGTAAGGTGTAATGGCATGTTTGTGATAGATGCAATCTTTTGTAACCGTAAAACTTTTATCCGCATCCCATACAACCAGATTGGCTTTATAACCAACTTTAATTGTACCTATTGCCCGTTGGCCGCCCATTAATATGGATGGATTGGTGCATAACCATTTGGCGATATCGGTTAACGTACTCTTGTGTTTTCTTGCTGCCGTCCACAATACAGGCAATGCAAACTGAATGGAAGCGATGCCGCCCCATGCCTTCATGAAATCACCATCATCCATGCGTTTCATGGCAGGCGGTGCAGGCGAATGGTCGGTAGCAACAAAATCTATGATACCCTCTTTTAAAGCCTGCCACAATAAATGATTGTTGGCTGCTTCACGTATGGGCGGTGCACATTTGTATTGTGTTTGTCCATCTTTGATTTCCTCGGCATTAAAGAATAAATAATGCTGTGCTGTTTCAACAGTTAACGGTAAGCCTTTCTGTTTTGCTTTAGCAATTTGTTCAATCGAATTTGCAGATGATAGATGCACAATATGCGTTCTGCAATTGAATTCTTCGCAAAGACTGATCATCATGGCAATGGCTTTGTCTTCCCATTCTTTTGGGCGAGACAAAAGATAGTTATTATAAGAAGAACCGTTGGTCGTGAATCGTGAATCGCTAGCGGGTTCACTCAACTCGCAATGCACCAGCAAAGGCAATCCATGCTTTGCAATAATGGGCATGGCCTTTCTCAGGTCATCTTCTGTAACATTGGGAAATTCATCAATACCCGAGTGTGTAAGAAAGGCTTTAAAGCCAAGCACACCTTTATCAATCAAGGGTTCTATTTCATGTTCATTGCCCGGTACAAGTCCGCCCCAAAAACCAACATTGGTATGTAACTTATTTTTGGTGGAAAGCAGTTTTTCTTCAAATGCCTGTACAGTAGTTGTTACGGGCGATGCATTCAGTGGCATGTCTACCAACGTGGTAATGCCGCCTGCAATAGCTGCTTTGGTAGCCGTGTCAAAGCCTTCCCAATCCGTTCTGCCGGGTTCGTTTATATGCACATGCGGATCCACAACACCCGGCATCAATACTTTGTCCTGCACATCAACCAGGCCATCTACCTGCACCAGCCCATTTTCTATGGCAGCAATTTTTCCGTCGGCAACAAAAACGGTCGCATCCATTATCCTGTCTTCAACAACGACCCGGTTGCTATGTATGGCAAATTTGTGCATGCTATCATTGAAATTAAAAAGAAACTGAAACGATAAAAATAAACAACTATTTTTATTGTTACGCTTTTAATGACTGCCTATGTTGAATGTGATTATTTACGCATGCTGTATTGCCATACTGTTGATGTTGGTTGCTGTATCGTGGCGGCTGGCCTTTATTGAAAAGAAAAACAAGGATAGCGATGATGAAATGTTCAAGGAAAAACTTGAACTGAGTAAGGGTTTTGTATATGCCGCCATATTGCTGACCATTGCTGCCATTATTGGTTGTGCCTATTTAACCCTGCAGGGCACGCCATACGAAGGGCATTTAACGGAGTGGCTGAACATTGGCATACGTGTGATGCATATAACATTTGGCATTGCGTGGATAGGTGCATCGTTCTATTTTGTTTTTTTGGAAAATGCCCTGAACCGTACCAAAGATGTGCGTGAGGAACTGGCAGGCAATTTATGGGCCGTGCATGGTGGCGGCTTTTATTATTTGGAGAAGTACAAAGTGGCCCCCAAGGTAATACCCAAGGAACTGCATTGGTTTAAATACGAAGCTTATTTTACCTGGCTATCGGGCTTTTGCCTGTTGTTTGTGGTGTACTATTTTAACGCAAGGGCCACATTGATTGACACGAATGTATTGAAGCTTACCCCATTGCAGGGTATTGGCATTGGAGTGGGATCGTTTGTTGTAGCGTGGATTATATACGACCTGCTTTGCAAAACTTCGCTGGTAAAAAAAGCAAATTGGTTTGGTGTGGTTGGTTTTGTATTGCTGATTGGCTTTGCATACTTCTACGCACATGTATTTAATAGCCGTGCTGCCTACATACATTTTGGTGCCATGATTGGCAGTATTATGGTGGGCAATGTTTTCTTTGTGATCATCCCTTCGCAAAAAGCCATGGTTAAAGCTGCTAAGGAGGGCAAGCCGTTGAACCCGCAGCTGGGTAAAAATGCTTTGCAACGTTCTTTGCACAATAACTATTTTACATTGCCTGTGCTGTTTGTGATGGTAAGCAACCATTTTCCCAGCACATTTGGCAACGAACATTCATGGGCCTTGCTAGCTGCCATTTCTTTGGGTGCGGCAGGCATCAAACATTGGCTGAATGTGAGAGAACGTGGGCAGTACAATGTTTGGGTACTGCCTGCCAGTGTGCTGCTGTTATTGGGAGTGGCTTATGTATCTGCACCGGCAAAACCTGGCGAGTGCAAGAAGCAGGTAAGCTTTGCCGAAGTGAATGCCATTGTTACTGCACGCTGCGTTCAGTGCCATAGCAGCAAGCCAACGGATGATGTGTACACTGCACCGCCCAATGGCATCATGTACGATGTACCGCAAAACATTGTGAACCTGAAAGACAAGATCATGCAGCGGGTAGTGGTTACCAAAACAATGCCGCAGAACAACAAGACCAATATGACACCGGAGGAAAGGGATTTGATTAGGTGTTGGATTGAGCAGGGGGCTTCGTTGAAATAACTATCAATCATTTTCTTTACCCTTTAATTATTTTGATGCAAGACAAAACTGGCAATGCAAACACGAATAGAAAAACATGAGAAAAGTAGCTTTTACATCAGGACAAGACAATGTTAGAAAAGTTATGTTATATGAATGTTCAGATGGTGTTTATATTTTTGGTTACGATTGCTTGCAAGACACTTCTTCAATTTCAGACCATCTACAAGACACAGTTGAAGATGCCGAAGATTTTTGCAAGGAGGAATACAATATTGGCAGTAGCAATTGGATTTTAATTGCCGACCCGTTAAAAGACTGCCAGCATGATTTTATCATGCCAACAAAAATAAAGGGTAAGGAAAATAACAATCCAGAATGGGGACATTTTCAAACTTTGATTGATGGTTTTTGGCATGACATAAAAACTTTTGATAAGACACGGAGTTTTGATGGCATGACAGTTAATGAGAGATTATTGATTAGTGGACTCATAGATGAGTTTTACAAATCTAAAATCAGCGACAACAAAAAAGCTAAACAAATATTACATTTTTTGGGTGTTGATGAGCCGTCAATAGAATTAATTATAAAATGACCAGTATTAAATCGGATAGCTTTATGTATGATTGCACCAACTTCAGTTGATACGCTTGTTTTGCTTTATGCAGGAATTGTTATAAGAAATTGTGTGACATTTTTTTCGCAGGAACAAAAGCACCTACCCTGACAATTAGCAAAAGAAAAATTCCAAATTGGCATTAAATTGCATCATGCCACCAACCAAAAATCTATTCCTCAAAAACAAATCAACTATCCTTTACGGCATCAGCCTGGCTTTGTTGCTGTTGCTGCTCAAATGGCTGGAGCTCCGTTTTATCATCTTCGACCATTCATTCGAAATATATGCCGGTTGCATTGCCCTTATTTTTACGGCATTGGGTATATGGCTTGCCTTGAAACTATCCAAGCCAAAAATAGAAACTGTTGTGGTGGAGAAAGAAGTGTATGTAAACAGGAACGAAACTTTTGAACTCAACACATCCTTGGTTTCGCAATTGGAACTGAGCAAACGCGAATTGGAAATACTGGGACTGCTGGCACAGGGCCACAGCAACCAGGAAATTGCCGCAACGCTTTTTATTTCTTTAAGCACCGTAAAAACACACAACCAGAACCTTTTTGAAAAGCTGGATGTAAAAAGACGGCTGCAGGCTGTTGAAAAAGCAAAAAGGCTACACCTTATACCCTAAAACCTACTACTTTGGTATTAAAATAGGCCCAATACAGAAAAATGGCCGAAAGTATGAGTGCCAAAAAGCTGTTGCGTTCCATTTTTGCACCATCACCAAAACTGATCCAAATGAAAAAAGTAGTACTTGTGTACGGTATCATCGCCGGGTTGATCGTAACCATCATGATGGCATTCTCCACCGGTTATTATTGCTCCAAGGGAGATTTTGAAGGCGGCATGATTTATGGCTACTCTGCCATGCTCCTGTCCTTCTCCATGATTTTTGTGGGCATCAAAACGTTTCGCGACAAATACAATGGCGGTACCATCAACTTCGGCAAGGCATTCAAGACGGGACTTTTCATCTCCCTCATCGCCTCCACCATTTATGTAATTGGCTGGCTGATCAATTATTATTGCTTCATACCCGACTTCATGGACAAATATGCAGCCGCCATGCTTGCCAAAGCAAAAGCCAGTGGCATTGGTGCCGCAGAACTTGAAAAGAAAGCAGCACAAATGGCAAAGATGAAAGAATGGTACAAGAACCCTTTGTTTGTGATATTGATGACCTATGTGGAAATACTTCCGGTAGCCGTTGTGGTTACGCTGATCAGTTCGTTGATTTTAAAAAGAAAAACCGCAAAGTGAATGTACTGATTATAATACTGCTGGTACTGGCAGGGCTTATTGCCCTGCTACTGGTGCTTGCATTATGGATGAAGAAGGAGCATTATGTAAAACGTTCCATCACCATCCGTGCACCGAAGCAAAAAGTGTTCGATTTTTTGAAATTCCTGAAAAACCAGGATGTCTTCAATAAACATGCAATGGCGGGCACAGACAGGGAGAAGACGTTTAAAGGCACCGATGGAACAGTTGGTTATATTTATGCATGGAGCGGCGATAAAAATGCCGGCGTGGGAGAAAAAGAAATTACCCGGCTTGTTGAAGGCGAAAGGGTTGAAGCAGAGATACGCTTTGTGAAACCAATGGTAGCAAAAGCCAGTATCGTAATGGAAATGGAATCTTTATCGGATAATGAAACCAAGCTAACCTGGAGCAATGCAGGCACATTGCAATACCCCATCAACCTATTTATACCCATGATGCAGCGGCATGTTGCAAAAGATATGGACAGTAGCCTGCTTACGCTAAAAAACTTGCTCGAAAAATAATTACAACACTTACATTTATAGGCAATGAAAAAATTGTTATTAACAACAGCATTGGTAATTGCTTCGTTTATATTGGGTTTTACTTTCAATACAATTATAACCAACAAAAAAAATACGAAAATGAAAAAAGTAACCGGCATTGGTGGCATCTTCTTTAAATGCAAAGACCCCAATGCAATAAAGGAATGGTACAATAAACATCTTGGTCTGGATGCAGGCCCTTATGGAGCAAGTTTTGAATGGAGCGAAAAAGACAATCCCGAAAAAAAGGGTCTTACACAATGGAACGTTAACACCGAAACGGCCAAACTGTATGAGCCTTCCACAAAGGATTTCATGATTAACTACAGGGTAGAAAACTTGGAAGCATTGGTAGAGGAACTAAAAAAGGAAAATGTAACCATTGTTGATAGCATTGAAAGCTACGACTTCGGAAAATTCATCCATATACTGGATATTGAAGGCAATAAGATACAGTTGTGGGAACCGAAGGGTTAATGAGTAACAGAAAAAATAAACATGGAAGGCCTACTGTTTAAGATAGATATATGTTGTGGTAGGCTACTGTTTTTATTAGCAGTACAACATAATTCCTAAGCTTGAATAGGATATAAACAATCATGAATAAAGAACTTTGGGACAATATTTTAAAGTTTGATCTCGACAACCCGGTAAGCGAATACGGCTTTAGCACAAGATTGGCCAACGAAAATTTCTGGACAAAACAATTTACAGAAACTGCTATTATTGAATACAAGAAATTCATGTATCTAGCTGCCACGTCCAGCTTTATGGTCTCTCCTTCTGCAATAGTTGATACCGTTTGGCATCAGCATTTAATCTTTACCCAATCTTATAACGACTTCTGTAACATTATTGAAAAACAGGTACAGCATATTCCGTCTACACACAACAGGAACGAATCACAGAAATTCATTCAGGCAAAACAGAGAACAACAAAACTGTATAGCGAAACATTTGGGGAGCAACCCAAAGAAATTTGGGAATATGTAGATATGTATGAGAGTTTGGAACTTCCCAAAGCAAAACTTAAAATCCGATCGTTTGTTTTAATCGGCATCTTATTGTTTGCAGTAATGCTTGTACCCTTTTATTATTTGCTAAAGCCTGTTTACATACATATTGATAACCCCTATTTCATTACTGGCTTTATTGTTATAACAATAATTGCTTTTTGTACTTTGGAAATTTTCAATACAAATTATTTATCAAAAACAATTCAACAGTTTAAGCAATGCTCCTTCATCAATAAACTTTCGCCTCTCGAACTTATTTATCTTAAAACCCAAAAAACTTCCAATGTTATTCATGCAACCATGAACCAGTTAATTGATGCAAATACAATTGCAATAAATAACGATTACACTATTGAACATACCTTAAACTTACAAGCAAACAACATTGAAGAACACCAGGTATTAGATACACTACATAATTTGGGTAAAACAAATTATCCAACCTTAATTAAGCAATTAACAACAAAGCCCGTATTTACCAATGTTGCAAATGCAATGAACGCCTTAAAAAAGTATTACACAAAATCAAGGTCCTTCGCAAAATTATTCTACATCAACTTTTCCATACTTGCGGGTTTGTTATTAATAGGCATGGTAAGGCTTTCAACGGGATTGTTAAGAGACAAACCTGTTACACAAATTGTTATTGTATTGCTTATACTAACTATTGCTATTATTGGTTACCTATGGCGTTTAACAAACTTTTTTTGTAATACAACCATTCCGGATTTTTATAAGAAAACTGTGCTGCCCCAAACTGAAACAACAACCAGTTTTCAATGGCAATACTTTTTATTGGGAACTGCAGCCTTAACAACTTCCTTTCTTCCATTAGTAAACCATTTAGAGAGAACCAATAATAGCTCAGTCTATTCTGATGCATCATCTGGAAGCTCCTGCGGTTCTTCCTGTGGCAGCTCTTGCAGCAGTTGCGGCGGCTGTGGCGGCGGCGATTAAATACAGTGTTTAAAGCCAACAAAACAAACAATGTATTTTTAATGCTACATTGTGTAACAGTTATTACAAAAGATAATAAATACTGATGCTATTGAACACAACCGCTCACACCCCATTTGCCCAAACTTATTTTCACGGCACAAAAGCCGACCTGAAAATTGGCAACCTGATTGAAGTAGGTTTCAGTTCCAATTATGGGCAAAGAAAAAATGCAAAATACATTTTTCTCACCGCCACATTGGATGCTGCCGTTTGGGGTGCGGAGCTTGCATGGGGTGAAGGGCAGCAACGCATCTATTTGGTAGAACCTACCGGTCCTATTGAAGATGACCCGGATTTAACGGACAGGAAATTTCCGGGCAACCCAACAAAATCGTACCGCTCACAACACCCGTTTAAAGTGGTGGGCGAGGTAACCAACTGGCAAGGCCATCCGTTGGCACAGGTAAATGCCATGAAAGAAGGTTTGGCAAAACTGAAGGAACAGGGCATTGACTCATTGAACGATAACTAAATAAACCTATATGTCCATAACAAACGAAACAGAATTATTGGGTATGCAAAAAGCAAGCGAAGCCGTTGCATATACTTTACAACAAATGAGGTTGCATGCACAACCCGGCATGACAACAAAGCAACTGGACGATTACGGTGCAAGCATACTTGCAGGCTTTGGGGCAAAATCGGCCCCCTTGCTTACTTATGGTTTTCCCGGTTATACCTGCATCAGTGTAAACAACGAATTCTGCCACGGCATTCCCTCTAACAACAAAATATTAAAAGAAGGCGATTTAATAAACATTGATGTTTCTGCAGAGCTAAACGGTTTCTGGTCAGACAATGGCGGTTCCTTTGTGCTTGGGCAAGATGTGAACCGGCATCAGCAATTGGTAAACGCTTCAAAACAAATTTTGCATAAAGCCATCCACAATATAAAAGGCGGTGTACGCATTGCCGATATTGGATATTTAATAGAAACAGAAGCCAAAAAAAATGGCTACAAAGTAATCAAGAACCTTACGGGTCATGGCGTGGGCCGAAGCCTGCACGAAGAACCAAGCGAAATAGCCAATTATAAAGACCGTTACAATACCACAAGGTTCAAGAAAAATTCGGTGGTTGCCATTGAAACATTTATAGCCACCACTTCTACCTACGCCGAAACATTGAACGATGGCTGGACGATGGTTGGCAATAAAGGCGGCTTTATGGCCCAGCACGAACATACCATTGTTGTTACGGATGGGGCACCAATTATATTGACAGAAATGAATGAAATTTGGAATTGATAAAACCACTACCCCATAAACCATACCCTTAAACAATGAAATATATTCTGGCAATTTTCCTGTGTTTAGGTTCAGTAATCTCATCTGGTCAAAGTGATACTACAGAAAAAAGTACAGGAACAGATACGCTTTTAAACAAAATGCTGCGTGCTTTACCTGTAGAAATGCACAAGGAATTTATTGAAGACTACAACAAAATGGATGCAAACCAACGCAAACAAATGTTAGCAGTAATGGATGTTTTTTCTTCAATGCCAACAAGCAGTAAAAAACAGTTAATTGAAAATATTGATACAAACTATGCGAACATTGCGGCATTAAAGTCGTTTTTTAAAAGCATTGTACCTGCGGGCTATTCCATATATATTGAATTTAAGCCGCCAGAAAAGGTTTTAAACCTTGATGAAAGCATAGATTTTTGGGTATATAAAAAAAAGGGAAAAAACAATGAATATGAAACTGTTTTTCAGGATTGGAACATTGAACTAAAGTCTACAAAACTGGACAGCTTATTAACTTTAATTCCTGTAAAAAGAAACGACTTACAAAACCTTAGAAAACATGCAGAAAAAGCCCACTGCATTTCGGTTAGGAATGGGGATGCATTTGAGGTTGGCTATGCAAGAAGCGGCATGGGAAAATATTCTTACCTCATTTTTGATAAGCCCTTAAGTAAAGAAGAGCAAAAAAAGTACAACAACGGCTGTGAGTATATCTTCTATAAAAACAATATTGTTTTGCAATATGGTGGCGGTGCAATTGGCCCGCAATGTTTTCCGGATATGTGAGTAATGATTGCCTGCTACAGCAACTATTCACTTATTCAAAATAATGAGTTTCAAAATGTCAGCCCTTAATGGCAAACTAAGCTACAGCCGCTTATAAAATAAGTTGTTAATTTATTCTCTACACAACAACTCCGTTTCGGTCTCTTAGTATATTCAATATTTATACAGTATTGATATTACTAACATCGTAGCAAAAAAATGAAACTATTCATCCAAAGCTTTCTCCTACTTTTTTGTGCAGTCGCTTTTGGGCAAAGGGAGGAAACTACAACTATTAACTTCACTACAAACAGCAGCAACAGCCAGCAAGTTTTACTTTGGCGTGGAATGACAGACACTATACGTCTTTATAAACTTCCAGAAGATACAATCGCTTTCAAAGTCGAACTCAAGCATTACGGTAGACTGCCAGTAAAAGTTGCAGATATTCCTGTAGCAATGTATAAGTTAACTTATAAGAACAGTTATAACCAGCTTGTTGTTAAACAAATCGAATTGGCTCACGAAAAGATCAACTCAATAATACTTTATCCAGATAGTTTGTTGGAATACCCTCAAAATACGCTAGCAAAATTTCAAGACAATGATAGTCTTGCAATAAATTTCTACTCAATGGGTTGCTTTCATTCCACCCTTTCTAAAATTCTAATTACAAAAAAAGCCAACTTCTTTATAGCACAGCTTTGCAGTATTTCGCCATACAACGACGAGAAAGAAGAAAGTGCAACACAGCAGTATAAGCAAGACAGTGTACTGCAAACCGTAACCTTAACAAGTAAAAATCTTCAAGACTTTATAAAGTTTGAAAACGAATTAAATTTTGCCAAAGATCTAAGCTGCACAACAAAAGAATACTACGACATTAGAAGCAAATATTTAACCATAAAGCAAGCAGACGGCAGTTGTAACTGGAGTGGTTTTTATTTCTTGCGTACATCATTTTTTGGCAACGATAGTAATAGCAAATAATAAATTTTGACTACCGGATCAAAGAAAATAGTTCAAGATTTTCATTGTTATGCTGAGCTTGTAGAAGCGTGCCAAACGAAACTGTAATTCAAATGCTAGGTTTCCACAGGCTCAACCTTGCATTTATCAAACAGGGGTGCACTTCAGATTGAATTTTATTTCAAAAATCGTCTCCCTAAACACCTGTCGCATCCTACCATCAAGATTGCCGCATTTGCACTATAACAGCTTCATTTTATTGGCGAGATTTGTGTAGAAATTTTAAACTTAAAACTATTTATCATGGCACTTATCAATCCACACATCAACTTCAACGGAAATGCTGAAGAAGCTTTCAATTTCTACAAATCGGTATTTGGTGGCGAATTCACGACCATTGTTCGTTTCAAAGAAATAGCCAGCAAAGAGCATCCATTAAAGGAAAGCGAAGCCAACAACATCATGCATATTGCATTGCCCATTGGCAGCAATACTTTAATGGGCAACGATGTGCCCGAGTTTATGGGACGTGTAAATGAAAGGGAAAACAGGTCCAAAATTGCCATTAATACAGAAAGCCGTAAAGAGGCCGACAGGATATTCAACGGGCTTTCAGCAGGCGGGGATATTGAAGCCCCTATTGGCGACAGCCCCTGGGGCTCTTACTTTGGTATGTTCAGGGACAAATATGGCATTGAGTGGATGGTGGATTTTAATCCCAACCAAAAATCATAAAGAAAAACAATAATGCAGAAGCAACGATGTTAACATGATAGGCACTGTTATCAAAAAAGTTACAGCAGTACCTATCATGCTATCGTTACACTACACACCACTAAACTGGAAATAAACCAGGGCCACTGCACAAACCGTCATCAGCAGCAAGGTTATCAAGCCCAGTATGTTCGATGTTCTTGAGTTGGTAAACTCGCCCATTACTTTTTTATTGTTGCAAATGTGCAGTATAATGGCAATAAGCACAGGTGCCGTTAGCCCATACAATATGGCAGAATAAATCAATGCCTTTACCGGGCTAATACCAATATAGTTAAGTGAAAGCCCCACAATTAACGAAATGGCAATGATGATGTAAAACGGTCTTGCTTCATGAAACTTATTGTCAAGCCCCTCCTTCCAACCAAATGTTTCGCAGAAAATATAGGAAAGCGAGCCACTCAAAACCGGAATGGCCAATAGCCCCGTGCCAATTACGCCAATCGAAAAAAGCCAATACGCATACTTGCCCACAAGTGGTTGCAATGCCTTGGCTGCCTGTTCAACCGTATCGATACGGTGAATGTTGCTGTTAAAAAGAACCGTTCCGGCAGTAAGTAAAATAAACCACATCACCACGTTAGAAAACAGCATGCCTGCATCCACATCCTGCTTCACATCATGAATCACTTTCTTGTTCACCACCAAGTGTGTCTTTCTATGTTTTATCTCCTCCACTTCCATCGTTGCCTGCCAAAAGAAAAGGTAGGGCGAAATGGTAGTGCCAAGTATGGCCACAAGGATGCTTATAAAATCCTTATCCAATTTTATGGTTGGTACAACTGTGGATTTGAAAATGGCAAGCCAGTCCTGTTTTACAAAAAAAGGAACAACCAGGTACACCATCAATGCCACGCACAGGTACTTTAATACTGCTGCAATTTTTTGGTAAGGCAAGTAAATAATCAGCACCAAAAGCACAATGGTAAATAGCACGCTAAAATAAGTGGCTTCAATTTTCGGGAACAACAGGTTGCCCACGGCACCCATGCCCGCAATGTCGGCACCAATGTTCATAACAATTGCCGGAAAACTAAAAAGCAACATCAGGTACAGAACGGAACGGGGATAATTCTTTTTCAACGTTCCCGTTAGGCCCTGCGAAGTAATCAGCCCTATTCTTGCACACATTTCCTGAATGGCAGCCATTAGCGGAAAAGTAACAAGGGCTGTCCACAAAGTTGCCAACCCAAACTGTGCCCCCGCCTGCGAGTAAGTGGCAATGCCCGAGGGGTCATCATCGCTTGAACCGGTAATAAGTCCAGGCCCCAATTTTTTCCAGAAACGGAATACTTTTTTTTGCTTCTTCATTCTTTTTGTAAGGGTTTAAATACGGTGAGATGGTTATGCAAAAAATGCAGTTATATACTTGTGTGGCTTTGTTTTACAAACAACACAACAAAAATCAAATCTACTAAAATGCTACAGAAAATTTTGGTTGTTGCCCATGTTTCAAAACTGGATCATTTTGTATAGAAGCCGCTTGCCAAAGCAAATGGAACCTTTGTATATTTGGGAATACCCTAAAAAAATTTCATGCACAACCATCAACAAATAATCATGAAACAATACAAACTGTACTGTTTAACTGCCCTCTTAACCCTTGGCACTATATTCTCATTTGGGCAAGATGTTGCCAACATTGAAATCCCGCAGTTGAACGACAAATATTCCAACTATGTAAGCCAATTGGAAAGTGGCAAGTTAAATATTGACTATACCGACTTTAGGCACAGCTTCCTGGAAAGCAAACAGTTTAGTAAAAAGAGTACAAATTACGACAACCTAAAAAAACAGGTATATGCTGAAATAAGAAACAAAAACTACAACAATGTAATTAAGCTAACAAAAGCCATGTTAAGCATAGACTATACAAGTTTATTTGCACACAAGTACCTACAGCAGACTTACAAAATTCTGGGCGACACTGCAAACAGGAATAAATACCACGATATTGAGTTTGGGCTGCTATACTCCATTACCAATAGCGGCGATGGAAAAACCTGCGAAACAGGTTGGCATGTTACACAAATTGAAGAAGAATATTTTATACTAAGCATGGTGGGTGCCAGCATGCAACAACAAAGCATAAGTACAGGAGGCAAAAACACCTGCGATAAAATGGTTGTAAAAACAGAAGATGGAGAAACCAAAACCTATTACTTTGAAGCAAACAAAGTATTTGAAATGGAAAACAAATTATTCAGTAATAAATAAACCTGCTCCCAATAGGCATTAAAATGATAATATTATAGTTCGAATAATATAGATCCCAGTTTATAGCTGTTACAATGTAAAAGAAATTATGCTTACCTCGGCCAAACTTTGCCACCTGTATTTTTAAAACCCATTGTAGCAGGCTTTTACCCATTATTGCTTTGCTACGGTTTTGTAGCAAAGTTTGCTTTTATTAATTTTTTGCTACAAGAAATATTTTTAAAAGTTGTAGCAAATTGCATTGTGCAATTTTTTTTGCTACAAAAAAATTTGCTACAAAACTGTAGCAGCTTTTTGCTCATAAGTTTTTTTGCTACACAAAAGCTATGTACATTGGTTAAAATGTAAAACTATATGTCGTTTTTTGATCGGTTCTTTGGTAAGAAACAAAATGCTGGCCCTACTGGCACACACTACGAGCAAAAGCTTTTGGCAGCCAAACAATTTTACCCGTTTGCCCGGTGGCAAGAAAACTACAGCAATGGCCTTACCCAATACACCAAAGAAAACTGTAACAAAATAAAAAAAGTGTTCGACGATTTGATTGCATCGCTTATTGCATTAGGCGAGCATGCAAGCGAAGAACAAAAAAAGCAATTGTTCAAAACCGCTATCCTTGCAACCAATCAACTGAATGAAGCATAAATGGCTTGATTGAAACTGACGAAAGGGAACACCTTTGCGAACTTACAGACGAAATAACCATTGCCTGTGGGCTTAACCCCGCAAACTATTCATACGGCGAAGGGCTGGCAAGCGAATGGAGGGAGTGGTGAGAAAGTCTTATACCATAGCTACATTTTTTGGTGCATTAACCTCCCTTGCAAGCACACATGCCTGCTGCTAATGGTGGCCACTAAAAAAACAGTTCCTATATTTGTCCACTAAACACTAAGCGTACCATCAATGTAAAATAGCACTTCTTTCAGGTAGGTAAATACAGCAAGCCAATTTGTGCTTGCCTGTTTTATTCAATTTTTAAAGAAGGAGAGCATGCTTACTTTACACAACATTGCGTACACGCATCCCAACAAAACCCTATTGTTCAGCAATATTGGTTTTACGGTTAATACCCACAATAAAATAGCATTAATTGGCAACAACGGTTCGGGCAAATCTACCCTGCTTGGCATTTGTGCAGGTAGGTTGCAACCATCTGCCGGGCAGTTAACACTTGATAGCCAGCCTTATTACGTGCCCCAAATATTTGGACAATACAACCACTTAACCGTGGCCCAGGCTTTGGGTGTGGAAGAAAAATTAAACGCACTTGAAGCCATTTTAAATGGTGATGTTACGGAAAACAATTTTGCCATTGTTGACAATGACTGGACAATTGAAGACCGTTGCCTCCATGCCTTAAACCAATGGCAATTGGGCAGCTTAAGCCTTACCCAAAAACTGGCAACATTAAGCGGTGGGCAAAAAACAAAGGTTTTTCTTGCGGGCATATCCATTTACGAACCCCAACTTATTTTGTTGGATGAGCCCAGCAACCATTTAGACACAGAAGCCAGGCAGTTGCTGTACAACTTTATACAAACCACATCTAGCACCTTGTTAGTGGTAAGTCACGATAGGCAATTACTGAACCTTTTGGATAAAGTGTACCAATTAAACAAAACAGGCATTACCATGTATGGTGGCAATTACGATTTTTATGCCGAACAAAAACAACTGGAAAACAACGCCCTGAACCAGCACCTGCAAAGTGCTGAAAAAGCATTGCGTAAAGCCAAAGAAAAGCAACGCGAAACAGTGCAGCGACAGCAAAAGCTGGATGCCCGTGGAAAGAACAAACAGGAAAAAGCAGGCGTGGCCCGCATTATGATGAACACGTTAAGAAACAGTGCCGAAAACAGTACCGCCAAAATAAAAAATGCACATGCAGAAAAGATTGGCAGCATTTCGCAATCGTTGCAAGAACTGCGTTTGTCGCTGCCCGATATTGACCGGATGAAAATCCATTTCGATAACCCTGCACTGCATACCGGTAAAATACTGTTTAAGGCCACAGGCATAAACTTTGGCTACGGCAACCAACCGCTTTGGCCACAGAACCTTACCCTTGAAATTGCAAGTGGCGAACGTATTGCATTAAAAGGCCCTAACGGGTCGGGCAAAACCACGTTAATAAAAATACTGCTGCAGGTATTGGAACCACAAACAGGCACCGTGTATAGGGCACACAACAAACCGGTATATATCGATCAGGATTATTCCTTAATCAACCACCAACTTACCGTGTACCAGCAGGCCCTACAGTTTAACCATACAGCTTTACAGGAACATGAAATTAAAATAAACCTTACCCGGTTCCTGTTTGCACAGACAGATTGGGACAAACCTTGCAGTGCCTTAAGTGGCGGCGAGCGTATGCGTTTAGTACTTTGCTGTTTGGCTATTGGCCATCAGTGGCCCGATATTATTTTTATGGACGAGCCAACCAATAACCTGGATATACAAAACATAGAAATATTAACCGCTGCCATTCATGAGTATAAAGGCACACTCATTATAGTATCGCACGATGAATATTTTTTAAACCAAACAAACATACAACGCGTCATTCAGCTATAAAGTAGGGCAGCCATGTATTGCTGTTACCATGCATCAACGCTGGTACAGTAATGCATGGCAATAAAGGCCGGCAAAAAATTATTTCAGGTATTTATCAAACCAATCGGCAATCTTTTCCTTTTGGGTAAACATATCCTCCCAGCCGTGGCCCTTACCCGGTACCACAATTAAATTGTTGGGCACTTTGGCTTCCGTCAATTTTTGGATGATGGATTGCGACTGTTGCAGCGGCACCAGCCTGTCTGCATCGCCATGCACAATAAGGGTGGGCGGGTCATCTGCACTTACGGCATAAATAGGCGAAACCTGTTTAATAATTACCAGTGCCGCAGAATCGCTAACGGGCTGGTAGGTTTTTGTGGCGGCATCCAGCACCTTAAAATCAAATGCACCGGCAACACCAATGGTGGCCAGCAGTTTCTTATTCTTATATGCTTCAAAATTGGCGGTGCCAAAATTAAAAAAATCTGTTGGCGGAAAGAAAACGCCCACTGCCTGTACCCTTGCAGATACCTGGTCTATCGAGTCTTTGGCATTTGCATCCCTTGTATCATCGGCATAGGCAGTAAGCAACGACAAGTTGCCGCCAGATGAATAGCCAGTAATGCCAATATGGTCGGCATCAATGGCATAGGCATGGGCGTTGTAGCGTATAAAACGAACGGCACGCTTTACATCGGCCACTTCATCGGGTATGGTATAGCGTGGCTGCGAACCATGCATTACCAAAAAAACAGTGTAGCCACGTTTGGTATAAGTGGTAGTTGCTTTTATACGGTTATCGATACCCCTGTACGATGATACCCAATTGCCGCTTACCAGTTCCACAATACATTTTCCGTTGGTGGCCTGTTTGGGCACTACCCTAATCATGGTTAATGCCATGCCATCTTTTCGGCCATAGATGATTTCGCTGCTGGTATAGCTGGCAGTATCCTGTGCAGTTGCCATCAAGGCACAGGATACAAAAAACAAAACCAAAAACTTCTTCATGTTGTGTTATTGAGATGAAAGCTAATCTATCATAAAAAACCGAGAATACATATTTTGGTAGCGGTACGGCCCAACAATAACCGGGCAACAGATACAGCAACCGGGTCGTATGCACACCTGCATAAAGTCGTTTTGGGCCATTGCTTTGGCAATTGCGGCAAACTATATTTGTTAAACAAAAACATACAATGAAAAATTGGATGCAGCACTGTACCAGTAGTACGCATTGGCAGCATTGCCTTTGTACCTGAAAGGCCACGAAGAATTGAAAGCAAAAAAATGTAAGCAATTATTCCCTATTCAATCATACAACCAAAAACAAACAAGCCATGAAAGCAAACAGAATTATCTTTTGGGTATCTACCACCATTATCTTTTTATTTGAAGGGGTAATGCCTGCCCTGTTCTCGCAAACCAAAGATGCCAAAGAAGGCATCAGCCATTTAGGCTATCCCGAATATTTTGGCATTATGCTAACCGTGTTTAAAGTATTGGGTGCCCTTAGCCTGATTATACCAAAAGTTCCGGGCCGCATTAAAGAATGGGCCTATGCAGGCTTTGCTATAGACTTTATTGCTGCATGCGTAAGCCATTGGGTAGTGGATGGGTTTGGTTTCTTTGCCATTTTTCCATTAATCATTTTGGCCATACTCATTGTTTCTTACGTTACGTACCATAAGCTAAAAGCTGTTGCCTAACCATTGTGTGGAGAATATGCAACACACCTACTGTACTGTTTGTTTCATTTACAACGGTTTAGGTTAATGGCATGATATTGCATACATAGCCATAAACTATTTTATGAAACAAATACTACTGAAAGCAGGCAAGCTATGTTTGATTGCTGCATTGTTTTCTTCATGCGTTGCAAAGCGTTACCTTACCGATGCCAACAATAACATACAGCGTTTGCAGGGCGATAGCACCATGATGGCCAACCGCATTGATAAGCTTACTGCAGAGAAAAACAGTTTAACCGCCAATGTAAGCAAGCTTACAGACGATGTGAACAGATTGAACAGTGCCAATGACGATTTAACCAAGAGATTGGGTAATGCACAGAACCAGTTAAGCGGCACAAGACAACAATTGCAAGGCACACAGGCTGAGCTGCAAGGCACCAAAGATGCTGCAGGACGGACCATTGCCAGCCAGCAGGAAAGGCTGGAGCAGTTGCAGGCATTGATTAACCAGCAACGCCAGGCAACAGAGGCATTGAAGAAAAAAATAAGCGATGCCCTGGTTGATTTTTCGGCAAACGATTTAACCGTTACTACCAAAAACGGTAAAGTATATGTGAGCCTTTCAGAAAATTTGTTGTTCCCTTCGGGTAGTGCAGTGGTAAATGCACAGGGCAAAAATGCACTGCAGCAATTGGCAACCGTACTGAACAACAACAAGGACATTAATGTGGATATTGAAGGGCATACGGATTCAATCCCCATCAAAGGCAGGTACAGCGATAACTGGGACCTAAGCGTGGCCCGCTCCACCTCAATTGTACGCATACTTACACAGAACTATAACGTGGATGCTGCAAGGGTTACCGCAAGCGGCAGAAGCAAGTACGATCCTATTGATACCAATATTACCTCGCAAGGGCGTGCACATAACAGGAGAACAGAAATTATTCTGGAACCTAAACTGGACGAGTTGATGAAACTGATACAGGACAGCAACGCCAGTAAATAAAAAAGCAATAACATTTTTTACAAGAAAGCCGATTCACCAATCGGCTTTTTTATTTATTGGTAGCAAATCCAAATGCACAGCTTCTTGTTTGTATCATTGAAAGTTGGCCGATAAGTATCTATATTGTCATAAAAACAGCATGCTGCCTGAACGTGTGTTTAAAATTGAGCATGGCTATTGCCATATATTGCTGGATAAAATTGCGATTACAGCAAGGGAGGAGCCAGTAAGCATAGACGAGTTGAAAGAGGACAGCACCATACCTGTACGGGTAATTATCTATTCACTTGCAATTGCCTTTTTTGTTGCTGCAGCCATTTTCAGTTTTGTTGGCAAGGACTGGTACAGGTTCTTATTGTGCCTGGTTGCAGTGGCGTGGTTTTCTATACGGGTTATTAAACGCAACCAATTTTCAACAGATACTTTTATACCAAGGGCAGCCATTGCAAAAATAGAATTCAAGCCGGCTATATACAGCATACAGAAACCGCATTTCCTGATTCATTACAAAAGCGGCAGCCTATTAAAAAAGAAATGGGTGCTGTTATTGTCAAATGATTATTTAAAAGAAGATGATGCACAGATACGGCAAGCTATTGACATTATGCACGAAGAGTTTGGCTAGTTGAATAAAGACAGTTGCTTACCGGCAGTATATTTATCAATCACAACTGCAATGGCCCAAGCAATGCAGGTACCAATTGCATAGCACACAAGATCGCTCCAAACAAAACCAACACCTAGCATCAATTTGCCCAGTTTTGTTTGCCTGATGGCCACAAACCAGGGCACTGTTATCAGTTGCGAGCACTCGTCCAGCACACCCAGTATATAATTGATGAGTGCAAGTTTCCATAGCGGCGTTTTTACAAAAAACATCCGCAGAAAAAATACGAACATGCCGGCCCATATCACATCGCCACCATAGGTTACTATTATGGGGCAAAACCATGCTTTGTGGTTCCTGGTGGCCAATGCAAGCCATGTACAAAAGCAGAAAAGTATAAGGTAAACCAGCCTTCTTTTAATCATATACAAGTGTATGAAGCATTATTGAACATTGCAACAGTTTTCAAAGCTACACATTGAGGAATTAAATCATCAATCAACCATCCATTTGCTGTATATACTGCCTACAAATAGTTCAACAATATTTTGGCACTTTTTTTCTATACCTATCAGCAAATAGTTGTTATGAAAAAGATAGTTACCATGCTTACTGCTGTACTTGTATTTACGGCATGTAACAACCAGGCAAAGCAAGAGGCATTGCAGAAAGCGAAACAAGTCACGATAGATTCAATCAATGCGGTTGCCGCAGCCAAACAACATATAGCAGATTCGATGCACACCATCATTGTAAGGCAGCATACCATTGATTCTATGGAAGCAGCTTCAAGGGCATCATCCATGAGTAGTAGCCAATCATCTGGTCAGGCTACACCTGCCAAAAAGAAAGGCTGGAGCAATACTGCCAAGGGTGCAGTAATTGGTGCAGGTGTAGGTGCAGTAACTGGCGTTTTGGTAGATGGCAAGAAGGGAGAAGGTGCAATAGTTGGCGGGCTGATTGGTGCGGGTACAGGGGCTGGCGTAGGTGCCATTATTGATGGCAAGAAAAAGAAAAAAAGTGGTCAATAACATAGTGCATAAAAAACAAAGGGCGGCACCTTACGGTGCCGCCCTTTTAATATCCATTCATTTAACTAAGAAGAAAGCGAGTCCTTCACTGATTCCTTGCTTGGCCTTTCAAAATATTTGTACACTGCCCCTGCCAATGCTGCACCCACAATTGGTGCAACAATAAATAGCCATAGCTGTCCAATTGCCCAATCGCCAGCAAATATTGCCTGGCTAATGCTACGAGCAGGGTTTACAGATGTGTTGGTAACGGGTATGCTGATTAAGTGTATTAATGTGAGTGCCAAACCAATGGCAATACCTGCAAAACCAACGGGTGCCTTGTCGTGCGTTGCCCCCAGTATAATGATCAGGAACATAAAGGTCATCACCAGTTCTGTAACCAATGCAGCAAGCATGCTGTATTTGCCAGGTGAATGTTCGCCATAACCATTTGCTGCAAAATCGCCTACGCTGCTACCATTGCCCGTTGCAATTATATGCAGTACTGCTGCGGCTGTAATGGCCCCCAGCACCTGTGCAATGATATAGGGCAGTAAGTCTTTGCTATTGAACCTACCACCCACCCATAGACCAATGGATACTGCGGGGTTGAGGTGTGCACCGGAAATATGCCCCAGCGAATATGCAATGGTTAAGACCGTTAAACCAAAGGCAAGCGACACGCCTACTAAACCGATACCAACATTGGGAAATGCGGCAGCCAGTACGGCACTGCCACAACCACCCAGTACCAACCAAAATGTTCCGATAAACTCTGCAAGCAATTTTTTCATTGTTTTAATTTTAAAAGTTTAAGATGGTAGGTTAGCTGGCATAAACATAGAAATAATATTCAACTATTCAAATAGGGCACAAAATGTAGTGATGCATTTATTCATTATTTGTCGGGTTGGGTTTGCAGCAGATGAGTAGGCGAAAGAAGAATGGTTTTATAGGATGTGCATATTGTAAACAAAAATCCATCCCATATAAACAAGCTTATACCAATAACTTATGGAATTTTTCCAATGCTGCTATTTCGGTAGCGGTCAATTCATGTTTCTTGCTGTACTGGAACTTGATGGCAAGCACCGTTTTATGTTGCGGGTATTTAGCAAGAATTGTTTCCATCATTTCAACAATGCGATTGTATTGCAATGCGGGCTGTTGTTCCTTTTTAATAACGATTGGAGATTTGTCTCTGGTAGGCAGCTTATCAATAGTGGCCTGCAGTGTTGCCAAAAGGCCGGGATTCATGTCAGCAATTTTAGAAGCCTTGCTATGCAGGCCCTGCATCTGTTTCTTGGTAAGAAAGCCCCTTTCTTCATATTGGTGCATAAGGCTCATGATAAAGAGCGAGTCTTTCTGGTGCTGGTAACTGGCTTCCAGAACCTTGTCAATTATATCCGGGCCTTTCTTCTTTTTATCCATAAGGGGCATATCGGTTCTGCTCAATGATTGTATTGCTTAACATTCAGGCAAGCTAATGGGTATATGTATGGCCAATCCGCCATCGGCTGTTTCCTTGTACTTGCTGTTCATGTCAAGGGCAGTGTCCCACATGGTCTTGATTACTTTGTCCAGGCTCACTTTTGCAAAGTCGGGTGTGCTTTGCAGGGCCAGTTGCGATGCAGTGATGGCCTTGATTGCACCCATTGTATTCCGTTCAATACAAGGTATCTGCACCAAGCCGCCAATGGGGTCGCATGTAAGGCCAAGGTGGTGCTCCATAGCAATTTCGGCAGCCATCAATGTCTGTCTTTGTGTGCCTCCTGCACATTCGGTCAGTGCTGCCGCAGCCATGGCGGATGATACACCAATTTCTGCCTGGCAGCCGCCCATTGCCGCAGATATGGTTGCCCCTTTTTTAAAGATGCTTCCTATTTCAGATGCGGTCAATAAAAACCTGATGATCTTTTCATCGGTATTGCCATCGCAAAACGTAACATAGTATTGCAGTACGGCCGGTATAACACCTGCTGCACCGTTTGTAGGTGCGGTTACCACCCTGCCAAAGCTTGCATTCTCTTCGTTTACGGCCAATGCAAAGCAGCTTACCCAATCCAGTATGTAAGCAAAGTTTATTCCTCCCTGGCGTATGTTCTCAAGCCATGAATCGTAACCGGTGTATTGTTTGTTGGCCAGCAATCTTTTGTTTAAATCATAGGCCCTTCTGCGTACCTGTAGTCCACCAGGTAGTTCGCCCTGTGCGTGGCAGCCACGGTATATACAGTCTTTCATGGTATGCCAAATATTCAGCAGCCCTTTTTTGGTGGCTGCATCATTACGCCATGCAGCTTCGTTTTCCATTACCACTTCGCTAACGGCCAGTCCGGTTTTCATGCACCAGTGCAATAGTTCGTCGGCAGTGTTTATCGGAAAGGGCAGGTCAACCAACGATTTGTTGTTACTGTCTTCGCCCTCCTTTACAACAAAGCCGCCACCAATGGAGTAAAAGGTTTCGCTCCATGCATCGCCATTACTCATTTCAACCAGGAAAGAAAGTCCATTGGGGTGAAAGGGCAGGGTTTCGTTGAAGAGGAACTGTACATTTTTTGATGGGTCAAAATCAATCCATGCTTCACCGCCCAGGTGCATCTTTTTTTCTGTATTGATGCGGTCAATTTTTGGGGTGATACTGTTTACATCGATGGTTACGGGGTCTTCTCCACACAGCCCAAGTATAACGGCAATATCGGTACCATGCCCATGTCCGGTTTTCGCCAATGAACCATACAGAAGCACGTTTACCGCAACAACTTGTTGCAGGGGCGATTTTTGTTTGGCTGTTTCCACGCAACGCAATGCTGCACGCCAGGGCCCAAGTGTATGGCTGCTGGAGGGGCCCACTCCTATTTTGAACATATCGAAAACCGAAATAGCTTCATGTGGCATGAGAAGGAATTATACTGTAAATATAGTAGAAAGCCGATAGCTATTGTTGATGCGGCATTGATAGGCCTTTGACAGACCGGCCTGGCAATCACTTTAAACGGCGTACCTATTAATGGCATTTAAAACAAAGGCTACCACAATATTGCGGTAGCCTGTTGCATTATCAGTTGCTTTATTCTTTTTATTGTTTACCAAATACTTTCTTTAAAAGGTCTGTTGTTTGGGCAACAGGATCTTTTCTTATTTTCTGTTCTTCTTGTGCCACTTGGTGAAACATACCAGACAATGCTTTGTCAGTAACATAGCCCGTTAAATCGGGATTGATTTTTTGTATCGCAAATTTGTTGTAGGTAGTAAAAAGCGTGTTCCAGTATTGGGTTGCATTCACTTTGGCCAGTGACTGTTCAATTACAGGTTTAAATGCTGCCGTAAGTGGTGCAGTGGTAGCAGTACGCAAATATTTGGTAGCAGCAGAATCACCACCTTTCAATATACCCCATGCATCGTTAATGCTCATGCTTTTGATTGCGTTCACAAAAATAGGTGCTGCACTTTTTGATGCATCTTCTGCAGCACGGTTCATGGAGAGTATGGCATTGTCCACCATTTTTTGTCCACCAGGAAGTTTGCTTACTGTAGCAATTACTTTTTGTGCCTCTTCTGGCAACAATATTTTTATGGCTGCATCTTTAAAAAAACCATCCACAGCCGAAAGCTTTTCCGCTCCTCGTTGTGTACCAACGGCAAGGGCTTCTTTTAAGCCGCTTACTACATCGGCAGTGGAGAGTTGGCTACCGCTGGTGCCAGCAGTGCTGCCCAGTACATTGTCAATTGCACTTTTGCCTGTTGCAGAATCTTTGGTAGTGGCTTTTTTAATCAGGTTTTTCAGGCCCTGTGCATTTGTTGCTGTTATGGAAAGCAATACAACTGTAGCAAGGAATAATTGTTTCATCATAAAATTTTCTTTTTCAAAACGAAAATAATGCCAGTTCATGTATAAATAAATATTTCCTGTGAACGGGCTTTTAAAATGGACCAACAAGTTGTTGCACAAACAGAACAGCCCATTGTTGCAATGGGCTGTAGCTATTATTATTATGGGAATGTTAATTTATTTAATGGTCTGTTCACCAAAAATCAAATTGCCTTTACTGTCTATGCCCTGTACAATGATCCTGTACTTTTTTCCGGAATCGTTGTTGAAAAAAGTGAAGTGGTATTTACCGTCTTTACCCGTTCTTGGCTTGGGGTTCCATAACAAGAGATAGCGTTTATCGGCTATGCCTTTGTTTAAGGTTGGGTCCAGTTGATAGTCGGGAGCATAGAATTCTTTTGTTAGTGCATAACCTTCTTTTTCAAGTTTGCTATATGTTTTATCGTAAGGGTTTGCACCGCCAGTAACACCGTTTACTGTGTACACTGCAATGGCACCCTGTGAAGCACCCAGTACAGAAGCTTCGTGTTTAAGTACCTTGATGAATGCAACATCATCTACAGATAGTGTGTTGATGATGTCTTTACTTACATTCATTCCATTTAGGAAGTAGGCAATGCCATTGGATTCTGTAACAGCACCAGCCGTTTCTTCGGAAGTGGCAGACACGTTATCGCTAAATGCATTGAGCCCTTGATAGCGGTTGAAAGAAACATCGGGATCAAAAGGATTGCCACTTACGGTAATGCCCGGTGTGGCTGCCTGAATGATCTGCCATATTGTTCTGTAGTTTTTATAGTCGGCAGGATTGATGCCCCTACCCTGTAAAAAAGGCCCCTCGGCATATTCCCTGTTCAAGGAATCAATCGGAGAAAGTTTCTTTGCCTTTACTGTTACGTTACCTAGGTAATGCCCGTTGCTACCTGTTGTATCCAATGCTTTGAACTTGTCGTTCAAGTAAGCAGCCAGCATTTCTTTTGCATTGGCAATATCCAATGTATCGCTGTTGATGAGTGCTTTATTGGCAGATGATTTGAGTGAATCCAAGTAAGATGGTGCAAGTTTGATATCAACAATATATTTCTTTTTATTTTCATCGGTTCCCATGTAGGCAACAGAGGCTTTTTTAATAAAGTTCAGGTCGTTTAATAGGAACTCGCCTTTGTCTGTAAGTTTGGCTTCGGCAAGAATGGTGGCGGAGTCGCTTGTTTTAATGATGAAAGAAACAAAGCCATTTTTCACCACATCTTTCCTGTCGCTTTTTGTAACCAAACCAGTTATTGCCATGGCAGACTCCACGGGATATTTGAGCGTTGCAAATTCGTTGTTGAGGATTTTTTTCCAGTCAAAACGCCTCCAGCCCTGTGTCATTAGCAGCAGATCCAGATCGTGCAGGGTTGATGGGTTCTTATCCTTTACATAGTAGCCGGGGTTGTTGATATAGCCCTTTAAATCGGATGTGATGAATAGGCTTGAAGCAATATTGCTTTCGAGCGAAGCACTATCGGAAAGACCGGTATCATCTGTTACCCTTACAGACATGGATGATTTGTTTACACTTGGCACATCCATACTAACCTTGTTTAAGGAACGTGGTTTTGTATTGGCCATTTCTACCGTAAGCTTTGGTTTAACGACTGAATAGTTTTCTACAAACACGATACGCTCACAAAGGGGTACATCGTTCTCGGAGAAGAGCGTTACCTGCATGATACCCGCTGGTAGGTTCTTTTTGGCTATGGCTGCTGCTGTTTGGCCTTCGTCTATATTCAATAACTGGGCATACACGATACGCCCGTTCATTTGACCTACAATTTTTAGCTTGCTGTATTTGTCTTTATTGTTTTCGGCCCTGTTTACCAGTACTGTTATCCTGCTTGCGGTACTATTGGCAACGGTAATATTCACGCCTTCATCTTTTGCCTTAGGCAGTTTAAACTGTAATGCAGAGCCACCAGATACTACAATATTTGATAGATAGCTTTTCCCTTTTTCTGGCGTAATTACAAAGGAGCCCATACCATCGTGTTCCGCTGAAAAAGAAGCCACTGTTTTCTGGGCATCATCGGTTATGGTTCCTTTTAGGTTTAGGGGGTAACCATTCTGATCGTATATTTTATAGGCCACCTTGTTTTCGATGCCTTCAACCAAGTCGCCGCCTTCGGGGAAGAAAGCCATCTTGATTGCAGTCTGCACATTTTTACTGGCGTTTATTTTGTATTCGCTTCCATAAATGAACACGCTTTTAGATGTAATGAATTGCGGAAAATTGAGCATCCATAAACTGTATGCGTTGATGGAGTAGTTACCGCTCTTGATTTCAGCAGGCAAGTCGAAATCAGCTGGGGTGGTGCTTAAACTGTCCAGCTTGTACATTTTCTTTAGTACTACTTTGCCTGCATCATCAACCAGGTCAATATATACGATTCGGCTGAGGAAAGATGGAACACCATCCACCGTACACCATATTTTCATCCATACGGTTTCGCCCCATGCATAAATATTCTTATCTGTTTGCAACAGTACTTTTTCCTGCGGGAAGTTGTCTTTGAAGTAACCAAGGGCCGAGTCTATTGAAATTTTTTGTGGTGCTTTGTTTTGTGCGGATATTACTGTTACAGAAAACAATGTTGCAAATGCAAGTAGAATAAATTTCATTGTAATGGTTTTGTATGGCTGGTTAATCAGATTGTTTTGATAACAACAATGGAGCTTGGTTTAAATAGCACTGTAAAATAAAAAAGCCTGCATTTATTACAATGCAGGCCTATGAAATTTAACTAAATTATTTGTTGTACACAAATGATACTTTGGGGCTCCGTATATCGGTAGTGGCCGGGCCTATATAACCTCTTGCATAAATGGTGAATGCACGTTGGTTAGAAGTTGTACCAGCATTGGTGTAAGCGGTGCCCAATGTGGTTGTTCCTCCAGCTACCCTTAATGACCATGCAGTTGAGGCACCAGAAGCACCAGACGGAATGGAGAATGTATCTGTAGCTTGCAGGTATGCAATGTTGGAAGCCATTTTTGTTGTACCAAAATACAGGTCGATACCCGCTGTTGAGTTAGGGATCAGATTCACAAACCTCATTTTTGTAAAACCAGAATCTGGCTTGTTGGCTACGTCAGTTAACAACACACTCTGCGTGCTTGCTGCGGTATCTGTAATGTGCAAGGTATGGTAAGCGTTTGCAACCACATTCACACCAGTTTTGTACAGAAGGATCGAATCTATGTTGGTGCCCACTTTCAAGATACTGATAGACACTGTATCAATACCAGGGTTAACCGCCAGATAGTCGGCATTGCTGCTTCCGCCTGTATTCAATCCGCCTCCGGGGAAAGGTGTGGAGTAAGTAATGGCATTGCTCACTTTTACGCCATTTATTTTAACCTGTACACCCGGGTTTAGAAGATAGGGCGATGAGTAGTTAATTTTAAGCAAAGCCATTCCATCAGTATAGTCGTAGGGGGAGACTGTAAGCTCATTTTTTTTGCATGCCATAAAAAGCACACTAAAAAATACTCCTGCAACCAATATTGCTATATATCTTTTTTTCATTTTAGTGTTTTTGAATATTCAAAATTTATTATTTCAAATTGGTTAATCTATACTATGGTTGGCTGAACCACATTTCTAATGTTTGATATGTGTTGCTCAACGCACCAACCCTTAAGAGCTCTGAATAGTTGTATGTGTATTCTGAGGTAAAATGCGGCCTTACCCTGTATGTTGGTTTACCTGCATTAAGGGAATATAGCGGGGTTGGTAATTGGAATGTTTTGTACACTTGTTGCGTTGTACTTGGATCAAGATCCAAATAGTGGTACCTACGCATATCAACCCATGTTTCAAAGAAGCCCCAGCCCCAAAGAGCTATGTATTTTTGCAACATGATATCTGTAAGTGTAAGTGTGCCTTCGTTTTGTTTTACAGCTGGGCCTGTCAAATATTTTGTTCTGGTAGCTGCTGGTATTTGTGAACCTGTTAAATCAGAAGCACCTCTTTTACTGTAGAATCCGGAATAGCTTCTGTTAATGAAATCGAAGTGACCATTAATACCATTCATATAGGCTGTATATGCTGTTGTCTTGTCGCCTTTTCTAAAAGCAGCTTCAGCTTTAATGAACTGCATTTCAGCATAGCTCATAACAGGAAACACGGCTTTGTCTTGGAATAGGTATTTACCCAATCCTTTTGCAAAAACACCAGAACTAGGATTTAAGTAAAGGCTGTCGCCAAAAGCTACTGCTACTTTTTTACGGGAGTTATTGTAGTTAACCAGTGCTGTTCCGGATGTTGGTGGCAGGTTATTTACATAATAAGAACTTGGAATTCCCAATGCACTGTAAGGGTCACCTATACCTGGATCCACTCCCCTATAACCTCCATTACCATTGGTGGTATCATGGGAGCAAGCGAGCATGTAAGCCATTCTGGGGTCGCGGTTAACAGCAGCATTGCTTCCTACCAATGCCGTTCCATCCATTACCCTTATAATGAAATTGCTTTGTCTCCATCCTGGCATATTGTCCCTGTATGTACCAAAGTAATTGGAGTTATTATTAACGTTTGCATCAAAAGGCAAACAGAAATCATCACCAGTGCTAGCCATTGCATTGTCGCAGAATTTCATTACTGAGTCTGCATTGTATGTAGACTTATTGGTTAAGTGGTGCCAGTTTCTTGCCATGATACCATAAACAAATTTTTTCCATTTGGTAACATCCCCATTGTAAGCAAAATCACCAATTGCCAGCTTTCCGTTAGATGGGCTAGCGATAGCTTGGTTCAGATATTGCAAAGCCAAACGGCAGATAGAATCCACACCTTTGTAAACAGTTTCCTGTGTGTCGTACTTAAACGTGAACAGGCCTGGTTTAAATGCATCATTGAAGATAATATCGCTATTATAGTCAGTGGTATGCTGAAAAGCCCAAGCTTTTAATGCCAAGCCAACACCTATAAAATCGGGTGCATTGTTTTGGGTTGCATTTTCGATGATATAGTTCAAGTTGTTGCCTAATGCATAATAAGTCATATTCCAAGTAGCGGCCATTGTTGCTCCACTAAACGTGTACCCTTGCTGATCGTACAGGTTTGCATTACCAGAAGCTGTTGTTAACCAGTTCTGAACAAATCTTGCTACATAGGTTCCACCATCAGACTGCAAAGCAGTTGGTATTGCAGCAAGGCACTGTGGAAGCACAGAACTGTTTGATGGTGTTTGTGTGGTATCTGGATCGGAGTTGATGTCCAAATACTTTTTACATCCTATACTCATGGTTACCATGAGTGTGGCTGTTAGTATATATATTATTTTATTTCTCATTGTTATTGTTGTTTTCAGTGATTAGAAGCTAAGTTTAATTCCAAAATTAAATGCACGAGGGGTTGGTACTGCTCCGTAATCGATACCGGCACCACCATATCCTTTTGTATTTGATGAATTCAGAACGTTTACGTTAGGATCCATGCCTGAGTAGTTAGTAATGATGAACAGGTCGGTTCCTGTAGCAAAAACAGCTGCAGTCTTAAACACCCTTTGCCTTTTCAACAATTTCGCAGGCAATTGATAGCCAATTGTCACATCCCTTAACCTGATCCAGTTTACTCTTTCAATGTAATCTGCTTCAGCAAAAGTGGTGCTGTAATAGCTACTGCGGAAGTAAGGAGTGATAGAAGTTGCGTTCCAGGTTGGAGTTGATGTATTTTCCAATCCATCTTTTACTATCCCCCTGATAACCCTTGGTTTTTCTCTATCCAATGTCCTCGTGCTGATTCCATTAATGGTCATCATCATTTCATTGGCATTGAATACATCACCACCTCTACGCATGTCTAAATTGAACGACAATGAGAAATCCTTGTAAGTGAATGTATTGATGAAGCCAACTTTAAAGTCAGGCTGCCTGTCGCCAATGGGCACATAGTCTGTTTGAGAAGTGATTGGCAAACCTGTAGAAGGGTCAATCAACAAAACACCATTGTTGTTCTTCTGGAAAGTGAAACCAGCCAGTGTTCCCAAAGATTGGCCAACACCTACTTGAGACCTTACGCTTCCGAAAACCCATGTATCGGAATCGTAGTAGTATGGTAAGTCACCAGGCAGTTTTTCAATTACTGTTCTGGCCTTATCAAAGTTCACAACAACATCCCAAGTGAATTTTTTGTTTTTAATTGGAGAACCAGTCAACTGGATATCCCATCCTTTGGCAGATAGTTGACCACCATTAACGTACCTCAAGATAAACCCTGTACCGTAGCTTATCCTATTTGCAATGATGTTGTCTTTTACTTTGTTATTGAAGTAGGCCACGTCAATTCCAATCCTGTTTTTCAGGAATTTGAATTCACCACCAAACTCCATGTTGTTCGAAAATTCAGGCCTCAGGTTAAAGTTGTTACCAGTAACACCCAATGCAAAACCACCACCTGTGGAAAGTACACTATTAAATGAATAGTCAATTACATAAGGTGATATTGGTCCCTTACCTGTGCTAGCATAAGAAGCTCTCAATTTTGCAAAGCTCAACCAGTTCTTAGTAGATTTCATGAAGGCCAAATCAGACAAGATAAAACTTGCAGAAGCCGAGCCATAGTTGAAGAAAGGTTGCAAGTCCCTGAACTTAGATGTAAGTGTTGATGTTCCTTCTCTTGTTCCGGTAAGGGAGATAAAGAGTAAGTTGTTGAACCCAAATGTATAACCACCGTATGCCCTTGTTTTTCTAACTTGATATTGGCTAAGGGAAGCTATCCTTGCAGTGGGATCGGTATTGTTGATTGAAATGAAATCGGGCTCATAGAATTTTTCCCCTCTTTGGGCATTCAGGGTTGACTTATTGTCTTCGAAGTAAGCACCTACGTAAAAGTCGTTTGTAAATTTGTTCTTGATTGTTTTACGATAGTTAACCCTCAATGTACCATTCAAAGAAGTATAGCTTTGTTCATAAGTTGAGATGAAACCACCCAATGTATAAGCCTCTCTCGAATAAGGATGGTAAAGCATTGTACCCAGTGTTGTGTATTGATTCACACCGATTATACCTGTAGCTGTTAATCCTTTAATGATATTCGCAGTAATATTTACGTTACCACTAAAATTGTAGTTCTTGTCGTATGACTTATTCTTGTTAACATCCCAATAAGGGTTATTTATTTCATTTTGTAAGGCCACATTCCTCAGCGTTTTCCTTGTACCATCTGCATTCATGTAGTTCCTTGCATCAACATCTGTTGGGTAGGTCATTAAGTTTGTATAAAAACTACCAGCACCTTTTACGGCTTTTTGGTTGTCAGATGATACATAACTTACAGTAGCATTCAGTTTAATACGTTTATTTAACTGTGCAAAAGCAGTAAACCTAAAATTATAGCGTTTCAGGCTTGTATTTGGCACTACCCCACCTTGATCAACATACCCGGCAGTAAAGCGATAGTTCAAGTCGCTATTGCCTGCCTCCATAGAAAGGTTATGTTGTTGGCTAAACCCTTTGTCAAAGAAGTTGCGTATGTTGTCATAAAACTTGGTCGTATCTGCATATTTAGGTCCAAAGAAATAATACCCGTATGCACCATATTGTGTTGGGTCGTAGACACCATTGTTACCACGAGAATAAACCTGTTGTATTTGCGGGAACCTATACACTTCTGAAAATGAGAAGGAATTGGAATAGGTAATCTTTGTTCTTCCGTTGTTGGAAGATCCTTTTTTAGTAGTAATTACGATTGCACCACTCGCACCGTCAGAACCATAAATAGCTGTTGCTTCTGGCCCTTTCAATATTACTACACTTTCTATATCATCTGGGTTAATATCCGAAATACGGTTGGTGTAATCACTGTTCCTGTTTGCCAATGCAAGGTTTCCTGCACCACTGGCAGCCGTAGTGATAGAAGCACCTGGCAAATCATTCTGGTCAACAGAACCATTGCTCAATGGCAAACCATCCACCACAAACAAGGGTTGGTTATTACCACCGATAGAAGTACCGCCCCTTAACATGATCTGTGCACTTGCACCCGGCAAACCAGAGGTAGATGTAACTTCCAAACCAGGTACACGGCCGGCAAGGGCATTCAAAAAGTTGGTACGCCTTGTTTGTGCAATATCATCACCACTTACGGTAGGTGCCTGATAGGCAAGTTCCCTCTTGCTTTTTTTCTGTCCATACCCCGTAACAACTACATCGTTCAAAGATTCGTTGTTACCGGCCAGTCGCATATTGATGATCCGGTTATCACCCACGGTCACTTCCCTAGTAACATAGCCAACGTATGTAAAAGTCAACTTTTGCCCCTTTTCTGCTGTAAGTGAATAATAGCCGGCCTGATTGGTTTGGGTGCGTTTGTTCGTAACAGTATTGGTAACCGTTACGCCAATTAAAGGCGAACCGTCCTCGTCGGCCAGAACGGCCCCGGACACCGTTTTGTCCTGTGCAAATACAGGAACATTGATGATGAAGCATAGCATTAAACCCAACAGCTTCACCGAAAGAGCAAGTTTTCTCATAACAGGTTTTTTGGTTTTATTATTAAGTAGTCATTCGCAACAGTCAAGGTAACTCATAGAAAATGGACATAGATAGCAATCTTAAAAACCCAAAGCAATCGTCAATTATAATTTCCGCAAAAATCCGCAGTTAAGGTAGCTTTTTTAGGAAATAACCGAACAATAAAGCAATGTTAAACTTTATTGAACTACATAGATACAACTTTATTTTCTATTTAAACAAATGAATTAGGCAAAAAAATTACTGTGAATAAGTTTTTTCAAATTCCTGCAAAAAGATGCAGCATTTTAATCGCAACAATGTCTTAAGGCCATTTTATAGCAATTCTATGCCCTGGGCCTTATACGGCTGCAGTATGGCCGCATCGGTAGTAAGTTCGGTAATGAGCATGTCAATATCCGCTGTTTTACATACCTGTAAACGCTGTATGGTATTCAGCTTTTCTGAAATTGCGAGAGATATTACTTTATGGGCCGATTTAATCATGGCCTTCTTTACTTCAATAATTTCCCATTCCAAATCGGTAATGCCCTCATTGGCATCTATGCTATTGGTGCCTAAAAAGCACAGGTCGGCCTTTATTTCGCCCAAACGCTGCACCACTTCCGCTCCCACACTCATCTGGGCACTCTTTATCAGCTTGTTGCCTAAAAAGATCACTTCACTGTTCGGGTGCTCTAATAGTTCCAACGCCGTTGGTATGCTTACCGTAATAAAAGTGGCATTCAGCTCTGGCGGCAACGATTTCACCAGTTCCCTGATTGTGGTACCGCCCGAAAGCACTACCAGCATACCATCTTTAATCAGTTCCACCGCCTTCTGGGCAATGATCTTCTTCTCCGTATGCAGGTAAATATTGTTGTTCTGTATGCTAAAATGGAACGATTTGGACAGGGCCCCACCATGCACTTTCGTCAGCTTGCCTTCTTCGTCCAGTTCCTGCAAATCACGGCGTACCGTATCTTCCGACACATTCAACTGCACACTCAAATCGCTCGATAAAACTTTATTGTGGATATTGATCTGCTGTATAATATAGGCTTGTCTTTCTTTCTTTAGCATAATGGTAAGGTTCTAGAAAATTGAAAATAGTGAAAAGTTGGTTACGGCTTAATTGGTTTATTAGTTAATTGGTTAATTCGTTATTGGGTTATTGTTTAAAACAGGTTTCAATAGGGGCATGTCCCGCCTGTGCGGGCCGGGCTATCCGTTACTGCTCCACGCAATGCAGGCATTGCTGCGGGGCATCCACTCCTATCCCTCATGCCGTTCCATAGCAGCAGCGGCATAAAATTAAAAGTGCACGAATCTTATCCCGTAGGGTTAAATTTGCCCTCCTTACAATGATTACCCCACAAACCATAGAGCAGATAAAAAGCCGTATCGATATTATCGATGTGGTGGGCGAATATGTGAAACTCAAGAAACGGGGGTCTAATTATATTGGCAACTGCCCTTTCCATAATGAGAAAACACCATCTTTCACGGTATCACCTGTAAAGGAACTTTACAAATGTTTTGGCTGCGGCAAAAGCGGCAATACCATTACTTTTTTAATGGAGCACGACAAGTTGAGCTATGTGGAAGCATTGCGTTGGCTGGCCAACAGGTACAATGTGGAGGTTGAGGAAACAGAAACCACACCCGAACAGAAACAGTTTGTACAAACAGCCGACAGTCTCTATATTATCAACAGCTTTGCACAGAAATTCTTTGAAGACAAACTGTTCAATACCGAAGAAGGACAAAACATTGCATTGAGCTATTTGCACGAACGTGGTTTTAGGCAAGATGTATTAAAGAAATTCCAGGTAGGCTATAACCCCAACAACCGCGACGAACTGGCCAAGGCCCTGTTGCAAAACCAGTTCAACAAAGAATTTTTGCCCCGTACAGGTTTGGTGGCCGTGCGTAACGAAACCGAGCTGGTTGACAATTACCGTGGACGTATCATTTTTCCCATACACAACAACTCCGGCAAAATCATTGGCTTTGGTGCAAGGGTCATAGGCAAAGCCGATAGGGCCCCCAAGTACATCAATACACCAGAGAACGAAGTATATGTAAAAAGCAAGATACTGTACGGCTCCTACTTTGCAAGGCTTGCTATTGACAAGGCTGATGAATGTTTATTGGTTGAAGGTTATACGGATGTTGTTAGCCTACATCAAGCAGGTATCGAAAACGTGGTAGCAAGTGGTGGCACATCGTTAACCACCGATCAGTTAAGGCTTGTAAAGAAATATACCAATAACCTTACAATCATTTACGATGGCGATGCGGCAGGCATCAAAGCTGCATTGCGTGGGCTTGACATGGCATTGGATGAAAGCCTGAATGTGCGTTTGGTGCTGATACCCGATAAGGAAGACCCCGACAGTTATGTAAATAAAATTGGTGCCACTGCCTTCCGTGAATTTGTTGCAGGCAACAAAAAAGACTTCATCATCTTCCAGTTGGAAGTGATGTTGAAAGAGGCTGCCAACGATGTACAGAAGAAAAGCGATGTAACCAATTCCATTGCACAGACCTTAAGTAAAATTAGCAAGGCAGAAGACTTTACGAAACTGCAGGACTATATCAGGCAATGTGCCGGACTGTTAAGGATTGACGAGGGCGGATTGACCAATCTTGTAAACAAATACAAGCGTGACAAGATTGCCAAAGACGAAAAGAAGCAGCCTTCTTTTGAAGACATCAACCAGTTTCACGAAGGTGAGCAGCCCGAAGATGTGTTGGATGACCATGCTTTATTGATTAGCCAGGATGAGGCTTTTGAACGGAACATACTACGTGTACTATTGGAACATGGCCTAAAACCTTGGGACGAAACACAAAGCATGGCCCAGTATATTTTTAGCGAACTGGAGCAGTTCCATTTTGACAATAACCAACTGGAAAATATTTACAACGAATACCGCAGGCAATACGAACAAGGTTTGGAACCCACAGCCAAATCATTCCTGTACAACGAAGATGAAAACATCAAGAACCTGGTAGTTGCAGTAACCATGCTGCCTTTTGAATTAAGCCCTAACTGGGATGAAGTGCTGGAAGGCATGAACATTGTGAACCGTGACGTATCGCATACCGATGTTTCCATGAGCGTGAACTATTACAAGCTGCGTAAAATAAAAAAGATGCTGGAAGAGAACCAGCGTGACATGGAACATGCCCCGATGGATGAGTTGATGAAGCTGATTGCGGTTCATAAAGACCTGAAAGAAATTGAACGGTTGTTGACAAAAGAACTAGGAACGGTAATTATTCGGTAATTTCAACAAAGTGAACAAAGCAATATGCATACTTAAATGGTAACAGCTGCATACCAGAATGCTTTGACTATTTGTTGCAACTTTAAAGAAAGACCCAACCTAACAAATGATCAATTCAATTTGCGATTGCCTGCTGCAACTATTGGCCTTGGCACCGTTTATTTGGGCAGCCAGACGAAGCAATGAAAATGCAAGAAAGAAAACCCTTATTCTATGTGCACTACTATTTATTATTACATCTGTTGCAACTGATTTATCATCCAACATTTTACAATTCAAAGGGCAAAGCTGGAATTGGACTGGAAAGATTGCATCGCTTGTTATTGCGTTGATTTTTATTTTTTCATACCGCCCTTTAAAACCCTATCAATTTGGGTTCACCACAACAATTGAAACCCAAAACGCAAGGGGCATTTTTCTTATTTGTTCAGGTTATGCCTTACTACGTGTTGTGCTCTATATTACAATGGCAAAAGGCCCTGCTACATATAACATTGAAACAATTCTATATCAATCAACAATACCGGGAATTACCGAAGAGATTATTTTCAGGGGCATACTCCTCACATTATTAAACCAAATATTTACAAAACCAAGGTGGGCTTTTGCAAACACAGCTTTTGGTTGGGCTGCAATTATTACCAGTTGCTTATTTGGCTTTACGCACGGCTTTTATTTGGACAGTGCCTATCATATACAGTTCAATTTTTTTGCCATTGTAAGAACGGCATTCGACGGTTTTTTATTCGCTTTGCTTTTACACAAAACAAAAAGCTTGATTCCAAGTATCCTATTGCACAATATATTAAACCTTATTGGCAATCATTAACAAGTCAATAAGTAGATCCATCATATATCCTTCTTAAACGAAAAGGCAACCAAAACCTATTGATTCAATCTAAACAACAAATAATGAAAACAAGAATCACACTACTGCTGTTTGTCTGCATTTGTTCTACCGCATTTACCCAAAATGTACATTATATCTATATAAAAGATCTTCCTGTATCAGCAGACTATCCGGCAGATTTTGAGAAAGTATCCGATAACGTGAATAAAAAGTACACGCACCTCAAAACAAAAAATATTGATGGTACTTTATTGCAGGCCAAGTATATGGCTTTAGTAAAAAATGCCACAAGCAATCTGGAATATGGCGATATCCTGCTTCGCTATTTTGCAGCATTAAGAAACAGCCATGCCAATGCCATTTTTAAAAAGTATTATAAAAACTGCTCGGCCACGTTGATAGAGAACCGTGTATTCCTCTCCTATCTCGGCGACAGTCTTTTTATAAAAAATGGCATTCAGGAAAAAGATGAAATTGTACAGATCAACCACATACCTATATTGACCTATATTGAAAAACAGGACAATTACACGGCTGCTTCAACGGATTTGCATAGAAAGTACTTAACAGTAAGCGGGCTTTTTTCAAGCTATTATGAAGAAGACAGAACTTATACCATCCTAACATCTTCGGGCCAAAAAGACATTACTGTCCATTTTGATGATACCCCTATTAAGGAAACAGTAAAACCTGCAAACCCGATAACCAGTAAAATAGAAAGTAAAATATTCAATGACAGCATTGCCTATATTTCTATATTGGGCATGACAGGCAATGTGGTGGACGAATTTGTAAAAGCTTTTGATAGCTTATCAGCAAAGCAATTTTTAATCATTGATGTAAGAAGGAACCAAGGGGGCAACTCTGCCTACTCAGAAAAAATAACCGAATACCTTATAACCAATGGCCAAACAGCCTGTGTAAGCAATAGATGGTTGACTCCTACAAACAATCACTTTACAGGGAAACTATTTGTGTTAACAAGTCCGTACACTGTTTCTGCCGGAGAAAGCTTTGTACTTGATTTATTGGAAAGTGGCAATGCTGTTTTGATAGGCATGCCCACAGCAGGCGATACAGGCAACCAACCAGAATTCTTTAATAGCAAACTGGGTTATAGCTATTGGTTCCCTTCAAGAAAAAAAGCCCAGGTATCGCTAAAAGGTTTTGCTATGGAAGGTGAAAGCATACGACCGCATTATGCCGTATCAAAAACAATAGCAGATTATTTGGCCAACAGGGATGCAATATTGAACTATACACTAAACCTGATTGCTAAAAACTGAACATGCTGCAATCAGTCTTATTTCACCCTTACCCTAGGGTCTACTACACCGTACAGCAAATCGGCCAAAAGGTTTACCAGTATAAAAAAGGTAGCAGTTATTAATACGCTGCCCATTACAATAGGAAAGTCCAATTTTTCCAATGCATCAACAGTTATTTTGCCAATGCCGTTCCAGCCAAAAATATATTCCACAAAAAAGGCACCTGCCAGCAGTTCGGCAAACCAGCCTGTAATGGCCGTAATTACCGGGTTCAGGGCATTGCGTAATGCATGTTTAAAAATAACTGTTTTTTTGCTGAGCCCTTTTGCATAAGCAGTACGTATATAATCCTGGTCAAGCACATCCAGCATGGCACTACGTGTTAGCTGCGTAATAATGGCCATTGGGCGTATGCCCAAAGTAATGGCAGGCAGTACCAGATTTTTCAATTGTAGCTGCTTTCCGTTAAAAGCATCTATATCATACAGGCTTCCTGTTAAATGCAGCCCTGTGTAATTGCTTAACACAAAGCCAAATAGGTAGGCCAATACAATACCCATAAAAAAAGATGGTGCCGAAATACCCAGCACGCTTGCAAAAATGGAGGAAGTATCCATCCAGGTATTCTGTTTCACTGCTGCCAGTATGCCCAGCAAAATGCCAATTACAATAGCAATCAACATAGCAGCAATAGCCAATAAAATGGTACGTGGCAAGGCATCCATCAATATTTCGCTAACGTTCTTTTTGGTTTGGTAACTACGGCGTAGGTATGGCAGCTTAATGGCAAATTTTGTATCGCCCCCAATAAACACACCTTTTAACTGTTTGCTTTGTATCTCTTCTTTTGAATGAATGGCCAACGGGCTAACGTCGTTTACGTACAACAGGAATTGCTTCCATTTTGGCTGGTCCAAAGCAAGTTCTTTACGAATGTTCTTAATGGTTGCCGCATCGCCGGTTTGCCCCAATACCAAACGTGCAGGGTCGCCAAAACCTTGAAACAGGAAGAACACAATTACCACCACACCTGCCAACACTAGCAGTCCGTAAAGCAATTTCCTGGTGATGAATTGGAGCAAAGCGTTAATTGGTTAATTGATTGACTGATTGGCTCATTTATTAATTCCTGAAAGTGAACGCATACGAGTTCAATATAAAATTAATCTTCTCGTCGTTGGCGTAGCTTACCTTATTAAACACAGTTGCCTGCTTCATAAAAAAATAAGTAGGGTTCACCCGGGCAGCCGTTTTCATTACAGTAGCATCGCATTTTAAAATGGTAATACCTTTAAACAAGCTAACGGCCTTTTCTGCATCGGCAGTTACCAAAAAGAAAGGTATTTTTTTGTCCATCAACTTGTCCTTTACTTTTTCGTACTGGCTATACCAGTCATTCAGGGTAGAAAAATCTTTGGCAAACAACAATACATAACTGTTCGGTTCATTTAAAATGGCCTGTGTGGTATCTGTGCCATTCAAGGTAGTCAAAGAAAAGTCCACAATCTTTGGCAGCCCTGTACCTTTCTTAACCAGTTTGTCATAACGGTCCACAAATTCATAAGTAGAGTCTTCGGTTACATTGGTTGGTATGCTATCTATAAACTCAATTTCTTTCCCATCTTTCTTATACTTAAACGTTAGTGAATAAACATCGGGCACGGCATCGGGCGGCAGTTTCATGCCTTCAATAATATTCTTTCCCTTGGCATACGGCAGGCAGTCCAGCACAGGCAAAAACTTCAACGCATACCATTGCAAACAACCTACCGCAATAAAGGAAATCAATATAAACGATTTCGAAACCGTTGATGGCAGGTAGGATTTCATTTTGCGGGCATTCAGCAACAGCAGCAAAATCATCAGCAACAATGCAACATCCTTTGTAAAAGTCTGTATGGGTGTCAATGGTACGCAATCACCAAAGCAGCCACAGGCATGTATCTTGCCCGAGAACAGTACATAGCTTGTCAAAAAGGTAAAAAACACAATCAATACCAGTAGCAGCCAGCTTACACGTTTCATTTGCCAGCCAACAATTACTGCCACCCCTGCCACTACTTCCAACAGGTTCATACCAATGGCAAATGCCAATGTGTAGGCATGCAGCCCTTGCAAATGCCACGCCTCAAAAAACTCCTGCATCTTATAGCTCAGGCCCAATGGGTCGTTGGCTTTTATCAGGCCAGAAAAGATAAACAGCAGGCCCACCAGCCACCTGCATACCGTTAATAGCATTTTCATTCAATCAGTTATTAAAGTTCCAGGAAGTAAATTTCCAAATGGTTCTCTCATTAGCATATCGGCACATCGGCTCATCCGCCAATGCATCAATCAATGCTTGCCTTCTGCCAACAATATCAATGCAAACACGCTGTAGTTCAAAATATCAACATAGTTTGCATCAATGCCTTCGCTTATCAACGTCTTGCCATCATTCATCAATATCTGCTTAATGCGTTGCAGCTTCACCAATATCAGGTCTGCAAAGCTCTCCTGGCTCATGTCACGCCAGGCTTCGCCATAGTCATGGTTCTTGTTCAACATGGTATCCTTGCAAAACGTCACGTATTTTTCATACAGCTCATTTACCTGCTCAACGGGCAGTTCCTCAATCTGCGAATTGTTTAGCGACAATTGTATCAAACCAATAATTGCATAGTTCACAATGCCCTTAAATTCACTGGTAATATCATCGCCAACCAATTGTGTTTTCTTGTCCTGTATGGTGCGTATCCTTAATGCCTTTATAAAAATCTGGTCCACCACGCTTATGGGCCGCAGCACACGCCAGGCCGTACCATAATCCTTGGTCTTCTTTATAAAAATATCCTGGCAACCCTTTATTGCTTCGTCATATTGCCTGTTTGTTGTATTGCTCATAAATTGTCTTGATCTTTTTTGTAACCGGCTACAGCAACTCTGGTCCGGCTTTACTGGCGTCGCTCCCGATAGCTATCGGGAAATCAACGTCCAAACCGGGTCCGGGCTTTCATCCAAGCGTAACTGCAGCACAAACTTTAAACCCGAACTTCGAACATTGAACTTATTTTTGAACCTGTTGCAATATACTTTAAAACCATGTTCACCCTTAACTGCAAAGGAAGATTATTCAGCATAGACAAACCCATTGTAATGGGCATCATCAATGCCACGCCCGATTCCTTTTACGAGGCAAGCCGCAAGCACAGCATTGAAGCCGCCCTGCAAAAAGCTGGACAAATGATGGCAGAAGGTGCCACCATACTGGATATTGGCGGGCAAAGTACCCGCCCCGGCAGCATCCAAGTGGGTGCAAGCGAGGAAGAGGAACGGGTATTGCCCGTTGTGGAAGCAATTAATAAAGCATTTCCCCAAGCATGCATTTCCATTGACACGTACCATGCTAGCGTTGCAAAGTATGCTGTACATGCGGGTGCATCTATGGTAAATGATATTGGCGGCGGACTATTGGATGAAGCCATGCTTGCCACCGTGGCATCCTTGCAGGTGCCGTATATATGTATGCACATGCAAGGAACACCTGCTACCATGCAGCAACATCCTGTTTATGAAGATGTGACTAAAGAAGTGCTGGACTTTTTTATACAACGTATAGCAGCCTGCAAACTTGCGGGCATTAACGATGTGATTATTGATATTGGTTTCGGTTTCGGCAAAACCATTCAGCACAATTTCCAGTTATTAAAGGATCTGTCCATTTTCAGGATGCTCGACAAACCTTTACTGGTAGGCCTTTCAAGAAAGGCAACCGTTTACAAAACATTGGGCACAACAGCCAACGAGGCATTGAATGGCACTACTGTATTAAACACCATTGGCCTGCTAAACGGTGCAAGCATAGTACGTGTACACGATGTAAAAGAAGCAATGGAAAGCATTCAATTGGTTGAAGCTTATACAAAACATTAACCCAAAAATCATTTACTTTTATACTATTACCAAACACTAAAAAAAATAACGATATGTTCAGCAAAACAATGGCCGATGCTTTAAACAGGCAAGTATTAATGGAAGCCCAAAGCAGCCAGGCATACCTTGCAATGGGTAGTTGGGCTGAAATACAACCAGGCCTAAGTGGCGTTGCCCAATTCTTTTTTAAGCACAGCGACGAAGAAAGGATGCATATGCTCAAGCTTATACATTTTATTAATGAAAGGGGTGGCTTTGCTGTTATTCCGCCATTGGAGCAACCTGCACTAACTTTTGTTTCTCTAAAAAAGGCTTTTGAGGAACTGCTTAAACATGAGTTGGCAGTAAGCAACAGCATCAACGAACTTGTTGATATTGCATTAAGCGAAAAAGATTATGCAACACATAATTTTTTGCAATGGTATGTAATGGAGCAGATGGAAGAAGAGAAGCTTGCCCGTGACTGCAACGACAAATTGGAAATGATTGGCGATGACAAAAGCGGCTTATACTTGTTTGATAGGGATATTATGGCTGCTGAAAGAAGATAGGACCAACCTATTTATATTGATTGATCCCAATAAAAAAACTGCCACACTGTACAGTGTGGCAGTTTCTATTTCAATAAACTAGTAATTAGTTTTTCTTAGCAGGTGCATCTGCTTTTTTGGCTTCGCCACCTTGCTGGCTTTTGCCATCAGGTATTATTGTTGGTGCACCGGGCTGCATTGGTTGTGGTGCAGGTGCATCTTTTACATCGGCAACTTCAATATCAAATACCAGGTTAGAATAAGCAGGTATCGGGCCAGATGGTTGCCCACCGTAAGCCAGCATAGCAGGTATCAATAATTTACCTTTACCGCCTTTGCCAAAGAACCTCAACCCTTCATCCATCCCTTTTATTACACTTCCGGTACCAACTGCTACAGGTAGCACTTGTCCTTTAACACCACCTTTTATGTTGGAATCAAATTCGGTACCTGTAGTCATCAAAGTGCCTTTGTAATAAACTTCTGCAAGTTTGCCGCTATCTGCTTTGGCACCCTCACCTGCATTTTCAATTACAACCAAAGTACCGCTTGGTGTTTTTGCAGTGGTGTATTTTTTGCTTGTGGCGTAGGTTTCCACATCTTTTATTTCACGGTCCTTTTCTATGCCTTCTTCTTTCTTGAAGTCAGCAGTCATTTCAGCCTCTGTTCCAAAGCTCTTCAAAAACTCAATTTTACCCACAATGAAACCACCACGTTTAAATGTCTTGTTGTACTCTATACCGCCCATTTTCTTCAGGGTATCGATGCTCAATTTAAAATCAAGCTTGTCGCCAACACCGCACTGAAACAGAACCTCGGTAAAGTTGTATTTGCCAAACCTTGCAGAATCCACTACAAAATAAGCCGGTACATGGCCAAACGTATTGTTCAGTATAGAGTCCTTACCGTTTACGTTTACGCTAAAGGAGATGTTCATTTTAAGCATCTCGCCCTGCTTGATTTTTTTGCTTGAATTGCCTGTTATCTTATAAGGCATTCCCGATTTTGTTTTCTCGAATTTGTTGCAGCTGGCAAGAAATAATACCGAAGCCGCAAGCACTGTTGTTAAAATTCTCATTGTTGTTTTTATTGTAATTGTGATTCGTATTGGGTTATAACCTCTTTAAATTTATGTACGGTAGATTCGATGCTTTCAGAACTTCTGCCACCTGCCGCGTTTGAGTGGCCACCGCCTTCAAAATGAAGACGGGCAAAAGTGTTCACATCAAAATTGCCCTTGCTACGGAAACTCCATTTACGTTCCTCGTCACGGTCTATTACGATGGCACCCAGCTTAATGCCCTGTATCGTCAGCAAATAATTCACTAGCCCTTCGGAGTCCCCTGTCTTAATGTTGAACTTCAGCAGGTCGGCCTTGGTAATGTACATAATGGCCGTATTGTATTGGTACAGTACTTCCATCCTGTTCAATAAAGCAAAACCTATAAAGCGTAACCTGTTTTCCAGGAAGTTGTCGTATATATTTTCGTGGATGGGTGTGTGCTTCAAACCCAGTTCCTTTAAATGTGCAATCATCCTATGCACCGATGCCGTTGTTGACGGGAAACGGAACGAGCCGGTATCCGTCATAACGCCAGTGTACAGGCAGGCTGCAACATCCAGGTTTATTTTATCGGCATGGCCGCTCTCCACAATAAAGTCATACACCATTTCGCAAGTGGAACTTTTTGCCGTATTGCTGATGCCGTAGGTAAAAGCTTCTTCCTGTGGCTGCTGGTGATGGTCAATCAATATCTTTACACAGTTTGCCGCCGCTAACGGATGCTCCATGTGTTTGGTGCGGTGCAGCACATTAAAATCCAGGCAAAAAATTATGTCGGCGGCATTGATAATGCCAATTGACTTTTCCTTGAACTTCTCAAAATCAATCACTTTATCGGTGCCGGGCATCCAGGCCAAAAAATCGGCCCAGTTAGTAGGCGAAATCACCGTAACGTTATGGCCTAACTGATTCAAAAAATGGTAAAGCCCCAACATGGAACCCATTGCATCCCCATCAGGTTTCTGATGGGCAGTAATCACTACTTTCTTAGGTTGTGTAAGCTTCGGGTAAAATTCTTGTATCGGCTGCATAAACGGCGGCAAAAATAGTGGAATTAGGGTTTGCTCATTCATAATTTAATGGCATTGCATGGCAGGCCAAACAGGTATTAGCATTTTTTTGCAGCCGGGTATTTTAGAAATGGCCGTTTAAACCCCTACATTTGCGGCGAAATAGAAACAGAAAATATGAGCAACAGAACATTTACAATGATTAAGCCCGATGCAACCAGTAAAGGTTATACAGGTGGCATTACAGACATTATACTGAAAGCAGGTTTCAGTATTAAAGCCATGAAATGGATTAAATTGACTGCTGAACAAGCCGGTGAATTTTATGCCGTTCATAAAGAACGCCCTTTTTATGGTGAATTGGTTGAGTTTATGAGTAGCGGACCAATTGTGGCTGCCATACTGGAAAAAGAGAATGCAGTAGCAGATTTCAGGAAATTGATTGGTGCAACCAACCCTGCACAGGCAGATGAGGGAACCATTCGTAAAATATACGCAGCTTCAATTGGCGAGAATGCCGTTCACGGAAGCGATAGCGATGAAAACGCAGTAATTGAAGGAGATTTCTTCTTCTCCAAGTTGGAAAGGTTTTAACTGAAAAAGTCCTGCTGAAAAGCGGGACTTTTTTTATTCACCCAACTAAAGTATGCATGAATGATTGATACGGACATTCTTATGTCACCTAAAAGTCAAGAACTAAACTGACACAACCGTTGGCATGGTTTTTACGTTAATATAAATAGTTTTTTAAGGGTTTAGGGTTGAAAAAGGGCTACAGTTTCTACTGAAGCCCTATTTTTTTTGTGGTTATACCATCTTAACCAAGGCCTTTGCAATATGTATGTACACTAACTTGCAGCCATGCAGTACTGCGTCCTTATCATTGTCCGCTACCCCAAGCTATTGGGCTGGGCAGGTTTCTTTTCTATGGCAATTTTTCGCCCGGCTTTATGGTTTAACAGAAAAGTCAATTTCTGGAAATTGATGGGTTGTGGAAAAAATGGGTCATTTAGCAAAATACCCGATTGGCGGCAATGGAGTTTGCTCTACACTTTCGCCGCAAGCAGCAGCACTGAAATTTCCGAGAAAACACTGCAACAGAAAATGCCTTTCCTATACCGTTATTGGAAGTTACTTGGTTGTGAAACAATCAGTTTTGTGTTAAAACCTATAGAAGGCCATGGCACTTGGGATGGCAGGGAGCCAATGGGCAAGCTGCCTAAACAAAGCAGTTACGAAGGGCCGGTTGCTGTATTGACGAGGGCCACCATCAGGTTGAACAGATTAAAGTCATTTTGGCAGCATGTAGCGGGGGTTTCCAATACAATGGCCGCGGCCGATGGTTTTATTGTGTCATTTGGCATTGGTGAAGTGCCCTGGATAAAACAGGCCACATTTAGTATATGGCAAAGCAAACAGCAAATGAAAAATTTTGCCTATAACATGCGGGAGCACAAGGAAGTGGTGCAAAAAACCCGGCAGGAGCAGTGGTATAGCGAGGACCTGTTTGTACGCTTTGAAGTATTGGCGAGTTATGGTTGCATTAACGGGAACAACCCTTTAAAAAGAATCCCTTAAATTGCAGTCATGCCTGCTACAACATATACACAGCCTCATTTATTGATGGCGTATTTCTTAAACCTGATTTCTTCGGGTGAAGGCAGTCTGCCCGATTACTGATTCCCTACACTTGTTGCACACTGTTCAGTTTTGTACTGAATGTTGATATAGGCACATACCTATAAGACCGAACCACGTATGTTGGTAGGCCACCATTTTTTTACCGAATATTTTACCAAATGAAGAATATCAAATTGATTGAGGTACCAAGCGAAATTGGTGCAGGCACAAGGGGAGCAAGTCTGGGTGTGGAAGCCATTAAGATTGCCGCCCTTGATTTTATGAGCAATTTTTTTATCCACTTCCCGTCAGAAAAAATCCCGTCAGAAAATAAGCTGTTGTTCGAGCCGATTGAAAGCCCGTATGCCAAACGCATAAAGGGTGTGATGGCCATGTATGACAAAATAAGCAAGGCTGTTTGCGACAGCATGAAGAACAATTTTTTTCCTGTACTCATCAGCGGCGACCATAGCAATGCGGGGGCAACCATTGCAGGTATTAAAATGGCCAAACCAAAAAGTAAACTGGGAGTAATCTGGATTGATGCACACGCCGATTTGCACACGCCTTATACCACGCCCAGTGGCAATATGCACGGAATGCCGTTGGCAACGGCCATTAATGAGGACAATACAGATTTTGCTGTTCATGAATTGGATACCGAGACCAAGAAAAATTGGGACTACCTGAAAAATGTGGGCAAGATTGCCCCTAAAGTTTTGCCGGAAGACGTGGTTTTTATTTCGTTGCGTGATTATGAAAAGGAAGAAAAGGGCCTGATTGAAAAGCATGGAATGAAAGTGATTACCACCAATGAATTGAGAAGGAAGGGTGCTGAAATTGTGTACAGGAGCATTATCAGGTACCTAAGCGACTGTACCGATATTTACGTGAGCTTTGATGTGGACAGTCTTGATTCTTCCATATCAAAAGGCACTGGAACGCCTGTTAGCAATGGATTGAAGGAGCGTGAGGCAGAAGACTTAATTAGTAAGTTCATGCAGAGCCGTAAAATTTGCTGCTTCGAAATAACAGAAGTGAACCCTACATTGGATAAGGAAAACCTGATGGCAGAAATTGCCTTCAACATATTGCAAAGAAGCGTGAATGTATTGATGATGAATTAACGCAGGCCATTACAGTTATTGATAAATGCATTTAATGCTTTTTCAGTTTTACCACACGTAGCATTTGCAAGGCAACGGCAACAAGTATCAATGCAAAACCAATGTAGAAACTGCCATTCAGTTTTTCGTTTTCGTGGTACACAACAAAAGCCAGTATAATACCATAAACCGGTTCCAGGTTTACAGTAAGGTTCTGCGTAAAGGCAGAAACCTTTTGCAAGGCCTGTAGCGATAGGTCCATTGCCAATACAGTACAGAACCAGCTTAGTATCAGTAACCAGCCCCAGTCTGTTGCAGATGGCAGCAACTGTTTTGCAGGAAAATAGTGCAGGTACACCGGCATAATCAGCGTAAGTACTAACAGCCCGCCTGTAAGTTCGTACAGCATCACGGTTTTGGGCTGCACAGTGGCCACTACTTTTTTATTGAGGATGGAAAAAACCACACTCAATATTGTTGCAACAAGCCCAACGATGATTCCTGTACGGTAACGTGTATCGAAATGAAAAATAAGATAGATGCCTGCAATGCCCAACAGGCCCAGCAGCAACTCAGTAAATACAATTTTCTTTTTTGTCATCAATGGTTCCACCAGTGCAGTAATAACACCTGATGCGGACATGGCCGTAAGTGCAATGGAAACATTGGAGTATTTGATGCTTCCATAAAAGCATACCCAGTGCATTGCTATAATTGCACCAATGCCAAATAATTGCAGTATGGTAGTGTAAGATATCTTTTGTACTTCGTGTTTCCACTTCAGCAAAACAAACAGGGATACAACAGTAATGGCAATGCGGTACCAAACCAGCAGGCTTTCGTTCAATGTGATTGCCCTGCCCAATACACCCGTAAAACCCCAAAGAAAAATGGCAATATGTAATTTAATAAGGGCAGCTTTCATTCCGTTTGGGTAAGCAATGGCAATATTTATTTCCTTTCGGCAACCAGGTCTTGCTGGGTATTTGATTTAAGGCTAGGCATATCGGTAGATGGTTGCTTTCTCCTGTAGTTCTTGAAAAAGCTTTTCCATTGCATCCTTATCACACCTATTACGCCTTCCTTAATAATGCCTTTGCTCATCTTGCTTGCACCGGCCTGCCTGTCAATAAATACAATGGGTACTTCGGCTATCTTGAAACCAAGTTTCCATGCAGCAAATTTCATTTCTATCTGAAAGGCGTACCCTACAAAACTGATGGCATTCAGATCAATTGTTTCCAACACTTTTTTGGTGTAGCAAACAAAACCGGCAGTAGGGTCATTAACGGGCATCCATGTAATGAGCTTGGTATATACGGCACCGCCCCGTGAATATATATGGCGGTCTAGCGGCCAGTTCTCTATCCTGCCTCCCTTTACGTAGCGGCTGCCAACAGCCACATCGCCCTGCCCGCTTTTACATGCATTGTACAGCCTTTCAAGGTCGTTGGGGTTGTGCGAGAAATCGGCATCCATTTCAAAAATATATGCATAGCCTTTGTTGAGGCACCATTTAAAACCATGTATATAAGCAGTGCCCAAGCCAAGCTTGCCCCTACGCTCTTCCAAAAAGAGTTGGTTGGGGTAGGTTGCAAACAGGTCCTTCACAATTTGTGCGGTACCGTCGGGGCTACCATCATCTATCACCAATACATGATATTGCTGGTTGAGGGAAAATATGGCTTTCAGGATATTCGCTATGTTCTCCTTCTCGTTATAGGTTGGTATAATAACTATTTTCTCCAAAGTATAGGGGGGTATATTCACTTTCAAAACCTAAAATAGCACTTTCGTTCCTATGTGCACGTTAAGGTTTTCAACAATCTTCAAAATAGGCTTGTCTTATGGCTTCTTTAACAGGGTCCTGTTCAATATTTCGGTGAATTTTTGCTTGGTGTTCATTGCAAAATCACCTTTCATCATCCAGTCATAATACTGCGGTTCTTCTTTTAGCACTTGAGTTACAGGCTTTCCTTTGTGCTTGCCAAAATTGAAAACCTCCACTCCTTTTTCTTTGATGAACCTGCGTGCAAAATCAACAATATCGTCTTCACCTGTAAATTTTGCAATAGCATCTACCGTATTGCCAATTTGCGGGTAACGTGCCAACTGGGCATCCAGTACCTCCCAAGTAGCCGTTGCATCTGCTTCGGCACCATGTGCACCTTCCAGTATCTTGTTGCAGTAGAATTTATAGGCGGCACTCAAAGTACGTTGCTCCATTTGATGGAAGATCTTCTGTGCATCAATCATCTTTTTACCATCGGTGCTGAACTCTATACCGGCACGTAAGAATTCCTCTATCAGCATCGGTATATCAAAACGGTTGCTGTTGTATCCACCCAAATCGCAATTGTCTATAAACTGTTTTATTTCGTTGGCCGCCTGCTTAAAAGTTGGTGCATCCTTTACCATTTCATCGGTAATGCCATGCACTTCGCTTGAGCTTGCGGGTATGGGCATTTGCGGGTTGAGCAATTTTCGTTTTACCGTCTTGCTTCCATCGGGCGAAATCTTAACAATGGCTATCTCCACAATCTTGTCGGTAGAAATATTTACACCAGTCGTTTCCAGGTCTATAAAAGCAATGGGCCTAGTAAGTTCCAAATTCATTAGAGGGGGTATTTATATTGTGGGCGAATGTAGCACAGATTGGTTGTAGTAATGTTTCTGGACTGTACTTTATATCACTTATTGTGTTGTTAAAGTTTGGTGGTTATGTGCTTTGCAAAACCGGCCATATCCAGGCCATCATAATTGCCGCTACTCATCAATACAAGGTTGCTATCGGTATATTGCTGTCCGTTCAGCCATTGCCAAAGTTCTTCTTTGTCATTCATTACCAGCAAGCCCTCTTTGGCAAAACCCTGTTGCACTTTTTCTTTGGGCAGGCTGGGCATACGTTTCAGCTCCAAGGCATGTGTGGAGTAAAATACAATTGCATGGTCTGCTTTGTCCATGGCATTTTTGTATTCGCCCATAAAATTTTCATTCAGGCTACTGAATGTGTGCAGTTCCAAAACGCCAATCAGCTTGCGGTTGGGGTATTGCTGTTTCACCGCTTCTATGGTGGCTTTTACTTTACTGGGTGCATGTGCAAAATCGCGGTAAACATTGGTGGTTGCGTTGCTGGCCATTAACTCCAAACGTTTGGCCGCACCGGTAAAACCTGCAATGGCCTGTACAAACTTTTCTGCGGTAATGCCCAGTTCCCTGCAGGCGTAATAAGCTGCATTCAGGTTCATCAAATTGTGGTTGCCAAATACTTTCAGTTCGCTTGTTGCATGGTCAATGGTAACGGTTGTTCTGCCATTTTCTATCGTATGCTGGGGCACAGCATAAGGCTGGTAACGGATATCATCACGCCTGTTGTTTTCAACCAGTTGCTTAAGCACATTGTCCGATTCATTGTAAATCAACAACCCGTTCTTTTCAATTTTATGGATAAAGATCACAAACTGCTCCAAGTAAAAATCAAATGTCGGGAACACGTTGATGTGGTCCCACGCAATGCCTGTTAGTATGGCCACATGCGGGAACAGGAAATGGAATTTGGGTCTTTTCTCTATTACACTTGCTGGGTATTCGTCCCCTTCGCAAACAATGACTGGTGCATCTGTAATGTTCACACTCTGGTCAAAACCTTCCAACCTTGCCCCTACCAGGTAATCAAAATCCTGGTGCAGGCTCCGCAACACGTGCATGATCATGCTGGTGGTGGTGGTTTTGCCATGGCTGCCACCAACCACAACCCTTGTCTTGTTCAGGCTTTCTTTATAAATGTATTCGGGAAAGGAGTATATCTGTAGGCCCAGTTCCTTTGCTTTCTGTATTTCAGGATTATCGGCTTTTGCATGCATGCCAAGAATCACCGCATCCAGGTCTGCCGTAACCAAATCGGGCTGCCAACCAATATGTGCAGGCAATAGGCCTTCATTCTCCAGGTTGGTCCTGGCGGGTTCAAATATTTCATCATCCGTTCCTGTAACGGTATAACCCTTTCTTTTTAACGCTATGGCCAATTGGTGCATTACACTGCCACCTATTGAAATAAAATGGACTTTCATTGAATCTGTTTTTACTTAAACGTGTACAATTTGGTAGGTTTGGACATCTGTTGCCTATACGCCTGCATTTTCTGTGCGAATTGGCAAGCAGGTACCCTTTTTTAAGGCAGCATTTTAAACTAAACGCCTATCTTCGTACTAAATGGCAAAGTAAAGCGTTATTACTAATACAAATATTATCTATGAAAAAGCTTTTAGTGGCTGTTCTGTTTGTTTCTTTTTTAGGTGTTTTATTAAGTTCTTGTGCTGGTAGCCGCGGTGGTGCCGGTAAAGGTTGCCCTACAACCAACCCACGTTATTTTAGGCCTTAATCCAATTTGGAACATCACTGTTCCCGACTCCTGTCTAATTACGTATCGCATGAACTGGCATCAGCTTACTACAGAAGAGCAGCTTGAACAGATAAAGACTGATTCCAAGTTAAAGCCCCAACTTATTTTTAAGCACAGTACCCGCTGCAATATCAGCAGCATGGCACTGAACAGGTTGAATAGGGAAACCAATTTGCCGGATATTGAATACCATCTCCTTGACCTGATTGCATACAGGTCGCTTTCCCAAAAGATTGCCGAAGATTTACAGGTACAGCACGAATCGCCACAGGTTCTATTGATCCGGAATGGTGAGTGTGTGTATGATGAAAGCCATAGTGGCATCAGCGTATCTGAAATAGCCGAGCAAGTTGCCCAACTTAACTAAGGCTTTATCGTATCTTTAGTGAAACAATAATTTATGACAATCACAGTTTTTGGTGCTACCGGTCAGGTAGGCAGGCGTGTTGTGTCGCAGGCCCTGGCTATAGGCCATACGGTAAAAGCATTTAGCAGGAACATTGAAGGCCTTATTGATAAGGACCTTGCCAATGATAAGTTTGAAGCCATACAGGGACATTTGTTTGATGAAGAAGAAGTGTTGAATGCCATTAAGGGAAGCGATGCAGTCATTTCCACCTTGGGCGGAAGCTTTGACGGCACCGATAAAACCAGAAGCCTGGGCATAAAAAACATTATAGCCCAAATGCAGGTAGCCAGTGTGAAAAGGATCGTATCGCTTGGTGGTATGGGCGTGTTAAGTGCAGAAGATGGCAGTTATTTAATCGATGCCAGCGATTACCCCCAATTGTACAAACCCGTTGGTATGGAGCATTTACAGGCCTACCTGTAAATGAAAGAAAGCAGGCTTGATTGGACCTATGTATGCTCGCCCAATATTTTGGATAAAGACCAAACTGGCCATTACGTAACCAATGCAGATTATTTGCCCACACCGAATAATGGAGAAATAGCCGCTGGCGACATAGCTGATTTTATGTTAAAGGAACTATCGGATAACAAGTTTGTACATCATAGGGTTGGCATCAGCAGGGCATAATGTCTTAACAAAAAAATAGGCATTCATTAAACCTAGTCTATAAAAGAAAAGCAGCCATTTAATTAAATGGCTGCTTTTCTTTTATCATCTTTTTAATCTTTATTGTATCAAAATGCTTTGTTCGTTGTTGTATTGGGCACCTTTAATGCTTAGCTTGTATAGACCTGTTGCCAAGCTTTGTGGCAACTGGAAGCTTTGCGTTGCATTGCCACCAGCATGTTTAAACGAAGCAGCGTAAACAGTTTGTCCATTGGTGTTGTAAAGAGCAATGGTGTAATCGCCTTTGGCAATATTATTTAATTGCATGTTTACATTCCTGTCCCTAACAGGATTTGGATACACTACAATGCTTTCGTTTTTGTTGTTCAACTTCACCACAACAATTGCACTGTATGATGAAGAACCATTTTGATCGATGTAACGGATGCGGTAGAAATTGTTTCCGCTAATTGGTTTTCCATCAAACCATGAATAGTCTTGGATAGAGCTGCTACCATTGCCCTTTGCAGCAACAACACCTAAACTGGTAAATTGTTGTCCATCGGCTGAACGCAGTACTTCATACTTGCTGATATTGCTTTCTGCAACAGACCAGTCTACATTAATGCCGCTATTTTGTTGGTATGCTTTAATAGACGTAAATGAAACCGGCAGTACACCCGATGCTTTGAATACGATATTGAAGCGGTTGCCGTAAGAAGCAGTGTTGCTGGTTGTAACAAAAGCATAATTGGTTACGCTTGCCATACTCAATGATGTTTGTGTACCAGTAAACTTGTCCAATAAATATGCCTGCAATCCATTATTTAAAAACTTGGATGCATCTATTTCCAATTGATAGTTTGTTCCAGCAGTAACCTGCCATATACGCAATTTAATAGTATCGTTGTTGGTTGGTTGCACCCTGCCTTCCACACTTATTTCTTCGCCAGCACTCAATACGCAAATATTTTCGTTGCTGTTGTAGAATTTCTTTCCATCCTCTTTGCCAATAGCATTGGAGAAAGAGGTATCGTAGGCAACTGCAGTACCGTCCATTACTATGTTTCCGCTACCAGCCACTGACTTTTTAAAATTGATATACAATTTAGATAGGTCTTCCACACTGGTAGTCCTGAATGTTGCGGTAAGGTTGGCCGTATTTACCGCTTTGTATGCTTCGGTAAAAGTAACTACTGGCGATGTGGATGTATTTACTGTAAAAATGGCCTGGCCAGGCTGAATATACCTATTGGCTGCAGAAGAACCCACACCAGTGGTGTTGGTATTGCTACCGCTAAATGCATTATAAGTAACATAGCCACCAATGGTGCCTACATTGGCATCGTACAACCAATAAGTTGCATCAATACCAGAAGCTGCGGCATATAATAAATGCCAGTCTACAGGTGCTGCATACGGGTTACCAATCAAGGTATAGCCACCATTATTGCTGCTCATTTTTATACCCGTATTGGTTCCGCCATTGGCAGTAACACCCGAAGTATTGAATACCACATCACCTGTAATCAATTTACCCGTGCTTCTTAAAGTAGCTGGGGCGTTCATTGTGTTTACAGATACTCCGTATAAGTTAACTGTCCTATCGCCCCTGATCAATATTCTGTATCCTTTAAAGGCTGATAATGTGTCGTTTGTTTGGTTGGTAGTGTTTACCGTATTCCATGCACTTGGCAGGTTCTCGTCGTAAGTGTTCAACGATTTTGCACCACTCTGTGTAATATCCAAACCAGTGGCTGCATCTGTACCACCTGGTGATGCTCCAACTACACCTGTAATATGCGTACCATAATATACACCACCAGACAGTCCATTTGTTCCGCTTTCTTGCCAGTTGGTAAATATGGTTCCGCTACCTGTGTTCACGCTTGGCGATACATCGCGGTATGCCCTTCTACCTGTACCACCAGTTTGTGGAATATACCGCTCTACCCTGAATGCCGCACCTGCACCATAGGCAATTGAACCAGTAGTACCTACCTGGTCAACCATGGCCGTGTTGGTGATAGAAGTGGAACGCAAGGTAAAGATGTAACCAGCAGGCAATACCAACTTACCTGCTGTTATAGCCAATATGCCATTGATGGCAAAATTTTGACTGTTCAGTGTAAGGTTGTTGCTACGGTTTATTGTAAAGTTTGCAAACTCAGGAGCTGATGAAGAGAAAGTATTGGCAGGAATAGTAAACGCATTACCCGCAGTTAAACCAGCTGCACCAAATGCAAGACCTGAGGTTGATGACAGGTTGATTGTACCTGAAGTACGTGCAATAGGCGTACTGCTTGTATGTAAGGTCAATGTATTTGAACCCACAGCAAGGTCGCCGGTTGTTAGGGTAAGTGTACCCGAAAAAGCTGGAGAGCCCGCCAAACTGAAATTGTTTGAACTATTCAATTCAACATTTGAATAAAGGATGCCTGCAAGTGATGCAACACCAGCATTACCTGTCATGATGATCTTTCCGCTGCCTGTCTGTCTTCCGGTACCTCCAATCAATACTACATTACCATTTACGGTAACCGCACCAACAGTTGTAAGAATGGAAACACCTGTGCCAGAAGTAAAGTTCAGGTTGCCGTTAACAGTTATTGTACCGGCAGCATCGTTTGTACCGAATGTGGTATTGAAGCTACCAGAAACAATATCCAGGTTTCCACTGATGGTGATTGGGTTATTGCCCCAGTTCATTGTTCTTGAAGCTGTTGCTCCTGCTTCGGCCCTTTGAACGAACATGGATGCAATTGTTGAAGAACCATTGAACATATTGTCCGGAACGGTTAAAGTACCCGTACCCAAACCAAATATCAGGTTGGTACCTGTATTCAATGTTATGAAGCCTGCAGCCTTCACAATTTGTGCACTGGCAGAATTATAGGTAACTGTGTTGGCACCAAATACCAAGTTGCCCGCTGTTAGGGTAGTAACACCCGTAAAAGTGGTTGCACCCGTTAAGCTTACATTACCAGCAGAATTCACTTCTACATTGTCATAAGTTACACCAGAAGAAAGTGTTGTTCCCGAACCGGTCATCATGATTTCACCAGTGCTGGCAACAGTCTGTGAACCGGTACCTGTTACACTACCTTGTACAGTAATGATGGCAGTGGCTTGTGTGGTTGATATTATACCGGCACTCAAGTTAAGGTTACCAGTTATGGACACACTTGCAGATACAGCAGTAAGGCTAAGCGTAGTTGATGTTACATTCATATTTCCACCTACGCTCAGGGTACCAGTTGTGGTATTGATGGTAAGTGGAGAAGATGCATTCACATTTCCAGTTATGGTTACCGGGTTATCGCCCCAGGTAACTGTTCCAGTGCCCCTATTGGCAGTTAAACTGGCAAAAGTGGTAGGTAATGTAAATGTTGCAGCAGGTAAGGTTACACTTGTATTATCGGTTCCATTGCCCAAAACCAGGTTCGAGGTCGGGTTCATTGTTATAAAGCCAGCAGTTTTTACAACTGGATTTGTCAATGTTATAAAAGTCAGGGTATTGGAAGCACCAACCACCAGGTTACCAGTTGTTAATGTAACAACACCAGTAAAAGTAGTAGAGCCTGTAAGGCTTACATTGCCAACTGAATTGATTTCAACGTTGTCGTAAGTAATACCAGAAGAAAGTGTGGTGCCCGTGCCAACCATTACCAGCTTACCTGTACTGGCAACTGTTTGCAGACCTGTACCGGTAACATTGCCTTGCACACTTACTGCGGCAGAAGCATTGGTTGTTGAGATGGTGCCTGTTGTCATGTTCAGGTTACCTACAATATTCAATGCAGCAGATGCTGCTGTTAAACTAACTGTACTTGCATCCACATCTACATCGCCTGTTACCGAAACCGAAGCAGCAGCACTAACTGTAAGTGTACTGGATGCTGACAGATCCAAGTTGCCGCCTATGGCAACTATGGCCGAAGCTGCACTAACTGTAAATGTTGTAGCAGTTACGCTAACATCGCCGCCAACAACTATGGTTCCTGTAGCATTGTTTACTATAAATGGCGAAGAAGCGTCCACATTGCCCGTAATATTTACGGGGTTATTGCCCCAAGTAATGGTGCCGGTTCCACGGTTTACTGTCAGGTTCGAAAAAATGGTTGGTGCAGTGAAAGTATTGGTAGGTAATGTAATGCTTGTATTGTCTGTACCGTCGCCAAAAACCAGGTCCGATAGTGGGTCCATTGTAATGAAACCGGAAGTTTTTACAATTTGTGTGGCAGTTGTAGTGAGGGTAAGCGTGTTAAAGGCACCAACAAGCAAATTGCCCGAAGTAAGGGTCAATATACCTGTAAAAGCAGTCGATCCCGTTAAGCTGATATCGCCAGAAGAGTTGATTTCAACATTATCGTAAGCAACCGTGGACGAAAGTGTTTTTCCCGAACCGGTCATAGCAATCCTGCCTGTACTTGTTGCTACTTGGGTACCTGTTCCTGTAATATTTCCCTGAACAGTTACTACGGCCGTTGCATTGCCGTTTGAAACCGTTCCAGATGTAAGGTTCAGGTCGCCTTGTACAGTGATGGATGATGCAGCCGCCGAAACACTTAGTGTAGCTGCATTTACATTGGCATTACCCTGTACAACCAATGCACCGGAAGCACTGTTTACAACAAAGGTTCCCGAAGTAACATCCAAGTTACCCGAAAGGGTTACCGGGTTGCTTCCCAAATTCACTGTATAAGCTGCTCCCCTATTAATGGTCATGCCGGCAAAAGTTGCAGGCGAACTGGTAAACATATTATTGGGCAACGTGGTTGCCGTTGCTATTGCTGCCGGGCCAAACACAATTTGTGCACCTGAACCAACAGTCAATGTACCACTTGTTCTTGCCAAAGGCGTTAAAGTGCTGTTCTGAAAGGTGAGTGTATTGTTGCCGATATCAAAAACACCGCTTGTTAAAGTGATCCTGCCATTGATCAACAGGCTGCTCGCTGCAGTAACCGTTATACCGGTTCCGCTTACGGTAAGACTTGCATATTCAGGAACAAAGCTGCCACCTGAAGAAAGCCCTGCACCATGTACAGCAGCACTGATCAAGGTTGTGGAGCCAGTGATTGTACCACTTTTCAATGTAAAATTATCTACCATCATTACCCCATCCGTAGAAGTTGGCGATGCTCCTGCATTATAGCCAACTATCTTTATTAGAAGAGCAGATACATTACCTGCTGCAGCAGGTAATACAACAGTATTGGTTGTATAAGCATTAGAAACAACAATAGCCGCACCAGTTGTGGTGGTGGCATTTGCCCAGCTTGTTCCGCCATTGATACTATAATATATCCTCGCATTTTGAGGTGCTTTTGCACCAATACCCATTACATCGTAGGTTAAAGTTGGAACCGTAAGGCCTGTAGTATTAAAAGGACCGAAATTGATACTTGCTGCTGTTGAGGCAGGAGTAGTGGCAGTGGAGAATCCAAAATAACCCAAGGCATAACCCGCATTGGCACCACCACCATAAATAGCATTGGTTCCGTTACCGGAATTGGCATTAAGCACTTGTGTTAACCCACCTGTAACAGATAGGGAGGGCGAACCTACACCACTTGCAACAGCCTCAGCTACTGTTTCCAACAAAGTATTCCTAGCTGCATTATCTTCAAAGTCATAATAAGCAACAGGAAACTGGGCTTTAGCAACAACTGATGCCATTAATAAAAATGAACATAACACTGCCTGCTTTATACGCCCACTCAAGGTAAATAGGTTCATACGGATGGTATATAATATTAACAATTAGAAAAGCATTAAAATAAACGACAAAAACTTAAAAAAAGTTTGAAAGCCAATAATATAGTCAAACTATTTTTTACTAATATAGTTGCCCTAACTACACTTTCGCATCTTTTTTGTTTCTTGTCCAGTCGCTATCTTATTGAGTTTTATATGCAAGGATAGTTAAAAAAAATGGAATATTCAATTCTCAAAAGCTACATTTAGGTCAATTCGGACAAATATCCTTTTTAAGCAATTAAGACTTTATTATAACCACATACGCCACAAATAGACGATATTTTTATCAGAATCGGCCATACCTTTAAGTGTACCTTCAAAATCGTCAGGAATTTTACTGGAAAATTTTACTGAAAAGCCTGTATTGCAATGTTTATTCACCTTTATTGGTGTTGCTATCCATTTTAATCTGCTAACCCCTATATTTGCCACTCAAAATTTTGAAACAAGTGGCAACCAAATTCTCCAAGGAAACTTACCTCTATTGGTATGAGTTGATGCAACTCATACGTCAGTTTGAACTTAAGGCCGAAGAAATGTATAAAATGGCCGGCAAAATCCGTGGTTTTTTTCACGCATATGTTGGTCAGGAAGCAATCGCAGCAGGTTGCATGACAGCCACAAGACATGAAGACCCATTCATTACAGCATACCGCGACCATGGTTTGGCACTTGCAAAAGGCACCACACCAAATGCCTGTATGGCCGAATTATATGGCAAAGCAACAGGTTGTGCAAAAGGAAAAGGCGGAAGCATGCACTTCTTCGATGTTAAGAACCACTTCTTTGGTGGTCATGGCATTGTAGGTGCACAAATTGGTACAGGTACGGGCCTGGCTTTTGCTGAGCAGTACCGTGGTACAGACAATGTGGTATTGTGCTATTTTGGCGATGGTGCTGCAAGGCAAGGTATGTTGCACGAATCATTCAACCTGGCAATGCTTTGGAAGCTGCCAGTAATTTTTATTTGCGAGAACAACAACTATGCAATGGGTACCTCAGTAGAGCGTACCAGCAACGTAGTGGATATTTATAAACTGGCTGACGGTTACGAAATGCCTGCCGACATGGTGGATGGCATGAGCCCGGAAGCGGTACATGAAAGCGTGGCCCGTGCGGTAAAGCGTGCAAGGGAAGGCGGCGGACCAACCTTATTGGAAATGAAAACCTACCGCTACAAAGGCCACTCAATCAGTGACCCTCAAAAATACCGTAGCAAGGATGAAGTGGATGAATACAAGGACCAGGACCCAATCGTTAAAGTGACCAAAGTTATTTTGGAAAACGAATTTGCTACGCAGGCCGATCTGGATGCCATTGACGCAAAAATCAATGTTGCCGTAGAGGAAAGCGTAAAATTTGCCGAAGAAAGTCCTTGGCCAGATGACAGCGAAGTTTTGAAAGATGTTTATATAGATGATAAATATCCTTTTATTGTTGACTAATAAAACCATTGAACCAAAACCGGTTTTTTAAAGTTTTCAAACAATGGTTACTTTAAAAATTTGACCCTAAAATTTTAAACAAATAATAATGAGTGAACAAGTAGTAGAAAAAGATGTGATGCTACAGGCCCAAAGCATTTGGAAAAAAATTCAACGCCCTGTTTTAATAGCTGTAATTGCTGCTGTTGTTGTATTTGGTGGTTTGTATGCCTACAATGAGTTTATAAAGAAACCAAAAGAAGAAAAAGCTGCAGATGCGTTGGCAAAAGTGCAGGAAGCATTTGGTAAGGATTCTTCAAACATCGTTATCAATGGCGATGGTTTGTCAAAAGGTGCCTTGTACATCATTAAAACCTATGATGGAACAAAGGCTGCCAACCTCGCCCATTTTTATGCCGGTATCAGCTATTTGAAATTGAAGAATTTTCCGGAAGCCATCAAGCATTTGAAAGATTTTTCAACCGATGCAAAACAGGTTCAGATGGTTGCCTACACTGCTTTGGGACATGCCTATGCAGAGTCTGGCAAAAAAGAGGAAGCAGTTGACTACTACAAAAAAGCAGGCAGCATTTTTCCTAAAGATGAATTCAACTCTGCTGAAAACCTATTCCTTGCTGCTTCATTGTTGGAAACAATGAGCAAGAACAAAGAAGCTTTGGAAATCTACAAAGAGATAAAAGCAAAATACCCTAACACAGACAAGGGTTACCAAGTTGATAAAAACATCTATCACCTGAGTGTAGAAAAAAATGACTTTAGCGTAAATTAATATGGCTACAAAAGGAAATACAACCTTACACAAAGGCATCCCCAACATAAAGGATGCCTTTGTAGTTATTGTGAAGACAGAATGGAATGCAACCATCGTAAACAAACTGGAAGCAGGCGTAAAAAAAGTGTTCAAACAGGCAGGTATAAAAAGCAAGACAATCACTGTTCCTGGTGCAGTTGAAATACCGTTTGCCGTAAAGCAGCACTATGCCTACAACAAACAGGTGCCCGATGCCTATATTACATTGGGCACGGTTATACAGGGCGACACGCCGCATTTTGACTATGTATGCAAGCTTGTTACGGATGGCGTGCTGCAATTGAACCTGATGCTGGATGTGCCTGTTATATTTGGTGTGCTTACCGTAAACAATCAACAACAGGCCATTGAACGCATAGGCGGCAAGCATGGCCACAAAGGCGAAGAAGCTGCCATTACTGCCATTAAAATGATTGAACTGAACAAGCAATTGAACGGCTAAACTATTTTCAAGATTAGTGTATGAACGTACAGATTTTTATACCTTGTTTTGTGGACCAGCTCTATCCCAATGTTGCCTTCAACATGGTAAAAGTGCTGGAGAAAGTTGGCTGCACGGTACGCTACAATGCCAACCAGACCTGTTGCGGTCAACCAGCCTTTAATGCCGGCTTTTGGGGAGAGGCAAAAGATGTATGCAAGAAATTCCTGACCGATTTTGACGGGGCAGACTATGTTGTTGCACCCAGTGCCAGTTGTGTTGGTTTTGTAAGGAACTACTACAACAAACTGTTTGACAACTCATCGGTACACAACGATGTAAAGAGCCTAAGCGACAGGACTTTTGAGTTCAGTGAGTTTCTCATCAAGGTCATGAACATAGATGATATTGGGGCAACCTTTGAAGGCAAGGCAACCTATCACGATAGTTGTGCCGGCCTGCGTGAATGCCATATAAAAAAAGAGCCCCGTCAGCTGCTAAGCAAAGTAAAGGGCCTGGAGCTTGTTGAGATGAACGATGTGGAAACCTGTTGTGGTTTTGGTGGAACCTTTGCAGTAAAGTTTGAACCCATCAGCATTGCCATGGCCGACCAAAAAATAACCAACGCAACTGCAACCAATGCAGAATACCTAATCAGCACCGACATGAGTTGCCTGATGCATATTGATGGCTGCATCAAGCATCAACACAAAGACCTGAAAGTGGTGCATATTGCAGAAGTGCTTGCAAGCGGCTGGTAAAACAAGAAGCATCCTATTAAATCCTTACTTCAAACCATTCATTGTTATGAATTATTTCCTCATCAAATCCGAACCATTCAAATACAGTTGGGAGCAGTTTGAAAAAGATGGCCAAACTTTTTGGGATGGTGTACGCAATTATGCTGCCCGCAATAACCTGCGTGCAATGAAAAAAGGCGACCTTGCATTCTGGTACCATAGCAATGAGGGCATGGAAATAGTGGGCATTGCAAAAGTTGTAAAGGAAGCATACCAAGATCCTACAACAGAAGATGAAGCATGGAGTGCCGTTGACTTTAAGCCTTATAAAAAATTGAAGACACCTGTATCGCTTGTGCAGATAAAAGCCGACCCACGGTTGGCAAACATGGACCTAGTAAGGCTTGGCAGATTATCTGTAGGAACAGTGAAAGAAGATGAATGGAAGATTATCATGGAGCTAAGCGGAACCAAATAACCAACCACCAATTATTATAAAAGCAACCAGAACAGGTTGCTTTTTTCTTTTATATAATCATTAACGAAACAGCAAAGGTTACTTTTTGCCACATCAAGGTATCAATACATGCAGGCCTGCAAATTTTAATTACTTAACAATTAAATCTCTGCAACATGAAAAAGCAAACCCTTGCTGTATGCATCATTGCTACAGTCCTAAGCACATTTGCTGCCTGCAAATGGTTCGGTTCTAACAACAACACAAGCTCTCCACTTATTGGAAAATGGCAAATCGACTCATTCGATGCAAAGAAAGATACGGGCAAAGCTGCACTCAATTTTGTTGGGCTGATTTGGCTTGCATCACAGTCCAAAGATTCAGTAAAAATGCAATATGAATTTGCGAAGGACACACTCCTGTTCCACCTTACCAATAAGGAAACAGAAAAGCTTCCTTACCAATTCAATGCTGCCAAAAACGAACTCACTATCAAAGACTCCATCAATCAAGTATTGGCCTATTCAAAGGTCAACGATTCAACCATTTCATTGATGGATAAAGACAGTACCAAGTTGTATTTAAGAAAGGTCAACTAATCATTACCACTCTAACGATTGCTGCTTTATGGAATCCCTACTCCTCTTCATCTTATTCTAAACTCAACTTTTATGAAACAGATTACCTGCATGGCTTTTATGGCTATGATAGCAATTGCATGCCATAATGTAAAAAAAGAAAAAGCAGTTACAATTTCAGATGTGCAATTAAGCGATTCAAAAAATGTTTACAGGAAAGAAGAACGGCAAAAAACCGAATATGCTACCGATACAGTTGCAAAACAAGTACCTACAACAACAGCCCCATCCAGTACAACACCAAAGGCAAATCCGGATTGGGACAAAAAAATAATCAAAACCGCAAATGTATCGCTCGAACTGAAAGATTTCAATGGATACAACAATAGCGTACATCAAAGCCTGAAAGCTTATGGAGCCTATATTGCACAAGAGGAACAAACGCAGATTGACAATGCTACACAGAACATCATCACCATCAAAGTACCGGTTGACAGGTTTGAGGATTTGATGAACACATTTTCTGGCGATGGCATCAAAGTACTGGAAAAGAAAATAACTACCGAGGATGTCACAGGTGAAGTAATTGATACAAAAGGAAGAATTGAAACGAAGAAGCAGGTTAGGCAACAGTATATGGAACTGTTGAAACAAGCAAAAAGCATGAAAGATATACTTGAAGTGCAAAATGAAATCAATGGCATTACAGAAGAAGTTGAAGCTGCAGGAGGCAGGGTTCAATACCTTGTCCATCAAGCAGCCTATAGCACTATTCATTTAAAGTACTTTCAATATACCAATGGTATAAAGCCCGTAGATGAACAACCAAGCTTTCTTACAAAACTGAAAGAGGCTTTCAAATCAGGCGGTAATGGTATTGCAGGTCTTGCTATTTTTCTAACCAATATCTGGCCTTTTATTTTAGTAGTTGTTGCAGCATGGATTGCTATGAAAAAAAGGAATAAAAACAGAATACCGATAAAAGAAGATACTGCTGTGTGATATCTTTATGCCATGGCAAAAAAGAAACTCGTTGTACTTACAGGTGCGGGCATCAGTGCAGAAAGTGGGTTAAGGACCTTTCGCGACAGCGATGGTTTATGGGAAGGTTACAATGTGTATGAAGTGGCCACGCCCCGTGGCTTTGCTGCCAATCCGCAATTGGTGCTCGACTTTTACAATATGCGTAGAAAGAATGTAGCTGCAGCCAACCCGAACGCTGCACATATTGGGCTGGCCGAGCTGGAAAAGGATTTTGATGTAACCATCATTACACAGAACATTGATGATCTGCATGAACGTGGCGGCAGTACCAATATCATTCATTTGCATGGACAGATTTTCCAGATGCGGAGTGTGCACAATGAAAACAAGATTTATGAAATAAAAGATGATATACGTGTGGGCGATACAGATGAACATGGACATCAGCTTCGCCCACATATTGTTTGGTTTGAAGAAGCTGTACCGATGATTGAAGTTGCTGCTGAGGTAGCAACTTCAGCAGATATTTTTGTGGTAATCGGTACATCGCTGCAAGTGTATCCGGCAGCAGGTCTAATCAACTATGCCCCCGCATCCATACCCAAGTTCATTGTCGATAAAAAGATTCCTTACACATCATCAATAAGCAACCTCACCACTATTGAACAAAGTGCCGGTGAAGGAATCAAGGAGTTGAAAGATTTATTGAATAGGTTAAAATAGTTTTGCTAAGAGGTTAAAAGAGAGAAAGGGTGTAAAGAGGTATTTCTCCTCATCCTCTTTTTCTCTTATCCACTCTTAATGAAAAATCCTTTGCAAAAACATAGAGCCAACATATAGTTACTGCAATAGTCTCAATAAGAGCTAAAAAGAAAAAGAGCACAAAGAGACGCTTCTCCTACCCTCTTTTTCTCCTATCCACTCTTAGTGAAAAAAAACTTACCCAAAAAGAAAAAGAGCATAAAGAGATACCACCTCCTACGCTCTTTTTCTCTTATCCACTCTTAATGAAAAATCCTTTGCAAAAACATAAAGCCAACATGTAGTGACTGCAATAGTTTCAATAAGAGCCAAAAAAGAAAAGAGCACAAAGAGACGCTTTTCCTACCCTCTTTTTCTCCTATCCACTCTTAGTGAAAAAAAACTTACCCAAAAACATACAGCACAACAATGTGGTGGTTTAAATAAGAGCCAAAGAGCATAAGAGATACCACCTCCTACGCTCTTTTGCCCTTATCCACTCTTAGCGAAAAAACTTTACCCAAAAAACATATAGCACAACGCAATAGCAGTTATGATACCCACCAAATCGGCTAACAGCATCGTGCCAATTGAGTAACGTGTATTCTTAATGCCCACCGCACCAAAGTACACAGCCACTACATAAAAAGTAGTATCGCTACTGCCTTGCAGAATACTTGCCAACCTGCCTGCAAAAGAATCGGGGCCGTAGGTACGCATGGTATCGAACATCATTCCCCTGGCACCGCTACCGCTTAAAGGCTTCATCAATGCAGTAGGCAATCCGTCCACAAACCTTGTATCCAAGCCAATAAAGCCAAACAGGTGCCTCAACCCATTCAACAGCACTTCAAAGCTGCCGCTTGTACGCAGCATACTTATAGCAACCAATATACCTACCACATAAGGAATGATTTTGATACTGGTTTCAAAACCGCCTTTTGCCCCTTCCACAAAAGAATCGAAGATGTCTATCTTTTTATACAATCCACCTAAAACAATCAATATAAAAATCAATAATATCAATCCATTGCTCAACAGGCCAGAAAAGGTCTGCATGGCATCGGCCTTTAGCGAGGTAAGGTACCACACCAATAAAGCAATCAGTGCAGATGCACCACCGATCCATGCAATGATAACGGGCTGGAATATCTTTATCTTTTGTTTAAAGGAAACAATCAACATGGCTGCAATGGTTGCTGCAAAAGTGGCAATCATACAGGGAATAAAAATATCTGTGGGGCTGCCCGCTTTTACCGATGCCCTTGCCGCAATAACAGTTACGGGTACCAACGTTAACCCAGATGCATGCAGGCACAGGAACATGATCTGTGCATTGGATGCTTTTGTCTTATCCGGGTTGAACTCCTGCATGCTCTCCATGGCCTTGATGCCAAAGGGTGTTGCCGCATTGTCCAGGTTCAGCAGGTTGGCAGAAAAGTTCATGATCATATGCCCCATGGCGGGGTGGTTCTTGGGAAGCTCCGGAAAGAGCTTGGCAAAAAATGGCCCTACAATCCTGGCCAAAAAACGGATGCCCCCGGCTTTTTCGGCAATGCTCATAAAGCCCATGAAGAGGGCCATGATACCGATAAGCCCCAAACATATTTCAACAGAGCTTTTACAGGTGGAGATCACACCATCAGAAGCCTGTGCATAATACGAAATGTATTTGCCCTTATCTGTACGGGTATAAATGGTATCGCCGTTTTTAAACTGTTTGTCTTTAGCAATGGTGGCAACAACCGTTAAAGGCAATGCGGCACTGTCGTACATTCTGGTACGCGATGTATCCCCCTGCTTGCCAACCACCATCCTGCTGTAAATATCCTTTCCGTCATCAAAAAAAAGCATGCGGCCAGACGCTACCAGAATTGCAATAATGATAAATGCCGACCATATCCTGCTCAGTGCCATAAGTGTCAGTTTAAAATTCCAAATTAACTAATTCCAAATTCCAATCGCTAATTTCTTTTACAACGTTACATTTGCAGCCTTGAATTCAAACTGTTCAATAAAGTTGGGAACGTTGATGGGTGCGACGCCGGTAAAGATCAATTGAAATACAAAAGCTGGCAACATGCAAACCATACAAGTCAACAACAAACTTTAAACTACAAACTTTAAACATATACCATGTCTTTAAAAGCAGGAATTGTGGGGTTGCCCAATGTGGGCAAATCAACTTTATTTAATGCGGTAAGCATCAGTGCAAAGGCACAGGCCAGCAATTACCGTTTCTGTACCATTGAACCCAATACCGGTTTGGTGGATGTGCCAGATGAACGCCTGGACAGACTTGCCGAACTGGTAAAACCCAACCGTATTGTACCTACGCAATTGGAAATTGTGGACATTGCCGGTCTGGTACGCGGTGCAAGCAAAGGCGAAGGTTTGGGCAACAAGTTTTTGGGCAACATACGTGAAGTGGATGCCATTATACATGTGATACGCTGTTTTGAAGACGAGAACGTGTTACGTGAAGAAGGTGCCATAAACCCGATGAACGATAAGGACATTATTGATACCGAACTGCAGTTGAAGGACCTGGAAAGCGTGGAAAAGAAAATGCAGCGTACCGAAAAAATGGCCAAGACCGACCCCAAGGCAAAGGTTGAACTGGAAGTATTGCAACGTTGCAAAACACATTTGGATGCTGGCAAAAACATACGTGGACTAGGCTTGAGCAAAGAAGAAAAACTGTTGGTGGCAGATCTTTGTCTGCTTACCGACAAATCTGTTTTGTATGTTGCCAATGTGGACGAAGCAAGTATGCATACCGGCAATAAGTTCAGCGAAGCATTGATTGCAGGTGTGAAGGACGAAGGTGCGGAAGTAATTGTAATGTGCAACAATATTGAAGCACAGATTGCAGAGCTGGAAAATGCAGACGACAAGCAGATGTTTATGGAAGAATACAAAATGACCGAACCTGCTTTGAACCGCTTAATAAGAAGCACCTATAAGCTATTGCAACTGGATACCTACTTTACTGCAGGCGTTACCGAAGTACGTGCATGGACAATACACAAAGGCTGGAAGGCACCACAGGCCGCCAGCGTGATACATACAGATTTTGAAAAAGGTTTTATTAAAGCAGAAGTAATTGCCTACGCCGATTTTGTGAAATACGGTAGCGAAGCCGCTGCACGTGACAATGGCCGTCTACGTATTGAGGGCAAGGAATACCTGGTGCAGGATGGGGACGTGATGCACTTTAGGTTTAATGTATAGGGCAACAAAAAAATGAGTATTTAAAAGTGGAACCACATGTTCCACTTTTTTTATGTTACCTGCTTTTGTGCTCCAATGGGCCGTATGGGTCCCGATAATTATCGGGACACCCATCAACAGTTTGAATAGGGCCAGGCTTTGATCGAAGCATAGATTAGTAATGATTCAGTTTGAATTTATTGTCAGTTTAAAAACGATAACTTCGTTTCATAACACATGAATTTGTTCGTATATACTTACAGCTAAATTGCCAATTATGAAAATGATCTGTTTGCCTATTCTATTTTTCGCCACGCTATTTAATTTAAAACCCGCTTCTGAACATTACAAAGACAGCTCTGCTTTTGCATCATTCAATAAAAAAGAAACCATCATTACCGGTGCAGACCAAACAGAAAAATATTTCAGCCTTTTAAAAGGCAAACGTGTGGCCGTATTGGCAAACCCTACAACCATTATTGGCAAAAGGCATTTGGTGGATAGCCTCTCTGCAAGGGGCATCAACATTGTAAAAGTTTTTGGCCCCGAACATGGCTTTAGGGGCAATGCCAGCAACGGTGCAAGAGTGGCCGATGAAAAGGATCCGGCTACAGGCATCAAAATCATTTCGCTATATGGCCCAAAACGCAAACCTTCAAAAAACGACCTTGCGGATGTGGATGTAATGATATTTGATATACAGGATGTGGGCTGCAGGTTCTACACCTACATCAATGTATTAAGGGACATTATGGAAGCCTGTGCAGAGAACAACAAAGAATTATTGATATTGGACAGGCCTAATCCCAACGGCTATCTGATTGATGGCCCCATACTGGATATGAAACTGAAATCGGGCATTGGCCAATACCCCATACCTATTGCCCATGGAATGACCATTGCTGAATTTGCACAGATGATTAATGGCGAAGGTTGGATGCCTAATAAAATGCAGTGCAAACTGCGGATTATTAAAGTGGCCAATTACAACCATGACATGCCCTATACATTACCTGTAAGCCCTTCGCCCAACCTCAACACACAGCAAGGCATTATGCTATACCCTTCGGTTTGTTTGTTTGAAGGAACCATCATCAATCTTGGCCGTGGTACGCATGTTCCGTTTACGGTACTTGGCAGCCCTGCATTAAAAGGCAAATACAGTTTTTCATTTACACCGGTTAGCCTGCCAGGTATGAGCGAAACACCTTTGCACATGAACGAGGTTTGTTACGGTATAGATTTAATGAACTACGATATTAACCAGCTACGCAAAACAAAACGCATCAACATTCAATGGATGATTGACCTGTACAATGCCTATCCTTACAAAGACAAATTCTTTGACAGGAGCCAAAGCAGACAAATAAACAGTATTGATGGATTGGCTGGCAGCACCGAATTTAAACAGCAGATTATTGCGGGCAAGTCAGTTAAGGAAATACAGGACTCCTGGGAGCCGGCACTAACGCAATACAAAACCATGCGTAACAAATATTTGCTGTACCCGTAAAGAAAGCCATCAATGACCAGCTTATCCATTTGGGAAAAAGAAAGCTATTACGCCACACAGGATATTGTAATTGTTGGTGCAGGGCTGATGGGTTTGTGGACAGCTTTTGAACTGAAGAAAAGCAGACCCTCATTAAGCATAACCATACTGGAAAGGAATGCCACACCGCTAGGTGCATCTACACGTAATGCGGGTTTTGCCTGCTTTGGAAGCGTAACGGAGTTATTGAACGATGCACAGCAAATGGGTCAGGATGAAATGTGCCGTATTGTTGAACTGCGTTATAAAGGCATTAAAAAAATAAGGCAGCACTTTAGCAATGCAACAATTGATTTTGATGAGTGCGGTGGCTATGAGTGCATATCAACAAACACAAACAACCTGGATGAAGATATTGCATGGCTCAATAGCCTGCTCAAACCTATAACAGGCAACAGTGCGGATTTTAAACGGGTTGACAACAAACTTGCACCACTTGGTTTAAAAGGTTTTGGTGCCCTTATAGAGAACAAGTCGGAAGCAGGTTTGCATAGTGGCCATTTAGTAAGGGCACTTACACAAAAGACACAAGCATTGGGTGTAACTATTTTATATGGTTCACCTGTTACAGCTTGGAACAAACAGAAAAATTACACAGATATAACCTGCAACGATAAAAGAATAAAAACAAACGTTCTTATTTTTTGTACAAATGCTTTTACAAATGAACTGGTTGATGATGTAATGATTGAACCTGCACGTGGCCAGGTAATTGTTACCTCTCCTATTCCCGACCTTTTATTAAAAGGCACTTTCCATTTTGATGAGGGCTTTTATTATTGGCGTAACCTGGGCAACCGCATATTGCTTGGCGGTGCAAGAAACAAGGCCATGGATGAGGAACAGACAACCGATCTATCCACATCCGCTACCATTCAACATGCATTGGAAACTTTTCTGCAAACGCATATTGCAAGCCAATACAGTTATACTATTGAACATAGATGGGGCGGTGTTATGGGCTTTTCAAAAAACAAGCAACCAATTGTACAGCCTATTGCAGAAAATGTGTTTGTGGCCATGGCCTGCAACGGAATGGGTGTTGCTTTAACACCCATGATTGCCGAAGATGCAGCTGCATTGGTACTTGAAAAATTTAACTAATGGCATTATTGAAGTTCTTTATTTTTGTTTCAATACACTTTTATGAAACGTACACTCGTATTTGGTTTGGTGCTTCTAGCTTTATCTTCCTGCAACAACAATAACCCCGATGTAAAACCTGCAGACAATGCCGCTAACGAACCGCAACAATTAACTTATACCATTACTGCCACATACCCACATGATCCTACATCCTTTACCGAAGGTTTGGAATGGAGGGACAGCAGCCTGTATGAAAGTACCGGCAACTATGGCGAAAGCAAATTGGCCAGGGTAAAACTGGCCGATGGCAAAGACATCAAATCCATACCATTGACCAAAGAGTTTTTTGGTGAAGGCATTACTGTATTGAACGGTAAGATCTATCAAATGACTTATCAGGAACAGAAAGCCTTTTTATACGATGCCAAAACATTTGCCAAGTTAAAGGAGTTTACTTATGAAGGCGAAGGTTGGGGCCTGACCAATGACGGCAAGCAACTGATCATGAGCAACGGCGGCAGCGACCTCTTTTTCAGGGACCCCGAAACATTTGCCGTAACCAAAAAAATTACCGTAAGCAATAACTATGGCCCATTGCCGCAAATAAATGAACTGGAATATGTGGATGGCTTTGTGTTTGCGAATATTTGGCAGACCAACAAGATTGTAAAGATTGATTTAAATAGCGGCAAAGTTGTAGCCGAGGCCGATTTCTCGGACCTCTTGAGAAAATATCCACCACAAAACAAAGTGGATGTTTTAAATGGCATTGCCTATGACAGTGTTGGCAAGTGCTTCTTTATTACCGGAAAATATTACCCATTAATTTTTGAAGTAAAATTCAATTAGCAGCCACAGCTACTGCAACAATGTCTGTACAAAAGTATCGTTGTAGTTTTCTATGATGCCGATTGCGTTGTTATAGGCTGCAAACTCTTCCTTGGTGTGCATGGTTGTAATAATTACACAATCCATATTTGCATTGGCTGCTGCCTCAACGCCTTTGGGTGCATCTTCAAAAACAATACATTGTTCGGGTTGTATGCCTAATTGTGCCGCACATTTTAAATAGGTTTCGGGGTTGGGTTTGCTCTCCGTTACATCGTCTGCACTTACAATGGCATCAAAGTAGTGTCGTATGTTCAGTCCGTCCAACACAAAGTCAATATTGTACATAATGGCTGCAGAGCCTATTGCCATTTTAATGCCGGCATCTTTTGCTTCTTTCAAGAAAGTATCCAGCCCATCAATCAGTTTCAGGTGCGGCCTGAACTCCGCCTGGTACTGTTTTTCCTTTTCCAGGCTCATCCTGTCTTTCTCTTCATAAGTAAACCTTCCCGGAAAAATCCTTTCGAGCAATTCATGGTTCTTTCCATAACATTCCTCTTTTGTCCTTTCCAACGAAATGGTTGCTCCCAGTTCGTTTAAAATTCGGTGCCATGCTTTTATATGGTACTGCATGTCATCTATCATCGTTCCGTTCAAATCAAAAAGAAACGCTTTGTGTACACTCATTCTTATACTGTTCTTACTGTTTTGCAATCAACCTTTCGGCCAGTTCTATCTTCAGTTCCGCAATGGCTTGTGCAGCAAGTGCCGCTATTTTCTTTGCACCGTCTGGGCTTAAATGCGTATCGTCTTTTTTCCCTTCGGGATAATTTGTATGGCCTGCTTCAACATAGTTGAAATATTTTTTTGAAGGCTGATCTCCTGTTTCCCTTAACCAGCTTTCTGTTTTTGCCAGCATATCAATAAAGGGAACATGCAAGCTATCGGCCACTTTACGAACCACATCGGGATAACCTTTATGCGTATCTGTCAATACACCATTCTTAAAACTCCTGCGTGCTATGGGCGTTAGCAGTATGGGGTTTGCTTTCTTGCTCCTGGTCTCATTAATGTATTGTACAAGATTGTTGCGAAACTGATCCAGTGTGGTGCCTATGCCCGGCTTGTCAAGCTTCTCGTCGTTATGGCCAAATTCTATGATTACATAATCCCCTTCCTTCAAATTGTTCAGTACAGGTTGCCAATGTTTTTCCGCCATAAAAGACAAAGTGCTTCTCCCGTTCAAAGCCCTGTTGTCGATGGTTACCGATTTATCGAAGAAGGTCCCAAACTCCATCCCCCAACCAGTTTCAGGATAAGCTTTTACCTGTTTGTTGGCCATGGTAGAATCGCCAATCATGTAAACAGTAATATCTTGTTTTTTCAATAACATGAATGACATGAACGTGCACATGACTAAGGCGAACAGTATTTTTTGTTTGGTGGCCATTGCTTTTACGGGGTTCATTGCATGGGTTTATTTGTCGAATATTTCATTCAATAAAGCTGCCAAGTGGATACCGCCTTTTAACAGTTGATTGTTGATGGTTGAGAGGTATTCAAAATTGTAACGGTAGCTAAGCTTCTGCTCCGGCTGTTTTATGTCTTCATAAATTTTCCTGCTAAGTGTATAGGATTCATAGATCCATTCGCTGATGGGCTGTTTTTGCCATTCCGCTTTTTGGGTTGGCGTAACATAGTTGATGGCCTTGGTATATTCGGTATAACTCAGTTGCTGAAAGTCTATAAGCTTTTCATCCCACACGCTGTGTATATTGGTGGCTTCAGCAAACCAGGTTACTTTTATTTTGTTGCCACCATAATCGCTTTCCCTACCAAAGTGCATGGGCTGGTGCATGTCGCCAACAATATGTATCAGTAACCGCAGGTACAGTATTTTCTTTTCTTTTGCAAGGTTCTTATTCTTTAATTCCTTGATCAAAAAGTTGAGCTTCGTGTACGAGTCTACAATGGTATCGTTCTTTAAGTATTCCTGCATTTCTTGATATGAGTTGATGCCATCATTCAGGTTCATGAAATGCCAGTTGTATAGGTAGCGATAAGCTGTATCGGACTTTACAAAATCGGCCCAGTTGCTGGTCATTGCCATGGATTCGTTGCCCAGTATGTCTTTGATTGCTTTTTTTGCTGCCGGAGATAAATAGCTTTCTGCAATTTCTGCCGTTATCCTATGCCCTAGCAGTCCCCAGGCCATTGATCGAAAAGGCAGATAAAAAAAAGAGATAACAAGTAACCACTTGGCAAGGTGTTTTCTTTTCATAATTGTGTCATTGAATTGAGGTATCGGTAAAAGTAACCAAACTTTGCAGAAAACATATTGTCAGTCGGCAGCCTAGCTGACAAAATAGGTCACTTCAATTTTTTCTTGCGTAGGGAGTAGAGGTAGAAGCTCTCCACCTTGGCCCTGGCCCAAGGTGTCTTCCGTAAAAATTTCAAACTTGATTGAACAGATGGATTACTGATGAAACAGTTGATGCGTATATGTTCTGCCAATTGTTCCCAGCCGTAGGACTCTACCAGGTGCGTCACTATTTTTTCAAGCGTAAGCCCATGCAAGGGGTTGTTTTTCTGTACCTGTTGTTCCATATTGTTAACAATAAAATTTCATGGCATAAATAAAAACACTTTGCTGGTGCAAAGTGAAGGAGGGTATAAATCTGTTGTTGCAGTTGGTTAGTTTATTGTAATGTCATTTAAGTGTTCTTGAGTCAATGGCTTTGATATAAAACCTTCCACTGCAGAAAATTTTTCTGCCTTCTTGTAGTCTTCCGGATCAACGGTAGAAGAAAGTATAAGTATCCTGGGCACTTTAATCAACTGCTGTTTAATGGCTTCAAATGCTTCCAAGAAATCCCATCCATTCATGATGGGCATGTTGATGTCCAAAAAAATAATATCGGGCAGTTCCTTGTTTTCTTTAATGGCGTTGTTAATGTAATCGATGCCTTCCTGTCCATTTTCCTTTGTTTGCACATGGTTGCCAAAGCCAATCATTTTAATGATACGGTCGCATACCATTACTGTTATGGGATCATCTTCAATCAATAATATGTTTTCAAACTTTGCCATTATTTTTTGAAATATACTTTAAAGATAGTGCCTTTTCCTTTTTCGCTTTCAACTTCAATTTTTCCACCCATGGCACTCAACTGTGCCTTAATCATGTACAGACCAAGCCCTTTGCCTTCTTTTCCTGTATGGAAACGTTGGTACATGCCAAACATCCGGTCCTTGTATCTTTCAAGGTCTATGCCCATACCGTTGTCTTCAAAGTTAACCACAATCCAGTTTTCATGAATGGCTGATGATATCTTTATCACAATGTCCCTATCTGGCACGCTATACTTAATGGCGTTGGATATAAGGTTCTGAAAGATGCTTTCTAAATGTATCTTATTGTATTCAATATAGTCGGCTTCATCAAAATCGGTAACCAGTTTAACCTGTTGCTCTTTGAACAGGTTTTCGAGGTTTACCCTAACAAGGTGCACGGTATCTGAGAAAGTGAGTGATTCTGTAGGTATATCGGCATTCGATTTCAGCACCAATACTTCTAGCAAATCATTCAAGGTATTGTTCAACTGTTCGGTTGACTGTTCAAACTTGCCTATCAGTACCTGGTTGAAAGGTTCCAGTATATTTTCCTTATCGTATAAGCTCAATAGGCTCATGAGGTTTGCTACTGGTGCCCTTAAGTTGTGCGAGGTAATGAACGAAAACTGTTGCAGGTCCTGGTTGTTCCTGATAAGTTCGTTGGTCAATGCCTTTTGTTCCTCATTCAGTTTCTTGGTCTCTGTCACATCCCTTGAATTGATGACTATACCCCTTACAGCAGGGTCGTCACTTAAATTGGTAACCACTGTTTCCAGCCACCTGTATTGCCCCCTAGAGTTGGGGAAGCGGTAAGGTTCAAAACGCATCAGCCTTGTGCCATCCCGAAGCATGTTGTCAAAATCATCAACTATACGTTTCTTGTCTGCTTCATGTATATAGTCAAATACATTCTTGCCAATATCATTTTGCGGATCGTTTCCTAAAACCGTTGTCACCGTTGGGCTCGAGTATTTCACAAAACCTTCTTCATCAATAATGGAAATGATGTCGGCACCACTTTGCACCAATCCCTTAAATCTTTGTTCCGATAGCGAAACAATGTCTTCTGCATGCTTACGTACTGTAATATCACGCAGTAGGATGATCATGCCATTAATCAGCTTGTTGTGATGCATGTTCTTTGCCTTCATCTCCACCCAAACATCGCTACCATTTTTATGGGTCATTACAATATCCACGCTGCCTTCATTATCGGGTGCAGCCATTACATCGTTCACCAGTTGCTGTGTACTTTCCCTCGATTCTTCTTCAATAATATCGTAGCATATTTTGCCAATCAGTTCGTTAACAGTGTAGCCAAGTATTTTTTCAACGGCTGGCGATGCTTCCATGATCATATTCCGATGGTCCTTGATCAGCATTGCATCAAATGATTCCTGAATGATGGTACGGTTACGTTCTTCGCTTGACCTTAATTTTTCTTCGGCTTTTTTGCGGGCAGTGATATTGGTTGACGTGATGAACACGCCCACTATATCGTCTTCGCTGAACAGTGGCCTGTAAGCATGATTGTACACATGCTCCATACCCTGTGTATCTGTGTACACGGTTTCTTTTTCTGTTTCTAACCCATCAAATACTTTTTCAAACATATTGATGGTTTCTTCCACATCGTTTACATCAATCAGTTCCAGCATGGATAGGCCCGATTGCAGTTCCTGCGTGAAGAAAAATGGTGAATGTTCCTGTGCGGCACGGTTGTAGGTAATGATGCGTAGCCTACTGTTTACGATAATGAAAGATTCTTTGGTATTATTCAACAATAGGCTCATGCGTTGCTCGGCCATTGCCAGTGCATTGTCGGCAATCTTTTTTGCTTGGATGTCTTTGTAGTTCATTACAATGGCATCTATATTGGTCACTCCCAACATGTTCCTGCCATTTATTTCAATATATGTCCATTCGCCGGCCTTTCGTCTTATTCGCAGTTCAACAGGTTTTACTATACCTGGGTTGTACACCAACCAGTGCAGCCATGATGATATGACGATCTTGTCATCGGGATGAATCAGGTTAAAGAAATGGCTACCTGTTATTTCGTCCGTTTCGTAACCCAGCAAACCAGCCACGGAATCGGAAACATATTTAACTTTTAGTTCATCATCTGTCAACTGGAACACATCGGTAGAGTTTACCACAAGTGCCTTGAACAGTTCTTCACTGCGTTTCAGTTTTTCATTGTCCCTTTGCTGTTTTGTGGTGTCAATTACGGTTATACCAACACCGGTAATAATGCTGTCTTTATTTTTAAGTGGATTGAATTCAAAATCGTACCAATAGCAATCGTTTTCATTCAAGGCAAACTGCTGTGCAAATTTCTTTGCCTGCCCCTGCAGGCTTTGTTGAACATGCAGTTGCAAAAATTGTAGTGGGGTATCAATCAGCAATGTGCGGTAATCTACCCCAACCTTTGCCGTGTTGTTGGCAATGCGTTCGTGAAAATGATTGTATGCTGCATTAAGGGTAACCACGTTGCAGGAGGCGTCCATAATCAGGAAGCCATTGGCAGTTCCTGAGAGGAATGCCTCGAGCATATTTTCCATAACATGTCCATCCAGTAGTTTCCCTGCTGTACTGTTCGTCGTAATTTGCATGTAAAGACTTGGTTATTCAACTGCCAGCAATTGATGCAAGCCTAGAAAAAACGAATAATCAGTCCCAAAGTTGTGTTGAAGGTTATTTTTTTGGCTCTGGGGCATGCAATTGCTCCACGGCAACCAGGTCATCCAGCCCAACATTCATGGGAATTACCCCAATCTGTACAATGGCACGTTTTCCCCTTATTTCTTTCACCTCACCCACTTGGTAATTTTTTTTCAGTTTCACCAGCGATCCAACAGTTATCTGTACCTGCAATTCAGCATACTTCTTATCCACTTTCCTGGCAAGTTTGTTTACTACATGCTTTTCTTTTTTCTCAAAAAGCAGGTCCTGCAAATGCTTGATTACCTCGTTCTTGTTCTCGCTTTTACGCCAGTCCAAAACTACCTGTTTCAGCTTGCGTTCCATATCTTTCAAATAGGCAATACGTTCTTCGGCTATTTTGTTTTGGTGTTTCAGCAATTCTACCCGTTGCAAGTGGCTTTCCTTGTCAATCACCCGTTCCATTTCTTTTTTCAACCGTTCATTCTCCTTCAATACACGGCTCAGTTCTATTTTTTCTTTATCTAGCTGTTGCAGGTTCTGCTCAGTATTGTTCAGTAGCTTATCCAGTTTAAAGTGTTCATCGTCTACCAGTTTCCTTGCACGGTTTATTAAATGCTGCGGCAAACCGATTCTTTCTGCTATGGAAAAAGTATAGCTGCTACCGGGTTTACCTACAATCAATTTATACATGGGCTGCAGGTTCTTTTCATCAAAAGCCATGGCCCCGTTTATAATGCCCTGTGTATGGTTGGCCATTACTTTGAGGTTCAGGTAGTGTGTTGTAACTATACCCATGGCATGCCTGCGGCCCAGTTCTTCCATAATCACTTCTGCAAATGCACCACCAAGGTTGGGGTCGCTACCACTACCCAATTCGTCTATAAAAAACAGGGTCTTTCCGTTGGCCACTTCTATAAAATGCTTCATGTGCATCAGGTGACTTGAGTAAGTACTCAACTCAAACTCCAGGCTCTGCGTATCGCCAATATGGATGAACAGTTGTTTAAAGATGCCCATTTGCGATGTTGGATGCACCGGCACCAATAAGCCGCTTTGCAACATCAATTGGTTCAGCCCAATGGTTTTCATGGTAACGGTTTTACCACCGGCGTTGGGGCCGCTAATCACCAGTATCCTGTCTTTTTCATTCAGGGTAATATCAACCGGTACCGTTTTTTTGTTGGACGATTTATTGTACAAAAAAAGTAATGGATGATAGGCATGCTTCAACTCAATATGTGCTTTGTCTATCAGGTTGGGCAGTTCGCCATTCATGTCAACAGCAAGTTTTGCTTTGCCCCGTATAAAGTCGAACTCGCCCACAATATCCAGATAGGCTTTCAGCAAAGAAGCGTAAACGCTCAGCTTGCCGGTCAGTTCCTTCAATATACGCTGTACTTCCCTGCGTTCCTCGTTCTCCAGCGAGAATACTTCATTGTTCAATTCAATGGTTTCCTCTGGTTCTATAAAAGCAGTTTTGCGGCTATCGCTTTCGCCATGCAATATGCCTTTTACCTGGCGTTTGTGTTCGCTAAAAACAGCCACTACCCTTCTGCCGCTGCTAAAGCTTTCATCAATATCTGCACTGTAACCTGCTTTGGCAAGCTTGGCCAGCACTTTGTCAAAAGTTCTACGCAGTTCGTTCCTTTTTCTAAAAAGGCTCATGCGTATCTTCTGCAAATCGTCGCTGGCATTGTCTTTCACGGTTCCGGTTTCATCCAGCACTTCATCAATCAGTTCCACAATCACCTTTTCGTAATAAGTATGCTCAATCACTTTTGCAAGCGATGGGTAAGCTGTCCTTCTTTCATAATCAAACCACCTGAACACGCTGCCCATATTCTCGCAAAGCTTTCTTACCTGCATAAGTTCATCGCCACCCAATGTTGCCCCGGCAATGCCCAACAGTTTTATTTCTTTGGAAATATTGAACGTAAAATCGTTGGGAAAATATTGGCCCTGCAATAACAGCATCTTAAATTCGTACGATTGTCTCAATTCCAAATCAATGTAATCCTTACGTGTATGGATCCGTAGGTTGTCCGATTTTGTTTTACCGTATTCTGTCTTGCAATGCTCTTTCAGCAAAGCTTTCACTTTATCAAATTCTAACTGGCTTGCTGCCGATTCTGGATACAACTTCATGTTCTGTACACCCGGTATTTTTATGTTATCAGCGAAAGTAACACAGATTTGGCTTTACTGATCCCGATAACTATCGGGACACCCATCAACGCTTTGTAATTTTATGGGCTTTTATCGAAGCGTAAATAGCAATGACCCGCAATTGCAAGTTGAATGTTTAATAAAAATTTCAAACAGCTTATTTTTGCGTTATGACAAAACTCAGCGTAAACATCAACAAATTTGCTACCTTAAGAAACAGTAGAGGAGGCAATAACCCCGATGTTGTAAAAGCAGCAATAGATGCCCAACTGTTTGGTGCAGATGGGGTGACCGTTCATCCTCGCCCAGACGAAAGGCATATTACCTATAACGATACAAAAGCAATAAAATCAATCATCACAACCGAATACAATATTGAGGGTAACCCAACCGAACAGAAATTTGTGGACCTTGTACTGGAAACAAAGCCACACCAAGTAACGCTTGTACCCGATGCTTTGGGCCAGCTTACCAGCGACCATGGCTGGGATACGATCAAGCACAGGGATTACCTTATTAACATTATTACAGTTTTTAAAAATGCGGGCATCCGTGTTTCCATTTTTGTTGACCCGGTTATGGAAATGGTGGAAGGTGCCGCCCAAACCGGAACCGACAGGATTGAACTGTATACAGAAGGTTATGCTGAACAGTTTTTGATTGATCGGCAAGCAGCCATTGCTCCATACAAAACAGCAGCCATAAAAGCAAAGGAACTTGGTTTAGGTATCAATGCAGGCCATGATCTGGACTTGAACAACCTTAAGTTCTTTGCACAAAACATTCCTTATTTAGACGAAGTGAGTATTGGTCATGCACTGGTTTGCGATGCCATTTATTTAGGTTACGAAAACACAATCCAGCTATATAAACGGCAATTGATGTAAGCGTTTTTAACAAGCAGCTTGTCCATTTCGTATGCCCCAATCTGGCAATTATTGGCCACAAAACATTATCGGTACAAGAAGCATCTTTTTATACGTACAATTATTTTATTTTTGTCGTATAACTTTATTTTATGGATGCCAAAGTAACGCTAAGCTTTAATGCCGATGTAATAGAAAAGGCAAAAGCATTTGCCCAAAACCACAACATGAGTCTGTCCAGGCTTACAGAGTTCCTGTATAGCCAACTCATCAAAAACAATTACAAAACATTGTACGATTTGCCCATTTCAAATTGGGTAAGCATGGTTGCCGAAGGCGAGCCCGAGTATATTACCAAAAGAAAAAGCAACAAAGAATTAAAATCGGCATTTCACGAAGCAAGAAAGAAAAAATGAACATATTTCTTGATGCAAATATTCTAGTAGCTGTATTGAATAAAGAGTATCCGCTTTTTACATACGCAGTTCGTTTGCTGAGCTTAGCAGATGACAAGCGTTTCCGGTTGTATACATCATCAACCTGTTTTGCTATTGCATTTTATTTTTCTGCCAAAAAAAGCGGTAGCCTAATTGCCAAAGAAAAAATAGCCGTCCTTGCCCAAAAAATAAGGCTTGCAGAAAACAGGTCGTCAGATATTATAGCTGCTGCGTCCAATAAAAGGATTACCGATTTTGAAGACGGCATTCAATATTATGCAGCTTTGAATGCTGGTTGCAAATGTATTGTTACCGAAAACCTGGAAGATTTTTTCTTCTCCGACATCCAAGTATTGAATACCGAAAGTTTCCTTCAAACGCATGTCATAAACCGATAGCATAATTGCCCTTTAAAAACTATCTTGCAGACAGATTATTATTTATGGAAAACAACAAACCTTTGGTTGGCATTATTATGGGCAGTGATAGCGACCTGCCTGTAATGCAGGCTGCGGCGGATATTTTGCAGCAGTTCGGTATTGCATTTGAATTGACCGTTGTATCGGCCCACCGTACGCCGCAACGCATGATGGACTATGCTGCCACAGCAAAACAACGTGGCTTAAAAGTAATTATAGCAGGTGCCGGCGGTGCCGCACATTTACCAGGCATGGTAGCTAGCGTAACCACTTTGCCAGTAATTGGCGTTCCCATAAAATCGTCCAATTCTATTGATGGATGGGATTCTGTACTATCTATTTTACAAATGCCCAATGGTGTGCCCGTAGCTACCGTTGCCTTAAATGCCGCAAAAAACGCAGGTATATTGGCCGCCGAAATCATTGGTACTTTTTATGAAGACACGTCAATCATGCTTGCATCGTACAAAGTACAGATGCAGGACGAGGTATTGGCCAAGGCAAAAAAAATCCAGTCAAACTGGAACAATGAATACGATGTATGATACCACAACAATATCAACTCAATAAAAAAACCACTTAGTTAAGTGGCTTTTTTATTTCAAGTCTATGCTTCAACATTTGCACTGTCAATTACTTTTCCCCTTTCGGTTTTTAACATGCGTGAGGGGTAACGGTTAATCACTATAAAATCATGCGTGGCCATAATTACCGATGTGCCATAATCTTTTGCAATCTGAAAAAGCAGTTGCATAATTTCATCACTTGTTTCGGGGTCAAGATTACCGGTAGGTTCATCTGCCAGTATCAGTTTTGGCGAGTTTAGCAGGGCCCTTGCCACATCCACACGTTGCTGTTCGCCACCACTTAATTCATAGGTCATTTTAAAGCCCTTGCTTTTCAGTCCCACTTTATCCAATACATCATTTATTTTTTCTTCTATCAGTTTTTCATCTTTCCAACCGGTTGCCTTTAACACAAAACGGAGGTTCTCATGTACGTTCCTGTCTGTTAATAATTGAAAGTCCTGAAACACTACCCCAAGGTTACGGCGTAAAAAAGGTACTTTTTTCCAGTCCATTTCACGTAGGTCAAACCCCACAACAGAAGCTGTTCCTTCTTTCAAAGTAAGTTCTCCATATATGGTTTTTAGCAGGCTGCTTTTACCCGTACCAGTTTTACCAACCAGGTACACAAACTCACCTTTCTCAATCGTAAAATTCACGTCCTGTAAAACAAGGCTATTGCCCTGATATATATTCACGCCCCTAAGCGATACAACTGTTTCTGCCATTGGAATATGTTTATTGTTTTCAATGCTGTTTTAAAAACGTTGGTAAATATAAAAATACTTTATGCAACGCTCTAATACCTTGTTAATATTCAATTTCGCCAAAATTGCCCTGCAATATTAACTGCTTTGTGTTGCTGGCTTCTACCCTTCCTACAATTTTGGCCTCTATGTTAAATTGTTCTGCTGCTACTATCATTGCGGCTGCAGCAGCTTCATTGGTAAATATTTCCAGGCGGTGCCCCATATTGAATACCTGATACATTTCCCTGAAATCTGCACCGGAGTTCTGTTGTATCAATGTAAAAATAGGCGGTACATCAAACAGGTTATCTTTTACAATTTTTAAAGGTTTAGGCAAATATTTCATGCACTTAGTTTGCCCACCACCGCTGCAATGGATGATGCCATTAATGTCCGTAAAATGCTGTTCCAACAATACTTTCAACAAAGGAGCATAGGTTCTTGTAGGGCTCAATAAAAGTTTACCTACTGTCAACTCTTTTCCGTCAACCGTCAACTTATCTTCTATCTTGTTCTTGCCTATATAAACAACTTCATCGTTCAAACTTGCTTCAAAAGTTTCGGGGTATTTTTCTGCATAGTACTTGCTCAATACATCGTGTCTTGCACTCGTCAACCCGTTGCTGCCAAGACCGCTATTGTATTCCGTTTCATAAGTAGCCTGCCCCGATGATGCAAAACCAACAATCACATCGCCTTCCGCAATCTTATCGTTGGTAACCAGTTTCGTTTTGGGCCAACGTGCAGTCATGGTACCGTTTACGGCAATCGTCCTCACCACGTCACCTACATCGGCCGTTTCACCGCCTAGGTAATGGATGTTCACACCAACTTTTTTCAGTTCATCAAAAAATGCCTGTGTACCGTTAATTAAGGCTTCCAGTACTTCGCCCGGAATTTTCGATTTGTTCCTGTCAATGGTGGAGCTGAACAACAGGTTGTCATACACACCCACACAAAGCAGGTCATCCAGGTTCATGGCAACCGCATCCTGTGCAATGCCTTTCCAGATGCTTGTATCACCGGTTTCCTTCCAGTACAGATATGCCAGGATACTCTTGGTACCTGCACCATCCGCATGGGAAATGTTTACAAAATTCCCATCGCCACCCAAATAATCGGGATACATTTTGCAGAACGCATTTGCATACAGACCCATATCCAGTTTCTGGATAGCCGCATGGACCTCTTCTTTCTGTGCCGAAACGCCTCGTTGAGAATATAAAGACATACCCCGGATTCCCTAAAGGGAAGCATATTAAAGATGATGATTGACTAACTTTTGCCTTGTATCAAATACATGCAACAACATCGGAACAATAGTTAGCATTAACGCCGCAAATGTAATTCACCCGTCACTATCTGCCATTCACTATTTTTGCCCAATATGAAAGTGCATAGAGATCTGGCCAACCTGCCTGCATTCAAGAAAGCCGTGGTAACCATTGGCACTTTTGATGGTGTGCATCTGGGCCATACGCAAATCATTCAGCAGCTTAAAGAAGAAGCCAATCATATAGGTGGCGAAACCGTGATCATCACGTTCCACCCCCATCCACGTAGCGTGGTAGGCGATACGGTAAGTGTAAAACTCATTACCACACCCGAGGAAAAAATTGCATTGCTACAGTCACACCAAATAGACCATCTGGTTATTGTTCCTTTTAACGAGCAGTTTTCCAAACTTTCGGCCGATGAATACGTAACCGAGTTTCTCCACAAAAAATTCAACCCGCATACATTGATTATTGGGTACGACCACAAATTTGGCAATGGCCGCAAGGGCGATTACAAACTGTTGGAAGCATACGGCCAAAAACTGGGTTTTGCGGTAAAGGAAATATCGGAGCAGGTGCTGAACGAAATCGTCATCAGTTCCACACAAATAAGAAAGGCACTGCTGCATTCAGACATTGCCACTGCCAATAAATTATTGGGTTACCCTTACACATTTGAAGGCAAAGTAATTGAAGGCGACAAAATTGGCCGCACCATTGGCTACCCTACCGCCAACCTGCAAATACTGAATGAGGACAAGCTGGTGCCGGGCGATGGCATTTATGCAGTAACGGTACATAGGTCATCGCAAATGGTTCATAGCAACGGTTCTTCTATCAACCATCAACCATCGGCCATCCACCTCTCCGGTATGATGTACATTGGCAGCCGCCCCGTGGTAAACGGCAAACGAAGGGTTGTTGAAGTGAATATTTTTGATTTTGATGCGGATATATATGGCGAAAACCTACGTGTATATGTGCACCACTACATTCGTGGCGATATGAAACTGGATGGGCTGGAGGCACTGAAACAGCAATTGGCAGATGATAAAATTGAAACGCAAAAGCTATTGGCCAATAGCTAAAAGCCAATAGCCAAAAATTCCCCCATTCGCAAAAAACTACCCAAAGCCCCCCTTAACGGCTACAACCTAAAAGCTATCTTTGCAAAATGAGCAAGAAAGGAAAAGTTTTGGTGGCCATGAGCGGCGGTATAGACAGTACCGTTGCAGCACTAATGCTACATAACGAAGGGTACGAAGTGGTGGGCATCACCATGAAAACGTGGGACTATGCCACCAGCGGCGGTAGTACCAGCAAAAAAGAAACAGGCTGCTGCAATATAGATTCCTTCAACGATGCAAGACAGGCAGCCGTAAACAATGGCTTCCCACATTTTATTTTGGACATACGCGAAGAGTTTGGCGATTTTGTAATTGAGAACTTCGTGGAAGAATACCTCGCCGGCCGTACACCCAACCCATGCGTTATGTGCAACACGCACATCAAATGGCGTGCATTGCTAAAACGTGCCGATGCCCTGAACTGCGATTTTATTGCTACCGGCCATTATGCCGTAGTGAACCAGCATACCAATGGCCGTTTCTATTTAAGCAAAGGACTGGATGAAAGCAAGGACCAGAGCTATGTATTGTGGGGCCTTGAGCAGGACCTGCTAAGCCGTACCATTATGCCCCTAGGCGGTTACCACAAAACAGAGATTCGCCAAATGGCCATTGATATGGGCTATCCCGAACTGGCCAAAAAAAGCGAGAGCTACGAAATATGCTTTGTTCCCGACAACGATTACCGTGGCTTTTTGAAACGCCGTGTGGATGGTTTGGAAGAACAGGTAAATGGCGGTTGGTTTGTGGACAAAACAGGCAAGAAGCTGGGCAAGCACAAGGGCTACCCCTTCTACACAATTGGCCAACGCAAGGGCCTCGAAATTGCATTGGGCAAACCTGCTTATGTTACGGGCATCAACCCCGAAACCAATACCGTTGTGTTGGGCGAAGAAGATGATCTTGACCGCAACGACATGCTGGTTACCAAAATAAACTGGGGCAAGTACGATGGCGTTACCGACGGCATGGAAGCCATTACCAAAATACGCTACAAAGACAAAGGAGCCATCAGCAACCTATATACTGCCGACAATGGCATACGCGTCCGTTTTTATGAAAACGTAAAAAGCATTGCCCCGGGGCAAAGTGCCGTTTTTTACGAAGGCAACGATGTTATTGGCGGCGGTATTATACAACGCGGTGCATTGGTGTAGTTGTTCTTTGTAACCTGCAACAGTACATACATCAACTATATATGCGTCGCACCCATCAGCATCTGAACATCAACCAGCATTACGTTTTATCAATACATTCCTGCAATGCCCATCATCAATTTCGAATTCAAAGCAAAAGCCAACAACCTCTATGTTGTAGAAAATAAACTGCTTACCCTTAACCCAAGGTTCGTAGGCGAAGACCACCAGGTTGATACCTATTTCAATGTACCAAAAGGCCGGTTGAAACTGCGTGAAGGCAATATTGAAAATGCATTGATCTATTACGAACGGGAAAACACTACCGATGCCAAGCAATCGGATATTGCCCTGTACAAACACACGCCAAACAAGGCATTGAAAGAGCTGCTGACCAAAGTGCATGGCATAAAGACCGTGGTTGACAAACGCCGCAAAATCTATTTTATAGACAATGTGAAGTTCCACTTTGACCTGGTACAACAACTGGGCACTTTTGTGGAAGTGGAAGCCATTGATGAAGATGGCAGTATTGGCGTTGAAAAACTACAGGAACAATGTGCCTATTATGCAGGCTTTCTGGGCATTGTACAATCGGATTATATTGCTTTTTCCTATAGCGACCTGTTGTTGGAAAACAGTCTGTAAGCCCACCACAAAGCATTGCCTAAAATCTGCCTCAACCACTTGAAACAGCATTTTACATATACGCTGCATCTATTACTTGGCATATATTGTCAATCGTTTTATCTTACGCCATATTCGTTTACATGAAAAAAGCATGCTATTTTTTACTGGTACTGGTTGTTGCTGTACAAAGCTGTAAGAAAACAGATGACTTTACAATTTCTTCCATTGCTGACGTATATCCATTAAAGACGGGTAAGGTTTTTATTTACCGCCTGGACTCTACCATTGTGGGGCTAGGCTCGCAACAGTTAATTGTTAGGAGCTACAATGCCAAAGACAGTATAGACAGCCAGTTTATGGATGCCCAGGGAAGGCCGTCTTTCCGCATTTTCAGGTATATCAGGGATACCTTCAATGTTCAGCCCTGGCAGTTCATGGCAACCTATTATGCCACATTCGACGCCAATCGCGTTGAATTCAACGACAATAATTTCCGTTATGTAACATTGGTCAATCCGGTAAAAAACGGGCAGCAATGGCCAGGCACACAATACATCAATACCGCTTCGCCGTACGACTATCTAAAAAACTGGACTTTTGAATACCAGAATTCAGGCGAAACATTCACTACAAAAAAGGGTGTTATTCAAGATACTTATACTGTTATGCAGGCAGATGAATTGACACCGGATGCCCCTTTTGACCCAGCCAATTACCAGACAAGGAATTATGGCAAGGAAGTATATGCCAAAGGCATTGGCCTTATTTACAAAGAGTTCATTCATTGGGAGTATCAACCATCAACTTATTATCAACCTACTAGCTTTGGTGTGAGGCTGAACCTGATTGATTACAGGTAACTGTCTTTGCGTTGCTGATGCATATTTTGCTGTTCATGGGCGTACCGATAACTATCAGCACCGCCGCATTTGAAGTATGGGCAATAGCTGGTAACAAATATATTTAGATGAAAAAATGTTTACCTATCATATTACTGTTACTGCTTGCAGGCAATATGCTACATGCACAGTTAACGCGGTACGTGATACAATTTAAGAACAAGGGCACCAACCCCTATACCATTGCCAACCCCGCTGCTTACCTGTCTGCCAAAGCCCTTGCCAGAAGGGCTGCTTACAATATAGGTATAGACAGTACAGACCTGCCCGTTACACCACGGTATATTGACAGCGTAAGGCTTGCAGGAGCGGTAACTGTTTTAAATGTATCCAAATGGCTGAACCAGGTATCCATACAAACAACTGATGCGGCTGCCCTAACCAAGATCAACAGCTTTACGTTTGTGCAAAGCGTTACTGCCATTGCAGCAAGAACAGCAAGCAATAACAGCACCATGGTACCCTTTGACAAGTTTGAAACAGAAAGGAACCTTATTAGTATGCCTGCATTGACCCAGCGTACCAATAATACTACAGCAGATTATTATAGTTATGGCAATACGTACAATGAGATACACTTGCACAATGGCGAGTTCTTGCACAATATAGGTATGCGTGGGCAGGGTATGATGGTAGCCATGCTGGACGCAGGTTATTACCATTATACCACATTGAAAGCATTTGACAGTGTGAATGCGAATAACCAGGTTTTGCAGACATGGGATTTTGTGGCAAGAGAAGCCAGTGTTATTGAGGACGACAGCCATGGCATGAGCTGCTTTTCTACCATTGGCGGCAATATACCCGGCCAGTTTGTAGGCAATGCCCCTAAGGCAAATTTTGTTTTGTACAGAACGGAGGATGCTGCCACGGAATACCCGATTGAGGAGCATAACTGGGCCTGCGGTGCGGAGCGTGCAGACAGTATTGGTGCAGACGTGATTTCATCATCATTGGGCTATACCACATTTGACAATTCTTCGCTTGACCATACTTATGCCGACATGAATGGCAGGACCAATATGAGTACAAGAGGGGGCGTTATTGCCAATAGGAAAGGTATATTGCTTTTTATTGCTGCCGGTAATGATGGTACAAATACATGGCATTATCTTTCATCGCCTTCGGATGCAGATAGTGTTGTTACAGTTGGTGCGGTAACAACAGCCGGCATTGTGGGCAATTTTTCCAGTTATGGCCCGTCGTACGATGGAAGGGTAAAACCCGAAGTAGCTGCAGTTGGAGTTGCGGCTTATGTGCAGGACCCCGGTAACAATATCAGTGCGGGCAATGGCACATCTTATGCCACGCCTAAAATGGCCGGGCTGGGCACTTGTTTATGGCAGGCTTTTCCAGAGTTTAACAATATGGCCATTCGTGATGCATTGATAAAGGCTGGCAATATTTATACAGCACCGGATAACAGGACTGGTTATGGCGTGCCCGACATGAAAAAAGCATTTGTAACGCTGCTGAACAAGTTTGCAAAAATCACAACTGCATCAGTAAGTAACTGCACTGCCTCCATTGCATGGAAAACAAAAGATGTGAGCAGCATGAGTTTTGAAATTGAAAGGCTTGCACCTGGAGAAACTGCTTATACAAAAGTAGCTACTGTACAGGGGCAAGGTTCTGTACTTGCTACACATACATACAGTATAAACGATGCCCTAAACAATGTACTGGCAGGAACAATCAAGTACAGGATAAAGCAAGTGGTAGATCCCACTGCCACAAGCTATACAGCCACTTATTTCGATTCTGCTTCCGTAACATTGGCAACATCATGCATTGCTACTGTTGCTGCCGATAAAATAACCGTGATACCCAACCCTGTTGCCGCATCGCAGTTTACTTTACGTGTAGAAACAGCTTATGCAGTAACCAATTTAAACATACGCATCACAGACATGAAAGGCAGCCTGATGGCCGAACAGAAGAAGACAAAACTTGCCGGCCGTGCCGATTTTATTATACCTGTTGGCTATTTGGCAAATGGTAAATATGTAGTGAGTGCTTACAATGGCGATGCATTAATTGGCAGCACTAATTTGATTAAGTTGTAGGTTTTCTGAACAAAGCTGCAAACATCGTATCGGCCTTTTTATCATAGCCTTTTATTACTTCCGCTTTTATTAATTGCAACTGAAAGTTTTGTTGCACAAACGTAACTGCTGCTTCATTTTCTTTGTTGAAAACGGAACAGGTAATGTAAAGCAGGTATCCCCCATTTTTTATATTCGGGATAACATTGCTTACAATTTTTTGTTGCTTGTCTGCAAACTCCTGTATGCTGCTTCTTGAAAAATTCAGCAACTGTTCAGGTGTCCTTGCCCAAGTACCACTGCCCGTGCATGGCACATCAGCAATTACCAAGTCAAACAATTGCGATTTGCCCAAGCCATTATTGGGCCTTGTCAAATCAGCAATATGGAAATGCCATTTGTGTATGTTGGCAGCAATCAACCTTGACCTTAATTGGTACAGCATACTGTCCCTTATATCGGACAGAAGCAATTCGTTATTGGCATGTGCGTCCTGCAACAGGATGGTTTTACCACCACTTGCCGTACAGCAGTCCCACACCTTCCACTGCTCTTTCCAGTTCAATTGTATCAGGTCTGGTACAATAAAACTGGCAACCTGTTGCGAACTGAAGTCCTGTATCACCACTTCCTTATTCACTTCCAAAATGCCATCCAACTTGGTTCCGTTAACCAATGCAAGTGAGTTGGCCGTCCGTTTTTGAAAAGGTATCCCGGTATCACGCAATCGTTGCACAACCGTTTGCTCATGCCCGGGGCGTATGCGTACAAACAAATCGGGCTGTAACAAATGTGCCAACGAGAATGCAGTCCCGTCAATGCCTTCGCTCACTTCATCCTGCCAGGGGAATATTTTTTCAGGCACAAAATCAATTCCCTGTTGATGGATAAACGCTATCTTTTCTGTAAGGTTGTTGCTCCAATTGCTTAACCAGTCTTCATTAAACAAACTGCCCCACTGCCCGGCTTCATCGTTGCATAGAAATAAGCCCAGTTTCACTTTTTCTTCAATGGGCAACCCATTAACCGAGTGGCCTAAACGACAATAGCAATAGCATATATGGCCAATGAATTTCCGGTCTTTACTGCCATGCTTTTTATATTGGGCAAAATAATGCTTTAGATGATGCACCAATGGTGTTGAGCCATCGTATGTATTGATGAGCAATACCGCAGTATTTAAGTAAGATTGAAAACGCATCAATTGAAATGATTAAAACTATCTTTAAAAGAGAGCCCATTTAAAACCACAATACCGAGCATTGATAGTTGAATATTGATCATTGAACATTCTTCAAAAAAATGAGCGTTGAGAATGTTCAATTTTCAACGCTCAATATTCAATGTCTAAATTTATTCAATTACAGTTCCAACAAAGTCTTTACAGGGTCCTTGCCCATTAATAACAATGCCGGGTTTTCCAACAGTTCCTTTACACGAACCAGGAAGCTTACGCTTTCCCTTCCGTCAATGATCCTATGGTCATAGCTCAATGCCAGGTACATCATCTGCCTGATCTCTACTTTGCCATTTATGGCCATTGGCCTTTCCTGTATTTTATGCATGCCCAAAATGGCACTTTGCGGTATGTTGATAATGGGTGTGCTCATTAAGCTACCAAACACGCCACCATTGGTTATGGTGAAAGTGCCGCCAGTTAAGTCTTCTGCGGTCAATTTACTGTCCCTTGCCTTTGCAGCAAGTGTTACTACCGCTTTCTCCACATCGGCCATGCTCAGGCTTTCCACGTTACGCATTACCGGCACGGTTAAGCCACGTGGCGTACTAACAGCAATGCTGATATCGGCATAGTCATGATACACCAGTTCATCGCCATCAATGTACGCATTCACGGTTGGCCATTCACTTAAGGCAATGGCACAGGCTTTTGCAAAAAAGCTCATAAAGCCCAGGTTCACGCCATGTGCTTCTTTGAACTTGTCTTTATGCTGTTTACGGATGTCCATGATTGGCCCCATATCCACTTCGTTAAAAGTGGTCAGCATAGCAGTGGTATTCTTTGCTTCAACCAAACGCTTAGCAATGGTTTTACGCAGGTTGCTCATCTTTTCTTTACGCACGTTCCTGCTGAACAGTTCTGCACCGGCAAATACTTTTTTGCCAGGATTGGACAGGGCACTCAATACATCGCTCTTCATGATCTTGCCGCCAAAACCACTGGGCTCAATGCTTTTAACATCCACTTTTTTATCCGCAATAATGGCACTTGCCACAGGGGTTGCTTTAATATCGTTTGGTACGGATGTAACCGGTGCAGTGGTTGCAGGTTGCGGGTTAGCAGTTGCAGGTTGTTCGCTAACAGGTGCAGCCGGTGCACTTGCTGCTGGCTTGGCGGCAGTTTCATCAATCTGTGCCAGTACGCTTCCAATTAAAATGGTATCGCCTTCGGTGGCACCATGTTTCAATATACCTGCCTTTTCTGCATTTACTTCAAAAGTTGCTTTTTCGCTTTCCAGTTCTGCAATTACTTCATCACGTTCTACATAACTGCCATCCTTCTTTGTCCATTTCAACAAAGTAACTTCTGTAATAGATTCTCCAACTGTAGGAACTTTAATGTCAATCATGATCGGTATGTTTCTATAATTTATATCGGCTTTGTACCTAAAACTACCTTAACAGGCAATGCTCCAAATCTAGCCCAACTTATGCTAAGGCACCGCAAATCTCGGGGAAAAAAGCTAAAAAAAGCCCATCAGTTTACAGCATATCAATTTTACTATATTTTTACCTGAATGACACCGCCCAAAACCATTGCTGCAGCTGCTTTCCTATGTGTTTGCTTATTGTTTACAAAGGCAAAAGGGCAAATTACATCCCCGTACAATTTCAAATTCAAAAACTACACTACGCAAAACGGGTTGGTGCACAACTTTACCAAAAAATGCCGTAAAGACGGAAAGGGCTTTCTTTGGATAATTACCCAAAACGGCCTGAGCAGGTTTGACGGTGCCAACTTCAAGAATTTCCAGAACAAGCAGGGCGACTCAACCTCGCTGCCCTACAATGATATTTTTGATATTGCCATTGACAAATATGACAAGGTATGGCTTGCTTATGGCAAAGGGCTTTGCGTGTTTGATCAAAAGACACAAGTGTTTACCGTTATCCGCTCTGCATTGAATACCGAAGCCGTTTCATTGGTATATGACACAGCTCATAACACCATTTGGTACAATACCTACAAAGGCATGTTTAAGGTAGATGCACAGCACCTGAACGTTGCTGCAAGCAGCCAACAAGCAGATTATATACAACGGCCCTACGCTACCTGCATTGATAGTAAGGGCCAAGTGTGGACGGGCATTGAACGCCTTGGATATTATGTGTACAACACCAACAACAATACTTACAGGTACTACAATTGCGATTGCTGGCCCAGGAGTTTTGATGAGGACAATGAAGGCAATATGTGGATCAGCACCTGGGAATCGGGCCTGCAATTATTTGACAACAAAGACGGGAAGAACACCAATGCAACCTATGAAATGCAACATGAAGGGCTTAAGTATGCAACCATTTATCAAAACATGGTACAATCGGCCCCATTAACGGGCAACAATATTTTATGGATGCTTACACATACCAATGGACTGGCCTTATTTGATAAGACACAAAGAAAATTCATTAAAGAAATAAAATACGATGCGGCTACAAAATCCGGGCTGCTCAGCAATTTCAGCACCAGCATGTATGTGGACAGGGAAGGCATTATATGGATTTGCAGTTGGCGGGGCCTGTCCAAAATAAACAAGCAGGAACAACAGTTCCAGTCTGCCGAGATACCTGCATTGGAAACAAATTATTACAATTTACTATCGGGAATAGTGGACGATCCTTACGACCCCAATATCTGCTGGATGGCCGTTCATGGATCGGGTATTGCGAAGTACAACAAGGCAACCCATCAGATTGTGCAACGGTATTTTTTCAGTTCAAAGTCAACAAAAGTTGATGAAATGTACAACTGGCGATGGGTATCTTCGATACACAAGGATTTCAAAAACAGGTTATGGCTTCCTACTTATGGCGGTGCCATTTGTATTGACAAAGGCAATGTGAGTAAGGTTCCGGCAAATTGGGACATCACAAAAAATTACACTTTTGATGGCAAGGTTTTGGACGATGGCAATTTTTGGACCTTTACAAGGAATGGGCTGGCCAAGCTGAATACAGATACCAAACAATATACTTTCTATAAAAACAAACCGGACACAGCTGTAGCCGATGTATTAGCCAACCATATTTACGACGCCGTATTCATAAACCCTACTACCCTGCTATGTGGCACTGCAGATGGGTTGCACAGTTTTGATGTAACGACACATGCCTTCAAAAAAATAAACATCAAATTCAGCAATACGGCAAGTGACAAATGGAAGCGTTTTATGACGCTGCAAAAAATAAACAACAAAGTGTACTGCGGCACCGAGTCTGGCTTGTTGGAATACGATCTGGAAACGCAGGAAGCATTGGTTAAAGGTAAGGAGCAGGAAATATTTAAACTGGAGTTGAGCTCCCTGATAAAGGACCCGCTCAACAAACTATGGATATACACGCTGCATGGCCTGTTTAGGTACGATCCCGCAAAAGACGAATTCAAGAAATTCACTTCGCTGGATGGCATCTACGACAACTCATCCGACCCCGTACAAATGTTTGCATACAACAACGATTTCTATATCGGGTACCGTATGGCCTATACCAAATTCAATCCCGCAGAGGTTGACATCAACAACAATAAAGTAAAGCCTTTTATTACCGAGCTAAGGATAAACAATCAGCCGCAAAAAATATTCATGGACAGTTTTGCAACGGCAACACTTCACCTGGATTATCGGCAGAACAATATTGTTTTTGATTTTACCGGCATAGACTATACCACCAGCGAACGCATCAGTTTTGCCCATAAGCTAGAAGGCTTTGACAAAGATTGGGTGTATGACGGAACCAGAAGAACAGCCACTTACGCAAACCTGAGTGGCGACAGGTACATATTCAAAGTAAAAGCCTGTAACAGCAGCGGCACCTGGAACAATGAAACGGCCATGTTCAGGCTATATATACACCCACCATTCTGGCAAACATGGTGGTTCAAAATACTGATGGCATTGTTGTTTATTGGCACCGTTGTACTGATTGCCGTGAACAGGGTAAAAGCCATCAGGAAAAAAGAAGAAGAAAAAACAAGCGTCAATAAAATGATGGCAGAACTGGAAATGCGGGCCCTGCGTAGCCAAATGAACCCGCATTTCATTTTCAATTCGTTGAACTCCATCCAAAAATATATCTGGGACAATAAACAGGAAGATGCCAGTGAGTACCTCACAAAATTTTCCAAGCTCATGCGTATCATACTCAACAATTCCATGCACAAACTGGTAACACTGGAAGAAGAGCTGGTATCGCTGCAACTGTACCTGGAGCTGGAACATAGACGCTGCAACAACAAGTTCGATTATGCCATTCATGTAGGCAACAACATTATGCCCAACCAGGTACTTGTGCCGCCCATGCTGATGCAGCCCTATATTGAAAATGCTATATGGCATGGTCTGTTGCAAAAAGAAGGCAGGGGCAAATTGGCCATCAGCATACAGCAGCCCAGTATGCAAATGCTTACCTGCATGATTGAAGATGACGGCATTGGTAGAAAAAAAGCCGAAGAGCTCAAAAACAGGAAAGAGAACAAAGCCGTATCTTATGGCATGCAGATAACGCAACAAAGGTTAAGCATTGCCGAAACCGATGGCCGTATAGGCAAAGTAATGATTGATGACCTAATGGACGATGGCATTGCATGCGGAACAAGGATAACATTGGAGATACCTATAGAAACATTTCAAAAAATTGGCTGATGCTGAAAGCAATCATTATTGACGACGAACAAAGCTGTATAGAAACCTTACAGTTGATGCTGAACAAGAAATTTGCCTTGCAGGTTGAAGTGGTGGCTGCAACCGCCACACCAAGCCAAGGCATACAATTGATACAGGAACACGAACCCGATATCCTTTTCTTGGATGTTGAAATGCCCGAAATGACAGGCATTGAGCTGCTGCAATCATTATCCCATATCAATTTCAATGTAATCTTTACCACTGCACACCAGCACTATGCCTTACAGGCCATTAAGCTAAATGCATTGGATTACTTGACCAAGCCCATCTCGCTGGAAGAACTGGCCACTGCCATACACAAATGCATCACCAAACAAAAGAAAGAAGAGAACAGCCTGATACATAATTTCCTGAACCAACTTAAAGGCAATGCCGTAAAAAGGATTGCCATACCAACAGGCACTACTACCCAATTCATACCCGTTAACGAAATTGTACGCATCGAATCCGCCAGCAACTATTCCATTCTCTACTTCATCAACCGCCCCAAGCAAACCGTTACCAGAACTTTAAAAGACCTGGAAGAACAGTTAACGCCACATAACTTTCTCCGTGTGCACCACTCACACCTCGTAAACCTTGAACATGTTATTGGCTTCAAGAACCAGGACAGTGGTTATATTATTATGCATGGCAACGAAGTCATCGAAATATCCCGTAGAAAAAAACAGGAAGTGATGGACCGTTTGAATACAATGTAAACCACTTACTCAAACAGTGCTGCCACTTTCTCAAAGGCAGTTCCTATACCCACAGGCAGCAGTTAGGTTTACAGTACTAACTGCAAAACAATGCCCGAAGCTGCCAATATTAGCATACAGCCCAATGCCCAACTAAATGTTTACATCAAGCATGTTGATGAAACAAGGTCACCTTTTGCCACAATCATTACCAACAACGGCGAAGCGGTGGAACACCTCATGCTCATGCAAGGCAACAATACCATCAACATTACACCATACCTCTATAAAAACTATGCAATACGTGTAGTGAACGGCAAAAACGTAACTGTACAAAAAATATGAGAACCACCCTTTTATACCCGATACTGTTATTGCTGCTGTACCAAACCGCAACAGCACAGGATATGGAACAACTGGCAAAAAAAGACCCAGTATCCCTTCATGGCAATATTGGTTTACTAGGTATTGGCTATTCGGCCACTGGCATTACTGCCCGCAGGAAACCCTTATCCTATATGCTGTTTGGCAACACCAGCCTGACGTTGTATGGCCTGGAAATACCGGTAAGCTTTACGCTAACCGAGCAGGACAGGAACTTTAGCCAACCGCTTAACCAGTTTGGTTTAAGCCCCACCTACAAATGGATTACGGTACATGCAGGCTACCGCAACCTCAGCTTCTCGCCCTATACATTGGATGGCTATACCATGCTGGGCGTTGGACTTGAACTGAATCCCAAGAAATTCCATTTTGCCATCATGTCTGGAAGGCTCAACAGGGCAACAGCCATTGACACCACACTCGGCACATTGCAGCCATTCAGTTTTTCAAGAAAAGGCACTGCAATAAAATTGGGAGCAGGTGATGAAAAAAATTATTTCTATGTAAGTGTGTTGCGGGCCAAGGATGACAGTACTAGCGTTAATACTATTGATCCCATTACCAAACAAATGGTACGCCCTGCCGCCAATACTGTTGGCTCCGTTGCATTCAGGTCCACCTTTGCAAAGCATGTTTTTATTGAAGGCGATGCAGGTGCCAGTTTATGGACAAATGATATAGGCAGCAATTATGCCGTACCCGACAGTAGCGAATGGGTGGATAAATTAAGGAAGGTAATGCCCATTAACGGCACATCTGAATTCTACACAGCATACCGTGCCGCGGCCGGATTCACAAGCAAAACCTTTTCTTTAAAGTTTGAATACAAGTATATAGACCCGCAGTTCAGAAGCATGGGTGTTTATTACTTTAACAACGATATTAAAAGCTACACAATTTCGCCATCGTTCAATTTATTTAAAAATAAGTTCAGGTTAAGTGGAAGCATTGGCCGGCAAGAAGACAATGTACGTCAGCAGAAACAATCAACTACTACCCGAACAATCGGTATGGCAAACCTTAGTTGGGATATTACCAGCAAGCTTGGGATAGATGCAGGCTTTACCAATTTCGCTTCCAACTCAAAGCCCACCGTTGTCCTGGTACAGAATAAATACCTGCTGGCACAGAACAACAGTAATATTTCTTTTACCCCAAGATATGTTTTTGCCAATGGCCAATATTCGCATATCGTCATTGCATCCTACAACCGCTCTAACCTTACCGATGACAATGCGGCAACACAAACCACCAACAACATTACCACAGAGATACTCTTGCTGAACTATACCTACACAATAGTAAAAAGAAGCCTAAGCATAACGGCGGCTTTTAACAATGCAACCAATACATTGCCTGCCGCAACTTTCAAGAACAACAGCTATACGCTTGCGTTCAACAAAAGCTGGCTCAAAGGCAAACTTACCAGTGCATTAAGCAATACATACACCAATAGCAAAAGCTCATTGGCACAAACATCCATTTACAATTTAATGGCAAACGCTTGCTACCAGCCCTCCAGGCACCATCGCTTAAGCCTACGGTACACTTTATTAAACAACAGACCGGCAAATGCCGATAGCACCCAGATAAATTTTGCAGAAAACACCACCGAAATAGGTTATACACTAAGTTTCTAAACACTGAACCATGAAAAAGAAATTACCCAAACTGCTGTTATTGCTACTACTGTTTGCAGCCGTTTGTACCTTGCATGCACAGGTTACCGTTACCATAAACATAACGCCTCCATACTCAACAAAACTAAGCGACTATGCAAGTATGCCGGGCAAAGTCATTATATCGCTAACCAATACTTCGCCTACCAATAGTGCAAGGGTTTACCTGCGTGCGGAACTAACGGGCGACAATGGTATCAAGATTTCTACCAAACAGAGTTTCCGTCCTGCACAACCCATCATCCTGCCCGCAGGCATACCACAAATGGTAGACCTGCAAACACTTGCCACTTTGTTTGATGTGAATTCGTTTGACCTGCAAGGCACTACTGCAACAAAAATATTTGAGCAGAACGGCCTGCCCGAAGGCAATTACCAGTTTTGTGTAAGGGCCTACAACTATGATGTGCCCGGTCTTCCGCTTTCATCGCCCAACCCCTTTGGCTGTACCAATGTAAGGCTTACGCAACTGGAACCACCATTGCTGATAAAACCTTTTGACAAAGACACCATCGGTATTACAAGAGGGATACAGAATGTCATTTTCTCCTGGAACATACCCGCAGGCTCCGAACCGGGTACACAATACGTATTGAGGATTGTTGAGATGCTTAACCCGAACAGGAACCCTGCAGATATCATGAATGCAAAAACAACACCTGCCTTTTATGAAAATACCACATCGGCAAACATTGTACTGTACGGGCCTGCACAGCCCCCATTTGTTGAAGGAAGAAAGTATGCATGGTGCGTAACGGCATTGCCTGGCATACAGGGAACTGCCTATAAAAACAATGGCAGAAGCGAAGTCAGGAGTTTCGTATATACCAAACCGGCACCACCCCCACCGTCTTTACCTGTAAGACCGCCCAGCCCAATTACTTTGGTTTATCCTGCCAACAAATCAGTGGTTGATTCAAAGCAAGGCATGATGAATGCAATTGCTTACAATACCGTTCAGTGGAATTATGACACATCCATTCACTCATCTTACGAAATACCCATTATTGTAGAAGTAAAACCAGGGCAAACACCGGAACAGGCACTACAAAGCAATCCCAATATTGCGGGCGGCAAAGAACCTAAAAAAACAGTAAACGTAAACCTTAGTCCATACGATGGCAAAACACTTGCCTGGAAAGTAATTGTACACGATACCAAAGACAAAGTGTACACAAGCGACGTACAGACGTTCTCCGTTTCCCCACCAAAGGTTACACTGATGTACCCTGCCGACAAAGAATTTGTACCGGATAGTAAACTTGCTTTTCAATGGACGTATAGCAATTCGCTTGATGTAAAAATGGGCGATGCCTATTCCTATCCCGACCAAAAACCAACGATTGTAGTATTGAAAAAAGGGCAGACACCTAAAGATGCCATTACCAATAATGCCAACTTATTTGTTGGTAATTCGCAAGGCTATAACATGACCGATTTGGATATGAGCACCTATTCCGGCAAAACACTCGCCTGGAAAGTGGATGTATCAAGGGATGGCAAAACATACACCAGTGAAATAGATACGTTTTCCGTAATCTTATTTGACAAGGCACTTAAGCAAAACCTCACCACCTTTAACCTATGTGGCTATCCAATTACGGTTACCTCTTTATACAATATTGATGGCTTCAACTATAAAGGAACTGGCACCACGCAACTTTATAAGAATGGGCCAACCCTAAAAATATCTTTTGAAAAATTGACGATACAACCTTTTGGTTCAACAAAAGACAATAGTGGCAAAGTAACCGCTTATACCAACTGGAAAGCAACCACATCAATGGATTCGATAGCATTGGTTGACTTTAAGAACCAGAACATCAACCTTACAGTAAACCAAAAAAATATTCCGGGAAGTTTCACTTTCAATGTAACGAACATTCATTTCAATCCATTCATCATAAGCCATTGGGATGGGGCTACCAGTCATTTTATTGATGTAGCTGCATTGGCCAATCCCAATATTACCGATGCGGATTATGCCCCAACCATCTCCGGAAAATTCAAATGGGTTTCTGAATTTTTGGGTAAGGATGATAAGGGCCTACAGCAGATGGCTGCATATATGTCCAATAATGAACAGACCATAAAATTTGATTACAACCAGCAATTTGCAGTTGGTGCTGTAAGTGGTGCCATGTCGTTAAACGGCGATGTATCAGCAGTGTTGAAATTTGCTTTGCAGAAAAACACGGAAATGGTACTGTCGCCTTATATCAAATTCAACAAAGGTGGTTTACAAGGGGATTTCATCATGTCTGGTTGGTACAAAGTCATCTCACTAACAGATGCAAAAAAAACAATCAGTATTGACTTTAATGCAACCAGCGATTTCGAGTTTGACAAAACCTTCGACAATGCATTCACTGTTTCCCTCAACAAAGATGCTTCCTGCATTGCCTCCTACAAAAAGTTGCACCTCAACCTCACCAGCAATCCAAACAAAACATTTGGCCTGTCCATACCGGAATTGCAGGTAATGGTAGATGACAAATCAAAAGATAAGCACCCATCGTTTACATTCTTATCGGTGCCTGTTGATGGAGAAAATGGCATCAAACTCAGCGAGGTCAGGAATATTGCCCAAGCTGACCAGAACATTAAATTCTATGCATTTGATTTGACGTTGCAGAAGATCAATTGCATCATTGCCAAAACAGAGCTGGTACAATTTAAAATGGATGGGGCCTATACCATTCCATTTGTAAATCAAAAAGCAACTTTCAGTTTTATGGTTGACAAGAACTCGGTTCAAAACGGAAGCCTTGCCTTTGTCGATGTTCAGACCAATACATTGTACAACGATCCGAGTACGGGCGACAAGTGTACGTTTAAACCAACTTTTGCTGCTATGGAATTTGCAAAAATTGCGTTGACAGGGAATTTCAGTTTCAGCAATCCCTCATCAGGCAAGCACTTGAACGTTTCCAATATAGCATCGCCCAAATTTGCAATAACGCCAGACGGTTCAGTTTCCATGTACGGTGTGTATTCATCAGAATTCGACAATACAGCCAGCAATCCTGCAGGCGATTTCAACGGCTTCAAGTTCACTCCGTTTAAGATGAATTTTGGCAAATATCTTAACCAACCCAAATATGTATTGAAGGTTAGTGGCGTCATGGTGCTGGCAGATAACTTCTCTTCAAAAAACAGCACCAACAATTTTACTACCGAAGTAACTTTTGATGCCAACAGTATTACCTATGGCGGTGCATCTTTCAACAGGAAAGACTTTGCTTCTTTTAAAGAGTACCACGAATACAAAAAGGGGCTTGACAACAAACAGGTATCTTTTTCTTCAAAAGCAGATGCCAGCAGCGACAACGAATCATCTTCATTCACTGGTGCCAACCTCACTTTTTATGACAATGACAATACGTATGGTACCGGCTTTAGGGCAGAGATTGGGTACAGTTTAAAATCACCTGTTGATCCACAGAACACGGCCGACAAAAGCATCAATGCAACCTTATGGGTTGGGCATAAACAGCAAGGTTACAATTACTGGTTCCTGGAAGCAGGCCAAAAGAATTTCATTGTTGTGCCAACAGGCATACTAGACCTTGCCATCAACGGTTTCAAGGGAAGGATATTTTACCATATGCGGCACGATGGCAACAACATCAACAACAGTGCATACATACCAGACAACAGTAAGTTCCTCGGCGTATATGCACAGGTAAATCTGAAAACAAATACAGACAACGGCATCAAGTTCTGGGGCGATCTTGCAATGGAAGTGCTGACAAACAATAGCGGTCTGGAGAGCATCAAGCTTTTGGGCAACGGCACATTTATCAGCACTGGCGAAAACACCGATGGTATCATTAAAGCCAAGGACTGCAAGCTGGATTTTTACTGGAGCCCCAAAAAAGTTACAGGCAATTTCAATGCAGAACTGAATGTGGCATCACAAATAGGTGTTAGTGCCAATGCAGGTTTTGCCATTGGCGATGGCGAATTTCATTTATGGGGCAGCGGATCGGGCTCGTTGTTTGGCCAGCAGGCACCTGCAAGCTGTGGCTTTGATTTAAACAAAGACAGGGTGGAACTATATGGCGATTTTAAAATGATAGACATCAACTGGCACAATGATGGCCTCATTTGCGATGATGACATACTAATTACTTCAGGCGTAAAAATAGATGCAACAGTAGCCTATAGTCCCTTTCAATTACAGGCGGGTGCAGTAGTATATGGCGAGGCCAAAGTGCAGGAATGCGGCGAAACCATATTCTCTCTAGGCTTAAGCCTAAACGGTCAATTACAGTTCCCAAGCCCTACATGTGTAAGTGCAGGTGTTTCCGTTTTTGGTTACGATTTTGACATGGGCATCAGAAATGGCAGCATCATATTCGATAAATGTTTTTAAGCAATCCATCATGAAAAAAATTATCAGTTTATTTATTATAACAGTACTGGTTAACAGCAATACCAATACAGTAAATGCACAGGTTCTAAAACTTGCAGCCAGTGTATCAAAAGAAAAAGCTACACAAAAGTTAATGGTAAAAATGAAGTTCATAGATACCGTTAATGTAGTGAGCAATTACCACATCAATGTATTTAGAAAAGAAGGCAATGGTGATTGGATAAAAATAACTACTGAGCCAATTGCAAAGACACCAGTAACCACAAGCGATAATGTAAACGCCAAAGACCCAAGCTTTAAACGTTATGCCAATTTTGTGCTACGCAAACAAAACGATGCAAAAGAAAAAAACGTAAAAGGCTTTGCAGGACTGCTTTTGCTGAACGACAATAAAATGGCGGAGTATGCAGGCTGCTACTTTGAAGATAAAAATATTGTTACTGGAAAAACCTACGAATACAAATTAACCGATGCAGATAAAAACGATGCAGACCTTTCCAGGAGCATTAAAATAAATACCGCTTTAACCAATCAACCTGCCGTTACTAACCTAAGCTCAGCACAACATCAACAGAACATTTTATTGAACTGGAAGAAAGAAGAACAGCATTATGCCTACAAAATCTATAGAAAAAATGCAAACGCTACCGCACCTGTATTGCTTACTGTAAAACCAATGATAGCTGCAAGTGTAAAAGGCAAAAACAACAATTCTTTTACATATATAGATACTGGTTTAAAAGCAGGCAGCATCTATTATTACCAGGTTGCCGCATTGGATGTGCTCAACAACGAAACAGCTTTAAGCGAGCCCTTAAAAGTTGTTGTCAAAGACCTTACACTTCCTAAAACAGTAACTGGTTTAACAAACGAAAGAAAGAAAAAAACATTCCAGTTAACATGGGAAACCGTTAAAGAAAAAAACTGTTCGGGCTATAATATTTATAGGGCCAATGAAGGCGATAGTACTTTTAAAAAAATCAATAAACAACTATTAGCAGTCAATACAAGCAGTTTTATAGACAGTACCGTTACAGAGAAAAAAGTGTACAATTATTATGTTGAAAGCATCAGCAATACAGGCATTACAGCAAAGAGCCTTATTACAATGGCTGTTATGCCCGATGTTACACCACCCGCAAAACCAACAGGCGTAAAAGGTACAGCCGCACCCGGCGTTACAAACATTACCTGGAGCCCCAACAAAGAAGCAGATGTGAAAGGTTACTGGGTTTACCGATCCACCAACAAAAACAAAGACTATTTTAACCTTATTACTGAAAAACCAATTACCGCTACTTCCTTTACAGATTCATTGCCTGTAAATTCCAAGAACGATTATGTGTACAGCATTCAAGCAGTAGATGATAGTTACAACAAAAGCGAAATGAGCGATACGGTTATTGTGTTGCTGCCCGATGTTACACCACCACTGGCCATTCAAAATGTAGAAGCCCAATTGATTGAAAAAGAAGTTGCATTGAGTTGGCAAGCATCAGCCGACAATGATGTTATAGGTTACAACATTTTCCGTGCAACGGATACCGCAAATACTAAGTTCGAAAAGCTAAACAAACAACCACTTACACAAACCAGTTTTAAAGACAAAGACCTGTCTTTGCAAGGCACTACCATTGCCTACTATATTACAGCAATAGATAAAAGTAACAACGTATCGGAGCCGTCCAAACCAGCCTATCTCGTAATTGCTATCGATACTGCTTTCATGAAAAACGCAGAAGCTGTAAGTGTTTCAAAAGATGCAACAGACAGTAGCATCCATATTACATGGCGTAGTGCTGCACAAAACGTAAGTGGTTTTATTGTGTTCCGCAAAAGCAATAATCAAGAAAATTTCACGGCCATCTCGCCACTATTAATGGGTACTAATTTTAAAGATGAAACCCCACAACCTGGAGAAGTGTACGAATATTATATACGCACTTATTTTACCAACAATAGTTTCAAAAATTCGGTAGTAAGTAAATAATCATTGGGGCTTGCCCCCGCCAATTGTATAGGTTCAACAAACCCTGTGCAATGTACGGCGGGGTCGGGCTATCCACTGCTACTCCGCCACAAGTCATTGCACAGGGCCTCAGCGGGGTATCCGCTCCTATCCCTCACGCAGGGCAGCCTTATGTAAGTTTTGGCAAAATAAAACGGCCTGTATGTGGTTCAACATACAGACCGTTTCTTATTACTTATATCAAGCGTACTTAAATACTGAATGCAGTATTAATAATTTCTTCCTGCTCTACCTTATGTACCTTGTTGTAACCCGTAGCGGTGCTGGCACTTGCATGGCGGCTAATGACACCATAGTTGATGCTCTTTAAATTCATTTGCAAAAACGAAGCGGCACCCATATTCAACGGCTCTTCCTGTATCCAGAACCAAACGGCTTTACTGTATTTATCATGCAAAGTCTTCAGTTGCTTTTCAGGTAAAGGATATATCTGCTCCAGCCTGATGATGGCTATATCAGTTCTGTTTTCTTTTGCTTTTCTTTCAGCCAGTTCAAAATACAGTTTACCGGTACAGAACAATACTTTTTTAATGGCTGCTGCATCTTCAACCTCATCATCAATCACTTCCTTAAAGCCGCCTTGTGTAAACTCGGCTACCGTGCTATAGCTGCCGGGATAACGCAGGTTTGCCTTCGGCGAAAAGTTGATCATCGGTTTCCTGAAGCTCCAGGCCAACTGCCTGCGTAACGCATGGAAGAAGTTGGCAGCCGTAGTAATATTGGTAACCACCATATTCAGTTCGGCACACATCTGTAAAAACCTTTCCATCCTTGCACTGCTATGCTCTGGCCCCTGCCCTTCGTAACCATGTGGCAACAACATTACCACGCCGTTCATGCGGTTCCATTTCTGTTCACCAGCAGCAATAAACTGGTCAATCATGGTTTGGGCACCATTGCAGAAATCGCCAAACTGTGCTTCCCAAAGTACCAGTGCATTCGGGTTTGCCATGGCATAACCATATTCAAAACCAAGCACACCGTATTCGCTCAATAAAGAGTTATAAATGCGGAATTTTTCCTGGGTATCGCTAAAGTGGTTCAAGCGGTTATAGCCTTTGTTGGTTTCTTCATCACGCAGTACAGCATGGCGGTGGCTAAACGTGCCGCGGTGCACGTCCTGTCCGCTCATACGTACAATCTTTTTATCAACCAGCAAAGAAGCATAGGCCAAAAGTTCGCCGGTTGCCCAGTCAATCTTATTTTCTGTTTCCAGCAATTTGGTCTTATCGGCCAATAATTTTTCTACTTTTTTCAATGGCTTAAAATCGGCAGGCCACTCCATCAAACCTTTAAACAGTTTCCTCAACTCATCCTCGGCAATGGCCGTAACAGGAGATGCATTGAAATCTTCAGCAGTTGCCTTGCGTAAACTTTTCCAAACAAGTTCCGGCTGTTGGTAATTGTATGGCAATGGTTTCTGTTTCACTTCGTCCAAACGCTCCTGTAAGTCTTCCCAGAATTTCTTCTCCATGGCTTTTGCCAGTTCCTGTGCATCGGCTTCGCCATGTTCCAACAAGTATTTAATATATACTTCACGTGGGTTTGGATGCTTATCAATCAAGGCATACAATTGTGGCTGCGTGTACTTGGGGTCATCGCCTTCATTATGGCCATGTTTGCGGTAGCACACCATATCAATGAAGATATCGCTATTGAATTCCTGTCTGTAACGGGTGGCAATCTCTGCAACTTTTACAACAGCTTCCGCGTCATCGCCATTTACGTGAAATACGGGTGCCTGTACCATAGCTGCAATAGATGTACAATAGTCACTGCTTCTTGCATCTTCAAAATCGGTGGTAAAACCAATCTGGTTATTGATCACAAAATGTATGGTACCACCGGTGTAATAACCATGCAGGTTACTCATTTGCAATACTTCGTACACAATGCCCTGGCCTGCTACAGAAGCATCGCCATGAATCAATATCGGTAATATCTTATCAAAATCGCTTTGCGAAAGCACATCGGCCTTGGCCCTTGCAAAACCAACCACTACAGGGTTTACCGCCTCTAGGTGGGATGGGTTGGGCATTAATTTAAGATGGATGTTCTTGTTACCAGTAGTAGTTACTTCACTGCCGTACCCCATGTGGTACTTCACGTCGCCGCTACCCATGGTCTGGTCCATAATGGCCGTACCCTCAAACTCGCTAAAAATCTGTTCGTAGGTCTTGCCCATAATATTGGCCAGTATATTCAACCTGCCCCTATGTGCCATACCTATCACCACTTCTTCTACCTGATTGTCGGCAGCAACGTTAATGATGGCATCCAATGCAGCAATGGTTGTTTCTCCACCTTCTAAAGAGAACCTTTTTTGCCCTACATATTTGGTATGCAGGAATTTTTCAAACATCACACCTTGGTTCAGTTTCTCCAGTATGCGTTTCTTTTTGTCCAATGAAACGGGTTGGCTAAGCTGCTTCTCCATTTCGTTGGTAAGCCAATCAATTTTCTTTTGGTCGCTTATGTATTTGAACTCGATACCTACATGGGTTGCGTAGGCTTTTTCTAAATAGGCAATAATATTACGTAATGTGGTTGCACCCAGGCCAAGTATGTTACCGGCATTAAAGGTTTTGTCTAGATCGGCATCCGTAAATCCAAAAAAGGAAAGCTCCAAGTTGGCTCCCCTGTCTTTTCTTGCACGGATAGGGTTTGTTTTTGCCAATAGATGGCCTTTGTTTCTATAGCCCAAAATCATGCGGTACACACGTATTTCGCTCATCCAGTCAATTCCCGAGCTAGGCACACTTGCAGTGGCCGCAGCAACAGTGGCTGCACCGTTACCGTTCAAATTGGCATTGCTTACTGCAAAATCGAATCCTTCAAAAAACTTCTTTAGGTCTGGGTCAACACTGTTCGGGTCTTTGACAAATTCCTGGTACAGATTTTCAATAAAAGCCGGGTGAGAGTTCGTGATGTAAGAAAAATCCTTCATTGGAGCAAAAATTGATCTATTTTTTATGAAATGATGGCAAATATCGTGTATTGAAAGCATAAAATTTGGCAAAGTTTTTTCCCTGAAATGGGTCCAAATCGCTTTATTTGAGGATAATTTCAAAAAAATTGAAAAAAAATTCTGTAAAATTTTCCAGTTCCAATATCAGTCCTTACCTTCGCCGTCCTTTAAAAAGATTAGAACATGGCAAACCATAAGGCTACCAAAAAAGATACAAGACAAGCCGCTAAACGTAGAGATAGAAACAGGTATAACGGTAAAACTACCCGTAATGCCATCCGTGACTTGAAAGCTATTGAAGACAAAACCGCTTACGGCGAAAAATTACCTTCTGTAGAATCAATGATTGACAAATTAGCTAAACGTGGTGTTATCCATAAAAACAAGGCTGCTAACTTAAAAAGCAAACTGGCTAAGAAAAAAGCATTGGCTGCTTAATATCTAGCTATCAAATATTTATAAAGGGACCAGTTGAAAGTTAAACTTCAACTGGTTTTTTTATTTGTATAAACTGATTACAAACCGGTTGATATTGTTGTTTAGGGCAATATAAGTTACGGTGCCTTTATGTACATCTACAATACGCTGTACAATTGCCAGACCAAGGCCATGTCCCCTTTTTTCCATAGAGTTCTGGCTCCTGAAAAAAGGCATGAACAGTTTGTCCCTGTCTTCTACTGGTACTTGCGGACCAACATTGTCCACTATTATTTCAATAACATTGTTCTCGGCACGTAAAAAGATGGATACATTCCTGTCAACCGAATATTGATAGGCATTTTTGATCAGGTTCCTGATGGCAGAACGCATCAATGCCTCATTGCCTTTAATCAACAGGTTCTCTTCTTCCGGTATTGACAGGAACTCGAGTGTAAGCAATGCTTCTGGAAATATCTTTTTTGCAGCTTTGATTGTATCATACAGCACCTCATCAATACGCAACGATAACCATTCGGTTGATTTGGTCATTTTTTCGTACTGGGAAAGTAGCAGCAGGGAGTTTGTCAACTCGATCATTTCCTGTTGGTCTTCTTTTAAAGAGGTAAGCACATCCCGGTAACCCGCTTCGTCCAGGTTCTTATTAAATGCGGCTTCGGTTTGCGACAGCATACTTGCCAGTGGCGTACGCAGTTCGTGCGAAGCATGGTTCACAAAACTTTTCTGGTAGTCAAATGCCTTTCTAAGCCTTTCAATCATTGCATTGTAGCTGCGTGCAATCTGTTTTATCTCATCATTGCCTTTGCCTTCCTCTACCCTTTCGGCCATATTGAGCTCGGTGGTCCGTTGCATCTGTTCGCTCAGTTTCCTCAATGGCCTAAATGCCTGGCTAACAAAGAACAGGGAAAAGAATACCGTTAGCAGCAAACTACCAGCCAGTACCGCCAGAAGAATGATCTTTACATTCTTCAATTTCTTTAATCCGAACTTGTCGTAGGCCGATGAGTACACATACATTTTGGAAGCCTGCATATAAAAGCCCACGCTTTCCCTTTTCTGTTCCTGAAAACGGTATTCGCCATGCAGTTTTACCCTGGTAAAAAAATCCTTGCCAAGGGTTACGGAAGTTGTATCCGGCTCTTTATTGAGCACATGGTAGGCAGAGTCGAATATGATGACCGACTGTGCGGATAATGCGTACCTGTTTTCTTTGGATTTTTTCTGTAACGAATCGGGTGTTTGTGCCTTGGCAATATATGCCTGGTACATCACTTCGCCTTCATTCTTTACACGCCTGTAAAAATCCTGCAGCCTATAGTTATAATACAGTATATAAATTGCTGCCGATGATATGATGAGTATAAATGCAACAAATGATGTAAACAATAAGGCAAACCGGACTTTTAAGTTCATTGTGCAATTATTTCTTTTACAAAGTAACCAAACCCGGGTTTTGTGTGAATGAGTTTTGTTTCAAAGGGCTTGTCAATCTTGTTACGCAGGAAGCTGATGTACACTTCGATGGTATTGGTACCCGTGTCAAAACTCAGGTCCCATACCTTTTCAAGTATCTCGTGTTTTGAAATGATTTTACCACCGGCTTTTGCCAACAGAACAATCAATGCAAACTCTTTGGCAGTAAGATTGATGTTCTTGCCTGCCCTTGTAACGGTTTTATTGTCCAGGTCTATTTCCAAGTCGGCCACCACTATTTTTTCTGTGGTTACCGGTTCGGTATAGTCGGACCTTTTCAGGAATACTTTTATGCGGGCAAATAGTTCATCAAAATGAAATGGCTTTATGATGTAATCATCAGCACCCAATTTAAATGCATCTACCTTGTCTTGGATTTGCCCCAATGCAGTAAGCATGATGATGGGCACGGATTTATTGGCTTCCCTGAACTCTTTGCATAAAGCCATCCCGTTTTTATAGGGAAGGTTAATGTCCAACAATACCAGGGAATAACTATGCTGGTTAAACATTTTCTCTGCAATCAGGCCGTCAAAGGCAACATCTGTTTGGTAGCCCTGGCGGTTCAGCTCTTCCTGAATAACCTGACCCAGTTTAGGTTCGTCTTCTGCTAGCAATATCCTGTAGGTATTTTCCATTACTTTGGTATGAATTTTTCAACTCCAAATTAATGAAAAAATTACTAGCCATTTGTTTTGTTTTTGTCACATCTAATGCACTTGCCCAAAGCCTGGTCACACCTTTTGAAAAAAGCAAGGGCGAAAAAACAGCCACTTACTTTGAGTGCATAGATTATTACCAACAATTGGCCAAGGCAAATAGCAATATTTCCGTTAAAACATTTGGTGTTACAGATGCAGGCTACCCCTTGCATGTAATCATGTACAGTGCCGATAAAGGATTCAACCCGGTGCAATGGCACCAGCAAAACAAGGTGGTTATTTTTATAAACAATGGCATACACCCTGGCGAGCCCGATGGCATTGATGCAAGCATGATGCTGTTACGTGATCTTGCAACAGGTAAGTTAAAAACACCTCCCAACATTGTGCTGGCAGTGATACCTGTGTACAATATTGGTGGCAGCCTTAACAGGGGCAGTGTTAGCCGTGTGAACCAGAACGGGCCCGATAGCTATGGCTTTAGGGGCAATGCCCAGAACCTTGACCTGAACAGGGATTTTATAAAGAACGATTCAAAAGAAGCAATGGTTTTTGCCGAAATATTCCATTGGCTTAACCCCGATATTTTTATGGACAACCATGTAAGCGATGGTGCCGATTACCAGCATACCATGACTTTGCTTACCACGCAACCAAGTAAACTTGGCGGGCCGATTGGCAATTTTTTACATGATGTTTTTGAGCCTGCTTTGTTTAAAAGCATGAAGGAAAAAAACTGGCCCATGTGTCCCTACGTAAACTTTGAAAATGCCAACCCCGATAAAGGCTGGGATGCGTTTTATGACCCGCCACGTTATAGCAGCGGTTATGCTGCACTGTTTCAAACAATGGCTTTTGTGCCCGAAACACATATGCTGAAACCGTTTGCAGACAGGGTTAAAAGCACTTATGCTTTAATGCAGACCATGATGGAGCAATCAGGCAAATTTTCGAAAGAGATAAAGGAAAAAAGAAAGGCCAGCATAGAAGCCGTTAAACAACAACAGGCATTTGCCCTTACATGGAAAGTTGATTCGACAAGGAATGACACCATTGATTTTTGGGGCTATGAAGCAGGCAAAAAGAAAAGTGATGTAACAGGCATGGACAGGTTGTTTTATGACCATACAAAACCATTTACCAAACAGGTGAAGTTTTACAATTATTTTATGGGCGATAAGTTTGTGACGAAACCCAAAGCATATATTATACCCCAAGGTTGGTATGCCGTTACAGACCTGCTGAAGCTGAACGGTGTTGCCATGCAACGTTTGCAGCATGACTCTTTAATTACGGTTGAAGTTTACAGGATTGACAAATTCCAAACATTGCCAAGGGCCTATGAAAAACATTATCCGCATAGCAATGTTACCGTTACAAAAAAACAGGAAACCATACAGTTATTGAAAGGTGATTTTATTGTTTTTACCCGACAGGCGGCAGACCGTTTTTTAGTGGAGACATTGGAACCAACAGCCGATGACAGTTATTTTAACTGGAACTTTTTTGATGGCATATTGCAACAGAAAGAAGGCTATAGCGATTACCGTTGGGAAGACCTTGCAGCCAAATATTTAAACGAGCATCCGGAGCTTAGGAACAAGCTTGACGAGAAGAAAAAAACGGATACTGCATTTGCTGCTTCTGCCAGTGCACAATTGGATTTTGTATATAAGAACTCGCCTTATTATGAGCCTGTACATTTAAGGTACCCGGTGTATAGAGTGGTTAATTAGTTAATTGGTTCATTAATGGATCAGGTGCGGTTGCAGGAAGCATTGCTTTGTTATGGAGCTTGATGTCCCGATAGCTATCGGGAGCGACGCAGCAAAAGCGGGGCCTTGCTATACTGGCCAACCAATAACTATTCTGTTACAATAACCAGTTCATCGTCATTGGATGTTACCAATGCTGCCTTTTCTTTATCCATTTTACCAAAAAGGTACCTACCCAAAAAGAAGCAGCTAAGCAGTATGGCAATGCTGATGTAGCCCAACCAGTTGTAACGTTCTATACGCCCACCTTTACCTTCCACCACCACGAAGCCAGCCAGTATGGAAGCCGTAAATGTGCCAAACTGTTGTATGCTGCTGTTGAAACTCATAAAGCTCCCCCTATGTTCTGGCGGAACCACATTACTTAGCATGGCCTGTGCCGAAACGCTTCGACCGGTTGATGCCGTGAACCATATTGCAAACATCACCAGTACTATCCAGAACGGTATGGGTCCTATATGCGTAACGCCAATTACCAATGGCAACCCAAGCAATATGCAAATGCTGAAAACCTTTAATTTACCATATTTATCAGCCAGCCTGCCCAACCCAATTGCCGATGCAAACGAGGCCGTACCGCCAGCCAGGTAAATCATGGGGGTTAATGTTTTGGAGTAGCCATTGTTGAATTCCATATAGGGATTGATGAATGGGATAACCACAAAATGGCCCATCATTACCAAGCCCGAGAATAGCAATGCCAAACGCATTTTTGAATGGCTTACTACATTCATCAGGGTTTTTAATGGCAGGTCGCGGTCTTCTTTTTCTTTGACATGTGCCGTCATGGGCGGGATGAACCTTATTAGGAAGGGAACGAGTACAATGCCCAATATACCTACCAATATAAATGGTGCGTGCCAACTGATGAGGTTGGCAAGGTACAATGCAAACGGAACGCCCAATGTGCTGGCTATAGCAAATGCACTCATAACGCTGCCCATGGCCTTGCCCCTTCTTTCATAAGGAAAAATATCGGCAATAATGGAGAGCACCTGTGCACCGATCAACCCGCCAAAAAGCCCTGCAAATATCCTGGCAACCAGTAACAGTCCATACGATGGCGCCATGCCACAGGCTATGGTTCCGATAAGGAAACCGATATAGCCCACTAGCAATATTTTCTTCCTGTCAAAACCATCCACAAAAAAAGCAGCAAAGAAGCCCGATAGGGCGGCACTCAATGTATAGGCACCTACCAGAAAAGTAAACTGTTGCGGACTTATATGAAAATAAGGCATCAGGTAGTTGCCCAATGGCATCATGATCATGAAGTCCAGTATATGTGTAAAGTTGAGTGCGGATAATAGTAGGAGTATAATGCGTTCGTTCCGGTTCATTGGTATTTTTTAATAGTGCTGCAAAGGTCGTGTGTTAGGGCAAAGGGCTTGTACCGTTAATAAAAAACGTCAAACAATAATTGTTTGACGTTTACTGCCTGTGTATATTTTACAGCTTATTCCATTTTTTTTACGGAACCGCTGCCACTTACTTTTTGCGATACAGTTGCATTGCCTTTGTAGTACACATTGCCTATTCCAGAAACCTGTACGTCCAATTTGTTATCGGCAAATACATTGGCAGAGCCACTGCCAGAAACCTGTATTTCCACATTCTCGGCTTTCAGGTTCTCACCTTTATAAGAACCGATGCCTGAAATATCTATTTTGCTGTCCTTGGTTTCGCCAGATAATGTGATGCTGCCGCTACCGGAAATGTTCGCATTTACAGATGGGGCATTCACTTCCAAATCGGCACTGCCCACACCGGAAATGTTCAGGTCCAGTTTATCGCCGCCCACAAACTTGCCCGTGCTCCTGATATTGCCTGCACCGCTTAATGAAATTGCTTCCAACATATCGGTAGTGATATAGACCTTTAACTTGGAGCTGGTAGAAATACTGATCTTCTCTTTGGTCTTAACAATCAGCCAGCCATTTTCTTCTTTGGTAATGATATAGGGAAGCAGGTTATCATCGCCTTCAATTTTTAAAGTTGTTGCCGTACCCGGAACCAGCTCCACATCGTAACTGCCCTGTAGCCTTATCTTGTGTGCACTGGTTACCGCACGGGATTCGGTTATTACATGGCCGCTGCCTTTTATCTTTTTATCAAAAGAGATATTGCAAGCAGCAAAAACCAGGAGGACAGACAGCAGCAGGGGAATTGTTTTTTTCATGGACAGTTTGTTTGAGGCTGGAAAGATAGAACGCTTTATCCGAAATTAAGTTACAGCAACCATCATTTAATATTCCACCATTTGCCTTTTAAGGGTGCCGTCTTTATAAAATTCGAACACAGCATAGGCCGGGGCAAAATCTTTAAATGCACCTTCCCACCAATTGCCGCTAACGGCACCATTACAGTAATAAGGAATGCCCAGGTAGTTTACCTCATCCTGCATATGTATATGCCCGCTTAAACAGCAGCGTATGTTTTTGAAACCTTTAAAAAGTTGTATCAGCCTTCTTGCATCCACATGCAGCAATGCACGGGAAATCCGCCAGTCGCCATTGTCCTGATTCTTGTCCGCAAACAGTGCCGAGCAAAAAGACACAATGGGTATATGGCTCACCACGCAAATATGTTTGTCTGTGGGCGTTGCTTTCAGTTCATTCTCCAACCAGGCAAACTGTTCTTCATCAATCCGGGCTATATAGCCGCCATTATTTTCCTGTGCACTATCCAATACTATAAACTTCCAGTTGCTATGTTCAAAACTATAGTAACGGTTGCTCATTTTGTGTTGCTGTACCACCCATTTTTTATCGTACAATGGGTCGTTCTTCACTTCGGGTTCGGTCATTTGCCAGCCCCAGGCATCATGGTTACCAATGCAGTGATACATGGGCAACCTGTTCTCCTCGCCTAGTACCTTATTCCAAACATCCCACTGTTTCTGCACTTTTTCCTTACTGGCCTTCAGTGCATCCATAATGGCATCGCCACCATTGATAATAAAATCAACTTTGGGCTGTAATGCATTTACACTCCTATATGCTTTACGCATACCCTGCTCGGCAGCATCTGTGGGCTTTACATGCACATCGGTCAAAAAGCCCACCCTGAAAGATGATGGTTTCTTGTCCCCAGCAAATGCCACGGGGGCTGCAGCCAAAGCTGCAGTAGTTAAAGATGCCTGCTGAAGAAAGTTACGCCTATCCATACAAAATCATTTTAAATAAGTAGCCATCTCTACCTGATACTGCATGGCTATTTCCTTTGCATCATCACCAAAATCCTCATTACCGCCAGCATAAATAATGGCACGACTTGCATTTACCAATAAGCCGCAATCGGCATTCATGCCATATTCGCTCACTTCCTGCAAGCTGCCTCCCTGAAAGCCAACACCAGGTACCAGCAAAAAATTGTCGGGTATTATTTTACGGATGCTTGCCAGTTCGCTTGCCTGCGTAGCCCCAATTACAAACATCAAATTATCCGCATTGCCCCAAGTGGCAACCGTACGAATCACTTTTTCATATAGTAAACCTTCGCCGGTCTGCTGCAATTCAAAATCATGTGCCCCCTTGTTGGATGTAAGACCCAGCACAATGGCAACTTTGTCTTCATACTCCAAAAACGGGCGAACAGAATCCTCTCCCATATAAGGAGCCACTGTTATGGCATCAAAAGGCAGGGTCTCAAAAAACGTCTTGGCATATTGGGCGGAAGTGTTGCCAATATCGCCACGCTTTGCATCCGCAATCGTAAAATGGGTGCGTGGTATATAATGCAGGGTACGCTCCATTGCATCCCAGCCTTTCAGCCCCATGGACTCATAAAAAGCCGTATTGATCTTATAGCTTACACAATGGTCCTTGGTAGCATCTATAATGGTTTTATTGAATTCAAAAACAGCATCGGCATGGTGCTGCAAATGTTTGGGTATCTTGGTAATATCTGTATCCAGCCCAACACATAAGTAAGACTGTTTCTCCTTTATTGCACGTACAAGTTGATGACGGTTCATGCCGCTAAGTTAATCGTCAATCTGTAAAAACAAGTTGCAGCGGGTATTTTGTTGACAGGCAGTAGCATCACAAAGCCTGATCGCAACACCATGTAATACCACATATAAACCATGCTTTTGCGTTCATCATTATCCTTGGTACCATAAAGCAACAAACCCCTTTCTTTGCAGCATATAAATACTTGCCATGAGCCAAAACCCTATGTATTACGGAACTTACCTACAACTGGAAAAGGTATTGGATGCACAGCACCCCGTAAGTTTCAACGAGCCAAACCAGCCCGCACACGATGAGATGCTCTTCATCATCATTCACCAGGCCTATGAATTATGGTTCAAACAGATATTGTTTGAACTGGATTATGCGGCAGCCGTTTTTTCAAAAGAAAGCATCAACGATAATTCAGAGGACCTGAACCTGGTACGCCATAGGTTCAACCGCATCATCCGGATATTGGAATTGCTGAACCAGCAAGTAAGCATATTGGATACCATGACACCCCTTGACTTCCTGGAGTTCAGGAACCTGTTGACCCCTTCTTCAGGCTTTCAGAGCAAGCAGTTCCGTTTGATAGAAGCAAGGCTTGGATTGCAGATAGATAGACGCCATCAGGCAGACTATTACAAACGCACCAACGAAGGCGGTTTTACCAGCAGCGATTACAATACCATCAGCAAAGTAGAAGACGAAAGGACATTATTGCAATTGGTAAACTGCTGGCTGGAACGCATGCCGTTTTTTGAGGAAAAATTCTGGCAAACCTATAAGGGCTCCAATGGTACCGAAGTAACGCACCACCCTTTTTGGAGCGATTACAGGAATATTTACAAAACAGGACTTACAGAAAGGGAGCAGTCGAAAATAATTGATTTTGACTATGTCTTTTTTGAACAAAAACACGAAACACTTGATGAAGAACAAATGGAATCGTTGCGTAGCACTTTTTCGCCAAAGGCTTTACGCACGGCCCTGTTCATTATGCTGTACAGGGATTTCCCTGTTTTCCAGACATCTTATCAGATACTTGATTCGCTGATTGAAATAGACCATTTATTAAGCAGTTGGCGGCACAAGCACCTGATTATGGTACGCCGTATGATTGGCATGCGTGTAGGCACCGGCAACACAAGCGGCAGGGGCTATCTGGAAGGTGCATTGAACAAGCATTACATTTACCGCGACCTCTCGGGACTTTCTACCTATTTGATTGAAAGGAAAAAACTGCCCAAACTTCCAGATGAACTGATACAGCATTTAGGTTTTAACTTCTAGCCAAAGCAACCCGTTTCCTATAACAGAAACGGGTTTTATTTTATTCTTTCTTTACTGTTTCCGCTCGGCGAAAAAGGGCCGTATGGTCAATTTGGTTCAATCATTGAACCTCTGCATGCCTTACATATAATATCATTTGCGTACACTGCTTTGTTTTCATTACTTCGCAGCACTAAAAACCTTGCTATGCAAACAACAAAGAAGTGGGTGCTGGCTTTATTGATTATCCTTATCAATAGCAGCATATATGCACAAGACACAAAACTGCCAGTTGACCCCAAATTAAAAGTGGGCAAATTGGCCAATGGACTGACCTATTATATTAGGCAGAACAAAAAACCGGAACAAAAAGTTGAGCTGCGTTTAGTAATAAATACAGGTTCGATTATGGAAGATGATGACCAGCAAGGCCTTGCCCACATGACCGAGCACATGGCTTTTAACGGCACCAAGAACTTTAAGAAAAACGATATCGTTTCGTATCTGCAAAAAATTGGTGTGGGTTTCGGTAACGACCTGAATGCCTATACGGGCTTTGACGAAACCGTATATATGTTGCCTATACCAACTGACAAACCAGGCAATATTGAAACCGGTTTTCAGATATTGGAGGACTGGGCACACAATATCACTTTCCTGGATGAGGATATTGATGGGGAACGTAACATTATCTTGGAAGAAAGTCGTTTGGGCAAAGGTGCCGAAGACAGGATGTTCCGCAAAGTATATCCCGTATTGTTCGATGGCTCAAAATATGCCAATCGCTTGCCAATTGGTATTGACAGCATTATTAAGACCTATAAATACGAACGCATACGCAGCTATTACAAAGACTGGTACAGGCCCGATTTAATGGCTGTAATTGTTGTAGGTGATATTGACCCTGCACAGGCCGAAGCCATGATTAAAAAACATTTTGATGGCTTGACCAATCCAACAAACGAACGTCCTAGAACGCAGGCCACCGTTCCTGCTTATACAAAGAACAGCGGGCTGGTACTTACAGATAAAGAAGCCACTATTTACAATGCTACCCTTTCGTACAGTGCAGTTGCCAAAAAAGAAGCATCCACATTAAACGAGTTTAAGGAAGACATTATACAAAGCCTTTTCACTACTATACTGAACCAGCGTTTGCGTGAACTTACCCAGAAAGAAAATCCACCGTTCCTAGGTGCAGGCGTACATTTTGATTCTTATGCCCGTGGTTACGAATCTTTTCAGGTAGAAGCTGTTACTGGTAATGGTGATGTTGTAAAGGCATTGACCACAGCGGTTGAAGAAATTGAAAAAGTAAAACGCTTTGGCTTTACGCAAGCCGAACTGGACAGGGCCAAGATAAACCTGCTTACAAGAATGGAACGTTCTTTTAAAGAAAGGGACAAAACAGAATCGGCCAGTTATGTAGAAGAATACCTGCGTAATTTTTTAAATGGCGAAACCATACCGGGTATTGAAAATGAGTACCAATATCATAAAGAGCTTTTACCCAAAATTACCCTGCAGGATGTGAATGCAGTGGCTACTGGTTTAAAAGGCAATAGCAACTTTGTTACCTATATTACCGGTCCGGATGCAAACGCTGCCAAGTTACCTAAAGGCGATGAACTGATTGCCGCCGTAAACAACACCGTAAGCCGCACAGACATTAAAGCTTATGAAGAAAAAGCAGTTGCAACAACCTTGTTGAAAAAACTACCAACTCCAGGTAAAATTGTTGCCACTACAAAAAATGCTGCATTGGGTACCACAACCTATACATTGAGCAATGGCATTAAAGTAACCGTTAAGAAAACCGATTTCAAGAACGACCAGATTTTAATGGGTGCAAGAAGGTTTGGTGGCTCCAACAACTATGGCATAGCCGATAGGTATAATACCAATTATACAGTTGGCGTCATCAATGCAATGGGCGTTGGCGACTTTACCCCTGTTGATTTGCGTAAGGCATTAACAGGCAAAGTAGCTGCTGTAAACCCTGTGTTTACAGGTATTACAGATGGTTTTAGCGGCAATAGTAGCGTTAAGGATTTTGAGACCATGCTACAGTTACTTACGCTATATGTAACACAGCCACGTAAGGACAGTTCCTTGTTTAAAAGTTTTGTACAAAAAGGTAAATCACAGGCCACATTTGTAATGTCCGATCCACAAAGTGCCTTTGTAGATACTTTATTGAAAACGGTTTACCACAATTCTCCTTTGGCCCCTATCGCCATACCTAAAGGCGAATACTATGACAAGATTAATTTGGAACGTGTATTGGCAATTTACAAAGAACGCTTTGGCGATATGAGTGGCATGCATTTTACATTTGTAGGCAGCCTTCCTAAAGACACTACAGAGCAATTGATTGAAAAGTACATTGCCAGCCTACCTACAACAGGAAAGAAATTTGTTTACAAAGACAATGGCTTACGTCCCGTAAAAGGCAAGGTAAATTTGAACGTGTATAAAGGCAAGGAAGATAAAGCATTGGTACTTGCCATGTACTCTGGTGAGATACCTTATACAGAAGATATAGACCTGAAAGCAGATGCGTTAAGCGAAGTGTTGAATATCCGTATCATTGAAGAGATACGCGAAAAAATGCAGGCCATTTATGGTGGTGGTATTTACGGCAACCTGGATAAATACCCTTATGGTAACTACACCTTCTTTGCACAATTGCCAACCGGCGGTGCAAAAGCAGACTCTGCTGTAATTGCCCTGAATGCAGAAATAGCAGCCTTGAAGAAAGATGGCCCATCTAAAGAAAACCTTGATAAGGTAAAACAGCAATGGTTGGAGCAGCACAAAACAGGCATCAAGGAAAACGGCACATGGCTACAAAAAATACAGTCTGTATTGCTTGATGGCAAAAGTGCCGACCGCTATCTGAACTTTGAAAAATATGCCAATGCATTAACCGTAGAAGACCTGAAAGCAGCAGCAAACCTGTTGTTTAACGACAAGAACATTGTTACAGGTATATTGAAAGCAGAGAAGAAATAGAAACCGTTTTATGATAAAATTAAAAAGGCCACATCATAATGATGTGGCCTTTTTAATTTGAAGATTGTTTGTTAGCAATTAATCCAACAGCATCCTGTTTTTCAATAATGTATTCTTAAACAGTTTGTAAAAATCCTTGTGCGTTACAAAGCTTTTAGTGGCATTTAAGTGGTTGGCGTGATGCATATCGGTACCAATAAAATCAATCATGCCTTCGGCTATCAACCTTTCTGCTGCTTTTTTTACCGGCTTGCCATAGTAACCCGAAAGCGATAAAAGGTTTACCTGCAACATGCATCCCATGCCCCTTAACCTTTCATATTGGTTAAACTGCATGTGGTAGTAATTGTACCTTTCGGGGTGTGCAACAATTGGCTGTAAACCTGCTACCCTTAAATCAAAAATAACCTGGTCCATGTTGGGCGATGGGGCCAAGTAAGACATTTCAATCAATATATAATTCTTGCCAAAAGTCAACAGTTTATCACCACGTTTAATGGTCTGTTCAAACTCATGGTCAATCATGTATTCCGCAGCGGCATCAACCTTTACAGGAACATTGTGTGCTGCAAGTGCCTGCCTTACTTCATCCAGTCTTGGAAGTATTGTTGAGGGCGAATTGGGATGCACATCAGAAAGTATATGTGGCGTGCATATCAGTTTTTCATAACCCAATGCATGCAACTCTTTCACATACGCAATAGTATCCTCGATTGTTTTCAGTCCATCGTCCAACCCGGGCAATAAATGCGAGTGCATGTCCACACCAATAAAAGACAGGTCGGCACGTACCCTAGAAGATTTGAATAATCCAAACATGCAGTAAAGTTACCTAACTAAATTTGATTACCTGATAGCCGAATAAATAGGCTTGAACATTTGCTCATCAATGCTTTCGTAGATGGAGTTGTTGCTGATGTATTCCGGCACAATGCGTTTCATTTGTTTTACCACCTCTTCGTTGCGGTTTTCCTGGGCAAGGTTAATGAGGTGCTCTATGTTCATGGATACCCTGTTGAAGTCGTACTCCATTACTTTGGCAATGAGTATTTTTTTATTGTGCGTTGGTATAACTTCTTCTTCTTTATTCAACAGTTCTTCAAACAGTTTCTCGCCCGGCCTCAATCCTGTAAAACGAAGCTCTATATCCCTGCCCGGAATCATGCCGGCCAAGCGTATCATTTTTTTGGCAAGGTCAAGAATGCGGATGGGTTCGCCCATATCAAACAGGAACACTTCGCCGCCATTACCCATGGTACCTGCTTCCAGTACAAGGGAACATGCTTCGGGAATGGTCATGAAGTAACGGATAATATCAGGATGTGTAACCGTAACCGGACCGCCATTGGTAATCTGCTCCTGGAACCTTGGTATTACGGAGCCATTAGAGCCCAATACATTGCCGAACCTTGTGGTAATGAATTTTGTACGTTTCCTGTTGCCTGCCATCTGGTAAATGCCATTGTCCCAAACGGGTGCTTCTTCCCTGTTCTGCAATGCCTGGCAGTACATTTCGGCAATACGCTTGGATGCACCCATTACATTGGTAGGGTTGATGGCTTTATCGGTTGATACAAACACAAACTTATCTATACCATATTTCTCTGAAAGGTCAGCCAGCATTTTTGTACCCAATACGTTGTTGCGTATGGCTTCTGCCGGGTGGTTCTCCATCATGGGCACGTGCTTGTAGGCAGCCGCATGAAACACTACTTCGGGCAGGTAAGTGCTGAAGAGATTATTCATGGAATGCTCGTCCTTCACATCACCCAAGTAAACCTTTAAGGCATTGCCTAAACTAAATTTTTGCTGCAATTCATATTCAAGTTCGTAAAGGCCAGTTTCTGTCTGGTCGCAAATAACCAACGATGTGGGATATACACTTGCAATCTGCCTTGCCAGTTCGCTACCAATTGAACCAGCCGCACCAGTTATCAATACTTTTTTATCACGCAGGTGATTAATGACATGCTCGTTCTTTAGGCTGATCTGTTTCCTGCCAAGCAGTTCCTCAATCTTTACTTCTTTAAGCTGGTTGATGTTCAGTTGGCCCTGTATCCATTCCCTCATTGGGGGAATGTTCATTACCTTGATATTGTTCTCCAAACAGTAGTCAACAATGCCGTTCTTTTCGTCCAAATCAAAATCCTGCTTTGCAAAAAACAGGGTCTTTATTTGCCATGACTTGAAAACATGTTTTATCTGGTTGAAAGGAAAAATCTTTACGTTGTCGATTGTTTTGCCAACAAGGTTCTCATCACCATCAATAAAAGCAACAATCTTGTAGCGGTTATTGGAAGTCTGCTCAATAGTTTTCTTTAATACCGAACCATTTAAACCGGCACCATAAATTACAACATGCGTATTCTCCTCTTGGTTGATGCTGATTTTGTACAGGTGCTTAACCAGTAGCCTGTATCCAAAAAGCAGGAAGGATGCAATAAAGAAATAGATGAACAGTACGGAAATGGGCGTGAACTGACCAAAATGCATGGCATTCATGGCCACATTGAACACCAACATTAAGAAGAAGGAGTAAAATATTGCTGCCACGCTCCTGAAAGCTTCCTGGAAACCAGAAAACCTGATGATGCCATGATAGGTTTTGAAAATATAGAACAAAGTAGCGTTTGTAGCCGAAACAATGATGAGGTCATCGGCAATATCGGAAAAATGGATGGAGGTAAATTCGAAATTGAACCTTAAATAATTGGCGTATATGATTGCAAAACAGGAAATAGATATATCCAAAAAGAATATCGCCCATTTGGGGGCTATCCTGTTTTTGAGTAAAAATTTACGTAAGTTCTTCACTAACCCTTAATTTATTAAGTTGACTAATGGTTTAATCAAAGATATTGGCGGGTTTTTTCAGACGGTGAGAGAATAATGAATTGATGCAAACATAATGCATTTATTCCTATCCATTTTTCTATACATTATTACAAAACCATTATATTTCAATGAATTGACGCTTAAATGGCAAAATAAGTTGCCTGTTATACAACTTATTGTCCTTTTTAGCTTATCTGTTCATTTTCCTTTAATGGCTGTAATGACCGTGGTTAGCAGTATATAAAAATATTTTCCTAAGCTTCTTTCGTTGATGAACCTGTAATTCAGTTCTATTTTGCGGGGCATGATGTCTGTAATATAGAACTGCTCTGGATTTACGGCTTTCGACAACAGCTCGTTCTCGTTCCTGTACTCTATGGATGCATAATCTGTAATACCCGGCAAAACCGTCAGTACTTTTCGTTGGTCTTCTGTATACAGGTCCACATATTTTCTTACCTCGGGTCTTGGCCCTACAAAACTCATATCTCCCAAAAGCACATTGATAAATTGTGGCAGCTCGTCCAGTTTAAATTTACGCAGGTAGTAACCAACCGTACTTATCCTACTGTCCCTGCCGCCAACAGTAAGCTGTCCCTTGGCTTCAGCATTTACGTACATGCTCCGGAACTTGAAAAGCCTGAAATCCTTTCCGAACCTGCCCACCCTTACCTGCCTAAAGAAAACAGGTCCTGCAGAAGTAAGCTTGATGCAAAGAGCAATGATGATAAACAATGGAGACAGTACGATAAGCCCAATGACCGCAAAAAGTATATCGAAAAATCGTATCGTATCCATTTGTTAACCAGTAGCCATAACGGCATCTATGACACTAGTAACGATGTAGCTGCATTGATTATTGTTTAGTTGCGGGTAAATGGGAAGGGAAATTTCACGGGAATAATTGCTGTAGGAAACAGGAAAATCGGAGATGCTGAACCCTCGCTCACTGAATATGGTAAGCAGTGGCAGCGGCTGAAAGTGGACATTGACGGCAACACCAGATGCTGCAATTTTTTCGATGATTGCATCACGCCGTTCTTCGGAGATATCATTGATCCGTAATGGATATAAATGGTAGCTTGGGTAGCAGTTTGGGGTAGTATAAGGCGGTAGTTCTGCCCAGCTATGTTCTGCAAAAGCGGTATTGTAAAAATCGTACACCCTCTTCCTTTCTGCCAGCAGTTCGTCGTTGTATTTTTTGATTTGTGCCAGCCCGATTGCAGCGAGTACATCGGGCAGGTTCATCTTGAAACCGGGGTACACAATATCGTATCTCCAGCTACCTGCCTTGCTTTTGGAGAATGCATCTTTTGTTTGCCCATTCAAACTCCAAAGACGAAGGGTTTTATATACTTCGTTGTTGTCAAATGGGGTTGGTAGGTTCAGGCAAATGGCACCACCTTCGGCAGTTGTAAGGTTCTTTACAGCATGAAAGGAAAACACGGTAATATCTGCCCATACACCTGTACGCTTGCCATTGTACACCGCACCGAAGGAATGGGCTGCATCGCTCATTACCAAGATCCTGTTGAGCAGTTGCTGCTGACTGCCTTTAGCTACGAATTTTGCCTGTATATCATTCCTGTTTACCAATTCATTTATGGCAGTATAGTTGCAGGGCCATCCGGCAAAATCAACCGGAACAATGGCTTTTGTTTTTCCGGTAATGGCTGCCTCAATTTTTGCCACGGAAATATTGAAGTCCTTTTCCACGTCCACCATTACTGGTATGGCACCTAAGTGCATTACCACCAGTGCGGTTGCCGCATAGGTGTAAGCAGGAATGATGACTTCATCGCCATGACCAATACCGTACCAATGCAGTGCGAGCATCATGCCGGAGGTAGCAGAGTTGATGCCCAGCGATGCAGCCACACCTGCGTATTTGGAAACTTCTTCTTCCAGTGCCTTTACCTTAGGCCCGGTCGTAATCCATCCGCTACGTAAGGAATCCAAAACTTCTGCTTCTACGTCGGTATCAATATATGGTGGTGAAAAAGGAATATTCATTTGTGCAATCAGTTATTCTTTTTAATAAAGGGCAACCGCAATAGACCTACTATGAAACCCATGCCGTATGATAAGTGCAAAATAGAATAAGACAAAGCTATTCTGCCAATTTGCATGATATTTTTTTTGCTTGCCGCAGCAAAGTAGCAGGCAGCCAGTATGTATAGCAGCAATGGAACAAACATGATGTACCAACCCAGTGCCGCAAATACAATAAGGCTGCATAGGTATAGCACAAAGCCCATTGGTATGATATGCCTTGGGCTTATGGCAGATTTTATTTTACGTAGCACCAATGGCTTATACAGGCCGTATTGGTAATATTGTTTGAACAAGGTTCTGAAACTGCTGCGTGGATAGTAGTACAATTTGATTTCCGGTGATTGGTAGATGCGGAAGCCGAGGCTTTTTGCACGGTAGTGAAATTCATCATCCTGGTTACGCATCAATGATTCATCAAAAAGACCGGTGGTTTCAAATATTTTCCTTTTCCATGCACCTAGGTAAACGCTATCTGTAAAGCCTTCAAAATCTTCAAAATGAAAAGAGCTATTGCCGATGCCAAAGGAAGTTGATGTTGCATAACCAATTGAATCCTGTACGGCATTGCCGTCTGCAATACGCATTGGGCCACCCACTATATCCGCATTTGTCTTTTCAAATACTTCAATTACTTTTTCAAAATAGTTATCGGCATAAAGTGTATGTGCATCGAGCCTTACAATGATATCGCCTGTAGCCAGTTTGATGGCCTTGTTTAAAGCAAACGGGACATAACGTTGCGGATTGTGCAACAGTTTAATGTTACTGTGTTGATCCACATATCTGTTTATGATATTGCATGTATCATCGGTAGAATTGCCATCAATAAAAAACACTTCCTTTTCTATTGGTTGCGACTTAATGCAGAAATCAAGTACATTAAGAATGAACTTTGATTCGTTGTATACCGGACAAATTACCGTAACCTTCATATAATTATACGTAAACGATTAATAGTTTTTTAAACTCCTTGCAATAATGTATTCCACTGTTGTTTAACGTGATCCCAATCAAATTGTTCTGCTAGCAGCCTTGCATTCCTGCTCAATCCCTCTGCCATTGTGTTGTCATGTATCAATGTATTGATGGCTTCAACAAAACCTGTTTCGCCATTTGCATTTACGAGTAAGCCGTTTTGTCTATCCGCAATCAGGTACTGCAGGCCACCTACATTGGTACTGACAATGGGCATGCCTAAGGCCAGTGCCTCAATAATGCTCACTGGCAGGTTATCGAAATTGGTGGTGTTGATAAAGATATCGTATTGCGTTGATAGCTCTATCCACTCGTTGCGTGACAAGAGACCTGTAAAATTGACTTTATCCGTAACATTCAGCTCTGCTGCCAATTGTTTACAAACTGCAAGGCTGCCATCTTTATCAGGGCCAACCATTGCAAGCGTTGCATCGGGGTTTGTTTTCAATAACTGAAACAATACTTTAATCGCTAATCCTGGGTTATAGATTTCATGAAAGGAACGTACCCATAATAACCTGGGCTTACAGGTTTTCCGTTCCAAAAAAGGGTATTCATTTATATGGATCACATTCGGGATAACAGCCACCCTCCAACCGTTCTTTTTAATGCAATCTTCCAAATAACCAGATACAGCAACGTTCATGTAGCTGTTGGCAAACAGTTGCCGGCTCATTTTTGTTGAATGCTGTATGCGTTGAGGGAGGTTGCCGCCATGCAGACATGGTATATATTTAATGTTTAGCAACCTGCACATCCATGAGCATGCCAGTGCAAAATAGAAAGCATCACTGCTATATGTTGAAATGAGCACAACTGCTCCCTTTCGCTCTTTAAAAATTACATAGAGCATGTCTAACAACCGAAGCAGTTTTGCTTTTTTGGTACTTGCTTTTATTACCTCATAGCCTTCATTGGATAATAAAGCAGCTAAAGACAAACCAATAGTAGGAGTATGTCCGTGCTTGGTCAAAAAATTATCGATATATACAATCTTTCTTTTCACAGGTTATAATACCGTTTTACATGCATTATTAAAATTGGTTCAGGGGAGGTACGGAATTATTACTTTATGCTTTTATCGAAATGGTTTGTGTATTGTTTCCACCAGAGTGATATAAAAAATAATTGCAGTAGCAATGCCTGAATAGAGCTATCGCCTTTATTCGTTTCATTTCTCAGTTTTGCGACATCAATAAATTTAAGCCACCCCATGTTGAACAGTTCACATTGCTCCATTGTATCCCAATGGTGTTTCAGCTTCTTGCTTTTTAAAATGAATTGTAACCAAGGCACTGAGAAGCCTATCTTTCTAAAATTGAGTGTGGTTTGTGGCAATATATTCTTATAACTTTCCTTCAAAATGAATTTTCCTTTTTTCCCCTGAAAAAAATAGTCGTTGGACAATGTGCCTAAACCTTCCATTAACCTATGATCCAAAAAAGGCACCCTACATTCAATAGAAGCAGCCATGGTCGTCCTGTCATTTCTATGATTTAAGGATTGCAGGTAGGTATGCTGGTCCAGGTACATTGCCTGACGCTGCGGATTGTTTGGATAAAGTTCTTTTGCCTCATGCAGTATCCTGTTCCTGTAGTCAACATGTATATCCTGCATTTCTATACCCATTTTTTTCAGGTCTGAAGGAAAATTGTTTACAGAATTGAACAGTATCATATCATCTACACTATCCAATGTGAAGTAGCGTTGCAGTTTGCTTAAACGGTTATTCTTGTAACCTTGGGGCAATGAAGAAAGCAATAAGTTGATGATGCCCTTATATGGCAAGTATTTTAACGGCTTATAACGTACATACCCACCTAAAAACTCATCGGCCCCTTCACCAGAAAGCAGCACGGTTACTGTTTTCTTTGCATAACGTGATATGGCAATTATTTGCGGCTCGTTCTGATGGATCAAAGGCTCATCTAACATATAATCGGCTATGCTTAGATTTTCTGCCAGTTCATCATCTTCTACATGGATACTATGATAAGGAAAATCAAATTTCCGGGACAAGTTTTCGGCTAGCTTCGATTCATCATCAACAAAATTTTTGAAGCCTACATTAAACGTTTGAATATGTTGAAACCCTTGCTTGTATAGGGAAGCACATACCGAACTTGAATCAAGGCCTCCACTCAATAGCACACCAATGGGCACATCGCTAATCATGTGTTTCTGTATAGCGTCATCGAATGTGTTGGTAAACCATTCAACAGGTTTGTGAATGGTGCCATGGTTCTTAATCTTATCCGCTAGGTGCCACCAGCATTTAATATGTATATTCTTGTCTTCTGTAACAAGCATGCTGTGGCCAGGCATTAGCTTCTTGATGTTTTTGAACAACGTCTTTTCTCCCGAAACAAACCGGAAGAGCAGGAATTCGTTCAGGTTGTCTTCTTCTATCTCTAAAGGCAAACCATATCTAAAGAGGGCTTTGGCTTCAGAGGCAAAAACAAATGACTCCCCATCTTGATAATAATACAATGGCTTGATGCCTACCCTATCCCTTGCTATGAAAAGAGAACGTTCTTGCTTGTCCCATATAGCAAAAGAAAACATGCCATTCAGTTGCTCCAACATTGCTTCGCCATATACAATGTACATGCATAAAAGTACTTCTGTATCGGAATTTGATTTGAACAGTATGCCTTTGGCTGCAAGCTGTTTCTGTAGCTGTTGATAGTTATATATTTCGCCGTTATAAATAATTACATACCGGCCGTTGGATGAAACCATTGGCTGATTGCCATCGGCACTAAGATCTATAATGCTTAACCTTCTATGTGCAAGTCCAAGGTTTCCATCAATAAAGTTTGCACCATATTCTGGTCCGCGATGGATCAATGACTCTCTGGCAACAGTTAGTCTGCCTTCATCTACCTTCCAGTCCCTATCAAAATGCAATACACCCGCAAAACCGCACATAGACTCTTTTTAGTTGCTTAATTTTTTAAAAATATTTTCCCACTTTTGCACCACAGGCAATTCATCAAATCTTTCGGCTGATAGCTTTCCATTCAGAGCAAGTTTAACTGCTTCTTGAGGATTACTGATTAAATAAATTATTTTTTCAACCATTGCTTGCCCATCATTGTTGTTTACTAGCAGGCAATCGTATTTATCTTTCACCAAAAAAGGAATGCCACCCGTATTTACTGAAACAATGGGCAGCCCCAAAGCCATCATTTCTATTAATGATATAGGTGCATTGTCAACCATGTTGGTGCATATATATATACTACATGCAGCCGCTAGCTCATTTTTTTGTGCATTGGATATATATCCAGGAAATTCAATGCGATTCAACACACCCAGCTCTTTTGCATAGTCAATGGTTTCCTGTAACATTCCCCTGTCGTGCCCAGCCATTACCATGGATGCTTCAGGAAATTCTTTCATGAGCATTGCCAGTACCCTTATTGCCATTAAGGGATTGTACACATCTTCAAAGGTCCGCATCCAAAGTATTCTTGGATGAATGACAGCACGTTCATGAAATTGGTATTCGCTTAAGTTGACAATGTTTTCTACCAACTTTGTTTGTAAACCATATTGCTCCAGTTCGTTCATTAAGTATGCAGATGGACAAACAAGTACATCGGCTTTTGACATAGTTCGGATATACTTTGCAGATTTGGTTTTCATCCGTTCCGGAATTGCCCCGCCATGTACAATCAACACGATTTTTTTGTTCAGCTTTTTTAGTAAAGCAACAGTTATTGTTTCCCACACAAAGCTTCTGAAACCGCCATAAAATGGGACTATTGCAATGGAAAACTGCCCCTTGTTTTTAATGATGGTAAAAACAGTATCGATTAACCTTTTAAGCCGCGGTACATGAACAGAAGTTTTAATGATTCCGTATCCATGCTTACCGAGTGTTTCTGCTAATTGGTCGGCCGGGGTCCTTAAGATTGTATGCTTATTGCTATCTGAAAGGAATAAACCAACTATTAATATTTTATTGGAATCATTTTGCTTGTTCACCCTAACAGTTTTTGTTCTTTCACAGGTCCCTTCTTAACACGTATGTCTTTTCGGTTTCTTGTTCAATATACCAACCGAATTTCTTATAGGCATTGATGCCTCTTGCATTGTCTTTACGTACGGAAAGTTTACAACCAATTAGGTTACGCTGTTTGGACTCTTCGAAAAAATGCTCCATCAATTGATCAAATACACCTGTACCTCTATGATCCGGATGAACACCAATAACAACCAGTCCTGCAAATTTGGTAACATTATCTCCCTGTGCTGATGTGACGTTCGTTATTTTGTTTTTAGAAGGGAATAGTTTCTTTTTAATGTTTTTGAATATAAAAGGATATACGGCCATTACTTCGGGATGAAAAATTAGCCAAGGCTTTTTAGCCACACCTATTGCTGCCTGCTTAAAAGCGTACTGTAACATACCGCTACTGCTGCCATCGCCAATGCCTTTTGATATAAAGCCACCACAATATCCAATTACCTCATTATTTATCTGGATATGAAACAGGAAACGATTATCCACACCCAGGAACCATTCAAAGGTTTTCTTTATATAAGCCAATCCTAATTTTCCAGAGAGTGAACTGCGGAAACATGCTTGATGGCATTTAGCAATGGCTGCTATATCACTAAACTGGCTGTTGTAAAGCTCTTGATTGCTGGATGGCATTGGATATTTTTTTTCTTGCCACAAAAGTGGTGGGATTGGCTATTGCCAGTATTAACAACAAAGGCTGAATACTAATTTTGAGCCCGTTATGTATTACAATGAAAAAGAACAATGCATAAAAATAAAGTGAGAATTGCCGTTCGGGTTCCTTACGACGTATGAGTCCGATAAGCAACAGGATGAAGAAGCCCCAATAAGTAAAGATTCCGAATAAACCATGTTCGGCCATGGCCCGGGCAAATTCGTTGTGTGCTGTGGACTCGTCCTTAAACAAACTATAACGAACAATGGCTGTACCGAAGTTGCTTGTGCCTACACCAAAAACAGGATTTTCCAAGAACAGGTGAAAGCCAGCTTCTACCAACACGTCTCTATTGGAGCTTCCTTTTTCTTCATATCTTTTTAGGATTGCACCTCCCGTTTGATCGACCACAAAATTGAACCCCCAAAAAACAACAGGTATCAATAACAGGTATTTAAAATAGCTACCCAAACTTCCACGGTTAAAGAACAGGTACATGAAAACAATAGCCGACAGGAAATACAAACCGCCACGAGAAAAAGTAAGTACCATTACGAGGCTTACCAAAATAAAAACAATGGCGTTTATTAATCGTGCTCTTTTTTCGGCTGGGTTCATTAAACCTATAAAGATCATTGAACTACCAAATCCGAGGTAACCGCTTATTTGAACCGGAGCCAAACCATTGCTCGCTTCCGAACTTGAGAAGTTACCGTAAGCAATCTTACCCTGTAAGTGGGCAACGATAATAATACCAGCAAGAAAAACGGACCCTATTTTAATATTGGCCAGTAATTTATTAATAAGCGTTGGAGAGAGTTTATTGAAGGATGCCCAAATGACACCGGCAAGCACGGCAAAACTATTAAAGAATATTGCTTTTAATAGTGTTGGCCTATCTGGGTAAAAGCCATTTATTATTTCCAGGAAACCAAAGGCCACCAATAAATAAAAAGATTTATTGTGCATCTTGCTTTTATCAGTATGCTTAAAAAACAGGATAGAGAATGCAAATACATAAAAATACTCCATGGCAAGATAGGGCACAATACTGCGTGCAAAAGCCCTTACAAAAACTTCCGTATAAATAATATAGGGTAAATAGGTAAACATTTTGTATAGATTGTTTTGTGCTGCATACACAAAACACATTGCCAATACAATCATGAATGCAACGCCTACCAGTGCAGGCGGTATAATCCTAAACCCTACAAGTAGACCAACCCCGAAGGCTGCTGAAAATTTCCATATTGCTCCCTGCTTAACCAATATTGTTGCTTACTTTATTATAATAGGTTGCTGCCCAATTTTCCAATGTTTGTGTTTTGGCAAATATCCTTCCCTCGCCAATCATATCGGTTAATAGTTTTGCAGGTACTGTGCAATAAATCTGTTTCAATACATGCAATAGGTTATCTGTATCTGTGGCTTTGAAAAGAAAACCGCGGCTGCCATTGCCGGTCATATAGGGAGCAAGTGCAGACTGGTTAAGAATGGGAACCAGCCCATGAAAAAAACCTTCAATGGGTACCTTACCAAAACCTTCTGATATGGCAGCCTGAACCACAAAATCGTTCTCCCGGTAAACAGCCCGCAATTGTTGATAGTTGAGCCCACCAGTTATTGTTACCTGACTATCCAGCCCATTTTCTTTTACAAATTGTTGAAACCTGCTTTTTAGCGACCCCTCGCCCACCAATGTCAATTTGAAAGGTATCTTTTCTTCCCGTAGCAGTAGGCAGGTCTGTAGCAGGTATATCTGGTTCTTGTTATCGTTAAGCGTGCCTACAGAAACCATCCTTAGTTCAACAGGTTTGTTGCTTTGCAGATTCTGTACACGATTGGCCACTTGCTGCGTTTCTTCATCCCATTCCTGTAATGTATAGGAAGGACTGAAGCCCCCGTAAATATTTTTCCCGATTTTTTCTTCGGGAGTATAAACCCATACAGGGCCACGGAACAGGTTGCGAAGCAGCCATTTTTGTAAGCGGTAAGAAAATGGTTGATTGTCTTCGTACTGCCAAGTGCCGGTATAAGTGGCAAATACTTTTTTACGCAGCAGATAGAAAAAAAAGAAACCAGGTATGTTTAAGTTATTGGGGAAGCGTTGGTATACAACGTTGACCTGTTTGTGCAATTTATAAAATGCATGTAGCCATTTTGGCAAAACTGCAATCAGTTTTAGTTTGTCTTTCAAAGAATCGCCACCAACATTGGGCAATTCAATAAAACTGATTGCGGGGTTCTGATAGGTTGTTATGGTTTTTGTTGAATCGTATTCCACAAATGGGCAGCAGATAACCATCTTATCAAAGTGCCTACTCAATGCTTCCATTTGCCTGATGAAAATATGGTTCTGGCTTCCGGTCTTGCCATCGGGTGTGCGTGTGTGTATGCAATCTGAAACCAAACCGAGTATCAAGGTATCAATTGGTAGTTAATGGTTGTGAATGGAAGTGACGGGCTGTATTTAGAACGTTGATGGGTGTCCCGATAGCTATCGGGATCAGCAAAGCTGAAATACGTGCAACTGCCGGCTCAATACATTTATAAGCGTTCTATCTTATTGCCTTCGGCAAGTTTTTGGTTTGCCTTTGACAATGATTTATGGAACTGTACGGCCAGCAATGGCAGTTTTACAAACGTCATGAATATGCTTACCAGGATCATTTTATTGCTACGTTTGTTTTTGAATGAAACGTTTGACAATAGGATGCCGAGGTAAATGGTATTGCGGTAGAGTTTGTGTGGATAGTATTTTTTGAACAGGTATATAACGCTTGGTACCGGCTTGGGTGCAAACCATTTTTTGGGATGGAAGCCGTCCCAGTGGCCAATTTCACGCAGGCCGCCGCTGTTTACTTTTAAATGCACACGTGCAGCCAGTGGATTGGAAATACTTTTGATTCCGTTGAGGTATGAACGTATGCCGAATTCGCCATCGCCCATGCTCTGTTTATTGAACTGTAGATCGAACAGGCCTATTTGTTGAAAAACAGACCGCCGTACAATGGCATTGCCGGAGTCGAACTGGTCGGCCCAACGGAAAAAATTATAGCTCTTGGGTATCTTACCACCAACGGTTGAAAGCGATACGCCTGCTGATATACCTGCATTGAAAAAATCGATGGTCTTAACGTGTTGTTCTATCCAGTCGGGTTCTACCCTTGAATCATCATCAAAGAAAAGCAGGTAGTCTGCCGTGCTTGTTTTGATGGCCCTATTCCTTGCCGTCCACAACAGTTTCTCTTCTTGTGCTATGGCATTGATGTTTAAGTTGAACTGTTTGTAGAAGCTTTCGTTGAAGGGCGTGCTTTGGTCCACCACAATTACATCAAAGTTTTTCCAGGTCTGCTTTTCCAGGTCAAGCATTACATCTTTCAGGTATTCGTACCTGTTTAACGTTGGAATGATAACGGATACCAGCGGTTGTTGCTGTACCAGTGGCGATTGAAAACGATGGTATGCATCCACATTGTACAGCTGGTTGTGCAATGCATAACGTTTTGTTTTTGATGAATGGATAAAGGCCGCTATTTCTTTAAACGGGTTCTTGAATGTAAACAGCCTTGCTGCCAATGCCATGAGTGCCCAATGCTTGCCCCAATATTTTATGATGAACCTGTATTCGTCTTTTAAAGTGGGCCTGGGCAAACTATTGATTACCTGTTCGGCTTCTTGATTGGATACGGTAAGGCAGCCGTTGTTCCATGCACGGTAACCTATATCGGCGTATCTGGCAGATTCTGTTTCATAGCCATCATCCATCGTTTCGTCCATGCCTTCTGGCAATGGCAGCACTTGTGGGTGGTAGTGGCAGGATGAGAATTCCTTGGCAGTTGGTGTTAAATTAAAACACCATCCTGGCTGCGTGTATCGTATAAAAGAAAAAATCAACTTGTTGTATTTAAACTTGTTTGTATCGTTTTTAGGAAGCTAAGATGTGCCGGTATTCTTTTTGAAAAACATCTACCTGCCGTTGCAGGGTGTATTCATCCAGTATCTTCTTTCTTGCTTGTTTGCCAATTTGGATACGAAGTTCTTTATTGCCAATTAACTGTTCCAATAAAAGGGCGAGTGTTTCAACATCGTACAGCCCGGCAATGAAGCCATCTTTAGCGTGGTCAATCACTTCATCAACGCCACCACATTTTGTAGTAACAACCGGCAGTTCCATTGCCATTGCTTCAAGCACAACATTGGGTATGCCTTCATAAACACTACTTAAGAAAAATATATCGGAGGTGGCAAGCAGTTCATTCACTTCATTCTTATTCTTTTTGCCCAATAGTTTTACATGGTCCCTTAACTGCAATGTATGGATATGGAAAACCAGTTCTTCCATCTGTGGCCCATCGCCAATAATATTCCAAACAAAAGGGCATCCTTTATTGACCAATATCTTTATGGCCATCAATCCAAGTAGGTACCCTTTTTGAAAAGTGAACCTACCAATGGTAAGAATATTTACCATATTGTTGTCAACCCTTTTTTCGGGTGGTGTAAAAAATGAAGCATCAATAGCGGGGCGGTTTACAAATGCTTTGGAAATGTCTGTACAGTAAGGGGCAATGGTCTGTTTCATATCCTCGCTTACGCAATGTATGCCGTTTACAAGGGCAAAGACCTGTTTCAGTTTGTCGATACGTTCAGGCTCCGTAAGCGGTTTCACTTTTTCTGCAGATCCGCGGCAGCTAACAACCAATTTTGCCTGTAGTGATGGCAATATATTCAATGAGCTGGCAGCAATGCCCGAATATTCAAAATGTACAATATCAAAATTCCTGTTGTTCAATATACCCAGCAACACTTTCTTACGGATTGCTGCAAACCATTGTTTCCTGTTCATTGAGAATGCTGTTGCAGTAATGAGTGGGTGTTTTATCGTGAAGCCCAATAATGAAGTTACTGACTTAGGCAGTTGTACATTCACAATGCTTACACCTTTCATGGCATTAAAACCGTAGAGTTTATGAAGGGCCCGGTTGCCACCACCATTCAAGCTTACCACTGTAACATCGTTACCAGCCTGTGCCAGGAAGATAACTTTGTTGATGATAAACGTTTCGCTGAATTCGGGGAAACTATTTGCGATGATTGCTATTTTCAAAATAGATTTTTTTTGTTGCCAGACCTATGATAAGCATCCCAATTAACCAATGTGTACATTGCCCAGATTAACCAAGTCATATCGTTGACATACGTTTTGTGTTCCTTGAGCATTTTTTGTATTCCCTGCCTGTCAAAATGCACTGCTAGGTGACGGGGCATGTTCATCAGTTTTTCTTCCACATCTTTACTCAATTGCTTATTGAGCCATATACGCATGGGTATGTCAAAACCTTTTTTTGTCTTATACACCAAGTCTTTATTGGTTATAGGGGCAAGCAGTTCTTTTAGGTTCATCTTGCCCTGGTTTTGTTTTATACATTCCTTGTAGGAAACGCCAGTGCTGTAGTCGAGCATGTCATTATCCAATAAAGGCACACGTACTTCTAGGCTGTTATACATGCTGGCCCTGTCTACTTTAATCAATATACGTTGCAGGTGCAAATCCATTTCAAGCTTGCGGGTAATATTCATTACTGCATCTGCATTGTTGTAGTCCATTGTTTTATTTAATGCCTGTTGTAAGAAGAAAGGTGTTGGCATTTGTGGGTTGGACAATATATTTTTTGCAAAGGAAGAGGAACCTGCAATAAACAGGCTCTGGTAATAATAATCAACAATGTTGTCTGCTTTTAAATGCCTTTGCGAAACTGTTTTTGATTGACGCAATGCCCTTTCTTTTAAAAACTTCAAGTATTTCAAGGCCCTTGGCTGTTGCAATAATTTGGTGTGGTCTATCACTCTTCTATTGCGTGGATAGCCCCAGAACAGTTCATCGCCACCATCGCCACTTAAAGCCACGGTTACTTGTTTACGTGCAAATTCTGCTATGGCCAAGGTTGGTATAGAAGAAAAATCTGCAAAGGGTTCGCTGTATGCTTTTGTATTTTTATCAATCAACGAAAGCAGTGCTGCTTCATTTACATGATGCGTAAAATGTTCCGTATTGAAGAACTTGGCAAATGCCGCTGCATCATCCGTTTCATCGAGATGCTTGTCGTCTACACCAATGGTAAAGGATTTTATCCTGTGTTTTTTTGTTGCTTCGTATGTTACCAATGTACTATCCGTACCGCCACTCATAAAAGTTCCCAAAGGCACATCGCTTATCAGTTGTTGATGTACACATTGTTCCAGTACATCTCCTATTTTCTTATCGTTTTGCTGTTGCTCCGCTGGATATTGATAGTATTCATGTAGTTGCCAACCATGGTTGTTCACTGTTACAAAATGTCCATGAGGCAACAGTTGTGTGTTGTTGATCATTCCTTTACCATCAGGTACATAGCCCAGAGAAAGGTATAGGCTTACCGCTTCGTTATCAATTTCGTTTGCAGCACAGAATGGATGGTTAATGACATGGTCGTATTGCGAGCTATAAACTATGCCTTCGTTACTGTACCCAATATACAATGGCTTTATGCCCATCCTGTCCCTTGCCAGTAACAATTCATTTTTTTCTTTGTCGTAAAAAGCAAAAGCGAATATTCCATTTAAGGTTTTCAATATGTCTGAGCCCCATTGAATAAGGCCATATAAAAGCACTTCGGTATCTGCAGTAGAAATAAATGAAACACCTGTATTTACAAGGCTTTGCTTGTATAGGTCCGTATTGTATATTTCTCCATTGAATACCAGCACATACCTTCCACAGGCCGAGTGCATGGGTTGGTTGCCTACGGCACTCAGGTCGCGTATTGCCAACCTGACAAAGCCAGTATGGTAATTCCTTTCGTTTGTCCAGTATCCATTTGAATCGGGGCCCCTATGGTGCATGGTATCCAATGCCCAATCAATATATTTCGCCTGGTTGACATTTGATTTTTTGAACTCGTAAACCCCGGTTATTCCGCACATAATTTTTTATCGTTTAACTGGACAGTGTTTCCTTGATTTTTTTACTGTCAGGTTCCATCAATTTATAATCGATACAGATGTTCTCTATTTCGGTTATCAATGCATCATCTGCTATCATATCTTCTTTTGCATTTTCCGGTTTAACCATCAGTATATGGTACCTAAGGCCAATGGCTTTGGATATTTGATAGTACATTGAAGTTTGATTAATGCCCCTACCTATTGGAAACAATTCTATCACAACCGCATCTTTATTACAATAAACCAGGTTTGTAAGTCCAGCACCATGTGGTGCAATAATCAATTTGGCATGTTGGAATAATTTCACCTGCTCCAAAAAGCTCATCTTTTCAAGATGGACAGTAGTCAATGGCATCATTGACAAACGATTCAATACCTGATTTTCGTTGATCAAGTTCCTACCATTAGCATTGGCCCTGCTGACAATAAAATGTGTAAGTGATTGCTCATTTTTTGAACCGATATTCTGAAAAGCAAAGTGATTCAACGTTGTGAAAACAGAAGAAGGGTATGCGTAATACATAGATGTGGACTTATCCCTTAATGCAGGATAGCTGATCATAATACAGTTCTCCACTTTAGCCACATCGTTTTTTCCCGTCCTGATTATTTTGTCAAACGGCCATCCTATAATGTATTGAAGTGAATCCGTAACAAAAACAGGTGCATCCGCATTAATTACAATGGTATACTTGTCTTTAAAGCCAGGAGCATATTTTATTAGCAAAGCAATACGTGTAAGGCTTTCTGCTGTCCAGTGAAAATAGTTATTGCTTAACCTATTCATCAATGGGATGATATTGTTCAGTTCCTTTTTGGGTGAACTGAAAATATTCTTAATGAGCAAATGCCCCACTCTTAGCTTATTCAAGTATTCACGTTGAAAGAAGGCTGATTCCAGGAATATCCTTTTGTTCGCATTCAACAACAATCCCCTACCTATTAAATAGCATTTATTAAACTGAACATAATATACTTCCGGAATGGTAAAGCCATTCTCGAATATATCTATCCATTGAGGTTTGTAGTTTTTGTTGTAATGATATAAGTGTGCTTTTTCCTTAAAAAAAGTGGCAGGTGTTAAAGTATTTGTAGCGTATCTATTGCTTGTTTGGCCATTCCTCATATCATCCACCGAAAAGAGGTTGCAGATAAAATTGTTTATCTTAATAATTATTTTAAGCAGAAATAACTTCATAAAAGACTGCGTTCGTGTGTAGCAGTTAAACCTATTTTTTTTTAAGCAAGATACCCGATACTTTATATTTCTTTCCTAAGTGGTATTTTATGATTTCCCTGTAGCCCCAAATGGGATATTTTGATTTCTTAATGGGGTAATAATATTTCTCTTGTATTACAATTACTTTCTTGTCTACAATTTCAATTTCAGTTGCATTGAAAAGTGCTGCAATTTCATCAGGGTTTGGTCTAAAACCATTATCTATAGGGTCGTGGTGTATTCTATATTTATAAGGTACAGTCAATAAAATATAACCCCCATGTGCAGTTACTTTAAAAAGGTTATTTACTACTAGTGGAATATCCAGCACATGCTCCAACATATTTGTGCAAATCGTCAATGCAAAGGAGTCTTTCATATCATTGCCAAAATCCTTGTTCGTAAGGTCTGCAACTACATCCACGCCTACGTCATCTTTAAAATCCACATGCACAATATCCCAACCGGTATCCATTAAAGGCTGTATGATATTGTTGTGTATATGTGGCTGAAATACTTTTCTTAGTTCTTCGCTAGAAGATCCGAGATTGGCAACTTTATTATTGCCAGCAGAAGGCTTGATTTTCGCAAGGCTTTCTTTTATCCAAACCGATTCTTCTCTAAACATAAAATTTATTGATTGCTTCTTGATAAATATTTCTGTACTTGGAAACAATGATTGACCAAGTATATTTTTCCTTTACTTTATTGAAACCAGCTTCGCCCATTCTGATACGCATGTTTCTATCTGCAATTAAACTTTGTAGCTGTGTAACCAAGTTTTCTGTAACACCCGGGCTTACCAGTAAACCGTCTACCCCATCATCAATTACAGAAGATACAGCCCCTGTTCGTGCACCAACAACGGGTTTTTTGCAAGCCCACGCTTCCAGGAAAACAATGCCAAAAGATTCCGCATCGGAAGTTGAAACAAAAATGTCGATGGTATTATATATTTCAACTTTTTTACCTTCATCTACACCTGTCACTATCGTGCACCGCTTTCTTATATCTTCATTAAACGATGCGACTTTTGTTTTGATTTCTTCTGTATAAAGTGTTGCTCCACCTGCAATCAGCAGTACAATGTTATCATATTGTTGAGCCAATTTTTCAAAAGCTTCCAGTAACATGGGTATGCCTTTTGTTTTTTCTTGTCTGCCAAAGAAGCCTATTACAATTTTATCACCAGCACCCAGTTCCTTTTTAAAATTATTTTCTGTCCTCAATTCGAATTTCTCAATATCTATTCCACAACCCACAACTTTTATTTTGTCCACATCCACACCATACTCAACCAATCTGTCCTTTTCAAAAACAGTGTTTGCAATATAAAACTCTGAAGCATTGATTGCCTGCAATATCTTTTTAGGAATAAAGTCATCTTTCCGTTCTTCCTTTAAATGCAAGGCACCCATAAATATAAATGGCTTGGGTATGCCTTTATTATTTCTCCATAACGGATAAGTCATATATAGATAGTGAGAAGATGAGCCACATACAACATCAAATTTGGCATGCTGCAATTCCTTCTTCAATGTTGGTGACCATGGCCCAACCCTATATCTTGCAATACCTTCATTTACCGATAATTTTAACTTAGTGCATAACCGAGTAATAACGTCTATCCATTGATAATAAAAATTATAAAAAGAAAAGCGTTTCACCTGCACGCCATTGATTGTTTCTTTATTTAATGGAATTTTCTTGGCTACTTTCTTATGTGGCCCATAATATGAGTCGGTCGTAAACACAGTAACTTCATCGCCAAAATCGCTTACCAACCTTTCTGATACACATTGAAAAAGCCATTGCGTACCACCAACAGAAGGGCTATAGTTCTGGACTACATGTAGAATTTTCATTATGAATAACTATGCCCCTTTACGGCTCTGGTTAAAGTTTTCGATACCTAATTGATAGGCCTGCCTGTATCTTTCAACAATAACCGGCCATGTATAGTTCTGTTGCACTTTTATATTTCCTGCTTTTCCAAAAGAATTCCTAAGGGCCCCATCATTAACCAGTACCTGTAACTTGTTGCTTAAAGACAAAGCATTGCCTGCCTCAAATAAATAACTGTCAACACCTTCTTCCAAAAGCGATGCAACTGCTCCCATATCTGTTCCTATAACCGGTTTTTTGCAGGCCCATGCTTCAAGGAAAACAACCCCAAAAGACTCTCCTTTGGATGCCAACACAAAAATGTCCAATGCATTGAACAATATTTTTTTTTCCTCATCACTAAAGTTTGTGAGAAGGATCACCGGTAGATTTTCTTGTTCAATTTTCCGTTTCAGTTCGTCCACATATTCCGTAACCGTGCCAGCAAGCAATAATTTTATGTTCTTGTTAGTCTTATACAATTCAATAAATGCATCCAGCAATATGCCTGCCCCTTTACCTTCAGATAAACGGCCAATATGTCCAATCAATATATCCGTTGGCTGTATGCCATGTTGGTTCCTGAAAGCTGTTACCTGTTCAGGGTTGCAGTGCATATCTTCAATTGCTATGCCTGTACCTATTGTAACAACCTTATTTGGATCCACGCCATACGCTATTACCCTTTGTCTCTCATAATTGGTGTTTGCAATATAACAGTCACAGATTCTTGCCCTGTTGATAATTGGTGAATCTTTAGGCCAGTTTATATGCAGGTGAAGTGCCCCATATAAAATAAATGGCTTCGGGTTCTTTTTGCTGAATCGCCACAAAGGATAATCGGAAAACATATAGTTAATGGTGGTAGCCATAATTACATCACCATTAAAATCGTTCATCATTTTATCAATCAATGGTGCATCCATTTCCCATCGCTTTTTTCGGATGCGGTGTGGCAACGGTTGCTTAAATATTTTCCTATATACCCTGCTTGCAAATTCTATTGCCTGGTAATGCCATCTTATAACGGGGAAGCGAAAAACATTGACACCATTTACTATTTCATTAACCGGCTCTATTTTTTTGAATACTTTTTGTTCGGGGCCATACAAGGAGTTGCTTGTTGCAACAGTCACATCATCCTTATACCAATCAACCATCTTTTCCGAAAGATGCTTCATGGTATATTGTGGGCCACCATGTGCTGGATAGTAGTTGGACACTACATGCAGTATCTTCATTAAGAGAAAAATATTTTAAGATTCTGTAAGGCCCTTTCTGCAGATTTACCATCATTGTATGTAATAATCTCCCTTAAACAGTTGCCTGTTTGAGTAGTATAATTTTCCGGATGTTCCAAGGCATCTGTCAATAACCGTTTAAGCTGTTCCCTATCTTTTGCAAGACTGATTCCATTATTGTTGATTATAGGCAGGTAATGCTCTTGCTTGTAAATATTCCTTAGCACCTGTTGATCGGCTGGTTGCGATTCATCATAGTAAACCCCTATCTGTGGTTTCCCAAATGCCGAACCATCCACAGTAATGGTGGAGCAGAAGCTGATATGTACATCCGTATATGCTAATGTGCTCATCAGCCCTTGAATGTCTTTGACGGTAACATTTGCATAGTCCAGTTTCTGGGTGCCTTGTTGAGGTGTTTCAAAAAAAACATGCCCGCTTTGTCCAATATGTTTCAACCAGCGTTCCGGCTTATCCAATGGGTGGTGCCTTACCAATAAGACCGTATTTTGTAAATCGCCAGATTCAATAAGCTGTTTGATGTATATGGCATACTGTACTTCCATTGGGAAAAAAGCTCCTGCACCGCCAGCATACAGTATTATTTTTTTATTGGCCGGTATACCGAATTTTGACAGCCATTCTTCTTTTTGCAAAAGGAAGTAGCTATTAAAATGAAAATCAAACTGTGGTGCCCCAATTACTTTTATATCATTTTCAGCAAGCTGATTACCATACACCCTTAACAATTCTTGTTGATTGTATCTATTCCATACCAGGTAGCAATCAAATACAGTTTGCTGCCAGCTGCGTTTTGTAACGTTGTCGAAGGAGTGTATGGATGCGATGATTTTATTGCCCCTTTCCTTCAATATACGGCCCACTAAATTAACCTCACTTAAAAATGGGGTTACTGTAAATATGCTGTCAATCTTCAGGTCCGTTAACCATTTTGCATATTGCCTATACACATCACTCTCCTTCATCATTGCTTCTTCAATGGCTTTCCATTTTTTTACGATGGCTTTGTTGAAGCGGATTAAATTGGTGAGGTAGAATTTATGCAAGCGTGCCAAACGGCTTGTTGTTGATGAACTATAAGTTTGCCTGAATTTTTTCTCAAGTTCAAAACCAGGTGTCTTTAAACTAAAGTTCAGGTACCAGTGGTTGATCTTGCTTTTTATGGATTCATAATTTGCATCCATTTTATAGGGAGGCATGATGTACACTTCAAAGCCATCATTTTTTAACTCGTTTATCAAGTCGTCCTGTTGCCATGCCATTGCTACAACAGGCACGCAGAATTGTTGCATACCTTTCAAGATACCCGTGCGGATAATATGTTGTATGGAACCCTGACCAACTATGGGAATCAGTACACGCTTTTTTGTTGACATTCTCTTTTACGAAATAAGAAGTATATATTGGCAATGGCATACAAGCCCATTACTACAGTATTCACTCAGCTTCATCCTTATGCATGTTCAATGGAAGACAGGCTTCGGTCCCTGAATACTTTTTGCTTGGATGTATTCCAAAAAGCCGGGTTACTGATTATTGTAAAAAATTGTTCATCACTTTTACCGTCACCAAATAAATGATGTGGTTGAAGTGCCATATCTCTTGCTTTTGCCAGGCCGCTCAAAATATCCACTTTATTGTAGGTGGTGTGGATGATGTTGGGATTGTGTGTCCTACCATTTTGCCTGGTACCTACGTTCACTGTGGCAATGCCGTAGTAAGGGGCTTCACGTATACCGGCACTTGAATTGCCTACAATCAATTGTGCATGTTTCATCATCACCAGAAATGCTTCAAAGCGTACCGAAGGAAAAATCCTGAATCTGGGATTATCCTGTAAGCGTTTCATTTTTTCCAAAATAAAATGGGAGCCTTTGTCATTATTAGGGTAAATGACTATATAATTCAAATTGCTTTCTTCCAATGCTTTGATGTACTCATCGGCATACGCATCCATATCGTTAAACTCGGTTGTTACCGGATGGAACATAGAGATGGCAAACTCATTGAATCCAATTTCGTAGCTTTCTTTTACTTCATTCCAAGATGGTAATGTGTTGCTCAACATCACATCCATATCAGGCGAGCCAATCACATGTATGTTGCTTCTCAGTTCACCCATTTGCATCAGCCTTGTCTTGGCTTCTTCGTTGGCCACAAAATGCGTATGGCTTAATTTGGAAACGGAGTGGCGTATCAGTTCGTCTACTGTTCCACTTAGCTCGCCTCCTTCAATATGTGCAACAAGGATATTGTTTAATGCCCCAACAGTTGCACCAGCCAAGGCTTCTACCCTATCACCATGTATCACAATCAAATCAGGTTGTATCAAATGCACATATTTTGCAAAACCATCTATTGTTCTTGCAAGTGTTATATCCATTAACGACTCATTGTCTTGATTGATGTATTTATAGATATTATCGTATCCGCATTTTTCAATTTCCTTTACGGTAAAGCCAAATTTCAGATCCATATGCATACCCGTCGCAAAAATGTGCACTTCAAAGTCCTGGGCATTCCTGGTAATTTCAATCAATGATTTGAGCTTACCAAAATCGGCTCTTGTACCTGTAAGGAAAACGATTTTCTTTCTTTCTTTCATCCGATTTCTCCCTGCTTTAAGGTTATGCTTGAATAAGGTTGCCAGTTTGTAAAGTCGAACTCCTTACGATTGTATATTTTTCTTTTAAAAGAAGGATCTTTTTTTCAAAGTACTCATAAGACAAGTAGGCAATCAGTATTGTTATTGTAAAGCCGCCCACATAAGCACATATGTACTTAAACAGAACAGGCAAAGTGCTGGTTTTTATTATCGACGATATACAGAATAAGACCAATGGATGTATAACGTAAATTCCATAAGAAATTTTTCCTAGAAAATTGAACAAGGGTTTATCCAAATTAATCAAGAAGGTTTGTTCTTGAATTTGCGAGTTTATCAAAATACAAGTCAATATGCTAATGAGCATTGAATGGAATGGATTATTAAACTCTATAACACATAATAGTACAATAGCAGACAGGCATATTATCAAATTAACAGATTTAGTTGTGGATGGCAATACTTGCCCATTGTATAATAGTGTTGCAAAAACGGCTCCAATCATCATGCAGTCGAAACGATTGGTGGAAACGATACCATATGGAATACTACCAACTTGATAATTTGTATATACTAGCAATTTCACCACACAAAAAAATATCAAGCCAATGCAAAGTTTAAGAAGGATATTTTTTTGTACCTGCTTTAGCAAAAAGGGCCAAATTATATAAAACTGTTCCTCAACACCAATACTCCAAAAATGGCCTATTACATAAAAGCTTGTACCAAGAATGTAAGGTATATTACCACATAAAAAGAAATAGAAAAATATATTTAATGGGGCAATATGTATTTTAAAAAGGGCAATTACAATTAACGCAATGCCAAGGTACAAGTAGTACAATGGCCAAATACGTAGAACCCTTCTTACATAAAATTTCTTTACATCAACAGTACCTGTTATTTTTTTCTCTTGCAACAATAAGTACGTAATCAGAAAGCCGCTTAATGTAAAAAACACAGTAACTGCATCACTGCCAATTTCTTCTAGCTTTAAATTGATGCCATCGTTAAATGAAGGTAACCCGAAACGCTTTTTATGAAATCCCGCAATATGAATAAACACTACTGCTAAAGCAGCAAGGGCCCTTATACCATTAAGGCCTTTAAAATAAATAGTACGGTTTTGATTATTCAAAAGATACTGTTTTATTTTTCTATGTTTTCCCAAACAACTTGAACATCCACATCAATATCAATTGAAGCTTTTCTTCCCAATACATTTTCATACTCTTCCGCAAGAATGCCCCCTTTGCCCGGCCTTTTCACCCAAATATTTTCTTTTGTAAAAGCTTCACCTGCTTTTATGGGTTTAATGGTACAGATTGTGGCAAATGCAAAGTCAATCGTTACCTGCTCTTCGGCTGCAGGACCTTTAGCACCGCCACGTTGCTGGGCAATAATCCTGCTGCCTTCAATCAGTTCTTTTGTTGCCTGTAAATCCATACTGCAAACAATGTCTGGCCCTTGCCTGTTCATCGTATCCGTAAAATGCCTTTCCAGTATGGATGCCCCCAAAGCCACAGCACCGAAACATGCATGATTGGTTAATGTATGGTCGCTTAAGCCAACAACAGCATCGGGAAAGTTTTTCTGTATTTCTACCATTGCACCCAAGCGTACCAAATGATTGGGTGTTGGGTATAGGTTGGTTGTATGCAGTAACGCATACGGAACATTGTGTGTTTTAAATATTGCAACGGCTTTGGCAATACTATCAATCGTATTCATTCCGGTGCTTAAAATAATCGGCTTGCCAAATGATGCGATATGATTCAACAAGGGATAGTTGTTGCATTCGCCGCTACCAATCTTGTATGCAGGCACATCCCATTTATGTAACCTATCCGCAGCAGCACGGCTAAAAGGTGTCGATATAAAAATCATTCCCTTGCTTTCTACATAGCGTTTCATCTCCAATTCATCTTCTTCACTTAATGAACAGCGACGCATGATTTCGTATATGCTTACCGTTGCATTGCCTGGAATCGTATTCTTGGCAGCACTGCTCATTTCATCTTCCACAATATGCGTTTGGTGTTTCACCACTTCAACGCCGGCGGCATGTGCCGCATCAACCATTTCTTTGGCAATCTGTAAACTGCCTTCATGGTTGATACCTATTTCCGCAAAAACCAGTGGTTCATAATCGTAGCCTATTTTACGGCCTGCTATTTCAAAAAAAGGTGATGCCATTGTTTATTTTTTTATTTGGTATACGGTGTATTCAGCTCCGTCAAAAGTTTTATCGTATGGAATATTTTGAGGGCTTGGGTAATTTTTATGAATGAGTATATGCGTAATATGATGCTGTGCAAACAAGTTATTTAAAGAGTCGTTCCAAATAGTTTGTTGGAGCATCCTTTTTATGTTGAGCCCTGTGCCATAAGTACCTTCTGTTTGCTTTGTAACAAAATAGCTACTGGATGCAAATGCCTGGTGGCCGAATATGGCAGAAAGTTGAAACTGCTTATTGTCACGCATGTATGCATTTGCCGGATACCTTAAGTCGTTTGTAACTAGTATGCTTCCGCTTACAGGTATCGTTTTCAATGCTGTTGCAATGGATTGGTTGTTGCAATATTCGTGGGCATTCTTTCTTTGCCCGACCAATACCTTGGTGTAATAGAATGATGAAAAAAGCACTATACACGCCGGCAGTATTAAAACAGTATATGCCGAGTATTGAATAACCTTGTTGGATTTATGTAACAGATAAATAGTTAATGGCACAATCAATAAAACAAAGAGCACAGCTACATTACTATATACCTGATTATAGTCTGCATTGTCCACTTCAAAAAAACTGCCTGTTACAAATACAACTATTGCAGTGCATAGCAGCAGTGCAAAAGCAGGCTTCTTTGTAATTGACCTGTTCAACAATATCAAAACAAATGGATATACCAAAAAGCCCAGCTTAAATACAAGTTCCATCAGGATTTTTGTATTGAACTGGATCGATATTTTATTGGTGCCCCTTCCTGTTACGTTACTCATATTATTGCCCAGCGAAAAGAACAACACGATTGCTGCACTTGCTATAACCAGTATGGGCAGTAACCAATATACCCATGATGCTTTTTTCGTTACCAATAGATATACAAGGTATAACCCACTAACACCAAGCACAATAGGCATGAATGGAACTTTAACAAGCCCAATGATTGGTATGATACATAATAATCCAATCGCTTGTTTCCAACTTTCTATACATAAGAGAATATATAGGCAGATGGCACATAGACAAATAGCAACGACATTGGATAGCATCTGGAATTGCTTGCCATATTTTTCAATATTGAAAACAAAACGTAAAATCCTGGTTATCCTGAAGCTATTGATTTCAAAATTAATAAGCAGCACTACCAGCACAGTACAGATTACAGGCAACCAGTAGTTAGCTGTGCCAATCACCTTTTTAGCAATCCTGTAAGCCGTTGCATAAAACACAGCTGCACTAAAACAAGGGATGACAGTAAGCAGTGCAAAATGCGGCTTTAGTAAAGTAACCTTTGAAAGCAATGCAGCAAAAGCGATGGAACCGTAGTGGTACCTAAATGACGCCCCTACCAACTCAAGATTCAAAGGCGGGTAGGTAGATGATTTGACAAAACCCTGAAGCAAGGAAAGGTATGCTGCACTGTCTGTATTATAAAACTCTGATGGAAAATCTCCCATCCCCATCCTGAAAGCTTGTATACCTACATTGAGGTATAATATTGTAAAAATAGCCAGGTGTACCAACACTTTATAATCGAGTGCCTGACGGACGACAAACTTTATTTTCCGATTGAGAAATAGAAGATTGAAAACCGGGATTATAAAAACAAAGTATTCACTTAGCCCTACCTGCCTTAATACAATTGTGCAGAACGTCATGACAAGGGCACCTACAAAAGCAATGATAGCAAACGCTGCCCATGTTATTTGGGGAAAGATCTTTTCTCCAAATAGTGGACATACGGTAATGTATGCCATGTAGATAAACCCAATTAGAAGCAGCAGTTGCAATACGAGCATCTAGGCCTTGGTATCTGGATTAAAGAATCCGGCAATACAATTAGCCACGTATTCAATCTGCTCTTGGGTGATGCCAGGAAACATAGGCAGGCTCAAAACAGTATCTGCTATTTCTTCTGCAATCGGAAAATCGCCTTTCTTATAGCTCAGGCTTGCATAAGCTTCTTGCAAGTGCATTGGAACGGGATAATGTATCAATGTGCCAACCCCTTTATCATTCAGGTAGGCTTGCAGTTCATTTCTTTTTTCTGTTCTTATCACATACAAATGATATACATGGGTTGCCCCAGTTGCAATTTGCGGCAAAACAATACCTGGAATATTAGTTAGTAACTGTGTATAGGTTGCCCCGGCTGCCTGTCTTTGCTTTGTCCATTCATTTATGTACTTAAGTTTAACAGAAAGAACGGCTGCCTGCAATTCATCAAGCCGCATATTGTACCCGATTACCTCGTTGTAATATTTTTTCTGGCTGCCGTAGTTGCGAAGGGTAGCCAATTTAGTGGCCAAAGCCTCATCATTGGTTGTTACCGCACCTGCATCACCCAAGGCCCCGAGGTTTTTGCCAGGATAGAAACTGATACCATTTGCATCGCCAAAACTGCCTGTTACTTTGTTGTTGTACGAAGCACCATGTGCCTGAGCATTGTCTTCTATAACAAACAAGTCATGTTTCCTGGCTATCGCCATGATGGCATCCATTTCGCAGCATTGACCGTACAGATGCACTGGTATAATAGCTTTTGTTTTTGAAGTAACTGCAGCTTCAATATTGGCAGGGTCTATATTGTAAGTATGTATATTGGGTTCAACAAAAACAGGCATGGCACCTGTATAAGAAACGGCAAGAGCCGTTGCTATATAAGTGTTGGAAGGAACAATCACTTCATCGCCTTCCTTTATATCAAAAGCTTTTAGGGCAAGGTACAAAGCATCTAACCCATTGCTTACCCCAACCGAAAATTTTGTTTGCGAATAGGCTGCATATTCTTTCTCGAACTGCTTTACCCTGTCGCCCAGCACGTACCATGACGAATCGAAGAAAGCCTCAAATGCTTGTAGCACTTCGCTTTTGATCTGGGCATTTGAATCCGCAAAGGAAAGGAATGGAATTTTCATATCTTGATTAATCCGTTTGTTGTTTGTCTGAATTGCTGGCCTTCTTCACTTATCCATATACCATCATCCTGGGGCTGAAGTTTTTTTCCTGATTCATCTACCCAGCCTTTCAATTTTGCAGGGTTGCCATATACCAGTCCATAATCAGGTACATTCCTTGTAACCACACTTCCTATTCCTGTCATGGCATATTTACCAATCGTTACACCGGCAAGTATGGTGGAGTTTGCCCCGATAGATGCACCCTGTTTGATCAATGTATCTGCATAGCCTGCACGTTGCTTACTGCGGGGCCTTATATCATTGGTAAAAACTACATTAGGTCCCAAAAAAACGTCGTCCTCAATGGTAATATTGTCCCATATATAAATGCCACTTTTAACAGTAACATTATTACCGATCCGAACATTGTTCTCAATGAATGTATGGCAATTGATGTTGCAGTTTTTGCCTATTACCGCATCTTTAAGAATGACTGCAAATTGCCAAACCGTTGTATGTTCGCCTATATTGCTTGACTGTACATCTGCTAAGTGGTGTATCATCATGCTTTCAGGTTTTGATACGTTTCGTAATCCCTTATATAATCGCTTTCACTGTAATTATGCGAGGCCAGTACAAGGCAAACTGAGCCGGAAGAGAAATTGATTTCCGAAGCCCATATCATAGGTGGTATATGTAGACCAAAGTAAGGCCTGTTTAACTGTACCAGGCGTTGTGTTTTTCCATCGTTCAGCAACACTTCAAATGCACCACTCACTGCCACTAAAAATTGATGGCATTCCTTGTGGGCATGTGCACCACGTGATTCACCACCTGGAATATCATACAGGTAAAATATTCTCTTTACAGCAAACGGCAACTCTTTATTGTTGTGTACAGGTGTAATATTGCCGGACCTGCTTTCTATTTTAGAAAGATGAATGAGACTGGCATCAAATACTGTTACTGGTTGCATATTTATTTTGAAGATTTGAATTGATCGAAATCCCTGATGTATTCATCAACATTGTATTCCCTGTCGGCCAATATCATGGCAATGGAATTTGTTGAGAAATTTTCCAGGCTGCGCCAGTGCATGGCAGGAACATACAAACCATAATATGAACGGTTCAACTGGAATTTTGTTTCCTTTTCACCATCGTGCAGTACCACGTCGAAACTACCACTGAGTGCCACGATGAATTCACGTTGCTTTTTGAAAGCATGGCCACCCCTTACTTCTCCACCCGGTACATCGTAAATCCAATACACCCTTTCATTCAAGAAAGGGATATGCTTATCGCCTTCCAGAAAGGTAAGGTTGCCCCTGGGGTCCAGAAACTTGGGTAGTTGTAGTATCTGGGCTTGGTTCTCGTTCTGAAGCATTGTGGTTGATTGATGTATAGAATATTTTTTAATTATTTAAGCAAGAAGAAACAGGTACCACTCTTGTCATCTTTGATGGTTGTTGCCACCATTGATTGAAGCTCTGCCGGCAAATCACTTTCATTGGCTGCAAGCAGGTACCTGATATTGTTCTTTACAATAAATTCTTTTTGTGCAATAACCAAAGGTGATTGGCTCAATGCATGTTCATCAGCAAATATTTTCAGGTCGGCTTTTTGAATCAGTTTGTTAAGCATTGCATATCCCTTGGGGATGGAATCATTGTTCAGCATGACCGTCAAGCAAACTTTATTCAGGTCCTTATTAATTAACCCCATATAATTGAGGTTGTTCATAATCAAGTTCGGATTGTTGGCCCATAAACTTTTAGTAAGCTTTTGATTAGCATATAAGTAACCGTAAGTGGCCCCGTTACTTACATGCGTACCCACCTGCTCTATAAATGATTTGGAAACAGATGCATCAGCAGCCTTTCTTCGTATCTGGCGGACGTTTGCCACAAACGATACCGCAAAAAATACAATACAAAAGGCATAGGCAAATTTGGCAACAGGCAATTGCTGTCCATCATTTTTGTTACCTGCCATTGCAATCATCCCGAGCGTAATCAAGCCTACTATAACGTTACCGGGAAATGCACGCATTTGTCCTGCATCCGTTACGTTCCAAAAGAAAATTGTAATGATGTAAGACACTGATACCAACACTGCACAACAAATAACCAGTGGCTTATGCAGTTTGTACACTTCAATCATTTTTTGTTTAAAGACAACAAGCAGCAACAGTGCGAGGGCCAGGGATACGATTAACCGTAATGCCATTTTTGCACCATAAACAATACCTCCTTTCAGGTAGGAAGCCCAAGCAAAATTATCTGCCAAAACCTTATTGCCCGATTTGCCGAACAGGGCATAGAATGCAATAAAAGAAAGCCCAACAATCAATAAACTAAGCAGCAAGTATATACCTGTACGTTTGTTGTTTGTGTACATTAAATACAGGCTTATAATACCGCCACTGATACATACTACAGGCAAGGCCAATACATTCATAACAGCTATTGCACTTAATACAAGAAAGCCTTTTACAACATTGTTGTTGTAGAAGTAACCAAAAGCTATGCAGCTGCATATTACGCTTGAAAAAAGTTTGGGCTGGTTTAACAGGTTTATGCCGTTGATAAACCTGAACTCTGCTGCGGCGATGTATAGTGTAAAGAAAAGGATCAATATAAAATCCAGTACACTTAGCTTGTTTTTGAATAAGCTATAAACAGATGCCAAGCCAATCCAGCACAATGACAATACCATAGGCGTGAAGCAGAATCCATACGCATTGGCTAATGACAATTTAAAAGGCAAAATATTTAATAACGCAAGCAGCCACATATCAAAATAATGATAGGGGGCCCGAAAATCTTTCGCATTATTCAATGTAGCATTTAATGAAAAATCTGTACCCTCAATACCTAACCGAGCCATTTTTGAAGCGTAGTAGGAGTAGTAATAATGATCAGGAGAAACGCCACTGGTAACGGTGGAAGTATTGAAGTAATTATAAGAAAAGAGGGCTATGCCTGTGAAAGCCAATAATACTACCCAAACAGTCAACACAGTGTATAGTTCTTCTTTTAAAGAAATTTTCGATGCTACTCCTATCTGTTCTGTAGCTACTTTGGGAGAAAGAAGAAAGAGTGCTCCAATTATTAAAAAGATAATATTTATAGTAACTCCATTTGTTTTATACATGGAGAAACCAGTTATTATACCAATCAAGCCTAAAAATATTTTTTGGGCTACGTTGGCATATTTATTTGCAGCAGTATGCTTACTGTTACCTGGCACCAGCTTGTGCATCAGGCTCCCGATAAAGTAACAGGCTAACAGGAAAACAGTATTTATAAGAACGTAGTCTATCATAGTTCTGTTTTGTCAATTACATAATTGGGTCTATTGCGTGACGCATCCAGTGTACGCCAGATATATTCGCCCAAGATGCCCAATGCAATCATCTGAAAACTTGATACCAACAGTATTATAACCATTAGGCCAGACCAACCGGCAATTTGTATGTTACCAACTATTTTATTGTAAATGATAAACGATGCATATAGTAAGGATATAATGCCTAAGATGAAACCAGTTATTGTAATGAGCCTGATTGGGAAAAACGAAAACGAAACAAATGAATCGATAAACAATTTAAGTTTTTTGCTGAATGTCCAACGGCTCTTGCCAATTTCCCTTTCCCTACGTTGATAAGGTATGGTGATGTATTCGTATTTCATCCAGGTAAACAGGTAAAGCGTGTTGGTATTTTTTTCATTGAGTTGCACAACCTCATCCCTCAATTGTTTATCAAATAATACAAAGTCAAAACCACCATCGGGCAGGTTCTTCAATGCAAATTTCTTGATGATATATTGAAACGTTTTTGCAAAGAGCTTACTAAAGAAGGGGTCCTTTCTGTCTGTCCTATTTGCGATTACCAATTTCAAACCCTTTTTCCAGTATCCATGCATTTTCACCATCAACTCGGGCGGGTCCTGAAGGTCTGCGGCAATGATAACATTACAGTCACCCGTAGCATACTTCATACCTGCAAGGATTGCGTTGTAACTTCCAAAGTTGCCGGAAAGTTTAATTAGCTTAACCTTATCGTTGGGCTGGGTGGCCTTGAATTTTTCCAGTTCGTTCCATGTATTGTCTTCGGAACCATCATCTATCATTACATATTCAAAGGCCAATTCGTTGTTGAACAGCAATTCATTCTCCAGCAGCTTTTGCATGGTTACAGGAATATTCTGTTCGTTAAAGTAGCAAGGAATGATTATGGAAAGTTTATTCATACTACTGACTTTTGTGCCGGTTTACCTTAAGCAGGTTTTGAAAAAAATTATACTTATACAATAAGAAAAAAATCATTGCTGTTACAAGTAATACAACCAAGTTGAACATATATGTTGCATTGCTCATCCAAGGACCTTGAAATTTGAAATAATTCTGTGCGGGATATTGTATCAAGTCTTTTTCTGATAAACTGCTACCCAGATCAATGGATTGCCAAAACCTAGCAATAAGAAGATTGGCACTTGAATAAAGAAGTACAAAAGGAGTACTTATTCTGTTTGCCTCCTTTAAAGCTATAAGAATAAACACGATCACCAAGGGATAAAAATTAATCAGTTGCCTACTTTCGCTCCCTATACCTAGAACAGCAATACCAATAAACAGTAATGCAGCCCCATAACCACGGGCAAGAATGGCTTGGGTAATCTCTCTATATGCAATTGCAATTAGTATAATGAAAAAACCGAAATAAGCCGTATGTGCAACCAAAAAGGCACCCGGATTGGTAACACTTTGCTGTAGCACATTTACAAGGTAATCTGAAGCTTGAAAAGTTTCTTTACGGGATGCCAATATATATTTAAGTACTTGAAGCAACATAGCAACCCCCAGTGCCACGCATAGGTATCTGGTCCCTATCTTCTTGAACCATTCTTTAATTGACAGGTTAGGTAAAATGCCACTTATAAAATAAAAGTATAGTACTACAATCAACAATGAAGGCACCAGGAGGTTTTTGGAGATTGGATTACAACCAGAAGATATTGGTGTGAAAAAATCGGGTAGGCTTATGAAAGAAAACAGGAAATATAAAAGAAATAAACCTGGCAAGATCATCTTCTTGTAAAAGGATCTTTCATTGGTCACTTTTTCTTTCTTGAATATAAACAACAAGAAGAAAAGCAGGAATGTAGGAAATACAAACGAACCAAGAAGGATGCAGATTGTGAATGCAATTTTGTTATCCATTAAATAATAATAGGCAATCATCAATCCAATAGAAAAAGCGGCAGCATCTGTTAGGGTTGGATAGAAAAATGGGAATTTCAATATGGGGAAACACCAAAACAAAGATGCAAAACCAATAGTAACGAGCTTCCAGTTCAATTGCAACTTTTTGCAAATAAGAAAGAAGTACACCATTGACATTGACAACGCAATAAAATTGAAAATTTTATATGCCGTTATAATGTTAGCAGTATTGGTTTCCACCTTGGAAATACCAAATGCAGTGTAGATAATTAAGGGCACAAGCGTTCTTTGAAACCTATATGCATCAATTTTCTTTTCAGCAATGAGTTTATCAATATTTTCAGCCGCATTGGCATAAAACCGGCCATCCCATCCAAGCCCACCATTTACGTTGATTACTTCCTTATTAAAATTCATGACAAAAACAAGCACAGTAATTAACGATAACGATACATTTAACCAGTACTTTTTACAAAAGTTCAATAGGTTACTTTTTGGGGGATGATGCAGTTGCATGAATACCCAATTTTATTTTGACTGTTGCAATTTTCTTCTCCACCCATCTTTTCTTTTCCAGAAAAAAATCAGTAAAAAAAAGTATCCCGAGTTTTACCGGATTGTAGAATTGAGGATATGCCTTACGCCTGTTTTCCTCATAATTGGGGCTCACATTATTCATTTTGAGTTCATTTAAATGTTCCCTTACATATAAGGGTGAATTCCCTTCATTAAGACTCACTGTTTTAAAAAAGAATTTCTTTGTTGGACGTAAATGTTTTTTTATGACTTCAGGCCTCATTGTCCTGTGGTTACAGTTAAGGGAAACCAACAAATCGGCCACACCATTGCCTGAGTGTGCTGTTGTCTGTATTTTCCTAACAATATGATCTTTATTGAAACAAGAAGAATATTCAAATGCGATAATATTTTTCCAACCAACCAATGGCAGATTGGTAATATGGTTCCTAATTAAAGTAAATGTTTTGCCATTTTGATTAGAAATATATTTTTTTGTACATATAGAGGATACATACATGATCTCGAATTGGTTATCGAAGTCAAACCAATAACGAAGCCTCGGAATAGCAAGAAAGCCCTCTTTTGCCAACGAAAGCCTTTCAAAGAATTCTATCCTTCTTTTATCGTTGGTAAAATCCATCATTTCATCAACATCATGCAATATTATCCAGTCCTCATCTTCATACTTATCCATAAAATAATCATGTGCCAATCCACGCTGCCAGTTTTCACAAATAAATGCGATACCGTCTTCTGCTTTTGACTTATCAACTACAGTAAACTGCTTGTTGCCTTCTATTACTTTTATTTTATGCCTATATGGTGCAAACCTGTCATCCCCATCAATTATTTTTTGTGCAGTATGGCCTTTAAAGTCTCCTTGATGGCTATAGGCATTTTCGCAAACAATAAATTCATCAATAAACCCATTGCTTAATATCAGCTTTAATAAAAGCAATTCGTCTTCATAAGGCTCACTAAACAAAAAAGCTTCAACAACCTTCATCGCCTATAGTTTATGTTTTGGTTTAATAGCAAGTGATTTTGTGCTTACCAGGCTGTCCAACCGCCATCAATAATCAGGTTATGTCCAACTACATGGCTGCTGGCATCGCTTGCCAAATACACGATACCGCCACGCAGTTCTTCTTTTTCACTCATACGGCCAATAGGATTCAGTTGTTTGAACCTTTCGAGGAACAATCCCTGATGCCCATTGAAAATACCGCCAGGCGTTAAGGAATTAACCCGAACCCCTTTACTGGCCCATAATGTGGCAACATATTTTGTTAGGGCCACCACACCATGCTTGCTTACACTGTAAGCAACAGGTTGCGATATGCCCGTACCTGGATAGATATTGTGATTGGGACTAACAACGCCATACAAGGATGCAATATTGATAATGCTTCCTTTACCTTGTTTCAGCATTTGGCCGCCAATAACCTGGCAACCTAGAAATGCACCTGTAAGGTTCACGTTCATGATAGCATTCCAGTCTTCCAACGGAAAATTTTCAAAGCTTGCATCAAAATTGGCACTCTTGCTTTGGTTGGTAAAACCTGCATTGTTTACCAATATATCTATATGGCCGTGTGCTGTCAATACTTCTTGCAACAGGCTTTCCCAGCTTTCTTTTTTTGTTACATCGCAAAATTTTGCAGCAGCATCAATGCCCTGTTGCTTTAATGCCTGTACTGCTGCCTCGCATTTGTCCAGGTTGAAATCGGCCAATATCACTTTGGCACCATATCCACTCAAGGCAATTGCATGTTCGCTTGCCAATAACCCTGCACCGCCTGTTACGATTGCTATTTTATCCGTAAGATCAAAAAGGTTGGTTTGCATTTTATTTATTTGAAATTATAGTAGAAGTAAAAAATGACATCCGGTTAGTTATGCGTCTATCTTGTAAAAGATACCGTCTGCCTGAATGAGTTTACCTGTAGACACATCATGGAATCCATTCTTAAAACCACAAAGGAAAAATTGCCTTTCTTTTAAATATTCAATCAATTCAAAATAGAGTTTCTCGCCTTCGTACATCCTTTCAAGCGACATTTCCATTTGGATACCTTTGATAAAAGGCAGCGATTTTGCTGCTCCTTCCAGCACTTTCATCTCGTATCCTTGTACATCAAGTTTTAAATAAATGTTCTTATAAGAGGACACTGTTTTTTCAAATATGCTGTCCAGCGTTGTTACTGCTATCTTTTGTTTCTTAACGATTGCTATATGGCTTTTTTCAATGACTTCGTTAGAAGAGAAACCAAGAATGGAACTCGATTGTGAATCGTTTGCAACATTGATTTCAATTTGTTCTTCCTTATCGCCCAATGCCAGTTTGTGGCATGTCCATAAACTGCCTTTGGCAACATTCTGCTGCAGTTCTTCAAAAGCATCATCCAAAGGCTCAAAAGACACAATGGATTTTTTGTATCCGATAGATCTAAGGTAATGTGCATATTGCCCTTTATTTGCTCCAACATCAAGCACAAGGTCAATGTTATTTCTTTGAAGTAAATCAAGTATTTTGCGGTGTTCGCCAGTTGGGTAATCAACAATTCTTTTGCCTTTGCTCTTAATGATTTTGTTGGCCCGGTTAGAAAATATGATTCTTTCTAGAATGGAGTCAATCATGTTTGTCAGGATTAGTTTTTTAAATTTTCACCCAATCATCGCAGTATAAATCTTTTGAATCGTAGGGTGCATTGCTATACCATTTTTTCGGGGCAACTACTATTTTATCTTGCTGTGTATTCAAGTAAGCTGCCCACCAACTAAAAGTGCTGTTGCTGATGATAATATTGCGGCATTGTGTCATTAAGTAAAAATCTTCAATGGCATTTTTGGTCTTAGCACTTATCCATTCAACTTCTACCGAAGCGGGCAAATAAGACATGGCAGCATCAAGCGTATCGGTAAATGCATATATTTTACCAATGCTGCCTTTCTTTTCTTTTATCAGATTGATGCCTGCATGATAGTATTCAGGTGTAAGTATTCCCATCAAGTCAATATACTGCTGTTGCAATTTGTCGCCGCATCGTATATGCAATGCAATACTGTTGGTGGATTGGATTTCTTTTACAACATCATCCAGATGTGCAACCAGCCCCCTTCTAACAGTGAAATCTTTGCGTATTGTTTCATTGAACCTGCTAAAATATTTGTGGCTCATCCAATAGCCTTTTAGAAAAACAGGTTGTTTTGCATCAAAGAAACATTCATCGTAGTGAAACTGTTTTTCCTCATACACACGTTGCAAATGGGGTGGCCTGAAGAGGTAAACAAAAGCATATATTGCCCTGATAAAAGGCCGTTCTTCATAAGGCAGTGAACGTATCTTTTTGTTTTTAAAAATTTTGTTCCAGACCTTCCTTACAGGATGCACTAAATCAAACTGCGACATTTCCTGTTTGGACACGATCGCCGGATCCATTTCAAAAAATTTAGCCAGCTCATATTGTCTCAACGAGGTTTCGGAGTAGTTGTCGATGTTTATTTTCAGCTCCTGTTTTAAATGCAGCGACAATGCCCTGCCAGCAGCATATTGAAACATCTGGTTGCCCAAGCCTTGCATTATTTTTACAACAACCATTATACAGTTTGTTGTTGCATTAAGAACTCCACAATTCTAAAATCAATTTCGGTATCAATATCCACTGCCCTTTCACGGGGTATGGGGTATATCTTGCATTTTGCCTTGCTCCAATGTTCAAAAGCATACAATGCAGAACGTTTTACAACATAGGCTGCGGGGGTAAGGCTATACACTTCCGGAGCATCCTGTCTTCTCACAATCGGCTTTTCGCCTTTCTTTACAATCTCTGCAAAGCCATCGGCTTTTATTTCCATCATATTGAAATAAGGGTTGCGTTCCGGTTCGTACCCAGTAATTACCACATCCACAGTTTCGTCATCCAGGGCTTTCTGGATTGCACCGTTAATATCCATAGCGGATTTAAGTGGTACCGTTACATCCATGTCAACCAGATAGTCAACCGTAACGTTATACATTTTTTCGTAGGCTTCCAATGCATGAATAAAAACGGGCCATTTACTAGCCGTATCGGAGGCCAGGTCGTCAGGCCGCATAAAGGGGACTTTTGCCCCGTATGCTTTTGCTATGTTTGCAATTTCATTATCATCTGTAGAAACGATAACGTCATTTAACAATGAAGCCTCCAATGCTGATTGAACAGTATAGGCAATTAATGGTTTGCCCAATAATGGTTTGATATTTTTACCGGGTACTCCCTTGCTTCCTCCCCTGCAACAGATGGTTCCTAAAATAAACATGTTATTGTTGAGTGGTTAAATTGATTGAGGTTGACAAACACGTTTTTTTCTGATGAATGTTTTGCAGCCAATACCATCCGCAAACTCTGTAGCCCTTGCTGCAATGAAGTAGTGAAAGCGTTGTCATTTTTTTCCAAGAAGTCCTTGATGATATTTATGAAGCGGTCGTTGCGTTCAAAGCCAGCATAACTAAATTCCTGTTCCTGTTTTTGGTCGTCAATCCATTTCACTTTACTGTCTACCAGGTTCCAGAATATGCTTCCGTTGCTGCCGGTAAGCATACAGTTGCGAACAAGTTTAGGTTGCAGGTAATCCAGATGTATCGTACCAATGGCCCCATTGGTGAACTTCAATAAAACTTCGGCCACATCTTCTGTTTCTATTTCGAGTGAACCGGAATTGTTGTTGAAGCTTGCTATAGTTTCAACATCGCCCAATAGCCAGTACAAATAATCGAATTCATGCACTAGGTCCAGCATTACTCCCCCGCCCGTTTCTTTCCTGGCACTCATACCCAATCTATAATCTTCATGTGGCCTCCAGTCTGGCAAGTATTGGCCAACTTGTGCATTGGCCGAAACGATTGTGCCTATTGCATTTGAAACAATAAGCTCCTTTACTTTTTGCAAGCCAGAGTCGTAATGCAAATCGAAACCTACTATGATGCGGGTGCCGTGTTCTTTACTTTTATTGATGACTTCAGTGATACCTTCATAGTTATGGCTTACCGGTTTTTCAACATAAATATTTTTGATGCCTGCATCAAGCAATGACATTAGCGTTGCCATGTGTAATGCAGTTGGGATACAGATAACTGCCGCATCAAATTTTTGATGGGCAAGGGCTTTGTCAAGTGAATTATATACAGGTAACCTATCAAATTCTTCAGGCAACTTTCCCGACCTGCTAACTATGCTGATAGCTGTATATCCCAAGGAAAGGATATTCCTTAGATGCCTTTTGCCTATAGAGCCTAGGCCTATAAGTAAGATGGATGTTTTATCCAACATTAATAATCAAGAAAAGTTTGGTCAATCATTGAGGTTATTTCACATCCCATGTATGATAGGCGATGAGTCCATTTAGCATTGCTGCATGCATTTTTCCAGTGCCAAAAAAATCACCCCTTTCTACCTCAAGTGTTATTGCACTATGTATTTCGTCGGTAATATCATTGGCATATTTCAATGTAACATCAATACTATATATGCCGGGTAGCAACGGCAATTTTGGGATAAGACATGATATTGTGCCTTCGTTGTTCAGTTTCATGACACCGGCATAGGAGTCCCTTGATATGCATGTAAAAAGAACCTGTTCAAGGTTATTCCTGAAATTGAGAATAACTACGGGCTCGGCCCCTTTTTCTTTTGTAGTGTAATTGAATACTATTTCCAGGTCCTGCCCAAGGTTTGCAATAACTACCTTTTCCTTTTTATCATTCAATAATTCATAACCGGTAAACATGAAATTCTGGTTGCCACGTTCGTGTACCCAATCATTTGTTGCGTTATTGTTTGCCCCACTTCCTTGTAGATAATAGTCTATCACTTCATTGGTTTCGCCTTCTTTTATTATTTGTCCATGTTCCAACAAAATTGCCCTTGAACATAGCTTCTTTACAGCTGCAAGGTCATGGCTAACGAACAGGATTGTTCTTCCTTCTTTTCCAGCCACGTCCTGCATTTTGCCCAGGCACTTTTTCTGGAATTCTGCATCGCCTACAGCAAGCACTTCATCTATAATCAGTATTTCAGGATCCAGATGGGCAGCCACTGCAAAAGCCAAACGCACTTTCATGCCGCTGCTGTACCGTTTAACTGGAGTTTCGATGAATTTCTCTATGCCCGAAAACTCAACAATGCTTTCAAATTTTTTATCTATCTCTTTTTTGGTCAATCCTAGAATAGTTCCATTTAGGTAAATGTTCTCTTTACCTGTAAGCTCTGGGTTGAAGCCCGTTCCTACTTCTAACAGACTGGCCACCCGCCCCACAATTTCAATACGTCCTATAGAAGGTTCCGTTATTCTTGAAAGCAGTTTTAACAGGGTGCTTTTACCGGCTCCATTTTTGCCAATAATACCCAGCACTTCGCCCTGTTTAAGTTCGAACGAAATATTTTTATTGGCCCAAAAAATATCTTTGTCTGCACTGTCTTTGTCTATTTTTCTTAGCCCTGTTATGTTCTTGAAATTTTTAAAGGGCGACATCAATGTGTCTTTAATGGCTGCTGCCAGTGTTTCCTTTTTTTCATCCTTTAGCCCGATACGATAGGCTTTCCCAAGATTACTGACACTAACAACTGTTGATGATGACATAAAAGGTTATTAAGCTAGATCTGCAAAAAATTTCTCTGTCCTTCTAAAATAGTAGATACCGCTTAGTAGTATGCATATTGATGAGCAGGCACTGATCAAAATTATATCCCAAGGCATTGCTCCACCTTGAATAAAGCATGACCTGAAGCCCTCTATGCCTCCTACCATTGGATAGATTGCATATAAATGATATGCAGTGGCCCCAAACTTTTCCAGCACCTTAGCAGCAGGAAAAGCCACAGGTGCCGCATACATTAGCAAAGGCATCATAAAGGTCATTGCGAATTTAAAATCGCGGTATTGCATGGATAGTGTTGACAGCCACAATCCCAACCCTGTTGCAGTTAATATAATCAACAATAAAGGGATAAAGAATAGAAAAGCTTTTGCACTTGGCAGGTACCTGAAATATATCATTAAGCATACTACTACAATCAGTGAAATAAAGAAGTCAACAAGCTTTGACAGTATCGGTGTCAATGGTATAATAAGTCTGGGGAAATACACTTTCGTGAACATGCCCGACGTGCCTATTAAGCTTTGTCCGGCACCGCCGAGAGAGGAGGAAAAATAGTTCCAGGGTATAACTGCAAGACATGAAAATAATGGATAAGGCAATGGTGAGCCGGTTTTTATTCCAGCAAGGCTGCCAAAGACCAAACTAAAAATAATTATCTGTACCAGTGGGTTGATGATGGCCCAAGCAAAGCCAAGCACTGTTTGTTTGTACATAACGGTCACATCACGCAGCACCATAAAATACAGTAAATCCTTATACCGCCAGAACTCCTTAAAGTTAAAGAGCTTGTTCTTTTGCCCTGTTTCAATAATTGTTTTTGTTTGTTGCATTTAGGATGTATAAGATATGGTAAATAACAGGGGTTGTAAGGTATTCAACGTATAACAGTTTTCGTATTGAAAAGAGTTTGCAAAACGGATATCAGTTAAAATATTGGGTTTAAGTATTGCACGGGGAACTCTACTACCATTACCTGCCCCAACCCTTCGAGTTTTACATATACTTTCTTCTTTCCGCCCCGTATTACCAGGCCTTCGTTATCCATAAAAACGCCTTGCCTGATCCTCACTTTTGTGTTCTCGGCAAACCCTTCAATGGAACAGGTAGAAATCTTGGCTTCTTTTTCGGAAAGGAACCTTTTTATCATATCCACTTCTGCGTCCTTGATTATTGCCGGCTGCTTTAAATAGTGAACGAAGTTCAGAACCCCATCTGTCATAAGCACCGTTAACCGTTCGGTTTCATCAATCCTTACAAACACGTACGATTTGAACAACGGTTCTTCAATTATTTTTTTCCTGTCGCTCCATTGCTTTTCAATTTTTTGCAGTGGGCACCAACTTTCGATTCCTTTTCTGAGTAGAACAGTGTCCACTTTTTTTTCCCAACGTGGTTTGGTGTATAAGGCAAACCATTTTTTTGTATTTCCTATATTCATTTTGTCAAGGCAAAGCTCCGCCATCTAACTCACACCAATAATGTGCAAGTATTAGAAAGTTTACTTGTAAACGATTTCTTATTTCACTTATTTCTTAAATCCTGAAAAAAACCTTTCGAAAAAACCCTTTTTCTTTTCCTGAACATAATAGCCATAACCATAGCCATAGCCGTAACCATAACCGTAGCCATAGCCGTAACCATAACCGTAGCCATAGCCACCAGCATCACTCTTGATTCCATTAACAATGATACCCATATTCCTGAACTTCTTCTCACGGTATAACTTATCTATAAATGGAACCACCGCTTTAAAAGAATATTTATGCCTAATAATAAATATGCTTAAGTCGATGAATTTTTCCAGTAGCAAAGCATCTGTTACCAAACCAACCGGTGCAGTATCGATGATGATGTAATCAAAATTCTCTTTCAAGTATTCAAACAACATTACCGTACGCTTACTCAATAACAGTTCCGCCGGGTTTGGAGGAATGGGGCCGGAACTGATAACAAAAATATTTTCCCTATCTGGTATTGGTTGAATGATATCTTCATAAGGCATGTCCTTGATAATGAAATTTGAAAGCCCAATATCATTTGTCAGGTTCAGGTATTTACTCAATTTAGGTTTACGCAGGTCAAACTCCAGGATGATTGTTTTTGCCCCGGTAATAGAAAGACTGCTCGCTAGGTTCAATGACACAAAGCTTTTGCCTTCGCCACTCATGAATGAAGAAACCAGGATTGATTTAAGAGGCTTATCAGGCACCATGTATTGCAGGTTTGTCCTGATTAACCTGAACTGTTCCGCAATAGGGCTACGGCTCTTGTTTTCTATTACAATATTCTTTTTGTCTTTTTCGTAAGAGAGCTCGCCTAAGATTGGTATTTGTGTCTGGGATTCTATTTCTTTTCTGTCCTGTATTTTCGTATTGAAAAAGTCTTTAAGTAGAATAATCAATACGGGAATAAGGATACCCAGCATTATTGACATACTGCGTATTTGACCAATTTTAGGACTTATCACGCCAAAGTCAGTGGCTTTATCAATAACACGTGTATTGTTGATATTAGAAGCCAAGGAAAGTTCGGTATTCTCTTTCTTTTCCAATAGGTCGACATACATTTTTTTCTTTACCTCTATATCCCGTTCCAGTTTCATGGTAAGCCGTTGCTTAGAGGGTAGGCTTTGTATTTTTGTTTCCAACAAACTGTAACTGCTTTCAAGTGCCTGCATTCTGGCTAGGTAAGTGGTCTTTGTGTTACGGATTGCAGTAAGGAGGTTTCTTCTAACCTGTGCTATATTGTCATTGATCTTTTCTATATGTGGGTCATTGGAAGTGCTGATCAATTCCATTTTTTGTTTCTGTGAAACCAATTCATTATTTTCCAAAATGAATTTTAAGATTACCGATTCATCTTGACCAAAAGAAACCGGGATAAGGTTGGAGGTGTTTTTAAAATCATTGATATAGGCTTCCAAAAGACCCAGTAAGTATATCTGTACCTGTAGCGTTTTCTTATTTTGATCTACTGTATTGTATTCCCCAAAAAAAGCATTACCGGCCTGTGTAAAATCCGGTACTTTGTCTTTTACCTTGAAAGCTTCTGCAACCCTTTCCAGGCTATCCAATTCAGCAGTAATGTTTACAAGTTTATCATTCAAGAACTTGATGGTTTTATTTGCAACAATATTCTTGTCATCCAAGCCAGCTATATTGTAAACATCCATAAGTTTATTGAGCACATTGATGCCTCTTTCCGGCACTTCATCGTTCACAGCTATCTCAATAATGCCACCGCCGTCAACTACACGGATAATTGAAATACCTTGTTGAATGCCAGCCGCAACAGCCTTCTTGTTTTCAAACAGTAATTGGTATCCTTTGGATTCTATTTTTATTGTTGGGTTGCGTTCAATAATCACCTTTCCATAGCTTACTTCAACTGTATCGCCATAAGTAAATTTCCTGTTGCCACCGATGCCGGAAATAGTGAAATTTTCACGTGAAAGCTGCAAGTGGTAACTGCAAGGTGTTGCTTCTGGGGATTCTTCCACCAATTTGATTGTAACAGGCTGCAGTTTGCCATACAATTCAGAAGTAGTAACGCGGCCTTCCTGCTTTATCTTGATATTAAGCTTCAATGAATCAACCACCCGTTCAGACAGGTTGTAGGATTTCAATATATTGATCTGGTTATTGACATCAAGGTTACCAGGAATGATGTTCAATTCTTTAAGGCTCTTATATTCTGACTGATCCTCATCTTTAATCAACATGGTTGCTGCCAACCTGTATAGCTTTGGCGTATATCGAATATAAAGATTGGCTGCAAAAATGCTTATAGCAAGACATATCACAACCCATGGCAGAAAACCGATAAGCTTAAACAACAGCTTCTTAATATCAAACTGGCTGTTTGTATTTTGCTGTTGTTGCGGTGAATAATTTTGTTCCTGACTGCCTTGTGGATAGCTCATCTGTAAGTGGGTGGTATATTAATTTATTTTTTTCCGACAAGATAAAAGAGTGTGATAACGCTGGTAACTATACCAACAATCGTGGATACAGTAGCCATAACCTGATTTGGCTGCCCTTTATTTTCTTTCTCAACAATGATGATATCATTACGACGTAAATAGTAGTAAGGCGACGTGAAAAGTGTTTTTTGTGTGAAATTAATTACGCCCGTTTCTCTAAAGCCACTACTGTCCCTGATGATCCTCACCTTATTCCTCCTGGCCGAAGGGGCAAAATCGCCTGCCATAGCCACCGCGTCAATGATCGAGATTTTTTCATTCGGAATGGTAAATATTCCTGGTGACCTGATATCACCAAGCATGGTAAACCTAAAATTGATGAACCGTATCACAACATTCGCCTCTTTCAAATATTTGGAGATGGCAGTTATAAGTTTTTCTTTCAATGCCTCTTTTGTAAGCCCAGCCACTTTCACCTTACCAATTTTATAGATTTCGATTTCACCATTCAGATCCACTAAATAATTAACTGCAGATGTACTGGCCCCTGCGTAACTCCCTCCTTTTGTATTAAAATCGTTGGCAGTTTCAGGGTTGGCACCCAAAATTTTTATCTCCAGAATGTCATCAACTTGTATTACGGATTGAGGGGCTTTTAGTTCGGGGAGAGAAGTAGTCAAAGAATCCGACATCCCTTCAATATGATACCCTAACTTCTTCGAATTTGAACAAGAGGTGAATATTGTTGCAAGCATAAAGAGTACAATCACAAACCTCATTGATTTGTAATTACTTAGTATATAAGTATACATAGAAGATGACGGGTTAATAAGTAGTGTATCAAAATTAACCCAAAGCCAACTGTAGGGGCCTAGTAGTAATCCACACAATGTGGATACATAAAACAAGAGGTCAATAGGGCAATTTCCCTATCGACCTCTTTTAGAAAATACAATGCTACTATTTCTTTACGGTATTGTTTTTCGTGGTGATCATATCACTTACAATTCCTGCTGTTTCACTAATGTATAGGTCGGTCTTCAACAGTTTCAACCAGGCCTGATAACGTTCCCCTTTGGCTTTATCCTGATTGTTGTAAAATTTATCCTTATCCTCGCTTAATGCATACACATTCATTTCATCCTTAAGCTTTATCAGGCTATTGTTTTGTGTAACGGTTGTCTTGATGGCTTTTTGCTCATCCCGGTACCTCATCAGGTTCAAGCTCACGGGTTTTTCATTGTTCTGGGCCAGCCATGCTGCATTGCTCTTAATTAAGCCAAGTGTTGAGTTGCTATTAATTTTATCGTTGGCATGCTTTATTGCATTGCTGTAACCAAAGTCATCGCTTGAAGTTTGATAGCTGGCTTTTTTCACCTCGTCCCAAGGAAGTGCCACTGGATTGTCCTTTTCACGGATCTTCAAATATTCATAGCTATCCGGCAAAACAACATCGGGCGTTACGCCTTTCAACTGCGTTGAACCGCCATTGATTCTATAGAATTTCTGGAAAGTCAGTTTCACTGCACCTAACTCCGTTCTGCCACTGGTAAAATCGATGGGCTTACCAAAAGACACGTTCTTTTGCACCGTGCCCTTACCATAGGTTGAGGAGCTGCCGATAATGATACCACGTTTATAATCCTGTATGGCAGCAGCAAAAATTTCCGATGCAGATGCACTGAACTCATTCACCATTACTGCCAATGGCCCATCATACAAAACAGATTTGTTATTGTCGCTCAAAACCTGTGGATCACCTTCCCTACCCTTTACCTGTACTACAGGACCTTGGTTCACAAACAGACCAACCATTTGTACAACTTCATACAAAGAGCCGCCGCCATTGTTCCTTAAATCCAACACAATTCCATCCACTTTTTCGCTCTTCAATTTAATTACTTCTTTCGCCACATCTTCTGAACATCTTGCCCCACTTGCATCTTCGAAGTTTGCATAAAAATCGGGCAGAAAAATATATCCAATCTTATTCTTGCCGTCCTGCACAATTGCACTTCTTGCAAAACTTTCGTCCTGCACAATTTCGTCACGCATCAACGATACCACTTTTGTGGTGCCATCCTGTTTCTTTATGGTCAATCTTACTTCTGTTCCCTTATTTCCCCTTATCAACTTTACAGCATCTTCTACGGCATAACCGGTAATGTCCACAGGCTCTTCTTTGCCCTGACCCACTTTTACAATAATGTCGTTTTGAACAATCTCGCCACTACGCCAAGCCGGATAGCCAGCCACAACACTTGCTATTTTTATTACGCCATCCGCTTCCTGCAACTGTGCTCCAATACCAAAAAAGCGTCCGCTCATCTGCTCATCAAAAATACGTTTCTCCACAGGTGGAAAATAGTCTGTATGAGGGTCCATCTGGTTGGTAATAACATTGATAAAAGTACTGAAACGGTCATCCTCCTTATACGTGTTCTTCATCCTGTCGTAATACTTCTCAATCACTTTAAGCACTTTGGCCCTTGCATCGCTTTCCAATTGTGCATCTGTTTTTTGAACAGAATCCTTGCTGGTTTTCTCACGCAGATCAATCATGTCAGAATAACGTTCCAGCGTCAGGAATTTTGCTTTCTTCCTGATCCTGTCGTTCCTTTCGGCTTCATTGGAAGGATAGCCAATCTTATCGCCATCCTTTGTCATGTCTTCGTTTACAGTGAAATCAAAGGGGTGTGATAAAACATCTTTATAAACAGCCAGGTCTTCTGCCATCCTTTTTTCATAAACAAGGCTCACAGCAGGTGCAAACTTTATTTCTGCACCATGTATTTCATCATCTATGGATGTTTCGTATTTCTTGAAGTCGTTTATATCCGACTGAAGGAATACAATCTTGTCACCATCCAATTCTTCCAGGTATTTCTTGAATACTTGTTTAGAAAACGCATCATTAATCAGTTTGGGGCTATAATGCTGCTGCTCCAATAACGAACCGATGGCAGCCAACAATTTCTTACGTTGTTCGAGCGAATTGCCATCGCCGAAAGATGAGCTGTTCCTAAATGCAAAAAACAATCCGCCGAATGCAAATGCAGCCAGCACCAATAGACCTTTTCTACTCTTCATAAACTGTATCAATTTTTTCATCGTGAATACCAAATGTACTGGAATTTGATATTATTCCCCATGTGCATCAGCCTATTAACAAAGGTTTTAAAAAGCTGTTTTTTGGAAGGTAGGACAATAAATTAAATTTTCATTTTTGCCGAATGGATATTTCGGCTATTTTTGCCGTCCAAAATCAAACGGAGGACGTAGCTCAGTCGGTTAGAGCGACAGTTTGTGGCACTGTAGGTCGGGGGTTCGAGACCCCTCGTTCTCCCTTAATACCAAAACCTTGTAAGCTGATGATGTTTACAAGGTTTTTCTTTTAATTGTACTTTATGGATTACCGGTTACTGCTTATTCCCATTATTTCTGCTTTTATTGGGTGGTTTACGAACTGGGTTGCACTAAAAATGCTTTTTCATCCCCGGCAGCCAAAAAAAGTTTTGGGCATCACTTTTCAAGGAATCTTTCCCAAAAAACAGCAACAGTTTGCCGAAAAGCTGGGTAAACTGGTAAGCCAGGAGCTTTTATCTTTTAAGGACATTGAGAAAAAAGTGACCGATCCGGAAAACGTAAAGCAGCTCATGCCAATGATAGATGGGCATATTGACCATTTTCTTCGCATAAAGCTTGCCCAGGAAATGCCCATGATCGGCATGTTAATCGGCGACAAGACCATTGCCCAACTAAAGGCTGTTTTTACTGCCGAACTGGAAATCCTGTTTCCGCAAATCATGAACAGCTATATAAACAGGCTTCAATCCGAACTGGATCTTGAACGGATCGTGATGGACAAGGTTAGCAGTTTTTCATCGGACAAACTCGAAGAGACCTTACGTGCAATCATGTTTAAAGAGTTCCGTTTTGTGGGAGTACTAGGGGCAGTTTTAGGGTTTATCATTGGACTGGTTCAAATATTGATTACCCTGCTTTAAGCAAGTTCGCCTTGCATGAAAGAATGTTCACCGTAAACATATCGCAACTTTGCCCAATTACAATTGTCATAATACCGCTTGTACATATATAAAACCGCACATCTGCATGAATTGCACAATTTTGCCAAAGAAAAATATCAACCTATATAACATGAAAAAACATTTTCTATTAGCAGCCGCCATATTAATATGTACTGCAACGTTTGCACAATATGGTAGTGGCGGTGCAAGAAACGGTGGTGGCCGCGGTGGCCAAAACGCAACAATTGGTCATTTTTACGGAAAGTTTGTGGATAGCAAAACAGGCAAGGGTATTGAAGGTGCCACGGCGGTGCTATATGGCAACAAGTTTGACACCGCAACAAAAAAGATGAAGGAAGTGGTACTGAAAACAGTAATCAGTGCAAACAATGGCGACTTTAGCATAGAAGGTTTGCCCATTTTTGGCAATTTTAAAATGAAAGTGTCTGCACTTGGTTACAAACCATTGGACAAGGGTTTGAAGTTTGACGTAAAAATGCCACAGGGCGGTGCTGCTGGCGGCGGTATGGAAGCGGCAGCCAATATGACCGATGTTGACCTGGGCAACATTAAGCTGGAAGCAAGTGCCGAAGATCTAGGCAATGTAACCGTATCCGCATCCAAGCAATTGTTTGAGTTGGGTATTGACCGCAAAATTTTTAATGTGGACAAGAACATCGTGAGTACCGGGCAAACAGCTACAGAAATCATGAAAAGCATTCCATCGTTAAACGTGGATATTGATGGCAATGTAACATTGCGTAATGCCACCCCACAAATTTTTGTTGATGGTAGACCCACTACCCTGACGTTGGACCAGATACCTTCTGACATTATTGACAAGGTGGAAATCATTACCAACCCATCCGCAAAATTTGATGCAAGTGGTGGCAATGCAGGCATCCTGAACATTGTTTTAAAGAAGAACAAAAAAACCGGATACAATGGCGGTGTAAGGGCCGGTGTAGATACCCGTGGCAGGATAAACCTTGGTGGTGATATAAACCTTCGCCAAAACAAAGTGAACTTTTTTGCAAGTGGCAACTTTAACCAACGTAAATCAAAATCAACCGGTATAACAGATAGGACGAATTTATTGTCCACTACCAGTTTGTTCAAACAGAACACCAACTCTACCAACTCCGGTTATTTTGGTTTCTTTCGTGGTGGGCTAGACTATTTGATTGACAACAGGAACACTTTGTCTTTTTCTGCCAACTACAACAAAGGTTCTTTTGATAACGACCAGTTACAGTCTGTTGACTCATTTATTTATTCCAATCCTTTTTACAGTTCAAGAACCAATGCAACCACAACAAGTGAAGGCATTTTCAGGAATTTTGGTTCGCAAGTAAGCTACAAACACAACTTCACCAAAAGTGGCCATAATATTTCTGGAGACATCAATTACAACTCCAGTACCAACGACAACAACTCGTTGCTTACTTCAAACACCTATCCTTTTAGTACACCAAAATACCCTTCGTTGATACAGCAATCATTTGCAAACGGTAGCAACAAGTTTCTTACCGTGCAGAGCGATTATGAAAACCCGATAACCGAAAACACAAAAGTAGAAGCGGGTGTAAGGGCAGCTATCAGGAATTTCAAGAACGATAACGATGTGTATCAGTTCAACAATTCAAGCAGCGTATTTGTAAAATCAAATGCGGCAAGTAGCAAGTACAAATTCAACGATCAGGTATATGCTGCCTATGCAACATACAGTTTCAAAATAAAAAAATGGAGCTACCAATTGGGTCTTAGGGCCGAAAGTTCCAACTACACAGGTACACTATTAAAAAGCTCAGGGGCAGATTCCACCACCTTTAAAGTAAACTACCCGTTGAGCCTCTTCCCAAGTGCATTCATTACTTATAAGATAACGCCTACACAGGATTTCCAGTTGAATTATTCACGCAGGGTAAACAGGCCCAACTTCTTCCAGTTGATGCCTTTTGCCGATTACACCACCGATCCGCAAAACATCAGTATCGGTAATGCGGGGCTGAAACCAGAGTTTACCAACTCGTTTGAAATATCCTACAACAATGCCTATAAAAAAGGAGCCAACTTTTTGGCTACCCTTTTCTTTAAGCATACCAACGATCTGATTACACGTTACACTTACCGTGATGTAAACAAGTTGACAGGAGACAGTGCCTTTTTCTATACTTACCTAAATGCCAACAATAGTTATTCTTATGGCCTGGAGCTGACCAATAAGATAGCGGTAACCAAGTGGTGGGACCTTACATTGAACGTGAACCTGTTCAACTCAAAAATCAATGCAACCATACCGGGTAGTGATATTAGCAACTCGCTGGTAAGCTGGTTCGGCAAAATGAACAATAGCTTCAAAATTGCCAAAGGCATATCCATACAGTTTAGTGGCGACTACCAAGCCAAAACAGTATTGCCGCAAAACAATGGCGGTGGCGGAGGTGGCCGTGGCGGCGGAGGTGGCGGTATGATGTTTGGCGGCGGTGCCCAACCTACTGCACAAGGATATGTATTGCCACGTTACAGTTTTGATTTCGGTATCCGCAAGGATTGGACCTGGAAGAATGGACAAAGCGGTTCACTGAACCTAAGCGTGAACGACATCTTCCGTACGCAACTGTACAAGACCTATTCTGAAAGCGTGTACTTTACACAGGATGCCCAACGTAGAAGGGACCCGCAAATTGTACGTCTGAATTTCAGTTACCGCTTCGGTAAGTTTGATGTGCAGTTGTTTAAACGCAAAAACACCAAAGCAGACCAAGGTGGCGGAACGGACATGGGCGGTATTGGCCAATAAATTTTAAACAAAGCATAAATAAGCCCCTGCAAACAGTGTTTGCAGGGGCTTATTGCATATACACTTGATGGCAAACATGCTGCCCAACTTATTTTTTGCTTATTGCAATGAAAGTGTCACAAGAATGGTCATAATAGTAAGCTATAGCGTATGCCAACCCGGGAGTTGATAAAAGACTGCATCAAAAACAAAAAAGACGCACAGTTTGCATTGTACAACCTGTATGCAAGCAGCATGATGGGTGTATGCTACCGTTATACCAAAAGCATTGAAGATGCAGAAGATGTTTTGCAGGAAGGATTCATTAAAGTGTTTACCAAACTGCACCAATTTAAACATGATGGCGACTTGGGTGCATGGATCAGGAGGATCATGGTAAATACTGCAGTGAACTACTTACAGAAACATAACCGTTATAAAAAGGAAATGCAGGTGGATGATATTAAGCTGCATCCTGTTAGCAACGACAGCCCCGAAATTGATTTAGATACAAAGGAACTGGTTGAACTGATCAGGCAATTGCCCAGCGGGTATCAAACTATTTTCAATCTTGTTGCCGTAGAAGGCTATGACCATATTGAAACAGCAGGTTTATTGGAGATGAACGTAAATACGGTACGCAGCCAATACAGCCGTGCAAGGGCCATATTAACAACACAGCTAAGGCTGCATTTTTCAACACAGCAAAAGCAAGCATACAGTGGAAAAATTTGAACAGGATATTGAGCAGAAACTGGCAGGTTTCAACGTTGAACCATCTCCGCAAGTGTGGCAAGGTGTTGAAGCTGCATTGCATCAACGCCGCAAAAAAAGGTTCGCATTCTGGTTATGGTTGCCCATAGCATTTATTTGCATGGCTACAACTTGGCTGCTTCTTAGTAATGACAAAATGTATAGGATTACTGTTGTTACAGCCACTGGTACCAATGCAAAAACCAAAACATCCTACACGACAAAAACATCTGAAGAAAATGGTGCAGCAACCGAAGCAAATACGTTAACCAATAGCAACCATACATCAACTGTTACAAATACAAAAAGCAGGCAGCAAATCAACAAAGGCAGCATGCTTCTTCCTACAAAAAACAGTAAACTGCAAATTGCTTTTACCTCACCCAATACTAGTACATATCAGCAAAACAAAATCACGCCCAAAAATGTAAAAGAAGCAGGCACTAGTGAAATCCTTACCCGTACAAATGATACAGCAAAGCACAAAACAGCCATTGCAACTATTACAGGAAAAACGGTGGACACATTGCCAATAAAGGATTCCAGCATTTTAACAGTACAAGAAAACAAAAAAAACACCCCAATAAAAGACAGTACAATTACAACAACAGTAACAAAAAAACAAATTGAAAAAAGCAGGAAACATCAATGGTATATCATTGGTGGCAGTGGCATTTCTTTGGTAAAAAACAGTACCCTTTTTACAGGTACTACTACCTCTTATACATTTAATTCATCGGTATCTGCATCGCCAGGTGTAGGCAGTAGTAGCCGTAATGTACTGCATGTGCAACAGCCCAACACTGGTTTATCATTTATGGCAGGTATCCATTATGAAACTGCATTAAACAAACATTGGGGTATTGTTACAGGTCTGCGATACCGGTATATACAAAACAGGCAAACAGTTACAGACAGTGCAAACAGGTTTATTAAAACCGAGACCAACCATGCACATTGGTTACAATTGCCATTATATATGCAGTACACTTTCAATGCATTTACAGGTACCAGATTGCAGTTGCAGGCAGGGCCATCCATAGCTTGGGCATTTTCAGAAAACTGGTTGGCAGTACAATCAACAGGCGATTATCAGTACGACAAAAACCTGAACAATGCAGCCATCCTTGGCATCAATGCCGGGGTTTCCATACTATCCAACAAGGGCGTCAAGTTTGGTGTATTGTTAGAGCAGGGGCTTACCTCCATCCATAAAAAAGGCAACGATAGTCATTACCTGCAGCAGTATTCTTTTCAGGTTGGTATTCCTTTGGGACTATTATCCAAAACAAAAAATTAGTTCCGTCAACCAGCAAATTATTTATGGGTAAGTCTAACTAAATTATGCTCCATGTAATTACCATCATTCAAGCAGTTTGTTACGCATGGCATACATAATTAGCCCGGCAATGGTTTTTGCCCCCACTTTCTGTTTCATCTGCTGGCGGATTGTTTCAATGGTACGTGGGCTAAGAAAAACCTCTTTCGATATTTCTTCGGTGGTCTTGTCTTCGCTGATCAACTTCATGATGCGAAGCTCCTTTTCGGTAAACTTGACTGCATTAGGGTAAAAACGCCTTACAGTTTTCTTATGCTGCAGTTTTAATAGCACCGCCGAATTGACGAGGTCATTAAAATAGAAATCCTCATTCATGCAAGTGAGTATGGCATGGTATATTTCGTCGGCATCGGTTGTTTTGGTAAGGTACGAGTTGGCCCCCATCTCCATCATCCGCGTAATTATTTCCTGGTCATCGTACATGCTCAATACAATAATCTTCAGGTTCTCGTATTGGTGCCGTATCAGTTTAATGGCATCAATGCCATCAATTTCGGGCATTCGTATATCCATCAGTAAAACATCGGGCTCCTTAATTGCAAGTCGATGGGTCATGTCCTTCCCATCCTCGGCTTCCCATAAAATCTTAATGTAGTCCCGGTCTTTCAAGGCCATTTTAATCCCGTCTCTATATATCTTATGATCATCGGCAATAGCTAAACGGATGATTGTTTCAGTAGCCATATGGGGTTAAAATATTAATGGGTTTGGCTTTTATTCCAATTACGGTTCAATTTCGGGTTATCCACATTTTTTGGTCAGCAAGAGACTTTCGTAATCTTTCTATGCACATTTACTATCAAAAATGGTAAACTTCCTAGTTTTATAGACCGTAAAATTACGGTATATCAATAGAACAATTACGGAAATAATGATAGTAGGATTACTTGTTCAATGCTTTCAAACCCTTATCTGTATTGAATCTTACCAAATTTAAGCTTTTAGGGAGATACAAAAGAGGCATTGTGGATAAATAGATGATTTTCAAATTGCACCATAAACACCCCAAATTCATTAACCTATTTAACCCCAGAAGAAATGTCAAAAGAATTAATTGTAGTAAAAGGCCGCGTGATAGAGCAAAACCGTTCATTCAACCCAGAAGTTGGCGAGGATATTGGCTATGAGCTCGGAGCAAAGATGATTAAAAGATGGCATGACCAGAACCCCGACGATGTATTGGCTTCATTTACTGGTAGGAATATTTTGGAAAGCATTTTGGCACAACCTGGCTGTACCGGCATCAGGATGTTCAATGCCATCAATGATTTAGGCGTTAAACAATTGGTATTGGTTGGCGTTGACAAAAACGGCAGCAATATTCTTGAATACACATCCATTGGCGACAATGGCGAAATTATTAAAAACAAAGGCATTGTTGCAGACAGAAGCACTATTTGCCCTCCAAGTTGTGGCCCTGACAACCCGGCTGATGCCATCAACTGGTTTTAATCGCATTATTAGGTAACGTTGCGTTTAATCATTATTTTTGATTTAAACCCGTAGCTTAATTTGTTGGACTTACATAATATATCAATCTATTCTCCTTTTTTGTCCATTTTGGCTTTTTGCGTATTCAGTTTCAACTGGAAGCAAAAACTGAAATGGACAATTTTTATTTTGGTGATTACGGGGGTTATTGTGGACATTGTTTGTAAGAACCTTGCCCAAAAATCCATCTCTACCATTTTTGTGATCAATATTTTCACATTAATAGAAACGCAACTGGTTTTCCTGTTTTTTTACACGCTTTTCAAAAAGAAGCAGCTCAAAAAGTTTCTGCTGGCGCTGTCTATTATTTTCTTATTGGTATGGATATGCAAGAATTTCGTACTGGGCAAACTCAGTTCCTATGACGATATCACGCAGCCAATAGAGTTCATCCTGCTTTTGCTGCTTTGCCTGATCTACTTTTTCCAGAAGACAAAAATCACGGAAACAACATTCATTTATAACCATTACGAATTCTGGATCGTATCGGCCCTGTTGATTTATTGTGCCGGCACTTTCTTCAGTTTTTTTATTCCCGTGAACTCCACCGAAAAAAATGCGGACACATTTGTTTTTGAGCAGATTTCAAGAATCGGGAATATTTTAAAGAGCATCCTTATTGCCATTGCATTCTGCATCAATAACAAGCCTACTTCCAATACTCATAAAAACCCCAACAGCATGTATTATATTAATGATTTAAAAGATTGAAGCCTGCAATAATGAATAGTTTATTACAAGTTCCTGTTGAGTCGGGTAAGATATCTCCGGTTCTTTTTTTTGGTACCATCGGTATGATAATGCTTGCATTGGCATTGATATTATTTATTATTTTTCATCAACGCCGTGTAATGCGTTTCCAGACGAAAATGCAGGGCATGGAAGCGGAATACCAAAAGATGCTGTTGCGTGCATCCATCAAGTTGCAGGAAGAGGAAAGGCAAAGGCTTGCCGCCGACCTGCATGATGATGCCGGCCCATTATTGGCAACGGCAAGGCTGTACCTGAACGAGAACCTGGTAAACCTTGACAAGGCAGCACAACTGCAATCCATATTCAATGCAAAGCAGATCATTGATGAGACCATACAACTGATACGCAATATTTCGCATAGCCTGATGCCGCCTACGCTTAAGAACTTTGGCCTTGAATCGGCCGTGAACGATTTCTTTCAAAAGATCAACAACTCAGGTTCGGTAAACGCCAACTGTAAGTTCCATGATTATAAAACAAGGCTTAAACCAGAAAAGGAGCTCATTACCTACCGCATTATACAGGAGCTTGTAAACAATATACTCAAGCATAGCAACGCTTCGTTCATACACCTTACGGAGCATGATGCTACAGATAAGATCATACTTCGTTTGCACCATGATGGCAAGGGCATTACGCAGCAGGAGTTCATCAAGTTTACCAGGAACAAAGATGGTCTTGGACTGAAAAATATACAGAGCCGCCTACGCGTTATACATAGCGACATCCTATATGAAGAGGACACTTCGCATTCGTTTTTTAAAGTGACTTTAGAGATACCAAGGGAAGAGGGCGAACAGGCGTAATACACATTGTGTTGAATGTTGGATGCACCTTCCTAATTACCGATCATTTACCTTAGCGGTGTTATGTCAGCAGAAATAAAAGTAGCCATTGCAGATGACCATAAGATTTTCCGGAAAGGGGTCATACTTTCTTTACGCCATTTTCCCAATATCAAGTTTGTTTTGGAAGCAGAGAATGGAGAAGAGCTATTGAACAATATAGAGGCGGCTGCCCCAGATGTGGTGCTGATGGACCTGCGGATGCCCATTAAGGATGGTATAGAAGCAACCAAGCATATCAGTAAATATTATCCCAATATTGCCGTTCTTATTTTGACCATGCATGAGGATGAGAAATTTGTAACGCATTTAATGGAAAACGGTGCCAATGGTTATTTACTTAAAAGCACCGACCCTGCTGAAATAAAAAAGGCCATTACAGAAGTTGCCGCAAAGGGTTATTACCTGAACAATTTTGTGAACAGGATATTGTTGAAACGTGCCCATAATAAGGCCAAGGCCATCCCTTCGCTGAACAATTCCATTGAAGTGACCGATAAGGAAAAAGATGTGTTGCGGTTTATATGCATGGAGTTTACGAGCCAGGAAATTGGCGACAAAATGGATATCAGTGCACGCACTGTGGAAAGCATCAAGGAAAGGTTGATGGAACGCTTTGGCGTTAAGAACACTGCAGGCCTTGTATTTTTTGCAGTGAAGAATGACCTTGTTGATTAGCATGCAGCAACATTGCTGAATGCTATTGTATAGCCGATGGGTGCGACGCCACTACAGTTGGGTTCTGTAATACGGCTGGCTACATCAGTTCCATTTCTTTTACATTGTTGGGCACAATCAACCTGCCTGCTGTCTTGCTGATTATCTCTTCTACTGTTACGCCGGGTGCCCTTTCCAATAACACGAATCCGTTTTCGGTAATATCCAGCACGGCCAGTTCCGTAACCACTTTTTTTACACAGCCCACGCCGGTTAATGGCAATGTGCATTGTGGCAGCAGTTTGCTTTCGCCTTTGGGGTTTGTATGCATCATGGCCACAATGATATTTCTGGCACTTGCTACCAGATCCATGGCACCTCCCATTCCTTTCACCATTTTGCCGGGTATCTTCCAGTTGGCAATATCGCCGCTGTCGCTTACTTCCATTGCACCAAGAACAGTCAGGTCAATTTTTCCGGCTCGTATCATGCCGAAGCTTTCGGCACTGTCAAACAGGGCTGCACCTTTAATAAGGGTAACGGTTTCCTTGCCGGCATTAATCAAATCGGCATCTATTTCTTCTTCAACCGGGTATGGCCCCATGCCCAGTATACCATTTTCACTTTGCAGTATTACCGTCATGTTTTCGGGAATGTAGTTGGCTACCAAAGTAGGTATGCCAATACCCAGGTTTACATACATGCCGTCTTTCAGTTCCTGTGCAATGCGTTTTGCAATGCCGTATTTATCAAGTGCCATAAAATTAGTTTAAGTATACTGCTATATGTGGCAGGTTTGCCATTGTAACAAATTTAGCATCGATTGTTTTTGCAAGCGTTGCATTGATTTCTTTGATGGTAGCAAGGTTTTTACCAAGCAGTTCTTTTATCCTGTCAATGCCTTGCTTGTCCAGGCCGCTTTCAAGAAAGGCATTCTCATCGCCCGAAACCCTATCGCCTTCTAGGTCATCGGCATCATCCATCAATAAAAAAGAGCTGATGAGTGCAAACCAGTACCGTACTACTTGCTGTGCCTGTGCATCATCAACATTCAATACACATGCAGAAAGCAGGAAGAGGTCGCCCCTATGCAATGCCTTAAAGGGTGTTGCTAACGGGGCTATAAAATTGTTGCTGCCACCCCTTAAATAATCAACCACAGCAGTATAGTAATATTGGTTGGTGTGATTGTTTTTTACCAGGTCAATACAGGCTTCTACCGCCTGTGCATGTGTTATTTGTTTGGTTTCTTCCTGTGCCGCAATATGGCCGATTGCTTCCATCAGATTGACGTAAGTGTCTGCCAGTATCTCATCCCTGTTAATGCCTATGCGGTTAAACATATCTGCCATTACCGGTATAAAGAGATAGCCGGGAGAAGGACGCAGGTACATCAGTTTTTCATGCCAGTACAAATTATTGGCAGGAGGTTCACGGTCGGCAAAGAACTGTGCTATCTTATCATGCACCCCATAGTTGATGGCTAAAAAACCTGCACTTATAAACATGGTGGTAAAGTTATTTTGTCAAGCGGACTGTTTTTCTTTCGATTCTTTTTTCGTAATCCTTGCCTTGGAATATGCGGTGCACATATACACCTGCTACATGTATATGGTCGGGGTCCAGTTCACCGGGGTTAACCAAGTGTTCAACTTCTGCAATGGTTATATCGCCTGCCTTTGCCATGGAAGTAGAAAAATTCCTGGTGGATTTCCTGAAGACAAGATTACCCATTGTATCGCCTTTCCATGCTTTTACAATGGAGAAGTTGGCATGTAGGGCTAGTTCCATCAGGTGCATCTTTCCATTGAATTCCCTTACTTCTTTGCCTGCTGCAATTTCGGTTCCATAACCAGCGGGTGTAAAAAATGCAGGTATGCCCATGCCTGCCATCTGTATCCTTGTGGCCAAGGTTCCCTGGGGTACCAGATCCACTTCCAGTTCGCCACTCAATAACTGTCGTTCAAACTCTGCATTCTCGCCAACATAGCTGCTGATCATTTTTTTGATCTGTCTTGTATGCAGCAACATACCCAGCCCAAAATCGTCTACCCCTGCATTGTTGGAGATGCAGGTAAGGTTTTTTACGCCGCTATTTACCAATGCTGCAATGCTGTTTTCGGGTATGCCGTTGAGGCCAAAACCACCAAGCATAATTGTACTGCCATCTTTTATATCATGTATGGCTTCTGCTGCATTCGTTAGAACTTTGTTCATTTGTTGTTGTTTATTTCTATGTTGTTGGTCACGCTTTTTTATAAGTCATATCAATGGTCAACTGCAAGAAGCAGTTGTTTGCTTATGTTATAATATAAAGGCTTCCAGTAACAAATATAAAGACCACAGCATCGCTTGTTACGGTTTCTGTATGGCAATCTTAACGGGCTTTATTTTTTGTGTATTGCCATAGCTCTGCACAGAATCGATGAGTACCTTGAATTCGTCAGGATGTTCCTGATAGTAGCGGTAGCTGCTGTAAAATGCTTCCTTGGAAATATTGTTTACGGTAAATACCTGTTCGTATAACCTGATATTGTCTTTCTTCTTTTTTAATGTGGAATCTTTTGCAACAGTTTGTGCATATAATTCATCGGCACAAATCATGTCCCACATTATTTTTTTCATGTTGTTGATGGGTATCTTTTTGGCTTTGGAATTGTTGCAGGCCATCAAGCAAAAAACCATCATCAGGCAAAACAAAAAGGGCTTTATTATTTTCATTATTGCAGGTCCTGTTTATAGCGTGCAGTATTGGCTATATCAAGTTGGGCCAGTACTTCAAATGCTTTTTGTTTTTCTTGTGGAGTGCCTTTTTTAAAGATGCCAATCAGTTCCTGTGCCTTGCTCTGCATAAAAAATTGCACAATCATGGTGTTGGGGTTTTCTTTGTTGAATGCCTGGAACTGGATAAGCGACTGCAGGATGTTTGAACGTGCTTCGGCTTCTGCATCATACATTTTATCCAACCCTGAGCGGTAGTAGGAGTAGATTACATCATGCACAATATTGTAGCGGCTGTTCATAAGGTTCTCCATTAAAAAATAACGGTTACGCAATCCATCAAAAACACGCCAGCCGCTAATATTCTTTCCTTCGGGTGCATTGTTTACAATGTTCTGTGCTTTTTGAAAATAGGTTTCACCGCCTTTGGGCGAAAAGGAATCAAAGTCCAAACCTATGATGGCATAGGCATAGTAGGCAAACACGGCAGTAAGGTTGGCAGCCATTGCATCTGAACCCTGTACCCTATTGTCGTTAAACTCCACGGGTTGGTATTCGATATATTTAAAGGCAATGTCTGCATCTATAAAATTAACCAGTGCAGCTTGGTAAGACGAGTTGAATACTGGTCTTGCAGCCTGTACGGTTAACGAAGCTTTGTACACATTTGTTTCTATTACGCTTTCGATATTGAGCAGGAAGTTGCATTCAATTTTTTCATTCTGTTTGAATACTTCGTTGCTCCATTTCCTGTTATTGAGAAAATTGTTTAGTTGTGTCTGTAACGTGGTGAATATTTTTTTATCGACCGTGGTTGGTACACGGCTTGCAATAACCGTAACTTTTGCCTGGAGCTCCTGTGCAGAAGCACCAGCGGCCATAGCAATTGCCAAACAGAACAGGATGAGTTTATTTTTCATGTATATGGTTAATAATAAATGAAACAATATCTTTTGCTACTTCTTTTTTGCTTTTCAGTTCATAATCGGTTACCGAACCATCTTTGTATAGTATAGAAACCTTATTGGTGTCGAAGCCAAAGCCAGCCTGGCTTTCTTTTAATGAATTGAGTATAATGCAATCTGCATGCTTATTCTGCAATTTAGCTATTGCATTTTCTTTTTCGTTGTTTGTTTCCAGTGCAAAGCCAGCCACGAATTGGTGCTGCTTTTTTTGTTTACCAAGATGTGCAAGTATGTCTTTTGTTTTAACAAGTTGCAGGTCCAACTGGTCTGACTTCTTTTTTATTTTCTGATCCGCTATTTCAGCACTTCTATAGTCTGCTACCGCAGCACTCATTACTGCAATATCGGTATTGTCAAAATACCTGTTGCATTCATCAAACATCTCTTCAGCAGAAGAAACCTTTGCTACCTGAATACCTTTGAACTGTACCTGTTGATTGGTTGGCCCGGTAACCAAAGTTACATTGGCACCACGTAAATACATTTCTTCTGCAATGGCATAGCCCATTTTACCTGTGGAGTGGTTGCTGATGAACCTTACAGGGTCTATGGCTTCGTGTGTTGGCCCGGCAGTAACAAGTACATGCTTATCTTTTAATTCATCGGTCCTAAAAAAAGATGCGATCAAGTAATGTACAATTGCTTCGGGTTCGGCCATTCTTCCGTCTCCAAACAAGCCGCTGGCCAGTTCGCCTTTGGCAACGGGTATAATTTTGTTGCCATAGCTTTCCAGCAAGTCCAAATTCCTTTTTGTTGAAGGATGGTGCCACATGTCTTCATCCATTGCAGGAGCAATGGCTACAGGGCAGGTAGCAGAGAGGTAAACAGCCAGGAGAAGGTTATCGCAAAAACCATTGGCCATTTTTGCCAATGTGTTGCAACTTAGGGGGGCAATCAACATTACATCGGCCCAACGGCCCAGCATTACATGGTTGGCCCAGGCATTGTCATTTGCCAGATCGACAATTACATTGTTCTTGGACAAGGTTGACAAAACAAGCGGCGATACAAAATCCTTTGCAGCAGGCGTCATGACTATTTTCACTTCTGCCCCGGCTTTTACCAGCAGCCTTACCAGTAAAATGGATTTGTATGCAGCAATGCTTCCTGTAATGCCCAGTAATATTTTCTTTTTTTCAAGCATATAAATCAAAGGTTGAAAATAAACAAAAACGACAGTAGTTATACTGTCGTTTTGCTTCTTTAAGATATACTTAGATTATCTGAATAAGTCTTCGTCATTCTTACGGTAGTAAATCTTGTCTTCCATGAATTCCTGGGTTGCAAGAATTGCAGGGTTGGGCATTTTTTCGTAGGCCTTAGAAATTTCGATCTGCTCTTTGTTTTCATGAATTTCTTCCAGGCTGTCGGTATGGCTTGCAAACTCTTCCAATTTGTTATGCAGCTCTTCCCTCAAAGAAATGTTTATTTGGTTGGCACGTTTTGCCACAATTGAAATTGATTCATACAGGTTGCCTGTTTTGGCTTTAATATCAATCAAGTTTTTAGTTTCAACAACACTTTGTGTATTGGAACTAAGCTGCCTTCTTAGTTTGCTCATTTTTCAAATTTTTGATATAGTTATTTGATAAATTTTTATACCGCTCTGCTTCAGCAGAATATTTACTGTCTTTAAAACGCTCCAGGAAGTCCACACACTCAGAAATCACTTTCTCATAACGCTCCTGCTGCTTTTCCTCAATACTCATTTCGGCATACTTGAAATAAGATTTTATAACAAGCAGTTTGTATTCATCCGACTTTTTAGAATCGGGGAAATTTTCAGAAACGGTTGTAAAGTTAATTGCTGCAGCCTTATAATAGCCCAAATTATAGTAAAGTTCGGCACTTTTATATTCCTTGGTTTCCAGTTTTTCCCTGCATAGGTCCATAATCTTGCTGGCTTCTTTTGCCCTTTCGGATGTTGGATGGGTATTGATGAATGCCTGCATCAAACCAATTGTTTTGTTGGTATTGGTTTGGTCAAGTTCCACTTTAGGTGATTGCCTGAAATAGCTGTAGGCCCTCATGTATTCACATTCCTCGGCTTTTGCACTGTTGGGAAAGGTTTCCACGAAAGTTTTAAAAAGGTTTTCCGCATTCAGGTAATCCTTGTCGTAATAAGAGCAGTAAGCGAATTTATAGTACACATCTTCAAACTGGGAAGTTCCTTTGATATAAGGGAATACGTCTTCAAACAACTGCTGGGCCAAGTTGTATTTCTTCTTTGCATAGAATTGCTCGGCCATCTTCAATTTGTACTGTGTATCCTTGCTTTTTTGGATTTTGGCAAATTTTGAAACACATGATGTGAGTAAGCCAGTAATCAATAAAAATGTAAGTAATCTTTTCATGGAAGTTTGCAAAGTTAAGCTTTTGCGGGCAATTTAAGTGTCATGTAGCAGGTTTATTAATTTGTAGAGTTAAGAATAATATAAAAAGCCCTGGCAATATTGCCAGGGCCTTGAAAATACTTATCGATTTTGCAGTATTATCTTCCTTTTTTGAAAGGGTTTGCTTCCTTCTTCTTGGGAAGTTCTGCATAAGGGCGTTTAACCGTATTTGGTCCGCTCTCCATTGTTCCAATCAAATCTACCGACAAAGCGTCTGTGGTTGATTTGTTGCCATATTCAAAAATGAACCTGTTTTCTGCTATGTTCTGTTGCTCAACAAGATAGCGGATAACTGCATTCACCCTATCCCAACTTAATTGTTGGCTGCGTTTGGTTGGCAAACCGTAACCTACCACCTTGATATTACAATTCGGGTTCAGTTTCATTTTATCTGCCACCACAGCCAATACTGCCTCTGCGTCGTTGCTTAATTGGTAGTTATTTGCCTTGAACTGAATACTTGGCAAATCACCGATCCTGCATTCTTTTGTAGGCTCTGGTACCGGTACAGGACGCAATGAATCGCAGCATGCAGGTTTAATTTCAGGGCATGTACCTACACCGTCCGCATCAACAGGGAAACATTTTTGCAGCGTAAGTTTTTCCTTATCCTTACAATCCGGTACACCGTCACCATCCGTATCTGCAGTAACACCGTGTGTGTCTACAGGGCAGCCTTCGGGCGTATTAGGTTCCAGATCCAACTCATCCATTACACCATCTTTATCAGCATCTTTTACTACAAATTTCGCTGCTACTGCTTTTCTGGTATCTTTTAGGTCCGAGTAAACAAATTCCAATGGATTCAACCACCACAATGGCGGTGTCCTTTTTTTGGAGTTACCGATATTAAAGTTGGCACCTAATTGTCCAAAGGCAATATTGTCCCACTCGGAAGTGAATACTGGATAACGTAAGTCACCACTTTGCCTAAACCAGCCATCAACATAGTCATCACGGGTTTGTATCCTTTTATACTCCAAACTTAATGACCAGGATTTACCCATTCTGTATTCGATACCTAAACCAGAACTAAAGCAGTGCCTTAATTGGTAATGTTTAATGATACCCGGACGGCGATCGTTTACTTCTGCATCTGTTTCGTAAGAATCATCGGCCATATCCCTTAGAGCAGACCTAAGTTGTTGCCTGGTCCAACCTTGGCTATAATACTGCGTTACGTTTTCAAATAAATACCTGTTCGCAGCACCATCCATTAAATTCATCCTAGTACGATAGTTCAATGCTGTATAACCTAACAATCCGTACAAATTCCATCTTTGCTGCTTTGTGTGGAACATGATATTGTTTAAGGAAATCAAAGCTTCTATTGAACCAACAAATGCCATTGTTCTATAATTGTGTACATATCCTTTAGGAGCATTAGCATACAAAGCTAAAATGGTAGGGCTATTATTCAAGTTTCCATTAGGCTGATAATCAAGACCCAGCATATTATAGTATGCAAAAGAGGTTCTAACAGACATTACATAACCCATTGCTTTACGCACATGCACACCAAAACCGTATGCGTAGCTTTGTAAGCCTTTTCCCAATCCATGAAAGGCCATTGGGCAATCTCCATCAATATAGGGAAAACCAACAAAGAAGCCTGCTTGCCATTGGTCGCGTGGCTTGGAAGGGAAATTGCCTTTATTCTTTAAAAAGTCGCCCTGTTGGGACATATTCCTTGGGGAAATATAAGAAGTATCAGAATAATTGTGCACCCCACCCAATTGAGCAAAGCTGGTTAAGAAAAGAGCCATAAAAACGGCAAGAAGAAGTAGTTTTTGTTTAAACATAATTCGAATGTTAATAAATCACGGGTACGGAATCGTTGCTTGAAATGTATTCTACGTCAAATAACGTAAGATTATGATTGATAATTGTAAGAAAAAGTTGCATTTATAGAGATAATTCCCATTTTTTATTCCACATGGGTTAATAAAAAAGCCTCTTTCGTAATATTACGAAAGAGGCTAGCATTTATGTGGATAACTTTTGTCCCTTTTAGGTAAGGCCTATTTTATCCTTTTAAGTTTGGGTGAGGTGCTGGAGCGGTATTAGGACCATCTTCAGTTGTACCTTGTAAGTCTACTGTATTTGCATCACCTTCTTGACCATAAGAGAAGATAAACCTGCTTTCTGCAATACCTTGTTTTTCAACTAGATATTTAATTACAGCGTTTACCTTTTCCCAGCTAGATTGTTGAGCTTTTTTATCAGAAGCACCATAACCTACCACTTTTACTTTACAGCCTGGGTTTGCATTTATTTTTTGTGCTGCCGCTGCCAAAACAGTTTGGGCATCTTTTGTCAATTTAGAATTGCCTTTGAATTGGATGCTTGGTAAATCTGCAATCGCACAGTCACCAGTTCCTTTAACACCTTTTGCAACTTCTTCTTTCAATTTAGAAACTTCATCCCTTAATTCCTTGCAGCAAGATGGTTCTGGACAAGTACCTACACCATCATTGTTAACAGGGAAACATTTTTGAGAAGTCAATGGTTCTTTATCCCTGAAATCAGGAACGCCATCACCATCAGTATCCAAAGCACGTCCATGGCTATCCACTTTTGCACCTGCTGGAGTGTTAGGTTCTAGGTCAAACTGATCAGTAACGCCGTCGCCATCTGCATCATCCAATTTAACTTTTGGCATTTTCATGTGAGCTGGTTTGTTCAACTCATTGTAAGCAAAGTTGTTAGGATTGATCCACCATAAAGGCTGCACGTGCTTAGCAGTGCTACCCATATTGATGTTCAATTTTGCACTTGTAAAGCTGTAAATATCGTTGCTTTTACCACCTTCTCTACCATCTAAATAATCATATCCAGGTAGAGGAGTAGTAAACCTTTGCTCTAAACCAATGTTTACTTTATTGCTCAATTTAAATGCAATACCTGCACCGGCACTTATACCGTGAAGCATAGTCCATGCTTTTCTGTTATTTACTTGGGCACCACCTACAGTACCGATAATTCCTGATTGAGAATTACCTGCACCTTGACCGTAGTAAGTATGGTATGTAGCAGTACCAGTAGGGTTTGATGTTGTAACCCTAGAAGTAATAAAGCTATAACCACCCAAAACATAAATATTTGTTTTAGGATTTCCCCTGTAGTAGCTAGGTGTATTTAAAGATGCAATTACATCAAAACCAGCCATGTGGGTTTGGTTTTTGTAAGCATTTTTACCTACAGCTATATCAAAAGTCGATTTTGATTCACCAGAATTCAATGAACCAAAATAACCAAGCCTCACAGAAAAAGTATGGTTAAGTGCTTTTCTAGCTGTAATAGAACCGCCAATGCCAATTTTTGGCCTAACATCGCCCATTATAAAAGAAGGACCGGCGCCAAAACCAAGTTCCCATTGGTCACGCGGTTGTGCCGGATAAGGGTAGTTGTTATTTAAAAACTCGTTGTGCTGCGGCATACGCTTAGAAGGAATCTTGGAACTATCTTTCCAATCCCAACCCCAGTCGTTGCCTTGTGCGAATCCTGTAAGCTGTATCATTACAACCAAGATTGCGGATAAAATGTACTTTTTGCTTGCCATAAGTAATATTTGAAATGAATGGATAAAAACTCTTTTGAACAATTAATTCTCTGCGAAAGTAAACAAAGCAAATAAAATACCAAAAATTTACAATTTATTTTACTTTTCTAAAATTTCTTAGACAACAACCAATCTTTCTATGTTGCATCATACTATTATTTTATCAAGGTATATTGCGAAATATTTTTAAGAATGAATCTAGCCCGCAAAGTTATAGCAAACGAATTGGTACAGTTTGAACATCATTTTAAAGAAGCTTTAAAGAGTAAAGTAGCTTTTTTGGATAGGATCATGCAATACGTTGTAAAAAGAAAGGGCAAGCAGTTACGTCCCATGTTTGTATTGCTAAGTGCTAAACTTGGTGGACAGATAAACGATACCAGCTATAGGGCAGCTTCTCTGGTAGAACTTTTACATACAGCAACTTTGGTACATGATGACGTGGTGGACGATGCAATGGAAAGGCGTGGATTCTTTTCCATAAATGCCCTATGGAAAAATAAGATTGCCGTACTGGTAGGCGATTACCTGCTTACAAGAGGACTGCTATTATCCCTGAATAACAAGGACTACAAGGCATTGCAGATACTTTCTGAAGCAGTAAAAGAAATGAGTGAAGGAGAACTGTTGCAAATGGAAAAAGCCCGTAACCTGAACCTGAAAGAAAGCGTTTACTACGATATTATCAAAGGCAAAACAGCATCATTGCTTGCATCGGCCTGTGCAGCAGGTGCATCTTCTACCTTTGACGATGATGCCTTGATAGAAAAAATGCGGCTGTTTGGCGAAAAAACAGGCATGGCCTTTCAAATAAAAGATGATCTGTTTGACTATGGAACAGTCAATGTAGGCAAGCCTACCGGCAACGACATCAGGGAAAAGAAACTGACCCTGCCAATTATATACGCACTCAACAACTGCGATGCTGCAACACGCAAAAAAATCATCTACATTGTAAAAAACCAGAATACCGAAAAGGAAAAAGTGCAGTTTGTTATTGATGAAGTAAAAAAAGCCGGGGGCATTGATTACGCCACAAAAAAGATGTTTGCCTACAGGGACGAAGCATTGGGCCTACTGTACGAATTTCCAAAAACAGAAGTACGCGACGCATTGGAAGAACTGGTAAGATATACCACCGACAGGACCTATTGATGCCACCCATTATTATTTTTACAAATACAATTAGTTCGCTAATTTCATTTCAGGAATCTTACAAACCCAAATTCCCTTAACCAATTTCATGGAGAAAAGGTGGCATATATTACCCGGCAATGAGGCGAAGATCCAACTACTTCATGAAGCCCTCAAAGTAAATAAAACGCTCTGTAAAATATTGGTTCAACGGGGTTATGACACTTTTGAAAAAGCCAAACATTTTTTCCGGCCGCAACTAACAGACCTTTATTCGCCATGGTTGATGAAAGACATGGACAAGGCAGTTGAACGCATTATTACTGCAATCAATCAACAAGAAAAAATTTTGGTTTTTGGCGATTATGATGTGGACGGCACCACCAGCGTAGCCAGTATGTACCAATTTTTGAGGAATATTTTCCACAATGTGGACTATTACATACCGCACCGTTACAAGGAAGGTTACGGTATCAGCAAAATGGGCATCGATTACGCCAAGGAAAATGGTTTTACACTGATCATATCATTGGATTGCGGCATCAAGAGTACCAACCTGATTTCTTATGCAAAAGAAATAGGCATCGATTTCATTGTTTGCGACCACCATTTGCCCGATGCCCAACTTCCGCCCGCAATGGCCATCTTAAACCCCAAGCAGGCAGATTGTGCATACCCGTATAAAGAATTATGCGGTTGTGGCGTTGGTTTTAAGTTGATGCAGGCACTAAGTGAACGATTGCAACTGCCCGACGAGAATTATTTACGGTACATTGACCTAGTTGCCACGGCCATTGCGGCGGATATTGTACCCATGACAGGCGAAAACCGCATATTGGCATTCTATGGCCTTAAAAAAGTAAACGAAAACCCTTGTGCAGGCATCAATGCCCTAATGAAACTGGCAGGTGTGCAAAAGGAAATGCACATTACCAACCTGGTATTCATTATTGCCCCAAGGGTTAATGCCGCCGGCAGGATGGATGATGCAAAAAAAGCCGTACAGCTTTTTATTGAACAGGACGAAAACAAGGCCCTTGAATTTGCCGCATTGCTGCATAGCGACAATAGCGACCGGAAAGAAGCCGACAGCAGCATTACCGAAGAGGCTTTGGCCATCATAGAAAAAGACAAAGACTTTCCACATAGAAAAACAACCGTTGTTTTTCAGGAACACTGGCACAAAGGCGTGGTAGGCATTGTGGCCAGCAGGCTCATTGAAAAACATTACCGCCCAACAGTAGTGCTTACCAAAAGCGGCGATTATGTTGCAGGCAGTGCCAGAAGTGTTGCCGGATTCAACCTGTACGAAGCCATTTATGCATGTAAAGATTATTTATTGGGATATGGAGGCCATTTTGCAGCAGCGGGCATGACCCTGCTGCCGGAGAACGTGGATGCCTTTAGCCAGGCTTTTGAAAAAGCCGTATCTCAACAGATAGACCCACGTTTGCTGATACCTGAAATCATAATAGACACAGCAATAGATTTTACGGAACTGAACACGGCTTTCTACAATATCCTTTGCCAAATGGAGCCCTTTGGCCCCGAAAACATGCGGCCAACATTTGTTGCCAAAAGGGTCAGTGATACAGGTTTTTCAAGAATTGTAAAAGAACAGCATATCCGTTTTTCCGTCAAACAGAAAAACATCCATTTTACGGGTATCGGTTTCAACATGGCACACAAGTTTCCATTGCTGCAAAACAATACACCATTGGACATAGTTTTTACATTGGACATGAACGAATGGAACAATGAAAGGACCCTGCAACTGAAAGTAATTGATATAAAGACAAGCGACTAAAATTCCATCTACACATCCCTACAAATTACCGAGAAAAAAACTGCTTCCTGTATAAGTAGCTTTAATTTGTAAATGCCTTTTTTGAAAAAACACATTATCATACTGCATGTTATAGGATGGCTTTTTTTTGTGAGCCTGCCACTATTCTTCATTTCGGGGCAAATGCAGAACGGTAGTATCCTATCCTTGTTGTCCTCGTCTTATTACTGGCTATTCTGGATGATATACGTGATTATTTTTTATACCCACACTTTATTCCTGGCACCACAATTATTCTTTAAAAAAAGATATTTCTTATACATCCTTTCCTTTATACTGTTATTGGCAAGCATCCACTTTGTTCGCCCTTTCGACAGGTTGAACGCAGTAGCAGGCAAACCTAAAATGGGTTTCAATAACCAGCATAAGCCAAGCCCACCACCAGATGGCGACATGAAGCCGCCGCCAATGCCCAATGACATGGCAAGGGAAAGACCCTTAATAGACATCATCAGTTTTTTCCTCTTCATCATGCTTATTGCAGTGAGCTTTGCCCTTATACTGGCAAAGCAATGGAAGACGGCCGTGGAAAAAGCGGCACAGGCAGAAACAGATAAAGCCAATGCAGAGCTCTCTTTTTTAAAGGCACAGATAAATCCGCATTTTCTTTTCAATACCTTGAACAATATCTATTCTATGGCCGTCACCAAGAACAACGAAACGGCCAACTCCATCATGAAACTTTCCAACATCATGCGTTATGTAACGGACGATGTGAATGAGGAATACGTATCGCTGCAAAGCGAAGTGGACTGTATTATGGATTATATAGAATTACAACGTTTGCGTTTGGGCAAGAAAGTGGTACTTGACTTTTCGATAACCGGCATATTGGACAACAAGAAAATTGCCCCGTTAATATTGATGACCTTTATTGAAAATGTTTTCAAGTACGGACTAAGCAACCATGAAGAATCCGTGATTACCATTAAGCTTTTTGCCGAAGAAAAAAACATTACGTTTTTGACACAGAACAAGATATTCACGGTAACACGCAAGATAGAAAGAACAGGCATTGGCATCAGCAATACAAAAAAGCGGCTGGAGCATTTGTATGCCAACAGGCACGTTTTACATATTACCAGGGAAAACAGTTTATTTACCGTGCAACTGATTCTGCAAGACTAAACCATATTGTATGCAATTGAAATGTATTGCCATAGATGATGAGCCATTGGCACTGGAACTGGTTAAAGAATACATAAGCCAGCTGCCCGAGCTGCAATTGTTGCAAACCTTTGACGATGCAATTAACGGTAGCCATTTTTTACGGAACAACCAGGTAGACCTTTTGTTTATAGACATTAACATGCCCGATATTACGGGCATAGAACTGGTACGCTCCTTACCACAAAAACCCATGACCATTTTTACAACCGCTTACAAAAAATTTGCGTTTGATGGTTTTGAGCTGGATGCCATTGATTATTTATTGAAGCCGATAGATTTTGAGCGTTTCAAGAAAGCAGCATTAAAGGCACTGGAGTTTCACAACTATAGGACCGCAAAGAAAAACCTGGTGAATGAAAGCCTTTTTGTTCGCAGCGAGTACAAGATGCTGAAGATTGAACTAAAGGACATTGATTATATAGAAGGGCTAGAAGATTATATAAAAATACACCTTACCAATAGTAGGCCCGTGCTTACATTAATGACTTTAAAAGCAGTGCTGGAAAAGCTGCCAACAGATCAGTTCAAACGCATACACCGCAGCTACATTGTTCCTGTGGGCAACGTAAAAGCCATACTCAATAAAAAAGCCATGTTAAGCTCCGGTGCCGAGCTGCCCATAAGCGATAGCTACATCAGCTTTGTAAACGAGTGGATGAACAACAGTGCAGCCAAATAAATTGCAACACCGATTAGCAATAGCAGGTTGCGTAAGGGATTGGAGTGGATGCCCCACAATAACACTTGTGTTATGAGGAGCAGGAACGAAAAGCCCGGCCCGCACAGGCGGGTTACGCACAAAAAAACAATCCCAAACTTCATTGATAAGTTTGGGATTGTTTTTGTTATAGAGGCATTCTATAAACTTAGAAGCTTGTTTACCTTGCACCACCCGGGCAATGCTGCTTTAAGTAATTGGTGAACAAAGTGGCCAAATGCAATGATGTGCCCCTACCCTCGTTGATGCTATGTGTACGGTTAGGATAACTCATTAAAGAAAACTGTTTATTGTTTTTAACCAATTCATTAATCAGCATTTCTGTGTTCTGGTAATGCACATTATCATCGCCTGTACCATGCACTACCAGCAAGTTGCCTTTCAATCCTTTTGCATGCGTAATGGCAGATGCCTTGATATAGTCTTCCCTGTTCTCTTGCGGAAGACCCATGTAACGCTCTTCGTAAATATTGTCGTAGCTTAAACGGTAGGCAACGGGTGCAACAGCAATACCTGTTTTATAAATATCGGGGTATTGAAACATCAGGTTAAGTGTGGTAGAGCCACCACCGCTCCAGCCCCAAACTGCAATACGGTCTTTGTCAACATACTTCCACTCTAATATTTTTTTGGCAGCTGCTGCCTGGTCCTGTATGTTTAGTATGCCCACTTTTCTGTAGATGCTCTTACGCCATGCAGCACCTTTGGGTGCAGGGGTACCGCGGCCATCGAGGCTTATCTGTATATAACCATCGGCAGCCATATCGCCATTGTACAAAAATGTTCCGGCACTGCCATAGCTATCGGTCACTGTTGTTGCACCCGGCTCTGTATATACATAAAACACTACCGGGTATTTTTTGGTGCTGTCAAAATCTACCGGCATTATCTTCCAGCCATCCAATGTCACGCCATCATCTGTAGTAACTTTTATGAATTCAATATTCGTTCCTTCAACCGGCATTGGTGGGTTCATTTTCTTATTGCCGCTTTTGATTACTTCGTTAGAGGGAATTTTTACCCACTCTTCTTCCCGTGCAGTTGCAGCATTTGAAAAACTATGCTTTCCATAAGCTGCATTGGGCGACAATTTATATTCGTGCGTGCCTTTCATTCCTTCAGAAGAAATCAGTTCTGCCTTACCGCTCCCATCTAATTTGCTACGGTACAGATACTGTTGCAACGCATTGTCCGGCGATGCCATATAATACACATAGCCATTCTTTTCATCAATGGCTTCCAGGCTTATCATATCGTAATCGCCTTTGGTAGCAAGGGTTTCCTTTTTACCATCGCGGCTAATAACATATATATGCCTCCATCCATCTTTCTCACTTATCCATAAAAAGTTCTTGCCATTGTTCAGCCATTCCCAACCGGTTGGGTCATCGTCGTTCCAACGGCTTTTAATATCAATCCATGCTTTATCAGTCTCTTCATAAATGGTTTTGGCCTCGCCTGTTTTGGCATTTAGCAACATGACCTTGCTTTCTTGCTGTTTGCGGTTCAGTTGCTGTATTATCAGTTCGTTGCTGTTGGCAGCCCATTCCATTCTTGGAATATAATGTTGCACTGCATCACCAGGCACATTCATCCATTTTGTTTGTGCCGTGGCAATATCCACCACACCAACTTTACAGGATGATGGGTCCTCACCTACCTTGGGATATTCAACAGGCACAGTAAAGGAGTAAATGGAATCCGTTGTGTTCAACATCAAATAGTTCCTGATTTTGGTTGCATCAATTTGCCAATAGGCAATGCTCTTGCTATCGCCACTCCAACGGAAACCGTCACGGCAGCCAAACTCCTCTTCATATACCCAGTCGAATGTGCCGTTGATCAATTTATTGGTACCATCTGTGGTAAGCTGTTTCATACTACCTGTTGCCAGTTCCTCGGTATAAATATTATGACCGCTAACATAGGCTGCATACTTTCCATCGGGCGATAGTTTGGCAAACATGAGCGACGAGGCAGGCAGTGATTTACCAAGTTGCTTCAACGATTTTGTTTCAATGTTCAGTACCCAATAATCGCCCCTGGTATCGTAACGCCAAACCTTTTTGGTATTGTTGTATAGCAGTACGGTTTTGCCGTCATCGCTCATAAAAAAATTGCGTACGCCTAGGGCATTTGTTTTGCCTTCGGGTATCAGCGACTTCCTGTCAACCAAAACGGTTTTGGAAAAATCGGGCAATTGGTACTTTACAATTTCGCCACTTTCATTGGCATAGTAGCCACTGCCATCCTTTAGCCATTTAATGCCTTTTGGCGGCTGTGCATGGGCAGCAATAAAAACCAGGAAAGCGGGAATGAAAAATAAAAAACGACAAAGTTTTATTTGCTTCATGTGATGCTTGTTTTGAGAGGATGAATATAGAAGGAATTATTGTATTGATATAACCGTTTATAAAAGAAAAATCAGGTCCAATAGTCTTTCATCAAATCGCTTACCCATGCCGGCTGAACAATGGTGCCCTTTGGCTGAAACTCTTTCATTACAGGCTTTATATCCAGTATTGGTGTGCCATCAATCGCATCCAGGTTTTTTACTGTAATGATTCTTCCATCATGCTTCAACAATTCAACTGTACAGAGACCAATTGTATTGGGCCTGTCTTTTTTACGTTGAGCAAAGATGCCTGTAAACGGGTAATTTTTGTTACCGCGTGGATGACCCGCAAATACAATATCATTTTTTACAGCCTTATCAAAATAATAAATGATTTCAAGATGGGAAAAATCAGAGATATTATTAAACGCTCCTGTTGGTACAGTTGCTGCTAATTCGATTTCGGAAACAATGCTTCCCCAAAAATCATCCGTTGGTGCAGTCCTCGAATTTTTTACAAAAGCAATTGGTTGCAGGTTAATATTTGGCATGTAGTTGTAGTTAAAAATAATGGCTTCAATCAAAATAAAACAGTCAAAGTAAAGCAAAAAATATTTCCCCAATAGGCATGTTCAAGTACACATATCCACTAAAACAAAAACAGCCATGCTTGTGCATGGCTGTTTCAAATTATCTTAAAAAATGTTACACCATTTCTCTTTGTAACAAAGAGCTGATCAATGCACTTTTTGTTTCATTGTATTTTTTTGCTGCCGCAATAAAACCAACAAATAATGGGGCCGGTTTTTCTACGGTGCTTTTCAGTTCGGGATGGTACTGCACGCCAATAAAGAAAGGATGGTTGGGCAGTTCCACAATTTCTACCAGGCCTGTGTCCGTATTCTTCCCGCTCATCACCATGCCTGCATTTTCAAAAGCCTGCAGGTAATCGTTGTTGAATTCGTAACGGTGGCGGTGGCGTTCGGTAATCTTCAGCTCGCCATAAATTTTATGGGCCAAGGTGCCTTCCACAATATCGCAAGGGTAAGCCCCCAAACGCATGGTGCCGCCCATCATCTTTATTTTCTTCTGCTCTTCCATCATATTAATAACGGCATGACTGGTATTGGCGTCCATTTCGGTTGAGTGTGCATCCGCCAGTCCCAAAACATTCCTGCCATATTCAATTACAGCCATCTGCATGCCCAGGCATATACCAAAAAACGGCAGCCCTTGTTCACGTGCATACTGCACGGCAATAATCTTTCCTTCTATGCCACGCAGGCCAAAGCCCGGTGCCACCAATAGCCCATCCAAGCCCTCCAGTTTTTCCGCAACATTTTCTTTGGTAATAAATTCGCTGTGCACATTCACTACCTGCACTTTTACCTCGTTCATTGCCCCGGCATGTATAAAGCTTTCCAGAATGGATTTGTATGCATCCTGCAGCTCCACATACTTGCCAATCAAACCAATGGTCACTTTTGCTTTCGGGTATTTCAGTTTATCCAGAAACAGTTTCCATTTATCCAAATGCGGCTCTCCAAATTCTTTAATGTTCAATTTTTTCAAACAGTATAGGTCCAGTTTTTCACGCAGCATCAATAAAGGCACTTCATAAATAGTAGATGCATCCATTGCTTCAATCACCGCATCCACTTTCACGTTACAGAACAGGGCAATCTTGCGTTTGATGTCGTTATTCAACGGCTCTTCCGTACGGCAAACCACCACATCGGGATGCACGCCTGTTTCACTCAGCATTTTTACACTATGCTGTGTGGGTTTTGTCTTTAGCTCTTTTGCCGCTTTTAAATAAGGTATCAAGGTAAGGTGTACCACCATCACATCTTCTTCTGGCAGTTCCCATTGCAACTGCCTAACCGCTTCTATAAAGGGCAGGCTCTCTATGTCGCCCACGGTACCACCAAGTTCGGTTATTACAATATCATACTGGCCATCCTTTCCAATCAATTGCATCCTGCGTTTTATCTCATCGGTAATATGTGGAACCACCTGTACCGTTTTGCCCAAAAAATCGCCGGCACGCTCTTTATTGATTACGGTCTGGTAAATCCTGCCAGTGGTAACATTGTTTTTTTGCGAAGTATGAATGTTCAGGAAACGCTCATAATGCCCTAGGTCCAAATCGGTTTCGGCACCGTCTTCCGTTACAAAACATTCCCCATGCTCATAAGGGTTCAATGTACCAGGGTCCACATTAATGTAAGGATCAAATTTCTGTATCGTAGCTGTAAGGCCCCTTGCCTGTAACAGCTTTGCCAAACTTGCGGCAATAATGCCCTTGCCTAAACTACTGGTTACACCACCTGTAACAAAAATATACTTTGCCATAAAAAAAGTTTGTCCTCCCCGTCATTCAACAGGTAGGGTTTATAATGATGAATACGTATTTACTTAGCTTCTGTGCATCATTAATTTTAATGGTCCCGATAGCTATCGGGACAACCATCAACGTCCGGACCAATGCCGACCTGCAACACCTAGCGACTGCTTGCCACCGTGGCAAAAAACATTCCTACACGACTGAATTCAATAGATAAGCACACAAACTTTTTTGTGCATTACCAAAAAATGACCTTGTAATATGGAAATTGAAAGAGAAAACTTTCAGAGGTCGTACAAACCTAATGCAAAAAAACGATTCACCGAAATTGTAATGGGCAATCAAACAATTCTAAAGGACAAGTGTTAACTTAACGTTCAAATCTTTGCATACAAAACAAACAACCATGAAAAATTTACTGCTACTATCCGCCGCCGCTTTTTTAACGGCAGTCGTGTTGGGTTATACTTTTAAAACGCCAGAGCCAAAGCCCCTTTCGCAGGCCTGTGCCATTAGCTGTTTCAATGCCGAAACCAGGGAAATGATACAACAAGATGCGGCTAGGCCCGGATTTGCCCAGTTGCATGAAAATCCTAGGTACTTTAAGCTCGAAAATCCTTTGGGCAAGCCTGTTTCCTTCAAATCGCCCGATGGCATGGATGCACAGGGCTATTTTATACCTGCAAAAAAGAAAAGCAATAAATGGCTGTTGGTGATACAAGAGTTTTGGGGACTGAACGACTATATTAAAAAGGAAGCCGACACTTATTATAGCGAATTGGACAATGTAAATGTATTGGCATTGGACATGTACGATGGAAAAGTAAGTGCCATTAGGGATTCCGCAGCGGCTTACATGCGTGCCGCCAAGCCAGAGCGTTTGGAAAATATTATCAAGGCCGGGCTGGGCTATGCAGGCAGCAATGCCAAAATTTATACGGTTGGTTGGTGCTTTGGCGGTGGCTGGAGCTTACAGGCAAGCATTATTGCAGGCAAGCAGGCAGCGGGTTGCATTATGTATTATGGCCGCCCGGAAAACAATATGGAGAAACTGAAAACCATCAATTGCGATGTGATTGGTTTTTTTGGCAACCAGGACAAGGGCATTAATCCCGAAGCAGTAAACACTTTTGAAAAAAACATGAAAGAGGCAGGCAAGAACATCAGCGTGTACCGTTACGATGCAGGCCACGGTTTTGCCAACCCGTCCAATCCTGTTTATAATAAAGATGCTACAGAAGATTCGCATAAAAAAGCCATTGCCTTTTTAAAGGAGCGGATGTAGAATGCATTGCAAAAATGATTGACAAAACTGCGGGGCATACTGTTATGCCCCGCAGTTTTGCTTTAGGCACAATGTTTATAGCATGGCCACAAAAATATTTTACCCGCCATTGTGATTTTCAAAGCCCTTGTGCGAATAATTGTATAAAGCATATTGAAACCGTTAATGGATACACAGCATAACAAAGATGATTTTTTACAGTTGATTGAGCACAACAAGGGAATTATTTTTAAGATATGCCATTCGTATTGTCCCAATAAAAATGACCGGGAAGACCTTGCACAGGAAATTGTTTACCAGCTATGGAAATCGGGCCACAGCTTTAATGCCAGCCATAAGTTCAGTACCTGGATGTACCGCATTGCATTGAATGTAGCCATTTCGTTTTATAGGAAGGAGCAGCGGGCCAGTAACACCATTGCATTTACAGAAATGTGCATGGATGTGGAAGACAAGGCCGATAGCAACCTGGAAACAGAAGCCAACATTCATTTATTGCAGCAGTTTATTAACGAGCTGAAGGAGCTTGACAGGGCTTTGATGATTCTTTATCTGGAGAGCAAGAGCTATGCTGAAATAGCGGAGATATTGGGTATTACCGAAACCAATGTTGCTACCAAAATAAACCGCATCAAAGAAAAATTGAAAGAAAAATTCTTAACGCATAACAGTTAACAGATATGGAAGATATAGAATTGCAAAGCCTTTGGCAGGCTTACGATAAAAAGCTGGAAGAGTCCAAGCTACTGAACATGCAATCCTGGGCATTGAACATGCAGTGTTTTGAAGACTTGCAGAAGCAGAAAGCAAAATCGAAGTTGAACAGGTTGTTGCCACAAAAGTTCTGGCTGATCATTGCTGGCATTGCGTGGGTATTGTTTCTTGTTTTTTTGGTTGTACACTCACTTACTTTCTCAAAAATTGCGTTTGCTGTTTCTATTGGTATGATTGCATTGATTACTACCATTGCAATTGTGCTATACATAAAGCAAGTAGTATTGATTAAGCAGATAGACAATAGTGAAAGCGTGATAGATGTGCAGGAAAAATTGTCTCTGCTACAGGCATCTACCATGCTAAGTGCAAGGATACTTTTTTTGCAGTCGCCTTTTTATTGCACCTGGTTTTTTACACCTACATGGATAATGAGTGGTGATTGGGGTTTCTGGCTGATTGCAGTGCCTATTGCATTGGCTTTTGCCTATGTTTCTATTTGGTTGTACAGGAACATTAATGATAAGAACATGGATAAAAAATGGTTCAAGTTTTTGTTTGGTAGTGCAGAATGGACATCGGTTATTAAAGCGAAGAATTTTATTGAGGAGATAGAGGCGTTTAGGCAAGATAAAGTATAGAAGTTTATTAGTTTTTTGAGCTCTCTAATTTTTAAAAATCTTTAAGCTCAAGCCGCATGGCTTCGTACTTGCAACAGCAATCTTTTCGCTACTTTGAAAAAATTATGCTTCGCAATTTTTTCAATTCCTTCGGAACCGAACCGAAAAATGTGCTTTATGCAAGTACTGGTGTAAGTTGCGAATATTAGAGAAGGTAATGAACATATTTATACAAGTAGCATACAGATTATCTGCAAGGTGGAATTTGGTATTTCCCTTTTGGAATTTCATTGAATGAGCAATTTGTTTTCCGTCCTTCAAATTTTATCATTCACATTACAGCATATACTTCTTTAAAAGCCCAGTTATATTAAAGCCCTGATGGGTGCGACGCCGCAAAAGCTAGGTATTGTTCCATTGCTGGTTACATTAAAAAAAATAATTGGAACAAGATGATACACTTATTTTCGTGAAAATTTTTAATCATGGGCGTTTCAGATAAACTAGCAGAAATGAAAGCAGAAAAAAGTGCAGCCAATTTGAAGGCTGGCCAGGATTTTTTAGCCACGAATAAATTACGTGAAGGCGTTACCGAAACCGAAAGTGGTTTGCAGTATGAAGTATTGACTTTGGGCGATGGTCCCAAGCCACATGCAAGCAATACCGTTACCTGCCATTATCATGGTACCATGATTGACGGAACCGTGTTTGACAGTAGCGTGCAGCGCGGACAGCCAGCGAGCTTTCCGTTGAGTGCAGTAATCAAGGGTTGGACAGAAGGCTTGCAGTACATGCCACAGGGCAGCAAGTTCCGTTTCTTTATTCCGCCACATTTGGGTTATGGCGACAGGCAAGTGAGTGCGGTAATTGGACCAAACAGCACGTTGATTTTTGATGTGGAATTGATTTCTTTTAGATAGATTTTTTTTGACGCAAGTCGTAAATCGTTAATCGCAAGTAAGTAATGTGCTACACTAGCGATTCCCGACTACCGACTTGCGTTTCTTTTTTACATGATCTCGCTTAGCTCCAGCCAACGCATTTCTTTGCTGGCAAGGTCTGCCGTTATCTCCCCTATTCTTTTGCTCAATAAATTCAGTTGGCTAAAGTCCTGTTCGGGATTGCTTAGCTGTTCTTCTATCTTGTTTTTTTCTGCTTCCAGTGCGGCAATTTCTTTTTCCAGGTCTTCAAATTCTTTTTTCTCTTTAAAAGAAGGTTTGCGTTTTACGTTGGTTGCAGGTGGTGGTGCATCGTTCTTTGTGTTGCTAATGGCTTCATCCAACGAAATGCCTTTGCTTTTATGTGTTTCAAGCGATTGCCATTTGTTGTCTTTCTTTTCATTGTCTTTTAACCAGATCCTGTATTGGGTATAGTTTCCGGGAAAGTCACGCACTTCGCCTTCGCCTTCAAAAACAAAAAGATGGTCCACTAGCCTGTCCATAAAATAACGGTCGTGGCTTACAATCATTACACAGCCTTGGTATTCTTCCAGGAACTTTTCCAGCACGGCAAGCGTAGGCAGGTCCAGGTCATTGGTCGGTTCATCTAGAATCAAAAAGTTGGGGTTCTTAAACAGTACTGCTAACAACTGTAAACGCTTTTTTTCTCCACCGCTCAACGCATTCAAATAAGTGTATTGTTTGTCTGGCGTAAACAGGAACAACTCCAGGAACTGTGCGGCACTAAGGCTGCCACCATTTGCCAACGGAAAGTTTTCGGCAATGCTTTTTACATATTCTATTACACGCACATTTTCTTTTACTACCAGGCCCTGTTGGGAAAAGTTGCCAAACACAATGGTATCGCCCACGTTTATCTTTCCGCTGTCTGCAGGTTCAATACCTTGCAGCATATTTAAGAAGGTGCTTTTGCCCACACCATTCTTGCCAATAATACCAATCCTTTCGCCTTTACTGAAATTGTAGTCAAAGCCTTTTAATATCTGCAGGTCGCCATAGCTTTTGTACACTTTCTTCATTTCAATGATCTTGCCGCCTAGCCTGCTCATTTTCATTTGGAGTTCCACCTGCACATCTTCAATTTTTTGTTTGGCACGGGCTTCCACATCATAGAAATTATCCTGTCGGCTTTTGCTTTTGGTAGTTCTTGCCTTTGGTTGCTTACGCATCCATTCAAGCTCTTTACGGTATTCGTTTTTGGCCTTGTCTATACTGGCCATTTCGCTATCAATACGTGCCGCTTTTTTTTCCATGTAGTTTTCGTAATCGCCGCGGTACACGTACATGTTTTCCCTTTCCAATTCCCATATCTCTTCGCTTACTGCATCTAGAAAGTAGCGGTCGTGCGTTACTAGTAGCAGGGTAACATTTTCCTGGTTGATGTAGTTTTCCAGCCACTCAATCATTTCAACATCGAGGTGGTTGGTGGGTTCATCCATCATCAGCAAAGTATGCTTATGGTCAAACCCAATATCGATCAATGTTTTGGCCAATGCCACCCGTTTACGTTGGCCACCGCTTAAATCGCTTACGGGCTGTTCTAAATGGTGCACATTCAGTTTGGTAAGAATCTGCTTCACTTTTACTTCAAATTCCCAGGCATTCAAATCGTCCATCCTGCCAAACAGCTCCACCAACGCCTCGCCATCCTCGCTTTCGCTGGCCAGCTCGTATTCACGTATCACATTCATTACGGGATGGTTGGTATGGAATATATTTTCGAGTACGGTCTTGGTCTCGTCAAATTTCGGGTCCTGCTCAAACAGGGCTACCGTAACATCTTTGTTGATGAAGAGCTTGCCCTCGTCGGTAGTTTCCTGGCCACTTAGAATGCGTAGCAGGGTAGATTTGCCCACGCCGTTACGTGCAATCAACGCAATCTTTTCCCCTTCATTGATGTGAAAGGAAATATTCCTGAACAATGGGTTGATACCATAACTTTTGGTGAGCCCTTCGGCAGATACATAATGCATAGCTGCGAAGATAGGGTTTGGCAATTTTAATTGGCTGTAAGGTTTGTGTTACGGGCAGCAGTAGGCTGGCCAAACGTTCTCGGCGTCGCACCCATGAGCAGGTGGAATTTTGTTGGGCTTTTATGGAAGCGTAGGACAATCTTCTTCAGCAGATGCAATAGAGGATACTTGCCTAATTTCCATTTCAGTTTTTATTTTCTTCATTAATTTATCAATCCAGAAAATAATTCCAAAAGCTACTATATTAAAATCAACTTCTAATCTATCTGCATGCATGTTTATATTAAAATTGAAGTTGGATATGCCTGCATTGAAGCCAAATTCTATTGTATTCGTCAAATCAAGCCCAATAGTTAAATACACTCCTGCTACATATTTGAATGCAAAGCCAAACATTGCAAATCCAATTAATTGAAATAATTGATTTACGAGTGAATACTTTAAAGCATTGTCTTTTGCTTTAATACAAAGTACACCACAAAAAACAGAGTAGGTAAAAAATAAAAGAATAAAAATTGAAAGTACAAGAGATGGCCCTGTTATTGATTGTATTTTGAAAATGCTCCATACAATCAAACACATTCCAATTATTCCACCAACAACCTGATAAAGTCCTAACTTAAGTAAATCCGATTCAACTTCTTTTGAAATTGATTTCATCATCGCCAAAAATTTTCAATTAAAACAATTGATTAAACTATGTATAACCTAAAGTAGCATCATTACACATAGTTTAACCAATTTACAAAATCACTTCCACAAAGTCAATATCAACCCAACGATGGTTATACCTATAACATGGTACAGCCCATCAATTAAGTGCACTACCAACGGCTTCTTGGTATAGAGGTAACCAATACTGATGGTGGCAAAGGAGAAAAGGCAACTGATCAGTAAGCTGTGTTTAATGGATTGCACCGCATTAAAATTGTAACCAGGTATCAGTTGCTGCATAATGGCAACACCTGTTGTTACTAGAAAAAACAGTACAAAGCTGCCTAGCATGATACCTGCCATGCCTTTCGCGGCATCGGCTTCGTTTACAATAATGCCATGTCCCTTTATCCAGGGGTTGGCAAACAGTACCTTACTGTACCATAAAGCTCCCAATACAAAATAGACAATTGTTGCTACAAGAATGTGTAGCCAGTTTAAATGTGCAAGCAATGAAGTAAACATAATTGGTTGGTTTTGGTTGAGTGAATTTTAGTACAAGGTAGCAATTTTAATAAGATTGTCTATGCTACATTAAAAAACAAGGGGCTGCATTACTGCAACCCCTCTTACAACCAAAACCTAAACATGAAATCGTTGTAGCGGCAAAAGTGTGTACCACTCTTTTACCAATATTGATAACCCATTAACCTTGCCAGTTCAACTTTGCTAAGGCATAATTGGTATTCGTATTGCAATTTTGTCAATGCTGCTCTTTCTACATTGGTGCTTGCATTGGTAATTTCCAGATTGGTACCCACTCCATTTTTGAACCTGTTGGCAGCCAGTGTTTGTGCAGCTTTTGCCTGTTCTATCTGGCCTTGCGTATTGGCAATCCTTTCCAGGTTGGTGGCAACATCGGTCAATGCCTGTTCAATATCTTTTTTGTAGTTGCTGCTTAAGCTTTCCACAGCAAGCTCGTTTTGCCTGACAATGGTTTGCGACAGCTTTACCTGTTGCTTTGTTTTGCCGCCATTGTAAATGGGTATGGAGAATGACACACCAGCTACATAATTGAAACGCATTTGGCCAACATTGGGCACATATCCGTTTTTTACACCGGTGGCTGCATGTAAAGCTACTTGTGGTTTGTCGCCAAGCTTGGTCACTTCTAGATCATTTTGTGCCTGTTTGATTTTATCTTTCAACAAAACAAAATCCATGTTGTTGGTTTGCGATTGCGACAGGGCAGTGTTCACATCCACCAGGTTCATGTCAAAATCAAATGCAGTGCCTGTGTTCTGTTTGCTGCCTGTTGTGTATTCCAATAGGTTCAACTGTTTTTGCAAACTGTTCTGCAGGTCAACTTTCTGGTTCTGTGCAGCATCAATGCTTGCCTGTATGTTCAGTAAGTCAATTTTTATGGCATCGCCATTTTTCAATTTGTTTTCAACAACGGTCCTGTTTTCATTCAGGTAGTTCAGTACCGTGTCTTGTATGCTGATGGCTTTTTGCAGGTACACAATATTGTAGTACACGTTGGCTACTTGATAGGCCAGCATATTCTTTGTGTACTCCACATTGTGTTGTGCCAGTTGAATATCTGTTTTGGAACGTTCAATGTTTGCCTTCAGCTTCCCAAAGTCAAACAGCACATAGTTTGCATTGATGGCCGTACTAACGCTATGCACAGGTGCAAACTGGAAGTCAACACCATTAATAGGTATCACAATCTTTGGCTTGATGTAGTTGTACGATGCATCGCCTGTTACTTCAGGCATTTTGTTGAGTTGTGTAAGACTCAATTTTTGCTGTGCCGTGGCAACCGTGTTTTCTACTTCCTTTATCTTAGGGAAATAGCCAAACGATTTGGTGATCAAACTTTTCAATTCAGCATTGGACTTTACCTGTGCATTTACCAGCACGGGCAAAACCATTGATGCTATAACGAGATATTTTTTCATGTTGTAAGAGAATTTATTTTTTATCGATCAATCATTGCTTGCTATACATTGCGATGATTGAACTGTACTAATGTGCTTCTGAAACTGCTTCCTGTGTAGCTTTCAGTTCTGCCGCTGTTTTCTTTTTTGTTCTTAGGAATACCACCAAGGGTATTACCAGTATAAAGAATATGGTGATTAACCTGAATGTATCCAGGTAACTTAAATAATATGCCTGTCGTTCAACAGACTGATTGATTACAGCCAGTGCTTTTGTTGTTGCACCGCTTGCGTCGCCCGTTTTAGCAATAAGGGATTGGGATATGGAATTTATCCTTTCTGCAGTTCCTGCAGATGCATCCGTTACATTGCTGATGAGGTTCATTCTATGCACGGCATATTGTTTTGCTATATAGTTATTTGCCAATGCTATACCAAATGCACCACCCAACTGACGTATCATATTATTCAATGCAATACCACCTGGGTAGTCTTTTGGTGCAAGCCCAACTACGGCCTGATTAATCAAAGGCAACTGTACCATACTTATACCAAATGCTCGTATGGCCAATGGTATGAAGAAGTCGTTTTTACCAACATCGGGGCTAACACTTGCACTCATCCAACTGTACCCTGCAAACAGTATGAAACCTACTACCACAAACGGAATGGCACTTACACCCTTGCTCATCAATTTGCCAATTACAGGCATCATTACCACTGCAAATAATGTTGGCCCAAGTAGCGACAAACCTGTTTCATAAGCCGTAAAGCCCAATACCCGTTGCGTTAATACCGGATATACAAATACCGAGGTGAATAGGCCCAGCCCCGCCACAAAAGTGAATATGGTTGTGAAGCCAAGGTTCCGGTTACCTAACAAACTCAGTTTAACAGCAGGTTTTTCAACAGTCAGTTCTGTCCATATAAAACCTATTAAACCAATTGCTGCAAATAAGGCACACCAACGTATGGTTGAGCTTGCAAACCAATCGTCTGCTTCGCCACGTTCCAATACATACTGTAAAAAACCAATGCCTACAATCAAAAAGATGATGCCCACATAATCTATACTGATGCTGCTTTTATGCTTGCCTTCGCCTGGCTTCTTGTCAACAAAATAATAGGTAAGTATGGTTGCAAGAATACCAATAGGAATGTTGATCATGAATATCATTGGCCAGCTTAAGTGCTCTATGATATACCCACCCAATGTTGGTCCTAATGTTGGCCCAAGTACCAAACCCATACCAAACAGGCCTGCTGCAATGGGCCTGTCTTTAGGCTCGAATGCATCAAATAAAATGGCCTGCGATGTGGAGAGCAAGGCTCCACCACCGATACCTTGCACAAAACGCCAAACGATGATTTCTGTTAACGAATTGGATTCTGCACAGAGATAGGATGCCACCGTGAAGATGATCATGGAAACGAGATAGTAATTCTTTCTGCCAAAATATTCTGCAAGGAAACCTGTGAGCGGAATGATGATAACATTGGCAATGGCATAGGCCGTAATAACCCAGCTAATATCCTCGATGTTCACACCAAGGCCACCCGCCATGTCGCTCAATGCCACGTTTACAATGGTGGTATCAACCAGCTCCATTACAGCAGCAGTAACCGTTGTAATAACGATAATCGCTTTTGCTAATCCTTTTAATGCCATGATGAACTATTTTGTGGAGATGGTAATGCCAGCACTTAAACCTGCACGTAATATGTTTTTGTAATTGTTGATATTACTGATGGCAATTTTTACTGGTACACGTTGCGTAACTTTTACAAAGTTGCCACTTGAATTATCCGGTGGCAACAAAGAAAACTTTGCACCTGTTGCCTCACTTAGGCTTTCGATGGTGCCGGTAATTTTTGTGTCAGGGAATGCATCCAGCTCTATGTCCACTTCCATACCCGGGTGAAACTTGCGTATCTGTGTTTCTTTAAAGTTGGCAACTATCCAATAAGTGGTATCATTCACAATAGAGAACAATGGTGTACCTGCCTGTACGTACTGGCCTTCGCTGATGGTTTTCTTGCCAATCTTACCTGCTTGCGGTGCAAATATTTTGGTGTAAGTAATTTTCAGTTTCTGTTGCTCAATCTTTGCTTTTTTAATAGCAATGCCTGCTTCTGCTTTTTGCAAAGCTGCTTGCAATACAGGTATCCGGCTATCGGCAGCAGTCAGGTCGTTGTTACTGTTGTCTACCTGCTTCTGTGCAGTTTCCACATTAAACTTACTATCGTCCAATTGCTTTTTGGTAATGGCCTGGTCGTTATATAGGTTCTGGTCACGCTGCAAGTCAGCAATGGCTTTTTGCAAACGCACTTTGTTCAGATCGATATTGCCCCTGTTCACTTTCAAGGAAACGGTTGCATTGTTTAGCGATGCCCTTGCATTTACAATATCCACTTCTGTTTGCCTTAGGTCGGCTTCCATTTCCAGAAGCTGTGTCTGCAATTCTGCATCATCCAGTTCCAGTAGCAATTCGCCCGATTTTACGCTGTCGTAATCCTTAACAGCAATGCTTTTTACATAGCCGCTAACCCTTGGCAACACAGGTGTTATCTGGGTTTCAACCTGTGCGTTATCGGTTGCTTCGTGCGTTAATGCAAAGTTCACTTTCGTGTAGCCAAAGTAGCCACCAACAATGATTACAATGGCCAGTATTACAAAACGTATGGGCGATTTTTTCTTTTGTGGTTGAACGGTTTCTTGTTGTTCCATAAATTATGCTGATATGATTAGTTGTTGATTAATAAATAGGAATGAATCATTTGTTTGAGGTGTGTTTCCAGCCTTTTCCTGAAAGCCACATCCGTATAGGGGTCAAAATTTTCGTCTTTCTGAATAAGCATCAAGCACATGGACTTTGAAAGCATTACTTGGTTGATGGTACCGATAATACTTGCCATGGTCAATTCGGGATCCACTTTCTTGAATAACTTTTTCTTGATGCCACTTTCAATAATTGACTTTACAATTAATGTATTGCCAGAAAATATTTTTACAATATTGTCTTGAAGTGTCACTCGTTGTTTAACCAAAAGCTCCTGGTGAATAAGACGGTGGTAATTGGGCTGTGAAAGCAACCTGTCTACATAATTCTCAATAAGTACATCCATCTTCTGTATTTCGGTAAGCTCTTTATTGGATGCCAGTTCCTCCAATTTGCCTTTCATGTAAGAGGCTTTCCTTTCCACGATGGCTTCAAACAATTTGTCTTTGCTGCCAAAATAGTAGTTGACCATTGCCACGTTTACATCGGCTTTTGCTGCCAACTCCCGGATACTGGTTGCCTCAAAACCCTTTTCGGAAAAGAGTTCTATGGCAACATTGATGATGTGTTCTTTCTTCGGCATAACCTGTCACTTTTTTAATTGACAGGACAAAATTAAACAAATGTTTGAATTAAACAAACGTTTAATTAATTTTTAATTGAAAGGCCGCTTCTTGAACTTTCATTACAGCTGGCTATTGATGGGTTTAGCCCTATTCAAAGTTGAGTTTTACTAGCAGGTACCTATTATTTAGGCTAAGCAAGAATTTCTGCCACATTTTTTTTAATGTTATCGGCTATCTTTTGCATGGGCAAATCGTTGGCATCCGTACCAAAAGGGTCTTCAATTTCTTCTGCAATCAGCTCCAAGCTGGCCAGCACATAGAATATAAAAGTGGTAACAGGTATGGTGAAATGGCCAAGGTTATAGGCAAACCCCAAAGGCAGTGTAACCACATATGCAAAAATGAATTTCTTAATAAAAGTGCTGTACGAATAAGGTATAGGCGTGTTCTTGATCCTTTCGCATGCCCCACATATATCCAGAAAGGACTGCAGTTCCCCGTTCAGTAAAATCAATTGGTCGCCCGTCAGCTTTCCGTCCCTATACAAAAGGTTCACCCTGCTCATCATCAAAGAAGCAACCTGGTTGGGAATATGTTTGCTGGTATCAAAGTTGGGAATCTCTGGGTGTATTTTTTCATCCAGTGCAAGCCTTGTCTTTTCAGCCTGCAGATGGCTTTTCAGTTCGGCAGCAAATAATGGTATGAGTTTCATAAAGAAGCCCCTGCTCTTCGTATCGTCGTGCGGCAAAAAACTGTTCAATTTTACGGAAAGGTTACGGCTGTTATTAACAAGTGCACCCCAGAGTTTCCTCCCCTCCCACCAACGGTCGTAAGCCGTATTGGTTCTAAACACCAGCAACATGGAAATAGCAAAGCCAAGCAGGGTGTGCATTACAGTAATGTTGCGGATATGCAGGTTGGCCGAAATTTTGGGATAGTTCAATTCCACATACACAACGCCCCATGAATACAATGCAAAAAAGACAAGTAACGGAAAAAGGCTGCGGAACGTATCGGACTTGTGGAAACGGAAAATACTAACCATCCATTCCTTGGAATTGTAGTTGACCATGTGTGCAGTGTTTGCCCAAAAATAATATAGAGTTTAATTGCCAGAATATTTATATGCCCACAAGCAATATTATTTGCCCTTTTTCTTTTGCCTGGATGGCTCGCCGAAAATTTCCTGTTCAGTCCTCAGCCGCTCTTGCGTTAGGTTTTTTTTGAAATAGATGGTAATGCTTTTTGTGATGGAAGCATTGTCTTTTAATACTGCAGTTACCACTACAGAATCTTTTTTGTAACCGCTATCAATAATCAAATCGCTGCCATCCCATTTGCCATAAGATGATGAGAAAGTTATTTGCTTACTGTCTAACGGGTAAACTTTACCGTTGCTTAATTTGCCTTCCACATTAATATAATTGTGCACGCTTTTTTTCAAACTATCCGTGTAAAGGTTAAAGTGAATATCCTCTACTTTTTGTGCCGAAATTTTTGCAAAGCTGCAGACAGAGAACAAAATAAGTATCGTTGTTTTCATATTGTATTTGTTATTACGAAAAACCGTACCGAAAGTTACAACAATGGTTTGTTGCCGCCATTGCCAAAAGCTGCACAAACCAGAAAAAGAAGCAGGTTGCTGCAATTTTATTTATATTGTACAGGCATTCCTTCACCACCAAAACTAGTTTATGAAAAAAGTTTACCTCCTCGCCTTCCTGCTTATTTCGGCCATCTACAATTTTGCACAGGTTAGTGTAACGGCTACCGCAGCAACCACAGGGCCAACTTCGTACACTACATTAAAAGCCGCATTCGATGCCGTGAATGCTGGTACACACAAAGGCATTATTAGCATTACCATTAATGGAAGCACCACCGAAACTGCCAGTGCAGTACTGTTTGCAAGTGGTACCGGCAGCTCGTCGTATACAGCTTTATCTGTTAAGCCCACTGGCGGTGCAGCAAGTTCCATTACAGGCAATATTGCAGCACCGCTGATTGACCTGGACGGGGCAGACAATGTGACCATTGATGGACTGAATACAGGCAACAATGCATTAACCATTTCCAATACAAATACCAGTGGTGTTACCAACACTTCTACCATCCGTTTTATTGATGATGCTGTAGGCAATACCATTACCAATACCACCATTCTTGGTGCCAGTACCAGTGCCACTTTAGGAACCATCTATTTTGCTGCCGGGGTTACGGTTACGGGCAATGACAACAATACCGTTTCCAATTGCAATATTGGCGATGCGGCAGGCAGCTTCCCGGCAAATGCAGTGTACTCCGTTGGTAGTGCCACGGCAGGGCAGGAAAACAGCAACATCACCATCAACAATAACAATATCTACAACTTCTTCCATGCCGATATTGCTACCGTGGGCATATTGGTATCAACTGGTAATACAGACTGGTCAATATCCAACAATAAACTTTATCAAACAGCAACCAGAACATATACTACTTCGCAAACGCACCGTTGCATACAGGTAGCAGCAGGCAATAACTATTCCGTAATCAATAATGTTATTGGTTATGCATCGCCTACCGCTACAGGTGTTTATACATTGGCGGGTACAGTGGCAACCCGTTTTATTGGTATCGACCTTGCAGTTGGCAGCACAGTGGCAAGCAGCGTTCAGAACAATATAATCAATAGTTTTTCTTTGGCTACCAGCAGTGGTGCCAGCACTGTAAACGGTATATGGTGTGCCATTAATGTTACCAGTGGCGATGTAAACGTAGGAACCCTTACAGGCAATACCATTGGCACAACAAATGGCTTAAGTGCCATTGTTGCCAACCCCACCACTGCCGGTGCAGGGGTTATCCCAATCAACTCTTCAAGTACCGGCAATATTGTGATTGCCAACAACAGCATTGGTGGCATTGACCTGTTACCTTCTGGTGTACTTTCTGGTAGCATACAAGGCATCCAGTCAACCGGCACGGCTGGTTCCATAACCATTAGCAACAATACCATAGGTAACGCAACTGCCAACAATATCAGGGTGGGCAACCAAGGCACTACTACTGGCAACGGCATAGTAAGGGGCATATTAAACAGCAATGCCGGAACAATCATCATTAAAGGCAATACCATCAGAAACCTTGCACACAACAGTAATAACGCAGTATCACTTTTCAGGGCTGTAGAATGCCAGAACGGAACAGCAAGCATCACCAACAACAATATCAGCAATGTTACCGCCTTTGGTACTTCCGTATCGGTTTCAACTCCAGAAGGAGTAGGCATTTTAGTAACAACAGCATTACCTGGTTTGATCATTGATGGCAACACTATTTCCAATCTCAGTGTTACCAATACATCTACCACTACGGGCATCACCTTGCAGGGTATCTATTTAGGCAGCACCGTAACCAGCGTATCCGTTACAAAGAATAAGATATATGGCTTTTCCAACGCAAGCAATTCTGCCAGTGCCACTGTACCCAGTATTGTTGCAGGCATATATATACGCGATGCAGGTGTAGCCAACCCCAATATCCTTGTTGCCAACAACATGATTTCTTTTGGCAATGCACAAACAACCAATACTGCTTTTATCGGTATCTGGAATGCCATTGCATCTGCCAACGGCCTTACTTCAAAAATATATTACAATACCGTAAACATAGAGGGCACAGTAACAGCAGGCACGCAGCCAACCTTCTGTTATTACCGTGGCGACTTTAGCATGGTTGCATTCAATGCACCGATCGTTGACCTGAAAAACAACCTATTTACCAATACCCGTTTAAATATCACCGGGGGTAAAAATTACGCTATATCCAATGGGTACGGTGCCGCATCAAGCAGTTCTGTGGGCTGGGGCTCCAATGCATCTGATTACAATATATTAAATGCCGACCCTTCAACAATTGGGTACTGGTCGGGCGACCAATCTTTTGCCGGATGGCAAACTGCAAGTTCAAGTGATGTACATGGCTTATCGGGCACTGGGGTTACCTACCTCAATTCTGCCAGCGACCTTCACCTGGTTACCACAGCAAATATTGGCGTTGATGGCAAAGCCACACCATTAGTAAGTATTACAGGCGATATTGACAATGACACACGCAATGCAACTACACCCGATATTGGCGCCGATGAGTTTACCTACAATGGCTCCGTACCCATTGTGTTTGAATACTTCAAAGGCGCAAGGCAAAACAGCATCAACCTGCTTAATTGGAAAGGTTCATGCAGCTCAAGTTCTGTACAGTTTGATATTGAAAGAAGCATAGATACCAGGACATTCACCAGCATTGGCAGCTTCTTTGCCACACAAAGCCGTTGCATGCAACCATTCGACTTTACAGACAATGCACCCAAACCAGGCACCAATTATTACCGCTTAAAAATGAAAGAGGCTGATGGAAAGATTTCCTATTCCATGATTATTGCCATCATCAACAAAGAAAGCGGTTTTGAAATCGTGAGCATGATGCCTACGTTGGTAAAACATAGCAATGCAGTACTAAATGTTACCGCTGCACAAAAAACAATGCTGTCCATTCTGATTACAGATGCAAGTGGCAGGATCGTTGCCCAACAGAATCAAACAGTAACGCCAGGCTCCAATATGCTAAACCTTAACCTGGGCAACTTAAGCAAAGGCAGCTACCAGCTTACAGGCTTTACACCAGATGGGCAAACAAGAACCATAAGGTTTGTTAAACAATAAATTCAACACTTCAATATGCATGCAAACAAGGCTGGCCCAATGGCCAGCCTTGTTTGCGTTAAAGCCATACACACCAATGGCGTATGTAAATTAATTCTTTGCAACATCTTCCCTAACATAGAACCAATACTTGTTATCTTGTTAAGTTTGGTACCGAATTTGCCCTTAGGGCTTTAATTGTTATTTTTACCAGCAAAACCAGCAAAACCTGAATAGCTTTTTCAAAATATCAACCCGCTTCCTCATCTTTCTTGCTGCAATCATTGTTGGTTGGGTTGCAATCCTGGCAAGCGGCCTGTTAAGGTATTCCAACTCGTTACTGCTACCTTTTGCAATACTTATTGTGATTGTTTTTCTGGCTGAGAAATTCAAGTTATTCCGCAGGATTATTTTTGGCCTGCTGGGATTGTTGTTCATATTGATACTTGCCATACAGACAAGCCCGGTACAGAGTTGGCTGGTTGGCATGGCCACCAAACGCCTGTCCAAGGAACTGAACACGGAAGTACGTATCAAAAAAGTAAGCTTCGGTTTCTTTAACCGGCTGAACATGGAAGGAACCCTGATACGCGACCATCAAAAAGACACATTGCTGTATGCAAACGCATTAAAGGTCCGCATTACCGACTGGTTTTTTATCCAAGACAAGATAGACCTCAAGTATATTGGACTGGAAGATGCCACCGTAAAACTCATACGCAAGGATTCCGTTTGGAACTACCAGTTTATTGCAGACTATTTTGCTTCGCCAACGCCCCAAAAAACAAAGAAGACGGGAGGCGTTGAATTGAACCTGAAAAAAGTGGACTTAAAGAATGTGCATTTTTTGCAAGTGGACAAATGGGGCGGCGAGGATCTGGACGGCAGCGTAGGCAGTCTTACACTAGATGCAGACAACATCAACTTCGACAAAAAACTGTATATCATCAATGACGTATTGATTGACAAACCCTATTTCAGCATAACCGACTATGAAGGGTTGAGACCGGCTACCACCAACAAAAAAAATGCAATTGATACAGGCTTGCGTTTCAATACATGGGGCATGGCCTTGCAGGTAAAGAACGTGAAGATCATGAACGGCACATTCATTAACAACTCCGATACCGACGCACCACACGCTAATTTTGACGGGGCACATTTAACCATTTCAAAACTCAATGGCAGCTTCAATAACATTCTGTTGCATAAAGATACCTTAAGGGCCGACCTTGATATTAGCTGCAAGGAACGCAGCGGTTTTGAACTAAAAAAACTAAAGACCAGATTCAAGGTAACACCGCAAATTATGGAGCTGGCCAAACTGGACCTTCAAACCAACAAAAGCAGGCTTGGCGATTATTATGCCATGAAGTTTGACCACTTCAACAAAGACTTTGGCCAATACGTAACCAACGTTATCATGGATGCCCGGTTCAACAATAGCAAGGTTTCCAGTGATGATATTGCCTATTTTGCCCCCGACCTAAAATCATGGAAAAAAGAAGTTGAACTCTCCGGCAATTTCCTGGGTACCGTTTCCGATTTCACCATCAATAAGTTCTTTGCAAAAACGGATGCTTCCTACATCAATGGCACTCTTTCAATGAAAGGCCTGCCCAATATCAACAACACCAACATCAGCCTAACCAATGGTACATTGCAAACCAACTATACCGATTTAAGCATTATTGTACCTGCTATAAAAACAGTAAAAGAACCCAATATTGCTGCACTGGGCAATATCATTTTCCGTGGCAATTTCAATGGTCTTGTAAACGATTTCAAAACAAAGGGCAATATCAGTACAAGCCTTGGTGCCATGTACGCAGATATTACTATGAAGTTCCCAAAAAAAGACGAGCCATCCTATAGCGGTTCATTAAACACCAACCGCTTCAATCTTGGCAAGTTCATCAATGCAAGCAGTATTGGCATGGTAGATTTTGACGGCAAGGTTGCAGGTAGCAGCTTCAGCATAGAAAAATTGAAGCTCAGTCTGGATGGCACCATCCGGAAGCTGGAGTTCAACGATTATACCTACACCAACATCATTCCCAAAGGTACCTTCCAAAAAAAATACTTCAGTGGCGAGTTAAAAGTAACCGACCCCAACCTCGATTTCAACAGTACGGTTGAAATTGACTTTTCAAAAGAGCAGCCACGCTTCAACCTGTTCGGCGACCTTGTAACATCCAATTTCAAGAACCTGAACCTTGTAAAAGACAACCTGCAACTTACAGGTACATTGGACGTGAACTTTACCGGAACCAACATCGACAATTTTTTGGGCGAAGCCAAATTGTTAAATGCCGATATCAAGAACGACAATGTAGAAGTAAAATTCGATTCATTGAACCTGATGTCAGGCTATGCAGATGGCATCAAATACCTACGCCTGGCCACCAATGATTTTTCGGGGAATATTGTAGGTGAATTCTCGATACTAGACCTGCCAAAAAGTTTCCAATCCTTTTTGCACCGGTACTATCCATCTTACATCAACGAACCTTCTTCCATTCCACAAAACCAAAAGTTCACGGTATCGCTCAACACAAGCTACGTGGACCCTTACCTGAAATTGATTGACAAAAAACTATCCGGTTTCAATGATGCAAAAATCAGCGGTATCGTAGATACCAAAACAAACCAGTTCAGTTTGCAAGTTCAACTGCCTTATGTAAAATACGACAGCTATTCCTTCTCGGGTGTTGACATCAATGGCAAAGGCAACCTGGACTCGCTCACACTAACAGGTGATGTTTCCAGCATACAATTAAGCGACAGTTTCTATTTGCCTACAACAAAAATAAACATTGTTGCTGCAAGCGACCATTCAGTTGTCGGCATCAATACCAAAGCAAACAACACGCTAAACGATGCCGATTTATTGGCAGATGTATATACGTTGGAAGATGGTGTACGTATCAAATTCCGCCCATCGGCATTTGTACTGAACGAAAAGAAATGGAACATAGAAAAAGAAGGCGAACTGGTTATAAGAAAGAATTTTGTTGATGCAAAAAATGTAAAGTTCACACAGGGCTTCCAGGAAATAAGTGTTGAAACCCAAACTGCGGATGACAGCAATACGAGCAACCTAAATGTGAAACTGAAGAATGTGGTACTGGGCGACTTTGCTTCGCTGGCAAGCATCAAGGACCCTAGAATGGAAGGACTGGTTAGTGGAGATGTAGAGCTAAGGGATTTCTTTGGCGATTTTTATGCCGATGCAAAATTGAAGGCCGAACAGTTCAGGCTGGATGATGACTCGCTTGGCCTGGTGGATATAAAAGCAGGATACGACAGCAAGACTGGCGAGGTGCAATGGGATGTCATTTCGCCCAACGCCAAATACAATTTCAGTGCGAAGGGTTCGTACAAAACAAAAGATACCACTGCAAGCTCTCCATTAAACACCGACATTGTACTGAACAACACCCGGCTTACACTTATCCAGAAATATTTAACGGGCATCTTCTCCGATATAGACGGTTACGGAACAGGCACGTTAAAAATCAGCGGCAAGCCAAGCACATTGAATTTTTTGGGCAATGTATTGATAAAGGATGCCGGTATGAAAGTGGACTATACGCAGGTATATTATTTTATAGATTCTGCCCTCATAAAATTTGAACCGGACGGGATCAATTTCGGCGAGATGAACATCCGCGACAAGTTCAATAACAAAGGCCTTGTAAAAGGCAAGCTATACGAGCAGGGCTTTAAGAACATGAAATTCGACTTCGATTTAAGTACCAATAAACTATTATTGCTCGATACCAAGGCCAAAGACAACCAACAATTCTATGGCAAAGCAATCGGTAAGGCATCGTTGAGTTTTAAAGGCCCCGAATCGGATGCCAAAATGGTTATTGTTGGCGAGGCAAATGATACCTCCCATATTTTCATACCCAACTCAACCAACAAGCAAAGCGGCGAGGCAGACTTTATTGTATTTAAGCAGTTTGGTACCGAAATGGAAAGCGACAAAAAGAAAAGCGGCTTCAACCTGTCTGTTGACCTTGACCTTACCGCAACCAATAAAGTTGACATTGACGTGATACTGGACGAGTTGACCGGCGATGTGATCAAAGCCAACGGTAACGGCAGGCTGCATATAAAAGCAGGCACTACGGAGAAGCTGGACATGCGTGGGCGTTATAATATTGAAAGCGGGAAATACGATTTCAACTTTCAATCATTGATCCGTAAACCGTTTGACCTTGTGGCTGCTGATGGCAATTATATTGAGTGGACCGGCGATGCCATGAATGCCGACCTGCATGTGGCGGCAAGGTACACTGCCGAAAGGGTGAGCTTAAAGGACCTCATCAGTAACCAGACCAGTTTCACAGCATCGGACAATGCATTGAAAGTGCAACGTGACAATGTATATGTGATAGCACAACTGAATGGCAAACTGAGCAAGCCCGATATAAAATTCAAGATAGATTTCCCGGCAAACAGCCCGGCCAAAACAGATCCTAATTTTTCGCAATTCATTGGGCGTATAGAAAAAGACGACAATGAAATGCTTACACAGGCCACTTCATTGATTGTGTTCGGTTCCTTTGCCCCTTACGGGCAAGGGCTGCTTGCAGGTAATGGCGTAAACTATCAAAGTCTTGGAGCCAATACATTAACGCAAAAACTTACTGGTGTAGTAAACAAATTGGTGGCAGATTACCTGTACAAAAAATTGAAAATTCGTGTGGACCTGGGTGCATCGTTTTACAGCGGGTCAGACATACTTTCTTCCGCAACCGGAACTAGCAATACCAGTACCAACAACGCAAGTTACCGTGGCGTATTCAATTTCAAGGTTGGTAAAAGTTTCCTTGACGACAAAATCATTATCACGTTTGGTACAGACATAGATTTCAATGTGGGGGCATCGGCCATACAAAGCGGCAACACGCAGTGGTTGCCTGACTGGAATGTGGAGTTTGTATTATCCCGCGACAAAAACCTGCGTGCCATGATCTTTAGCAAAAACAGTTTGGACATTAGTGGCAATGCTTTGGGACGCAGGAACAGGCAGGGTATCGGTATATCGTACAGAAAGGATTTTGAAATCATGTTCGGTACAAAAACACCTCCTGTTGACGTACCCTTGCAACCCGCAAAAAAAGAGGAAGACATACAGTTTAAACCTTTGGCAGATTCTGCTAAAAACAAAATTGGTGGCAGATAGGTTGTATATTGTTCAGTCCGCATACAACTAAAACTGCATAAGGATTATTATACATACAAAGCATTTTACATTAACCAACCATGAAACAACTGTTCAACATACAACAGTCTTTATTGATTGTTACACTCATTGGCCTGCTTGGGGCTTCCTGTAAAAAAAGCTCTGATACCAATACCTCAACCGAAGTGGTGCAAACGGATATTGCCTATGCAACAGTTAGTCCACAACAAAAAATGGATATGTACCTGCCCGATGGACATTCAGCTGCATCTACCTATACGGTTATCATGATTCATGGTGGCAGTTGGAGCGGTGGCGACAAGACAGATTTCAATGTTGATATTCCTAGCATACGCAGCCTATTGGGCAATTATGCTGTATTCAACCTCAATTACAGGCTGGCCAATGGTGGCAGTGTTTTGTTGCAGCAGCAAACGGACGATATCAATACCGCTGTTGATTATATTACCAGCAAGGCAACCGAATACAATATCAATGTTTCCAAAATTGCGGTAATGGGTGCAAGTGCAGGCGGGCATCTGGCCTTGCTTAAAGCCTATAAGTTCAATACCGATGGAAGGATAAAAGCCATGGTTGATTTATTTGGCCCTAACGATATGGCATGGATGTATAACAACCATCCTATACCCGCCATAACGCAACCGATTATTGCCAATGTGATGGGTGCCACACCTACATCCAACCCCACTGCCTATACCAATGGCAGTCCAATAAATTTTGTTACGGCAACGGTACCGCCTACCATTATTTTTCATGGTACGGCCGATCCTGTAGTACCTATTAGTGAAAGCGACAGGCTAAATGCAAAACTGCAAACAGCAGGCGTTACGCATCAATACATTACCTATGCTGGTGAAAGCCATGGCTGGCAAGGAGCCAATCTTATAGATACCTATAACAAGGCCACAAATTTTATTAAAGGATTGGTGAAGTGACCATCAAAGGTTTCCTAACAAACTGCAAATGATTTGCTGCCACTGCATCTTGCCATATTGAAACATTGTGTAATTATTGAATGGTGCGGCAGTTATTTCACGAACTTGTCTTTCCAGTCCAACATGCCACCCACCAAATTATAAGTATTGGTAAAGCCCAGATGCTCCAGCATTAAGCAGGCCATTGTACTACGTTGGCCACTACGGCAATAACAGATCACCTCTTCATTTTTCAGGTGCTCTAATGGTTCTATTGCCATGGACTGTATGACAGGCAATGGAAACAGGGTGCCGCCAATATTGAATTCGGCATGCTCAATCTCGGCACGTACATCAATCAGGTTCAACTGCTCGCCGGCATCCAGTCTTTCTTTCAATGCCTCTGCTGTTATTGTTTGCATGTGTAATTGTATTATGGTGTTTGTGTAGTATTCTGTTTTGTTGTATCAACTGTTCTTGGTGCAGGTGGTGTACTACTAATGAAAAGGTCCATCAATGCACCTGGGCGTATCTTATTCGGTATTTTTTGTCCCGGCGTTGGCTCGGCAAAAGCTTTAGGCTCCTGGTCAATTACATAGGCTTTCAATGTATCGCTAATGGCTCCGCCTTTTGAAATAATGGAGCCACGGTTCACATTCATAGTGGTAAGGCGGCCCAATGCTTCTTCCACAGTCAGGCCATACATATCGGGCACCATCAAATCTGTGCTGCCCAAACCACTTCCCAATACAAAGCTGATGCTACTGCCCATAGGTATTTTTGTGCCTGGTTTTATAATGGCACCATTGTACAACTGTTCCAGTACGGCATTGCGTGCAATATCCGGACGGTAAGTGGTATCGCCCATTTTCAGGTTAAGTGTGGCCAGCATCAACTGTGCACTTTTAATGGAAAAACCAAGCAGGCTAGGCATCTCCACTTCTGGGGCAAAAGCCCTGTTTACAGTTAGGTAAACCGTTCTGCCAGCTTTTACATTGGCATCGGCTTCGGGTGATTGTTTGATAACGGAAAGCCTGGCTGCACTGTCCACAAAAACAGAGTCCTGTACTTCCACACTAAACCCTTTTTCCTTTAATAATTTGGTGGCAGCATCTATGTTCTGTCCAATAATATTGGGTACCTTCTCATTTTTACCATGACTGGTAATCCAGCTTAGCGAAAAGAAAAACAGGAAAAGCACAATCAGCACAATGCCCAATGCTGCAAGTATGTTTACCCAAAGTGGTTTTGATGTAATGAATTTGAACACTCGCTAAAAATTTCAGTTTGCGGCTACAAAGTACAAATTGTATGTAGCCTATAATGTATCAAAAATATTGGTTTCTGCTAACAATGCATTTAATAGATAAGGGCCTGTTTCGATTCATGTTACGAACAGGTGCTTACTACTTAACAAAGGCTTCTTCAATCACTGCTGTATAGAAATCCTTCAAGGTCCAGCCCATTGCTTTTACCTGCTGCGGTACAATGCTGGCTTCGCTTTGTCCCGGTACGGTATTTATTTCAAGCATATAAGGTTGTGCCTTGTCTTCGTTGTAAATAAAATCAATACGCACAATGCCACGGCAGTTTAATAATTGATAGGCTTTTTTTGCTGCGGATCTCACCTTTTCTGCAATGCTTTCATCAATTTGTGCAGGCGTTATCTCTTCGCTCTTGCCTTGGTATTTTGCTTCAAAATCAAAGAAGTCATTTTTGGAAACTACTTCTGTAATGGGCAGTGTTATAATGTTGCCCTTTGTTTTAAAGACGCCAATGGTAAACTCACGGCCTTTGATAAATTCCTCAACCAACACCTGGTTGTCTTCTTTAAATGCCTTTTCTATTGCAGCACCCAGTTCCTCACTTGGCTGGTTTACCTTACTCATACCAATGCTACTGCCGCCATTGTTGGGTTTCACAAAAACGGGAAACTGCAGGGAAGACACAATTTCATCAGCATTGGTAAAACTGTTCTTGAACAGCAGTACCGATTTGGCCACGTTGATGCCACCAAAGCCTGCAACGGCTACCGTGTAACGTTTATTGAAAGTAAGTGCCGATGTGGCTGCATCGCAACTGGTATAGGGAATATTGAGCATATCGAAATACCCTTGCAGTTTGCCATCTTCACCAGGGGTGCCGTGTATGCAAAGCAGCACCGCATCAAAATTTATCTTGTTGCCATCCACGGTGATGGTAAAATCTTCCTTGCGTACTTTTTGTCTTTCGCCGCCATCTTTTGGCAGGTACCACCACCCTTGCGGGTTGATGTCAATTTCATATACATCAAACAGGTCCCTGTCAACATTGTTGCCAACGGTAATTACACTTTTATAACTTATTTCGGCTTCGCCGCTGTAGCCTCCTGTAACGAGGGCAATGCGTTTTTTCATGCACTTGGTTTGTTAGTGCAGCAAAGAAATATAAAATATTACACTTACAGCAATAGATATAATGATTAACAAAAGATTGAAAAGGAAGTTGGTACTTATCGACTCTCCCAAAAACAAGAATAGGTAAAAGACCTACTACGTTCTCTTACCTATTCGATAACAGGAAATATCACCTGCCGTTACTCGATGTTGCCTTTATACTAAGACCAACATTTAATTAACCACAAGGTAGAAACCTGTTGCAATATTTGCAAGCATTTGTGCTGTTAAAGTTTAGCACATGCAACTGTGCTTTATATGTGCATTTTTTCTTTCTTGGCCAACAGTTCCTCTACCGTTTCCTGATACATTTCATCGGGTACACAACAATCTACCGGACAAACGGCAGCACACTGTGGCTCTTCGTGAAACCCTTGGCATTCAGTGCATTTGTTGGGTGTTATGTAATAGGTATCTACGCTAAGCGGGGCCATACGCTGGTCGGCATCAAGACCTGTGCCATCCATTAAGGTAAATGTGCCCTTAACAGTTGTGCCATCGGATATGGCCCATTCAACACCACCTTCGTAAATAGCGTTATTGGGGCATTCGGGTTCGCAGGCACCGCAGTTAATGCACTCGTCGGTTATTTTAATTGCCATGATTAAACATTTTCGGGTTAGTAAATGGTATTGCAAAAGGGCAACCATGTTTGATGCCTTACATTTGCTTTTTCAAAAATAAGCTTCCAAAATGATTTTACAATATAGAATTGAATTATTGGTTGAGTTGGGCAGGTACATGCTGGGCAACGACGAAGAGTGGATAGCCATTAAGCAAACTGCCAGCAGGCAGAATGCATGGTTTGCACCCGAATTTGTTGAACTGAGCGTACACAATATTGCTACTTGTTTTTTACAGAAAGACAAACTGCTTGCCTGGACCGAAAGCTATGCGGTGCCAGAAGAGAACAACCATCCTAAAAATGTAGGCGTGGTAATGGCTGGCAATATACCCCTGGTTGGCTTTCACGATTTTTTATGTGTATTTGTATCGGGACATAGTATTACCATCAAAACATCCAGCAAGGATGATGTATTGATAAAGCACCTAGTGAAGAAGCTGTACGAATGGGAAATTACCGTTCAGAACATGGTAAGCTTTGCTGAGCAGCTAAAGGGCTGCGATGCATACATAGCAACTGGCAGCAATAACAGCAGCCGTTATTTTGATTATTATTTTGGTAGGTTCCCCAATATTATTCGCCGCAACAGGACATCCGTTGCCGTGCTGGACGGAACGGAAACAAAAGAAGAACTTGATCTGTTGTCAGATGACATACAATTGTATTTTGGTTTGGGTTGCCGTAATGTAACCAAACTGTATGTGCCCAATGAATATGATTTTGTTCCCTTATTGGACGCATTGAAAAAGTATGACCACTATTTTGAATTCCATAAGTACAAGCACAATTTCGACTACCATTTGGCATTATTGATTATGGGCAATAAGCTGTACATGAACAATGGCTCCATTATTTTTTCTGAAGAACAGGCACTCTTCTCCCCAATCAGTCAGGTTAATTATGAATACTACGATAACAAGCTCATTGTATCTTCTTTCTTGCAGGGCAATGATGATGTGCAATGTGTGGTTGGCCATGGACTGATGCCTTTTGGCCAGGCACAGCAGCCTGGCTTAACAGACTATGCCGATGGTATTGACACCATGCGTTTTTTAATGGAACTGAAATAATGCAAACGGGTATAGGAACATGACAAAAAGAATGGCAGTAGCAGCTACTGCCATTCCATTACTTTCGGTTTTTCATAAGAATAGCTTTGCAGCCTGGTTGTACATGCTGGTAAAGTCTTTTACAAATTGTTTGGGCGGGTTAGAGCTATCGCCCATTACCCATTCATCCCAATAGCATTTGGCCAATTGTTCAACAGTGCGTACCGTGCCTTTATAATAAGTGCTGTCCACATTCTCGCCAATGTATATGCCCCGTTTAAATGCACGGTCTGCCAGTAACACAATAGAGGTCCGCCAATCCTTAAAGGCAACAAACCTTCTGTCCTTGCCCGTCATGTTCTCTTTCTTGATAAAAGTGCCTTCAATAAATGGCACCCATTGATTGGGCAGCCTTGCACCATCTGCCTGCTGACCAATAAAATTGTTGCACAACCCATTTTTGCCGTTGGCACTTTCATTCCTGAAAATAACCTGCACGGCCCTTTTCACTTCGGCTATATAGGGTATGGTAGCAATATAGCCATTGGCTTCGGCCATAGTAATGGATGTAAGTTTAAATGGCACTACAGGCAGTTCGGGATAAGCATTTTTGATGGGCATATATTTTTGTTTTTAGATAAAGATTGTAGCAACAAGCCTAGCCTTCGTTGGTACTTATCTTGCCATTTGAAGCCAGTATTATTTTACGCACATTGGCTGGCTGTACAATGTATTTGGGGCGACGTGCCAGGTATAACCTTTTTTTTTCGATACGCATGATATTTACCGCATCGGCCTGGTTGCCACCAAGCACATGGTAGCAGGTACTGTCTTCACCAACATACAATGCCACATGGCCACCTTCTTTACGGGTAAACGTAAGCACATCGCCCAGCATGGGCTGGGGACTCTTTACACCAAATGTGCCCCAGTTCAGTGCCCATAAAGGATCCACGGGTATCTGCCTGCCTGTTCTTTTGGCCAGCACTGCCATAAACAGGCCACACCAGGGCACTGCATCTGCATCATACTCTTTTTCTACCTTGCCTCCTATTTCTTTTGCCCAGGCCATAATTACTTTGTTGTTGCCGGGCCCGGGTACTTCTTCAGTTGCATACATTGTAAGGGCTTCCAGCACCATTTTTGGTCCGTCTTCTTGCGATAGCCATTGATATTGGGTAGGTAATGTTGGCATGGGCTACAATTTTAAATTGGTAGGCAGGTTCAATCATTCATCTTTATAAACCTGTAGCAAAATACAGTTGGTTTTTTTTATATGCAAGAGGGAGAATACTGTATTTTTTGAGGGTTTGCCACGAGACCCTGCTGTGGCAAATACGCAGTATGCGGCAATAAAAAACCCGTTGTTCATCAACGGGGTCAATCATATAGTATGTATAGAGCAGTTTATTTGTTGTCAATCAGCCACCTGATGGCAAGCTCATAGCCTTTTAACCCAAGGCCAATAATGGAGCCTTTGCATTTGGCAGATACATGCGATATTTTCCTGAAATCTTCCCGTGCATGCACGTTGCTGATATGCACTTCTATTACAGGTGATGTAATGGCTGCAATAGCATCGCCCAAGGCAACAGAAGTATGTGTGTAGCCACCGGGGTTCAACACAATGCCATTGTATTCAAAACCTACGGATTGCAATTCGTTGATGAGTTCGCCTTCCACATTGCTTTGATAGTAATGCAAGTCCAGGTGCGGGAATATTTTCTCCAGCAGTTCCAGGTATTGGTCAAATGTCTGGCTACCATACACACCAGGTTCACGTGTGCCTAAAAGGTTGAGGTTGGGCCCGTTAATAATTGCAATTTTCATATTGTATAAATGAAAACGAATGTACAGAGAAAAGCCCTCTCAAGTGAAAGGGCCTTACAAATACTGTTTCTATAAATTAGTTCTTTGCCATCATGCCTACAAAATCATCAAACAGGTACCTGCTATCGTGTGGGCCAGGCGTGGCTTCTGGATGGTATTGCACACTGAATGCCTGCCTGTCTTTTAACCGTATGCCTTCAATGCTTTCGTCATTCAGGTTCAGATGGGTTATCTCCACATTGTCATGGTTGCGTACCGCTTCAGGGTCCACACCAAAACCATGGTTCTGTGTGGTGATTTCGCATAGGCCTGTAATGATATTCTTTACAGGATGGTTCAGTCCGCGGTGCCCATGATGCATCTTAAATGTTGGGATTCCGTTTGCCAATGCCAGTAATTGATGCCCGAGGCAGATGCCAAATACCGGTTTGTTTTCCTGCAATATTTCCTTTACCGTAGCAACTGCATAAGGCATTGCTGCTGGGTCGCCAGGGCCGTTGGAAATAAAGTACCCATCGGGGTTAAACTCTTTCAGTTTACTTAAGCCTGTTTTTGCAGGATACACTTTTACATGTACGCCACGTTCCACTAAACAGTTCAGTATGTTTTTCTTGATGCCAAAATCAAGTACCGCAACTTTCAGTTTCGAATCAGCATTGCCCAATTCATATTCCTTTTGTGTACTAACCACACTTGCAAGCTCGAGCCCGTCCATGCTTGGGCATTTGGCCAGTTCCTCTTTCAATTTTGCCTCATCCAATATTTCCGAAGAAATAATACAGTTCATTGCCCCTTTGGTGCGTACATGGGCCACTAAAGCCCTTGTATCAATACCTTCAATAGCAACAAGGTTATTGGTTACCAAGTATTCATTTAAGGAACCTGTTGCTTGAAAACGGCTGAACTGTTCTTCGAGGTTCCTTGCAATCAACCCACGAATCTTGATTGAATCGCTTTCCACATCGGCATCTTTTACACCGTAATTGCCCACGTGTACATTGTTCATAATTAGCACCTGGCCGGTATAGCTGGGGTCGGTAAATACTTCCTGATACCCTGTCATGCCTGTATTGAAACAAAGCTCGCCTGTAGTAGTGCCAATTTTACCAAATGCCTGTCCGTAAAAAACATTTCCATCTTCCAGTATAAGTATTGCCTGCTGTTTTATATGAGCCATGGTGTATTGTTGGTTTTTTATTGATGCAAAAGAAGTTCTTAGTTTTTAAAATCGGTTATAAATTTTCTAACAATTTTTGTGGGGTAACGATATAAAAAAAGCAAGACTAAAATTAGTCTTGCTTTTATATGTGAATCTTTTAAACATCGGAATTATTCTTCTGTTTTAGGTTCTTCGGTTACTTCAGCAGATGCTTCAGTTACTGGTGCAGCTTCGGTAGCAGCCTCAGCTTTCTTTTTGGCACCACCAGCCCTACGTGTTTTCTTAGCAGGTTCAGCAGCTTTAGCAACGCTTTTACCGTAGATCTCGTTGAAGTCAACCAACTCAATCATTGCTTTTTCGGCATTGTCACCCGGACGGATGCCCAACTTGATGATCCTTGTGTAACCACCTGGGCGGCTAGCAATTTTAGGACCTACAACTGTAAACAATTCTTTGGTAGCAGCTTTATCTTGCAAATGGCTGAAGATAATCCTGTGTTGGTGGCTGATCTGTTCTTTGGTATCAGCTTTCTTTGTTTTAGTTAATAAAGGCTCAACGTAGGTACGCAATGCTTTGGCTTTTGCCAAAGTAGTAACGATACGTTTGTGTGTTATTAACTGGCTGGCCAAATTGCTCAGCAATGCAACCCTGTGTGCCTTTTTACGGCCTAGGTTGTTGATTTTGTCTCCGTGACGCATGACTGTTTGTTTTAAGATTCACCTGCACCGTGTCAGGATTTGCAGGCTACTGTTTATGAATAGCTATAAGCAATTAGCCTTTAGCTCTTAGCAGGTTGCTAGTGGCTAAAGGCTAATACCTATTGGCTTAATTGTCTAAATTATCTAAACCCAATTTCACTAAATCCATTCCAAAGCTCAAACCTCTTTCGTTCAATACCTGGTCAATTTCAGAAAGTGATTTCTGGCCAAAGTTCCTGAACTTCATCAAGTCTTCTTGTTCGTATTGAACAAGCTCGCTCAAAGAATTGATCTTAGCAGCTTTCAAGCAATTGAATGCACGAACGGAAAGGTCTAAATCTTCCAATGGTGTCTTCAATACTTTACGCAATTGCAATACTTGCTCATCAACAACATCTTCTTTTTTGTCTTCCCTGTTGTCAAACGTAATGTTCTCGTCAGTGATGATCATTAAGTGTTGTATCAAAATGCGTGAAGCTTGCTTCACAGCTTCTTCCGGGTGAATGGTACCATCGGTAACCACATCAAGAATCAACTTTTCAAAGTCGGTCCTTTGCTCCACACGGTAGTTTTCGATAGAGTATTTTACGTTAACGATTGGTGTGTGGATTGAATCGATAGAGATATATCCAAACACGCTATCCTTAACTTTATTGTCTTCTGCAGGCACATAACCACGGCCTTTAGAAATAGTCAATTCTATATCCAGCTTAGAAGTATTGTCCATTGTGCAAATTGACAATTCAGGGTTCATTACTTCAAAGCTTGCACTTGCTTCGCCAATTTGGGCTGCACCAAAATTGGTAGTGCCTTTAATGGACAAAGTAACTTTTTCCGTAGTTACATCATGGTCAACTGTTTTCTTGAACCTTACTTGTTTCAGGTTCAGGATAATTTCAGTTACGTCTTCTGTAATACCTTTAATGGTTGCAAACTCGTGGTCAACACCTTCAATCTTAATACCGGTAATAGCATAACCTTCAAGGCTATTCAACAATACACGGCGTAAAGCGTTTCCGATAGTTAAACCGTAACCCGGCTCTAACGGGCGAAATTCAAATTGTCCGTCAAATTCAGTTGCTTTCTGAAGAACAATTTTGTCCGGCTTCTGGAAGTTTAAAATGGCCATTTTATACGCTCCGATTTTTATTTGTGTAAATTTTTGATACCAGCGTCCCAAACATATCCGATCTCTTTCGGCGTCGCACCCATCATCGCTTGGAACGGTACTGAACAGTTGAAGGCAAAAGGTATGCACCTTTCGCCTTCGCTCATTCATGATTATTTAGAGTACAATTCTACAATCAATTGTTCCTTGATGTTTTCAGGAACATGCTCCCTTTCAGGGTATGTAATAAATGTACCTTTCTTTTCAGTTTCGTTCCAGTCTATCCAGCCAAACTTAGGGTTCTTGCCACGGCTCTTGCTAAGGATAGATGAGTTGTGCTCACTCTTAGGACGGTAAGCAATCACATCACCTGGTTTGCAGGAGTAAGAAGGGATGTTCCTTACTTCGCCATTTACAGTAATGTGTTTGTGGGCAACCATTTGCCTTGCTTCAGGACGGCTAGCAGCCAAACCTAAACGGAAAATGGTGTTGTCTAAACGGGCTTCCAGCAATTTGATCAGGTTTTCACCTTTAACGCCTTTCATACGAGAGGCTTCTTCAAATGTTTTGCGGAACTGACGCTCCAATACACCGTAAGTGTATTTGGCTTTTTGCTTTTCGCGAAGTTGCAATGCATATTCACCCAAGCTCTTACGCTTGCGGGCTGCACCGTGTTGGCCTGGAGGGTTGCTGTTCTTAGTCAACCATTTGCCATTGCCTAAAATAGGCTCACCGAAAATTCGGGAGATTTTGGTCTTAGGACCAGTGTAACGTGCCATAATGTTTATTCATTTCGATTTTTTTGTTTCGTTGTTCCGATCGTTGAAAAATCGTAAAAATTTAATCGGACAACCTATAATAAATGAAATTCCAGAATATATAAATTCCAAGTTCCGGTTGTTCCCCATTGGGACCCGGAACCTGGAACCTTATAAAAAATTAAACCCTTCTTTTCTTAGGAGGACGACAACCATTGTGTGGCAAAGGTGTAATGTCCTTGATAGAAGTTACTTCGATACCGTTTTGAGAAATGGAACGGATAGCACCTTCACGGCCAGAGCCTGGTCCTTTTACATATACATCCACTCTTTTCAAACCTGCATCCAATGCTACTTTAGCAGCATCTGCAGCAGCCATTTGAGCTGCATAAGGTGTGTTCTTCTTAGAACCACGGAAACCCATTTTACCAGCAGATGACCAAGAAATAACCTGACCAGACTTGTTGGTGAATGCAACGATAATGTTGTTGAATGTAGCACTGATGCGTACATCTCCAGCTGCGTCAACCTTTACGATCCTTTTTTTCGCAGCCGCTTTGGCACTGTTCTGTGCCTTTGATGGTTTTGCCATTTTTTGTTTTGTTTGAGGTAATCTTCTGAAAAAATACCCGCCTCCTGTTAAGCATTTTGTGCAACGATCCAGCGGTTTATATGTAAATCCCAAAAAAGAAAATTCCAAATCCAGGTTATTGGATTTGGGATTTCCTCTTTGTTATTTCTATTTCTTAGGTGCCTTTTTCTTACCGGCAACTGTTTTACGCTTACCTTTCCTGGTACGGCTGTTTGTTTTGGTACGCTGACCACGAACCGGCAAACCTTTACGGTGACGCAGGCCACGGTAACAAGCGATATCCAATAAACGCTTGATGTTCATTTGGGTTTCGCTACGCAAAGCACCTTCAACCTTGATTTCAGCGTTGATGATGTTACGGATGGCAGCTTGCTCATCATCGTTCCATTCATTCACTTTTTTGTCAAAGCTGATACCAGCCCTGCTTAAAATATCCTGAGCAGTAGAACGACCAATACCGTAAATATAGGTAAGTCCTATTTCGCCTCTTTTGTTCTTTGGTAAGTCTATACCGGCAATACGTGCCATAATCTATCTTGAATTTTGAATGTGAGTTGTTGAATTATCCTTGTCTTTGTTTAAAACGAGGATTCTTTTTGTTAATCACGTAAAGCTTGCCTCCACGTTTAACAATCTTACAGTCAACACTGCGTTTTTTGATTGATGCTCTTACTTTCATTTTTTAAGCTTTTAGCTCTCAGCTTTGGGCTGTTAGCCTGTTCGTATTGATAAAATTATTTGCTTCTAATGACTTGCAGCTAACAGCTAGCTTACTTATACCTGAAATTGATCCTTCCCCTTGTCAAATCATACGGGCTCATTTCCACGCCTACTTTATCTCCGGGCAAAATCCTGATGTAGTGCATCCTCATTTTACCAGAAATGGTAGCCAATATTTCGTGACCGTTTTCCAACCTAACCCTGAACATGGCATTACTCAATGCTTCAAGTATTACTCCGTCCTGTTTAATAAGTTGTTGTTTCGACATAATTTTTTCGGGCTGCGAAGATAAGAGTGAATTAATTAAAAAAGAAAAAATTATCCAAAAAAATATTTTGCCCTTAAAAACAGGTGCAAATGGGCGTAAATAAACAATTGTGTACCATACTGTCCCGGTTGAAAAAACAGCAAACGTTCTCGGTAACGATTGCGTAAAAATACATTTATTATCAGGCATCAAACAAGTTTCAAGCAAGTAGCTTGCTAGCGTTAAATACCATTGCCCTTAACAATTGCTTGTTGATTATGAAAAAAAATTACTTCTTGCTTCGTGGAAGCGGATTGGCCTGTACCCTCTTGTTGTTTTGCTTTTCACTGTTTTCGGTAATCTCTTCCCAAGGCCAAGTTGCAACTTACCCCCTTACAAGCGGTTCTGGTGGTTCGGGTACGGCCAGTACCGCAGGCACCGGTACAAATGTTACTGCCGGCACACTGATTTCCGGCTCACAAATGCTGGCATCCTCTTATAATTCCAGCGGTTACAGGGTTAAAACCAATAGTTTGGTATGGCCCAGTGCCATTACAGACGGTTATGGGTTCGATATACCATTATCGCCCAAAACAGGCTTCGATTTCAGTTTAACAGGCATTACTGCAGAGATCAATAGCCAAAGCTACAATACAAACACTACCAACCTATATATTGAGCCTTATTACCAAATTGATGGAAACGGGGTATGGAAAAGGCTTAACAATGCCGTAACGGCAACTGTAACTGCCACAAATACCAGTATCAATTTTGGCCCTGTAAGCGATGCCTTTTATAGCGGCCATACTTATATTTTCAGATTTTATGTGTACGCATCCGCAGTATCGGACAAAAACGACAACTTCCGCATCAAGAATATGGTCTTTAATGGCGTTGTGGCGGGCCCTCCATCAGTGGCACCCATTGTAACCACCATTGCCCCTGCAACGTCCATTACAAAATATTCAGCCAATGTAAATGGTACTTATTCTTTTGGTACGGGTTTCCGTGCTGTAAATACGAGTGGCATTGTTTGGAGCACCACTACCAACCCTACCGTATTGCTATCTACCAAAACAACCAATGGTGCTTCTGGTATTATCAATAGCACACTTACCGGCCTTACGCCCAATACATTGTATTATGCCAGGGCGTATGCCATAACACAGCTTGATACCATATATGGTTTGAATGTGTCTTTTACAACGTTGCCGCCAACTGTGCCTTCGTTGGTAACCACTGCCGTTACCGCTATACAGTCAAACAAGGCAACCTCGGGTGGCAATTCAATTGATAGCGGCGGTTATTTCATAACGGAAAAAGGTATTTGCTGGAACACTTCACCAACACCTACCACGGCAAACTTCACCAACAATGAGGGTACAGGCAATGCTTCTTTTGCAAGTACCATGAAAAACCTTTTGCCCAGTACCACTTATTATGTAAGGGCCTATGCAAAAAACAGTTTGGGTACCGGTTATGGCAATGAGTTGAGTTTTACAACAGGTACAGCGGTGCCTGTGATAGCAGCCGTGCCGGGCGTAATCAATTTTGGCAATGTAAACTTCAACGCAGCTGCACCAGTGGTTTCCTATACCCTATCTGCTGCTTATTTAACACCCAATGCAGGTAATATAACTGTTACAACACCGGCAGGCAGCCCCTTAAAAATATCCACATCCAGCAACAGCGGCTTTGGCAACAGCTTAACCATCCCATACAGTATCGGCACATTGACCAATACAAAAATCTATGTACAGTTTGCTACTGGTACTTATGGCAATTTCAGTAGTTACATCGCACATTCTGGCGGCGGTGCATTGCCTGCAAATACCGACACTGTTTTCTTGGCAGGCAGTATTGTACAGGACCCCAATGTGTTAACCAATTCAGGAACCGATTTCTGGTTGGGTTTTGGCTATCAGGAAAAAATGAGCAAAACTCCCGGCGATGCAGATGAAGCAAGAATGTCGGTATATGTAACCACGCTTAGCCAATCAGCAACCGTTCATGTTGAGCTTCCAGGTGCAGGCTATTCGCAATCCTTTACCATTCCGGCAAATAGCTTCCATGAATTCACCAATTTCCCTATCGGTACAGGCACCAATGATTCCAGGCTGTATGCAACAGGAATAAGCGATAAGGGCATACATGTTTACAGCGACAATAATACCCCTGTATCTGTTTTTCTGCATACGTACACCAATTCCAATTCAGCTGCAGGTGCCATGATATTCCCAACCAATACCTGGAACTCAAGCTATACAGTGCAGGCTTATGGTGGATCGAGCAACACGTCCAACCCCAATTCATTCTTTTTTGTAATTGCAAAAGATGACAATACACAGGTAACTTTTACGCCAACACAACCAATCGTAAATGCTGCATCTGCTTTCAGCTCTAACCAAACTACAGCAGCCAATACCGCTTATGCTGCTGGTGGCACTTATACGGTTACCTTAAACAAAGGACAGATCTTTAATGCAATGGGAGGTTTTGGTTCGGGCAGCACAGGGTTGGACCTTAGCGGATCGACCGTTAAAACAAGCTGCGATAAAAAGATTGCCGTATTTGGCGGCAATGGCCGTGTACTGGTAAATGCCAACGTAGCCAATTGTACGGCATCTTCGGGCTCTGACCATTTGATACAACAAATGTTTCCAACGGTGGCCTGGGGTACAAGGTACCTGACCAACCCAACCAAAACAATGGAGTTTAACTACTTTAGGATTTACGTGCAGGATGCATCCACTGTAGTAAAAGTTAATGGAACAGCATTGGCAAATACAACGCTTGTCAACAATTTATACTACCAGTATTCTTCAAGTCAACCGCTTTTAATTGAAAGCGATAAACCAATTAATGTAAGCCAATTCATTACAGCCGGTGACTGTGCAGTAAATAATGGCAGTAAAGGTTCTGGCGATCCTGAAATGATTATACTTAGTCCGCTGCAACAGGCCATCACCAATGCAACGGTGTATTCTTCGCCCTTTAAAGGCACCAATGCTTCTCCTGCTGTTAAGCCCGCTTTGTCAAACGGAACCATTGGCAACTGTGCAAGTTTTTTAAATGTAATTATTCCCAACGCAGGTGTTGCAAGTTTTAAATTGGATGGATTAAATGTTGCCGATACAGGAATGGCCAGTGCAGCAGTTTGCCCGCAAAGTGGTGGCAACAGGGATTGCATTGCTTTTTCAGCCAGTACCATCATGCTTCCTATGGCACAGGCATTTAAACCGCACCCGCAAGACCCTAACTATTCCATAGCCAAATTCTGGGTAACTACAGGTGCGGCACATACCTTATCATCCGATATTGGTTTCAATGCAATTGCCTATGGCGTTGGCGATGGCGAAAGTTATGGTTACAATGCAGGTACTGCTGTTAAAGACTTATCATCAATCAGCATAGCACAAAACCCTTTTGGTACAGATACGTCCAGTTCCTTAATCAAAACCTGTAAAGGCAATCCGGTAACACTGAAAATTGCCTTGCCTTATTTACCTTATAAAGTAGACAGTATAGTATGGAACCCCAGAAGCAATCCGGTAGCACCATCTGGTGCCGTAAAAGGTACGTTGGCACCTGATGCTTCCAACCCAAGTGGCTTCTCTGCCCAGTATTCAGGTACAACAGTAGTAGACGGCCAGACCTTCTATATTTATACATGTCCGGTTACCTATACTTTTTCGCAAGAAGGCACTTTCCATTTAACCGCAACTGCGTATGGAACTTTTGCAAGCGACTGTAGCGGCTTTGCAGAAAAGCCGATAGATGTAATGGTTGGGCACGATGATATATCTTTTACCGCTATACCCGGAGCATGTGGCAGCACGGCCGTAACATTTACAGACAACTCAACACCGCTTACCGGAACCACCATAAAGCAATGGCAATGGGACTTTGGCGATGCAACTACTTTTACAGGCACACCGTCAAGCCCTAACCCAACGCCCAACCCACATATCTATCCACCAATAAGCAGCGGCGTAACATCGTATTGGGCAAAACTGAAAACCATCAATAGTGTTGGATGCTTCAATACCGACAGTGTGTTCATTGACCTTTCCTATAACCTGAAAGCAAAATTTGTTGCTTCGCCTGACACGATCTGTTCCGGTGGTACCGTAACATTTACTGACCAGTCAACCGCCAATGCAGTAGAATGGACATGGAACTGGGACGATGGCACACCGAATACCGTTGTTACCGGCACATCGCCAACGCCAGCAGTTACACATACTTTTACCAATACCACCAATGCAAACATTACAAGAAAGGTGAAACTCTTTGTAAAGAATGCAGCAGGCTGTACCAGTGCAACTGTTGACACCAACATTGTAGTGATAGCAAAACCAGTGGTTGACTTTAATACACCACCAGGTATTTGCCTGGGCGGCAGTATGCAGTTTACCAATATATCCACACCAACAACGGGTGTAAGCTATGCATGGAATTTTGGTGATGCTGCCAACTCAACCCCATCAAATCCCAATACAAGCACATTACAAAATCCATCGCATATCTATACCACCACTGGCCCTTTTAGTGTAACGCTTACAGTAACAGACAATCATTACGGCTGTTCCGATACAAAGATCAAGGCACTATCATCAACCATTTACCAGTTGCCTACGGCTATTATCAATGCCCCTAGTTCGGCATGTTTAAAAGATACAGTACAGTTCATTGATGCCAGCACTGCAGGTACAGGCAATACCGTAACCGATTGGGCTTGGACATTTGGCGATGGTGGCACTGCAACCATACAGAACCCCAAACATCCTTACTATGTTACGGGCAGCCAATCGGTAACATTGACTGTAAAGAACGACAAGGGCTGTGTAAGTTCCGTTACAAGCCAACCCATCAACATTAAACCCATACCCAATGTAACTTTTAGTGCCATTCCGAATATCTGTTTAAATGCCGCTGCAATGACTATTACGCAGGCATCCGAAACAACAGGTATTGCAGGTGCCACACCCACACCTTGGGCATATACAGGCACAGGTGTTTCGGGTACCAGCTTCAATCCATTAACCGCTGGCGTTGGCTCCGCACAGGTAATTGCCACATTCACTGCTGCCAATGGCTGTAAAGATGCCGATACCACAACCATTACTGTGTTGCCACTACCTTTGGTAAGCTTTACAGTTAGCAGTACTACTTGCGAAAAATCGGCCATAACATTTACCAGTACATCCACACCCAATGCTGCTTCCATCCAGTCATTAACATGGAATTTTAATGATGCAGGAAGCACAGCAAACGTTTCTCCGGCCACACACACCTACAATACTGCTGCTACTTATAATGTGGTACTTACAGTAACCAATAGCAACAACTGTACAGCATCGTTGCCACAACAGGTTATTGTGCATAACAGGCCATTTGCCAATTTCAGCTTGCCAGCATCGGTTTGTTTGCCAGACGGCGGTGCAACGTTTACCAATCTTTCCACTGTGGCAGATGATGCCAACCCATCATACTCCTGGAACTTTGGTGACCCGAATGACCCTTCCGGTTCAACATCACCCAACCCAACGCACCATTATAGCTCCACCAGTGCCAGCGGCTTTCCGGTAATGCTTACCGTAACCAGTCAATACAATTGCAAAAAGGATACTACCATTGCTTTATTGAATGTGTACCCGCAACCACTTGCTGCATATACTACAGACAGGCCAGAAGTTTGTTTGACTGACTCGTTCACCTTCATCAACCAATCGGCCAGTGCAGCCGTAACATGGCAATGGGATTTTGGCGACAATACCACCAATACCGTTTCGCAAGGGCCCAAGCATACTTATACCAGTGCGGGCACTTTCTATACATCTTACTCCTATGTGGATAGCAAAGGCTGTATAAGCAACGTAGCTAAGGATACATTAACCGTAAACCCTAACCCGGTAGTAGATGCCGGCCCAACAGTGTACATACTGCAAGGCAATGCTGCGGTATTGAAAGCAACAGCAGGTGGCAGTAGTGTATTGGATTATTTGTGGACACCTTTAAACCCGACCACATACCTTAACTACGACACTTTGCTGAACCCACTATGTATGCCTTTAACAGACGAGTTCTATACATTGACCGTAACAGGTGCAGGCGGTTGCTATGCACAGGATACCATGAGCGTAAAATTGTTGATGGAACCTGTTATACCCAATGCCTTCTCCCCTAATGGCGATGGCATTAACGATACCTGGGAAATTGGCAACCTGAGTACCTACTTTGGTGCAACTGTGGAAGTGTTTAACAGGAACGGCCAGCAGGTATGCATGATCAAGGGTTATTCTACAGGATGGGATGGAAGAGTGAATGGCAAACCATTACCGGTTGGCACTTATTACTACATCATCAACCCTAAAAACGGGCATAAGATAATGAGTGGAAATGTTACCATATTGCGGTAACAAATAATCATGAGCAAAAAAGAAAGACCTGAAAAAAATCAGGTCTTTCTTTTTTTATAAGCTGTTCTGTTATTACAATTATGGCATGATGATCAATGGGCTGCTGCCGGCAATTTCTACCAGTTCCAGGTCAAATATCAATTCCTTGCCAGCCAATGGATGGTTGGCATCCAGCACTACCACTTCGTCTTTTACTTCAACAATCACTACAGGGAAATTCTGCCCCGCACCATTGCTCATGTTCAGCTGCATGCCTAGCTGCGGTTCCATATCGGCCGGGAACTGGTTCCTCGGAAATTCCATGATCATGTCTTCTTGCGGATCGCCATAGGCCTCGTTAGCAGGAATGTTGATGGTTTTTTTTTCGCCGATTGCCATACCTGTTACGCCATCATCAAAACCTTTAATTACCATACCGCTACCAATTTCAAATTCCAATGGTTCACGTCCCTCGCTGCTGTCAAATGTGCTGCCATCGGTCAGTTTACCATGATAATGGATTTTTACGGTGTCGCCTTTTTTTGCTTGTTGCATTGTGTAGTTTTTTATTTGTTGTTATTGTTACCCGTTTTCGAAGCACCAATAATTATTCCTGATCAATTGTTATTTTCTTCAAAATAATATGCAGCAGTAATTTGATTTGCGGGAACGAAAACGGGGCCAAAATACAGCCTTAGTGGTAACTGCACAATTAATTTATCTAACTTCCACCTCCATAAAAATACTTGCATGAAAAAACTGTTTTTTATCCTCCTGTTTATCAGTACCCTTTCATGGGCCCAATCCAAGAAAGAAAACAGCGAGGTTCTTCCGGCAGCATATAGAACCAATGTGTACCTGCCTTTACTAAAAGGCAAGCGGGTAGCCATTTTTGCAAACCACACTGCCACCATAGGCAACAGGCATTTAGTGGATACCTTACTTAAGCTTGGTGTGAACATTACGGTTGCCTTTGGCCCCGAACACGGTTTTAGGGGAACGGCAGATGCAGGCGAGAAAGTGGACAATTATACAGATGCCACAACCGGCATACCCGTAGTATCGCTCTTTGGCAAAAAGAGAAAGCCCACAGCAGATGACCTAAAAAATGTGGACATTATGCTATTCGACATTCAGGATGTAGGTACGCGGTTCTACACATTCATCTCCTCCCTGCAGGAATACATGGAAGCAGCCTTTGAAAACAGCAAGCCTTTGATTATACTGGACAGGCCCAACCCCAATGGCTTTTATGTGGATGGCCCTGTATTGGATACTGCGTATAAAAGTTTTGTAGGCATGAACCCCATACCTACTGTATATGGAATGACCATAGGCGAATATGCATTTATGGTTGCCGGCGAACAATGGCTGTCGCCAAAGGCCAACGAAAAATATGCATACTATAAAACTGCCCAAAACTCCAAAGACACACCCTTTCATTTTCAATTAATCAAATGTGCCAACTATACACATAAAAGCAAATATGTTTTGCCTATAAAACCATCACCCAATCTGCCCGATATGGCAAGCATTTACTGGTATGCCAGCAATTGCCTGTACGAAGGAACGGTACTGAGCGAAGGCCGCGGCACCGAACACCCCTTCTGCATTTTTGGCCATTCCACATTGCCCAAAAACCTTTTTGCCTTTACACCAACACCCAAAGACGGGGCAAAGGAACCCAAACTGAAAGACCAGCTATGCTATGGCTGGAACCTGTTTGCCACAAACGAGGAAGTGTTGAAAATGGTTGACCATAAAGTTCAGTTGAAATACCTGCTGGAAGCTTATCGGCTTTTTCCTGACAAGGAAAATTTCTTTATCAAAGTAAGCAAGGGCAATCCAGACCAATCCTTCTTCAATAAATTAGCTGGCAACAAAGAGTTGATGCAGCAGATAAAAGACGGCAAATCGGAAACCGAGATAAGGGCAAGCTGGCAACCCAAACTGGATGCGTTTAAAACAATACGCAAGAAGTATTTGATGTATGAAGATTTTGAATAAACAAATAGGTCATGGAAAAACCATGACCTATTTACTATAAACTATTAGCTATATACTATTTACCCAAATAGCTGAAACAGTTCTTTGCAATTTCACTGATGCTGTTCCAGTCTTTTGCATCCAATGCCTCTTTCTTAAACAATTGGCTGCCCATACCAACGGCAGTTGCACCTGCACCAAACCACGATGCAAAACTGTCTTTGGTTGGTTCAACACCACCGGTAACCATCAGTTTCTGTTTAGGGAAAACCGCTTTTACGCCTTTTACAAACTTGGCCCCTACCACATCGCCTGGGAATATCTTTACCACTTCGCAACCTGCTGTTGCCGCATCGTAAATTTCCTTCACTGTCATACAACCGGGCATATACGGCACTTTGCTTTGGTAACACACATCAAACACTTCTGCAGTATAGCAAGGCGATACCACAAAGCTTGCACCGGCTTCTATAAACGCAGTGGCATCTTTTGCTTTCAGCACTGTACCCACACCCAATGTATAACCAGGGTAATCAGGCAGGCTTGCAGCCAGCACCTTAAATGTTTCCAAGGCATTCTCGCCACGGTTGGTGAATTCAAATACACGGATACCGCCTTTATAGCAGGCATCAAAAACGTTCTTGCATATTTCGAGATCGCTGTTGTAAAAAACCGGTACAACTGGGTAATCAACCAGTTGCTGTATCGTTTGCTCTTGTGACATGTTGCTTGTTGTTTTGCTTTTTGATTATTTAAAGGTTTAAAAATACAGTGTAAAATAATATCATGGCTATCCAATCGCCCTGCACCCCCTATTTCTACGCAATCGTATCCGTAATTTTTTAAAATAATGAAGCGGCAATACCCGTTTCTGCATAATTTTGAAGCCTTGCCTGCTTGCCTATTCTGCTAAAATTTTATTTTTTAAATCAAACACAATTTTAAAGATGTCAAAAAAAGTTGTAACACTTGGTGAAATCATGTTGCGTTTATCAACGCCCGATTTCAAACGATTTGTTCAGGCAGACACCTTCGATATTACCTATGGTGGTGGCGAAGCAAACGTATCTGCCGCCTTATGTAACTATGGCTTAAACGGTACTTTCGTTTCTAAGGTTCCTAATAATCCCATTGGCCAAAGTGCCATCAACCATTTACGCCGTTATGGTGTGGATACGCAGTTTGTGGCCCGTGGCGGCGACCGTTTGGGTATCTACTTCCTGGAAACAGGTGCTTCCATGCGTGCATCGCAAGTAGTGTACGACCGTGCAGGTGCTTCCATTGCAGATGTGGACGCAAGCGAATTTGATTGGGATAAAATATTTGACGGTGCAGAATGGTTCCATACAACCGGTATCACTCCTGCCCTTAGCGATAAAGCTGCTGCACTTACATTGGCTGCATTGAAAGCTGCAAAAGCAAAAGGCATCACAACCAGTATCGACCTCAACTTCCGTAAAAAATTATGGACCAAAGAAAAGGCTCGTGAAGTAATGACGGGTCTTTGCGAGTTTGTAGATGTTTGTATCGGCAACGAAGAAGATGCCGACTTATGTTTGGGTTTCAAAGCTGCCAATACCGACGTTACCAAAGGCGAACTGAACCTGGACGGCTTTAAAGATGTGTTTGCACAAATGAAAGCCAAGTTCGGTTTCAAATTCATCGCATCGTCTTTACGCGAAAGCCACAGTGCAAGCGATAACGGATGGAGTGCATTGGTGTATGATGGTACTGATTTCTACCACACAAAAGAATACAATGTACGTATTGTGGACCGCGTTGGTAGTGGCGACAGCTTTGCAAGTGGCCTTATCTACGGTTTAGTAACAGGTATGCCAATGGCTGATGCTGCAGAATTTGGCGTTGCTGCAAGTGCTTTGAAGCATACCATTCCGGGCGATTTGAACCATGCTACTTTAGCCGAGGTGAAAGACCTGGTTAAAGGTGATGGCAGCGGACGTGTACAAAGATAATTGCTGATATATGCTATCAGATGTATGATATAAAGATCCGCCTGCTTTACGTATGGCGGATTTTTATTTTGTTGTCGGCAATAAAACACAGCTCAGCTTTAGTGGCGTCGCACCCATCAACAGAAGAATATGACCAGCCTTTTATCAAAGCTTAGCCATCTTCCTATTGAATAGCAGTAGCTTCGCCCAAAGCCCCAACAAACGAATAAACCATTTAACTAATTAACCAATAAACAAACCAACATGATCATCGACCACTTAAACAACATCGACAAATACGCATCACTTCATCCATTGTTTGCACAAGCAATTGCTTACATCAAAAGCCAGGACCTTGCCAATGCAGAAATCGGGAAGTTTGATATTACAGAGGGATTGAAAGCTATCTACTCCGACAAAAAAGGCGTAACCGCCGCAGAAAGCGACGCAAAATTCGAATGTCACGATAAGCATATAGACATACAGGTATGCATACGTGGCAAAGAAACCATTGGCTGGAAACCACGCAACACCTGCAAAGAGCAGAAAGGCGAATACAACCCCGAAAAAGATGTGGTATTTTATGCAGATGCACCAGATATGTACTTTCAGTTGACCGATAGCCAATTCGGCATTTTTTACCCCGAAGATGTACATAGCCCAATGATTAATGTAGATGATCAATCAATCAAGAAACTGGTCATCAAAGTAAAAATCTAACCAGAACCGTATATACAACAAAAACAAAAGGCTTCAACAATGTTGAAGCCTTTTGTTTATAAGTAGAAAAGCAGAAGCGTTTTATTTTCCTGTACCGTCAGCCACCATAGTTGCCTGCTTTCTTGCCTTTAATTTTTTGGCACCATAGCCAACACCTGCAGCTACTAACAAAGACAATCCGCCATCAATAGGCACATCATCGGTATCATCGCCAAAACCTGGCTGTGCATGCAAGAGGGAAGGCAAAAACATTATTACTAGCAATACAATAACCTGTATGGTTGATATTTTGATTTTCATAATCGAAAGTTTAATTGTTTTGAAAAGTTTACATGTTCAATCATTATAAGGTTTTGAATGTTGGGCCTTGATCAACCCAACATTCAAAACACAATGTTTATTGTATTACCAGTTTTTCAGTTTTCTTGTCTGTACCGTTATTCAATGTTACGTAATAAGTTCCTTTTGCAAGACCTTTCACATTTACACTCACTTGACCATTCTGAACATTACCAGCAGCTACAGTTTTCACCGTTTTGCCTTCTGCACTAACAATGCTGATTGTTGTATTTGCTTGATCCACATTGGTGAAGCTCACTTTTACAACATCCGTTGCTGGGTTAGGGCTCAGTTTAACAGAGAAAGTAGATGCTATAACAGGCAACACAGAAGGGGATTGTTTCATTCCAATTTCAAAGCGGCCTTCACCTTGGCTTGCAGCATCTGTTGTTGTTGCAAAGTCATAAGTGGCACCAGGTTCAATTTTGGTTTGTACATTTAGGTATTTATCTACTAGATATAGCGTGGTGCCAGCATTTAGCTTAACATCGTCCACTTTAATGGTAAACGATCTTGCCTGGTTGGTAACCAAACCTAAAGGAATCACTTCCCCATCTTTCAGTTTTCTGTAATCCAAGCTCAACCTGCTGTTGTCTTTGGTAATTGAGTAGAAGTTCACATCAGAGTTGATGAATTTGGCACCATCTTCATATTCTGTTTCGGCTTTGTATTTGTCAGCAAATTCAAAATTCAATTCGTCCCAGAACATATTTGCACCTTCCAGCCTCAACTTCACATAGCTGTTATTGTTGTAGTTACGGAAAAGGTTATCTGTTTGTCCAGACGCTTTACATGCTTCGGGGAAAGTAATGGAAGCGGCAGTACCCAATGTTGTAACGTTTGCCACAAAAGCACCACCAACAGGTAGTATATAACTTGTTGCAAATGGTTTAGCTGCAGAATAACCACCCCTGTTACCAATACTCGGATCGAAAACATAGAAATTCGCATCCATATTGGTACGGCTTGTTGTTAAACTTACATCTATTGGAGACGGCAATGGGTTACCTATTATATTGTAACCAGCAGTAGTACCTGAACTTGCAGACGTCAAATTTGTAGTTACCGGACCAATATTGACTGCACCGGTAAATGTTATTGTTGCAGGGTTCATTGTGTAGTCTGCATTAGACAATAAGCCTTGTGTCTGGTCGCCACGGAACAGGAAGCGTATACCTTGCCCCTTAGCCCAAGCATTTACACCTGCACCATTGGTACCTGTAAATGCTACCCATCCTGGATCTGCAGCCGCACTTGCACCTGCTCCTACCGTAGTATTAGAGCCAGCACCAGCTATTGTTGGATTGTACCAGAACGCAGATGGGTTATTGGTACCTGTTACCTGGAAACCGTTGGTAGCACCGCCTGTACCAGATATAGATACGCCACCTGCTGCATTGATTTGGTTTAAGCCAATAGAAGTTGATAATGGATGCCCAACAAAACGGAAACCACGTTTGCTGTTACCACTTACTGGGAAGGCAGAACCTGAGCCGGCAAAATAGCGTTCAATATTTACATTACCAGTAATGGCACCTGCCGCTAATGCAGTTATTCTACCTGTACCTGTGGCAGTTTCATTCAGGCTTTTAATAGTGAGTAAACCAGCAGACGCCAATACGCCAGTAGTAATATTTGCAGTACCTGTAACATTTAATCTGCCTGATCCGCTTAAAGTTGCACCAGCGGAGTTGTTTAATGTAAAATTGCTGGTATTAATAATAGAAGTTGCTGCTGTTAAAGTAACAGCTTGTGCAGATGAACCTTGAAGGGTAATATCTGTGGCGGTTACTTTACCATCGCTTATCGTAATTGCACCACTAAATGTTGGTGATGGAATACCCGTGCCAAATGTTATACCTCCAACACTATTATTAGTAACCTGAAAACCTGTAAAATTAGCAGTTGGTGTAGTTGCACTATTTCTAATTGTACCGCTATTGGTTATTGTTTGTGCAACAGTTGCATAGCCAAAAGTTAAGCCACTTGAAGTGTTACTAGCAATTTTTGCTGCTATTGCAGCAGTGGAGTTATTGAATATACCACCTGTATTAACGGATAAATTACCACCAAAAATCAAACTAGCTATATTGAGTATGCCTCCGTTATTTACTGTAACATCTCCATGTGCAGTAAACTGGTACGTAGAAGTAAAACCTCTATTTGTTCCAGAAGGTCCATTTACTACTACGCTTCCAAGAGCCAAATAACCTGTTGTAGTCCAGTTATCTATATTAAAACCAACTGCATTTCCACCTGCATCAGTAGATACACCATCACCAAAACGGGTAGTATGTGTAGATAATGAAGTTTGCGTTCCTGCAGTAGCTACATCATAGCCAATTGAATTTGATGCAGTTGTAGCTGCGTGTGGATCAACAATTGTCAATGTACCACCTGTTAAATTGATACCACTATTTAACTGTTTGAATTGCAACAATGCAGTACCACTTGCTACAGAATTTGCAGTACTGCCACCAGCATTTCCATCAATATTGATATTGCCTCCTGATTGATTAAATGTTGAGCCTAATGCACTTGATACATTTCCAAAAACATTTAACGTTCCTGAAGACACAGTTAAAGTACCATTATTGGTTAATGTTCTATTACAAAATGTATTATCTGTTATCCCTAAGTTCACTATACCACCACTTACAGTAAATAAACCTGTTGAAGCATTCGTAATTCCAGTTGTAGATGTTGCCGGGATTGCAAGCGTACCGCCGCTTATGTTGACCATGCCATTATTTGTAAGCGTACCTGCTAATGTTAGGTTACTACCAGATACAGTCAATAAACCACTTGCGAGTACAGTTAACGCATTTGCATTCACTGGATTTGCATTCACTGTTACATTATGGTATATAAAAGCATTATTGGCTGATGTTGGTACAATGCCATTGTACCAAGTTGAAGCATCTTCCCAATTTCCCGAAGCAATGGTAGTATATGAACCGATTAAATCTGCCGAAGGAGCACCTATGTAAAATGTATTTGCAAGCATTGCTAAGGTCATACCAGTCCTGTTAACTTGCGGGTCTGTTGCCGAATTTGTACCATTAGCTGAAGTACCAACTGCATCTGTAGCTCTAATCATTCTTAAATTTGCAACTGTTCCGACATTAGCTACACTAGTACCCTGTATCCTTGCAGTAATGGTGCCTGTTGTAAGTGTACAACCGCTTTGAGAAATTGTCCAACTACTATTTGTTCTTGTATCAACAGTTACACCGCCATCTGTAAATCCTGTAACACTAGTTAAACCACCGGCATTAACATGATTTACCGTAATTGTGCCGCCAACACTTAAGCCTGTAGCAGAGGTAAAAAACAACCAAACATTTCTATTTGTATTATTGTATCCAATAGGGAAATGGCCCCCATTTCCGTTAGCAATAGCAGTAGGTAAAGCACTTGTACCAAACCAGCGTGTAAATGTTCCACCTTGAATCAATCCAGCGGTATAGGATAATGTACCTGTAACAGTAGCACTTGTACCCAATGTTAATGATGCACCATTTAGGTTAATATTACCTAATGTCATTGTCAAAGTACTATTAATATTTAATGATGTAATAGTAGCAGGTACAGTAACGCCTGTAGAATTATTAACAAGCAATTGAGTTATAGTTTGTGCACCAGTTCCAATTTCGCCATTAAAGCCCAACGTATAGTTATTTGTGGATAGCGAATAAATCAATGTTCTTGGTCCATCGCTTTCATCTAGTGTTGGAAAACTTGTAAAAGTACCTGCGGCTAAAGCAGCACTGACACCATATTGTATTATGGGAATCTCACCGGTTAATGCAGAAGCATTACCAATAGTAAAATTAGATCCGGGATTTAATGATCCATCAAACAGATTTACCCTATTGACCTTATATAAATTAGAATTAGAAAAAGTGATACCAGTACTATTTACATTGTCAAGGGTTATCGTTGAATTATTTACAAATGTTCCTGAACCAGATAGTGTTTGTGCACCAGTTTGCCCGTTCAAATACAAAGTACCTATTACTTGTGTTCCACCTGGCTCACAACCTGCTAAAATACCATTCTGAATAATGTTACCTTTCACAGTAAGGGTTTGTGTAGTGGTAGCACTTCCTAAGAAAAGATAACTGTTTGCATTGATGGTTAAATTGTTATTAACAGTTACACCGCCAACCAATCTTGCTACCCTTGTTAAAGACCCATCAGTTCTGTTGTTAATCACTAAATTGTAAACAGGCATTGTACTTAATAGACCAAAACCATTTGTATTGGCTGTGGCTCCGCCTGTTAATACAGATGTTCCATCACCTATAAATAATGTTCCACCTGTAATCGTTTTTATTCCACCTGTAGTTGCAGTCCACGCTGTACCAGCAGTCGCTGCATGTGGATCCACAATGGTAATAGTGCCTGCACTCCATACAACTGTAGTACTCGCACCGATACTGAATAAAGCTGTACCAACGCCTAAGCTATTTGCAGCTTGTGCCTTAACATTAATTGCACCTCCACTTAATAATAGTTGAGTAGATGAACTACTTGGGAAAGATACGGCCCCGTACATGTTTAATGTTCCTCCATTCATTCTCAACACACCAGAACCAGAAGTAAAAGTTAGTGTATTATTACCGCTACCATACCCAAACGTACCATTATCGATTCTCAATTCACCAGTAACAGTCGGGGAACCAGTACCAGTATTTGTTCCAGTTCCTACACATTGGAGTGAGGCAGAAGCATTATTGAGCCATAGCCTACCATTAGCTGCACAAATAGTTTGGCTACCGAAATATGGTGTTGCCACAGTTGCGGATGAAATACGCAATGTACCGGAAGTAACTGAAAGTCTCGAAACAGTGGAAGATGTAGGTGCTGCTATGGTTACAATTGAGGTGATATCCAACATGGCCCCAGTTTGAGTTGTTCCCTTATTAACTGTAATTGTATAAAAATTGGTTGTAGACCCTGTACCACTTATTGTACCATCCTGTGTACCATAAAATGTGGTTAGAACACCCGCAGTAACGCCATTCATATCAAAGACACCATTATTAACAATTGAACTTGGCACTGAGTTGCTTGCAGATGTGCCGCCAATATTAAGCACATGCGTAAAAAGTGTTCCGCTACCAGCATTAAAACTTCCATTGGCCGCTACTGTTACAACACCAGAATTTACAGTTAAACCCGCTGCTGGCGTAGCTTGATATTGCAGGACACCAGATGTTCCTTGTCCAACAGTAAGGTTAAGGCATTGTGCCGCCGTGGCCGCTGCTACATCTATTGTTACAGTGGTACCATCAGCAATGACTACATTATCACTAGCCGTTGGAACAACGCCTCCGGCCCACGTTGCTGGAGCACTCCATAAACCACCAGTACCTGTGGATGTAATGGTAGCGGGCACTGCTGATACTAACGAAACCTCGTCAATTGCGGCTGGGGGATTAGCAATTGTACTCACATCAGACTTCCAACTAAAAACAAGTCTATAAGAACCAGCAGGAGCACTAAAAACAATTGTTTCACTATTATATGCAGCAGAACTTAATTTATACATACCACTAATTGCTCCTGGTCCAGAAATTTGACCGCTCGATAAAGCAGTATTAGCAACTGGTGTGGTTGTAGAAGGCACAAAAAAAACTTTTATATTATCCCAATCTGAGGTAGTAGTACCTTCACCAGTAGCCTTCCATTTAAAGTTTAGGGTTATTTTTGTTTCCCCCGTAGGAACAGTAACAGTGTAATAAAGATGCTGAATAACACTAAACTGAGTATAAGTCCAGCTAGTTCCTGCATCTGGAGAAATAAATGCTGCCCTTGCTCCAGCACTTACTCCTGATGTATTCCCAACAACCCAAGCATCTGTTGATGAATTTGCTGCAACCCAATTGTTTGCTGCAATTGTTGCTCCAGTTTCAAATCCCCCATCTCCAGCAGGGTTAATTAGAGTTGTCTGTGAAAATGAAATTAACGTTGCACAAACAGCAACAAGAAGAAGTAATAATTTCCTCATAACAGTTAGTTTTGGTTACAGATAAATTTGCAGGGTTAAACAGTAGTAATAGTGGATTAATAAAACGATTTCTCGGTTGCAGTTGTGGCAATATAGGACTGTTAGTACAATTTAACAAAAAAATATTATGCCATTTAACCACTTTTTAAGCATTTTTCTATAGTAACTGTTTGTTTTTCAAATCTTTTTAATATAAATCCACAAACAAAAATGTGACCGTCAAAGACAGTCACATATAAGTTGGCCTGCACTTCCCAATTTATAGAATCAATATCAGCACCAGTATAATAATGATAATGGCCCCTACCGAGAGGTAAACACCGCCACTCATTACCCTGGCTTCTTTACGCATGTCTTTCAACTCATGCTTCAACGCCGTTTTTTCAGCCCGCGTCAATGTGGATTTGTCCATGTCCCTAATCTCCTTCACCCGCAATTCAATTTCCTTTATCCTTGCTTCCTTTGCCTCTTTGGTCATGGTTGCAGCTTTTGCCTTAAGTCCGTCATTATTGGCAGGCATGGCAGCCTGTACGTTAAAAGTTGCAAGCGACAATAGCAACGCCAATGCAACCTGGTAAATTCTGTTTTTCATGTTCGATTTTTTATTGGTGAGCAATACCGGTATAAAAACAAAAATCCATCCAAAACAATACAGGCTTGCCAGCTAAGGAATGTGTGTAAAAAAAACTACAACTAAGCCCCCGAATTGATGGTTGCGTTTATATTTGTTCACTATGGCAAAGGCAGGTTCAGATTCTCCCATGATGCAGCAGCACAAGGCTATCAAGCAAAAATATCCTGATGCGATATTGCTGTTCCGTGTGGGCGATTTCTATGAAACATTCGGGCAGGATGCAATTACCGCATCGGGCATACTGGGTATCACGCTTACCAAACGCAACAATGGCGATGCCACCAGTAAGGAACTGGCCGGTTTCCCGCACCATGCATTGGATACCTATCTGCACAAACTGGTAAAAGCCGGTTACCGGGTAGCCATCTGCGACCAGCTTGAAAATCCCAAAGAAGCCAAAGGCATTGTAAAACGTGGGGTAACCGAACTGGTAACGCCTGGCGTGGCTACCAATGACAAACTACTGGAACACAACAGCAACAATTTTCTGGCCGCCATACATTTTACCGAACAGCATATTGGCATTGCTTTTCTGGACATTAGCACAGGCGAATTTTTTGCTGCCGAAGGCGATGAGGAATACATTGACAAATTGCTGCAGAGCCTGAAACCTGCAGAAGTAATTTTTCAACGCAGTTACCAGAAACACTTCAAAGAAGTGTTCGGTGTAAAGTTCTATACCTATACATTGGAGAGCTGGATATTTGAAGAGGCTTATGCAACAGAAAGCCTGCTGAAGCACTTCCAGACGCATTCCTTAAAAGGTTATGGCGTTGAAAACATGCCCTATGCCATTGTTGCCGCAGGTGCCATTCTATACTACCTGAAAGAAACCGAACATCCCAACCTGCAACATATCACTTCCATTCAGCGAATTGAAAGGGACGATTTTTTATGGATGGACAGGTTTACCATACGCAACCTGGAAATACTGGGCAGCGGCGGTGGTGAAGGCAATAGTTTATTGAAAGTACTGGACAATACCGTTAGCCCAATGGGTGCACGACTGCTGAAACGCTGGACAGTATTGCCCTTGAAGGACCTTACCAAAATAAATGAGCGGTTGGATGCCGTTGAATCCTTGATAAAAGATGTTGATGACCGAACAAAAGCAGCACAGGCAATAAAACAGTGCGGCGATATTGAAAGACTGGTAAGCAAGATACCCACCAAAAGGATCAACCCACGCGAAGTGGTACAGCTTGCCAAAGGCCTGCAACAGGTTGCCTTTATAAAAGGACTTACAGCATCATCTGCCAATAACTATCTAAAAAGATTGGGCGATGGACTGAACCCCTGCAACCTTATATTCGAAAAAATACAACACGAAATCAACGAAGCACCTCCCATTGCTGCCAACAAAGGCGGTGTCATAAAAGAAGGTGTACATGCCGAATTGGATGAACTGAGGGCCATTGCAAGTGGCGGTAAGGACTACCTCATCAACATACAGCAAAGAGAAGCAGAAGCCACGGGCATATCGTCTTTAAAAATAAGTTTCAACAACGTATTTGGCTATTATTTGGAAGTGACGAACCTACACAAGAACAAAGTGCCTGCCACATGGATACGTAAGCAGACATTGGCCAATGCAGAGCGTTACATAACACCCGAACTAAAGGAATACGAAGAAAAGATTACCGGTGCGGAAGACAAGATACTTGCCATAGAAATGGGTCTCTATGAAAACCTGTTACTGTCACTGCAAGACTATATTGCCCCTATACAAGTAAACGGCAATATACTGGCTACACTCGACTGCCTGATATGTTTTGCAGACAACGCCCTGCAATACAATTACAAGAAACCCCAACTGCACAATGGGCTTGAATTAGAACTGAAAGAAAGCCGTCACCCTGTTATTGAACGCAACCTGCCTATTGGTGAAAATTATATTGCCAATGATATTTTGCTGGACCCTGCCGGGCAGCAGGTGATTATACTGACCGGGCCCAACATGAGCGGTAAAAGTGCCATACTACGCCAAACCGCATTGATTACGTTGATGGCACATATAGGAAGCTTTGTTCCCGTTGATGCTGCAAGCATACCATTAACAGACAAAATATTTACACGGGTAGGTGCAAGCGATAACCTAAGCGGCGGCGAAAGTACATTCATGGTAGAAATGAATGAAACCGCTTCCATCATCAACAATATTTCTGAAAGAAGCCTGGTATTGCTGGATGAAATTGGAAGGGGCACATCAACCTATGACGGCATCAGCATTGCGTGGAGCATTGTGGAGCATTTGCACAACTCCCCTACCGCACCCAAAACCCTGTTTGCAACACACTACCACGAACTGAATGAACTGGAAGAAAAATTACCGAGGGTAAAAAACTACCATGTAACCAATAAAGAAATTGGTAACAAAATAATTTTCCTACGCAAGCTGGCTGCTGGCGGCAGCACACATAGCTTTGGTATTCATGTGGCAAAAATGGCGGGCATGCCCCCATCGTTAATTGACAGGGCAAACGATATTTTAAAGATACTGGAAGACAGGAGCGACGATGGCACACAGGCAGCAGGCAACAGTAAAAAGAAACATGAAGACAGCGAAGTCCTATCAACAATAAACCATCAACTTTCATCTGCTGTAAAGCAACTGAATACACCAAAAATGCAACTCTCCATTTTTGATGCACATTCCGAAACATTCAATAACCTGCGGAAGGTACTTACCGAAATGGACATCAATAGGCTTACCCCTGTTGAAGCTTTGATGAAATTGAATGAGATAAAGGAAATGGTAAAATAGAAATAAAAAAGGGATGAAAATTTTCATCCCTTTTTTATAATATTATTTCTCAAGTATCCTATTTACCCCTTCCCCTCAATTGGCTATGCACAAATAAACTAGTAATACTTTTATTTTCGTAGGCATTGCGTATGGCAATGGCAAAAAGGTCGGCAACGGAAATCACTTTGATTTTCTTGCTCTCCTGCTTTAACGGAATGGTGTCGCATACAACCAGTTCTTCCAGCACGCTGTTCTCAATATTTTCGTAGGCCTTGCCACTCAATACCGGGTGCGTACAAAAAGCACGTACACTTTTTGCCCCTTTTTCTTTAAGCAATCCGGCAGCTTTAGCCAGTGTGCCGCCTGTATCGCAAATGTCATCAATCAAAATAATATCCTTACCCACTACGTCACCAATTACCACCATGCTGGCTATTTCGTTGGCACGTTTCCTATGCTTGTCGCAAATAACCATTTCGGCGTTAAAATAACTGGCCACTTCACGTACACGGTTGGTACTGCCCACATCGGGTGCGGCAAAAGTGAGGTTGCCCAGTTTCAATTGTTCTATATACGGTATAAAAATGGCCGAACTGTCCAAATGGTCCACCGGAATATCAAAGAAAGCCTGTATCTGCGGTGCATGCAGGTCCATGGTAATTACACGGTGGGCACCTGCGGCTTCCAATAAAGTGGCAATCAGTTTACTGCCAATGGCAACCCTTGGCTTGTCCTTCCTGTCCTGCCTGGCAAAACCATAATAAGGAATTACTGCTACAATACGGTGTGCACTTGCACGTTTGGCAGCATCAATCATCAGCAAAAGCTCCATCAAGTTTTCGGTTGGTGCATAAGTGCTTTGTATTAGGAAAACATAATCGCCGCGGATGCTTTCCAAAAAGATGGGCTGAAACTCGCCATCACTGAATTTTTGCACATTTATCTTGCCAAGTGGTGCCCCAAAACGCTGGGCAATTTTCTCGGCTAACTTTTGAGAACCTGTACCTGAAAAAACCTTTACAGAAGGATTCATAGCAGTAAAATGTGCAGCGAATATAGCCCGCATATTTTTCCGATAAAAATATGATTAGAACTAATGTGTATTTTTTGATAAAATTTTCTCGATACGAATAAATTTTTCCTAATTTGTTTATTCAAAATTCAATACAGATGGCCAGATTGAAATCATGGGGCGAAGAGGACAAGCCAAGGGAAAAACTACTGATGAAAGGTGCAGACAGCCTGAGCAATTCGGAGCTCATTGCCATACTCATCAATAACGGTACGCCCGAAGTAAATGCAGTGGACATGGCCAAGCAGCTGCTTACAACAATTGACAATGACATACAGCGGCTAAGCACGCTGTCCGTTAGGGACATGGTCAATTTTAAGATAAAAGGGTTTGGCCCCGTAAAAGCAACAAGGATTGCGGCGGCGTTGGAACTGGGCATACGCAGGGAAAACCTTTCCGTTACCAAGAAACCGAAAATCACCAGCAGCTATGATATTGCCAAATACCTGTTGCCACACCTGCAATACAAACGCAAAGAGCTGTTTGTGGTTATTTACCTGAACCATGCCAACAAGATCGTAAGCCACGAAATCATTAGCGAAGGGGGTATTACGGGCACTGTTGCCGATCCGAGGATCATTTTTAAACATGCACTGGAAACAAATGCCACAGGCATTGCCTTGGGCCATAACCATCCAAGCGGGAGCCTGAAACCCAGTAAGGCCGACAGGAACCTGACCAATAAAATAAAAGAAGCCGCTGCTTACTTTGACATACATGTTATGGACCATGTAATTGTTAGCGACGAGGGCTATTATAGCTTTGCCGATAATGGTTTATTATAGGTTGCCAACTGTGGCACATGCATGAAGCGTTCGTGGCGTCGCACCCATGAGCTATTGAATAGTACCGGACTTTGTAAAGTCGTAGAAAGCAAATAGCCGAACTGTAAAAGTTCGGCTATTTGCTTTTGTTGATGGGTGCGACGCCACCAAAGGCGGGTCATGCACAGTTGCCAAGTACATGAACACCCCATCTACATATCGTTCACAATTTTTTTATAGCTGGTAACAATACCACGTATCAACGAGGAACTGAAACCTTGGTGTTCCATTTCGTTTAAACCCGCAATGGTGCAGCCTTTGGGTGTTGTTACCTTGTCAATTTCCTGTTCGGGATGCGTGTTGCGTTGAAGCAACAGTTCGGCTGCACCCTTTACGGTCTGTGCCGCAATCAGCGATGCCGTTGCTGCACTGAAACCAATTTCTATACCGCCCTGTATATTGGCACGTATATAACGCATAGCGTATGCCGTGCCACACGCAGCCAACACGGTTGCTGCATCCATCAGTTTTTCTTCAATAAAAACAGTTTTGCCTAGCTGGTTGAACAAGTTGGTCACAAAACCTATTTGTTCGTTGGATGCATTGTCGGCCGAAATGCAGGTCATGCTTTGCTGTATGGCAATGGCGGTATTGGGCATGGCACGGAAGATGGCAAAGTCGTTGCCCAGCACATCCTGCATGTCTTTTACCCAAACACCTGTAACCACACTAACCAATACATGTTGTGTTTTGTTGAGCAATGGTTTTATCTGCTCCAACACTTCTTTTATCTGAAAGGGCTTTACAGCAAGTATGATATAGTCTGCAAACTGTACTGCTTCTGTATTGCTGTTGCTTACTTGTGCCCCTTTGTCTTTTAGCGATTGCAGCGTGGCAATGTTACGCTTGGTGATCATGATGTGTTGCGGTTCAACAAATGCACTACTGATCAGCCCTTCGGCAATTGCCGTGCCCAGGTTGCCACCACCAATGATGGCTATTTTCTTGCTCATAAAAATCGGTTGCTTTGCGATGAAAGTAAAATAAAAAAGCGAAGCATGTATGCTTCGCTTGAATTTTAGAAAATCTTCAGGTCTTTTAAATAATGCCTAACATAATCGCCAACACCTTCTTCCAACGAATAGAAGGGTTCGTTGTAACCAATGCTCTGCAGCTTTTGCATGTTGGCTTCTGTAAAGTATTGGTACTTGTCGCGTATGTCCAACGGCATGTCAATGTACTGTATGTTAGGCTGCATGTCCAAACCTGCATAGGTTGCTTTTACAAGGTCATCAAACGTTCTTGCGGTACCGGTACCGAGGTTATATAACCCGGATTCAAGCTGCTGCCCTGTTTCTGCTGTTGCACCTTTAGCGTTGAGTGTTTTTTCCATGAGCCAGAAAATCACTTTCACCACATCTTTCACATAAATGAAATCACGCAACTGTTTACCATCCTCAAAGCCTTCCTTATGACTCTTGAAAAGCTTTACCAGGCCGTCTTTTTTTATCTGGTTGAATGAATGCCATATAACACTTGCCATGCGTCCTTTATGGTACTCGTTCGGTCCGTACACGTTAAAGAACTTCAGTCCTGCCCAAAATGGCGGCTGAAATGGTTGCTTCACAGCCCATTTATCGAATTCGTTTTTGCTTACGCCATAAGGGTTTAAGGGCTGTAGTTTTTCTATTACTTTATGGTTGTCATCGTAGCCCAATGCACCATCGCCATAGGTTGCGGCAGAAGATGCATAGATCAACGGCACATTGTTCTGCACGCAATATTTCCAAACATGCAGGGAATAATTGTAGTTGAGTTCTCGATGAACTTCATAGTTGAACTCGGTAGTGTCCGTTCTTGCACCAAGATGTATGACGCAGTCAATTTTGGGCTGCTGTTCCGAAAGCCAGTCCATTAAATAATGGCGTTCCACTAGCTGGGTGTATTTTTTGTTTTCCCAGTTCTTCCTTTTTTCTTCCACGCCAAAATCGTCTACGAGAACAAGGTTCTCATAGCCTTTGTCGTTAAGGTACTGCACCATGCAGGAGCCCACAAAGCCTGCTGCCCCAGTAACAATTATTGTTGCAGTTCTGTCCATTGCTAATTAATTCAATATTTTTTCAATAGCGGTATCGTACTTGTGTTTCCAATCGGCAATGCTGCCCCAGTTTTCGCCGTTCACCCTTATTTCGCCAGTAGTTACCGTACCTAGCTTCAATACCATTATTTCGCTTTTTTCAATATACCTTAAGAAGTTGGCCATTTGTTCTTCAGATACGGATACCACGACACGGCTTTGGCTTTCGCCAAACCAAAACGAATCCTTCCGGATACGCTCCCCACTTGAAGTTTCCTGCACTCCTTCCACATCAAAGCCCAAGTTTTTATTGAACCCTTTTTCAAGAAGTGTCACAATCAAGCCCCCTTCACTTATATCATGTGCACTCTGTACATCTTTGTTGGCAATTAACCCTGCAATCACCTGTTGCAAATGGTATTCCTCATCCAAATCAAAAGCAGGTGCTGGCGAAAATTCAACGCCTTTTAATTTGTGTAGGTACTCGCTTGAAGCAATGTCATTTTTCCAGTTGCCAATTAAGTAAATACAATCACCTTCCTTTTTATAATTCAATGTCATCCTGTTATCAAAATCGTCCAGCACACCTACCATGCCAATGGTTGGCGTGGGGTAGACTGCACCATCGGGCCCTTGGTTGTAAAAGCTTACGTTGCCACCAGTAACAGGTGTGTTGAATTTTTTACAAGCATCGCCCATACCCGTTACTGCCTTCACAAACTGGTAATACACTTCGGGGTCGTAAGGGTTGCCAAAGTTTAAGCAATTGGTTACGCCAATGGGTTCGCCGCCGCTACAAACAATGTTACGTGCCGCTTCTGCCACGGCAATCATACCGCCTACGTAAGGATTGGCAAATACATATTTACTATTGCAGTCAACTGTTATGGCTAGTGCCTTGCCTGTTCCTTTTGCAAGAATAATGGCTGCATCGCTTGGTGCATTGGTACTTGTATTGGCAGCACCTACCATGCTATCGTACTGTGTGTACACCCAGCGTTTGCTTGCTATGTTTGGTACCTGAATCAGTTGTTCCGCCACTGCTTTTACATCGGTTGCATCTGCAATGGCGGCTATATTGAAAGCATTGATTTTTTCGAAGTATTTGGGCTCGCTGTATTCCCTTGTGTATTGCGGTGCACCGCCACCAAGTACCAGTTCGTAAGCTGGCACTTCTGCTTCGAGTACGCCATGCATATAAAACCTGAGCTGCCCGTCATCCGTTACTTCACCAATATTGCTGGCAGAGAGATCCCATTTATCAAAAATATCCAGCACCTGTTTTTCCTTGCCTTTCTCCACTACAATCAACATACGCTCCTGGCTTTCGCTTAGCAAAAGTTCCCATGCCTTCATATCTTTTTGGCGGGTAGGTACTTTGTCCAGGTCAATACGCATACCTACTTTGCCTTTGGCGCTCATTTCGGCTGTGCTGCAAATAATGCCTGCCGCACCCATATCCTGCATACCCACAATGGCATCTGTATCTATCAGTTCCAGGCATGCTTCCAATAATTTTTTCTCCTGGAATGGATCGCCCACCTGTACTGCGGGCAGCTCCTGCACACTTTCGCTGGTAATATCGGCACTGGCAAAACTTGCACCGCCAATACCATCTTTACCTGTGGCACTACCTACAAAAAAAACAGGGTTGCCGATGCCAGCTGCAGTTGCACTGATCATTTTATCGGCCTTCATGATGCCAACGCTCATGGCATTTACCAAAGGGTTGGTATGGTAGCAGTCTTCAAAATACACTTCGCCACCAACAGTAGGCACACCAAAGCAGTTGCCGTAATGGCCTATGCCATGCACCACACCACGTAAAAGATGTTGTGTTTTTTTATCTTTTAAATTACCAAAGCGAAGACTGTTCAAAGAAGCGATTGGCCTTGCACCCATTGTAAAAATATCGCGTTGTATGCCACCCACACCTGTTGCGGCCCCTTGAAAGGGTTCCAGTGCCGAAGGGTGGTTATGACTTTCTATTTTGAATACCACACCGAATCCGTCGCCCATATCCATCAGGCCCGCATTCTCTTCTCCTGCCGCCACAAGCATCCTGCCGCCGTCCCGTGGCAATGTTTTCAGCCATTTAATGGAGTTCTTGTAACTGCAGTGCTCGCTCCACATGGCACTGAAAGTACATAGCTCGGTAAAGTTGGGGGTACGGCCGAGTTTCTGTTTTATCAATTCAAATTCCTCTTCCGTTAAACGGAGCTGCTGTGCGGTTTTTGCGGTAATTTCCATTGTAAGATGGCATGTGGTTGATAGGTAATGGTTCATAGTTAGCGTCATGAACTATATATCCATGACCTATGAACTGCTTGTTGCCGCAAATGTAAGAAACCATAGTTAGGCCACAAGTTGAAGTTTTACAAAGAATATCAAACCATGTATTGGTATAGGTTATTGGGATATTTTTACAAGGGTAAAGGGGCCAAGCCATTAGGAAGATGCAGCCATCTACTATGTTTCCTGACTTTTGTAAACTGATAAAAAACGGGCATTGTCAATAGCAATTTTCATATTCTATTTTTTGTTTTTTTCTTTCATCGTTACACGCATCCGTTTTTTTAGGGAATGCGGTTTAAGTAAATGGGCCTTGATTGGTTTGTTTGCAGTGAAAGTGCTTGCAGGACTGGCTTATGCCTATTTTTATTCGCTGCCTAGCTATAAAACCAATAGCGACACTTTTCGCTTTTTTGCACTGAGCCTACCCGAAACCGACTGGCTGTTAAAGGACCCCATTGCTTTTGCAAAAGATATTTTCTCCTACGGTTACAATAGGCCGGGCAATTTATTTATTGGCGAGAATTCGTATTGGAACGATTTAAAAAGCAATGTGATTATAAAGTTGCTTGCCATTTGCAATGTTTTTACCAACAAGAACTATTATGCCAATATCGTGTTGTTCAATTTCCTTTTCCTGTTTGGCATTATTGCATTTTATCGTTTGTTAAGTAGCCTGTTTACTGTTAATAAATGGCTTTTGATTATTGCCATTGCCGGTATGCCTTCTTTCTTATTTTGGTGCAGTGGCATACATAAGGACGGGCTGATTTTTTCTGCATTGGGGCTGAGCTTCTGGTATTTTTATCTATTGTTAGAACGGGGTTTTACCATTAAAAGAGCAGTTATCGTTTTATTATGTGTATTGCTGGCATTCTCACTTCGAAATTATATTTCCCTATGCTTAGTGGCAGTGCTGTTTTGTTGGTACCTATCCCACAGGCATCATAACTCTTGGAAGCCTTTTGTCATTGTTTACCTTATTGGAATTGCACTTTTTTTTGTTTCTGGCCAACTGGACCTACCGTTTAATATGCCACAATACATGGTGACCAAGCAACAGGAATTTATGCAACTGAATGGCGGCAGCAGCGTTGCCCTAAAAAAACTGGAACCTTCTGTTCGCAGTTTTTCGTCCTACCTGCCTTCTGCCATCGATATGGCAATGTTCCGGCCGCATATTTCAGAAATAAAAAACAAAAGCTACCTGCCAGCTATTGCAGAAATCATTTTTCTCAGTATCCTCACAATGGCATGTATTGTATTCAGGAAAAGGGGGCTTAAAGTAACCGCACCAGTTTATGCCTGTTTGTTTTTCGCCATTACAGTATTAATGATTGCAGGTTATACCATTACATTTTCTGGGGCAATTGTACGATACAGGAGCCTAATTATTCCTTTTGTTGCGGGCCCTTTAATATGTCTGTTGGATTTCAAAAAATTATCTTTCTTTAAAAAGCAGTAAACAAATTATATTTTAATATATATTTATTATAATCGAGGAATATTTCCAAAATTTAAACAATTATTAAATTTTTTGTTGTCTTTTTCATCATTTTGGCACATATTTGTTTCCTAAACCGATAAAATATGTCACTTCGCTTCTCCGCAATTAGCAGTTTGTCTACTTCAAATGCTGAGGTAAAAGAAACTGGTTCAGCAAAAATTACAGCCATTTTTGGCGAAAACGTATTTACCCTTAAAACGGCCCGTGAATATTTGAGCGACGAGGCTTATAAAAGCCTGTCTGCAAGCATCAAAGGCGGCAAAAAAATTGACCGTGCCATTGCCAGCCAGGTTGCCAACGGCATCAGGGCCTGGGCAGAAAGCAAAGGTGTTACGCACTTTACGCACTGGTTCCAGCCACTTACTGGTACAACAGCCGAAAAGCATGATTCTTTCTTTACCTTAAAAGGTGACGGTACAGCTATTGAAGAATTTGACGGTGCTGCTTTGGTTCAACAGGAACCAGATGCATCTTCTTTTCCAAATGGTGGTTTGCGTGCCACATTTGAGGCCCGTGGTTATACTGCCTGGGACCCCTCTTCCCCTGCATTTATTATGGAAATTGGTCAGGGCAAAACCCTATGCATACCTACTATTTTCATTTCTTATACCGGCGAATCGCTCGACTACAAAGCCCCTTTATTGAAAGCTTTGGAATCGTTGAATAAAAGTGCTGTTGAAGTATGCAACTATTTTGATAAAAACGTAACGAAAGTTACTGCTACCTTAGGTTGGGAACAAGAGTATTTCATCATTGACGAAGGATTGGCTAATGCACGTCCAGACCTTGTACAATGCGGCCGTACCGTATTTGGTGCTTCGCCTGCAAAAGGTCAACAATTGGAAGACCATTATTTCGGTTCAATCCCCGAAAGGACCTATGCTTTCATGAGGGATTTTGAAACCGAATCGTATAAGTTGGGTATTCCTTTACGCACACGCCATAATGAGGTTGCACCTGCCCAGTTTGAGTGTGCCCCTATTTTTGAGGAAGTGAGCATTGCAGTGGACCACAATACCCTCTTAATGGATGTGATGGACAGGGTTGCCCGCCGCCACAACCTTCGTGTATTGATTCACGAAAAACCATTTGCCGGTATCAATGGTAGCGGCAAGCACAATAACTGGAGCCTATCAACTGATACAGGTGTAAACCTATTGGCACCGGGCAAAACGCCAAAAACGAACCTGATGTTCCTGACGTTCTTCGTTAACACCATCAAGGCCGTTCATGATTATGCCGATTTGCTAAGGGCATCCATTGCCAGCGCTGGCAACGACCACCGCTTAGGTGCAAACGAAGCCCCGCCTGCAATCATCTCTGTTTTTTGTGGCCAATACCTGGCAAAAGTGCTGGACGAAATTGAAACACGTGTAAGCGATAAGTTTGACGAACAAGATGAAGCCATATTAAAACTGGACATCCATAAAAGCATTCCTGAGTTATTGCTTGACAATACAGACAGGAACAGGACTTCTCCATTTGCATTTACGGGAAACAAGTTTGAGTTCCGTGCAGTAGGCTCAGGTGCAAACTGTGCCAACGCCATGACTGTTCTGAATACCATTATGGCAGAAACCTTGAAGAATTTTAAAGTGGAGGTTGATGCCTTGATCGAGAAAGGAGAGAAGAAAGAAGTTGCCATTATGCAAACCTTGCAGAAGTATATCAAGGAAAGCAAAAAAGTATTGTTCGAAGGTGATGGCTATAGCGAAGAATGGCACCATGAGGCTGAACGCCGTGGCTTGCCAAATGTACCTACTACGCCACTTGCATTGGATGCAATGATTACGGAAAAGGCCAAGAAATTATTTGAAGGCAACAAAGTGTACACACATACTGAACTTGAAGCAAGGCACGAAATTGAATTGGAAAAATACCTGAAAAAAGTTCAGATTGAAGCAAGGATCATGGGCGATTTGGCCATCAACCATATTATTCCTACTGCTGTAAAATACCAGAACGAATTGCTGACAAACATCAATGGCCTAAAAGCAGCAGGCCTTCCTGAAACTTCCTATGCAAGCCAACTGGCAATTTTGAAAGAGGTAAGTACGCATATACAAGTGATTTACGAAAAAGTAAAAGCCCTGGTAGAAGCAAGAAAAGTTGCAAACGCAATTGACAATACCCGTACAAGGGCCATTGCTTATTGCAGTCAGGTAAAAGAGACCTACTTTGATGAGATCCGTTACCATGTAGACAAATTGGAGCACTTGGTGAACGATGATGATTGGAGTTTGCCTAAATACCGTGAAATGTTGTTTTTAAGATAATTCTCTTTTTAGCTACCATGAACCACCAGCCTCGTTTTCTATTCGAAAACGAGGCTTTTTATTGTGTGCAGTAATTTTTAATACAGTAAGTTCGTTTTAAATTAATCCATGCCTCAATGGCATTTATTGTTTGATATTATATGCAAGGGAAAAAAATTGTGATAGCACATAATTGGAGCGAAACCAGCTTCAATACACAGTCTGTAAAACTTGCAGAGACCTTGTCTGAAAAAAATGAAGTGGTTTTTATTTCGCAATCAAGATTACCGGCAAGTTCGCCGCTTATCATCAATCAGAACTTAACCATTTATCAATGGCCAAATAAAAGGCCTAGAAGCATCAAGGATTTTGTTTTTTGTTACAGGCTATTAAAGAAATTTAAACCGGATTTTGTGATTAGCCATTTTGGTTCTTACAATATCATGACCATAGCTTGCTTCCTGTTGCAAATCAAATACAGGATAGGCTGGTACCATACGGTAAAAGAAGCGATTGATCTGGACTTTAAAGGCTCACGTATCAGTTTTTATTTAAGCCGGTTCCGTAAAAAATTAATTTATCAATTAGGAGGATATACAGTTATCGTTTCTAACTATACCAAAAAAGAAGTGGTAGAATATTATCACAGGAAAGAAAGCCATGTGCACAGGATATACAATGGATTGGCCGATACGAACATCAGGAATAACAATAATGGGGAACTTGTATTTGGTTTTCTTGGCAGGTACGATGCATGCAAAGGCATTGATGTACTGTTACAGGCAATTGCTATTGTGAAGAAGGAGAATGCCAACATCAAATTCAATATTGCTGGTGGCAAACTAACTGTGCAGCAAAAAGAAATGATTGAGCAATTAGGCATTGCAAATGCAATTAATGAAATTGGCCACATCAAGTATGACAAAGTGCTTTCCTATTTAGCATCACATTTTGCCATGATTGTGCCCAGCAAGGTTGACAATTTGAATACGGTAGTGCTTGAGTCTTTTACAACTGCTACACCTGTAATTGGCAGCAATGCAGGCGGCATTCCCGAAATGATACAACATAGAGAAAATGGACTGCTTTTCCCGACACAGGATTATCATGCATTGGCCCAGCAAATTATTGCGTTGACAAAAGACCCCTCTAAAAGAAACGAAATGTCTGCCAAAGCAAGAAGTACTTATGAGGCAAATTTCACCATACCCGTTCATCTGAAAAATGTGACTGCCTTTCTTGAAACGCTTACATAGTAGGCAGGAAAAAATAAGCATCCACCGAAAAAAAACGACTGTCTTTTCTATTTAGATATACCTTTCTTGTCTAAAATTTTTACAACTAAAAACATTCAAGTATGAAAAAGATTTTTGCCGTATTCACATTTTTATTCTTTTGCGGATTTACCAGCGTAATGGCCCAACCGCCAGGTGGTGGCGATCCTGCTGCAAGAAAAGCTGCGATGAAAGAAAGGATAAAGCCACAGCTTATTGAACAGACAAAACTTACCGATGAACAGGCAGATAAAGTAATTGACATTTATTGGGATGCCCAGATGGAATCCGGTAAACTGAGAAGGGACGAAAGCATGAGCCAGGAAGACAAGGACAAAAAAACAAAAGAAATCACCGATGGCAGGGACAAGAAATTAAAAGATATTCCTTTGACAGACGATCAGGTAAAAGCAGTGAATACTTTTTACGATGACATGAGGAAGAAAATGCAGCAAGGTGGTAACAGGCCACAACGCCCCGCAGGAAATTAATTTAACATTACCATTTATCCCTTCGATTATTTTCGGAGGGATTTTTGTTTATATCAGTTTAAACTTTACATATTTTCACGGTCAAATCTCATTCTCTAACACAAAAGCATGTAACAATGAAAAAAATCTTTATGGCACTTGTTATTACAGGTGCAATGAGCACAGTAGCCAATGCACAGGAAACAGCAACCGCCGCCGCACCTGCAACCAAGCCACAATTGAGCAAAGAAGAAAAGGCAAAGCAGAAACAAAAAATGGAAGATGACATGAATGCTGCCTACAAAGAAGCAGGCCTGACAGACGAGCAAATTAAACAGGTAAAAGAAGTGAATGCAGCTGCAAGCACAAAAGGCAATGCAGTAAAAAAAGACGCCACTTTAAGTGATGATGCAAAAAAGACACAGCTTAAAGAAATAAGCGAAGAAAAGAACAACAAATTGAAAGAAATCATGGGCAAAGAAAAATACAAACTGTATTCCGAAGCCCGCAAAAAACAAAAAGAAGCAGCACCTGCACCAGCTATGCAGTAAGCTTAGTAGTCATTCAATAAAAGTGCCCGGTAAAAATTTTACCGGGCACTTTTTGTATATATACATAGCATTATTTCTTTTGCTCAAAAGCTTTCTTTACGGCATCCAAATGATTGATGAATTTTGGCACATCTGCATCATAGCCGTATTTGATACTGCTAAGCGGATTGCCGTACAAGTCCAAAAACATATACAATGGCTGTGCGTTAAATCCGAACTTGGTTATTTCATAATCCAGGTTCCTTTCGCCAACTGTTGTAATCTTTTCGCCGCTGCTATTGGTGTACTGTTCTGCCATGGGCAGTTCGGTACTTTCATCAACATACAAGCTAATCAGTACAAAATCGTTTTTAAGCCTTCGGAGCACTTCGGGTTTTTCCCAAACCTGCTCTTCCATTTTACGGCAGTTGGCACAGCTATGCCCCGTAAAGTCCAGCATTACAGGTTTGTTTAAAGCTTTGGCTGCAGCCATGCCTTCTTCCAGATCAAAGTAAGCTACAAGGCCATAAGGTACATGCAGTTTGTCAATATACTTTTTAGGCGGTTGTGCAAGGGCAGTGTTACCATTACCAGTTGTTACAGTTGCATTGCTTGCAAATTTGTATTTCAGTTCATGCAAATTGAAATCCTGTGTTGTTGCAGGTGGTATAAGCCCACTTAAAGGCTGCAATGGTGCACCCCACAAACCAGGAACCAAGTACACCGCAAATGAAAACGATGCAATGGCAAAAAACAAACGCGGCAAGCTAATGAATTTCAAATCACTGTCATGCGAGAATTTCAATTTGCCTAACAGGTACGAGCCCATTAAATAAAACAGCACAATCCATACCACCAAAAACACATCACGGTTCAACAGGTGCAAGTGATAGATCAAATCCACGTTGCTTAAGAATTTCATGGCAAGGGCCAACTCGATAAAACCGAATACCACTTTTACCGAGTTTAACCAGCCACCACTTTTGGGTAGCGATTGCATGAAAGAAGGAAACAGTGCAAACAATGCAAATGGCAATGCAAGTCCAGCACCAAAACCGGCCATACCCAATACGGGTGCCAGTATACTGCCCTGTTGCGATGTTTTGCCCAGCAGCAAACCAACCAACGGACCTGTACAGGAGAATGAAACAATGACCAATGTCAAGGCCATAAAGAAAATGCCTTTGAAGTTGGTGCCGGCATTCTGGTCGGCCTTGTTTGCCCATTTTGATGGCAGTGTTAATTCGAATGCACCAAGCAACGATATACCAAATACAATAAACAGTACAAAGAATAAAATATTGGTAAATGGATGTGTTGAAATTTCGTACATGATTTTCTCACCAAAAATCCTGGTAAGTATCAATGTTGGAATTACATAAATGAGTATGATGGAAATGGAATACCACAATGAATTGGTAACCCCCTTGGCTTTTGTTTTGCTTTGCTTTAAAAAGAAACTAACAGTTACCGGAATCAGCGGGAACACGCATGGCGAGAAAATGGCAGCAATGCCAACACCAAAACAGAGCCAGAAAATGCTCCATAAAGATTTTGAACTCAAGTCATCTTTTGTGTCAATGGCTTTCTCCTTAAGTGCCTTTATTTCTATTGCAAAACTTTCATCGCCACTGGGATATTCTTTTGTGTCGGCCTTAAAACCAAACCAACTGATTGAACCCTTTATTACTGCACTGTCATTTTTACTGATGACCAATTTTTGCTTCCATTCAATACTGTCCAATAATAAAATAGCAGAATCTGCAACAGCGGTTCTTGCCGCTTTTTCCACCACTGAATCTTTTATTTTTTGTTGTGTTGTGGAATCGAACACAAGCGTGGTTGCAAAAGCATCCGGCTTGTTTTTCTTTACGGAAAAAAGACCCACACCCGATACAAGCTTTGCTTTGACGAGAATATAGGCCTGCCCATCAGCATCGCGGTAGCCTGTAAAATTAAACTGCACAGGCTTTACTTCCTGTGCAGCAATATGTAAGGTTGATGCAAGTGCAACCAATAGCGTTACAATTATTTTTTTCATGTTTGGTTATTGCAACTTGATATCGAATGATTGTTTTTTGGGAGGCAGGCATTGGCTATCGTCACACACCATGTATTCAACCGTGCCGGTAATATTTGTTTTGGCAGCATTCTTTACTTTTACTGTCTGCGTAAAAACAACGCTGTTGCTATAATACAGTACGTCCACATCAAAACTCTTATCGTGTACCTTTTCCAGTTTCCCCTTTTCGGCTGCTTTACCAACAAGCGTAATCAATGGGTTTGGTTTAAAAGATAACTTAGTAGGTATGGGTCCGCCTGCACCTGTATTTTGCGAGTAGATATGCCAAGGTTTTTCTACTGAAGCCGTAATGACCACTTCATAAGTATCGGCAGTTTTCTTTTTTGCTTCGTATTTCCAGGTAACCGGATTCTTTATTTGTGCGGATGCTGCCATGGCAAACAAACCGATGATGGCTGACAATAGAATTTTCTTCATTTTATTTATACGCTTTAATTCAATCCCAATAATTCAAAAACTGTTTTTCCGTCTATGTTGCCCAGTGCAGTGGATGTGGCCCTTTCCGGATGTGGCATCATACCGAATACATTCCCTTCCCTATTACGTATGCCAGCAATATTCCTTACAGCACCATTGGGATTGTATGCAGCATCAATATTACCGTGCTCGTTGCAATAGCGGAATATGACCTGGTTATTGCTCTCTATTTCATCCAGCACGCTATCGTTTGCAAAAAACCTGCCTTCGCCATGTGCAATAGGCACTTGCAATGCTTTACTTGCATCGTTCTTTATGAAAACATTTTTACAGATAAATTGCTGGTTGGCATTTTGTAACAGTACACCTGGCAGTAAGGCACTTTCGCATAAAATCTGGAACCCATTGCATACGCCCAGCACCTTGCCGCCTTTATTGGCAAAATCGATTACGCTCTGCATCATGGGGCTAAACTTTGCAATGGCACCACAACGCAAATAATCGCCATACGAAAACCCGCCTGGCAGCACAATGCAGTCATTGGTGGTAAACATGCTCATGTCTTTATCCTTGTGCCAAAGCATCACTACTTCTTTGTTCAGGTCATGTTGCAAAGCATCTTGCATGTCCCTATCGCAATTGGAACCTGGAAAAACGACTACACCAAATTTCATGTTGTTGAGTATTGAGGGGTAAAGGTAACAAATGCCGATGTTAATACTTTATTAACTGCCAGTTATTGTGAATAATAACGGCTACAGAAAGCCAGAACAATAAATTAGGCAGCAGCAAACGTTTGGGGTATAGATAGGCATTTGATGCAAAAACAGACAAGGGTATCAAGCTCAATACTGCTGCATGCATGCTTTCGTCCCTGAAAATAAAAGGTATGGGTAGCATCAACAGTAACAGCACCATCATTATTCCCCAGTTCTTGCGTATCTGTATAATCATTCGTCCGCTGTTTTGCTGCCAGTAATATAAACCTGCAAAAAGCAATACAATCAATACCGATAGACTGATCCAGAACCAGACATCTGCTTTTAGCAAGGGCACATGTAAATGTATGCTTGGCAAAAAGAGCAGTAGCTGTTTTATATTGTCCGTAAGGTAAAAGTAGGAGCCCAGAAAATAGAATGGTATCAACAAACCCATTAGGAGTATGAACCATTCCGCCGGGCGGAAGGGCCTTACAATGGCCAACGCAAAAATGGTGATGCCTACCAGGATGCTTGCAGGGTGATAACAAAAAATAGTGACACCTGATAGTAACCCTACGTTGAACAATAATGTTTTGGGTGATGGGTGACTGTACAGTTTAGAAAGCTGCAAAAAAATCCAGATGATGAGTATGTTGGCAACCAGTGCTGGTGTTATGGCCGACCATTCTGCAAAGAAACCTGAAAACAGAATATAGGCCATTGCAGTAGTGTATGCCTGTTGCTGAAACATCCGTAGGTTGTTCAAGGCACTGTTCAGGCGGAACGACTGTAGCAGTATGAGGCCATGATACAGGAATATCAATACCAAAGGTGGCAATGGCTTTATGAAACGTACCAATACTTCGCTGATAAACCCTTCGTGTGCATTGGCAACAACAACCGGTGGCACAGCAAAAAAATGGAAGTGCACCACTATGCTTAATAGCAACAGAAAAAAAATACTGATTACAGATTTGTCTCTAAAAAGGAATACCACGTTTGCTTGTATTAAAGGTCAACTTTTGCAAAGCAAACATAGTTTCTGTATAGACACGGAACAATTAATTGTCTGCTGCCCACCTGTTTTGCCCTGCGTGGCATAAACTCATAACCCTTGTCCAAGTTCTTAATGGTTGGGTTGCGTGTTATTTGCCCTTCGGGGGAAATGTTCTGGTCAGACAGCATATTGGTCCTCTTTTCCTGCACATTGAAAATAAAGTGCAATTGGTCGCCGGTATTGGCCAAAGTGAAACCAATATAATCATCGTTGTTATCGTCAAACTGCGATTTGGTTACTACATTGCTCCATTCCATTTTCCCGGTTACATCATAGCTTACCACTACAATATTGTCGGCATAATAACGGGTAATATTGTTGAACGAGTTATAGCGTGACCATGGATAACCAAAACTGTTGTAACCAAACCCGGAGTAGTAGCCGGGTGTACTGCCCCAATACGGCGACCCATACAAATAATCCCAACGGCTGTTGTTTGTGCCGCCTCTTGAAGCACTATAAACCGATTCAGCAGTTACTATAAAACCACCATCTTTTTTCATGATGATGTTACGCAGGAAATAATCATTGAATGCTGTTTTGATAGAGTTGTCGCCTTTTGCATCATTCCGCAATTCATCGGAAAATGTTATGGCAGAAGTAACCAGTTCCTTTGCCTGCACCTTATCCCACAAGAAGCAGTAAAGCCCGTCCACGTTGCCCCTTCTTTTTGATGCATAGAAAGAACTGACCAAATAATGTTTATTCGTATTGTCCACTTTTACGGATATATCGTCCAGGTTCATATTGTTCAGTTTCAGGTCCACAAAAGAAACATTGTCCTCATTGGCAAGCTTTGTAAACAGTATCAGTTTATTGATGTTGTCGTTTTGTGCAGTACCCGATGGTTTCACAAAAACAAGGTCGCCATCATTGTCCAATTGAAAGCCGGTCAGGAAATCGTTCCTATCAGGCATGTCAACAACTGTCCTGGATTTATGGATAAGGTTCAGGTCCTTATCAAACAGCACGGCAGTAAGTATATGTTGCTTATCGCTCTTGCTGTTTATTTTATAGGTCATTATTTTTTTCTTGTCCTCGCTATTAATGACCGAGTAGATTTTGTTATTGGCGAAAAAATTGATGTCAGTGGTATCAAGCTGTACAGGCTCGGCCAGCTTCTTCCCTTTGCCATCCAACTTTACAGCCATGCTATACACAATACTTTTCTTCTGGTATTGATAGAACATGTAGAAGAAATCAGGATAGGCCAAAAAATCTGCATTGATGAGCTTTTCCGGTACAAAGTCCAATTTGTTCTTATCCGTCAACTGCATCTGTGCATCGTACACAGTAATATAGCTCTGGTCGCGTACCGACCGGTAAATAACAAAACTACCATTGAGCTTGCCCACTATTTCAAAAGGCGAGTTACGGGAATCATCTTTGTCCGGCTCCGAATAGGTTATTTTTTGTGCACCCAATTGGCTGGCCGAAAAAAAGAAAAGGCAGCATAGTACCAATATTGCTTTGTTTACATTCATGGTAAGCATGTTTACTGAATCAAATGTACGGTTTACAATAACGCATTGATGATTGCCGAAATAAAATTACATAAAGGCTAACAGTGGTCGGTTACATTCAGTTTTATGCTCGCATGAATCAATAACCGTATTTGTCTTTCCATCTGTCTTTTAAAAATTTACGCAATTCATTTTCCCTTGCATTGTTGCCGGGGTCATACAGTTTGCTGCCGGCTATTTTATCGGGCAGGTATTCCTGTTCTATGAAATTGTTGTCGCCAAGATGCGAGTATTGATAATTTTTTCCATAATCCATTTCCTTCATCAACTTGGTAGGTGCATTGCGTATGTGCAGGGGCACCGGCAAATCGCCATGCTGTTTCACGGCAGCCAAAGCCTTGCCTATTGCTTCGTAAGCTGCGTTGCTTTTAACTGAAGATGCTAGGTAAGTAGCACATTGGCTTAAGATGATCCTGCTTTCGGGATAACCAATTTTACTCACTGCATCAAAAGTGGCATTGGCCAATAGCAGGGCATTGGCATTGGCGTTGCCTATATCCTCACTGGCAAAAATGAGCATCCTGCGGGCAATGAACTTCACGTCCTCGCCACCTTCAATCATGCGTGCCAGCCAGTACACAGCTCCATTGGGGTCGCTGCCCCGCATGGATTTGATGAATGCTGAAATAATGTCGTAATGCTGCTCGCCATTTTTATCGTACAATGCAATTTTCTTTTGGGCTACCTGCATTGTGTAATCATCCGTAACAACTATTTCTTTTTTGTTGGACGATGTTATTACCAGTTCAAAAAGGTTCAGCAACTTCCTTGCATCGCCACCAGAAATATTGATGAGTGCAGTCGTTTCTTTCAGTTCAATCCTGTATTGTTTTAGCACTGTATCTTTTTCAATGGCCTGATGCAACAGTTTTACCAGGTCCTTTTCATCCAATGCCTTCAATACATACACCTGGCTCCTGCTAAGCAATGCACTGTTCACTTCAAAGGATGGATTCTCTGTTGTGGCGCCAATCAGGGTAATGGTCCCTTTTTCCACGGCACCAAGCAATGCATCTTGCTGGCCTTTATTGAAGCGGTGTATCTCGTCAATAAACAGGATGGCTTTATGGGTATGCTTTGCCTGTTCAATTACTTCACGTACGTCTTTTACACCACTGCTAATGGCACTTAGTTGAAAATAGGGCACAGCCAATGTGTGTGCAATAATATGTGCAATGGTTGTTTTACCTACACCTGGCGGACCCCATAAAATCATGGAAGGTATATTGCCCTGTTCAATGGCGTTGCGTAGGATGCTTCCTTTACCAGTGAGGTGCTCTTGCCCAACCAGGTCATCCAATGTTGCAGGACGCATCCTTTCGGCAAGTGGAATGGAATGGTTCATTGCGGAAAGGTAAAAAGAATAGGCAACTTATTCGGGTTTGTCAAAAACATAATGGTATGCCTTTAACAGGCGAAAGGTGATGGATATATGAACCACTAGAACAATTGAAAAGGAAATCATTACCTCGAGAAAAGCTTTCATCATTTTCAACATCATTTCAAAGGAAGTTGGTGGAGCATTTTTAAACATTGCCATATTCATAGTTTGCTGCATACCTTCCTTCAATATTTGCGGATTAGCGAGCAGGCCAATACTCTGAACCAAAATTATTGTGGCAAAAGCAATACCTACAAAAGCATTCACTTTAATCCAGTCTTTCAAAGAAGCCTTACAGGGTTTTGCCTGCTTTATACCTTTTGACAAAAACGTAAAACTTGTAATAATATAAATTACGGTTGCACTCATTGTAAACACACCCAAAAAAGCTGCAGGATTGGCCAAAGCCATCAACAATCCAAGCAGACTAAATAACCCAAACAATGCAGCAAATGGCAATAAAATATAACTTAGGATATTGTATAACGTTAAACCTTTCATGTACTTTTTATTTTCTTTATTCCTCAATTCTATATTTCCTAAACGAAAAAAATGAGTCAGCTATTTCACGGGTACATCAACAGAAAATCCCAATTACCAAAGCAATTGGGATTAAGGAAATAGTTTATGTTTATTGATTAGGCATACATTTCTGCTTTCAAATCTTTAACCCTGCTATCTTCCAAATATTCATCAAATGTCATTAAACGGTCGATGATTCCTTTAGGCGTCAGTTCAATAATCCTATTGGCAACAGTCTGCATAAACGTATGGTCATGCGATGTAAGCAGTACAATGCCGGGGAAAGTCTGGCAGCCTTCGTTGAAGCTCTGGATGCTCTCCAGGTCCAAGTGGTTGGTTGGCTGGTCAAGTACAATCAGGTTAGGGTTCTGCAACATCATACGGCTAACCATGCAACGCACTTTTTCGCCCCCGCTCAACACATTTGTTTTTTTGGCAATATCGTCGCCACTAAACAGCATCTTGCCCAAAAAGCCCCTCAAGAAAGGCTCATCGGCATCGGTTACGTGCGGTGGTACATATTGACGCAACCAATCCATCAACCCCAGCCCTTCGGTAAAGAACTCCTGGTTTTCCAAAGGCAGGTAAGCCTTGGTAATGGTAGTGCCCCACTCAAATTTTCCGCCATCTGCCTGCATCTTATCGTTAATGATTTCAAAGAAGCTTGTTACGGCCAAAGGGTCCCTGCTGAGAAAGGCAATTTTCTCTCCTTTGTTCACACTAAAAGTAACCTTGTCAAACAGCTTCCTGCCATCAACACTTTTGCTCAGGTTTTCAATATTCAATATTTGATTGCCTACCTCACGCAATGGCTGAAAGATGATACCCGGATATTTCCTGTTGCTTGGTTCAATTTCTTCGATGGTCAGTTTTTCCAAAGCCTTCTTACGGCTGGTAGCCTGCTTGCTCTTTGATGCATTGGCCGAGAAACGTGCAATGAAATCCAACAAGGCCGCACGTTTTTCTTCGTTCTTCTTATTCTTGTCGTTCAACTGTCTGGCGGCCAATTGGCTACTTTCGTACCAGAAGGTATAGTTACCTGTAAACACTTTGATCTTGGCCCTGTCCACATCGGCCACGTGTGTACATACGGTATCCAAAAAGTGACGGTCGTGGCTCACTACCAATACAATGTTTTCATAATCGGCCAAAAAGTTTTCCAGCCAGCCAATTGTTTCAATGTCCAGTCCGTTGGTAGGCTCATCCAGCAACAGTATATCAGGATTGCCAAAGAGTGCCTGTGCCAATAACACACGTACTTTAAAAGTACCGGGAATGTCTTTCATTAAACTTTGGTGGAACTCTTCTTTTACGCCCAGGCTGCCCAGTAAAGTAGCCGCATCACTCTCTGCAGTATAGCCGCCCATCTCGCCAAATTCCGCTTCCAGTTCACTGGCACGCATATAGTCTTCTTCGGTAGCTTCGGGATCAAGGTAAATGGCATCTTTGGCCTGCATCACATCCATCATTTTTTTATGGCCAGAGAGTACCGTGTTCAGCACCGTGTATTCATCAAATTCAAACTGGTTCTGTTTCAAGAAGCTCATACGTTCGCCCTTGCCCACTTCCACGCTTCCTTTATTCGGTTCTATCTCCCCGCTCAGTATCTTTAGGAAAGTGGATTTGCCCGCACCGTTTGCACCAATTACACCATAACAATTGCCTTTGATGAAGTTGATGTTCACTTCATCAAACAATACCCTTTTGCCATAGGCCAGGGTTATATTTCTTGCACTTAACATGTTTGCTTGCTCCTTTAATTTTGCCGCAAAAGTAAGGGTTACAGGCTAAACAAGGCCCATGAAAAAAGAGCAACAACCAACTTCAATAACAGATTGTAATAGATAGATTAAAAAAGAAAAAAGGGCATTTTTTGCAATGGTTGCATCAATCGGCCTGTCAATTAGGTTAAACCAGGCAACATGAAATGGATATTACCTGCGGCCATTGCCAGTATATTGGCCTTTGCATCCTGCAAAAAAACGGCAGCCCCAATACTGCCCATTACCACTACCAACAATGTTTTATTATTGAAAGTGGATTACCTGACCAATGCTTTTGAAAGCGGCAAGGAGTTGGTGTTTACAAATACAGCCCCCAGTTTTACCATATCCCAGCAATACGTTACACCCAGCGATTTTGGTAGCCTACAGCTTACCTATCAGGAACTGAATGAACCGCTTTTTAGCGGAACAATTGTTTGGATAGGCCTGGGGCAAATGCATTTTCCACAGAACCTTTTACCTGCCAACCAGTTTGACAGGGTTGTAACTGCAGATGTGGTAACGCCGGCTGCGGGTTTCCAAAATATCTTCAACCCATCCAATTATTCGTATGATTACACGCCTATTTGGATGGCTGTTCAGAACATCGTGAAAGTTAGGCAGTACCTGTTGTCAAATCCCACTGCCACTATTAAACTGTTCTTGTATACACCCAGTGTTGGCGTGGGCAACCCGGCCGATTGGGACTGGATCATTATGCTGAAAAATTAAAGAAAGCCATTACTATTGTGTAACAAAACACTTGCACAATGGATGAAGAATTACTTAGAAATGTTGCCGGCCAGCTTAGGCAACCACATGGCGAGTATGCCATTCAGGTGGGTGAGAAAATGAATGTGGGCAATGCCTACATTAACCGTTACACCATTGATGCCCTGCAGGTAAACCAGCATGACCATATACTTGAAATAGGTATGGGCAACGGTTTTTTTGTAAAGGATATTCTTAGTGTTGACGATTCCGTTAAATATTGCGGTTGCGATTTTTCTGCTGCAATGATTGAAGCGGCCAACAACATGAATGCAGCTTTTGTTGCCGCAAACAGGGCCAGTTTCCATTTATGCGATGCGGCAGCATTGCCTTTTGAAGACGGCACTTTCAATAAAGTATTTACCATAAACACACTCTATTTTTGGGATGACCATGCGGCAACGCTGGCAGCAATAAGCAGGGTACTGCAAACAAAGGGCAGGCTGTTTATTGCCATCAGGCCAAAAGAAACCATGCAGCACTACCCTTTTGTAAAATATGGTTTCACTTTGTTTTCCAAAACCGAGCTTACTGATTTGCTTACATCCAATGGCTTTACTGTTACCTCAGTGATAGAACAAGATGAGCCGCCACAAGAAATCGGCGGCGTGTTTATGGCAGTGCAGACCTTAATTGTTTGTGCCGAGAAAAATGGCAACTGACAACAATCATACATAGCAATGACTGTTCCTGTTTAATTCCATCATTTGCTTTACCCTTACCTTAGCGGCAAACAATATATCAATGCCCAATATTTTAATTATAGATGACGAACGCTCCATTCGTAACGTGTTAAAAGACATTCTCAGCAACGAAGGCTATAAGGTTGATGAAGCCGCAGACGGCGAAGAAGGCTGGAAGAAATTCTCTTCCACAAACTATGATGTAGTGCTATGCGATATCAAAATGCCCAAAATGGATGGCATTGAATTTTTAAGCAAGGCAAACGAGTTGAATGCAGAAGTTCCGGTAATCATGATTAGTGGCCACGGCAATATTGAAACTGCGGTGGATGCAGTGAAGAAGGGGGCTTTTGACTATATATCGAAACCGCCGGACCTGAACAGGTTGCTGATTACCATACGCAATGCCACAGACAAAAATGTGCTGGTAAAGGAAACCAAGGTACTGAAACGCAAAGTGAGCAAGGTGCAGGAAATAGTGGGCGAAAGTGATGCCATTAAAAAGATAAAAGAAACCATTGAAAAAGTGGCCCCTACCGATGCCCGTGTATTGATTACAGGCGAAAACGGCAGTGGTAAGGAACTGGTGGCCAGGTGGCTGCACGAAAAAAGCAACCGTTCTGCCGCATCTATTGTTGAGGTGAACTGTGCCGCCATACCCAGCGAACTGATAGAAAGCGAACTGTTCGGTCATGAAAAAGGTTCGTTTACTTCTGCCATCAAGCAACGCATCGGCAAGTTTGAACAGGCCAACGGCGGCACGTTGTTCCTGGATGAAATTGGCGACATGAGCCTGTCTGCCCAAGCCAAAGTGCTTCGAGCCTTACAGGAGGGGAAAATTACCCGTGTGGGTGGCGACAAGGAGATTGCCGTGGATGTTAGGGTGGTGGCCGCTACCAATAAGGACCTGTTGAAAGAAGTGGAAGAGAAGAATTTCAGGCTGGACCTGTATCACCGTTTAGGTGTGATACTGATACATGTGCCCAGTTTAAACGAACGCAAGGACGATATACCTTTATTGGTAACCAAGTTTTTACAGGACATTGCTGATGAGTATGGCCAGAGCCCCAAAACAATTGAGACCAAGGCAGTTGAGGCTTTGCAGCAACATAACTGGACGGGCAATATCCGTGAACTGCGGAATGTGGTGGAGCGTTTGATTATACTTTCGGGCAAAAGCATTACGCAGGAAGATGTGGTCAATTATGTGCTGCCAAAATAAACTATTGCCTTATTTCAACTTTTTAGGCTATTTTTATAAAAACAAAATATATCATGGCAACAGGTACAGTAAAATTTTTCAATGAAACAAAAGGTTTCGGATTCATCAAAGCAGATACTGGCAACGAGGTTTTCGTTCACGTTACAGGCTTGAGCAGCGGTACTACCATAGGCGAGAACGACAAAGTAGAATTCGAAGTCGAAGAAGGCCGCAAAGGCCCAACAGCAGTTAGGGTTAAAAAAATCAGCTAGTTCTTCAATACGGTTTAAACATAATTTCAACAATTAACAGATAAGTTTTTTAATAACTGGCAGTTGAAAGATTACCAGTTTGCACACCTTCTCTACAATTGGTTGCATTATTGCTTGTAGCCAGAATCAGCACCTAATTCACAGGCGGCCCCGTAAAAAGGGCCGCCTTTTTATTGATGTATCTGTCCATGTTTCATCAAATTTCACAGTTGCACTGTAATAAAAACTGCTTTACGGTTACTCACCATATCAATTAAAGCAATGGTTATACAGATAAATACCTGTATAGCCCTATTTTTGCCCGTCTTTAAAAACAATTTTATGGGATTGATTCTGTTCATCATAGGTATTATTGGTTGGCATGTTGGCATGTATGGCCTGTTTAAGAAAATGGGTGTTGAACCATGGAAGGCCTTGGTACCATTCTATAATACCTGGATCATTGTAGAAAAATGCAAGTTGCCCAAATTCTGGTTCTGGCTGCAACTGATACCGATTGCCGGGCAGTTCATCACTATATGGATTACCATCATTTTTGTGATGCATTTTGGCAAGACCAATTTCATACATCATACATTATTGGTTTTTGTACCCTTTATCTATTTGCCATATATAGGTTTCTCCAACGATACAAGATGGGGTGGCGAGGAAGTATTCAAACGGTACAAAAAGCCAACTTCCCGTGAGTGGATTGATGCTGGTGTGTTTGCCGTGGTAGCTGCAACCATCATCAGGAGCTTTGTTTTTGAAGCCTATGTCATTCCATCGGAAAGTATGGAAAAGACATTGCTGGTAAACGACTTTTTGTTCGTGAACAAAATGTCTTACGGCCCCCGCATACCCACAACACCATTGAGTTTTCCTTTTGTGCACAACACCATGCCTTTTAGCGAAACAACGCCCTCCTATTTAAAATGGATACAGATACCGTATAAACGTTTACCGGGCTATACACCCGTTAAAAGAAACGATGTGGTGGTATTCAATTTCCCGGCAGGCGATACCATCATCAACCTTCCGGGCTATGGTAGCAAGAACCCTTATTACGATGTGTTGAGATCGCCTGAATTCAAGGGCAACAGAGAAGCTTTGTTTGATCAGTTCCCGATTCTGGTGCACCCTTACGACAAAACCGATAACTATATTAAAAGATGCGTTGCCGAAGGTGGCGATATGATTTATGTAAAGGAGGGTATATTGTATGTAAATGGTGCAGTTGCTTCTTGGCCAAAAGATGCACAGATTGAATACAATTTCCCTACCAACGGCAAGTCTGTCAACGTGGATGAAATCAATGAAAGCCTCGGCTGTCATATAACCAACGATGGTTCAGAAATAAAACCCGACTCTGGCTGTATTGTATTGAACACGACTTTGGAAGACAAACAAAAACTAGAAAAATACTTAGGTACTGTAGCAAGACCGGCTTTGTATCCGGCTGGCGACCCGGTATTCCCACAAACCGAACTATCAAGAAACTGGACAAGGGACAATTTTGGCGGCACTGGTTTCCGCATACCAAAGAAAGGGGAAACCTTGAACCTTACATCAGAAAATATTGCCATTTATCGTAGGCTTATCAGTGTGTACGAAGGCAATAAGCTGGAAGAAGCAAATGGCAAGTTCATCATCAATGGACAAGAAACAACCACTTATACCTGCAAGTACAATTATTATTGGATGATGGGCGACAACCGCCACCGTAGCCAAGACAGCCGCTTTTGGGGCTTTGTACCCGAAACACACGTTGTTGGCAAAGCATCGCTTATATGGTTCAGTTACGACAAAGGCCCACGTTGGAAGCGTTTGTTTAAATCAATTAAATAACTATCTTTAGTTGCCATAAAAAACAATGGGTCCCCACAAGTACAATTTGTGGGGACTTTTTTATCTAACTAATGTTTTGTTTATGAATAGTGAGCAGTACAGTTTTGAATTTGAGGTGTACAATTCTATTGATGATCTGAATAAGGAAGACGGAGCCCTTTTACAACAGGCAAGGGATATTGCCGAAAATGCCTACGCCCCCTACTCCAATTTTTTTGTTGGTGCAGTTGCCCAACTTGCCAATGGCAAAATAGTAAGCGGTACCAACCAGGAAAATGCAAGCTACCCCGTAACACTTTGTGCAGAGCGGGCCTTATTGGCAACCGCAGCTTCCCTGTATCCAAAAATTGCCATTAATACCATGGCCATTACCTACCATAACCATAACCAGAATAGCGACAGTAGCCACCCTATTTCGCCCTGCGGCATGTGCAGGCAAAGTTTGGTTGAGTATGAAGGACGTGTTGGCCAACCCATCCGTTTAATATTGGGCGGCTTTGAGGGCAAAGTATATGTAGTAGAAAAAGCAAATTCCTTGTTGCCGTTGAGTTTTACGAGTAAAGATTTGTTGTAACCTGCAGTAAAATACAATTAAGTGTATTGGGCAAAGTGTAACTTGTTCTTTTCAGAAATTCTAGCCATTGCAGCCTTCGCAACAACATCTTTATCCAATCTAAATAACGACCTTTCTATCATGCTCTCCACTGGGTAATTTGAAGGCCCGTATATTTTTTATTGGCATTGTTTGCCTATTTAAAAGGAGACTAAATAAAAATACACAAAACACGAGTGTGCGTATTTTGTGTATTCACTTATATAATATTTGTACGTATAAATACATTATAAAAAAAGAGTTTAAACTTCTTGAAATGGTAAGCTTTCGTATATTTTAAAGTAAGTTGCAATTTTAAGAGACTTCGCCATTCATAAAGCAAAAACATAATAACGACAGATTTAAAATGCGTTTTATTAACTGACATATGAAAACCTTAATTCTGTTACTAACTCTACTTTATTCGCTTTCATCTTTTGGGCAAAGTGACAAAAAAACTTTATTGAAGTTTGACGGATACTATCAAACTGACTGTTATACAGAAAAAGGGGACGACGAGGGAAGCCAAGATTATTTGAGATTTTATTCGGACGGAAAAGTTATTAGTGTCGGTACAGACTGTGAAGGAACTACAAGCGAATTAAAAGGTTGGTTTAATATTAATGCTGACCAAGTCGGCAAGGGTGACTTTCAGATAAAAGGTAGAAGAATATTTTTTTCGACAAAGAGCATGATTGGAATTATCAAATATAAAGGACGGATAAGAAAAGATGGAGAGATTAAGTTAAAATGGAAAAGCCTTATAAATGGTAGCAGAGGACATGACAGATATAAATATATCGCAGTGATAGGTTTGACCTAAACTGCAGCTTACATTGGGTTTTATGCAATTTGAGCATGACCAGCAAACATCAACAAATTGCAAATCCAGGCTGTGGTTCGGGCTGGACAAACAACTTTCAACTTTAGTTTTTAAATTCAACTTTATATTTTCAATCAGCAGCGGTTGTGGGCGGACGAATAACAATTCCCAACCTGCATAAAGCCCTGCTCGTTACCTGCTATTATAAATGACATCTCATTACGACATAGAATGGCTGACAGAACGATTTGAAAGTGGTGATTCTTTAAAGTATATCTACTTTTGGGGACACGCTAATAAGTACAATGAAACTGTTGGAAAATTTTGCTTTAGCCAATGGTTTGAATGCCCATTTACAGTTGACAATATCGAGTACAAAACATCTGAACATTGGATGATGGCACACAAAGCTTTGCTTTTTGGTGACACAAACAATTTTGACAAAATAATTAATTGTCACAAACCAGGTGAAGCAAAGGAACTCGGGCGACAAGTATTGGGGTATGACGAGCAAGCTTGGAATGAAAAAAAGTTTGGCATTGTAAAACTTGGGAACATTCACAAGTTTAATCAACACCCAGACTTTGCTGAATACCTATTGAAAACAGAGAATAAAATTTTAGTAGAAGCAAGTCCAGTTGACACGATTTGGGGAATAGGTTTATCGCAAGACAGCAAAGACATTGATAATATTTATGCTTGGCGAGGACAAAACCTACTCGGGTTTGCCCTTATGGAAACACGAGACTTTTTAAAAGAATTTGGACACTTTAAAAACCTTGACTATTCCTTTCAACCACCTTGGAGACAGTTTGAAAATGTTGACATCAAAGACATGTTTTGGAGAATGGGCAAAGGCGAAGAATATTTGATAGGCTTTTCTAACTATTATTCAGCACTTAGTGACAGAGAAAAAGTGATTTATAAATTGACAAATCCAGCTCCTTACGAATGGTTAGGCTTTTATGATTGACAAAGAACAACAGCACAAAACATTGGTATTGGCAATAGCGGTACTAGACATTGTGAAACAATCAACAACGGTAATTCTTCTATGCTGCTGTTCAGGGCTCAACGAATAAAAGCTAGAACAAAGTCTGCACACCATGTTGCAACCTGAATTCGTGTTGCAGCAGCCATTTTTTACGCCACATACCACCGGCATAACCAACCAGGCTTTTGTCGCTGCCAATAACACGGTGGCAGGGCACTATAATGGCAATATGGTTTTTGCCATTGCTGCTGGCGGCGGCACGAATGCATTTGGGATCGCCCAGGCGTTTGGCCATGTCCAGGTAACTGATGGTTTTGCCAAAAGGAATTTCCATCAATTCGCTCCACACCCGTTTCTGAAAATCCGTGCCTTCCTGATGAACGGGTATGTTGAAGTTTTTACGCCTGCCCGCAAAGTATTCAATCAATTGTTCGGTACATTGATGCATGGTATCGCTAATACCCGGCTCGCCATGTATAATCTGGTCTTTATTATCCAGGAAAGTCAACTCCGTTATGTAGTTGTCGGTTCCGCCTATCTGTAACAGGCCCACCGGACTTTCGTAATGTGTATAATAAAGTTCGCTCATGGTTTCAATTTAGGGCTTACGGTGTTTGGGTCATCCAATTAACTGGCCATTCAAAACAGCTTTATCGGGCTGTAATAAAATTACCTGGTTATTTTCATCATACACACCCAACACCAGGCATTCGCTGAAAAAATTGGCAATCTGTTTGGGTGGAAAATTTACCACTGCTACAATTTGTTTTCCTATCAGGTCTTCTTTTTTGTAATGATGCGTTATCTGTGCCGATGATTGCCTGGTACCCAACGCACCAAAATCTATCTTTAATTGATAGGCAGGTTTCTTTGCCTTTACAAAGTCAACTGCATCTATAATGGTTCCTGTACGTATTTCAATTTTTGAGAAATCCTCCCAAGTTATATCCATAAAAAAGCCTTGAATTGTTTCAAGGCTTTAAAATAAGCGAAATATTTTACTTTAGGTAACTTCTTACAAACCATGCCCACTTTTCATGTTTCTCCATTAAGCCTGTTACAAAGTCGGCATTGCCATCGTCTTTGTATTTTTCGCTAAATGTTTTGATGTCTTTACGCAAACCACGCAGTATGGTTTCGTGGTCGCTTAGCAGGTTCTGCAATTGTTTTTTCTGGTTGTTGGTGTATTCCTCCTCGTTCAGGTTGGCCAACTGCAAAAAATCTTTCAGCCTTCCTTCGGCATAATGCCCCAACATACGTACACGTTCCGCTATCTCGTCAATTGCTTCATCAATACCATCGTACATGTCTTCATAAAACTTGTGCATTTCCATGAAGTTGCTGCCTTCCACGTTCCAGTGGTAGTTGCGGACTTTTGTGTACAGCACGTATTCGTCGGCCAGAATCTGATTCAGGCGTTGGGCCACGGCCTGTGTATTTTTATCGGTGATACCAATATCTGCTTTCATTGTATTTTCATTTAGTACTAAAGATACGTTGCTTTTTATATAAGGATATTATGTATTCATGAATGGGCAGTAGTGGCTCTGGGCAATTGTGCAAACATTTTCAGCAGGGTATCCATTAACTATTTATTTTGCTGTAAACTTTTAACTACATGATCCTTCCTATTTTATTTATTGCCGAATCCGACAACAGGGGCAGGGGTGTTTTTACATCCGAAAAGATACCTGCCAATACAACGATTGAAATTTCGCCCGTAATTGTATTAAGTGCCAAAGAAAGGAAGAGCATTGAAGAAACCCTGCTGTACCATTATATTTTTGAGTGGGGTAACAATAAAAAGAAAGGGGCATTGGGCATGGGCTATATATCTATGTACAATCATAATTACAATGCCAATTGCGTGTACGAAATGGATTATGATGCAGGCACCATGTCCATAAAAACCGTAAAACCTATTCAAGCAGGCGAAGAGCTATATATAAATTACAATGCAGTACCCAATGATGCAACGCCTTTGTGGTTTGATGCGATATAACCCAGCATACCATCTGTTCTAAAACAGAAAGTCCTGCTAAACAGCAGGACTAATTTTTTTGAAGCCTTTGATTACACCTGCTTTCCGGTTGTTTGTTGTTTTCGGATACTGGACTTCACTCGGTTTTTCGGATAGATTGTTTGGATTTTGTTTCATGAAAGTAGTAGCCGTTTGTTACAAAATGCAACCCATATTGTTTGAGCCATACCCAAAAAAGACACAGATTATTTACATGGATTTAATAAAAATTGATACCGGATAATAAAATAAAGAACCCTGCAATGCAGGGTCCAGTTTTGTTGTTTTTCCTTGAGAGCCTATATTCTTAGAGGAAAGAATTGAAATAGGTTGAGGATTTCAAGGACAATTGGATAATTTGGTTTTCCGGCTAGGCGTAAGATTTTAAAACGGGTTTCACATCATTGGTTTTTAGGTCTTCGAAAGAATATCGGATTGTTTCTGTATTAAAGATAGATAGCCCAATGCCATTAAGAGCCTTGTATCGGCTTATGAAATACCCGTATAGGACAGAATGCTACCGATTGCAAAAAAATGCAACAATGCTGTTCCTTATATTTATGATGTAGGGTTGAATAGGGAAATCAATTGTTGGGTCTGCATTTCCGTGTCCGCCTCGCACAGCATGTGGTAGAGTGTGTCCAACTCGGCTTCGGACAGTATGGTGTTGATGCTGCTACAGGGCGTAGGCATGATAATGCATTTGGTGTTGGGGTTGTTCATGGAAACATGATTGCTCCTTTTAACCGTAACCAGCTCAACAAAGGTTTTATAATTATTGGTATCCAGTGTAAGTATAGTGGTACCAAAGCTTACCTGAAAGTAATCGCATTTTTCGCATTGAACCACATATCCGCTTTCATCGAAAAACCAATGTTTAAATTGACACATACTGCAACTGTTTTTCCAAATATTGAATGGATAAAACAGTTTCTGTTACGCAAACAGGAATTGGCATTTACGCAAGCGGGAAAGTGACAGGGCAATGACAAATACACTTGCTACATGAAGCTTTGCCACGAATAACACCAATAAGGCCCGAATAATGCTTATAAATCTCATTCGTGAAAATTCGTGCTATCCGTGGCTGAAAAATCATGGCCGACACAAGGCTTATCTAGGCCGTTCGCAAAGCTTTTTCAAATTGGCAAGGTTGGCTTCCAATTGTTCGCCCATAATCTTATCATTCATCATAGAGCTTAGCCTGTCCCAGGGGTACCAAGTAAGCTCCTGCATGAACTCCCATTGGGCAACGGCTTTGTTGGATGTGGAATCCTGTATAACCCTGAAAGTGCTTTTTTGTACCGTACCTTTTTTGCCTGCCCAAATTGATTGTACCGTATAATTGTCTGTTGAAGTAATGGAAACTTTTGTGCCGGCCAAATCGGCTTCGGTAGGCGATGCAATGGTTATACCATCATTGTTCATGCCCACTACCCATTGCTTCCATGCATGGATGTTTTTTACCATTGCAAAAATGGAGTCCTTAGGGGCAATGATATCTGTGGCCCTTGATACAACTACTTTTGATGGCAGCAGCAGGCCAATAAGCGTTGCAATTACAAAAAGTACAACAATGCTAATGATACCCAGTTTTACTAAACGCATGAAGTGTTTTATTTAAGGTGATGGTAGTTCACTTACTCAATAACAATATCGTATTTGGCAAGCAGTCCTGCCAGTCCATCGTATGAAAATTTTGCTTTTTTGATCTTGTTCAGTTCGGGATCAAAAGAATAGTTACTGGCCAAACGGAAATCTGCTTTTTCCAGATTGCTTCTTACGAACGATGCATTCAACAAGTCGCAGTTTTTAAATACAGCCATTGTAAGATCTGCTTCTGCAAAATCCGTATCCTTTAACGAGCAGTCGGCAAAACGGGTATTCTTCAGTTTCTTTTGAAAGAAGGAGCAATAGTCCATCTGGCAATTTTCGAAAGAAGCAGCAAACAGAAAATTATCGCACTTGCTAAAATCAAGCCCCATTAATTTACAGTGCCTGAACTGTATGTCTTTTATCCTTGCACCATCCACAACAGCCAAAGAGAAATTGCAATTGGTAAAGCTGCAGTCCATAAAATCGACGCCTGCTATATTGGCTTGGGTAAAATTGCAATTGGTAAAAGTGCAATTGGCAAACTCATGTTTGGCCAGCTGTTGCCCGCTATAGTCTATATTGTTGAAATCCTCGTCCTCATTAAGTTCTGTAGCCATACTTACTCCCACTTAAATATTTTATACACCATACAATAAATGGCTACACCCCATAAACCAATCACACCCAGGTTCTGCCAGCAATCAATTAGTCCAAGCCCTTCAAAAGAAATTTTACGCATGGCCAGGTTGAAATGGGTGAGTGGTAAAAGCTTGCACAATGCCTGCATCCAACTTGGAAAAACAGAGATGGAAAAGAAGGTACCCGACAACAGCATCTGTGGCAATGCAAACAGGTTTATCAGCAATGGTATGGTTGAGTCTGACTTTACGATGCTTGAAAAAATAAGCCCCACCCCCATCAATACAAACAGCATCAAGATACTCATGAATATCATTTCCAGAAAAGTGAGCACGCCATGGCTTAGGGTAAAGCCCAGGAAGAACTTGCCTACCACAATCAACACAATTACGTTGAGCAACTGAAAGAACAAACGGCTAAAACCTATACCCAGCAATATATTCAACTTGTTTACAGGCGATGCATAGAACCGTTTAAGCACCAACTGCTCACGTAAGTTATAAAAGGTAAATGCTATACCAAATAGAGTGGAAAACAGGATGGAGAAACCGATCTGCCCGGGCAGCACAAAATCAATCTGCTTGTATTCCCTTACCGAATAAATATTCTTTTCGATGCTGACCATATTGGATGGGTGCGGGTTCAGCCTGGCCGCAATGTTTTCCAGTATAGGTATCAGTTGTGCCACTTCCTGCACGCTTGCATTGGTTGAGGTAACTTTTACATTGTACTTCAATTGCTTGTTCTCATCCAACGATGCATTGATGCCCAGCACTGCCGCCAGCCTTCCTTTTTCAAGGTCAATCCTTTCTGCCGTAGTATCGGTATAATGTACCAAATCAAGCAAGGGAAAAGCAGCAATGATGCCATATAACTGGTTGGTTGTGTCGGACCCCTTGCCTATTGCCACTTTGAATTTGGAACTGCCACCATTGCCAAACGAACCAAATATCCAGACAAAAACCAACGGGAAAACCAAACTGAAAAATATGGAACCAGGGTTTTTGATGATGGCCAGCAACGTTGCTTTTGAAATGGCTATCAGGGCCCTGCCTTGACTGTACTTTTTTTGCATAAATGATATTCTGCAACAAATCTATTCCATTATTTTTCTTTGCAACAAATGAAATAAATGTTTCTTTTACAGCCATGCAAACTGCCGTATATACAGCTTACTTATTAATTGGTGGCAACCTGGGCAACAGGTTCGCAAACCTGCAAATGGCAGTGGAATTGATTGAAAACCACTGTGGCAGCATTGCACAGCAGTCTTCCATTTATGAAACAGCCGCCTGGGGGTTAACAGAGCAGCCCGATTTCTTGAACCAGGTATTGGTATTGCATACCAGCCTTGCACCGGCAACATTGATGCAGCAATTGCTATTGATAGAAAACAGCATGGGCCGTGAACGTTCCGTAAAAATGGGGCCACGCATTATTGACATTGATATTTTATTGATTGATGACCTTATTATAGATACGCCTTTGTTGCGGCTTCCGCACCCTGCCCTGCCCCTAAGGCGTTTTGCCCTGTTGCCGTTGGCAGAAGTGGCACCAGATGCCGTGCACCCTGTTGAAAAGAAGCCGATTTGCCAACTATTAAAGGATTGCAAGGACCATTTGAATGTGCAAAAGATTACTGCCCCTACTGCATGAGGGCAGTTAATTTTGGCGGCATCGTATGAAGCATCAATTTATTACAGTAGAGGGGAATATTGGGGCTGGCAAAACAACGCTGACCAACCTGTTAGCAAAGCATTTTAATGCCCGCATCATCCTGGAAGAATTTGCGGACAATCCTTTTTTATCGAAGTTTTACGAAAACCAGCAGCAGTACGCCTTTCCGGTGGAGCTTTTCTTTATGGCCGAACGTTATAAGCAGCTTAAAGAAATGGTGCATACAAAAGACATGTTTCAAACGGTAACGGTATCGGATTACCTTTTTACCAAATGCCTGCTGTTTGCAAAAGTTACCCTGCCCGATGAGGAGTTCAGGCTGTACCAGAAACTGTTCGACATTATCCATCAGCAATTGGTATTCCCCGATATTTTGATTTACCTGCACGCCCCTATCAATAAATTGCAGGAAAACATCAAGAAACGCAACCGCCAGTACGAGCAGAGCATTCCTGATGAGTACCTGTTTAACCTACAGGAAACCTATACCAGCTATATAAAGCAGCACCATATAAAAACCATTTTCATTGATGCAAGCAATGCCGACTTCATCAATAACGAAAAGCACCTGCAGGTAGTGCTGGATGCATTGGAAAAGGACCTTGATAGTGGACAGCATTATTTTACACTTCCGTAAATGGTAATGCAGTAGGATGCTGTTTTGATATTTTTGCTGATATCGTTCAATCATGGATGGGTTATTGGCATGATGTACACTAACTATAAGCAATGGCCCATCTACGCTTCGATAGGGGTTGACACCTGTTACGAACCCTGATGTGTGCGACGCCGAGAACGTTGCCCACTGCACCGGAGCTGGCTAAATAAATAAATTATGGCATTTACTTTTCAGAAAGACAGTCTATCGCCCCTATACGAAAAAGAATTTCGTTTTTACATTGTTGCCCGTTTTCTATATACCATGGCATTGAGGATGATTGCTACCGTTGTTGCGTATAAGCTGTTTCAGCTTACGCAGACTTCGTTGGCCATTGGGCTGGTGGGCCTGTCGGAGTTCATTCCTGTTTTTAGCCTGGCATTGTATGCGGGGCATGTGATTGATAAAAGCGATAAACGCACCTTATTAATGAAAGGGATGTTTTCATACGCTATATGTGTGGCAGCATTGGTACTGATCACTTCCACTTTTTTTGAGAAGCAGCTCAGTACCAAGGGGCTTGAAATCTGCTTTTACATCGTTATCTTTTTTACTGGGGTTATCAGGGCTTTTGCAGGGCCAACCTCCAATGCCATTGTTGCCCAATTGGTACCGAGAAACATACTGCAGTTTGCTGCCAACCTCAGTTCGTCCACATTTTTGATTGCATCCATTATGGGGCATGCCAGTGCAGGTTTCTTTATTGCATGGTTTGGCGTTAATACTACGTTCTGTATTGTATTGGCTTATGTATTGATGGCTTCTTTCATGATTTACAAGATTTCGAAAAAGCCCATTGCACATACCGAAACAACATTGGCTGCATGGGATAGCGTAAAGCAGGGGCTGAATTTTGTGTTTACCAACAAGATCATGTTGGGGGCAATTTCGCTTGACCTTTTTGCCGTGCTGTTTGGCGGTGCCGTGGCTTTGATTCCTGAATTTGCCAGTAAGATATTGTCCATGGGTCCAATAGGTTTTGGCTGGCTGAATGCGGCGGCTGATATGGGTTCCATGACGATCATTGTTTTGCTGACCCTGTTTCCCATGCGTAGGCAGCAAGGCAAACGGATGATGCTTGCCGTTGCTGGCTTTGGCATATGCATCATTGTTTTTGGGCTGAGCAATATTTATGCAGTTTCGTTTGCGGCATTGGCCATTAGCGGTATGTGCGACGGGCTGAGCGTAATGGTGCGGGGAACTATTTTTCAATTGACAACGCCCGATGAAATGCGTGGGCGTGTGTCTAGCGTAAACTCCATGTTCATCAACAGCAGTAATGAGTTGGGCATGATGGAAAGTGGCATCACATCCAGGATCATGGGTCTTGTGCCATCTGTTGTATTTGGTGGCAGCATGACCTTGCTTGTAGTGATCATTACCTGGTTTAAGGCACCCACACTTCGTAAAATGGAATATTAATCTGATATTTCCTGTATGAAGAAAATCGTTGAACAGCTTTTCAACTTCATTACCTATAACAATAATTGGCAGTACATTTTGCTGGTAATGGCCTTATTGGCTGCATTGATTTATTGTAATTATAACAGCGGCTTACAGGCCATATTGTACACCAAACTAAACCGCAGGCCAGTAATGGTATTGGTACATTTTGCCCTGTACTTTGGTGTATTTGCGGGTGCCTATTTTTTACATGCTTTGTTCAATAAAGATTTCAGTTACTGGCATAACCCTTTTTTTATACTGGTACTTTTTGCAGCACCTTTATTGTTTGCGTACCAGCAATATTTTTACCAGCACCGGGTTTGGGCCGAAACAAGTTTTTCTGCAAGGGAAGCATTGGTTTTTGGCATATCGGCAGAGTGGTTGTTGCGTTCCATTATGCTGATTGGCTTCTGCATAGTAATGGCAGTTGGCAAAAAGCAACAGTTGTATGGGCTTCAATTAAACAGCGGGCATGGTTCATACACACCTTATTTTATCATGCTGCTGGTTATGTTGCCGGTAATTGTTATGGCAGCATCGCAGGCTTCTTTTCAGCAGGCATACCCCAAGCTGCAAATGGCACTTGGCCTGCAACAGAACAGGTTGCGTAGCAGCATCATTTTCGAGACCTGCTATTCCATCAACTTCATTGCCATCGAATTTTTCTTTCGCGGCTTATTGGTTATTGCCATGGGCCAGGTGGCCAACAAAGCCGCCATTGTACCTATGGCAGCATTTTATTGTACCATACATTTCGGCAAACCCTTGATGGAGTGTGTATCTTCTTTCTTTGGTGGAATTTTATTGGGCGTGGTTGCCTATTATTCGCAATCCATTATTGGTGGTGTCATTGTTCACCTGGGCATTGCATGGATGATGGAGATTGCGGGGGTCTATTTTTTATTACGCAAATAAAAACGGTTATTTATTGTTGTTTGCCAAAGGCAGTTCAATAATAAACACGCTACCCTTGCCCAAAGTGCTCTCTACTTTTATCCTTCCCTTGTGTGCATCAATAACAGTTTTTACATAGCTCATTCCAAGCCCAAAGCCTTTTACGTTGTGTATGTTGCCGGTATGTGCCCTATAGAATTTCTCAAAAATGCGTTTCACACTTTCCTTGCTCATACCAATACCATTGTCTTCTATTTTAACGGCAACCTGTTTACTGGTGCTTTGGGTAGAAATTTTAATGAACAGGTTTTCTTTGGAGTATTTAATGGCATTGTCAATCAGGTTAGACACCAGGTTGGTAAAGTGTACTTCATCCGCATCAATCAAATCATTTTTTGCATTCAGGTTCACTTCAATCTTTGCCTGCTTGTCCTGCAACTGCAGTTCGTAGTTCTCTATTACATGGTTCAGCACTTCGTGCACATGCAGTTTTTCCAGCTTCAACTGCAACTCCTGCTTTTCCATCAAAGCAGCTTGCAGTATGGTTTCCACATGCTTGTTCATCCGCTTGTTCTCTTCCTTGATAATGCCGGTAAAGTATTGCATCTTCTCTTTGTCGTTCTGCACTTTTTCGTTCCGCACTGCATCAACAGCCAGTGAAATAGTGGCCAGTGGCGTCTTGAATTCGTGCGTCATGTTATTGATGAAATCACTTTTTATCTCACTCAGTTTCTTCTGGTTAAACAGGCTCCTGAGTGTTAAATAAAAAGCCGCAATAATAATGATGACAAAGAACACGGCACCTATCAGTACCCATTTCAAACTTGCCCAAACCTGTTTCTTAAAATCGGGTACAATCAATATCAGATGCTCGGCCTGTGCAAGGTTTTCCAGGTCCGTGCCCGATTCTGGAGCAATGGGTACCCATATTTTTTTATTGTGTAACGAATCGTAATATTCCGTTGCAAAACTGCCGCTTTGCATTTCGTAATCCATGTCGGAGTTAACAACAGCAAATTCAAACTTCAGCCCTTTCAGGTCCTGCCTGTTCATGGCAGCCCTTATCTTTTCATAAATATCCTGTTGCATGAATTTTTCTGTGATGGAAGGTGGTTTCAACAATTTAAACGTATTCAGTTCGCCACCCAACATGGACTGTGCCTTGCGTGGCATACGCACGTTGGGACCTGTGTACGCGGCCTTGCCAAGATCTACTGCCACATTGGAAGCTGCATCTTTTACCTTGTTCAGCAATTGCGATTGCCTTACTTCCAACAGGTTCTTTAGCCATGAAGCCTGGAGCCAGATAAGCCCCATTAACGATAACGAAATAAGCACAACAATGGCTAGTAAAGTTTTCTTCATTGCAACAAATATAACTGTAAGCTAAGTTTTGTAAAATACTATAGGCGTATTTATCAGCATTTTAACTACAAATTTTTGGGCTGTTTTTTTTGGGATTAGTACGAATGCATTAATTTTCGGTCATGGTTGATATTGCACCTGGACTATTACTCATCTCAGACCCTTTTTTGAAGGACCCCAACTTTTTACGTACGGTTGTGCTGCTTTGCGACCATCAACCAGAAGGCAGTTTCGGCTTTGTGCTGAACAAGCCATACGAACAGGACCTTGATAATTTCATGACCGATTTTGAAGGGTTGCACATTCCGTTATATTATGGCGGCCCGGTACAGGTTGATACCGTGCATTTCCTGCACAAATGCCCCGACCTCATTCCAGGTGGTGCCGAAGTGGGCGATGGCATTTTTTGGGGTGGCGATTTTGAGGAAGCTGCAGCATTGATTAAAGCCAAACGCTTACGTAATAGCGATATCCGTTTCTTTATCGGTTACAGCGGCTGGGGCGAGGGCCAGTTGGCCGAAGAATTGAAATCCAAAAGCTGGATAACCCGCGAAGGCACCCAGGATCTTGTCTTCCATAAACAGGTTGATCAGATATGGAAGGATTCGCTAAAGGACCTTGGTGGCGAGTATTCGCAAATGGTTAACTACCCTATCGACCCGCAACTGAATTAAGGAAACAGCTTGCTCTTTCTTTGCTCCATTTCATTGGCTATATATTGTTCGTCGGCATTGCCTTTGCCCAAATGCCCTATAATGTGCTCATAGTTTTTCCTGTCCTTATTCTGGCTCAGTTTAAACACATGCTCAATACCGGTAACTTTTATTTCAAATGCTACAATCGCTTTGCTTAAACGTTGTACATAGTCCTGTGGCAAATGTTTGTACAAGGCAGGCGATGTTTCGTTGTTTTCAAAATATGCAGTCAGTTCATCCAGCATCAGCAGTAATTGTGCATCATCCAAAAATTGCAGGTTGCCTTTTACATGCACGGCCTGGTAGTTCCAGGTAGATGCCTGTTGTTTATCCTCGTACCAGCTTGCACTTACATAGGCACTTGGCCCGGTAAACACCACCAATACATGGCTGTTTTGTTGCATTGCTTTGTGATGGTCTGTTTGCCGCATGATATGTGCCTGCAAATACAGTTCGCCATCCCTTTCCTTTAGCAGTACCGGCACCTGTGTTGCCACGGGGCTGTTGGTTGCATCAACCGCAATAACCATTGCAAAGGGATGCTGTTTCATAAATTCAAGCACAATGGCTGCATCCTGTTCTTTATAATAAGGTAAGCTATACATATTGTAAATATAAAAATCACCGGTTTAATGCAACCGCTGTTTTGTATAAATGGTGCAGGCGGTAATACAATAGTTGCGTTGCCCGCCTGTGCGGGCCCGGGCTTTGCGTTACTGCTCCGCATATCTAAACGGTATTGCGGGGCATCCACTCCAATCCCTAACGCCTGCCACTTAGTTATCAGCTATGACGCAAACCAAAAACACAATAAATTGCATGGCTATATTTTCTGTAACAATCAATGTTTCATTCTATGCAAACACAGGATGCCTATAACAATTGGGCCAATACTTATGACCATGTAACTAACAAAACAAGGGACCTTGAAGCAATAGCCATCAGGACGGTTTTAAATGGCAATCATTTTGACAAAGTGCTGGAAATAGGTTGCGGTACAGGCAAGAATACAGTATGGCTGGCAGGGCTCTGTAATCAATTGACTGCAGTGGATTTCTCTACAGAAATGATGCAGTTAGCACAGCAAAAAATCAGTTCACCAAACATTCGCTTTAAACAGGCCGATATAACCATGCCTTGGCAGTTAGAAAAAGTGGATTTAATAACATGCAGCCTGGTATTGGAACATATAGAAAATATTGATTTCGTGTTTCAACAGGCAGCCACCGTGTTGGAAGCCAAGGGGCAGTTCTACATTTGCGAACTGCATCCTTACAAACAGTTACAGGGCAGCCGTGCCAAGTTTGAAAAGGATGGCCACACATTGCATCTTGAATATTTTGTTCACCATATATCCGATTTCATATCCGCAGCAAGGCAACATGGCCTAGCCTGTAAGGATCTGCAGGAGTGGTTTGATAATGGTGATAGGAACGAAATACCAAGACTGGTTTCTTATTTGTTCAAAAAAATATAGGCAACATTGGCCAAATAATTCGGCTTTACTCATCCATCCATTTTCCCAGGTATTTAACAACAATCATAATCGTTATAACAATTAAACAAACGAGTATAAGCAGTGCCGCAAGAATGTACATAGCAAACGTATTAAGTTTATGTACAAAATAATAGGCATACAGTCAGTATGTAAGTAGAATTAATTCGACAAGGCATGCAATCGGCTTGTAGCAGTAAATTTTATCTGGCCCTGCTTAAAGTAGGGGCAATCATTTTCTTATATCCCGGCATAAAAAAGGAGTTCAGTGATGAACTCCTTTTTTATGCATTATGGCTTGCCGCCTTTTTTATCCATTACCGCCTTTGGTTTTGACCCCGTAGGTGCAACTGCTGCCGGTTGTTTTGCTTCTGGTTTCTTTACAGGCTCGGCAGGTTTTTTATCCTTAGGGTCGGGTGTTGTTGGTGTGATATCGCCCGGCTTCACCGTTGTTGGTACTACTTCGCCACCACCATAATCCGTACTGCTGCCGTTATTGCCGTCATCGCTTTCGGCACCGGGCGGCAGGCCAGTATCCCATGGGGCAAGGGTTATATCGTTAGACATTGCATCGGGCTTTGCAAAAGTTGATTTGTAGTCGATACCACAAGAGGGGTCGTTCATTACCTTATTGTAGAAGTAGGCCCATATAGGCAATGCAGCAGATGCACCCTGGCCATCGCCCGTGTTTTGAAAACGGATGAACCTGTCATCGCAACCCACCCAGGTACCAGCCAGCAACTGTGGCGTGTAGCCCATAAACCATGCATCGCTGTTATCGTTTGTGGTACCGGTTTTACCAGCAATTTCGCCCTTTACACCATAATTCCATATACGGCGGCCAGTGCCCGCTGTCATTACACCTTGCATCATTTTAATAACGGAGTATGCAGTTACATCGCTGATCACTTCACGTCGTTGCGGGGTGAAGGATTCAAGCACATTGCCGTTCCTGTCTTCAATGCGGGTTATGTATAAAGGCTTTACATTAAAGCCACGGCCGGGCAGCATGCTATAGGCCTGCATCATTTCGAACAGGGAAATTTCACATGCACCCAATGCTATGGATGGGTAGGCATCTATCTTGGTTTGTAGGTTACATTTTTTCAGGAAGTCAACAAAACGCTTGGCCCCTTCGTTGCCAGAGTTGTCCAGTTGCTTCATGATGTATGCCGATGCACAGTTACGCGATTGTGCAAGTGCCTGCGACATGGGCATACTGCCGCCTGTACAGGATGCACCTGTTGCTGGCACCATACCGTAGGCACCAAAGCTTTGCTGTACATCCTGCACGGTTGTATTGGGTGTAAAACCTGCATCTTCAATGGCAAGGCTGTATAGTAGTGGCTTAATGGTTGAGCCTACTTGGCGTTTGGTATTGAAGTTTACGTGGTCGTATTTAAAAGTCTTGAAATCAACACCGCCAACCCATGCCCTTACTTCGCCTGTTAACGGGTCCATTACCATAAAGCCAGCCTGTAGCATTTGCCTGCAGTATTTAATGGAATCGAATGGCGTCATCAAAGTATCTTTTTCGTGACCATTGTTCCATGCAAAAATTTTCATCTGTATCTTTTCATCAAAGGCTTTGCGTATGGCATCTTCCTTATATCCATCTTTCTTCATGTTACGCCAACGGTCGCTTTGCTTCACAGCCGCTTCCAGTACATTTTCGTATCCTTTCCATACCGTTCCATTTTTAATATTGTATTGCTGGTTCAGTATTTTTTGCATGTCGGCAATATGCTTGTTCACTGCTTCTTCGGCATAGGTTTGCATACGTGCGTTAATGGTGGTGTACACTTTCAGCCCATCACGGTACAGGTCGTAATTTTTACCATCTGCTTTCTTGTGTTCCTTGCACCATTTTTTCAGGTCCTCGCCCAGTACCATCCTAAAGTATGGCCCAAGCCCTGCTGTTTCATCTAATTTTTTATAGCTTAGTTCTATAGGTCGTACTTTAAGTATCTCTGCTTGTTTTTTGTCCAGCTTATTGGCTTCTACCATCCTGTCCATTACCAGGTTCCTTCTTTCCTGTGCAAATTTCGGGTAGCGACGTGGGTTGTATTTGCCTGGCCCGTTTACCATACCAATCAGCACTGCGGCTTCTTCCACATTTACACGGTCGGGCTCTTTCTGAAAAAATGTTTTCGATGCGTTGCGTATGCCAAACACGTTGTCGCTAAATTCAACCGTATTCAGGTAAAGTGTCAATATTTCTTCTTTGGTAAAATTCTTTTCGAGCTTGGTGGCAATAATGCATTCCTTTACTTTTTGTATGCCACGCAACAGGAAGTTTTTGGTGGCCCAGTTTTCGGTAAACAGGTTCTTTGCCGTTTGCATGGTTATGGTGCTTGCCCCGCCATCGGTACCAAATCCTTTTAAGGCCCTAAATATCGACTTCATGTCAATACCACTATGATCGTAAAAGCGTTTGTCTTCGGTGGCCACCAGTGCATCCAGAATCGGTTTTGCAATATCCTTGTACTCCACATTCACACGGTCCTGCAAGTAGTACTTGCCTAGCATGGTACCGTCCTGTGCATATACCTGGCTTGATTGTGATGCGGTTGGGTTTTGTATATCGTCTATTGAAGGCATTTTACCAAACACGCCCCAATTGCATAGTAACAGAAAAAGGATAAAGGAACCGAAGCCAATGAAAAATGTTCTCCAAAGTATTTTCACTGATTTTTTCATGTATTGTTTTTTTAGTGCTATTGCTGTTTACAATAAAAATATTGTAACTGGTATTGATTAAAATTTATTGGGTTTTATTGAATCAGAACTTGCCTGGCAGTGCCTGTTTAAGCAATTGTTGATAATTGGCAACTTCCTTATTTGTTTTAAGTACTTCAAAGTTGCTGTTGCTGATAATGCTGTACGCATATTTGTCGGCCGATAGCCAGTTCAATATTTGCGTAGGGGTTACTGGTCTTACCCTGTCCATATATTCCACCGCTTTGGAAGCATCGGCAAAAGGCCCAAGCAGCAATACGGTGTATTGTTCGTTTAGTGCAACAGTTGAAATATTGATTACCTGGTTGTATAAACGTTGACGGTTGTATTGGGCAAATGCACTCTTGGCTTCGTTGATGAATACACGGTCCACCTTGTCCAATACCACCATTACATATTGCGTGTCTGTTGCAATGAAACTAAACTTATCTTTCGTAACAGTAACCGCAGGCTTTGTGTCAATTGCTTTTTCTATTGGTTTCAGTTCCTTTACAGGCTGCTTCACCACATCGTTTGTCTTGGCATCAATATTTTTTCCGGTGGTTGTTGGTGCAACCAGGTCCACACCTTTGTTTACATCGTCTTCTGCACGCTCCACTTTCAGGTTGGTCAAATAGGTTTCAATTTCTGTCCTGCGTTTCAGCACGTCAATCATTGTCTTGGCTTTTTCTACCAATGGCGATTTGGGGAACATGCTTGTCAGTGATTGCAGTTTGGCTATTGCGGTATCGTCGCTGCGTTGTTTAATGTAGTACACGGCTTCTATGTAAAGCAATTGTGGCGTCCAATAATTGTTGCTGTACTGGGCATCCGCTTTTGCCTTTTCCCTTTTTGCTTCTTCAAACTTGCCTTCTACAAACAGGCCGTAAATGTTTTCATATTTTTTGGTTACGGCTTCATCTTTTTGTTTGCCATCGTTGTTGCTGCCTGCCCTTAATTTGTTGGTATAGTCACCATCGCCAAACGTAGTGTTCAAAGCATTCTTGGCAGAGTCGGCCTTGCTTTGCAAACCTGCTTTCAGGCTGCAGTAATACAGGTTGAACAAAGTCTGTTCCTTTTTCTTGAACATGCCAAACCTACGCAGCAGTTCATCATAGGCATCAATGGCAGATGGGAAGTCTTCCAGTTTGTTCTGAAAAGTTTCGCCATTGCTATACAAGGCGTTCATTATTTTATTGTCGGATGCTTCCAGCCTTTCTTTTGTTAATGGCAACCTGCTCATCAACCCTTCAAAGCTCAGGTCTGCATTCTCTTCCTCACTTTTGTCGGGGGCAGCAACAGTACCTTTTGATAATATGGGTTTTGTTCCGGTATCATCCACGTCCAATGTCCCAACGTTCCGGGCAGTATTCGAAATTTTGTCAATGGCTCCCTGTCTTCTCCAGTTATCTACGTTGGATCTTTTGCCCCACCTAGACTTGAATTCATTTAGACCTTTTGTTTTTAGATTGTCGTTCGAAAAATACCACTCGCCTTTACTGTCACCAAACAGGTCCGCATCTTTTGACGATGTGGCCGAAGCAGTGTTGTACGAGCCTTCATCATCACCACCTTTCAAACCCTGCTCCTTGCGTAATTTTTTAAGCAGTTTTTTTATGAACAGTACCCGTTCTGCTTCGGGCATGGCTGCAATCCGTTGTACGCTGTCTTCAAATGCAATGGTCTGAATATTTGCAGCAATTATTTTTAATGGTGGCCTTCTCAGGTTTACCCTGGCAGAATCTTCCCTGTCAATATTTTTTGCAGTTGACAATTGCACACTGTCGTAAAAATTATGTGCCAGCACGTATTCTTTCCTGTTGTAATTCAAATCGCCCAGTAAAATAAAACTGACCGCCTTTTGTTGCGGGTTGTCAATATTATATTTAACGCTTTTTAGCAGGTTGGTCTGTGCACCATCATAGTTGTTGCGTTTCAGTTCAAGCATGGCTGCGGCATAGTAAATAATATCCCTGTACTCAGCATACTTATCACGTTTGGCCAGCTTTAGCAGTTCGTTCAGGTTTTCCTGCAATGCATCCTTTTTGCTGCCGGACGAAACAGCCACAATATTCAACCTTGCATATACTTCCATCAACGGGTCAATGGTATGTTTAATGGAGCGTTCATACATCTTAATGGCACTGCTGTCTTTGCGTTCAATTTGGTACAGTTGGCCACATAGGTATTCCCATCGCGATTGCTCCAGCCTGCCTTCTGCATTGTCCAGCGACTTCTGCAAATGCCATGCAGCACTGTCGTACACCTGTTGCTTGTAAAACATGTACGCCACCATTTCATGCAGGTCTGTTTGCAAACGTTTCGGAAAGTATGGGTCACTTCTCAAAATGCTTAATAATCCCGAAGCTTCGCCAATGAGGTCTTGTTCCAGGTAGTTCCTTGCCTGCCAAATGAAACTTTCGTTGCGGCTTGGTGGGCGTGAAGTAATCTGGCTCCACAAATTCCTTTTTTCTTTTGTGGCAATGGTAAACACGCCATTGGTATTGCTGTTGTTGCTTCCAAGTGGTATATCGTAGCCATCGTCTTTGGGTGCGTATGTGTAGTTGATGTATTGAAAGCAGCCTGCGGCAGAATCAAAATCCTTACGTAGCAAATATGCCCTGCCCAATAGCATATACATATTATCGATCCATGCATTTCTGAGGTCGTGCAACAGGATGCCTGCCGTACATTTAAAAATTACGGAGTCCAGTTCAACTTTATCTTTTGAAGTACCATCCAAATTGTAATTGTAAAAGGAGAGCAATTTGGTGTAATCGTCTTTATAACCTGTTTTTGCCCTTGCAACAATCTCGTTCAGCTTATTGTTGGCATTAAAATAATAGTTGAAATGGGTATAGGTATTTTGTGCTATGCGTCGGGGCAGGGTAAATTTTTTTTCACCGGTCTTTTCCGAATTCAGCCTGCGGTTTTCATATTGCTTGGGTTTGTCCTTATCTAAATCAACACTGGTATTTGGCTGGGCACTAACCGTTGCTGCCGCAACAATCAACATCACAAAAGCCATTAATTTTTTTAAATTCTGCATAGAGTAATCAATCATACTTTCTAAAGCAAACATAAGTGAATTAAAAGTACAGTTAATTTCCAAATCTGCCTTGAACTAAGCCAACAGAATAGTACCTTTAAACCTGATTTAACAAGATGGCAAACGAAACACCCAATAATACGCTTAAACGTCTCAGGAACCGCTATAGGTTGGTGGTGATGAACGATGACACGTATGAGGAAGTGGCAACTTTTAGGTTAAGCAGGCTGAGTGTGTATATTGGCATGAGTACGGTTTTTGTGCTATTGGTAAGCTTTACCGTGGCATTACTGGCATTTACCCCATTAAAATATTATATACCGGGTTATGGCACCAGGCAAAGCCGGGCCGATTTGCAGGTGCTGAAAATAAGGACCGACTCTTTGGAGCAGGCTATTAAATACAAGGACCAGTACCTGGAAAGCGTAAAAAAAGTATTGACGGGTACCACACCTACACAGCGGGATACAGTGTCCATTCAGGTTGACCCAAAAAATATTTCCAAGGAGTAGCATGTATGGAGAGCAATAAACAATTGCTGTATAAGTATGCTGGCCTTGCTTTTCAGTTACTGGCTTCATTGGGCGTGGCCACTTATATTGGCTATTGGACAGATGAAAAAGCAAAGCTGCCATTTCCGCTACTCGTTTGGGTTTTACCTTTGATAGTGCTTGTTGGTATGATTTTTAAAACCGTTAAGGACACGAACAAAAAATAAAGATGCAGAAGAATACTTTTTTGAAACTCATAACACCTACCCTGTTCCTATTCGTCATCATTAATACTGCATTGTTAAGTTTTGCCAATAAGCTGCAAAGCATGCAGGTGGACCATACCGTTGTTTTGGGCGGCAACCTGCTGCTTTTTGTGCTGGCTTTTATAACATTGGCCATGCATGTAAAAGCCGCAAAGAATACCAACCCCAATGTTTTGGTAAGAAGCATTATGGGTGCCATGCTGATAAAAATGATGGCATTGGGCATTGCTGCAGTTATTTACTTATTGCTTGCCAAACAGAACAGGAACATTGCTGCCATTGCCATTGTAATGGGACTGTATGTAGTATATATGGTTGCCGAAGTGAGGGCCGCATTGCTATTAAACAAAAAACAATAACCGATGCCAGTAACTGAGCATCCCATGCAGGCATTGGCAGGCTACCTTCCCGACGGAAGTTTTGAACCCGTTGTGCAGTATATACATTACTATAAAGTACATCTTACCGTTAGCAGAAAAAGGAAGTCCGTACTGGGCGATTACCGCCATGCTGGCCTTGGCAGTAACCATAAAATATCCGTTAACGGCAACCTGAACAAATACGAATTTTTAATTACCCTATTGCATGAACTGGCCCACCTGCTTACGTTTGAGCAATACAAGTACAGGGCAGAAGCCCATGGCAAGGAGTGGAAAAACAATTATAGCAGATTGCTGGTTGATTTTGTACAGCGTAAAGTTTTTCCGGCGGATGTGGAACAGGCATTGCAGAAATCCATTATTAACCCTGCCGCTACTGCCAATGGCGAAACAGAACTGTTGCTTGTTTTAAGAAAGTATAACGATAACCAACGCGAAGGCTATACAAGCATTGAACAGCTGCCAGACAATGCTTTTTTTACTACAGAAAATGGCAGGCTTTTTCAAAAGGGATCAAAACGTAGGAAGCGGTATGAGTGCACGGAAATAAAAACCGGGCTGAAATATACTTTCAGCCCGGTTTCGGAAGTAAAATTTGTATCGGTTACTAATTAAGCAACTGCTTTCTTTACCAGGTCGGCAGCTTCGCTCAATTGTACAGCACTCTGTACTTTTAAACCACTTTCGTCAATCAGTTTTTTGGCTTCAATAGCATTCGTGCCTTGCAAACGTACAATGATAGGTATTTCAATATTGCCTATTTTATTGTAAGCTTCAATAACACCAGCTGCAACACGGTCGCAACGTACAATGCCACCAAAAATATTGATCAATATTGCCTTTACATTAGGGTCTTTCATGATGATGCGGAAACCGGCTTCAACCGTTTGAGCATTTGCGGTACCACCTACGTCCAGGAAGTTAGCAGGCTCACCGCCACTTAGTTTAATCATATCCATGGTAGCCATTGCAAGTCCTGCACCGTTTACCATGCAGCCTACGTTGCCATCCAATTTCACAAAGTTCAAATTAAATTGACCAGCTTCCACTTCGGTAGGGTCTTCTTCTGTTACATCTCTCAATGCAGCCAGGTCAGGGTGACGCATCAGGGCATTTTCATCAAGGCCCATTTTACAGTCAACTGCAATTATTTTTTCATCACTTGTTTTGAACAATGGGTTAATCTCCAACATGGCACAATCCAAACCAACATAGGCATTGTACAAGTTGGTCACAAATTTTACGCAGTTCTTGAACGCCTCGCCGCTCAGGCCCAGGTTAAAGGCAATTTTCCTTGCCTGGAAACCTTGTAGGCCACCGCTTGGGTGTACCCACTCTTTGTATATTTTTTCTGGTGTGTTATGGGCCACTTCTTCAATGTCCATACCACCTTCGGTTGAATACATGATTACGTTCTGGCCTTTTGCCCTATCCAATAAGATAGACAGGTAAAATTCTTTGGTTTCGTTGGGACCAGGATAGTAAACATCCTGTGCAATCAATACTTTGCTTACTTTTTTACCGGCAGGACCTGTTTGTATGGTAACCAGTGTACCGCCTAAAATACCTTTAGCGTATGTGCTGATATCTTCCAAACTTTTGGCAACTTTTACACCGTTCAAACCACTCTCGTTTACCTTGCCCTTACCACGGCCACCAGCATGTATCTGAGCCTTGATCACTGCAAAATTGTTGTTGGTTTGTGTCTTTATCTGGCGGTACGCTTCTTCAGCAGCCATAACACTCTCTACAGCAATGCCCTCTTGTACGGGTACATTGTATTTTTTAAGCAATTCCTTAGCTTGATATTCATGAAGGTTCATGTGTAAAAATTTAGTGTGGCGAAGATAAGAGAATCAACTTTTTAAAAAACGGTATTTTCCAATTAGTACCATTAAAAACTGGCAACGATTGCATGACAGCCAATAATTAGTATGCTGCCACATCCAATATCAAGCTTTCATGATTATTCCCAACCCGGACCATTTTGGCAGGTTCTTTGCAAAACTGCTTTTCCTGTGAAAAAGTAGTCAAAAATAAATTTGATGTATATACATGCAATTACTATGTTTGCATTCTCAAAAAATTATTCAACAAAAACAAAACCTATAATCATGAAGAAAAGTTTCTTGGCACTTGCCTCAGCTTTATTGCTAACAGGCATCTATTCATTTGCACCGGCAACCAAAAGTGTTGCTGATACTACACTTACTGTAGCTACAGACAAATCCAGGGTTGAATGGAGCGGAAGCGTAAAAGACCACTCACACCCAGGTATCGTTCCTATTAAAAGCGGTACGGTAACTGTTGACGGTGGCAAACTGACTGGCGGTAAGTTTGTATTGGACGTTGCTGGTGTTAAAAGTACCGATGGTGCTGGCGAAAAACTGGATGGCCATTTGAAATCAGCAGATTTCTTGGATGCTGCTAAATACCCAGAAGCAGTATTGGAAATTAAATCAGTTACTTACAGCTCAGCTGTACAGGCTGAAATTGCTGGTGTATTGAGCTTTAAAGGTGTTGACGCCCCGATCAAATTTCCTGCTTACATCAGGAGCATTAACGAAAAAGGCCTTTTTGCAGAAGCATTTTTCGCTGTAAACAAAAAACTGATTGGTCTTAACAGCCCAATGGTTAGCGATGATGTTCAGTTTTCTGTTCACATTTCTGCCAAATAATTATTGGCTATAGCATTTATAGCTTGTAAGCCCTGCTACAGTGTAGCAGGGCTTTTTTGTTACCTTGCCTGCATGAAGAAACCATGCCTGGCCATTTTTATACTTGCCTTTGTTCTTGCATCCTGTGGCAATGCCAAATATTTTTCATTGCCTGTACACAAGTCAACGCAGAGCACTGTAACAGGCTCATCGTTTTACAAAACCGTTACTGCCTGGAAATGGAAAGAGCGTGACTCTTTTGCCGTACAGGAAATACTGAGTGGCAATATGCCGTCCTTCCTGCAAAAATTTGTGGCTGTTTCTTCCGACATAAAAGACAGCATGGGCAATACACACCACGCAACCTTTTATGTATCGTCCGATTATTTGTCGCTTGGTCCAAATGATGACTGGGCAAGGGTTCCATTAACACCGATGGCAGCACAAACAATTGCTGACAGCTTCCATTGCTTTTTACCTACCCGTAAAATAGTTGACTTAATTTATCAGCAGTCTGCCGTAAAGCTGGAACCGGTACCCATGTATGCTTTTAGGGACAGCAGCATTACCATGTGGCAGCACCATCTCATTATTGAAGGACAACGCAAAGGCAGAAGTGGATTAATTGCGGGGATAAAAAAAGATGTGGTCATCTCCGGCAAAATTTTAAAAGATGGAAAGCTTAACCACGAAGCCATTTATGGATGGCACCAGTTAAACGGCAAGGCCATACAACCATTGTACACAGGCCATATTAACTGGTGGGTTGATTATAGTCATGGCATACGGTTGGTGTTCCGCAAAATAAAGGTAGATGGCAAGGAAATGGATTATGTGGATGTGCTTAAAAATCCCATTTATCAAAAATTGCTTTGCGATGAAGATGCCTGTGACTATTTTAGATACCCATATTAAAAACAACACATGAAGAAATTCCTATTCAGTACTGCCATTGCTGTTTGTATTACCGCAACTTCGTTTGCACAGAACACATTGGCTAGTGCACCTGTATTGACACCCGAAAAACAGAACGAGTGCACGCCTGTAAAAAACCAGCAAATGACGGGTACCTGTTGGTGCTTTAGTACCACATCGCTAGTTGAAAGCATGAGCCTTAAAAAAGGAGTAAAAGATGTTGACATCAGCGAGATGTACACCGTACGCAATATTTACAACGAAAAGGCCAAGAACTATATACTTCGCCAAGGTGCTGCACAATTTGGCGAAGGTGGTTTGGGGCATGATTTGATAAGGGCCATTGCCACTTATGGTGCGGTACCGGAAACTGTATTTACCGGCAAGAAAGAAGGGCAAAAAATGCTGAATCATTCAAAGCTTGCCAAAGACCTGAAAGCTTACCTGGATTCCATTTTAAAGCACCCGCCACTTGCTAGCAACTGGATGGATGGCTATAATGAGATATTGGATAACGCCATTGGCAAGCTACCAGCAACATTTGAGTATGATGGAAAAACATACACGCCGCAATCTTATGCAAAAGACGTTTTAAAGTTTGATGCCAACGATTACGTTAGCATTACTTCATTTACCCATCACCCTTTTTACCAGCAGTTTATTTTAGAAGCACCAGACAATTTTGCCAATGGCATGTTTTACAATATACCCTTGGATGAATTAGTTGAAACCGTGCGTACTTCTTTGTTAAATGGCTATACCGTAATGTGGGATGCAGATGTAAGCAATAACGACTTTAACCAACAAAAAGGGTTTGCCATGTATTGGCAGGAGGAGAAAGCACCCAAAACAGTAAACCCCGATGAGGCAGAAAAAGAATACAGCCAGGCCATACGCCAGCAACTGTACGAAAACCTGACCACCGAAGATGACCACTTGATGCATATTACCGGCATTAGTAAAACAGGTGCTGGCAAAGAGTTTTTCACGGTAAAAAATTCCTGGGGCGAAGTAGGTCCTTATAAAGGTTTCATCAATGTTTCCATTCCTTATTTTGCTATCAACACGGTAAGTGTGGTGGTACCCAAAGCGGCACTTGGCAAGGAACTGAAAAAGAAATTGGGTATAAAATAATTGAGTTGCAATTCACAACTGTATAGAAAGTTAGATACATACTAAATAGAAAAATCCTGCTTCATTAGCAGGACTTTTCTATTTTACGTTAATGCATTATTGTATGTTAATCCATGTTTGGATAGACCAACCTACCTTGCTATTCCTTAATATCGGTATTCATTTTGGGCTTGTCAAATTCCCATTCCTTTTTATCCAGCTTGCGTTGTTGCGGATAAACTTCATCGCAGGTTGCCCCTTCGTATAAACGGCCATCTTTCATTACATACTTAATGGTATTGGTATTGCGTATGTTTTCCAATGGATTCTTATCCAGTATAATCATATCGGCAAGTTTGCCTTTTTCTATGCTGCCCAAATCTTTGTCAAGCCCCAAACCTTCGGCACCAAAAATGGTGGCAGTTTTCAATGCGTTCAACGTGGTCATGCCACCGCTTTGCATGGCCCATACTTCCCAGTGAAAGCCAAGCCCCTGAAACTCGCCATGGCTACCAATGCCCACCAATCCACCAGCATCTACCAGGTTTTTCATGTTCTTTGCATGTTTCTGAAATATATGCTCTTCTGTCATGAACCAACCTTCGCCTACACGTCTTGTTTTGGCAGCAAGTTCTTCGTAGGCAAAAAAGTTCTGCACCTTGGCATCATGGTAAGGGTTCTCTGTTTCCCAGAAATAATTTTCTGCAAACGGTCCTCCATAAGATACCAGTAATGTTGGTGTAACAATCATTTTGGATTTTGCAATGGATGTAAACACATCGTTGAACAATGGATAGATGGGCAATGCATGTTCATGCCCCGGGTAACCATCCAGCATATTGGTCATGTTCAGTTTAAAGTCCAAGCCACCTTCTGTTGTTGGCATGATGCTCTGGTTGTTTGCCGCTTTAATGATCCATTGCCTTTGTTTGCGGTTGCCCGTTAAATACATTTTAATGTATTTGGTATGATAGTATTTGCTGTACTGTGTCAACACACTTTCTGCATTGGCCGAATCTTTAATGTTATAGAACCAGAAGCCAACACCGGGGCCGGTTGAGTAGATGCGTGGGCCAACCATCATACCTGCATCAACCATATCGCTATAAGTCAACACATCCGTTGTTGCAGTTTGTGGGTCACGTGTAGTGGTAACACCATAGGCAAGGTTGGTTGCATAGATCCATATCTGGTTTTTGTGCATGCCCCAGTTGGGCCACATGTGCGAGTGCGGATCAACAAAACCGGGTATAATGGTTTTGCCCGATACGTTCATGACCTTGGCATCGGAAGGGATACTGAAAGAGCCTTTTTTGCCCACTGCTTTAATGCGGTTGTTTTCTACCAATACATCACCATTCTCAATTACTTCATCGCCTTTCATGGTCACGATTCTTGCACCACGAAATACAATAGTACCCTGTGGCGTACCTTTTTTAAAGAACACTTTTACATCGGTCTCTATGCCTTTGTATTTAGGCTCTTCCTTCTTTACATCCTTTTTTGCAGTGGTATCTTTTGCCTTGATGGAGTCAAGTATTTTCTTTTGTGCATCTGCTTGTTTCTTTAATACAGAATCCGCATTTACCCTTGTTGTGGAATCTTCTATACGTTGTGCTTCTGCTTTCTTTGCATCTTTTACGCTGTCTTCAAAATTCTGTGCCCGTTCCACATCGTAAGTAAAGTGGGTACTGCCCAAGCTGTAGTGTACTGTTTTGCCATCGTTTTGCCAGTATGGAAACTCGCCCCCTACTTCTGTTAATTTTCTTGAAGGGAAATCTGCACTGGATGCATCGGCAACAGAAATATTGGCCAGCTTACCTGTTTGCGGAACAGTAACTACATAGATGTCATTGTTTACCTGTACCAAGGCTTTGCCACCTTCGGGTGAAATACTGATCCAAGATGCAGGCGATGGCAATGTCATTTCACGTTCCTTATCAGCCTCTTCATTTTCTATTAAAATACATCTCATTTTTTCAGGATCAGGCCTTCCATTTTTAGTAGGTATGGTACCGTATGTAGTAATGCCCGTAACATGCACAATCCTTTTTTCATCTGTGCCATCCCAACGAATGGAAACAAGGTCGCCATTGTAGTGTGAAAGATAAATCCTGTCGGCCTGCTTGTTTACAAAATGCGGGTTGAAACGGCCCAATGCTTTTTCCACAACAGTCATATCTCCACCATTGGCAGGCAACCAACAGATATCATCTTCGTTGCCATCGTAACCCGGGCCATAGGCTTCTTTGAACACACGTGCATTGCTTCTCAGCAAAACAATCCTATCACCTGCAGGGTTGAATACCAGGTTTTGGTACAGACCTTTTTCTTTGGTAAGTTTCTGTATGGCCTGCGATGCAATATTTACTTTATAGATATCACCGCCATCTGCATTCCAGGTAGAGAAAGCAATGCTGCTTCCATCAGGACTCCAGGCGGGTTGGGCTTCGGTAAAATCGTTTGTGGTTAAACGTTTGGGGGTACCGTTGGGATAGTCCATTACATATAATCTATTCAATACCGTAAAAGCAAGTTTCTTTCCATCGGGCGATGGAACAGCATCACGTATCTGCGTGGATTGTTGATAGGCCGTATCCGATACAGGATATTTAAACGCAAGCCTTGGTCCCAGTTCCAATTGTACATCCACATCAATCGGTATCTCGGTAATGCCACCACCATCAATAGCAATTTGATGAATCTTGCCACCGTAAGATGCGAGTATGTATTTACTGTCGGGCGTAAATGCCATTGCAGGCAATACACCTAGCGGAGCAATGGACTCCTGTTCATCCCGTTGAATGGGATAGGCAATCCATTTTTCATCACTTGTTTGCAGGTTGCGTAAAATAAGACCAGTCTTGTCTTCGTAGCGTGTACCATATACCAGCCACTTGCCATCTTTTGACAGTGTTGGTGTAAAACCGCTTCCGTAGCGGGATGTAACGTTTCTTGTTTTTGCATTCTGCCTGTCGTACACACCTACCTGGTATTGCGGCAACTGTGCATTGTAGTTCCATGCCCCATAACGTTGCGAGTAATATACATAGCGGCCATCGGCACTTACAGCAGGGTCAATGGTTTTTAATCCTGCAGGAGCTTCAATCAACTGTGCACCGCCGCCACCTTTTCTATGCACCATAAACAACTTGGGCATGCGGCGTCCTTTTGAGTAGATGATGTACTCACCATCTGGTGTCCAACAGGCACTGGGAAAATACTGGTTCTGATCGAAGGTCATTTGAACAGTATCTTTCTTTTCGGTATCTATATACCAAACATTGTCGGCCCCGCTCCTGTCCGAAATAAACAATATTTTTTTGCCATCAGGACTATACCGTGGATGCACATCGTAGGCAAGGCCTTTGGTTACAGGTGTTGCCTTGCCGCCTGTTGCTGGCATGGTATAGATATCGCCCATCAGGTCAAACAAAATGGTTTTGCCGTCGGGACTAATGTCAAGGCTCATCCATGAACCTTCCTTTGTATTGAAATCAATTTTACGCGATGGTTTTAACGGTAAGCTTTTGTACTGCATGTATTTGGCAGTATCTTTTTTTACAGTTGTGTCGGCAAATGGGCCATAATTGCTTGGGGTATCTGATGATTGGTAGCTGTTTGCAACAAATGCAATTGTGCCAATACCTAGCAGCAGTGAAATGGGTATTCTCATATTTAAGATTTTGGTGAATGGAAGATAAGCAGTATATAATTTGGCGTGCAATATTTTTGAGCAACGGTTCTACAGAGTATTGAATGGCTAAGTGTATTGCAAAAGCCATTACAGGGCATTGGGTTTTACTGCTTACCTTCAACAACAAATTTCCGTTGAGGAACAAATTATGGAAAATTATAAAGACCTGAAACTGGCTGTTTTGATTGATGCAGACAATGTGCCTTATGCCAATGTGAAGGAAATGTTTGAGGAGATTGCCAAGTATGGCACGCCTACGTTTAAAAGGATTTATGCTGACTGGACAAAGCCCACCGTTTCGGGCTGGAAGAAAGTGCTGTTGGAGAATGCCATTACGCCCATTCAGCAGTACAGCTATTCCACAGGGAAGAATGCAAGCGACAGTGCTTTGATTATTGATGCCATGGATATTTTATATACGGGAAAAGTGGATGGCTTTTGCATTGTATCGAGCGACAGCGACTTTACCAGGCTAGCGACAAGGTTGCGTGAGGCAGGCATGAAGGTAATAGGCATTGGCGAGAAGAAGACATTGAACCCCTTTATTACTGCTTGCGACAAGTTTATTTATATTGAAATATTAAAGGCCGCAGCAGCAGGCACAGTTGAAGCGGATAGTAAAGAAGCATTGACCAGTACTGCTGCACCTGTACATAAGCCCTTGCATAAAATTGATCCAGAAATTATCAAGCTGCTTACAGACAGTATTGCGGACCTTGCAGACGAAGATGGCTGGGCCTTTCTGGGCGAACTGGGCAACCTGATGCTGAAGAAAAAACCCGATTTCGACTCACGTAATTATGGTTTTGCCAAGATGCTTCCTTTAATAAAAAGCTTGAACAGATTTGAAATTGACGAACGAGAAACGGGCAAAAAAAATGTGAAGCATATTTATATCAAAAAGAAGGCGAACAATGATGCCAGTAACGCATCAAAGAAAAACAAGAAACGCAGTCAGTAACCATTGTTGACCAAACATTGCAGTTACTGCATTTTGTACACAATGGCTGCAATGCCAATAGCAGCAAGTGCCAGTGCATATACCCACCAGTAATCTTTCTTTGGCTCTTCCAATGCATCAACAGGTGTAAGCTCTATGTTGGAGAAGTCGGGCTCTGTATCTGTCGTAGTATGTTTGTGCACAATGGCATCTGCCTCCACTGTTGCTGCTGCAATTTTTATAGGTCTGTAAAAATCCACGAACCCGCTTTCTTCTTCAAACAGGAAGCTGCCGCTGGGCTGTTTTCTCAATGTGCCAATACCAGGAAACTGTACCCCATCGGCATAGCCGATATTGCCTTTTAATTCGTATGCAAATTCATGGAACTGTTTAATGGCGTCAATTTCTTCCACATGCATTTCGGCTGCCAGGAATTCGTAGAAATTCTTGTCGGCCAAAGCGGTTTCTGGTTTAAACTGTATGTGCGAAACAGTAGGTTGCAGCAGTTGTTCCCCGGCTATATGGGCAGGCACCGAATCAATTAAAAAATTACCCACGCCTGGCACACTAACCTTTTTGTGCAGCACTAAATATTTATAAACCAAGGGATACATGCAATAGAGTTTAACGGGCTAAATATACAACAGTTGGTAAAGATAGGAGCTATCGGGTTGTTTAGATGATGGCTCAATCTGAAAATAGGCAGTTAGGTTGAGCTTGCAGAAACCGATTTTATCTGATACTTTATATTGGTTTCTACTAGCTCAACTTTCCTTCATCCGATAGTCATTTGCTTTTCATAAGCAAACTAGGAACAGGGTCTGTAAATACTTATTGTATATTTCCCTTTGTACAATTATACAGTAGCCGCAGCCAGTACCTTTCTTTCACCTATTTGCTGCCTCCACATGGCGTAGTAAAGGCCTTTGTCTGCAAGCAATTGATGGTGGGTGCCAATCTCGGCTATTTGTCCTTTTTCCAACACATAGATCCTGTCGGCATGCATGATGGTACTTAACCTATGTGCAATCATTACGGTTATCTGTGCCTTGTCTTCCGAAATCTGTTTGATGGTATTGGTAATTTCCTCTTCAGTAATACTGTCCAATGCCGATGTGGCTTCGTCAAAAATCAACAGATGTGGCTTGCGTAACAAAGCCCTGGCAATGGATATACGTTGCTTTTCGCCACCGCTCAGTTTTAAGCCACCTTCGCCAATCATGGTATCGATGCCTTTTTCGGCCCTCGACAACAAATTGTTGCAACTGGCTTTTTGCAATGCATCCAACAGGTCCTCATCTGTTGCTGACTGGTTTACAAAAAGCAAGTTTTCTTTTATGGTACCAGCAAACAGGTTGGTATCCTGTGTCACAAAACCAATCTGCTTACGCAGGTCGTCAAAATCAATATCATTGCTGTTTTCGCCATTGTAGTAAATGTGTCCGGTTTGTGGTTTATACAAACCCACCAATAGTTTTACCAATGTACTTTTACCGCTGCCGCTTGGGCCAACAAAGGCAATGGTTTCGCCCTGTTTCACATCAAACGAAATATCGTCCAGTGCTTTAAACTGTGCGGTCTTGTGTTTAAATTCTACTGCTTTAAATGCAAGCGATGTTACGGTACCCAGATGTTTGGGCGAAGCGGGTTTAGGCTCCACATCTTTTATCATTAAAGCATTAAAGTTTACCAACGATGCCTGTGCCTCGCGGTAGCTTAAGATAATGTTGCCAATTTCTTGCATGGGTCCAAAAATGAAGAATCCGTAAAACATTAACGACAGGTATTGACCTGGTGTAATGGCTTCCCTATAAATAAGCCATAGCAGGGTAAACGTAACAATCTGTCTTAAAAAGTTTACCATGGTACCTTGTATGAAACTCAGTGTACGCAGGCTTTTCACTTTCTTTATCTCTAGTCCAAGTATCTTGAATGTATTGTTGTTGATGCGGTTTACTTCTTCGTTGGTAAGCCCCAAACTTTTAACCAGTTCAATATTCCTTAAGCTTTCGGTAGTGCTGCCTGCAAGGTTGGTGGTTTCTTTCAGAATGGTTTTTTGAATAACTTTTATCTTCTTGCTTAACAGGCTGGTTACAATGGCAATCAATGCCGATCCGCCAAAGTACACAAAGATGATGCTCCAGTGCAGCCTGATGGCATAAATGGAAACAAATACCACACTTACCACGATACCAAAAAAAACGTTGATAAAATAGCCTACAAACTTTTCTGTATCGGTACGCACTTTGGTTAGTATAGACAAGGTTTCACCGCTCCGTTGGTCTTCAAATTCCTGATAAGGCAACCGCATACTATGCCTTAAGCCATCAGTAAAAATGCCTGCTCCAAATTTTTGGATGATCACATTTACTGCATAGTCCTGAAAGGCTTTTGCAATACGGCTTACCATGGCAGTACCTACCAATAAAAAAAGGTAAAAGAACAGTCCATGGTATTTGTCAGTACCAAATAAAAATTCATGTTCACTTCTTGTCGTTCCGTCAGGAAAATGCTTGGGTTTGTTGGCAAAAAAGTCCAGCAGTTTACCGCCAATCATGGGATCGAACAGTGAAAAAACCTGGTTGATTGTTGCCAGCAACAATGCAACAACAACAAGCCATCTATAAGGTTTAAGGTATTTGAGTAAAATCTTCATAAACGAAAATTAGTTTTTTTCAGGTTAACAACAATTGTGCAGTTGCCTGCATTTTGTCATTATGGCTTATTTTTAAACCAATATCTTCGCAATTCGATAAAATTATAAACCAACCATACCCTGCATGCGAAAAGTGTTGGTGGACTTAAACAGGTTGAGGGTAAACCCTTACAACGGACTGTACCAGTTTTCGAAAGACTTAGGACAAGGTCTTGCTGCCATTACCGACAAGGAATTGGAGCTGGATTTTTATTTGCCCCGTAACAAGTTTGGAGTTTTTGGAAACCATGTGAATTATGTGCCCCATTATTCAAGGGACAAATTTTACATGCGTGGCACCAGCAAGTACGATGTATGGCATGTTACTACACAGATATCGTGGTACAGACCCTTTAATAAAAAAACAAAATCGGTATTTACCATTCACGACCTGAATTTTTTAGTTGAGGAGAAGGACAATGTAAAGAGGAATAAAAGATTGTTAGCCGATATACAGAAGCGTATCGACCGGTCGCACTACATTACTGCAATCTCTAACTATGCATTGCAGGAAGTGGAGCAACACCTGAACCTGCACGACCTGCCAAGGGCTGTGGTGTATAATGGTTGTGCCTTAGAAAGCTTTCCGCTGTTTGACCAACCCCGGTACAAACCTGCCAAACCTTTTTTATTCAGTATTGGCAGTGTGCAGCCCAGAAAAAGCTTTCACACTTTAATGCCCTTGTTACTGAATAACGATTATGAACTGATTATAGCCGGGCAGAATCATTTTGACTATGCCGCAACCGTACAGGCCGCTGCCGAACGCTACGGTGTGGCCCATAGGGTAAAAATGGTGGGGGCCGTAAGCGACGAAGAAAAGTATTGGTACTATAACAACTGTAAGGCTTTTGTTTTTCCGTCGGTGGCAGAGGGGTTTGGCTTTCCGGCTATTGAAGCCATGATATTGGCCAAACCTGTATTCCTGTCGGACCAGGCCTGCATGCCCGAAATTGGTGGCGATGTAGCCTATTATTTTAAAAGCTTTGACGACAGCCACATGCAGCAGGTATTCAGCGATGGCATGCATCATTACGAAACCACGCAGCCGCAACAACGTTTGCTGCAACGTGCTGCCCTGTTTAGTTGGCACAATGCAGCAAAACATTATATGGATATCTATAAATGTGTCTAACAATGGAGCACCCACTCATATCTGTTATACTGTGCACTTACAATGGTGCGTTGTTCCTGGAAGAACAAATTGCTTCTTTATTGAAACAGGACTATCCCAATGTTGAAGTAATTATATCCGACGATGGCTCCACCGACAATACCGTGACCATTATTGACCAATATACCAACCAGCCAAATTTCAAGATTTTAAAGAACGGCATCAATAAAGGTTATATCAAAAATTTTGAGTCGGCCATCGGTTATGCCAAAGGTGAACTAATTGCTTTCTGCGACCAGGATGACATTTGGCTGCCCGAAAAATTATCGACCCTGCAACAACATATTGGCAACCATTTACTGGTATATAGCAACAGCGAATTTGTTGACGAGAAAGGAAAGAGCCTGAACAAAACAACTGCCGATATCAGTGTAATGTATAGCGGCAGGGCCACAACGGGTTTTATTCTGTGGAATACCGTATGGGGCCATGCCATGCTGATAAAGAGGGAACTGCTTGCAGATTGCCTGCCCATTCCTGCAAATGTGCCACATGATATATGGTTTGCCTATAAAGCCACCACCCTATCGGGCATTGTGTATGTTGACAAAGTATTGACCCTTTACAGGCAACATGCCAAAACAGTTACCAAAACATCGGTAACGGTAAACAAGAATGCCGAAACCAGGAGCATGAACGAAAAGCAAAAAGATTATTATAGGTTATTGAATTGGTTTACGGTAATGCGTGACCACGCACAGCCAAGTGAAAAGGCTTTTTATACCACCCTAGTGGATGCCTATAGAGAAAAGGAAAAGGGCTATGCCTGGAAACTCTTCTTTTTTATGCTGAAACACAGCAATGCTTTTTTTATGTTTAGAAGAAAAAGTTTTTTAAGCAAGCTGTTGGATATCAGAAAAATGAGCAGGCAAGTAGCCGTCAATTAATTATAAAACAAATCGGGTTAAAACAACATAACATGTCTGCACAAACCATGCTTTCTATATGCATCCCCACCTATAACAGGAGTGTTTATTTGGATAAATGCCTTATGAGCATTGTAAAGCAGTTGAAGGATACCGACGAAGTAGAAATCGTTGTTTCGGACAATGCTTCTACAGATGACACGGCATCGGTTGTAAAAAAATACCAGACCATTTATAGCAACCTTGTGTACGTTCGCAACGAAGAAAATATTGGTGGCGACAACAATATCGTTCAGTCGCTTGAGCTTGGTAAAGGTGCCTATTTAAAATTGCTGAACGATTATCTCGAAATCAAGGAAGGTGGTATTGCTTTAATGTTATCACTTATTGAAAAACATCAGGCCGATAAGACCATCCTGTTTTTTGCCAGTGGCAACTCGCCCGTAAAACATGCACAAAGTACCTATTGTAGCAGCTTTGAGGAATTCCTGAACATTGCTTCTTTTTATACTACGGGCATTGGTGCAATCGGGTTATGGAAACAGCATCTTGACACCATCAGAAGCCATTACCATTTTGTAACAAAACAGTTCTATCAAACGGAACTGCTTTTTGAATGCTTCCAGCTAACGCAAGCCAGCTTTATTTGTATGGACCGGATTTTTGATGTGAATGAAATCCCCAACCAGAAAATAAGCTATAATTTTTTTGATACTTTTTTAAATGATTACCTCAACAATTTGCTGGTGCATTTAAAAGATACCGGAAAGCTTTCCCAAAAAGCTTTTAACATAGAGAAGAAGCACCTGTTTACAGGTTTTGTATATCCACGTTACAAACGTTTCAAATTCAAGAGCCACCATTTCAGTATCGATACAAGTGGTATGGAGAAAACAATTTTTTCAGTGTACAAAACCACTCCTTTCTTTTACGGCTACCTGTTGTATATGCCTTTCTACCTGCTGGTATTTTATATAAAGAAACTGTTCAAAGGCAAAAAGAAATAATACCGCTTAGCAAAGCCGGTAGTTTTTATAATCCAGAAAATCCGGCTTGCCCGTTATCTTTTGCAGTATCCTTTTTAGCTTGTCTTTTGTTTTGAGTTTGTTGTAAGAAAGGTCATATTCAAACTGCCAGTTCTTGGCTGCAATTCTTGGCTGTATCACTTTGGGATGTGTGCCCGTAAACTTTTGCAGCTCGTCTATATTGCTGTAATCAAAACTGCCTTCAAACATTGTTTTTTCATCGGGCTCCACAAAGGCATCGCCACCCCAGTAATGGCCTGCATTAATTATTTTGGCCTTCATCTTACTGGGCTCCCTTACCCATCCGTAGTGGTATATATAAGCATCTACTGGCTTAACGTTCAGCTTCTGGTTATCGCCCTTCCGAAAGCCTTGTGCATCTTTATAAGAGTAGATGGATTTATTGTTCTTTATTACGCGTATCTCTTTTTTATACCAGTGCGATGAAGTGGCAATATAATCGTAAGAGCCATAAAAATGGGCATAATTAAACAGCAGCCCATCCACATTTGCATCGTCTTTATACCTCACCATGGCAGCCTTCACTTTCTCTATATCATCTTCATGAAATACTTCATCGCCCTGTATATAAAAGCACCAGTCGCTATCGTTGCCAATTGCCTGAAATGCTTTGTTGGTTTCGTCTGCCAGCACCACGCCGCCTGTTTTTAAATGATCGTTCCAAACAGTGTCTATGATTTTTATTTTAGTGGGGTCTATTGCGGCAACCAGTTCCCTTGTACCGTCAGTGCAGTTACCCACTGCTACAATTATTTCGTCGCACAAAGGCAAAATAGAAAGCAATGCCTCCTTAATCGGGTAATCAAAAGAAACCGCATTTTTAATAAACGAGAAGCCACTAACTTTCATGGTCCAAATATAAATGGGGGTTCACTAAAACAAATTGCTAGCCCTGTAGCTCAGTGCAAAAATAACCGGCTCGCTGCACCACTGCTTCCACATAATGCGGGCTCAGGTCATCTGCCACCACACGCAGCACTTTGTCTACATCATGCAAATCTACATTCCAGTTCTGTACGCCTTCAATACTTTTGATGTGCGGCGACACCAGTTTAACATGCTTCGTGTTTACGATATTTGTTTTAAAGACAAGTACACCCATAAGTAATGGAATTTTAGTTTCAAATAAATATTGCCTTATTCGGCACCAGCGGTTGGCTCATCATTACAGGCCGATTTCCAGCTCCTGCACTTGTTACGCCAGTCCTGCTTGAATTTTTCTTTTTCATCCGGTGTCATGTTCTGCCACTTCTCTTTCATTTCGGCACTCCACCTGCCACCGCCATGCCTGTTGCCCCAGCCTTTCTTAAAACCGCCAAACAATATTTTGCTTAGCAGCAATATGCCCAGTGCCTGCCAAAACGTAATGATTTTTACGCCAAGCACCACTACCAAAACACAGTTCCACAAACTCATCACTACCCAGCCAAGCAGGGCTGCCAATGCAAGGCCACAAACAATAAAACCTGTTATTTTTTTGGCCCAAAAACTTCTGTTGCTCATAATCATTTATTTTTTATCGGGTGCGTTTAACAGCTTATCTGCTATATCACCCAACACTTGTATGCAATATTTTTTAATAACTCAACAATTCATCACGCAAGGTTTGCAGCCTTTGCCTCAAATGCAGTACGGCATATCTTTTACGCGACAATAAAGTATTGATGGATTCGCCTGTTTGTGCCGCAATGTCCTTAAACGAAATGCCGTCCAGCTCATTCAATACAAATACCTTTCGCTGTTCTTCCGGAAGTTCATCCAACGAGTTGTTCAGCGTTTCCCAAAACATACTGCGTAGGTATTCCGTTTCGGGGTTATCGTCCTTTGCATAAAACAGTTCCGTCCACGATAAAAGGTTGTCATCATCACCGCTGTAGATATCTTCCAGCAGCTCTGGTTTATGCTTCCGCTTCCTGTCTATGATTTTGTTACGGGCCACAGTAAATAGCCAGCCAGTCAGCTGCTCAATAGGCTGGTTATTGCCCACCAATTGGTAAAACACATCCTGCAGAATGTCTTCGGCATCGGCTTCATTGCCCACACGCTTACGAATAAAACCAAGCAACCGCTTGCTGTAATCGTTAATGATCCCCGTAATATTTCTTTCCTTATTGGCCATCGGCACGGCTAAGGTAGCTACTCTCTCCATCTTAATACAGGTTGACGGACAAGGGGAAAGTATATTGTAGGAAAGGAAAAATATTTTTATGACTGGCTGCTGTAGGGATGGCCGTGCTTTACTGGTCCCGATAGCTATCGGGACGCACCCATCAACGTACGGTACAAAGCCGGGCAACGGGCATGCAGGTATCAAGTGTGCATTACAATACTTATTTTTATCGCATGCTTACCGTACAACAACTGGTTAATCAATACCATATGCAGCCCCACCCTGAAGGTGGTTACTACAAAGAAACCTACCGCTCTTCCGGGCTTATACCACATGCTGCCCTGCCCGCAGCATTTACGGGCGACAGGAGTTTTGCCACTGCCATTTATTTTTTATTGGAGCAGGGCAATTTCTCTGCCTTCCATAAAATAAAGAGTGATGAGTGCTGGCATTTTTATGCAGGGCAAACATTAGAGGTATTGGTCATTATGCCCAATGGGGTTTTGGAAGTGGTACAACTGGGCGGCAACATTGGCCATAACGAAACCTTTCAATATACCGTGCCAGCCAACTGCTGGTTTGCAAGCAGGCCAATTGCAGGCGCCACTTTTTCTTTTGTGGGCTGTACCGTGGCTCCCGGTTTTGATTTTGCAGATTTTGAACTGGCCAAAGCAGATGCATTGGTTGCAACCTATCCGCAACACGAAGCCCTTATCAGAAGCTTGTGCAGGCAATAAGGAGAAGATGGAATTTGGGATTTTATTTCCTGGAATTTATGTTCTTGCATAAACTATTCACCTTAACTGATTGATGGTTTCCTCCTTCCTAGTTATTAATCTACTATGCACAGAATGGAATTTGGGATTTTATTTCCTTGAATTTATGTTCTTGCACATCAACCATTCACCCTAATTACCCAATACACGGTATTGTCCCACGCTATATGGCAGATATTTTAGCATACCTATTTCAGTATGCGTATAGCCACCCTCTTATACTGCCTGTTTATTTATTGCAATTGCTTTTCGCAAGACAGCAACATCGACAGCCTGCTTTCCCAGCTCCCTGGCAAACAGAGCAAGGAAAGGATAAACACATTGGTGCATTTAAGCAAGGGTTTACGCACCAAAAACATTGACAGTGCCAAACGTTTTGCCAACGAAGCATTGCAACTTTCCACAAAAGAAAAATACGTGTACGGCTCACTAACGGTTACCAATAAACTGGCAGCCATACACTCCATCAATGGTCAGTACGATTCTGCCTTTATTCTTGCTACCAATGTATTGGCCAACCCCAATGCAACCGACGAGGCATTAAGGGCCGAAAGCTATGGTGTCATAGCTGCTTCAACCTGGCATATGGGCAAGCCAGATGAGGCCATCATGAATTATATGCGTAGTGCCGACCTGTTCCTGAAACGCAAAAACATGGTAGATTATGGGGGTGCCTTGGTAGGCATTGGTTATGTGTACCAGAGCCAGAACAAATTGAATGAGGCAGAAAAATACATACAGCTTGGGCTGGAAGCCATAAAGGGTGCAGACAATAACGCATTGAATCTATCGGCTGCTTACCATGCTTTGGCAAATACATATGGCATGAATAATAAGTTGAAGGAAGCCTTGCATGTAGATAGCCTGGGGCTGGATGTGGCCATGAAGAACCACATAGAATCGAACCTGAGCATGTTTTACGACAATATGGCCAACTGCTATATGTACGCCGGTGATTATAACAAGGCAACCGAGCTGTTCAAGAAATGTATACCGTTGGATACGAAGTTCAACAACAAACGTTTATTAAGCGATACTTATTTGAACCTTGGCAACCTGTTGCTGATGCAGCAGAAACCCGATGCAGCAATCAGCTTTCTGGATTCGTCGATACTATTGGCTGATGCTGCAGGTTATAAATTGGGCAAGCAGAACTCGTTGATGTTACTGAGCGATGCCTACAAGGCAAAAGGCAATGATAAAAAAGCCTTGGAGTACTTGAACAAGATGATTGTGGTAAAGGACAGCCTTGTTAATGAAACAAGGGAAAAGAAAATTGTGGAGCTGCAGACCCTATATGAAACAGACAAACGTGAGAAGGAACTATTGTTTCAAAAAGAACAGATAAGCAAGCAACGCTATATTATGCTGGGTATTTCTGTTGCCTTTGTCATGACTGTTTTGCTGATGTACTTATTGTACCGCCGCAGGCAATTAAAGCAGGAAGCAAAGCTACAGGCAGAAATTATGAAGCAGCAAGACATTTCGGCCCAATCGGTGCTGGAAGCAGAAGAAAAGGAACGCAAACGCATTGCCGGCGATTTGCATGATGGTGTTGGACAAATGATGAGTGCCGTAAAAATGAACCTCTCCAGTTTGGCAGCAAAAATTACACTGACCAATACAAGCGATAGGTTACTGTTGAACAAAACCATTTTGCTGGTGGATGAAAGCTGCAAAGAAGTAAGGAGCGTAAGCCATAACATGATGCCCAATGCATTGTTGAAAAGTGGGCTATCGTTTGCCGTAAAAGAATTTATTGACAAAATTGACCACAACAAATTGCAGGTAACCCTTTATACCGAAGGCTTACAAGACAGGCTGGGCAATGCCATTGAAACGGTATTGTACAGGGTAATACAAGAAACAGTAAACAATGTAATTAAACATGCCAATGCCAACTGCCTGGATATTTCTTTGATTAAAGATGCCGATGGCATTAGCTGCACCATCGAAGACAATGGGAAGGGCTTTGACATACATGAAGAGAATACAGAAGGCATAGGCCTGAAGAATATCAGGACCCGCATCAATTATTTAAAAGGAACGGTTGAGTGGGATTCTTCTTTAAACAAAGGCACATTGGTGGCCATTCATGTTCCGATGTAAGTAAATAACAAAAGATAACATTCCAAATTCCAGGACGGTTATTTGGTTTGTTGTATGGTATCAACTTTCCTGTTTTTCTGAAACTGGCTCACTACCATATAACCCAGCATACAAAGCAGCAATACAATCACCACCGTTAGGGCAATCCAATCCTGTTGTTTCAGTTTACGTTTTTCTTTGCGTTTCTTTTTGGTGGATGTCTGTTTCTGCAGTTGCTGGTTCAACTGCTCCACATATTGTTCAATATTCTTGTTGCTCTTGAAATTTTGCAGGCCCTCCACAGCATCGTTCATAAAATCAGAATCGGCCATCTTTTTTTCAATGGCATGCAGGTCTTCCTCACACAGGGTACCTTGCAGGTACTGCATCAGGTGGGCGTCGGTCAACGCATCATCTTCTTGCAATATGTTTTTAATATCCGACATTAATGGCTGTTCATTTTTTTCTCCACCAATAGTTTCAGGTTGCGTTTGCCGTTCTGTATATGGCTCTTTACCTGCATCAAGGTAAAGCCTGTTATATCTGCAATATGCTGGTAGCTTTTCTTTTGCAGGTAAAACAAAGTTACACAGGTTTTCTGCTCTTCGCTTAGTTGGTTCATGGATGCTTCCAATAGGTTCAATGTTTTGTCTTTATCAGTGGCAAGCAAAAGGCTTTCCTCATCTGCCTGCAACGGTTGCTTTTCATCAATGGCTACGACAATATTTTTGTCACGCAGCTTCATTAAGCAATAGTTGCGAGCCACCATGTAAATCCAGCTCTTAAAATATTCTACCTTGTATTTGTGCAGTTCGGTAATGGCCTTTAAAAAAATCTGCTGCACACTGTCTTTGGCCTCTTCTTCATTCTTTAAGTATTTCATACAAGTACCCAGCAGCAAAAGTGTATAGCGTTGCAGCAAAATGCCCAGCCATTCATTGCTGCCATCATTATAAAAATGCTGCAGCAATTCATTGTCGGTTATATGTGCATACCTGTCTTTGTTCACTGCTTCAAAGTAAGTGTTTTTGTGGTAACAGTTTTCTAATGATGCTGTTTTGAACCAATTCCATATCTTGTTGCCAAAATAATACGCAATGAATTTTGCTGCATCCATAGTACCTGTTGCACCAGTAAGAAAAGAAGCTGCACACCGTAGCGAAATGACCAGCCAGCTATTGTTTGGCGAGTGTGTTGCCGTGTTGGAAGAAGCAAAGGATTTTATCAGGATAAAATGCCTATATGATGATTATGAAGGTTGGTGCCAACGCAGCCAGTTGGTGGAAGTAGATGAACATTTTTACAACAACAACCACAAGCTGTTGACGGCCGAGCCGATAAGCGTTGTGGAGATAAATGGAAAGCCCATGATGCTGCCGCCCGGTTGCTTTATTGGCTGCTTTGTGGATGGTGTTTTACAGATAGGGTCTTACACTGTTACTTTTAGCCAGCAACCTTTTGGGTTTAGCGATAGCAGCGACGAAGTGGATATGTACGAGATTATGCACCCTTATTTGAACACGGCTTATTTATGGGGCGGCAAATCCATTTACGGTATTGATTGCAGCGGCTTTGCACAGCAAGTGTTTAAGATGATGGATATTAAGCTGCCAAGAGATGCTTACCAGCAGGCAGAAGTGGGCGAAGTGGTGGGCTTTTTACAGGAGGCCCAAAGTGGCGACCTTGCTTTTTTTGACAATGAGGATGGAAGGATAACCCATGTAGGCATTTTGCTGAATAATGAAAACATCATTCATTCAGCTGGCAAAGTACGTATTGATAAAATTGACAACGCCGGTATCATCAATACCGATACTGGCGAAAGGACACATAAACTGCGGTTGATAAAACGCTACAAATAAAAAACAAAACCCTGCCAATGGCAGGGTTTGTTGTTATATAAGTAATTAGGAATGGTTTAAACAAGGTCTAACCCATAAGCAAAATACGTAACCACACCAGGCAAGGCCAACCAGAAGTATTGCCTATAATCAGGTATTATTAACATGGTTACCATGATTGCAAGCCAAATAATAAAAAAAAGCCAGTATTTACCTCTTGATTTTTTTGCTGTTTCCATGTTTAACAATTTTGGCAAAGATAGGGTTGCAAACTATTTGTTCCAATATCAATGATCCAATTTTTCGGAAGTGGATGCAGTTGTTTTGGTTGACGCTTTTTCCTGCTTGTCGATAAAGAGCATCTTGATGGCTATGATGATGAGCACCACCGCAAAAATCTTCTTTAAGGTGGTTTCGGGCAGCATAAGGGCTATCTTGCTACCAAAGAACCCACCAATGATGAATGCGAGGGAAACGATGAGCCCTACCCTAACATCTACCTGCCCCTGTTTATAGTATTGCAGCACAGCCAGTATGCCAACCGGCAGCAACAATATGCCCAACGATGTGCCTTGTGCTTTTTGTTGTGAAAAAGACAGGAAGTACACCAATGCTGGCACAATGATGATGCCGCCACCAACGCCAATTAACCCACTGAGCATGCCTGCCGCTATCCCAATAATAATCAGGATGATGATTGTAGTTGTTGTCATTGGTCTGGTTGTTTTTTTCATTTACAAAAGCAATCTGGGTAATATGTTCGGTACTGCAGCCGCGTAAGGGATAGCAGTGTATGCCACGCAAATGCCGCAAGCGACATGCGGAGCAGGAACGGATAGCCCGGCCCGCACAGGCGGGTTACGCACCAGGTTTATTATGATAACCTTAATGGCTCTTTGGCACCGAAACAGTCTTTGTAGTAGGCAATGGCTTCCTCAATAATTTTCAATGCGGTCGATTTGTCGCCAAATTCCTCTACTACCACTGTTTTGTTTTCCAGTTTCTTGTACTCTTCAAAAAAGTGCCTCAACTCGTCAAAAAAATGTTTGGGCAGCTCTTCAATATTGTTGTAGTGGTTTACGCCGGGGTCGTTTGCGGCTACGGCAATAATCTTGTCATCGGCATCGCCACCATCCACCATCTGCATTACGCCCACCACTTTTGCTTCCATTAAAGTAAGCGGAACTACCGGAAGGGAAGTGATGATCAAAATATCCAAAGGGTCTTTATCACCACCGTAAGTTTGCGGAATAAAGCCATAGTTACAAGGGTAATAAAATGAAGAAAAAATAACCCTGTCCAGTTTCAATAAGCCACTTGGTTTGTCTATTTCATATTTGCAACGGCTGCCTTGGGGGATTTCGATGACTGCATTTACAACTCTTGGTGCCTGCTCTCCTGGAGGCACTCCATGCCACGGGTGTAAAACGGTTGTTGTGTTCATGTATGCTTTGTATTGTTTTAAATTATACTTTGTTTATATAGCGTTTGTTATAGGTTGGGGTTGAATGCATATTTAAAATCCGCCAACCATTTGTTGCTGTCTGTCTGTACCACTTTTACTTTGCCCGGTGCGTTGTTGAACGAGTTGTTGTAGTGTATGATTGTTTCGTTAACGGATGGGTTTTCTATGGTAATGTTTTGCAGGGAGGCTTCCATTAACTGTTTCTTCTGTTCCTTGGTAAGCTGTTTGAATTTCTGTTTGGCTTCTGTCAACAGCTGTTTGTTCCTGTCATCCTGCAGCATGTAAAAATCAGCTTTGTCAAAATCGCCTTTTAAACAGCCGTCAATAAATTGCAGGCCGGCATTTAAGGCATCCGTTGCAGGCGGGTATTGCTTTTTGCTGCCACAACCCGTTAAGGCAACCATTAACAATAAAACGAATAGATTTTTCATGCGTTGATTTACGGCCACGAAGGTAAGCCGTGAATGTAAATTTGGTGTAATAAAAAAGGCAGCCCATTGTGGCCGCCTTTTTTGTTGGATGCTATTTACTGGTAAATATTCATTACCTGTAATGGTTTTTACCATGATTGTTGTTGTATTCGGCTTCTTCGGCTTCGTGTTCCTTGTCGTAGGCCTTAATGATTGCTTTTACCAATTTGTGCCTTACAACATCCTCTTCGTCTAGCTGTATATGCCCAATGCCATCTATGTCCTGCAAAATGCGTCTTGCCTTATCCAGGCCGCTGCGTTGGTTACGCGGCAGGTCTATTTGTGTTGGGTCGCCCGTAATAATGGCTTTTGCATTGGCACCAATACGGGTAAGGAACATTTTCAGTTGCAGGTCGTTGGTGTTCTGTGCCTCATCCAATATTATGAAGGCATTGTCCAATGTACGCCCACGCATATATGCCAAAGGGGCAATTTCTATAGTGCGGGTGGTCATATAATAGCCCAGCTTATCGGCGGGTATCATATCATCCAACGCATCGTACAGCGGACGCAGGTAGGGATCAATTTTTTCCTTTAGATCGCCTGGCAAAAAGCCAAGACTTTCCCCTGCTTCTACTGCAGGCCTGGTTAAAATGATTTTCTTTACAGCCTTGTTTTTTAAGGCACGTACCGCCAATGCCACAGCCGTATAGGTTTTACCGGTACCGGCAGGGCCTATTGCAAAAACAATGTCGTTTTTGTCGGCAGCGGTTACCATTTTTTTCTGGTTTACCGTACGTGCCCTTACCGTTTTGCCATTGGGGCCAAATACCAGTACATCGTTCGGGTTCTTGTCCACAAAGTTGTCAATGGTTTCTGCATCGTCCCCGCCAAGTATCTGCTCAAAATAGTTTTCGCTTAAATGGCCGTTGCGTTCCAGATACTGTAGAATCAGGTCAATTTTTTCTTTGGCAGTATCTATCTGCTCGGGTGCACCACTAAGTTTTAACTGGGTTCCTCGGGAGAGGATTTTGAGGAGGGGGAACTTTTTCTTGAGGACGTCTAACTTACCGTTGTTTACGCCAAAGAACTCAATTGGATTGACTGAGTCGAGGCTGATGATTGTTTCTGTCAATTTGTTAATCCGTTTTAAATGAATAAATAGGATGCTGAATTGTATTTACTAACCTTGATACCAAATTTAATTTTATTGTACCAATATTACTATTCATATTATGCACAGGTTGTGAATAGAATACTGCCTATTCAACGCTTTGCAAAGCATGTACCAGTTTGTCCATAAAATAGCGTAACAATTATTTAAAGATGGATGGGGCATAACAAAATAGCCATTCATTGCTGAATGGCTATTTTGTTATGACAGTCTGTTGATTTTAATACTCATCTTCATTGAACATAAAGTCGTCCTGGCTTGGATAATCGGGCCAGATGTCTTCAATGCTTTCATAAACCTCTGTGCCTTCGTCATCCAGTTCCTGCAGGTTTTCAACCACTTCCAGCGGTGCACCTGAACGGATGGAATAATCAATTAGTTCATCTTTTGTGGCGGGCCAAGGGGCCTCTTCTAAATAGCTCGCTAATTCTAGGGTCCAAAACATGACTTAAAAATTTGTGCAAATGTAACCGTATAAACGAAACTACCAAATTGGGTTTTGGGCTTACCTGTAAATATTTACTTAAAAAAAACCTTGCTGTTGTAGGTTTGTAGGGTTCAAGGGAACATTTTAAACAGAAATACATGTTGCAGGCCGAAAATATCAGGAAAAGCTATGGCAGTTTACAGGTGCTGAAAGGCGTGGGAATGCAGGTAAACCAAGGAGAAATTGTAAGTATCGTAGGCTCGTCGGGGGCAGGCAAAAGCACATTGCTGCATATATTGGGCACATTGGACACGCCCGATACAGGCAGTATTTTTTTGCAGGGCGAGGCCTTGCATCAACTAAAGGGCAAAAAACTGGCAGCTTTCAGGAATAAGTATATGGGCTTTGTTTTTCAATTCCACCATCTATTGCCAGAGTTTACGGCCATTGAAAATGTGTGCATACCGGGCTGGATTGCCAAAAGAAAGAATAAAGAGGTTAAGGACGAAGCAGTGCGTTTGCTGGAGCTCCTCGGATTAGGTAACCGCTTGGAAAACAAACCACAGCAACTAAGTGGTGGCGAGCAACAACGGGTGGCAGTGGCAAGGGCCCTTATCAATAAACCGTCCATTGTTTTTGCTGATGAACCAACGGGCAACCTGGACAGTAAGAATGCAAAGGAGCTTCACGAACTTTTTGTAAAGCTTCGCAACGAGTTTAACCAAACCTTTTTAATTGTGACGCATAATGAGGAGCTGGCGAGCATGAGTGACAGGCTATTGCATATGAAGGATGGCCTGATGGGTGCTTGATTTATTGAACCAGTTTGGGTACCTGCATAAGCTGTATGGGCGTCGCACCCATCAACTGCAGTATGTTTATCGGCAGCAGGAAATACAAACTAAAAAAGGGTGCCTCGCTTTTGTAAAGCGAGGCACCCTTTTTTAGTTTACCCTAGGTTTCCAGGCTATTTCTTCTACGTTTAACAAGTGGCCAATGTACCTTGCCAATACAAACAGGTAATCGCTTAAACGGTTAATGTACTTAATCACCAGTGCATCAATAAACATTTGCTCCTGTTGCATGGCCACACATATCCTTTCGGCCCTTCGGCAAACGCAGCGGGCTATATGTGCGGTTGATACTGCAGGGTGCCCGCCAGGCAGTATAAAGTTTTTCATCACAGGCAGAATCCCGTTCATACGGTCTATTTCCTTTTCCAGCAAGGCCACATCCTCTTCCTTTAAATCGGGCATTTTCATCAAAGGCTCTTTCTCGGGGTCGCATGCCAATGATGAGCCAATGGTAAATAACCTGTCCTGTATTTCTTTCAAAACCGTTTTGCTGGGTGCATCGGTTATATGGTCACTTACCAATCCAATATAGGAATTCAGTTCATCTACTGTTCCATAGCTTTCAATGCGTATATGGCTTTTCGGCACTTTTGTTCCGCCAATTAAACTGGTCTTGCCAGCGTCGCCTGTTTTGGTATATATTTTTATTGCCACGGTTTGTACATTTTAAAAAAGTAAAAATCCAAATTCCCAGAAGTCAGCACATGCTCAAAATAAAAAAAGCAAACTGTTCATTTGCCTTTCATAAAACCTGTCAACTTATTTTTATACAACAGCATTTTTGTTTTGCTGCGTTTGTGTAATATCTGTTTCAACAAGCCCGTCACGCAAACGCACTACACGTTTTGCATACTGTGCAATATCTTCTTCGTGCGTTACCAGCACCACTGTGTTGCCAGCTTCCTGTATCTTCCCAAAAATTTCCATTACTTCTACAGATGTCTTGCTATCCAAATTACCCGTTGGTTCATCCGCCAATAATAAGGAAGGATTGTTTACCAATGCCCTTGCAATGGCCACACGCTGTATCTGTCCACCACTTAGTTCATTGCTTTTATGGTGGCTCCTTTCTGCAAGGCCCACTTTTTTCAGTGCTTCCATTGCCCTTTCCATCCTTTCTTTTTTGTTGATGCCGGCGTAAATCAATGGCAGTGCCACATTTTCGGCGGCACTCAATCTGGGCAATAAATTAAACTGTTGAAACACGAAACCAATTTCCTTGTTCCTTACATCTGCCAGGCTATCGTCGGTCATTTTGCTTACATCCTGGTTATTCAAAATATACTTGCCGCCAGTTGGTGTATCCAGGCAGCCCAGTATATTCATTAAGGTGCTTTTGCCGCTGCCACTGGGGCCCATAAGGGCCACGTATTCGTTCCTGAAAATATCCAACGAAATGCCTTTCAGTACAGGAATTGCCTGACTGCCCATGAAATAGCTTTTCTGAATATTGTCTAAATGTATAATGGAATCCATGGCTGCTGGTTGCTTGTTTTGCAATAATGGTTTGTTAGTGGCTAGCTGAAAATAGCATTTATTTTTTAATCACTTTGGGCACTTTAAAAAACTGTCCGTCTTTTATGGGGGCATTCAATAGTGCTTCTTCCCTGCTGATGCTGCCTTTTATCTCATCTGCACGAAGTACGTTTACGGCGTCGCCCATGTGCAGCAGCGGTTCTATGCCCGTTGTGTCCAGTTCGTTCAGTTTTTCCACAAAGGCAATCATGCTTTGCAGGTCCTTTTTCACGTCTGCCTTTTCGGTATCGTTAAAACTCAGCCGCGAAAGGTGGGCAAGTTTGTCTACCAATTGATCTGTTACTTCCATAGTCAACAAAAATAGATGAATTGGACCCAAGCAGCAAAACAACAAGCACGGGTAAGGTTCGGGCCTGATTGTACATGCAAAGGGAACCACCACCCCGCAAGTACCGGATAAACTGTGATGATATAAACCGATACCGTACTAGCCCTTGGTAAAAGCACGTTCCCAAAACAGATTCAGTCTGAAAATGGGATTTTTTGTCCAGAAAATGAAATACTGTACAATTACGGGCATAGTTTTTCGTTTATACCCATGAATCCAAAATATCCCAAGCAATGGAAAACCATCGCCCCTTCAAAATATTTATTGTTGAAGATGATCTCTGGTACAGTTCGATGTTGGAATACAACCTTAGCCTGAATCCTGATTATCAAGTAAAGAAATTCGACTCCGCAAAAGCATTTTTCGCAAATATCCATGAGAAACCAGATGTGGTTTCGCTAGACTATTCGTTGCCAGACATGAATGGTGATGAGGTAATGGTACGCATACGTGAGCAGAGTCCCGATACAAAAGTGGTGATACTGTCTGGCCAGGAAGATGTGAAAATTGCCATTGACCTGTTGAAAAAAGGTGCTTACGATTATATTACCAAAGATGAGGATGCAAAGGACAGGTTGTGGAATGCCATTCAGCACATGCGTGAAAATGCAGACCTTAAGAAAGAGCTGGAAGTATTGAAGCAGGAAGTGGCCAGCAAGTACGATTTCAGCAAGACCATTATAGGTACCAGCAGCAGCATTAAACGTGTTTTCAGCTTAATGGAAAAAGCGGTGAAAACGAATATCACCATTTCGGTTACGGGCGAAACAGGTACCGGTAAGGAAGTGGTGGCAAAATGCGTGCATTATAATTCTGACAGGCGTAACCAGCCTTTTGTTGCGGTAAACGTTGCGGCCATACCCAAAGATTTGTTGGAGAGCGAATTGTTTGGCCATGAAAAGGGTGCGTTTACAGGGGCCGTGGCCAGACGTATCGGCAAGTTTGAGGAAGCAAGCAAGGGCACCCTGTTCCTGGATGAAATTGGCGAGATGGATTTAAACATGCAGTCGAAACTGTTGCGTGCCTTACAGGAAAGGGAAATAACGAGAATAGGCAGCAATGAGGTAGTGAAGTTTGATGTACGCATTGTGGTGGCAACGCATAAAAATTTGATTGAGGAAGTGAAGAAAGGCAATTTCAGGGAGGATCTTTATTATCGCCTGCTTGGCCTGCCCATTCATTTGCCGCCGTTAAGGGACAGGGAGAATGATGTGTTGCTAATTGCCAAACATTATATGGACCAGTTTTGCCGTGAGAACAAAATGCCGGTAAAGAATTTTTCGACGGATGCAAAGAAGAAACTGTTGACACATGCTTTTCCGGGCAACATACGTGAGCTGAAATCTGTTATAGAACTGGCTACGGTAATGGCAGAAGGCAATGAGATATTGCCCGAGCACCTGAATATTGTTTCGCAGAATGTGTTGGAGAGCTTTGCCGTTAAAGATGCCACATTAAAGGAGTTCAATATAAAACTGTTGCAGTATTACCTTGACCTGTATAATTCGGACGTGATGAAAGTGGCCAGGAAACTGGATGTGGGCAAATCGACCATTTACAGGATGATACAGAACAAGGAATTAAGTATCAATAAAAAATATTACGAATCGGCCATGTTCAGCTAATTCGAACAAAACCTGAAGCTAAAGTTATTTCCATGTATCGTTAATAAGATTTAGTTTTATGTCAAACAATATTCATGTATAAACCAAGTTCCGGCAAGGCTTCCTTATCTAACCTAAAAGTGCTATTGGCTGAGGACAATGAAGTAAACAAGCTTCTTGCCCTGAGCATATTGCGTCATTGGGGCATAGAAACCCAAACGGCACATACGGGGAACGAAGTGATTGCCATGATGCAGGAACATGATTTTGACATGGTATTGATGGACATTCAGATGCCGGAAAAAAGTGGCATAGAAGCAACACAGGCCATCCGCCAATTGGATGATGAAAAGAAACGAAATGTTCCGATCATAGCACTTACAGCAAATGCGTTGCGTGGCGAGGAAAAAAAATACCTTGCTGCAGGAATGAACGACTATTTAACCAAGCCCTTTAAAGAAACCGAATTATACAACGTGATACAGAGAGTACTTAGCGATAACAGTTCGTTTGGCAGCCGTTATGAAAGCGATGCGGTAGAGAACCTGAACCTCCCATCGGACGGGGAGCAACTGTATGATATGACTTTGGTAAATGAACTGGCACAGGGCAATGCAGACTTCATCAAGAGCCTAGTGCAGATATTCATCAATACGATACCCCAAACCACCAAGGAAATGGCCGAGGCCTGCGAGCAGAAGAACTGGGAGCAGACAGGCAAACTTGCACATAAGCTAAAGAGCACCATTGATACCATGCAGATACTTTCCATAAAGGAAGATGTGCGTACCATTGAAATGAGCTGCAAGAATGCCAAGCAAATAGACCATGTGCCCTATTTGGTAAAACGTGTATATGCCGTAATTGAAAAGGCCACTGTACAATTGAGAAAAGAATTTTCCCTATAGCTTGCACCTATTGTTTTACACATTCACCAATCATGTATTTGGTTGGGGCACCCTATATCAATAATTGATTGAAAGCCCTATGCCAAAACCCATATCGCTATCGTAGTGTGTACGTATGCCCATATTCCTGTTAATGATGTACCGCAAATCGGCCATGTATTCCATATCTGTATTTACCATAAAGCCGGCCCGCAGCCTTTTGGAAACAGGTATATCTTCCCGCATCAGTTGCAACCGCACAATGCCATCCATAAAAATTTCCGATTGAAAGCGTAGCAACATGGGTAATGTATAGTTCACGCCCATACTTAACATCGCCCTGTTGTCTTTTGTATTGGCTTGCCCAAACAGGTTCTTTTCGTGTTCGTCGATACCCACTTTCCTGTACCGCCAATCAAAGCCTATAAATGGCATGAGCCATTGCATCCTGCCCATGTACCGCCCCAGATGCGTTTCGGTTTCATAGCCATGCATATTGTTGTAACCCAGCCTCCATTCTGTACCTAAGCTCCATCTTGCATTTTGCAGCATCCATTCGCCATCGTTGCCATTTGTTGCAAAATCGTTCTGTGCCATCAAATGGGGCATATTGCTTTCACGCTGCAGCATTTTGTAAGCCATCTGCTTATTGGGCAATAAGGGGTTTTTATAATCATCTACAGAAAAAACACGGTTCATGCCAGCCATCATGTGGTATAGGATATGGCAATGAAAAAACCAGTCGCCCTCCGTGTTTGCCAGGAACTCAATGGTATCGGTTTCCATTGGCATGATGTCGATGATGTTTTTGAGCGGTGCATTTTCGCCATGCCCGTTCAGCAACCTGAAATCGAAACCATGCAGGTGTATGGGGTGCCGCATCATGGAGTTGTTGTATAGTGTTATCCTTAGCACTTCGCCTTTCTTTACAGGTATCTTATCGGCTTCGGACAGCACTTTGTTGTCCATGCTCCATACATACCGGTTCATGTTGCCGGTGAGGGTAAACTTTATTTCTTTAACAGGTGCATTAGCTGGCAATGTTGTATTCGTGGGTGATTGAAGCATGGAGTAGTTCAATGTAACAATGTTGCCCAAAGCATTTGCATTATAGCGGTTATGGCTGTCTCCCATTTCCATTTTCCCTTTGCCCATCTTGCTTTCCGTTCCGGTTATTTCGGGGTACATCACTACGTTCATATCCATCTTGTTCCAACTCATGCTCATGCCCATATCGTCCAGATCGCCATTCATTTTCATCATGCCGTTCATCATCTTCATCCCTTCAAAATATTTCAGCCTTGGCATTGCCCCTACCATTTGTTTGGTACCGTTTCCAATAAAGTAGCTTGCGGAGTTGGTGCGGTCTTCCGTTGTTGCCATCAGTTCGTATGCCTTGTTGCTTTCAGGTATGGTAACCACAATATCGTATGTTTCAGAAACGGCAATCATCAACCTGTCCACTTCAACAGGTTGCACATCGTTGCCATCGCTTGCCACAACCGTTATCTTTCCGCCTGCATAACGAAGCCAGAAGTAGGATGACGCCCCTCCGTTGGCAATCCGTAAACGAACTTTGTCGCCAGCTTTTAAAGGCTTACCGTCAATGTTATGCAGGTCGGTAAAAGGATTGCCATTCAATAGCACCCTATCGTAGTACACATCGCTCACATCCATTGCCAGCATACGTTTCCATTCGTTGCGGAGCTTGGTTTTAAAGTACCCGCTGCGTATGGCTTCGGCATAGCTTTGCGTAGCATTTTTTTTGATGGCAAACCAATCGCTTGCATTGTGCAGCATACGATGCACATTGTTGGGGTTCAGGTTTGTCCACTCGCTTATGATAAGTGGTACTGTGGGCAAATCGTCAATCCCTTTTCTAAATGTTTTGTCATCGCTTTTTTTGTGCATGATGAAACTACCGTACATACCTATCTGTTCCTGCAAGCCGGAATGCGAGTGGTACCAATGCGTTCCGTTTTGAACAATGGGAAAACGATAAGTATAAGTTGTACCCGGCTCAATGGGCATTTGTGTAAGAAAAGGCACACCATCTTCTTTGTTGGGCAAAAACACGCCATGCCAGTGCAGGGAAGTGCTTTCCTTTAACAGGTTGTGTACCACAATTTCTGCGGTATCGCCTTCGGTAAATTCAAGTGTGGGCATCGGTATCTGCCCATTTACGGCAATGGCCCTTTTTTGTTTGCCTGCATAGTTTACGATGGTATCTTGCATATACAGGTCGTAATGCACCAGTTTTTGTGCCATGCCCCAGAGGGAGCAGAAAACTGCCAATACAGTGATTGACAGTTTTTGTGGGAGCCTATTTTTGTTGCCTTTTGTACAATACATGGTATGCAGCAATGATAGATGAAGGGCATTGCAGTTTGCAACAATGCCTTATTGAATTATTGTTTTGTTTCAACTACTTTGCCACAAGTGAGCATGGAGGAACCGTAATAAGGATTTTTGATTTCTTTTTCGGTGCTTACCCAGTATGTTTTTTTCATGGGGCAATATTGGTAGTAAACTGGTTGGTTTATTTTGTCTGAAGCTTTGACCAGTTTCCAGAAAATGGTGGAAACATCATTCAATGCTGCCCGTTGCTTTTCGATGCCGCTAGCTTTTGCCATTTTATCAAGGGCATCGAGCAGTTCTGGTTTCTGTGTAAACGCGGCTTCAGCCTGCACCGCTTGCTGAAGCACAGTTACGGCTTCGGATGCAGCTTGGCTGTTGCCGTTTACCAATGCATCTTTAATGCCGTTGTAACCTGTTAGCAGCTTGTTGGCATCTTGTGCAAATGATGCGTAACCTAGCATCATTGCTACCAATACGATACTTACTTTTTTCATGGTGTGTCTGTTTTATGTATGTAACAATTCAATTTTAAACCCTGCTTTTTCAATGGTTTCAATTACCCATTGTTTGGAAATGCCCGCACATTTTACCGTGAGTAGCTTGTCTTTGCTTGCCGTATCCACATTCCAGTCAAACATGCCTTGCGTCTGTTCAAGATAGGGCTTTACAGTTGCCACGCAGCCACCGCAATTGATGTTTGTCTTAAAGCGGAATACCTTAATATCTTTTATCATTTGTATTGCATTATTTATTGGAATCCTGGCTGGTGCAGCATCCTGTTGCACATGCTGAATCATTGTTTGCTTCTTCATTGGCAACCTTGTAGCCGGCTTGGGCAATTGCATTTTCCACTTGCTGTTTAAGGTTATCATCTGTAAGGGAAACCGTTAGCTTGCCTGCTTCAAGTTTTTGCACTTGCACACCATCAATTTGTTTTATTGCATTGCTTACCCTTGTTTGGCAGTGTGTGCTCTGCATTTGGGGAATGTTCATTATTACCTGTTTCATATTGCTATTGTTTTATGGTACAAATTTCTTTGTGTTTTAATCAGTTGCAGTTATGCTATTTCTCATTTGATTTATGAGATTTACTGTTTCAGTGTTTCCATTTCAACCGAAGGCTGTTGCTTACTACGCTTACACTGCTTAAGGCCATTGCTGCACCGGCAATCATTGGGTTTAGCAAGAAACCATTAAAGGGATAAAGTACACCTGCTGCAATGGGAATGCCAATCAGGTTGTAGATAAAGGCCCAAAAAAGGTTTTGTCTAATGGTGGCAACAGTTTGTCTGGACAGGCGTATTGCCTGTGGTATCTTGGTAAGGTCGGCAGCAATGATGGTCATTTTTGCAACGTCCATTGCTATGTCGCTACCTTTACCCATGGCAATGCTCACATCGGCTGTTGCCAGTGCCGTGCTGTCGTTTATACCATCGCCAACCATTGCCACTATTTTGCCTTGTTTCTGTAACAGCTTTACAAAATCGGCTTTTTGTTGCGGCAATACTTCTGCTTTGTATTGTTGTATGCCTATTTTTTGTGCAATGTTTTTTGCTGTTGCTTCATTGTCGCCAGTTAGCATGTATAGTTCAATACCCATTGACTGCAACTGTTTAACTGCTTTGGCAGATGTTGCTTTTATGGTATCGGAAACAGCAATTGCGGCAATGGCCTGTTTACTATCTGCAAACCATATAACAGTCTTTGCCTGCTTGCCCCATTCGTCTGCATGGGTTTGTAAATCGCCATCAATTACAATACTGTTTTCTGTTAGCAGTTTCTTGTTGCCAACCCAATAGGTTTCGTTGTTGTACATTGCTTTGGCTCCTTTGCCTGTAATGCTCTCAAAGAATGAGAGTTTAATGGACTGCAGGCTTTCTAAATATTTTACTACAGCTTCTGCCAATGGGTGCTCCGATTGTTTCTCTATGCTGTATAAAATTGCTTTCACGTTTTCATCGTTGCCCAACCAGATGCTGTTGGTAACCTGTGGCCTGCCTTCTGTAATGGTTCCTGTTTTATCAAGAATGATGGCGTTTATTTTTTTGGCCAGTTCAAGGCTTTCGGCATCTTTTATCAAAATGCCATTCTCGGCACCCTTACCAACACCCACCATAATTGCAGTTGGTGTGGCCAGGCCCAATGCACAGGGGCAGGCAATTACCAGCACCGTTACTGCAGCCAACAGTCCTTGTACCAGGCCACTATCTCCTCCAAAAATGAACCATGCAATAAAAGTGAGTACAGCTATAACAATTACAACGGGAACAAAGATGCCCGCAATCCTATCAACCAGTTTTTGTACAGGTGCTTTGCTGCCCTGTGCATCTTGCACCATCTGGATGATGTGTGCAAGCATGGTTTCCTTACCTACGTTTACAGCCTTAAACCGGAAGCTTCCTTTTTGATTGATGGTGCCTGCAAATACTTTTTCGTTTTCTGTTTTCAATACAGGTACAGGCTCGCCACTTAGCATGCTTTCATCTACATAGGAACTGCCTGCTATTACCAATCCATCCACGGCAATTCTTTCACCGGGTTTTACCAGTATTATATCTGCTACCTGCACGTTTTCAATTGCTGTTTGCTGTTCGGTTCCATCGGGTTGAATAATGGTAACGGTTTTGGGCTGCAGGCCCATGAGTTTTTTTATTGCTGATGAAGTATTGCCTTTGGCTTTTTCTTCCAATAACTTACCCAAAAGAATGAATGCAATTACAACAGATGCCGCTTCAAAATACACATGGGCATGCAGGCCTTTTTGGTGCCAGAAGCTGGCAAACAGCATATTAAAAACGCTGAATAGATATGCAATGCCCGTGCTAAGTGCAACGAGTGTGTCCATGTTGGCTGAGCGGTGCCTTGCCTGTTTCCATGCATTGATGAAAAAATCCTTGCCCAACCAAACTACCACTGGGGTTGAACAGAGCCACATGATTTCGTTGGCATAAGGAATATCCATCAGGAACATGCCAATGATTACTACAGGAAGCGATAGTAGTATGGCCAGTAATGTTTTCTTTTTTAACTGACTGAACTTCTTTTGATGGATTGCTTCGAGCGTTTCCTGTTGTGTTGCTTCGTTTTCAATCAACAAATCGTAGCCAATGGACTGTACTGCCTGTTGCAGTGCCAGCGGCCCCGTCATGTTGGGCAGGTATTCTACCGTTAGGTTAGCAGTGGCAAAATTGACAGAAGCATCTAGGACACCATTTACTGATTTCACCATGCTTTCGGTACTGATGGCACAGGAAGCACAGGTCATGTGAATCACCGGGAAACTTTTCCTGACGGTGGTTACCCCATAGCCAAGGTCTTTGATTGTTTTTACCGCTTCTGTCACTGTCGCTTTATCTGTAACAGTAATGACAGCCCTATGGTTGTTCAGTTCAACCTTGTGGCTCTGTATGCCTTTTACCTGTGCAAGGCCTTTATCTACAATAAGTGCACAGTGTTCGCTATCCACCTCTTCTAATGGAATGAAAAATATATCGTTGTTGCCTGTTGCCATTGTTTGTATGTTTTAGCGATACAAAATTGGCAACTCTTTACAGGGGCTTATTGCGGTATTTTGGGATTGATTTGTAAGATTTACACTTCGTCCAACGGTTTGCGTTTATCCGTTTTTATTTGCTTGAAATGACTGGGCGTAAGTCCTGTGACTTTCTTGAACTGGTTGCTTAGGTAAGCCACACTTGAATAGTTGAGGCGGTAGGCAATTTCGCTTAAAGACAGTTCATCGTACACCAGTAGCTCTTTTACTTTTTCAATTTTTTGTGCAATGAAATATTTTTCAATGGTTGTCCCTTCCACTTCTGAAAACAAGTTGGATAGATAGTTGTAATCATGATGCAGCTCGTTACTCAACAAGTTGGACAGGTTGCTTTTCAAATCGCTGTCATCATAATGTACCAGCTTAATGATTATATTTTTTATTTTTTCTATGAGCCTGCTTTTCTTGTCATCAATCACTTCAAAGCCAAGGGCTGTTAATGCTTTTTCCAGTTCCTGTTTCTGTACTGCTGTGGGCTCGTTTGTCAACACAACCTCGCCAAGCGTAATACTGCGTACGCCCAAACCAAGTTTGTCCATTTCGTTTTGCACCACCATGATACAGCGGTTACAAACCATATTTTTAACAAAGAGTGTCATTGGTGTAAACAAGTTAATAAAAATCGAAGTTAGTTAAAGTGTGGCTGGCATTTTTATGAAGCAACTCAATTGCTAAAATTTTAGCACCAGATGCTGTTTAAATTCTGAAATAATTCCCCTCACAACAACAAGATGGCACCCTATGCATAAAATGGTACAGGCCCCTGCAGTTGCAGGGGCCTGTACCATTTTGCCTATTACTTAATACAGCACTTATGCTGTTATATTATTTTGCTTAGGGCTTTTCTTTTTCTGTTCTTTTATTTTTTTTGCACCATAACCTACACCTGCTGCTACCAATAAGCTTAAGCCACCATCTATAGGCACATCAGGATCTCCCGGAAGTCCGTCTGGCCCTTGTGCCATTGCACCGTAACTGCATAGTAGCAAAAACAGGGCAATGAATATTATATTTGTTTTTTTCATATCTTTTTTTAATTGATGAGGATAGTGGGTTATTCTTTTACAATTTTTTTGGTGATGGAACTGTTACCCGTTTTTAACTGTATAAAGTACAGCCCCGAAGCCCAGTTAAGCGTACCGATTGTTTTGGTACCGGCTATTGCAGTGCCTGCATCAATGGTATTGATTACTTGCCCATTTGCATTGGTCACAATAATCGTTGCAGGTGCAGCAGTAGGTAAAGTATAACTGATATTCAGTTGGTTTTTAAACGGATTGGGGCTTGTTTTTAATGCTAGCTCAGGTGAGGTTAGCGGGATGTTTTCTTTTACAGAAATTTCAAAACGGTTGTTCCCTTTTGAAGCAGTATCGGCTGTAATGGCAAATTCATATTGCATGTTATTTTCAATCTTGGTCCATGTACTCAAATATTTATCATGCAAATACAATTCTTTATTTATAATAACATCACTTGCCCTTAGTGTAAACAGTCTTTGTTGCTGCGTTGTAACTCCCAAGGTAATTGCTTCATTTATTGTTGTAGGTATCTCCCTAGTATCTACCGCTAGGTATCTGTTACCATCTGCCACGGTGTACATATTTAAACCTGCATTATTCATCTTCTCAAAATCGTCTGGATCATTGTCTTTAGATGTAGCACCTTTTTGAAATAGCAGGTACAGCTTGTCCCAATACACGTTTCCTTTATCACTTTCCAGTGTAAAGGTGATGCCCGACACATAAGGTGTGTTGGCTACACGTAAAAGGTTTAATGGGGCAACACCATCCGCAGTTGCGTTAGCATTATACTTAATGGTTACATCCCCTATATGTGCCCCACCAGTAGCAGTTGAAGTATTCTTAACAAAGAAAGCACCGAACATAGGAATAACAGGGGCACTGGATATTAAATAAGCATCATAGCCACCCGCCAAGCTATCGGAACGGGTACGGCCTTTAAGTGGGTTCCATACATATATGGAAGTGCTCACTCCCGCAGAAGCTAGATTGTTAACGGTAGTGGGATAAACATATACAGGTGTAGGCAATACATTGGGCACAAGGCTCCAACCAGCAGCACCCGTATATGCCGAAGATTGCAATGTAATGTTGGGACTGGTAGTATTTACCGTACCTGTTAAACTGATAGCAGGTGCACTGATGCTGTAGCCATACGGATTGTTGAGGCCCTCGCCTTTTTTACCCCTTACAAACAGCAATAGGGCATTGGCCTGGTTCCAAGTTTGGCTGGTACTGGAATACGCTATCCAGCCACCTGTGCCGCCTGTACCTGTGCTGGTAGCAGGATTAAAGTAATACGCAGAAGGACTGGTGGGTGCACCTACAGTAAATCCACCGCTGCTATTGCCACTAATGTCTACATAAGGCAATAGACTGCTTAAAGGAATATTGTCGGTAAACGGATGGCCCATCATGCGGTAACCACGTTGTGCTGTTAAGGTATAGTTGCTGATGATTACTTTACCAGATACGGTATTGGGACTATTGATATTGCCAATGTAGCCGCAACCAGTAGCATCGCCAACCAACATAAGTTTATCCCTGCTGGTTAGGGTACCAGCAGTTAATTGCAATATACCGCCACTGATAATTTTAACCGTATCATTGATGGTATTACCTATGATGGCCCCTGTACTGTTGGCCAATTGCAGGTTAACACCATAAGTGCCATTGCCAAAGAATGTTGCTTGCGTTGCAGCATTGATGGCTACAGTACCGCCTGCCCCTTTTACGGAACCGTTATTGGTTATAGAAGCACCAGATAAAGTAAGCGATGAGCCTGATGCAATAGTAAGAGAGGCTCCATTGGCTATAGTAAGATTTTGAGCAGTTACACTGGCACCACCCTGTATAACAGGTTGCGTGGCAACAATAGGTATTACGGCATCAATGGTGCTGGATGGTGCACAGCCGCCCGTCCAGTTATTGCTTACGGTCCAGTTGTTACTGGTGCCGCCATTCCAGGTAACGCTCGTATTTACTGTTAGGGTAGCAGTACTTGAATATGCAGCCGATGTGCCTACAGCATTGCTGGCCGAAGCACGGTACAGGTAGCCATTCATTGCAGCAGCGGCAGTTATACCAAGTATTGACGATGTATAATTGGTATAAACAGCACCTGCATTGGCACCGGTGATGGTGGTCCATAAAGACCCGCCATTGGCGGAATATTGCCATGTATAACTGGTGGGGGCATCGGTACCTGCAACGGTAAAACTGGTATTGCTATTGGTACATACTGTTTTACTAGCGGGGTTGGCACTGATAAATGGTGCATAGGTTACCGGTGACAGGTTATAGGTCCAGTCTTCTAGGAAAAAGTTTAATGTGGTACCTGTTATCACAACAGAATCCACATCATCAAAATGTGTTTTAGTTGAAAAATCAAAATTTACCATATTTGTGGGAATCGATATGGCAATACTAGCTGTAACAGCAACACCTTTTAAGTAGCCTGTTACATTGGCCGATAGTGTAGCATCACCATCTGCAGTAAAATTCACAAACCGGAATGCACTTTTATTTGTTTTTGAGATACTGAATGCGTTTGCATTGCCCACATATAAGGCGGCAGGGCCTACAGCGGTACTTAAATTACCAGAAGATATATTGTACACAAATGGTCCGTAAGTAACAGGAGGTGTAACAGATGAGCCACTAAAGGAATATCCATCAAAGGTTTCGGTAACATTTTGTGCATGCAGCAATGGCAGCAAGCCAAATATGCATAGCAACAGTAGCAAAAGTTTAGTAAAAATGTTTTTCATCAGCTTGTTTTGGAGATGGATAAATTGAAAGACAATACCTGCAAACCATACTATTAACCATAACACGATTGGTGTTTTGAACGGGGTTATTAGATGTTAGCATAGATGCAACAAAGCTGTAAGATATTGATTTGGTTTAGATTAGAAGAGAAAATAGTTTTATTTGCTGAAAACAGGATTTCGACAAATAGCTCTGTTTATGAAAGCTGCGCCTATTGCATGATGGTTATTTTCTGATGCAGAATTTAAACAAGCTCTATTTCTGTGCTTATTGCTGAAAATAGGATAATAATTGTAAATACTTGAAGGGCACGCTTATTTCTACTAAAAGAAAACTATAACGTAAAACCAGTATCCAACTTTGGCAACACAACTGCTGATATTTTACCTCTTATTCGGTTTGCACCTTGATTATCACCAATAACAAAGCCTAGTTCTATTAAAGTATCAATCAAATTATTATTGTCGACTCTCAAATTATATTGTTCAAATGCAGGTCTGTTACTTACAGTCTAAAATATAGTTACATCTAACAAGCAGGCATTGCCGATGGTGGGGAATTTTATATTAGTCCTCCGGAACTGCTGCCTGGCTTTTTGATAAAGTTAAATATTAAGAACTAAAGCTGGGTTTTATTCGTCGAGCCTCGAACCATAGTACAACAGAATTACCGCTCCTGATTGCTCCAATGTCAAGCCCCACTATCGGTAATAACAATGTTGGCAGCAGCACATCTTTTAAGCTTAAACATCATTTCTTAATTGTCAATGAAGTTACAATGCTGTCAGCAGTAGCTTCCCATTTCTTTTGAAGTTTCTCAATACAATTAAAAGTAAAAAGTAAAACCTTGCCGTCTGCAATACTAAAAAAGTAATAGTTGAACACTTTTTGGTCAACTGCTTGTGTTACGAACTTAAAAAAACCAACTTGCTTGCCATTAATTGTCTTTACACCTTGACTTAATAAATTCAAGTCAGGTCGTTTAGCCTTCAATTGCTGAATTTGAAAATCTTTAAACGCTGCAATTTGATTTTCAGTCACAGGTTGTTGTGTTAAGTCTGCTATAAGATTTACTTCTCCATCTTCGTTACTCAAAACCATTGTTGGTCTTGGACGTGTTTGATATTTGGCTTTCCACATTTCTTCTGTCATTGAAGTAAGTTCTTTTGGAGCAAGAATTTTTACTTTGCCGTTTAAAATTGAGACTGTGTCAAGTTGAGATTGTCCAAACGAAAAGATTGGGAACAATAAAAGAATTAAAAATTTCATAGTTGCTTTTCTAATTATATGTTGTCACCGTGTTGCTGCCAACGAGCAGGTATTGCCGATGGTGGGGAATTTTATATTCGTCCGCTCGGAACTGCTGCCTGGCTTTTTGATAAAGTTAAATATTAAGAACTGAAGCTCGGCTTTATTCGTCGAGCCCCGAACCACAGTACAACAGAATTACCGGTGCTGATTGCTCCAATGTCAAGCCCACTATTGGCAATACCAATGTTAGCTGTAGACTTCGTTATCAATCAAATGCGATACGTCTTTACTACAATAGAAGTAAGCTAATTCACTTCCGTCACCACCCATAGCGTCGCTGCTTGCAATTGTCAACTTTAATTTCTCAAAAAAATATTCACCGTCAGAAAGTCGCCTTTTATCATTCGAAATAGTTGTGAGCAGTTCGGCAACATTTTCTACGTCCATTGAAAATTCTATGTCAACACCCTCAATCCTAATGCTAAATCCATAGTGCAATTCTATTTCTGTCAACTTATTGTTAGTGTCAAAGTTTAGAAAGAAATAATTTTCTTGCCCTTTGTAGTTTTTGTAAATGTCCCGTCTTTGAATTATGTTTTTAGAAGTGTCACCATTATTATATTGGCTTAGATCAGTTACATCGTCGGCGATTTCAAACTTGTCGTTTAGCAACTTTCTCACCTGATGTCTATCTGTGTCCCACGATAATACTGTGTCACCAAATGAAACACTTGTGTCAGGCTGGTATGTTAGTGAGATTGCCATTGTTTGCAGCTAACGTTCGAGTATTTGCGAAGGCAGGGAATTCATTGATTGTCCAGCCCGGTACAAATGCCCAATTGAAAATATATTGTTGAAATTAAGAACTAAAACTGAACATTGAACGTCGAGCCCAAACTGCTGCAGATGATTGCACTTAGCTGATGTTACATTGTCAAGCCCTGCTTTTGCAAATACTTTTGTTGGCAGAAGTTAATGGGCATAAATTCTGTCAATAGACGGTTTGCAAATATCATTGTCAAAAGCATTGACAATGGAATGCAAAGTCGCAATTTCGTAATCGGTCGGTCCTCCATCCACTGGATGATGGCTTCCGCCAATTACTTCAAAAATAAAGTGTTTATCCTCACCTGTCAAACCAACTAAATACGTGATAAAAAAAGAAAGCACTTTTTCAACATTTTTCTTGTAAATAGAGGGTATGATATCGTCTGTTACATTCCAGTTACAAATAGAATAGTTGCCTACTTCACAACTTGAAATTCTAATTTTAATATGACCATATTTTCCTGTATACTTAAAATATGTTCCTTCTCCTATTATAGGTAGTTTCAAATCTTCTAAAAGAACATGATTAATCTGTTTTAAACATGTCGTGTGATAAATTGTGGGATAAATAGTATTAGCTGTTGTCAATAGTTTGAATTAAGTTTTAGTTTGAAATGTTTCAGGCAATTTCTGCCAACGGTTTACGCATTGGCGATGGTGGGGCATTTGCAAAACGTCAGCCCAAGATTTGTACAAATGCCCGATAGAATTACAAATGTTGAGTTTACAACTGTCAGCCCCACTATTGCCAATACGATGATGTTACCTGCTGCCTTGTTGTTTTTTGTCATACTGTTTCGTCTATCCATTCAGTTGCTAGACTTTCTACATAGTTAACAAATGTTTTAACTCCGTTTATTTTATGAAACGTATATTCAGGTTGATTTTCTAAAAACTCAACATTGTCAAAACTATGGTCATGTGCAAATAGCATAACTTCTTTTGTGTTTTTGTCGTAAAGAGTTACATCTCCATTTGCTTCCTGCACAAAACAAATAAAGTCTTTGTAATCAATTTGCCGCTTGTCTTCTTCTTCACACATCATTTCATAATAGTCATCCCAACTTCCAATACCTTTTGAACACTCAGATTTTATAAATAAAAAGTTTTGGTTGTTAGTAAGACTTGGTTCTGGTTGATTGTATGATTCTTGAATACCTCCAATTTCTTGAAGTAAAAGTTCGTGTTCGTCTATCAATTCAATGTCAGTCGTTTTGTCTGATTCTATTTTGTTTAGCCAACCAAAACTTTTATTGCCTTTGTTTGTCCAAGAAAACAGCCTGTAAGATTGGTAATTAATTGTCAAGTTAAGAACCCTTGACTTTTCAATAAGGCTTGTCAATTTTGGAAATGTCTCCTGAAATTTTTCCGTCAAACTGTAATTCAATGTTGGGTCTAAAAGTTCAACTTTGTCAGTGGGCTTTACAAACCAAGTGATGTCGTTTTTAAATGTTTCAAAGTCTATGTTCATCTTCTTACGGAATGTCTGTTAAGGTTGCAGGTAACGAGCAGGTATTGCCGATGGTGGGGAATTTTATATTCGTCCGCCGGAACTGTTGCCTGGTTTTTTATTAAATTTAACTATTAAGAACTAAAGCTGGGATTTATTCGTCGAACCCAGAACTGCAGTACAACAGAATTACCGCTGTTGATTGTTTCAATGTCCAGCCCCACTATTGGCAATACTTTTGTTGGCAGCCGTATTTTTTACAAGATTTAAATTGAAATACGTCATATTGTATTTAAACTTTTGTCCGGTCGTCATTGAAACATCTCCAAGATGTGAGCTATCACAGCTTGTTGTTTGAATAATTTGAATTGTCAAAAAGCGACTACCTTTTTTCTTTTGTTTGTCCAATACTACACCGCTTACAAAACAACAGTCACTATTGTCAACAGGTGCTGTATAGTTCAAAAATGCTAACGAGTAAGTTGTTGAAGTAGCTTGAGATTTTGAGAACATTACTCTTACCGTATCACCAAGCTTTATTGTCTTGTATATTTTGTTGTGTTGGTCTTTTTCAGCCCGAACTTTGTCCCAATAATCTTGATAGTACTTAACTTGTTCGGCAAGGTTAATTTCTTTATCGTTTAAATACCTATGGAAAGATGTTAGAATAATTGAAGACATATCGTCTGGATGAAGAATGCCAATAGATTTAAAAAAATCAACAAGGTCGTTTTTCCCTTTCCATAAATCCCATCCATTTCTAATATACAATCCCGTTCCGAAATGCAATCTTGCTACTGCTTGTCGTTCTGGTACAATCTTGAAACTGTCTTTGTCAGTCTTGCTCCAAGTACAAGCCAGATATGTTACAGCGTCGTCTAAATCTTTAGGCACATAATCTTTCGGGTACGTGTCACAATTTGTCTGGGCATTAACTGTCCCAATACACAATATTAAAATTGAAAGTAGGTACCTCATAATATGGCTGCCAACCTAAAAATATGCGAAAGTTCAGTATTCAGTATAATTTAACTCACTTATTGCAAAATCCAATTGCATTGACCGGTGCAATCCGATTTGATGTGCCAATGTAATCCGGTTTAGGTTGCCCCCTTTATGCCGATCCAAATTGACCAGTTGTAATTACCTTATTCCTGATAAATAATTCCTCTCATAAATGAATCGCGGCGGCGATTCATTTATGTTTATAGCATTGATGCAAATAAAAGCTACAGCGTCAATTAAATAGTTAATCACAAAGCTTTGTATCAGTTAAAGCAACTACTGCGATCACATGATAATACGGCAATGCATTTAAAGATTGCAGAGGGGATAAAGCAAGAAATGAAGAAAGGCTACAATAGGTAAGTGCAACGCACTGATACCGAATGTAAACCCGTTGAAACCTGCGTCTATTATATGATGGCTATTTCCCGATACAGAATTTACTAAAGATATAATCCAGTTGATCTTCGTTTGTTATCTCACCTGTTATTTCGCCAAGATAGTGCAGGCATTGGCGTATATCCAGGGCAAGAAAATCGCTTTGCACATTTGCATCCAGCCCATTTACAACATCCTGTAAAGCAGTGGCAAGTTTTTGCAGGGCATCCTGATGCCTGGCATTGGTTACTATTGTTGCTTCGGTATTAATGTCGCCTTTTACGGCAATGCTTACCAATTGTTTTTTAAGTTGGTCAATGTGTAAATTGTTTTTTGCTGAAATAAAATTGACGTTGGCCATTGACCCGAATTGTGTTAGCACATCTTGTTGGGTTGCATCTACTTTATTGCCTACAAGCATATATTTCAATGACTGTTTTTCGAAGCCGCTAATGATGGCCTCAAGCTCATCCTGCTGCATCTCATTCGCATCAAAAAGGTAAAGTACCACATCGGCCTGCTGCATTTTCTGCAAGCTACGCTCCACACCCATGGTTTCTATTTCGTCGCTGGTATGTGTCCTTATTCCGGCCGTATCAATCAGTCTAAACAATACACCATCAATATTCAGCAGTTCTTCAATCGTGTCTCGTGTGGTACCTGCAATATCGCTAACAATGGCCCTGTTTTCATTCAATAAGGAATTGAGCAAAGTTGATTTACCTGCGTTGGGCTTTCCTATAATGGCTACCTGTACTCCATTTTTTATCACATTGCCCAATTCAAACGAAGCCAGCAGTTTTTGGGTTGACTGTGTAAGTTGACTGATCAATGTTTTCAGTTGCGTCCTATCGGCAAATGCTACATCTTCCTCAGCAAAATCAAGTTCCAGTTCAATCAGGGCCGAAAATTTTATCAGTTGCTCACGCAGCTCTGTCATTGCATTGGAGAAGCCACCACGAATATTTTTAAGTGCCGTATTCCGGCTTGCTTCGGTATTGCTGGCAATGATGTCGGCTACTGCTTCGGCCTGTGCCAAATCGAGCTTGCCGTTCAAAAAAGCCCTTTGTGTAAACTCGCCAGGCTTTGCCATACGGCACCCCTTTGCAACTATGGCCTGTATTATTTTTTCCTGGATAAATGGCGAGCCGTGGCAACTGATTTCTGCCACATTTTCACCAGTATAGGATTTTGGTGATTTATATATGGACACCACCACTTCATCCAGTGTTTCCGTTCCGTTTTTCATCATACCAACATGCAAAGTATGTGTTGGCTGTTCAGTCAATTTTTTTGAGGGAAACAGTTCGTCCACAACTATAATTGCATCTTTGCCACTTACCCTAATTATACCAATTGCACCTATGCCCTGCGGTGTGGCCAAGGCAACAATTGTATCGTCCCATCCCAATAACTTACCCATTGCTTAAAATTATGATGCTGCAAAAATAGCTGAACAGTTTGGCACAAATAGCAATGCCCTTCTTTTACAAGAAGGGCATTCTATATTGTTCATTTTAAAACCAGCATTATTCGTCAGAAACCTGGAATGTAATACTCTGCCTGTGGCGGTAGATTACGTTCCTACCATTTTGTACGGCAGGTTTCCAGCTAGGGCCTTTTTTCAGTACCCTGATGGCTTCTTCTTTTGTACCGTATTTAGGATCGTTTTCAGCAGTAATGTCGCTGATGTTTCCGTTCTTGTCTACAATAAAAGAAAGTACCACTGTATATCTTCCAGAAGGGGCACCGTTATCAACGGGCACGCTACTGTTCAAGTTACGTTCAAGGTATTTGTTCCATGCAGCAATACCACCTGGAAATTCTGCTGGCATCTGTACTATGGTATATACTTTATCATAATCCTCTGCGTCCTTTGGTGCCTCTACCTTGCCCGTGCCTTGCTGTTCAACTATAGGTGCAACAATATTTTCATCCTTTTGTCCCTCTTGGTTAATGGTACCGATTCTGGTTTCTTCCAGTTTTTCAATTGCAGGCGGTGGCTCCTTTACGTCTTCATCCTTCACAATTGTAGGCGGAGTGAATTTGGTAATTTCCACTTTTGGCGGCTCCTGTTTTGGTGGAGGCGGCAAGGGTGGTTCGGGTTTCTTCTCTTCCTGTTTCATGTTCTCCAGTGAAACATCGGCCACTACTACAGCAGCTTGCTTCTTTTTACCGGCACTTGCAAAGATGGAAGTAAGAAATAATAACAAACACAACAATAGCGTCACTACAAGGGCATAATTAATGCGTTTATTATACGTTTTACGCAACTCATAGGCACCATAGTCTTTATTTCTGCCCTCGAAAAGAATATCAAGGATATCGGCAGACAGGATTTTACTTGTTTCCATAATTCAGTTATTTTTTTAATAAGATGCAGCAGTGTAATTATTTCATACAAAGTCGTCATTTTATTTTCGCGGCCCAATTCTATTGCTTTTACAGGGTCTTTGAATTATATTAACAAGTTGCTTAGTAAAGAAATTGCTTATTGCATTTTTGCTTTACTCCATTGTCGAGTGTACAGTATCATGTTTAGCCATTACCTATTTCTTAGAATGGTAGCTTATAGAAATAGCAATGCCCTTCTTTTACAAGAAGGGCATTGCTATATTGTTCACTTTAAAACCAGTATTATTCGTCAGAAACCTGGAATGTAATACTCTGCCTGTGGCGGTAAATTACGTTCCTACCATTTTGTACGGCAGGTTTCCAGCTAGGTCCTTTTTTCAGTACCCTAATGGCTTCTTCCTTTGTACCGTATTTAGGATCGTTTTCAGCAGTAATGTCGCTGATGTTTCCGTTCTTGTCTACGATAAAAGAAAGTACCACTGTATATCTTCCAGAAGGGGCACCGTTATCAACCGGTACGCTACTGTTCAGGTTACGTTCAAGGTATTTGTTCCATGCAGCAATACCACCTGGAAATTCTGCTGGTATCTGTACCACAGTAAATACCTTGTTGTAGTCTTCTTCTTCTTTTGGGGCTTCTACCTTACCGGTACCTTGTTGTTCAACTACAGGGGCAACTACGTTATCGTCTTTTTGTCCCTCTTGGTTAATGGTACCAATTTTGGTGTCTTCCAGTTTTTCAACTGCGGGTGGTGGTTCCTTTACTTCTTCATCCTTCACAATTTTTGGAGGCGTGAATTTGGTAATTTCCACTTTTGGCGGCTCCTGTTTTGGTGGAGGTGGCGGAGGTGGTGGTTCCGGTTTCTTTTCTTCCTGTTTCATGTTCTCCAAGGAAACATCGGCCACTACTACAGCAGCTTGTTTCTTTTTACCGGAGTTTGCGAAAATAGAAGTAAGAAACAATAATAAACATAGCAACAGCGTAACTATCAGGGCGTAGGTAATACGTTGACGGTATGTTTTACGCAACTCATAGGCACCGTACTCTTTGTTTCTACCCTCGAAGATGATATCGAGGATATCGGCCGATAAAATTTTATTTGTTTCCATAATTCAGTGATTTATTAATAAGATGCAGTTGCATAAATGATTGCATATAGAACCTGCATTTTATTTAGGTGCGTTACTACCTTCTGTTATTTTGATAAGGGCATTTTCTTCCGGAGTTATATCAACCAGTGCATAACGGGAAATAACGTTGATAGCCATTTCATCCAATATATCCACTACGTTTTTATAAGTGCTCTCCTCATTTGGTTTAATGATAACTACCAAGTCCCTATCCAAGCATGAATTGGCTATTTCCGTCTGCGTAGCTTTTGGATGGGAAGTAGCAAAATCTGCCCTTACTTTTTCGCAATTTGAATCATGAACGTGTGCCGCAATTACTTCTTTTTTCTTTTTGATCAGAAGGTCGCGAATACTGTTTTCGCCATTGAAGGAACTGGATTTGAAGTTGTTACCTCCAGCATCCACCTTTAATTGTCCTTCGTAGTAAAAAACGTGATTGTCCTTACCTAACAAAAAGGTAATTGTTCCTGATTCTTTGGACTTGGTTTGGTCTTCTGGCTTATCTACATCTTTTGGCAAATTGAGCTTGAATGCCGTAGGCTGGCTCATGGTTGTTGTAAAGATGAAGAAAGTAATCAGCAGGAAACCAAGATCCACCATTGGCGTGAGGTCAACCCGTGTAGAAAGTTTCTTGGCTTTTTTGACGCCCGAACCCTTCTTATGGCCACCACCGCCCGAGGTATCCATTTCTGCCATGATCTATAATTTTAATTAGTTAATAATACTTTTCCAGTTATTCCTGAGCTCCACCTTTTTGATTGTCCCTCCACAAATCAGTTCCTGATGGAACAGATTCTGGGTTGGTTACCATTTGGAACTTCAAAAAGTCATTCTTTTTAAAGGCATTGATTACACCTTTAAAAGACGGGTATTTGGCAACATTGTCGCCTTTTAATAAAAGGTTCATTTTTTTACCGGCATACGCATCTTTAATAATACGCATCCATTCTACCAATTCGTTTGCACCTTTGGTAGTATCTGTAGGGATGCCGGGTAAAAACTTATCGGTTTGTTGCTCCTTTGGTAGCAGGGCTGCTTGGGCCACGCCACTAAACGGAACACCAATAAAATCGGCCTTTACAAACTCCTTTACATTTATACCAAGGTTTTTGGTATTGTTCAGGGTATTTGCTATGTATTCCATTTGTGCTTTGTCATCCATAGAAAGGAAAACTTTCCCGTCTTTGTCTATGCTTACCAAAACGATATCCTTATCGGGAGCCACTTTGGAGGCAACAGAACTTGGAGGAGACACCTGAATGGCCTCGTCTGACTTGAATTTTGTTGTCAGGATAAAAAACGACAACAAAAGGAAAGCCACATCACACATAGCCGTCATATCAATTGATGTACTCTTTCGAGGTATCTTAGGTCTTGCCATTGTTTGTTATTTAATTGTTTCACATTCAGATTCAATAATGCCCTATTTCCACAAATGCTTATTTGTAGTTAGCAGCAAAACTTTGTGTTAAAGTGAAACCGGATTCGTCGATACCGTAAGTGATTGCATCAATCTTGGTTGTGAACACGTTGTACATGATGATGGCAATAGCAGAAGTACCGATACCCAATGCTGTATTGTACAATGCCTCAGAGATACCTTGAGATAGTTTTTGTGCAGCTTCACCGCCACCGCTATCACCCAATGCAGAGAATGATTTGATCATACCCAATACCGTTCCTAACAAACCTAACAAGGTTGCAACAGAAGCGATAGTAGAAAGGAATACAAGGTTTTTTTCCAACATTGGCAATTCCAACGCAGTTGCTTCTTCTACTTCTTTCTGGATATTCAATACTTTTTGTTCAGTAGTCAATTCGGTGTTGCTAATCATTTCCCTGTACTTGCGTAAGCCACCTTTCATTACATTACCTACTGCACCTTTTTGTTTGTCGCACTCAGCAATAGCTTTGTCAACTTCTTTGTTCGCCAAATGGAATTGAACCTTGCGGATAAATTCAGCAATGTTGCCAGAACCAGAAGCTTTAGCAACAGTCAATAACCTTTCAATTACAAAAGTCAAAACTGTCAAGAAACAGCCAATCAAAATAGGTACGATAATTCCACCCAGGTACATCCTTGGCAATCCGCCTTTAGGTCCATCATGGTCAGGCCAAAAACCGCCTTTCAAATCTGGTTTAGTAAAGTTGCTGTTGGCACCAATTACAAAACGCCATAGTATATAACCCAAAACAATACATGCTAAGGGGGCAATCCATGCAATGGCATTGCTGGTTTTCTTTGGTTGAACTGAAGTGATTGATTTTGCTACAGTTGCAGTTGGTTTAATGTCAGCCATGATTCAATTGTTTTTTTGTTTTAAAATACAGTTGTTGTTATTGTAAAATTTTAATTCGCAATTCTACTGAAAATTGTTTTGAAATAGCAAAACAAATTTTTAATGGTTTCAAAAGGGCTTACAAATTAGCCATTTTATTGAATGCAGCAAACAAGAAATTCTTTCGATAGACAGCAACCTAGTTTTCATCGGCGAAAGATAACAGCAAATACCATTACTTGGTTTTGTTTAATAAAAAAATAATTGAGCAGGCACAGCTTTGACCGCTGATGTAATAAATGCAGGAATTTAACTTACAATTAATACAGCCCCTTATCTTTAAACCCTTATTCTAAACAATTATACTAAAATGCGTATGAAACGAATTTTCGTAGCTGCCGCTTTAATAGCAGGTACAACAGCTATGGCCCAAACAAGGCCAATAATAACGCCTACTCCAGGAGGTGGTGCACCAACTACAATGCCGGGCATGGGTGGTGCTGCCGCCAAGCCAGGCCCTAAACCTTTTAAGGAAGTAATTACAGAAAAAGCTGTATCCAAAAAAGGTTTGTTTACCGTACATAAAGTAGAAGACAAATTTTACTTTGAAATTCCCGATTCGTTAATAGGCCGCGAGATAATGGCCATTACACGTTTCAGCAAAGTGCCGGGCGGTGCGGGCATCTATGGTGGCGAGATGGCCAACCAACAAACATTGGTATTCGAAAAAGGCCCTAGCAGCAACATCTTTATTCGTACCATTACTTTGATAAGCGTTGCCGATTCAACACAGGAAATTTACAAGGCCGTAAACAACTCCTATGTCAATTCAATTGCTTCGGCGTTTGACATCAAGGCGTTTGGTAAAGATTCTACCAGCACCATTATTGATGTTAGCGATTTCTTTAAAGGCGACAACCAGATTGTAAGCATCAACCCGAACGTTAAGAGAAGGTTGAACCTGAGTATGCTTGCGGGCGACAGGAGCTTTATACAAAGCATCAATACCTACCCGATAAACACAGAAGTAAAAACGGTAAAAACATTTATCACTGCTCCTGCGTTGGGTGGCGGTCTTTCTTTTGGCCCTAGCGGTTTTCCTGCAGCAAGCGATGCCGGTGCCGTAACATTGGAAATGAACACGTCTTTTATTGCATTGCCTAAAACGCCTATGCAACAAAGGCATTGGGACAAGAGGGTTGGTTTCTTCCCAGACAATTTTGTTAAGTTCAGCGATGAACAGCAACGTGTGGAAGAAAAGAACTTTGCCGTGCATTGGAGGTTGGAACCAAAACCCGCTGATGTTGAAAAATGGAAACGTGGCGAACTGGTTGAACCAGCAAAACCAATTGTTTACTATATAGACCCTGCAACACCACGCAAATGGAGGTCTTACCTTAAAGCAGGTGTAGATGACTGGCAGAAAGCCTTTGAAAAAGCAGGTTTCAAAAACGCTATCATGGCCAAAGACTGGCCAGAGAATGATACGACCATGAGCCTGGAAGATGCACGTTTTTCTGTGTTGAGGTATTTTGCATCTGACATTGAAAATGCTTATGGCCCTAATGTACACGACCCACGTAGCGGTGAAATCCTAGAAAGCCATATTGGTTGGTACCACAATGTTATGAAACTGGTTCACGACTGGTTCATGATACAAACTGCAGCCATTAACCCTCGTGCAAGGAAAATGAAATTTGACGATGAGTTAATGGGCCAGTTGATCCGTTTTGTTTCTTCACACGAAGTTGGCCACACACTTGGCCTGTTGCACAACATGGGCAGCAGCAGCAAAACGCCTGTTGAAAACCTGCGTAACAAAGCATGGGTGGAAGCAAATGGACATACAGCCTCTATTATGGACTATGCACGTTTTAACTACGTAGCACAACCAGAAGACAATATCTCTGAAAAAGGCATGTTCCCACGTATTGGCGATTATGATGAATGGGCAATACAATGGGGTTATGGCTACATTCCTGGTAAGGATGAAGCTGAACAAAAAATCAACAGCGACAAGATGATTATTAAAGCTCTTGCTGAAAATCCACGTCGCTGGTTTGGTACTTACGAGTTGGGCAACAGTGCAGACCCAAGGGCACAAAGCGAAGACCTTGGCGACAATGCAATGAAAGCCAGTGAATATGGTATCAAGAACCTGAAACGCATTATCGTTAACTTACCTGAGTGGACCAAAGAAGAAGGTGAGGACTACGAAAACCTAAGCGATGTATATGGTCAATTGATAGGCCAGTTCAACCGTTACATGAACCACGTACTTAGAAATGTAGGCGGTGTTTATGAAACATTTAAAAGCAACAGCCAGGGCGATACTTACGAGGCTGTACCAAAGGCCTTGCAAAAAGATGCGGTTGCCTTCTTGGGCAAACAATTGTTTGAAACACCTACATGGTTATTGGATAACAATATCTTGAACAAGATTACCAACCCTGTAAACAACGAAAGGCTGCAAAGCATACAAACAAGCGTATTGAACAACTTGTTGGACAATAGCAGGCTGAACAGGATGATTGCCAGTGCAAACCGTTTTGGTGCTGCCAATACCTATTTGTTTGATGAACTGTTGGAAGATACCAAGAAAGCTGTTTGGAGCGAATTGGCTACCAAAAAACCAATTGACATCTACAGAAGGAACCTGCAAAAAGCCTATGTTGAAAAACTGATTGGTCTTGCTGCACCGCAACCACCACAAAGCATTGTGTCTGGTGGCTTTACTTTTACTTTTGGAGTGGACACCAAGAACACGGACATTACTTCTTATGCACGTGGCCACCTGAAAGCCCTGCAAGCCGAAGTAAATGCTGCTGCTGCAACTACAACAGATAAACTTACAAAATACCATTTGCAAGATATTTCTGAAAGAATCAAAAGGGCATTGGATCCTAAATAAGCTGTTTTGTTTCTTTAACAAAAAAACCGATGGTTAATTGACCATCGGTTTTTTTATTGCTATTTGTAACTACTATAAACTATTAAAACAACTGCCTCCCTACCCTTTCATCGCCATGCTTAATCAGGTTACAGGCTATTGTTACCTTACTCTCAAAGTCGGTCAAATCTTCGCTTATAAAAATCCAGCTATCCTTGCTCCCATCTAAATCAAATTCCATTCTCGATGTATGTATCTCTTCTTGCAGCTCCTTATAAAACTCCGGAACAGTGGCAACAAAAACGCCATTGTACTCTGGGCTTACATTACTGTCACGCAACAGTAGCAGCAGTTTCTTATTGGCATACAAAGCATAGCCGCCAAGCATTTTACGTTTAGTGGTCCTGAATGGAAACAAGAGCCTTAAAACAAAATCGTATGGTATCAGGTAATTCATTGCTTGCTGCTTTACTTAATAAGGGAAACTTTACTAATCTCTGCTAATACTGCAAATTCATTTCAATAAAGTTTTCAATTGCTCGGTGTACTTCAATGCACGTTTGGCGGCAACAATGTCCCCACTTAAAGTAAGCAACGCCTGCACTAACAAGGCAACACCAAGGCCAACCCAAAATTGTTTGTCCATATTGCTCCTATACAAGGCAATCAACAATGCACCAGCAATAACCAAGGCAATTTCAACATACCGGTAAATAATAAAATTCCTGTTTACTGTTTCCATACGGGGTAGTTCCTTGGTCCTTAACTGATCCGGGTTCATGTCAAGTGCATACACCATTTTTGTCCTATCGGCATCGCTTCTTCTATACACGGTATAGCCTGCTATCACTTGTATCAATGCAATTGCAATCAATACAATGGCAGCACCTTTCCAAAACTGTGTCTTCCATGCAAACAGGCCCAGCAATGCCACTACAATAGCCGCCAAGCCTAGGCATATAAATAACATACTGCTCTGCTTTTCGGCTACAAAGTATTTTTCTATATCAACTCTAGTAATCATATTGTTGCTGTTGAAAGGTGATGAATTTATTGCAATGCCTTTAATACACTATTGTCCAAAGGCGATACATCCTTGTCAAAAAAGTGCGTAAGCATGCCGGTTTCGTTTACAAGGTACTTATTAAAGTTCCATGTGGGCTGCTGGTTGCACCAGCCATTCTTTGTGCTATCGCTTAACCATGCAAACACACTGTTCTGCAGGTTAGTTCTCACAACAACTGTTTTCTTCATCAACAAAAAACTAACGCCATAATTCAGTTGGCAGAATGTGGCAATTGCATGGTCATCCGCTTTTTCTTGTTCCTTAAAATCATTTGCCGGAAAGCCTATCACTACCAGGCTATCTTTATGTTGTTGGTACAATGTTTCCAACTCGCCATACTGGCCCGTATATCCACAATCGCTGGCTGTATTTACAATCAACACTTTCTTGCCCCTGAATGATTCAAAATTTACATCGCTGCCATCATTGGCCGTAGCATGCAAGCTGTAAAAAGGAACAGGTGCAATTACTTTATTGCCGTTCTGCTGGATATTTTTTGTGGATGAAAATATTTTTCCTTTCAGCATAACAACTGGGTAAAATGCTTTCATCAAAGATTGCCGCAACGTCATATTTTTTCTTTTAATACAAAGCAATGCTACTGCAATGCAGAGCAAAAATAGTATTCGTTTACGGTTATGTTTCAGTTTGCTCATGGGCTGGTGGCAAGGCAATCCTGCAAAGCAGCAGGCAATGCATTTGTGCTTCTTAAAATCAACAAAAAACAGTTCAAAAAAGAATCAGAAAACTGGCATCATCCACTTCCTTAGTTACGTATAACTATCAGTATTCCGAAGTTTCTCCCCATTTTTCTTTATTCACTTAAGATTGTGAAAATTTCTGTGAACAAGTTGTAAATTGTGTATAAGCTGGCAATATTAGTGGTATAACCTAATTTTTATAGTGAAAAAACTGTTTACTTGTTAATTGTGTGTGCAATTAAAAAGGATAAATATAAAGTTCAAAGATTTTTTCGCTGCAATTATTCACACCATATATTCGCCTTCCCTTCGCTTCAGGTAACAATTTCTTAATACAGGAATAGGTGCTTGAAAAAAGGATAGCAAGTTTTACTCACCACATCTTTTCCTAGCAATAAAAATGGAATTAACTAACCTAAACAGAGATAAAAAAAGAAGAAAAAGCAGCATTGACCTAAGCACGATGGTATATGGCAAACTACCGCCACAAGCCAAGGAACTGGAAGAAGCCGTACTTGGTGCAATCATGTTGGAGAAAGCTGCATTTGACAGCTTGGTGGATACCAACCTGAAACCGGAATGCTTTTATGTGGAAGCACACCAGGTAATTTTTACGGCCATGCAGGACATGCAGCAACGGGGTATTCCCATAGATATACTGACCGTTGTAGAGGAACTGAAACGCAAGGACAAATTGGATGAAGTGGGTGGCCCTTACTATGTAACCAAACTTACCAATACGGTAGTTAGTACGGCACATATTGATGCCCACGCAAGGATCATTCTACAGAAATTCATTCAGCGTGAGCTGATCAGGATCAGTGGCGAAATCATTGGCGACGCCTATGAAGACAGTACCGATGTTTTTGATTTGCTGGATGACAGTGAAACAAAAATGTTCAACATTACCAACAACTACTTAAAGAAAAATTTTGAAGACATTGGCAACGTACTTGCCAAAACCATTAACCGTATAGATGATTTAAGGACAAGGACAGAAGACATTAGCGGTGTGCCCAGCGGTTTCTCGCATCTTGACAAGATTACTTATGGCTGGCAGCCTACCGATTTAATTATTCTTGCTGCAAGACCTGCCGTGGGTAAAACCGCATTTGCATTGAACCTTGCACGTAATGCAGCATTGCACCCTACAAAGCCTGTGGGCGTTGGTTTCTTCAGTTTGGAAATGAGTGCATCGCAATTGGTGCAACGTATCCTGAGTGCCGAAAGCGAAATCATGCTAGAGAAAATTTCACGTGGTAAGCTGGAAGAGTACGAGTACCAACAGCTTCATGCAAAAGGTATCAAGAAACTGGAAACAGCACCATTGTATATTGATGACACGGCTGCATTGAACATTTTCGAGTTCCGTGCAAAGGCAAGAAGGTTGGTAAATAAACACCAGGTTGGTTTAATTATTATTGACTACCTGCAATTGATGAGCGGAAGTGATGGCAGCAAAGGCGGCAACCGTGAACAGGAAATCAGCACCATTTCACGTAACCTGAAAGCACTGGCAAAGGAACTGAGCGTACCCATCATTGCACTGTCGCAGTTAAGCCGTGCCGTAGAAACAAGAAAGGAAAGCAAGATGCCCCAGTTGAGCGACTTGCGTGAGTCCGGTGCCATTGAGCAGGATGCGGATATGGTAATGTTCATCTACCGCCCCGAATACTATGAAATCGGAGCGAATGAAATGGGCGAGAGCACCAAGGGCGAAACGCATATACGTATAGCCAAACACCGTAATGGTAGCCTTGATACCGTTAAGCTGCGTGCCAACCTTGCCATACAGCGGTTTCATGACTGGGAAGATGATGGCATGGGCGGCATGATGGGCGGTGGTAACTGGAAGCCTGTTGGACCTGCACCTTCGCCCAATAGCGGTGGTGCAAACGAAGGCGGAAAGTTCTTTGTTCAGGGCAGCAAAATGAACAGTGGCAATTTTGATGAAGGCTTCGAAAGCGATGCCCCTTTTTAGTACAACAGTATAGCATTACATCTTAGTAACAACACCCCAAATAATATTGGGGTGTTTCCTTTTGCAATGGCCTTGTTGGTTCAATATGTTTATCTTTATTCCGCAATCAATCAACTGCTGCCTTAACAGCATGCACCAATACCTTTCATGAAACTTAAAGATTCATTTGAACTTGCTTTTAGAACCATACGCGGCAATAAGTTGCGTACAGGTATCACCGTTTCTATTATTGCATTTGGCATCATGGCATTGATTGGTATTATTACCGCCATACAGGCCATGAACCAGAGCTTGAAGGAAAGTTTTTCTTTTATGGGTGCCAATGCATTCAGCATACGTTTTAAAGAATCCAATGTACGCATAGGTGGCGGCAACAATGTGGTAAAGGCACAGAAAGGAAAGAAGGAAAAAAAATCCAACCTCAACAAAGTCATACGCAAAGAAGATGCAGAATACTTTAAGGCCAATTACAAATTCCCTTCATTGGTCAGTATATACCTGCGTGGCGGTAACGGGTTCGATTGCACGTACGAAAACAAAAAAACAAATCCTGTAACCAATATTTGGGGTGGCGATGAGAATTATCTTGCCGTGAACGGTTATGTGATCCAGGAAGGCCGCAACCTGAACAGCCTTGATGTAACAAGCGGCAGGAATGTTTGCCTGATTGGCAGCAGCACCGCAGCCAAACTGTTTGGTGCAGAACACCCCGAACTGTGCGTGGATAAAATAATACGTGTGGCTGGTTTGCCTTACCGTGTTATTGGACTGCTTAAATCAAAAGGAGCAAGCAGTTTTTTAAGACAGGATGATATTGTGGTTACCTCCTATAACAACGCAGCTGGCTTTAGTACGGCATCATCATCCTACCTAATTGGTGTTATGGTAAATGATGTGGCAGAGCTTGAAGTGGCCGTAAGCGAGGCCACGGCAGTATTCAGGGCAGTAAGGAAACTGCAGCCCGTGGATGCAGACAATTTTGTTACAGAGAAAAGCGACAAGGTAGCCGAACTGTTTATTGGCTTTTTAAGCAGCATTACCGGTAGTGCCGGGGCCATTGGACTGATTACCCTGATAGGTGCTGCCATTGGGCTAATGAACATTATGCTGGTATCGGTAAACGAGCGTACAAGGGAGGTTGGTTTGATAAAAGCCATTGGCGGCAAAAGTAGCAACGTACGTCAGCAGTTCCTATTCGAAAGCGTCATCATTAGTTTATTGGGTGCCATATTCGGCATTATATTGGGCATATTGGTAGGCAACCTGTTTGCCATGTTTTTGAAAACAGGTTTTGTTATTCCCTGGGACTGGGTAATTATCGGTATTGTAATCTGTACCCTTGTAGGTTTGGGTGCAGGTATCTACCCTGCCATGAAAGCTTCCAAACTGAACCCGATCACCGCATTGCGGTACGAGTAACTAGTTGCTGCGTTTGTAATAAATTTTCAACTGCTCGTTAATGTAATATTTCATGTCCTCTTCCTGGGGATGTGCCCTTAGCCAATTATAATCGGGTCTTTGCTTCTGCATGAAATCAATCAGTGCATCACCTTTTAATGCCGTGTATTCGCTTACAAGCTGTGGCGAGAACCTGTAATTGATGTACTGTTCTTTTTCCATCGCATCAAACATGTCGAAAGCCTTGCGTTTCTGTTTTTCACGCCTGCTGAAACGGTCAATGCTAATGCCTATGCCAGCACCACTATTGGCTTTGGAGAGGGTGGGTATTTTATTGCCACCAACATCCTGCAAAAAGCTGTTCCTTCTTTGCAGGCTGTCGTACCGGTAACGGTTAACGATCTGTGTAACGGTAACCTCTTTCAAGTTCCTGGATATCGGCTTCAGATACATCACCAACGTGTCAAGGGCAAGTATGTTATCTGTAATGTGCAGCGTGTCAAAATAATAATTGACTGATGCAACGGAAAGGATCTGGTTGTTGGCAACATCGATACTGAACCCGCCTTTTTCGTTACTTACTGTAGTTGTCCGTTTATCCAGATTGGTAATGCTGGCAAGCTCTACCGGAGCATGTGTAACACTGTCCAGTACCACGCCCCATATCTTCTTTTTCTGTGCAGAAACTGCAAGGCAAACAAAGCAGAACAAAATGGATAAAACGTATTTCATAGTTCAAATTTGAGGTTAAAAATAACGCATGCAAATGGGTTATGGGCTGTTATGCCGTAACCTTAACCAATTAATTAAAATTGTTTCAAAACAGATCTGATGTATTACAAGAAACGTTCCAACAAAAAAGCCAGCTCTTTGATTATTATCGCTGAGCCGGCTTTAAAAACAGATGACCAACCTTTTATTTAATTGAACGAATAACTCACACTACCATCCTTCTCGTCCTTTAGTTGCACACCCAGGGCTTCCAGCTCCTTCCGGATCCTGTCGCTGGTCACAAAATCCTTTTTGGCCTTTGCTTCCTTGCGTATGCTGATGAGCAGTTGCAATATACCTTCCAACTGTTGGCTACTGGTGCTCTCTGCCTTTAAACCCAAAATATCTTCAATGTATATTTTAAGTTTCTGTTGCATCAATGCAAGCGTATCGCCACCAATGGCATCGGCAGGTAATTGGTTATGCTTTAACCCATTAATTACAGGCACCAGTTCAAACAGGTTTGCCAGCACTTTTGCGGTACTGAAATCATCATCCATAAACTCATCCAGCTCTGTAAGGTACCTGTTCACTTTTGCATCCAGCTCCGCATCAGATGCCTGCCAGTTACCAACAGCAAGCTTCTGCAATACTTCATAAGCTTCCCACAAACGTTTAAATGCTTTTTCGCTTGCCTGCAATGCATCATTACCAAAATCCAATGTACTGCGGTAATGCGACTGCAGGATGAAAAACCGTATCGTCATGGGATGGTAGGCCTGTTCCAGTATAGGATGGCTGCCCGTAAACAGCTCACTCAACTTGATTACGTTGTTATAGCTCTTGCCCATCTTTCTACCATTAATGGTAATCATGTTGTTGTGCAGCCAATAACGTACAGGTGTGGTATGGTTGCAAACAGTGCTCTGTGCAATCTCGCATTCATGATGCGGAAACTGCAGGTCCATACCACCACCATGTATATCAAATTCGGTTCCCAGGTATTTTGTGGCCATGGCCGAGCATTCAATATGCCATCCTGGGAAACCCTCTCCCCACGGGCTTTTCCAACGCATGATATGTTCTGGCGGTGCATTTTTCCACAAGGCGAAATCTGCTTTGTTACGCTTCTCGTCTTGCCCATCCAGTTCCCTGGTAGTATCCAATTGTTCCTCAATATTTCTTCCGCTCAGCATGCCATAAGGCAAGCCCAGTTTGCTAAAATCATCATTGTACTTATTCACGTCAAAATAAACCGAGCCATTGTTTACATACCCGTAACCATCGGCAATAATTTTTTCAATCATGTTTATCTGCTCTACAATATGTCCGGTTGCTGTGGGTTCTATACTGGGTTGTATGGTATTGAACTCGTTCATGGCCCAATGAAAAAGGTTGGTGTATTTCTGCACCAGTTCCATGGGTTCCAGCTTTTCCAATACGGCTTTCTTGCTGATCTTGTCCTCTGCTTCACGGCCCTCTTCTTCAAAGTGCCCGGCATCGGTTATGTTGCGTACGTAACGCACTTTGTAGCCCAGATAAGTAAGGTAACGGTACACTACATCGAAAGTGATGTAGGGCCTTGCATGGCCCAAATGGCTCTCTCCGCTTACGGTTGGTCCGCACACGTACATACCAACATGGCCAGGGGTGATGGATGTAAATATTTCTTTTTTTCTTGATAAAGAATTGTACACTTTAAGCGACATAACTATAAATTATTTGTTCCTTGGTATATTTGGTTGAAAGGGAAATTGCAGCGGTAAGATACCGCAAAAAGAGGATGGCTGTATTAACAACAGCAGCAACAACAATATTGAAAGAAGATTTTCATTGAAGCGAAGATAAGGAACTGAATCAATTTGGAAAGCGGGATTTTTGGGCTGCTGGTTATTGGGCTTTTGTTTTCAACTTCAGGTCGCTTACTAGCATTAAGTGATCGCTCAGGTCCTCGTCTACCAAGTCAAACTGTTTTACTTCAAAATTTTTGTCGGGCAGTATATAATCGATACGTAAGGTCGGGGCCAACCAGATATAGGTACGGCCGATACCAAAATGCTGTTTCAGGAAAGCGTCTTGCCTGTTGCCTTTTATCTTGAAATAGGTATTGCTGTTGGGCACATCATTGAAATCGCCGCAAACAATGGATGGATATGGACTTTTACCGGTTTCCGTTTTTACCATTTCGGTTTGTTTGCCACGACGGCCAAAAGCAAGTCTCATTTTCTTGAACACATTCATGGAAGCATTTACCGAAGCATCATCGGTATTGGTAATATTATCCAGCCCTTCATAATCCTCTTTCTTGAACTTGAATGATTGAAGGTGCGTTGTATAAACCCTCACCGTATCGGCACCTTTTACAATATCCGCATAAATCAAACTTTCGGCAACGGGATAAGCGGTCCTTTCGGAACGGATGATTGGGTACCTAGAAAAGATAATGCAGCCAGACTGGTACTTGCCATTGCTGCGTTGATAGTCCTTAGAGAAAAAATAATATGGGTAGTTTTTAGTGAAGAGTGCAATATTATCGGCCTGTTCGCCGCCATTGGTTGCCGTATTAAATTCCTGCAGACAAATTACATCTGGGTTCAACTTTGCAATGCTTTCTGCAATTTCGTTCCGTACCATTTTCTTGGCTTCCCGGTTCTTGGTAAGGCCGTTAAAGCTCTGCACGTTCCAGTCAACAATACGCAAAACAGCTTCTTCTTTTTTGTTGTTGAAGGTAGATGTCATGTGCACTGCAAACAGCACGTATAACTGCTGGATGCCAACTAACAAAGCAACAAATGAAAACAGGGCAATACGGGGTTTTGCAACCAGCCAGAATATGGTGAACAGTATAAGCAAAGTTGCCAGGTATGGAACAATCAACCCTACAAAACCAATTAACCAAAGGCTTGCACTGCTGATATATGGGCATAGGCAAGCCAGTAAAAACAATGCAATAACCAAAACATTCAAAGAGATAAAAAATATTTTGGAGGCCCGTCTAACAAAACTTTTTGCCATGTATCAAAGTAAATAAAAAAACTAATGTAGTTGCATATCCGTTACAACAGGAAAATGGTCAGATGCATGGAATCTTGGAGAATAATATTGAACAGGCTTGAATTGTTTGCTCATTAAAATAACATCAATACGCAAGGTTGGAGCAATACCATCGTAAGTGCCGCCAATACCTGAACCCTTTGCAACAAAGGCATCCTTTAAGCCCTTACTAAGATGGTGGTACACATAACTCGAAGGCACGCTGTTGAGATCGCCACAAAAAATATACGGGTGCTTACAGGCATCCATAAAAGGCTTTGCAATGTGTACCTGTGCTATATGCTGCAGGTCGTAATGCCTTAAACGGTCGTGCAGTTGCGGATGCTCTGCCAAAAAATTGAGTTCGTCTTTTATAAATTCGTCTTTATTGGCAGTATCTGCCACAAACTTCAAGTACATGGAACGCAAGTGCGTATTGTGCACCCGAACAGTATCGTTACCCATTTTTATATCGGCGTATGCCAATGATTCGGGGAACCTATTGCCGGGATAAACAATCCTGCCGGAATCAATTATCGGGAATCTCGAAAATATTGCGGTGCCATATTCTGAGAAGGCATAATAGTATTGTTGGGCAAAATCCTTACTGAAGAAATGATACTTGAAATTGCCGGCAGCAATTACATCGTTGATGCATGACCTGTATGCCGGATTTGTCTGTTCCGTAAAATCCTGTATGCAAACAATGTCGGCATCAATGTCATGTATAAAAGCCATCATGTCCCTACGCTTATTGCCCACTGTATCTGTATGATACTGACTGTCCAGGAAATCCTGCACGTTCCATGACAGCACACGGATTGTTTTGGCATCCTTTTGCCGAACAAACTGCTTACCTGTTCGGAATGCAAAAACAGAAGCTATATTCTGAAAGCCCATGGCAAGCAGCAATAAAAAAATCCATGTTTTTTTCCTGTAAAAAATCAAAACAATTACCAACCATACAATCATGCCCAGTAACAAATAAGGGAAAAGGAGTGCAAGAAAAGTAAGCGGGTAAAAACTGGCGGGGCTGATGTAAGGCGTAAGACAACCTAACAGATAAACGGCCGAATAGATACAGCCCAACACCAATATGCTATTGCTAAATACTCGCTTAATACTAATTGCCATGGCTGCTATAATTCTTCTTTGCTTGCACGTTTTAAAAATTCTTTTTCATCATCGGTAAGCATTGCGTAGCCATGTACATTTATTTTATCAAGTATATCATCAAGTCTTTGCTGGGTAACATTGGCTGTTTTTTGATAAGGCACTTTGTCGGCCTTGTAAAAATGTTTCCCGGTGTCTGTGGCATGTTTCTTTTCGGGATTGAACAGGTCATTTACCCAATCGGCAAACCTGTTCATCCACTCCCCTATATCAATGCCTTTGGCCATTAGCTTTATAAAGATGAAGCCCATAGCGGCACCAGACAGGTGTGCTATTGCCACCCCGCCTGTATAGCTGCCCACACTTGCAAAATCTATGATGATAAAAATTACAGTAAGCACCCATAATGGTATGCCACCATTCAGCATGGGGAATATGCGATAATCGGGGGCAACCGTTGTTGTTGCCACGGCAACAGCCATTACGGCCGCACCACTACCAACCAGTGGCTGAAAAGATGCAATATTGCTATGCAGGTATGGTACAAAATTCACACTCAGCAAAAAGAACACTGACCCAGCAAGACCACCATACAGATACACCGGGATCAGCTTCCTGTTACCTGCAAGGTCCTGGAATATATAGCCAAAGCTCCATAGCCACAACAGGTTGCTGATGAGCATCATTACATCATAATTGGTAAACATGTACAACAGTATGGTCCATGGCCTTGTTGCCAACTTGCCCGCTTGTGCAGGCAGTATGAACCAGTCCAGTACCTGTGTATGGAAATTGCTGTCGCCAACAAATACGTTAACAGCAGATACTTTATAAACAAGGTTCAGGAAATTGAGTATGATAAACAGCACAGCATTGATGGCAATAAGCATGACCAAAGCATTATTGGTTGCACCCAGTAAAGGCCTGCGTGATGGCTGCTGTTGTATATAATAATCCCTATCGCCCATAACTAATAAAACGTTTTTTTATTGGTTTTGTTCCAAAAGTAAACCAGTATTATACCTACCAATGCACCGCCCAAATGGGCCACGTGTGCAACACTGTCACCAGCTGAATTCTGCACTGCCTGAAAAAGCTCAGCCACAGCATACCCAATAACAAACCATTTTGCTTTTATCGGAAGGAAAAAATACAAATAGATGTAGGTATTGGGAAATAAGTAACCAAAAGCTGCAAGGCAACCAAATACAGCTCCCGATGCACCCAGTGTGGCTTCATTCAACTTAAATAGCGGGTTGGTAATTAACTGCTGCTGCTGTTCAAAAGGTAGTTGCTTAAATGCGGCCGCAATGGGCTGCATCTCATAAAACAGCACACACATATGGCAAAACGCAGCACCCAATCCACATGCAAAATAAAAAGTAACAAAACGTTTGGGCCCCCATACATTTTCCAATATGGATCCGAACATCCACAAAGCAAGCATATTGCTGAATATATGGCCAATATCGCCATGCATGAACATATGCGTTACAAATTGCCAGGGCTTAAACAAAGGGCTTTGCCAGGTATGCAGGGCAAACAGGTCTTCCATGTTGAAGGAAGCACTACGGCCAATGGTATTTTGTGCCAGAAAAACCAGCCCGTTTATAATAAGCAGGTTTTTGATAACAGATGGCAATATCTGGAACCTCGATGGTCTGAATTCTGTCATGGTATTATTTCTTTACACTAATTCTTCAATTTCAACTGCACCACATTTTCTATATGGTGTGTATGCGGAAACATGTCAACCGGCTGTATCTTCTCTACCGAATATCTTTCATCCAACAGGGCCAGGTCCCTAGCCTGTGTTGCCGGGTTGCAACTTACATACACCACTGTTGGTGCAGCAATTTCCATTAATTTCTTAACCAATTTTTCATGCATGCCTGCACGAGGCGGATCGGTAATCACCACATCCGGTTTACCATGCTGGGCAAAGAACCCGTCGTTGCATATATCAATCACATCGCCAGCAAAAAAAGAGGCATGCTCAATATTGTTCAGGGCTGCATTGATTTTGGCATCTTCAATGGCTTCGGGTACCGCTTCTACTCCCGTGATTTTTTGGGCCTGCTTGCTTACAAAAATGCCGATGCTTCCAGTGCCGCAATACAGGTCGTACACGTTCTGCGTACCATCCAATTCTGCAAAGTCACGGGTAATACCATACAGTTTTTCCGCCTGTTTGGTATTCGTCTGAAAGAAGGATTTGGGACTTATCTTAAATTGGAAATCTTCCAGCTTTTCAATAATAAAACCCTTGCCGTGGTAAGCAATCGGCTGCAGGTCATAAATACTGTCATTCACTTTGGTATTAATGGTGTACAACAGCGAGGTTATTTGCGGAAACTGCTTCAACACTTCATCCAGCAAAGCCTTACGCATCTGTTCATTCTCGTATGCCAGCATTATGTTCACCATCCACTCGCCAGTAGTGGCAATCCTTACCATCATATTGCGTAGCCAGCCCTGATGTGTTCTGGCATCATAAAACGGGTAGCCATGTTGCAGGCAAAAATTGGCAATGGCCTTTCGTATAAGGTTGGTGGGTTCTCCCTGCAAATGGCAGGTGTCAATTTCCACAATCTTATCAAACATGCCCTTTGCGTGGAAACCTACAAAACCACCTTCCTGTATAACAGGCAGTCCAGCGGATTTCAACCGCCTGAATTCTTCTGTAGGTATAAAACGCTTGCTCGAAAACGTGTACTCCACTTTGTTGCGATAAAGCCTGGTTTCCGCTGCACCAACTATTGGCAACATATCTGGCAAGGCCACTTTTCCGATGCGGCTAAGATTATCCGCAACCTGCTTCTGTTTGTAAACCAGTTGTTGCGGGTAAGGCAACATCTGCCATTGGCAACCGCCACATACGCCAAAATGCTGGCAAAAAGGTTCAACCCTTTGGTCGGAATATTTTTTGAATCTTACGGGCCAGCCCTCGGCCCAGTCCTTCTTGCTCTTGCCCAACTGAACATCCACCACATCGCCAGGCACAGCGTTTTCTATAAAAACAACTTTTCCATCCAGCCTGGCTAGCGACTTGCCTTCGGCAGCGTAATCCTGCACTAAAATATCCTGTAAAATAACGGTTTGCTTTCTTTTGCTCACGTGGCAAAGTTAGTTATGATTGAGATGTGTACAGAAAGGAAAAAACAGGAAAAGCATTATTTTATTATTCGAAACATGCCCTTACTGCCAAAATCGGTTAAAATAACCCGGCCCCTTTGCAAATGATTAACAAGCATCATTGTTCATTTGCCTAAATTTACGGTCTTAAAGTTATGAAAGAGAGTATGAGCAAACTGTTACTTACCGCAATCGCCACATTTTTTGTCACTTGTTCATTTAGCCAATCCAATACCAAAAAGCCAGCCAGCAAACCTGTACAGCCAGTTGCAAAACCGGCAGCCCAAACAGGCACGGCAGAAGATGCGGGAAGGGACATATCCATTACACTGACCCCTTACAAAAATTGCAAAGTTTACCTGGGCTGCTATTATGGCAAGGTGAAAACATTTGCCGACTCCACCACATTGGATGCCAATAGCCATGGCGTTTTCAAGGCACCTACCAAGCTTACTGGCGGCATCTACTTTATTGTATCGCCACAACTGACCATACAGTTTGAACTGCTGATGGATGACAACCAGCATTTCAGCATTGTGGCCGATTCTGCAAACAAAGAAAACCCCATTATTACTGGCTCGCCCGACAATGCCCTGTTTAAGGCATACAGTAAATTCAGTGCCATTAAAGGCAAGGCCAATTATGACCTGAAGACAAAATTGGGAACAGCAAAAAATTCAGCAGATTCAGCATCCATAAGAAGCGAGATGGTAAAGTTGGATAAAGAAATGCGTAGATACCAGGACAACCTGATTGAGCAGAACCCCAACTCACTCCTGGCCATGCTTCTAAATGTCATGCGTAGGCCCGAGGCACCACCGGTACCTGTTGTAAACGGAAAGCCAGACTCCACCTATCCTTACCATTTTGTAAAAAATAATTTCTGGAACGATGTCAATTTTTATGATGACCGTCTTTTGCGTACCCCGTTCTTTGAACCCAAGATTGATGAATATTTTAAATACTATGTTTCGCCCGAGCCCGACTCCATCATAAACGAAGTAAAGTTCATGCTGCTTTCGGCACGCACCGGCAAAGAAATCTATCCTTACCTGCTTACCAAGTTCACCAACAAATACGTGAACCCGGAATACATGGGGCAGGACAAAGTATTCCTGTACCTCTTCAACGATTTCTATTCAAAAGGCGATACCATGTTTTTAAATGCTGCATCGCGTAAAATGATTTTTGACAGGGCCTATAGCTTAATGGCCAATCAGTTGGGCGAGCCTGCCCCGCAACTGAACCTTACAGATACATTTGGTGTGGTGAAACCCATGTACAATGTGCAAGGAAAGTTCACACTTGTTGTTTTCTGGGACCCGCATTGTGGCCATTGCAAAGAGCAGATACCCCGCATAGACTCGATGTACAATGCCAAATGGAAAGCACTTGGCTTAAAAGTATATTCGGTTTATGTGTACAACGACAATGTGCCTGACTGGAAAAAATTCATCACAGAGAAAAAACTGTTTGACTGGACCAATGTGTACCAGACCAAAGAGGCATTGGAAGCGGAGCAGAAAAACAACCTGCCCGGTTTCAGGCAATTATACGATGCCAGGTTGACCCCTACCCTATATTTGCTGGACGAGAACAAACGCATTATTGCCAAACAATTAAGCATAGAACAGTTTGACGACGTGATAGCCGCAAAACTTAAAAAAAAGTAACCAATTAGTTTATGAGTAAGAAATGGATGATGCTTGCTTTATGTGCAGGCGTTTCTCAAATGCTGTACAGCCAAACCTTGTTTACATACGGTAAGAAACAAGTGGGCAAAGAAGAATTCTTAAAGGCCTACAATAAAAACCCCAACCCCAGTGGCAGCAGAAAGGACGGGCTTAAGGAATACCTGAACCTGTACATTAATTACAAGTTAAAAGTGCAGGCTGCATTTGATGAGAAACTGAATGAGCAGCCATCATTCAGATATGAAAGTGCCAATTTTAAAAAACAGGTGGCCGATAATATCATTAACGAAGAAGCCAATGTAAAGGAATTGGTGAACGAGGCTTTTAGCCGTAGCCAGAAAGACATCCATGTGGCACAGGTATTTATTGAAGTAAAGCCCGGAACCGATACCGCAGCCGCTTTTAAACAGATACAGCAGGCATACGCCCAATTGAAAGCAGGCAAGGATTTTGGCCAAACAGTAATGGCATTTTCCAATGACGAAGGCACCAAACAAACCAAGGGCGATTTGGGCTATGTTACCGTATTTACCCTGCCTTACGAATTTGAAAACGAAATCTATAAATTAAAAAGTGGCGAGTTTTCTGCTCCATACAAAAGCGGCATTGGCTACCATATTTTCAAAAATATATCAGAAAGGCCAGCAGCAGGCAAAAGAAAAGTGGCACAGATACTCATTACCATTCCGGCAGGCACAACAGAAGACGGCAAAAAAGCATTTGCCGTACAGGCAGATTCTGTTTACAGGAAAGCAATGCGTGGTTATGATTTTGAAAAACTGGTTGCAGAATACAGTACAGACAGGGCCTCGCTGTACAATAAAGGCATATTGCCCGAAATTTCGGTAGGCCAATTCAGTAGCGACTTTGAAGAAAAAGCTTATGAATTAAAACATGTAAATGAAATCAGCAAGCCCTTTTTGACCAACTATGGCTGGCATATCATTAAGCTGATAGAAATTACACCTGTAAGCAAAGATTTCAATGACCCTGTAGCCACTTCATTAATCAAGCAGCAAGTGGAAAGGGACGACAGGATTGTTGTTGCCAAGAAATCGTTGATACAAAAATGGATGAAGCTTTGCAAGTTCAAACCAGAAGCTTTTGATGAAAAGGAATTTTTGGTTTACTCAGACAGTGCCGTAAATGGCCACTCTGTTGCCGCATTTAAAAAAGTGACACCGCAAACAGTGCTCTTTTCTTTTGCCAAACAAAAAGTTACGGCCGATGACTGGTCAAAATATGCAAGGGCCGTTAAACAGTCCGGCACCCCATTAAGCAACAAAGGCTTTATGGATATTTACAAAGAATACCAACGGGTTGTTGCAGGCGAATACTACCATGACCATTTGGAAGACTATAACGAAGGCCTGCAGCAACAAAGCAAAGAGTTTGATGAAGCCAACCTGTTATTCAGTGCCATGGACAAACATGTATGGAGCAAGGCTGGCGAAGACTCTGCTGGCTTAATAAACCACTATACAAAAAATGCCGCAAAGTATATCTGGGCACCAGGTGTAAGTGCCCTCATTGTTACCTGCTCCACAAAAGAACTGGCCAATGAAGTGGCTGCAAAATTGAAAAGCAATGTAACAGATTGGAGAACAATTGTTGGTAATTATGGCACATCGGTAGTGGCAGACAGCAGCCGTTACGAACAGAACCAACTGCCTATAAAACAAAAAACAGAAGATGCAATAGGCTTTATTTCTGCTCCTGAGAAAAACACCAACGACGAATCGTACACTTTTATATACATAACCGCCGTGCACAGCAAACCGCAGCAAAGGAGCTTTGAAGATGCCCGTGGCATGGTTATAAACGATTATCAACAGGTGCTGGAAGAAAAATGGATTGCCGAATTAAAGAACAAGTACCCGGTTAAAATAAATGATGCCGTTTGGGCCACAGTAAAATAACGAGCCCCTTACGTAGTTCTACCATAAAATGGTTTTTTTAGGAAAAAATTAAGCCCTTCTATAATAGAGGGGCTTTTTGCATCGTTATAGATGCCTACAATCCAGTGAAAACCGGCTTGTAGTATCCAAATATCCAATATCAAAATTCTATGAAATCCAATCCCCGTAATGCTGTAAGGCATTTTACCATCCTGCTTATGCTACTGGGCTGTACTGGCCTAACGGCAAATGCCCAATTATTTTACAATAACAATTACCGTAGCGATAGGCAATGGGAAGCCGATATAAACATTGGTCCCAGTAACTTTTTAGGCGATGTTGGTGGCAACAAAGGCAAAGGCACTTTGTTCCTTAAAGACATCAACATGAAGTCTACCACCCTTTTTTATGGTGCTAACCTAACCTACTACCCCAACCAATGGCTTGGTATCCGTGCCTCGTTTAACATAGGTAGCGTACAGGGTTACGATAGCTTGATCAAGTCTCAAAACACAGAGGAACTTGACAGGAAGAAACGCAACCTCGGTTTCCGTTCGCCCATCAGGGAAGGACTGCTTTCATTTGAAATATACCCGCTTGCATTCATCACCCGCAAAGAGAGTTTTTTCAACGCCAATTTCAGGCCCTACTTTTTTGCCGGTATCGGTGCTTTCTACTTTAACCCGCAAGCCCAGTATAAAGACCCTACAGGAAAGAAAACCTGGGTTGACCTGAAACCTTTGCGTCTGGAAGGCCAAGGCATGGCAGAATACCCTGACAGGAAAGAATACTCTAATTATGCAGTGTGCATACCTTTTGGGTTGGGCTTCAAATACTTTTTAAACGATAATGTATATGTGGGCGCCGAAGTAATGCAACGCTACACGTTTACCGATTATGTAGACAATGTAAGCACCACTTATATCGACCCGTCACTTTTTGCAAAATACCTTCCCAAAGACCAGGTACCTATTGCACAGCAACTGATGTACAAAAGGGGCGAAATCGTAAACAGGCCTGTTACCGATTTCATCGGCAAAGCAAGGGGCGATGCTACCAACAAAGATTACTACCTGTCTGTTTTCTTTAAGCTGGGCGTACGTTTCGGCGGAAGGGACAGTGATATGAGCTGCCCAAGGGCACGTTTCTAAACCTACAATATTACCTGCAATAAAAAAGCTGTATTGTTTTCAATACAGCTTTTTTGTTAGTACCAACCTGCAACTATGCAAGTTGCTTTACAACATTGTAAATAATTTTGGGTTTGCCTAAAGTATAGTAATGCAATACAGGCACGCCTGCTGCTTTCAGTTCACGGCTTTGTTGCAACAGCCAATCCGTACCCACTTGCTCCACATCCGCATCTGTCTTGCACTTCATAATGGCATTGGACAGCTCAGTAGGGATATCCACATGGAATATTCTCGGCAAAACGCTTAACTGCTTTTTATTGGTAATAGGTTTCAGTCCCGGAATAATAGGCACTTTAATACCCATATCCCTGCATGCTTTTACATAATCAAAGTACTTCTGGTTATCAAAAAACATCTGCGTCATTATATAGTCGGCACCTGCATCTACCTTGTCCTTTAAACGCTGCAAATCAATCTCAAGATTGGGAGCCTCAAAATGCTTTTCGGGGTAGCCTGCCGTACCAATGCAAAAATTTGTCTTGCCACCATTCTGTATGTCCTCATCCAGGTAAATGCCATGGTTCAGGTTCACTACCTGTTTCTGCAAGTCAATGGCATAAGCATGGCCGTCTTTATGGGGTACAAAACTCGCCTCGTTCTTTTCGGCATCGCCACGCAAAACCAATACATTGTCTATTCCCAAAAAGTTCAAGTCAATCAGGGCGTCCTCGCTTTCGCGTTTGGTAAAGCCGCCACATATAAAATGCGGAACGGTATCTACCTGGTAATGGTTCATGATAGCTGCACAAATACCCACGGTTCCCGGGCGTTTACGTACCTCTACCTTTTCAAAAGTGCCATCCACCTTTTTCTTAAACATGCTCTCACTTCTATGATAGGTAACGTTTACCCAGCTTGGTTTAAACTCCATCAAAGGGTCAAGGTGGTCATAAATAGAATTGATGCTCTTGCCTTTCAGCGGCGGTAAAATCTCAAACGAAATCAGGGTATCCTTAGCCTGTGCTATATGTTCTGTTACTTGCATTGCTTTTAAAAATTGGTGCAATATACATCAGCAATGCATTGCAAAAACATGTGTTAAGATGAAAGCAGATAGCCGGCATCAAAACCATATCCGCTATTTTTGCCAAAACTTACTATTTTGAGCCTGACCATACATACCAAAGAACTGGTAAAGACATACAAAAGCCGTACGGTGGTAAACCATGTAAGCATCAGTGTACAGCAAGGCGAAATCGTTGGTTTGTTAGGCCCAAATGGTGCAGGCAAAACCACTTCCTTCTACATGGTGGTGGGATTGATAAAGCCTGATGAAGGTGACGTGTTCCTGAACGACATCAACATCACCAAACTGCCCATGTACAAACGTGCCCAAATGGGTATTGGCTACCTGCCACAGGAAGCAAGCGTGTTCAGGAAGCTGAGCGTGGAAGACAATATCATGGCGGTGCTGGAAATGACGAAACTGAACAAGGCCGAACGCCTGCAGAAGCTGGAAAGCCTGCTGGATGAATTCAACCTGCATCATGTGCGGAAGAACAATGGCGACAGCTTAAGTGGCGGCGAAAGAAGAAGGACCGAAATTGCCCGTGCATTGGCCGTGGACCCCAAATTTATTTTACTGGATGAACCCTTTGCAGGTGTGGACCCCATTGCCGTAGAAGATATTCAAAGCGTTGTGGCCAGACTGAAATATAAAAACATTGGCATACTGATTACCGACCATAATGTAAACGAAACCCTTTCCATTTGCGACAGGGCCTATTTGTTGATTGATGGAAAAATATTCCAGCACGGCACTGCTGAGGAACTGGCCGAAAACGAGCAAGTAAGAAGACTGTACCTGGGAACAAACTTTGAACTGAAACGTAAGGACTGGATTATTGAGATGGGTATGAAGGATGCAAGCATTTCCAGTATGGTCCGCTCTTTAGATAGCCTTCAACAATATGGTGATGAAATACTTAAAGCCAACTTGGGATCATTGGTTGATATAAAACCAACTGCAATAAAACTCATAGACCTACCGGTTGATGAATATGTTTCTTTATACAATACGACAAAGGTCTATTTGCAAAAATGGGCAACATCTATTTCTGAAAAAGAACTAAAAGAATTAATCAACTCCTTGCCCCCTATTTCTAAAGAAAACTTTTCTCAATCTTCTTTCTTTTTGGCATACGACACAATCACAGATTCCGATTTAGTTCCAATAGCTAATTACTTCAAATACGAAGAAACAAATGGTATGTTGCAGAAATTAAATGCACATATAGGATTAATCAAACTACAGTTAAATGCGTTAGCAAATTAAAATGATTTTTTCATTATCATTCCGTATTTTGCTGTCATTCCCCCTACTGTGAGACTGCTTAGCCCCGCTATATCACGACTGGCTCGCCTACGCTTTTGGCGTATTGAGCAATGGATGCAAAACCCGGTTGCCGCCCAACGCGAAGTATTGCAGGACCTGGTAACCCATGGCCAGTACACAGAAATTGGCAGGAAATACAACATGAACAAACTGTTCAACGTACGCGACTTTAAGGCCGCTGTACCCATTCACACCTACGAAGACCTAAAGCCTTATATAGAGCGGTTAATGAACGGCGAGCAGAACCTTTTATGGAACACACCCGTAACATGGTTTGCCAAAAGCAGCGGCACCACCAGCGACAAAAGCAAATTCATTCCCATAACAGAAGAAAGCTTGAACGACTGCCATTTCCAGGCAAGTAAAGATGTGCTGAGCATGTACTACAACTTCAATCCCGATAGCGACCTGCTAACCGGCAAAGGATTGCTAATTGGTGGCAGCCACCAGGTTAGTCCTTTAAACGAAGATGCACAATATGGCGACCTGAGTGCTGTGCTTTTTCAGAACACACCCATCTGGGCCAACTGGATACGCACACCCGAGCTAAGCATTGCCCTAATGGACGAATGGGAAAACAAAATTGAAAGCATTGCCCAGGCCACCATTGCCGAAAACGTAACCAGCATAAGTGGCGTGCCCACCTGGACAATGGTGCTGATAAAACGCATACTGGAAATTTCGGGCAAGCAGACCCTCAAAGAAGTCTGGCCCAACCTCGAACTCTACCTGCATGGCGGCGTTTCCTTTACCCCATACCGTGATCAGTTCAAAAAACTCATTGGCAGCAATATCAACTTCCTGAACATGTACAATGCCAGCGAAGGTTTCTTTGCTGCACAGAACGATCCCAACGAAGAAGGCATGCTCCTGTTTCTGCAACATGGCATTTTTTACGAATTCATGCCCATTGAAGAACAGGGAAAAGAAGCACCGCAAACCATTGGCCTAAGCGATGTGGAAATTGGCAGGCAATACGCACTCGTCATTTCAACCAATGGCGGGCTATGGCGATACCTGGTGGGTGACACGGTGCAATTCACATCATTAAATCCCTTCCGCATCAATGTAAGCGGCCGCCTGAAACATTATATCAATGCCTTTGGCGAAGAAGTGATAGTGGACAATAGCGACAAAGCCATTGCCCTTGCAAGCAACAGATGCCATGTAGTTGTAAACGATTATACCGCTGCCCCCATTTACTTTAGCGACAACAGTAACGGCAGCCACGAATGGTTGATAGAATTTGAACAGCCCCCCGCCAATATGGGCGAATTTGCCTACGAACTGGACTGTGCCTTAAAAAACATCAACAGCGACTACGAGGCCAAACGCCACAAAGACATTGCCCTGCGTATGCCCGTTATACACGCTGTGCCCAAAGGCAGCTTTAACCAATGGCTAAAAAGCAAGGGCAAGCTGGGTGGCCAGCACAAGATACCCAGGCTAAGCAACGACAGGAAATACATAGATGAAATAAAAGCCATGCTATAATTGGCAAACAACCATGTTACCGCCAGCAACACAGCAGTACCAAACATTTCCACACACTGGGCACTACTGCATTTCAATACCATTACATTTGTACACCAAAAAACAAGCACATGAAATTACTAGAAGGAAAAACAAGTATCGTTACAGGGGCAGCCCGTGGCATTGGTGCAGCAATTGCACTAAAACTTGCAGAACATGGAAGCAATATTGCCTTTAGCTATGTAAGCGATAGCAGTGCAGAAAAAGCATCGGCACTGGAAGCCGAACTGAAAGCCTTAGGTGTACAAGCAAAAGCATACAAAAGCAATGCAGGCAATTTTGCCGAAAGCGAAACCTTTGTAAACGATGTTTTAAAAGAATTTGGTGCAATAGATGTTTGTATAAACAATGCCGGCATATCAAAAGACAACCTGCTGCTACGCATGACCGAACAGCAGTGGGACGATGTAATGGACATTAACTTAAAGAGCGTATTCAACATGACCAAGCAGGTAATACGCCCCATGATGAAGGCAAAAGCAGGCAGCATCGTAAACATGAGTTCCATTATAGGCATACGCGGCAATGCAGGCCAAAGCAGCTATGCCGCCAGCAAGGCAGGCATCATTGGCTTTACCAAATCCGTGGCACTGGAGCTGGGCAGCCGTAACATACGCTGCAATGCCATAGCCCCGGGCTTTGTGGAAACCGACATGACCCATTACCTGAAAGAAGGTGCGGGTGCCGACGAGTTCCTGAAGAAAATTCCATTGGCACGTTTTGGCAAGGCAGAGGAAATTGCCAATACCACCCTGTTTCTTGCCAGCGATATGAGTAGCTATATCACCGGCCAGGTATTAAGTACCTGTGGCGGTTTGAATATTTAAAAACAAACGGCTGGCATACGCTTAAGTAAAGGCCCCATAGCGTTACAGGCCCTGATGGGTGCGACGCCGGTAAAGCCCATGCACATTGCACAGCCGGTTACATACATTGAAAAAAGACGGAAGGTTTTCCGTCTTTTTTTATGCCCCGCACTATATGTCATGGTTATGTTAAACAATATACGGTAGTGCATGTTATTGTTCTGAGTAATATATTTGCAGCAATGGCAAAACGGCTGGTAAATATTTTTCTGATACTTGTACTCTCGGTACAGATGCTGCCCATACAGCAAATGGGCCGTGCATTGTTCAGCAATATGTTTACCGAAGAAATACCCCACTCGCTGGACGTGGAAAAAGACTTCTGCAAAAAGATGCAGGGCAAAAGCGAGTTTATTGATTGGGCAAACGAACCTGTTATCAACTACAGCATTGTTGTTTGCCTGCAGCCCGTTTTAAATGATGCTGCCATTCCCCACAACCATTCCATCGAAATACTGGTGCCCCCTCCAAACTGCTAGTACTCCCCTTTTTTTGTATTTTACAGCAATCGTTTTTATTTAAACCCTAAGCTTTGGTGTATCTGTCGTGCCTGCAACAGGCAATAGGCATGTATACCAGGTGTCAATCAATCTATTCTTATATGAAAAAGTATTTTCAGAATATGGCGGCAGACCTGCCAGCATCCATCGTGGTGCTACTGGTGGCACTGCCCCTTTGTTTGGGTATTGCCCTTGGTAGCGGTGCCCCACTATTTTCCGGTATCATAGCCGGCATTGTGGGCGGCATTGTCATTGGTATGCTCAGCGGCTCGCACCTCAGCGTTAGCGGGCCTGCAGCCGGCCTAACCGTTATTGTGGCTTCTGCAATCATTAAACTACAGGTTTACGAAGCTTTCCTTTTGGCAGTGGTAATTGCCGGTATCATACAGTTGGTGCTGGGTTTTATAAAGGCGGGCATTATTGGCGACTATGTGCCCAACTCTGTCATTAAAGGCATGCTGGCAGCAATAGGGCTGATATTGATCCTAAAGCAGATGCCCCACCTGGTTGGCTACGACAAAAACTTTGAAGGTGATGAAACCTTTGCCCAAGGCGATAAGGACAACACCTTCTCGGGCCTGTTGAGTGCCATTAAATACATTACCCCTTCTGCAGCAGTTATCGGTGGCCTTAGCCTATTGATATTGATTGTATGGGAAAGCAAGGCCGTCAAAAAAATAAAGGCCTTGCAGCTTGTACCGGGTGCATTGATAGTGGTATTGGTAGGCACAGTTGTAAACGAATGGTTCAAGGCTGCCAAACCTGATTATGCATTGGAAACAAAACACCTGGTAGCATTGCCCATTGCCCATAGTGCAAAAGAGTTCTTTTCGTTTTTCACGTTCCCAGACATCAAGTTCCTGAGCAATCCCGATGTATGGGTAACGGCTGTTACACTGGCCATTGTGGCAAGCCTGGAAACCTTGTTGGGTATTGAGGCGGTTGACAAACTGGACCCATTGAAAAGGGTTACGCCACCCAATAAAGAGCTGAAGGCACAAGGTGCTGGCAACATTATTTCGGGGCTTCTTGGTGGCTTGCCGCTAACATCGGTAGTGGTACGCAGTTCGGCCAACGTGGCCGCAGGTGCCAAAACAAAAGCCAGTACCATTATGCATGGTGTATTCATGCTGGTTTGTGTAATGTTCATTCCATTTATACTAAACAGGATACCTTTAAGTGCATTGGCTGCCATATTGATCTTTACAGGATATAAGCTGGCCAAAGTATCTCTGTTCAAGGATTTTTACAGCAAGGGTTGGGACCAGTTTGTACCGTTTGTAGTAACCATTGCGGCAATATTGATGACCGATTTGTTGAAAGGCATTTGCATTGGTATTGTTGTTGGGTTATTTTACATGGTAAGAAGCAATTTCCGCTCATCGGTATTTGTGGTAAACGACAATGAACATTACCTGATACGTTTACGTAAAGATGTTTCTTTTTTGAACAAGCCGATTATTAAAAAGAAGCTGGAAGACGTACCCGCCAATGCATTTGTTTTGATTGATGCACACCGTGCGGATTTTATTGATAAAGACATTATTGAAGAGATAAATAACTTTCTTTGTCATGCCCATTTAAAAAACATCAGGGTAGAAATAAAGAAAAGCCAATACAAACAGATGCACACATTATTTAATGAACCTAATAAATAAATTACAATGACTTCATACGAAAAATTATTACTCGAAAACAAAGCCTGGGCACAGGAACAAGTAGAAGATGATCCGGATTTCTTTAACCGTTTGTCCAAGATTCAGACACCGGATTTTTTATGGATCGGTTGCAGCGACAGCCGGGTGCCTGCAGATAAAATTACAGGTACGCAACCCGGCGAAATATTCGTGCACCGCAACATTGCCAACATGGTAGTAAATACAGACGTGAACCTGTTGGCTGTATTGGATTACGCAGTGAACCACTTAAAAGTGAAACACGTAATTGTATGTGGCCACTATGGTTGCGGCGGTGTAAAGGCATCCATGACCAAACACGATTTCAAAGCCGTATTGAATATGTGGCTGCGGAACATTAAAGACGTGCAAAGGCTACATGAAGATGAGTTGAACGCCATTGGCAACGAAGACCAGAAATTTGACAGGCTTGTGGAACTGAATGTAAAGGAACAGGTATTGAACCTGGCCAAAACATCCATCATTCAACGTGCATGGAAGTACAACCAGCAACCGCATCTGCATGGATGGGTGTATGGCCTGAAGGACGGTTTGATTAAACCTGTTTTTGAAATGCCAGCCAATACGCATATTAACCCGTTATACGAGTACGAGGACCTGGATAAATAAACCTGGGATACGATAAAAAATAGGCTGTTTGTACAAATAGCCTATTTTTTTTGCAATGACTTGTGTGTTTGCCCTGTCATTAACAAAATACTTATCATGAAAAAGTTCTCCCTGTTTTGTAGCATCCTGTTGTTGGCATTTATTGCAAACGGGCAGCATACAAAAAAAATCAGCCTAACAGTTATTGCAGCCATGAATACGGCCCATTACAGTTTGCCGAAACAGTATGGCTATACCGATAGGACAATCAACACAGGCAACGTACAGCATTTTAAAACAGGCATCTTGGTTGGTATGCCACTATGCAAACACACCGTTATTGAAACAGGGCTGTTGCTGAATGGCAAAGGCGGGCAAACCGAAGCAAACAAACCTTATTATTTATGGGAGCATTCACAAACAAAATCGCTGTACCTGGAAGTGCCCATAAACATGGTTTATACTATAAAAATCAGCCGCTCATTTAACCTATTTACCGGTGCTGGCATGTACATGGCAATGGGCATTGGCGGCAGTAACCGTTACGATGGCTTGTATGGCGACATTTACCCCATGTTTGTTTCTGAAACTGCAGCCGTACATTATCAAAATGAGGCAAGCAACAGTATTGATGGAGGTGCGTATGGCACGCTAAAGAAATGGGATTATGGTTTCAATTTTTTAGGCGGCATCAGGTTCAAAAAAGTTCAACTGTTTTGCAATTATGCTTTGGGTTTAAAAGATGTGAACCCATCTTCCGACAAAAAAGACAGCATGGGCAAGAACAGGGTTTTTAGTTATGGCATAGGTTATACCTTTTTGTTGTAAGCCTGGTCAACAATATTGCAATACTAGCAGGTCCTTATCAATTTGTTCTAACCCTGCCCTTTTCTTCATCGGCACTTTTTGTTTCCCTTACACCAAGGCTTTTGCCTTTATTGAATCTATAACTGAAAGTCAGGTTAAGCATCCGGCTGTCCAGGTAGCTCTTCCAACCTGCGGTAGAGTTGGCCAATGCCTTGATGTCGCCACCAGGTTGGGAGGTATAAAATATATCATTCAACCCAGCCTTAATAGTGCCTTTGTCTTTCAATATCTTTTTTGCAATTGCCATACGTATCTGGCCATAAGGTATCAACACAAACTGTGCGGAGTATATTCTTGTTTGATAGTTGCCACCAAGCTCTGCACTCCATTGCTTGCTGATCTGAAAAAGGTTGATGGGTGCCACATAACAATAAGTGCCTTCGTTGTTCAACTGTTGATTGTACAATTCGGCAGAAAACTTATTGTGTACAAACTCCGTGTATAATTGCAGCTTCCACCATTTGGTAAAAGGTATGGTTCCATTTACAGACAGGCTATAGTTTATTTGTTTACCAATATTTCCGGGGCGGCTGTAGAAGATACCGCTTTCCTGTTTGATGGTTTCGGAAATCACATCTTTGGTATAGCCATAAGAAAACGTTGTGGTGATGTTGTTTTTGTAGGTATAAGACAGTTCTGCATTATAGGAGAAAGTTGGTTGCAAAAATGGATTGCCTGAATACAATGTGTACCTGTCTAAAGGATAGGTAAACGGGTTCATGCTTTGGTAGTCGGGCCTGTCAATTCTTCTGCCCAATGAAAGCCCCAATTGATTGTTGCCGATGCTGTCCAATCTATAAGACAGGTACAGCGTAGGAAAAAGATTGTTGAACACCCTTGTAAATGACGAGTCAGGTTTTGTAGGATTATCATATTGGTTGCCTTTGATGTTGGTATTCTCAAAACGCAAGCCGGCCTGTAATGCAAAACGGGCTTTTTCGTAACTATAATTTACATACGCCGCGTTGATGTTTTCGGTGTATTTGAAATTGTTGGAGAATGTATAATTGGGTGTGAGCACGCCACCAGCTTCATCAAAAAAAGCAGCCACATTTTTGGTGCTGATAAAACTTGTTTTGGCACCTGCTTCAAAGCGTGCAATTTTATTGAGTGGTTGCGAATAATCCAACTTGGCGGTTAGGATATCAATATTGGAAGGAAGGTTGGATATAAGATTTGACTGGTTGTCCAGCGAGCCGTCTGTCTTGTAAACAGTATTCAGCAACGAATTGTTCCGCTTGGAATCGTAATACAAGTAATCGGCATTAATCATCAACTGCTTGCCCGTGCTATCAAACACATATGTAAAATTGGTGTTAATACTTCCATTATGCCATTTGCGTTCCGTTGGCGAAAAGGCAATGACCTTATTCTGCAATGCCCCATTGCCATCCAGTATTTCAGCTTTGTTGGCTACCGACTCTTTGCTATTGTTTTCAAAACCCGACAACACAATACCAAAAGTTGATTTTTTATTGATGTAATAATCCATACCCAACTTAACATTGACCGATGTTGGCTGGCGTTTAAAAAATGAATTCTGGTTGAAAGCAGAGCTAGGTGCACCCGTTGGTGTAAAATAGGCACGGTGCAAGTATAGGTCCTGAAAATTGCTGATTTTGCTGAACCCGATATTGCTGAAGAAATTGAGCTTATTGATACGGTAATTAAAGTTCAGGCTATTGTTGCTACGTGCATATACGCCCTGCCCGTAGTTGATATTAAACCCGCCATTAAACCCCATTGCACGGTTTTTCTTTAGCTTGATATTGATTACACCTGCATTGCCCGCAGCATCATATTTTGCAGGTGGGTTGGTCATAATTTCAATGGCTTCGATACTGCTGGCAGGTATGGACCTTAAGTAGGCAGCCAAATCCGCCTCACTTAAATTGGAAGGCTTATCGTCTATAAAAACAACCACGCCTTGCCTGCCACGCAGGCTGATGATGCCATCTGTATTCACTTGCACACCCGGCGATTTTTCCAGTACTTCCAATGCCGTGGAGCCAGCATTACTAATCAGCACATCGGGGTTTACCACAATGCGGTCAATCTTTCTTTCCACAAATTTTTTCTTGGCAGCAACAGACACATTGCCTAAATCGTTGACAGCTGCATTGCTTAACAGTATATCGGGCAACTGAATATTTGCCTGTACTTCCGTTACCTGTATAATGCCCGATGCATATTTTGTTTTTCCGGTGTAGGCTATATTCAAAAAATAGGCTTGGGGCAATAGCTTATCAAAAACAAAACTTCCGTCGCTTATGGTAAAAGTTGTTTTAACCAGTTGCGAATCCTTTGCCCTGTACAGGAAAACATTGGCCCCATCAAGCACGGTTTTCTCATCTTTCACAACACCAGCAATGCTGCCCATTGTTTTTACTTGTGCATGGGCACTGGTAATAATACATAACAAAAAAGCAATAAAAGAGAAAGTGTGCTTAGCAGTGTGGCCGTACATAAAAATTTATTTATGCAGCATAAGTAGCACAAAGCAATGTTAACGGATTCTTTAATTGTATGAGTGGCTGATGTGCAATGTTTGATGGCGAATAACAATGACCATGTTTAAAACTGTAGCATCATTCAATTATTCAAGCGTTACCATTTCATGTTACGCTTCTTGATATAATCCCACCAAAGTATATATGCAGCAAGGGTTCTATGCGGTTTCCATGTTTCGGCAAGCAATAGTATCTCTTCTTTGGTTGCATGTTTTGGCAATTGCTTTACCTGTTTGATGCTGTTCATTAAAGCAATATCGCCTGTAGGAAAGCAGTCTGTCCTGTTCAATGCCATCATTAAAAAAACATCAACAGTCCAATCGCCAATGCCTTTTATTTTTTTGAGTTCGGTCCTTATGGCATCGTCTGTTTTTGTTGATAGGGACCCGATGTGCAACAACCCTTCAACAATTGCATTAGCCAAGCATCTTGCATACACCGTTTTCTGTCTGCTGAAATAACATGCCCGCAGTTCTTCATCCGTTAGTGACAGTATCTTATCAGGTGTCACCTCTCCAATCCTTTCTTTCAGTTTCAGCAAAGCCGCTTTTGCCGATGCCAGGGAAACCTGTTGTTCCAGAATAATGTGGATGAGTGTTTCAAAATTTGATGCACGGTTAAACAATGGCGGGTGGCCATGCTCCAAAATAATTTGGCGAAGCTCTTTGTCCTGCTTCGCCAAATGGTTACACAACTTTTTAAAGTTGCGGGTATTGAATGTCTGTATCGCCACTATGCTTTTTGCTTTGCTTTGAATTTGGCAATAAAATTCTTGCTGTAATCGCTCAATATCAGGCGTCCGCTTATGGCAGCACGCTCCTTTAGCAGGTCGTCCCAATGTTCAGTTCCTTGCCAGAATGTTTTCTTTAGTTCTTTCATGGCTTCGGGGTTTGATTTGGAGAGAGCTGTTGACAAACGTGTAATGCTGTCATCCATACCAGCAATATCATTGTGCAGTTCGGCAAACAGTCCTTTACGTCTTGCCCAATCTGCTGGTCTCCATAAATTGGCGTCTATCGTCAGTTGAGAAAAGGAACTCAACCCAAGTTTCCTTTCCACTGCTGGGCCTACCACAAATGGCCCGATGCCAACAGAGAGTTCGCTGAGTTTCACCTCTGCCCCTTCGCATGCAATAGCATAATCTGCTGCTGCTGCAAGCCCAACGCCACCACCAACACATTTACCATGCACCCTTGCAATAATCAGTTGCGGGGCCTTACGCATGGCATTGATGACATTTGCAAAACCGCTAAAGAATTTTGCACCTTCCGTTTCATTTTTTATGGAAGTGAGTTCATCAAACGATGCACCGCTACAAAAGACCTTATCGCCAGTTGAGCGAAGGATGATCACTTTGGTTTCGGGGTTGATGCTTTCGGCATGTATGTCTTTAGCCAATGCATCCAAAATTTTTCCGGGCAACGAATTGCTTTGCGGATGATGGAACTCGATTGTAACTATACCATGTTCCCTTTCAACTTTTACATAACCGTCTTTAATTTCTTCTATCATAATTTATTTTTTTCGCTAAGAGACTAAAAGAGAAAACGAGAGAAAGAGCATTACTACACTAAGAGATATCTTAAAGTCAACTTAGCATTTATTAATTTTATTCCTTTCCCCTATTATTGAATACCCTATGTATGCCATCCCTCATTAAATTGGTTTTAAAATTAAGCAGTATTCCATGTTTTAGATTCATTAAACTTAATTGTGTACTCAATTGTTTAAAAAATACCGGATTCAAATCATAAGCACATTTAATCTCCACTATTATTTTATCTACCACAAGTAAATCTAACTTATAGGCATCCTTAATATACAACTCTTCATAAACAATGGGCATCAATAATTGCCTTTCCGCTTTAATATTGCGTTTGTTGAGTTCGTACATCAAGCATTCTTCATATACTCTTTCATAGCAACCCGGCCCAATAACCTTATGAATCTTTATTGCGGCATTAACAATGATTCCTGTAACAGTATTATTATCCATGGCATGTTTTTTACTCTGTAAAAAGTGTAAACACATTCATGGTTAGCTGCAGATAAACTAAACACATTAACAAACCCCCTTTTCTCTTTAACCTCTTAGCCCTTGTATTTAACCATCGTTAAAATCGTTGCAATACCAATCAGTTCATCTGTTTCGTCAAACATTTCTACCAGCCATTTTACAATGCCTTTGGCAAGGTCGGTTTCTTCTTTCTTCTCCTGCCGCAGTTTTTCTTTACAAGTAAATTTAATATAAATCTCTGCACCTGGATATACGGGTTTGGTAAAACGTAACTCGTCAATACCATAGTTTAACAATACAGGGTTTTTCTCGTAACTGTCCACAAACAAGCCAGCAGCGGCACTCATGATAAAATAGCCGTGTGCCACTTGTTTTTCAAACATCGTTCCATTAAAATCGGTTTCTTTTAAATGGGCATAGAAATGGTCGCCACTCAAATCGGCAAACCGGTCAATATCCTCAGCGGTAATCAATCTTTTTTCCGTGATGAGTTGGTCGCCAATATGCAGTTCTTCAAAATATTTGGTAAAGGGATGCGGTCCACCAAGATTGCCTTTTGCATTGGGCTGGTACACATTGCTTACCGCAGTAATCATTGTTGGGCTACCCTGAATGGCCACCCGTTGCATATAATGTTTTACGCCACGCATGCCGCCCATTTCTTCTCCGCCACCTGCACGCCCCGGGCCACCATGTACCAACAATGGCAAAGGTGAGCCATGACCGGTGCTTTCTTTGGCACATTCATTATTCAATACCAGTATCCTGCCATGATATGCCCCTGCACCCAATACATATTGTTTGGCTATGGCTGGCGACGCAGTAACAATGGAGCTTACCAGCGAGCCCTTACCTAACTTTGACAGGGCTATCGCTTCATCCATATTCCTATATGGCATCAAAGTGCTTACGGGGCCAAACGCTTCCACTTCATGCACTTCTTTTGAAGCAAATGGGTTTTCATTCAACAGCAATATGGGCGATATAAAAGCACCTTTGCCAGCATCGGCATCAACCAGTTCCACACTATCCAATGAACCATAAATAATTTGCGACGATGCAAGTAACCGTTGCACCTGGCCCATTACTTCTGCCTTTTGGCTTTGGCCAGCCAATGAACCCATCCTTACCGTTGGGTTTAGCGGGTTTCCAATGGTTGTTTGTGCCAACGCCTTACCAAGGGCAATCTGCACATCTGCTATCTTGTTTTCAGGAACGAATATCCTGCGTATGGCCGTACACTTCTGTCCACATTTTGTTGTCATTTCCTTCCGCACTTCCTTTATAAAAATATCCCACTCCGGCATGTCGGGTGTTACATCATCGCCCAGAACAATGCAGTTCAAGGAATCTGCTTCCATGGTAAACGGCACGCTTTCTTCCAGTATGCGTTTACCACTTTTTAACATTAAGCCTGTTGATGCGGAACCTGTAAACGTAACAATATCCTGGCTGGTAACATGCTCCAACATATCGCCTGCACTACCACAAAGTAGTTGCAATGCCCCTTTGGGCAGGATGTTGGAAGCTATGATTTCCTTTACCACAGCTTCGGTTAAATAGGAAGTAACTGTTGCAGGTTTCACCACTGCTGGAACACCCGCCAACAGGTTCACGGCAATTTTTTCCAGCATGCCCCATACCGGAAAATTGAATGCATTGATATGGATGGCAACGCCTTCTTTGGGTACAAGCAAGTGATGGCCCATAAAAGTATTTTGTTTGCCTAACGGATGGTATTCCCCATCCAGGCAATAAGGCTCATCAGAAAATTTCCTGCGTAATGATGCATAGGAAAACAGGTTGCCGATACCGCCTTCAATGTCCACCCAACTATCGGCTTTTGTGGCCCCTGTTTGATAGGAAGTCTGGTAGAATTTATCAAGATGGCTCCTTAAATGCATGGCCAATGCCTTTAACATTAAACCACGCTCATGAAAAGTCATGTTGCGTAAAACACTGCCATTTTCCCTTGCATAGTTCAGTATGGCTGCAAAGTCGAGCCCTTTGGTAGAAGCGGTTGCAATGGCATTACCATTGACTGCATTATACAATGTCTGTCCGTCACCATCGCCTGTTATCCAGGAACCGAGTATATAATTTTCCAGCTTGTCCATATCAATCGTTATTGAGGTAGCAAAGCTAACGATTGGTAGGTTTTGAAAATGGGTAAAAAGAAAATTGTAACTTAGATTCTTAAAATGAAAGTTATGAGTGTAGCGGAAATGAAAAAAGCAATTCACGAGAAAATAGAAATACTTAACAATGAAGCAGCATTGAAAGAAGTATTAGAGCATATTGAAAAACTTAATCAAGATAAAAAAAAGGTCTATAACCTTGCTCAGCATTATCCAGAAATCAGTCGCCAATTTGATGAAACATTAAAAAAATTGGCACAGTGATTTTATTGGAAGACATTCTCAAACTTCATGATTTTTCTATCCAACAATATGGAGGTGCCAGTGGCATAAGAGATATAGGATTATTAGAATCTGCTATTGCAAGACCATTTCAAACATTTGATGGAGGAGATTTATATCCAACAATAATAGAAAAGGTTGCCGCCCTTGGCGAAAGCCTTATCATTAATCATCCCTTTGTTGATGGTAATAAGAGAACAGGTGCCGCTTGCAATGGCAACCTTACTAAAAGCAGAAAATATACAATTAGCTATTGATGATCTGGACTACCACCCTTTTATAATTTCTATTTCTACAGGCAAAATCAGTTTCGCTCAAATTGTTGAATGGCTAAAAAACAATACTGCAGCTATTTAACAACAAACCTGAACACAATCTCCCCATTTGTTTTTTCATCGCTTTGCATGTTCAGGGTATATTCTTTTTTGTTAATGGTGATGACCATATAAGCCGTATTCGGCGGCACTTTGCCCAGGTTTTCCGCAAAAAGCACAAGCCTGTTCTCTGGCAAGCTTCTATCCAGTACTATCCTAAATGTTGTGGCAGAAGCTTTCAGCAACTGGTGCTCCGCTATCAGTTTGCCATTCAGGAAAAGGGCAACCGAATCGCCATCAATTTCACCCACATCATACAGATCAATTTTCACCGAATCGGCATCGGCAATAATTTCCTTGAACAGTTTATTTGTTCTTTCTGTAACCGTCTGGGTTATAGTTGCAGTAGTTGTTAACGAATCTTCCTGTTTTACTCCAACAGGTACTGGCTGCACAGCAACGTAAGCGTTATTTGTTCTTGGCCGGCTAAACACAATGTTGCTGTCCAATATAATATGTGGGTCCGTTTCATTCAATACCAATGTCAAATATTCCTTTGTGCTATCAAATGTATAGTTCCATTTATACTGGTTGCCATCTTTCATATTGGCCCGGTCGCCGGTTACAGAAGAACTCAGGTTTTCTGTATGAAGAGTTAATACCTGCCTAGCCATATCTACTTTTCCAAACAAGTTAAAACCCATATAAGTGCTCTTCCAGGAGAAAAATGATTTTATCTTGCCCTCCAACGACTTCATTTTCTTGTTGATAGTTATTTCATAAGCCCTGTCCACCGTCCTGTTTTTTAAAGTACTGGTCCTTGTTGTTGCAGAAACCCAATTACCACTAATGTCCTGTGCAGACGCACCGACAGCAACCACAACAACCAAACGGAACAGCAACCATTTTTTCATTCCATGAAAATACGGTTCAGTATGCAAAAAAGCGATGCAATATGGGCAATATTTACCCAATGTTCCATGCAGGATATATATGCACAAAGCCCAAAAGGCTAATGTGTATTTGGTAACAAAACAAAATTTATCTTAGCCACCTACAAAATTCAAACATGCAGTTCAATCGCCATAACCTCTCCAATCAGGATCTCATTTCTTTATACAAAGCCTTGCTGCTTCCCAGGATGATCGAAGAAAAAATGCTGGTGCTTTTACGGCAGGGAAAAATAAGCAAATGGTTCAGCGGCATTGGCCAGGAGGCAATTAGTGTGGGTACTACACTGGCTTTGCAAGATGACGAATGGATCATGCCCCTGCACAGGAACCTAGGTGTTTTTACCAGCAGAAAAATGCCTTTAAGCAAACTGTTCATGCAGTGGCAGGGCAATAAGGAAGGCTATAGCAAGGGCCGTGAAAGGAGCTTCCACTTTGGCACCAAGGAACATCATATATGTGGCATGATTTCGCATCTTGGCCCACAGTTGGCCATTGCGGATGGTGTTGCACTAGCTTACGCATTACGCAACGAACAAAAAGTGGCTGTTGCCTTCACAGGCGATGGCGGTACCAGCGAGGGTGATTTTCACGAAGCCTTAAACGTGGCCGCTGTTTGGAACCTGCCTGTAATTTTTATTATTGAAAACAATGGCTACGGCCTAAGTACCCCAACCAACGAACAGTACCGCTGCGAGAACCTGATTGACAAAGCAAAGGGCTACGGCATTGAAGGCGTGCAAATAGATGGCAACAATATTTTAAGTGTATATGATACCATTAAAGGTGTGAGGGACTATTGCATCAAGAACAAAAAGCCTTACCTGATTGAGTGCATGACTTTTAGGATGCGTGGACACGAAGAAGCAAGCGGTACCAAATACGTTCCCAAAGAGCTGTTTGAAGAATGGGGCAAGAAAGACCCCTTGACCAATTTTGAAGATTACCTGCTACAGGAAAACGTGCTCACCAGCTACTATGCTGCCGGCATACGCAACGAAGTAAAGGAGTACATAGAAACCGAGCTGGCCGAAGCATACAAGGCTACAGCCATAGTACCATCTGCCGAAGAGGAACTGGCCGATGTATATGCCAATAATACAGCAGATAATAGACAGTTGGCCGTTGTTGGAAACAAAAAATTAGGTGATGATGGTTTGTGGACCATTGACCACGGCCCATCAACCGAACTGCGTTTTATTGATGCCCTGAAACAGGGGTTGCAACAAAGTATGAAGCAACACGCCAACCTGGTACTGATGGGTCAGGATATTGCAGAATATGGCGGTGCATTTAAAATAACCGAAGGCTTTGTAGAAGAGTTTGGCAAGCAAAGGGTACGCAATACCCCGCTTTGCGAAAGTGCCATTGTGGGTACTGCATTGGGGCTTAGCCTCGAAGGTTTCAAAAGCATGATGGAAATGCAGTTCTCCGATTTTGCAACAGTGGGTTTCAATCAAATTGTAAACAACCTTGCCAAGATACATTACCGTTGGGGGCAAAATGCCGATGTGATAATACGCATGCCCTGCGGCGGCGGCGTTGGTGCGGGCCCCTTTCACAGCCAGACCAACGAGGCATGGTTCACCAAAGTACCGGGTTTAAAAGTGGTGTACCCAAGCACGCCACACGATGCAAAAGGTTTGTTGATTGCGGCAATCAACGACCCCAACCCCGTTATCTATTTTGAACATAAGGCATTGTACAGAAGTGTAACCGGGCCAGTGCCCGATGCCTATTATGAAATAGAAATAGGCAAAGCCAATACGGTACAAACAGGTAATGACATTGCCATTATTACCTATGGCTCTGGCGTGCATTGGGCATTGGAATATGCTGCGGCACACAAAAACATCAGCTTGGAAATACTGGACTTGAGAACATTGCTACCCTTGGACTATGATGCCATACAACAAGCCGTTGCAAAAACAGGCAAGGTTTTATTGCTGCACGAAGACACATTGATTGGCGGCATTGGTGGCGAGATAAGTGCATGGATAAGCGAACATTGCTTTGAACTATTGGATGCCCCTGTTATGCGTTGTGCAAGCATGGAAACACCCATTCCCTTTAATATGGACCTGGAAAAAAATTATATGGCCAAAGGAAGGCTGGGCGGGTATATAGAAAAATTGATGAAATACTAAACTCATATCAGATATAACAACAATTGTTACGCATATACTAAGTTATAAATAAATGTATTTTTATCACATGCGTTGGCTATTAAGTTGTTTGTTCATGTTCGCTTTGGCTTCATGCAACCAGCATGACACCAAAGCAAATGCCCGTTTAATCAATAACAAAAAGCCAATTGTTGTTTTACAAACATTGGGTAATATTTCAACTACCGATCTGGCATTTATACAAGACAGTATGCAGGCATTCTATCCTGTAACAACTGTTCTTGCAAAAGAAAAGCAGTCACCACCCCATGCATGGCATGCAGCAAGAAAGCGTTGGCGTGCAGACAGTATCATTGCATGGCTAAAAGTAAACACACCAGATAGTGTTAGGTTAACCGTTGGGTTGATGACAGATGATATATCTACCAACAAAGGCAATATAGCAGACTATGGCATCATGGGGTTGGGCTATCATCCTGGAAAAGCATGTGTTGTATCCACTTATCGGCTCACAAAAAACATCTATAGCAAGGAAACATTTAAACAACGATTGTTTAAAGTGGTGGCCCATGAAATGGGGCATAATTTCGGACTGCCACATTGCCCCAACCAGCATTGCATTATGGTAGATGCAGAAGGAAAAATGAAGCTGGATGGAGAACGGGATTTGTGCAATGACTGCAGGCAAAAACTGAAACAATTACTTTAGTTGCATAAACATACTGAAAGTAGTAATTAAAGAAAGCGAAGCGAAAACTGACAACGATTAATCATGCACCACCATTAATGGTATATGACTATGATAGGCCAACATCTTTACATGGCTTTTCTTAAATAGTTTTTCAAAGAAGCCGTGCTTTTTCGGGATGGTAATAATGAGGTCAACATGCTTGCTGGTTGCAAAATCATTGATGCCCTGCATGAAATCCTCGTTGTCCACAAAATGGTATTCGGGATACATGCCATCCAACAAACCATTCAGCATTTTTATTTCATGTTCCATTTCAGTTGAATAGCCTTCACCCGTATGGTTCACATGCAGCACCAATAGCTTTGCCCTGTTATTGTTCACAATTTTCTTAATGGCATCAATGGGCGTGGTTTCGATGATCTTTTTAAAGTCGCATGCAAACAATACATGCTGGTAAGGCGTATAAACTGCTCCATCGGGCACAATAATTACCGGTACCGTTGTTTGCCTAGCAATACTGATGGCACTGCTGCCAATCAATGTTTCTTCTATCTTATTGGCTTCTGTAATACCTGCGATTACTAAATCGGCCCCATACTTGGTACATGCATCCGCAACACCATCCGACAGTTCATTCAATTCGCAAAATGCATCCACTACAATATTAGTTTCCGAAACGGATGTCCGCACTTCTGCTGCAAACTGTTGAAGATTTTCCTCATTTGCCTGCTTGATGGAATCATAGTCTATCATCTGTACCACAGGAACAATCGGGTCGCCCGTAACAGGAATCTGGAATGCATGGTACAATACTATTTTCTTGACACTAAATGACTTGGCAAGCTGAATGGCATAAGCAATGGCATTCTTTGATGTTGACGTAAAGTCGGTAGGCAAAAGAATCGTATCCATACAATAAGTTTATGTACAAGGTAATGAAAACACCATGCCAATCACTGTTATTTTTTTTGCAACAAAAAAGCCTTGCCATTAATTGGCAAGGCCTACTATGTGTACTATTTATTCGTTTATAGATTTTCAATAATGCCCGCAATACCTTGGCCGCCGCCTACGCATGCAGTTACCATTGCGTATTTCTTGTTCAAACGTTTCATGTCGCCCAATGCCTGTATGGTCAGTTTTGCACCTGTACAACCCAATGGATGCCCCAATGCAATTGCACCGCCATTAATGTTTACAATATCATTGTTCAGCCCCAATTCACGTATCACAGCCAGGCTCTGCGATGCAAAGGCTTCGTTCAACTCAATCAGGTCAATATCATTCAAACTCATGTTGGCCTGCTTCAATACTTTTGGTATGGCCGCTACTGGACCAATACCCATAATACGTGGGTGCACACCTGCACTTGCACAGTTCACCAAACGACCAATCGGTTTCAGTCCCAGTTCATTTACCATACGCTCACTCATTACCACTACAAAAGCAGCACCATCGCTTGTTTGGCTGCTGTTACCGGCAGTAACGCTTCCACCCAATGCAAATGCAGGTTTCAGCTTTGCAAGCCCTTCCACTGTTGTATCGGCACGCAGTCCTTCATCCGTATCAACAGTATAGTTTCTTATTGCCTTTTTATTTTTCTCATTCAAATAAGTCTCTTCAACAGTAATGGGTAAAATGCCTGGTTTAAAATAACCTTCTTTAATGGCTATGGCAGCTTTCCGGTGCGAGTTGGCAGCAAACACATCCTGGTCTTCGCGGCTTACATTAAACTCTTTGGCTACCGCTTCGGCAGTCAGTCCCATGCTTAAATAATAATCAGGTTCATCTTTGGCAATGGAATAGGAAGGCACCGTTTTCCAGCCTGCTGTCGGCACAAGGCTCATGCTCTCCGTACCACCAGCAATAATGCATTCTGCCATGCCAGTCCTAATTTTTGCGGTGGCCATAGCAATGCTTTCCAAACCACTTGCACAGTAACGGTTAATAGTAATGCCCGGCACTTCTATACCCAATGCCTTGGCCGCAATGATCCTACCGAATTGTAGGCCCTGCTCCGCTTCGGGCACGGCATTGCCAACAATAACATCATCAATACGTTTATAATCCAGTTGGGGCAATGTGGCCATAATGCCCTTAATCACTTCTACCGCCAGGTCATCGGGACGATAAAAACGGAAACCGCCTTTTTTGCTTTTGGCAACTGCAGTTCTGTAACCGGCAACAATATATGCTTCTTGCATAAAATGGAATTTTGAGAACCAAATATAATAAAAAGTTGTTTATGCAACTATTTTTCAGGGGAATCTGTTTTTCCTCCTTCCACGGTTTTCCAGAGGTAAACGAAAGCTAACGGCTATAGTACAGTAAACCCGATTTTAAAACTAAATTTGTCCATCGACTGCTACCAATGGAGTTGGTTGCGTCATTCCCTGTCTATGAATTATAACCTCGAGATAAAAAAATTCATCTATAGCCAGTACGTATATACTGGGTTGCGAATAACTGCCGGGGTACTTATTCCGGGAATCATCCTGTACCATTACGATTTGTTGGTTGCCATGATGAGCATCCCGCTAGGGGCACTGTTTGTGGCATTGACCGACAATCCGGGGCCCAGGCACCACCGCATCAACGGCATGGTGGCAAGCATCATCATTAACTGCGTGGTGGTTTGTATAGCGGGGTTGAGCCATGGTTATCATTGGTTGATTGGTACGGAAATCATATTGTTTAGTTTGTTGTTTTCGTTGTTTGCCGTTTATGGCACAAGGGCCAACTCCATTGGGCTTATTGGGCTGATCGTATTTGTGATCAACGTGAACCAACTGCCGGGGCACAACAGCTTTTATGCAGCCTTGCACTTTACCATTGGTGGCACTTGGTATTTGATATTAAGTTTATTATCCAACACGCTACGACCTTACAAACCTGTACAGCAATTGCTGGGCGAAAGCCTGATAGAAGCTGGCAATTACCTGCATGGCAAGGCACTTTTTTACAGTAAGGATTTTAAAGGCGATGCCATCATGCAGCAGTTGATGCAGCAGCAGATAAACATACACAATGAGCAAAACGAATTGAGGGAAATCATTTTCAAGACGAGGAAGTTCCTAAAAGAAAGCACCAATACCGGCAGGAGGCTTACCATGATTTTCCTGGACAGCATTGACCTGTTTGAACGCATCATGACTTCGCAGCAGGACTATATTCAACTGCATAAGGAGTTTGATGGCACGGGCATTCTTGAAACCTACAAACAGCACATCAACATACTTGCCAATGCCCTGCACAATACTGGGCTTGCAGTGCAGGCTGGTTATGCCTATAAGAATGAAGCTGAACTGAACACTGCTTTTGAACAAAGCAACCTTGCATTTGTAACCTTGCGTAAGCAACAGTTAAATGCTGCCAGTGTAGAAGGTTTCATTAAGCTAAGACATATACTGCATAGCCTGCAGGACCTTACTGAACGCATCAAACGTTTGCAGACCTATACCAATTACCGCCAAAAAATAAGTAAGCAGATAACTAGTGAAGAAGTAAAGCATTTTGTGGAGCCATCCAAGTTCGATATGCATTTGCTGTTGTCAAACATCACCGTCAAGTCTGCCTATTTCCGCCATGCTTTGCGTTTGTCCATTGCGTTGATAATTGGTTACATTGTTTCGCTTGCATTTGCATTGGGGCATGGCTATTGGATATTGCTGACCATTGCTACCATTGTAAAACCTGCTTATAGCCTTAGCAGGCAAAGAAACATTCAGCGTGTTGCGGGCACCATGATCGGGGCGGCACTGGGTTTCCTCATCCTGTATTTTGCCAAAACCAATACACCTATCTTTATTGCCATGCTGTTGGCCATGATTGTTGCATACAGCTTTCTACGCCTGCAATACCTGGTAAGCACAGCAGGCATAACTTTGTATGTATTGCTCAATTTCCATTTTTTGTACCCGGGCAATTTGGGCAGTGTGTTAAGCGATAGGATACTTGATACGGTTATTGGTTCGGCCATTGCTTTTGTATGCTCTTATTTTATTTTACCGGCCTGGGAGCATGAGCAGATCAACGGTTTGGTAACGGCATCGCTTAAAGCCAACAAAGCCTATTTCAATGTAATTGCAGACATGTTCAGTATCAAAAAATTGGACATGCTTAAATATAAACTGGCACGTAAGGAAGCATTTGTATCGTTGGCCAACTTCTCGGGTGCAGTGCAAAGAATGCTGTCGGAACCGAAGAGCCAGCAACTGCACCTGCAACAGTACCATCAATTGGTGACCACCAGCCACATGCTTACTTCCTATATTGCTTCACTGTCGTACTATGCACAGCAATATGGTGAAAAGTACGGTGGCAGCGATTTTGAGCCGATGGCCAAACAGGTGAACCACCAGTTTATGTATGCCGAAACCTTGCTGGAAGACATAAGGACCGAAAACGTTTTTGTTGCCGGTAAATTTCCGATGAACAAAAAAGTGCAACAGTTACTTACGCAAAGAAAGAGCGACTTGGAGGCAGGTTTTGAAAGTGATGAACTGACCGTACGCAAGCAGTTATCTGAAATGAAAACAATTACGGACCAGTTTCAACTTATCAATTCCATTATTGGCGATGAAATAAAAATATTGGAACAGATAAAGGACTGATGCCATGACCAGTTTTTAACAGACAGGATTGTCCCTTCCCCTATTTTAAGTTTTTTTAAATATTATAGCCACTATTTTGTTGCCAAAATATGCAACATGAAGAATTGCTTACTGGTTATAATTATCGGCTGCTTTATCAGTAGCTGCTCGCATCAATTGGCACCTGAAGGCCATTTTCAGGACACACCTGTAATTGCAGATGGCAGTACCAGCGACTGGAGCCTGCCCTTGCGTTTCAGCAACGAGAAACATACATTACAATACATGGTAACCAACGACGACCAGAATATTTATGTATGTGTGCTTAGTAAGGACAATGCTACGCAAATGAAAATATTGAAGGATGGCATGGCAGTTTATTTTGATCCCAAAGGCGAGAACAATAAAAAAATGACCCTTCTTTTTCCCGTAAAGAAAGGCGATGATATTGCAAACGAGAATGCAGGTTTAAACAAGAATGCCGTAAAGCATCAATTACTGACAGAATCCGATTTTTATGATGTGGCCGGTTTTGCTAATATGGAGAATGGCTTGTATGGCCTGAAAGATGCCAAGAGCAACATGCATGTGGCCATAAAGCTGGACAAGGATAGCGGGCTTGTTTATGAAGCCATAGTACCCATTAAAAATGTGTTGGGCTCTGAACTTACAGCCAAGAAAGCCAACAAGAATTTTAGTGTGGGTATTGAAATTAACGGTGCCCTAAAAAAGGTGAAGACAATGGTATCGCAAAACACCAATACATCCACCAACATGGGCAGAAGCATGCTTCCACATAGCAATGGCATGCGAGGCATGAATGGTATGAACGGCATGAACAATAGTGGCAGGCAGAAAATAGCTCCCGTACAAAAAGAGAAGACAGTTACCAAGGAAGACAATAACTGGTACCAGTTTCATTTAGTGTATAAAAAAGAAGGGGCATAAGCCCCTTTCTTTTTTACTGCAATTGTTTATTCAATTGAGAGTTTCAGTTTGTTCCTTAAATCGTTTAGCAGTGGGTATTGTCCTGCCAGGTGCTCAAATTTCTGGCGGCTGTTCAAGGCAAGGTGAATGGGCAGTTCCTGTTTTTCTTCCGTATCAATCACCACTACGGTCAATGTGATACTGCGGTTTTTGAAAGCCGTTTGTATATGATCGGCAAGCATCATCTTTTCCTGCTCCACAAATTTCTGTTGCGTTAACGCATTTACGGATACCATAAATCTTATATCATCCACTATTTCCAGCTTTGCAATGCGAAAAGTACCAATGGTTGAGTTTTTGCCGCCTTGTTTCTGCATGATTTCAATATACTCATCCCAGCACTTGCGTAGCTTTTCCATGTTCAGCAGTTCGGCTTCTTCTACCTGTATCACATTGTATTGGTCGCCTGCTTTTTCTCGCAGCACATCCAGCAGGCTTTTCTTTGGCCCGTTTGATGAAGTGGTAGGGAATTTGGAATTTGGAATTTGTGCGGCAATACCTGATGCAAGCATTGTGTTGCCAGATACAGGTTGCTGGTTACTGGTTACTGGTTGTCGGTTGCTGGTTTCTTGAGACTTGAAGCTTGTTGCTTGTACCTTGTTGCTTGAATCTTGATTCTTGTTGCTTGTACCTTGTTCCCTGTTGCCGGTATTTTCAACATACAATTTGGCTTCGGTGGTTTTTGCCTGTGCCTTTATCTGTACTGATGGAACGGGTTTAAAACGGATAGCTACCGGACCATCAACCCGTTTTTTTTTTGCTATGCCGCCTGCGTCATTTATGGAAAGTTCAATGGCCTGTTGCAAGAAATTGAGTTTGATCAAAGTCAGTTCAACATGCAGGCGTTTGTTGCGTGCCATTTTAAAATTGATTTCCGCATCGTTCAAAATATTCAATGCACTTACCAGGTACGATGTGTTGGCACTGGCAGCAGTGGCCAGGTATTTGGGTTGCATGCCTTCCACAACATCCAGTAACTGGGCGGCACGGGCATCTTTGCAAACGAGTATGTTCCTGATAAATTCGGCAAAGCCGTTCAGCACCAGGTCGCCTTCAAAACCCTTGCGGTTTATTTCATCAAACAATAGCATGGCCCCTGCCATATCCTGTTGCAGCAGGCAGTCCAGCATCTTGAAATAATAGTCGTGGTCGAGTATGTTTAAATGTTCAAGTGTGTTGGTATAGTTTACTTCGCCATTGGTAAAGCTTACAATTTTATCCAAGATGCTCAAAGCATCACGCATACAACCTTCGCTTTTTTGTGCTATGATCTGTAGCGAGGCCTTGTCTGCTTTTATTTCTTCCTTGTCAACAATTTCCTGTAGGTGTTCTACGGTATCGTTGGTAGTAATGCGTTTAAAGTCGAATATCTGGCAACGGCTCAATATGGTGGGCAGTATCTTGTGTTTTTCCGTAGTAGCCAAAATAAAGATGGCATAGCCGGGCGGCTCTTCCAATGTTTTTAGAAAAGCATTAAAGGCACTGGTACTTAGCATGTGTACCTCATCCACAATATATACTTTGTATTTACCGGCCTGTGGTGCAAAGCGTACCTGTTCTACCAAGCTACGTATATCGTCAACCGAGTTGTTGCTTGCAGCATCCAACTCGTGTATGTTCATGGATGAACCCGCATCAAACGAAACGCAACTGTTGCAGGTGTTGCATGCTTCGCCATCGGGTGTCTTGTTTTCGCAGTTGATTGTTTTTGCCAGTATTCTTGCACAGGTGGTTTTACCCACGCCTCTTGGTCCGCAGAACAAAAAAGCATGTGCCAATTGGTTGTTGCGGATGGCATTTTTTAGTGTAGTGGTTATATGTAGTTGCCCCACAACTGTATTGAAGTTCTGTGGGCGGTATTTCCTTGCTGATACAATAAACTTATCCATACGGTTTGCAAGATAGCCAATAGCTGATAGCCTTTGGCCATTAGCTGTTAGAGAATTTTTGCACAATTGGTTGCGGCAATTATTGTTGCAGAGGCTGAAGCATTTACATAGATGTGGCTAAAAGATTTTCCGCTTTTCAGCAATGTTTGCCCATGCCTATTGATTGGATACAATTGCCCGTTAGTACGGTTGCCGGGTATCATCCGTAAGCCGATGGGTGCGACGCCACGGAAGGCGAAGTTTGCAATACTGCCCAGCAAAAAATTAATTGTATTCCATTACCGGATGCCTTTCAAATTCATGTTTATTGTTGAAGATGTAGCGGTAAGTAACCATCCGGCGGTTTTGGTGGCCGCCAAGGCTTTTGTAGATGTTTACCATACGTGGGTTCCAATCGCCGGCCCAGCCCATTTCGTAGTTGTCGTACCAGCCCTTGAACTGTATAAGGTTGCCACAGGCCTGGATCAGGAAACTGTCTATGCCCAATGCCTGGTATTTGGGAACAACACCAAATGCAAGCCCGGTAAGCTTTTTGCACTTGCCCGTTTTTTTCATGTACAACAAACGGAGTTTATTAATTAGGTTGAGCTTGCCGTTGAAATGTTTGAAGTATTGGTTTACATCGGGTATGTTGATGAACATGGCAATGGGTTCTTCTTTGTAATAGGCAAACCAGACCACTCGTTCGTCCATAATGGGTTTCATGGTGTTGAACAGTTTAATGATCTGTTCCTTGGTTACTTCTTTTGCCTCGCCATGCTGTGCCCATGCTGCGTTATAAACGGTTGCAAAATCGTTGGCGTATTTATCCAGTTCCTTTACGCTTATATGCTTTGCTTCGTAGCCGGCTTTGGCAGCAAATTTTGCATAACGCTCTTGAAAGCGTGGCGGCAAAGGATCATCCACCACCATTTTGTACCAGTATTGGTTATAGTAATTCTGGAAACCATAGCCGTTAAACAAAGCTTCGTAATAATCGGGGTTGAAAGGCATGCCATATACGGGTTCATCGTCAAACCCTTCGACTAACAGTCCCCACCATTTGTCGCGGTCACCAAAGTTTATTGGGCCATCCATTGCTTCCATGCCCTTGCTTTGCAGCCATTGCTTTGCGGTATCGAACAAAAGATTGGCAGCCTCCTGGTTGTTGATGCATTCAAAAAAACCGGCACCGCCTGTTGCATATTCGGTTCCCTTATTCACGTATTTGCTGTTGGTAAAAGCAGCAATCCTGCCAATCAGTTTTCCTGCACCGTCTTTCAATATCCATCTTTTTGTTTCGCCGTATTTGTAATTCTTATTTTTTGATGGGTTGAATACATCGTTTATCTCGTTATCAAGTGGGCGTATATAAGCAGGGTTATGTTGGTTCATCAGCACCGCTACTTGTATGAAATCCTTTTCGGTGGCTGCATTGGTTACTTCAATAATGTTCATGGCACAAAGCTTTATTGCACGAATTAAAATGAAATAGATGAAATAACAAGGGATTGATTTGGCATAAATGGCTTATGTAGTTTGAGGACCATTAAGCTCAAGCCGCATGGCTTCGTACTTGCAACGGCACGCCATTCGCCGCTTTGAAAAAATATCGCAAACGATTTTTTCAATCATGCAAGCATGACCGAGCCGACAGATGTGCCTTATGCAAGTACTGATGTAAGTTTCGGAGTTTTAAAGAAGAAATGACGGGGCTGTTGACTATAAGCTTTAAATCCCCTGTGAAGCAGGAAATTGGATTCAATCCCTCTTATTAATCCGTTCCATCCATTTCATCTGTGTGCCAATAGCTGCATCAATGGTTCGTCAACAAAGTGGCTGCAACCACGCCTGCTGTTTCTGTTCTTAACCTTGTATTGCCCAAGGTTACGGGTTGATAGTTTTGGGCAAGTGCCAATTGTATTTCATCGGGAGTGAAGTCGCCTTCGGGACCAATCAATATCTGTATGTTATTGCTAAGAGCCAATTGTTGGATAGCTGTTTTCTTGTCTTCTTCGCAGTGGGCAATGAGTTTTGTTTCGTGGTTTGCCGTTTTGAAAATATCTGCAAAGGCAATGGGTTCAGGCATCACAGGCAAATAGGTCTGCCTGCTTTGCAGCATTGCGGCTACCAGTATATTGTTCATCCTGTCGAAACGGAAATGCTGCCTTTCTGTTCTTTTGCAGATCAACGGAACGATCTCGCTTATACCAATCTCTGTTGCTTTTTCCAGGAACCATTCAAAACGGGTGGTGTTTTTTAGTAGGGATATTGCAATGGAAAGGTTTAAGGTTGGAGGTTTAAAGTTTGAAGTTTCAGTAATATTTACGGTGCAGTGTTTTTTGTCTGGCTGCACAATGAAAGCGGTAAACAGGTTGCCTTTTCCATCGGTTAGTTGCAACTGTTCGTCCGCCTTCATACGAAGTACCTGAATGCAGTGCTTGCTTGTTTCTTCACTCAAGGTGAAGAGGGCATTACTTGCATTGATTGTTGGTTCGTAGAAATAAGGAAGCTGCATGTTTGATGAATGGTTTTACCCCTTAAGGCATAAAGTTGACATCCCATTTTGTTTGGGCCATGTTATGTACTAAGTTACTTGTTTATTGTACAGTATAGGTGCTTAAAAATAGAACCATTGCAGTAGTGCGTCGGGGAATACACCCAATATGATGATGATGGCACTCATTATCAGTAAGCCAATCTTGAAGCCTTGGCTTATTTCTTCTGTTGTTTCTGCATTGCCTTCTTTAAAGTACATGGCCTGTATTACCCGGAAGTAGTAGTACACACTAACTGCTGCAAAGATTACGGCAATAACAATCAACCAAATGGCCGATGAGCCGCCTGCCTTCATTACGGAAGCGAGCATCCAGTATTTGGCAAAGAAACCTGCGGTTAATGGAATACCCGCCAGTGAAAGCAGGAATACTGTATTTGCAGCCGCTAGTAAAGGTTGTGTCTTTGCAAGGCCATTATATCCGTCGAATGTGTAGTCCTTCATTTTAATCAAGATGGCAAAAATGCCTACCGTAGCAATGCTGTATGCAACAGCATATAGGAGGATGCCTTCTTTTGCCATATCGTTCCTGCTGTACAAGGCAAACAGCATGAAACCGGCCTGTGCAATACTGGAGTAGGCTAGCATGCGTTTTACGCTTTGCTGAAAAACAGCGGTAACGTTCCCTATCAGTAAAGTGGCTACAATGGTTAGTACGAGTAGCATTTTCCAGATGGATTCCATTTCATCGGCCCTGCCTTCGAACAGGTGGATGAAGGCAATAAAGCCCGCAGCCTTTACAATGGTGGCCATGAATGAAGTGAATACACTGGGAGCACCATCGTACACATCCGGTGTCCAGAAATGGAATGGGGCTGCCGATACTTTGAAGAGCAATGATACGAATACGAATATCAACCCGATTACTTCCAGTATAGGGGCACGTTGCTGCACACCATTGCTGAGTTGCCTGGCAACAGGTGCTTCTATACCAAACGAGCCCGTTGCACCATATAGCAGGGCTATACCCATTAGCATCAAGCCTGTGGAGAACGCCCCCATCAAAAAATATTTCAATGAGGCTTCGTTGCTTTTGAGGTTCTTTTTATCTGAGCCCGTGAGGATGTATAATGGAATGGAGAGTATCTCGATACCCAAGAACATCATGAGCAGGTTGTTGAAGGCAGACAGTATGGAAACACCGCAAAGCACAAAAAATATCAATGCAAAATATTCTGCGGGGTAGTTGCCCACTTTTACAATGTCTTTGCCGCTCAGCAGCACGTACAGCAAGGTTGCAGTGATGGCAATGGTGTTGAAGAACTGCCCGAATTTGTTGAAGGCAAGCATTTCGTGCAGGTCCATGGATATGGAGAAACAGCCATACGTATCGCATAGGTTGCCCAACAATAGAATTACGAGGCAAACCAGTGCTGTAGAAACAATGGCATGTTTGCTTTTAATAACGATGCCGCTAAACATCATTACCACACCAAGTAAAGCCGAAAGAATGATTGCATTCATATGATGACCTTAACCCCAAAGGGAGTTTTATTTTTAAATTAATGTACGCTTATAATAGCTTTTACCGTATCGTTTGTGAGGTTGATCAATGGTTGCGGGTACACGCCCAATACTATGATCATCACTGTCAATACCACCAAAGCCAACTGTACATTGCCACTTATTTCTTTTGCATTTTCTGTTGCAATTACAGTGTTGCCGTAAAATATTTTCTGTACCATGTTCAATGTGTAAACGGCACCCAGTATAATGCTGATACCTGCCACTGCTGTTACATATACATTGAATTGGAATAAGCCATTGAACATTAGGAACTCGCCCACAAATGCATTGGTTAGTGGCAGTGCTATGTTTGCAAAGGCCATTATTACCAGCAGTATTGCCAGCGTAGGGGCTTTTTGTGCAAGGCCCCCCAGCTCGCTGAACTTTCTTGTGCCCAGTTGCTGTTCTATTGCGTTGGCCACTATCCACAGGCCAATTACATTGATGCCGTGGTTGAACATCTGTACCATTACACCTTTTAGCCCGATTGCATTGCCGGCAAATATTGCTGCAGCCATTAACCCAATGTGTGCAATGGATGAGTAGGCAATAAGGCGTTTTATATCGTCTTGCTTAATGGCAATCAATGAGGCGTAAATCATACCGATAACAGACAGTACCACAATAAAATGGCTGTAGTATTTGGTTGCTTCCGGGAAAATGGGAACGAGCCAGCGTACCACTGCAAAAATGCCCATTTTTACCATGATGCCGCTTAGTACCATTGTTGTTGCGGTAGGCGACTGTTCGTATGCATCTGGCTGCCAAGTGTGGAATGGAAATATCGGCATCTTGATGGCAAATGCAATGAACATGAGCCAAAAGATACAGTTCTGTTGCTCGCTGGATAATTGCAAAGCATAAAAATCTTTGATGGCAAAACTGTGTGCAGGTGTCTGAAAGTAGAGGTACAGGATTCCTACCAACATCAATAAGGAGCCGATAAATGTATAGATGAAGAATTTGAAAGTGACTGCAATCCTTTTTTCACCTCCCCATTTGGAGCAGAGGAAGTAAACAGGTATCAATGCAAGCTCCCAGAAAAAATAGAACAACAAACAGTCTGTTGCAACAAATACACCGGTAAGCCCGGCCTGTGTCAACAGCATCAATGCATAGAAGCTGCCTGAATCTTTATAATTGTTCTTGGAAGTTGCCAGAAAAATGATGGGGAAGGAAACTGCTGTCAGCAGGCACAGCATTTTGCCCATGCCATCCATACCTACAGAAAACCTGCTGCCAACACTGGTTAGCCATGACGTATCGTAAGTAAGGTGTGCAGGCTGGTTGTATAGGAATATACCACCCAACGCCACCAATAACGTAAGTATTGATGAAGCCAAAGCCCATGCTTTACCCCCGTTTTCTCCCTTCATGAAGAAAGAAACCAATCCGGTAATTAACGGAAGCAATATCAGTAATACAGGAACCATATAATTGTTTGCCTATTTCTTAATTAAAAAATTTTGCCAATCATTCTAAGTATGGTGGTATCATAAAACCAAATAAGTATAAATACAACGATACCCAGTACCATAATCAAAATATAATTGCCTACCAGCCCGCTTTGCAGCAACCTCAATTGGCGTGAGCTATAGTTTACCAGTTTGCCCACTCCGTTCACAATGCCGTCGATACCGCTTTTTTCAATAATGTTTTTCAGGAAGGTGGCTATGGCATTCAGGGGCCTTACTACAATGGCATCGTATAGTTCGTCTATATACCATTTGTTGGCCAGCACTTTTCCAAAGCCGTTGGCATCGTTCAGTTCGGGTTTCTTGCTGTACCTGCCTATTGCAAAAGCAATTGCCAATGCAGCCAGTATTACCGATGCAGCCATCAATCCAAATTCTACATTGTGTTCAATATGGTGTTCGTGTTCCGTTGTTAGTATGGGCGATAAAAAGTGGTGCAATTCATGATGTCCACCCAGTATTTCCGGCACGCCTACCATGCCGCCCAATACACTCAATATGGCTAGAACCACTAAAGGAATAGTCATTGCAGAAGGCGATTCGTGCAAGTGGTGTTCCTGTTCGTGCGTACCCCTGAACTGCCCAAGGAAAGTTGTTGCATACAGGCGGAACATATAGAAAGCCGTAAGTCCTGCTGTTACTACGCCTACGCCCCAGTAAATAGGCGATTCAGCATAGGCGGCAGCCAGTATTTCATCTTTGGAGAAGAAGCCGCTGAATGGCGGGATACCTGCAATTGCCAAACAACCTAATAAGAAGGTGATATGTGTTATTGGTAATTTTTTCTTTAGGCCACCCATCATTCGGATGTCTTGTTCATGGTGCATGGCATGTATTACCGAACCAGCCCCCAAGAACAATAATGCTTTGAAGAAAGCATGCGTCATAACATGGAATACGGCACCGGTATATGCCCCAACACCCAAGCCTAAAAACATATAGCCCAATTGGCTAACGGTTGAGTAGGCCAATACTTTTTTAATGTCGTTTTGTTTAATGGCAATAGTTGCTGCAAACAAAGCCGTAGCCAAACCAATAATTGCTACTAAGTGCTGCGTAAATGGAGCCAGACTATACAATGCATTGCTACGTGCAATCATGTATATACCGGCAGTTACCATGGTAGCAGCATGTATCAATGCAGATACCGGTGTAGGGCCGGCCATCGCATCGGGCAACCAGGTGTATAAAGGTATCTGTGCAGATTTACCCATTGCACCTACAAACAGTAAAGTGGTAATGACTGTTGCATCGAATTTGCTTAAGTGTGCTGCATTGGCAAACACATCGGCGTAGTTGGTTGTGCCCAGTCTGGTAATGATCCAGAATACGGCTAACAGAAAACCAAGGTCGCCAATACGGTTCATTACAAAGGCTTTTTTAGCAGCGTAATTGTAGTTCTCGTTTTTGAACCAGTACCCAATCAATAAATAAGAGCAAAGTCCCACACCTTCCCAACCAATGAACATGATTACATAGTTGGCTCCCAGTACAAGCAGTAACATGGAGAACACAAACAGGTTGAGGTAAGCAAAGTACCTACCAAAATGCTGCGGCTCTTCTTCATGCATGTAAGAAGTGGAGTATAGGTGTATCAGGAAACCGATACCGGTTATGATCAATAGGAAGAGGGATGAAAGCTGATCGACCTGGAATGCAAAAGCAATTTTAAAACTTTCTACATCAATAAAATTGAAATAGGAAACAACACTGCCGCCATGTGCTTTTACATCAAAAAACAGTACTAGGCTCACCACAAAAGAGGCCAGTATTGCACCGCTGCCAATAATACCTATTAAGGATTTTGATAAGGACTTACGCCCCAAGCCGTTGATAAGGAAACCTATCAATGGAAACAGTGGAACGAGGTAAACCAATTTGCTCATAAGTTATTTATAAGTAGGAAGTAGAAGGTAAGAAGTACGGAGTAATATGCCCCGTAATCAAAACATATCTGCTTCTAATTTTTCAATCTGTTTAAAAAATTCACATCTACCGAATGGGTGTTCCTGTACAGCATTACTATGATTGCAAGGCCCACACTTACTTCTGCTGCTGCAACTACCATGATAAAGAATACAAACAGTTGCCCATCTATACCAACGGTTGATGCTTTATCGGTTGCATAGGCAACACCATGGTGCATTTTTGAAAAAGCCACCAATAACAGGTTCACTGCATTTAGCATCAGTTCAATGCACATAAAAACAATGATGGCATTGCGGCGTACCAGTACACCAATGATACCAATGCTGAACAAAGCCAATGCTAAATAGATATAATATTGTATAGGCATATAAAACCAAGTTTCAAGTTTCAAGTTTCAAGTTCAAGTCGTAACAACTTGTGCCCTGCTTCCTGTTACTTGTGTCTTTTAAAAATCAATCTTTCTTTCCAATAACAACTGCACCAACCATAGCACTCAAAAACAGTACGCTGCTTATTTCAAATGGTATTACATAGTTGCTGAACAGTGCCTTACCCAATGTGCCAATAAGGCCAATGCTCCCTTCTTTCATCAGGGCAGTTTTACCTGCCAGTTCCCTTGATACGGATTGGGCATTGAAAATGACATTGCATGTACTTACCAGAAAACACCCGCCAGCAATTACACCGGTCAGTTTCATCCACACATTTTTTTGCTGTTCGGTTTCTTTGTTCAGGTTCATTAACATTACCACAAAAAGGAACAGTACCATAATGGCACCGGCATATACAATAAGGTTAACAATTGCCAGGAACTGTGCATTCAATAAAATATAGTGACCAGATATGGCGAAGAAAACCAGTATCAGCCATAGAATGCTATGTATAGGGTTTTTACTTACCACTACCATCATGGCACTTACCAGTGCCAGTGCACTTAAAAACCAGAATAATATATGTGTTATGTTCATTTTTAAAATTTGCTAATTAGCACATTATTTAGTTCAGGCCTTTTGCTTTTGCCAGGTCGCCTGCTGCTGTTACCGGGTTTGGAATCAATAAATTGTCCTTGCCATAAATAAAGCCCTTACGGTTAAAGTTGGACGGGGCAAAAGTTTCGCTTAAATAAATGGCATCTTTAGGGCAGGCTTCTTCGCAAAGGCCACAGAAGATGCAACGCAGCATGTTGATTTCGTATTTGGCTGCATACTTTTCTTCGCGGTAGAGGTTCTCTTCGCCCGGAAGACGTTCAGCCGCTTCCATGGTAATGGCTTCTGCCGGACAGGCCACAGCACATAAGCCACAGGCAGTGCAGCGTTCACGCCCTTCTTCGTCCCTGTTCAATACGTGTAAGCCCCTGAATACGGGACTGAATTCCCTCTTTTTTTCAGGATACTGAATGGTAGGGTTCTTGGTAAACATGTGTTTGAAGGTGATCCACATTCCTTTAATGATATTCCATAGGTATATCCTTTCAAGGAAGGTCATTTTCCTTCGTTCCACTGCTTTTGCTCTGTTTGTTAATGCCTGCATTTTGTAAATGTTTGCAAATATATTTTTTGTAACGGACTAAACAATTCTATTCATCATGCCAACTGGTTGCTTTACTCCAATCAGTTCCTTAAAAATGCCAATGGTTCATCTTCAATAAAACAACGGCACCTGTTACTACCATGTTGAAGAGAGCCAATGGTATCATGCTCTTCCAGCCAAGGTCCATCAATTGGTCGTAACGGAAACGTGGTATCGTCCAGCGTATCCACATAAACACAAAAATGAAAATGATGATTTTGGTAAGCAGTACCCCTACCTGTATCAATGCGGTCCAGTTGCCGATGCTTGCATATAAATGGGCATCATCCACAAAAGGAATATCGTAACCACCAAAGTACAGGCTGGCCATTACGGCACTGCTCATGATCATGTTGATGTATTCCGCAAAAAGATAGAACCCAAGTTTCATGGAAGAGTATTCCTGGTGGTAACCAAAGTTCAATTCATTTTCGGCTTCGGGTAAATCGAATGGTGTACGGTTACATTCTGCCAAGGCACAGATAAAGAATATCAAAAAGCCCAAAGGTTGGTAAACAACATTCCACCAACCGGTTTGTTGCTGTTTTACAATCTCACCTAAGGACAAAGTACCTGTAAGCATCAATACGGCAATTAAGCTTAAACCCATGGCCAATTCGTAACTGATGGCCTGGCTTGCACCACGCAGGGCAGCCATTAGGGAGAATTTGTTGTTGCTTGCCCAACCACCAATCATGATGCCGTACACACCCAGGCTCACTACTGCAAAAATGTATAGTATGCCAATGTTTATATCGGCAATCTGTAGGTCTATCTTTCTGTCAAACAGTTCGATGGTGCCGCCCCAAGGTATCACTGCACAGGTCATTAAAGCTGCGGTCATGGCAAGGCCAGGGCCAAGTATGAATAACCATTTGCTTGCAGAGCTTGGAATAATGTCTTCTTTGGTAAACATTTTTACACCATCTGCCAAAGGCTGTAACAGGCCAAACGGGCCGGCACGGTTAGGGCCTGGCCTATCTTGCAAAATAGCGGCTACTTTACGTTCTGCAAACGTGGTGTATAGGGCAATGCCCAAACTTGCCAGAATGATTACGATAATCAGTGCAAGTTTTTCAATCAATAAGATCCAATCCAAGGTTAATAAAGTCATTGCTATCTGCAGTTAGTTATTATTTAAAGTCGGTTGAATGTGCCGGTCTTTCCAGCAGGCTCAGTTCAACAGTCGGTTTATTTACCTGGCTTACGCTGTGAATGTCCATCAATAGTTTTGGTTGTCTGCCATCCAATACTTCCGGTAAGGTTTCCTGTGGTTTCACAACGCCTTCGTAGTGGCCCTGTGCAATAACCGAGTGCCTGTTTATTTTGCTTGGGCCTTCTATCACCCAATCCTTTGCATCTTTTTTGTCGAAGCGGCATACATTACATATCCAACCGGTTTTGCCATTGCTTGCTTCTTTTACTTCGCCCCATTCGTCTTTGCGGGCCGTAACACGGAATACTTCATCGCCACGCATCCACAATTGCACTTCGCCACAACATTTTGGGTTGTCGCAGTTCCTGTGTGCATCTACCGGCTTGGTAAACCATACACGGTTTTTGAAACGGAAAGTCTTATCTGTCAACGCACCTACCGGGCAAACATCAATCACATTTCCGATAAATTCGTTCTGTAAGTTCTTTTGAATGAAAGTAGCAATCTGTGCATGGTCGCCACGGTCAAGGATACCATGTTCCCTTTTATCGGTTAATTGGTCGGCAGTGAATACGCAACGGAAACACATAATACAACGCGTCATGTGCAACTGTATCTTATCGCCTAAATCCACTTTATGGAAAGTCCTTCTCTGGAATTCGTAACGGGTGCCTTCTTTGCCATGCTCGTAGCTCAGGTCCTGTAAATGACATTCACCGGCCTGATCGCAAATGGGGCAGTCCAATGGGTGATTGATCAATAAAAACTCCACCACACTTGCCCTTGCATCCAACACTTTTGGTGAGGTGATGTTTTTTACTTCCATGCCATCCATTACCGTTGTACGGCAACTTGCAACCAGCTTTGGCATTGGTCGTGGGTCTTTTTCGGAGCCCTTGCTTACTTCTACCAAGCAGGTACGGCATTTACCACCGCTGCCTTGCAGTTTGCTGTAATAGCACATGGCAGGCGGTGCCACTTCGCCACCTATTTGTCGGGCAGCATTTAAAATAGTTGTACCTGCGGGTACTTCTACCGTAATGTTGTCGATGGTTACTTTAAACAATGGAGTTGGTTCACTCATAATATTATCTGTCTCAATTCGCTTAATAAATGTTATGCACTCACAGGTACATGTATCTCATCTGCATAATGTGCCAGGCCAAAATTCCTTACCTGCGATTCTTGTGCATTGGTTACATGCCATTCAAACTCGTCCCTGAAATGCCTGATGGCTGCTGCTACTGGCCAAGCTGCTGCATCGCCCAACGGACAAATGGTATTGCCTTCTATCTTGCTCTGAATATTCCACAACAAATCTATATCGCTTATTTTACCTTGGCCATTTTCTAATCGTTGCAACAGTTTTTCCATCCAACCTGTTCCTTCACGGCAAGGGCTGCATTGTCCGCAGCTTTCATGGCGATAGAAACGGGCTAAAGTATATGTATTTTTTACTACGCATTGGTCTTCGTCCAGTATAATAAAACCACCGGAACCCATCATGCTACCTGTTGCAAAACCACCATCGGCCAGGCTTTCGTAGTTCATGTATCGGGTTTCGCCCTTTGCTGTTTTCAGTAACAAATTGGCTGGTAATATTGGCACGGATGAGCCACCAGGAATACAGGCTTTTAATCGTTTGCCGTTGGCTATACCACCACAGTATTCGTTGCTGTAAATAAATTCTTCCACACTTATCGTCATGTCAATTTCATACACACCTGGCTTGTTGATATTGCCGCATGCTGAAATCAATTTTGTGCCAGTGCTTTTTCCAACACCAATCTTTGCGTATTCATCACCACCCATATTAATGATAGGCACCACAGCAGCCAATGTTTCTACATTGTTTACTACGGTTGGCCTCATCCATAAGCCCTGTATGGCTGGGAATGGTGGTTTAATACGGGGATTGCCACGCTTGCCTTCGAGGCTTTCAATCAATGCTGTTTCCTCGCCACAGATATAGGCACCAGCACCACGTTGCACATGTATTTCACAATCGAAACCCGTACCCAAAATATTCTTGCCCAACCAGCCGTTGGCTTTTGCTTCGTTAATGGCATGTTCCAGAATATCCACTATCCATGCATATTCGCCACGTATATAAATGTAGGTGTCGTTGCTGCCCAATGCAAATGAGGAAACAATCAAACCTTCTATCAATAAATGCGGCAGGAACTCCATCAGGTACCTGTCTTTAAACGTACCGGGCTCGCTTTCATCGGCATTGCACACCAAGTGGCGTGGAACACCTTCTGGCTTGGCAATAAAGCTCCATTTCATACCGGCAGGAAAACCCGCACCACCACGGCCACGCAGACCGCTCTTCTTTACTTCTTCCACAATAGATGCAGGATCCATTGCTTTCAAAGCTTTTTCTACGCTACGGTAGCCACCTTCACGACGGTACACATCATACGACCTGATGTTAGGTACGTGGGCTTTTTCTAGTAATAATTTTACTCCCATTTATATTTAGCTTTTAGCTGCAAGCTATTAGCCTTTAGCTTTTTATTTTTTATGTTGCCGGCATGATGCATAACCCGGCTTTACTGGCGTCGCACCCATCAGGGTCCGGAACGTTGTTGTACTCGCTACTTTTTCTTGTTGTATTCAAAAACAACATCACTAAGTAAAGAAATAGTCTTAAACCTTCTAACCGTATTTACAATCATGTTTCCTACGGAAACCAAAGCCATTGCTCCGCCAACTTCAGGGCTTTTGGTTGCAGCCGCAAAACTTCCTCCCAGCAACACCCAGTTAATTGTTGTATTGACCTGTCGAAACTTTTGAACCTTCTTAAACTTATTCATTAAAGTTACAGCTGGCTCATAATCCGATATCATAGGTGCAATATTATCGGGCTCGAAAAGTAGAAACTGTTCAGTCCCTTCTTTGTTTACATAATCTATACTAGTTGTTTTCTCTTTGGCAATTCCTCGAGAATCAACAACAGTACGATTAATAAGCCTTCTATACACATTTATATTACCCTTCAATATCAAATAAAGCCTGCCTAGTGTAGGGTGTTCATAGGTTGTTGCATAGTTGACAGAAACAGTGCTATAGTCTTTGCCTTCTTTGCTGACCTCCCTATGTTTCTTTAAATGATAATTAGTTGCACAAGAAGCAAAGAACAAGCTAATTAAACATACCCCAATCAATCTTTTCATTCAGTTTATTTACATTTTTACACTCTGCCTTGCTATTAAAACCCAATGCCTTTTTACTTTTTTCCAAACCTGCAACACCTGCAGGTTCAAACTAAAAGCTGTTCCTTTTAAAACACCTTCCACTTTTGTGTTGCACCTTACAGCAATTGTGTTGCTGTTGATGGTAAAGCTTTCGGGCCCTGCTTCAATCTTTTTATATTCCAGTTTGCCGTTGTACAGGTCTGCAATTACTTCCTGTTTGCTTTGCAGCCACATATTGCTGTGCCCGTAACTCATTCCGTCTAGCAGTAATTGCTTCAATACAACAGAATCCTTTTTTAGCAATGCTTCGTTTAATGAAGCAGTTGCTTTTTTAAGTCCGGTGGTATCCTGTGCAAACAATGCATGATGTACAAAGAGCAATACTATAATCAAAACAGCTTTCATCTATAAATTCCTATTTGCCAAATATTCGCCAATCAACGCAAAAAAGTCTTTGTCCCACCCTATTCTGCAGTTTTCCATTTCTTCCTTGTTGGGAAGTTTGGTGTGCGTTACATAAACTTCTGTACCATGGTTGGCTGGCTCCATTTTATAATGTACCTCCGATGGTGCAGTTGTTTCGCTCCAATTGGAAGGCTTCCATGTATAAGCCAACTCATCGTTGGTAACCTTTAGCACTTTACCTTCTACCCAACCATCAAACAGTACCAGTTTGCCGCCAACAAATTTTTCTATCAAAGATTCCCCGCCGCTCCAATCCCTAATGAAATCAGGGTTTGTAAGCAGTTCCATCACTTCGTCAGGCGGGGCCTGCACAAAAAATTCCAGTGATAAAGAATAATCCATACAATTATTTTGCGTCAACCATTACTGCCTGTCTTGCCATCATCTTCCACGCTTTCTTTTCCTTTACCCAAACCTGTAAAATATTCAATCTTAGTTCCGTTACTTTTCCTGCTTTGTTTGTTTCTGTACCGGTAAGCAAATAACGGCTTACTGCTGTATTGCCGTTTACAATAACTGAAATGTTGTTTGCTTCAATATTGGTATAAACAGATTTGTTGTGACTAACACTTTCTATAAATGTTTTCCTGTCTTGCAAGTTGCCATGTGAATGACCATAGGTAACTTCTTTTGCAGACATTTTCTCTAACGTTAAACTGTCTTTGGTACCAAAGATGGTACTATGCAAAAGTTTCACATTGACGGTTACTTCTTGTTCGTCTTTTGTTTGAGCAAAAGAAAACAGTGCAGCCATTAAGAAAACCTGTAAAAGAATTACCTTCTTCATTGTCTAGTTATTTACCGCAGCGTTCCTTCTGCATTCGTCAATTATCTGGTCAACTTTTTCTTTTGTCAAATGTTCGCGAAAGTGTTTGCCCAACTGCATCATGGGTGCATAACCGCAAGCCCCTAAACATTCCACGGTCTTTAATGTAAACAGGCCATCGGCAGTTGTTTCACCAGCTTTGATGCCTAGTTTTTCGTTGATGTATGCAACAATATCGTCACTGCCGCTAATCATGCAAGGTCCTGTTTGGCAAACTTCGAACATGAATTTGCCAACGGGTTTCAAATTGTACATGCTGTAAAAAGTGGCCACTTCATATACTTCAATGGGTTGAATGCTTAACAGTTCTGCCACATAATCCATTGTTTCGCTGCTGAGCCATCCGCCAAAGCTGTCCTGGGCCAAATGCAACACAGGCAATAAGGCACTCTTTTGTTTGCCTTGCGGGTAACGGGCTACGAGCCTGTTGAATTCCTGTAATTGTGTATCGTTAAACTTCACCATAAAAAATGTAAAATATAAAATTCAAAATGTAAAACATGTTGCTTTATGTAGCCTTCCATATTTTACATTACTTATCTGTTTTATGCATCCAATTCACCTGCAATCAAGTTCAAGCTACTCATGGTCATGATGGCATCACTTAACATGGCACCTTTTGTCAATTCCGGATACGCTTGATAGTAAATGAAACATGGTCTTCTAAAATGTAGCCTGTATGGTGTTCTTCCACCGTCGCTTATTAAGTAGAAACCGAGTTCGCCATTTGCACCTTCCACACTATGGTACACTTCGCCTTTGGGCATTTCCACTTCGCCCATCACTATTTTGAAATGCCAGATCAAGGCTTCCATCTTTGTGTACACGTCTTTCTTTTCGGGCAAGTAGTATTCGGGCACGTCGGCATGGTAAACTTCTGCATCTGCACCTTTAAACTCCTGCACTTTTCTATATGCCTGCTCTATAATTGAAAGTGATTGCCAAACTTCTTCGCCACGTACCAGAAAACGGTCGTAGTTGTCGCCAGTTTTTCCAACAGGAACCACAAAATCAAAATCTTCGTAACTGCTGTATGGAGTGTGCACACGAACATCATAATCAACACCGGCAGCCCTTAAGTTGGGGCCAGTAAAGCCATAGTTCAAAGCCCTTTCGGCACTGATGGCACCAGTACCTATCAACCTATCCATAAAGATCCTGTTACGGGTGAACAGGTTTTCAAATTCTTTCCAGGCAACTGGAAATTCTTTCAAGAATTTCTCCAATTTTTCGAAAGCAGTATTGGTAAAGTTTCTTTCAAAACCGCCGATACGGCCCATGTTGGTGGTTAAACGGCTACCGCAAACCTCTTCATAAATTTCATAAGCCAACTCACGGTATTGCATTACGTAGAGGAAACCTGTGTATGCGCCGCTATCAACACCAACAATGGAGTTACAGATTAAATGGTCTGTAATTCTTGCTATCTCCATTATGATTACACGTAGATAGTCAACACGCTTTGGTGTTTTTACATTCAACAGTTTTTCGCAGGTCATATGCCAGCCCATGTTGTTGATTGGGCTGCTGCAATAGTTCAATCTATCTGTAAGTGTAGTAATTTGATATAAGGGCCTACGTTCTGCCAGCTTTTCAAAAGCCCTGTGAATGTAGCCAACCGTTTGTTCTGCCGATACAATCCTTTCGCCATCCAACTCAATAATGTTCTGCATTACGCCGTGCGTAGCAGGGTGTGTTGGGCCAAGATTAAGCGTTGTGGTTTGCTTTTCTATTGAGCCATCGGGCAGTTTAATATGATGTTGTACGTCTGACATTTTATGTATTGTGTTATACCAGCTTATATTTTAATTAGGCTTTATCTGGATACCGAAGCCCTAAACCACTTCTTCGCCTTCGTTGTTCTTATCATCCTCTGCAACGGTTTCAATCACTGCTTTCTGTGTACCGAAACCTAGAGTACCGCCCCTGCCAAACATTTCATCATCTTTATCAATTCTTGTTTGGTCTTCTAATGGAAACTCTTTTCTCATTGGGAAATAGTCCATTTCATCCACATTCAAGATTCTTTTCAATTTTGGATGACCAATGAAGTTCACACCAAAAAAATCATAGGTTTCGCGTTCCATCCAGTTGGCCGCTTCAAACAGTTTGGATGCGGTAAACACATCGGGCTGTACTGCAGGAACGAATATTTTGAAACGGAGGCGTATATTGTCTGGTAGGTTGTGCAAATGGTACACAACCGCTATTTCTTCATCTTTCCTTGTGGGGTAATGAACGGCACATAAATCGGTCAGGAACCTGAATTTCAATTCTTCATCATCATACAAAAACTGCATCACTTTCAGGTTGATGTCTTTGGCAGCCGTAAATGTGAGCACCCCGTATGGCTCTTCCCATTCGGTTAGCTGTTCGCCAAATTTTGCTACCAGTTTCTGTTTTATGGTTTCTTTGTTTAAACTCATGTGCTTTTTATTCTATTCCGTAACTGTTCATCAATTCTTTGTATTGTTCGTTGCCCCTTCTGCGGATGCTTTCGTTCTGTACAAGATCCTGTATACGCATTACACCATCAATAATTGCTTCGGGGCGTGGCGGGCAACCTGGTACATACACATCAACTGGTATTACTTGGTCTATACCTTGTAGTACACTGTATGTGTCGAAAATACCGCCGCTACTGGCACAGGCCCCTACGGCAATTACCCAACGGGGCTCGGCCATTTGAAGGTAAACCTGTCTAAGAACCGGGCCCATTTTTTTGGAAATGGTTCCCATTACCATCAAGAGGTCGCACTGGCGTGGCGAAAAGCCCACACGCTCACTACCAAACCTTGCAAGGTCGTAATGGCTTGCCATAGTGGCCATGAATTCGATACCGCAACAGCTTGTGGCAAAAGGCAGCGGCCAGATAGAGTTCTTGCGGGCCAACCCTACCACATCGCTTAGCTTGGTTGCAAAAAAGCCTTCGCCACTATGGCCTTCGGGCATTTCTGCCATCATTAGGCTATCGGCAATTTTGGCTTCTTTTGGGGTAATATTAAAACGTACCGGACGCATAAATTTTAATTTGAAATTTGATCATAATGCTCATTCCCACACCGTATTTCTCAAAAGCAGCATAGGCATTGGTCAATTATTCCTTAATCTTCCCACTTTAACGCACCCTTTTTGATAATGTATATAAAGCCTACCAGGAAAAAGGCCACGAACATCAATACTGCCCCAAAACCAGCCCAGCCCAATGCTTTGAAGTTTACTGCGTATGGGTAAAAGAAAATCACTTCCACATCGAACAGAACAAAAAGGATGGCGACTAAAAAATATTTAATGGCCATTGGCTGGCGTGCATCGCCATGGCTTTCTATACCACTTGTAAAAGTTTCGAGCTTGTCTTTTGTTTTGCGTTTAGGGCCAACCAATGCAGACAGGGCCAACATGGTGCCTACAAAACCAGCCGCAAAAATGAGTTGAATACCAATAGGAAAATACTGGTCGGCATTGTTGGGGGAAGATGCATCTAATAAAAGGGGTAGCCAGTTCATAATTAACTAGATGATTAGCAGCAAAAATAAGCCTGTGAACGATACAAAAGAAAAACTCTCCGCAAAGGGGAGAGTTTTTCTTTGTTTTTTATTATTTAGTGTGTGCCGCTACCCGAAGAGGCCCCACCCGTACTACCGGGTTTGGTGTTGGACCCCTGACTTCCAGGTTTTGGTGACTGTTTTGATTTTTGTATACCCTGTTCAATAATCTTCTTGGTATTTTGAGCGTAGGTATTTTCTTCGCCACCTGCTGTAGGGTACAGTTCCAGCATTTTGTTGGTTACATCAAGTGCTTTTTCCAACTCTTTGCTTTTGTTAACATAGTACTGGAGCTTGTAGTACAGGTTGTTGAATATGCTTTTTTTGTTTTTTTCCAGGTCTTTTGAAAGTATGCTATCCAAAAAATCCAATGGCTCTATGGCAAGGCCCTTACTTGAATCCGGGTCCAGACCAATTGCAGCTTTACGGTAAAACACTACTGGTTGTGGCTTTTCAGGAAAAGCAACCAGATAGGGTTTGGCATAGTTCAGTGCCAATGCGTAATCCTTACTATTGATAGCTGCACTTGTTATAGTGTAGTATTCATATTCGCCCAATACACCACCTTTTAAGTCATTGTATTTTTGTAGCCATTCAACCTGTTCTTTGTACATTTTTGCTTTTGCAAACATATCCGCAGCCTGTTTCATGTAAACCAGTTTGTTTGCTTTGGATGTATCGTTGTCAATTGCCTTTTGCAAAAAGTTGGCGGTTGCGGCTTCATTGCCTGGGAACTTGCTGAATACTTTTACAGCCAGCTCGTAATGCACGGGTTCAATTTTATCCAAAGGTGCGCCGGCAAAGAACTTCTCCACATAAGATTTTGCTTGAATGCTATCGCCCAACCTATCGTAGTTGAACGCATAAAGAATAGGTAACATTGGATAGGTTTTGCAATCGCCAGCATCCATTGCCTTGGTTTTTTCCAAAGACTCCTGGTATTTACCAGCCCTGAATAAGTAGTCAGCATAAAAGAAATCTGTTTTGCAATCCTTATCAGCATATTGAATGAATTTGTCCAGGTATTCCTTTGCCCTGTTAATGTCCCTGTTCTGGTAATATTGAAACCAGCTCAGGTACACTTGTGGATATGCAGGGTCAGCAGCAATCGCATTACCAAAATATTGCTCCATCAGGTCTTTATTGTTTTGGCTACCGTATATTTTACCGATATGCCACATTGCATCGGCATTTTTAGGGTCGCGGGTAATGGCTTCGGTATAGGCTTTTACGGCTTCACCACCCATTTCGCCACCAATCTTTTGGTATAATATACCCATGTTCACGTAAATGTCTGCAGTGGTTTTATCTATTTCACCAGCCTGTTTCAATTTTTCAATACCATAATTAGGATCACCAATCTTACTGCCACCATCGGCATTGGCACGGCCAATAGCATCCAGTATAGCTGCATTTGCCTTGCCCTTGTTTTTTCCTTTGGTTTCTATGGTAGCAGTAATTGCCTGTTCAAATTTTTGTTTGGCTGCGTTGATATCGCCACCTTCCAAAAGTTCCACATGGCCCAGACCTACCCATATCCATGCATCGTTCACACCATCTTGCAAAGCTTTTTGATATACCGCTTTTGCCCCTTTGGTGTCTTCTGGGTCTTTGGCCAAAAAAGCCTGTCCGTACCAATAAATTGTTTGTGGATCTTTACTGTTTGCATTGTAAGCCTTTTGCAGAACCTCTAACGCACTTTTGTCTTTACCGTAGGTGATGTATTTGATTCCATCAGCAACATTTTGACCAGATACAAAAATTACAGCCATTAATGCTGCCACTACTAAGGAAACTGTTTTCTTCATTTGTTGTATTTTATGTTGTTATTCCTAAAACCGGCTCTAAGTTATTTAGAGATTTGTTTTCCTGACCCTAAAATTTATTTTTGATGGGGCAAGGGTTGCACGTCTAAAAATCAACTGCCCCCTTTCCAATGCCATGAAATTGGTGAACCCTGTTCCCAACCCCGTTACATTTTCTTTGACGATATAAAACAAGGGGCGTGCCAAAGGGTATTGGGCAAATGTTATAGTTGACTGACTAGGTTTTGCAAACACGCCTTTTTCATCGCATTTCACGCATTCAACCAATGCCAGCTTTATTTTTTTCAGTTGTGCTTCCTGCTTGGGGTCGTTGTTGTTGCCTACCCAACTAAGCCCTACAAAACCAATGGCATCTGTTGTTTTGGAAACTGCTTCTACCACTGCTTCGCTACCGTTTACTGCCACTACATTTTTTCCGAATTCGCTGCCAAGCAAAACAGAGTCTTTCAAGAAACGTACGGTACTAGTAGCGTTCTTTCCATCCATAATGGCAACCGTATTGGTTTTGCCGCTTAATATGTCTTTCACTTTTTGCATGGTAAATACACTGTCTTTACCATTGCTGTTTACAATAATGGCAACCGCATCGTAAGCCACTTCTGACCATTGAGGCTTGAAAGACAATTGGCTTTCATAATAGGCCTGCTCTTTTGGTGTCAATCCCCTTGCTACAACAATCAGTCTTGTGCTGTCGCTTTCCAGATCCTTGAAGCATTCAATTTCTGCTTTGTAAGATGCTATGATGTGTGCGTCGGGGTAAGTGGATTGGTACACTTTTATCTGCTCTTCAATCACCGGCTTAAAGCTTTCGTCCACGCTTATATGGATTGTTCCGCTTTTGGGTGTATCCGTATTTGCAGGTTTATTGTTCGATGTGTTTTTACACGCAGTAACCCAACAAAAAAACCCCAGTGCTATAATCAGCTTTCTTTTCATTGTTAATATTCAGCTTTAATTCCTCTGTACAACCTGAACCCGCCGTATAAAAAAGAAATGCCCGCCATTAGGTAACGCAGTAGTTTGTCTATGTTGGTAATTCTTTCTATATGCCAGTGTTCGCCAAACGCCATCACCACGGCCAGCCCAAGTATGAGTATTGCCATGGTGATGTCGTATGTTCTACGCATTAAAGTATAGCTTTTATGTTGCTTGTCCCTGTAGTTCCGTTCCATTTAATGATTACTTAAAATTGGGGATGGGCAAATTAGGGAATAATTCTATTCTGGTCCAACAAATGTTACGGGTACTTTAAAGTAAACAGGAACTTTTCTTCCGTTTTGCATGCCGGGGTTCCACCGGGGCATTTTCCGTACCACCCGCATCACTTCTTCGTCCAGGTCCTTACGCCCGTTCTGTACAATGGCTATGTCCACAATATTGCCTTCTGCATCCACAATAAATTTTGCGATGACAGTAAGTTTCTGCCCTTCATCAAAATCATCGGGTTGACGGAGATTTTTTTGCATGAATTTGATGAATGCTTCTTTACCACCAGGAAATTGGGGCATGGTTTCGGCAAACTCCCTAACAACATTCTCGCTTTCTGCCTCAACAGGTTTGACAATATCTCCAGCAGGGCTATTCCCTATTGATTTAGGCCCTTCCAAAATCCCAGGATCTGCATCTATACCCACTTTAGTCACATCGCTAATAATTGATTTATCCAATTGATCCACTGTAGCAACAGGTGCAGGGGGATCCTGTGTAATTATTGGCTGTGTAAATTGTTGTTGGGCTATTTCCTTGGGCTGTTCAATTGATTTATGTTTTACCTCTTCCTTAGGCTTTACTTCTTCTTTAGGCTGTGACATATCTGCCAAAAAAACATCTTTTACTTCTGGCACAAAAGAGCCAGTTTTATGTGTCACCTTAAAACTTTGCGTTATGGCAAAAAAGGCCACAACAAGTGCGGTACCGCCCAATGCCCGTTGCACCCTTCCGTTATAGTTTTTGCGTAATTCGTAGGCACCATACTCCTTGTTTCTGTTTTCGAACACAATGTCAAGCATGTCGCTTTCCAGGATCTTTTCAGGTTTCATAATTTTTAGTTTGAGTTGGATGCACAACTGGTGCACATAAGGGATGCAAGCCAGTTGCACATTACATGGTTTGAAAATGTAGTTACCAACCCGGGCCCAGGGTCTGCAATTAAGATGCAGGCATCAATAAAAATCCATAATACTGCGGCAATAAGTTGCAACAATTGTAACAGCTGTGTTTTTAAACAGACCGTAAAGGGCTGCCCTTACCTAGTAAGCCCCGAACAGTTATCTTTGCCGCGATGAAAATTTTAATGGTATGCCTTGGCAATATTTGCCGCAGCCCTTTGGCAGAAGGCATTATGCGATACAGGATTGATAAAGCTGGTTTGGATTGGGAAGTAGACAGTGCAGGCACCGCCGGCTATCATGTGGGCGAAGCACCGCATCGATTATCGCAAAAAGTAGCCAAACTAAACGGTATAGATATTGGCCAGCAACAGTGCAGGCAGTTTGTACAAGAAGACATGCAGCAGTTTGACAGGATTTATGTGATGGACAGCAGTAACTATAATGACGTAAGAAGGATAAGTGCCGGATTATGGAACGATAACAAAACCGACCTGTTGCTGAACGAACTATACCCTGGCCAAAACAGGAATGTACCAGACCCTTGGTATGGCGAGGAAGATGGTTACCACAAAGTTTTTGACATGATAGACAAAGCATGTGAGGCAATCGTAAAAAAATATTCAACATTTCAATAAATCACTTTCATTGCAGGTGCAATGAAACAAACAATATACAAGTAATGGCAAAGCCAAGTTTACCGCAGGGAACAAGGGATTTTAGTGCAGACGTTGTACGCAAACGAAATTATATTTTCAATACTATACGCAGTGTGTTTGAACTGTATGGCTTTCAACCATTGGAAACACCAGCCATGGAGAACTTAGATACGTTGATGGGAAAGTACGGCGATGAAGGCGACAAACTGATTTTTAAAATTCTCAATAATGGCCTAGCAGATAAAAGCGAAAAGGCAAGGGCAGGTTTTGAAAAAGTGCTGGAAGGAAAAAACAATACTGACATTACCGAGCGTGCATTGCGTTACGATTTAACCATTCCTTTTGCACGCTACGTGGCCATGAATCACGGCCAGTTAACGATGCCTTTTAAACGTTATCAGATACAACCTGTATGGCGTGCAGACAGGCCACAACGGGGGCGTTACCGTGAGTTTTACCAATGCGATGCGGATGTTGTTGGTAGCAAGAGTTTATTGAATGAAGTTGAATTGACCAATATTTATGCAACCGTTTTTGCAAAGCTGGGCATTGATGTGGAAATAAGGATCAACAGCAGGAAAATATTGGCGGCATTGGCAGAGATAGCTGGCGGTGCCGATAAGATGACAGACATAACTATTGCCATTGACAAGCTGGATAAGATTGGTTTGGAAAAAGTAAAAGAAGAACTATTACAAAGAGGGTTGAATGAAACACAAATTGCAACCATTGAACAATATCTAAACATTGATGGAAGCAATGAAGAAAAATTGGTTCAATTAAAAAGCTTGCTTGGCGAAAACGAAACTGGCAAAAAAGGCATTGAAGAAATAGAATATGTTTTGGATTACGGCAAATCGCAAATTGCAAATCATACATCACAAATCATTACCGACTTTACCCTTGCCCGTGGATTGAATTATTACACAGGTATCATTTTTGAAATAAAAGCCAAAGGCGTACAAATGGGCAGCATTGGCGGCGGTGGCCGTTATGATGATTTGACGGGAACATTTGGCGTACCGAATATTCCTGGTGTGGGCATTTCATTTGGTGTGGACAGGATATATGATGTAATGGAAGAGTTGCAACTTTTTCCTCAAAATGTGGAAACGGGTACCCAAGTGCTGTTCTTTAACCTGGGCGAAGCCGAAAGCAAAACAGCTTTTGGTTTAATGCAACAGCTACGGGCAAAAAACATACGTTGCGAAATATATCATGAGCAGGCCAAGTTTGACAAACAGTTTAAGTATGCAGACAAAAAAGGAATTGCATACGCAGCAATTATTGGTACAAAAGAAATGGAAGAAGCAAGTTGTATGTTGAAGAACCTGCAAACCGGCAATCAAGAAAACCTAACGCAGCACGATCTACTGAACTATGCATTCTAAAATTTCGTGGCATAATCTTTTCCTTTCGGGTTGTTCAAATACACACTATGAAGAACATTGTTTTTGTATTAGCCCTCTTATTGCTTACAGCCTCATGCCATAAAAAAACAATACCTGCAAAAACGGAAGCACCCGTAGTAAAAACAACTCCATTGGTTGTTATTGATGGGGTGGGCAGGGTAATTACCCCGAAGTCCGGCCTGCCTGCAGATGAAGGCATCAAAGCAGATTATACAAAACTGGAAAGGTCTTTTACGCCCGAACAAAAAGCCAATTTAATGGCCAGGCACAAAATGATTCCACCCCGTGTATTGTATGTACCAAAAGAATATTCCAAGACATCGTTGAAAGGCGAATACTGCATTTACAAAAAGAAATTCTGGTACTGGAAAAAAAGTGATGGGCTGTTTTATCTGGATGAAGTGTATTACAAGTAATCACCTTAAATAATAGCTATCTAATAATCGTAACCGTTCCTTTTTTGCTATAAGGTATTTTGCCATTGATGGTATAGTTGGCCATCCATACAAATGTTGCGGTTTGTTGTATGCCTTGAAGCCTGCCACTCCATTTTTTATATGGGTCGTTGCTTTCAAAAACAAGCTGGCCAAAGCGGTTGTAAATCCTGAATGTATAATGCTTAACCGCCGCTACGTTTCCTATGGGGCCAAAGGTATCATTGTTGCCATCGCCATTTGGTGTGAATGCCGTAGGAAAATACACATCGCTGCAATCTACCGTAACGTTTATTTCATCAGAAGCAGTGCACCCGTCAGCATCGGTAACGGCTACCGAATACTTACCTGTTTTTACAACATCAAAAGTCTGGGTGCTACTATTGTCCTGCCATAGGTAAGTAGCAAAAATGCCTGCATCCAGCAACAATTTATCGCCGGGGCAAATAGCCGTATCATTCCCCAAGAATACAGCAATATTATTGTCGGTATTTTTTACAAGCAGGTTATTTGCATTTGTTGTACAACCATTGTTATCGGTAACATTCAATGAATAGGTGCCGGGAAGAAGCCCACTTGCAATGGCATTGCCCGTTCCGTTAGACCATTGGTAATGGTAAGGTGCCGTTCCACCAGTTACATTGGCATCAATGGCCCCGCTTGCTTTTGCACATTTGGCATCGGTAATTAAAGGTGCTGCTATTAAAACATTGGGCTGCGTTAATGCTATGGTTTGCGATGTAGTGCAAACATTGGCTGTACTAACCGTAACAGTATAATTGCCTGCAGCAAGATTGTTTATTGTGGCTGATGTTTGTACCGGGGTCGTGTTCCAACTATAACTATATACGTTGTTGGGTGTAACCGTTACTTTTAACGCACCAGTTGCCTGGCCATTACATGGTATGCCGCTAATAATTGTGGGCGATACATTGATAATAGTGATGCTTTTGCTGTACGATAAAGGCGGGCCACTTGAATAATAAGCAGTCAGGCTTACATTATATGTACCTGGTGAAGAAAAAACATGCACAGGGTTTTCATCAGTAGAAACGTTATTAACCCCAGAAGCCACATCACCAAAGTTCCATAAATAACCTGTTGGGCAGCCACCCGAAGCATTTATAAAGTTGGCCATGTTATTTGCACTACAAGTATAATCAAAATCAACACCAGCCACAGGTGTTTCTTTTATAACGATATCATCCACACCAAACCCTTCATAGTATTCGCGGCAAATGGGACTGCCCGAAAAATGGAACCTGAACATCACCTGCTGTTTGCCTGCCAGCATGGGCATTACATGTTTTGCCGTAAGCCAGGTACCGCTGCCATTACCGCCTTCGCAGGTATAGCTGCCCGATGTGCCCGAAGGTTGCACATTGCCCGACCACCCATTTTTTGAAGAAGTGGAATTGTACCAGTTAGCATTCAAGCAGTTTGCTCCATCGTTATTGGTGCCCAGTGCATTCCAGGTAGCACCACCATCGGTTGTGTACTCCAATGTTACTGCATCCCATTTCCATTCAATCTCCCATATCAGTTTAAACGTAATGTATGGATTGTGCAGGTTCGTAAAATCGAAGCAGGGGCTTTGCAACCAGGAATCTTCACTGGCATTGTACAATTGCCCCCTGTTTAAACCGCCCGCAGCCCAACACTTGTTGCCACCACCGGCATTGGCTATTACCTGTTTGGATGGCGTGCCCCATTGCCAGGTACCACTGCCTGTTGTCCAGCCACCATTGGTTGCCTCAAAACCTTCCTGGTACGGAAAAGTGCTCACCACATTGCTGCACTGGGCACTCGCTTGAACAGTCATCAGTGCAAACAACATCAATACGGCTATATATCCAACAATAGATTTCTTCATTAACTAATTAAAAGCAATGCCTTTTTTAATGACTACAACGCTTCATAAACAATGGCTGCACCCTGGCCAACACCTACGCACATGGTTGCCAGGCCATACTTACCGTTGCGTCTTTTTAGTTCGTGCAGCAGCGTTGCCGAAATACGGCTGCCGCTACAACCCAATGGGTGCCCAATGGCAATGGCCCCACCGTTTACATTTACTTTGTCCATATCCAGTTCAAGGTCACGCACACAGGCAATGCCCTGGCTGGCAAATGCTTCGTTCAGCTCTATCAGGTCCAGGTCGCTTGCCTTTAAACCTGCACGCTGCAAGGCTTTTCGGCTGGCGGGTATGGGACCAACACCCATAATACTTGGGTCCACACCAGCAACGCCCATACTCATTACCCTTGCCAAAGGCTTAAGGCCAAATAGCTTCACCGCTTCTTCGCTTGCCAGTAACAAAGCCGCAGACCCATCGTTAATGCCCGATGAGTTGCCTGCGGTAACGGAACCATCCTTGGCAAAAGCAGGTTTCAGGGCAGCCAGCTTTTCCAGCGAAGTCTGGCGTGGGTGTTCATCCACCGCAAATACGGTGGCTTGTTTATTTTCGGTTATTTCAACCGGTATTATTTCATCGTTCCATTTGCCCGCATGCAATGCAGCAAAATATTTTTCCTGCGATGCATAGGCAAACACATCCTGCTGCTCACGGCTCACATTCCATTGCTTGGCCACATTCTCGGCAGTTTCGCCCATGCTATAAGGGTGATGCATTTCGGCCAGTTTCTTATTGGTAAAACGCCATCCAATGGTGGTATCAAAAGTTTCCACTTTCCTGCTCCAGGCACCATCGCTTTTTGCGGTAACAAAAGGGGCACGGGTCATACTCTCCACACCGCCAGCAATGTACAGCATACCTTCGTTGCACATAATGGCACGGCTGGCATCCATAATGCTCTGCAACCCGCTTGCACATAAACGGTTCACGGTATTGCCGCCTACGGTCACGGGCAGGCCTGCCAGCAATGCGGCCATACGTGCCACATCCCGGTTGTCTTCGCCGGCCTGGTTGGCGGCACCTGCAATCACGTCCTCAATCCTGTCCACATCAATACCGGGGTTCCTTTGTACCAGTGCTTTTATTACATGGGCCAGCAAATCGTCGGGGCGTACGCCACTTAACTTGCCTCCATAACGGGCTATTGGGGTTCTAACGGCGTCTATAATATAACAAGCTTCCATTATTGTATTTTTTTGTAACCAACTTCGGTAATACAATGCAACTGCATGGGCGTCGCACCCATCAACTGCATATTTTCAACCCGGCAACCGCCAGGTTCATGCGAAGGGGCAAAGGAAAACAAAACTGCTTAATCTGTGAAATGCATCTCATCAAATTTGCAAATTGTATCTTTGCTACATGTCAACACAGAATATCCGCCATTTAAGTGCGTCAGAATTGGAAGACTATTTTTTGAAAATGGGCGAAAAGAAATTTCGTGCAAAACAGGTATGGGAATGGCTTTGGCAGAAGCAGGCCAACAGTTTTGATGACATGACCAACCTAAGCAAGGACCTCCGTACCAAACTGCAGGAAGCATTTTCGTTGCCTGCCCTAACCATCAACACATCGCAACATAGCGAAGACGGTACGCTAAAAGCCAGGTTCAAGACATTTGATGGCCATTTTGTGGAAGGTGTATTGATACCTACAGAAAAAAGGAAAACGGCCTGTGTATCGTCGCAAGTAGGCTGTAGCCTGAGCTGTAAATTCTGTGCAACCGGTTATATGGAAAGGAAGCGTAACCTTACCTATGATGAAATTTATGACGAAGTGGTTTTGCTGAACAAGCTGAGCGAAGAAACCTATAACCAAAAGTTGACGAATATTGTTTTTATGGGCATGGGCGAGCCCTTGCTGAATTATAAAAATGTATTGAAAGCCATTGAACGCATCAGTGCAGAAGATGGTTTGTTTATGAGCCCTACACGTATTACGGTGTCTACAGCGGGTGTTGCCAAACAGATCAAACAGTTAGGCGATGATAAAGTACGTTTTAAACTGGCATTGAGCCTACATGCTGCAACCGATGCAAAGCGTAACGAGATCATGCCGATTAATGAAAGCAACAACATTAAAGTGTTGATAGAAGCGTTGAACTATTTCTATAAGCAAACGGGCAATGAAATAACATTTGAATACATACTTTTCAAGAACCTGAACGATAGCCAGAAGGATGCGGATGATTTGATAAAAATTTATAGGCAGGTACCTGCCGACCTGATCAACATTATTGAGTATAACCCTATTTCGGAATTCCGTTTTGTAAAACCTGATGAAGAAACTACGGATAACTTTATGGCTTACTTGGAAAGCAACCGTGTAAATGCGAGGCTGAGAAGGAGCCGTGGTAAAGATATTGATGCAGCTTGCGGGCAACTGGCGAATAAGGGGTAGAAGAAAGTTAATTGGTTATTGGTTGCTAGTATGCTAGTATATTTTATACAAAATGCCCGTTTTAAAAGTAAATTTGTTTAAACAAGATTGTATGACAACCGCTCTCATAAAACAAAAACTGCATAATTACTTGGAAGTGGCAGATGATAAAAAGCTAAAAGCTCTATATACAATTATTGGTGCAGATATAGAAAATAGCAGTCCCGATTACTCTGCTGAACTTAAAGCCGAATTGGATACACGAACCGAGAATCTATTATCAGGCAAGGCAAAAATTATTTCCAGTATAGAAAGCAAGAAACGTATTCAAAAAATTTTAAAGACTAGTAAAGCTATATGAGCTTCCAGTACCAGTTGCATGAACATGCACAGGAAGACTATGAGGCTTCTATTATCTGGTACATGGCAAGAGGCACAAGAGCCGCTGAAAACTTTGTTGCTGCTGTTGATTACACATTGGCATTGATTTGCACTAGCCCCACACGTTGGCATAACAAGTACAACAACTATTACGAACTTGGTTTAAAGAAATACCCTTTCAAAATTATTTATACGATTGATAAGGCAAGCGAAACAATTACTGTTATTTCTATTTATCATCAGAAAAGAAGCCCATTGAAAAAGTATAGATAGGGAGGTTTTTTAATAAAGCCCAGTCCTATTCTCCAGTTGATGGGTGCGACGCCACCGCAGTTGAAATGATATTCTGTAGTTGGTTACATAAATATTACTTCCCTAAAACAAACTCACAAAGCCTAAATGTATTTTTGATTCACGCATGTTGAGCGGCAGGTCGCTGCGTTTGCCTGCGGCATAGCTGATGTTGAAAATGCCTTGCTTGGTCTGAAAGGCAAGCCCAATGCCTGCTCCAACATAACCATAGCTGAGCTTAGTGATGCTGTTACTGGCATTACCAATATCAGTAAAAACAGAGAAATAAGAATTGAGACCAATGAGGTAGCGGTACTCTAATGTACCCACAATGTAACGGTTGGTGTAAATGCTTTCTTCATCAAAACCACGCAACAGTTTATAGCCACCTATCTGGAACATTTCGTTGCGGAATATCTGCGGACTTTGCAGCAGGCCCGTATTCAATGCGGTTTTGAAAACAGAGAACCTGCCCAGCGGAAAATACTGTGCAGCATTGAGTCTTACCCTTACCTGGTAGGAACTTGGGTTGATGGTATCGTATAAACTATTATAGTTAAACGATGCATCCTGTATCTGTGTGATGGAACTGTTCTTTCGTATTTTTTTATTGCCACCGGCAAAGCTCAGTTTGATTTCATTGCCCCTTGTTGGGTTGAAGCGGTAATTGGTATTGGCCAGTTCATATTCCAGTGCAAGGCTGGTAACGCTTGCATCAATAATATCGGGCAGGCGTTTGGAGGCTTTTATAGCACTGGTATCCACATCCAACAGATTGGTACGGAATGATTGCAGCAGCACTTTTATTTTCTGCTTTCCACTTAATGCATATTGCACACCAATATTGGTGTTGAGGTTAAGGAAGGCAGAATCCTTTTTATAGAGATCAAAAGAAAAGTCGAGACCAAACTGTGAGTTGAAGATATAGGGCCGTTGGAAAACGAGGTTCAACCTGGGCGATTGTGGCTGTATCTGTTGCCAGTTAAGGGCAATGGTTTCGCCTGTTGCAAATGCATTCTGCAGGTTCAGTTTTGCATCAACTGTAAACAGCAGTTTGCCACCCAACTGTTGGTTGGCAGGCAAAAAACCAACAATGGCATCTATCTGGTTGCTGCGTTTAGGCTGCAGGAAGAGGTCGAGCAGGTAGGCACTCCCCAGCATATTCAAACGCCAAGCCTGAAACTGTTCCAGATAGGGCAGTTCCAACAAACGCTGATTGATGGTCTGTAATTTTTCTTTGCTGTACACACTTTTCTCTGGTATGTTGAGGTAGCGGTACAGAAAGCCTTTGTTTATTTTGGCATTGCCATAAATGCGTATACTGTCCATTTTATACAGTATGCCTTTGTCTATTATCAGCTTTGCGGTTACTTCTTTTTCTGCAATGATTATACTGTCAAACTGCAATTTGGCAAATGGGTAGCCATTGTTCTCGCAATAGTCCAATACTTTTTCCTGCAACTGCGTTACCTGCAAATGATTGAAGGGTTGTGCCGTAAATACATCTTGTTTAATGCCTGCTGCATGCAGTAATGGCCAGTCTTTTTCGTTGATGCCAAGGTTCTTCCAGGTGTACTGCTCGCCAATAAAGACAGTGACCCTAAAAACAGATGAATCACGCTGCACAGTATCTACCGCAGCACTTACAAAACCTTTTGCCTGTAGTGCTATGGGCAACTGGGCAATGTATTCGTAGCAGGCTGCCGCAGAGCTGAAACTTGTTTTGGGCTTTACCTGCTGCTGTACAAAGGCATCTGTTTTGTCTACTGCATGAACGGTTAAAGAAAATACCTGTGCAAAGCTGTTTGCCACAAACAATAACATTGCCGTTACTAAACAGGTATATCGTGTTACTTTTGTACGCATTCAAGAAACAAGTTTAGCAAAACTTAACTAGAGTTGATTCTTAATATTTAGTTGTTGGATTGTTGATTGACATACAATTACCAATAAAACATTTAACCACGAAGAACACAAAGACACAAAGGGAGAACCTTCGGTTCTTGACCAATAAACTAATTAACCTATAATGGCAGGCATTTATATCCACATACCTTTTTGCAAACAGGCTTGCCATTATTGCAATTTCCATTTCTCTACACAGCAAAAGCAGTTACCGCAAATGGTGAAGGCAATTGTACAGGAAGCCCAATTGAGAAAAGATTATATACAGGAACAGGTTGCGACGGTTTATTTGGGTGGAGGCACCCCGTCCCTTCTTTCTATTGATGACTTGCAGTGGATACTGGAGCAGTTACAAACACTTTTTGATATTGATAACAATGCCGAAATAACGCTGGAGGCCAACCCGGATGATATTACGGAAGATAAACTGCTTGCATGGAAAGCCGCAGGTATTAACCGTTTAAGTATTGGGGTGCAAAGTTTTATTGAAGCAGACCTGCAATGGATGAACAGGGCACATGACAGTAAGTTGGCAATGGCAAGTTTGCAGTTGGCCGTACAGTATTTTGACAACATTACCATTGACCTGATTTATGGCACACCAACCTTAAGCGATGAGCAATGGGCACAGAATATTGAAACCGCATTGTCTTTGAATATTCCGCACCTTTCGTGCTATGCATTGACTGTGGAGCCGAAAACTGCATTGGAGAAACTGATTGAAAAAAAGCAACTTGAAAATGTAGATGCAGATAAACAGGCCAGGCATTTTGAAATATTGCTTACAACACTTGCACAAAACGGGTTTGAACATTATGAGACCAGCAATTTTGCCAAGCCAGGTTTCAGGAGCAGGCACAATAGCAGTTATTGGCAGGGCAAACATTATATAGGTTTGGGGCCATCGGCACATTCCTTTAATAGCGTATCAAGGCAATGGAATATTGCCAACAATGCCTTGTACATAAAAGGCATTGAGCAGGGTATGGTGCCTTTTGAAATGGAAATATTAACTGCAACACAGCAATTGAATGAATACATCATGACCAGCCTTAGAACCATGGAAGGTTTGTCGCTAAAAAAAGTAAAAGACCGTTTTGGTGAAGAGAAGGGCCTAGCTGTTTTGCACCGGGCAGATAAATGGATCGTCTTACAACAGATCGTTCACCAAGATGGTTTTCTGCAATTAACAGCCAAAGGTAAATTCATGGCAGACGGTATTGCTGCCGACCTGTTTAGTGAGGATGTTTAGAGAACAGCCGCCTGCATACATTCACCATTAGCACTACGCCAAGTAATACAATAATTGTTACAGGACTTACCAATGTAAATGAAACAGGCATGGCATAAAGTTATAAAACATTTACATCAACATGCTTTCAATTTGCTTAAAACCTTCGGCTGCCGGTACATGGTTCCATAAAATTTCATAAATGGTTGTGGCAATGGGTATTTCGGCCTTAATGGTTTTATTGTTGTTGTAAATACATTTACTGGCATTGTAACCTTCAGCAACCATGTTCAGTTCCAATTGGGCAGCCTTTACGCTGTAGCCCTTGCCGATCATGTTTCCAAAGGTCCTATTACGTGAATACAAAGAGTAACAGGTTACCAGCAAATCGCCCAAGTAAACCGAAGCTGCGTAGTTAATGCTATTGTTCTCCAATGAAAAATCCTTGATGACTTTACGGGAAAATTTCACCATCTCATCTGCTGCATTGGCTATGTACACGCTTTGAAAATTATCACCATAATCCAGCCCATGGGCAATACCTGCACCCAGGGCATAAATGTTTTTCAGCACAGCAGCGTACTGTACGCCCATTACATCGTGGTTGGTCAATGTGTTCAGGTAATCCGTTTTAAAATGCGAGGCCATTGTTGCTGCCGTTGGTTCGTCAATACCAGAAAATGTGAGGTACGATAATTTTTCTGCCGCCACTTCTTCTGCATGGCATGGACCAAGAACCGTAAAATAGTTTTCCAGTTCAAAAGAAAAATGCTCTGCCAAATAATCGTTCAGTAGCTGATTGGTTGATGGCAGAATGCCTTTAATAGCCGAAATGATTTTCTTGCCTTTCAATGCATCTTTATCCAACTCCTGCAATGCATATTCAATATAGGCAGAAGGTACGGCAATAACCAATACATCGCAATTGGCCACTACTTCTTTAATGTTGTTGTTTAAATGCAGTTGCTGCTGGTTAAAATATGCACCACTTAAATAATGCGGGTTATGCCTGCGTTGCTGTATGTAGTTAATGGTATCTGTATTGCGTACCCACCAGTGAATAGCATTACCGTTATCCGTTAAAATTTTTGCAAGGGCTGTTGCCCAACTTCCGCTTCCTATCATTCCAAATTGCATGGCAGGCATAATTAGTGAAGGGCAAACATACGAATTAGGTAATAGATATAAAAGGAAACAGATGCTATGGAACCTTTGCTGAAGTATGTATTGAATGCTGATGGGTGCGTCCCGATAGCTATCGGGACCAGTAAAGTTGATATATGTACATAGCTTGTAACAAATAAAAAGGGAAGCAATTGCTTCCCTTTTTATTTAATCTTTTTTCTTCTCGTCGTACAGCTTGTCTTTTTCTACCACTTTTACTTTGTTACCTTCTTTCAATGTCTTGCTCAGTAAGCTATACGGGCCGGTAATTACGGTATCATTTTCGGTTAGCCCACTAAGAATGCGTATATAGTTCAGGTCCTGTATCTCGGTTTTCACTTTCACTTTTTTCACGTTCATGCCATCTGGCTGCAATACAAAAACAACTTCGTCAATACCGTCATCAGCACTATTGTTTTTGGGGGCATCTGTATTGGTATTGGTCTTGCTGGCATCGTCTTTCTTTGCTTCAATGGCTTCGCCCTTCTTGTCGCGGGTAGTAACGGCAGCAAGCGGTACAGACAGTGCATCTTTTACGGTCCTGGTCTGTATGTCGGCCGTGGCACTCATATTGGGGCGAAAAGGAAAAGACTTGCCTTTCACAATCAAGTCGGCATAACTTTCTGGCAGCAGGCGTACATGCACTTTATAATTGGTAACATCGGTTGATGTAGCAGCCGTGCTGGTTACAGACGTACTTGGGTTGGCAATCTTAAACACCACGGCCTTGAATTTCCGGCTGCCATACGCATCAATGGTTACAATGGCCGTATCGCCAAACTTCACTTTGGGTATATCGTTTTCGCCAACATCCACCTGTGCCACCATACTGCCCAAATCGGCAATACGCATCATTTCGGTACCAATGCTTAAACTGTTGCCCGCAACACGTTCGCCCTTCTTCACATTCAGCAGGCTTACCACGCCATTCATGGGTGCCACAATAACGGCACGGCTCATGTCTTTACTGGCCTTGTTTAAATTTGCCTGTGCACTCAGTATGGCGGCCTTGTTGCCCCTAATGCCTTCTTTGGCTGCATTCAGGTTTGCCTGTGCACTTTTATACACCTGTTCTGCACCTTCAAATTCCGAACGGGATATTACTTTGTCATCATACAGTTTTTTCTGGCGGTCGTAGCTTGCTTTTGCCTGCTGTAGCGATGCTTCCAATGCACCCAGTTGTGCTTCGGCATTGGCTTGCGATGCCTGCGACTGTGCCACGCCCGCAGCAGCCTGGTCACGTTGCGATGCATAGATGTCTGCATATATCCTGGCCACTACTTGGCCAAGTTTCACGCTGTCGCCCTCGTTCACGTTCAGTTCCACAATTTCGCCGCTAATATCGGGGCTCACTTTCACTTCCACTTCGGGCGATATCTTGCCGCTGGCAGTTACCGTTTCAATAATGGTACGTTTGGCCACTTTTTCGGCCGTAACCTTAATGCCATCTTCTTTGCCAATAACACCCGATTTCTTCAATGCAACCAATACCACAATCACAATTAAAAGGCTTCCTATTATCCACCAAAGTTTCTTGTTCATAAAACAACATTTCGTTTTTATTTTTTTGTAACCAGCCCCGGTACATGTACCAGCTTTACTGGCGTCGCACCCATGTGGGTCCGGATTACTGCCAGGCTTTTACCAAAGTGGTTTATACAACCTGCACCAGCTTACAACTTCAGGCCCTGCCCCCTATAAAATTCCAGCAGCTTCATCCTAAACACATAATCGTACTGGTTGCTCAGCTGTTGGATTTTTGCATTCTGCAATTTATTCTGGTTAGTAATCAGGTCCAGCGTAGAAAGCAGCCCCACATCGTACCGTTTAACGGAAAACTCATATACTTTCTGTGCAGCTTCTACCTGCTTGGTGCTTGCGTTGAATTTCTGCAGGGCATTGGTAGCATTGGTATAGGCCGTATAAATATCCAGTTTCAGTTTCTGGCTAGACTGTTCCTTGGTAATCACATAGCTCTGTAAGGTAAGTTTCGATTGTTCGTAAGCAATCCTTCTTTGCCCGTTATTGAAAATAGGTACGGCAATGTTAACGCCAACTGTCTGTTGAAAGTTCTGGTCCAGCTGCCTAAAATAGGGCGTTTTGCCATAGGTATAATTGGTAAAGGGGCTATTGGGTATCACATTGTAATCGGTACCACCAACGGTAACCTTGCCAATGGGTGCAATAAACTGTGTGGCCGAAGTTATTTCCAGTGCCTTGTTGTTGAGTGCGCTGCTTAGTGAGTAGCTACCAGAAATAGTGGGATACATCTGTGCCTTGTTGGCAAGCACTGTTTTTTTGCTACTTTCTATCCTTAATGAATCGCCTTTTAATTGTGGCTGGTTGGCAAGTGCCAATTGGTACACAACGGCCGGTTGCAAATCCAGTATCGGTTCCAATGGTATCTTGTCAACCGAAGGTGTCTCTATTTCAAAAGAGGCTGCGGCATCTATGTTCAATAATCCTTTTAACGACAGGATATTCTGCTCGAACGAGGTTTGGCTGCTGATGTAATTGCTACTGTCCGATGCCAGTTGTGCCTGCAGCTCTACCAGGTTCAGTTCCGGTAGCGAGCCTGCTTCTACCCTTTTGCGGGTATCGTTCAATTGTGCCGTGGTTTGCTGAATCTGTACGCTATTGATGTTGGTTTGTTCCCTTGCAGCAAGCACCTGCAAGTAATAGGTACATACGCTCAAGGCAATATCGTTGGCTGTTTTTGCCACATCGGCCAAAGCGGCTTCTGCCGAAAACTGCGAAGCAGCTATGCTGTGTTTTATACGGCCCCAATTGTACAGTTGTGCCCCGCCTTGCAAACTATAGTTCTGGTATAACAATTCGGAGGTAGTGAACTGGTTGGTAGTGGGGTCTACGGAGCGGCCAAATTGCAGGCCAATGCCAGTTCCAAAATTTGCAGTAGGGTATTGATACAATTTGGACTGCTTTAACTGCAGTGCACTGATGCGTGCCTGCACTTCTGATTGCTTTACCGAAATATTGTTTTTCATGGCATAATCCACGCACTTACGCAAGTCCCATTTTTCGGATACTTGCTGTGCAGGTGCTTTGAATGCGGCTATGAAAAGCAACAGGGATAAAATCTTTCTCATATCTAAACAAAAATAAAGGAAACGGGCTAACCAATAAGGCTATAATTCGGTTACTATGGCCAACGCTAAACCATTTACGGGCTAAAGATGCCATAAATAAAAGAATCGCTTTTTCTTTTTGTGAATGTTTTTACAATTCCGGTTGCTGGCAGTATAAAATGAAATGAGTGCAATTGCCGCAGATGCCTATTTTTATTGCAGCAATGCAAAACCTGTTTTCAAAACTAGCAAGGCAAACAAGTGGCCGCCCGGTTATCAAGGAAATTGATGGGTTAAGGGCATTGGCCATTGTGGCTGTTGTGGCAAGCCATTTTAATTTGCACCTTACCAGGAGCATTGGTTTGGATGAGGACTTTCTTTACAGCAATCCCGTATCACGTTTTTTGGAACTCAGTTCCAATGGGGTCAGTATTTTTTTCTGCATCAGTGCATTTATACTGTGCCTGCCTTTTATTGAGCAGTACCTGTATAATGGGCAGCCCGTTTTGCTAAAGCAGTATTACCTGCGTAGGCTAACCAGATTGGAGCCGCCCTATTTATTGGTGCTTACTGCCCTGTTGCTGTTTCAGGCGGTGCTGATGCATGAGGGTTTAAGGGAAAGCCTGCCACATTATATCAGCAGTTTTTTTTATAGCCATAATATAGTGTATGGCAGAAGAAGCACCATTAACCCGGTTGCATGGACATTGGAAATTGAAATACAGTTTTATTTGTTGCTGCCGTTATTGGTAAAGCTATTCTTGATTGGCAGGGCAGCAATAAGGCGGTTGGTATTTGTTGCATTGATAGTTGCTTGCGGTATGCTGTATGCCCGTTACGACAGTTTTTTTATTGCCGCACATTTACAGTACTCGCTATTTGCATACCTGCCCGTTTTTTTTATGGGCTTTTTATTGGCCGATGTATATATGCAGTACCAGCATTTGCTACAGCAAAAATCTTTGTTGTGGGATATTGCTTTTGCAGTAGGTTTTGTATTGGTTATGTATTGCAATGGCGATGTGCGGTTGTATATGCAGTGGCTTGAGTATGCTGGCTACGGATTGCTATTTGTGGGCGTGTTTAAAGGTTTTGTGGTTAATCGCATTTTTACCACCAACTGGGTCATGCTTATTGGCAGCATGTGTTACTCCATTTACCTATTGCATTATGCCGTATTGATTTTTGTAATGGATAAGCTAACTGCAAAATGGCTTACGCATGATTATTACAAGGACTTGTTATTACAGGCAGTGATTGTACTGCCATTTGTATTGCTAGTAGGCACCCTTTTTTATTGGCTGATTGAAAAACCTTGTATGGATAGGCTTTGGCCTAGGAAGCTGGTGCAAAGAATACGCAATATGGCATAGCCATTCATTGGGGAAGTAAATTCAATAGAGCGTATCATTTCATTGCTGCATTTACTACGGAGCCTGGCGTGAGGGATAGCAGTGGATGCCACGCAAATGCCACTTGTGGCATGCGGAGCAGTAACGGATAGCCCGGCCCGCACAGGCGGGGCACGCACCAGCATTGTTTAACTCATGAATTGCCTGCTTTGTTATTGTTGTGATAGAAAGCAAAGTACAGTAACATGAATACTGCCATTAACACAACGCCTGTAAGTGCAGCCATTGGCGTGCCTATTACAACAGCAGTGGCTACGAAGCCATAAGAAACCACGAATATGATGCAAAGCAGTGGGCTTATACTTTTTGAGAACCCGTTGGCTACATTGGCTTCGCCCTGTTTCCTTTTTCTGAGAATCAATAAAGTGGCGGCAGACAGGCTCATACCGAAGCAGTCCAGAAAGATGCTGAAGCTAAGTACATCATCTACCCCCTTGCCAAAAAAGGTCACAATAATTGCCACCACTGCAAACAAGGTAAGCCCCGGAATAAGCACTTCTGTTTTTGGATGCTTGTAGGAAAACACTTTGGGAAAAACCCCATCTTGGCTCATGGCATACATGACCCTTGGGTTTGCCATGAGCAATACATTTACATAAGCCATTACGCTCAGGAACATGCAGGCATCGAACACTTTGCCGCCTGCCTTGCCAAACCATGTTTCGCAAAGCAATGCACCGATAGCCGTAGCATTTTTCATTTTGTCGAAACCAATGACTTTTATATAGGCATAGCTTATGGCAAGGTATAGGAATATGACGATGCAAATGCCAATGACAATACCACGCTGCATGGTGCGGGTGTTTTTTACCTCGCCACCAAAATTGATGGTTTGTTGGTAACCCCCATACGTAAACGATACGGCCACCAGGCTTAGCATAAGCAAGAGACCTGCGTTACTGCCATTGTATGTATACACAGGTGCATCTGTATTGTAGCCATGTGGCTCAACCACCATTCCTTTAAACAGGGAAGTGATCAATAAAACCACCAGCGAAATCTTGATAACCGTTAATATATTTTGCGTGGTGCTGCTGGTTTTTAACCCCAATAAGTTAACCAGGTAAAAAAGCCCAATGGGCACTATGGCAACCAGCATATTGAACAGCATACTGGAAGGTTTGCCGAACAATAAATCGCTTGCATAATCGGCCCCTATTAGTGCCACTACGGCCAGCGATGCTGCATTGCTAATCAATATCAGTGCATTTACCGTAAAACCAATGGATGGGTGGTAGGCATGTGCAAACACTTTATAGTAGCCGCCAATAACAGGCAGGCGTTGGCCAATTTCTGCATAGGTTAATGCCCCGCATAGGGCCACAAAGCCACCAATGACCCAGGCTGCAAAAAATATTGTTTCTGTACCTGACTTGGCTGCAATGGTGGCTGGGGTTTTAAAGATGCCCATACCAATTACAAGGCTTATCACAATCATGGTAAGGGAAAACAGGCCAAGTTGCTGCTTAGGTTGCATAACAGTATTTTAAAAATGAAAATACCGATTTGCTTTGTTCTTTATAAAAGAAAATTGTAGGTATAAAAACAACAATCGCTAAGAGGGAAAAGAGGAAAGGAGAAACTGGTTTCCCTCTCTTTCTCTCTTTTTAGCTCTTAGCGAAACCTTCGCTTGAATATTTATTTGCTTGCACAAATGAAAATTGTGGCTAATAAAAAACAATCATTAACTAAGAGGAAGAGGCGAAAAAAGGCTTTCCTCTCTTTATCCCTTTTCCACTCTTAGTGAAACCTTCGCTTGGATATTTATTTGCTTACATAAACGCAGGTGGTAATGCAATGATAGATGGAAGTATATTCCTTTCCATTTTGCATACCGTTTTCTTTAACGATATAAAAGCCTTCCAACATATAGGTCCCAGCTTCGTTGGGCGTAAAAGTAATTGCCCCGCTGGCATCGGTTTCGATATCTGTTTTAATACCGGTAGGCGATACTATGGAGATTTTGCTTTTTGCCAATGGCTGACCTTTTAAGAATAGGTTGATGGTTACAGGAGTGCCTGTTTTGATACTGTCCGATTTTGGTTGCAGTGCCACATCTGTAGCCTGGGTAATGTTGCTGCTACCGACAGCAGATGCCCCTACGCTTACCGTGGCACTGGCGTAGTACTGTATCTTGGATTTGCGGTAAGGGTCCCTTACTTCCAAAGAAATGGACAACGTGTAAATGCCTGTTTCTTCGGTAGTGAAAACGGCCTTGCAAAAATCTATTGCAGCCGTATTGGTTAGTTGTTGTTTTTTGCCCGAAGGAGCCGTAACCCATAATGTAAAATCACGCAGGTTGCTGAACCATTTGGCTGTAGTGTCCCTTTCGTTGGAGCCATATTCCCCAAAGAATATTTTTACCTCATGGTTTTTGTGCTGTATGCCGATTGGGTTGGTCTCTATCCATAAAGCATGTGCGTTGGCTTTGCTGATGGCTACTGTAAATAATATACCTACGAATAATTGTTTGATGCCCATGTTCAAGTTTTTGAATTGCAAAACTGTGGCTTGGATATAATGTAGAGCTATACTTTCAGGAAAACTATATTACGCAATCAGGAACTTGTTTGCATACAATACAAAAGCCCTTTTATAAAGGGCTTTTGTTAATTGGTGCCGGGTTCAACAATCCATATTTTTTCTTTTACCAACTGCGTGATGAAAGTGCCACATTTATTGAGTTAGCCCGGACTTAAAATTATTAGCTATTTAGAATATTGCTTTTATGTACAGATGTATAGCTGTTTATTTTGCGGAGTGAAAATCGCACATATTAAGTTACCACAGCAACAAATAACTGTTAAATAATTGCATTGCAACAACGCCATCGGGAAACCCTTTTACGGAAAGAGGAACTTGACTTTGAAGTGACAAATACCGCAGTTGTAACTATGCGTCTGCAATAGGTTTATTAGCATGCATTCACAGCAAGGGCATTACAGAACATTAATCGGATTGCGGTGCATATCGATGGCCACAAAAGTAAATGTGCCGGTAATGGCCTTCTCCCTTACGTTGGAGTACATTTCTTCAATAAAAATTTCTACCAGTACTTTCAGGCTCGTGTTGCCAACATGCACCACTTTACCAATCAACTCTATAATGGTACCGGCAGGTATGGATTTTTTGAAATCTATCTTATCGGATGAAACGGTTACTACCCTTTTACGGGAGAACCTTGTAGCAGCAATAAATGCCACTTCATCCATCAGGTGCATGGCAGTGCCGCCAAATAAGGTATCGTAGTGGTTGGTGGTATTGGGAAACACGGCTTTGAAAATTCTTGTTTCGGATTCGACAATTCTTTGTTCGGTGTTGTTCATATTCAAGTTGGGTATTGTTTAAAATAAATTCGAATGATAAAAAAAATCTGCCATGGTTTTAACATGACAGATTTTGCAATATAAAGTCAGTAGACATGATGTTCTAGCCACTGCAGCTGATGCAGCCATCTTGCATGGTACAAACTGCACCTTCTACAATTTTGTCTTCAACCGAAGCACCACCTTCAACAACAGTCAAGTTGTGAGAGTCGATTAAAGGCTCGGTTGTTTTGCCACCTTGTTTTTCAACAGTAAACTGTACTGCTTGCGACGCTGCTTTGGTACGCAGGTAGTACATACCTGTTTTCAACCCTTTCTTCCAGGCGTAGAAGTGCATGGATGTTAGTTTGGAAGTTGTAGGTGCATCCACAAACAGGTTCAATGATTGTGATTGACAGATGTATGCACCACGGTCTGCCGCCATATCAATTACTGCACGTTGCTTTATTTCCCAAACGGTTTTGTATATCTCTTTTACATGGTCAGGAATGCCATCTATTTTTTGGATGGAACCATTGTGCTGCATGATGCTGTTCTTCATCTCATCGTTCCACAGGTTCAGGTCTACCAAATCTTTCAATAAATGTTTGTTCACCACCACAAACTCACCGCTCAATACACGACGAACATAGATGTTGGATGTGTATGGTTCAAAACATTCGTTGTTGCCAAGAATTTGGGAAGTAGATGCAGTTGGCATCGGTGCTACCAATAACGAGTTCCTAACACCATGTTTCAATACTTCTGCTTTCAAGGTGTACCAATCCCAGCGAAGGCTTGGCTCAACACCCCACATATCAAACTGGAACACTGCTTTTGAAACCGGTGAGCCTTCGTAGGTTTCATAAGCACCTTCAACTTTAGCAAGGTCTTTACTTGCAGTCATTGCAGCAAAGTAGATGGTTTCAAAAATATCCTTGTTCAATTGTTTTGCTTCTTCGCTTTCAAAAGCCAAACGCAACAGGATGAACACATCGGCCAAACCTTGCACACCTAAACCAATTGGGCGGTGGCGTAGGTTGGAGTTTTTTGCTTCTTCAACAGGATAGTAATTGTTGTCAATTATTTTGTTCAGGTTCTTGGCAGCTTCATAAGTTACTTCATACAATTTATCATGGTCAAACTTGCCATTGATTACATAACGTGGCAATGCCAATGAAGCCAGGTTACAAACGGCAATCTCATCTGGAGAAGTGTATTCCATAATTTCCGTACACAGGTTAGAACTCTTGATGGTACCTAAGTTCTGTTGGTTGCTTTTGCCGTTGGCAGCATCTTTATACAACAAATAAGGTGTGCCGGTTTCTATCTGTGCTTCCAATATGGCAAACCACAGTTCCTGTGCCTTGATTGTTTTTCTTGCTTTGCCTGCAGTTTCGTATGAAGTGTACAATTTTTCAAACTCTTCACCGTAGCAATCCTGTAAACCTGGTGCTTCGTTGGGGCAGAACAGGCTCCAGTCGCCATCGGCTTCCACACGTTTCATGAACAGGTCGCATATCCATAGTGCGTAAAATAAATCCCTTGCACGCATTTCTTCTTTACCGTGGTTCTTTCTCAGATCCAAAAAGTCAAACACATCTGCATGCCAAGGCTCCAAATAAATAGCAAATGCACCTTTTCTTTTTCCGCCACCTTGATCCACGTAACGTGCAGTGTCGTTGAATACTTTCAACATTGGGATGATGCCATTGCTGGTACCGTTGGTACCGCCAATATAGCTACCGGTAGCACGTATGTTGTGGATAGCCAAGCCAATACCACCCGCACTTTGCGATATTTTTGCTGTCTGTTTCAAGGTATCGTAAATGCCTTCGATGCTGTCGTCTTTCATGGTCAGCAAGAAGCAGCTGCTCATCTGCGGCTTCGGTGTGCCTGCGTTGAACAGGGTTGGTGTGGCATGCGTGAACCAGCGTTCGCTCATCAGGTTATAGGTCTTGATGGCACTTTCAATATCGTTTTTGTGAATGCCGATAGCAACACGCATGTACATGTGCTGCGGACGTTCAACAATCTTATTGTCCAGTTTCAGCAGGTATGATTTTTCCAATGTTTTAAAACCGAAATAATCAAACCCGTAATCACGGTCGTAGATAATGGTACTATCTAACAGCTCTGCATTTTGCTCAATGATTTCCCAAACATCATCGGCCAATAAAGGCAACAGTTTGCCAGTTTTGCTATCGGTGCATTCAAACAACAATTTCATTGTTTGAGAAAAACTCTTGATGGTATTCTTGTGCAAGTTGCTCACCGCAATACGGCTAGCCAACGTTGCATAATCTGGGTGCTTTACTGTTAGTGATGCCGCAGTTTCTGCCGCAAGGTTATCCAGTTCGCTGGTGGTAACACCATCGTACAAACCTTCAATTACTTTTTTAGCAACATCAACGGCACTTACAAAACGTCTGTCCAGACTGTAACACAGCTTTTCTATACGGGCTGTTATCTTGTCAAACTTTACGGACTCTCGTTTGCCGTTCCTTTTTATCACTTCCATGATGAATATATATTTAGTGGTTAGTTTAGTTGGTTACTAGTTACTGCTTGCTAGTGTACTCATTTAGAAATCTTCATCAACAGAAAAAGCTTGCGACTCCTTCGTTCCGATTACGCCTGCTTTTTGGTAATCGCCTACCCTCTTTTCAAAAAAGTTTGTCTTGCCTTCCAACGAGATCATTTCCATGAAATCGAATGGGTTGGTGGTGTTGTAGATTTTAGGGTAACCCAGTTCCGCAATCCACCTGTCGGCCACAAACTCAATGTACTGCTGCATCAGTTTTGCATTCATACCAATCAATGCAACAGGTAATGCTTCTGTTATGAATTCCTTTTCTATTTCAACAGCATCTGTAATAATTTTTGTAACATCTTCTTTTGACATCTTGTTACTTAACATGCTGTACAATAAACATGCAAACTCACAGTGCAAACCTTCGTCGCGGCTGATTAATTCATTACTGAATGTTAAACCTGGCATAAGCCCCCTTTTCTTTAACCAGAAAATAGAGCAGAAGCTACCGCTGAAGAAAATACCTTCTACCGCAGCAAAAGCCACCAGACGTTCGGCAAATGTTCCATTGTCTATCCAACGCAGGGCCCACTCTGCTTTTTTCTTTACCGCAGGTATGGTATCAATGGCGTGGAACAGTTTATCTTTTTCTTTCGGGTCTTTTATGTAAGTATCAATAAGCAATGCATAGGTTTCGCTGTGTATGTTTTCCATCATTATCTGGAAGCCATAAAAGCACCTTGCTTCTGGCAATTGCACTTCGCTCATAAAGTTCACCGCAAGGTTCTCATTCACAATGCCATCACTTGCGGCAAAAAATGCCAGTACATGCGAAATGAAGTGGCGTTCGCCTTCATTCAAAGCATTCCAGTCTTTCATATCGCTGCCCAAATCAATTTCTTCGGCAGTCCAGAAACTGGCTTCATGCTTTTTGTACTGTTCCCAAACCTTTGGGTAGTTGATAGGCAGAATAACAAAGCGGTCTTTGTTTTCCTTTAAAAGTATTTCGTTGTCGTTGCTCATTGTGTTATAAAAACAGAACTGAATAATCTGGTTACCGCCTTCACAATGGGGGATAAAATGGCCATTACCTTTTTAGGGGCACTTCAATAATATATTTATCCTGTATTGTGTTTGGGAAAGTTGCAAACAAAAATCGTTACGGTCGGTTCTTCTGGTTATATCTTCCATTGTGTTTGTTTTACTCAAAAAACATAACAATTTTTTCAAGCAGTCTTTCTATTTCAAGTTGTCTTTTCCCGTAACGAGTATTTGTAAGAACTGAGAACGAATTTATATGGAGAACTAAAAAAACAATCTTTTAGTTTTAAACAGCATGTGCATATTTATTGCGGCGAATTGGAAACCCAATACGGGCAAGGTTTTCGTAAAATGATTTGTTTATAAGCCAACAAGACTGCACATTTGCAGCGAATTTGGTTCCGGAAAGGCTTTATCCAGTAGGTTTCGATCACTGATGCAAAGTCCCTGACGGATTAAAAGGGAATCACGTTTAAATCGTGAGCTATCCCCGTAGCTGTAAAGTTGAAATTCGTGTAGCAGCATTGCACGACCAATGGAAAAAAAGCCACTGTTTAAATACGGGAAGGCATCCATTGAGCCAACAAAGCCAGAAGACCTGCCAAACTCAATTCATTCAAGGCTTTCGGGCGAAAGGCATGGAATGTAAATAGCTGCTTGCGGGCAGCAATTTATGTCCCCGGTTTTTATTTTCCTGAGAGCTCATTGTTTAACTTTAAAAACAAACAACAATGAGCAAAAAAATTTTTACGCTTATTGCACTCAGTGCAGCCATTCATGCAGCTGCACAAAAAGACACCGCCAGTGGCAAACCATTGGATGAAGTAGTAGTTACTGCCAATAAGATTGAGCAGAAACAGAGCACTACCGGAAAAGTAATTACAGTTATTAGCAAGCAGGAACTGGAAAGGAGCAGCGGCAAAAGTGTTGGCCAGGTACTGAACGAACAGGCTGGTCTATGGATCAATGGTGCCATGCAGCCGTTGGGTAGCGTGCAAACCGTTTTTATGCGGGGTGCAAATGCAGGCCGTACGCTGATTTTGATGGACGGCATCCCTGTAAATGACCCATCGCAAATTACAGGCGATTATGACCTGAATATGTTTTCCATCAACGATGTGGAGCGTATAGAAGTTTGTAAAGGTGCACAGTCCACTTTATATGGCAGCGATGCCATTGCAGGTGTCATCAACATCATTACGGTAAAGAAGGACATCACCAACCCCATCAATGTAAAAGCAACATTGGGTGTTGGCAATCAGAACACCAGCAAAACCAATTTGCAGGTATATGGTAAGGCAGGAAAGTTTACTTACACAACCCGTTTTTCCAAATTGCGTACAGATGGTTTTTCTGCTGCTTACGACAGTACGGGTACAAAGAATTTTGACAATGACGGCTACAATGGCGATGTAATCAATGCATCCGTTCAGTACCAGGCCACCACCAACCTTTCTGTAAAAACCTTTATACAGAACAGCCAGTACAAAGCCGATGTGGATGCCAGTGCATTCACAGATAAAAGGAACTATTTCATCAACAACAAAGCCTTGAATACAGGTGCCGGTTTCAACTATAAAAAGAACGGCTTTACCTTGGTTGGTAACTACCAGTTTGGCCAGTTGAAACGTTTGTACGATGACAATGCTTCTTATCCTGGAGCCACTGCTTATTCATCAAATGATTACAATGGAAGGACGCAGTTTGTGGAACTGTACACCAATGTAAAATTGGCTAAGGGACTTTCTTTATTGGGTGGTGTTGATTATAGATGGGCTGTCATGAACAACACGTACAGATCATTGAGTTCTTTTGGTCCTTACAACAGTAAGTTCAACGATACTACCATGGATCAGAAATCTGTATATGCTTCTTTGTTGTACAATTACAAAGGCTTTAATATAGAAGTGGGTGGCAGGTACAACAAGCATTCAAAGTATGGCGACAACACTACATTTACCGTTAACCCATCTTTTAATATTGATGAGCACAACAGGGTATATGCAAGTGTTGCTACCGGCTTCAAAGCTCCATCATTGTATCAGCTATATGCAGGTGGCGGAACAGGCAACCCCAACCTGAACCCTGAAAAGTCAACCAATTACGAATTGGGCTTCCAGCAACAGTATGGCAAAATTAGCCACAGGATCACAGGCTTTTACCGTGAAATAAAAAACGGTATCGATTACGATAACATCAATTTTACCTACTTCAATTTTGTAAAGCAGAAAGTTACCGGGTTGGAATATGAAATCACGGTTCACCCAACAAAGGCATTGAGCGTTGTAGCCAATTACACCTTTATAAAAGTGGATGAAACCACACAGAACCGTGTAAACAATAAAGACACAACCTATGGTTATGCTTTACGCCGTCCTAAGCACAACATCAACCTTACTGTTGGTTACCAATTTACACCTGCATTGTATGTAAGTATTGGCGGTAAAAGCGTTGGGCAGCGTTACGATGTTGGCGGTTACAAAAAAGCCGATGTAACTTTAGACAGCTATATTATTTTTAATGCTTACGCAGAATACAAATGGAATGAAAAAGTAAGGTTCTTTGCAAATGCACAGAATTTGACCAATAAAAAGTTCTATGAAATAAGGGGCTACAACAGCATACCAACTTTGGTGAATGGTGGGGTGACCTTTAATTTGTAGGGTGAAAGTAACTAAGGTTTATACAGTATATAAAGTTGATAAAGTACGCTGTAAACCTTAGCTACCTTATTTACTTTTATCATGCTTCATACGCAGAAACAATGCCCCAGCACGAAAACAAGAAATGCCCCAGATGCAGCAACCATTTTGAATGCAAAGTGGGCAATGTGCTGGAGTGCCAGTGCAACCAGATACAGTTGAGCTATGAGGAGCATGCATTTATAGAAAACAAGTTCCTGGACTGTTTATGCATAGATTGCCTGCATGTACTGCGGTATGAGTACCAGATGAACAAGAAGAACATCCATACATCTTAAATAAAAAAATCCCGCTGTGTACAGCGGGATTTTTTTATGGATTATTTTTCAAGCAAGCCGTCTGTTTTCCATTGCTCAAACACATGGATAACAGAATCGGATAGCTTGGGTTTCCTTGCAGGCATAAAGCCCCTATCGCCCGGGTTCAATTTTATACGGCTGATGGTTTCATCAATATTTGCTTTGGCTGCTGTGTAGCTGTTCAAAGGCTCCTTCCTACCATCCGGCGGTATATGGCAAGGCGAACATTTTGTTGCAATCAATGGCTTGATGTCGGTTTCGTAAGTAACTTTTGCAACAGCAGGCGGCGTAGGCGTAGCAGGTACCTTTTTAGTAGAAGTACAGAACTGCAATGCAATTGCAGTAAGCAATGCGGCAGATAAAAGCATTTTTTTCATGATCGTTATTTTAAAGTGACGGGTCGGCTTTAAAGATATCGGTTTGTCATAAAATTGTCTGCCTTTTCTTGATGGATGGGTGAAATCACTTCTCCAACAGGCTGTCGGTTTTCCATTGCTCAAATACATGGATCAGCGAATCGGAGAGTTTGGGATTTTTTGCAGGCATGTATCCATGCTGCCCGGGATTAAGCTTGATGCTGCGTATAATATCATCTATATCCTGCTTGGCACTGGCGTAGTTATCGTATGAAACCTCATTGCCCTCGTCCAAATGGCAGGGGGCACATTTAGAAACAATGATGGGCTTAACATCTGCATTGTACGTAACTTTTACAGGCTGTATATAAGTTGGGTGCATGGTTGATTGGTTAGCAGCACTGCTGAACCAAAAAACGATTGCCAGTAACACAATCACTATCGAAAAAAACTTTCTTGCCATATCCGTTAATATTGTTCGCTACACTCAATTATAAGGCCCGCAATATATTTCTATTCTTTTTAAGTAACTTACTTTTGCCGTAAATCATTTACCATGACAATTGATTTTACGATTGACAAATTACTGACCGTAACTTTTACCCTTTTTGCGGTGATAGATATTGTTGGTTCCATACCCCTACTCATTTCCTTAAAAGAAAAGCTGGGTGGCATACGTGCCACCAAAGTAACCCTGGTTTCAGGTGCATTGATGACGCTTTTCCTGTTTTTTGGCGAGAGCTTTTTGGGCGTACTTGGGCTGGAAGTGCATTCGTTTGCGGTGGGCGGCTCTGTCGTGATTTTTTTATTGGGGCTGGAAATGGTACTTGGCCATGAAATTTTTAAAGGCGACAAGAATGCAAAGGCCGGAACACTGGTACCTATTGCGTTTCCTGTAATTGCGGGCAGCGGCACGTTAACTACTGTAATGAGCTTGAAAGCCAACTTTGATAATGTGGTGATACTTGTTGGCATATTGATAAACCTGATAATTATTTACGCAGCTCTCAAATCGTTGAAACTGGTAGAGAAAGTTTTGGGCGAAGCAGGCCTATTGGCCGTAAGGAAATTTTTTGGTGTGATACTGCTGGCCATCGCAGTAAAAATCTTCAGTAGCAATATTGGTTCTTTCGGGAAACACTAAGGTCAGTGGGCAAACTGGTTAATTCGTTTATTGGTTAATTGGTAAACCATAACTTTAAGCCTTACTACTTAACCAATACCAGTTAACGAATTAACAAATAAACCATTTAACCAATTCTTCCAAATGAGCAAACAAGCTTTAACCTACGACGATATTCAACTAGTGCCTTCCTATTCAAATGTTGCTTCCAGGAAAAGTATTGACCTTACTACACAATTAACCAAACGTTACGGCCTGCGTATGCCATTGGTGGCTAGCTGTATGGACACAGTTTGCGAAAGTGAGATGGCCATTGCCATTGCAGAAATAGGTGGTGTGGGCTGTATCCATCGCTTCCTTAGCATAGAGCATCAGGTAGAAGAAGTGGCAGCAACCCTTGCCGCTTTTGCTTCACCATCCATCAAGTCATGGTGGAATGTGGAGGATGCCAACTGGGCCTTCACCAAATCCATTCCGCTGGTGGCAGCAGTAGGTGCCAATGGCGATTACCTGGAGCGTGCCATTGAATTGGTAAAGGCCGGTGCCAATATTATATTGATTGATGTTGCCCATGGCCACCACGAGAACGTGAAGCAGGCACTGGATACATTAAGGAATGCATTGCCCGCACATGTTGATTTGATTGCAGGCAATATAGCCAGTGCAAAAGCGGCAATAGATTTAGAAGCCTGGGGTGCAGATGGCCTGCGTGTGGGTGTGGGCGGCGGCTCGCTTTGTACAACAAGGTTAAAGACAGGATTTGGCGTACCCAATGTTACCTGCCTGCAGGAAATTATTGCGGCAACTACTTTGCCTGTAATGGCCGATGGCGGCATTAGGACAAGTGGCGATATTGCAAAGGCCTTGGCATTGGGTTCAGCCTGTGTAATGCTGGGCTCGTTGATTGCGGGCACCAAAGAAGCACCGGGACAGATTATAGAAAAAACCGGCGGACTATACAAACGCTACCGTGGTGCGGCTTCGTTGGAAACAAAAACAGTACATGGGCAGGAGAAGCGGAATGTGGAAGGCGAAAGCACCGTGATACCCTTTAAGGGCGGAGTGAAATTCGTGATCGAAAGTTTGCTGGATGGTGTGCGTTCTGCCTTTTCTTATGGTGGTGCCAATAACCTGAAAGAGTTCAAACCGGAATATGTACAGGTAACCAATGCTGGTTTGGCAGAAGCCCGTCCGCACTTAATTTTCTAAAAATGAATGCCATGCCCGATACAGAGAAGCTACATTTTATTACAAGCGATTTTATTGCATTGATAAAAAAGGCTGATGCCCATGTTGCTGCCCAATGGGGTAAGATGAATTTTCAGCAAATGGTAGAGCATGTAACCGATTTTTTCAAGGTCTCATCCGGTAAGATACAAATGCCAGTAGTAACGCCTGTAGAACATTTGCCGAAGTACAAGGAGTTTTTGTTAAGCGATAAGATTTTTAAGGAAAACACCAAGGCCCCCACTTCCGTTTTGGGCGATGAGCCTTTGCCTATACGCAATGCAGCATTTTCTGTTGCTATCAGCAAACTGGAAAAACAGGTGCATGATTTTGTGGTTCATTTTAAGGATCATGCAGGTGCAAAAACATCGCATCCTGTTTTTGGCGAACTCGATTTTGATGAGTGGGTATTGCTGCATTATAAACATGCAACCCATCATGCCAGGCAGTTTGGTTTGATGTAACTGCATATACAACAGCATTCCTGGATTTATATAAAACAAAAAGTGCAGCCCATAAGGTGCTGCACTTTGTACCTATTTGCAGTTGGTAAATTAAAGTGTAATCAAACTGTTGGTGCCGCCAAAAGTGTTGGCATTCTCACCATCGGCCCCGGGTTCGTTTATCCATTCTGTAGCATTTACCCGGTATTTGAATTCATGTTGCGAGTTTTTGGGCAATGATACTTCGCTGCTAAAACTGCCGTCTTTTTTCTTCTTCATCACAATGGCATTTTCCCAATCGCTATTCAGGCCCAGTATTTCAATTGTTTCTGCATGTTCAGCTGCAAAAGTGAATTTTACTTTGCAATAGTCTTTTGTCTTGAAATACGTTTTTTGTACCATTTTTATCGTTTTATGCTTGCTCTCAACAGCCTTAATACAGAAACGGGCAAAAGGTAACCCATACAGTGCCAATAAACCCTGGATTATGTACAAAAAAACACATTGGTGTAAAACAGCATATCAAGAAACAGTTACCATCCAATCGGCTAATTTTCTTCTTCATTTAAGTCGTGCAGGGCAATTTCCAAGTTGTTGCCTTTTACAAAATTGCACCAGTGGCAGTCCTCTTTACCGCAGCCGGTATAGAATTCACGGTTCTGTATCTTTTGCCAGGTGGTGGTTATTTGCTGCGTAACCGTTTCCATATCGGCGGGTGTTATTACGAGTTTTTCTTGATGGTACACTTTCTTTTTGTCTGGCTCTATAAAATCGAATTCCGAGCTTACCACATTCCAGTCCTTTAGCTCGTAATTGTCTACGAGTATTTTATAGAACACGGCCTGCCGCCAATAATCTCCTCCGTTCGGGTCCTTCTCGTTGGGGGCTTTCAGTTTTACAAGTGCCTTTTCGTAATCGCCACTTTTATAATCCACTACATTCACTGCCTTGCCGTCAAATTCAAGCTTGTCCAGCTTGCCCTTTAATGGCACGCCCTTCACTACAACGTTGCGTATGTTTCTTTCAATGGCCACGATTTTATTGAAGTTGTTAATATGTGTGTCGTAGTAGTTTACCAGCACTTCCTGACCATATTCCATCCTGCGTGCAAATTGTTCCCTAGTAAAATTCTCACGGTTACGTTTCATGTACCATTCAAAATCCTGCACAAATTCTTGTTTAGTGGGGAAGATATTGGCAGCATTCTGCTGCATTTTTTCGAACAGCTTTTGTAGGGCATGGTGTACCGCACTACCAAAAACAGTTGCTTCATTTTTGCCAGATGGCACACGCACCAAGTTTTGGTAGTAGAACTGCAGGGGGCATTTTAAATAGTTGCTCAATGCCGTAACGTTCATGGTAAATTTCTCCAGCAACCTGCCAATAAATTCTTCTTCTGTTTTTTCTATTTCCGGTGCTGTTGCCTTGCTAAAGAGCAGCACCTGGAATTCGCTTAATACATCTTGTGGCAATACCATTTTTTCGGTTGCAATGGCATGTTCCTGTTGCACTTCGGCAATAAACATGCTTGGCTCGAGTTCTTTGCCGTCATCTTTAAAATGGCTATAAGAAATCTGTAGGTGCTGCTCGGCCCTTGTTAGTGCCACATAGAACAGCCTCCTCAATTCTTCGTCGTCTTTGTTTTTTGGTTGGGATGCAAACATGGTATCTGGCAGGCTGTAGCCACCGCCAGGTTTGCGTTTCTTTTCCCAACTGTTGCTGTTGCATCCTGCAAAAAAAACGTATTCAAATTCAAGCCCTTTACTACCATGTGCTGTTAAAAGGTTAACGCCTTTATCGTTTCCACTTATTTGAACCAGGGGCAATACAATGGCTTCTTTCTGCATCAGTTCAATAACATTTACCAACCCTTGTACATTGATGAACGGATTGCGGCGTGTTTCTTCTTTTACAAAATCGAACAGGCCTGTTATAACTTGTAAGTACCAATGTTTCTCGTTGCTATGGGTAATGTAGTTCAATAGGCCTGCATGTACAATAATGTGTTCAAAGAGGTTCTGTAGGGTTACGTTGCTTACATCCGTAATCAGTTGCTCTATTACTGCACTTGCCTTTTTTAGGTTTTCGTTTACCGTAGGAGAGAACAGGTCCCTTGCAGGTGCATGGCTTTTATCGAACAACAGTTTACGTAGAGATGTCTTGTTTTCGCCAAATTGCCTGTCGGCAACTTCCACACTCAGTTTTGCAATTTCTATGGGTGGGATATTGAACCAGTCGAAGTGCAGTATCTCAAAAAGCATTTCATCGCCACCATAGGGAATATCGTGTTCGGCTGCCAGGTAGCTGAATACAAGGATGATTTTTTGTGCCAGCGGAATATCGAGAATGTTCATGCTACGCTTGCTATAAACCGGCACATCTTTGAGCTTCAAAAAATGCGTGAGTTCGGCACCGTATTTATTCTCTTTGTAAATGATGCCGATTTTTCCGGGCACAACCCCTTGCTGTATCAATTGTTGCACCTGTAGTGCAATGCCTACCATTTCTTGCTTCTGTGTTTCAAACTCTTTGATAACAGGCTTTTCGTTTATCTGGTTGATGTTTTTATTGGAAGCTATCAGGTCCTTGCTTAACCCGTCAATCTGTTTCACCAGCCGTTCCTCGTTTTTGTTGATGATGGTTTTGGAAACATCGAGGATGGGTTGCGTGGATCGGTAGTTATTGGTAAGTACAACGGTCAGTAAATCTTCTTGGTACCTACTTGCAAAGGCCAGCATATTTTCTACGTTGGCACCTTGAAAACGGTAAATGCTCTGGTCATCATCGCCCACTACAAATACATTGGGTTTGTCCCAATACTCAATCAGCATCTGCACCAAACGGTTCTGCGTACCGCTGGTGTCTTGGTATTCATCCACCAAAATATACAGGTACTGCTCCTGGTAACGGCGAAGCAAGTGTTCGTTTTCGGCAAAGGCCCGCAGTACCCAATTAATCATGTCGTCAAAGTCGTAACGGTTCCTGCTACGCATCAGTTTCTGGAAAGGCTCAAATTCGTTTACGGCTGCCCGCAATTTTTCCATCCTTTCTTTCTCTTCTGCAATCTTGTCGGTACGCACATCGCCTTTCTTGAATTCCTTTACTGCACGCTTGGCAATGAATTCGTCTCGGTTGGGCAGGTCGTTCAAATAGGCATCTATTTTCTCATTCACAAAGGCCGGGGTCCAACCTTCGCGTTTCATGGTGCTAAAGAGCTGTTGCAGGTTGTTGATTTCAAAATACACATCGCCCCTATACCTTTTCAATGGGTTGCTTTTGGTAAAGGAGTCTATCAGTTCTTTAAACAGTTCCGTCCTTTCCAGTTCACTAATGGGGTCCAATGCGGTTTTGTCAAAAAGGTGCAGGTTTTCCTGTATCACATCGTTGCAAAAGGAATGGAAAGTATGTATGTTTACCTTGTAGGCATCGCTACCAATAAAGCCGAGCAGGCGTTTACGCATGGCAACAGTACCGGCATCGGTATAGGTGAGGCAAAGTATGTTTTCGGGAAGGGCATCGGTTTCTAATAATATCTTACCAATGCGTGCACTCAATATCTGGGTCTTGCCGGTGCCAGGGCCAGCAATAACCATTACAGGGCCCTCTATAGTGTCAACGGCTTTTTGCTGTTGCGGGTTAAGAGCCTGGTATATATTGCTGAATTGTTCCTGTAATTTATCTTTGAAATTCATTGGCTGAATATAAAAATCAAATGTAACAAACCCAATATCCTTAGCATAATTTACGTTACTACAAAAAAATACCTATGAAACAGTTTTTTGTACTGATTGTGTTGATGATGGCAATTGGCAGCACAAATGCCCAGCAGCAGTTACCACCTCCCGTAAACCCGCAGGATACCGTTTATAATATTGTTGATGTATTGCCCAGCTACCCCGGCGGTGATGAAGGCTGGAAAAAATACCTGAAAAAGAACCTGAAATACCCCAAGAAAGCTTGGTGGGACGAATTGGAAACCGATGTTGTGGTTGAGTTTGTGGTAAGGAAAGATGGCAGCATTACCGATGTGGCTTACCTGACTGTTTTTGGTTATGGTTTTGAAGAAGAGGCCGTTCGTTTAATAAAAAACTGTGGCAAGTGGATCCCGGGCATGAAAGGTGGAAAGGCCGTGCATTACCATGCCAAACTAACCATACCTTTTAGGATGCGGACCAGTAAGGAGTAGGTTTTAAGCTGTGGCATATTTAAACAGCAACAACCTTTGCATTGAAATATTGTTATACGGCTATGAGCAAAGTTTATTCGTTGAGAACCGTGCAGACCATTCCTGCTTCTATAGATATTGTTTGGGCGTTCTTTAGCAATCCCGAAAACTTAAAGGACATTACACCTAGGCATCTCCGTTTTAAGACCATTAGCAAGTATCATGGCGATAAGGTGTATGCAGGCCAGATCATAGAATACAAAGTGAGTCCTGTTTTGGGCATACCATTGTATTGGATGACGGAAATAACGCATGTGGATGACAAGGTTCTATTTGTGGATGAACAGCGTTATGGGCCTTATAGCATGTGGCATCATCAGCACCATTTCAGAACAGTAAACGGTGCGGTTGAAATGACGGATATTGTGCATTACAAAATACCATTTTGGCTGCTGGGCGATATAGCCCATGTGCTGTTTGTAAAAACAGCCATTCAAAAGATTTTCGACTATAGGTTTAAGGTTGTAGAAGAAAGGTTTGGCAAATACCAACCTTAGTTAAACTCTACCCAATCACTTACATTATTGTTCCAGTCCACCGTACTTACAAACAGGCGTTTCTTTTGGTTGAACCATTTAAGTGCATCAATATCGGCAGGCTGGCCAAACACAATCAACTGAACCATTTTTGCATTCTCGTAAGTGGCTTCCTGTTTTTCATCGATGGTAAACAGTACATAGCCCTTTATTTTTTTAGAGCCGTTATACACGAGGCGGTTGATGCCGTCGTTTATTTTTTCAATAGTTGGCTTTGCGGGTGTTATGCTGTCTATCCAGGGCATGGATGGTGGCAAGGCAGGTAGTGCATAGTAATTGTTACGCAGGCTGTCGCACCACCCATTGGGGTTCTTTTCAAAGTTCTTGCTACTGAAATAGATACTGCCATGTGTGGTGGTGTATTCTCGCAGTTTCTTTATTTGGTTGGGCAGTTCGTTCTTGTCTTTCCATGCTGCATTGGTACCTGCACGGTAAATACCATGACCAATATACAAGTGCCTTCCATAGGTATGCTGGTTCCACCAATCCAACAGTACATCGTAATCGCAGAGCTTATGTCCACGCTCCCAATATAGTTGTGGTGTCACATAATCTATCCAGCCTTTTTGCAGCCATAATAAAATATCGGCATACAGGTCGTCGTAATTGGTAACGCCGCCTTTGGTGTTGCTGCCGTTGGGGTCCTGGCTCTTGTTTCTCCACACACCAAACGGGCTTATGCCGAATTTTATACGCGGGTTATTGCTTAAGATAATATTGTGTATGGCTGTAATAATGCTGTCGCAATTGCTTCTTCGCCAATCGGCCCTACTTAAGCCGTTGCCATATTTTTCATAGGCTTTCTTATCGGGAAACTCGGTACCCTTGCTATCGGGGTAAGGATAAAAATAGTCATCCATGTGAATGCCATCCAGGTCATATCTTGTAACCAGGTCCTTTACTATCCTTGCCACATGGTCCCTTACTTCTGGCAATCCGGGGTTGAATATCTTTTGGTTGGCATAATGCACGAACCATTCAGGATGTATTTTGGTGATATGCGTTGGAGAGATGGAGGAAGTACTGGTACGGAACACTGCCCTGTAAGGATTGAGCCATGCATGAAATTCCATTCCACGTTTATGGGTTTCTTCAATCATGAATTGGAGTGGATCATAATAAGGTGTTGGCGGCAGGCCCTGCTTGCCGTTCAGGTACTCACTCCAAGGCTCGTAAGGTGAAGGATAAAAAGCATCTGCTGCTGGTCTTACCTGTACAATAACAGCATTCATGCCATTGCGTTGGTGCATGTCTAACAGATTGATGAACTCTGTCTTCTGTGCATTTACAGAAAGGCCTTTCTTGCTGGGCCAATCAATATTTTCTACCGAGGCTACCCATACAGCCCTGAATTCAAAAACGGGCTGGCTTTTTATTGTTGAAGAGTGGAAGGTAAGCAGAACGCATGCAAATATGGCTATGATATTCTTCATTAGCCGAAGTTAAACCGATGTTTGTATGGTTGGTAATGATGTGGATGTTTTAACGGCTTCTTGCAGGTAATCCACAGCTTAGTATTGATGGCTGCTGCGTACCTTATCCAATAAAGTATTGAGCACAATGGCTTCTTCTTCTGTCAATGCAGCAGCAATATGGTCCATTTCGTCGTTGCGTTCGTCGAGCCTTTCCAGGATCTGCAATCCTTTATCGGTAATATTTATTTCAACCAGCCTTTTGTCCGCTCTGGAATTCCTTTTTTCAATCAGTCCTTTTTTTAACAGGCGTTCCGTTAAACGACTGGTATCGCTCATTCTGTCCAGCATGCGTTCCCTTATTTGCAAGGTTGATAAAGGTGTCTTATTACCCCTTAAGATGCGTAGTATATTGTATTGCTGTGTGGTGATGGATTCGGTTTCGAGAAACTGTTTCATCCTTTCTTCCATCCAGCTACCGGAGAAAATGGTGTTTACCACTACTTTTTGAAATTCGTTGCGGAATTTTTTCTGCTGAATATCTTTTTCTATACTCATGTTAGGTCATCAACTAAACTACCAGCAATAGTAAACAAAAGGCCGCCCCAGTTGGGGCGGCCTTTTGTAAATACCGAAAAAATACCTTATTTAGTTAGCACCATTGTTTTGGTTGCTGTAAAAATCTGGTTATTGTTTTTGTCAAATGCAACCATCCTGTATGCATAGTTACCAGTACTTAAAGCATACTTTGTAAGGTCTAGAGTAATGTTGTAAGTACCTACTCCTTGTTGCTGATTAACCAGTGTAGCTACCTTTTTGCCATCATTGCTTAGCAATTCGATCACTACTTTGGCGTCTTCACTTACCTGGTAGGCCAACTGTATTGTACCTTTTACAGGGTTAGGATAGTTTTGATTCAATACAAACAAGTTTTTGCTGCTCAATTCAAGCACTATCACTTGGCTATATCTGAAACTTCCGTCTTTATCAATCATTTTTAAAGAAAAACTATGATTGATTTTTAAATAGAATTTGTGTTTTTCTCTTACACTTAATATTAAACTAAAAGACTGCCCGCAATGCGGGCAGTCTTTTAAATATCCAATATTTCTAAATTATTATTGTTTAATAAACTTGCTGGTTGCGGTTTCTGTACCATCACTGCACAATGCTTTAATGGTATACGTTCCTTTAGCGAGGCCGATTACATTTATTTTAATATTGTTATCGCCAGTACTTACACTTACCAAAGGGTTCATGATAATTTTGCCAGAAAGGTCGCTTACAACAAAAGTCAATTTATCGGCTTTTGGAGATGCTACTATCAGGTTCAGCGTTTCAACTGCTGGGTTAGGGTATAAACTTGTCAACTCAAGTTTATTTACTTTATTTCCTTTGATAAATACAGTTGCACTCATTGTTGATTTCCCATCTCTGTCTATTTGTTTTAACCTGTAATAGTAACCGGCAGACAAAACTTTAGCATCAGTAATTTCATAACTTAAAACACTGTTGCTATTGCCATTACTTGCCTTGCTTGCAACAAATTGAAGAGTGCTAAAGTTGATACCGTCTGCACTACGTTGCAGTTCAAAACCTGTGTTATTGGTTTCGGTTACAGTATTCCATTTTAGTAAATTGTCATTATTATTAAGTTTAACACCTGTAAAGTTTGACAATGTTACAGGTGTAGCAATTGTTATAATACCCTCCACAATAAACCTACCTAGCGTTGTGTAATAGGTAAGTGTACCACCTGCTAAAGGAGCAGACCCATAAGTATTTGCCCTAGTAATCGACTCTACTTGTGTACCGACAGGGTAATAAGCATACGAACCTACAGTTTGCCCTAACCCAATATGGAACGAAGTATTGGCAGCTATGGTAACAGGGGTTGCAAAATTAAAAGTCACATAAGTTAAACTATCTGTTGTTAACGGTGTATAATTGGCACTTTGTCCTAAAATAGCACCACTGCCATCAGTAATAACTCCAAACACCGGAGTAGATTTGGATGCTATGTAAACTTTTACCCCTGTAACGGTAACAGCATTAGGGAATTGATGTTTCGCTAACAGCAGGCCCGAGCCTGAACCAAACCCTACCCCGCCATTTAATACAGGTGCATCGTTATTTGCATAACTGAATCCACTGTTTGAAACTGTTTGTGCAAAAGTTGCAGAATTATTTGAGTTATCCTCGTCAGAAGGCACAGAAACAGTTAAAGTATTAGCCCCTAATGTGGAAGTTGAAACTCCAGCAAATGTTACTGTTGCTGTAGTAAAAGGAGCAAGGGATGGTAATATTTGAGTATTACCTCCAGTATTGCTTCCAGAAATTGCAAGAGTCACAGGCAGGTTAGTCAATGTACCAATCCCGTTATTGGAAATAATTGCAGATATTACTTGTGGATTATTTTGAGGTGTAGGTGTTTTACCTAAACCATAAACTATAGACACACTGGCATCATTACCAAGTGTATGTTGAAATTGAGTCGCGATTCTAAATGTAGAAGTGGACAGAGCTGTAGTCCCACTAAGGGCTGTTGTGCCATTATACCTGCGTGATGTAACAGCAGATGCATTCAAATTATTGCCACCAGCAGTAGCCCATGTAAAAATTGCTGCTGCACCTGAATGATCAACATTGTCTGTTCTTTCAATCATCATCTGCAAATTATTGCCAGCTGTTCTCATAAAAGGCGTTGTCAGGTTTACTCCAACCCATCCTACAGCGGCCATGGTAAAAGTACCAGCAAACACTTGCGTATAGCCTGTAGTATTATATGTTGTTGCACTAAGTGTAGTAGTAGCTGCCGGAACTTCCTTTAAATAGATTTTTACATTATCAAAGAAATTTGGAGTCCCAATAATTGTAGCATTCAAACTAATCCTATTAATAGCAGTCCCAGCTGTAATGAAATTAGAAGAACCAATTTCTGCATCAGTATAAATATATTCACTTACGTGATAATTTAAATATCCAAGTCCATTTAACTGAGTAGTCGATGGATTTGCAGTTATGGAAACTGTTTGTGCTTTGACATTACTTAGAAGAGCGAATAATATCACAGCCTTCATAAATAAAATGGGTAGCTTTTTTTTCATTTCGTATGGTTTAATTTAGTAAAAGGGAGGGTAAACTGTCGTAAAAATAGAACAATTCAATTTAAAAAATGTACATATTTCTAATATTCTATCCATTAATCCTCCCAAACAGTCAATCCCTCGCTGCAATTGGCACAGATATCAATGTTTTTGCGGCTGGTCATCAGTTCGCGGCGGAACTGTTTATAATTGTCGTTATTCCAGGTTTCTTTAAACGACTGTGTCTTAAGGTTTCCCAGTTGATGCGTGGCATCCTTATCAAAACAGCAGGGTACAACCAGGCCGTCCCAAGTAATCACATTGGCATGCCAAAGCTTCCAGCAATGATTGCCCAAACCGCTTTTTACCTTTAAATTGCCCTGTTTGTCCTTTTTGTAACGGCTGTATTTGTCTATGGTTGGGATAAGTTGGTTGGGATCATTTTCATAATCGTACACCTGTGCCGTTTTAAAACGCACCTGGTCCACGCCAATTTCCTTACCCAGCCTTTTTACTTCTTCTATCTGATGCTCATTGGGTTTTACAACCAAAAACTGAAAGAAAACAAAAGGGGTCTTGCTCTTCAGCTCTTTTTTCCATTTCACAATATTCCTTGCCCCTTCCAGCACTTTTTCCAATTTGCCACCTACCCGGTAAGACTGGTACACATCCTGCGTTGTGCCATCAATGGAAATAATCAGCCTGTCCAAACCACTTTCCACCGTTGCTTTTGCCTTTGCATCGGTTAAATAGTGGGCATTGGTGCTGGTAGCAGTATAAATGCCCTTATCATGGGCGTATTTAACCATGTCCAGAAAATCGGGGTTCAGGTAGGGCTCACCCTGAAAATAGAAAATCAGGTACAGCAATTCCTTGTGTATGTCATCAATAGTTTCCCTGAAAAAATCCTTTTTCAGCATGCCCGTTGGCCTCGTAAATTCCCTTAACCCGCTTGGGCATTCGGGGCAACGCAGGTTGCAACTCGTTGTGGGTTCAAACGAAATAGAAATGGGATAACCCCATTGAACCGGCTTCTTCAGCAACTTGCTCCATTGATAACTGCTCCACACTTTATACGCATTAAAAGCACGACGTATGGTAAGTTTGGAAAGGAAGTTTACCGTATCATTAAAATTGAAATAAGCCATAATAGGAATGTAAAAATAAGTTATACGGTTTTATAATGACCGATAATGGGCATCAACTTCCGTTAATCGAAAAACAGGCAACCGGTAGCCCTGCCCAACCGTATATGTTGTAACTTTCGCTTATGAAATGCATTTTGCTGTTTTTTCTTTTCATCACCGTCGGGTCAACTGCACAGCTGCCCCTGTGCAAGCAGTTTACCGATATTCCTGCAATGGAGCAAAGGGCCTTTCTCAATCAGTCAAACATGCGTAACGTCTCACAGGCATCGCCCAACTACAAAGTCAACTTTTACCGCTGCACCTGGAAGTGCGACCCAGCAGTAAGGTATATTGATGGAAAAGTAGTGGCTTATTTTACCGCAACTGCACCAACCAGTAGCATCGTGTTCGATTTAACCACACGCCTTACTGTTGATAGCGTTACAAGCCATAACCAAAAAATAGGATTTACGCAACAGGCAAACCAAACCCTTGTACTACAGTTACCCGTTGCCTTAAATGCATTGCAAAAAGATTCTGTGGCCATGTATTACCATGGTGTGCCAGACAATACAGGTTTTGGTTCATTCATTCAGTCAGCCCATAACAATGTACCCGTTATATGGACCTTGAGCGAACCTTATGGGAGTAAGGACTGGTGGCCTTGCCGAAGCGGCATGGACGACAAGGCCGACAGTCTGGATGTGACCATCCTGTATCCATCGCAATACAAGGGCACTTCAAATGGGTTGCTGCAAAGCGAAACAACGGTTGGCAATACCACCACTTCTTTTTTTAAGCACCGCTACCCTATTGCTTCTTACCTCGTTGCTTTTTCGGTAACCAATTTTGCTGTGTTTAACAATACAGTGCAGCTTGGCAATACAGTATTGCCAATGGTTACCTATGTTTATCCCGAAGATCTTGCCACTTTTCAGGCAGATACCCACCTGGTATTGGATGCTATGCAGCTTTTCCATAACACATTTGCCCCCTACCCTTTTATCAAGGAAAAATATGGGCACACACAGTTTGGCTGGGGTGGTGGTATGGAGCACCAGACCAATACATTCATTACCCATACCGATGCCAACCTGATGGCACATGAACTGGGGCATCAATGGTTTGGCGACAAGATAACCTGTGGTAGCTGGCAGGACATCTGGTTAAATGAAGGCTTTGCAACATTTGCCGCCGATTATTATTTTGAAAAATTCGACACAGCCTCCTCTCGTATCACATTGGCCATACACCTTAACAATATTGTTTCCCAGCCCGATGGAAAAGTATGGATAGAGGACACGAGCAATGTAGGCAGGATCTTCGATGGACGGCTCAGTTACGACAAAGGGGCCTATACTTTACGCATGTTGCGTTTTACCCTTGGCGATAGCCTGTTTTTTAAAGGGCTCAGGCAATACCAAAACGATTCAGCCCTGCAATACCGTTTTGCACGCACGGCAGATTTTAAGCGGAATATGGAAACTGCAACTGGCAGGAACCTGGACTATTTTTTTCAGCAATGGATATATGGCGAAGGCTACCCTTCGTTTACCGTAAACTGGAGCCAAAACAACAATAACTGGGCAAGAATCAAAGTAAGCGAAACAACATCACACCCGTCCGTTCCCTTTTTCCGTACGCCTTTGGCATTAACATTCAAAAACGCCACACAGCAAAAAACAGTGGTAGTGCAATGCAATACCAACAATGATGAAAGCTGGGCAGATATTGGCTTTGTGGCCGATACCGTTTGGGTAGACAAGGATTTACAGTTGATAAGCAAGAACAACAAAACGGCAAAGTCGTTGGCTGCATCAACGGTTCAAAACGAAATCAAAATCTATCCCAATCCGGTAAGCAGCCAATTATATGTATCGCTTAAAAACCCTTCAGAGAAACAGATGCTGCTACAATTATTTGCCAGCAACGGCCAACTGGTGTGGAAGCGAATGTTTGATACTCCTGGGCAGGATGAACTGCTACAGGTACCTTTTACGTTGAACCCTCGTGGCACTTATCTGCTAAAAGCAGATGCGGGCAACAGCATACATCTCATAAAAAAGATTGTGAAATAATGCAACTATAAGTTTCCATTTTCATTCACAATAAAAAAGCCACTTTTGTTATTAAACCCTGCAACCATTTTTAATGGATAAGAAAAAAAACAAAACGTTTTGGTGGCTTGTAATTGCTTCTGTTGTTGTTGCAATGCCTACTATCGCCTACTTCATCTCCACCATACTCCGCGTAAAAAAAATTGAGAAAGCAACAATTGTTACCTATACCGCTTTTGGCATTGATATACCTGCCAATTATACCATACACGGCATAGACATCAGCAGCCACCAGAACTATATTCATTGGCCAGCCGTAAAAGCCATGGAAATAAAGAAAATAAAAATCGGCTTTGCCTTTGTAAAAGCTACCGAAGGGCTGAACGATACGGACAAATTTTTCAAATTCAACTGGAAGCAGTTGAAGGAAGACAGCATTGTAAGGGGGGCCTACCTTTTTTTCCTGGCAACCAAAAGCGGCAAGAAACAGGCAGAGAATTTTATTAAAACAGTACCGAAATTAGAAGCTGGCGATTTACCGCCGGTGTTGGATGTTGAGGAGCTATACGGCGTTAAACCCGCACTGATGCGTGCACGTGTACAAGAGTGCCTCAATACGTTAGAAGCCGCATATAGGGTAAAGCCAATCATTTATTCCTATGCGGATTTTTACGAAACCAACCTTGGTAAAGAGTTCAACAGTTACCCATTATGGATTGCCCATTATTTTGAAAAAGAAAAGCCCCGTGTATCAAGGGACTGGAGTTTTTGGCAGCATAGTGAAAATGGGAAAGTAAATGGCATTACAACCAATGTGGACTTTAATGTATTTAAGGGCGACAGTGCAGCTTTTAGGAACATGCTGGTTAAATAGTAATTTTTATATTGTGGCATAAACCTAAAAACAAATACAATGTTTGAAAACTTATTGGACCTAGTAAAGCAGCATGCAGGTGAAGCCATTATTGCGAACCCTGACATACCAAACGAAAGAAACGATGAAGCCGTACAGCTTGCATCATCTTCCATTTTTGATGGATTAAAGAATGCTGCCAGCAGTGGCAACATCAGCGATATTATGCACATGTTTAGCGGCGGGGGCGATGCAGGCAATAACGCCGTGTCGCAGAATATACAGGGTGGCTTTGTACAGAATTTAATGGACAAGTTTGGGCTTGACAAAAATGCAGCCGGGGGCATTGCAAGTAACCTTATACCAACAGTGCTCAACAAACTGGTTCACAAAACCAATGACCCCAACGACAGCAGCTTTGACCTGCAAGGCATGTTAAGCAAGATTGGCGGTGGCAATTTGGACATTCAAGGTCTGATCGGAAAATTCACAGGCGGCGGCAGCGGCAATGGCAGTAGTAGCGGCGGAATCCTGGACAGCCTGAAAGGTTTGTTTGGCAAATAAATCAGTCAATACATATACAACCAAATTGATGAAGAGCCTTCTGGGGCTCTTTTTTCGTCATGGAATTGTCTATTAACATAACCTTCTTAAACCTTTGACATTTTATTCAATCTTTAGTAAAGATGTTTGCATTGTGAATGTGATGAACGAAGGGAAAGCAAACACAACAGTTCTTTAAGATTTCTTTAGCATTTGATTTGTGTAATTGAACTGGTACTGGCATCTTATTTGCACAAATACATTTAAACAAGATAATTTAAACTTTTTCTCATAAGCAGTTAGTTTTGGTTGCGGCCCCGGTTTCCACCGGGGCCAATTTTTTTTATATAACTGCCAATTTTTTATGGCACCAGAAAAAAGCCGCCAGGCTGCCTGCCGAATCTGCAGCAATGTCCCAGATGTCAAAAGAACGGTTTGCAATAAAATCACGCTGCACGAATTCTACGATTATTCCGTAAAAAATAGCCGATACTGCAATCAATAAAAACCAGGGAAGTCTTTCCTTAGGCTCCATTCCTATTTTTCTAAAGGGAAACATCAATAGGAAGCAAAGGATGAAAAAGAGGCTTATATGCACCAGTTTATCCACTTGCAACCGGTCCATCCAGTCAATTGTGGGGATTTCCGAACCCGGCAAGGTAAATAGCCAAAGAGTAATGAAGAACCAGATTATGGCCGGCAGGAACTTGATTAATCTAATCCTCAATTTGTAGAAGTTTTGCAGCAAAAATAAGGGGAGCTAAAGAATAGCCCCCCTTCCATCTGAAAAAACCCTGCTATTAATTAGCCTTTTTAATGCATTTTTTTTATACATACGTCATTTTATACGGATTGGTTTGGATAAAATAAAAAAGCCCAACAATTGCTTGTTGGGTCTTTAACATTATTTGATTGGCTATTTGCTTATACTACTTTTCCCATTACATGCAGTTGCGTCAAATCCGGCACCGGGCTACCGCCTTTCTTCTCCAAGGTTATGGCAAATGCCTGTGCCCGGGGAATATTCTTTAGCTTACACAAACCGTTGCAATCATCCAACATGCCTGCGTCTACAGGTTTTCCATCTACGAGGGCCCAAAGCTGGTATTGTTTGTCATCATTTGGCTTGGGAAGGTTATTGGCCAGCACATATACGTCTTTTGTTTTGCTGTCCCAGAACACTGTTGCCAAATCGTTTTCTTTTCCGTTAATACCGGGCAGGGCTACTTTAATCATGTCAGGACTGCCCATTACTTCCATGCTATTGTATATATCCAGCATCCGGGTTTGGTAAACCTTGTTATCGGCAGTAATGGTGGTATTTTCTTTAAGCAAGGCTAAATAGCGATTATTCGTATGGTCGTACTTTTTGTACAGGTACACATTCAAGGCAGCACTCACTACAAATAATATAATGGATGCTGCAGCTACATACATCATCCAACTGAGACTCTTTACTGGTGCCATTTCAGTGGTATGCTTGGTATAAACAGGCTGCTTTGCAGGAAGAACAGGCTTCTCCTGTATAAAATCATCTTTCAGGGAGGCCATCAAGTTTTGCTTTACAGCAGAAGGCGGTGCCATAGCATTGGCAAAAGCTGTCTGCTCCAAAGATGCTTCAAAAGCGTCAATAGCCTGTTTAATTTCAGGGTATTGGCGGCTTAGCTCTTGTAGCTCTGCAGCTTCCTGTGCTTCGGCCATGCCCAAAACATAGCTTTCTATCACACCACTTTCTATGTAAGCCTTAATGTCCACTTTTACTTGATAATTTGTCTTAATTGTGTTAATGCAGTCCTTAGTCTTGTTTTTACGGTTCCTAAAGGTATATCCAGCATTTTTGAAATCTCGTCCTGTGTATAGCCCTTAAAATAGGACAGCTCCACCAGTAACTTGTGTTCCTCTTTTAGTTGATACACAATTTTACGCAGCCCTATCTGGTCCACATTTGTCTGCACGGTTCCTGCCGCAGTAAAATTTTGCTCGGTCAACTCATTGTTCTGTTTGCTGTTTTGCCAGGCCTTGCTCCGCACCGTATCTATAGATGCATTCCTGGCAATATTCAACATCCATGTAAATAGCCTTCCTTTGGTATCGTCGTACGTTTCTATCTGCTTCCAGATTTTAACAAACACTTCCTGCAGCACATCTGCTGCACGGTCGTAATCCGTAACAATATTCATTATCACCGCTTGCAATGCAGCCGAGTAATTGTCGTACAGGTAGCTGAAAGCAGGCTGCTGACGTTGCTTTAACATCAGCACCAACTCTTGCTCGCCGTATTTTTTTACTGCTTCCAAACGTTTTTGAGGTATTTTATCAGGTGGTTATCCTACTTACGATAATTTGTCAGGTCCGGTTTTGTTTAACCAACAATTGCTTTGTAGGCATCGCTGCTTAGCAGTTGTTCCACATCAGCAGGATTGTTTACCGTTACCTTAACCATCCAGCCTTCGCCATAAGGATCGTTATTTACAAGCTCGGGAGCTTTTTCCAAAGCAGTATTCACTTCAGTTACAGTACCCGCTATTGGCAAAAACAGGTCGCTTACTGTTTTCACTGCTTCTACGGTGCCAAAAACTTCTTCGGCATTCAAGGGCTTACCTACCGTATTGATATCTACATAAACAATATCACCCAATTCGCCCTGGGCAAATTCGGTAATGCCAATGGTAGCAATATTGCCTTCAATGCTTATCCACTCGTGGTCTTTTGTGTAACGTAAGTTAGATGGGAAATTCATGTTTCAGTTTTTTTGTGATGATACAAATATGGAATATTTTTTTCGGGAGCAGTATTAATTCAGCAGCCTGATTTTCATCCGCACATCTTTTACCGGCCTGTCACCGGGGCGTGTCTGCAAGGCCGCAATCTTGTCTATTACATCCAACCCACTGATCACTTCGCCAAATACGGTATAGTTCTGGTCCAAAAAGGGTGTGCCGCCTATGCGTTGGTAGATTTCTCTTTGGGCCTTGGTATAAGTAAAGTTGGGGTTGTTTACCTTAACGCCCTGCTCAATCTGCCTTAACTGGGCAGTATCTGTTTTTTTGCCCTGTACGATATAGAACTGGCAATTGCTGCTTGCCTTTTGCGGGTTACCATCCCTGGCAGCAGCCAGTGCACCCTTTTTGTGGATGATACCGGCTTTGAATTCTGCAGGTATCCTTTCGCCTGGCAGGGAGCCACTGCCAAGCATGGCAGCACTGTCGGCAGTCTTGCTAACAGGGTCACCGCCCTGCAACATGAAGTTGCTGATGACACGGTGAAATAGCAAGCTATCATAAAATTTTTCCTGTACCAATTTCACAAAATTGTCCCTATGCAATGGGGTGGAATCGTACAGCTTGGCCACCATTACACCATAATCGGTCGTGATTTCTATTAAACGTTCTTTCGACTTTACAGTAGCCGTTGCCGGCTTTGCCTGTGCGACTGGCTTTTTTACCGGGGCTATTGTTTTCTTTACTTGGGCAGATGCTCCAACTACAGCAAGCATCATGAACCCTACCACTATTTTTTTCATAATTTTTTCTTCTTATATATTGATTGTTTTTCAAGAAGCTAACCTGGCAGCATGGCTTAAAATCCCTGCTGTTCAAAATAAAGGAGTACATGGTCCTTTAAAAAATTTTCCTGGCTGGGCAAGTCATAACTGGGCATGTCCTTCAGTTGCCTAAAATGGGGCCAATTGTCTGGGTCTTTGCCTTCCAGCACAAAATAACCGCTAGGCATCAACAAGGTACAAACAGCTACGTGCATTAGGTCCTGCTTCTGCTCCTTGCTTATCTTTTCGGCTTCAAAACCCGTTTCCTGTAGCCCTATCAAAAACAGTATGGCTTCCATATCTGGCTTCTTGCCAAAACGTTCCACCAGTTTGGCTTCTAAATTCCACCAGCGTTGTTGTAAATCGTCGTTTGCAAACATAGCCGCAAAAGTATTGCTGATTGCACAACTTTAAGAAAGTAAATTAGGAACGTTTAAAGTGCGGTTCTCGACACGATGTCCTTTATTTTCTCGTCCAATTCAAACGCACTTGTCTGCAGCATGTCAAACAGTTCCTGCATCTTGGAATAGTTCCGTTCATCTTTCATCAAATCAACCAGCCCCAGTATATTCGACAAGGGCTTGCGTACATTGTGGCTTTGCTGCCATGCAATTTCCTTTAGCTGCATTTCGGATTTCTTCAATACGTCGATATTTACATAGCTGAGGGTAACGCCAAAAATTTCGCCCGATTCATTGTACGCTGGGGCAATGTTCAAACGGAACCAGATTTCTTTACCAGTTGGAAAAACCAGCTTGTTTTCCGTAAAGCTTTTTTTACCCTGCAATGCACTGTTGAACTGTTCGGTAAACCCTTCAATGGTACCCGGCAATAGTTGCTTCCTAAAATCAAAGCCTTCGTACATGTCAATACCATAAAAATCCTTTACCACGTTTCTTGCACCCTGGCTAAACGAAAGCACCCGCATGTGCGTATCCAATAAATAAAAAGATTCGTGTGTGCTGTTGAGCACGGCATCGAGCTTTTGTAGTATCAGCCTGTGCTCGCCAGACTGTTGCACAAAAGTGGAAATATCAAAACCCACACAGCCAATTTCAAAACCCTTTCCGTCTGCTGCGGCTTCCGCAAAAAAGTTCCAATGGGTATGAAAATAGTTGCCACCTGCATCGGGCTTCCTAAGCGTTACGGCAACTACTTTTGAAGTATCCTCCAAACATTCGGCCGCCATTTGGCAAAGTGGCAAATCATCCGGGTGTACGGAGCCTTCGAAACGTTCACCAACAAATGCCTGTGACAAGTGACTGAATGTTCTTTTGAAAAAGTCGTTTACATAGGTATAAGTACCATCCACATTAATCCGCACATAATAAAAAGAAGGGGAATTTATGGGGAAAGAGGATGAAGTAAAATTACTGGACATGGGTAAAGCGTTGATTTTTAAAAGCAGATTAAAGATAAGGCTATTGCTTTTGCAAGGCTCAGGCTTTTATCTTTGCCGCAAATTGAATTTTATATGTTACAAGTAAATGTGCTGCGGGCAGATGCCGCTGCCGTTAAAGAAAGGCTGGCTGTAAAAAATTTCAAGCAACCGGAACTGGTTGATGAAATTATTGAACTGGACAATGAAAGAAAAAAGACACAATCGGAATTTGATAATGCCCAATCCAAAATAAATGCTGCTTCCAAAGAAATTGGCAGGTTGATGGGGCAGGGCAAGAAGGAAGAAGCTGAGGCTGCAAAGGAAGAAGTGACAAGCCTCAAGTCGCAGGTTTCAGGTTTTGACGGGAAGTTAATTGAGATTGAAAAGCAGTTGCACGATAAGTTGGTGCTATTACCCAACCTTCCATCGCCATTGGTGCCTTTGGGCAAAACACCCGAAGAAAATGTTACCGTAAAGGAAAGTGGTAGCAAGCCAGGTTTATATGCCGGGGCAAAACCGCATTGGGATTTGATTGAGCAATACAACTTGGTTGACTTTGAATTGGGTTCCAAAATAACGGGCCGTGGCTTTCCTGTTTATAAGGGCAAAGGTGCCAGGCTTCAGCGTGCCATGATACAGTATTTTCTGGATTACAACACCGAAGCAGGTTACACAGAATTCATTCCGCCGTTTATGGTGAACGAAGCCAGTGCCTATGGTACAGGCCAGTTGCCCGATAAGGAAGGCCAGATGTACCATGTAACTGCCGATGGCTTTTACCTGATACCGACTGCCGAAGTACCTGTGACCAATATTTACCGGGATACGATTTTGAAAGAAGAGGACCTGCCCATAAAAATGACCGCCTATAGCCCATGCTTTAGAAGGGAGGCCGGAAGCTTTGGTAAGGATGTGCGTGGACTGAACCGTGTGCATCAATTTGAGAAAGTGGAAATCATACAGATTACCCAGCCGGAAAAAAGTTATGAAGTGCTGGACGAAATGGTGGCCCATGTGGAAAAGCTTTTGCAGAACCTTGAACTGCCTTATCGCATATTGCGGTTATGTGGTGGGGACATGGGTTTTGCATCTGCACTTACTTATGACTTTGAAGTATGGAGTGCCGCACAGGAACGCTGGCTGGAAGTGAGCAGCGTGAGCAATTTTGAAACATTCCAGACCAATAGGATGAAATGCAGGATAAAAGGTGCCGATGGAAAGATGCAGGTTGCACATTCATTGAACGGTAGTTCTTTGGCCTTGCCCAGAATTTATGCGGCCTTGCTGGAGAACAATCAAACCGCAGAAGGCATACAGTTGCCCAAAGTATTGCATACGTACTTTGGTAGCGAAATGATTCATTAATCCTTTTATTATCCAATTATTTTTAAAGTCCTGAACAAGCAATCGTTCGGGACTTTTTATTTTACGTATTGCTTAATAAAGGTCTGGGGGTTATAATATCTTTCGGTTAACTGTACGTTGGTCATGGTAAGCCAACTGGCACAACCATAATCATCAAATTTTTTCCTGATTTCTAAGTGTAGGTGATGGAAATCGCCATTGTATTTTTTGCTCTCTTCTTTGGTAAACAAACGAGCCAACTTCGTGTATTCATTTACCTGTTGCCCGGTTTTTACATACACTTCCTTTAAATGTTTGTAGGATGTAAACATCACCGTTCCATCTTTTAGCTGATGTTTTACCACAACCGTTTTTTGTTCCGCTCCCAAATGAATGGAACAGACCACTCCATTTGCCATTGCATAAACAGCTATCAGTTGGGTTGCTGGCTTTGCGGGATTAACGTCTATAGCAGTATGGATATGCCCGTTTAAATAACTGCTTCTGTGGTCGCCAAAAATGCTAACGATATTCAGGTTCTTTACGTCTTTCCTATTGCTACTTTCAAATGGCAACAACCAATTATCAGCTACTTTCTCAACATTTGCGTCCACGTAAAAAGCTTTCCATCTGGCCTTGTCGGTTTCGATACTCGGTTTTTGAACAAAAAAGGTTGACAGGAGTATGGCAGCTATAATTTTCATGTTCTTTTTAAAGCAATTTATTCGCTTTTATCACAGTTAGATCGCTGTTTATGAATTTAACAAAACATCAAACTATTCTGTCCGGATGGTTTTTAAAAACAAGGGTCAAACTTGTGCATATTAATCAGGCAATACCTGCCACTATCTAACTATCTTTAAAATACCGGCAATAACTGTTCGGGACTTTTACTTTAAATATGTTTTATGAGAAAGTTGCTTAAACGGATTGGTTACATTGTATTGGTGCTATTTATTTTGCTGAACATTATGGCAGCCTTCCATGCATATAAGTTCACGCATTTTTATGCAGATGTAACCAGCATAAAAAAGCCAGAGCAAATGGGTTTTGGCGATAAAGTGGGTGCCATCATCTTTGGCGTGAAATACCCCAAAAGCATCATTGCAGATTCGTTGAAAGCACCGCACGAAACCGTACAGTTAAAGACATCGGACAGCGTAAGACTGGAAGGCTGGTACCTAAGCAGGGCTAAGGACAGTGTGGTGCTGGACAAAGGAACCGTGATCATGTTTCATGGCCATGCCAGTAGCAGGTCGGGCATCATTAATGAAGCCGAGGCATTTTATTTAATGGGCTATAATGTTTTGATGGTTGACTTTAGGGCACATGGCAATAGCGATGGCAATACATCAACCATTGGTTATGTAGAGAGCAAAGATGTAAAAGCCGCTTATGATTTTGTAGCTGCTAAAAACGAAAGGAATATTGTGATGTGGGGCATATCCATGGGGGCAGCATCCATCATGAAAGCCATGAACGATTATGATTTGAAACCCGAAAAATTGATTCTTGAAATGCCTTTTGGCTCTTTACTGGATGCAGTAAAAGGTCGTGTAAAAATGATGGGCCTGCCACAACAGCCCATTAGCACTTTGCTTACTTTTTGGGGCGGAACGGAACAGGGCTTTTGGGCGTTTGGCCATAATCCCTGGACATACGCCAAAAAAATAAACTGCCCCGTATTGCTACAATGGGGCATTAACGACACACGCGTAACCGAAAAAGAAACCAACCGCATTCTAAATAACCTTGCTTCTAAAGAAAAAACATTGGTAAAGTACGAGAACAGCAAGCACGAAAGCCTTTGCAGCAACGAGCATGAAAAATGGGTGCTTAGTGTAAGCAGCTTCCTGGGCAAATAACAAGTACTATTATCTTCTAATAATTACTTTGGTACCTACAACAACATTGTTGTACAGGTCTTCCACATCATCGTTTTTCATGCTTACGCAACCCAATGTCCAGTTGTATTTCCGGTCAATGGCATAGTCTTCTTTGGGCCAGGTACCGTGTATGCCAATATCGCCACCAATTTTTGCATTGGCAGGTATCAGGCCTTTTGCTTTGCGTTCGTTGAACTTTGCAATATCTTCTTTGGTTGGATAATCCAATAGCATGAACCTGTCCCACTTTTCATGCTTACGCATATAGCTTATATGAAAAGTACCTTCCGGTGTCTTGCGATCGCCCTGCACCATCTTGTCGCCCAGGTTATCATTGCCAAAAACAACATCAAACGTGGCAACAATTTTTTGCCCTTCAAAAATGTTCATTTCGTGATCGCTCTTATCAATCACTATAACATATTCATCAGGAAAATGTGCATTGGGTTTAAAAGATGTACTGGTTACAAATGCAACTGCCGCTAAGGACAGGCCAGTGATTCTTTTCATTGCAATAATTTTTTATTGACGGAATAAAGGTTATTGACAGACCGGCTAAATGATTGTTTAATGCCTGGTATTCGTGTAAAAATTATTGCGATAGATGGATTTTGCTTTTGTTGCACTAAACTAATTTTTTTGCTGCATGCAAAATTTGCTTTCACAAAAAATTACCAGATTATATTTTCTTAACATACCCTCTCTGCAAACCCGGCCATCAATATTTCTCCATGATGCCAGTCAAAAAACTCTCTATCGTTTTCCGGATATTGCCTGCACTTGTTTGATGGTTGTTGACCAATATAGAGAAAATAAGCTGCTTCCCTTTTTTGGTTGTAATGAAGCCGCTTAATGCCACATTGTTACTAAGCGTTCCTGTTTTTGCATAAATCTTTCCCGTATAGTTTTTATAGTAACCAGCCAGGGTGCCTTCGTTGCCTGTGGGCAAGATGGTGGCAATACGTTGCCATGTAAACTTGTTTTTCATTTGGGTAAGTACCCAAACAAAATCCTGCGGCGTAATCAGGTTATAACGGCTAAGGCCGCTACCATCCACCCATTTGGGTTTTTGCGGCATACCCCTGAAATCAGTATTCAATAAAGTATCAATAATTGCCCTATCATTCATTGCACCTAACCTTTCGTTGCTTACCATGAGCAAGGTTTGCTCTGCAAAAAAATTATCACTGCGGTGCATGGTTATTTTTAAAAGGGAGTCAGTAGGTTGTGAGCGGACGATATTGAATTTTTCGGGAAACATAAAACTCAAATCGCCTGCTTCATTCTTATACACCTGCTGTTTCAATGTATCTCCCAATAATTGTAAGGCAGTATTGACACTGGTTTTAAATGGTATGTATTGGTTTCCAAAATCTCCATAACCTGAAAAAATATTGGCATTCCAATCACGCTTCATCTGCATGGCCTGTTTGGGAAAGCCTCCATTCCAATAATTCTCTATAGCAAATTTGGGTACTGCTTTTAATGCGGAATCAACAAAATAAAAATGCACAAGGTTGCCATACAACGGCAATTCACTCCTTTCTGCCATGTAGCTGTCATTATAATCATCCCATGCCCAGCCTTTGCCAAATGGTTTTAAATTTCCGTAAGAAGGAAGCGTTGACGGGTACCTGAAATAAATCTTCTTGCCCCCATTTTGGGTCAGCAACTTGTACACCGGTTGATACCTGAAATCGGGATGAAGCAATGTAGGGTCGCCTGTGGGCCTTATCCAGATGGCAGTATCGTTGGTAAAATAATCCAGGGCCCTTAAACTGTCACCCAAATTCTTCATGGCTGCATAGCAGGTAAACAGTTTGGTATTGCTTGCAGGCACAAAATATTTATCGCCCTGGTAATTGTATAGGTAAGTGTTGGTTGATGGGTCGTAGATGCTGATGCCCACATGTGCAGGTGCAAAATTACCATCGCTGAAAATGGTCTGCTTTGCTTGCTTGGCTATTTGTTTGTTTACAGAACAGGAGCTTAGCCAAAGGCTAACCATTGCTGATAAAAAATATAATAGCTTTTTCATACAATGAAGTTTATTAGAGAACGGTATATGTTGAGCCATTTACATTAGCCCATGGGTGCGACGCCACGAAAGCTGAAGTATGTAGCATTGACTGTTACAAAATCCCATCAACTACGCTCCACTGCCCGCATCCATCTTTCGGGTATATCGTTGCTTGCTGCCGTAATGTAATCGTACTGGCTACAGGCTATGAACTTGCCATCGGGCAATTGCATCCACCAACGGGCAGTGCGTTTGCTTTGCAGGAACTTGGTTTCCACTTCGGCAAAAGCCAAATTGAATTCGTTGAACTCCTCTGTATTGTCCAGCTCTGCTTCCTGCTTGCCACGGTGAATGCCGTCCATTACATACCATAGCATATGGCTTATCTGTTTGGCCGTAAGGTTGTGTACATCCTGCTCGGGCACATAGCCATATACACCAATGGTGTTCACATTCTTGCTCAGTCCGGCAAACTGCATCAGCATACAGGCTTCCTCGCCGGTAAAACCATTTGGCGTTAAGCGGTTGGCAGGTGCATGTGCGTTTTGTATGGCTGCAATGTCAAACGAAAACATATTGGCATTGCGTATCACAGGCTCCATCTCCTCCATGTTCTCTTTTACCTTGCCTACACGGTAGCAGTCAAAACGAAGCTTGTCTATTGTTTCCAGCATGTTCGGGTGCACCATGTAACTCTGAAAGCCGATATGGTTGTAATGTTTGATATAGTTGGGTTCGCCGCAAAGCATGTCCATTAAAAAACTGTCAGCAGGCAATACACTATCCATGTTCAGGTCTATCCTTGCATCCACACAAACCGCTTCAATAATCTGTGCAAGGCTGCCATAGGCTCCATACTGTGCCATAGTCACATCGTGACTGCCGCCCAATATCACCACACGTTTCTTATGCTCTATCAGTTCGCTTACAACAGAGCGTAATGCAGCATAGGTATCTTGCAGGGTGGCACCCGTTTTTACATTACCCACATCGGCCACATGTACTTCTTTGTGCCAATGGTATAAACTGTAAAATTCGTTACGTATAATATCCGGTGCATTGCTGCGTTGATTGTCGGCACTTGCACCACGCATTTCGCCACAGCCCACAATTACCAGATCGGCATTTTTTACATCGGGAAATTCTTCTTCATACACTTGTATATGGCGGCCAAGCTGCGTATCGCGGTAGCCTTCATCGTTGCTTAATTCGTAGGTATTGATGGGTTCCAAAAAATCAACAATGGTCTGTAAACTCATGCTGTACTGTTTGTAACAAACCTACACCAAAAAACAAATATGCTAATCAATGTTGAAAACGTAGTGCAAAGGCTTGTGTTACCAACAGTAGTACACAATTAGGCTTTCGTGATCCCGATAATTATCGGGACACCCATCGGCAGGGCAGCATTGCCGGGCTTTTAGCAAAGCGTAGATTAGCCATCCTTAAGTATCTTGCGGCAATGGCATACCGAAAATTCAAAGCCCAACAAATTTTTACCGGCACTACCATGCTGCCGGGTAACCATGTACTTGTTACGGATGACAAAGGAACTGTTGAAGCCATTGTTGATGCAGCAGAAGCCGGCGACGGCATTGAACAGTTGAATGGAATGTTGACGCCGGGTTTCATCAACAGCCATTGCCATTTGGAACTGAGCCACATGAAAGGCCTTATACCCGAACATACAGGGTTGGTTGATTTTGTTTTTAACATCGTTACCCAACGGCATTTTGCAGAAGATGAAATTTTACTGGCCATACAAAAAGGCGAAGATGAAATGCTGGCCAATGGCATTGTTGCCGTTGGCGACATCTGTAACAATACATTGACCATTACACAGAAGCAGCAGCAGCGGTTGGCCTATTATAATTTTATTGAAGTGAGTGGGTGGAACCCACAGGTTGCAACAGCACGTTTTGAAAGGGCAAAAGATATGTATGCCCAATATGCAATGCTGAATATGCAATGCTCATTATCGCCACATGCACCTTATTCGGTTTCGGATGCTTTATGGAATTTGTTACAGGAAAATTTTTCAGGCAAAACAGTAACCATACATAATCAGGAAACCAGTTTTGAAGACGATTTGTTTATGACAGCAACTGGCGATTTTATAAGGATGTATGAACTGATGAAAATTGAGCACCCTTCTTATAAACCAACAGGCAAAAGCAGCCTGCAATCCTATTTCAACAAAATGGCACATGCAGCAAACGCATTGCTGGTGCACAATACTTTTATCAAGGAGCAAGATATTGTATATACACAACAAATAATGAACCTACCGATAGCTACCGGTATAGCCAGTAATGTCTTCTTCTGTCTCTGCGTTAATGCCAACCTGTATATAGAAAATGCTTTGCCGCCTATTGACCTGTTAAGAAAGCACCATTGCAATATTGTTTTAGGTACAGATAGCCTGGCCAGCAATCATAGTTTGAATATTGTAGATGAGATAAGAAAAATCACTGCACATTTTCCATCGGTTCCGTTAGCCGAAATATTGCAGTGGGCAACGTTGAATGGTGCAAGGGCCTTGCAGATGGACGACAAGCTGGGCAGTTTTGAAAAAGGCAAACAACCGGGCGTTGTTTGTTTGAGCCAGGACTTAAGCCAGGTTAAAAGGATGCTGTAATATTTTCAATAAGAGTGGAAAAGAGAAAAGAAGCCGGACAAAAACATATCGCTTTTCATTTCAACGTTTATCGAATTGGCATATTAACTTAAAATTTCCTGCAACACCACCATGCTTCTTATTTCCCCAAAGTCATGAATATGCAATGCAAAATATTGCTGCATGTATTGAAGCAGTTGCCTGCGTACTTCACGGTTCAGTTTAATATTGTCCAGTTCATTGTAAAACTGTATGGCATTTATCTGCGAAATGGTTTGCGACAAGGCACCTTCGATATAATAGGGATGCGATGGTATGCTTTCCGTAAAGAACCCCTGTTGCAGATCAAGCACAGGTGTTGCCACCGTGTATTCACCCTGGATCTGAAAGCCGAGTTCGCTGCTTAAATGCAGCGTGAAATAAATAGGCAGGTTGCTTACCAATGTATCGCTGCCCCTATCAATCTGTTTCAAGGTATCTTCTATCAAATAAAAAAGTTCGGGGTTGGCTTCGGGCTCTTTCAAGCTATGCAGCAGTAACTCTATCACATACGATGCTACAGCATTGCGTACAACATCAAACAAAAGCCTTTCGTACAAATAATTCCATTGGTATTCTTTAACAAATTGCAAGTGCTTCATTTCGTTGTGGTAAACCTCCATCTCCAGTATGGCCGATGGTTGAAAGTAACTTGCTTTGCCCTGTGTTTTTTTGGATGACTGGCGTACCCCTTTTACAATATAGGCCTGCACGCCAAACAGCTCGGTGTACACCGTAGCAATAATGCTCGTGTCGCCATACTTTACGGTACGCAATACAATGCCTTTTGTTTTGTGTAGCTGCACGTTGCGAAGATAGCCACACTCATTTTATGGCAGGTACCACCAGCGGCATTAAATAATAACAGAAAATGGTAATGAGCACAGCCGAAACAATGTTCATTACAAAGCCCGTTTTGGCCATGTCACTCAGTTTCAGGCGGTGGCTGGCAAATACAATGGCGTTGGGCGGTGTGCCCATGGGCAGCATTCCTGCACAGCTTGCCCCCAACGTCATGGGTATGCCCAGCAGTAGCGGACTAATATGCATGGCATCCGAAATGCCTGCCACTACCGGTGCAAATACAATTACCTGTGCAATATTGCTCATTATTTCGCTTACAAAAATGGAAACGATTGTTACAGTAAATACCAACAATAAAACATTGTTGCCTGCAAAGCCGGCAATCCAGTTGCCCAATTGCTGTATCAGTCCGGCCTTTTCTAACTGCTTGGCCAAAGTAAGCCCGCCACCAAACAGCAGCAAAATACCCCAGGCCATTTTCTTCGTGTCTGACCAGTCCAGTATCTGTCTTGTTGCAGGCACTTTAGAGTTGCTGGGCACAACAAACAACAACACGGCACCCAGCATGGCAATAATGGTATCATCCAGCTTTACGGCTTCTTGTGCCGCATTAATGAGGTCTTCCGTTATCCATAAAAAAGCAGTGATGCAAAAAATCCATAGCACCCTTTTTTCGGGCGATGAGAGTTTGCCCATTTGCTTTAGGTCGTGCTTTATCAGGTCGTCAGTTTCTTTGTCTTTTTTAATCTTGTTGGGATAGATAAGCTTCACCATCACAACATACAAAGCCAGTAACAGCAGCAGCGAAAGCGGCGTAAACAGCAGCATCCAGTCCCTGAAAGAAAAATTGTAATGATAGCGTTCCGATACAAAAGTTACATAGGCCCCATTGGGTGGTGTGGCAATAATGGTACCTATGCTTAGGTTAGAGGCATAGGCCAGTGCCAGCATCAGGCAAATAGCCAATGGCTTTACTTTTTCCTCACCATGTTTATGTTCCATTATGGCAATTACACTCATGGCAATGGGGTACATCATCATGGTGGTTGCAGTGTTGCTAAGCCACATGCTCAAAAGGCCCGTTGCCAATATGAAGCCTAAAATAATCTTGTTGCCGCTGGTGCCGGTAAGCCGTACTATATTTAATGCAATGCGTTTGTGCAGGTTCCATTTTTCAACAGCAAGTCCAATCAAAAAGCCACCCAAGAAAAGGAAGATAATGGGATTGGCATACGGAGATGCAGCTTCATCCATTTTACAGATACCCATTAGCGGAAAAAATATCAACGGCAGCATGGCCACCACCGGCATGGGTAGTGCTTCGCTTAACCAGAGTGTAATCAGTAAAGTGGCTACGGCCAGTACTTTGGCAGCATTGGGGCTTACCGCAAACGGGTTTACAATCAACATGGCTACAAATAGCAACGCAGCTATGGCAATAAACAGGTGGTTTCGGGTTAGGGCTTTCATGCAGTTAAGATATTGTTTTTTTTAACTCCATTACCTGCACACCTGCATGGCAACAGTTTGTACCATGCATGCTATTGAACTGTTTTATGTAACCAGCTATGGATGTGCATGGGCTTTACCGTCGCGATAGCTAGTGGGACGCATCCATCAAGGTCCAGGGCATGGTCGGGCTTTATAGTAGCATAAACAATATTGCCCCACTTGTACAAGTGGGGCAATATGTTATCAATTGCCAGGAATTGTTATGAACGTTGATGGGTGCGACGCCGAGAACGTTGATGCATGTATTGCAGCTAGGTTCATATAAAAGAAACTACGCTTGCACTTCTTTTACATTGCCTGTTCTTTTTAGTACGCCCCAGTGTTGCAGTTCGCCTTTTACAGCACGTTTAAGTGCCTTGAACAAAACAATCATCATTAACCAGCGGTATGCCAAGCGTTGCGGCACTAGCCAAACCAGTTTCCAGGGGCTTTCTTTTTCAAAAGCAAAGGCCATGGCAGCAATGGCAGTATCTATTACCATGAACAGTAAGTAATACAGTCCAATTTTGCCAGCGTTGCCTGTTAGTAGACCCAGTAGCATAAAGAAGTCGGCCAATGGTGTAAAGAACGGTATCACGTATTTAAACAGCAATATGTCGGGCAATGCAATCCAGCCCAAAGCCTTGGCTTTATTGCTGAACATGGCATCTTTGTGTTTCCAGAAAGTTTGCATAACGCCAAAGCTCCAACGGTTACGCTGTTTCATGAATTGCTTTAAAGTTTCCGGAGCCTCTGTATAAGCAATGGCTTTGGGCTCGTTGGCAACGATATAGCCTGCTTTCAATATCCTGATGGTAATGTCGCAGTCCTCGGCCAAGGTATCGGTGGTAAAACCACCTGCTTCAATCAATGCATCTTTTTTGAATGCACCAATGGCACCGGGTATAACCGTAATGGCATTGGGGTAGGCAAAGCCCCGCCTGTCGAAGTTCTGGCTGGATATGTATTCTATGCTTTGCCATTTGGTAAGCATATTTACTTCGTTGCCCACTTTTACAATGCCTGCCACAGCACCCACAGTGGCACCGCCTTTACCCTCGGTATTGGATGGCATGAAGAAGTTACGCATCAACATGCTTACCGCATCGGAGGCAAGTTTGGTATCGGCATCTATGCACACAACATAGTCGGCATGCGACTGCCCAATGCCATAGTTGAGTGCAGAAGCCTTGCCACCGTTTTGCTTCGTAAACACTTTTACAAGCGGGTGGTTTTCGAAGGCCTTTTTTACATTTTCATAAGTGGCATCCTTACTGCCATCGTCCACAAAAATGATTTCAAAATCGGGGTAATCGCATTGCAGCAAATTGTGCAATGATTTTACGGCATTTACTTCTTCGTTGTAAGCAGGAACAATAATGGACACAAAGGGTTTGTTGGATGATGCCAACGGTACGGGCAACGAAAGCAACATGCCTTCTTTGCGTTTTTGCAAGGCAGCCCAAACACCAATAATGATTAACCGGATGATGCTGAGCACCAAAAACACAATGAACAATGCAGTAAAGGTTTGCCCACCCAGGTAGCCAATTTCTGCCAGTATGTAGTTTACCTGCAACCAGTAGTAACCTTTGTCTTTGGGTACGGGTGGCATTACATCGTCGGGCTTTTTGCCTAGCAGGTCGGCCACGGTGGTAAACTTGTATCCCTTGCTTTCAAAGTAACGGATGATCATGCCAGTAGCCTTTACAGTTTCGCTCCTGTCGCCGCCTGCATCGTGCAGCAGAATGATGCCGCCGTTGATGCCTGTGGTATCGCCATCATCCTGCATACCTATTCTCGATTCGTATATCCTTACCACACGGTTGAAAATGGTATCGGCGTTAAAGTCGGGTCGTTCGCCTTTTTCCCAGTCTTCGGGGTCGATACTTTCGCCAACCGTAATATAGTTTTTTGCACGGCTGAGGGCCACGGGAGCAAGCTCTTCGTACAGGCCTGGTTCACTATCGGCGTTAAATGGAGCACGGAACATGATGGTGCTGTGCCCGGTAATGCACTCAATCAATAAACGGGTACCGTCCATTTCGAGGCTGGCCCTTTGCTTACTGATTTTTGCCATGTTGGGGTGCGAGAAGGTATGGTTACCTATTTCATGGCCTTCGCGAAAAATACGTTTAACGAGTGGTATATTATTTTCTGCCTCGTAACCCACCAAAAAGAAAGCTGCGGGTACATGGTAGTAGGCCAAGGTATCCAATATCTGGCGAGTGTATTTAGGGTCGGGACCATCATCAAAACTCAGTACCAGTTTGCGTTGTCTAACATTGCCATATTTCCTGATAATATAGGTAGATGGTAGCGAGTCGTAGTTTTCATCGCTTACCAGCATGGCTTCACTGTCTATTTCCGTTCTTAGCTTGCCTTGTTTTGGTGTGGCAATAATGTCCAGTATCTCGCCCTCGCCTATATAGGCCGGTTTGGATTGTGGCTCCAATACATTGAACTTGTTGAAGTCGAAGTTCTTCAAGGCTTCTTTGGTCATGGGCCTATCATAAAAATCCCATAGCCTTTTATCCTCGCCACCCAAACGCCATAATATAGTACCTGCCAAATTGGATTCCGTTGCAAAACGCAACGTATTAAAATTGGTTGCCGCATCGGTGAAATGCACTTCATGCAATGAGTCGTCTTCATCCTCATCGTAGTACTGGTAATGCAGGTTGTAGGTCTCATCGTCAAAGGTTACTTCCGAATCGTATTTTTTTGCATTCACTATGGCTTCGGTATAGGTAACACTTTCGGCCGTGCTCTTGCTGTGCAGTTTCCAGTCGTAGCCATAAGCTGCCATGGCCAGTATGATTTTTTCAGGCGGCACGTCCTTGGTCATTTTGCCTACAGCAGCTTCAATCCATTTTTGTGTGGATATTGGTCCTGGCTTGCTTTCATCGTGGTTCTCATCATAGGCCATCAATATCAAATAATCATTGTACTTGGCCAATGCCTTGAAATTGTAGTCGTCATTAAAAGGTATCACATCTTGCGAAACAAGGAAGTTTTTGGCATGTAGCTTTTCGTACAGTTCTTTTTGAAAGTCAATCAATGGCTGGTCGCTTGTTTCTTTCAGTTCCTCAAAGTCTATGTTGATGCCTGCAAAATCGTTTTCGGTAAGCAGCCGTATAATATCATTCACGAGTGCATCACGTTTGGCGGCATCGTTCAGTATCCGGTGTACCACATCGCCCCTAAACACTTGGTTGATGTTGTTGGTAAGTATGGGCATTATTTTTACACCGGCCGCCTTCATAATCTGCAGGGCCTTTTTGTTGATATCGGTACGGATGGTTGCGGTGGCCGAATCGAGGAAGAACCATTCGGGTATCACAAGGTTGAGCTTGGAGATATTGTTCTCTAATGATGGCATGGAGGAAGTGGCATCCCAGTTCACAAAAAATGCGGCACGTATACCAATGCTGTCGTTGAATAAGGACGAAGTGGAAAGGTCTACCACATTGTTCAGTTGACCGCAACCTTTTCCTTTTGCCCATCTGTCGTCAATGGCACTTCTGAAACCCCTGTATTCTTTTCCCATCTTGCTTTCGCGGTAAGCAGGCACACCCGCAGTCAATACTTTTTTAATGGCCTTGCCTTCTAAAGTGATATCGGGCTTGTTTAACCGCATGAGGAAAATGCCAATTACAACCACCGCAATGGCTATGGAGAAAAGGAAGAGGAACACCCGGAAACCCCATTTTACCCTTTGCCAACGGGTACGGGTATTTGTTTGGAAAACTTGAGACTGATTGTTCATTGAGTGGTGCAGGTATTACAAAAATGTGTAGCAAATTAAGCAATGCTTAATAATAAGCGTGTTTAAAAAATAATAAAAAATTAATTTCGTGGATTAACATTCAAAAATGGCTCCAAAAATTAAAAGTCACCTTCAGCAGTATTACCGTGTATTGATTGCTTTTATAATTTCCGTTGGTTTGGTAAGGGCGTATGAATACTATTCCGTAGCCAATAAATCTTTTGTGAGCAATACGTTTGCCTATGAGGCTTGGGGGCTGCTGTACGATGTTTGGGCATGCTTTATCTATAGCCTTATTTTTTTGTTACCTTATTTACTGCTGTCGTTGTTACATAAGAAATTGGGCATTTTTGTTTTTCACCTGTTGAACATTTTATTGCTGATTGCTTACCTCTGTTTGATTATTGTTTTTTCTGAAAGGAACAATCCTTTTGACCATGAATTTTTTACGAGAAAAGCGTTTGACACCTGGACCACTACGAAGCAAATGATGACAAGTGGCTTCTCTGTATTTGTGCCTTTTTTATTGTACATACCTGTTTATTTGTTAACCTATTTTAAATGGACAAGAAAGCTGGGTATGCAACAGCCATTATTGATTGGCCTGATGACCTGCTCCTTATTGGCAACTGCTTTCTTTAAATATTCGAACCCATCGCAGGACGGGTTTAAATCTGCCGGGGCCTATTACTTAACCTGCAATAAGCTTACCTATTGGGTTGCCGATTCCTATCATTATTTCCAGACAAAAGACAAGTTTGATGCAGGCAAATTGAGCAAGGAAGAAATTGCGGCAGCCATTGACTTTTACCAGCAGAACCAACCTTTTGAGTTTACGAGCAAAGAGTATCCATTGCTGCACAAACCAAGCAACAGCGATGTTTTGGGCAGTTTCTTTAACCTGGATTCAACAACACCACCCAATATTGTGATATTGGTTGTGGAGGGCCTGTCGAGGGATTTTAGTGGCGATAAAGCTTATGCCAGCAGCTTCACTCCTTTTCTTGATTCATTGAGCAACCATAGCTTGGTGTGGGACAATTTTTTAAGTACGGCACCAGCCACATTTGCCGCACACCCAGCCATTGAAGGCTCGTTGCCTTATGGCAAACGGGGCTTCTCTTCCATGAACATCATGCCCGATCATTTGTCGTTAATAAAAATTTTGAAAGCCAATGGTTACCATTCCAAATTCCTGATCGGCTTTAACCCTGACTTTGATAATATGGGCGGCTTTATCCGTTTGCAGGGAACAGACATGGTGCTGACCAAGTACGGCTCTAAATACAAGGAAATGGGTATTGGCGAGGAAGGGTGGAGCATGGGCTACCCCGATGATGCCTTGTTTAACAGGAGCTTTGAAGTAATGGACAGCCTGAAGCAAGCGCCTTACCTGAACATTTACCATACGGGCACTACACATATGCCTTACCTGTTTGAACAGAAGCCTGTGTATGAAAAACTGTTCGACAAAAAGATGAAGACCATCAATGTTTCATCGGACATTAAAAAGACTTTGAAGGAGTGTAAAAAGGTATTGGTTACTTATATGTTTGCCGATGATTGCTTTAGGGATTTCTTTGCCAGGTATGCCAAGCGGCCCGATTACAAGAACACGATTTTCTTTATTACGGGCGACCATCATATTGGTTCGTTTCCATCCACCTGCAGCATAGACGATTACCATGTGCCATTGATCATCTATTCGCCCATGTTGAAAGCACCCAAGAAATTCTACTCCGTAAACTCGCACAACAATCTTGCACCAACCATTACTTCGTTGATTTTAAACAATTACAAAAAGCTGCCTTATAGCCCCAAAGAAGTGCATTGGCTGGGCGATGTAATGGATACCGCCGTTGCCTTTAGAAACAACCAGCGTATGCCTTTTATGTATTGGAGCAGGGAAATTGGTGATTATATCTGGAAGGACTATATGATCTCGGGTGGGCAACTGTATAAGCTTACACCCGATTTGCTGATGGAGAAATACAACAATGATTCCATAAAAAAACATGTGACTAGGCTGTTGGACAATTTCAAGATCATCAATTCGTATGTATGCGACAACAACAAAGTGTTTCCATCAAAGGAACTGGTAGGTACTGGCGAAAGAAAATTATTGCTGGACTATACAGACGCTGCCCAAAGATCCATCAATACCAAAAGCTCTGATACCAGTTTGATGAATGCATTTAAACTACCCCACGAATACAAGTACCTGTATGTGGAGGTATCGGCAGATATTAATCTGTTGACACCCGGCATTGAAGACCAGCCTTCGGTTCGTTTTGCATTGATTGATACAACCAAGGGCAATAGGGATTATGTGTTTTATACCAATCACGATATTGTGGAGATTGCCAAAGGCGATTATGTGGAGAAGCAATGGAATACCGTATCTACCAATGATATGTTTACCATGGATGATTATACGAAGTACAAGAACCTGATTTTTGACCTTGCCTTTTATTCGCAGCAGCCTATAAATTTACAGATGAAGAATTTGAAGCTGCGTATATATGGGGTGAAGTAGGTAGGTGTCAGACGCCTAGAAGGAACTATAAAAACTCAACATCCTCATCCGGTATCACTCCATAACTTTCTTCATAAAATGTTGCATCGTCAAATCCAAGTAACTTTTTGGCTAACTCCTTATTGCAAAGGCTTCCATTTCTTAAACCTATGTAGTCACGGAAACTGCTGAACTGCCATTCCTCCATTTTAGTCACCAGCGATGCTTTCTTAGGGTTTTGATGAATATAGTGAAACGCACGAAGAGCAGAAAGCTGTCCGTTGTTTACAGGTTTGGCCTGTGTTTTTTGTTGAAACAAATTACCGGTTATTTGTTGCTGTTTTTGAATGGCCTTTGTATAGCCACTCAATACAATCCTGAATTGCTCTGATAAATGTTGTATCGGTATGGAACGGTTGGGAACAGGTTCGCAACTTTTAGTTGTTGCATAAATTAGAAAGTGAAAATGGTTCGGCATTAAGCACCAACTCAAGATTTCACATGCAGGAAAAATATTCTTGCGAATTTTTGCTAAAAAGTACAAATAGTTTGCTTCGCTAAAAAACAGTTGTTGTTTTTGGTTGCCCCTGTTGTATATATGGTAAATATTTTCAGGATCGAAATGCATGCAATAAAATTAGTATTTTATTACATGCGTAGCATAGCTATTTTAGGTGTCAGACGCTTTAAAGGCGTCAGACACCTAGCCCTCAAACGTACTATAAAAATAAGGTGTCTTCGCTTCAAACTCCGCAGCACAGGTATCCACCATTTTGTACACCCTTGTTATACCAAGCGATTTGCGTTTTTCGTACACCTCGTCTTCGGTATAGTTGCCGTTCAGTATGCGTGCAATCTGCTCATCAGCAAAGCCATGCTTCTTTGCTTCCTTCAACAGCTCTTCGGGAATGTCTTCCAGAAAGTATTTGCCCAGTTCCTTTTCTATCGTGCATATTTTCTGTATCTGGTATAGGAACCATTTATCGATACCTGTTGCCTGTGCAATACTTTTAACGGTAGAGCCCTGCATCAGTGCATCTTTTATACGGAATATCCGGTCCCACTTCGGTGTCTTAATGTATTCCACCAGTTCCTCGCTTTTCATCAGGCTCTTGCCATAATAACCCAAACCAACTGCATCGTTTTCCAGGCTCTGGCAGGCTTTCTGTATCGCCTCGGTAAAGCTCCTACCAATGGCCATTACCTCGCCCACGCTTTTCATTTGCAGTCCAAGGGTATCGTTCGCACCTTTAAACTTATCAAAGTTCCAACGGGGTATCTTCACAATTACATAATCCAATGCGGGCTCAAAATAGGCCGATGTTGTTTGCGTAATCTGGTTCTTCAATTCATCCAACGTGTACCCAATAGCAAGTTTCGCTGCAATTTTTGCAATGGGGTAACCTGTAGCCTTACTGGCCAAGGCAGATGAGCGGCTTACACGTGGGTTTATCTCCACTGCAATCAATTCCTCCGTTTCGGGGTTCTGGGCAAACTGTACGTTACAGCCACCTGCAAAATTCCCAAGGCTACGCATCATCAGCATGGCCTGGTTACGCATGTCCTGAAAACTGGTATCGCTCAATGTCATGGCCGGGGCAACGGTTATGCTGTCGCCGGTATGCACACCCATCGGGTCAAGGTTCTCAACAGTACAGATGATAACAACATTATCGTTTTTGTCACGTAGCAATTCCAGTTCATACTCCTTCCAGCCAAGCACTGCTTTTTCTACCAGCACTTCATGTATGGGGCTCGCTTCCAGTCCACGTTTCAATGCCTCGTCCAGTTCGCTTTTATCATGTACAAACCCGCCACCGCTACCACCCAGTGTAAACGATGAGCGTATCACCAACGGAAACCCGATCTGCTGTGCATATTCCTTCCCTTCCAAAAAGCTATTGGCCACATGGCTGGGTGCTACTTTAATACCAATCTTCACCATCAACTGCCTAAACAGTTCCCTATCTTCTGCGGTATTAATCGCAGCAACATCCACCCCAATCATCCTGCAATTGTATTTTTCCCAAATGCCCAGTTCATCTGCCTCCTTGCAAAGGTTCAATGCCGTTTGTCCACCCATGGTTGGCAATACAGCATCAATCTGGTTCTCTTCCAGTATCTGCTCAATGCTTTCAATGGTCAGTGGCAACAGAAAAACCTTGTCCGCCATCATTGGGTCGGTCATAATGGTAGCAGGGTTGCTATTTATGAGGTACACTTTAATGCCCTCTTCACGCAGGCTCCTCGCAGCCTGGCTGCCGCTATAATCAAACTCGCAGGCCTGGCCAATAATAATGGGACCCGAGCCAACAATCAAAACCGACTTAATGGAAATATCTCTAGGCATGGTGTATTTTTTGTAACCAGCGGCAGAACATGAATGAAGCTCCTGAGGCGTCGCACCCATCAACGTTCCGAACAAAGCTGAACGGTGAAAAAAACAAATTGTGCAAATGTAGTTGCTCGCTGTTAAAATGCGGCCATCAATTTAAAAAAATGCCTAGTTTTTAAATTTGAACTGTTTTAGCCACTTGGCACTTGGCAATTCCACAAATTTGTGCAGTAAAGTAGCAGTAACAATTGCCACTGCAAGTGGAAAGCCAATAAACAAGGGTGGGTATTTTGCCAAATGGTGCCTGGTTAACTGCATAAGGGTATAACCAATATGCTGATGGACAAGATATAGCGGGTATGAAATACTCCCCAAAAAAAGTAGCGGCTTCCAGTTTATTTTATTCAGTTTGTCAAACGAAAACAGGTAAAACAATACAAAAAAAACACCGATAATTATTCTTTCGCTGTACCAGTTGCAAGTAATGCAAGCAGTCAAAAAACAAAAAGCCACAAAAAGATGGTTCTGCCATTTCTTTCTTTCTTGCACATCTGTCCTGAATTTATAAAAAAGGATACCTGCCAAAAAAAGACAGCTATAATTTGTATTGAGCACTTGCTGAACCCTTAGCGGAAAAGGGTAAACACAATAATGTATCCAGGAAAACAACAATAGCAGCAGCCCCCAATACAGGATATTTTTCATTTGCCTAGTGACCAATAAAAGGAAGATGCTGATATAAAAAAAGAACTCAACCTGCAACGACCAATAAGCACCATCCAATGGCCTGCTACCTAAAAACTTTGGTATCATGGTAAAATTCAGGAGAACCCTTTTTAGTTCTATTGGCTTTTGAGGAATACCAGCCAATTGTGCTGCGGCATAAGAAACAATGATAATAAGCAAGCATGCCCAAAAAACAGGATAAAGTCTTGAGAAACGTTTGTAGAGAAATTCGTGTCCGGTTTTACAATACTGCACCGTCATAAAAATAACAAACCCACTGAGTATAAAGAAAAACTGTACCCCAAGGTAACCGTAAACAAAATCATATTTACTACTATATGTATGCCCATTGTAAGTCTCCCTGTATTTGGCAGTAAAATGAAACAATACAACAGATAAGGCAGCCAGCCCCCTAAACGCATCGAGTGTTTCAATTCTTGATTTTGTAGCCATTTATTTGTGTCACTTTTATGATTTGATGCTTATCTTAAAGGATGCAGGAATGTAAACACTATAATTATGTTGCTGTATAAAGAATAGAGTAATTAATAGAATAACCAATCTGCTCATAACAAAAAGCCCAATTTCCAGATAGCTACTCCCAGCATACATCAAGGGTTTCAAATCTTTTCATTAAAATAAGTAATACATATTAACGAAAATAAAGTGAGTTTATTGGTGGTGCCTATTTTCTTTTTAACAGTATTGTGCAGAATTAAAGCACCCACAGAAAAATCCTATAAGTAAATTTGAAATATGAGACAATTGCTGTTGCTGTTTACTATCCATTTTCTATTTCTAGGTATTGCCAATTGCCATGCACAGAACTTTCCTTTGAAGAAGTATCCCAGAAACTATTTCCGCAACCCGCTAAATATACCCATGCAGTTGAGTGCCAATTTTGGCGAGCTACGTAAGGACCATTTTCACATGGGGCTGGATATACGCACAGATAAAAAAGAAAACCTGCCCGTATTTGCGGCAGCAGCAGGGTATATAAGCAGGGTAAAAATTGAACGTTTTGGGTATGGCCGGGTTATATACATTACCCACCCTAATGGTTACACAACCCTGTATGCCCACCTGAACAATTTTTATGACACGCTGAACAGGTACATCAAAGCAGTACAGTACAAGGAGCAAAAATGGGAACAGGATATTTCTTTTACCAGCAAAGAATTTCCTGTAAACAAAGGACAGTTCATTGCCTATAGTGGCAATACGGGTGGCAGCCAGGGCCCGCACCTGCATTTTGAAATACGGGAAAACTATAGCATCCCTTCCTCCAAGGGCAATACCGGCGAAAGCTGGCAACGCAACATCAACCCGCTACTATTCGATTTCGGAATAGTTGACAATATTGCCCCACGCATTGATGAACTATATTGGTACGACAGAAGGTACAGTACCTACGAAACAGGTACCAACAATATTGCTTTGGTAAAAACAAAAAACGGGTTCACTTCAAAAGATTCAATCGTGGAGGTTGGCACCAACAAAATAAGCTTTGGCATAAGTGCAGAAGACAGGACAAGCTCATCCCCTTACTATTTTGGCATATACAGTTCGGCAGTTTTTATGGACAGCATCCTGCAAAACGCATTTCAGCTAAATACCATACGTACCGATTATACCGGTTTTGTAAACGCCTGCATAGATTATCCTTTTTATATTGACACAAAAAACAAAGTGCAGCATATTTCGCCCCTTCGAAACAATGCATTGTATGAAGAGTTCATGCCCAGCGATTCGCTGAGCAATGATACGTACACAGAACTTAAAGACACACAGGTTCACCAGATAAGCGTTGTGGTAAAAGATATTGCAGGCAATGCATCTACCATCAACTTTTTAATCAGGTACAACCCTGCCTTGCAAAAAGACAGTGCATCTGCCGAGAGCAAGTATGGGCTGCATGGCACGCTTGCTTACTATCCAAACATCAGCACAGATACCACCGTTTCCAGAAACATGATTTACCCTGGCAGGTACACCCTTTTTGACAATACACATATAAGCATTACGCAACAACCTAAAACCGGTTTTCCTTATGCAAGCAATATGCTTACCGTTGGCAGCTACCGCATACCTGTGCAGGAGCCTTACGGAATAATGATTGTATTGGATAGCATTGCTGGCAGGTATCCAGACAAACTGGTCATTCAGGCAAAAAGTCCTGTTTCGTACCAGGCAAAAAAAGTGGAACCAAGTATCCAGGTTTTTGGCAACCACAACAATAACAGGAAAGATACATGTCGGGTAACAAAAACATCATTGAGCATGTTTGGCAATATCCAGATTTTGATAGATACCATTGCTCCAACAATTGCTCCAGTGGACTTTCCAAAAACTGCCACCTTCAGTAACGAAAAGGAAATAGTTTTTAAAGTAACAGACGACCTGACAGAAATAAAAAAATTCAAGGCCATGCTGGATGGGCAATGGCTGATGTTTAGCAGAAAAGACAACTACTACATCTATACCTTCGATGAGCATTGCACACTGGGTACGCATCAGTTGAGCATATATGCCGAAGATGCAGTTGGCAATGCTACAGAGGAATGTTTTACGTTTACAAAAGAATTGCCCAAGCCCAACAAAAGCAAAAAGCAAGCATCAAGCAAAAAGAAGAAACACATATCAACCAAAAAGAAAAAGAAATGATTACGTTAACCGAAGGCAGCAAGGCCCCCGCATTTAATGGCAAAGACCAGGATGGCAATAAAATTTCATTAAGCGATTTCAAAGGAAAAAAAGTAGTGCTGTATTTCTATCCAGAAGACGATACCCCAACCTGCACCGTGCAGGCCTGTAACCTTAGGGACAATTTTGGTTTGTTGAAGAAAGAAGGGTTCATTGTTTTGGGTGTTAGCCCGGACGATGAAGCCAAACACAAAAAATTTGAAACAAAATTCGGTCTTCCTTTTCCTTTGATTGCCGATACCAAACATACCATTATTGACAAATATGGTGTATGGGGCGAAAAACAGTTATACGGAAGAAAATACATGGGTCTGCACCGCACCACTTTTTTAATAGATGAAAAAGGAATCATTAAAAAGATTTTCCTAAGGCCCAAAAGCAAGCAACACGCAGAAGAAATCATAGCCGCCTGGAACAAATAATCCAGGCAACAGGTATTGCATCCCAAAGCCATGTTTATCATAGTTGAATGTGGCAATGGCTCAAAGGCTGTCAAGTTCATCCATACCACAATGAGCCTGTCGAACTATCGGCAAAGCTTATTTGATATCTTGATATGGCTTCGACTGACCCAATGTGACAATCATTCAAATAGCCTCATTATCCAACAAGTTAAAAATTGTTCAAATTATTTTTGCTCCTTATATTGCAACAGTAGCAGCCCCCGATGCTTACCAAAACTGCTAAATAATGACAACCATCAGGATAAAGGAAAATTCCTTGCTGGCTAAGTTGGCTGCCCGTAATTTGAAATCTGAAAAAATGGCCATTGTGCTTGGTAAGACCATCAGGCTGCACAATACCACCAAAGAAGAATTTTTACAGAACACAAGATGGGTGCGTCACGAAGTGGCCCATGTAATACAGTTTCAGGAAAAGGGCTTTATAAGCTTCATCATTTCCTATCTTTTAGAAAGCTTCAATCTTGGCTACGAACATAACCGCTACGAGTTGGAAGCAAGGCAAAAAGAAAAAGACCCATCTATCCTAAACAATGTGTCCTTTAATTAATCAACCGCATCTTCATTGTTAAGCTTTTTTATAGATAGCTTAATAATTACTTAAACAACATATCAGATTCATGGCTAAATAAGTTAATTGAGTGCCTTTATACGCCAATCTCAATTTATTGAAACTATCGAGTCACTTTCCTATACTATTTTCACTACCCATCTGATTCAGGCCCCAAAAAATAATTCGTATAACTCGTTTTGGCGTATGATTGTAGCTCCCATCCCTGTTAATGAAGATAAACGGCTAGAAGAACTTCACAGGTACGAAATAATGGACACTTCCTATCAGGAAGAGTTTGATGATATCGTTAAACTGGCATCGCAAATTTGCAATGTGCCCATTTCGCTGATTTCTTTGGTGGAAAGCAGTAGGCAATGGTTCAAGGCAAAAATTGGCATAGACGATACGGAAACCTCCCGGGACGTTTCCTTCTGTGCCCACTCGCTGGATGCAGACACTACTTTTCTGCAAGTGGAAGATGCTACAAAAGATGAGCGTTTTTTTGATAATCCATTGGTTACCGGCAATCCCAATATACGTTTCTATGCAGGCGTGCCACTGGTAAGCAGCAACGGCTACAAGCTGGGCACGCTCTGCGTTATCAATTCGCAGCCACAGCAACTAACCAGCCATCAGACTTTTGCACTGCAAGTACTGGCCGAGCAGGTAATGAAACTGATTGAACTGCACATCAGGAACAAGCAACTTGACAGGCAAAGCAAAAAGCTACAGCAACATGCCGAAATGCAGAACAGGATCATCTCTATCATAGCCCACGATGTAAGAACACCCGTCTCATCGCTAAGGAACATCATTGAACTGTCCAACAGCAATATTTTAAGTGAAGCAGAAACAAAAGAGCTGACATTGATGGCAGACAAACAGTTGGAAACAACCATTCATTTATTATCGGACCTGGTGAATTGGGGCAGGATGCAGATTGATACCAAAAGCATTGCTTTTGAAAAAGTGCACCTGCATGCCCTGATAGCAGAAAAATTCAAGAAGTTTGAAGTTGCGGCTTCGCTGAAAAAGAACCGGCTCGTGAACCTTGTTGATGGCGACCTGCTACTTAATACCGATAAGAATGCCCTGAAATTCATTCTTAGGAACCTCATCAGCAATGCCAATAAATTTACCAGCAACGGCACCATCAGTATATATGCCCAAAAGGAAAACGATAAAGTGCTTATTACCATCAACGATACTGGTATGGGCATGAACGAAGAAACAAGGGACAGGCTGTTTACCAGTGGCGTTAAATACTCATCGCCAGGTACCAACAAAGAAAAAGGCAGTGGGCTTGGCCTGATGTTGACCAAGGATTTTATAGATGTGCTGGCTGGTACGTTGCAGGTACAAAGCCAGCAAGGTAAAGGCACAACCATAAGTATAGAACTTAAAGCATAGCTACTGCTTTATTTAAAAACAGTATACACCAGCCAGGCCATGCTATAAGCAAGTATCGTCATGTATGTAAACTGGAATACGGGCCACTTCCACGATTTTGTTTCCCTTTTAACCACGGCAAGTGTACTCATGCACTGCATGGCCAATACATAAAAAACCATCAGCGACAAGGAGGCAGCCAATGTGTACACTTTGCTTCCGTCCTTTCTGGTAGCAGCATTCATTTTTTCGCGTAGGGATGAATCGTCCGTATCCTCTACACTGTACAAAGTAGCCATAGTGCCCACAAAAACTTCCCTTGCAGCAAACGAAGTAATCAAGGCAATACCAATCTTCCAATCGTAACCCAACGGTCTTATAGCAGGCTCAATTACTTTACCCAAAAGGCCTGCATAGGAATGCTGCAGTTTTTCTGACGACAGTTGTTTTTGCAGGGAATCCTTCGCCACAGGCTGTTGCTGCATCAACAAGGCATATTTCTCTTCCACTTGCTGCATCCGCTTGCCCGGGCCATAAGAACTCAGAAACCATAACAATAAACTGATTACCATAATTACCCTGCCGGCATCACGCACAAAAATCTTTGCTTTTTCAACCATCGTAATGCCTACGTTTTTCCAACGGGGCGAACGGTAAATGGGCAGTTCCAATATAAAGAAACTCTTTTCCTTAATGTTAATGAACCACTTCATTACATAGCTCACTACCAGTGCCATTACTACACCCAATAAATACAATGCCATCATCACCAGTCCCTGCAGGCTCAGGAAACCCCATACACGGGTGGAGGGTATTACCAAAGAAATAAGTATAGTATATACCGGCAACCTTGCACTGCAACTCATCAATGGTGTTACCAATATGGTCAGTAAACGCTCCTTCCGGTTTTCAATATTCCTTGTGCTCATAATGGCAGGCACCGCACATGCAAAGCTGCTAATCATGGGCATTACGCTCTTGCCATTCAGCCCCACTTTACGCATCAGCCTATCGCTCAAAAAACTGATGCGTGCCATATAGCCCGTATCTTCCAATATGGTTATCAGCCCAAACAATATCATGATCTGCGGCACAAATATCATAATGCCCCCAAGCCCTGCTATTACACCATTTACCAACAGGTTGCTCCACCATGCTTCGGGCAAACTGCTGTTCAGGCTAGAGCCCAGGTTCTTAAAGGCATTCTCAATAAAGTCCATCGGAAACGACGCCAGCCAAAACACGCTCTGAAACAGCACAAACAGCACTGAAACTAAAATAATGTAGCCCCATACACGGTGCAGCAACACATTGTCCAGCCTATCGGTAAACAGTTTTTTCTCCAACGGGTCAGGTTCCACCACATTGTGCTGCATTACCTGCCGAATGCGTTGGTAACGCTGCATCACTTCTTCTGCCTGTGTTTTGGTGGGGTTAAATTGATGTTCGGCCTCAATGGCTTCTATCGCCTTCTGAACGGTACCGTCTAAAGGAAAATGTTCGTGGTTAATCAAATAATGCATGGCAGCATAATCGCTCAGGCCAGGCAATACTTTCTGCACGGCTTCTATACTTTCGCCTGCAAGTAGCTTATTGTCAATAAAATCGCCCGTACTGCTTCGCCTAAGTTGCTGCACACTCGAAGCCAGTATCTTTTTGAGCTGATGGATATCCTTGTTTTTTCTGGGGCTCACTTCCACAACAGGCACACCCAATGCAATGGCAAGTCCGTCCACGTCAATCTTGATGCCCTTCTTTGCAGCAATGTCATTCATCGTCAATGCCACAACCACGGGCACTTTCAGGTCAATGATCTGGCTACAGAAAAGCAGATTGCGTTTAAGGTTACTGGCATCAACCAATAGCAATATGGCATCTACCTTAATATCGTCCGCACCCATCAATACTTTATACGCCACCCATTCATCCGCCCTTCGTGGGTACAGGGAGTAAGTACCTGGCAGGTCAATCAGTTCGGCCTTGGTGCCATCTTCCAAACCAATGATAGCAGTTTTTTTGTCAACCGTCACGCCCGGAAAATTGCCCACTTTCTGGTTCAGTCCCGTCAACGTATTAAAGAGCGTACTCTTGCCGCTGTTAGGGTTGCCAACTAATGCAATATTTATTTTTTTTTCTGCCGCCATTGAATAACGCCAAAAGTAGCAGGGCAAAATGGTAGTTGGTTACGAGATTAGGAACAGAATAAACAATTCATTTTACACGTAGATTATATTTAACATGAAGCATCCGCTTACTTTTGCCTAAATAACTTCCTGTATGATGAAATACTGCTTGATGGCTGCCTTACTGTTTCCCTCCCTACTGTTTGCACAGAGCAAAAAGAAGAAAAAGCAAATGCTGCTGGATGAACAAAAAGCAAATACCGTTTTGGTAACCAATTTAAGAAACCATGTACACTATTTGGCAGACGACAAGCTGGAAGGCAGGCGTACAGGCAGCAAAGGCGAACTGCTTGCAATGGAATACCTGGTTAAACAGTACACCGACAATCATATTGACCCCAAAGGCACCAACGGTTATATACAGGAGTTTGAAATAAACGAAGGCAAACAGGTAACTGCCAACAGTTTCTTTAAGGTAAACGGCAACGATTTGAAGCTTACCGAAGACTATATTCCATTGGCATTTTGCAAGAACACTTCCCTAAAAGGTGCACCGGCAATGGCTTTGAGCGAAAAAGGCGAGCCTTGGTTCTTTGACCTGAAAGACGAATTGGAAGCCAACCAGAACAGCCCACATTTTGATGTGGAAACCGTTATAAAGAAACAGGCCGAAACCGTTGCTAAAAAAGGGGCCACCGCCTTGATCGTGTACAACTCCACAAAGCTTACAGACAATGTGCTGTTCAACAAAAACGACAAATCGCCAGCAAGCGATATCCCGGTGATATACATTACTGCCGAAGGATGCAAAAAATATTTTCACGACCATGCTGCCACCATCAATATCGAACTGAACATTGCCATGGAAGAAAACAAACGTATGGCCAGAAACGTGGTGGCCTATATTAACAACAATGCCCCTACCACCGTTATACTGGGTGCCCATTACGACCACCTTGGATACGGCGAAGACAAGAACGCATTGGATGTAGGGCACGAGATACACAATGGTGCCGACGACAATGCCAGTGGCACCGCTGCATTGATAGAATTGGCCAAAATGCTGAAACAGTCTTCGCCCAAAAACAACAATTACCTCATCATACATTTCAGTGGCGAGGAACTGGGCCTGTTTGGCAGCAAATATTGGGTAGAGCACCCATCAACAAATATTACTGCTAACTACATGATCAATATGGATATGGTTGGGCGTTACGATACTGCCCATAAATTGACCATTGGCGGCTATGGCACATCACCGGTTTGGGGCGATGTGTTTGCTACCCATACCAGCCCTAAGCTGATTACAAAATTTGACAGCAGCGGCAGTGGCCCTAGCGACCATGCCACATTTTACCGCTCCAATATTCCTGTACTGTTTTTCTTTACTGGCAGCCATCCAGATTACCATAAGGCAACCGATGACTGGGACAAAATAAACTACGAAGGCGAAAAAGACATTGTACAATACATTTATCAATTGATTCAGGCTACGGACGGCAAGGGCAAACTTGCATTTACCAAAACTGCCGAGCAACAGATGGGCAGGGTTAAAATGACCGTTACGCTGGGCGTGATTCCCGATTATGGCTACACTGGCACAGGTATGCGTATTGATGGCGTTAGCCCAGGTAAACTTGCTGAACGAACAGGTCTTAAAACAGGGGATGTGTTATTGCAATTGGGCGAGTATAAATTTGTGGATGTAATGAGCTACATGAATGCTTTGAGCAAGTTCAAGAAAGGCGACAAAACAAAACTGAAAATTAAAAGGGGCGAAGAAGAAAAAGAATTTGATATTGAATTTTAATACAGGCGTATACAAGCAACCACATACCTATAGGTTGATTGCATAAAACATGAAACTGACACTTGACATAGAATCGCTTACCGATGACTTCTTTGAAGAAACAAGGTTGTTGGGCATTACTGCACCTGTAAAGAATTATCAGCTATGCTGGAAACTGAACAACCTGCTTGGTTACAATTTCCGCCTGAATGCAGATATTGAAATACACCTGCGTAAAAAGAACCGCAACTACTACTTCAACATCTATGAATCCAGTGAACCCAACAGTTTTCTAACGCATTATATTTACCACAACCAATTTGATGGCGAATACCTGCTGCCCGAGTTCAAGCACATGGATTTTTTATGGCTCATGAAAGGCGACTGCGTGGATGATGAAAAATGCAACTGGATAAAGCAGGCCGTTAAAAACATCAATGGCATACAATTGGTAGCCGAACTTACAAACGAGCAGATAAAGAACAAAGGCAATATGGTGTTTTGACAACAGGTTTAATGTTTGAATGTTTAAAGTTTAAACGTTGACGGCATTTAAACAATTCAACTTTCAAACCATCATAAACTTCGCTTCAATACCAATTAACCAATTAACTTGTATTCTATGTGGCAACAACAAAACAACACCCTCTATAAAAAATTCGAGTTCAAGAATTTTTCCGAAGCCTTTGCTTTTATGACCAGGGTTGCTATTGAGGCAGAAAAAATGAACCACCATCCTTTGTGGACCAACGTGTACAACAAAGTGGAAATATGGTTAAGCACGCACGACGCAGGCGATATAGTTACAGACAAAGACCACCAGCTTTCCAAAAAAATTGATAGCCTTCTGTAATATCTTAATGCGATGAAACCGCCTTCAGCCCAATAATGGAGCCCACCAATGTTACCAGGAAAAACATTCGCCAAAAATCTGTTGGTTCCTTAAATACCACAATACCCACCAACACCGTACCAACGGCACCAATACCCGTCCATACCGCATAGGCAGTACCTATGGGCAATGTTTGCGTGGCCTTATACAGCAGGTACATACTTACTGCAAGAAAAACAAAAAAACCTGCCATCCACATCATGGAGCTCTGTCCCGTTGTTTCTTTTGCCTTACCCAGGCAGGCAGCAAAACCTACTTCGCAAAGTCCTGCAATAATCAATAATATCCAGTTCATACACTATCGTTTAAAAGATGATACTACTTAGATAATCCACTCCACTTCGCCAAAAGAAAACGTATGATACAATGCCCCGCTAACCAACAACTGCCCGCTGCTGCTTACGCCGTCCACAGTACAGTTAAACACCACATTCTCCTTTTTCAGTTTTACCTGCTCCCCTCTTTTATACAAAAAATCATTGTATCGCTGCAAAAGCCCCTCTCCACCATCTGCCATCAACTGCCTATAATATTTATCCAGGTAACCGCATAGCTTTTTTGTCAGTTCCACTACCTCAAACTCCTTTCCGGTAATCTGCTTCAACGAAACCGCCTTATGCAAATGCTCCGGAAAGCGGGCCTGGTTAATATTCAGCCCAATGCCCACTACTGCCCATTTCCAAAGGCTACCACGCACAATGTTTTCAATCAATATACCACCCGCCTTCCTATTTTGCCAATAAATATCATTCGGCCACTTCATTCTTGTTTCATCTCCGCCAAAATGGCTATAAAATTCATGTACCGCACTCGCTACCGCCATATTCAGCAAAAATTGCTGATGAAGCTGCAAAAAGGCAGTATCCAGCACCACCGAAACAATGATATTACTATTCGGGTCAGCGTTCCAAACCTTGCCCCTTTGCCCCTTTCCTGCTGTTTGCTCATGGGCAAAAACAGTATGTCCGTGACCCGCAAACCCCTCCTGAACCAATTGCATGGCATAGGTATTCGTGCTTTCAACCGTGTCTAATTGTACAAAAGGTACCCCAACGGTATTTATGGTAGTGGCAGTTGGCAAAAATGATTACTTTTGGGCGAAGATAGAAGTTGCCTGCTTTTTTGCCATTTTATACAATAAAAGCATTTTCCTTCCGTCTTCTATAATATTGGACCAAACTTTGATAAACAACCTCGCTACCCCGCCACTTCAAAAGTGCAACACACGGTAGCAACAAAGGTTTAGGCCCGGTATAAAAAAATTATTTAACACAAAATTCCATCAGTTATTGGCACCTCTTTCTGTTTTAGCAACCCGTAAAAAGAGTACCGTTACAAGGCTTACTCGCAATTCCAAGATTTTCAAGACAATCATTAAGGCCATCGAAGACAAAAAGGGCGAAAATATTGTGAGTCTGGACCTACGTAAAATTCCAGAAGCAATGGCAGATTTCTTCATTGTTTGCCAGGCATCCAGCACCATACAAGTAAGGGCTATCAGCGATAGCGTTCAAGACCTCGTAAAAACCGAATGTGGCGAAACCCCTTATAAAACGGAGGGCTACCAGGCATTGCAATGGGTATTGGTGGACTATGTAAACATTGTGGTGCACGTAATGCACCCCGATTCTCGTAAGTTCTACAAACTGGAAGACATGTGGGGCGATGCAGTGGTAGAAGGACACGACAAATAAGCCATGCCCATGTTAAATACATGTTGTAATTAACTTTTTTGAACAAGAAACATATTTGAACTACAGAGATTTGATCTTATGCAACAACAAGAAAAAAAAGATTTCAGACAAAACCTGAATCCTGACGATAAAGGCCAGAAAAAAGGCCCTAAATTTTCCATCTACTGGGTTTACGCAATCATCGCCATTGTATTGATTGGCTATAACCTGCTCAACTTAGGCAGCCCTGAAGCAGCCGCCACAAATTCATTGGAATTTGAACAGCAGATGCTTGCCAAGGGCGATGTTACCAAGATTGCATTGGTAGACAACAACAGCAAAAAAACAGTACGCGTTTACATTATCCCAGACAGTGCCAGCAAACCTTTCTATGCAGACAAGTTCAAAAAATCTACCATAGACCCCAAAAAAATAGCACAGTCCGGCAATCCCCTATTCGAGTTTGGCGTAAAGGACTGGAAAAGCTTTGACGATGAACTGAAGGATTTTTATGCGGCACAAAAAGCGGCAGGACACGAAATAACCCCGGTACCAAAAATTGCTGTGCCCAACGAAGGCGAATGGCAGGGCCCTGCGGCAAATATTATCATAACCTTATTAATGCTGGTTGGCATCTGGATTTTAATGATGCGTAAAATGGGCGGGCAAGGTGGTGCCGGCGGCCCTGGCGGAATCTTCAACATTGGCAAAAGCCGTGCACAGCTATTTGAAAAAGGCACCAAAGTAAACATCAACTTTGGCGATGTGGCCGGTTTGGATGAAGCCAAAGTTGAGGTAATGGAAATTGTGGACTTTTTGAAAAATCCTAAAAAATATACGGCACTGGGCGGCAAGATTCCGAAAGGAGCCTTACTGGTTGGCCCTCCCGGTACCGGTAAAACCCTATTGGCCAAAGCTGTTGCAGGTGAGGCCCAAGTGCCCTTCTTTAGCATGAGCGGTAGCGAATTTGTGGAAATGTTTGTAGGCGTAGGTGCAAGCCGTGTAAGGGACCTATTTAAACAGGCAAGGGAAAAAGCCCCATGTATCATTTTCATAGACGAGATAGATGCCATTGGCCGTGCAAGGGGCAAGAATGTAATGATGAGCAATGACGAAAGAGAAAACACATTGAACCAGTTACTGGTTGAGATGGATGGTTTTGCCGGCGATGCAGGTATCATTATACTTGCAGCCACCAACAGGCCCGATGTACTGGACAGTGCCTTGCTACGTCCGGGACGTTTCGATAGGCAAATAACCATTGACAAACCCGATGTAAAAGGAAGGGAAGCCATTTTGAAAGTGCACCTGGTACCCATCAAGGTTTCCGAAAAACTGGACCTGCATAAACTGGCCGAACAGACACCTGGCTTTGCCGGTGCCGACCTGGCAAATGTTTGTAACGAAGCCGCCTTGATTGCAGCCAGAAAAAACAAGGATGCTGTAGATATGAGCGATTTTCAGGATGCGATTGACCGTGTGATTGGTGGTCTTGAAAAGAAAAACAAGATCATTGCACCGCACGAAAAAGAAGTGATTGCTTACCACGAAGCAGGCCACGCAGTATGTGGATGGTTCCTGGAACATGCATATCCTTTGTTAAAAGTAACCATTGTGCCAAGGGGCACAGCAGCATTGGGTTATGCTCAGTACACACCAAAGGAACAGTACCTGTACGATATTGAACAATTGACCGACCAGATATGTATGACCCTAGGTGGACGTGCAGCAGAAGAAATCTTCTTCGGCAAAATATCTACCGGTGCAAGCAACGACTTACAGCAAATTTCAAAAATTGCTTACAGCATGGTTACCGTGTATGGCATGAACAATAAAATTGGCAACGTGAGTTTCTACGATCCTACACAGGAAAATACCTTTACCAAACCTTTCAGCGAAGAAACCGGAAAGATGATTGACGAAGAGGTAAGGAAAATTATTGAACAGGCCTATATACGTACCAAGAACCTATTGACCGAAAGGAAATCGGAAGTGGAAAAATTGGCCAAGGAACTTCTTGCCAAAGAAGTACTGCACAAAAGCGATGTGGAAGAACTGATAGGCAAAAGGCCCTACGAAGAAAAACGCATCCTGGATGTGAAAGAAGAAGAAGCTACAGAAGCTCCTAAAACAAACCAGGAAGGTGCCATAAGCGAGGGCGTGCCCCCATTTGACAGCGATGTCAAGCTACCACTTTAATCATTATTCTATTGAATTATGAATGTTTCCAAAGCAAAAGAAAACATCTTAAAAAAAATAAGACAGGCACTGGCACAACCGGTGCCTGTTCCCTTTCCTGCTAGCGAAGGCAGCGACAGCCCGTTTCAACCATCGGTAGAGGAACTGGAAATTGAATTTGCCGAAAACTTCACCAAACTGCTGGGCAAGTTTTCTTTCTGTGCCGATGAAAAGGAACTAGCCGCACAACTGAACCTACTGGCCACAACCAGGAAATGGGACAAGGTTTTTTGCCGCGAAGCAAAACTTAAATACATACTCAATACCAACGGCTATACCAATTTTGAGTACCCCGATTTAAACACCTGCAATGCATCCATTACCAGTTGCGAAACACTCATAGCCCGTACCGGAAGTATAGTGTTAAGTAGTGGCCAGCAAAGTGGCAGGGCCACAAGCGTGTACGCACCCGTTCACATCTGTATTGCTTATACCAACCAATTGGTGTACGACATTAAGGAAGGCCTGCAACAGGTACAGAACAACTACAGCGAAACCGCATTGCCTTCTTTAATTACACTGGCTACGGGTCCAAGCCGGACCGCAGACATTGAAAAAACCCTGGTGGTTGGCATACACGGCCCCAAAGAAGTATTTGTGTTTCTGGTAGAAAGTTCCAACGCCTAATTTGTAATGTTTACATTTGTTTCATGAACAATATCTATCAGCTTTTTGTGTACGGTTCGCTACGCAGCGGTTTCAAAAGCCCCGCTTACGAATACATCAGCCGCTATTTTACATTTGTGGCCGATGCAAAAGTAAAAGGCACCCTACACGATATGGGCGAGTACCCTGCCGCAAAGCCCACCAATGACGAAAGCTATATCATTGGCGAGTTGTATGCCATCAACAATAAAGACGAATTCAGTTTTGCCATTGCCCAGCTAGACGATTACGAAGGCCTCAACCCCGAAGAAGGCGAACCGGCCCTGTTCATTAGGGAAGCCGCAACCGTTTACCTAAATGGTACCACCACTACACAGGCTTGGATATACTGGTTCAACGGCAATGTGGCCAACAGGCCAATAATCCAAACAGGCGATATCCTACAGTATATAGCACAGCAGAAACATTCCCTATAATCCATGCAGGCAACCAACGATAAAAATATTTACTTCCTTTCCGATTTCCATTTGGGTGCCCCCAACTATGAAGCCAGTTTGGTGAGGGAGAAAAAAGTGGTTGCATTTTTAGACAGCATCAAACATACCGCAGCCGAAATATTCATTGTAGGTGATATGTTCGATTTTTGGTACGAATACAAAAAAGTAGTGCCCAAAGGCTATGTAAGGCTTCTGGGCAAACTGGCCGAACTGGCCGATGCAGGCATTGCCCTGCACTTTTTTGTAGGCAACCACGATATGTGGATGAGCGGCTATTTTGAACAGGAACTGAACATGCCCGTGTACTACGAACCGCAAGTGTTTGAAAGGAACGGAAAGAAATTCTATATTGGCCACGGTGATGGTTTGGGCCCTGGCGACCATGGCTATAAATTCATCAAGAAGATTTTCAGGAACAGGTTCTGCCAATGGGCGTTTGGGCAACTGCACCCAACATGGGGCATTGGCCTGGCCAACTACTTCAGCAGGAAGAGCAAGGAAAAAACAGGCACCAGCGACGAGCATTTTTTAGGCGAGGACAAGGAATGGCTCATTATCTATTGCAGGGAAGTACTTAAGAAAGAGCATTACGACTATTTCATTTTTGGGCACCGGCATTTTCCGATTGATTTTAAACTAAGCAACAACAGCCGTTATATAAACCTAGGCGATTGGATCAGGACATTTACCTACGCAAGCTTTAATGGTACAGATGTAGCACTTTGCACATGGGAAAAATAAGGCTTACCATAACAGTATTATGTTGTTTGCTGCTACTGCAGTCAAAAGCGGCAGACAGTACCGTGAACCTGAAACTCGTTACCAGCATACAAGGCTCCTTTGCCGATTTCTCGGTTGACAATCTCGGCAACATCTACCTGCTCACTACAACCAACCAGGTTAAAAAACTCAATGAAAAATTTGACAGCGTGGGGTTATTCAACGATGTAAAACGGTACGGGAATATTTATACGATAGATGCAAGCAACCCTTTAAAAGTGCTGGTGTACTACAAGGATTTTTTAACGGTTGTGGTGCTGGACAGGTTCTTAAACATACGCAACACCATCGACCTACGTAGGCAGAACATTGTACAGGCAAGGGCCGTAACCCAGAGTTACGACAACAATATCTGGGTGTTTGACGAGCTTGATGCAAAAATTAAAAAGCTGGATGAAACAGGCAAACTGTTAATGGAAAGTGCAGATTTCAGGATGCTATTCGACGAAGTGCCCAATCCTTACAAATTAATAGATGCCGACGGCTTTTTGTATCTATACAATGCCAAACATGGTTTTACTGTTTTTGATTACTATGGGGCCCTAAAAAGCAATTACGCACTAACTGGTTGGAAAGATGTGCAAGTACAGAATGGCTACTTAACAGGCTGCGATAGCAACTATTTATACAAAGCCAAACCACAGGTACTCCTCCTCGAAAAATTCAAAGTCAATATCAACCTTGACAGTGCAATAAAAATATTCAACAGCGCAAGCCTTTTGTATGTATTAAAGAAAGAAGGTCTTTACATATACATGCAATAAAAAATTGTTTAACTGGTAGCTGTAATATTTGCCCCAAACATTCAACACGTATCGACACAAACAAAAAAAGCATGTCCATAAATGCCAGCGGCAATTAGCGAACATGCTTTTATAACTATTGTTAGCAGTACAAATTACCCTAACAAATCATCTACGTATTTTACAACTTCGGCAATACGTGGATAGTTTACGGAGTAATAAATGAATTTGCCCTCACGCTCTGTTACCACGATACCTGCACGGCGAAGGATGGCCAAATGCTGCGATGCAACAGATTGCTCCAAACGTAGTTTCACGTACAGTTCTGTAACGGTGATTTGTTTGTAATCATCAATAAGCTTGATCATTTGCTGACGCAGCTTATGATTCAATGCCCTTAAAATAAGGGAGGCTTTTTTGGTACGTAAATAATCCAACTTGATTTGCTGCTTACCATGTGTAAGCGAGATTACTGATTGACTCATAATGAAATTTGGGGGGTTATGAAAAAAAATAGTCTAATGGGATTATAAAAGTAGATAAAATTTTCATTTGTGCAATACCACATAAGTAAATATTTTTTATATGACATTTTTCTTCGGTTCGGGACTAAAAAACTCCTTTAAGTAAAAAGGTTCGCTATATGCAAGGTTGGCAAATTCCTGCTTGCTAAATGCGTTTTCAGCCAGTCCAACCATGTCCAATACACTATACGCCACATCGCTAAACAAAGCATTGGCATTGTTTTCAATCATATCCTTAAACTTCATGTGCCCGTTTCCGGAGAAAAGCACTGCACAATTATTGAGCCATTCTGCAAAACTGTTGCCGTCAAGTACTACAGCCGCTGGGGCCATCACCGTGTTCAGGTCCATATCAAATACCGCTGTGAATACTTCCATCCTCCTTGCATCAATCATTGGGCACAGCAATGTTTTTTTATGGTTCATCGTTTCTGTTGCAACTGTACGTACCGCTGCGGCAGCCATCACCTTTAAGGTATTCAGCAATATCAATGGCTTGTTCAGGGCATAACAAAGTCCCTTGGCCGATGCCATACCTACACGCAAACCCGTATAGCTACCCGGCCCTTCGGTTACTGCAATGGCATCAAGCAACGACAATGATATACCGGTTGTTTCGCTGATTTTCTGGATGGCCGGCTGCAGGAACGAAGCATGGTTCTTCTGCTCCTTACTTTCCTCAAAGGCAAGCACAGCACCATCTTTAGACAAACATACACTTGCGTGTTCAGTTGCTGTATCAATATTTAATAATAAGGCCATGGCTATAATTAAAATTGGGTAATGCTGCTTGCTTCGTCAACCAAAAGCTGGGCAGGAGCATACCGACCGTCCTGCCTGCACAAGGTTTGCAACAGCAACAAGATTTGCTGTTTGCCAATTTTTTCAGCCCATTCAAAAGGGCCATAAGGGTAATTGGTGCCCAGTTTCATAGCTGTGTCAATTTCATCCTTGGTACTAATGCTATCCTCCAAACCAAAATAGGCTTCGTTCACAATCATCGCAACGATTCTTGGTGCCACCATTCCCGGTTCATCTGGCACAAATTGATACTTCCAGCCCAATGCCTGCATGGTTTGCTCCACATAGTCTTGCAACGATTGAGTAGAAACTTCCACAATATCCCTTTTCAGGAAACTGCTCCAGGCATTCATCCTGATATAATTTGCTGGTAGGTCCCTGCTGGTAAGCACCACGGCATTTACAAAAACAGGCACATCTGTTTTGTCAACCACCGGGTACTGCTCATCCACAATCAGGTCAAAAAAAACATCGCCCGATGTATTGATGAAGTCAATCTGGTTGTCACCTGTAAAAACAAATTCAACATTTGCAGCAGTAGTTTTTTCAAGCAATTCCTGCTGCTGCTGCTGTGTGCACCGTACCACTACTTGCATACACAAAAAATTTATGGGCAAATGTAAGTTTGTTGGTTGATGGAAATACAGTTATTTGCAATGAATTAAAAACCAAACCATGTCAAAACAGATCATCAAAACCGATAAGGCCCCTGCCCCTATTGGCCCATACAACCAAGCCGTAAAAGCCGGTGACCTATTGTTTGTAAGCGGACAGATAGCCATAGACCCTGCAACAAACGAAGTAATCAAAGGCACTGTTAAGGACGAAGCACACCAGGCCATGCAGAACATAAAAGCCATATTAGATGAAGCCAAGATAACTTTTGAGCATGTGGTAAAAACAACCATTTTCTTAAGCGATATGGCCCTGTTTGCAGAAGTGAACGAAGTGTACGGAAGCTATTTCAGTGGCGATTATCCTGCAAGGGAAACCGTTGCCGCCAAAGGATTGCCCAAAGGTGTGAATGTAGAAATAAGCGTTACCGCAACCATGAGTTTATAAAGTCGCTTCATACGTACCATTGCTGATGCCCATTTCATAAACCTCAGCAGTGATCCCAAATTTTGTTTGATAGGCAGTTGTAATAGCTTCTACTATTGCAACTGCTTTTTCTTTTGCAATGATATTGATGGTACAGCCACCAAAGCCACCGCCCATCTGCCTTGCACCCAATACAGCGTTATATTTTTTTGCTTCATCTACCAAGAAATCAGATTCGGCACAGCTTACTTCATACAGCTTGCTCAACCCTTCGTGACCTTCAAACATGATTTTGCCAAATGCAACAAGATTATTTTGCTGCAAATATGTTGCGGCCAATTGTGTGCGTTCAATTTCCTGGGTAACAAATAAGCAACGCTTATAGATTTCATCGCCCAGTATTGCTTTATAGTTCACCAGTTCTTTTGAAGGGATGTTCCTGAAAGATGTATAAGTACTGTTAGCAGCCTTTAATACTTTTATCCCGTCTTCACAATTCTGCCTGCGGTTATTGTAGCCCCCACTGGTTAATGTATGGCTTACCTTGGTATTGATCAGCACTATTCGGTAATCATCTAACTGCAATGGAAAATATTGATAAGCAAGCGAAGTGCAATCCAGCAACAGCACATGATCTTTTTTGCCATTCAGGCTCGCAAACATATCCATGATACCACACTTCACACCGGGGAAAGCATGCTCTGCTTCCTGTGCCAATAGAGCCATCTTAACCCTATCCATACCTAAATCAAAAAGTTCATTCAATGCAAACAGCAAACCACCTTCCACTGCGGCAGAAGAAGACAGACCGGCACCCACGGGCAGGTTGCCACCAAAGGCACAATCAAAACCTTTAATGGTATAACCATGTTGCTGCAATACATACAGCACACCCAATACATAATTCTTCCAGCCATCATTTTTTGCAATGTTGCTTAACAGTGTTGTGTATGTTTCATCCAGATCGGCACTCACAAAATTTGCTTCATTGCTATTATTGGCCGCAATACAAAAAAAGATGCCTTTATCAATAGCAGCAGGCATTACAAAGCCATCGTTGTAATCAATATGCTCGCCAATTAAATTGATCCTGCCTGGTGCAAAAAAGGCCCGTGGCTGTTTGTTGAAATGCTGCTTAAATGCTGCGTGTACCTGCTCTTGTGTAGCCATTATTTATAGGGTATTCAAAATGTATGAAGTAGTAAAACTGTATGCTTTATTGGGTTGCAGCAATAATAAACCAATACCGTTATTAAAAGCATCGGGTGCCGCAGTTAAATTTTCTATGGCAATGCTTTTTCTATGCAATGGCGTGTACACTTGCAAGTAACCATAAGAAGCATCAGGCTGAATGGTCAATTGCAACTGTTCATTTTGCAATACACAGTTCGATATGCCAAGTTTATCCAACTCGAAACAGTTATCCAAGAAAATACCTTGTAATGAACTGCCATGCAAAAACCTTTCATCCTTTATCTTTTTACCGGTGGGCACCAATGTATCATCAAATTCCAGCATCAGTTTACTATCAAATTGTAAGCTGCACGCATCAATGCTTGCACCCAATGTAAAATACGGATGCCAACCATCCGCATACGGAATTTCAAAAGCATTATTATGTTGTACCGTAGTAGTTACAGACAGTATATGATTGGCTTCAAGCTTCCAACATATTGTTATATCAAAAGCAAAGGGGTAGCCTTTATCCGTAGCATTATATGCATATCTCAATTCAAGTTCGGCCTTGTTATCATCTGCATTCGTTGAAACGATGTCAAATACTGCATCATAAACAATTCCATGTATGGCATGCGGTGCCAAATAGAACTTATCAATTTTGTATTGCTGATTATCAAATCGGTATTCGCCATTGTTCATCCTGCATACAAAAGGGCTAAGCTTGGTGCTTTTAAATGCAGGTGTTATGTTTTGCAAAGCATCGTTAACCGATTCAAACCCATCTATCACATTCGTTTTTTTGCCATCAACTATAATGGAGAAAGCATTCAACAAACCACCAAGAGCAAATATTTCGGCTTCGCAACCTGTAATGGCATCTTTTAAAACAATAACCGGGTGCTGCTCATTCGTCAGAATATTTATTTCAAAAGACATAGGTAATTTTTTCAGCCCCAAAGTAGCAATATTTTGAAACGAAAAATAAACCACGAAAAACTAACAGTTGTTAACCATTACCTGCAAACACGTAAATTTGCCTTTCTCAATTCAACACATATGTCGTTTACACTTACCAATAAGGTCCGCATAGTTACTGCAGCCAGTTTATTTGATGGGCATGATGCTGCCATCAACATCATGCGTAGGATCATGCAGAGCAAGGGTGCAGAAATCATCCATCTTGGCCACAACAGAAGCGTGCACGAAATTGTGGAATGTGCCATTGAAGAAGATGCACAGGGCATTGCCATTACCTCTTACCAAGGCGGGCATGTGGAGTTTTTTAAATACATGAAAGACCTGCTGGAACAAAATGGCTGTGGGCATATCAAGATTTTTGGCGGTGGTGGCGGCACCATTTTGCCCGATGAAATAAGGGAACTGCACAATTACGGCATCAGTAAAATATACAGCCCGGATGACGGCAGGCAAATGGGCCTCGAAGGCATGATTGAAGATGTGATTAAGCAATGCGACTTTAGCCTGAACGGAAACGGTGTGTACAAAAAAGCAATGACTTTGGGCGAAGTGAAAGATGTAAGGAGCATTGCAAGAAAAATTACCAATGCAGAAAATAACGTACAGGTGTCACAGGTGTCTGACGCTTTAAAGGCGTCTGACACTTTAAAAATCCCCGTGCTCGGTATTACCGGCACCGGCGGTGCAGGCAAAAGCTCCGTAACCGATGAAATTGTAAGAAGGTTCCTCACCACGTTTACCGACAAGACCATTGCGGTTATCAGCGTTGACCCAAGCAAGAAAAAAACAGGTGGTGCCTTACTGGGCGACAGGATACGCATGAACTCCATCTCCCATCCACGTGCCTATATGCGTAGCCTGGCTACACGTGACGACAACACAGCTTTAAGTGCCTATGTACAGGAAGCAATCGATATATGCAAAGCAGCAGGCTACGATTTTGTGATTCTTGAAAGTGCAGGTGTGGGCCAAAGCGATGCCAGCATTTTGGATTACTGCGATGTAAGCATGTATGTAATGACACCCGAATACGGTGCCGCTTCGCAACTGGAAAAGATCAACATGCTGGACTATGCCGATGTGGTGTGCATCAACAAATTTGACAAAGCCGGTGCATTGGATGCCCTGCACGATGTACGCAAGCAATACAAACGCAACCATAACCTCTGGTCGGCACAAGACGAAGACCTGCCCATTGTAGGCAGCATTGCAGCCCAGTTTAACGATGCAGGCATCAATGCCCTGTTCATAAAACTCATGCAAGCCATTCAACACAAAACCAATGTCCAGTTTGGCACAATGCATAATGGTGAAATAAAGGAACTCAGCAGCAAACCTTCCATCATTCCACCCAAAAGGGTGAGGTACCTATCAGAAATTTCTGATGGCAACCGTAGTTACGATGCCTGGGTAAAGGAGCAATCGGTTATAGCAAGCAAGCTTTACCAGATCAATGGTGTTATTGGTGAAAGAGAACTGAGCAATATTCCCGAACTGCAATCCATTAAAAAGAAATATGAAGAGCAGTTGCATATTGAATGCAAAAAACTGATTGAGCAATGGCCTTTATTGGTTGACAAATACAGCAAAGACTTTTTTGAATACCAAGTAAGGGACAAGGTTATTAAACAGCCATTAACCGTAAAATCGTTAAGTGGAACAAAAGTGCCCAAAGTGGTATTGCCTAAGTATAAAGATTGGGGCGATATTTTGAAATGGCAATTGCAGGAAAACATACCAGGCGAGTTTCCTTATACTGCAGGCGTGTTTGAATTGAAGCGTACCGGCGAAGACCCCACCAGGATGTTTGCCGGCGAAGGCGGACCTGAACGTACCAACAAACGCTTCCACTATGTATCGCTGGGACAACCCGCCATACGCTTGAGTACTGCATTTGACAGTGTTACCTTATATGGCGAAGATCCTGCGGCACGCCCCGATATTTATGGCAAAGTAGGCAATAGCGGCGTTAGCATTGCCACGGTTGATGATGCAAAGAAACTGTATAGCGGTTTCGATCTCTGCGATCCCAAAACATCGGTGTCTATGACCATCAACGGACCTGCACCTATGTTGCTCGCCTTCTTTATGAATGCTGCTATTGATCAGCTATGCGAAAAACATATTGAAGCAAATGGTTTATGGAAAGAGGTGGAAAAAGTATTTGAGGCAAAGTATAAAAAGCCTATCAAGCCATTGTATTACAACCCCTCCTCGCCCGAGCGTTTGCCCGAAGGCAACAATGGCTTAGGGTTGAAACTATTGGGTTTAAGCGGCGATGAAGTATTACCTCAAGAAGTATATCAACAGATAAAAGCACAGGCACTGCAAAGTGTGCGTGGCACCGTGCAGGCCGATATATTGAAAGAAGACCAGGCACAGAACACTTGTATCTTCTCCACTGAGTTTGCATTGAAACTGATGGGCGATGTGCAGCAATATTTCATCACGCAAAAAATAAGGAACTTCTACAGTGTGAGCATCAGTGGCTATCATATTGCAGAAGCAGGTGCCAACCCCATTACGCAATTGGCATTCACCTTATCCAACGGCTTTACGTATGTAGAATATTATTTGAGCAGGGGCATGAACATTGACGATTTTGCCCCTAACCTATCCTTCTTCTTCAGCAATGGTATGGATCCCGAATACAGTGTAATTGGCCGTGTAGCAAGACGCATCTGGGCCAAGGCCATGAAGTATAAATACAAGGCCAACGACCGTTCGCAGAAATTAAAATACCATATACAGACATCGGGCAGAAGCCTGCATGCACAGGAAATTGACTTTAACGATATCCGTACAACCTTACAGGCATTGTATGCTATTTATGACAACTGTAATTCCCTACATACAAACGCTTACGACGAAGCCATTACCACACCAACCGAAGAAAGCGTACGCCGTGCAATGGCCATACAATTAATCATCAACCGGGAGTTGGGTACGGCCAATACCGAGAATTTTATTCAAGGCAGTTTTGCCATTGAAGAAATGACCGACCTTGTAGAAGAAGCCGTACTGGCCGAGTTTGACCGTATTACCGAGCGTGGTGGCGTATTGGGTGCCATGGAAAGGATGTACCAACGCAATAAGATACAGGAAGAAAGCATGGTGTACGAAATGCAGAAACATACTGGTGAACTGCCATTGATTGGCGTGAATACCTTCCTCAACAAAAAAGGCAGTCCAACCATTACCCCAACAGAAGTGATACGCAGCACCACCGAAGAAAAGGAACAGCAGATACAGAACCTGAAAGCTTTTTGGCAACGCAACGACAACAAAAGCGAAGCGGCATTGACCAGTTTAAAAAACGTGGCCATTGCCAACGGCAATCTGTTTGCCGAGTTAATGGAAACCGTTAAGTACTGCTCACTAGGACAAATTACCAATGCCCTGTACGAAGTAGGCGGGCAGTACAGAAGAAATATGTAGCTGAATAAAGTGGTTGCATTAATTTTAACGCTGCCACTTTATTTTACCTAAAAGCATTTTACCGGGATGAAAACAAAAATTATTCTTGCATTGTTACTCATAACCCTTGCAGCAAACGTACATGCACAGCAGGGCAAGCGTTACGACAGTACCATGAAGCTTGGCAAAGCCGGGTACAGGGTCAGGTGCAACAACAAGAATGTAGAAAAGAACAGCCTGAACGTAAATCCCATAGGTTTTGAAAATGGCGTACGCGACGTGGACCTGGAAGTAAAAGGCAGGGTAAACAAGGCCGAGATAGACGACCTGAATAATGACGGCTTTCCAGAGTTGGTGCTGTACGTGGTAAATACGGCCGACAAAAACAAGATCAATATATTCTGCATTTCTTCAAAAGGTAATTCCAGCATGGCAGGCGTGTACTTTCCCGATATTCTGGACGACCCGAAACTACGGGTAGGCTACAATGGCAATGACGAATATGAACTGCTGCAAGGCACACTGCTACGCCGCTTTCCCCTTTATACAACCGACTCAACTGATGTTCGCCCAACGGGTTTATACAGGCAGGTACAATACACCGTAGTAACGGGCGAAAGGGGCGAGCTGCGGTTTAAGGTATTAAGAAGCTATGATTATGACAAGAACAAAAAGTGATCTTTTTTGTTTCACTATTCAACACACTTGTAGCCTACTCAATATTGCATTATGGAATTTGGACGTGTACCGGAGAACGAACTGAGCAGCATCGATTTCTCGTTGCCTAAAGAACCTACGTTCAATAAACAGGTCTTAAAAGGCAAGCCACACAAGCATCCCAAAGTATATGTAGGCTGTGCCAAATGGGGACGTACCGAATGGGTGGGCAAGATCTATCCACCCAAAACAAAAGAAAAAGATTTCCTGCAGCATTATGTGCAGCATTACAATTGCATTGAACTGAATGCAACACACTATAAAGTGTACGATGAAAAAGCCATTGCCAAATGGGATGAAAAGGCAAAGGGCAAAGACTTTCTCTTCTGCCCCAAAATGTACAAAGGCGTTACACATTTTGGCAGCCTCAGCAACAAGCAATTTATCAGCGATGAATTTTTAAAAGGCGTGTCTGCTTTTAAAGAACACCTGGGGCCCATCTTTGTACAGGTTAGCGATGCCTTTACTCCTAAGCGTAAGACTGAACTGTTCAGTTATTTACAATCATTACCAACAGACCTGCAGTTCTTTTTGGAAGTACGCCATCCAGATTGGTTTGGTGTAGATGCCATACGAGAAGAGCTGTTCTCTTTTTTAAAGGACCACAATATTGGTGCAGTAATAACAGATACGGCTGGCCGCCGCGATTGTGCACACATGTACCTCACCGTTCCCAAAACATTTATACGCTATGTAGGCAACAGCCTGCACCCATCAGACTATACCCGAATCGATACATGGGTTAAACGCATGAAACACTGGCTGGATAAGGGTATGGAAGAACTCTATTTTTTCATGCACATGCACAACGAAGCCACTTCGCCCGAACTGACGGTTTATTTGGTTGATCAAATGAATAAGGAATGTGGATTGAATTTGACAAAGCCAACATTTGTAGAAAAGCCGAATACCTTGTTTTAGATGGCCACTAATGGTACGAATATAAAGTCAACAATGATTCGTGTTTTTATTAGTATCATTTGTGGCAAGTCTTACTTCACCTCACACAGTTCATTCCACCTGCTGGTATATCTAGGGCTATGGAAGTTCTGTTGCATTTTCCAATTTCGTTCCGTTCCGCTACTGGCAAATTTCAAAATATCATTGCGTTGGCTAAAGTTGATGTTGTCTATTGCATCCATCAACAGCTTGCTCCTGTTTTTTGTATCGGGCAAAAATAAATTGCCTTGTATGGAAGTGTCGGGCACAATATTGCTAAGCATTACACCCGCTTTTTTGTAGCTCCTTCCTTTTTCAAATAAACGCTGGGCAATTGCAAGTGCAGGCTTGATCAGTTCATGTGTTTGTGATGTGGCAAAATCCAGCGTTGCATAGCTGCTGATAGTTGCCCCACGATTAAAGGAGGCAAGATGGTCCTGTTCCTTAGCCACAATAAAAACGCTGATGTGTTTGGCTGCGCCATTTTGCCGCCTCAATTTTTCTGCTGCCCTTGATGTGTAAGTAGCAACAGCTTCCAGAATACTTTTTAAATCATCCACAGGTTCACCAAACATTCTGGTGGTCATAATCATTTTCTTTACTTCCAGTTCATCTTCCATTTCAATACTGGTTATGCCTTTCAGCTCCCTCCATAAACGCAAACCGGTAACGCCGCCTAAATGTGTTTTTGCAAAGTGCATGGTCTTCAAGGTCAATTCATAGGCATTATAAATACCGTATCTTTTAAGTTTCTCTGCATACTTATAACCCACGCCCCAAACAGCATCAATATAGGTTTGCCTTAAAGCATCATCTGTTTTTTCTTTGGAATCCAATACCATTATGCCTTGTGTTCCAGACTTATTTTTTTTCGATAACCGGTTGGCCACTTTTGCCAATACTTTTGTTGGGGCAATACCTACCGAAACCTTAATGCCCGTCCATGTTTCAACGGTTTGCTTAATCTCTATTCCAACTTGTTGCATCTTGTCGGCAGGAATAAAATCAAGGTTCAAAAAAGCTTCATCCACGCTGTACACTTCCACATTGTTCTTACCAAACATGATACGCAATGTTTCCATTACCCGCCAACTGAGATCGCCATACAAATTATAGTTGCTCGAAAAAGTGCTCACGCCATATTTTTCAATCAATGGCTTTGCCTTAAAATATGGACCGGCCATATCAATACCAAAAGCTTTGGCCTCATCGCTTCTTGATATGATGCAGCCATCGTTGTTGCTCAAAACAACAACGGGTTTGTTTTCCAGCTCGGGCCTGAACAGCCTTTCGCAGGAGCAATAGAAACTGTTACAGTCAACAATTGCTTTCATGTTACTGTTTTTACAACAACCGCCGTCAAGGTTAAAACCGTTGACGGGGTTCGGTGCATCTTTTTAATTAAACAAAACATATCATTCAGGTTTATATCATCAACTACTACAAAGCCAACCCTGACAACGGCTCAAGCCTTGTCAGCGGTTACACCAAACACCTTCAAGTATTAAAACACTATTCCATTACCCACTCCTTAATTGTTCCTTCATCATATTTATTACAATGTATTTTCTCAAATGCTTCCACACTGCCAAACCATTCCAACACTTTCTTAGAAGCCAATACACGATTGTCGTTTTTCAAAATAGTATGATACGAACTAAACTCCCACTCTTTAAAATCATCTACAAAACCATGCAACTGTGCATTCAAATGGCAATACAAAATCATCGAAGTAATGTAGTAGTCATTATCAATTCTTTTACGTTCAAAAGGCGATTCAAATAACGGCCCTGTACGCCTATATGCCCTGTTGATAGATTGAGCATAAGAATTAAAAAAGTGGGCCAATTGCCTTGAAGCATTTAACCGTATAGTGCCATCTCCTGTATATCTTGGTACTACTACATTTTGCTTTACATATACCAGTAAATGAAAATGGTTTTTCAACAAAGCATAAGCCCATGTATCAAATACATCAGAGCAATAGGTTTTGTATTGCTGCATAAAATAAGCATAGTTCTTCTTCTCCCGAAAAATGTCTTCGCTATTAACACCTCTATTGTAAATATGAAAATAGCACCCTTCTGTTAATGGTTCAATATCCATATAGCAATGCTTATTATGTTAAAAACTATTCTCCTTTTTAATATCGGCCCAACCGCCGTCAAGGTTAAAACCGTTGACGGGGTCCGTTCATGTTTACGTTCAAAATATATTACGCAACCAGCTACGAAGCCAACCCTGGCAATGGCTAAAGCCTTGTCAGCGGTTATACATATTCATGTTTGTGTTTAAATACATTACTCCCATGTAAATACTACTACCAACCACGAAGCTCAACCCTGACAACGGCTAGAGCCTTGTCAGCGGTTATACATATTCATGTTTGCGTTTAAATACATTACTCCCATGTAAATACTACTACCAACCACAAAGCTCAACCCTGACAACGGCTAAAGCCTTGTCAGCGGTTATTTGCATCTGCAACTCCCTGTTTCTCAAGCAAACATATCCGGATCAAAATCACCATGCTGCTGTTTATCGGTCTTCTCTTGCTTCTGCTTGTCTATTCTTTTGTTATATGCTATCAACGAGGCATCCACCATATGCACCACACAGGTAACAACGCCCCAGCTCATAAACTGTGTAAATTCATCGGTTACCATATTGCCATACTTCTTGTTCGCTGCATAAAGCGTTGCCTTATTGAACTCTTTTTCATAACGGCGTACAAACAGCTCCCCATTAACGCTGGCCACAATAATTTTTCCGCTCACCAGTTTCACGCTCCGGTCCACAATCAATACATCGCCTGCATAAATACCGGCATCCTTCATGGCATCACTGTTCATCCTGAAAAAAAAGGTAGCAGGTTTATTCATGATCAGGCGTTCGTTCAAATCAATGCCACGCTCCATAAAATCATCTGCCGCCGCCCCAAAACCGGTGGCATTCGCCATCTTTACTTCCTGCTGGCTGTACTGTTTCGTTCCCGCGTAACGATGCGTGTAAAATATTTCCTCGTCCATAAAAAAATAATTTCGTTATGCTAAATTAATTAGTATTTTTATACCACAAAATTTAGTTTACAAAACACGGCACCATGAAAAATATTTTATTGAACTGCGGCAACAGCCACCAGCAATACAGGATCGTGGCTGAATACAATAACCCAACCACGCCATTGGCCTTAGCGGGGTTCTGTGCAGAAGAGCATACCGAAAGCACCCTGTTCAGGCACCTGCAAAATCTATGTGTACAAAGCGATGGCAGCCTAAACAGCACGCATATTTTACTCTGCAGCATGATGCAGCAATGGCAAACGGCCTTTAATATGCCTGCATCGCAAATGCTCAAGAATATTACGGGCAGCAGTGCAGAAAAACTGAAATCTGTTTGCCTGTACAAAACAAAAGCCGGCGAAGAAGAGAAGTTGATCAATAGGATTTTGATGTAATACGTCATGTATGTCTGCCAACCGCAACAGCAGTTATTAAGCAATCCAGCTTCTTTTCATAACAACTATTTACAGGGTTACAAACCGCTGTAAACCCAATTAAAAGAAAAACCAATCATAGGAATTCCGATGCAGCCCCACCGATGTTTATCAACCTCGGCGGCGGTTGCCAAACAACAAACTTTCTTTTACTACAACCGTTGAAAGGGTTAATAACCGCTGTCAAGGTTCAATTAAACGAAAAACCAATCAGTACAATTTCGATGCAGCCCCGCCCACGGTTACCAACCTCGGCGGCGGTTGCTAAACAACAAGACTTTCTTTCGCTACAACCGTTGACAGGGTTATAAGCCGCTGTCAACGGTTAAAACAAAACACCATGCAGCATCCTTTTATTATAGACAATATTCCGCAGCAACCATTCAACGAGTATCAACTGGCATTGAACGATTACCTGCTCATTATACAACCGCATGAAGACCTGTACAACAAAATCATGTCACTAAAAAAATCATTTGCCGAAACCTACGACTGCTCAGCAGCCATGTACAGCAAGCCACATATAACGCTGCTGCGTTTTATGCAATGCAATATGCAGGAAGCAAAAATTGTTCAGCAGTTAACAAAAATTGCGGAGACCATGCAACCATTCAGCATTGCGTTAAATGGTTTTGGCAGCTTTCCTACGCATACCATTTATGTGAATGTAGAAACCAAGAACAATATTGTGCAACTGGTAAAACAGCTAAAACCCACGCAGGCACTGCTTAAGCTGGATAAGGAACGCAAGCCCCATTTTATTACCGAACCGCATTTAACCGTGGCCCGTAAACTACTGCCCTGGCAATATGAAAAAGCATGGCTGCAATACAGCAACACACCCTTCACCGCAAGCTTTATGGCAAGCAAACTGCTGTTGCTAAAAAGACAAGAAGACAGTAAAGGCTACACCATTGCCGCCACCCTGCCCCTATTAAACAAACAGCCAGCAATTACCACACAAGCATCCTTGTTTACATAGCAGCCAAGAAATACCAGCCACGAATTACACGAATAGGCACGAATAAAAACCATTGCCATAAAACCCTTTGTATACCTAATGTCATTCATGGCATCAAAAAAATAGCATGTTGGTATCAGCCACCAATAACACCAATGCACACCAATAAAAACATTCGTGTCCATTTGTGCCATTCGTGGCAAACCTATTATACACATGCCATTCATGGCATCCCCACTTTGTGCCTCAGTGCCTTCGTGGTAAAACAATAAATGCCATGTATGGCATTAAAAAATTATCATGCTGGTATCACCCACCAATAACATTCGTGCCCATTAGTGGCAAGCCTATTATACACATGCCATTCATGGCATCCCACTTTGTGCCTTAGTGCCTTCGTGGTAAACAAAATAAAATGCCATTTATGGTATTAAAAAAATAACGTGTTGATATCAGCCACCAATAACACCAATGCACACCAATAACATTCGTGCCCATTAGTGCCATTCGTGGCAAACCTATTATACACATGCCATTCATGGCATCCCCACTTTGTGCCTCAGTGCCTTCGTGGTAAAACAAAACTGCCCTTGTATCAAAAATCAAAGTAAAAAAAATATAGTACATGAAAAACATAAACGACAACCCCAATGCCAAACCCAAACCACAAGCCCCCCCTTTAGGGGATGGGGGCGAATACCTCAAAGGCCGTGGTGCACAGATCAACACCAAAAACCGTTTCCTCACCAACCAAACGGTAAAGCAACATATAGAAGCCATAGACGAGTGGACCGAAACCAACCAGGCAACCATCTACCTCGAAGACAAAGCCAAAAGCATTGTAAACAAGGTAGATAGTCCCGATGTAGGCATGTTCTACAGCATGAACCCCTACCAGGGCTGCGAGCATGGCTGCATATACTGCTATGCCCGCAATGCCCACGAATACTGGGGCTACAGTGCCGGCCTCGATTTTGAACGCAAGATCATCGTTAAAAAAAATGCACCCGAACTGCTACGCAAGTTTCTCATGAACCCCAAATGGCAACCCGTGCCCATTAGCCTTAGCGGCAATACCGACTGCTACCAGCCTGCCGAAAAAAAGTTCAGGCTCACCCGTCAACTGCTCGAAGTATGCAACGAGTTCAACCAGCCCGTAGGCATGATCACCAAAAACGCAGGTATGTTGCGTGATAAGGACCTGTTACAAGAAATGGCCGCCAAAAAACTCATCAGCATACTGGTAAGCATTACCAGCTTTAACGAAGACCTGCGGCGTGTAATGGAGCCACGCACCACCACCGCCACCCAGCGTTTACGCATCATAAAAGAGCTGAGCGATGCCGGCGTACGCATGGGCGTAATGCTGGGCCCCATGATACCCGGCCTCAACGAACACGAAATGCAACGCATTATGCAGGCCGCCAGCCAAAATGGGGCCACCTTTAGTGCCTATACCTTCATACGTTTAAACGGGGCCATCAAACTCATGTTCAACGACTGGCTGTACAAGAACTTTCCCGACCGTGCCGACAAGGTTTGGCACCTGATAGAAAACGGACACGGCGGCCAGGTAAACGATAGCCGCTACGGCACACGCATGCGTGGCGAAGGCCCCATTGCCGATCTGGTACGCCAGCAGTTTAAAAAGTACAATAAGATCTACGGCCTCAATGCCGAACGTTGGGAGCTGGATGCTACCCGTTTCAGAAGACCGGGCGAACAGGGGCGTTTGTTTTAAATTTCTTTATGTTACCAGCAGCGGTACATATTGCACCGTTCTCGGCGTCGCACCCATCAGCGGTTGTAACGCTATTGGGCTATGTTATGCCCATACCCTTCATTGCTACTATATCCCATTTTTAATGGAAATGTGAAGTCACACTCGGCTTTCACAAACTTATCCAACGTGACTTATAAGCAAATGTACTATGAGTCACGTTGTTGATTTTTACCAAATGGATATTCAGGTAAAAATAGGGTTGCGTATAAAAGAATTACGCATTGCTAAAAATCTTACGCAAGAAGCGGTTGCCTTTAATGCAGATGTAGACCGCACATTCATGAATCATGTAGAAAACGGCAAAAGGAATATTTCTGTGGCAACACTAGAGAAAGTTATATGTAATGGATTAGAAACAAATTTTAAAGAATTCTTTGAAGGGGATGTCTTCAATGGCAAAAGGAGGAATAAGAAATGATAAAAGAAAAAGGTATAGTCCTTGAAAGTTCCAAGATACATTTAGTATCTGATAAGATTTGGAAGGTTTCAGTTTTTGGACCAGACAATTATCGAACAGCTTTAATTAGTCATTTTCTAAGAACAAAAAATAAAAAATTAAGAAAGCCCGCTATTGAGTTTGCTGTTGAAATATTAGAGGGATATTTTGATGAGGTAATATCTAATAAAGTTGCAGAAGAAGCATTACAATATCTAATAAGATTTGATGAGTCTGTTTTATTTCCGAAGCCTGCCAATCCTAAATTTACTTTCATTGACTTGTTTGCTGGAATAGGTGGATTTAGAATTGCAATGCAGAAAAATCAGGGTGAATGCGTGTTTTCATCAGAATGGGATAAGATGGCACAAAGAACCTATTACGCAAATTTTGGTGAAATCCCTTTTGGAGATATTACAAAAGTGGAAACAAAACAATGGATACCTGACAACTTTGATATTTTATGTGGAGGATTTCCATGTCAACCATTCTCTATAGCAGGTGTTTCAAAGAAAAATAGCTTGGGAAGAAAACATGGTTTTGAAGATGAGAAACAGGGCAATCTATTTTTTCATATTGCAGAAATTTTAGAGAAACACAGACCCAAAGCATTTTTTCTTGAGAATGTAAAAAACCTTGTTTCGCATGACAAAGGAAATACTTTTAAAATCATAAGAGAAACGCTTCTTGATTTAGGATATTCTTTTCATGCAAAAGTGCTAAATGGAAAAAGTTTCGTCCCACAAAATAGAGAACGAACTTTCATGGTAGGATTCGACTCAAATATTTTCGATTATAAAGAAACATTCGAATTCCCAATACTCCCAGAACCTACTAAAAAAGTAAGAGATATTTTAGAGAGCAAAGTAGATGCAAAATATACATTAACCGACCACCTTTGGAAATATCTTCAAGATTACTCTCAAAAACATAAAGAGAAAGGCAACGGCTTTGGATTTGGTTTAGTTGATTTAAACGGTACAACAAGAACCATGAGTGCAAGATATTATAAAGATGGTTCAGAAATATTAATCCCACAAAAGAACAAGAACCCAAGACGGCTTTCAATAAGGGAATCTGCACGACTACAAGGCTACCCAGACTATTTTGACGTTGAAGCTGTTTCAATGAATCAAGGCTATAAGCAATTTGGAAATTCAGTTGTTGTTCCTTTAATAGAAGTTATAGGAGAAAAAATAGTTGATGTACTTCAAACTAAGATAAAATGACAATCAAAACCCTGCTAAAAATCTATGGAGACCTAGACTGTTCTAAAATTTACGTAAAGCGTTTAGCAGCCAATGACAACTCTAAAAATCAAGTATACTTTGGCGGCAGCTTCGATATTTTAAACATTCTTCCAATTAAAGAAATAACAGCACATGACCCAGGCGACTGGAAAAGGACAAGGTTTAAAACTCAACTAGATTTTTCTTGGGTCAATGAACAAGGTGAAATAAATATCGCCCCAGAAGCTCAGCTTATTTTATATCCAAAATATCCAGAAGTCCGCTTCTCTGGCTTTTTGAAACGTTCACATAATGCACCTTCTGATTTAATGGCAAATCGAATTGAAAATCGTTTGCTTTTTCTGGGTATATCTAATAAAGAAAAAATTATCGGCTTTGTTGCTGCTCCAGATTCTCAAATATCAAGAGAGTTTGATGAACTACCAGCCTTAAATGAAGTTGGTGTATTTAAAGAGATAACGCTTAGTAATGATGAAATACAATTAAATACCAAAGAACAGTTAATCACTGAATTAAGGAGGATTCATCAACTCGGATGGATTGACTCGAAAAGGCTAAAGTCAGCAGATGTACTTCTCCCATGTAACAATACTAATTGTGGGGGTTATACTTTAGAAGCAGAACTAGGCGTATACTCGAATGGCATTGCAGAACCTGACTTTTTAGGATGGGAAGTAAAACAATTTGCCGTTAGAAATTTTAAAACATTCAGTGCAAAACCCGTTTCATTAATGGATCACAGCCCTAGTCATGGCTTCTTTGCGGAAAATGGTGCTGAAGCATTTATCAAAAAATATGGTTATGCAGACAAAATGGGTCGCGAATCAAGGTTTAATTTTGGAGGTACTCATAAATACAATATCAAGCATAAATTGACTAACTTAAAACTAATTGTAGAGGGATTTGATATTGGTACAGGGAAAATTATTAACTCAGATGGCTTCATTGGATTAATAGATGCAAATGATAATATGGCTGCTTCTTGGTCCTTTAGCTCTTTAATCAAACATTGGAATAAGAAGCACTCAAAGGCTTGTTATGTTCCTTCGCTAAAAAGAGACAACACTAAACAATCTCCTTTTAGCAAACTGCAATATTCATTTGGCAACAAGATAATATTAGGTACAACCACAGATATTACATTATTTTTAAAACAAGTGTATTTGGGCAATATCTATTATGATCCAGGTATAAAATTAGAGTTAGCCATTGAGGGCGAGAGAGGTCAAAAAACAAAAACAAGAAGTTTGTTTAGGATAAACTCATCCAACTTATCTTCTTTATATAAAGAAAATGAAATTATTGATGTAAATAATTGTGTTTAAGTGTATACTGAATAGAAAATACAATTAAACTTCAAAATCCATCAACTTCTTTAAAGGCACTTCAAGCCCTTGCGACAATGCAACTATTGTAGTAATTGCAAGATTTACTTTTGCTTTCTCTATTCTTTGCACTTGACTATATTCTAAATCTGCAGCAGCAGCTAATTGCCTAATACTCATTCCTTTACTTTCTCTGATTTTAGTAAGATGCTTAGCAAAGCTTTCTAATATTTGTTCTTTATTCTCCATTCAAGGACAAGGTCACAGGATTTTTAAAAATTATTGGCGTATAATCATACGTCATAATGATATTGTTTTTATATTGCATTCAGCTAGCAATTTGCTTGATCTAGCATACAAAACATTACTTTGAGAGAGCAAAGAAGATGCTTATAAATAAATTGGTACTTACTTACTGCTAACCTACTGCAAGACTCCACCCAAAACATTTAAAATCACTGAGTCATGCAAACAATTACCAAAGCCCAGTATCAACGCCTAATGGCCCTTCAACAAAAACATATCACGGTTATGGAAGAGCTGTACAAAATAATTGGCATCCAAAATCAGATTCTGTTAAACAACAGCAAGCAGGCCAAACAGCTTAGTCAACAGCAGTTGGCACTAAGGCAAGAGCTTGCAGCCATTAAGCAGGCAATGGGGCAAAAGCCCGTTCGCAAAAAAACTGCCCGCACCAAACCCTAACAGCAACAAGCCATTGGCCATGCCTTTGTTAAGCAAACGCCACTACAGTATTTATAACAAAAAAAAGTTACCCGTTTTATTTTTTAATATGTTTATTTTTCTTTATTTAGCACTGCTAATTACTTAGCTACTATACGGCCATACTATCATCACCACTTTTGTTCTGTAACCAAATTTTACAAATATGGCAAAGTCAAAAAACAACGTGGTAACGCATGGCCTTAGTGGCAAGGTTGGCGATATACTCGTCTTCTCGCAACGTGCAGGCAAAACCATTGTGGGCAAAGTGCCCCGCAAACGCAGCACCCAACCAACTGCCGCACAAAAACAACAGTTGCAACGCTTTCAGCAAGCAGTTATTTATGCAAAAGGGGTTATGGCCAATGCCGTACAAAAAGCGGCTTACAAAGCATCGGCCAAAGCTGGCGAATCGGCCTACAACATAGCCGTGGCCGATATGCTGCATGCACCCAATATAGAAAGCATAGACCTAAGCACTTACAAGGGCAATATTGGCGATAAAATAACCATTATAGCTACCGACGATTTTAAGGTGGTGCAGGTAAGCGTAACCATAGAAAATGCCGATGGCAGCCTTGTAGAGCAGGGCAACGCCGTGCAAGATGCCCAAAACAACCTGCAATGGGTGTACACCGCCACTGCCGCCAACACCGATTTAACAGGCGATAAAATAACCGTAAAAGCAACCGACACACCTGGCAATTTGGCAGAAATGCACAAACAAACCACCTAAAAACAGCATACAACGATAACGGAGACATAACGGAGAGGAAACGGACACGTAACGGACCGATGCACACCCTTTATTACACAAAATTGCCAACTGAAAAGTTGGCAGTTTTGTTATGTTTTACTTATCTAAACGTAAACCACAGGGCCAGCAATATATGGGGCATTACTCCCCTTCATAAAACCGCAACCTGTTTTTCAACGCAACTATTTCATGGTCCATAGCCTTTACCTGTTGCAGCAAATGATGTATGGCATCAATACCCTCTAGGTTAATGTTCAGGTCGGCATACAGGTGCACCAGCTTCTCCGCTTCCGACAACTGGTTTACGGGTAGGTACACTGTTTCGTCAATAGTGGTTACTTCAATCAGCCCATACTCCTGCAACGAAACAATAAAAGATGTTTCCACTTTATGGTGCTGGCAAAAAATAGCTATCGGTATAAATTCCTGTGTGTCCATACAATAAAGTTTTAGCTGTTTGTGCTTTGTAGTTTCTTAAACAATTCCTTTTGTTCTTCGGTCAGGTTGGTTGGTAGCTTAATGTTATAGGTAACATACAGGTCGCCAAACTGCCCCTCCTGCTTGTATACGGGGAAGCCCTTACCCTTTAACCTTGTTTTGGTACCGTTCTGTGTTTCGGGCTGCACTTTCAGTTTCAGCTTGCCATCAAAGGTTTCAATAATGGTATCGCCACCAAGTATGGCTGTGTATAGGTCAAGGTCAACCGTTGTGTAAATATCGTTGCCCGTTCTTTTAAACTTGGCATCATTGGCAATGTTGAAGGTAATGTACAGGTCGCCATCTGGTGCACCATTGGCACCCTTACCACCATAGCCTTTCAACTTAATGGTTTGCCCGTTCTCTATACCTGCGGGTATGGTTATGCGTACGTTACGTCCATTAACCGTTAATGTTTGTTGATGCGTGGTATACGCATCCTTTAAACCAAGCTGCAACTCACTGTTATAATCCTGCCCCTTAAACCTTGTTTGCGAGGTTCGGCCATTTGCACCGCCACCGCCAAACATAGAGCTGAAGAAGTCGGAAAAATCTGCACCACCAAAGTCACCCGAAAACTGTTGGCCACCACCTTGAAACCCTTGCTGCTGCTGGGCTTGGCGGTACCGCTCATGTTCTTCGCCATGCTCCCAGTTCTCGCCATATTTATCGTACTTTTTTCTTTTCTCCGGGTCGCTCAATACTTCGTTTGCTTCGTTCAGTTGCTGAAACTTTTGGTTCGCTTCTTTATCGTTTGGGTTAAGGTCGGGATGCAGCTTTCTTGCCAGTTTGCGATAGGCTTTTTTCACCTCCTCATCCGTTGCATTTTTATCGATGCCCAAAACTTTATAATAGTCTATAAACGCCATGTTGTTACTGTTTTGCTTACCTGTTTTATTTATTCTAAATGTACTAAGATTATACCGAAGCAACTGTTGCCATTTATAACACTCACCAAAGCAAACAACCAGTTCTTGAAACAAAAACCGAAAGCATCAGCAACAAACGCAGGTAACAAAAAAATTTCATACCGCTAAAACCCTTTATCCATCAATGTTTCAGCAGATTGAAAACAATGTTGCAAAAATATTTTCAAAAATATTTTTGGTGCAATCAAAAAAAACGTTAGACATTTGCAACAGCAAAAAAAGTAATACATGCGTCAAACAATTTTACATATAGAATCGAAAAGCTGGTTTAACCCGGGTATGGGTTATACAGTTTGCGGGGCATGTACTGCTGAAAGTTAGGTTACTAAAAAACACAACTCACTATACAAGGGCCCTGCACAAAATGCAGGGCTTTTTTGTTGCAGCAATGCCCTAAACTAGCAATAAAAAAATAGGGGTCGGTTTTGTGTAATTGAACATAAATGGAATCTTTAAAGCAAACCGCTAACAAGGCTTAAGCCGTTGTTAGGGTTTAGCAAGAGCGGTGGAATAATTGAACGGAGCACCCCGTCAACGGTCAACAACCTTGACGGCGGTTGATAGGACCGAAACACTCTATCGCCAACACGAACAAACAATAGTAACGGAACACCCCGTCAACGGTTAACAACCTTGACGGCGGTTGATAGAAACGAAACACTCTATCGCCAACACGAACAAACAATATTAACGGAACACCCCGTCAACGGTCAACAGACCTTGACGGCGGTTAACCGAAACAAATTAAAACAACATGGCACAGATACAACACACACTACACACAACAGCAATTAGCAAACAAGGGTTGCGTAGCATAACCACTGGTGCAATTACTATAAGCCCCAATACCATTTCGGCATACATGGGCTTTAGTGTGAAGCAGAAGTACACCAACATACGACCGTATAATAAACAGCTTGGCTGATCCGCAAATCAGCAAGGAGGTAACAACCCGGTCGAGTGTAATAACTGACCGGGTTTTTTAATGCTTGTACACAAGCAAGCAGCAATTAAACAATTTAAAAAAAACAATGATTGACAAACAACCAACAAAAGGAGGAACACAAAATGACAAACACATTATTGGTAAAGGCACTGGTTAAATGTTTTGGCGAAACCAACACTATAAAAATGTTGAACCAAGTACAGATGCCTATTGTAAACAAGAAAGCCAAAAAATACAGGGCCAGCATCAAAGCCCGGTAAAGAACAAAGCGTTGATGGGTGCGACGCCGAAACAGCTGATAGCAGCACCCAAGCTGGATACATCAACAACATATATCCAGCAACCTATAGGAGCATTCCGATTGGCTGGATACTTCACCTGGAATGAAGAGGCTGCAGGTTCGAACCCTGTCTCCTATACAAAATGGTTTTGGTGGGATTCGATTTCCCAGCAGTCCACAACAATGTTGAGTAGTGCAATGGTCAGCACATCAGACTTTGATTCTGATAATGATATTTCGAATCTATCCTTAACAACAAATGTTGGCTTTAGCTTATCCCGATAATTATCGGGAGGTAAGTGCCTCACTGTGAATGAGGAGTACAGGGTTCGAGTCCCGAAGTCAACCTAACAACTAACTGACTTGTAGTTCAACGGATGAGAACACCATGCTACGCACATGGAGATAAAAGTTCGATTCTTTTCAAGTCAACTATAGAACGCAATGCGATTTGGTGTAATGGTAACATGCCCATCTTCCTCTCTTCCTGAGAGGTAAACATAAGATGGTTGTATCCAGTTCAAGTCTGGAAGTCGCACCAATACTGGTTTGTAGCTCATCCCGATAACTATCGGGAGATAGAGTACTTGGCTTTTAACCAAGGGGTTCAGGGTTCAAATCCCTGCAGGCCAACATAAGGATGAATAGCTCAATGGCAGAGCGGTAGCCGTTAAGCTGATGGTTGAAAGTTCGAGCCTTTCTTCATCCTCAAAAAAATATGGAGAGGGTCCGGCTGGTCGAGGAAGCTGTCTTGAAAACAGTTGACTGTAACAGGTCTGGGGGTTCGAATCCCTTCCTCTCCGCTGGAAGGGATAATCGCAAGATTATCCCTTTTTTTTTCATAAATCAGGTAGCCTTTTTCGCTCATTAACAGCGAGTTATGGCTAAGCATATCCATCATTGTAGGTGTTCGATAGATACCATCCTGATAGTATAAATTGTTGTCGAACACCATGCTCACAAATTCTCTCTTCTTTATAGTATCGGCAGTCGTATATACGTATCGCATATCAGTAAGCAGATTGAGGTGCCTATTTAAGATGCCGAATGCTTCACTTTGATCTTTGCTTAGACGATCAATAGCTCCTTTAAAAGTAAGGATACTGCTGTTGTAAGTGGAATACCATCTGTCATAGGTATCACGGTTTATTTCGTTTTTAATCCATTTTTCTTCCACAGCAAAAAGCTTTTCTTCTACTTCAGCAAGTTGCTGTTTTTTCTCACCTATCTTTTTCCTGTTGCCTTCCATTTCAACCTCAATGGCAGATTTACAGCCGTTCCTGATTTCCTGTACTTTGTTTTCAGAAAGACTCATTAATTCACATGCTCCTAAAAATTGATCATTCGCTTTTATAGCACTGATGTTATTGTGCTTTGAAAACCTGCATTTGTAGTAATAGAAGTATTTCCCAGACTTGCCCCTTGAAGGCGCGCCCGAAAGTGCGTTGCCGCAATGACACTTTAGAACACCTCTCAGTGGGATTTCATCATCAAGCACAGTTCTTACCTTTTCAGGCTTTTTCATTTTGCTCTGAACCATTTGCCAGGTGGTCATATCAATGATGGGTTCATGGATGGCAGGAAACAAGCCACCGGGATATTCTTTATAGGCATCTACGTGCAATAATCCGGCATATACAGGATTTGACAATACTCTCTCGACAGCCATATTGCCTTTTGTACAAAACCCCAATTCATGGGCTTTCTCTTTGATCTTATAAAGCGGCACATCACGCAAATAGGCATCATATATGAACCGAACTATCTTTGCCTGTGTTTCATCCACAAGTAAGCGGCGATCCTTTCTTTCGCCTTCCTTTCTGTAACCGAATGGAGCATTCTTAAAAACAAATCTACCCTCTTTAGCCTTTGCAGTGTAAATACCACCCTTCACTTTGATGCTTCTGTTGATGTTATCTTCTTCGGCAAGTAAAAGTTGCAGACCAGCTCTGAAAAAACTTCCCGGCGTATCATAATCAAACGTGATCCCTTCTGTTACGCTTACTACCTGAATACTATATTTCCTCTGTAGTTTTTTAACCATGCTCATGGCCTCACCTGCATCACGGCTAAATCTGTCAAGCTGATCCACCAGCAGGTAATCAACACCCTTGTAATGACGAGAAATAAATTCCTGTAGTTTAATGAAGTCCGGGCGGTCAAAAGTACGTGCGCTCTTTCCCCGGTCTATAAAAGTATCAACAAGGTCTATGTTGTTGAACTTTATCCATTGATCTGTGTATAATTCCTGTCTCTCTATTGACCCGTTACTTTGTCCCAACTGACTAAAGCGTAGGTATCTAATCGCCCTTTTCATAGTATTCTTTTAAGGTAATTGCTACTATAATTTCAACTATTAAATTTACGAATTTTTTCTCTTTTTCCCGCTCTAAATCGTCATAAGTTTTCAATATTAACTGATCGTTTTTTAAGTCGGTATTCTCTCTCAACTTTTCCATTTCACACCTCCTTATGTTGACAGCAAAAGCCCGTTCGGGCTTTATACTATGTTATTAATTTCATTTCTTTCATTTATTCGGTTGCATTAAAATATACCTTACTGCCTTTGTTTCTTTTGAATGAAGGTTCATACCTGATATAGCCATAACTATTGAGATCCTTAATACTTTTGTGGTAAGTAGTGCTTGCAGAAATTTTTGCTATCTGCATTATTTCATAGCTGAAAACCTGCACCGGATTTTCATAGTGATGCTCACTCCAGTATTTCAGTAAGGCAGCATATATACCAATATGGGTAATGCTAATGCGGGGGTCGCCCGCAATAGCATTAAAGAAATCCGATAAAGGTTTCAACTGTTCCATCTGGCTGGTTATGGCATACTATAGGTTACAAGATCATAGGCGTATGAACTGCAATCAGCGGCGTATCCGGCATTGCCGCTAACTATAGCGCCGCCTATATCACTGGTTACAGCAGCAATCCATTTAATGATGTTCTTTAATTTAAAAGCCGCCACAGGAGGGGGATTAATATTCATCCAGTAATAGATGGAGTACCTGGTCACTGATGCCGATTTCAGGATGATCTGACGGTCTTTCTCGCTGAACCTGATATCTTGCATTATCTCGTTTTCAAACCCCGTAATAGCGTTTTTAATTGCGTAATATCCGCTACTGTCATCAGACAATCTTTTTACTATTTTAATCAATGAATCTAAAGCCGTTTTAACCGGATCAGTGTAGGGGCAATTCGCAATAACATTGCTGAAATCATTGTCCCTGTCATCTACTGTTTGTTTTACGGTCGAGAACAAAGACACAGGAATTTCCAATGACTGTTCCCTGCAAAATTTAAGTACACAACCAGTAGATGTTTCGACATCCGGTGTATCAGTTTCCGGCTTGCAGCTTTGTACATAAGCCAAAATGATATTATGCCAGTACCCAATGCTATCGTAAACATTTAAAGGGTTTTCCGGGCCTGCAATATTTGATGATCTTTCAGCAAACGTTTTACCTGTTTCCTGCACCTGTACTTTTTCAGTATTGTCCTTTTTACAAGCTGATAAACCTGTTATAAAGGCTGTCAGCAGTATTACTATATTTTTCATCTTTTAATGATTTAGCTTTTACAAATAATAGTTATCTCGTCACATTTTCCACAGCACGGCTATTCTCTGTTAGCCATATCAAGACTGCTTCTCCTTAGTGTACGGAATTGCTTTGCTTCTTCCTTCTTTTGTTCGATGCCTTTGGCATCGCATCGCTATCATCCGCATCACCCGCGTTCTGGCTTTCGTTCTTAGCATTTTGTTTTGCTGACCTCTGCTCACCCTGTCCCTGTTTTTCGTCCTGTGCCTGTTTACCATTGAGGCGTTGCATATTGCTGTCATAGATATTAATAGTTTTAAACTGGGGATTGGCTTCGATAAAATGCTTTTGCTCATTTCCATTTTGCACAAACGTTACGGATTGCCTGTTTCCTTTTTGCAGGGAATCCACCAGCTTTGTTTTATCGTTTTCATTTTCCAGTTCCTTGATAGGATGTTTTGCCAATGCTGCATTCAGGTCATAGCCGTAATTTTCGCTGTACTTTAATTGCTTAAAGTTTCCCTGCTCATCAGCTTCCTTAAAATCCAGTTTCATCCAGGCGGTGTATTTTTCATCTGTCGGCTTGAAACGTGCATTTTCGCCTTCACCCACTTTTTCCAGTTTGGCAAACTCTTTATGTATCGCCCGGCCATTCATAAGGTTGAAGGCTTCTTTCAGCGTGATATTGTTATTGCCCTTGTTGATATAAAAAGCCTGTGTCATCTCATCTTTTGTTCCTTCAGGCTTGAGGGTGGTATCGTAGCGGTTGAAGAAATACATATCCGTTTGGTCGGATTTTTTAAAATGCAATACAGACGAAACCTCATCGTTACCGAATTTGGTTTTGTGTGCGATCTGGAAATCCGGCGTTTGTTTTTCCAGTTTTTCCTTTAGCTCATTTTCCAGCCCCTCACCGAAGCCGGTAAACTTTACCTGGTACTTCAGGAAGTCATAATTTTTCTGGTTCATAACATTTTGTTTTTGATCATTAATTAATTGCTGTCCTTCCAGCCTTTGATAATGCAGCGTAACCATTTGCCCTACGTCTACCAATCCGTTCTTTTCGACAAGAAGTTCTTTGTCCTGTAACCCTTCGCTCATGCTATGGCACACTGATCTTAAAGACAGATACTCATAGCGATCCACATCGGTAGACATTTCATAGCAGAACTCCATCGCTTCGTATGCGGTGGCAAAACAGAAAAGTTCTTCTTTCTGCAAGGCAACCGAATCATCAGGAAAAGCGACAAACTCATTGCCTGCCCATCGCTGGTTGATCATCTCATGCAGGACATCTGTATAATCGGTTGAACTGATTTTCATAAAGCTGCGGCTTACTGCGTTAGAATGTTATCTGACCGGCTTTGCTTTTACAATGGTTTTATTGTGCAGGGAAAGTTCGAGGTTCCTGCCGCCATCCTTTTCCATGAGCTGGATAGCCAGGTATTTTTTATCAGGAATGGTAAATTTGGGAACGGCAAAAACAAATACCTGTTCTGAATGCCCTGTTACCGATAAGGTATCATTGGATATATGCAGCGGGTAGATCTCCACTTCCTGTGTTGCAGTACGCTTTGATTTTTTCTGGTCCCTGATAAAAAATCGGAGTTGGCTAATATCATAATTGATATTTGTCTCGTTGGCTATTTTTATGCGGAAGTACATGACCTCACTATTGACATAAATACCATCCAACCGGAAATCGATGCCGTACGATTTATCTTTTATAGCCCTTGTAGTCTTCCTGGCTGCAACAAGTTTTTCGGCATCGGCCTGCACTTCGGCCTCATTGATCCCGCTTTGGGAGAAAAATGCTTCGGGGTTCCATTGCATTTTATGAGCAAAGCTGATATTGAGGATGGAAGGGCTGTCTACATAATTCAGTATATAGGAATAGAGCTTGCCATCTGCCGTTATCACAGTCAGGTTGGTTTCATCAAAACCTAATTTGCCTGCCTTCACCTGTAACACATTTTCAACACCTTTCGCTTTTTGGGCAAGGATGTCTTTGCTTCCCCGGTCAACACTTTTAATAGCATAGGGAAATACAAGGTTGGTTGTTTTATAGTAAGTGACCGCAAGCCGATAAGGAGCAATCACTGAATCTTTGATAATAGGCATTGCTATTTGTGCGGATGCCTGCACACTTATTAGTAAGGCAACAATTCCTGTTATCATTACTGCACATATCTTTTTCATACTCGTAGGAATTTTAAAATGATTAATTAATGTTCTTTTTCGTTTAGTTATTCTGTTTTTGTTTTTCATCATGAAGCAACACCTGGTATCCTGCTTTCACAGTTACCTTGATGAGTTTTACTTTTTTACTGAACAGGGTTTTAGCAGCTTCGATACCTGCACTGGCAGCCTGTGCACCGATGGATGGATCTAAAGAAGTGTATCCAATTCCCTGAATAGAACGGTCAGCAGATTCCTTTGCAACGTCGCGGGTGATTGCGCCGGGAATGTAAATCCCATCCATCCCATCTATGTCGTAGACTTGCAGCTCAACAGGGAACAGCGAATTGCGGTAACGGATGCTGCTGATCTTGATACCTAACCGTTCCCCATTAAGCTGGGTAGTACCAAAGACGAAATTGTTTTTAGGTATCAGAACGCCATTGATATAAATATCATTGACAAGTCTTAATTTCACGGTAGAGCCATTTACCAAAGTTTGGGTTTCATGGATTACAGCCTCAATAGCATTTTGGCTTACATCTGATAAAGCATCATCAAGGGAAAAGAAGCCATTTTGAGAAGGAAAAGAAAAACCGGTATCACTCTTTATATAGTTACTCCCCCCGTTTTCTAATAAAGACACAGGATTAGGTTGGGTTTTTGCTGAAACGGCAAAAACCTGGCCTTTCCTGGTTTCAGACGCTTTCCTGATTTGTTCCTGCACACGGTCAGGATGCTGGATGTCCAATATCCGTTCAAGCATACTGTTTAGCTGCTGCATCTCGGGATCATCGCCGTTTTTTTGATTCATTGCATTCATCATTTGTTCCAACCTGTCCACATCACTGCTGTTAACCGAAGCATTGGTTGTGCGGTTAGGCGTATTGTTTTCATCTATGTTTGCTTGGGGGGTAGCCGCATTATTCATGACCTCATTCAATTGCGCCAGCTTGCGATATACTTTCGCTTCATTCGGATCTGTATAGTCTGAACCAGTTTTTGTATTCACCCTCTTTCCTGAACCACTGTACTTGATACCCGGCATGGAGGTATCCATAAAATGGCTGGTAATGGTATCAGTGTCCAGCGGCATCTTATAATAGGGATCGTTTTTTATCTGCTGTTCAAGTTTCAACGAATCGGATGCAGCTTTCTCGTAATAACTTAGCTTATCCAGTGGTTTGTCATCTTTCAGGTTAGCCCCCGGCAATTGCATGTTAAAGCCTTTCTTTACATCCTGTGCATTTGCGTGATCCATTTTTCCACCGCCCAATGACCAAAACATTAGGGTCATAAATGGCAAGACCAATAGTGGCATCACCATGAAAAATTTGCGTTGCCTCAGAAATTTCTGAGAATGTGTTTTCTGTTCCATAATATTTGTTATTTAGTTTGTGACTGATATAAATTTTCGATGAATGCGACACTATCCATCAATCCCGGTCGCTGCTTCAGGATGCTGTCATAAATTGGGCTGCTGGAAGGACTTCGTGCAAGGCTATCCATATAGTGCCTGAACCGTTCTATCCTTTGATATTCCTGCTTTGACACAACTATGGCAGATCTGGTATTTTCATCCCCTGAGCTATTTGTATGCAATGGAGTTTTGATTCGTGATACAGAAATGGAAACGGAAGGCTTGCCCATCAGGCTGCTGGCGATAAGATAAATACTCAGGCTTCCAGCAATCAAGCAGAATAATAACAGGGCGATTAATTTCCCCTTGCCAGAAAGCCGTTCCATTCGCCCCTGCATAAATGCTGCCCAACGTTGTTGTTGCCTGATGCACCACACAACGATATTTTTTGCCATCCTGTCCTGGGCTGTATTGCCTGCTGCAGATGGTGTTTTCCTTTTGTTTTTGAATAGCGATAACATGGCTTAGCGGTTTTCAATTTTTAAATCCTTATTGTCTATGGTAGTCCAGCGTTCGATCAGGAAACCGTGCGGGTTATTGTCGGAGCGGCTTACATTACGCAGGTAGCCTTCTGTTATTAGGTTGCGGGCAACTGTGCTGGTAGTACGGATGATATGTTGCGTGGCATAGCACCGGAAATGGTAAGGGTATTCATTAATGTCAACAGCTACGCTATCCACTTTAATCTCCTGGCTGATATTGCCGGCGATCACATTGGCATAGTAACCGTTCTCTTTCAGGTTATCATATTCACGCTTTGCAGAACCATCAGCGAGGTACAAGGCTTTGGTAATATTTGCCTGAATGACTTTATCATCCGGATCGAGCGAGAAAAAATACTGATGAAAGTTTTTGACATGATCCTTTGCTTCAACGGGTATGTTATCCTTGCGGTCGGATGCATAAGCTTCAAGGGCTTTGCCGTTGGCCAGTATATATACTTTACTCTGCATCTCATATACCAGCCTGAAACTTTTATACACGGCAAAGCAACAGATGACCGTGCAGCCGATAACAACAACAAGTGTGAACGTGCGGATATGCTTGAAAGCAGTATCTATATTTTGCATTTTTTTAAACATGACTGATAGCATTAGCGTTTAAAAATTATTCTGTTATAAGGCAGCTGCGGTTAAGATTTGCCAGAGATTTTATCCTGCATATAATTCGATTTGCCGGAGGAACCACCTTCATTGAAATACCCTGAATTAGCACCGTAATTGTTCATACTGTTGCTCATCCTTTCTGCCGCATTGCCCAAAGCATCCGCTGCCATACCTGCACCTGAAGACATGGTATTAACTGCCCCTCTGGATGTGCTGCTGAAAAGGCTGGTAACTTTCTGCACCATTGCACCGCCACCGCCTGCATTCACGATATAGTTAGCTACTGAAGGGACAGTGAAATAGCCAATGATGCCGATGATCATAAACACGAGATAAGCAACGTCTGTAGAACTAAAGAAGGTATCCCCCGAAGTCTGTACCTGGCTGATGTCCAGTTGCAGCATCTTCTCTTGTATCTTACCGATAATAGAGCCGAAGATATTCGCTACAGGCAACCATAAGAAAATATTGATATAGCGGGCTATCCATACTGTTAATGTATGTTGAAACCCATCGAAGACAGCTATCCCGAATACCAGCGGCCCGAGTATGGCAAGGACGATTAAATTGAATGTTCGCAGGGTATTGATACAAAGTGCCGCCGCTTCATACAGCACCCTTAAGACTTCGCTCATCCATTCCTTTACCGAATTACGGAAATTGTATGAGGCTTTAGACATTGCAAATTTGATGTCGTTGCCAATGCCTTCAAATATCCCTTCATCGCTGCCGGTGGGATCATCCGGATGCGTGTACTTGTACCATTTATCCCGGTCGCCACTGCCTGATTCGCCCACATACATTTGCCATGCTTCAGTTTTCTTGATAGCTTCTTCTTTTTGTTTGAGCAGTTCAGTAATCGCCTTATCCGAATCCTTGACCATTTCTGCTGTAGCGGTAACGGTTGGCTTCATTACGCCATTGATGATACCCAATACAGAGGGAAACACCATTACCGCAAAGCCTATTACGAAAGGACGGAACAACGGATAGAAATCAATCGGCTCTGCATTGGCAATATGCCGCCATACACGAGAGGCAATATACCAGGTAGCTGCAAACCCGGCGATACCTTGTCCCACACCAATTAGCTTGCTGCACAAGGGCATCATTTCATCATATAACTGATCCAGCACACCGTGCAGGCTGTTCATTTCATCCGCCAGGCCCTGTGCCTGCGAAAACTGCGGCAAGATCATTACCACTGTTGCTATCAAAGCAACCCTTATCCACTTTGCCATGTTGATTGATTTTAATTGTTTACGCCATATATTTTTTTCATTGTAACCGCATCGTTTCTTCCCCTTGCCCGTTGTACAGCCAGTATCGTTGTGTTGTTGTTGAAGTGCCGGAGGAAAAGCAGTTTATCATTCATGTTGCCGTGAATCCTGTCGATTGCTTCGAGCCGCTCATCATCGGACATCCGCAGCTTACTGTCGGTCATCACCATTGTCAGCTCATCGAGGTCGTTCAGGCTTTGCTTGAACAGGTTGTTATAGACTTTTGACAGGTAATCAATTTCACCTGTATTGAAATTGCCATCTTGTTTGTACCTGTTAAATGCAGCCTTGTATTCCTTTACAATCATCACCTGGTCGTTGATTATGTCGGCCACTTTGCGGTACTTCCTGACTGCGGGGCTAACAGTCATCAGCCCGTCAAGGAAAGTTTTATGCAGGTTGAAATTGCCCTGTGATAAATCCTTGATGGTCGAGTAACCGGTACTGACGATCTGGTAGCTTTTTTTCAGGTCGCTCAATATTTGTTTGAACTGTGCCAGTTTTTCTATATTGAGTGCTAACTGGGCAAGTTCCTGAGCCTGTGCTGCTGCTTTATTGCTGATCCCGGCACTGAGGATGATTAAAAGAAGGATTATCTTTTTCATAGCTTTTATTTTATGCCGTTGATCGCACGGCTTGTTCGTATATCATTTTGTTCACGGATACGGGAAGCTGCCAGCAATTTTGCCTCGTTGGAAAAGCCCTGCACAAAAGTGTATTTGCCCTGCATATCGCTGTACAAAGCATCAATTCGTTTCAGGCGCTCGTCATCTTTCATTTCTAGTTGGTTACTGGTTGTTACGGCCATCAGTTCATCTATCGTTTTGGTGCAGTCATCTATCAGCCTGTCAAAAACGCCGTTCAGGTAAATGATTTCTATATCGTTGAAAGCCCCGCTTTTGATGACCTGCTTTACTGCGGTTTTATATACCTGCACGATCCTGACTTGTATAGCAATGATCTCAGCAACTTTTGCGTAATTCCTGACGGTTGGATTGACGGTCTTTAAAGAATTGAAGTAATCGGTATGCATGTTGAACTCGCCATGCTTGATATCACTGATGGTATTCAATCCTTTTTTTGCAATCGAGTAACCTTTTTGAACATAACCGATATATACCTGTAATGCCGCTATCTGCTGTAAGAGGTATTTTTTTTGTGTTGAACCCTGTTGAAACCATTCGGCGAAAGTCTGTGCCTTTACGCCGGTTGAACAGAATGCAAATAATAAGATGATAAATTGCTTTTTCATAACGGTAGATTTTATTGAAGGCCATATAATTTTCTTACGACATCCACATCGTTTTGTGCTTTTGCCCTTTGCAGGCTTAGCAGTATACCCTGCTGGTTGAAGGCTTTGAGGTCATTGTAATTCACATCGGTGCGGTTAGCTGCTGCATTGATCAGTTCCAGTCTTTTGGCATCGCTCATTTGTGTCTGGAATGAATTAACCACCATGTATATCTGGTCAATGTTCTTTACGCTTTCATCCAATATGCCGGAATATACCCGGCTCATATAGGCAAGTTCATCTGGAGTAAAATGCTTGTCCTGCTGAAACAGTGCCCAGGCCCTTTTATATTCACCCACCAAATGCACCTGCTTTTCAGTCATTTCCTTTATGCGCTGGTAATAGGAAATGATCGCTTTTACTTTTCGCAGTTCTTCGTAGTAATCCTTGTATAAGGTCTTTTGCTTATCTACCCAATCCGTTATCTCATCCAGCCTTGTTTTTGACATGGTATTCTCCAGTGTCTTTTGTGCGTTTTGCAGCCAGATCACTTTATTTTGCTGCCGCTGAATTTGCAGGTCAATGGCCTTGATGACCTTTTTGATCGCACCCTTGATAATGTCCACAATGGGTATCTGTGCCTGGGCGTGCTGCATGGGTGCTATCGTACCCAGTCCCACAAATGCCAGTATGATTAATAGCTTTTTCATAACTCATATTTTTTAAGTTCTTACTTTTTACTCGCTTTCATATCTGCTACCAGTGCGGCAATTCCTTTCCGTACATCACCGTACTTTTTAGCGTACTGGGTTACTTTCACTTTTTCAGTCTCCTCTGTGGTATAGGCGAAATATTCTTCAGGGGAAACTTCCGTCCGGTACACTTTAGAGAGCATACCGCCGAGGCTGATAAATACTTCTTTATATTTTTTGGTAGGGTCATTGGCTTTGTTCACTGAAAGGATCAAAGCCTTTTCCTTTTCTGTCAACCCGAGCAGTTCCTGTATCTGTTCAAACTTGTTCTGGTACTTTGATTGGTCTAAGAGTATCTTGCAATCGCTGTTATTGATGATTGCTTGCTTGACCACAGGTGAACTGATAATATCTTCAACTTCCTGCGTTACCACGATAGCTTCACCAAAGAATTTGCGGACGGTTTTAAATAGGTATTTGATGTACTCTGCCATGCCTTCTTTGGCGATGGCCTTCCAGGCCTCTTCAATGAGGATCATTTTACGGATACCTTTCAGCTTCCGCATTTTTGAAATGAATACCTCCATGATTATAATGGTCACTACCGGAAATAGAATGGGATGATCCTTGATGTTGTCCAGCTCGAATACAATAAAGCGTTCGGTGAGCAACTCTAAATTTTCTGTAGCATTGAGCAGGTAATCAAATTCGCCGCCATTGTAATATGGGCGAAGCACATACAAGAAATTGTTTACATCAAAATCCTTTTCTTTCACTTTGTCATTGGTCAGGATGGCTACAAATTCATTCCGCAGGAAATCGTAGAAGGTGTTGAAACAGGGAAAAAGGTTAGCATCCTTGTCCAGCTTTTCATAATAGAGTTGCAGGGCATTGGACAGCGCTACATATTCGGAACGGTTGAAAGTTTCGTTATCCTTTTTCCATAATGCAAGCAGCAATGTTTTGATGCTTTCTTTTTTCTCAGTGTCCAGGCTGTTGCCTTCGCCGATATAGAAAGGATTGAAGCGGATGGGATTCTTTTCATCATAAGTGAAATAATACCCATTCACCATATCGCACAATCCCTTGTAACTGTGTCCTACGTCCACAAGTACGATATGTGTGCCTTGTTCATAGTAAGAGCGTACCATGTGATTGGTAAAGAAGGATTTTCCGCTACCTGATGGGCCAAGAATGAATTTATTGCGGTTGGTGCAGATGCCTTTTTTTATGGGTTCATCGGATATGTCCACATGAACGGGCTTCCCTGTGAGCCTGTCACCGAGCCGGATACCGACTGGGCTAAGGGAGGAACGGTAATTGGTTTCAAGGTTGAGAAAGCAGCTTGCCTGTTCTGCGAACGTGTCAAATGTGTCATTCATTGGGAAGTCAGCTTCGTTGCCGGGGATGCCTGCCCAGAATATTTGCGCTGCACCGAGTGTTTCCTGTTTTGCTACCGCATCCATTTGTGCCAAAGCAGAAGACACGAGGTTTTTAAGGTCTTTCAGTTCTTCTTTATTGGAAGTCCATACCTGTACATTAAAGTGTGCTTTTACAGGAAGGCGTTGCTGGCTGATGGCTTCATTAAGAAAATCATTGGTTGCATCCCTTGCAATGGTATTTTCACGGGAATATGCAGACAGGGATTGCAGCCTTAAACGCTTGCTCTCCAGTTTTTGCATGGTTTTCTGCGTGTCCTCAATAAATATGTATTGATTATAGATATGGTTACAGGGAAGCAGTTGCCCCAGCGTGGATGCAAAGCCTATGCTGAATTTTGTCTTATCGGTGGAGTACCTGTCAAAGTTGATACGTGAACCGCATAAAGCGGGTAGATCCGCTGCATCGCCCAATGTGTAAAGCTGACTATGCTGGTTGCCGATCTGTAAGCCATCCTGAAAGGTGATATCCTTCAATAGCAGCTCATCATTCCTTTCAGATAGATAGCAATAACGCTCAATTAGTCCCATCTTACGGCTATGGCTTTGGAGTTCATCATTTTTGAGGCGGGTAAGCTGTATAAAGCCGCTGTCTTCGAGTATGCGCTTAAATTGCCCTGCACTATCCAGGAAATCCTGTAACAATTGCGGCTTTAGTGTTTGTTCCGGCACGATTGACCTACGGAGCAGGTTGGAAAATAAAGAAGTCGCGGGTTTCCTTCCCGCAGGTTTCTTCGTGAGCAGTATATAACAACTATGGTCTAAGAAAGGACGTTCATTAAAGAAGCGTTCACTGCTAAGGGTTAAGAAAGTCGTATCTTCTTTTGTAAAATCTGGCGAGTATTTACTGTCAATGAACCAATCCTGCTTATGGAATATGGACATCTTTGGTAAAATCTTTATCGCTTTTATCCAAGCCTGGTGAAAGGCTTCGTATTCCTGATCCGATAGCGTAAATATCTCTGGCAATTCTGCCTTAAAAACTAATGTTATATCCCCTTGTTTGGAAAGGATACAATCATGCTCCACGCCCAATATTGGTAAAATATCATCCAACTGCTTTTCCATGTTCACTTTTTTACCTTGTTACTAATTATGGTCAACTGCTTTTTCCGAAGAACACCGCTCTACTTTTTGATTTAATGACTTTCGGTACGCTGCGTTTGGCTATGGTCTTCATCATACCGTATTCGCCATAAGTATTGCTTAGTGCGTACAGCTTAACTACCAGTACAGTTCCGGCAATGAGTATGATACCGATACAGATAAATGAATTGATGCCGATGATGTACATGATGGCAAAGAAAATCAGCAATGCAATTACACCGCCCCCGAAATACCAGATATACTGTGCTTTCAGCCCCTTGAACTCAATACTTTTATTGATGCCTTTATTGATTGGATATACACTGTTGCTCATAATATTTTCTTTTAAAGTCTTAACCTGTTGCTGCGCTTGTTCCGCTGTGCGACCTGTTCTTCTCTAACCTGATGCTGATTTGCTCCGTTGACTACTGTACCATTGACTTTTGCGATTGCCACCTGCAAGGGCGTAGTCACTTTGGGGTTCATTTGTATCAGCGGTATATCGACAACCTGATTGGGCTGTTGCTCTTTTTGTTCAGAGGATTTTTCATCAAACAGGCCGTTCTGCTTCATTTGGTTTTCCTGTATCTTGATAGCTATCTTTCTTTCAAGGTTTGCCAGTTCACTTTTCATTTGCAGCAGTTCCTTTTCCTTTTCAAAAGGCTTGTTCACGAATGCAGCAACCATCGGGATATTTGTTTCCAGTTCTTTTAATGTCTTTTGGTATTTTTCCTTTAAGGGTTCAACCCGGTCAATCGCATTGAGGAAATAACGGGCAGCGAGCTTTGCATTATCCATGTTGGGATGCCCCTGATTATAGGTGTACTTGATGTCTGTTTTCGGGTTGACGGCGTACAGCGTATTATAACACCTGTGCTTAAACATTCCGTTTTCTTCATACGCTTCCTGTTGCTGCCGGATGCATAGGTCAAAACCGTACAGCGTTCCAATCTTCGGTTCGTCCGTTGGTTTCCAGTGCTGGTAAAGTTTGATCAGATGGTTGCCGATGATTTCAGGATCGGCGGTCGTAAGCCCCGTTAACTGTACAGGATTGGCTTTTGTGCCATCCTTTTCATATTGCAGCTTGCCTTTATAGAGTTTTTCATCTTTAGACAATTTGCCCAGCGTCTGCACAGTGCTTTCCTTCTCATGCTGGAGATTATTGAGTTGGTATTTGGAGCGGGATACTTCCCTGAAGTGTGCCGTTTTCAGGCTTTCCAGCACCGCTACTTTCTTTTCCAGTTTTGATTTTTCCAGCAGCGAGGTATCGCCGGAAAGGATAGCGATGTATTCGGAAAAGTTCATCCCTGTTTTTTCATCAATAGCCCCTTCGTCAATCGTGCGGATGTTCAGCTCACAATTCTTCATTTGGCTGATGAAGGTTTGCTTATTCTTCAGGAGGTTGAACTTGTAATTGTCCAAAGACTGCTCAACGGCATAAATGAAATTCTGCACCTTGTTATCGTAGTGTTCCTTCGCAATAAGATTTCCCTGTCTTGCACCACGGCCATTGCGTTGCTCCAGTTCAGCAGGTTTCCAGGGTATATCCATGTGGTGCATTGCGATTACCCTTTGCTGCACGTTTAAACCTGTGCCTGCTTTTTCCGTGCTGCCAATAAGAATCCTGATCTGCCCGTTGTTCATTTTCCTGAACAGTTCCGGCTTTTTCTTATCAGTCCAGTCATGGATAAATGTGATCTCACCGGCAGGGATATCAAAGTCCCTTGTCAGTTTTCCCTTCAGTGCATCGTAGATATTAAACTCATTGGGTTTAGGCGTACCAATATCACTGAAGATGATCTGTGTTCCCCTGTGTGGCTGGCTTTGATAATAGAGTTCTGCCACTTTACGGGCACAGGTGCTTACCTTGTTTTCAGGATGGTCATCATACGTTCGGCTATCAATAAGACGCAGGTCAGCAGCCATTTTCTTTGCATAGTTGGTGGCGATCAGCATCCTGCCTTTATCTTCCTCACGGGTCAGCGGGGCACGGCCTATCAGCATGCCATCCCCTGTTTTGGCAAACTGCATGAGCTTGTTAATAAATTCGGTTTGCTCCGGTGTCGGCTTGATGTTCACCAGCGTTTCATGCAGTACAGGTTTGTCAAGCTGTATATGTTTGGCTGTTTTATAATCGGTTATTTCATTATAGAACAGTGCCAGTTCAGGCACTTTAATAAAATGCCTGAAACGTTCTTTGGCGATGATTTCATTGGTAACAGAAAATTCAAAGTCGGTCGTTTTCCTTGCGAAAACCGCTGCCCAGCCATCAAAGTTTTCGATGTGCTGCCGCTCCATTTCTTTGGGACGTAGATATTTGAACAGCAGGTACATCTCTGTTAGGCTGTTGGAAATGGGCGTGCCTGATAAAAAGGTAACACACAGGTCTGCATCAAATTTTTCCTGTAAAGTGCGTACAGCAAAAAGCATGTTGAGTGCTTTCTGGCTGCCTTCCATATTGCCTATCCCCGCAACACGGTCATGGCGTGTCGTAAAGGTGAGGTTCTTGAATTTATGTGCTTCATCAATAAAGAGGTGGTCAACACCCAATTCCTTGAAGTTGATGCCTACATCTTTCTTTTGTTCGATGTCGGTAAGCAGCGTTTTGAGTTTGCCCTGCAGGTTGTTCTTGTGGATCTCCAACCCTTTGAGCATCTTTTTAGAAACATCGCCGCCCAGGTCTTTCAGTGTGTCCAGGTCACGCTCTACGTTATCCAGTTCATTCTGAAATATCTCCCTTTGTATTTCCGGTGACTGTGGTATTTTCCCGAACTGGTCATGCGTTAGGATGATACAGTCCCAGTTATTGTTTTTGATTTCATGGAACAGCCGCATCCGTTTAGCCGGTGTAAAATCATTTTCGCCCGGTGCGAGAATGCGAGCATGTGGATAGGCTTTCTTATAGGTTTCAGTGATCTGGTTGATATTCGATTTTAATGCCAGTATCATGGGCTTATGCACGATGCCGAGCCTTTTCATTTCGCTTGCCGCAACGATCATGGTCAGCGTTTTGCCCAGGCCTACTTCATGGTCTATTAATGCACCCCTGTTTTGGATAACACGCCATGCCGCATTTTTCTGTGAACTGTACAGGTCGGCTATGCCTAAATTTTTTCGTTCCAGGCCGGGGAATGTCAGGTGATCACCATTGTATTCCCGGAGTACATAACAGTTGAATGTATCGTTGTATAACTTTTCAAGATGCTTTTTATCGGCATCGGGCAATTCCTGCAACCAGGTGATAAAGCCGTTGCGTATGGATTCGATTTTTTGATGGGCAAGTTGTATGGCATCATTATCCGGTAGGCGTATGGTCTTGTCATCACTAACTTTTACTTCATAGGTAAAAAAGGGAGTAGTGTTTTCCAGTGCATGTTCCAAAATGGTTGTGCCATAGGTGATCCTGCCGCTTTTAGGCGTTACCGCATATTCCTGTGTGATCTTTGCATTGTAACCTGACGCGTTTACCTTGAATGTGTCTAACGACTGAAAATAATTGATGCTCGTATTTAGCTCAAAAAGCTTGCTTGCATAGCGGTCATAATAGCTGTTAGGTATCCAGCGTTCACCGAGGTTAAAGTCCAGCAGTTCAAAGGGAATTTTCTCAGGCTGTACTTTGCCGATAGCTTCAAAGCTCCTTAGTAATTGTGCATCGCCGGGATGCAGGTCAACCTGTTGTTTGGCAACTGCTAATTTGACAACAACATTGCCGGAGAGATACTGGTCAACTGTTTCCCATTCCCTGCTTTGTGGGTTCAGGTAAATATGGCTATCCAGTTTACTGATAATTTCCGGCTCTGATAATCCTGTTGCCGCCTCAATAAAATCAAGGCTTACTTTTCCTTTTTCATTTAAGGAACGGGCAAGGGCTTCAATAGGGTCGTCTGTCCTGAACTGTTCCTGCTTTTGGATTAAGGATTGTAAAACAATGTCTGCTTTTACATAACGTTCTCCTTCCTTGCGTTCCAATGACGACAGTACAGTAAAACCAAAAGCGGTATCGTTGGTGATCAGTTTACGGTTAACAGGATAGTTAAGCGGGCCGTATTGCGATACAAACTGTTCATAGTGCTGGTTCAATGTTGCTCGAAGCCCCGCATATTCCTCATTGCCCGATATTTCCTTTACAGCCAGTTCCAGGTAGGTATCGCGAATAATAATGTACTGCTCATAGAATCCTCTTTCCTGTTGTCCTGTAAGAAGCGGACGGAAAGCTGCCTGCTTGTATTCTGCATCAGGGCTTTCAATGCTGCCGATGACACCATTATGGATAACTAATGTACCTTCTTTATAATAAGGTTTGAGATCGGTGAAGATGCCTGGCTCATTACGTTCCAGTCCGAAAGCTGCTTCCAGTACCTTATCACCTTCATAAGTATAATGATGATCGTATTGTTGCAGTTGCCTTGAAAGTCCCTGCAATTCATGGACAAGGGCGCCGCCGTTTTTCCAATTCGCAGAAAAAGTAATTTCTTCTGCATTGGAGTACATTTTATAAACGTATTGTTTGAATGCGGTAGCCTTTGCAGTAACCAGCACGATGGTTTCATGTTCCGGTTTGTCGGTGGTTCTCACCATGCTGATGATCCTTGCCGTCTGCTTCTGCACAACGGTTTCATCCAGTGGGTTGATATATGCCATCGCCCGGTTGATATTTTCAGCAGGTGTGCTGTCAAACAATCCCAACTGCACATTTACCTTTTCTGCTTTGTTTTCAGGCATAGGAAGAAGGGTCAGTAATTTTCCTGTTGTTTGCGGTTCCACTATTAGCGCAGCTTGTCCTTGCTGGAATAACTGCTTATTAAAACGTTCCTGCAATCCGGCCTGAATAGTAACCGAAAGATTTTCAGCTATGACGTTTATATCGCCATGCTGCCATACACTTTGATTGGCACTTCCGTATTGGTTCCTGCCTGCTTTGATTTCATCGCCATTAATGATCTCAGGATGGCGGTGGATGTATTGATTCAGTTGGTAATTGCCAAATTCATTTTGCTGTTCAATGGTTGCTATAAGCAGTGGTTCTTCTGCTGATAGTAATTGCTTCTGATCGTTCTTCTGTACAATGAGCAGGTGGCTTGGAGCTTCTGTGTTACCTGTATCTTTCATCAGGTTATCAGGCATCACTGAAAGGCTGATAAAGTCTGCTTTATTGAACAGGTATTCCCTGGCTGATTGATTGGAAGGGTTATTTAAAAATCCGTCTGTGGTAAGGAATGCCATTATCCCGCCATTGCTGATTTTATCAAGTCCTTTGGCAAAAAAATAATTGTGGATTTTACCGGAAATGGCCTTGTCGGGAAAGGCTTCATCATATACAGCGAAATTGCCGAACGGGATATTGCTTACGATCAGGTCATACTTTCCGTTATCATTGGTCGGGGTATCTTCAAAACCGGTGATATGTACTTTGGCAGGAACAGGCAAAGCACTGCTTAATGCAGCCAGTACGCGCCCTGTAAGCATGTCCTTTTCTACAGCCGTAACTTCTTTTAATGATGGGAATGCCTTTGCGGCTTCACTGATGAATACGCCTCCACCACTGCTTGGCTCATACAACCGTTCAGGGTGTATGCCACGTTCGTTTAATGCGTTGTATAAAATCTGTGGAACAACCTGCGGCGTATAGAACGCAGTAAGAACACTGTTCTTGATGGATTGTATGGTTTCCTTGTATTGCTGTTCGGTAAGATGTTCCTGCAACAATCTGTGCAGTTCCATCATTTTGGAGTACAGTCGCAGGTCGTCATTCGTTGCATGGAGTTTGACCCATTCTTCTTTATCTGCATTAGGGAACAGGATAGATTTGATACCGCCAAAACCTGCATATTTCTGTAAGGCCGCTACCTCTGCTTCATCAAGGGCTTTGTCTTTATCCCATGAAAGTGCGATACGGATAGCCGCTATATTATCATTGAGCTTTTGTAATTGATTGTAAGCCATACCCTGCACATTTCATTCTTCACTGCTTATCTAAATATTCTTTGATTGCACCCGTGATCGCATACCGCAGATGCCTGTCATCCTCATTGGCAGAAGCGAACCCCAATGTTTCAAAAATGGGGGTACAGGCTCCGATCAGGTTAATGACTTCATAGGTGAGTATGCCGCTTTCTTTAAAGCGTTTGTAGTCCGTTTCAGAATCTTCTTCTAAAGCAGCAAGGAGGTAGTTAAACTTTGAAGGCCGCAAATCCTTTGTAAGAAATTCAAGGCATTGTTCCTCGATGATGTAAGGCGGTGTATTTGCTGATTGCAACTGGCTAAGCAAGTCATTTGCTGTAGCCATTTTTTCCTGTAGGTAGCTGTTTACTTTCCCTTCTTGCTGAAGCGAGATGAGCAGATCCAAATTGTTATGGATGGCATACCAGTGAAGTTTTTCAATCAGTACCGCTTGCATGGTGTCTGCTTTGATGGATGAGGATGTTAAACGCCGAAGAAGGATTTGATAACGGTGGCTACGATCACAAGGAAGACGCAACTGCCGAACCAGGCGGCGGCAACCTTTCCTGTGTCGGGATCACCGGCGTTCCATTTCTGGTAAACCTTCACCGCACCGATCAGCCCGAGCAATGCACCTACAGCGTACATCAGGTTAGTACCTGAATCGAAATAGCCACGCACTTTCGTGTTGGCTTCATTTATCCCGGCATTTCCGTCTTGGGAGAATGCTGCGATGTGCATGGCGACAAAGAACACGGTTGCCATTATGGTTAATCCAGCCTTGCGGGAGAAACTCTTAAACTTTCTATCACACATTTTCATATCACACGATTTAAAAGTTGAACACTGTTGATTTTAATGATACCCTTCCTTGACCTCTCCGCCATACTGCGGAGAGGAAGGAGGGCGGCTTCATAACTACACCTCTACCCACAACATCTCCAGCTCTACAGCACTGAGGTGGATGAAGCCTTGTTTTTCACATTCGGATGCAATGAGGTTATTGATGGGAACCTGAAAGGGGCCGCCTTTTAGTTCAGGATATTCTTTCAGTGTTAGTTGCAGTAAAAAGGAAAATTCTTCTTTATTGTAGCCTTTTTCAGAAGCGTCTGAGACAGCATCTTTGATTTTTGCAGAGAGGATTTCCACTTTTTCAAATAGATCATCAGTTTGTTCTTTGCTGAGTGTAGCGGTTGTTTCCGTTTCATGGCTTATTGCTTCGTCATGTAGGAAGGACCTGAACTCACTACCGGCAATCTGAGGGGCTGGCTTTCTTTTACCTGAAAGAAGGATTTGCAGATCGTTTAGATAAAATCTCAACCCAATAATGAGATACCATACGATTAAGAGGAGGGCTACAAAAGTCATGTAGGTCGTCCAGGAGATGTTTGTAAACATATGCTTCTTTTTTTTCGTTTTCACTAAATCAATCCGGCTTTCATCTCTTGCAAAAAAAACCGGGTTGCTTACAATTTCTACACAAAGAAACGGTCACTGAATACCCCTTATCAAGTCCAACTTTTGTTGTACCCTACGTTGTACCCCATGTACATTGCTGATAATCAGGAAGAAAAAATTTTAAAAAAATAAAAAAAGCCCCGGTGATCGGAGCTTATTGAATGAGCTAAAAGATTGAAGGGCGTGTCCTTTCTGGCCGGGCTATTCGCTTCAAGTCCTCGCCACTCATGCTTCGTGGCTGTGGGCTATACGCTGCTATCCCTCACGCTAATGGTGATAGCAAGAATTTGTTTATACAGAGATTTTAAGATTCAGCATACCCGCTGCAATAGCATTAATGAGAGTTTAAAAGGATTGCAGCCGGTATGCTGTAGTAATTGGCATCCCGTCTCATTTCTTCATGTCGTTTCATACTTCCACTCCATTCATCAATTCGACCGGATGCAAAGATTTATTAATGCACTATACGGTTTTCAACCTGCCAGCTACCATCACGTAATGACAGATACGCTTTATGTTTTTTAAGGACTGTGAAATCCTGATTAACTAAGGCTGCAAATGGACTAACGTTTTTATAGATTGTTGTATATTCAACAAGTTTAGTTTTAGTGCTTTCATCATCTTGTATTGAAGTGATTTCTGCGATATCCTCATCGGCCAGTTTAACCTTTTGTATGCCAAATGTTTTATCCTTTGGCGAAATAGCCAATAAATATGGCTGCGCTTTAGCGGTAAATTGTATCAAGGGCTTACCTCCATCACTTAGCTTTTGTGTCTGCAATACGGTCACCAAACCATTTTTATCAAGTCCGGCAGCCATAAGTTTACGGGCATGTTCCGGGTCACTGCAATAAATATCACGGTCTAAGCTCAATGGATAGCCCGCACTTTTTTTAATGACTTCTAATGCGGTTTGTTTATCTAATTGTTTAGTGCCGCAACCAGTTAATGCAACGCTTATGGTGAATAAAATAATTAATGACGATTTCATAAAATTAAAATTTAATGAACAATATAAATTTCGCTAATTATAAACTAAACGGGAAATCAGGTCTATTAATATTCCATGATTTTATTTATCATTTGTTCTAATGTTTGTATGACAACTTCCTTATCTCTTGTTTCAATAGCGTAAGATTTACTACGCATACTATCATAGGATATATTTTCTTGATAGGGAGTAGACAAAAATGGAACAATACTTTTAAAAAGGGCGTTCAGGGAACGGCTCATTATAATTTTCAAATCATCAACACACCGAAGTACTATTGCCATTTGGTCAACAGATAAGATACATAACACCTTCTGTACATTATTATTTTTACTGTGTGGCGGTTCAGAATCTCCCTGTAAGGATACAATAGAGTAATGTAGTTTCTTTTCCATGTAGAATATTTCCTGTGTAAACCAATTGCTGATCTCCACTTCCAGATCATCAAAATTTGCGTCAAAAGCCAATCCGGGTTTGTGGTGCATTTGCTTAAAAGCTTTGAAGTGAAGCAGCAGCATTTCCATTTTATCATTAATCGTATGACGGCAGTTTATTTTACTAGCAATTCGCTGAGTGAAATTATCTGAGTAAGGCTTACAATTGAAATTCATGTACACAAGTAATTGATCTAAACAGGTATAAGTTGTAATGTCATCGCATTTTCCGTTATTTAACTGTTCAAGTTCCTTACACATTTCCTTCATGTAGGATATTTCTTTAAAATTAAACATATGTTCCTGCCTTGAACAACCTATAAAAGCAGATAATTCATGCAACACAATATCAATCGTATTTTTGTCGGTAGTCTCATCTTTAAATTTTGCCCTCAGCCTATTCAGCTTGTTATTTAAATCTTTTTTTGTGATGGCAAGAAAAGTTGCTGGAACACGTTCATTGATGCTTAGATAATCCGGAAAGCGTAATTCAATAAAAGACAATAATTCATTTATGCATAAAGTCAGGTTGCTGATAAGTTCCTTTAACTCTATAAATTTGGTCGGGCATTTGGCATTATTTTCAAGAGCTTGATCAAGTAAGATAATTAAGCTGGAGTGATACTGTCTCACAAGCAATTTTATCTTTTTTTCATTGCCCAGGCTAAAAACCATGCTTTTAAGAAAAACTTGGATTTTAGCCTTTTCTTCCTCAATCTTGGATTTTAACGCCGTCAAACAAACGGACTGGATTGCGTTAAAATCGGTTTTCATCGGGTTTACTGATATCATAATCAGGGAATCCAGCCACTCCAAAGCATATCCTCCACACATAGCCTTTCAAAATGGTTAGCAATATCTATTGCAAATTTCAGGCACAAAGTGTTGAAAATGAATACGCAAATACTACTATTTACCTACGCAATTATAAGTATATTGATCCCTTACTATGCGCCGTGTGCTATTATTTAGAAAGTTTGCTGAGTAATTCGACCTTATTGGACACCACTGCTTTTTCAAAAATATTCTGAATGTGCTTATTAACTGTCTTTTCAGAAATAAACAGAGTTTTAGCAATAACCTTGTACGTAACACCCTTGGAAATCAGTTTCGCAATTTCCATTTCCCTGCTCGTAAGATTAAACATTTTGCAGTTTTGTTCAAACTTGGCTAAATCCGTTGGCGAATTAATATCGTCACTACCTAATGTTTTCAGGTTTGAGATCGTTGAAGTTAAGATTGCCCTTTGCTGTTTGATAACATTATTGATTACTGTCTCAATTTTCTGGCTTAATTCCTCGAAGGAAAATGGTTTCGATATAAAATCGATAGCGCCCAACTTTAATCCTTTTAGACGGTCAGTAGGGGTGGATTTGGCTGTCAAAAAAATAACCGGAATATGATTGTACTTGTTTTGCTCAGAGATGACTTTCAAAAATGCAAAACCATCCATTTTATCCATCATTATATCAGATAGGATTAAATCAGGTACAAAAGGTATATTTTGGAGCTTCTTTAGAGCTTCCGAGCCATTCAGCGAACAGATCACATTGTAGTGTACATTTAGCTTATTAAAAAGAAAATGAATCATTGCTTTATTGTCTTCCACAAGAAGAATAGTCTTTTTTTCCTGCGTATAAACACTATCAGGAACATCATAATCCACAAGCGTGTGTATGGAGGAGTTAGATTCTGTTGCAGTATTCAAAGGTGCATCTTCTTTCTGCAATAAATATCTGTCAAGAATTATGGTGACTTTTGTGCCGGGATTTATTTTAGGGTTACTTTCTATGTGTATTTCACCTTTTAAATCTTCTACTACTCTTTTTACTATTGGTAGTCCAAGTCCCATTCCTTGCAAATTGTTCGTTTTATGGCTTATCTGGTAATAAGGTTCAAATATCTTTTGCTGCTGCCCTGAAGCAATGCCGATTCCTTTATCTGATACAGTAAAGGTAATTTTATCGTTTTCCCCTTTCAAAGATATTTCTACCTGTCCACCCATACTTGAAAATTTTATTGCATTTTCAATAATGTTATTAACGATCCTGTTGATAGCATTAGGATCTGCTTCTATAAAAATATTACCCTCGATAGACCCGTGGCAGGCGATTTCTCTTTTTTTGCAATAGCATTCAAACAGATATAAATTGTTCTTTAATATGCTGCTAAAATCCGACACTTTATTATGACGGTAAACATCAATTCCTTTAGTAAATCTTTCGATGTCAAATAAATTAATCACATCTGCCGTCAGTTTATCAATACCACCTTTTATGATGTCCAGCTCTTCAGCAGAGCCATATTTATCGATATATTCGTCCAGATAATTTTTAACCAGCGTTAGTGGTGTTTTCGTTTCATGTACGAGGTTTATAAAGTTGTTGGTCTTTTGTTCATTTACTTTTTCTAATTCCTTTGTTCGTTTATCCACCTCTTCCTGCAAGTTAGTATTCCAATTCAGCAAGTACTGTTCAGATTCAATAAGTCGCCGGTGTTCCTTCCTTAATTGCTGTACATTTCTATTCACCTGCAAGCCAAATAATAATAGGAAGCCTATATTAGTAATGGTAGCTTCTATAGCTTGAGCCAAATTTAAGTATGTGATAATAGGCAAGCTAACCCAAGGTGTCAGGCTAGATAACAATACGATCATCTCCTGCCTGGCTTCAAGACTTCTGAAGTTAATGTTGTACTTGTAGCGAATGGCTTTAATCAAAGAAATAATGACCCAAACCGCGTAGAGTACTGGAATAACCAGAAGATTTTGAGCGTCATGTAGATTGCCAGACACTCTGAAGACAATAACGAAAATCAGATATGGTACAATCAGAAAATAATATATACCTCGGTAGGCATGAAATTTCAGCTTCGTAAGACCGAATGCTTTGTACACATAGTATGGAAAATAACAGGGAGTAATAAATCCAGTGGCGTACGCAATTACTTCTTGTAGAAAAAAGGAGCCTGGCAATTTAGGATCAGGAAGCAAACCGCCAGTCACATTATACGTGATGAGTAAAAACAAAAGTATAATATTCAGGAATGTCGTCTCATCATCTGGCCGTGATAATTTAAAGATGACCAGATAGAAAAAGAAAACAATTTCTATGCTCACAAAAGCTAATGTGACAATGTGCATCTGTGTCCCGAACACCGACATTGCATTTACTTTTTAGCCGCTCTTCTGTAGAAATATAGATGGTACGTCAATTCTTCTTCGTGATAAGATTGAAAACCAAATTTGTTATACCACGGGAGGTTTCTCACTGTTGACGTTTCGAGATAAACAGGTCGGTTCTGCTTGTCATAATAATCTAGTATAGAATTTAGTAGCTTACTTCCGATACCTTCGTTCTGATCCTTTAGTGCAACACCGATAAACCATAAGTACGAGAATGGTGTTTGGGGATGGACGCTGTTGATTATCTTCTCTCTTTTAAGTGTTTTAATGACATTTTCGATGCCAATACATTTGAATATCAATTTGAGGTCTAATGAAATTGATTTTAAGGTGACTTTTTTCTTATCCGGATAGACAATAAGGGCGCAGGCCCTTTTATCGTCGGAAAGAAATACTTCACCAAACAAAGAACAGACTTCAAAAGAATAGTCCATTAACGCCCGGATTCTATCAGATCTTTTAGCATCTTGCTTTATAATGTAATTGACGCTCTTATTTGCTTCAAACGATTTGGCAAGTATATCAATTACCAAATCTTTTTCATGATATCCTGCGTTTTTCATACGGCATATATTTTGTTGCGATAACTGTTTTACCTAATCTCACGCTATTTACACATCAATGTTTTGCTTAAACATCTATTTCAAAATCTTCAATCTTCCTGTATAAGGTCGCAATACCGATATTTAATAATTTAGCAGTTTGTGTTTTGTTTCCATTAGTATATTGTAATACACGCTGGATATGCATGCGTTCAACACTGGCGAGGTCAAAGGCCGATATTGTTTTCGACTTAAGCGTATTATATTGTAATTCGACTGGAAGATTTTCTACCGTTAGTTGGTTTCCTGTGCAGACAATGAGTGATCGTTCAATCACATTTCTTAACTCACGGATGTTTCCTCGCCAATCATTTTTTTTCAGTTTATCGATAAAAGCAGGAGTCATACTTTTAACGTGTTGATATGCACTTTCTGTGATTTTTTCTACAAAGTAATTTGCCAGTAATGGTATGTCGTCCTGTCGGTCTCTTAGAGGTGGTAAATTAATCGTCACCAGATTTAACCTATAAAAAAGATCCTCTCGAAATTTCCCCTGTTTTATTTCCTGTTGAAGATTACGGTTTGTTGCAGCTATTATGCGAATATTAACCTTGATTTGTTTGGTATCACCAACTTTAATAAACTCACTCGTCTCTAATATACGTAGCAGTTTGGCTTGAAGTTCAATAGGCATTTCCCCGATTTCATCTAAAAACAAAGTGCCCTCATTAGCTTCCTCTATTAATCCTTTTTTTTCTTTTACTGCTCCGGTAAACGCACCGGCCTTATGCCCAAAAAGTTCACTCTCCAGCAGTTCTTTATTAAAAGAACTACAGTTCAGACCAAGAAATGTTTTGGTGTTGCGTTTACTGGCAGAATGTATGGCTTGGGCGAAAACTTCTTTTCCCGTCCCTGTTTCACCTAATAATAATACTGGCGCATCAGTAACCGCAGCTTTTCGGGCTAGGCATACAGACTCAGCTATAGATGACGATCTCCCAATAATAGAATCAAAACTTGCATACCTACCCACTGCTTGTTTTTCGAGTACTGCCACTCTTTTTACAAGCTGTACCTTTTCCCATGCACGGTATAATAGTGGTAGAATGCGTTCGTTATCATTGGCCTTAGTTATATAATCGAAAGCGCCATTTTTTATAGCCTGAACACTATCCGGTATATTCCCATAAGCGGTTAATACAATTATTTCGATTAAAGGATAAATAGTCTTAATCTTCACAATGAATTCGACACCGTTGCCATCGGGTAACTTTACATCACATAAAGCCAGATCAATGCTTTCTCTTTCGAGGATATGCAAGGCCGCGGCACAATTTGCAGCATCAAACACCTTAAATCCTTCAAGCGTAAGGACTCGTTTTAGTAGCTGTCTTACGTCATTTTCATCTTCTACGATCAAAACATTTGCGATGCTCATAATTTTCACTTTATATTATTATGCGAAACAGTGATATTGAATCCAAAAGTGCTACCTGCACCATATTCACTCTTTAACCATATAGTTCCACCCTGGGCTTCAATAAATTGCTTAGATATAGATAGGCCTAACCCTGTGCCGGATTTCTCGATGGTACCCGGCACCTTAAAGTATTTATCAAACACGTGAGGTATATATTGCTCTTCAATGCCCTTTCCCTTATCAATCACAGAGAAAACCAGCTGGTCATTTTCTTTGACTACCTTTATTTCTACAACACCATTTTCATTTGAGTATTTTATGGCGTTAGTTAGCAGATTAATTAACACCCAGGTCGTTTTTTCTTCATCAACAGAAATGGCAGGCAAATCTTTAGCTACATTTTCTTTCAAAATCACTCCCATTTTAGATGCGTGTTGTTGCACTGCCTGCAAAGCTCTCAATACAATAATGTCGGGTTTGGTAGGTTCTTTTCTGAGCTGTATTTGACCCGTTTCTACTTGCGACATGTTTAACAATTCTCCGGTTATTTTTAGCAGACGGTCGGAGTTCCCCTTCAAACTTTCCAAGATTTCCTTTTGATCTTTATTTAATTCTCCAACTCTGGTATCTTCTAATAATTGTGTGCTCATCCTGATAGCAAATAAAGGCGTCTTCAATTCATGAGATATGGTGGCTATGAAGTTTGTTTTAGCGACATCCAATTCCTTAAATGGCGTCACATTGCTGAGTATGATGACCTGACCTCCAATTCCATTGTCCGTCTGGATAACAATTGATTCCTGATTGAAATAACTTTCCTTTTTGTCTATAAATATCTTTAACTGCTTTTTAGTGTCATTCTGCAAAACAGTTCTAAGCAAGTCATTATGTAAAGCTACTTCTGACACAAACTTTCCAACGATCTCTTTTTCTTTTAGTCCAAATAAATTTTCTGCGACTGAATTTAAAAACAAAATTTGTTTCTTTTCATTAAGCCCGATAATGCCATCATTCATCTTGTTGACGATTGCTTCAATCCTGGTTTTCTCCAACTTGATTTCAGCAAGATTACTGTGTTCGTATTCGTCCAGCTTTTCTGCCATTGTATTGAAAGTTTCTGCTAAAACACCAAATTCATCATTCCGGTCCAGGTGTATACGTTTACTGTAATTCTTTTTTGCAATTTCTTTTATACCATCGGTTAGCACACGAATTGGCTTGGAAATAATAGAAGGAAAATTCACTATAAACGTAAAGGCGATCAGCGTAAGGCAAGTTGCAATAATAGTGAACCATAGATTTGCTTGTGTTGCTGTTTTAGCAGCAATAGCATTTTTATGGATTATTGCCGCCTGGTTAGCATCTTCTATCTTGAATACCGCTTTTCTTATTTCTTTAAATTCCTTAAAAGAGTCCGGCTCATTTTTAAGTTTATCGAATAACAACCGGACCTCAGAAGTAGCTTTAAATTCGCCGGGTTCAGTGATGTTTTTCTCTTGTAATTGAAGTGTCTTTTCAAACTGTAAAAACTGGCTTTTATCCTCCGGCAGCTTATCGAGCGCTTTCATCATGTGATTACAATATTCCACGCTAATATGATTGTCTTTCAGTATCATACTGGCATCATTGCTTAAACGGTTTACATAGAATATACCCAGTATACCGAAGCATATAATTACGATGAACAGGAAAACCAATCCCAGGATTAATTTTGTTTTTATTTTTGTACGCATTATGATAGTATAACTAAGTCAATATCTAGTTTGCTTACAGTATTTAATAACTCATTAAAGGTTGCTGTTTTTAAAATGATATTGACTAATGATAAATGAGGTTTACCCATACAGATGGTTGTTATTTTTCTTTCGTTAGCTGTTTCCATGATACCCTTGGCGATTGTCCTGTTTTTTACCCGTATTACTTCTGCCCCCATTTGGGTGGCAAGCTTAAAGTTATTAATCAGATGACGTTGTGCAGCAAGGTTTATTTTATCTGCATCTTCTTTCTTTGTTTGAACATACAACACAAACCATTTTGCATTATAGTAGGTTGCCAGTCGGGCAGTCTTTCTTATGATTAGGCGAGCAATTTCATTGTTTGTGCTAATGCAGCACATCAATCTTTCGTGTTTGGCCTGCAAAACTCCAGGGATTTCTATTTGTATTTTTCTCTCCACCTGTGTAGCCACTTCTTTAAGCGCAAGTTCCCGCAACTGGAGGATTTTTTCACTCTGAAAGAAGTTTTGAAGCGCAATGGCTATTTTTTCTTTAGCATATATTTTCCCTTCTTTCAGACGCGTCACCAATTCGTCTGCGGTCAAATCAATATTCACTACTTCATCTGCTATGCGCAATACATTGTCAGGAACTCTTTCTGTTACCTCAATACCGGTAATGCTTTTTACGTCGTCATACAAGCTTTCAATGTGCTGGATATTGACTGCGCTGATGACATTAATACCTGCATTTAGTATTTCCATTACATCCTGCCATCTTTTTTCATTTTTACTGCCTTCTATGTTAGAATGTGCCAGCTCATCCACAAGAACCAATTCAGGTCTTAAGGCGAGGATAGCATCGAGATCCATTTCCTGGAGTTCTTTACCCCGGTAAAACACACTTCTTCTCGGCACTATAGGTATTCCTTCTAATAAGGCTTCCGTTTCTGCCCGGTTATGTGTTTCTATATACCCAATTTTTACATCAATCCCATTTCGCAAAAGTGTTCGGGCTTCCTGCAGCATACGATAGCTTTTGCCTACGCCCGCACTCATCCCGATATAAATCTTGAATTTACCTTTTCTGGATTGTTTGATAAGTTCCAGGAAATGCTGTACATTATTTTCTTTATTATCTATCATTGCTTAAAAACTCTTTTTAAATGAATATGCTGAGGTTTTTCCACAATGAGTGGTACCTTTTCTTCTGCAATCAGATTTTCATCCAGACCTAATGCTTCTTCAGTGGAAATATCAATGTGTTTCATTATAAAATACAAATTCATAGGTATTTTCTTCCATGCAGGTAGCTCATTTTCATTACTGAGAAATGTTTTCATAGTAACAAAGCGATAATCACCATAAATATCTTCGGGACAATACTTATTATTTTGGGGATCCAGACAAAAAAGGCGTTCTTCAGACAATTCTATTAAAACTTTTTTGAACAACAGTGTTACCCTTGGTATGACTCGGAAACCAAGCTTAAAGGAAAGATAAAAGACGGTATTTTTCTCCACGGCTTCTACCGAATATTCCTGTGTGTAAGGTTCATCTGTTACGTCAATATGGATGAACCAATAAATATCGGCTCTTTTCGGCTGATGAAAATAGATTGACTGGATAATCCGTTCTTCAATAACAGCAGGTGTATTACTATTGGTAAGGTAGGCAAGATGCGTTGCGTATTTATTTATTTCTTCATCTTTTTTCAATCGTTTTAAAATACCCAGGTGAGGTTTTAGATCAACAAAATTTAATAGTCCTACTTTAATATTTCTTGCATAACGCCAGGTGAACATCACGATAAAAAGAAACAAGCCAATTAATAGTGTTATATAACCACCTTCAGGGAATTTTTTGAGGTTGGCAACGAGGAATGATCCTTCAATAATAAAGAACAGGCAGCCTAAAATGATAACTATCAGAATTGGAGTTCTCTTTATGTAAAGATAGAAAGTAAGTAATATGGTAGTCATTAACATGGTTAAGGTTACCGAAAGTCCAAATGCAGCTTCCATATGAGCAGAATCTTTAAAAAAAAGCACTGCACTTACGCAACCAATATACAAGGCCCAATTCACGGCAGGGATGTAAAGTTGTCCTCTTACTTCGCTGGGATGGTGTATCGTTAATCTTGGAAAAAAATTCAACCTGATCGCCTCATTAAATAGGGTAAATGTGCCGCTAATCAGCGCCTGTGAAGCTATTATTGCAGCGGTAGTAGCAACGGCAATGGCCGGCCAAAACATAAACCCCGGCATCATAGCGAAAAAAGAGTTGGTATCATCCAGTATAATTCCCTCGTGATTGACTAGCCAGGCTGCCTGCCCAAAATAACATAACACAAGGCATAATTTGACATATACCCAGCTGACTTCAATATTTTTTCTACCACAATGACCCAAATCACTATAAAGTGCCTCTGCACCTGTAGTGCAGAGAAAAACTCCTCCGAGCAACCAAAAACCGTCCGGATAGTCTCTTATCAGATGGTATGCGTACACCGGATTCAATGCTTTAAGTACAGAGAAGTCCTTGCCTAATGCATAAAAACCCATTACCCCAATCATCGTAAACCATACCATCATCGCCGGGCCAAATACTTTTCCAATTTTAGCACTGCCAAATGCCTGTACAAGAAATAATATAGTAAGTATGCCGATAACGATAGGAATGGTAGGAATAGAAGGATAGTACATTTTTATTCCTTCCACTGCTGACGACACTGAAATGGGAGGTGTAATTATACTGTCTGCGATTAAAAAAGAGCCGCCTAATAAGGCAGGTATCAGAAGCCACTTTTTATAGCGCCTGATCAGTGTATACAATGAAAAAATTCCACCTTCTCCTTTATTGTCGGCTTTCAGGGTAATAAAAACATATTTAAGCGTTGTCTGAAAGAACAATGTCCAGAAGATGGCGCTTACGCTGCCCAGGATCAATTCTTTATTAACAGGAGCATCTTTAAGTATAGCTTTAAA